>NZ_VEFS01000009.1 GCF_007679045.1 Microbacterium sp. BH-3-3-3 | reverse complement strand
GGTGGCTTCGACAGGCTCAGCCACCTCTCCCCCGACCGACGCGGGTCCCGGTGGCTTCGACAGGCTCAGCCACCTCTGCCGCGAGCCCGACGCAGGGCCCGGTGGCTTCGACAGGTTCAGCCACCTCTGCCGCGAGCCCGACGCAGGTCCCGGTGGCTTCGACAGGCTCAGCCACCTCTGCCGCGAGCCTGACGCAGGGCACCGGTGGCTTCGACAGGGTCAGCCACCTCTCCCCCGAACGACGAAGGCCGCCACCCCTCACGGGGCGGCGGCCTTCTCGGCATCCGGGATCAGGAGAACCAGATCGCGAGCTCGCGCTCGGCGGACTCGACACTGTCGGATCCGTGGACGAGGTTCTGCTGCACCTTGAGGCCCCAGTCGCGGCCGAAGTCGCCGCGGATCGTGCCAGGGGCGGCGGTGGTGGGGTCGGTCGTGCCCGCGAGCGAGCGGAAGCCCTCGATGACGCGGTTGCCGGCGAGGCGGATCGCGACGGAGGGTCCCGACATCATGAACTCGAGCAGCGGCTCGTAGAACGGCTTGCCCTCGTGCTCGGCGTAGTGCTGGGCGAGGGTCTCGCGGTCAGGCTCGACGAGGCGGATGTCGACGAGCGCGTAGCCCTTCGCCTCGATGCGGGCCAGGATCGCACCGGTCAGGCCGCGGGCGACGCCGTCGGGCTTGACCAGGACGAGGGTCTCTTCGGTAGCCATGGGTCATTCTCCGTTCGAGAGGTCGGGGTCAGCGGCGAGCCGGGCGTTGCGTCGGTCGAGCGCCGCTCCCTTGATCGTCGCATACGCCCACATGCCGCCGAAAATGACGGCGACCACGGCGAGGGCCGGAACCAGGAAACCGGCGAGCAGCAGCACGACCTGCAGGCCCCACCCGGCGAAGAGCGCCCAGCGGTGACGCAGCAGGCCCGAGACGGCGACCATCGCGATCGCCATGACGACACCGCCGACGATCCCCCACCACGGCTCGATGCCCGCGGGGAGCACCTTGAGGCCGTAGACGACGAGACCGCCGAGGAAGACGATGATCGACTCGAAGCCGAGCACGACGGAGCCGAGCGACTCCTGCGCGCCGCGCTGGCGCCGGGGGCGCGGAGCGCGGGGCTCACGCGGGCTCACGCCTGCCACCCCGACTTCCAGTCCTCGAGCTCCGACAGGCGCAGGGCTTCTCCGGCGAGCACGACGGATCCGGCGATGACGACGGCCCGGCGGTCGGACTCCGTGGCCCACGCGCGCGCCGCGTCGGCGGCGTCTTCGAGGGTCGGGTGCACGGTGACCGGAAGGTCGGCGGCCTCGGCCACATCGGCGATCACGTCGGGGTCGGTCGCGCGGTCGCTGTCGGGAGCCGTGGCGAACACGCGCGCGACGGCGGGGACGAGGGCCGACATGATGCCGACCGCGTCCTTCCCGTCGAGGATGCCGACCACGGCGCCCCACTCGTCGATGTCGAAGGCCTCGTCGAGGGCGGCGACCAACGCGCGGGCGCCGTGAGGGTTGTGCGCGGCGTCGACCAGCACGGTCGGTGCGGTGCCGACGAGCTGCAGGCGGCCGGGCGAGGTGGCGTTGCCGATGCCGTCGGCCACCACGTCGGCGGCGAGGGGCTGGGTGCCGCCCCCGATGAGCGACTCAACGGCAGCGACGGCGAGGGCCGCGTTGGCGCCCTGGTGCGCGCCGTACATCGGCAGGTAGACCTCGCGGTACGCACCCGCGACCCCGCGGATGTCGAGCTGCTGCCCGCCGACCGCGAGGGTTTGGCCCTCGAGGGCGAAGCCGTCTCCGGCCACCGCGACCGTCGCGCCCTCCTTCTCGGCGCGAGCGCGGATCGCGCGCAGGGCCTCGTCGGGCTGCGCGGCCGAGACGACCGCGGCACCCGGCTTGATGATGCCGGCCTTCACCGTGGCGATCTCGGCGATCGTCGAGCCCAGACGGTCGACGTGATCGATGTCGATCGGGGTGAAGACCGCGACGTCGCCGTCGGCGGTGTTCGTGGAGTCCCACTCCCCGCCCATGCCGACCTCGAGCACGAGCACGTCGATCGGCGCGTCGGCCGCGACGACGAACGCGAGCACCGTGAGCAGCTCGAAGAACGTCAGCGGGGCGTCTCCGGCGGCTTCGAGCTCGCCGTCGACCATGCCGACGAACGGCTGGATCTCGTCCCACGCGTCGGCGATCGCGGCGTCGGCCACGGGTTCTCCGTCGATGAGGATCCGCTCGGTGAAGCGCTCGAGGTGCGGGCTGGTGAACAGGCCCGTGCGAAGCCCCATCGCACGCAGCAGGCTCTCGATCATGCGGCTGGTCGAGGTCTTGCCGTTCGTGCCCGTCACGTGGATGACGCGGTACGTGCGCTGCGGGTCGGCCAACATTTCGAGCACGCGGCGCGTGCGCTCGACGCGCGGCTGCACCCACTGCTCGCCCTGGCGTTCGAGCAGCGCCGAATAGACGGCATCCGCCCTGGTGCGATCGCTCATGCGGGGGCTCCGATCCGCGCGACGGCCACCGTGACGGCGCCGACGTTCGCGTAGGTCTTGGCGTCGATGACGGTCTCGTACTCGGCCGGCGCGAGTTCGCCGCGCTCGATCAGGCGACCCTCGGGACCGGCGAGCACGACGGCTTCGGCGAGGGTCTCGGATGCCACGCCCGCGACGTCGAACGCCTGGGCCACGGCCTGCGCGTCGGCGTCTTCGACGAAGGTGAGCGAGAGGAAGATGCGGTCGCTCACGTCGAAGCCGGCGGCCTTGCGGGTGTCCTGGATGCCGCGGATCATGTCGCGGGCCAGGCCCTCGGCCTCGAGCTCGGGGGTCGTGACGGTGTCGAGCAGCACGAAGCCGCCGCCCGCGAGCACGGCCAGCGCCTCGCCCTCGGGGCGACCGGCGGTCTCGACGACCAGGTCGTACTCGGCGGGCTCGAGGGCGATGCCGCCCGCGACGACCCGTCCGTCGACCTCGCTCCAGTCGCCCTCGCGGGCGGCCTTGATCGCCTGCTGCACCTGCTTGCCCAGGCGGGGTCCGGCGGCGCGTGCGTTGACCGACAGGCGGTGCGTGATGCCGTACTCGGCGGCCGTCCCGTCTTGAAGGGCGACCTGCTCGACGCTCTTCACGTTGAGCTCCTCGCGGAGGATGTCATCGAACTGGGCCAGGCCCGCGGCATCCGGAGTCACCACCGTCAGACGCGGCAGCGGCAGGCGCACGCGCTTGCCCTCGCGCTTGCGCAACGCGTTGGCGACGCTCGAGACCTCGCGCACGGTGTCCATCGCGGTGCGGATGTCCTCGGCGGCGGGGAACGCCGACGCGTCGGGCCAGTCGGTCAGGTGCACGCTGCGCCCACCCGTCAGGCCCTGCCAGACGCGCTCGGTGACCAGCGGCAGCAGCGGAGCGGCGACGCGGGTCAACGTCTCGAGCACGGTGTAGAGCGTGTCGAATGCCTCGCGGCTGCGCGGGTCGTCGGTCACTCCCACCCAGAAGCGGTCGCGCGAACGGCGGATGTACCAGTTGGTCAGCACCTCGGCGAAGTCGCGCAGGCGCTCGGCCGCCGTCGTGGAGTCGAGCCCCTCGAGGTCGGCCGCGACGTTCGTCACGAGATCGCCGGTGAGGGCCAGGATGTAGCGGTCGAGCACGTCGGTGGAGTCGGTGCGCCACTCGGCCTCGTACCCGCCGGCGCCCGAGGCGGCCCCCGCTGAGCCTGCCGAAGCGTTCGAATACGTCGCGAAGAAGTACCACGCGTTCCACAGCGGCAGCAGGAACTCGCGCACGCCCGAACGGATGCCCTCCTCGGTCACGACGAGGTTGCCCCCGCGCAGCACGCTCGACGACATGAGGAACCACCGCATGGCATCCGACCCGTCGCGATCGAACACCTCGCGCACGTCGGGGTAGTTGCGCAGCGACTTCGACATCTTCTGCCCGTCGTTGCCCAGCACGATGCCGTGGCACGACACCCCGGTGAACGCCGGGCGGTCGAACAGCGCGGTCGAGAGCACGTGCATCACGTAGAACCAGCCGCGCGTCTGCCCGATGTACTCGACGATGAAGTCGGCGGGGGCGTGCTCGTCGAACCACTCGTGGTTCTCGAACGGGTAGTGCACCTGCGCGAACGGCATCGAGCCCGAGTCGAACCACACGTCGAGCACGTCTTCGATGCGGCGCATCGTCGACTTCCCCGTCGGGTCGTCGGGGTTCGGACGCGTGAGGTCGTCGATGTACGGGCGGTGCAGGTCGACCTCGCCGTCGGCGTTCACCGGAAGGCGGCCGAAGTCGGCCTCCATGTCGGCGAGCGAGCCGTAGACGTCGACGCGCGGGTAGTTCGGGTCGTCGCTCTTCCACACCGGGATCGGCGAGCCCCAGTAGCGGTTGCGGCTGATCGACCAGTCGCGCGCACCCTCGAGCCACTTGCCGAACTGGCCCTCCTTGACGTTCTCGGGCACCCAGGTGATCTGCTGGTTGTTCGTCAGCAGGTCGTCCTTGATGTCGGTCACGCGCACGAACCAGCTCGACACGGCCTTGTAGATCAGGGGGTTCCGGCAGCGCCAGCAGTGCGGGTACGAGTGCTCGTACGAGGCTTCGCGCAGCAGGCGCCCGTCCTGCTTGAGCAGGCGGATCAGAGGGCGGTTGGCCTCCATCCACAGCTCGCCGGCGACGTCGGCGACGGCGGGCAGGAAGCGGCCGCTGTCGTCGAGCGAGATGATCGTCGGCAGGCCCGCGGCATCCGCCAACCGCTTGTCGTCCTCACCGTAGGCCGGAGCCTGGTGCACGATGCCCGTGCCGTCGCTGACGGTGACGTAGTCGTCGACGAGGATCTTCCAGGCGTCCTGCGTGCCCCACACCGAGGCATCGGCGTAGTAGTCGAAGAGGCGGTCGTACGACACGCCCTCGAGCTCGGAGCCCAAGATCGTGGACTGCACGGCCTCGCGGGCGGCATCCGCGCTCTCGTATCCGAGGTCCTTGGCGTAGCCCGGAAGCAGGTCTTCGGCCAGCAGGTAGCGGTGGGCGACGGCCTCGAACGCCTCGTCGGGCGTGCCGTCGGGAGCGCGGTGCACGTCGGCGGCACCGTTCGGCCCGCCCTCGATCACGGCGTAGCGGATGCCGGGACCCACGGCCAGCGCGAGGTTCGTCGGGAGCGTCCACGGCGTCGTCGTCCACGCCAGCGCGCGGACGCCCGTGAGACCCAGCGCCTCGGCCTTGGCCCCGACGAGCGGGAAAGTCACGGTGACCGAGGGGTCCTGACGCATCTTGTAGACGTCGTCGTCCATGCGCAGCTCGTGCGTCGACAGGGGCGTCTCGTCGCGCCAGCAGTACGGCAGCACGCGATAGCCCTCGTAGGCGAGACCCTTGTCGTGGAGCGTCTTGAACGCCCACAGCACGCTCTCCATGTAGGTCGTGTCGAGCGTCTTGTAGCCGCGCTCGAAGTCGACCCAGCGGGCCTGACGCGTGACGTAGTCCTGCCAGTCGCGCGTGTACTCGAGCACCGACTCACGGGCCTTGGCGTTGAAGGGCGCCACGCCCATTGCCTCGATCTCGTCCTTCTCGGTGATGCCGAGCTGCTTCATGGCCTCGAGCTCGGCGGGAAGACCGTGCGTGTCCCACCCGAAGACGCGGTCGACCTTCTTGCCGCGCATCGTCTGGAAACGCGGGAAGACGTCCTTCGCGTAGCCGGTGAGCAGGTGGCCGTAGTGCGGAAGGCCGTTGGCGAAGGGCGGGCCGTCGTAGAAGACCCACTCCTCGGCGCCCTCGCGGTTGGCGATCGAGGCACGGAAGGTGTCGTCGTGCGCCCAGAAGTCGAGCGTGTCGTTCTCGATCGACGGGAAGCGGGGGCTCGGAACGACGGATGCCGTGGCGGCGACGCTCTGCGCGTCAGCGGCCGGGCCGAAGGATGAGGGGCGTGGGTAGGTCATGTCTCTCCGCAGGTTGGGATCCACCTGCGGGGACGATCCGTGCGGACCGCGGTACCACCCCGCGTTGCGCCGCCCCCGTTCGGGACCGGTGCCACTCTCACTGCGGCTGTGACGGGCCTGCCCCGCGCGGTTCTACTGATCCGGTCCCTGAGCGAGTCGAAGGGCCGGACGTTCTTCCGCGTGCTCCCCGGTGATGGCCGGATCGGTGCGTGTGCGTCCAGTCTACGCGAGCCGCGCGCGGCGCGCTGCGGGGTGTGCGCGGCGGTCGAGCGTCCAAGAAACCCGGACGCGGGGGCGGTCTCGTCCGGGTGTTATGGACACTCAACGGAGGAGGCAGAAGGGCCGGACACGACCCCCGGCTCACACCCCGGGCGCGCCCAGACCCGCCGCGGCCAGCAGCTCTCGGGTGAACGGATGCCGCGGAGCCGCGAAGACGCACGACACGGTGCCCGAGTCGACGACGCGCCCGTCCTTCATGACGATCACGTCATCGGCGATGCCGGCCACCACGTCGAGGTCGTGCGTGACGAACACCATCGCGAGGTCGCGCTCGGTCTGCAGGGCGCGCAGGCGGTCGAGGATCCGCGCGCGCACCGACGCGTCGAGCGCCGACACCGGCTCGTCGAGCACGAGGAGGTCGGGCGTCACGGCGAGGGCGCGGGCGATCGCGACGCGTTGGCGCTGCCCGCCCGACAGCTGCGCGGGCCGGTGCCGGACGAACGCGGGAGACAGGCCCACCTCTTCGAGCAGCGCGGCGACGGCGGAGCGACGTTCGGAACGCGCGACTCCCCCGGCGGCCACGGCCTCGGTGAGCGTGCGGCCGACCGTCCAGCGGGGGTCGAGGGCGCCCCACGGGTTCTGCTGCACGAGCTGCACGCGGGTCCGCGCGGCGCCGCGGGCGACCCGCGACGACCAGGGGCGGCCCGCGAACGTCATGGTCCCGGCATCCGGATCCGTCACTCCGACGATCAGGCGCGCGAGGGTCGTCTTGCCCGACCCCGACTCCCCCACGACCGCGAGGGTCCGACCGCGGCGCACCTCGATCGACACGTCGTCGACCGCGGCCCGGTCGCCGAAGCGTTTGATCAGCGCGTCGGCGGTGAAGATCGGGGCGTCGGTGCGCGGTGCCCGGCGGAGCGGCTCGTGCGACACCGCCTCGACGAGCGCGCGCGTGTGCGGGTCGCGCGGAGAAGCGAGCACCTCGGCGGTCGACCCGGTCTCGACGACGCGCCCCTCGTGCATCACGACGACGCGATCCGCCACGCGGGCGACCGCCCCGAGGTCGTGACTGATGAAGACCACGGCCACGCCGTCGTCGGCGATGCGGCGCAGCAGGTCGAGCACGCGCGCCTGCACGGTGGCATCCAACGCCGTCGTGGGCTCGTCGGCGACCAGCACGGTGGGGTTCGCGGCGAGAGCGGAGGCGATCAGCGCGCGCTGGCGCAGACCTCCCGACAGCTCGTGGGGGTACTGACGTGCTCGCGTGTCTGGCTCGGGCAGCGACACGCGCTCGAGGCTCTCGCGCACGCGTACGGCCAAGGCCGTTCCCCGCACGTCGGGCTCATGGATGCGGACGGGCTCGGCCACCTCGGCACCGATGCGTCGCAGCGGGTCGAGCGAGACGAGGGCGTCCTGCGACACGAGGGCGATCCGGTCGCCGCGCAGCCCGCGCCACTGCCGCTCGCCGAACGATCGGGCGTCGACGCCGTCGACCTCGAGCTCGTCGGTGCGAGCCGTGAGGCCCGCGGGCAGGAGGCCGAGCAGGGCGCGGGCGCTCACCGACTTGCCGGTGCCCGACTCCCCCACGATCGCGACGCATTCGCCCGGGGCGACGTCGAGGTCGAGCCCGCGCACGATCGCGCCGGTCGGTCCGTCGATGCGGAGTCCACGCACCCGCAGCCCGCTCATGCGTCGCGCTCCTCGGCGCGGGCGCGCAGGATGCGGCCGATCACGCTGACGCTCACGACGGTCGCGGTGATCGCGAGCCCGGGGAAGACGGCTACCCACGGCGCCTGCAGCAGCAGGTTGCGTCCGGCGGAGAGCATGAGGCCCCATTCGGCGGTGGGTTCGGTGGGGCCGAGCCCGAGGAAGCTCAGCCCGGCGGCGGCGAGGATGGAGGTACCGATGCCGATCGTGGCCAGCACGCTCACCGCGCCCAGCACGCCGGGCAGCACGTGCCGCACGTGCACGACGGCGGTCGGCACCCCGATGATCCGTGCGGCCTCGACGTGTTCGGTTGCGGCGAGGGTGCGCGTCTGCGCCCGCGCCAGGCGGATGTACACGGGCACCGCGGCGATGGTCACGGCGACCGCGACGTTGACCGGGCCGGGACCGAGCACCGCGACGACCAGCAGGGCGACGAGGAACTCCGGAAACGCGAGCAGCACGTCGACGATGCGCATGGCCGCGGCATCCGCCCATCGCGGCGCGACGGCCGAGAGCGAACCGGCGATCACCCCGACGACCAGGGCGAGGCCGGTGGCGAGCAGGCCGATGCCGACCGAGCGTCCGGCCCCGTAGATCACGCGCGAGTACACGTCGCGTCCGCTCTGGTCGGTGCCGAACCAGTGCGCGGCGCTGGGCGGCTGCAGGGTAGCGCGCACGTCGGTCAGCAGCGGGTCGTGGGTCGCGAGCAGCCCGGGGGCGACGGCGGCCAGGGCGATGAGGGCGAGCACGGCGCCGGCGATCCACAGCGCGGCGGCCTGACCGCGGAGGGTGCGCTGCCGCAGCGTGACGGGGGCGCTCACGACGGCACCGCCGCTCGGGCGGCCACCGCCGGCGCGGCGGTGCGCAGGCGCGGGTCGATCAGGGGCACGACGAGGTCGACGACGGTGTTCACGACGACGAAGACGAGGGCGCTCAGCAGGATCACGCCCGTGATCACCGGCAGGTCGCGGTCGGTGATCGCCGTCAGCGTCACGCGGCCGATGCCGGGTCGGGCGAACACGGTCTCGACCAGCACCGCGCCGCCGAGCAGCCACCCGACGAGATAGGCCGCGAGCGTCACTCCCCCGACGCTCGCGTGGCGCAGCGTGTGGTGCACGCTCTCGCGCAGGGGCGTCGCCCCGCGCGCGCGGACGGTGGTGAGGAACGGCTCGCGCTCGGCCGCTTCGACGCCGTCGCGCAGCACCTGCGACAGCAGCGCCGCGATCGGCAGGGCCAGGGTCACCGCGGGCAGCACGATCGCGGCGGCATCCCGCGCCCCCGACACTGGGAACCACCCGAGCTGGAACGAGAAGACGCTCAGCAGCAGCAGCCCCGTCCAGAACACCGGCGACGACAGCACGACGAGTTCGATCCCGGATGCCACGGCCCGACCGGTCCGCCCGCGCACGAGCAGCGACGAGGCGAGGGCCAGCACCACGGCGATCACCAGCGCGAGCGCGGAGAGCTGCAGAGTCGGGGCGAGCTGGCGCCCGATGACCTCGACGACCGGTTGGCGCAGCTGGTACGACTCACCGAGGTCGCCGCGCACGAGCCTGCCGAGGAAGGTCGCGTACTGCTCGAGCACGGGTCGGTCGAGACCCAGGTCGCTGCGGATGCCGGCCTTGACCGCCTCGCTCACCTGCGCCTGCGGTCCGAGCAGCACGTCGACCGGGTCGCCCGGGATGATCCGGAACGCCATGAACGCCAGCGTCGCCGCTCCCCAGAGCACCAGGACGACGGATGCCACGATCCCGCCGAGGCGCGTCAGCAGTACGTGCGAGCGAGAGCGTGGCATCCGAATAGTGTGTCTGAGACCCGACGGCTCAGCCGACCGTAGCGGTCGCGAAGAGCGGACGGCCGTACAGGTCGAACGTCAGACCCGAGACCTTCGGGGTCACGGCGCTGATCAGGGCCGGGCTGTACAGCGGCACGATGGTGGCCTGGTCGGCGTTCCATTGCTGCACCTGGGCGTAGATCGCATTGCGGGCGGCGGGGTCGGTCGTCGAGGCGCCCTGCTCGAGCAGCGCGTCGAGGGCGGGGTCGCTCACCTGCGAGGCGTTCTGGAACCCGTCGGTGGCGAGGTGGCTGCGCAGCAGGTCGGCGTCGACGCCCGAGAAGCCCCAGTCGGTGACGTCGTAGGTCTTGGGGCCGTACTGCTCGTTGTAGGCACCCGGCTCGAGCACCTCGCGCTGCAGGTCGAAGCCCACGGCCTTCAGGTCGCTCTGCACGGCGTTGGCGAGTGCGGCGCGGTCGTCGGGAACCGGGGTCCAGGCGATCCACCGGGCGGTGAGACGCTGACCGTCTTTGGTCCGGATGCCGTCGGCATCCCGACCCGTCCATCCGGCCTCGTCGAGAAGGGCGTTGGCCTGAGCCTGGTCGAAGGGCCAGGAGTTCTCGAGGCTCGCGTCGTAGCCGGGGGTCGTCGCGCCGAGGACGCTCCAGGCGCGGGGGTACTGACCGAAGAAGATCTCGTTCACCGCGGTGTCGACGTCGATCGCGCGGGTGAACGCCTGACGCACCTTCTGGTCGGCGAAGACGCCGTACTTCTCGTTGAGGAACAGCGAGTACGGCAGGCCCGGGTAGGCGATCGACTTCACGGTGTCGTCGGCGGGAACCTGCTGCACGAGGTTCGGCGGCAGGTTGGTCACCACGTCGGCCTGTCCGCTCGAGAGCGCACCGACGCGCACCGACGCCTCGGGGAGGATGTCGACGCGCAGCGTCTTGAAGCTCGGCTTGCCACCGCCGTCGGGACCCCACGTGTAGTCGTCGTTGCGGGTGTACACGATGTCCTGGTCGGGCGTGTATTCGGTGAGCTCGAACGGGCCGGTGCCGACGGTCACGTCGGGGCCGCCGGCCTTCAGCTGGTCGGCCTTGGTCTCGAGCACCTTCGGCGAGTAGAAGCCGAGCAGGGCGGTGCTGGCGGCCTGCAGGAACGGAGCGTAGGGCTGCGTGAAGCGCACCCGCACGGTGTGCTCGTCGACGACATCGGTGCCCGCGTACAGGTCACCGCCGAGCATGCTGGCCGCCTGCGCCGAAGCGGTGTCGGGGTTCACGATGCGGTCGAAGTTCGCCTTGACCGCGGCCGCGTCGAAAGGGGTGCCGTCGTGGAAGGTCACGTCGGTGCGCAGGCGGAAGAGGTAGCTCGCGCCGCCGTCCTCGACGTCCCACGACTCGGCGAGCCACGGCGAGAACGTACCGTCGGCCTCCTGGAACACGAGCGAGTCGAGCACCGCGCGCTGCACCATCGCCGACACGTCGAGCTGGCTGGTCTGCGGATCCATGTGCCCGGCCGAGAGGTTCGCTCCCTCGATCGCCCAGACGACCTCGCCGTCGCCCTGCGCGGCGGGGTCCGACCCGGCGCAGGCCGAGAGCGAGAGGGCGGCGACGGCCGCGACGGCGACAGCCGACAGCACGCGGCGCGAAAGCGAAGAAGGCATGGAGAAACCTCGGAATCTCTGGTGGGAAGGCTTTCAGCTTACCGGGGTTCCTGGACCGGGTGCGGAAAGTCCGCGGCGCCGCGCGCGCTCACAGCGAACGCGGGCGGGTGCCCCGCCGCAGAAAGTCAGCGATTCTCACAACCTCAGTCGGCATGCGCCCCTCGGGGCCGAGGATGTGCGAATCGCTGAGTTTGCGAAAGCAGCACCGTGTACCCACAGGAACTCACCACCTCAGTGGTACGCCCAGTCTCCGTCGGCATCCGTCTTTCGGCACCGAGGTCGCGCGGATCGGCGACTCCGTGCGGATTGCTGAGCTGCGCGGCCGGCGTCTCGCTCGTAACCCGCCTCACCTCCGAGATTCGCAGAACCTCCGTCGGCATCCGCCCCATCTTGCTGAAGATCTGCGAATCGCTGAGTGTGCGCGACCGCTCACGCCTTGTGCAGCCCCTGCGCCACGGCGTGCATGATCTGCTCCTGCACCTCGGGCCAGCGGTTCATGACCTGCTCGTATCCCACGCGGATGACGTGGTAGCCCAGCAGCATCAGTTCCGCGTCGTGGCGGATGTCTTCCGTGCGCTGCGCCCCGACGTGGTGTCCGCCGTCCACCTGAAGGACGAGCCGCTCTCCGATGAGGAAGTCGACGCGATGACCGTGGATCCAGATCTGCGATCGGATGGGGAGACCCATCCACCGCAGTCGGACGATCACGAACGTCTCGAGCCCGGAGTCGGCCCAGGGCGACGCCTCTCGAACGAGCCGGCGTGCGGCACCGGTCCAGGGCAGACGGCGGAGGTGCGCCAGATCGACCAGCTTCTTGTTCAGCGCGGAGTCCCAGATCGCGCGAGCCGCCTCGTACGGCTGACACGAGGCGACAGTGAGCAGGATGTTCTCGATCTCGTCTTCGAGCAGATCCGGATGCCGAGGGACGATAGCCCGCTGCCAGTGCACGACGGCGGCAGGACCTGCGACCCTTCCCCGGCCGGGATACGCGACGTGTGGCTTGTCCGGCCGTTCGGCGACCCACAGCCCACGCCTGTCGGCGGCGGTGACGCACGACAGCACGACGCCCGTTCGCGCGGCGGAGACCACGTGTGCGTCGGCCGTCGGAAGCGCGATCCAGTCCCGCCTGACCCTCAGAACGAATCCACGTTGGAGCGCTTGGGAGATCCGGTGTCGGCTGTGCCCCTCGCGGATGAGACGGGTCGGGCGGACAACGCCTCCGAGTTCAGCGGTTCGCGTTGCGACGGCACGGGCGAGGGCGTCATCCATGTGCGCCATCGTCGCCCGCCTGGAGCAGCGAAAACGCACCGCGGCGACCCCTGTGGATGAACATCCCGCTGGGGAGGAATGCCAACACGCAAATCGCTGCAGATGGAGCAATCTCAGCGATCCTCGCAATCTCAGTCGGCATCCGCCTCCGGAAGCTGAAGGTGCGCGAATCCCTGACCCTGTGCGGGCGCCGATTGCGTGATCGTCCGCGCAACCTCCGCGATCCCCGCAATCTCAGTCGGCATCCACCCTCGCAAGCTGAGGATGCGCGATTCCCTCACACCGCGCGGCACGTGACGCATGTCCGCGCAACCTCAGCAATCCCCACAAGCTCAGCCCGCATTCGCCCCGCCGGGCTGAATCTGCGCGAATCGCTGAGCTTGCGCGCCCCGACGCGCGCTCGCGCGAGACCCCCGGTATCGTGGACGCAGAACCCATCAGGCACGCTCACACAGTGCCGCCCATATCGCTCGAGGAGTACCCCTATGGCCACCATTCCCGACAAGCCCGCCCTGGAAGGCCTCGAGCAGAAATGGGACGCCGCCTGGCGTGAACGCGGCACCTACGTCTTCGACCGCCTGCGCGCCGCCGAGCTCGGCCGCCAGGGCGTGTACTCCGTCGACACCCCGCCGCCGACGGCATCCGGAAGCCTCCACATCGGCCACGTGTTCTCGTTCACGCACACCGACGTGAAGGTGCGCTTCGAGCGCATGCGCGGCAAGACCGTGTTCTACCCCATGGGCTGGGACGACAACGGCCTGCCGACCGAGCGCCGCGTGCAGAACTACTACGGCGTGCGCTGCGACCCCTCGCTCCCCTATGACGCCGACTTCACCCCGCCGTTCGCGGGCGGCGACAACAAGAGCAGCAAGGCCGCCGACCAGGTGCCCATCAGCCGCCGCAACTTCATCGAGCTGTGCGAGCAGCTGACGATCGAAGACGAGAAGCAGTTCGAGGAGCTCTTCCGCGAGCTGGGCCTCAGCGTCGACTGGACGCAGACCTACCGCACGATCTCCGACGACTCGATCCGCACGAGCCAGCTGGCGTTCCTGCGCAACATCGAGCGCGGCGAGGCGTACCAGTCGATGGCCCCGACGCTGTGGGACGTGGACTTCCGCTCCGCGATCGCCCAGGCCGAGCTCGAGGACCGCGACCAGCCCGCCGCGTACCACCGGGTGGGCTTCGCCAAGACCGACGGCTCGGGCGATGTGTTCATCGAGACCACCCGCCCGGAGCTGCTGCCGGCCTGCGTGGCGCTGGTGGCCAACCCCGACGACGAGCGGTACCAGCCGCTGTTCGGCACGACCGTGCGCACGCCTCTGTTCGACGTCGAGGTGCCGGTGCTCGCGCACCCCCTCGCGCAGAAGGACAAGGGATCGGGCATCGCCATGATCTGCACCTTCGGCGACGTGACCGACATCATCTGGTGGCGCGAGCTCGACCTGCCGAACCGCACCATCATCGGCAAGGACGGCCGCATCGTGGCCGAGGCCCCCGATGTGATCGTGACGGATGCCGCGAGGGCGGCCTACGACGAGCTCGCGGGCAAGACCGTGTTCAGCGCCAAGAAGCGCATCGTCGAGCTCCTGCAGGAGTCCGGCGTCATGGAGGGCGCCCCCAAGCCCTTCACCCACCCCGTGAAGTTCTTCGAGAAGGGCGACCGCCCGCTCGAGATCGTGTCGACGCGCCAGTGGTACATCCGCAACGGCGCGCGCGACGCCGAGCTGCGCGAGCGCCTCATCTCGCTCGGTCGCGAGATGTCGTGGCATCCCGACTTCATGCGCGTGCGCTTCGAGAACTGGACCAGCGGCCTCACGGGCGACTGGCTCGTGTCGCGTCAGCGGTTCTTCGGCGTGCCGATCCCGGTCTGGTACGGCCTCGACGACAGTGGTGAGCGCGACTACTCGCGCGTGCTGACGCCCGATCTCGCCTCGCTGCCGGTCGACCCGACGGTGGACGTGCCCCCGGGCTACACCGAAGACCAGCGGGGCGCGGCGGGCGGCTTCGACGCCGAGCGCGACATCCTCGACACGTGGGCGACCTCGTCGCTCACCCCGCAGCTGGCCGGTGGCTGGCAGCGCGACGAGGAGCTGTGGAATCTCGTGGCCCCGTTCGACCTGCGCCCCCAGGGGCAGGACATCATCCGCACGTGGCTCTTCTCGACCATGCTGCGCAGCGCCCTCGAAGACGACCGCAGCCCGTGGACGGATGCCGCGATCTCGGGCTTCATCGTCGACCCCGACCGCAAGAAGATGTCGAAGTCGAAGGGCAACGTCGTCACGCCCGCCGACATCCTCAAGCAGCACGGTTCCGACGCGGTGCGCTACTGGTCGGCGTCGAGCCGCCTGGGCACCGACGCGGCGTTCGACCCGCAGAACCCGACGCAGGTGAAGATCGGTCGGCGCCTCGCGATCAAGCTGCTGAACGCGGCGAAGTTCGTGCTGTCGTTCCCCGTGCCCGAGGGCGCCGCGGTGACGCACGCGCTCGACGCGTCGATGCTCGCAACGCTGGATGCCGTGGTGCGCGACGCCACCGCCGCCTTCGAGGCGTACGACCACGCGCGGGCGCTCGAGATCACGGAGTCGTTCTTCTGGACGTTCTGCGACGACTACCTCGAGCTCGTGAAGGAGCGCGCGTACGACCAGTCCGACGTGGGCCAGGCCTCGGCCGCCCTCGCGCTGCGCACGGCGCTGTCGACGCTCGTCCGTCTGTTCGCGCCCGTGCTGTCGTTCGCGTCCGAAGAGGTGTGGTCGTGGTTCGAAGAGGGCTCGGTGCACACCGCGGCCTGGCCCGAGCCGCTCGGCATCGAGGGCGACCCGGCAGTTCTCACCGCGGTGAGCGCCGCCCTCATCGGCATCCGTCGCGCCAAGACCGAGGCCAAGGCCTCGCAGAAGACGCAGGTGACCTCGCTCACCGTGTCGGGGCCGAACGTCGAGGCCCTGCGCCTCGCCGAGGGCGACCTGCGCGCCGTGGGCCGCATCGAGACGATCTTGTTCGCCGAGGCCGACACCACCACCGTGACCGACATCGTTTTCGCACCCCAGGAGGCCTGATGCAACTCGGAACCCGCTGGACCGCCCGCGAGCAGCCGCCCAAGGCTGTTCCCGAGGTTCTTCACGCCCAGATCGCCGCCGTCGAAGCCGCGCTGAACCCCGACGGGCTCAGCGCGCCCGCTCCGAAGTGGACGCTGACCTTCCTCGAGGGGCGCCCCGTCGCCGAGCTCGACACCGGGGTCATCGTGAGCCAGGATGCCGCGGGCGAGGTCGTCGTGCGTTACGACGACGACGCCGAGTTCGCCTGAGCCTCCGGGTTCGCGCTGCTGAGTCCGTCGACGCCTTCGTGCGTCGGCGGGCTCTTTGCGTTCCGGGGCAGGGAGGTGGCTGAGCTTGTCGAAGCCGTCGGGGTGCGCGGGTTGCTGGGCGAGGTGGCTGAGCCTGTCGAAGCCACCGGGGGCGCGCGCGTCGCGGTCCCTTCGACAGGCTCAGGGACCTGGGTTGCGAGGTTGCCGGGCCTGAAGCGAGGTGGCTGAGCTTGTCGAAGCCACCGGGGGCGCGCGGGTTGCTGGGCGAGGTGGCTGAGCTTGTCGAAGCCACCGGGGGCACGCGGGTCGCGGTCCCTTCGACAGGCTCAGGGACCTGGGTTGCGAGGTTGTCGGGCCTGAGGCGAGGTGGCTGAGCCTGTCGAAGCCACCGGGGGCGCGCGCGTCGCGGTCCCTTCGACAGGCTCAGGGACCTGGGT
>NZ_VEFS01000008.1 GCF_007679045.1 Microbacterium sp. BH-3-3-3 | reverse complement strand
CGGTCCCTTCGACAAGCTCAGGGACCTGGGTGCGTGCGCGGGTTGCGGTCCCTTCGACAAGCTCAGGGACCTGGGTGCGTGCGCGGGTTGCGGTCCCTTCGACAAGCTCAGGGACCTGGGTGGGCGACTGGGCGTGAGGTGGCTGAGCCTGTCGAAGCCACCGGCGTCTCATGGGTTGCGGTCCCTTCGACAAGCTCAGGGACCTGGGTGCGTGCGCGGGTTGCGGTCCCTTCGACAGGCTCAGGGACCTGCGGGCCGGTCGCTGCGTTCTAGGCTGATCCGGTGCGTCAGAACCCTAGCTTCGCGATGACCGACGTCGGAGAGATCCGTCGTCTGATCGACCTCAACCCGTGGGTGACCCTCGTCAGCCAGACCGACGACGGCCTCGTCGCCTCGCACTACGCGGTCATGCTCGACGACACCCGCGACGACCTCACGATCGTCGGGCACGTCGGCAAGCCCGATGACGCGATCCTCGGCCTCGGCGAGCGGGAGCTGCTCGTCGTCGTGCAGGGCCCGCACGGGTACATCACGCCCCGCTGGTACGGCGACGTGCCCGCCGTGCCGACCTGGAACTTCGTGTCGGCGCACCTCTCCGGCATCCCGGAACTGCTCTCGCCCGACGAGAATCTCCGCGTGCTCGAACGGCTCGTCGACCGCTTCGAAGGCGACGGCGACGACGCCCGGGGTCTGTACCGCCTGCCGAACGACGCCGCCTTCGTGGAGCGTCTCGAGCGGGGGACCGTCGGGTTCCGCCTCACCCCGACCCGCGTGATGGCGAAGCGCAAGCTCAGCCAGAACAGGACGGCCGAGGTGGTCGAGACGATCATCGCGGGCCTCGCCGACGAAGGGCCGGAACGGGCTCCGCTCGTCACCGAGATGCGCCGCGCCGCCGACGCCCGGGTGCGCCCGTGATCGGCGAGCAGGTCGGATTCGTCCGCGCGGTTCGCGTGGCGGGACCCGGCCGGGAGTTCCTCCCGACGCCCGAGCCCGTCGACCTCGTGCTCGCCGGCGGACTCATCGTCGACATCGCGCCGACGGGCAACCTGCGCCCCACCGGCGTGGTGCTCGACGGCGAGGGCGGCTGGCTGCTGCCCGGGCTGTGGGATCACCACGTGCACGCGCTGCAGTGGGCTCTCGTCGCCGACCGCGTGCCCCTCGGCGAGGTGTCGACCGCCCGCGAGGCGGCCGCGATCATGGCGCTCGCCCCCACCGACGACGAGGGCCGCCGGATCGGGGCGGGCTTTCGTGACGGTCTGTGGCCCGACGCACCCTCCCTCGATCTGCTCGACGGGGTGACGGGAGAGGTGCCGACCTACCTCATCAACGCCGACGTGCACAGCGTGTGGATGAACAGCGCGGCCTTCCGTCGCGAGGGCTTCGAGCCCGCGGCATCCGGAGTCGTCGTCGAAGAGGACGCGTTCGAGATCTCGCGCCGAGTGAACGCCGGAGCACCGGATGCCGCCGACCGGGCCGTCGAGCGCATGGCACGCGCCGCGGCTGCCCGGGGGATCGTCGGTCTCGTCGACCTCGACATGACGTGGAACGACGAACCGTGGCAGCGCCGCGTCGTCCGCGGATTCGACACGGTGCGCGTGTCGTACGGCACCTACCCGCAAGACCTCGACCGCGCGATCGCCGAGGGGCTGCGCACCGGAGACCCCGTGCGGGGAGCCACGAACGACCTCGTGCGCGTCGGGCCGCTCAAGGCGATCACTGACGGCTCGCTCGGCACTCGCACCGCCGCGTGCGCCCACCACTATCCGGGAGAGGTCGGCAACCACGGCCTGCTGACGGTGCCGCCCGAGCAGCTCGTCGACCTCATGACGCGCGCGACCGCGGCGGGACTCGAGTGCGCGATCCACGCCATCGGCGACCTCGCGAACGCCCACGCCCTCGACGCCTACGCCCGCACCGGAGCGGTGGGCACGATCGAGCACGCCCAGCTCGTGGCGCACGCCGACATCCCGCGCTTCGCCCGTCTGGGCGTCGCCGCGAGCGTGCAGCCCGAGCACGCGCTCGATGATCGGGACATGACGGATGCCATCTGGGCCGAGCAATCCGCCCAGCCCTACCCGCTGCGCGCCCTGGCCGACAGCGGGGCAAATCTGCGGTTCGGCTCCGACGCGCCGGTCGCACCGCTCGATCCCTGGGCAGCCATGGCGTCCGCCGTCTTTCGCACTCGCGACGGACGCGAGGCGTGGCAGCCGCATCAGCGGGTCGACATCGACACGGCCATCGCGGCGTCGACCGCGGGCGGATCCACCGCTCCCGCGGAGATTTCACCCGGAGCGCTCGCCGATCTCGTCATCGTGGGCGCCGACCCGCGAACGGCGGACGAGCGGGGCCTGCGAGCGATGCCGGTGCGCGCGACCCTGGTGGCCGGCCGCGTCACGCACGGCGCCTGAGGCCGTCGCCTTCGTCTGACGGGTCGTGAGCCGTCGGCAGGCCCTGCGCACGGCGACGAGACCCGGCCTCTCGGAACGGAAGAGCCGGGCGGGCGATCAGATGCATTGGGGTGGACCGAGTTCGACCCGCACCCCGTCCTTCGTCATGCTCGCGAGTCCGCACACGCGTGCCTCGACGTCGGGCTCGATCATCAGCGGGGTGTACAGCGACTGCAGATCGAATGCCGAGCGCTCTTGTGCGCGCGACGATTCGACGTCGATCGCCGGGTAGATGCGCATCTCGAGTTCTTCCCCGTTGGCGTCGCCGTCGTACCGGGTCACACGGCCCCAGACCGCCATGCAGGTCTTGGAGTACATCATCTGCACCTGCACGGCGCCATCGAGCCGCTGATCGCTCGCGGCGATGACGGCGTCTTCTCGGCACACCGTCTGCATCGGGTCGACTCCGTCGGCGTAGGGAAGGTAGCCCGGTGTGCTCGGGCTCGGCGCTGCTTCCACGGTGATCAGAGGAAGGACGACGGCGGCCCAGGCGGCGCTGGTCAGCGACACGCAGAGGATCCCGGTGGCGACGACCGCGAGCATCATCCGTCTCCTCGAGACCACCCGCGTCCCGCCGGAGGGGTCGGCGGTCGGCGCGGACGTCGGCGGCGCGGATGCGAGCAACGTTCGCCGACTCACCCAGGGAGCAGGATCCTCGCCGAGCGCTTCGGCGAGAAGCGTGGTCGTCTTCTCGGTGGGGAGTCGCCTGCCGGCCATCGCATCCGACAGCACGCTCTTGGAGATACCCGTCAACGTCGCGAGGGCGACGAGGGTCGGGTTACCCGCGCGCAGGCGTACGGAACGGAGGTCGGCTGCGAAGGTCGCGACGGAGTCGACGGGGGAAGGGGAATCGGGTACGGGGATCTCCATGATCGTCCTTCTGTGATGCGGGGAAGGGGCGACGCGAGCGACGACGGATCGTGGGGGGCCGTTCCGGAGAACATCATGACGCGTCGACCACGCTCCTGATCCGCCGCTCGACGAGTGTGACGGCGGGCTATTCCGACTTCTCCGGATGCGGATCCGGAACGGCCCGGAAAGCCACAGCGACCGGTGGCGTTCCCGACTCCAGGCACCGCGCCGCACCAGCCAACGCGCAGGTGTTCGACCTCGTCCGGAATAGCCGACCGCCGCTCGGGCACCGGAATCCTTCGCCCCGGCCATCCTGGACTCAGCGTCCGCTGGCCTGCGTCACGGCGTACTTACAGCACGGTTGCTTCGAGCAAGGAGACACATATGGAACGACGACCTCGATGGGGGTGGAGTGTCGCGCTCGCGACATTCGCCATCGGCACCCTTCTCACCGCCCCTGCCGCGCACGCGGACGACGAACAAGTCCCGCCAGAACCCGCGCCGGTCGCGAGCGCACCTGCATCGGCGACGAGCGGCGAACTCGCCGAGACGACATCAGGGGCCGCCCTCGACATCTACACACCGACCGTCGCCGCCGGTTCCCTCGCGCTGTTCGGCGTGACCGGCGCCGAACCGGGACGCGGGCTCACGGCCATCATCGCCACGCAGCCGCAAGGCAACTGCGATTGCCCGTTCGTCGATCACATCTGGCGCGCTGATGCGACCGTTGGAGCAGGCGGCACGGCCGAGTTCAGCGCATCCGTCCCCGCCGACGCGGCGCCGGGCGCCTACTTCGTCTCCGTCGTGAACACAGCGGCCGGTACGCTCAGCGCCCCGTTGCAGATCGTCTCCGCGGTGCAACAGAGCACGATGACCGTATCGCCGGACGCGGTGGAGCCGGGCGGCAGCGTCGCTCTGACCATCCGGGACTTTCCGGGAACGCAGGTGCGTCTGGGGCTGACTGCTCCCGGCGGGGAACCGTGGTGGGAACTCCCGACCGTCGAGCTCGGAAACGGCGCCTACGACGGAACCGTAGTGATCCCGAGCGATGTGCCGGCGGGTGACTGGCAGATCTGGGCGATGATCCCCGACTCGCTCAGCGTGCCCGCGGTCGCGGACCTCACCGTGATCGCCAGTAGCGCTCCAGAGTTATCCGTCGCGCCCTCGACCGCCGCGCCGGGAGATCTCGTGCGGGTCGCGCTGCGCCACTTCGGGGAGATGGAGCGCATCCGTCTCGTCCTGACCGTCAGCGGCGGGGCACCCTGGTGGTGGGAGCTCGGAACCGTCGAGCTCAAGGACGGCTCCTACGACGGAACGGTCGCAGTGCCTGCCGACGTGCCGCCCGGCGATTTTCAGATGTGGGCAATGGTGCCGGACACCGTCGGCGTTCCGGACATCGCCGACATCACCATCGTCGCGGTTTCGACCCCCACTGTTGCGACTGATTCCTCTCAGGTGCGACCCGGTGGGGGTCTATCGGTCACGGCCACCGGCTTCGCGCCGGGCGAGCAGGTGCGTATCGAACTGCACTCGACGCCGGTCGTTCTCGGCTCGGCGCGAGCGGATGCCACCGGGTCTCTACACGCGACGGTTTCGATCCCGGGCGATGTCGTGGGCGACACGCACGAACTCGTGCTCATCGGGGAGACGTCGGGCCGCTCCGCGCGGACAGCCCTCACGATCGACCGTGCCGGTGCGTCTGCGGTGGAGCGCGCCTCGATGGCCGGCGGCAGTGCTCAGCTGGCGGCGACCGGCGCGAGCGACGCCTCGCTGGCGGGTCTGACGGCGTCTGCACTCGTTCTGCTGGCGGGGGGCGTCATCGTCCGGCGGCGACGCTTCGACGAGGCGCTGGCAGACCCCACGGAGTGACGCCGCCCGGGTGCCAAGGGGTGAGACGACGTCTGCGCCTCGGCCCCCAGGCGTCTGCGGCGAGACACTGTTCATGTCTGCGCCGCGCGCCCGCACGACGGAGGGGGCGATGCCGAAGCACCGCCCCCTCCGGAATCCGTCTTATGCGGCGAGGTGCGCGAAGAGGAACCAGCGATCCTTGTCGAGGCCGCGCTTGATCTCGATGGCGACGTCCTGGCTCGACATGTCGATCTCGTCGAGGCCCTCGATGGCGGCCTCGATGTCGACCAGCACGGCGTCGATGTCGGCGATCACGGCGCGGATGACGACGTCGGACTGCGCGAAGCCTGCGGGCACGTCGGTGGCCTTCGCCTTGGCGGCGACGGTCGACAGGCGCGAGTCGATGGGAAGACCCAGGGCGACGATGCGCTCGGCGGCCAGGTCGGCCCAGTCCTGCGCGTGCGCCACGACGGTGTCGAGCAGCTCGTGCACGCCGATGAAGTTCGAGCCGCGCACGTGCCAGTGCGCCTGCTTGCCGTTGACGACGAGGGCCTCGAGGCCGATGACGACGGGGGAGAGGAACTGGGCGGTGCCGGAGGCCATCGTCGGGTCGACGGTGGTGGCGGCGGGGGTCTGAACGGTGCTCATATCTGCTCCTTGTCGCAGTGAACGAAGTCTGTGAATGCAACGCTACTCACGCGGGAGCATTCCGCAAGCAAGAGAAGGCTCGGCTAAATCCCTGGTGAAAAGGCAATCCTTACCTTCTCTGCGGGCGTCGTGACTGCACTGTCACCCCGATGCCGATCGCAAGCGTGGCACCGCAGACGAGGAGTGCGAGCGGCGCACCGATTCCCGTCCAGGGCAGCACCCTCGACGGCGGATGGGCGACCGGTGCCTCGAGGGCGGCGACGGCCTGTGTGAGGGTGACCATGGGGAGCACGGTGGCCGAGGCGGAGCGCGAAGCGTTGCCCGCAGCGGCATCCATCCTCAATCCGACGTCGAGGCGGATCGTCTGACCGGCGGGGATGATCTCGCTGACCCACGACGCCCCCTCGGGCACGGGCGAGGCGGCGACCACGAGCTGGAGCGCAGAGGCCAGCGCCTCATCGGGCACGGTGGCGGAGGCCGGAGCGGCGTCGACGCGCAACGAAACACGGGCCGGATCGGCGCCGGCGTTGCGCACCCAGAGCGTCGCGTCCGCCGTCTGACCGGGAACGAGCTCGCCGACCCCGCCGAACAGCGCGACCGAGCCGTCGGGCACGAACTGCTCTCCGTCCACGCTCACGAGCAGTCGGTCGGGCGCCGCGGCATCCGTCCCCTCCACCGCCGAGGCGGGGCTCGGTGAGAAGAACGGGGCGCAGACGAGGACCACGATCAACGCGCCGGCAGCCGGACCGGCCGCCGTGGTGCGACGAGCGCGGAGGGCGTCGAAGGCCAGCAAGGCCAAGCCGTATCCGACGACGGCGACACCGATGGCAGCGACGACCGCGCCTCGTTGCTGCCCGCCGAAGACGGCGCCTGGATAGCCGAGGTAGGGCATCGCGAGCACGACCGTGCCCCGCAGCTGTTCCGACTGCACCGGGGGATCGTCGGTGTCGTTGGCGTCGCCGCGCGTGACCAGCAGACGTTCGCCTCCGGTGCTGCTGGTCGTGCCGACGACGCGATGGGTCACCACCGCGGGATCGCCGGAGCGGATCTGATAGGTCACCACGTCGCCGACCCGCACCGCGTCGAGGGGAACCGAGCGCACCGCGATGAGGGTTCCGGGCGGCATGCCGGGCTGCATGCTCCCGGTCAGCACGGTGTACGTCTGCGCGCCGAGGATCAGGGGCAGCGCGACCGTGAGCAGGGCGAAGAGCGACACCACGGCGAGCACGACGGTGCCGACGATCGCGCGGGCGCGGGCCCAGCCGCGGTGCGACGGAGCGTCGGGCGGGGTGGTGCGGTGGTCGCGACGGAGGTTCACGGCTGACACTTCACACCGCCGAGCAATCCGATCTGGAGCAGGCCGGTCACGGCGATCGGGGCGCCGTTGCTCGGCACCGACACCCACGCGCCGTCGGTGAGGGCTTGGACGGTGACGATGGAAGGCGTCGATCCGAGAAGGGTCGTCAGCAGCCCGCCGAGGACGCTCTCGAGCAGACCGGTGTCGACCCTCAGCGAGGTCGCCGTCTGCCTGTCGACGAGGACCGTCGTGGCCCCGGTCGGTGGGTAGGTGAGCGTGACGCGGTACCCCGTGGCTCGGGCGACCGTGTTCCACGACAGGGTGGCGGTGGGTGCGAGGACCGTGCCGCCGGTGGCGCAGCCGATGACGGGCGCCGCGAGGACACCTGCCGTGAGAGCCGGAGCCGCAGCCGTCGCCTCCGTCTCCCAGGCCGCCGACGCGGGGCTGACAGCGGGCGCGGCGAAGACGAGCACCGCCGCAGCCGCTCCGATCCCGAGGCGATGTTGCAGACGATTCCGCGCGATCATTGCGTCACCTGAATGGCCTTCACCGAGACGGACGGGGTCAGCGCGGTGCCTTGGATGTTCGAGGGCGCGTCCGCTTTCAGAGTGACGCGCAGGCACAGGTCGACCGATTGCCCCGGGGCGAATCCGCCGGGCGGGGCGTAGGACGCGCCGGCGGCGATGAGGGTGGAGCTCCCGCACCCTCCCACGTAGAGCTGGGTCGTCAGGCTCGACGACGCGGTCACGGTCGGAGCCAGGCGCCAGCGCAGGGTGGTACCGGCGGCCCCCGTCTCGGTCACCGTCAAGACGGGCGAGTCCCGCGTCTCACCCGGGAAGAGGGGAACGGCACTCGACCATGCTCCCTGCCACACCGCGGAGATCGCGAAGGCTCCGGATGCCACGGTGCCCGACAACGGCTTCTGCGCCTGCCAGTACGCCTGTGCTGCGGCGGTCCCGGTTCCCAGAACCAGGACCGCTGCGAGCAGCCCCGCCCACCGCAGCCGTCGCGTGACGCCCTCGTCGCGCTTCGACATGGCGGGCGCCGCTCAGCTGGAGGCCTGCGTGAGCGCGAACGAGATGTCGTTGAGGTTGACGCTCGTGGCGACCGCCGTCTGACCAGCCGTGGCCGGCTTGAATGTGATGGTCACCGTCGCGGTCGTCGTGCCGGAGTTCGCCTGCGTGAGACGGAAGGTGTTGTTGCCCGTCGAGGTGCCGTAGTTCGTCGGCATGGTCAGCGCGACGGTGAGGTTCTGCCCCAGGGTGCTGCCGCTCAGGGTCGCGCCGACCTTGGCCTGCAGGTCGGCGACCAGCGTGTCACCCGTCAGGGTCACGGTCAGCGGCTGGGTGAGGGTCAGCACGTCGCCGGGGACGATGCGGACGTTGGCGAGGTTGGTCACGGGCGTGACGCCTCCCAGAACACCCTTCAGCGACCAGGTGCCCGCTCCGAGGCCGAGGTCGAGGTTTCCGGAGTTGATCGGCGTTGCCGTGAGGGCCTGCTCGGTCGACCAGTAGGCGTAGGTGCCGCCGCCCCCGAGAAGCAGGGCGGTGCCGGCGGCGATCGCGAGGATCGCTTTGGCCTTCCGGTCGCGACGCACGGGTCGCTGTTCGGTCGTGGCGAGGATGGGTTCGGTGATCTGCGACATGACGACTCCTGTGTCGGGTGCGGCTTGTGCCACCGAAGCTAGGAGTTCGGTGTGAGTTCCCTGCTACTGATCCGCGGCAATGCGGTATCCGCCACCCCGGGCCTGCGTAGTCCGCTCCCGCGGTGCGTAGCCCCTCAGTAGGCAGTTCGCGGGCTAGCCTCGGCGCATGCCGATCGATCCGCTCGCCTCCGTCCTCGCCCTCCCCGGCGCCGCCCCGGTCATCGACGAGACCGCGTTCGTGGCATCCGGAGCCCGTGTCGTGGGCGAGGTATACCTCGCCGCGGGAGCGAGCGTCTGGTACAACGCCGTGCTCCGCGGCGACAGCGCCGCCATCACGATCGGTGCGCGCAGCAACCTGCAGGACAACGTGTCGGTGCACGTCGATGCCGGGCGTCCGGTCACCATCGGCGCCGACGTCTCGGTGGGGCACAACGCCGTCGTGCACGGCTGCACGATCGGCGACGGCTCGCTCATCGGCATGGGCAGCGTCGTGCTGTCGGGTGCCGACATCGGCCCCGGATGCCTCATCGCCGGGGGAGCGGTCGTGCTCGAGGGCACCGTCGTGCCCGAGGGCTCGCTGGTCGCCGGCGTCCCCGCGAAGGTGCGCCGCGCGCTCACGCCCGACGAGCGGGCGAAGATCCTCCGCAACGCGCAGACCTACCTCGCGCACGTCGAGCGTCACCGTTCGGCGGAGCAGATCCCGGATGCCGCAACCCCGGCTGACGGCGAGACATCGGGCGCGTAACCTCGCGCGCATGCACATCACCTCTCTCTCTCCGAACGAGGTCTTCGTCTTCGGCTCGAACGCTTCGGGCGCGCACGGCGGGGGAGCGGCGCGCTTCGCGATGGACCGCTTCGGTGCGATCTGGGGTCAGAGCGAAGGCCTGCAGGGGCAGTCGTACGGGATCGACACGATGTCGGGGCTCGGTGTCTTCGAGGAGCAGGCGCGGCGCTTCATCGGCTTCGCCGCCGCGCACGACGAGCTGCGCTTCCTCGTGACGGAGGTGGGCTGCGGCATCGCCGGGTACCGGCCGAAGCAGGTCGCGGGCTTCTTCGCGAGAGCGGGCGAGAACGTCGTGCTGCCGGAATCGTTCACGCGCGAGCTCGAAAGCGATGGCGCCTGAGAAGAGGTGGAGGGGCTGACGAGAATCGAACTCGCATCATCTGTTTGGAAGACAGAGGCTTTACCACTAAGCTACAGCCCCGGATTTCCGCGGTTTTCTGACGAACCGGGAAGTCGGACGACACCTACTCTACGACACGCTGAGGCCCCTCGCGAACGCCGGAGAGTCGGCATCCGGCAGGCGTGTCGCGCAAGGGGACCGGCGAAATGGGCGCAGCCAGGCCGATCGACTAGACTTTCAGCGGTCGTTTCGTCGGCGCGTGCCGCGCGCCGCCCCGGGGCGTAGCTCAGCTTGGTAGAGCGCCCGCTTTGGGAGCGGGAGGCCGCAGGTTCAAATCCTGTCGCCCCGACGAACGGCCCCACAGACCACAGGCCCAACCGGCCCCCGCGTGCGCGCGGGCCACACGAGGAGAACGAACCGCATGGTCAACAGCACCGTCGAGAAGCTCAGCCCCACCCGGGTCAAGCTGCACATCACGGTCTCGCCCGACGAGCTCAAGCCGAGCATCGCGCACGCCTACGAGCACATCGCGCGCGACGTGCAGATCCCCGGCTTCCGCAAGGGCAAGGTCCCCGCGCCCATCATCGATCAGCGCATGGGCCGCGGCGCCGTCATCGAGCACGCCGTCAACGAGGGGCTCGACGGGTTCTACCGCGAGGCCGTCGAGGCCAATGACCTCCGCGTCATCGGTCGCCCGAACGCCGAGATCGTCGAGCTCCCCGAGCTCAAGGACTTCTCCGGCGACCTGATCGTCGACGTCGAGGTCGACGTGCGCCCCGAGTTCGACCTGCCGGCCTACGACACCATCACGGTGACCGTCGACGCCGCCGAGGCCGACGAGGCCGGAATCGACGCCGAGCTCGACCGCCTGCGCGCGCGCTTCGGCACGCTCGTCACGGTCGACCGCCCCGCCAAGACGGGTGACTTCGTCGAGCTCGACCTGGTCGCCACGATCGACGGCAACGAGATCGACCGCGCCGAGGGCGTGTCGTACGAGATCGGCTCGGGCGAACTGCTCGAGGGCATCGACGAGGCGATCGAGTCGCTCACCGCCGATGAGGAGACCACCTTCCGCTCGAAGCTCGTCGGTGGCGAGCACGCGGGCGAAGAGGCCGAGGTGGCCGTCAAGATCACCGCCGTCAAGGAGCGCGAGCTGCCCGACGCCGACGACGACTTCGCCCAGATGGCGTCGGAGTTCGACACGATCGCCGAGCTGCGCGAGTCGCTCAGCGAGCGCGTGTCGCAGCAGGCCGTCTTCACGCAGGGTTCCGCCGCGCGCGACAAGTTCATCGACGCCCTCCTCGAGGCCGTCGAGATCCCCGTGCCGCCGCAGCTCATCGAAGACGAGGTGCACACCCACCTCGAGGGCGAGAACCGCCTCGAAGACGACGTGCACCGCGCCGAGGTCACCGAGGCGAGCGAGAAGCAGTTCCGCACGCAGATGGTGCTCGACAAGATCGCCGAAGACGCCAACGTGCAGGTGTCGCAGGACGAGCTGACCCAGTACCTCATCCAGTCGGCCGCGCAGTACAACATGGCGCCGCAGGACTTCGTCAACGCGCTGCAGCAGGGCAACCAGCTGCCCGCACTCGTCGGTGAGGTCGCCCGCAACAAGGCCCTCGCCATCGCGCTCGGCAAGGTCACCGTCGTCGACACCGACGGCAAGCCCGTCGACCTGACCGGCTTCGTGGCCGTCGAGGGCGAAGAGCCCGCCGAGGGTGACGACGCCGCCGACGAGGCTCCCGCCGACGAGGCTCCCGCCGACGAGGCCGCCGCTGAGGAGGCTCCCGCGAAGGCTCCCGCCAAGAAGCGCGCCCCCGCGAAGAAGAAGGCGGCTGCCGACGAGGCTCCCGCCGACGAGGCCGCGGCTGACGAGGCTCCCGCGAAGGCTCCCGCCACGAAGCGCGCCCCGGCCAAGAAGAAGGCCGACGCCGCTGACAGCGAGTAAGTCATGACGGAGGGGGCGGATGCCACGGCATCCGCCCCTTCTTCGTTCCCGGATGCCGTCGAGCGGCCTCGGCGCGCCGTTCGGCGCATCGCTCGCGCGGTGTGTCTCGGGCGCGCGGCGTGCCGGACATCAACCCCCGTTGAGTATCCAGGACACGCCGCACGGCCCGACGGTCAGCGGCGTGTCCTGGGCATTCGACACGCCTGACGACAAATGGATGCGACACATGAACGACTGGCAGAACAGAGTGGATGCCGTCTGGGCAGACGAGGCGCTGAGCCCTGACGACGTGGTGACCCGGATCGACGAGCTCGCCGCCGAGCGACCGGCCGATGACGCCGTGGCGCTGTTCGAGCGCGCCGGAGCGCGCGACTCGGCCGGGATCGAGGGAGAGGCCGAGGTGCTGTACCGCCGCGCTCTCGAGATCGGCCTCGACGACGAGCGCCGCACGCGCGCCACGATCCAGCTGGCGAGCACGATCCGCAACCTCGGCAAGACCGAGGAGTCGCTCGCGATGCTGCAGGCCGAATACGAGCGCGAACCCCGCGGTCCGCTGCACGACGCGGCCGCCGCCTTCTACGCCCTGGCGCTGGTGTCGAGCGGAGCGCCCGAGCGGGCGGCATCCATCGCCCTTCAGGCCCTCGCACCGCACCTGCCCCGCTATACCCGGTCGGTAACCGGATACGCGCGAGAAATCGCCGGAACACCGCGCTGATCCGCCCGCGGCGAACACGGCATCCGGTGTCGGAGGCCCCCGGTAGATTCATTGCAGATCACGGAAGAGGAGCACACATGCCCGAACCCCTTATGGCAACGAGCGTCTTCGACAGACTGCTCAAGGACCGCATCATCTGGCTCGGTTCCGAGGTGCGCGACGACAACGCCAACGAGATCTGCGCCAAGATCCTGCTGCTTGCCGCAGAAGACCCGCAGAAGGACATCTACCTCTACATCAACTCGCCCGGTGGCTCAATCACGGCCGGCATGGCGATCTACGACACGATGCAGTTCGTGCCGAACGACATCGTCACCGTCGGTATCGGCATGGCGGCGTCGATGGGCCAGCTGCTGCTGACCAGCGGCACCAAGGGCAAGCGCTACATCACGCCCAACGCCCGCGTGCTTCTGCACCAGCCGCACGGTGGCTTCGGCGGAACCTCGAGCGACATCCAGACGCAGGCGCAGCTCATCCTCGACATGAAGCGTCGTCTGGCCGAGATCACCGCGGCCCAGACCGGGAAGAGCGTCGAGCAGATCAACGCCGACGGTGACCGCGACCGCTGGTTCACCGCTCAGGAAGCCCTCGAGTACGGCTTCGTCGACCACATGCGCGAGCACGCCACCGACGTCACCGGCGGCGGCGGAACCGCAGCGGTCTGAGGCGAGAGGAAAAGGACACCCACATGAACATCCCCACCTTCGGCGGCGCAGCGTCTCACATGCCGTCCAGTCGCTACGTCCTTCCTCAGTTCGAGGAGCGCACGGCGTACGGCTACAAGCGCCAGGACCCCTACAACAAGCTGTTCGAAGACCGCGTGATCTTCCTCGGCGTGCAGGTCGACGACGCGTCGGCCGACGACGTCATGGCCCAGCTGCTCGTTCTCGAGTCGCAGGACCCCGACCGCGACATCATCATGTACATCAACTCGCCCGGTGGCTCGTTCACGGCCATGACGGCGATCTACGACACGATGCAGTACGTCTCGCCGCAGATCCAGACGGTCGTGCTCGGTCAGGCCGCCTCGGCGGCCTCCGTGCTGCTGGCCGCCGGCGCCCCCGGCAAGCGTCTCGCCCTGCCGAACGCCCGCATCCTGATCCACCAGCCCGCGATGGGCGAGGCCGGTCACGGTCAGGCGTCCGACATCGAGATCCAGGCGCAGGAGATCCTCCGCATGCGCACCTGGCTCGAAGAGACCATGGCGCGCCACACCGGTCAGGACGTCGCGAAGGTCAATAAGGACATCGACCGCGACAAGATCCTCTCCGCCGCCGAGGCGATGGAGTACGGCATCGTCGACCAGGTGCTCACGACCCGCAAGCGCACCCCGGCGGCCCTCACCGCCTGACGCGCTCGCGACACGATGAAGCCCCGCAGACCCGTTTCGGTCTGCGGGGCTTCGTCGTGCGCGGGGAGCGGTGCCGCGCGGGACCAGTGCTGCGCGGGGCTTGGTGCCGCGCGGGGCTTGGTGCCGCGCGGGGCTTGGTGCCGCGCGGGGCCGGTGCTGCGCGGGGCCAGTGCTGCGCGGGGCTCCGCCGCGGCTTGCGCGCTCTTGCGGTGCGGCGCGTGCGGCGGTCCCCACCCATCGCGAGACTGCATCTCGCTGACGAACCGGCGTCAGGCTGCAGCGGAGATGTCAGCGAGATGCAGTCTCGGCGTCGCCGGGCACCACCGCGGCGGGGTGACCATCCCCGCGGGTCGACGTTCGCGATGATCCGGCGGGCGAACGGATGCCGTGTGTCCGCCGTCGGCGATCATGACGCCGCCGCGCGCGCGAATGCCCTCGGTTCGCCCGGGCTCGGGTTAGGCTCGGGTAACACACCGGCGCAGGCCGGGTGACGGGAGGATCCGCGATGGCACGTATCGGTGAGAGCGCCGACCTGTTCAAGTGTTCCTTCTGCGGCAAGAGCCAGAAGCAGGTGCAGCAGCTGATCGCCGGTCCGGGCGTCTACATCTGCGACGAGTGCGTCGAGCTCTGCAACGAGATCATCGAAGAGCGCATGGCCGAGTCGTCGGCCGGCGAGGTCGCCGAGTTCGATCTGCCGAAGCCGCGCGAGATCTTCTCGTTCCTCGAGGAGTACGTCGTCGGGCAAGAGCCCGCCAAGCGCGCTCTGGCCGTCGCCGTCTACAACCACTACAAGCGCGTGCGCTCGCACGGCACCCTTCAGCCCGCGGAGCAGCGCGCCGAAGAGATCGACATCGCCAAGAGCAACATCCTGCTGCTCGGGCCCACCGGTTGCGGCAAGACCTACCTCGCTCAGACGCTCGCGAAGCGCCTCAACGTGCCGTTCGCCGTCGCCGACGCCACGGCCCTCACCGAGGCCGGCTACGTCGGTGAAGACGTCGAGAACATCCTGCTCAAGCTGCTGCAGGCCGCCGACTTCGACGTCAAGCGCGCCGAAACCGGCATCATCTACATCGATGAGGTCGACAAGATCGCCCGCAAGGCCGAGAACCCCTCGATCACCCGCGACGTGTCGGGCGAGGGCGTGCAGCAGGCGCTGCTGAAGATCCTCGAGGGAACGGTCGCCTCGGTTCCGCCGCAGGGCGGCCGCAAGCACCCGCACCAGGAGTTCATCCAGATCGACACGACGAACGTACTGTTCATCGTGGCGGGCGCCTTCGCCGGGCTCGAGGAGATCATCTCCGCCCGCGTCGGCAAGCACGGCGTCGGCTTCGGAGCGCCCCTCCAGCGCAAAGAAGACGCGCCCGACCTCTTCAGCGAGGCGCTGCCCGAAGACCTGCACAAGTTCGGTCTGATCCCCGAGTTCATCGGTCGCCTGCCCGTCGTGGCATCCGTCTCGCCTCTCGACCAGGACGCGCTGACCGAGATCCTCACGACGCCGCGCAACGCGCTGATCAAGCAGTACCAGCGCATGTTCGAGCTCGACGGGGTTCAGCTCGAATTCGACGACGACGCCCTGCGCGCGATCGCCGACCTCGCCGTCAAGCGCAAGACCGGCGCTCGTGGGCTCCGCGCGATCCTCGAAGACGTGCTCGGCCCGATCATGTTCGACGTGCCCTCGGCCGACGACATCGCCAAGGTGGTCATCACCCGCGCGGCCGTCGAAGACGGGGCGCAGCCGACGATCGTGCTGGCGCAGAAGCGCCGCAGCGCCTGACCGCGCTCCCCTTGTTCCACGGGCGCGGCGAGCAGCTGCGGGTGAGCCCCCTCACCGTCGGGGGTATGACCCGCGGGGCCCGGCTGACCGTGCGTGATCGTCCGGATGCCGCGCTGACGACGCTCGTCGAAGCCCTGCGCGCCGAGCGGTTCGACGTCGGCGACGACCGGATGTCGAAGGCGTTGTCGGCACGCGGCTCGGAATGGATCGCGCAAGACCTGCGCATCGGAGCCCCCGCCCCGACGTGGTCGTCGGGCATCGTGGATGCCGCCGTGCAGCACACCCCGCTCGCCTTCGTGCCCGGTCTCCGCCGCCGGGCGACCCCGACGGTCGTCATCGCGAGCGCCCGCGCGCACGACGAGGGTGCGGAGCTCGTGGTGTTCTCGCACCCGACGCTGGTGGGCTGGACCACGGCGAACGACGCCGCGCACCTCGTCAGCGCCGCGCTCGACCGCGTCGAGGCGCAGTACGCGCCGGCGGGGCTGCTGGTCTCGCGGGAGGCGCTGCGCGGGATACCGAATGACGGGGCTCCCGCCTCGAAGGCGTTCGTGCGCGACGTGCTCGGCTGGCGCTGACGGATCGCGGGAGGGCGCCGTGCAGCAGGTGCCCAGGCCGGGGGCCGACACGAGGGTCTGCGGCGGGCAGGATGGAGGGATGCTCTCGGATCTCTCCCTCCCTGTCGCCCTCTCGAGCCGAGCAGGGGAGGTGCAGCTGCGTCGAGCCGTTCCCGGCGACCTGCCCGGATTGATGGCGCTTCTGTCGGACGACCCGATCAGTGCGGCCCGCGGTGATCGTGGCGACGACTCCGACGAGGAGGCCTACGCCGCGGCGCTGCGAAGCGTCTTGAACGCTCCGCTGAACGACCTCCTCGTGGTCGACGACGCGGCCGGCCGTCTGGTCGGCACCCTGCAGCTCACCGTCATTCCCGGCATGGCTCGGCGCGGTGCCACCCGCCTGCTCGTCGAGGCCGTGCGCGTGTCGTCGACCGAGCGATCGTCGGGCATCGGCACCGCCGTCATGCAGTGGGTGATGCACGTGGCCGCCCCGGCGACCGGCGCGACCCTCGTGCAGCTGACCTCCGACGCCGCGCGCGTGGACGCCCACCGGTTCTACACGCGACTCGGCTTCGTCGACTCGCACGTCGGCTTCAAGTACGCGGTCTGACGACATCGGGCCCGGACGCACGACGCGACCGGGCCCGACATTCGGCCGACCTCAGCCGGCGAGACCGCGGCGTTCGAGGAGCGGCTGGATCTCGGCATCCCGACCCCGGAAATCGCGGTAGGCGGCGAGAGGATCGCCGGATCCGCCGACCCCCAGGAGCCTCTGGCGGAAGCGGTCGCCGTTCTCGCGCGTGAGGCCGCCGTTCTCGCGGAACCACTCCACGGTGTCGGCGTCGAGCACCTCGCTCCAGATGTAGGAGTAGTAGCCGGCGCTGTAGCCGCCCGAGAACACGTGGGCGAAGTACGTCGAGGCGTAGCGGGTCGGAACGGCGGGGTTGTCGAGGCCGATGTGGGCGAGGGCGCGCGCCTCGAAGGCCGCGACGTCGATGTCGGCCGACGCCTCATCGACGGAGAGGCCGTGCCACGCCTGGTCGATCCATGATGCGGCGAGGTACTCGCTCGTCGCGAAGCCCTGGTTGAACGCCTCGGAGGCGTGCAGGCGCTCGACGACGTCGGCCGGGAGCGGCTCGTCGGTGTCGATGTGACGGGCGTAGTTCGTGAGGACCTCGGGCCAGAGGATCCACATCTCGTTCACCTGGCTGGGGAACTCGACGAAGTCGCGGTAGACGGCCGTTCCGCCGAAGTGCGGGTAGGTCACGGTGGCGAAGAGCCCGTGCAGGGCGTGGCCGAACTCGTGGAAGAGGGTGGTGACCTCATCCAGCGTGAGAAGCGTCGGGGTCCCGGGCGCCGGCTTGTTCACGTTGAGGTTGTTGACCACGATCGGGGCCGTGCCGCGCAGGGCCGACTGCGTCACGATCGAGTTCATCCACGCGCCGCCGCGCTTGCTGTCGCGCGTGTACAGGTCGAGCAGGAACAGGCCGAGCTCGCTGCCGTCAGCGTTGTGCACCTCGAACACGCGGACGTCGGGGTGGTAGCCCTGAAGATCGTGACGTTCGGTCATGCGGATGCCGTAGAGCTTCTCGGCCGCGAAGAACACGCCGTCGCGCAGCACGCGCTCGGCCTCGAACCACGGACGCAGGGCAGCGCGGTCGAGGTCGTAGCGCTCGGCGCGGACCTTCTCGGTGTAGAACGCCCAGTCGTGGGCTTCGATCCGGATGCCATCGACATCGGCGATCTTCTGCAGGGCCTCTTGCTCGGCGCGGGCGTTGGCGGCAGCGGGGGTGGCGAGTCGACGGAGCAGGTCGCGCGCGGCATCCGGAGACCCCGCCGTCTGATCGGCGAGGACGGCGGCGGCGTGCGAGGGGTAGCCGAGAACCTCGGCGCGCTCGGCGCGAAGGCACACGATCTCGCGGAGCACCGCGCGGTTGTCGTTGTCGTTGCCGCGGGTGGCGCGCGAGCGCGAGGCCTCGAGCAGGCGGCGGCGGCTCTCGCGGTTCGTGAGCGAGGCGAGCAGGGGGTGGCCGGTGTACAGCGTGAGGTTCACGACGTAGCGACCGTCGAGGCCGCGGCTCGTGGCCGCCTGCGCCGCGGCCGAGAGCTCGCCGTCGCTCAGGCCGTCGAGTTCGTCGGCGGTGTCGAACACCACCGCGAGCTCGTTGGTGTCGGCGAGCAGGTTCTTCTCGAACGTGGTCGTCAGCACCGACAGTCGCTGGTTGAGCTCGGTGAGCTTCTGCTTCTGCGCGTCGTCGAGACCGGCACCGGCCAGCGACATCTCGCGGTGGTACCGCTCGACGAGGTAGCGGCTCTCGGCATCGAGGTCGAGGCCGTCGAGCTGCGCGTGCACAGCGGCGATCCGCGCGAACAGGTCGGCGTCGAGCTGGATCGCGTCGCGGTGCGCCGACATGAGGGGAGCGAGCTCTTCTTCGACGGCCTGGATCGCGAGGGTGCCGTCGGCGGATGCCACGGTGTAGAAGGTGCGCGCGACCCGGTCGAGCACCTGCCCGCTGCGCTCCAGCGCGACGAGGGTGTTCGCGAACGTGGGCTCGTCGCTCTGCGCGGTGATCGCGTCGACCTCCGCCCGCTGCGCGGCAAAACCGGCGCGGAATGCGGGGAGGTAGTGCTCGACGTCGATGCTGCCGTAGGGCGGCAGGTCGTAGGGGAGCGAGGGCGGCGCGAGGAGGGGATTGTTCACGGCATCCGTCATCGGTCCAGCCTAGGCGCAGTCTGCCGTGCGATGCAGAGAAGATGTTGCAAAGAAGCGCTTGCAAAGGTACCTTTGCAGTCATGGTCGAGCAGCCGAAGCCCCGCGAAGAGCGTGTTCTGGATGCCGGGGCACTCCGCGCCCTGGCGCACCCGCTGCGCGTGCGGCTCTATGACATCCTCAGCCAGTACGGTCCGCAGACCGCGAGCAGCCTCGCGGAGCTGACGGGGGAGTCGACCGGAGCGACGAGCTATCACCTGCGCGCGCTGGCCCGTCACGACCTCATCCGCGAGGTCGCCGACCGCGGCACCGCGCGCGAACGCTGGTGGGAGCGCCCCGCCGGCAGCGTCACGCTGACGAACCCCGAGCTCGAGCACACGCCGTCGGGACGCGCCGTGATGGAGGCCGTGCACTCCGAGACCCTGACGCTGCGCCACCAGCAGCTCATGCACTTCGCCACCCACGGGTGGGACGAAGACGAAGAGTGGCGCGAGGCATCGGTGATCTCGACCGCGACCGCGCGCCTGACCGCCGAGCAGTCGCGCGACCTCGTGCAGCGCATCGGCGCCCTCATCGACGAGACCGTCCAGCGCTACCGCGACCAGACGGGCGAGGGCGTGCGCCCCGTCACGATCCGCAACGACGTCTTCCCCCTGCCGACCGAGAGGGGCTCCGCATGACCGCCGTCACCCGCACCATCGTTCTGCCGGTGCGCCCCACCCCCGTCGAGGCGGCACTGCTCGCGTTGTCGCGGGCGATGACTCGTGTCGCCGAGGAGCGGATGCGCCGTCGCGCGTGGGCCGTCGAGGCGGAGCCGGCACGGCGAGCCGGCCGTGCCGCATCGCAGGCGATGTCGGCGGATGCCCCGCGGTACCTGTTGCCGCGGTGACGCCGGCGGTTCCTGAGCTTGTCGAAGGGCCAGCGACCCGCGTGCAACCCAGGTCCCTGAGGTTGTCGAAGGGACCGGAACCCGCGTGCAACCCAGGTCCCTGAGCCTGTCGAAGGGACCGGAATCCGCGCGCAACCCAGGTCCCTGAGCTTGTCGAAGGGACCGGGACCCGCGCGCCCCCGGTGGCTTCGACAGGCTCAGCCACCTCGCCCAGCGACCCGCGCGCCCCCGGTGGCTTCGACAAGCTCAGCCACCTCGCCTCAGGCCCAGCAACCTCGCAACCCAGGTCCCTGAGCCTGTCGAAGGGACCGCGACCCGCGCGCCCCCGGTGGCTTCGACAAGCTCAGCCACCTCGCCTCAGGCCCAGCAACCTCGCAACCCAGGTCC
>NZ_VEFS01000007.1 GCF_007679045.1 Microbacterium sp. BH-3-3-3 | reverse complement strand
GGAGAGTAGGACACCGCCGGACTTCCTTTAAGTCGAAATGGCCACCCAAAGCTGGGTGGCCATTTCGCATTTACGGGCTCGATCGCGAGATCAACGCCTCGACGGCTTCAGCGCCGGTGCACACTTCCTCCGGGGAGTGCGCACCGGCGCTTCGTCGTATCCGGAGCACTCGAGTGCAGAAGCCCACACGACTACGCTGACGGCACCGGAGAAGGGACACGTCATGCTCTACTCACACCTGGGGGCTGAGCCCCGGATCCATCCCGATGCCGTCATCGCTCCCACCGCCGTGATCAGTGGCGATGTGACGATCGCCGCGGGATGCCAAGTGCTGCACGGCGCGGTCATCACCGCTGAGGGCAGCCGCGTCGTGCTGGGTGAGAACGCGATCGTCATGGAGAACGCCCTCGTTCGCGCCAGCTCGACGCACGCCGTGCACGTGGGAGCGCACACCCTCATCGGACCGATGGCGAGCGTCGCCGGCGCCGACATCGGAGAGGAGGTGTTCCTCGCTACCGGCACACGGGTGTTCAACGGTGCGGAGATCGGCGACCGGAGTGAAGTGCGCATCAACGCCGTCGTCCACGTGCGCACCGTCCTACCGGCCGACACCATCGTGCCGATCTCCTGGGTGGCGGTCGGTGATCCGGCGCAGATCCTGCCTCCTGACGTGCACGAGGAGATCTGGGCCGCGCAGAAAGAGCTCGACTTCCCGGGTTACGTCTTCGGTCTCGACCGCGAGACGCCCGATCTGATGGTGCAGCTGACGGAGCGGTATGGCCGCAGTCTCGCGCGTCACTCCGCCGACCGTCGTCTCGACGGCTGATCGCGGAGACGACGATGCGCCGGCACCCGTGAGGGCGCCGGCGCATCGGGGACGGTTCTCAGCCGGTGTTCTGCAGGCCCGCCGCCACGCCGCTGACCGACAGCAGCAGAAGGCGCTGGTGCTCGGCATCCGGAGTCGGATCGTCGGCGTCGGTGTCGCGAAGCGCGCGCAGGGCACGCAGCTGCAGGAGGGAGAGGGCGTCGACGTAGGGGCTGCGCATCTTGACGGCACGCTGGAGCACCGGCTTGTTGCCGAGCAGCTCCCCTCCCGTGATGCGCTCGACCCACGAGCGGGTGAGGAGCATCTCGTCCATCACGAGCTGCGCCAGATCGTCGCGGTCCCCGAGGGCGAGGTAGCGACGGGCAATGCGCTCGTCGGCCTTCGCAAGGCTCATCGCCACGTTGTCGATCATCGTGCGGAACAGCGGCCACTGCTCGTACGCGTCGCGCAGACGGTGCTCGTCACCCACGGCGTCGAGGGCCGTGCCGAGTCCGAACCAGCCGGCGAGGTTGATGCGGGCCTGCGTCCACGAGAACACCCACGGAATGGCACGCAGGTCTTCGAGGGACTCGACGGAGAGACCACGGCGGGCGGGACGCGAGCCGAGGGCGAGGTGCCCAATCTCCTCCATGGGGGTGACCGTCGCGAACCAGGGAGCGAAGCCCGGAGCCTTGACCAGCGCGAAGAACCGTTCGCGCGATGCGACGTCCATCGTCGCGGCGACGTCGGCGAAGGCCTCCGCCGCCCCGCGGTTGCGGCGCTCGATCGAGGGGGAGGAGGCGGTGAGCACCGCCGCCGCGACCTGATCGATGTGACGCATCGCGATGTCGGGGTCTCCGTAACGCGCGAAGATGACCTCGCCCTGCTCGGTGAGCTTGAACCGGCCGTCCACCGAATGCGGCGGCTGCGCGAGGATCGCGGAGTTGGCGGGTCCGCCACCGCGACCGAGGGCACCGCCGCGGCCGTGGAAGAGCGTCAGCTCGATGCCCTCGGCCTGCGCCCACGTCGAGATCTTCGCCTGCGCCTCGTACAGCGCGAGGTTGGCCGCGACGGGTCCGACGTCCTTCGAGGAGTCGGAGTAGCCGAGCATGACCTCGAGGCGGCGTCCGGTCGCCGCGAGGCGATCGGCGAACGAGGGGTGCGAGACGATCTCGGCCAGGATGCCGGGAGCAGCCTGCAGGTCGGCGAAGGTCTCGAACAGCGGGATGACGTCGAGGACCGGGAGGTCTTCACCCGGACCCATGGCGTACGAGGCGAGCTCGTGCACGTTGGCGAGGTCGTCGGCCGACTGCGTGAACGACACGATGTAGCGGCCGGCGGCGCGAGGGCCGAAGCGCTCCTGCACGTAGGCGACCGAGCGGAAGACCTCGAGCACCTCTTCGGTCTGCTCGCTGCGGGCGCCGCCCGAACGCAGCTCGTCGAGCACCTTGCGGTGCACCGCCGAGTGCTGGCGCACCTCGAGCTCGGTGAGGTGGAAGCCGTAGGTCTCCACCTGCCACACCAGACGCTGCAGCGCGCCGTATGCCTGACGCGCGGCACCGGCCGCCACCAGCGAGTCCTGCACGACGCGCAGATCGGTGAGCAGGTGCTCGGGATCGCGGTAGGCGAGGTCGGCGTTGCGCGTGCGGGTCGCGGCGATCTTGCGCGCGAGCAGCAGCAGGATGCGGCGGTGCGGCTCGGCAGGGGAGCGCTCGGCGATCTCGGCCGCGGCGTCTTCGTCGGCGGCGCGCAGACGGTGCCACAGCGCCAGCAGAGCGTCGCTGGGCGGGGTGGTCTCGGCATCCAGGGTCAATCCCCGGCCCACGCGCTGCGTGGTGCGCTCGAGCCCCAGGAGCACGTGCTCGCTCGCGATCGCGGCGGCCTTGCGCGTGACGGATGCGGTGACGAACGGGTTGCCGTCGCGGTCGCCGCCGACCCAGGAGCCGACGCGGACGAACGGCTTGACGATCGGGGCGCGGGCCCCGGCGTTCTCGCCCTGCAGGATATCGTCGATGCGGCGGTAGACCCGCGGGACCGCCGTGTAGAGCGTCTCGTCGAAGACGGCCATGACCGAGCGCACTTCGTCGACCGGCGACGGCTTCTCGCGTCGCAGCGGGGCGGTGCGCCAGAGGGTGTCGATCTCTTCGAGCATGCGACGCTCGGCGCGACGGCCCTCGGAGTCGTTGTCGCCCGCATCGTCGTGCTCGACGAGCAGCTCGGACAGGCGACGGATGCTCGTCGAGATCGCGCGACGCCGCGCCTCGGTGGGGTGCGCGGTGAAGACGGGGTGGAAGCGCAGCGCCTGGAGACGGCTGAGGGCCGTCTCTTCGCCGACCTCGCTCGCGAGGCGTTCGTAAGCGGTCGCGATGGTGTCGGGGGTGCCTCCGCGCGCGGGACGATCGCCGCGCTCGCGCAGCACGCGCACGCGCTGGTGCTCCTCGACGAGGTTGACGAGGTGGAAGTACGCCGTGAAGGCGCGGGCGACCTCGTCGGCGCGCTCGATCGAGAACCCGTCGGCGATGGCCGCCGCGCGCTCGAACGCCTCGGGTGTCTCGTCGGTGTAGGCCTGGATCGTCGCCGTTCGCAGGCGCTCGACATCGTCGTACAGGCCGGGGGAGCCGCTCTCCTGAAGGACGCGGCCCAGGAGGGATCCGAGCAGGCGCACATCGGCACGCATCTGTTCGGGGAGCTCCTGGCCGGCTTCGAAGCGGCCCACGAGGTCGATGGCCTCGGTCGGGGTCAGTTCACGCACACGCCCCAGATTATCGGCGTCCCGTTGCCGACAGATCCCACGTGACGTCGTGCGACGGTCGCCGGGGCCGAACTCCGGATTTTCTCCGGGGATGATCGGGGGAATCCGCAGGGTTTCGAGGTGGCGGGGGCGCGGCATCCGGAAAGATCCGGAGTTCGGCACGTGCCACCGCCCGGCGCCGCTCAGCCGGGGGATACTCGCAGTCAGCGGAGCCGCCGGGCCCGCGGAGGGAGAGGCCGTGAGCGACGACGCCCTGCGGGAAGCAGCCGAGACCATGCGGGCGGTGCGCGAGCGCTGCGTGTGGACGCAGCGAATCGACCACCGCGACCTCGTGCCCTACCTCGTGGAGGAGAGCGCGGAGGTCATCGACGCGGTCGAGGCGGGCACGCGCGCCGATCTGCGCGAGGAGCTCGGCGACCTGCTGTGGCAGGTGCTGTTCCATGCGGAGATCGCCGCGGGAGACCCCGACGACCCCTTCGACATCGACGACGTCGCCCGGGGGCTGACCGAGAAGATGGTGCGCCGGCACCCGCACGTGTTCGCGGATGCCGTGGCCACCACGCCCGAAGAGGTCCTCGTGCACTGGAATGCGGCCAAGGCGGCCGAGAAGCGCGAGCGCACGAGCGTGCTCGACGGGGTCAGCGACCACATGCCCTCGCTCGCCCTGGCGCAGAAGGTGATGGGCAAGGCGGTGCAGGTCGGCGTCTGCGCCCCGACGCATCACCTGGCCGATCCCGAGACCGAGGCGGAGCTCGGCGACGCGCTGCTCACGCTCGTGCACCTCGCCCGGGCTCGGGGGTGGGACGCCGAGCGCGCCCTGCGCGAGCGCGTGCGCGGTCTGCGCGCTGAGGTGCGCGAAGCGGAGGCCGGCGCGAGCTGACACGCTCGGCTTGCGCGCGGGCGGCGGGACCGCCCGAGTCGCTCTGGAAGAATGGCGCCGTGGCATCCGTGAACCCGCCGCGCGGCATGCGCGACTTCCTCCCCGCTGACAAGGCCCGTCGCGAGCGCGTGCTCGCCGTCATCCGCGAGCGTTACCGCGCGCACGGGTTCGACGAGATCGAGACCCCGGTCATGGAGGACTACGACCGCCTGCACGCCGGGATCGGTGGCGATAACGAGAAGCTGTCGTTCAGCATCCTCAAGCGGGGGATGGATGCCGATGGCATCCGCGCCGCTGCCGACGACCCTGCCGCGCTGGCCGACCTGGGTCTGCGCTACGACCTGACTGTTCCGCTCGCCCGGTTCTACGCCACGCACCGCGCGTCGCTGCCGACGGTGTTCCGCTCCATCCAGATCGCCCCGGTCTGGCGTGCCGAGCGCCCGCAGAAGGGCCGCTACCGCCAGTTCATGCAGTGCGACATCGACGTCATCGGCGACGCGTCGGCGCGCGCCGAGGCCGAGCTCATGGTCGCGAGCCTCGACGTGCTCGATGCGCTCGGGCTCGAGGGCGGCACGATCCGGGTCAACGACCGGCGCGCCCTCGATGCGATGCTCGACGTCTTCGGCTTCGCCCCCGAGGAGCGCCCGGGCGTGCTCATCACGATCGACAAGCTCGACAAGGTCGGCCCCTCGGGGGTCGTGGAAGAGCTGCGCGGACGCGGAGTGGACGCCGCGGCGGTGGATGCCTTCGCCGCGTACGTCGAGCGCCCCGTGGCCGGGTCGTCGTTCGATGAGGCCGGCATTCGCGCGGCGCTGCCCGACGGCGTCCCCGGCGAGGTCGTCGCGCACCTCGTCGACCTCGGCGACACGGTGGCCGCCGCCCGCGGGGGAGCGGTGCCCCTGGTCTTCGACCCGTTCCTCGTGCGCGGCATGGGGTACTACACGGGCACGATCTTCGAGCTCGCCCACCCGAGCGTCGACTACTCGCTCGGCGGCGGGGGACGTTACGACGGCATGATCGGCCGCTTCCTCGGACAGCAGGTTCCGGCCGTCGGCTTCTCGATCGGCTTCGAGCGGATCGTCGACCTGCTGCCGGTCACCGACGCCGACGGCGAGCGTTCGGTCGTTCTCGTGCACGATCGCGACGTGCCGTTCGCCCAGCTGCTGTTCATCAAGACCGCGCTGGTCGCGCAGGGCGCGCGCGTGCGCGTGGAGCAGCGCGCGAAGAACATGAAAGCGCTGCTCGAGCGCTCCGCCGCCGACGGCTACACCTCGTTCGCGACGGTGACCACCGGCAGCACCGTCGACGACCTGGAGCTCAAGCCCCTCGCCTGAGGCCGGCCCCGGGCCCTCGGATGACGAGGTGGCTGAGCTTGTCGGAGCCACCGGCCGCGCGTGGGTCCCGGGCCCTTCGACAGGCTCAGGGACCTCCGTACCGAGGTGGCTGAGCTTGTCGAAGCCGACGGGCGGGGCGTGGGTCCCGGGCCCTTCGACAGGCTCAGGGACCTCCCTTCGACAGGCTCAGGGACCTCCCTTCGACAGGCTCAGGGACCTCCCTTCGACAGGCTCAGGGACCTCCGAACCGAGGTGGCGGAGAGCGCCTCAGGCGACGGCGCTGATCAGCGCCTCGTCGGGGCGCTCGGCCGCGAGGCGTTCGAGACGGTCGGCGGTGGCGGCATCGCGCGGCGAGAACCACACCACCCGGGAGCCGAGCGCGTCGTCGAGCCAGAGACTCGACATCTCGAGGTTGAGCTCTCCGACCCGGGCGTGCACCAGGTGCTTCGTCGCGGCGCGCTCGCCCCCGACATCGCCCAGGCGCCAGAGCTCGGCGAATCGCGGGGACAGCTCCTCGAGCTCGGCGATGAACCGCTGCCACGCGGGCTCGTCGTGGTGACGCCCGAAGGCGGCGCGGAGCCGGGCGGCGATGCGGCGCTGCGCGTGGTCGAGGTCGACGTGTGCGCGCTGCCACTCGGTGTCGGTGAACAGGAGCACGGCGCAGTTGCGACGCTCGGCGGGCATCTGGTCGAGGTCGCCGAAGAGGTGGCGGTACGACCGGTTGTAGGCGCGGATGTCGAAGCGCGCGGTCTGCACCGCGGCGGGGTAGGGCAGCAGCTTCTCGAGCAGGTCGAGGTGTGCGGCGCCGACGCAGGGGCGGCTGTCGCGATCGGGCACGGGGAGGTCGGCGAGGGCGAACAGGTGATCACGCTCGTCGTCGCTGAGGCGCAGGGCGCGGGCGATCGCCGAGACGACCTGGGCGGATGCCGCGATGGGGCGGCCCTGCTCGAGCCAGGTGTACCAGGTGAGTCCGACCCCGGCGAGCTGGGCGACCTCTTCGCGGCGGAGTCCGACGACTCGTCGGCGCACGCCCTCGGGGAGCCCGACGTCGGCGGGACTCAGGCGCGCGCGGCGACTGCGCAGGAAGGCCGCGAAGGCGGCGCGGGTCTCGTCCGAGCGGGGCATGAACTCTCCTGTCCTCCGGCGAGCCTAGAGCCGTGCGCGGCGGACGCTCGCACGGTGGGGAGTGCTCTCAGTACCAGGATGAGCAGACTCCTGGTACCAGGATGGCATCCGGTTCATCCTGGCACCATGACCAGTACCGCGCACCCTCAAACCGGGTCGGCCCCGATACCTCTCCGTCCCGGAGCGTTCGATGTTCCGACGTGGCGCTATGTCGGGTTCCTCCTCGGACCCTTCGCCGGCACGTTCGCGTTCAACGCCGTCACGGTCACCCTGCCGGCACTGCGCGACCGCTTCGGCGCGGGCGACGTGGCGCTCGAACTGGTCGTGGCGGGATACGGCATCCCGTTCGCGGTCTTCCTCATCCTGGGCGGCCGACTCGGCGACCGCTTCGGTCGTCACCGCCTGTTCGTCATCGGCATGGGGCTCTTCCTCGCCTCGGCCATCGCGTGCGCGGTCGCCCCCTCGATCGAGACGCTCATCGCGGCGCGCGTGGCGCAGGGACTCGGGGCGGCGCTGTGCACGCCGCAGGTGCTCGCGACGATCCAGGCGACCTCGCAGGGCCCCGCACGCACGAGGGCGATCGCCGCCTTCGGTGCGAGCGGCGGCATCGGCGCGGCCGTCGGTCAGGTAGCGGGCGGCGCTCTCGCGGCGACCTCGTTCGGCCCGGTCGAGGGCTGGCGCGCGGTGTTCGTCGTCGTGGCGCTCATCGCGGTCGCGGCGATCGTCTGCGCTCCGCTGGCACCGCGTTCCCGCGCCCACGAGGTGGTCGCGATCGACCTCGTGGGATCGGCGGTGCTCGCTGTCGGCATCCTCGCGGCATCCGTCGCCCTCACCTTCGGCCCCGCGTGGGGCTGGTCGTGGCCGGTGTGGGCGGTGCTCGCGCTCGCCGCCGTGGCCCTCGTGGCGATGTGGCGTCACCAGAACGCGATCGAGCGATCGGGACGCGTGCCCCTTCTACCTCCGAGCGTGCTGCGCCTGCGCCCCCTGCAGCTCGGTCTGGTGGCCGCGGCGCTGTTCTTCGCGGGATACTCGGCGCTGCTGTACGTCTTCCCCCGCGCCGTCGAGGGCGGCGGACTGACCTCTCTGCAGGCCGGAATGGCGTTGCTGCCGTTCGCCGTCGTCTTCGCGGGGATGTCGCTCGCGGTCGCCCGCATCCAGAGCCGGCTCGGCGATGCGACGCTCGTGCTGGGGGTGAGCCTGCAGATCGTCGCCCTCGTGGCGATGACGGCAACCCTCGCGTTCGCCTGGGGGAGCGACATCGGCCTGTGGCTGCAGCCGGCCCTCGTGCTGCTCGGCGCGGGGCAGGCGCTGATCTTCTCCCCGCTGACCCAGCTGGTCGTGCGGGAGGTGCCGGTGGAGGCGGCGGGCCTGTCGGGCGGCATGTTCAGCACCGCCCAGCAGCTCGCGCTGTCGTTCGGGGTGATCGTGATCGGCAGCGTCGTCACTGTGACCGGGGTGACCGGCCGCGACGAGCTGGTCGCCGGCCTCGTGCTCGACATCGGACTCGCCGTCGCGGTGCTCGTGCTCGCGATGGTGCTGCGGGCCCGGGCCCGGCGCGGGGTCTGATCACGCGCGACCGGGAGCTCTCGGCATCCGCCTCTCGAAGGAGATGCACCGGATGCCGGGAGCCGGTCGTCTGCCGGGCGTCACGCCGCGTCCACCCCGCGTTCACCGGCGAGGGGTGTCATCGACGCATGTCCTCTCATCGGCCCCTCGCCGTGACGGCCGCCTCCGCGGTCGCGATCCTCGGGGCGGGGGCGGTCGGAGCCCGCACCCTCATCGTGCGCCAGGCGGCGATCGCCCGGCGCCGCATCGGCAAGCCGCTCGGCGAACAGGCGCTCGACGCCGATCGCGTGTGGCGCCGCAAGAAGCATCCCGGCCGCCCGGTGGAGCTGCTGCTGCTCGGCGACTCGATCGCGGCGGGCCTGGGCGCGACGCACCGACGCGACACGCTCGGCGCGCGACTGGCGAAGGGCGTCGCGCGATCGGCCGGACGCCCGGTGCGGCTGCGCACCGCTGCTGTGGTCGGATCGGAGACCTCGGCCCTCGCCGCGCAGGTCGCCTCTCTCCCCGCGGGGTACCGACCGGATGCCGCGGTGATCGTCGTGGGCGGAAACGACGTCACGCACCGCATCCCGGCGTCGCGCGCGGCGGAGCAGCTCGAGCGGGTCGTGCGCGACCTAAGCGGACGCGGAGTGCCGGTGGTCGTCGGCACGTGCCCCGACCTCGGGACCCTCCGTGCGATCCCGCAGCCGCTGCGCGCACTCGCCGCCCGTTCGTCGCGACAGCTCGCGGCCGCGCAGGCCGCCGCCGTGCACCGGGTCGGGGGTCGCGTCGTGGCTCTCGCGCGCGCCGTGGGGCCGGTGTTCGCCGAGCGGCCCGACGAGATGTTCAGCGAGGATCGGTTCCACCCCAGCGCGCTCGGCTACCGCCGCACCGCCGAGGCCCTGCTGCCGGCCGTAATCGAGGCGCTCGAGCCGTCACCCGGAGTGCGCGCTGGCGATGTGCCCGACCGGGCGGGCGTGCCGAACTCCTGAAATTCGGGTCGGGCGGGCGCGCGCCGCCGCGGATCTCCGGGCTCGAGGTGCGGGACGCGTCGACTTCTCCGGAGTTCGGCACGCCCCGATCCCCGGCGGACGCATAACTCGTGGATCTACGTTTCCCTCACGCCTCCCATCGATGTCTTCCTCAGCACCTGGCGCGCCGATCCGCTCACGCTCGGCGTGCTCTTCGTGGCATCCGTCGCGTATCTGTTCGGCGTCCGGCGGGTGCGCCGTCGTGGTGAGACCTGGCCGGTGCTGCGCACGATCGGGTTCTTCGCTCTCGGACTGCTGCCGTACGCGGTGATCGAGCTCGGCTTCCTCGGGGTGTACTCGGCGGAGCTGCGGTGGGCCTTCTCGACGCGCGTCGCCCTGCTGATCTTCGCCGTGCCGGCGGGGATTGCGGCCGGACGCCCGCTCGACCTCGTGCCCTCGGGCATCCGGGAGCGGTTCCTCGCGTCGAGGGTCACGCGCATCTTCGGCAACGCGATGATCGCCACCGTCGTCATCGCCGCGGTCTTCTGCCTCTTCCTCACCCCGATCGCCGGCATCCTGCGCGTGAATCCGGTGGTCGAGGCCTCGCTCGGGATCGTCGTGCCCCTCGTGGGGCTCGCGATGGTGCTGCCGATGATGGCGCTGGGCGCCGTGCACACCGGCACCTTCATCGCGATCGAGTTCCTGCTCGCGTTCGTCGAGCTGCTGATCGACTCCGTGCCCGGTCTGTTGCTGCGCCTCAACGACGGCATCCTGGATCTGATCCCGGATGCCGCGCAGACGGCGCCCTGGTGGCCCTCGCTGCTGCACGACCAGCACCTCGCCGGCGACATGATCTGGTTCATCGCCGAGTTCGCCGACGTGCCGATCCTCGTCATCCTCATGATCCGTTGGATGCGCTCGGACCGCGTCGAGGCGAAGGGGTTCGACGACCTCTCCGACGAGGAGTACGACGAGATGACCCGCGCCCACCTTCGCGGAGAGCGTTGACCGCCCGCCCGCCCGCCGACAGGCTGGGGGAGTGCGCACCCACGAAGACGTCGACGCGTTCCTGACCGAGACCCTCGTCGGGTCCGACCCCGCGGGCGAGGCCGCGCTCGCCGCCCAGCACGACGCCGGACTGCCCGCGATCGAGGTCGCCCCGGTGAACGCGAAGTTCCTGCACCTGCTCACGCGAATCGCCGGGGCGCGCCGCGTGCTCGAGATCGGCACCCTCGGCGGGTACTCGACGATTTGGTTCGCCCGCGCCGTCGGCTCGGACGGGCAAGTCGTGACGATCGAGGCGGAACCGGCCAATGCGGAGATCGCCCGCGCGAATCTGGTGAACGCGGGCGTCGCGGACCGCGTCGACGTGCGCATCGGTCGCGGAGCGGACGTGCTGCCGACCCTCGTCGACGAAGAGCCGTTCGACCTCGTCTTCATCGACGCCGACAAGGAATCGAACGAGACCTACCTCGACTGGGCCGCGCGCCTCGGCCGACCCGGCACGGTCGTCGTGCTCGACAACGTCGTGCGCGGGGGAGGGGTCGCCGACGCCGACACGCCCGACAGCAAGGTGCAGGGCGCTCGCCGCGGCATCCTGATGCTCGGCTCCGACCCCCGCTTCGACGCCACGGCCCTGCAGACCCTCGACCGCAAGGGCTGGGACGGGGTGGCCGTGGCGATCGTGATGGATCCGGTGGCGGGCCTCGGCGGGCACAGAGGTCCCTGAGCCTGTCGAAGGGACCGGACCCACGCGCGCACCGGTGGCTTCGGCGGGCTCGGCCACCTCGCTCCCGACCCGGCCCCACGCCCGACGGGCGACATCACTAGACTCGACCACGGACCGACGACGCTCCGCCCCCTCTCCACCCAAGAACCAACGAGGAGTCCTTCGTGGCACTTATCGAGGCTGTCAACGCGCGCGAGATCCTGGATTCGCGCGGTAACCCGACCGTCGAGGTGGAGGTGCTCCTCGACGACGGAATCGTCCAGCGGGCCGCCGTCCCCTCCGGCGCGTCCACCGGCGCGTTCGAGGCCTACGAGCTGCGCGACGGCGACAAGAGCCGCTACAGCGGCAAGGGCGTGCTGAAGGCCGTCGCCGCGGTCGTCGACGAGCTCGGCCCCGCCATCGAGGGCGTCGAGGCCAGCGAGCAGCGCATCATCGACGAGATCCTCATCGAGACCGACGGCACGGAGAACAAGTCGCGCACGGGCGCCAACGCCATCCTCGGCGTCTCGCTCGCCGTGGCCAAGGCCGCCGCCGACAGCGCCGACCTCCCCCTGTTCCGCTACCTCGGCGGACCCAACGCGCACCTGCTGCCCGTCCCGCTGTTCAACGTCATCAACGGTGGCGAGCACGCCGACAACGGCATCGACTTCCAGGAGTTCTTCCTCGCGCCGATCGGCGCCGAGACCTACGGCGAGTCGCTGCGGTGGGGCACCGAGGTGTACCACGTCCTCAAGGGCGAGCTGAAGTCGGCCGGCTACAACACCGGCCTCGGCGACGAGGGCGGCTTCGCCCCCGACCTGCCCAGCAACCGCGAGGGCCTCGACTTCCTCATCCGCGCGATCGAGAAGGCCGGCTTCACCCCCGGCACGGACATCGCCGTCGGCCTCGACGTCGCCGCCACCGAGTTCTACAAGGACGGCGTCTACACGGTCGAGGGCAAGGAGTGGAGCGTCGACACGCTCGTCGACTACTTCGCCGACCTCGTCGCGAACTTCCCGATCGTCACGATCGAGGACGCCCTCGCCGAAGACGACTGGGACGGCTGGAAGAAGCTGACGGATGCCATCGGCACCAAGGTGCAGCTCGTCGGCGACGACCTGTTCGTCACCAACCCCAAGCGCCTGCAGCAGGGCATCGACCTCGGCGTCGCCAACTCGCTGCTGGTCAAGGTGAACCAGATCGGCACGCTGTCCGAGACGCTCGACGCGATCTCGCTGGCCACGCGCTCGGGCTACACCTCGATGCTGTCGCACCGCTCCGGTGAGACCGAGGACACCACGATCGCCGACCTCGCCGTCGCCGTGAACGCGGGCCAGATCAAGACCGGTGCCCCCGCGCGCAGCGAGCGCGTCGCGAAGTACAACCAGCTGCTCCGCATCGAAGAGGACCTCGGCGACGCCGCGGTCTTCGCGGGCCGCTCGGCGTTCCCCCGCTTCAAGGGCTGATCGACCGACCATCGAGGAGGGGGAGCCGAGAGGTTCCCCCTCCTTCGTCGTTTCCGGCTGAACGGATGCCGAGACGCGGCGCGTCCGCGAGCCGCCGAGGCCCCGCGACGTAGACTCGCTCGGGTTCCGATGACGTGCGCGCCGGGACGAGGAAGGGAGCATGCCGTGGATCGACCGACATTGCCTCCCCGCCGCCCCGCGGCATCCGACGCCCCGAAGGCGAAGAAGACTGCTGCGCCGCGCGCCGGATCGTCCGCCCGTTCGTCCGCCTCACGCCCCGCTTCGACGCGACCGACCTCGTCGCGTCCCTCGGCTCCGCAGGCGACCGGCCGTCGTGTCGACGTGCGCGAGTGGCTGGGCAAGGTGCGCGTCTCGGGCTTCGTCGTCATCATGCTCGGCCTGGTGGTGCTCGGCACGTTCGTGCTCGTTCCGACCGTCGGCACCTACATGGACCAGCGCCAGCAGATCCAGGCCCTGCGCAGCGCGGTCGAGCTCAGCCAGTCGGAGGTCGCCGACCTGCAGACCCAGCGCGACCGGTGGTCGGACCCCGCCTACATCCGCACGCAGGCGCGGGAGCGGCTCGGCTACACGTTCCCCGGCGAGGTGGTCTACCTCATCGACAACGACCTCCCCGCCTCGGCGACGCCGCAGGAGCAGGACGACGTGAGCCAGGACGTCGGCCAGACGCACACCGACTGGATGGCGCAGATGGTCCGCTCGGTGACCGCCTCGGGCGCAGCCCAGGTCGCGGTGCCCACGACCCCGACGATCGGCGTGCCCGACCCCGCGCCCACCGACGCCCCGCCCGCGGGCTGAGCCCGGCGCACGCTCGGCGGAGTGTCGCCGACCCCGGGTACCCTGAGAGCGATGAGTACCGCAACGCTTCCCCCCGCTTCCGACGCCGACCTCGCCGTGCTGCAGGCGCAGCTGGGGCGCGTCCCGCGCGGAGTGGTGGGCATCGCCGCGCGGTGCGTGTGCGGCAACCCGACGGTGGTCGCGACCTCGCCGCGGCTCGACGACGGTAGCCCGTTCCCCACCTTCTACTACCTGACGCACCCGGCCGCGACGGCTGCGATGTCGGTGCTCGAAGCGGGCCATGTCATGAAGGAGTTCTCCGACGAGCTCGCTAAAGACGAAGAGCTTCAGGCGGCGTACGTGCGCGCGCACGAGGCGTACCTGCGTGATCGCGCCGCCTACGGCGAGCCCGAAGAGATCGCGGGCATCTCCGCCGGCGGAATGCCCACCCGCGTGAAGTGCCTGCACGCCCTCGCGGGGCACGCGCTCGCGGCCGGCCCGGGGGTCAACCCGATCGGCGACCGCGCGCTCGCCCGCGGTACCTGGTCGCCCGAGCGCTGCGCCTGCGAGAGCCCCGGGGCGGGCGGATGAAGCGGGTCGCCGCAGCCCTGGCATCCGTCATCCTCGTGGCGGTGCTGACGGGTGCGACGGCGACGCCCGCACCGGCACCGGCCAACCCGGTGCCCGAAGACCCGACCGACTCGGTGCGCGCCTCGGAGTACTGGCTCGACCAGTACGGCGTGCGCGAGGCGTGGAAGACCACGCGCGGCGCGGGCCAGAAGATCGCGATCATCGACACCGGAATTGGGCGGGGACCCGCCGAGTTCAGCGGGGCCGTCGTCGGCGGCACCGATGTGTCGGGGGTCGGCGCCGCCGACGGGCGCACCCCGGTCGGCGCGGTGGACTCCAACCACGGCAGTTGGGTCGCCTCGCTCGCCGCCTCGCGCGGCACGGGCAACGGCCGCGGCATGATCGGCGTCGCGCCGGAGGCCGAACTGCTGTCGATCTCGGTCGGCTTCGGCAACTCGACCCCCAAGCCCTTCACCGAGCAGATCGCCGACGCCATGCGCTGGGCGGTCGACAACGGCGCGACGATCATCAACCTCTCGCTCACCACCAACACCCTCGACTGGGACACCAGTTGGGACACCGCGTTCGAGTACGCCTTCGATCACGACGTCGTCGTCGTGGTCGCCGCCGGCAACCGGGGGAGCGGCACCGACCGGGTCGGTGCCCCCGCCACGATCCCGGGCGTGCTCGCCGTGGGAGGCGTCGACCCCAACGGCGTCGCGAGCAACGACGCATCGACCCAGGGCATCACGATCGGACTGTCGGCCCCCAGCGAGCGACTCGTGGGCGTCTCGGCAGACGGGACGCTCGTCGGGTGGAACGGCACGAGCGGCGCGGCCCCGATCGTGGCCGGCATCGCCGCGCTCGTGCGGTCGGCGCATCCCGACCTCGACGCGAACAACGTGCTCGCCCGGCTGATCGAGACCGCGAAGCCCGCCAACGGCGCCTCGTCGGTGCCCGACAAGCTGTACGGGTACGGGCTCGTGGATGCCGCCGCGGCGGTCTCGGCGCGCGTGCCGAGCGTCACCGAGAACCCCCTCGGCAGCCTCAAGGAGTGGATCCGCCTCTACCGTCGGGCCGACAGCGAGCCCGCGCCCGAGCCGACGTCGTCGCCCGTCGTCATCCCGCCCCTGCCTCCCGTGGAGGCGGGGCCCGCCGCCGGTTCGCCTCTGCTGCCCTCGCGCGATAGCGTTCTCTACGGATCGTTGCCGCTCGCGGGTGCCACCGTCGCGGCTATAATGATTGCGCTCGGCGTCACTGCTGCTGCCCGGCGAATTCGACAGGCGCGCATCTCCCGCGAGCCGAGCCGCACCACAAACGAGGAGTCCCTCCCATCGTGACAACTACCGTGCCCAGAATCCTCATCGTCGGTGGGGGCTACGCAGGTTTCTACACCGCCTGGAAGCTCGAGAAGCTCCTCGGCCGCGGCGAGGCCGAGGTCACCCTCGTCGACCCGCTGCCGTACATGACGTACCAGCCGTTCCTCCCCGAGGTCGCAGCCGGCGAGATCGAGCCGCGCCACGTCGTCGTGGGTCTGCGCCGCCACCTCAAGCGCACCACGGTCATCGCGGGCAAGGTCACCGGCATCGAGCACGCCTCGAAGACCGCGACCATCACCCCGATCGAGGGCGACGAGACCTTCACGCAGAGCTACGACCAGATCGTCGTGACCGCCGGCGCCGTCTCGCGCACCTTCCCGATCCCGGGCATCGCCGACAACGCGATCGGCCTCAAGACGATCGAAGAGGCCGTGGCCATCCGCGACCGCCTCACCTCGAACTTCGACAAGGCGTCGGTGCTGCCCGCCGGTCCTGAGCGCGACCGTCTGCTGACCGTCGTCGTCGTCGGCGGTGGCTTCGCCGGCATCGAGGTCTTCGCCGAGCTGCGCGCGTACGCCTCGTCGCTGCTGAAGTTCTACCCGACGCTGGCGTTCGAAGACACGCACTTCCACCTCATCGAGGCCATGGGCCGCATCATGCCCGAGGTGTCGCAGAAGACGAGCGAGTGGGTACTCGCCGACCTCGCGAAGAAGGGTGCGTTCGTGCACCTCGACACGCAGGTCAAGGGCGCCGTCGACGGTGTCATCGAGCTGTCGACCGGTGAGCAGCTGCCCACCGACCTCATCATCTGGACGGCAGGCGTCATGGCCAACCCGACCGTCGTGCGCGGGAGCGACCTGCCCGTCGAGGAGCGCGGTCGCATCCGCACCCGCCCCGACCTGCGCGTCGGCACCGAAGACGAGATCGTCGAGGGTGCCTGGGCCGCCGGTGACGTCTCGGCCGTCCCCGACCTCTCGGGTGGTGGCGTGGGCGGCTTCTGCGTCCCCAACGCCCAGCACGCCGTGCGTCAGGGCAAGCTCATGGCGAAGAACATCGTGGCGGTGCTGCGCGGCGAGCAGCCCAAGGAGTACAACCACAAGAACCTCGGCGCCGTCGCGGGCCTGGGTCTCTACAACGGTGCGTTCCAGTCGGGCAACATCGCCCTCACGGGTCTGATCGCCTGGTTCGCCCACCGCGGTTACCACGGCCTGGCCATGCCCACGTGGGAGCGCAAGTTCCGCGTGATCGGCGACTGGATTCAGAACTTCTTCCACGGCCGCGAGGTCGTCAACCTCGAGGCCGTGCAGAAGCCGCGCGCCGCGTTCGAGGAGTTCGCCGCGCGCCCGCGTCCGGCCGCTCCCGCCGCCGACGCTCCCGCGCCGGCCGCAGCCCCGGCCGACAAGAAGGCCGAGCCCGTCGCCGCGAAGTAATCTCTCGCACGCTCGAGACCCCCGTGCCCCTGTGGGTGCGGGGGTCTCGTCGTTTCCGGATGCCGCGGGGTGGCGGGGCCGTCGTGCGGATGCCCTGGGGGACACGCCGGGCGGTTGCATCCTGCTTCGACGTGTCGGGGGTGCGGTCCGCGGGACGGCGGGTGGCGCGGGGTGCGGGGTGGCGGGGCCGTCGTGCGGATGCCGTGGGGGACACGCCGGGTGGTGGCATCCTGCTTCGGCGTGTCGGGGGTGCGGTCCGCAGGACGGCGGGTGGCGCGGGGTGCGGGGTGGAGGGGCCGTCGTGCGGATGCCGTGGGGGACACGCCGAGCGGTCGCGTCCGGGAGCGGCGTGTCGGGGGTGCGGTCCGCAGGACGGCGGGCGCATGGCCGCCCGCGATACGGTGGAGCACGGGCCCCCGTAGCCCAATGGCAGAGGCAGGCGACTTAAAATCGCTTCAGTGTGGGTTCGAGTCCCACCGGGGGTACGCGAACGATACAGCGCTCTCCGCATCGCCTGGGAGTCCTCACCCTGCTCCGTAACCGTCGTCACCCCGCGGTTACACTGAAGGGCAATCTCTCGAACGGAGTGTGGGGACTTATGTGGGAGTGGCTCGTACCGGTCATCGTGATCGTCGGCATTCTGGTGATCGCCGGCATCTACCTGTGGGCCACCTACAACGCCCTCGTCGCGCTCAACGTGCGCGTGGACGAAGCGTGGAGCGACATCACCGTCCAGCTGAAGCGGCGCGCCGACCTGCTGCCCAACCTCATCGAGACGGTGAAGGGCTACGCCGCCCACGAGAAGGCCGTCTTCGAGAACGTCACGCGAGCGCGCGCCGAGACGCTCTCGGCGCAGAGCCCCGCTGAGGCCGGTGTCGCCGAGGGGCACATGCAGCAGGCGCTGAAGTCGCTGTTCGCGGTCGCCGAGGCGTACCCGCAGCTGCAGGCCAGCCAGAACTTCCTGCAGCTGCAGCACTCGATCGTCGACACCGAAGACAAGATCCAGGCGTCGCGCCGGTTCTACAACGGCGGTGTCCGCGAGCTGAACACCAAGATCAAGGTGTTCCCCAACAACCTCTTCGCGCGCCAGCTCGGCTTCCACGAGCGCGAGTTCTTCGAGGTGGTCGACGGCGCCGCCATCTCGGAACCGCCACGCGTGCAGTTCTGATCTCACGCGCCCCCTCCGCTTCGGCAGAGGGGGCGCGTTTCAGTTGGTGCGCCCGTCGGGGTGATCGTGCCGGTCGGCCATCAGTGCCCCGGCGATCTGGTCGGCCGCGTCGCCCCAGCGCGACACGGTGACGCGTTCGAGGCCCTGCCAGCGGGCGGCCGTGCGCAGTTCGGCCGCGACGCGCTCCGCGGCCTCGGGTGGTGCTCCGGGCTCCCACCACGCCGACTGGACGCGCAAGGCGCTGTCGGCGCGATCGGCCTTCAGATCGATACGGCCCACGACGTCGTCGCCGACGAGCACGGGCAGCGAGTAATAGCCGAACCGGCGCTGGGGCGCGGGCGTGTAGATCTCGATGCGGTAGTCGAAGTCGAACAGCCTCTCGGCGCGATCGCGGAACCACACCACCGGGTCGAAGGGGGTGAGGATCGCCGCCGCATCGATGCGTCGCGGGCGGGCGGCATCGCGGTGCAGCCACGCCTTCGCCGGACGCCCGGCGATGCGCCACCCGTCGACCTCGACAGGCAGGAGCTCGCCGCTGGCGACGAGATCGCGGATGCCGGCGAGAACGGCGGGACGGTCTCGGATGCGCCAGTAGTCGGCGAGGTCGGATGCCGTGGCCACGCCGTACGCCATGGCGGCGCGCCGGACGAGCTCGCGGATGGCCTCGCCGCGGGGGACCGCCGTATCGAGGACGGAGGCGGGGAGGACGTGGGATGCCAGGGCGTAGCGCCGCTCGAAGCCGCGGCGCCCCGCGATGGCGACCTCGCCGAACAGCCACAGGCGTTCCAAGCCGTTCTTGACGTCGTCCCAGCCCCACCAGGAGCCACGTGATCCGCTGCGCGCGTCGTGATCGATCTCGGCCGGACGCAGGGGCCCGCGATCGGCCAGTTCGTCGCGCAGCCACTGCAGCAGGGGCTGGTTGGCCTCGGCCCAGGCGTCGTGCCCGTACTTGGCTCGCAGGTCGTCGCGCCGGAATTGCAGCAGCGGCCAGTCGTCGACCGACACCAGCGAGGCGACGTGCGCCCACGACTCCACCCAGGACGGACGACGGGCGAAGGCGAGCTTGTCGAGCAGAGCGGTGTCGTACGCCCCGAGGCGTGCGAACAACGGCATGTAGTGCGAGCGCGAGAAGACGTTGACCGAGTCGATCTGCAGGATGCGCATGCGGTGCAGGGCGCCGGTGATCTGACGCGTGCCGACGGCGTCGGGCCGGGGGCGGGCGAAGCCCTGAGCGGCCAGAGCGATGCGGCGCGCATCGGCGCGGCGGAGCGTCGTGGTCATGTCTGTCACCGTATCGGCGAGCTCCGACATGCTCGGCGATCCACCTCGGAGGGCGGCGGTAGGCTGACGGGATGAGCGGCACCGATCCCGAACCTCGCGGATCGTTCCTCGACGCCCTCAAGCGGCGCACCGTCTCGAGCGACCTGCAACCTCCGGTGCCGCCGGCACTGCGCCAAGCGACCGCTTACGCGTGGCGCCTGCTCGTCATCGCCGCCGCTCTCGCCGTCGTGGTGTTCGTGGTCATCCAGCTGAAGCTGCTGGTCGTGCCGCTTCTCATCGCGGTGCTCATCACCGCGCTGGTGTGGCCGGCCTTCTCGTTCCTGCTGCGCCATCGGTGGCCGAAGTGGCTGGCCATCGTCGTCACGGTCCTGGGCACGATCGCCGTGATCTCGGGCCTCGTGTGGCTGGCCGTCTGGCAGATCACCCGCGAGTTCGGCTCGGTCCGTCAGCGCACCGTCGAGGCCGTCACGCAGTTCCGCCAGTACCTCATCGACGGCCCGCTGCACTTGAGCGCCCAGCAGATCGACGACGGCCTGCGACAGGCGGGCACGTTCCTGCAGCAACAGGCCGAAGTGCTCTGGACCGGCGCGCTGGCCATCGGCACGACGATCGGCCACGTCGGCACGGGCGTGCTGCTGACGCTGTTCATCCTGCTCTGCCTTCTCGCCGACGGCGGCGGCATCTGGCGCTGGACGACCCGGTTGTTCCCCCGTGTCGCGCGTCCCGCCGTCGACGGCGCCGGTCGCGCGGGCTGGCGCACCGTGAAGAGCTACGCGCGCACGCAGCTTCTCGTCGCCACGATCGACGCGATCGGCATCGGCCTCGGCGCCTTCCTGCTCGGCGTGCCGCTGTCGATCCCCATCGCCGTCCTGGTGTTCCTCGGCGCGTTCATCCCGTTCGTAGGTGCCGTCGCCACCGGGGCCCTCGCCGTCTTCATCGCCCTGGTCTACAACGGCCCGCTGATCGCCCTGTTCATGCTCATCGTCGTGCTGGCCGTGCAGCAGATCGAGAGCCACATCCTGCAGCCGATCCTCATGGGCTCCGCCGTGAAGGTGCACCCCCTCGCCGTCGTGCTCGTCGTCGCCGGTGGGGCGATGGTCGGTGGGATCGCCGGCGCCCTGTTCGCGGTGCCCCTGGCGGCGTTCGTCAACGTCGTGGCCGTGTACCTCAGCACCAAGGCCTGGCAGCGCACCGGCGACCCCCTCGCTTCCCCGGATCTCATCTGGCGGACCGTCCCGCGCGAGCGCGGAAGGAGATCATGAACGACACTCCCACTCTGGCCGAGTTCGAAGATGCCGCGCAGAACCTGCGCGGCATCATCACGCGCACGCCGCTCGACGAGTCCCTGCACCTGACCGAGCTCCTCGGCGTGCCGGTCAACCTCAAGCTCGAGAACCTGCAGCGTACGGGGTCGTTCAAGATCCGCGGGGCGAGCTACCGCCTTTCGCGGCTGTCCACCGAGGAGCGCGCGCGCGGCGTGGTCGCGGCATCCGCCGGCAATCACGCGCAGGGGGTCGCCCTGGCCGCGCAGCAGCTGGGCATCTCGGCGACGATCTTCATGCCGTTGGGCGTTCCCGTGCCCAAGCTGCTGGCGACGCGGGGGTACGGCGCCGAGGTCATCCTCGAGGGCGCGACCGTCGAGACGCCCCTGCGCCTCGCGGCGGAGTTCGCCGAGCGCACGGGCGCCGTACTGATCCACCCGTTCGACCACCGCGACATCATCGTGGGCCAGGGGACGCTCGGACTCGAGCTCGTCGAAGACATGCCCGACCTCGAGACCGTGATCGTCGGGATCGGCGGGGGAGGCCTCGCCGCGGGCGTCGCTGCGGCGGTCAAGGCCCGCGCAGCCGCCGAGGGGCGGACGGTGCGCGTGATCGGCGTGCAGGCGCACAATTCCGCGGCCTACCCGTCATCGCTCGCCGCGGGGTATCCGATGCAGGTCGAGACGACGCCGACGATCGCCGACGGCATCGCCGTCGCCCGCCCGGGCGACCTGCCGTTCGAACTCATCCGCCAGTACGTCGACGAGGTCGTCACCGTGACCGAGGACGACATCGCGCGAGCGCTGCTCGTTCTGCTCGAGCGCGCCAAGCAGGTCGTCGAACCCGCGGGAGCCGTCGGTGTGGCCGCGATCCTCGCGGGCAAGGTGAACGCCAGTGGCCCCACGGTCACGATCCTCTCGGGCGGCAACATCGACCCGCTGCTGCTGCAGCGCGTCGTGGCGCACGGGCTCTCGGCATCTGGTCGCTACATGTCGCTGCGCATCCCGCTTCCCGACCGCCCCGGGCAGCTGGCCCGCGTGTCGGAGCTGCTCGCCGGCGTCGGCGCGAACGTCATCGAGGTGCTGCACACGCGCCACGGGCAGGGCCTGCAGATCAGCGAGGTCATCCTGCAGCTGAGCGTCGAGACGCGCGGCGAGGAGCACCGCGCCCTCGTGATCCAGACGCTCGAAGACGCCGGGTTCATCGCGACCGTCGTTCCGAACTGAGTGTCCGGCGCCGGGCCGGTCGGGTCCGGTTCTGACGCGGGCGCGCTTCGCGGGCTGTGCGGGCACGTGGCGGGCGTGCGCTGGAGGGCGCGGTCGTTGTCGCGCGTTGCGCGAGGTTTGGGGCGCATTTCTCCGTTCGGGGCGAGCATCATCCGCCCCGAGCGGCGGAATCCGCCCCAAACCGTAGAGTCCGCGGAAACGTCGCGAGCCGCCCACCCGACGACGGGGGAGCGGCTCGCGAGGAGTCAGCGGGTCACTGACCCGAGTAGGTCTCGACCTTCACGACCTCGACCGAGATCTCTTTGCCGTTGGGCGCGGTGTACGAACCCTTGTCGCCCTCTTTGAGCCCCATGATGGCGGCACCGAGGGGGGACGCCTCGCTGTAGACGTCGAGCTCGGAATTCGCGGCGATCTCGCGGTTGCCGAGAAGGAACTTCTCTTCGCCGCCGGCGACGATCGCCGTCACGACGGTGCCCGACTCGACCACGCCGTGGCTCTCGGGGGCCTCGCCGACCTTGGCGTCTTTGAGCAGCTGCTGGAGGGTGCGGATGCGGGCTTCCTGCTTGCCCTGCTCGTCTTTGGCGGCGTGGTAGCCGCCGTTCTCCTTGAGGTCTCCCTCTTCGCGTGCGACCTCGATGCGCTTGGCGATCTCTTCGCGACCCGTCGTAGAGAGGTGCTCGAGCTCGTTGTGGAGGCGGTCGTAGGCGTCTTGCGTGAGGAACGTCACCTGAGCGTCGTTGGACACGGGTACTCCTTCGTCGAGGCGCAGACGGCGATGCGTTTTCGGGCCGTCGGCGGGGGATATGTCGAACGCCCCGGCATCGAGCCGGGGCGCTTCCTGACCTACGAGTTTACGGTACCCAGCAAGCGTTGACAAAACCTGTCGTCGCCAGGGAAAGCGTGGGAATCGTCTCGGTGAAGGCGCGGGTGTGATCCTCGGATGCCGGGTACTCCACGACCCGCCAGCCCACGGTGCCGTGGTCTTCGTCGCGGGCTTCGAGGGCGCAGGCGACAGGTTGTCCGGTGGGGCCGGTGATCTGGAACGTGGCCGACACGGACTTGTCGTTCTCGACGGTGAACCCGGTGTCGGTCGCGGTGACCGAAGCGGCGCTGCTGGCGAAGGTCGTCCACCCGAGGTAGCCGATCGCGCTCAGTGCCAGGACCGCGACGATCGTCCAGCCCAGGATGCGGCGCCGCGGGGAGCGCGTGCGCCCGTAGCGGTCATCGAGCAGGGCTTGCGTCGTCATGGTCTCTCCGGGCTTTAGGCTGGAGTTCCAGGCTACGCGCTTCCGCCCGGACCGAAGGACTCCATGCTTCCCGTGATCGTCGCTCTCGCGACCACACCCTCCCCGGTCGTCACCCCCGACGAGTCGATCGTCACGCCCGGGCCGCTCGGCTTCGCCGCGATCGCCTTCATCGGCGTCGCGGTCTTCCTGCTCGTGTGGGACATGCTGCGCCGCATCCGCCGCGGCCGTTACCGCGAGGAAGTGAACGCCGAGCTGGATGCGGAAGAGCAGGCCCGCGCCGCCGAGAATGCCAGCACGGTCGACGACCAGGACATCGACCCGGCCGCTCCTCGCAGCTGAGTCGTTGCCGGGGTCCCCGGCATCCGGAACCGCTGTCGCCGTACGAGTCGCCGCGGCGCGCCGCTCGGGTGGCCCGCACGCGACGAACTCACGCGCGACGCGGGGCGGGATCAGCCCCCGTGGTACGCGGGGGCGAGCGAGATGAGCAGGCACGCCGTCCAGTGGCAGAGGAACGCCAGCACGGTGCACACGTGGAAGATCTCGTGGAACCCGAAGTGCCCCGGCCATGGGTTGGGCTTCTTGAGGGCGTAGACGATCGCCCCGGCCGTGTAGAGCAGGCCGCCGACGACGACCAGCACCATCATCGCCACGTTCGCCGCGAGCAGGTCGCCGAGGTACATCACAGCGGCCCAGCCGAGCGCGAGGTACAGCGCGACGTAGAGCCAGCGCGGCGCGTTGATCCAGAAGACGCGGAACAGGATGCCGAGGATCGCCCCACCCCACACGATCGACAGCAGCAGCGTGGTCTTGGGGGTCGGTAGGGCCAGGACCGCCAGCGGGGTGTACGTGCCGGCGATCAGCAGGAAGATGTTGGCGTGGTCGATGCGCTTGAGCACGGCCAGCATCTTCGGCTTCCAGGTGAAGCGGTGGTAGAGCGCCGAGTTGCCGAACAGCAGCATCGACGTCACCATGAACACTGCTGCGGCCCACTTGGCGGGAGTGCCCTGGGCGAGGGCGATCAGGACGATGCCGGCGACGATCGCGACGGGGAACGTGCCGGCGTGGATCCATCCGCGCCAGGTCGGCTTCATGTCCTTCTGCGCGCCGAGGGCCCCCGCTTCGAGGAGGGGGAGCTGGGGCATGTCGGGGCCGTCGGCCGGGGTGGAACTCGTCACCCTTCCGAGATTACGTCTGCTCCCATGCGCCGCAGGGAACATGAACCGATGCTCACCCTTCCCCCAGGAATCGACCACCCGGGATACGAGGGGAAGGCCTCGACGCGGTAGCGTAGGCGGGTGGCGCGCGAGCGGAAGAACGAGGGGCGGGGTCCCCTCTACCGTCTCTACATCTCGCGCCTGCGCCGGCGCATGCCGACCACCGTGCCGCACCACGTCGCGATGATGATCGACGGCAATCGTCGTTGGGCGCGCCAGCTCGGCTACGACAGCGCCGCGCACGGTCACCGCGCGGGTGCCGCGAAGATGCACGAGTTCCTGCGCTGGTGCGACGACCTCGGCATCGAGGTCGTGTCGCTCTACCTGCTCTCCAACGACAACCTCGTCAAGCGCGACAGCAAAGAACTGCAGGAGCTGCTCGAGATCATCGCGCAGCTCGCGGGAGAGCTTTCGCGCGAGCCGAACTGGCGGGTCCAGCACGTCGGTCGCGCCGAGGGCCTGCCGCCCGAGCTCGCCGAAGTGCTGCACGAGGCGACGGAGCGCACCCGCGGCCACAAGGGTCTGCACGTCAACCTCGCCGTCGGCTACGGCGGGCGGAGCGAGATCGTGGATGCCGTGCGCTCGATCATCGTCAAGCACGACGAGTCGGGCGGGTCGCTCGAAGAGCTCGCCGTGAGTCTCACCCCCGAGCAGATCGGCGAGCACCTCTACACCGGTGGCCAGGCGGACCCCGACCTCGTGATCCGCACGTCGGGGGAGCAGCGGCTCAGCGACTTCCTGCTGTGGCAGTCGGCCCACTCGGAGTTCTATTTCGTCGAGGCTCTCGGCCCCGACCTGCGCGAGGTGGACTTCCTCCGCGCCATCCGCGACTTCGCGGCGCGCGACCGCCGGTTCGGTCAGTAGCACCCACCCGGCCGGCCGCCCGGTCGCGCGCACGGGTGCCCGAGCGGCATCCGGTGAACTACTTCACGGCTGCGAGACGCGTGAACGCGCTGTTCACGAACTCGTCACATTCGCGGCGTGTTAACGACCCTCGAGGGTGTCGCGGAGTCGTACGGTGATCACATCGGACACGGAGTCCGGTCGAGTCGACCTTCGGATCGCGACTCGTGACCCACAGGTCGACTCGTGAAAACCGGGTGAAACACCCGGGTCGGGAGTGGGTTGTGACTGCACGAGCACCGTACGACCAGCGTCACGTCGTCGAGAGCACCGAGTCCGAAGCCGGAGCCGATCAGGCCCTGCGTACGTACGTCCTGGACACCTCCGTCCTGCTGAGCGACCCCCGGGCGTTCTTCCGCTTCGCGGAGAACTCCGTGGTGATCCCCGTCGTGGTGATCATGGAACTCGAGGGCAAACGTCACGACCCCGAGATCGGCTATTTCGCGCGACAGGCCCTGCGCCACCTCGACGAACTCCGCATCGAGCACGGCCGCCTCGACTTCCCCGTGCCGGTCGGAGACGACGGCACGCTGCGCGTCGAGCTGAACAACACCGACCCCTCCGTGCTGCCCTCGGGCATGCGCACCGGCGGCAACGACAGCCGCATCCTCGCGGTCGCGATGAACATCGCCAAGGACGGCGCCGAGGTCACCGTCGTGTCGAAAGACCTGCCGATGCGCGTCAAGGCGGCGTCGCTCGGTCTCAGCACCGAGGAATACCTCGCCGAGCAGGCGATGGATTCGGGCTGGACCGGCATCACCACGATCGACCTCTCGGGCGACGAGATCTCGGACCTGTACGAGACCGAGGTCGGGGTGAGCCCCGCCGTGGCGGGTCTGCCCGTGAACACCGGCCTCGTCATCCATTCCGAGCGCGGATCGGCCCTGGGTCGCGTGACCGGCAAGGGGGAGTACCGCCTCGTGCGCGGCGACCGCGACGCCTTCGGACTGCACGGCCGCTCCGCCGAGCAGCGCATCGCGCTCGACCTGCTTCTCGATCCCGAGGTCGGCATCGTGTCGCTCGGCGGTCGCGCCGGAACCGGCAAGTCGGCCCTCGCCCTCTGCGCGGCGCTCGAGGCCGTGCTGGAGCGCCAGCAGCAGAAGAAGATCATCGTGTTCCGCCCCCTGTTCGCCGTGGGCGGTCAGGAGCTCGGCTACCTCCCCGGCGACCAGGCCGAGAAGATGGGGCCCTGGGGTCAGGCCGTCTTCGACACGCTCGGGTCGGTGGTCTCGGGCAACGTCCTCGAGGAGGTGCTGGCTCGCGGCCTGCTCGAGGTGCTGCCCCTGACCCACATCCGCGGTCGGTCGCTGCACGACGCGTTCGTGATCGTCGACGAGGCGCAGTCCCTGGAGCGCAACGTGCTGCTGACCGTGCTGAGCCGCATCGGCCAGAACTCCCGCGTGGTGCTGACGCACGACGTGGGCCAGCGCGACAACCTGCGGGTCGGTCGGCACGACGGCGTCGCCTCGGTGATCGAGACGCTGAAGGGCCACGGCCTGTTCGGGCACGTCACCCTCACGCGCTCGGAGCGCTCGGCCATCGCCGCGCTCGTGACCGAGCTGCTGGAGGCCGGCGAGCTGTCCTGACGAGATCGAGGAGGGCCGGGATGCCGCGGTGTCCCGGCCCTTTGTCGTGCGGGGGCCGACGGGGAGCTGATGTCGGGCGCCGCGGCATCCGAAAACTCCCTCGTCACCCGCGGTCCGCCGGCCGGTGCCGATGTCCGTAGATGAGAGGGTTCTCATCTGCGACTCCCCGCGATCTCACGAACGCCCGTCAGGGTGGAAGCACAGGCGGGGAACACCCCGCCGCCGCCTCGGCGGATCCCCTGGAACGAGAGCGTCACGCGCAGGTCACCGCTCTTCGGGTGAGTCGGAAGACCACCGGACGCATCTCCCTGAGCCCCCGGTTCCCCCACCGGGGGTTTTCGGGCTTCCGCCGTCACTCCCAGCGATAGCCGGCCCCGCGGACGGTGACGATGTGGGCCGCGCCGATCTTCGCCCGCAGGTAGCGCACGTAGACGTCGACGACGTTGGAGTTGGGGTCGAAGTCCATGCTCCACACGCGACTCAGCAACTGCTCCCGGCTGAGCACCTGCCCCGCGTGACGCACGAACTCCTCGGCGAGGGCGAACTCGCGGGCACTCAGATCGACCTCGCGCGAGCCGACGGTCGCGCGCCGACCGAGCACGTCGAGCGTGACCTCGCCGTGGGCGAGGGTCGCGACCCCGACCGTCACCGGCTCGCGCAACCGCAGGCGCACGCGCGCCAGCAGCTCGTCGAACTTGAAGGGCTTCGCCACGTAGTCGTTGGCCCCCGCATCGAGCCCGTCCACGGTGTCACGGGTACTCGTACGCGCGGTCAGCATGATGACGGGGATCGTCGCCCCCTGCCCGCGCAGGCTCCGCAAGACCTCGAAGCCGTCCATCGTCGGCAGTCCCACGTCGAGGAGCACGAGGTCGCACGATCCCGACAGGGCGGTGTCGAGGGCTTCGGCGCCGTCGTCGACGATCAGGGTCTGATAGCCGGCCGCCTCGAGTCCCTTCGCGACGAAGGCCGAGATGCGCTCTTCGTCTTCGGCGATGAGAATGCGGGTCATCCGGTGGCCTCTCTCTGCAGCACGACGTCGCCCGCGCGCACCGGGGTCGGCAGGGCGGCCGAGGCGCGGACGCCGGTGACGGGGATGTGAAGTGTGACCGTCGCGCCGCCGCCGGGGGTGTCGGAGACGGAGCAGCGGCCGTCGTGAGCTTTCGCGATGGCGTCCACGATCGACAGGCCGAGGCCCGAGCCGTCGACACCGCGGCGCGTCGACAACCGGTCGAACCGGCGGAACACGCGGTGGCGGGCGGCGGGAGGGATGCCGGGGCCGTGGTCGCGCACCCAGAGATAGGCCGTGGTGTCGTCGGCGGTGCTGCCGATCTCGACGGGGGAGCCGGCGGGGGTGTACTTGGCCGCGTTGTCGGCGAGCTGCAGCCACGCCTGCACGATGCGGTCGGTGTCGCCGAGGATGCGCACGCGCGCACGGTGCGCGACGGACCAGGGGTGATGGGGGATCGCGCCCGCGAGCTCGGCGACGCGGTCGGTCAGCGCGGAGACGTCGATGACCTCGGCCGCCAGAGCGTCGGTCTCGACGTCGGCCAGCGCGTCGATGTCGTCGACGAGGCGCGTCAGCCGGTCGAGCTCGGCGATGCCGAGCTCTCGCGTCTCGGCCGCGTCGTGCGGATCGGCGGGATCCATCATCTCGAGGTGACCGCGCACGATGGTGATGGGGGTCTTCAGCTCGTGCCGCACGTCGTCGAGCAGCTGGCGTTGCGCATCGACCGACATCGCGAGGCGGTCGAGCATCGAGTTGACGGAGGTGGCGAGGTCGGAGATCTCGTCGTTGCCGTGGGCGCGCAGGCGGTCGCCCATGCGGTCGATCGTGATGGCGTCGGCGGTGTCGCGCAGGCGCTTCAAGGGCGAGAACAACCGCCCGATGACGAACCACCCGGCGACGGCCACGAGCACGAGGACGACGGCGCCCGTCACGGCGTAGCTGGCGGTGGAGAGGGTCACGAGCTCCATGCGCTGGTCGACCGAGATCAGCTGCACGACCACGCCGTCGGTCACGGGCACCGCGGCGTACATCATCGGACCGTGGCTGCTGTCGACCCGCCCCGAGAGCTCTCCGTCGGCGATGGCCGCGGACAGCGACGAGACCAGGGCGGCGTCGCCCGCGACGTCGAGACCGGGAGGTGAGGGCGTCGAGGCCAGCACCCGTCCGCCGACGAGGGCGACCGTGCCGTCGCTGCGACCGGGGATCGCCGCCGAGGCGAGCGCGACCGCGCTGCCTCCGCTCGACGACACCGTCGCGACGAACCCGTCGAGCTGGCGTTGGGCGTTCTGGACGACGCGTTCGCTCTGCACGAGGAAGGTCGCCCCGCCCGCCAGGATCAGCCCGAGCAGCACGACGCCGAGGATCGCGCCGAGGAGTCGCACCCGCGTCGAGAGAGGTCTCGTCGCGGGGCTCATCCTTCGATTATGGCGCGCCTCGGCGTCGTGATCGTGCGGGGGCGGCTCAGCCCGGGTGCGTCATCGACAGCAGGTCGAGCTTGGCGTCGAGCACCTCTTCGGTGATCTCGCCGCGCTCGACGTAGCCGAGGTCGATGACGGCCTCGCGCACCGTGATGCCCTTGGCGACGGAGTGCTTCGCGATCTTCGCCGCGGCCTCGTAACCGATGACCTTGTTGAGCGGGGTGACGATCGAGGGCGACATGCCGGCGAACGCCTCGGCGCGCGCCACGTTGGCTTCAAGGCCGTCGATGGTCTTGTCGGCGAGCACGCGCATGGCGTTGGAGAGCAGGCGGATCGACTCGAGCAGCGCGGTGCCCATGACGGGGATTGCGACGTTGAGCTCGAACGACCCCGAGGCGCCGGCCCAGGCGACGGTGGCGTCGTTGCCGATCACGCGGGCGCACACCATGAGCGTGGCCTCGGGAACGACCGGGTTGACCTTGCCGGGCATGATCGAGGAGCCGGGCTGCAGGTCGGGGATGTGCAGCTCGCCGAGACCGGTGTTGGGCCCCGAGCCCATCCAACGGATGTCGTTGTTGATCTTGGTCAGCGACACCGCGATGGTGCGGAGGGCTCCGGATGCCTCGACGAGGCCGTCGCGGTTGGCCTGGGCCTCGAAGTGGTCCTTCGCCTCGGTGATCGGCAGCTGGGTCTCGGCCGCGAGCAGCTCGATGACCTTCTGCGGGAAGCCGAGCGGGGTGTTGATGCCGGTACCCACGGCCGTGCCGCCGAGGGGGACCTCTCCGACGCGGGGGAGGACGGCCTCGACGCGCTCGATGCCGAGGCGCATCTGGCGGGCGTAGCCGCCGAACTCCTGGCCGAGGGTGACGGGGGTGGCGTCCATGAGGTGGGTGCGACCCGACTTCACGATGCCCTTCCAGGCGTCGGCCTTGGTCTCGAGGGCGGTCGAGAGGTGCTGCAGCGCCGGGATGAGGTCGGTGATCAGCGCCTGGGTGACGGCGATGTGCACCGAGGTCGGGAAGACGTCGTTCGACGACTGCGAGGCGTTGACGTGGTCGTTGGGGTGAACGGTGTCGCCGAGGATGCGGGTGGCGAGGGTCGCGAGCACCTCGTTCATGTTCATGTTCGACGAGGTGCCGCTACCGGTCTGGTAGGTGTCGACCGGGAAGTGCGCGTCGTGCGTTCCGGCGACGACCTCGTCGGCGGCTTGGGCGATGGCATCCGCGATCGCACCGTCGAGCGTGCCGAGCTCCTTGTTGGCGAGGGCCGCGGCCTTCTTGATGCGCGCGAGGGCGGCGATCTGCGTCGACTCGAGCCCCTTCCCCGAGATCGGGAAGTTCTCCACCGCGCGCTGGGTCTGCGCGGCGTAGAGCGCGTCTTTGGGCACCCGCACCTCACCCATGGTGTCGTGTTCGATGCGGTACTCGATGTCGGTCACGTCGTCGTTCCTCCAGGTCGTTCGTTCGGTTCTCAGATGCGGGGGTCTTCTACGTCGCCCACGATGACGACGGGGACGGCTTCACCCTCGTCGAGGCGGTAGTTCGCTCCGACCACGGCGGTGCGGCCCTCGGCCACGGCTTCGCTGATCAGTTCGGAGGCGCGCAGCAGGTCGGCCACGGTGTGGCGCAGGTGCTCACGGCCGACGAGCTCGGGGTCGACGTGCTCGGGCAGGTGGCCGTCGACGACGTTCTCGCGCTGCACGCGGCGCACGGCGGGCACGATGGGGGCGATCTGCCGCCAGATGTACGGGGGGAGCGTGGGGGCGTCGGCGCCGGTGCTCTCGATCGCCGCGCCGACCGCTCCGCACGCGTCGTGCGCGAGCACGACGATGAGCGGGACTTCGAGCACGCCGACGGCGTACTCGAGGCTGCCGATCACCGAGTCGGAGATGACCTGGCCGGCGTTGCGCACGACGAAGAGGTCGCCCAGACCCTCGTCGAAGATGATCTCCGCGGCCAGGCGCGAGTCGGCGCAGCCGAAGAGGGCGGCGCTCGGGTGCTGCGAGGAGGCCAGCTCGGCGCGGCGCTCGACGTCTTGGCGGGGGTGGGCGGGTTCGCCCGCGATGAAGCGCTTGTTGCCCTCCACCATCTGCTGCCACACCTGACGGGGGGTCATGCGCTCGCTCACGGGACCTCTCTCAACTGCTCGATCTGGGATGTGACGGATGCCGCCGCGAGGGCGGCCGTTTCGGGTGCGGCGTCGCCGTAGACGAGCACGTAGTCGGGCCCGGCGGGGGTGGCGAGCGCGTAGTCGATGTTGCCCGTGCCCGAGGGGTTGGACGGGCGGTAGACGTTCCAGGTGATGCCGCCGACTTCGGTGGTCTCGGTGCTGCGGGTACCGTCGAGCACCTGGCCGACCCATGCCTCGTCGGCGTCGAAGCCCTGGGCGACGCGGAGGAAGCCCGACTCGCCCTCGCGCACGTAGACCATGGTCCACGCCTCGGTGCCTCCGACGCCCTCGGTGCTCGCCTGGTTGACGCGCCAGCCGTCGCCGAGCGACGGCGTCAGGACGGGACGACCGAGGTCGCTCTCGATGCCGGCCGCGAGAGCGGGCACGTCGGGCTGGGACTGGGCCACCGGCTCGCCGCGGGGCACGCCGGCCACCACGACGAAGACCACCGCGACGGTCACGAGGATCGCGGCGATGAGATTCTTGAACGTCTTGCTGTTGCGGTAGCGCGCCGAGAACTCCGCCTTGCGGTCGGCGGTCTCTTGCGGGGTCTCGGGGCGGCCGAGGTGTGCGACGATGCGGGCCATCAGTCGTCTCCCTCGCCGCGCGCGGCGTCGAGCCGCCGCTTGGCGCCGAGCAGCCACTCTTCGCAGCGGGCGTAGAGCTTCTCGCCGCGCTCCCACAGAGCCAGGGACTCCTCGAGCGTGGGTGCGCCCTGTTCGAGCTCGGCGACGACGCGCACGAGTTCGTCGCGGGCCTGCTCGAACGAGAGGGTGGCGACGTCGGCGGCGGAGCCGGGGGTCGTCGCGGTCATGTCGTCCATTCTAGGCGCGACCCTCCGACGGGCCGTCGCCGATTGACTCGGCGTCGAGGGGAGTGTTTCCGGATGCCGTGCCCTCGGCGTTCGACCGGGGTGCGGCATCCGTCGTCCCGTGCGGCACCACGTCGGGCACCGCTCCCTCGGACCGGGCGGCGAGCGTGCCGTTCTCGACCGTGAGGCGCAGGGCCGCACCGGCGGGAGCCTGGGCGGCGTCGCGCACGACCGAGCCGTCGTCGAGCTGCGCGATCGCGTAGCCGCGGGCCAGCGTGGCCACGGGGGAGAGCGCGCGCAGGGCCGCGCCGAGCTCGCTCGTGCGGCGCTGCCCGGTCTCGATGCGACGGTCGACGATGTCGCGACCGCGGTTCGAGAGCATCCACAGCTCCTGCGCGCGCGAGGTGAGCATGGTGTGCGGGGTGCGCAGCGCCGGGCGGGAGCGGACCTGCTCGAGTTGGGCGATGTCGTGCAGCACCCGCTGAGTGAGGCGGCCGGTCAGGCGCGCGCGCAGCTGCGACACGTGAGCGCGCTGCTCGCTGACGTCGGGGACCACGCGCTTGGCCGCGTCGGTGGGGGTGGACGCGCGCACGTCGGCGACCTCGTCGAGCAGGGGGCGGTCGTTCTCGTGGCCGATGGCGCTGACGATCGGGGTGGATGCCGCGGCCACCGCTCGCAGCAGTCGCTCGTCGCTGAAGCCGAGCAGGGTCTGCGGGTCGCCGCCGCCGCGGGCGATGATGATGACGTCGACCTCGGGGTCGGCATCCAGCGCCTTCAATGCCGCGATCGTCTCGGGGACGCAGCGATCGCCCTGCACGGCGGCGTGCCGCGTGCGGAAGCTCACCCGGGGCCACCGTAGCTCTGCATTGCGGTGCACGTCTTTCTCGGCATCCGAGTTCTCGCCCGTGATGAGACCGATGCAGTGGGGGAGGAACGGCAGCTTCTTCTTGCGCACGGGGTCGAACAGGCCTTCCGAACGCAGCTGCACGCGCAGGCGCTCGAGGCGCTCGAGCTGTTCGCCGAGGCCCACGTGCCGCATCGCCGAGATCGCGAACGAGAAGTCGCCGGTGCGCGGGAAGTAGTCGGCCTTCACGCACGCGACGACGTGGTCGCCGACCTTGAGGTCTCTCGGCAGCCGGTTGAGGGTGCTCGACCAGATGCGGAACGCCACCGTCGACTCGGTGCCGAGGTCTTTCAATCGCCCGAACACGTTGCCGCCGCGGCGGTTGAACGAGGTGATCTCGCCCTCGACCCAGACCGATCCCCAGCGCTCGATGAAACCGCGGATCGTGTCGTTCAGCCGCGACACCGAGGTGGGGGCGTCGGTGGAGGAGTCGCGCGGGTGCACGCTGTCGGCGGGCGGCGCCTGACCCGGAACGGTCTCGGGCTGGAAAGAGGTCATGTCACTCGCTGGGATGCACGCCGTCGGCGGGGGCCGCGAGAGCCGGACGTCTCTCGGGAGGGGAAGGTCCCATGCTATCCGGACCGGTCGCGCCGGGCGGGTTCGGCCGGTGTCCAGGGGCACCCCCGTAGAATCGAGGGGTGAGCTCACCTGCCGTGCACCTGCCCGTTCCCCGCATCCCGGGTCGACGCGGGCGGCTTCAGGACGTCCCCGTCCAGGGCAAGAAGAAGGTGCTGCTCGCAGCACCCCGCGGCTACTGCGCCGGCGTCGACCGTGCCGTCATCGCCGTCGAAAAGGCGCTCGAACGCTACGGCGCCCCGGTCTACGTGCGCAAGCAGATCGTGCACAACATCCACGTCGTGACCGAGCTCGAGAAGAAGGGCGCGATCTTCGTCGAGGAGGTCGACGAAGTTCCCTCGGGCGCCCACGTCGTCTTCAGCGCCCACGGGGTGTCGCCGGCCGTCGTCTCGGCCGCCTCCGACCGCGGCCTGCAGGCGATCGATGCCACGTGCCCCCTCGTGACCAAGGTGCACCGCGAGGCCGTGCGCTTCGCCCGCGACGACTTCGAGATCCTGCTGATCGGCCACGAGGGCCACGAAGAAGTCGAGGGCACCGCTGGCGAGGCTCCCGAGCACGTCACCGTCGTCAACTCGCCCGCCCACGCCGACACCATCGAGGTGCGCGACCCGTCGAAGGTCGTGTGGCTCTCTCAGACCACGCTGTCGGTCGACGAGACGATGGAGACCGTGCGGCGCCTGCGCGAGCGCTTCCCCGAGCTGCAGGATCCGCCCTCCGACGACATCTGCTACGCCACCCAGAACCGCCAGGTCGCGATCAAGAAGGTGGCCGTCGGCGCCGACCTCGTGATCGTGGTGGGTTCGGCGAACAGCTCCAACAGCGTGCGCCTGGTCGAGGTCGCCCTCGAGCACGGCGCGAAGGCCGCCTACCGCGTCGACTACGTCGACGAGGTCAAGCAAGAGTGGCTCGAGGGCGTCGAGACCGTCGGCGTCACCAGCGGCGCGTCGGTGCCCGAGGTGCTCGTGACCGAGGTGCTCGAAGAGCTCGCCGGCGCCGGTTACCGCGACGTCGAAGAGGTGCGCACGGCCGAGGAGGACTTGATCTTCTCGCTGCCCAAGGAGCTGCGTCAGGATGCCTCGGGCAAGCGCGACAGCCGCGCGCTCGGCGGTCGGGGGCACGCGTGAGCGACGATTCCTCGCGCGGCGATGCACGCCCGGCCGAGGTCGGATCGCGCCCGCGTCCGCAGTTCGGTGAGTACGCCACACCCGAGGAACAGCGCGCCCGCATCCAGCGACCCGAGGTGACCGAGGCGCTCGACGCCGGCGTCGCCCCGCAGCCCGCCCCCACCCCCGAGCCCGCGCGCGCGGCGCAACCGGCCGCCGCGGGCTTCCCCGTGCCGACCACGCGCGGGGCCCGCGTCGATCGCATCGTCACGTTCGGTCTGCTCTTCTACGGCCTGTTCTCGGTGGTCACCACGATCATCCAATTGCTGAACTTCCCCGAGTACGCCGAGACCGGCGCGCGCATGCTGGGCGTCGAGGCGACCTTCACCAACCTGTCGGCCGGTTACGTCTGGGGCGCCGCGGCAGCGGCCGTGTACGGCTTCGGGTGGCTCGCCACCGCGGTGCTCACCTGGCGCCGCATGAAGCGCGGCCGCCTCGCCTTCTGGATCCCGCTGGTCGGATTCGTCGTGACCGCACTCATCGCCGGCATCTGCGTCACCATCGCCCTCGTCGGCGACCCGCAGTTCATGTCGGCGATCGTGAACACCGTCCCGAGCTGAACCGTCGGGCCCGGCATTCCGTGTCCCCTGTGAACGAGGGAGAGGGGATGCCGCGATGCGAGACGAACACGCGCAGTTGACAGCGCTCTACGACGCGCACGCGACGCCCGTCTGGCGCTACGTCGTCAGCCTGACCGGTGACCACGCCGGAGCCGACGACGTGGTGCAGGAGACCCTGCTGCGCGCATGGCGCACGCCCAAGGTGATGGCGGACGACCCCGCGTCGCTGCGGTCGTGGATGTACACCGTCGCGCGCAACATCGTCATCGACGAGGCCCGCAGTGCCCGTCGGCGCCACGAGCACTCGGTCGACGAGCTGCCCGAAAGGGTGCGTGACGACGACACGGATGCCATGTTCGATGCGCTCCTGGTCGAGGAGGCCCTCGCGACCCTGACCCCGGATCACCGCGCGGTCATCGTCAGCGCCTACTACGGCGGGCGCAGCGTCGCGCAAGCGGCGGAAGAACTCGGCATCCCGGCCGGCACCGTCAAGTCGCGATTGCATTACGCGGTGCGAGCACTGAGGCTCGCCCTGCAGGAGAGAGGGGTGACCCGATGAGCCACGAACACGATCGACTGTCGTCGTGGGACGGCGCCTACGTTCTGGGCGCGCTGTCGGCGAGCGACCGGGCCGAGTACGAAGCCCATCTCGCCGAGTGCGCGGAGTGCCGCGCCGCCGTCGGAGAGCTGGCACCGACGGCAGGACTGCTGTCGCGCCTGTCGGCCGACCGCGCCCGCGCCCTCGACGCCTCGACCGGTCCGGTGCCTCTCGCGACCCCCAACCCCGCGCTGCGCGGACGCATCGTCGAGACGGCCAAGCGACGCAGGGCGCGGCGGAGGACGGTGTGGGTGCTCGCGGCATCCGTCGCCCTCATCGGCGTGGCCGTGCCGAGCGTGGTGGCGATCACGAGCTCGGCGCAGCAGTCGGCGGGCACCGTCTACGCGCTGGACGACATCGCGGGAGCGCCGCTCGAGGCATCGGTGCGGCTGACCTCGGCGCCCTGGGGCACGCGGATCGACCTCGTGTGCGAGTACACCGGTGAGGTGCTCGACGCCCCGCCCGGAGGATGGCCCTACGCCTTGGCGATCACCGACGGGTCGGGCGCGACCAGCGTGCTCTCGACCTGGAGGGCCGACCCCGGCTCGACGACCGAGCTGAGCGCGGGCACCGATCTGGCGACCACCGACATCGGCGCCGTCGAGATCCGCACCCTCGACGGCGACCGCGTGGTCATGCGGCACGAGTTCGCCACGCCCTGACACGTGCCGCGGCGTGGCGGGGGCGTGACGGCGGCCTTGAGCGGACGGTTTAGCATCGACGCATGCCCCGTCTCGTCGCCGTCTGCGCCGTCCATGAATTGCATCCGGATGCCGGATCGATCGGCGTCACCGCGATCGACAAGCGTCCAGTCGACGGAGCCGTACGCGTCGGCAAGCTCGGCGTCCGCGCAGACGTGCAGGCCAGCCGTAAGCACCACGGCGGACCCGACAAGGCCGTGTACGCCTACGCGCAGGACGACGCGTCGTTCTGGGAGGGCGAGCTCGGCCGCGAACTGCACCCCGGGTGGTTCGGCGAGAACCTGCGGGTCGAGGGGCTCGACGTCAACGGCGCCCGTATCGGGGAGATCTGGCGCATCGGCGACACCGTCGAGGTCGAGGTGACGATGCCCCGCACTCCGTGCGCGACCTTCGCGCGCTGGGTGGGCGGATCCGCCTCGCGGGGATGGGTCAAACGCTTCTCCGACGAGGGACGCCTCGGCGCCTACCTGCGCGTGCGCCGCGCCGGCGAGGTGCGGGCGGGGGATGCCATCGAGGTGCTGTCATCTCCCGCGGATGCGCCGACGGTGCTCGAGGTCTACCGCAGCTGAGGGCTGCCCTGCCGATCGTGCGCTGTTCGCGACGGCGGGGCTTTTTGCCGGCACACCCTGGGCTGGCTGTGTGATCGCGGGCCGTTCCGCCTCGCCGGTGGCGCGAGACTGCAACTCGCTGACGAGTCCGCTGCAGGCTGACGCCGGATTGTCAGCGAGATGCAGTCTCGATGCTCGAGGGGCGCGCGTACGGCGGACGCCGACGCGTGCGGCGGGGGACCGGGGCGCGGCATCCGGAAACGACGAACGCCCCGGCGTGAGAGCCGGGGCGTTCGCGGGATGACGAGGTGTCAGCTCTTGGACTGGCCGTACGAGCCGAGCTGCTTCGTGGCCTCGACGACGCGGACGGCCATAGCCGACTCGGCGACCTTGCCCCACGCGCGCGGGTCGTACTGCTTCTTGTTGCCGACCTCGCCGTCGAGCTTGAGCACGCCCTCGTAGTTCGAGAACATGTAGCCCGCGATCGAGCGCGTGAAGGCGTACTGGGTGTCGGTGTCGATGTTCATCTTCACGACGCCGTTGGCGACCGCGAGGGCGATCTCTTCGTCGGTCGAGCCGCTGCCGCCGTGGAAGACGAGGTCGAGGGGCTTGGGGCCGGTGCCGAACTTGGCGGCGATGCCCTCCTGGATCTCGCCGAGCAGCTCGGGGCGGAGCTTGACGCCACCGGGCTTGTACACGCCGTGCACGTTGCCGAAGGTGAGGGCCGAGATGTAGCGGCCGTTCTCGCCGAGGCCGAGGCGCTCGACGGCCTTGGTCACGTCGGCGACCGTGGTGTACAGGGCCTCGTTCGAGCCCTCGTGCTGCACGCCGTCTTCTTCGCCGCCGACCACGCCGACCTCGATTTCGAGGATGGCGTTGATGTTCTTCATGCGGGGGAGGAGCTCTGCGGCGATGTCGATGTTCTCGTCGAGGGGAACGGCCGAGCCGTCCCACATGTGCGACTGGAAGATCGGGTTGCGGCCCGCCTTGACCTCTTCTTCGGAGGCCTCGAGCAGCGGCAGGACGAAGCCGGGCAGGGCGTCCTTGGGGCAGTGGTCGGTGTGCAGGGCGACGGTGATGGGGTAGTTCTTCGCGACCTCGGTCACGTACTTCGCGAAGGCGAGGGCGCCGGTGGCGCGGGCCTTGACGGTGTGGCCGGCGAAGTAGTCGGCGCCACCGGTGGTGACCTGCAGGATGCCGTCGGAGCCGGCCTCGGCCAGGCCCTGGAGCACCGAGTTGATGGTCTGCGAGCTCGAGACGTTGATCGCGGGATACGCGAAGCCGCCGGCCTTCGCGCGGTCCAGCATGTCGGCGTACTGCTCAGGGGAAGCGACGGGCATGGAGGTGCTCCTTGGTCGTTGTCGGGACAACGGTCACTCTAGCGAAGCCGCCCGATCGTGACGGTGCGGGCGCGGCAGGAACGCGGCACTTCTGCTATTTCGTTAAGAACCGCGATTCCTTCGTTGCACATGCGCTCAAAACCGGGGATTGTCTTCCCTCGGCTGGATACAGTGACCCCATGGTGAGCCTGACTGCCGACATGAGCCCTTTGCACCCCGACCGCAACCTGGCTCTGGAGTTGGTGAGGGCGACGGAGGCTGCATCCATCCGCGCCGTCCCCTTCATCGGTCGAGGCGACAAGGAGGCCGCCGACGGTGCGGCCGTCGACGCGATGCGCGCGTTCTTCAGCACCGTCAACTTCGACGGCACGATCGTCATTGGAGAGGGCGAGAAGGACAACGCCCCGATGCTCTACAACGGGGAGCGCGTCGGCAGCGGTCGCGGACCCCAGTGCGACGTGGCCGTCGACCCGATCGACGGCACCTCGCTCACGGCCGCGGGCCGCCAGAACGCCCTCTCGGTCATCGCGGTGTCGGACCAGGGCACGATGCTCGACGCCTCGAGCGTCTTCTACATGGACAAGCTCGTCACCGGTCCCGCCGGTGTGGGCGTCGTCGACATCCGCCTCCCGATCGGGGAGAACATCCGCCTGCTCGCGAAGGCCCTCGGTAAGCCTGTCGACGAGCTCGTCGTCTCGGTGCTGAACCGCCCGCGTCACGAGAAGCTGATCGCCGACATCCGCGAAGCCGGGGCCGGTACGCGCCTGATGAGCGACGGCGACGTCGCCGGTGGCATCAACGCCGCCCGCCACAACGCCCGCACCGACATGTGTGTCGGCATCGGCGGAAGCCCCGAGGGCATCGTCACCGCGTGCGCGATCAAGGCGCTGGGTGGCCACATCCAGGGTGTGCTCGCCCCGCGGACCGACGACGAGAAGGAGAAGGGTCGGGATGCCGGCCTCGACGTCGACGGCCAGGTGTATGAGGCCGATGGCCTGGTGAAGGGCAAGAACACGATCTTCGTCGCCACGGGCGTGACCGACGGTCAACTCGTGCAGGGAGTGCGTCGTGATGGCGACTTCATCTACACCGAGAGCGTCGTGCTGCGCGGTGCCTCGGGAACCCTCCGCCGCATCTCGTCGGAGCACCTGACCTCGAAGTGGCTGTGACGCCGCGCGGCTGAATGCGGGCGCACGTGCGCCGCTCAGGGTGGCGGCGTTCCCTCGCGAGACTGCATCTCGCTGACAAGTCGGTTGCACGCTGCACCTGTCTCGTCAGCGAGATGCAGTCTCGTGGTTTCAGGGGGTGCGGGGGCGAGCCTCGACACGAAGCCGGGCGAGGCGCGCGGTCGTCGCCTTGACGTGCAGATACAGCCGGGCGTGTCGTGACGCAAGCGTGACCGGCGTCAAAGGGCTCGTCTGGCAGAATCTCAAGGAGTGTCAACGGCGACGCTGTGTTCTTCCGAGACCCGAAGGGGGATCGTCCATGGCAGCAGCTCCGACGAATCAGGCCGCACCTCAGACAGGTGCACAGGCGGTCATCGCCAGCGCAGTCGACCCTGCGCGTCGCCCCGATGTGCTTCTCCGCGTTCGCCGCGACGAGGGCCACGAGGTCAGCGCGTGGTGGATGGTCGGCGCCTTCGTCGGTGTGTCCGCGGCCGTGGTCAGCCTGCTGAGCTGGGTTCCCGGCGGGTCTTGAGCCTCACCGTGGGTGAGCACTGCAGCTCGCCCCTCTGAGTCACCGCGACCCTCACTGGTCTCCTTCCAGTCCGGCGCGCTCCCGCACCGACCCGAGGTCTGCGCGGACACCGGCGCGACGGTCTCGGTCATCCGCGAACCGCGCTGATGGCTGCTCGTCGTCGAGATCGATCATCTCGGGGGCCGTCCATCGCCGCGGCGTCGCATCAAGCGCGGCCGGGGCGGCCACCGCGTCGAGTTTGGTCTCGTCGATGCCGGGGAACTTGCGCGCCGTGACGAGTACGCGCGACTCCAGGGAGCCGGCGAAACGGTTGTAGCTGTCGACCGTCTTCTCGATCGCGCGACGGAGATCGTTCGCGTGTCCGGCCAGCACCCCCACCCGCTCGTACAGTTCGGTGCCGAGGGCGAAGAGCGTGCGGGCCTCGTCGGAGACGTCTTGCTGCGTCCACGTGAACGCCACCGTCTTGAGCACCGCCCACAGGTTCACCGGGGAGGCGAGGGCGACGCGCCGCGTGAAGGCGTAGTCGAGCAGCGTCGGGTCTTCGTCGAGCGCGGAGGCGAGCAGCGACTCGCTCGGCAGGAAGCAGACCACGAACTCGGGGCTCGTCGTCAGCCCCGACCAGTACGCCTTCTTCGCGAGGGCGTCGACGTGCGCGCGCACGGCCTTCGCGTGCTTCGCGAGCAGACCGGAACGGCGGATGCCCTCGTCGCCGTTCGCCGTGACCGGGATCGCGCTCGCCTGCAGGTACGCGTCGAGGGGCACCTTGGCATCCACCGCCAGCGCCTTGCCGCCGGGCAGTCGCACGACCATGTCGGGTCGACCGGCGCCCGCGTCGCTCGAGATCGAGGACTGCAGGTCGAAATCGACGTAGCGGGTGAGACCGGCGGCCTCGACGACGCGGCGCAGCTGCGTCTCGCCCCACACTCCGCGGGTCGTTCCCGAGCGCATGGCGGAGGCGAGGGACTCCGTCGTCGCGCGCAGGGCCTCGTCGGCCTCGCGCGAGAGGCGCAGCTGCTCGCCGAGCGCGGTGTACTGCTCGACGCGGTCGCGCTCGAGACCGTCGACCTTGCGCTGCATCGCGTCGAGGGTCTCGCGCACGGGGTCGAGGGCGCGCAGTACCGTCTGCTCGCGCCGTTCGCGCTCTTCTCGCGCGGCCTGGTCGGCCCGGGATTGCCCCGCCAGCTCGCGGTACAGCGTCATTTGGTGATCGAGCTGCGCCCTCAGGCCGGCACCCTCGGCCTCTGCGGCGGCCACCCGCGCCGACAGCGCCTGCTGCGCGGTCGCGTCGCGAGCCGCCGCGCGCGAGGTCGCGACGAACCAGCCGCCCGCGGCGCCGACGGCGAGGGCGATGATCACGAGGATGAGGGCGATGGCGTCCATGGGGTCAGCATGCACCAGACCTCCGACATCGCCGGAAAGACGGGCCGAAACGGCTCAGGCGACCGCGCGCTCGGCCGGCTCGACGGCGATCTGCGACACCCGCACGCCGAGGTGCGCGGCGAGGGCGAAGACGTCGTCCGCACCCGCGCGCCGGGCGCAGTCGATCGTGATCTCGGCGCACGCGACCGCATCGGCGAGGGCGTCGTGGTGGGCGAACGGCGAGCAGCCGGCCTCGGCGGCCACGAGCGGGAGGCGGTACGACGCGAGCGCGTAGGTCTTCCGCGACATCTGCACGCTGCACAGGTAGCGGTAGGGCGGGCACTCGTCGCCGGTCGCCGCGCACGCACGACGCAGCACCGACATGTCGAAGCCGGCATTGTGTGCCACGAGCACGTCCGAACCGGCGAACGCGGTGAGGCGCTCCAGCTGCTCCGACCACCCCGGCGCGTGCATCACGTCGGCGGGCTGGATGCCGTGGATGCCGATGTTGATCGGCGCGAAGTGGTCGTGACCGGCGGGAGGCTTGATCAGCCAGGCGGCGGTGGCGACGACGCGGCCGCCCCGGACCCGGGCGAGACCCACGGCACACGCGGACGCACCACTGGAGTTCGCCGTTTCGAAGTCGATCGCGGTGAAGTCCAGAGCCACGCCTCCACCCTCACCCGGCCCGGCATCGAGCCGAGGAGGCGCGCCGGGGTCGGCGGCATCCGGGATCGCTCGAAAAGACTCCGGATGCCATGTCGGAGGGTCGGCGTAGGGTCGGGGCCATGAGCGATCAGGCGAAATCGACCTCGTTCGGACAGGCGGCCTCCGCCTATGAGTCGGGGCGCCCGGGCTACCCCGCCGAGGCGGTCGCGTGGCTGCTGGAACGGGTGCGCGAACCGGGGCGCGGTCTGCGCGTGGCCGACGTCGGTGCCGGAACGGGCAAGCTGACGCGCTCCGTCGTCGAGCTCGGTGCCGACGTCGTGGCCGTCGATCCGGATGCCGACATGCTCGCGATCCTGCGGGAGAACGCACGAGGAGTGCCCACCTTCGTCGGAACGGCCGAGAGCCTGCCGCTGCCCGATTCCGCCCTCGACGCCGTCGTCATGGGGCAGGCGTGGCACTGGGTCGACGTCGAGCCGGCCTCCCGCGAGGTCGCGCGTGTGCTGCGCAGCGGGGGAGAGCTGGGGCTCATCTGGAACATCCGCGACGACAGCGTCGACTGGGTGAAACGGCTGACGGCGGCGATGGGCGGTTCGAACGCCGAGGCGCTCCTGGCGACGACTGGACCGCGCGCGGCCGAGCCCTTCGAGGGGCTGGAGCACCGCGAGTGGCGCTGGGACCGGCAGATCACCCTGCCGCAGTTGCGCGACCTCGTCGGCTCGCGCAGCGACGTCATCACGGCCAGCCCCGAGAAGCGGGCGGGCATCGACGCCGCGGTCGACGGGGTCGTGGCATCCGTGCCGGGACTCGCCGACGGCGGGGCGGTCGCGCTGCCGTACGTCACCCACGCGTTCCGCACGCGGCGACCCTGACGCGATGAGGAGTCTCTGAGCCGGGTAACCTGGACTCCCGTGGCTCTTACCATCGGAATCGTCGGCCTTCCCAACGTCGGAAAGTCGACCCTCTTCAACGCTCTGACCAAGAACTCGGTGCTCGCGGCGAACTACCCGTTCGCCACCATCGAGCCCAACGTCGGGGTCGTGAACCTTCCCGATGTGCGCCTGCAGAAGCTCGCCGACGTGTTCGGTAGCGAGCGGCTCGCGCCCGCTGCGGTGTCGTTCGTCGACATCGCCGGCATTGTCCGCGGCGCGAGCGAGGGCGAGGGCCTCGGCAACCAGTTCCTCGCGAACATTCGTGAAGCGGATGCCATCGCGCAGGTCGTGCGCGGATTCGCCGACGACGACGTCGTGCACGTCGACGGTTCGGTCAACCCGGCGAACGACATGGAGACCATCAACGCCGAGCTGCAGCTCGCCGACCTCCAGACGCTCGAGAAGGCGATCACCCGGTACGAGAAGGAGGTCAAGGGCAAGAAGCTCGACCCCTCGGTGCTCGAGGCCGCCAAGGCCGCGCAGGACGCCCTCCAGCGTGGCGTGCTGCTGTCGGCATCCGGAATCGACCTCTCGCCGATCCGCGAGCTCGGACTGCTCACCGCCAAGCCGTTCATCTTCGTCTTCAACGTCGACGAGGCCGTGCTCACCGACCAGTCGCGCAAGGACGAGTTGGCAGCGCTGGTCGCTCCCGCGAAGGCCGTGTTCCTCGACGCCAAGATCGAGTCGGAGCTCATCGACCTCGACCCCGAGGACGCCGCCGAACTGCTCGCGTCGACCGGCCAGGACGAGTCGGGCCTCGACCAGCTCGCCCGCATCGGGTTCGCCACGCTGGGCCTGCAGACCTACCTCACCGCCGGCCCTAAGGAAGCACGCGCCTGGACGATCCCGCAGGGCGCGAAGGCGCCGCAAGCGGCCGGTGTCATCCACACCGACTTCGAGAAGGGCTTCATCAAGGCCGAGGTCATCTCGTTCGACGACCTCGTCGAGCTCGGCTCGGTCGCCGAGGCCCGTGCGAAGGGTAAGGCCCGCCTCGAAGGCAAGGACTACGTCATGCAGGACGGCGACGTGGTGGAGTTCCGCTTCAACAACTGAGCGGGTCGAGAGGAACGGTCGGGTGAGTTGCGACGGGATCCGACGGGACGCGGAGCGACGCGTCGCAGAGCTTCGGGCTCGGCTCATCGAGTGGGACGTTCTCGGGGTCTATGCCGACGACGACGGACCGGGTGATGAGAACGAGTACGACGATCTGATCGCGCCGATTATGCGTTGGCTCGGGGCTGGTGACGATGCCCCTCTCCTCAGTGCGCGCATCGTGACTCTCTTGCGCGACGATTATGGTCTCGACATTCCGCACAAGGATGCGGCGTCGCCGTTCGCTTCTTCGCTCGTCCGATGGTGGCGGGAGGCCAACTCGAATATGGACACGGCGCCGTCTATGAGCCCTGCGGCAGGCCGCGGCGGCGCGGAGATCCGGTGAATTCGTGAACGATATTCGCACGTTGAAGATCGCGCAGTTCGTGTGCCTTCCCGTGTGGATTGGCGCAATGTTCGCCGTGTTCGCCGCACCCGCTGAGGGGCGGTTGATCTGGCTCGTTCTGTGGATCATCGCGGCGATCGTGTTCTTCGTCGCGTTCTGGCGCGCCATGTGGCTCGCCGCTGATCCCCTGCGCGGCCGGCGCCGCGGCGATCAGTAGTGGTAGCGAGCCTGCAGGATCGTCGCTCGAGCGTCGTCAGCGACGTAGACGAGCCGGTTCGCCTCATCGATGCGTCGTGACCACGCTCCCGCCAGCGCGTGCTTCAACGGCTCGGGCTTGCCGATCCCGTCGAAGGGATCGTCACGCAGAACGTCGGCGATGAGCAGGTTGATCCGGCGAAGGGTTTTGCGGTCCTGGGTCTGCCAGTAGAGGTAGTCCTCCCACGCGCCGCTGGTCCACGCGAGGAGACGTTCGCTCACGGTTCGACGAGCTCGTGCGACTCGACGTCTCCGGCGCGCGCGTCCTGGAGCGCGCTCAGAAGTCGACGAGCGTTCTCGGGGGATCGGAGAAGGTAGCTCGTCTCGATGAGAGAGTCGTACTCGTCTTTCGACATCAGCACCGCCGAGCCTCGCTTCGAGGTGATCTCGATTTCCGAGTGGTCGAGGTTCACCCGCTCGATGAGGCCGAAGAGGTCGCGTCGCGCCTCGCTCGTGGTGATCGCCATCAGTCCTCCAAGTGGTACAGGATATGGTACCACTTGGCTCTCGGTCATGCCACGCCGCGCGCCCATCGAGCAAGGGTCCGACGGCGATGTCGGAGCCATGCCACTCCGCCCGACCGTCCGACACGGGTCCGGCCGCGATGTCGGTGCCCCTGCCTACACTGCTGGCATGGCCCAGATCGACGCCCGAGTCGCGAACGTCCCGTCCGGGTGGGTGCTTCCGCTCGCCTCGAAGAAGCGGCTGCAACTCCTGCCGGCAGAGATGTTCAACCGCACCTTCGACCGCGCACCCGACGAGTGGCTGCACGTCGCCCCGCTCAAGCGCCCACCGCTCGTCCTGACCGTCGTGTGCGGGCTGATCGCCGCCGGGGCGGGCTGGGTGACCTGGGCCGTGCTCGCGCAGGCGGGCACGACCCCCTCGATGCAGGGACCGATTCCGTACGTGATCGCGGTGGTCTTCGGCATCCTGGGTCTGTTCTTCCTGCTGTCGTTCGTCAACCTCGTCTTCGCCGCGCGTAGCCGCTCGTCGTGGGGCAACCGTCAGTGCGTCGCCGTGGGCCGCAGCGGAGTGGCCGTGCGTTTCCAGGGCGCTTCGGTCGACATTCCTTGGGCTGAGGTGACGGCGATCCGCGCCACGACGACCAACGACAGGGGCGTGCAGCAGGCGCGACCGGTCAAGATCCCGATCCTGCGCATCGAGCGCGACACCGGCGACGGCACGCGGGGCGTCGTCGGGGAGTGGAAGATCGCGACGTTCGCCCTGGATGCCGCGCCCCGGGCCACCTACGCGGCTCTGCACTACTACTGGACGCATCCGTCGGCCCGCGGCGAACTGGGAACGACCGTGGCGCAGCAGCGCATCGACGGTTTCGCGGGATTCGCACCGACGACGGTCGGCTGAACCCCGCCGTCAGCCGAGGGCTCGGCGGGCACGAGCGAATGCCCCCGACCTTTCAGCCGCGCCCGGCGGACACGCGCGAACGCCCCCGACCTTTCGGCCGGGGGCGTTCGCGTCGGGGATCAGCCCCCGATGGGGGTGGGGTTCGTCGGGTTCGGGGGGACGGGGAGCGACCCGTTGATGCGGTTCTGCGCCTGGCACTGGCTGGTGCAGTTGGTCGCACCCGCGGAGAGCTCGATCGCGTCCTCGCCCAGCACGCCGCCCATGCGACCACCCGAGGCGACGGTCCACTTCGTGACGGTCGCATCCTGGTAGGTCTTCGTGGCGACCTGCGGGCTGTCCTTGCCCAGCAGCATCTGGTGCGCGCCGGGGCCGGAGGTCACGGCATCCACTCCGTTTCCGAAGTTGATCTTGCCGGTGTACTGGTTGACGAAGTAGAAGAGTCCGGGGCCGAGTGTGTGCACGAGCTCGACCGGGGCGGCGAACTCGGGCTCCATCTGGAAGATGCCGCCCTGCGCGCCGTCCTTCGCCTGGATCTTCAGCTTGCCGCCGGCGGTGGTGAAGATCGCCACCAGGGAGTCGTCGCGCACCTCGAGGCTCGACAGCCGGGCACCGCTGCGCTGGGCGGCCGTGAGGGTCGGGACCTTCGAGGCGAACACGACGGTGGGGCTCGTGACCATGCGCTGCGTGTCGGGAGCGCCCGTGAGCGTGTAGTCGTAGACGCCGAGCGTGGCGGGGTCGATCGTGAAGCGGTTGTTCGTGCCGCTGACGGTGATGCGGCCCGAGACGGCGACGTCTTTGAGCTTCGCGTCCTTGCCGGGTGCGGGGTTGTAGGTGGTGCCGTTCACGGTGACGGCGTAGTCGCCGCCGACCGAGGTCGTCTTCGCCTGCGCGGCGGCGGGGAAGAGGAGACCGGATGCCGCGACCAGGGCGGCCGCGACGATCGCGGTGGTACGGGTCAGGGTCGAACGGGGGGAGGTGCTGCTGCTCATGAGGGCCTCGTTTCGTCGGTTGAGCTGCTCCCACCGTCGCGGCCGGCGCCCGGACCGGGCAATGCGACCTTGGTAGTACGACCATCGTCCGATGGCCCGGCCGTGCGCTTTCGCGAACAGTGGACAGCGTTCCCCGCACTGCGGGTGAAAATGGGCGAAAGGACGGATGACATGAAGAAGCGGATCCTTGTCGGAGCGGGAGCTCTGCTGATAGCCGCCGCACCCGCGGCGATCGGGTTGTGGGGCAATGCGTCGTTCGCCGAATCGGTGCCCGTGCCGGTGCCCTCGCTCGCCCAGGTGCTCGCGCCGACGCCCTCGCCCTCGGCATCCGTCGACGATCATGGCGGAGACGTTCCGCGCGACCAGCGGGTCGAGCCCGGCGACGACCGCGATGGCGGCGCCACCTCGACCGATGACTCCGCTCCCGGCGGCGACGGCTCTCACGGCAGCGACGACGGTGCGGCGGTGACGACTCCCGAAGACGCCGGTGGCGACGCCCCGCGCGACACGCGCGTCGAACCCGGCGATGACAGAGCCGTGCAGGGCACGGGTGATTCGACGCAATCCCGCACCGACGACAGCGGCCGCGCTGGGAGCGGCGGCACGGACGATGGCGGCACAAGCGGACACGGCGGCGACCGCCACGGGGGAGACGACTGAGTGGCATCCGACCCCTCCGCTCCGTCGTGGGAGGTGCTCGTCACGGCGCGCCCCTCTCGGACACTCCCGCGCACCCTGTCGACCCGTGCCGTGCTGCTGCGCCTCGCCGCGGGGCTGGCCGCCGTGCTGGTGGCCGTCGCAGCGCTCGCCGGGTTCGGCGCGCAGTGGCTGGCGGAGCGCGAGGCGGTCAACGATGCCGCGCAGGTGACCAACGTGCTCGCGGACGCCGTCGTGCGGCCCGCGCTCAGTGACGCGCTCGCCGCGGGAGACCCGGCCGCCGTCGCTGCCTTCGACGTGACCGTGCGGTCGCAGATCCTCGGCGACGACGTCATCCGGGTGAAGATCTGGAGCCCCGAGGGGCGCGTGCTCTACGCCGACGAGCCGCAGTTGATCGGCCGCACCTTCGAGCTCGACGAGGCCCAGCGCGCGGCCCTCACGACCCCCTCGACCCGTGCGGCGGTGTCGGACCTGTCGGAGGATGAGAACGAGTTCGAGAGCGGGTCGCGCCTGCTCGAGGTCTACCGTCCGGTGTGGTCGGCGAGCGGGCAGCAGCTGCTGTTCGAGGTCTACTACCCCTATGAGCCCGTCGCGGCGCGCTCGGCGGAGCTGTGGCGCGGATTCACCGGCGTGACGACGAGCAGTCTGCTGCTGCTCGCGGTGCTCACCGCCCCGATCGTCTGGACGCTTCTGCGGCAACTCCGCCGGGCCGAGACGCGACGCAGCGAACTGCTGCAGCGGGCGGTGGATGCGTCGGATGCCGAACGCCGACGCATCGCGGGCAGCCTGCACGACGGCCCGGTGCAGGAACTCGTCGCCACCAGCTACGGCGCCGAGAGCGCGGCCGTCGAGGCCGACCGCCGCGGCGAGGAGGCCGGGGCGTCGCGCCTGCGCGAGGTGGCGGCGGCGGTCCGCGGGAACGTGCGCGTGCTGCGCTCGCTGCTGGTCGACATCTACCCCGAGAGCCTGGGCGCGTCCGGTCTCGCCTCCGCCCTGCACGACCTCGCGGCGACGGCCCGCACGCGAGGAGCCGACGTCGTGCTCGACCTGCGGATGCCCGTGGACGAACTGCCGGAGGAGCACGAGCGCCTGCTGTACCGGGTCGTGCAGGAGGCATTGCGCAACGCCGTGACCCACGCGGCTCCCTGCCGCGTCGTGATCACCGTGGCCGCGGAGGACGCCGGCACCGTGCTGACGGTCGCCGACGACGGCCGGGGGTTCGACATGGCGACCCTGCACCGCTCACCCGTCGAGGGGCACCTCGGCACGCGCGTTCTGCGCGACCTCGCCACCGATGCCGGCGCCGAGCTTGCCCTCGCCACCGCTCCCGGTCACGGCACGGCGTGGCGCGTGACCCTTCCCCCGCACGATCGCCCCCGGGAGTCCGAATGATCCGCGTCCTCGTCGTCGACGACCACTCGATGGTGCGGGAGGGACTCGCCTCGGTGCTCGCCGCGGACGGTGACATCGTGGTGTCCGCCACCGCGGCGAACGGCGCGGAGGCCGTCGCGCTCGTCGGCACGACCGAGGTCGACGTCGTCGTCATGGACGTGTCGATGCCGGTCATGGACGGGATCGCGGCGACGCGTGCCGTGCGGGCGGAGCATCCCAGCATCCGCGTGCTCGTGCTGACCTCGTTCGGCGACCGCGACCAGGTGCGTCGGGCGATCACCGCCGGGGCCACGGGCTACCAACTCAAGGACGCCGAACCCGCCGACCTGCGCTCCGCCGTGCGATCCGTCGCGGAGGGCCACACGCCGCTCGACGCCCGCGTCGCCGGCGCTCTGCTTCCGGATGCCGCAACACCGGGCAACGGCCTCAGCGCGCGCGAGGAGGAGGTGCTGCGGCTCGTCGCGAACGGCCTCGCGAACAAGCAGGTGGCCACGGCGCTCGGCATCTCGGAGCGGACCGTGAAGGCGCATCTGGGCAACGTCTTCCGGCACATCGGCGTCGCCGACCGCACGAGCGCCGCTCTGTGGGCGCGGGATCACCTGAGGTCGTGAGCGACGATCACGCGCGCTCGGCGTAGACCACCCGGTTGTCGACGTACGAACCCGCATCGCGATCGAACACCCCGCCGCAGGTGATGAGCCTCAGCTCGTCTTTCGCGGTGGCGCCGAAGACACGGGCGGTGGGGAAAGCCGACTTGGGGTAGTCGGCCGTTTCGGTGACGCGGTAGGCGTGGGCGGTGCCGCCGTCGTCGTCGTATACCTCGATGACGTCGCCCACGACCACGTTCTCGAGGTCCACGAACACCGCAGGACCGGTGGGCGAGTCGACGTGGGCGGCGATGACGGTCGGGCCGGTTCCGCCGGGACGTCCGCCGCTGGTGAACCATCCCACCTCGTCGTAGTCGGCCGGGACCTCCATGCTCCCGTCCGCGGCGATCCCGAGGTCGATCAGCTCTTCGTCGAGGGAGAGCGCTGGGATCACGACGCGGGAGGGCGCAGGGGGAGCCGGAGCCGCGGGTGCGGCCGCTGCGGCTTCGGGCGTGGACGCCGGTGGGGCGGGGGACACCGGTGGGACGATGGATGCGGGAGATGCCGGGGCGGCTGCCGGGGATGCGGCGGTGCATCCCGCGCAGGCCAGCACGCCGACGAGAGCGAGCACGCACGCGGCACGCAGCGTCCGCCCTGTCCGGGCGATCCGCCGCGCGCCGCGCCGTGCGTCGGTCACTTCGCGTCGGCCGCGCGTCGACGCTGGACGACGAAGACGGATGCGGCGACGAGGCCGAGTCCGCCGGCGGCGGCCGCGATGCCCCAACCGCTGGCGTCGGTCGCCGCAGCGCCTCCGGCCCCGGTGTCGACTCCGCCGACGGGGATCGACGTCAGCTGGCCGCGGACCACTCCGGCTGCGAAGTCGACCGTGTGCGAATCGCCCGTGAACCCGGCGGGATTCGCTTCGATCTGCTTGAGCGAGAAGCCCGTGCCGGTGTCGGCGCCGTTCGTGACGACACCGGTGGTGAAGGGCCCCTGCAGGCATCCCGACGAGGTGCGCGGTCCGTCGCCGACCGGCTCCGGATTCGGGAAGGCGATTCGCGGCGGGCCGGGCTTGCCGACGGCGGCTTCGTGGATGTGCGTCGCCGTCTTGGCGGGGCTCTGGTAGTCGCCGCTGACGCCCTCGAGGCGGATGTCGTAGCAGATGATCTCCTCGTCCGAATTGATGCGGAACGTGAAGGTGCCGGTCGCGCCGCTCTGCCCCGGTGCGGCGACCCCGTCGTTGTTGATCACCTGATCGGGGGTCGCCATGACCGTGAACGCACTCGTGAATTCGGCCGGTTCCGACACCTCCGTCTCGGCGAACGCGGGGGAACCGACGGCCAGCAGAGCGACACCGGCCAGGGCGCCGATCGTCAGTGGGCGGGCGTACGTCTTCTTCGTCATCGTCGTGCCTTTCGATCGGGACGCGGAACGTCCGGTGGCAGAGGTGTACGACCGCGAGTGCTTCGGCGTTCATCGGGGCCGAGAATTCGTCCGGCGATGAACGCGGGCCGCCGCGCCGACGTATACCTCACAGGGCCGCCGCTTCGGCGACCGTTAATCTCGAAGGGGCTGCGCGCATGACGGGGTCGACCGGGCGAAGCAGGGAGAGGCGCATGCACGCATCTCGGCCACGTCCGGCGGGAGCGGGATTCGACCTGCGCCGGGCCTTCGACGACAACGCCAACGCCCTGCTCGGCTTCGCCGTCAACGCCCTCCGAGACCGTCCGCTTGCGGAGGACTGCGTGCAGGAGACATTTCTCCGCGCGTGGCGAGCGCGCGATCGGTTCGACGCCCAGGGCGCCTCCGAGCGCACCTGGTTGTTCGCGATCGCGCGCAACGTCATCGTCGATGCGCTCCGCGCTCGCGCCCGCCTCCCGCTGATCGGCGATCACGCCGAGCTCGAGAGCCGCGCGGCGGAGGCGATCGATCCCCTCGAGCGTCTGCGCATGCTGGAGGCGCTGTCGGTCCTCACGGAGGCGCACCGCACCGCCGTCGTCGCCGTCCACCTGCACGGTCGCACCTATCAGGAGCTCTCGGATGCCACGGGCGTGCCCGTCGCGACCTGGCGCACCCGTACGTTCCACGCACTCCGCGCCCTCAGGACGCACCTCGAAGAGATGGAGGAGCCCGATGCGCACTCCCGATGACCGCTGGGCCGAACTGGCCGCGGCCGCGCTCGCTGGCGAGCTGACCGCGGCGCAGAGCGCCGAGTTCGACGATCTCCGCCGAGCCGATCCTGCTCGCGCGGAGGAATACGCCTCGCTGCAGGCGCTCGCCGGGCGCCTGCGTCAGGGCGATCTCACCTGGACGGCTCCGCGCGACGCCGACGACCTGTGGGAGGGGATCCAGGGTGCGGTCGACGGCGAGGTCTCGCCCGAGGTCGACTTCGTTCCGGATGCCGCGGCGGCACGCCGACGCCGGCGATGGGTCACGCCGCTGACCGCCGCGGCGTGTCTCGTCGTCGGGGTGGTCATCGGGGTCAGCGGAGCCGGTGCGTTCACCTCGACAGTGCCGTCCGGTCCGCCCGGGACCCTGGGGGCTGTCGAGCAGATCGCGGTGAGCGACGACGTCGGCGGCGTCGACGTCTCGGCGGAGGTCGTGGCGCACACGTGGGGCACCGAGGCGTACCTCGAGGCGTCCGGACTCGACGTCGGAGCGACCTACGAACTGGTGTTCGTGGGCGTCGACGGCACGGAGTTCAGCGCCGGAGAGGTGCTCGGTTCGGACGTGCCCATCGTGTGCCGCATGAATGCGGCGGTGCTCCGCGGCGACGCGGCGCGGATGGAACTCCGCGACACGGGCGACGCGGTCATCGCGCACGCGGAACTTCCCGCCGTCTGACCCGTGATGTCGCGGGTCGTGCGCCTCAGCCCAGCTCTCCGGGGTGGGTGAGGCGCCACCACAGCGTCGGCTCCTCGATCGCGCCCGAGATCTTCACGCTCGACGAGATCGATCGGGGTCCGGCGGTCCACGAGACGCTGCCCACGACCTCGCCGTCGGCGTAGTTCTGCGGTGTCGTGGTCTTCAGGTCGACCGCGATCGGGGTGTCCGACCACGTGCGCACCTCGCTCGTCTGGGCGAGCACGAGCGAGGCCTTCGCTCCCCACGGCGTCGAGATCGAGCCGATGGTGTCGCCGACCGTGCCGACGGTGACGTCGTGGAACCCGTCCGCGACCCCCTGCAGCATGCGTCGGACGTCGTCGTCGGTGCTGTCGTGCGTCTCGCCGCCCATGCGCACGCCGGTGATCTGCAGGGGCGTGCCGACGCCGACGTCGAGGCGGGAGGTGAAGAGCAGATTGAACGAGCCGTCGCCGAGGTTGCCGGTCTTGAGCCCCGTGATTCCGAGGGTGCCCAGCAGGTCGTTGGTGTTGGTGACGTATCCGGGACCGGGCACGTCGATCGAGCCGGTGGCGGCGATGGCGGCGACGGCGGGATTCGCCGCGGCGAGACGCGCGAGGGCGAGCAGATCGCTCGGCGTGCTGGTGTTGCGGGAGTCGAGCCCCGTGGCATCCACGATGCGGGTGTTGGTCAACCCGTTCGCGCTCAACCACGTGCGGGCGGCCTGCACGTAGGCGCCCTCCGAGCCGAAGCCCCACCGCGCGAGGGCGACGGCGTAGTTGGCGGCCGAGGGGAGCAGCATCGTCGCCAGCGCGTCGTGCTGCGACATGCGCGTGCCGTCGGGCATGCGGGCGACGACGGCGTCTTGCACGTAGAACCGGTCGTACAGATCGGTGTCGGCCTTGGTGAACGAGATCGTGGGACCGGGGTCGACAGCGCTCGCGAGCGGGTGCGCATCGAGCACGACCAGCGCCGTGATCAGCTTCGCGACGCTGGCGATGGAGCGGGAGTCGTCGCCACCGGTCGAGGCGAAGACGTTCGCGGCGTCGGGCCCGAGGAAGGCGTCGCCGCCCTCGACCCGCAGCAGAGCGGCACCGGCCGCGGGCATGGGCACGGACGCGGCTGCCCCGGGGGTCACCGCGGGAGCCTGCGAGGTGACGGTGGGAGCGGGCAGCGCCGCCGTCGACGCCCACCACACGTACCCGCCGGAGCCGGCGAGGAGCAGCAGGATCACCCCGAGGAATGACAGGGCGACGATCTTGCCCGCGGGGCCGGGAGGCGTCGGCTCCGGGGAAGCGTCATCGAGGAGGTCGGCGAAATCCGAGAGCGTGTGAGACGTGGTCATGAGCGGTCACGGACGATCGTGATGGCTGCTTCCCCCCGGTGCATTCTCTGAACCTAACCCGCCGCAGTGCCTCACGGCGAGATGAATATCAAGCCCCCCTCGCGGGTGAAGGTCGGCGACTTACTGTGTACGCACATCGGGAGATTCCCGAAGACCACAGGGAGGAGCCGACATGGGACTCGACGACAAGATCAAGAACGCCGCGGAAAACATCGCTGGCAAGGCGAAGGAAGCCACTGGCAAGGCGACGGACAACGAGCGCCTCGAGGCCGAAGGTCAGGCTGACCAGACCAAGGCCCACGCCAAGCAGGCCGGTGAGAACGTCAAGGACGCCTTCAAGTAAGTCGCCCTCCCCGAAGTGCCCTCATCCCTCGCGGATGGGGGCACTTCGTCTTTTCGGACGATATCGCGCCGACGATGTCGGCTCCCGCCACGGCGTGGCCGCGTGGCGGGCCGCAGCGGGACCGACCGGGATAATGGCGATATGACCGCTGTCGTTCCCATCGAGACGCCCACGCTCGTCTCGGGCACCCCCGTCGTCCTCCGCGCCCACGGCTACGAAGCCGCGATCGCGAGCGTGGGCGCTTCCCTCCGCTCCCTCACCTTCGAGGGGCGCGACCTGGTCGTTCCCTTCGCCGCCGACGAACTGCGTCCCGCCTACCGCGGCACGACGCTCGCGCCGTGGCCGAACCGCGTGGTCGACGGCATCCACCACTTCGACGGCGTCGAGCACCAGCTGCCCCTCACCGAGCCGAACCGCGGCCACGCCCTGCACGGACTGCTGTCGTGGGTCGACTGGAACGTGCGTGAGGCGACCGATGACTCCGTCACCCTCGTCGCCACGATCACCGCGCAGGCCGGCTACCCGTGGTGGGTCGTCGTGTCGACGACGTTCTCGCTGGATGCCGACGGCCTGACGCAGACCGTGCGAGCCACGAACCTGTCGGACACCCCCGCCCCGTGGGGCACCGGACCGCACCCATACCTCGTCGCGGGACCGGCGACCCTCGACGAGTGGACGCTCGGTCTGCCGGCCGACACCGTGCTCGAGGTGACGCCCGACCGTCTGGCGCCGGTGGCCCTGGCATCCGTCACCTCCGACGCCGAGCGATTCGACTTCCGCGAACCGCGAGTGCTCGGCGCCGTCGAGATCGACCACGCCTACACGGGCCTGATCCCGGATGCCGGCGCCCGCACGACCGTCACGCTCACCGACCCGTCGGGCACGGGCGTGGCCATGAACTGGGGCACGGACTGCCCGTGGGTGCAGATCCACACCGCCGACCTCCCGGCCGGTCCCGGCACGCCCGGACACCGCGCCGGTCTCGCCGTGGAACCGATGACGTGCGCGCCCGATGCGTTCAACGACGACGCCTACGACTTCGCCACGGGCGTCGTCTCGCTCGACCCCGGTGCCTCGCACGAGGCCGGCTGGACCATCTCGGCCCGCTGAGCCCACGAACGACAGAACCGCCCCGGAGTGATCCGAGGCGGTTCTGTCGTTCAGGCGGTCAGACGACCTGGGCGCCGCACATGCCGCAGTCGCCGCCGACCGAGACCTCGACGAAGCAGTCGGGGCACATCGTGCGCGTCGGGCGGTCGGTGATCAGCATCGGCTTCGAGCTCGGGGTGCGACGCTCCTTCGGGGCGGACGCGGCACGCGCGCGTCGGGCCTCGATGGTCGGCGCGGGCGGCGGCGGGGGAGCGGCCGGCTTGTGCGCCTCACAGTAGAAGCGGACGAAGCCGCCGTGGTGCTTGGGGTGCTGATGCTTCACCGCCCACAGCTCGGTGCGGTCGTACAGGGGGCCGTCGGCACCGCACGCGACGCAGCGGGTGGCTTCGCCCGGAACGACGTCGGCGACCAGCACGGGGACATCGAAGCGGATGGCATCGCGCCAGTCCTGCGACGAGACGATCTTCATGGGGGACCCTTCTTCGGGCGGTTCGGGCCGCCTCACCTTCAACGGTACGCTCCCGGCCGCCCGTCGGGGGACGCGATCGTGCGCGGATGGGGTGGACAGCGGCCGGAGCCCCCCGGATAGGTTGGAGGCAATTCCCCCGTGCTGCCGTCGGCGGCACCCGTCGAAGGAGAAGCATGGAACTCGCCGCTCTCGGAGCAGTCGGACTGATCGCCGTCGTCGTCGTGGTGGTCGCGATCGTCGTGATCCTGGTCCTGGCCCTCGTCGTCCGCGGCTGGTACCGCGTCGCCAAGGCCGACGAAGCCCTGGTCATCGTCGGAAAGCGGCAGAAGGGCGCCGACGGTGAGTCGTCGCGCATCACGGTGATCACCGGCGGGGGAGCGATCGTCAACCCGCTCACCCAGCGCGGCGAGATGATCTCGCTGCGGGCCCGTCAGATCAAGATGGAGCCCACCGCGCAGTCGTCGAACGGCGTCACGGTCAACGTCAGCGGTGTGGCCCTGGTGAAGATCGGGTCCGACCCGGAACAGGTGCGTCGCGCGGCCGAGCGTTTCGCCTCGCAGGACAAGGCGATCGAGCAGTTCACGACCGAGCAGCTCGAGGGTGCGCTGCGCGGCGTCGTCGCGACGCTGACCGTCGAGGAGCTGATGCGCGATCGTCAGCGCCTGTCGGACCAGATCGCCGAGGGCATCAAGGGCGACCTGTCGTCGCAGGGCCTCATCCTCGACTCGTTCCAGATCCAGGGCGTCACCGACAGCAACGGCTACATCTCGGCGCTCGGCGCCACCGAGGTCGAGCGCGTGAAGCGCGAGGCCGAGGTCGCCCGCATCAACGCCGTGCGCGAGATCCGCGCCCGCCAGATCGCCACCGACGAGGCCAACCTGATCGAGCAGACCAAGCTCGACAAGAACAGCGCCGCGGCCAAGGCCGAGGTCGGCCGCGCCAACGCCGAGGCCGAGCAGGCCGAAGCCCTCGCCCGCGCCGAGCGCCGTCAGGCGGTGCTCGAGCAGGAGGCCCAGAACACGCAGGCGCGCCTCGAGTCCGAGGTCAACCGCGTCGCCGACGCCGACCTGTACCAGCGCCAGAAGGACGCCGACGCCGACTCGTACGCGCAGATCAAGGCCGCCCAGGCCCGCGCGCAGATCGCCGAGCAGGAAGCCGCCGCCGTGCGCGTGCGCGCCGAAGCCGACGCGCAGTCGGTGCGCCTCGCCGGTGAGGCCCGTGCCGAGGCGATCCGCGCCGAGGCCGAGGCCCTCTCGCACAACCAGGAGGCCCTGCTGGCCCAGCGCGCCCTCGAGTCGCTGGTGCCGATGATGGCGGAGTTCGCCAAGGGCTACGACCGCGTCGGGAACATCACCGTGCTCGGCGGCGAGGGGGCCAGCGGTCACCTCGCGACCGAGTCGGCGACGGGCCTGCGTTCGTCCTTCGAGGCCGTGAAGGCCGCCACCGGCATCGACCTGACGCAGATCATCCAGGGCCGCGCGATGGCCGACGCCTTCGCCGAGTCGACGCAGCGGCCCGCCGCCACCGGCACCACGCCCGCGTCTCCGGCGCCGTCGACCGCCCCCACGGCATCCGAGCCCGGAGCCTGAGAGCAGCGCCGACATGCCTGAGGCACCCGAGGTCGAGGCGCTCGCGCTGTTCCTGCGCGAGCGCCTCCGCGGTCACGAGGTCGTCGGGGTCGACCTCGTCGAAGGGCGGGCGCGCAAGACGCGTGCCCGTCCCCTCGACGAACTGATCGGCCGGCGCGTGACCGCGGTCACGCGGTTCGGCAAGCACATCGACCTCGACCTCGACGGGGTGCACCTCGCGCTCGGCTTCGGCCGGGCGGGATGGGCGACCTGGCAGGACGCGGGGGTCGCAGAGGTCGAGTCCGCGGCCGCGGTGATCGCGCGGGTCGCGTTCGATCACGGCATCCTGGGCATCACCGACGCGGGCGAGTGGCTCTCGGTGCAGCTTCACGTGGCGGACGCCGCCGATGAGGTGCCCGCGGTGGCGAAGCTGGGTCCGGATGCCGCGGACCCGGCGTTCTCGCGCGAGATGCTCGTGACCGCGCTCGGCGGTCGGCGCAAGCAGCTGAAGGCCCTGCTGCAGGAGCAGGAGACGCTGGCCGGGATCGGCAACGCGTACTCCGACGAGATCATGTTCGCGGCGCGGCTGGACCCGACGGCGCATGCGGCGAGCCTGAGCGCCGACGAGATCACCCGGCTGCACGCAGCCCTTCACGACACCCTGACCGCGGCCGTGCTCGCGCGACGAGGAGTGCCGATCGCCGAGCAGAAGGCCGCGAAGGTTGCCGCGATGCAGGTGCACGGGCGCACGGGCGAGCCGTGCCCCGGGTGCGCCGGCGTGGTCGAGGACATCCCCGGCACCAAGGGCGGCGGGCAGTGGTGCCCCGCGTGCCAGTCCTCCTCGGCGTGAGGGGTGGAGAACTGTCGCCTGGCGCGTGCCTCGGCCCCGCCTGCCTGTCTTCCCGCGCGTGACGGGGTCGACAACTGTCGCCTGGCGCACGCCTCCCCCCCCGCCTGCCCGTCTTCCCGCGCATGAGGGGTCGAAAGGTGTCGCCTGGCGCACTCCTCGGCGACACTTTTTGACCCCTCACGCGAGCGAGGGCCCCGGACCGGAGTCCGGGGCCCTCGTCAACGGGGGAGCTCAGGCCGTCTGGCCGGAGTGCTTCCCCTCGGCGACCTCTTCGACGAGCTTCGCGTTGAACGCGGGCAGGTCGTCGGGGTTGCGGCTCGAGACCAGGCCCTGGTCGACGTGCACCTCTTCGTCGACCCACGTGGCGCCGGCATTGCGCAGGTCGGTCTGCAGCGTCGGGTAGCTGGTGAGCGTGCGGCCCTTCAGCACGTCGGCCTCGGTGAGGATCCATCCGCCGTGGCAGATGACGGCGACCGGCTTGTGCTGGTCGAAGAAGCCGCGGGTGAACGACACGGCGTCCTTCACGATGCGGATGTCGTCGGCGTTCTGCACGCCGCCGGGGAGCACGAGGGCATCGAAGTCGCCCGCAGAGGCACCGGAGACCGAGAGGTCGACCTTCTGCTCGTGACCCTTCTCGCCGCTGATGCTGCCGTCGTTCGGCGAGACGAGCACGGCCTCCGCGCCGGCGGAGGTCACGGCCTCCCACGGGCTGGTGAGCTCGCTGTCTTCGAATCCGTCGGTGGCCAGGAACGCGATGCGCTTTCCGCTCAGATCGGTCATGTCGAACGCCTCTCTTGTTGTCGATCGGGGGTGATCCCACGCTAGGAACGGCCGCCGTGGGCGAGACGGGGGTTGCGGATGCCGCGGGGCGGCGGTAGTCCCGCGCGGCGGCCCTTGCGCTCTCGCGCAGGCGTAGGATCGAGCGCATGTCCGGTGAACCTACGTCCGACACGGCCCTCGCATCCAAGCCGCTCATCACGCTGCTGAGTGCACCCGCTGTCGAGACCGACGACGACAAGCCCTCCGCTTCGCAGTGCTGCGGCGGCGGTTCCTGCTCGATCTGATCCGGCGCTGACGCGCCGGCGGAGCCGCGGAGGGTCGCGCTCCCTCGTGCGGACGGTGCGGCTTTCGCGTGCGCGCGGCGACGCCTTAGTCGACCCGCGTCACTTTCGTCGTACTGGCGGCGCCGCTTCCGCATCCCAGGGGTGACATCGAGACGGGTCTGTGCCCGCCGCGTATGCGCATCAGTGCGAGGTGAGCAGCGCGCTGGCCCGGTCTGGCTCCGCTTCCCTGCGCGCTGAGCCGCTCACCGGCCTCTTCCGCCTCGGCCACGGTTCCGCCTCAGTGCGCGATGACCGGAGCGTCTGCTTCCTCCGCCTCCGCGGGCTTGCGGACGAAGCACGCGAGGACGACCGCTGCGGTCGCGATGACCGCGCCGACGAGGAACGACACGTGCACACCCGACGCGACGGCGCCGGGCTGATCGGCGCCGCCGGCGAGGGCGGTGCTCGAGAACACGGTCATGATCGCGACGAAGCCAGCGGTGCCTGCGGCTCCTGCGACCTGCTGAGCGGTGCCCACCACGGCACTGCCGTGCGAGTAGAGCCGGCGGGGGAGTGAGCCCAGCGCCGAGGTCATCAGCGGGGTGAAGACGAGGCCCAGTCCGAGATTCAGCCCGAGGTACACGGTGACGATCCACCAGATGGGAGTGCTCTGGTCGAAGGTGAGTGCCATCGTCCACAACACCGCGGCCGCGATGACCATTCCGGGGATGACGAGGGGGGTCGGCCCGAAACGGTCGAAGAGGCGGCCGACGATCGGCGCCATGACACCCATGAGCACGCCGCCCGGAAGCAGCATGAGGCCGACGGTGAGGCTGGAGAGGCCGAGCGCCTGCTGCAGGAAGATGGGCAGCAGGATGAGCGAGCCGAACAGCGCGGCCACGACGATCGCGACCAGCGGGACCGCGAGCCGGAACGACGGGCTCTGGAACACGCGGAGGTCGAGCAGGGCGGCATCCGAGCGCTGCAGGCGCAGCTGACGGATCACGAAGACGGTGACGAAGACCGCGCCGACGGCGAGGGGGATCCACACCGGAACGGACGCATGTCCGGATGCCGATTCTCCGATCGCGCTGAGGCCGTAGACCAGACCGCCGAAGCCGATCGCCGACAGGACCACGGAGAGCACGTCGAATCGTGCGTCGGGGCGGGTCTGGGTGACGTTGCGGACCCACCGAGCGCCGAGCGCGATGGCCACGAGGGCGATGGGCAGGATGAGCCAGAAGATCGCGTGCCAGGTGAGCGCGGACAGGATGAGGCCGGAGACGGTCGGACCGACCGCGGGGGCGACGGCGATGACGATCGTGACGACGCCCATGACGCGGCCGCGCTTGTTCGCGGGGACCAGGTTCAACACGGTGGTGAACAGCAGAGGCATCATCACGCCCGTGCCCATCGCCTGGATGATGCGACCCACGAGCAGCACCCCGAAAGCCGGTGCGATCGCGGCGACGAGCGTGCCCACCGCGAACACCCCCATCGCGGCGAAGAAGACGTTGCGGATCGGGAAGCGCTCGAGGAGGAAGCCGGTCAGGGGGATGACGACGGCCATCGTCAGCAGGAACGCCGAGGTCAACCACTGACCGGTCGCGGCGCTCACGCCGAAGTCGGCCATGATCGCGGGGAGCGCCACCGACATCGTCGTCTCGTTGAGGATGACGACGAACGCGGCGACGACGAGCAGGGCGATCACCGGGCCGGAGCGGTGCGGCGAGGCCTCCGAGGCGGGCGCGGAGTTCGGCCGGGAGACGGGGACGGTGCCGGTGGTGGCCATGACGAGGTCCTTTTCGAGACGGGGGGCTTCGTGGCGCCACGCGGGCGACTGCAGGGAACGCAACGGCGGCCGCCGGCGGGATATTCCGGCATCGAGACATTTCTCGTTCCGGATGCCGCGGCGGGCGCGCCGAGTCTATCGAGAGGCCCCGACATCGAGGCCTCGCGAGACGGTGTCGGTGGTCGGACGTAGGCTGGCCCGCATGAGCATGGGCGGGATGGGCGGGAGCATGTTCCGCGGCGTGGACGCCGAGTCGCAGCGGCGCCGCAACGCGCAGGCGCCGCGGGTCGCGAACCTCGGTCGGCGCGTGGTCGAGCTCTTCCGTCCCTACCGGTGGCGCATCGTCTGGACCGCCGTGCTGGTGGTCGTCGGCGCCGCCGTGGCCGTGATCCCTCCGCTGCTCGTGCAGCGCATCTTCGACGACGCGCTCTTCCCCGTCGACGGCTCGAGTCCCGATCTGCGGCTGCTCGCGACGCTGGTCAGCATCATGATCGTGCTGTTCCTCTTCTCGGCGGGGCTCAACGTCGCCCAGACGTGGCTGACCGCCACGGTCGGCAACCGGGTGACCGGCGACCTGCGCACCCGTCTGTTCGACCACCTGCAGTCGATGGAGCTCGGCTTCTTCACCCGCACCAAGACCGGCGTCATCCAGTCGCGTCTGCAGAACGACGTCGGCGGGGTCTCGGGCGTGCTGACCAACACGGTCACGAGCATCCTCGGCAACGCGGTGACGGTGATCGCCTCGCTGGTGGCGATGATCCTGATCGATTGGCGCCTGACCCTCATCGCCATCGCGCTCATGCCGTTCCTCATCTTCGTGCAGCGCCGCGTCGGGCAGGTGCGCGCGCGCATCGCCGGCGAGACGCAGGAGTCGCTGTCGGAGCTGTCGGCGATCACGCAAGAGACGCTGAGTGTCAGCGGCATCCTGTTGTCGAAGTCGTTCAACCGCCAGCGCACCGAATCGGCGCGCTTCGACGCCGAGAACGACAACCAGGTGCACCTGCAGGTGCGGCGGGCCATGAGCGGTCAGGGCTTCTTCGCCGTCGTCCAGGTCATCATGTCGAGCGTCCCGGCGATCATCTACCTCGTCTCGGGCTACCTCATCGGCGGAGGCGCCGGAGCGATCACCGCCGGCACGATCGTGGCGTTCACCACAGTCCAGGCGCGCCTGCTCATGCCCCTCATGGGCCTCATGCGCGTGGCCCTCGATGTGCAGACCTCGTCGGCGCTGTTCGCCCGCATCTTCGAGTACCTCGATCTACGTCCCGCGATCGTCGACGTGCCCGACGCGAAGCCGGTGTCGGCGGCGCCCGGGCCGGTCGGGCGGATCGAGTTCCGCGACGTCGAGTTCCGCTACCCCGACGCCCCCGAACAGGCGCGTCCGACGCTCGACGGCGTCTCGTTCACGGTCGAGCCCGGTCAGCACGTCGCCTTCGTCGGACCGTCCGGCGCGGGTAAGACGACGATCCTGTACCTCACGCCGCGCATGTACGAGGCCAGCGGCGGGGCCGTGATGTTCTCGGGCGCCGACGTGCGCACCCTCGACCGCGCGTCGATCATCGACGAGATCGGCATCGTCTCGCAGGAGACCTACCTCTTCCACGCAACTGTTCGCGAAAACCTCCGCTACGCCCGCCCCGACGCGACCGACGACGAGATCGAGGCCGCGTGCCGGGCGGCGAACATCCACCACGTCATCTCGTCGTTCGAGGCCGGGTACGACACGGTCGTGGGCGAGCGCGGCTATCGCCTCTCGGGCGGCGAGAAGCAGCGCATCGCCATCGCGCGCGTGCTGCTGAAAGACCCGCCGGTGCTGCTGCTCGACGAGGCCACGAGCGCCCTCGACACCGTGTCCGAGCGCATCGTGCAAGAGGCCCTCGAGACGGCGTCGCGCGGCCGTACGACCCTGTCGATCGCGCACCGCCTGTCGACGGTGATCGGCGCGGATCAGATCCACGTGGTGGATGCCGGCCGCATCGTCGAATCGGGAACCCACAGCGAACTTCTGGCCCGAGGCGGCCTGTACGCGAGCCTCGCCGCCGAGCAGCTGGCCTCGTCGTTCGTGCTCGCCGAGGAACAGCTCGACGCAGCGGGTCTCGCCCGCGCGGCCCTTCCCTCGCGTCGCGCCGACGAGGCTCCGGCCTGACGCGAAGTTCCGTCGGAGGACCCTGAGCCTGTCGAAGGGGCCGGGCCCCCGCGGGTGCCTGCACTCATGGGGACCGCGTGAGACTGCATCTCGCTGACAACCCGACGTCAGGCTGCAACGGATATGTCAGCGAGATGCAGTCTCGCGATCCCGGCGGCCGCCGCACCCCCAGCGCCGCGGCACCCCGGCGGCCGTGGCACCCCCGGCGGCCGCGGCACCCCCAGCGCCGCGGCACCCGCAGCGCGGCGCCCGCCGCGCTGCGCCCGCGCGTCAGCCGGGCAGCATCGCTGTGAACGACTCGAGCGCGATGCGGTACGCCGGGTCGGGGTGCGTCTCGGCGAGGCGCTCGAGCGGCGGCAGGTCCAGCGTGCGGATCAGTTTCCCGCGTTCGCGCACGGCCGCGTCGGCTCCCGCGGCACGAAGCACGGCAATCCCCTCGCCGAGGGCTTCGAGGTAGTCGCGCAACACGTCGACCTCGCCGAGGCGTTGCGTGATCGAGCCGCCGTCGCGCCGCTGGCGCCACTCGACCACCACGTCGGGGATCGTGTCGAAGGCGGGGGCGAGGGTGTACATGCGCTGCGCGAGCACTTGGTCTTCGTAGTAGCGGCCCTCGGGAAAGCGCAGGTCGTGCTCGCGCCAGAAGTCGGTGCGGCTGAGCTTCGACCACGCGACGATGTTCCCGGATGCCGCGGGGTGCTGCTCCAGCGAGACGCCCTCGCGCGCCGGGTCGGTGGCGGCCGTCACCCACGGTTGCACGTCGCCTGCGGTGTAGCCGGGGCCCTCGGCATCCGGACGCAGACGCACGTACGCCCCCACGACGAAGGCGCTGCCGGAGCGGTCGAGCGTGTCTACCAGGCGCGAGAGGGCGTCGGGGCGCATCACGTCGTCGGCGTCGAGGAACGCGGTGTAGGGCGTCTCGACGAGCGCGAGGCCGGAGTTGCGGGCGGCGCCGAGTCCGCGCTGCTCGTCGTGCCGCACGAAGCGGAAGCGCGGGTCGTCCGCCTCGGCGTCGGCGAACAGGCGGGTGGTGTCGTCGGTCGAGCCGTCGTCGACGAGCACCGCCGTCCAGTGCGGGTGCGTCTGCGCGCGGAGGGAGTCGAGGGCCTCCTCCGCGTACTCGGCGACGTCGAACCCGGGGACGATGACGGTGACGGCGGTGGAACTCACCCGCGCGATCCTACGGCGGTGACGGCGGCGGCGACGGCATCCGCCACGTCGTCGAGAGAAGCGGTGAGGCCGTGCGGAAGCGTGAACCGCACGGCGGTGCGGGCCTCGTCGTGGTCGACGCCGATCGCGAGCAGCACGTGCGAGGCCTCGTCGCTGCCCGCCGCGCACGCGGATCCACTCGATGACACGATGCCGTGCCGTTCCAACTCGAGCAGCACGGTCTCGCCGTTGGTGCCGGGGAACACGAAGCTCGCCGTGCCGGGGAGGCGATGCGTGGGGTGACCCGTCACACGGGCGGTCGGCACGAGGGCGAGCACGCGGGCGATGAAGGCGTCGCGCAGGGCGCCGACCCGGGCGGCCTCTTCGGCCCTCTCGGCCTCGGCGAGGGTGAGGGCGGCCGTGATGCCCACGGCTCCCGCGACGTCGGGGGTGCCCGAGCGGCGTCCGCGCTCCTGCCCTCCGCCGTGCAGCAGGGGCTCGAACGGGAGGCGTCCGCGCACGGCGAGGATCCCCGTGCCCTTCGGGGCGCCGATCTTGTGTCCGGCGATGGTCACGGCATCCGCCCCCGTCCCCGACAGCGGCAGCCACCCCGCGGCCTGCACGGCGTCGAGGTGCAGGGGCACTCCGCGTGCGTGTGCGACGGCGGCGAGCGCCGCGACGTCTTGCACGGTGCCGATCTCGTTGTTGGCGTAGCCGACCGACACGAGGGCCGTGTCGTCGCGCAGTGCTGCGGCGAGGGCGTCGGGGGTCAGCGTCCCCGTCTCGTCGACGGGAGCGTGGGTGACCTCGACGCCGTGCAGGCGCTGCAGGTAGTCGGCCGAGGCGAGCACCGATTCGTGCTCGATCGCCGTGGTCACGAGATGCCGGCGCCCCGAGCCGAGCACGATCCCCTTGATCGCGGCGTTGTTCGACTCGGTGCCGCCCGAGGTGAATAGCACGTCTCCGGGACGCATGCCCAGCACGGCGGCGACGCGACGGCGGGCGTCGTCGAGGGCGGATGCCGCGGCCTCACCCACCTCGTGATGGCTCGACGGGTTGCCGAAGTAGCGGGTGAGGTACGGGGTCATGGCCTCGAGCACCTCGGGGCGCACGGGGGTGGTGGCGGCGTTGTCGAGGTAGAGGCTCACGCCGTCTCGATGCGGATGTCGAGCCCGAGGTCGAGGGCGGATGCCGAGTGCGTGAGCGCTCCGACCGAGATGACGTCGACGCCGGTCTCGGCGATCGCGCGGACGGTCTCGAGTGTGACGCCCCCGGAGGCCTCGACCTGCGCGGCGCCGGCGATGCGGGCGACCCCGGTGCGCAGGTCGTCGAGCGAGAAGTTGTCGAGCATGATCGTGCCGACCCCGGCCGCGAGCACCGCGTCGATCTGCTCGAGGCGGTCGACCTCGACCTCGACGTGAGTGGTGTGGGGGAGCCGCGCGATCGCGCTCTCGAGGGCCTGCGTCACCGACAGTCCCTGAGCGGTGAGCACGGCGAGGTGGTTGTCTTTGGCCATCACGGCATCCGACAGTGAGAAACGGTGGTTGTGACCGCCGCCGTCGCGCACGGCCTGTCGCTCGATCGCGCGGAGGCCGGGCGTGGTCTTGCGCGTGTCGACGATGCGCGCGCCGGTGTGCGCGACCTCGGCGACGTAGCGGGCGGTGAGGGTCGCGATGCCCGACATGCGCTGCACGAAGTTGAGCCCGATGCGCTCGGCGGTCAGCACCGCGCGGGCGGGACCGGTGACCACCGCGAGTGTGTCACCGGGGGCGAAGCGCTCGCCGTCGACGACGAGCTGCTCGACGGAGGTCGAGGGATCGGTGAGGGTGAAGGCGGCGGCGAACACCGCGGCGCCGCTGCAGACGCCCTCGACGCGCGCGACGAGCTCCGCGCGGGCGACGGCGTTCTCGGGGATGAGGGTCTCGCTCGTGAGGTCGCCCCACGGAGCGTCTTCTTCGAGAGCCGCGGAGACGACGCGGTCGATGGCGGAACGGGTCAGCATGCGAGCACCTTCGAGGGGGAGGAGGGGGCGGATGCCGCGGCGGCGGGCACGCGGGCGGGCGAGGCGTCGCGTGGGTCGGCGTCGGACGCGGGGGCCTCGCTCGCGACGACGGCGGCGAGGCGGGGGTCGGCGTCTGCCGCGGGGGCGGCGACGGCGGGGGCGGCGGGGCGCGGGTCGGCGCCGGACGCGGGGGCCTCGGCCCGGTCAGCGACCGAAGCGGTCTCCGCGTCGGAACGGAAGTGCGCACCGACGGATGCCGTGCGCTTCAGCGCCGCGTCGACCACGTGCGAGGCGACGAGCAGGAGGTTGGCGTCTTCGACGCCCCGGTCTTCCGCCGCCGTTCGCCACGCGGCGAGGATGCCGGCGGCCCGGGTGAGACCCGCGGCGTCGCGCATGAGCCCCGCATCGGTCCACATGAGCTGCTGCAGCGCCGCGCGCGTGAAGGGTGGGGCCGCGGCATCCGGAACCTGCTGGAGAGCCGCAGGCGTCACCGGGGCGACGGGCCAGACCGTATCGCGGGCCACCGCCTCTCCGGCGCGGGCACCGAACACCGCTCCCTCGAGCAGGGAGTTCGAGGCCAGGCGGTTGGCACCGTGCACGCCCGTGCGGGCGGTCTCGCCGACCGCGTAGAGCCCGGGAACCGTCGTGCGTCCGTCGAGGTCGGTCACGACCCCGCCCATCAGGTAGTGCGCCGCGGGGGTCACCGGGATGGGCTCGCGGCCCCAGTCGAGACCGCGCTCGCGCACGGCGGCATCGATCGTGGGGAAGCGCTGGGCGAGGCGCTCGCCGCCGATCGCGGTGGCGTCCAGGCGCACCGGGCGACCGCCCTGCGCGGCCATCGCGCGCGCGTTGGCGCGGGCCACGACATCGCGCGGGGCGAGCTCGCCGTCGGGGTGGGCGTCGAAGGCGAAGCGGCGGCCGGTGTCGTCGATGAGGGTCGCGCCCTCTCCGCGCACGGCCTCCGACACGAGGAACGGAGCGCCCACGGCGAGCGCGGTCGGGTGGAACTGCACGAACTCGAGATCGGCCACGGCGGCGCCCGCACGGATCGCCGCGGCGATGCCATCCCCCGTCGCCCCCGACGGGTTGGTGGTGTGCGCGTAGAGCTGCCCGGCGCCGCCGGTGGCGAGGATGACCGCGTCGGCGGTCACGCGCTCGCCGCCGTCGAGCTCGATACCGACGACGCGGCCGTTCGCGACCAACAGGTCGCGCAGCAGCGCGTGCTCGCGCAGCTCGACGCCCGAGGCCCGGACAGCGTCGCCGAGAGCGGCCTGGATCGCCGTTCCCGTCGCATCGCCACCGGCGTGCAGCACGCGCGCCACAGCGTGCGCCGCTTCGAGCCCGCGTGAGAAGTCGCCGTCGGTAGCGCGATCGAATTCCACGCCCCGCTCGACGAGCTCGGCGATGCGGGCCGGACCTTCGCCGACGAGCACGTCCACGGCATCCGGATCATTCAGTCCCGCGCCGGCGGTCAGCGTGTCGGCGGCGTGCGAGGCCACGGTGTCAGCGGGGGAGGTGACCGCCGCGATCCCGCCCTGCGCCCACCGCGTGTTGGTGTCGGGCAGTGCGCCCTTGGTCACGACCGTGACGCGGCATCCGCTCTCGGCCGCGTGCAGCGCCGCCGTGAGACCGGCGATGCCGCTGCCCACCACGACGACGGTCGTCATTTCACGGCGCCGTTCGGCTTGGCCGCGAGCATGCGCTCGAGGGCGACGGTCGCAGGCGCTGCGACGTCGGCCGGGACCGTGATGCGGTTGACGACCTCGCCCGCGACGAGCGACTCCAGTACCCAGGCGAGGTAGCCGGGGTGGATGCGATACATCGTCGAGCAGGGGCAGACGACGGGATCGAGGCAGAAGATCTCGTGCTGCGGGTACTGGGCGGCCAGGCGCTGCACGAGGTTGATCTCGGTGCCGATCGCGAAGGTCGTGGGCTCGGTCGCCGCGGCGATGGCCTTGCGGATGATGTCGGTCGAGCCCGCTTCGTCGGCGGCGTCGACCACGTCCATCGGGCACTCGGGGTGCACGATCACGCGCACGCCGGGGTGCTCGGCGCGGGCCTTGTCGATCTGGTCGACGGTGAAGCGGCGGTGCACCGAGCAGAATCCGTGCCAGAGGATCACGCGGCTGTCTTCGATCACCTCGGCCGTCGAGCCGCCGAGCGGCTTGCGCGGGTTCCACATCGGCATCTGCTCGAGGGGCACGCCCATCGCCTTCGCGGTGTTGCGGCCCAGGTGTTGGTCGGGGAAGAACAGCACGCGACGACCGCGCGCGAACGCCCACTCCAGCACCGTCCGCGCGTTCGACGAGGTGCAGACGATGCCGCCGTGACGACCGACGAAACCCTTGATGGCGGCGGAGGAGTTCATATACGTCACCGGGATCACGGGGACCAGGCCCTCGGCATCCGGGGTCTCGAGGTCTCCGAGCACGTCTTCGAGCTGCTCCCAGCACTCCTCGACCTGGTCGATGTCGGCCATGTCGGCCATCGAGCAGCCCGCGGCCAGGTTCGGCAGGATCACGGCCTGGTCGGGGCGCGACAGCAGGTCGGCGGTCTCGGCCATGAAGTGCACGCCGCAGAACACGATCGCCTCGGCCTCGGGCCGTTCTTTGGCGGCGTTCGCGAGCTGGAACGAATCGCCCACGTAGTCGGCGTGACGCACGACCTCCTCGCGCTGGTAGAAGTGCCCGAGCACGACCACCCGGTCGCCGAGCGTCTGCTTCGCTGCGCGGACGCGGGCGTCGAGCTCGTCGTCGGACGCGTCGCGATACTCCTGCGGCAACTCGCCCTGGCGCGGCGCCCCCGTGGGGATGACGTCGCCCATCGACGAGCCCGGGCCGTAGCCGGGGCGCGTGTCGAAGTCCCAGGGGCCGACGGCGAGGTCGGTCGTGCAGGTCGCATCGGTCGAGGCGCCCGAGACGATCGCCTGGATCGCGTGATCGACGCTGGGGTCGATCGCGGGGCGGGGCTGCAGGGTGAGAGGCGTGGCGGACATGGGCGTTTCCGATCAGTGACGGGACGGGAGCGGGCCGCGGTCGGCGAGCTCCACGTCGCGGTTGTAGCGGTAGAGGCGGGCGGGTCGGTGGCTTCCGGTGCGGAAGCGCTCGGTCGGGATGAGGGTGTCGGACGTGTCGACCTGGCGGCGGAAGTTCGCCGGGTCGAGGCGCTTGCCGAGGATCGACTCGGTCACTTCGCGCAGGTCGGCGAGCGTGAACTCATCGGGCAGCAGGCCGTGAGCGATGCGGCTGTAGCCGACCTTGTTGCGCAGGCGCCACAGCGTGTACTCGACGATGTCGTTGTGGTCGAAGGCGAGGGTCGGCAGGTCGGTCGCGTCGAACCACTCGACGTTCTCGGGGGCGTCGCCCTCGCGGGCGTGCGCGGCCACCTGGGCGTCGACTTCGTCGGAGCGCAGCAGCGCCCAGTACACGATCGACACCACTCGGGTGGGGGAGCGGTCGACCGCCCCGAACGCGTAAAGCTGCTCGAGGTAGCTGGGGGTGAGGCCGGTGGTTTCGGCGAGGGTTCGGGATGCCGCGGCATCGAGCTCTTCGGTCGCGTCGAGCCAGCCGCCGGGCAGCGCCCACCGCCTGTCGAAGGGGTCGCGCGTGCGGCGCACCAGGGGGAGTGAGAGGACCGGTTCGTCGTCGGCGTCACGGCGCACGCTGAAGATCACGGTCGACACCGCGACGCGCACATCGGCGTCGCGGGACTCGGGCTGAGGGGTTCGTGTCATGGTGACCATATCTCCGGGAACGATCTTAGTGTCATTCCGACTCGAAGGGCGAATCGCGCGGCGGACGCATACGGTTTGGGGCGCACCCCGTCGTTCGGGGCGCGAAATTGCCGCCCCGAACGGCGGGATCCGCCCCGAACGGCGAGAGGGGGACACAGCAGCTCCGCCTGGCCGCACCGCCCGGCCGCGCCGGCCCCGCGCGTCGAAAGGGTTCTCTCAGATGCGCGTCCTAGCCTCGAAGGGATTCAGGAGGTCCGGATGCCGATCGTCGACATCGCCCTGATCGTCCTTCTGGCGATCGCGCTCGTTTCAGGCCTCTCGCGGGGCTTCCTCGCCACCATCGGCTTCTTCGCCGGACTTGCGCTCGGCGCGCTCGCCGCGTACTGGGCGACGCCGTTCGTCGGGCAATGGGTCACCGATCCCTCGTGGCGTGGGCCGGCGATGATCGCCGCGGGCACCCTCCTGCTGTTCCTCGGAGCCTTCCTCGGCGGCAGCGTCGGCAGCTTCTTCCGCCGGGGCGCGGATCGCATCAAGCTGCGCGTTCCCGAGCGGCTGCTCGGCGGGGTGGTCAACGTCGCCGCGGCCAGTCTGGTCATCTCGTTCGTCGCCGGCGCGCTCACCCCCGTGGGCTTGCCGATCGTGTCGGCGGCCCTCGGCTCCTCTGTCGTCGTCCGCACGATCGACGACCTCACCCCGCCGCCGGTGCGCACCGCTCTCGGCGACCTGCGCGGTCAGGTGTTCGCCGGGGGGATCCCGCGCTTCCCCGACCTCATCCAGATCGGCCCCGTCCCCACCACGCCCTCGATCGCGCTCGACGACCCCGCGCTCACGCAGGCCGCGCAGTCGGTCGCCCGCGTCTCGGGCACGGCCTACGCCTGTGGTGTCACCTCGAGCGGCTCCGGTTTCGTCGTGGCCGACGATCGCGTGGTCACCAACGCGCACGTGGTCGCAGGCGTCGACGCGCCCCTGGTCGAACTGCCCGGCCAGCCGGCGCGCGAAGGCCGCGTGGTCTACTTCGACCCCATCGACGACATCGCCGTGGTCTCGGTCGACCAGCTCGATGCGCGGGCCCTGCCGATCTCATCGGCGCTCGCCGTCGGTTCTCCCGCCGTCGTGCAGGGCTACCCCGGTGGCGGTCCGTTCACCTCGGGCAGCGCGCAGGTGATCTCGGAGGGAACCGTGCCGGTTCCCGACATCTACGACGACAGCTCCGCACCCCGCGACATCTACGCGATCGCCGGCATCGTGCGACCCGGCAACTCCGGCGGCCCGCTGCTCACCACCGACGGCCAGGTCGCGGGCATCGTGTTCGCCCGCTCCGACACCGACGACAACGTCGGCTACGCCATGACCCCCGCCGAGCTCGAGCCGGTGATGGCCCAGATCGACGCATTGTCGACGCCCGTGGCATCCGGCACCTGCACGCGGGACTGATCGCGCACGAGTCCGGCGGCCCGCCGACCAGGGCAACCTCTGTGCGTCTCCCGCGGTGAGCCGGTGCTCCGCTAGGCTGACCCCACAAGTCCACACCGGCCCCATGATCGATGCGGGAGAGCTCCGGCGAACGCAGCCGGGCACCGAAGGAGCAAGCCTCCCCGCCAATCTCTCAGGTACGCGTACCGCGTCGATCGGGCCACTCTGGAAAGAGGTTCGGGATGCCACGTCCCCGAGCCCGCCGACGGTGAAAGCCGCGCGAGTCGCGCGGTGAAACTCTCAGGCCCATGACAGAGGGGGAGTTCTTCAGGCGCCGCCCGGCGTCTGTCCGTCATCGCGAACGGCAGAACTCATGACCGAAACCCCCGCTCCACCGCGCACGTCCCCGCTGGACGATCGGCACGAGGCCCTCGGCGCCTCGTTCACCGACTTCGGCGGCTGGAACATGCCCGTGCGCTACACCTCCGACCTCGCCGAGCACCGCGCCGTGCGCGAAGCCGCGGGCCTGTTCGACATCTCGCACATGGCCGAGTTCCGCGTCGAGGGCGACGCGGCGGCCGCGTTCCTCGACTACGTGCTCGCCGGGCGCCTGTCGACCATGAAGATCGGCAAGGCGAAGTACTCGCTCGTGCTCGCCGAGAGCGGCGGCATCGTCGACGACGTCATCGTCTACCGCTTGGGGGAGCAGAGCTTCCTCGTCATCTCCAATGCCGGCAATCGGGATGCCGTGGCGGCGGCGTTCGACCTGGCGCAGCGCACGTGGGTCCCCGCGTCGGACGCTTCGACAGGCTCAGCGACCGGCGCTGGCGGAACCCTCGCGACCGCTGTCCCCGCGTCGGACGCTTCGACAGGCTCAGCGACCGGCGCTCGCGGAACCCTCGCGGTCGCCGACGTCACCGACGATTACGCCCTCATCGCCCTGCAGGGCCCCGAAGCCCGCGGCATCCTGAGCTCCACCCCGGGCGTCGAGATCACCGGAACCGCTCTCGATGAGCTCGGCTACTACGCCTGGACCGACGGCACTTTCGACGGCGCGCCCCTGTTCGTCGCCCGCACCGGGTACACCGGCGAAGACGGCTACGAGCTCATGATCCCCACCGCGCAGGCGGCGGACCTGTGGGACGCCGCGCTCGCCGCCGGCGCCGACCGCGGCCTCGTTCCGTGCGGTCTCGCCGCGCGCGACACCCTGCGCCTCGAGGCCGGCATGCCGCTGTACGGCCACGAGCTCTCGCGCGACATCGTCCCCGCGCAGGCGGGTCTCGGCCGCGTCGTCGCCGTCGACAAAGAGGCGTTCGTCGGAAAGGACGGCCTGTCGTCCGGTCCCGCCGACGCCCCCGTGCTCGTCGGTCTCGTCTCGGAGGGCCGCCGCGCCGGCCGCGCCGGCTATGCCGTGCTGCATGGCGACGACACCGTCGGCGAGATCACCAGCGGCGCCCTCAGCCCCACTCTCGGCCACCCCGTGGCCATGGCGTTCGTCGCACCCGCGGCATCCGCCATCGGAACCGAACTGTCCATCGACGTGCGCGGAACCCGCATCCCCGCGACCGTCACCGCCCTTCCCTTCTATCGGAGAAACGCATGACCGACCTCACCGCCCTCAGCTACACCTCCGAGCACGAGTGGATCGCCCTCGAGGGCGACATCGCCACCGTCGGCATCACCGACTTCGCCGCCGACAAGCTCGGCGACGTCGTCTTCGTCGAGCTGCCCGGCGCCGACTCGGCCGTCTCGGCCGGCGACGTCTGCGGCGAGATCGAGTCGACCAAGTCGGTCGGCGAGCTCTACGCGCCGCTGAACGGCACGGTCGTCGAGGTCAACGACGCCGTGGTCGACGACCCCTCGCTGGTGAACGCCGAGCCGTTCGCCGGCGGGTGGCTCATCAAGATCCGCGTCGAGGGCGACCTTCCCTCCGACCTGCTCGACCGCGCCGCCTACGAGGACCTCACCGCATGACCTCCGTCCTTCCTCCCCGCACGGATGCCGGGACCCCCGCCGCCTTCACGGACCGCCACATCGGCATCGGCCCCGACGCCCAGGCGCACATGCTCGAGGTCGTCGGCTACGACAGTGTCGAGGCACTCGTCGAGACGGCCGTCCCGGCCTCGATCCACGTGCAGGCCCGCGCCACCAGCGCGATCCCGACCGCGGCCACCGAGGCCGAGGCCCTGGCGGAACTGCGCGAGCTGGCATCCGCCAACCGCTCCGCCCGCCCGATGATCGGTCTCGGCTACTACGACACCTTCACGCCGTCGGTGATCGCGCGCAACGTCCTCGAGAACCCGTCGTGGTACACCGCGTACACGCCGTACCAGCCCGAGATCTCGCAGGGCCGGCTCGAGGCGCTCATCAACTTCCAGACGATGGTGACCGACCTGACCGGCCTCGCCACGGCGAACGCGTCGATGCTCGACGAGTCCACCGCGGTCGTCGAGGGCATGCTCGTCGCCCGCCGCGCGTCGAAGGCGAAGACCGACCTCTTCCTGGTCGATGTCGACGCGCTGCCGCAGACCAAGGCGCTGCTGCACCACCGCGCCGCGGCCGTCGGCATCCGCATTCTCGAGACCTCGTTCGAGGGGGAGGTGCCCGAGGCGTTCGGCGCGTTCGTGCAGTACCCCGGCGCGACCGGTCGCATCTGGGACTTCTCGGCGGTCGCCGAGGCGGTGCACGCCGCGGGTGGTCTCGTCGTGGCCGCCGCCGACCTGCTCGCGTTGACCCTGCTGCGCTCGCCCGGCTCGCTCGGCGCCGACGTCGCGGTGGGCACGACCCAGCGCTTCGGCGTGCCCCTCGGCTTCGGAGGACCCCACGCCGGCTACATGGCCGTGCGTGCGGGCCTCGAGCGTCAGCTGCCCGGCCGCTTGGTCGGCGTGTCGCAGGATGCCGTCGGCGCCCCCGCGTACCGGCTGTCGTTGCAGACGCGCGAGCAGCACATCCGTCGCGAGAAGGCGACCTCGAACATCTGCACCGCCCAGGTGCTGCTGGCCGTGATGGCGGCGATGTACGCGGTGTACCACGGGCCCGACGGGCTCCGCGCGATCGCGACGCAGGTCGCGCGCAAGGCCGACGCCCTGGCATCCGCCCTGCGCTCCTCCGATCTGACGCTCGCGAGCGACGCCTTCTTCGACACCGTGCGCGTGCACGTGCCCGGGCGCGCGCAAGACGTGATCGACCGCGCCCGCGAGCGCGGCTACCAGCTGCTCTGGGTCGACGACGCGACGGTGGGCGTCTCGGTCGATGAGACGACGACGGATGCCGATGTCTCGGCCATCCTCGACGCCTTCGGCCTCGCAACGGAGACGCTCCCCGAAGGCGAGGCGCTGCGCGGGATCGATGCGGCCCTGCACCGCGACGACGAGTTCCTCACGCACCCCGTCTTCCACGCGCACCGCAGCGAGACGGCGATGATGCGGTACCTCAAGACCCTCGCCGACCGCGACTACGCGCTCGACCGCGGCATGATCCCGCTGGGCTCGTGCACGATGAAGCTCAACGCGGCCACCGAGATGGCGGCGGTGTCGTGGCCGGAGTTCTCGCGCGTGCACCCCTTCGCCCCTGCGGCCGACGTGCACGGCTACCTCGAGATGATCGAGCAGCTCGAGCGCTGGCTGGCCGAGGTGACCGGCTACGACGCCGTCTCGCTGCAGCCGAACGCGGGTTCACAGGGCGAGCTCGCGGGGCTCCTCGCGATCCGCGGGTACCACCTCGCCAACGGCGACACCGAGCGCACGGTGTGCCTCATTCCGTCGTCGGCGCACGGCACGAACGCCGCCTCGGCGATCCTCGCGGGCATGAAGGTCGTCGTCGTCGCGTGCGACGAGGCCGGCAACGTCGACCTCGGCGACCTGCGCGCGAAGATCGCGCAGCACGCGGCCGAGCTGTCGGCCCTGATGATCACGTACCCCTCGACCCACGGGGTGTACGAGCACGACGTGCTCGAGATCACGCAGGCCGTGCACGACGCCGGCGGACAGGTGTACGTCGACGGCGCCAACCTCAACGCGCTGCTCGGCTTCGCCCGCTTCGGCGACCTGGGCGGCGACGTCTCGCACCTCAACCTGCACAAGACGTTCGCGATCCCGCACGGCGGCGGCGGACCCGGTGTGGGTCCGGTCGCGGCGAAGGCGCACCTCGCGCCGTACCTGCCCTCGCACCCGTTCTCGCAGCGCGCGGATCACGCCGGTGGCGTGTTCGACGGGGGACCGGTCTCGGCCGCTCCGCACGGCTCCGCCGGCATCCTGCCGATCTCGTGGGCGTACGTGCGCATGATGGGCGCCGAGGGGCTGCGGCAGGCCACCGCCGCGGCGGTGCTCTCGGCCAACTACATCGCCACGCGCCTGCGCGAGCACTACCCGGTGCTGTACGCCGGTGAGGGCGGACTCGTCGCGCACGAGTGCATCCTCGACCTGCGTCCGCTCAAGGAGCAGACCGGCGTCACCGTCGACGACGCCGCGAAGCGCCTCATCGACTACGGCTTCCACGCCCCGACGATGTCGTTCCCGGTCGCCGGCACCCTGATGGTCGAGCCGACCGAGAGCGAAGACCTCGCCGAGCTCGATCGCTTCGTGGATGCCATGATCGCGATCAAGCACGAGGCCCTCGCGGTCGCGGCCGGGGAGTGGCCCGCCGACGACAACCCGCTGGTCAACGCGCCGCACACCGCCGAGACGGTCGTGGTGGGCGAGTGGGAGCACCCGTACTCGCGCGAGACCGCGGTGTACCCCGTGCGCTCGCTGATCCGCGGCAAGTACTGGCCCCCGGTGCGCCGCATCGACCAGGCTTACGGAGACCGCAACCTGGTCTGCTCGTGCCCGCCTCCGGAGGCGTTCGCCTGACCCGCGCGCGGCGTCGGCTCCCGGCATCCGGGGTCGGCGCCGCGCGGGGTCGGCAGGGCTCGGCGGGCCCGTTCATTTCGCGAGACTGCATCTCGCTGACAACTCTGTTGCAGCTTGACGCGGGTTTGTCAGCGACTTGCAGTTTCGCGCGTGCTGGCGGCGAGGCTGTCGGCCGCGAGGTACCGCGCCGCGAGGTACCGCCCCGCGCTGCCGGCCACGCTTGCGCCCCACCGGACGTCGAGACTGCATGTCGCTGACAACTCCGTTGCAGCCTGACGCGGGTTTGTCAGCGAGATGCAGTCTCGCGCGCCAATGACCCCCGAAGGACACCCCGAAGCGAGGCCAAACGGCCCGGATCGGGGGTGTGGACGATCGGCATCCCGACGCCCAGCAGCATCGCCCGCAGGGAAGTGGCCTCGGCGACGTCGTCCCATGCCCAGTGCACCACGGTGCGGACACCCGCGGCCAGAAGTCGCCGATCGCGTTTCTCCCGCGCGCGAAGCGCCTCGAGGGGGTCGCCGAAACGGCCGTCGTACTTGTGGTGACCGTCGGCTTCTCCGGCGATCCTCTGTGCGGGCCACCAGAGATCCACACGGTCCTCTCGCTCGTCCGTTCCCGGAAAGCGCTCCTGCAGTTCGGGAGCCGGGAACCCCAGCCACTCGAGCGAGGCTCTGCTGATCGATTCGAGAGGGGACTCGGCGGCCCGATCGGCGCGATGCAGCGCCCACCTCGCCTGTCTCCTTCCGCGGGCGGATGAACGCTCCTCGTTCAGCACCACGAGCGCGAGGTCGCCCAGGGAGGGGTCGCGACGAACCGTGGCGTCGGCGACGGCGAGCGCCAGAGCGGGGTGCCGAGACCGCGCGATGTCGATGCAGGTGTCGGCGAGCGATGTCACCCGGATGCCGTCGACCTCCGCGAACGTACGATCTGAGGCTGCCGTCGTGTGCACACGCACTCCGCCCGAGCGCCGAGAGGTGGCGCCGTGCTCGGAAAGGACATGGATGTCATGATCGCCACCCACCAGCGGAAGCCCCAGAAGGACGGCGGCCGACTCGAGACACAAGACATCATCCGGATGCCACATCGCGTGCGCCTGCACTCGGAGCCCGTACCGCTGCCACGGCGCGAGGGCGTTCCATTCATCGCGCCGGGCGTACACACCCCGATTGAGACGGAGCACCTCGCCCCTTCGTCGGCTCCGCGTCGAGTGCACGAGAGTGCCGGCAGGGAGCAACGTCGCGGGAAGCTCGAGAGAAGACATGCGGTCCACCGTGGTCGAGCGACGCCGTCCCCGGGGCGCGCGACGATCAATCCGTGGAGAACGCCGCGCACCGGCATCCGGTGCAGAAGGCGCAAACGATCGACTTCCCTGGCTGCACGCCTGAGACGCCCGCTGCCGGTCGTCGCCTCGCGCGCCGAGGGCGTGTGGCCCGCGCGCCCTCGCCCCACACCCGCCGAGACTGCATCTCGCTGACGAGTCAATTGCAGCGTGACGCGGGTTTGTCAGCGAGTTGCAGTCTCGCGAGGAAATCGGCCATTCTGTCGCGGTCACGCCCGGCGACCGCGACAGCGGCACGCGCGCGCGAAGACCCGCCGAGACTGCATCTCGCTGACAACTCCGTTGCAGCGTGACGCGGGTTCGTCAGCGAGTTGCAGTCTCGCGGCAAACGAGACCCGGACGCGCCCCGCGAACAGGGCCGAACCCCGCCCGGCGGGCCCCGGCGGGCCCAGGGTGATCCCCAGGAGGCCTTTAGTAAAGTGCCCCTGTGCACCACGGGCTGAACGACGTTCCTCGACCGAATCGACGACGCCGCGGAGTCGGCGGCCTGCTCGCGATGGCCGCAGCCGCCGCCGTCGTGCTCGCCGGGTGCTCCGCGCCCGAGACCAGCCCCGCGCCGCGCGAAGAAGAACCCACCACCCTGACCCTCGGTGTGGTCGGCTCGCTCACGAGCTTCAACGCCGCCAGCGCCACCGGCGACACCGACGCGAACCGGGCCGTCGCGGCCCTGCTCGACGAGAAGCTCGGCTCTCTCGATGGCAACCTGCAGGTCGTTCCGAACGACGGCCTCGGCCGCATCACCCGCGTGCAGGGCGATCCGTTGAAGGTCAGCTACGAACTCTTCAGCGACCGCGTCTGGTCGGACGGCACCGAGGTCAGCCTCGACGACCTGCTGTTCGGGTGGGCCGTGTCGTCGCACTACTTCGACGACGCCACCTACGACGCCTCGGGTCAGCTGGTGTCGGGCACCCGCTACTTCGACACCGCGGCACCGGCCGACCCCAACGCCGCGACGACGCGACCGAGCCTCGACCGCGCCAACGACACCCTGACCCTCACCTACGCCCAGCCCTTCGCCGACTGGAACCGGCAGTGGCTGCTCGACCGGCCGATCCACGTGGTCGCGCAACGCGCGGGCGTGAGCGTGAAAGACCTCGTGACGGCGATCATGACGACACCCGCGGGCGACCCGGCGGCGCCGCGCGAGCCGAATCCGGTGCTCGCGGCGGCCGCGAAGGTCTGGAACACCGGCTTCGACGTGGCCCCCGGTACGACGCCCGATCCCGCCGGCGTCGTGTCGTCGGGACCGTGGAAGGTCAGCGCCATCACCGACGACACCCTCGAGCTCGCGCGGCGCGACAGCTACCAGGGCGGTCACTTCCCGGGTCTCGAGAGCCTGAAGGTGCGCTTCTTCGCCGACCGTTCGGCGCAGCTGTCCGCCGTCGAGGCGGGGGTGGTCGACGTCGCGAACGTCGGCGACATCGACGCCACCGAGCTGAAGACGCTCACCGATGCCGGGCTGCAGGTCAGCACCGGACCGACCACCCAGACCCTGCAGCTGCGGTTCGCCGACGGCACGGCATCCGCCCTCCGTCAGGCCACGACCCTTTCGCTCGATCGCTCCGCGCTGGTGAAGGACGTGCTGGGCGACGTGCGCCCAGACGCGCAGCCGCTGCAGTCGTTCCTCTCGTCGCCGGCGACCGGTCAGCTCTACAACGACCTCGTGTCGGGCAACGGAGCCCCCGGAACCGGGAGCGACGTCGACGGAGCGCGCTCGGCCCTCGACGATCGCGCGGCCGTGCTGCGCGTCGCCTACGACAGCACCGACGAGGTGTCGTCGACGGTGTTCGCGCGTCTCGTGACGATGGCGGCCAAGGCGGGCATCGCGGTGCGCGCGGCGACGGTCGACGACGTTCCGGATGCCACCCTGGCCTGGGTGGGCGAAGACGAGAGCCTCTACCGCTCGGCGCGCGACCGCATCGCGGAGGGGGTCGATGGCGAGAACACCGAGGAGCTCTTCGACGAGCTGACCGTGCACACCGACCCGGTCGACGTCCTGTCGGAGGCCAAGGAGATCGACCGCTCGCTCTTCACCGCGTACGCGGGCGTACCCCTGCTCGAGCGCACGGGCGCCGTGGTCGCCGCGGCCGGAGTCGGAGGAGTGACCTACACCTCCGAGCCCAACGGCGTGCCCCCGTCGTTCTGGATCTGGTCGCCGCCGCAGAGCTGAGCGACGTTCCGCATGCCGGGAGCCCTGACTTCGCCTCGCCATCGCTGCGGACGAATTTTCCGGATGCCGAGACCCCGGCGCTCTCGTTGCGCGCGGCGCCTCAGGGGGTCGGGGTCGGCGTCGACGCCGGCGCGGGCGGCGCGAAGATCGCGGGCCACCAGGCCGCGGCGAGCGGGTAGCCCACGAAGGCGACGATGTCGATGATCGTGTGCGCGATCACCAGGGGCATCACCCTGCCCCAGCGCTTGTAGCACCAGCCGAACACGAGGCCCATCACGACGTTGCCGAGCGCCGACGGCCACCCCTGGTAGAGGTGGTAGCTGCCGCGCAGCAGCGCGGTCGAGACGATGATGCCGGTCCACGACCAGCCGAGGCGGCGCAGGCGATCGAAGAGGAAGCCGAGGAAGATGACCTCCTCGGTGAGGCCGGCGCGCAGCGCAGCCAGTACGAGGAGCGCGATGACCCACCACGACGAGTCGAGCGGGGCGGGGATCACTGTGATGCTCTGCCCGATGGAGCGGCCGATCGCGTAGACGCCGATGCCCGGCGCTCCGATGAGCACGACGAGCAGGACGCCGCGGAGGAGGTCGCCGCCGAAGCGGCGGAAGTCGAGCCCGATCCGGCGCAGCGCGTTGTTCGCCGGCTCCCACAGCAGGTAGACCGCGAGGGCGACCAGGGCGAGCGAGAAGAAGATGTCGAGGAACTGGTAGATCGCATCCCACAGCGGCTCGGCGCTGCGCGAGGGGTTCAGCTGCGTCTGCTGCTGCGAGATCGGGGCGCGGGTGGCGGCCCGCACGAACGACACGACCGAGTAGATGGCCGATTGACCGACGCTGACGAGCAGCACGATCGCGATCTCCCAGCCCAGACGCCGACGGGCGTACCGGTCGGCGGGGGAGAGGGTCGGAGGATAGGTCCAGTCGGCTGGACCCCGAAGGGCGCCCGACTTGTCAGATTGCCACATCTGAACCCTTCCGAGTAAATCCTCTGTAACGTTTTTCAGAGGAGTTTGGGGCACCTGGGTAAACGTGCCTAGTGTGTTCTCATCCTGCCCGACGGATCTTCCATGCATCTTGTGCTGCGTGAAAACCTACCCGGGCGACGATCATCCCTTCCCTGGAGGAACTGTGAAGCGCAACAAGATTGCCCTTTCCGGTCTCGCCCTGCTGGGAGCCGTCGGGCTTATGCTCGCCGGCTGCGCAGGCGGAGACTCGGACAGCGGCTCTGCATCCGGCAGCGGCGACGCGTCGGCGATCATCCGGACCAACGGCTCCGAGCCGCAGAACCCGCTGATCCCCACCAACACGAACGAGGTCGGTGGCGGAAAGATCCTCGACTCGATCTTCGCGGGCCTGGTCTACTACGACGCAGACGGCGCCCCGGTGAACGACATGGCCGAGTCCATCGTCACCAACGACCCCCAGAACCTCACGGTCACCCTGAAGAAGGGCCAGAAGTTCACGGACGGCACCGAGGTCAAGGCCGACAACTTCATCAAGGCCTGGAACTACGGCGCGCAGCTGTCGAACAACCAGCTCAACAGCTACTTCTTCGAGGACATCGTCGGTTTCAGCTACGACGCTGACTCCGAGCTCACGGGTCTGAAGAAGGTCGACGACTACACCTTCACGATCGAGCTCTCCAAGCCCGCCGCCGACTTCGCGCTGCGCCTCGGCTACTCGGCGTTCTTCCCGCTGCCCGACTCGGCCTTCGCCGACATGGCCGCGTTCGGTGAGAACCCGATCGGCAACGGCCCGTACAAGCTCGCCAGCGACAGCGCATGGCAGCACAACGTGCAGATCGACCTCGTCAAGAACGAGGACTACCAGGGCGGCCGCACCGTCGCCAACGGTGGTCTGACCGTCGTCTTCTACGCCTCGCAGGACGCGGCCTACGCCGACCTCCTCGGTGGCAACGTCGACGTGATCGACGCAATCCCGCCGGCATCGCAGGCGACCTTCACCTCCGACCTGGGCGACCGCGCGGTCAACCAGCCGGCGGCTGTGTTCCAGTCGTTCACGATCCCCGAGCGCCTCGCGCACTTCAGCGGTGAAGAGGGCAAGCTGCGTCGTCAGGCGCTGTCGATGGCCATCAACCGCGACGAGATCACCAAGACGATCTTCCAGGGCACCCGTACGCCCGCCAGCGACTTCACCTCGCCGGTCATCAACGGCTGGTCCGACTCGCTCGCCGGCTCCGACGTGCTCAAGTACGACGAGGCCAAGGCGAAGGACCTGTGGGCTCAGGCCGACGCCATCTCGCCGTGGACCGGCACCTTCCAGATCGCGTACAACGCCGACGGTGGACACCAGACCTGGGTCGACGCGGTGACCAACTCGATCAAGAACACCCTCGGCATCGACGCGTCCGGCGCGCCGTACCCGACGTTCAAGGAAGCCCGCTCGGCCATCACCGACCGCAGCATCCAGACCGCGTTCCGCACCGGTTGGCAGGCCGACTACCCCGGTCTGTACAACTTCCTCGGACCGCTGTACGCGACCGACGCCTCGTCCAACGACGGTGACTACTCGAACCCCCAGTTCGACCAGCTCCTGAGCGACGGCATCGCCGAGACCGACGTCGACACCCAGAACCAGGACTTCCAGAAGGCCCAGGAGATCCTCCTGCAGGACCTCCCGGCCATCCCGCTCTGGTACTCCAACGTGACCGGTGGCTTCGCCGAAGGCGTGAACAACGTCAAGTTCGGCTGGAACTCGGTTCCGCTGTACTACGAGATCACGAAGTAACCCTTCCGATCTCTGGCCGCGAGGCGGTGACGGATTCGTCACCGCCTCGCGGTCTGCCAGCCAGGCCTCATCACGACGTGTGATAAAACGGCACGGGCCCTTTCGGGGCCGTCCCCCCCCACGAAAACGTCGGATGAGGCGTTTCCCACGTTCGAAAAGAGAGCGGATGCTCGGCTACATCCTCAGACGTCTGCTGCAGGTGCTCCCCGTGTTCTTCGGGGCCACCCTGCTGATCTACTTCATGGTCTTCGCCATGCCGGGAGACCCGATCCTCGGGCTCTTCGGCGACAAGACCCCCGCCCCGCAGGTCGTCGAAGCCTTGCGGGCCCAATACCACCTGGACCAGCCCTTCATCGTCCAGTACTTCCTCTACATCGGCGGCATCTTCCAGGGTGATCTCGGAACCACGTTCTCGGGTCAGTCCGTCAACGAGGTCCTCGCGCGCACGCTCCCCGTGACGGCGCGTCTGGCGATCATGGCCCTGGCCATCGAGTTCGTGCTCGCCGTCGTGGTCGGCACGATCTCGGCCATCCGCAAGGGCAAGCTGTTCGACAACGTCGCGCTGATCATCGCGCTGCTGTTCGTGGCGCTGCCGATCTTCGTGGCCTGCTTCCTCGCGCAGTACTTCCTCGCGGTCCAACTCGGCTGGTTCCGCCCCACAGTCGGTGCGCAGAACAACTGGGGCGATCTGATCCTGCCGGCCATCGTGCTCGGCTTCAGCCTCTTCGCCACGAGCATGCGCCTGATGCGCGGGTCGGTCATCGACACGCTCAACCAGGACTGGGTGCGCACCGCCTACAGCAAGGGCCTCTCGCGTCGCCGCGTGATCCCCGTGCACGTGCTGCGCAACTCGCTCATCCCGGTCATCACCAACTCCGCGACCAACTTCGGCGTGCTGCTGGTCGGCGCGACCGTCACCGAGGGCATCTTCAACATCCCCGGTGTCGGTAACACGCTGTACCAGGCCACCATCCGCGGAGAGGGCCCCACGGTCGTGTCGTTCGTGACCGTCTTCGTCATCATCTACGTGCTGGTCAACCTGGTCGTCGACCTCCTGTACGGCCTTCTCGACCCGAGGATCCGCTATGTCAAGTAGTCAGTTCCCGGCGCCGCACTACGTCGCGCCGATCAAGACCGAAACGATCTCCGTCGACGCCGTCCGCGTGGCGGCGCGCAAGAGCAACCTGTGGCTCGACGCGTGGCGCGACCTCCGTCGTCGTCCCACCTTCTGGATCGCCCTCGCCGTCATGTTCGTCGTGATCCTCATGGCGATCGCTCCGACGCTGTTCACCCAGGTCCCCCCGAACAACGACTGCCAGCTGTCCAACAGCAACGGCGGACCGCAGGCGGGCCACATCCTGGGCTTCACGTTCCAGGGCTGCGACACGTTCTCGCGCATCGTCTGGGGTGCCCGCACCTCGCTGTCGGTGGGTCTGCTGGCCACCGCGATCGGCACGATCATCGGCCTCATCATGGGCGCGCTGTCGGGCTTCTACGGCGGATGGCTCGACGCGGTGATCTCGCGCGTCGGCGACATCTTCTTCTCGATCCCCTACATCCTCGCGGCCATCGTCGTGATGAGCGTGTTCTCGCAGTACCGCAACGTGCTGACCCTCGCCTTCGCCATCGGCGGGTTCGCGTGGGCCTCCACGGCTCGCGTGGTGCGCGCCGAGGTGCTGCGCGTGCGACAGGCCGACTACGTCGCGGCCTCGCAGGCGCTGGGGCAGACGAAGTTCAAGACGCTGCTCACCCACGTCATCCCGAACGCCATCGCGCCGCTGCTCGTGGTCACCACGATCAGCCTCGCCGCGGCGATCGTCGCCGAGGCGACCCTGTCGTTCCTCGGTGTCGGCCTCGGCGGCAGCACCATGTCGTGGGGCAATGACATCAGCCAGGCGCAGCAGTCGCTGCGCGTCGCGCCCGCGGCGCTCATCTGGCCCTCGGTCGCCCTGACGGTCACGGTGCTGGCGTTCATCCTGCTGGGCGAGCTCATTCGAGACGCCATCGACCCGAGAGCGAGGGCCCGCCGATGAGCGACGCCACCATGACGCCTCTGCTGTCCATTCGCGACCTCAAGGTCGCCTTCGAGGGCGAGGGCGGATCCCGCCAGGTGCTCCACGGCGTGAGCCTCGACGTCTTCCCCGGCCAGACCGTCGCCATCGTCGGCGAGTCGGGCTCGGGAAAGTCGACCACCGCTTCCGCGGTGATCGGTTTGCTCCCCGGCACCGGTCACGTCACCGGCGGCAGCATCACGCTCGACGGGCGCGAGCTGACCGACCTGAGCGCGACGCAGTTCGAGTCGGTGCGCGGCAAGGACATCGGCTACGTTCCTCAGGACCCGATGTCGAACCTCAACCCGGTGTGGAGCATCGGCTTCCAGGTGAAGGAGGCGATCCGTGCGAACGGCATCGCCACCGGTCGCAAGGAGGTCGAGAAGCGCGCGATCGAGGTGCTGAAGCAGGCCGGCCTCGCCGACGCCGAGCGTCGCCTGCACCAGTACCCGCACCAGTTCTCGGGCGGTATGCGCCAGCGCGCGCTCATCGGCATCGGCCTCGCGGCCGACCCGAAGCTCCTGATCGCCGACGAGCCGACCTCGGCCCTCGACGTGACCGTGCAGCGCGTGATCCTCGATCACATGGCCTCGTTGACGCGTGAGCGCGGCACCTCGGTGCTGCTCATCACGCACGACCTGGGACTCGCCGCCGAGCGCGCCGACACCATCGTCGTGATGAACCAGGGCGAGATCGTCGAGTCGGGTCCCAGCCGCGAGATCCTCGAGAACCCGCAGCACCCGTACACCCAGCGCCTCGTCGCCGCTGCGCCCAGCATCGCCTCGCAGCGCATCCAGGCGAAGGTCGAAGACCGCGGCATCCTGCGCGAATCCGACATCGACGCCCCGGCGACCGTCAAGGTCACCGACCTGGTCAAGGAGTACAAGATCCGCCAGGGCGGGTTCCGCAGCGAGCAGTTCCGCGCCGTCGACGGGGTCTCGTTCGAGATCCCGCGCGGCAAGACGCTGGCGCTGGTGGGGGAGTCGGGCTCGGGCAAGTCGACGATCGCCAAGATGGTGCTCAAGCTCGAGGAGCCCACGTCGGGCTCGATCGAGGTCGACGGGGTCAACACCGGCAAGCTGAACGCGAAGGACACCTTCAACCTCCGCCGCCGCATGCAGCCGGTGTTCCAGGACCCGTACGGTTCGCTCGACCCTCTGCGCAGCATCGGCAACCTGATCGCCGAGCCGCTCAACATCCACAAGGTGGGCGACAACGCCTCGCGGCGCGCCCGCGTGGAGGAGCTGCTCGAGCAGGTCGCCCTGCCGCAGGAGCTCGCCTCGCGCTACCCCAACGAGCTGTCCGGCGGACAGCGTCAGCGTGTCGCCATCGCGCGCGCACTGGCGCTCAAGCCCGACATCCTCGTGCTCGACGAGGCCGTGTCGGCCCTCGACGTGCTGGTGCAGGCGCAGGTCCTCCAGCTGCTGGCGGAGCTGCAGTCCGAGCTCGGTCTGACCTACCTGTTCATCACGCACGACCTCGCCGTCGTCCGTGTCGCCGCCGACCTGGTGTGCGTCATGGAGCGCGGCAAGCTCGTCGAACAGGGCACGGTCGACGAGATCTTCGCGCAGCCCTCGCAGGAGTACACGCAGCGTCTGCTCGACGCGATCCCCGGCGCTTCGCTGTCGCTGGGTGGCGCGTGACGCGCGACGATCGATTCCGGGGCACGGAACACCCGCGGGTGTTCCGTGCCCCGTCCGCGGTCGTCGGGCTCGTGCTCGGGGCCGCGCTGGCAGTCGTCCTCCTCGGCGACGCCGCGATCCGGGCGGGGATCGGCGAGATGCTGCTCATCGCCCCGTGGGTGCTGTTGGCGCTCTGGGGCGTGTACGCCCTGCTGTTCGCCCCGCACGTGCGGATCGACGCGAACGGCATCCGGATCCACAACCCGCTGCGCGTCAGCGACATCGCCTGGGCGCGTGTCAGCGACATCGACATGCGCTGGCAGCTAGAGGTGAAGACCGACGAACCGCGGGTCTACAAGGCCTTCGGCGGGCCCGTCGCCGGCCGCCCCGGTCGACCGCCCCTGCGCCGTGGCGACGACGACCGTGCGCGGCGCGAGCCGCCCGCCATCCGCGACCTCCAGGTCATCCAGGACGCGTGGGAGTCGGCTCGACCGACGGCCCCGAAGAACGGCTCCGTCCGTCGTTTCTGGGACATTCCCTCGGCGATTTCCCTCCTGGTTCTGATCGTCTGGGTTATTATCGCTTTGTTCATTTCCGGCGGTCTCCGCTGAGCGCAGTGCTGCGCTCGAGCTGACCGTTCGTGACAAAGCGCCATGTAAGCGCTTTGTTACATTCGTGAAAAGTGTGTTCCCCCCGCGCACATTCCGCGAAAAGCCGACGTAGGGTCGCTGAAGATCCTTAGCCAGGCGAAACAATCGGCGGGGATCTCGAAGGCGAGAGGACCCCCCATGATGCAGACCCCCGAGACGTTCCGGACGGGCATTCGCGCGTCATGACGTTCTACGTTCTGCGCCGGTTCCTGAACTACGCCGTTCTCAGCCTGCTCGCCACGTGCCTCGCGTACGTGCTGGGAAGTGCGCTGCTGCGGCCTCAGGACCGCTTCTACGGCATGAACCCGCGGCCGCCCCAGGAGTCGATCATCGCGAGCCTCGACGCTCTCGGTGCCAACCCCGACGTGCCGATCATCGTGCGCCTGTGGAACTGGTTGGTGAACCTGTTCACCAACTTCTCCCTCGGCACCACGATCGGTGGCCAGGACGTCATGACCGAGATCGCCACGCGCGCCGGCACGAGCCTGCGCCTGCTGCTCATCGGCTCGATCCTCGGCGCCATCGTCGGCGTACTCATCGGCGTGTGGGGCGCGGTGCGCCAGTACCGCGCGAGCGACCAGGTCACGACCTACGCGTCGTACCTCGTGTTCGCGACCCCGACCTTCGTGATCGGCGTGCTGCTGATGATCGCGGCCACCGCCTTCAACAACGCCCTGGGCAACCAGGTGATCCGCTTCACCGGCGAGTACACCGCGGGGGTCGAGGGCTTCGGCCCGATGCTGGCCGACCGTGCCGTGCACCTGCTGCTGCCGACGATCGCGCTCGTGCTCATCAGCGCCGCGTCGTTCTCGCGCTACCAGCGCAGCATGATGCTCGACGTGCTGGGGGCGGACTACATCCGCACCGCCCGCGCGAAGGGCCTGCCGCGCACGCAGGCATTGTTCCGTCACGGCGTGCGCATCGCCCTCATTCCGATGTCGACGTTCTTCGCCTACAGCTTCGGCACCTTGATCGCCGGTTCGGCGATGCTCGAGATCGTCTTTTCGTGGCGCGGGATGGGGCAATTCCAGCTCAACGCCGTGACGCAGCAGGACATCAATGCGGTGGCGGGCTCGACGCTTTTCGTCGCCGTGCTCGTCCTGCTTTCTTCGACCCTGTCCGAAGTGCTCTACGCAGCCCTCGACCCGAGAGTGAGGAGCTGACATGACAATGCAGGAAGACGCCCTCGACGGCACCCTCGTCGCCACCAGCCCGGTCACCCGCGCCCGCAAGCCGCTCTCGCGCGGTGCACTGGTGCGCGCACGCCTGCGCAAGATGCCCCGGTTCTGGGTCGGCGCGAGCGTGCTCGTGTTCATCGTGCTCTGGGCCTTCATCGGACCCCTGCTCTCGCCGTGGGACGCCACTCAGCGCGACTTTCTCAACGTCGGCCTCGGCCCGACGCAGTTGCACTGGTTCGGCACCAACGGCATCGGGCAGGACATCTACGCCCAGACGCTCGTCGGCCTGCAGAAGTCGCTCATCATCGGCGCCCTCGCGGGTGTCGGCGCGACCCTGATCGCCGCGGCGGTGGGCTCGGTCGCCGGCTACCTCGGCGGCAAGATCGACGCCGTCATCGGCTGGATCATCCACCTGCTGCTGGTGGTGCCCTCGTTCTTCATCCTCGTGCTGCTGAGCCCGCTGACGCGCGGCCTGTCGTGGCTGGCGCTGACCTTCTTCCTGGCGGTGTTCAGCTGGATGATCCTCGCCCAGGTGGTGCGCAACCAGACCCGGTCGCTGCGCAACCGCGACTTCGTGCGGGCGGCGCGCTACATGGGCATGCCGACCCGGCAGATCCTCGGCCGCCACATCATCCCCAACATCGCGTCGCTGCTGATCATCGACGCGACCCTCGGCATCGTCGCGGCCATCATGGCCGAGACCTCGCTCAGCTACTTCGGCTTCGGCGTGCAGGCGCCCGACGTCTCGCTCGGCACCCTGCTGTCGGCGGGCACCTCGGCCGCCGTGACCCGCCCGTGGCTGTTCGTGTACCCCGCCGGCGTGCTGATCGTGCTGCTCCTGGCCATCAGCCTCATCGGCGACGCGCTGCGCGACGCCATCGACCCCACTTCGGGAGCGAACCGTGACTGACCCCCGTTCCGCCACCCTGCTGTCATCGACCGGACGCCAGCCGCTGCTGTCGGTCCGCGACCTCAGCGTGACCTTCCCCCAGCGCGAGGGCAACGCCGTCCGCGCCGTCCGCGGCATCTCCTACGACGTGCACGAGGGCGAGTTCCTCGGCATCGTCGGAGAGTCCGGTTCCGGTAAGAGCGTGTCGTCGCTCGCGGTGATGGGGCTGCTGCCCTCGAACGCCCGCGTCGAGGGCGACATCGTCTACGACGGTCGGTCGCTGCTGGCGATGAACGATGCCCAGCTGTCGAAGATCCGCGGCGCCGAGCTCGCGATGGTCTTCCAAGACCCGCTGTCGGCGCTCACCCCGGTCTACACGGTGGGCGACCAGATCTCCGAGGGCCTGCGCCTGCACGACAAGGCACTGTCGGCCCAGGCCGCGCACGCCCGCTCGGTCGAGCTGCTCAAGCTCGTCGGCATCCCGGATGCCGAGCGTCGGGCCCGCGCGTACCCGCACGAGTTCTCGGGCGGCATGCGTCAGCGCGCGATGATCGCCATGGCCATCGCCAACGACCCGCGGGTCATCATCGCCGACGAGCCCACCACGGCGCTCGACGTGACGATCCAGGCGCAGATCCTCGAGGTGCTGCAGAAGGCCCGCGAGGTCACGGGCGCCGCCGTCGTGCTCATCACGCACGACCTCGGCGTCGTGGCCGGTCACGCCGACCGCGTCGCGGTGATGTACGCGGGCAAGCTCGTCGAGCGCGGCTCGGTCGACGAGATCTTCCACGACCCGCACATGCCCTACACGGTGGGTCTGCTGCGCTCGGTGCCGAACATGCAGACCGCCGGCTCGCAGCGTCTGGTGCCGTTGGAGGGACGCCCGCCGTCCCTCGCGAGCCTGCCCAAGGGGTGCCCCTTCGCGGCGCGCTGCCCGATCGCGATCGACGCGTGCCACGACATCGAGCCCGAGCTCGCGATGCACGGCACCGACCCCGATCACGTCTCGGCCTGCATTCGCGCCGACGAGATCGCCTCCGGTGCCCTCGCCCGCCCCGACATCTTCCCCCGCCCCGAGGCGCTGGGCGAGATCCCGCCGCTGCGTCCCGACGTCACCCCGGCCGTCGAGGTCACCGATCTGACCAAGCACTTCCCGCTGATGAAGGGCTCGGTCTTCCCGCGCCGCATCGGCACGGTGCGCGCCGTCGACGGCATCTCGTTCTCGATCCAGCCCGGTCGCACCATGGGCCTGGTGGGGGAGTCGGGGTGCGGGAAGACGACGACGATCCTCGAGATCATGGAGATGGTCGCGCCCCAGAGCGGCAGCATCCGCATCAACGGCACCGACGTGGCCACCGTGAGCCGCACAGACAAGGCGACGCTGCGCAAGGGCATCCAGATCGTCTTCCAAGACCCGATGGGCGCGATCGACCCGCGCCTGCCGGTCGGCGAGGTCATCACCGAGCCGCTGCTGGTGCAGGGCGTGCCCCGTGCCGAACGCGACCGCAAGATGACCGAGCTGCTCGAGCTCGTCGGCCTCGACCCCAACATGTCGGACCGCTACCCGCACGAGTTCTCGGGCGGTCAGCGTCAGCGCATCGGCATCGCCCGCGCCCTCGCGACCGACCCCGCCGTCGTCGTGCTCGACGAGCCGGTCTCGGCCCTCGACGTCTCGATCCAGGCCGGTGTCATCAACCTGCTCGAAGACCTCAAGGAACGCCTCGGCCTGTCGTTCCTCTTCGTCGCGCACGACCTCGCCGTGGTCCGTCAGATCGCCGACGACGTCTCGGTCATGTACCTCGGGCGCATCGTCGAGCAGGGTCCCGTCGACGCGGTGTTCGACGACCCCCGGCATCCCTACACCAAGGCCCTCATCTCGGCCGCGCCCATCCCGGATCCGCGCATCGAGCGCGCGCGCACCCGCATCCTGCTCGACGGCGACCTGCCGAGCCCGACGCAGGAGATCTCCGGATGCCGCTTCCGCACGCGCTGCCCGCTGTACCGCCTGCTGCCCGACGCCGACCGGCGCCGGTGCGACTCCGACGACCCCGGTCTGCGCTCTTCGGCGCGCTCCGAGGTGGCGTGCCACTACGCCGAACGCTCCGACCTCGTCCTCGAGACGGCGTCGGTCGCGTCCCCCCGAACGTCTTCGATCGACGGCACCACGGCGTCGGAGACCCTCCCCGATCACCAACGAGAGGACTGATCACATGAAGATCCGCAAAGCGAAGGGGCTCGGCGCCCTCACGCTGCTGAGCGTCGCCGCCCTGGCGATCGCCGGCTGCGCGCCGGGCAACACGGCGGCTCCGTCCGCCAACCCCGAGGACCAGAACTCGCTGCCCTCGACCGCGTGGGTCCGCGCCGACGCCGCCGACGTGCAGGACGGCGGAACCCTCACGCTGGCCGTCGACTCGATGCCCGTCAACTGGAACAACTTCCAGATCGACGGCAATGAGGCCAACACCAACGACATCATCTCGGCGATGCAGGGTGGCCCCATCAAGATCGACGAGTCGGGCAAGCCGGTCGTCAACGAGGACTACGCCTCGTCGGTCGAGCTGACCAACGAGAGCCCCCAGACGGTCGAGATCAAGCTGAACCCGGATGCCGTGTGGGAGGACGGGACGCCCATCACCGTCGCCGACTACCAGGCCACCTGGAAGGCCAACAACGGCTCGAACCCCGAGTACGTCGTCATCTCCACCACCGGCTGGGACCAGATCGAATCGGTCGAGCAGGGCACGGACGAGTTCGACGTCATCATCACGTTCTCGTCGGTGTACGCCGACTGGCAGGGTCTGCTCGGTCAGATCCTCCCCGCCTCGGCCGCGAGCGACCCGAACACCTTCAACACGGGCTACCTCACCACGGCCCTTCCCTCTTCGGGTCCCTTCCTCCTGGGTTCGTTCGACTCGACGGCCGGTATCGCGACCCTCGAGCGCAACCCCAAGTGGTGGGGCCAGGCGCCCAAGCTTGAGACGATCGTCTACCGCGCGGTGAGCCAGGACCAGCAGGGCACCTCGTTCAGCAACGGTGAGATCGACGCGCTGAACATCAGCGCCAACGCCGACCTCTACCAGACCGCTCAGAACGTGCAGGGCGCCGAGATCCAGGCCTCCAACGGTCTGACCTGGACGCACATCACCATGCGCGCCTCCGACGGTCCGCTGGCCGACGTCAACGTCCGCAAGGCCGTGGCATCCATCGTCAACCGCGAGCAGATCGCCAACACGGCGAACTCGCCCGTCGGCGTCCCCGCCATCACGCAGGGCAGCTACGTGTTCATGCCCGGTCAGGACGGCTACACCGACGAGGCGCTGCCCTACGACACCGACGCCGGTGCCAAGTACCTCGAAGACGCCGGTTACACCAAGGACGGCGACTCCTGGGTCAAGGACGGCACCCCGCTGAAGTTCTCGGTCACCGTCCCCGCCGACACCGCCACGAACATCCAGCGTGCCGAGCAGATCCAGGCCGACCTCAGCGAGTTCGGCATCCCGGTCGATCTGAACACCGTGCCCGTGGGCGGCTACTTCAGCGACTACATCATCCCCGGTGACTTCGAGATGGTGACGTTCTCGTGGCGCGGTACCGCGTACCCGATCTCGTCGAGCGAGTCGCTGTTCTCGCCCGTCGACTCGGCGCAGAACTACACCGGCATCGCCGACCCGCAGCTCGCGGACCTGTGGCAGAAGGCCAACACCGACCTCGACCCCGACTCGCGCCTGAAGACGGCCGAGGAGATCGACAAGGTGCTGTGGTCGTACGTGCCGATCATCCCGATCGCGCCGCTGCCCAACGTCTACGCCGTCAAGCAGGGTCTCGTGAACTGGGGCGCCACCCAGTTCGAGACCGTCGACTGGACGATCGTGGGCTTCCAGAACAGCTGACGCACCTCGTGAAAAGGGGGGCGGGGTCCTGCGGGATCCCGCCCCTTTCGTGCGTCCGGACCGTTCCTGAACGTCCGCTGCCGGGAGTATCGGCGCGGGCCGGTAGACTAGAGACGCCCGATTCCGGGCACCACCCCGAATTTTCCTGGAGACCCTCCATGGCGCACGCCCTTCGTCCTGACCTCCGTAACGTCGCGATCGTCGCGCACGTCGACCACGGCAAGACGACTCTCGTCGACGCCATGCTCCGCCAGACCGGCTCGTTCGGCGACCACGCGCACGTCGAAGAGCGCGCGATGGACTCGAACGACCTCGAGCGCGAAAAGGGCATCACGATCCTCGCCAAGAACACGGCGATCACCTACAACGGTGTGCACACCGAGGTTCCGGTCACGATCAACGTGATCGACACCCCCGGCCACGCTGACTTCGGTGGAGAGGTCGAGCGCGGCCTGTCGATGGTCGACGGCGTCGTGCTGCTCGTCGACGCGTCCGAGGGCCCGCTGCCCCAGACGCGCTTCGTGCTGCGCAAGGCCCTCGAGGCCAAGCTCCCCGTCATCCTGCTGGTCAACAAGACCGACCGCCCCGACGCGCGCATCGCCGAGGTCGAAGAAGAGGCGCACGACCTGCTGCTGGGCCTCGCGTCCGACCTCGTCGACGACGTGCCCGACCTCGACGTCGACGCGCTGCTCGACGTCCCCGTCGTGTACGCCTCGGGCCGCGCGGGTGCCGCGTCGCTCAACCGTCCCGACAACGGCTCGCTGCCCGACAACGAAGACCTCGAGCCGCTCTTCGGTGCGATCCTCGAGCACGTCCCGGCTCCCGCCTACGACGACGAGGCTCCGCTGCAGGCCTGGGTCACCAACCTCGACTCCTCGCCGTTCCTCGGTCGCCTCGCGCTGCTGCGCGTGTTCAACGGCACGCTGAAGAAGGGCCAGACCGTGGCCTGGGTGCGCGCCGACGGCACCACCAGCAACGCCCGCATCACCGAGCTGCTGAAGACCCGTGCCCTCGAGCGCTACCCCGCCGAAGACGCCGGCCCCGGTGACATCGTCGCCATCGCCGGTTTCCCCGACATCACCATCGGCGAGACCATTGCCGACCCCGACGACGTGCGCCCGCTCAAGGCGATCACCGTCGACGACCCGGCCATCTCGATGACCATCGGCACCAACACCTCGCCCCTCATGGGCAAGGTCAAGGGTCACAAGCTCACCGCCCGCATGGTGAAGGACCGCCTCGACCGCGAGCTCATCGGTAACGTCTCGCTCAAGGTCGTCGACATCGGACGCCCCGACGCGTGGGAGGTCCAGGGCCGCGGCGAGCTGGCGCTGGCCATCCTGGTCGAGAACATGCGTCGCGAGGGCTTCGAGCTCACCGTCGGCAAGCCTCAGGTGGTCACCAAGCGCGGCGAAGACGGCAAGCTCAAGGAGCCCTTCGAGCACCTCACCATCGACGCGCCCGAAGAGCACCTCGGTGCGATCACGCAGCTGATGGCCGCCCGCAAGGGCCGCATGGACAACATGACGAACCACGGCACCGGCTGGGTGCGCATGGAGTTCGTCGTGCCCTCGCGCGGTCTGATCGGTTTCCGCAGCGAGTTCCTCACGATCACGCGCGGCACCGGCATCGCGAACGCGATCTCGCACGGCTACGACGACTGGGCCGGCTCGATCACGACCCGTCAGAACGGCTCGATCGTCGCCGACCGCATGGGTGTCGTCACCCCGTTCGCCATGATCGCCCTGCAGGAGCGCATGAGCTTCTTCGTGCAGCCCACCGAAGAGGTCTACGAGGGCATGGTCATCGGCGAGAACTCGCGCGCCGACGACATGGACGTCAACATCACCAAGGAGAAGAAGCTCACGAACATGCGTTCGTCGACCTCCGACTCCTTCGAGTCGATGACGCCCCCGCGCATCCTCACGCTCGAGGAGTCGCTGGAGTTCGCTCGCGACGACGAATGCGTCGAGGTCACGCCCGAGAAGGTGCGCATCCGCAAGGTCGAGCTCGACGCGACCGCGCGCGGTCGCTCCGCTTCGCGCCTGAAGCGTCAGGACGCCAACGCGTAAGCATCCCCGTCCTGAACGGCCCCGCCCAGCCTCGTGCTCGGCGGGGCCGTTCGCGTTCCGGGATGCGTGGCCAGGTGGCTGAGCCTGTCGAAGCCCCCGGTTTCGCCGCGGAGGTGGCTGAGCCTGTCGAAGCCGCCCGTCCCGGCGCAGGTGGCTGAGCCCGTCGAAGCCCCCGGTTTCGCCGCAGGTGGCTGAGCCCGTCGAAGCCCCCGGTCTCGGCGCAGGTGGCTGAGCCTGTCGAAGCCTCCGGTTCCCCGCGTAGGTGGCCGATCCTGTCGCAGCCCCCGGTCCCTTCGACAGGCTCAGGGACCTTCGCCGGTCGCGCGCCGCGACCTCACCCCTGGGCGGCGGCAGGGGCAGACGTGCGCATGACCTTCGCGAGCGCCTTGCCCTTCGCCAGTTCGTCGACGACCTTGTCGAGCAGGCGGATCCGGTACATCAGCGGGTCGTCGATCTGCTCGACCCGCACTCCACACACCACGCCGGTGATCTCCGACGCCTGCGGGGTGAGTCGCGCGTCGTCGAAGAACTCGCGGAACGTGGTCGTCCCCCGGGCATGGCGGGCGAGCTCCGCCTCACTGAACCCGGTGAGCCAGCGGATCACGGCGTCGAGCTCGTCGACGGTGCGCCCTTTGCGCTCGACCTTCGCGACGTACAACGGGTAGACCGACGAGAAGGGCATGTCGAAGACGCGGGACATGCCTGCACGATAGCTTCGCCGCCGGCAGCTGTCGACGCGCGCCCTCGCTCGCTGGCGGCGGGTTCGAGACCTCTCGAGTGTCCACAACACTCCGCTGGCCGTCGACCGATGCGGCGTGTCGTGGACACTCGACCGGGTGTCGCGCGGCGCAGACCTGTTGAGCGTCTAGGACACGCCGCTGACCACAAAAAGGGTGCGGCGTGTTCTGGACACTCAACGAGGGGGCGAGGCGCCAGCCCGGGGCGTCAGCGCGACTCGACCACGCACACCGCGCTCATGCCGGGCGTGAGCGCCTCGAACACGTGCGGGGCATCGCCCGGATACGACAGGTAATCGCCGGGCGAGAGCTCGAAGGGGTCGTCGACCGGGCCGACCATTCCGCGCCCCGACACCATGACGAGGTGCTCGATCGTGCCGCGCGGGTGCGGGTCGGACCGTCGCGGCGTGCCGGGCTCGGCCGACAGCAGGTAGATGTCGCGGCGGGCGTGCGGCGGGCTTGCCGAGAGCAGGACGGCGATGTAGTCGGATGCCGACGACGCCACGGCCGTTCCGGCTTCGCCCGCGCGGATCAGGGTGGGGGAGTGCACCCCCTCGTCGACGAAGTCGGCGAACGGGATCTCAAGGGTCGACGCGAGAGCCCACAGCGTCTCGACACTGGGATTGCCGCCGCCGTTCTCCAGCTGCGACACGGTCGCCTTCGCCACGCCCGCGCGCCGCGCGAGCTCGCTGACGCTGAGGTCGCGCCTCTCGCGCTCGCGCCGGAGGGTCGTCGCGATGCGGTCGCCGAGCTCGGTCATGCGTTCATTATGCTCGCCGTTCGTTCGACTTGACGAACGACCGCCCGATCGTTCACGATGATGTCCATGCGTTCGATCCACCGAACACCCGAGGGGGTGGCCGCCCGGCAAGGTCTCGCCGTCGCCCTCGCCACGAGCGCCTACGGTGTCTCGTTCGGCGCCGTGTCGGTGGCATCCGGACTCGACGTGTGGCAGACGTGCGTGCTCAGCCTGCTCATGTTCACCGGCGGCTCGCAGTTCGCGTTCGTCGGGGTGATCGCGGCGGGAGGACTCGCAGCCGCCCCCGCGGCTATCGCGTCGTCGGTGCTGCTCGGTGTGCGAAACGCCGCGTACGCGATGCGCATGGCGCCGATCGTCGGTGGGGGAGGGTGGCGCAAGGCCGCCGCGACGCAGTTCACGATCGACGAGTCGACGGCGGTCGCGCTCGCCCAGACCGAGCCGCGTGCGCGTCAGACCGGGTTCTGGGTCACCGGCATCGCGATCTGGGTCGGCTGGAACCTCTCGACTCTCCTCGGCGCGCTACTGGGGGACGTGTTGGGCGATCCGCGCACGTACGGCCTCGACGCCGCAGCCGCCGCGGCCTTCCTCGCGTTGCTCTGGCCTCGGCTGCGCGGACGTCAGCCCCTCGCCGTCGCCGCGGGCGCCGCTGCCGTGGCGGCGCTGCTCACGCCGTGGCTCATGCCCGGCATCCCGGTCATCGCCGCAGCCGGCGTCGCGATCGCGGTCGGACTGTTCGACCGGCGCCCCGCAGCGGTGTCGTCAGAGGGGCGGATGCCATGACCCTCTGGACCGCCGTGCTCGCGGCATCCGTCATCTGCGTCGCCCTCAAGGCCACCGGCTATCTGCTGCCCGCGCACTGGCTCGACAAGCCCCGCCCCGCCCGCATCGCCGATCTGCTGACCGTGGCCCTCCTCTCGGCCCTCGTCGTGGTGCAGACCCTCGGCGCGGGTCAAGCGATCGTCGTCGACGCGCGGCTGCCCGCGGTCGGCGTCGCGGCGCTGCTGCTGTGGCTGCGCGCCCCGTTCCTCGTGGTCGTCGTCGGTGCGGCGGTGACGGCGGCGCTGCTGCGCCTGTGGGGCTGGGCGACCTGAGCCTCGGGTGGCGCATAGCCCGCGCTCCTAGACTGATCCGATGGGTTCCACTGTGCTTCGGATCGTCGGCTGGGCGGTCGCTCTCCTCGTCGGCGCCTTCTACGGCGCGGCCGGAACCGTCGGGCAGGCGTTCATGCTCGGCCCCGTGCCGGTCGGCCTGGTGCTCGCCACGATCGGCAGTGCCGCGTTGCTGATCGCTCTGCGCACGCTCACGGGCGACCGCGTCAACGCGCTGTTCGGGGGCCTCGGCATCACGGCGGCGACCTTCCTGTTCTCGCAGGTGGGACCCGGAGGCTCCGCGATCGTGGCCGCACCGACCCCGGGTACCGAGTGGGTGCCGCTGCTGTGGACGATCGTCGGCCCCGCGCTGATGGCGCTGGTGGCGTTCTGGCCCGACCTCTCGCACCTGCGTGCGCCGGCGGCATCCGCCCAGTCCTGACGGCCGGGAGGTGGCTGAGCTTGTCGAAGCCACCGGGCGGGCGTGCGCGCGGTTCCGGTCGGGGAGGTGGCTGAGCCTGTCGAAGCCCCCGGGCGCGTGTGCGTGGGGTTCCGGCCGGGGAGGTGGCTGAGCCTGTCGAAGCCACCGGGCGCGTGTGCGTGGGGTTCCGGCCGGGGAGGTGGCTGAGCCAGTCGAAGCCCCCGGGCGTGCGCGGGGGTCCGGTCCCTTCGACAGGCTCAGGGACCTGGGCGGGCGTGCGTCCCTTCGGTCGGGGAGGTGGCTGAGCCTGTCGAAGCCCCCGGGCGTGCGCGGGGGTTCCGGTCCCTTCGACAGGCTCAGGGACCTGGGCGGGCGGGCGTCCCTTCGGCCGGGGAGGTGGCTGAGCCTGTCGAAGCCCCCGGGCGTGCGCGGGGGTCCGGTCCCTTCGACGGGCTCAGGGACCTGGGTGGGCGGGCGTGCGTGGGGGTCCGGTCCCTTCGACGGGCTCAGGGACCTGGGTGGGCGGGCGTGCGCGGGGGTCCGGTCCCTTCGACGGGCTCAGGGACCTGGGTGGGCGGGCGTGCGCGGGGTTCCGGTCCCTTCGACAGGCTCAGGGACCTAGGTGGGCGGGCGTCTGTGGGGTTCCGGTCCCTTCGACAAGCTCAGGGACCTGGGCCGCGGATCATAGGTCAGCGGCTCGGCGGCGAGGCCGGGTGCCCGGGCGCGATTAGACTGAGCGGGTGACTTACGTGATCGCCCTCCCGTGTGTCGATGTCAAAGACCGCGCCTGCATCGATGAGTGTCCTGTCGACTGCATCTACGAGGGTGAACGATCGCTCTACATCCACCCCGACGAGTGCGTCGACTGCGGTGCGTGCGAGCCGGTCTGCCCCGTCGAGGCCATCTACTACGAAGACGACCTTCCCGAAGAGTGGTCCGACTACTACAAGGCCAACGTCGAGTTCTTCGACGACATCGGCTCGCCCGGTGGTGCCGCCAAGGTCGGCGTGATCGCCAAGGACCACCCGGTCATCACCGCTCTGCCTCCGCAGGCGCACTGACCCGTGGGCGTCGCCGACCTCGCCGACTACCCGTGGGACGCGGTCGCCCCCTACGCGGAGCGCGCCCGACGCCACCCTGACGGCATCGTCGACCTGTCGATCGGATCGCCCGTCGATCCCACGCCGCAGGTCATCGCCGAGGCTCTGGCCGACGCGACCGATGCGCACGCCTACCCGCAGACCGCCGGCACCCCGGCGCTCCGCGAGGCGATCGCCGAGTGGTACCACCGCCGTCGCGGGGTTCCCGGCCTGAGCGCGGCGAACGTGCTGCCGACTGTCGGCTCGAAAGAGCTGGTGGCCCTGCTCCCGCTGCTGCTCGGCCTCGGACCGGGTGACGCCGTTGTGCACCCGCGGGCCGCGTACCCGACCTACGAGGTCGGCGCGCGTCTCGTCGGCGCCGAGCCGGTGGCATCCGACGACCCTTCCTCGTGGCCCGCGCACGCTCGGCTCATCTGGATCAACTCCCCGGGCAACCCCGACGGACGCGTGCTCTCGACGGACGAGTTGGCGGATGCCGTGGCGCGAGCCCGCGAGATCGGCGCGGTCCTGGCTTCCGACGAGTGCTACGCGGAGCTCGGGTGGGACGCCCCGTGGGACCAGCAGCCCGTGCCGAGCGTGCTGGATCCCGCCGTCGTCGGCGACGACCTCACCGGCGTGCTGTCGGTGTACTCGCTCAGCAAGCAGTCGAACCTCGCCGGGTACCGCGCAGCTTTTCTGGCCGGCGACCCCGCGATCGTCGAGCGCCTGCTGACCGGGCGCAAGCACCTCGGCCTCATGCCTCCCGCCCCCGTGCAGCGAGCGATGACCGTCGCGCTCGGCGATGACGAGCACGTGGCTGCGCAGCGCGAGCGCTACGCCCGCCGTCGTGCGGTGCTCAAGCCCGCGATCGAGGCCGCCGGCTTCACGATCGACCGCAGCGAGGGCGGCCTGTACCTCTGGGCCACCGAGGGGCGCGACGCCTGGGAGAGCCTCGACCGTCTGGCCGATCTCGGCATCCTGGTGGGGCCGGGGCACTTCTACGGCACGCACTTCCCGCAGCATGTGCGCTTCTCGCTCACCGCGACCGACGAGCGCATCGCCGCCGCGGCGGAGCGTCTGCGGGCCTGACCAGGAGGTTCCCTCCATTCGATGGGGGCGACCTTTGGCGGTGTCATCTGTACGCCGGAGTGCCTACTAGGCTGTAAAGGCAGGTCGTTCGGGGTCATCCTCCGCGCGCCCCGCCGACCCGGATGCCATTCCCGTGGCATCCAGAGGGCGAGAAGATCGCGGGGTGCCGCAACCCCCCGCGTTCGACCACACGGGCGACCAGAAATCGCAAGGAGGCGCGGTGAGCGACGCGGGCACGCAGCAGGACAAGGCCACTCTGACGGTAGGGGGCTCCACCGCCGAATTCCCGGTCCTGCGAGGCACCGACGGCGTCCCGAGCATCGACATCGCGTCGCTGACCAAGCAGACCGGGCACACCACGCTCGACTACGGCTTCGTCAACACGGCGTCGACGAAGTCCGACATCACCTACATCGACGGCGACCAGGGCATCCTCCGCTACCGCGGGTACCCCATCGAGCAGCTGGCGAAGAACAGCACCTACCTCGAGGTCGCCTGGCTGCTCATCTACGGCGAGCTTCCCTCGGCATCCGAGCTGGCGTCGTTCGACGAGCGCATCCGCCGTCACACGCTGCTGCACGAAGACCTCAAGAGCCTCTTCTCGGCACTGCCGCCGACGGCTCACCCCATGTCGGTGCTCTCGGCCGCGACCGCCGCCCTCTCGACGTATTACGAGTCGGAGTCCGACCCGCACAACCCCGAGCACGTCGAGCTCAACACCGTCCGCATGCTCGCCAAGCTCCCCGTGATCGCGGCGTACGCGCACAAGAAGAGCATCGGTCAGGCGTTCCTGTACCCCGACAACTCGCTGTCGTTCGTCGACAACTTCCTCAAGCTCAACTTCGGCGTGCACAGCGAGCCCTTCGAGGCCAACCCGGTCATGACGAAGGCCCTCGACCTGCTGCTGATGCTGCACGAGGACCACGAGCAGAACGCCTCGACCTCGACCGTGCGCCTGGTCGGCTCGACCGGAGCGAACCAGTTCGCGTCGATCTCCGCCGGCATCCAGGCGCTGTCCGGCCCCCTGCACGGTGGCGCGAACGAAGCCGTGCTGCAGATGCTCGCGCGCATCCGCGACTCGGGCGAGAGCGTCGAACGGTTCGTCGAGCGGGTGAAGAACAAGGAGCAGGGCGTCAAGCTCATGGGCTTCGGTCACCGCGTCTACAAGAACTACGACCCGCGCGCGAAGCTCGTCAAGGAGTCGGCCGACGAGGTGCTCACCGCGCTCGGAGTCAGCGACCCGCTTCTCGACCTCGCCAAGGAGCTCGAGCAGATCGCCCTCGAGGACGACTACTTCAAGGAGCGTCGCCTCTATCCGAACGTCGACTTCTACACCGGCGTGATCTACAAGGCGATGGGCTTCCCCACGCGCATGTTCACGGTGCTGTTCGCGATCGGCCGCCTGCCCGGCTGGCTCGCCCAGTGGCGCGAGGCGATCAACGACCCCCAGACGAAGATCGGCCGCCCGCAGCAGCTGTACACGGGTGCCGCCGAGCGCAACTACCCCGGAGTCTGATCCGGCCGGAAACGCCCCGTCCCTCTTGCGAGGGGCGGGGCGTTTCGCCGTGTGCGGCGGGGATGTGTCGCTGATTCTCCCCATGTCCCACTTTGTGCTGTCTGGGGTGCCGCCAGGGAGCCGTTTTTGGGACATGGTCTGCGCACATCGGGACATGGTCGGCGAGGGCGGTTCGCCCTGCATCCATGTCCCACTTTGTGCTGCCTGGGGCGCTGCCAGGTAGCCGTTTGTGGGACATGGTCTGCGCATATGGGGACATGGTGGGCGAGGGCGGTTGGACCTGCACCCATGTCCCACTTCGTGCTGCCCGGGGCGCTGCCAGGCAGCCGTTTGTGGGACATGGTCTGCGCAGATGGGGACAGGGGGAGCGCCGAAGAGAACGGATGCCACGTGGCCCCGCCGACGCCGATGACGCGACCAGTAGGGTCGGGGCATGCCGCGTCTGTTGGTCCGTCGTCCGTCGCCCCGCCTCGCCGAGGGCGAGCTCACCCACCTCGACCGCGTGCCGGTCGATGCCGATCTGGCCCTCGCGCAGTGGCGCGGGTACGTCGAGGCGTTCCGCACGCGCGGATGGGAGATCGTCGAGATCGATCCGGCCGACGATCAACCCGACGGCGTGTTCGTCGAGGATGCGGTGGTGATGTTCGGCGACCTCGCCGTGCTGTGTCGGGCCGGCGCGGTCTCGCGGCGGGGCGAGGCGGAGAGCGTGCGGGCCGGGGTCTCGGCATCCGGGATCGCCCTCGAAGAGATCGCGGAGCCCGGAACCCTCGACGGGGGCGACGTGCTCAAGGTGGGCCGGACCGTCTACGTGGGCGCGTCGTCGCGGACGAACGCCGAGGGCATCGCCCAGCTGCGGGCTCTGCTCGAGCCGCGCGGGTGGGAGGTGCGCGAGATCCCGGTCACCAAGGTGCTGCACCTGAAGTCGGGGGTGACGGCGCTTCCCGACGGCACGGTGGTCGGATTCGAGCCGCTCGTCGACGATCCGTCGCTGTTCCCGGCGTTCGCGGGCGTCCCCGAAGAGCACGGCACCGCCGTGGTGGTGCTCGACGACGACACGGTGCTGATGTCGGCGGACGCCCCGGCGACGGCCGAGGAGCACCGGTTCCGCGGCCTCGACGTGGTGACGGTCGACGTCAGCGAGTTCGAGAAGCTCGAGGGCTGCGTGACCTGCCTGTCGGTGCGGGTGCGCGACTGAGGCTCGCGGAGACCGCCCACCCCCACGCGCGATCCGCGCGCATAAACGCGATCCGCGCGAAAAGCGTTTATGCGTGAATCGGAGCCCGGCCTCAGGCGTGCAGCGCCTCGTTCAGCGTCACGCCGACGCCGACGCGAGCCGAGGCCTCGACGGCGCCGGTGAGCGAGTTGCGACGGAACAGGATGCCGTCGCGGCCCGACAGCTCGCCCGCCTTGACCGTCTCGTCGCCGACGCGCACCTTCGTGCCGGCGGTGACGTAGAGGCCGGCCTCGACGACGCAGTCGTCGCCGAGCGAGATGCCGATGCCGGCGTTCGCGCCGAGCAGGGTGCGGGCTCCGATCGAGACGCGGTGCGTGCCACCGCCCGAAAGCGTGCCCATGATCGAGGCGCCACCGCCGATGTCGGTGCCGTCGCCGATCACGACGCCCTGCGACACGCGGCCCTCGATCATCGACGAGCCGAGGGTGCCGGCGTTGAAGTTGACGAAGCCCTCGTGCATGACGGTCGTGCCGGGGGAGAGGTGCGCGCCCAGGCGCACGCGCGAGGCGTCGGCGATGCGCACGCCCGCGGGCAGCACGTAGTCGGTGAGGCGCGGGAACTTGTCGAGACCTTGCAGCTGGATGCCGTGGCGCTTCAGCTGCGGCAGCAGGCGCGCGGCGTCGTCGGGGTGCACGGGGCCGGCGTTGGTCCACGCGACGTTGGGGAGGTGACCGAAGATGCCGTCGAGGTTGATCTCGTTGGGACGCACGAGCAGGTGCGACAGCGCGTGCAGGCGCAGGTAGGCGTCGACGGTCGAGGTGGGCGCGGCATCCGCGTCGATCTCGAGGGTGACGGTCTCGACCACCACGCCGCGACGCTCGTCCGGACCGGCCGACGACTCCAGCGCCGCAGCCTCGGCGGCGAGGTCGCCCGCGGCGCCCAGGCGGGGGCTCGGGAACCAGGCGTCGAGCACTGTTCCGGCGTTGGTCCGCGTCGAGAGTCCGGCAGCACTGATGCGTCGTTCGTTGCTCACCGCTCCAGGCTACCGGCGGCATCGCGTGTGAAAGGATCGGGGCATGGCCGCGCTCGATCTGACCTCCTCCTCCGTCGCCCTCACGCGGGCCATCTGCGACGTCCACAGCGAGTCGGGCGACGAGACGACCCTGGCCGACGCGATCGAGGCCGCGGTGTCGGCGTATCCCCACCTCGAGGTCATCCGCGACGGCGACACGATCGTCGCCCGCACGAACCTCGGGCGCGAGCGCCGCGTCGTGATCGCCGGGCACATCGACACCGTTCCGATCAACGCCAACCTGCCCGTGCAAGACCGCGAGATCGACGGCGAGGCGTTCCTCTGGGGTCGCGGCACGGTCGACATGAAGGCGGGTGTGGCCGTGCAGCTCAAGCTGGCGGCCGAGCTTTCGGCGCCCCCGGTCGACATCACGTGGATGTGGTACGACCACGAGGAGGTCGACTCCTCGCTCAACGGCCTCGGTCGCCTCTCGCGCAACCGTCCCGACCTGTTCGTCGGAGACTTCGCGATCCTCGGCGAGCCGAGCAACGGCGAGGTCGAGGGCGGCTGCAACGGCACCCTGCGCGCGCTCGTGCGCACCGACGGCGTGCGCGCGCACAGCGCCCGTTCGTGGATCGGCGAGAACGCCATCCACAAGGCGGCGCCCATTCTCGCCCGCCTGGCCGAGTACCGCGCGCGCGAGATCGAGGTCGAGGGCCTGGTGTACCGCGAGGGACTCAATGCCGTGCGCATCTCGGGCGGGGTCGCGGGCAACGTCATCCCCGACGCGTGCGAGGTCGAGGTCAACTACCGCTTCGCGCCCAGCCGCGACGCCGCGGGCGCCGAACGGGTCGTGCGCGATGTGTTCACCGGCTTCGAGGTCGAGATCGTCGATGTGGCCGAGGGCGCGCGTCCAGGGCTCGACGCGGCTCTGGCGAAGGAGTTCGTGGATGCCGTGGGCGCCACGCCCAAACCGAAATACGGCTGGACGGACGTGGCCCGGTTCTCAGCCCTCGGCATCCCGGCCGTCAATTACGGCCCCGGCGACCCGCACCTCGCCCACCACGACGAGGAGCGCGTTCCGCTCGCCCAGATCGACGCCGTCGAGAGCGGCCTCCGCGCCTGGCTGAGCGGGTCGTGACCGCCGAGGCCACGGCATCCGCTCCCGTCCGTCGATGGGAGCGACTCCCCGTGGCGGCGCGCATCGCGATCGTCTACATCGCCGCGCGCCTGGTGACCACGGGCTTCTTCCTGCTCGCCTCGGCGCTGTCGGGTCCGGGCTCGCGGTACGGCATCGCGCCTTCTCTCGGTGAGCTCTCGCTCGGCTGGGACGCGCAGTGGTACTGGCTGGCTGCGGTGTCGGGGTATCCGTCCGACCTGCCGATCACCACGACCGGCCACGTCGCCGAGAACGCGTGGGCGTTCATGCCGCTGTACGCCTACCTCGCGGCGGGCCTCGGAACCCTGCTCGGGTCGTGGGGCGCGGGCGCCGTCGCCATCTCGCTCGCCTCGGGCTACGGCGCGTGCGTCGTGCTGCACGCGCTGCTGCGTGATCGCATCGGCGGGGCGGCGGCGATGTGGGCGGTGGTGTTCTTCGCCTGCGGGCCGCTGGCGGCGATGTTCCAGGTGGGCTACGCCGAGGCGCTGTTCCTCTTCCTTCTCTTCGCGGCTCTGTGGTGCGTCCAGCGGCGCCGCTGGGGCTGGCTGTACCTTCTCGTTCCCGCGATGGGGTTCACCCGCCCCGGGATCCTCGCGTTCGCGCTGTTCCTCGGGCTCTACGGCATCCACCGCTTCCTCCGCCGCCGTACTGATGTCCTGCCGACGCGCGAGATCGCGCACATCGTGGCTCTGGGCGCCGTCGCGACGGTCGTCGGTTTCGCGTGGCAGACGATCGCGGCGGTCGTTACCGGACAGCCGGGGGCGTACCTCTCGACCGAGCTGGCGTGGCGCCGCAACTGGATCCCCGGTGACAGCGGCACCTTCGTCCCCGTCGAGGGCTGGGTGCAGGCGGCCGGCTTCTGGTTCACGCAGTGGGGACTCGGCCCCGTGGCGGGCTGCGTCTTCCTCGCGCTGCTGGTGACCGCGGTCGTTCTCGCCCTGGTTACGCTGCCGCAGGTGAAGGCCCTCGGCATCGAGGTGCGGCTGTGGTCGGCGAGCTACCTCGTCTACCTCTTGCTGGTGTTCTTCCCGCAGTCGAGCATCTTCCGCCTGCTGCTGCCGGTGTCTCCGCTGGTCGGGGCCCTCGCCGTTCCGCGCTCCCGCGCGTGGCGCGTCGGCGTGCTCGCGGCGGCGCTGCTGGGGCAGTGGTGGTGGATCTACAACATGTACGCCTTGGGCAACACGTACTGGCAGATCCCCTGACGCGCATCGCCCTGTGCGTTACCCGATAAACTGAGTGCAAGACCAACGAGGAAAAGGGGGCCGCGATGGCAGCCATGAAGCCGCGTACCGGCGACGGACCGATGGAGGCCGTGAAGGAGGGCCGGTTGATCATCGTGCGCGTGCCGCTCGAGGGCGGTGGGCGACTCGTCGTCTCGGTGAATGACGCCGAAGCGAAAGAGCTCTACGACGTGCTCGGTGGTGTCGTCTCCGCCTGACGATCATCCGTTCGCGAAGGCCGGTCCCCTCGGGGGCCGGCCTTCGTCGTTCCCGGCGCAACCCAGATCCCTGAGCTTGTCGAAGGGCCCGGCGCAACCCAGGTCCCTGAGCCTGTCGAAGGGCCCGGCGCAACCCAGGTCCCTGAGCTTGTCGAAGGGCCCGGCGCAACCCAGGTCCCTGAGCCTGTCGAAGGGCCCGGTACCCGACGCAACCCAGGTCCCTGAGCCTGTCGAAGGGCCCGGTACCCGACGGGACGCCTCGGCCGGGCCGGGGCTCGGAAGACTCAGAATCCGGATGCCATGGCATCCGGACCCATCACACCTCGCTGGGTCGCGTGGTGAGCTGCAAGAGGCCTTCGCCGGTGGTCGACAGGGCGCCGATGACCGCGGGGGAGGACTGCACCTCTTGGATGAGCGAGCGGTAGGCCGTGGTGATCGCGTCGCGACGCACCGGGTCGGCGACCGCGCCGTGCGACATGACGCCCGGGATGAGCACGGTTCCGCCGGCGCGCACGAGACGCAGGCCGTGCTCGACGTACTCGATGACGCCCTCGGGGTCGGCGTCGATGAAGACGATGTCGTACGACGCCTCGTTCATGCGAGGGAGGACATCGGATGCCCGGCCGGTGATGAATCGTGCGCGAGCGGGGGCGATGCGCGCATCGGCGAAAGCCTGACGGGCGGCGCCGAGGTGCTCGGGCTCGCTGTCGATCGTCGTGATCGTGGCGCGCGGCGAGCCGTGCATGAGCCACAGGCCCGAGACACCGCCGCCGGTGCCGACCTCGACGATGTTGAGGGCACGCGATGCCGCCGACAGCACGGCCGTCTGCGCGCCGATCGCGGGGCTGATGGGCGCAGCGCCGAGCTCGAGTGCGTGGGCCCGGGCGCGAGCGATGTGCTCGGGCTCGACCGTCGACTCTTGCACGAACCGCTCGTTCGCCTCATGACCGCTCACGTGGACCTCCTTCTCTCAGGCTAGACGGCCGGGGGTGCCTCGACCTCCAGGCGCGGCCGGTAATCTGGACGCATGTTCTTCGGCCTCACGATCGAGAAGCTGATGCTGATCGGCGTGATCGCCGCCCTGCTCGTCGGCCCCGAGCGACTTCCGCGGTACGCCGAGGCGCTCGCGAAGTTCACCAAGCGCGCGAAAGAGACCCTGCAGGGTGCCCGCACGCGCATGCGCGACGAGATGGGCCCCGAGTTCGACGACGTCGACTGGAAGAAGCTCGACCCGCGCCAGTACGACCCGCGCCGCATCATCCGCGAGGCGCTGCTCGACGACACCCCCACCGCGACCATGCGCGCGGCCGGTGCCGCCGCCCTCGCGGCCCGCGAGAAGCCCGACACGACGCCGTTCGTGGCCGGCGAGCGGCCCCCGTTCGACGACGAAGCCACCTGACGCGGGGGGTTGCGGAGGTCCCTGAGCTTGTCGAAGGGACCGGGCCTGCGTGGGGCTCCGGTGGCGGAGGTCCCTGAGCCTGTCGAAGGGACCGGGCCTGCGCGGGTTGCGGTGGCTTCGACAGGCTCAGCCACCTGGGTTGCGGAGGTCCCTGAGCTTGTCGAAGGGACCGGGCGTGCGCGGGGCGTCGGTGGCTTCGACAGGCTCAGCCACCTTGTGCCGGGTCTGCGCGGGTTGCGGTGGCTTCGACAAGCTCAGCCGCCTTGTGCCGGGCCTGCGCGCGGGTTGCGGTGGCTTCGACAGGCTCAGCCACCTTATGCCGGGGCTGCGCGGAGCTCCGGTGGCTTCGCCAGGCTCAGCCACGTGCCGCCCCAGCCCCTCGGGCGCCGCGTCAGACGTTCAGACGAAGCGGCTTGCCCGAAAGACCGCGGGGACGCACGGCCAGCGCGGCCGCGGCAGCGTCGATCGCGCGAGCGGCCGGGTCGTCGGGATCGGCGAGCACGACCGGGCGGCCGTCGTCGCCACCGGTGCGCAGCGCGGTGCTGAGGGGAACGGATGCCAGCAGCGGCACCTCGACGCCCTCGCTCGAGAGCGCGCGGGCCACCTCTGCTCCGCCGCCGGAGCCGAACAGGTCGAGCACGGTGCCGTCGGGGAGGGTCAGCGCGGCCATGTTCTCGATGACGCCGATGGGGCGCTGCCCGGTCTGACGGGCGACGAGTCCCGAGCGCACGGCGACCTCGGCCGCCGCGGCCTGGGGCGTGGTGACGACGAGCACGTCGGCGTGGGGGAGCAGCTGGCCCACCGAGATCGCGACGTCGCCAGTGCCGGGCGGCATGTCGAGCAGCAGCACGTCGAGGTCGCCGAAGAACACGTCGGTGAGGAACTGCTGCACGGTGCGGTGCAGCATGGGTCCGCGCCACGCGACCGCTCCGGCCGCTTCTTCACCGGGTCGGCGCAGGAACATCCCGATCGAGATGACCTTCACGCCGTAGGCGACCGGCGGGAGGATCAGGTCGTCGAGCTTGGTCGGCGCGGGCGGCAGCCCGTCGGCGTCGACGAGGCCGAGCAGACCCGGGATCGAGAACCCGTGCACGTCGGCGTCGATCAGACCCACGCGCAACCCGCGGGCGGCGAGGGCGACGGCGAGGTTCGCGGTGACGGTCGACTTGCCGACCCCGCCCTTGCCGCTGGTCACGGCGATCACGCGGGTGAGCGAGTCGGGGCCGAAGGGCATCTCGCGCTTCGCCCGTCCGCCGCGGAGCTTCTCGGTCAGCGCCTTGCGCTCGTCGGGTGACATCACACCGACCCGTACGTCGACCGCGTCGATGCCGTCGACCGACGCCGCGGCATCCGCCACGTCTCTTTCGATGCGGTCGGCGGCCGGGCATCCGACGATCGTCAGGGCGATGCCCACCTCGGCCGTGGTGCCCGAGACGGTGATCTCGCGCAGCATATCGAGCTCGCCGAGCGGACGCCGCAGCTCCGGATCGGTGACCGCGGCGACGGCGGAACGGACCCGCTCGGAGAGATCGACGCTCACGAGCCGGGCCGCGCGGGCTCGGAGTGCGTGCCCCGGCGCAGGTCTGCGCGCCCGGCATCCGCACGTCCGGAGTCCGCCCGCGGTGCGTCGTCGTCGGCGTCGAGACGCTCGAGCGCCGCCCGGAGTTCGGCGCGCAGCGAGTCTTTCGTGATGACCTCGTCGGTCAGATCGCGCACGGCCATGCGCAGCGCCACGATCTCGCGGGCCAGATACTCGGTGTCGGCGAGGTTGCGCTCGGCGCGCTGACGGTCCTGCTCGATCTGCACGCGGTCGCGGTCGTCCTGACGGTTCTGCGCGAGCAGGATCAGGGGAGCGGCGTACGACGCCTGCAGAGAGAGCACGAGGGTCAGGGCGGTGAAGCCGATCGCGGCGGAGTCGAAGCGCAACTCGTCGGGGGCCAGTGAGTTCCACCCCATCCACACCACGCAGAACAGCGTCAGCGACAGCAGGAAGGTGGGCGTGCCCATCGCGCGGGCGACCCACTCGGTGAAGCGGCCGAAGCGGTCACGAGAGGGCTGCGGCGCCCGCGGGGCGAGAACGCCGGTGCGGCCGCGGGGCGCATCGAGGGCGGGGGTGCGGTTGTTGCGTGCCATCAGCGCCTCCTCGGGGTCTGGGGAATCTGGGTCGGAATGCTCTGCGTATGCGAGGGCCGGATCGTCGTCTTGGGTTTCGGATCATCGCCGTCGTGCGTGCGCCAGTCATCGGGCAGCAGGTAGTCGAGCACGTCGTCAACGCTCACGCAGCCGACGAGGCGGTGCGCCTGATCGACGACCGGGAGCGACACGAGGTTGTAGCTCGCGAGCAGGCGCGCGACCTCGGCGGCCGTGGCGTCGGCGGGCACCGGCTCGAGGGTGTCGTCGATGATCGCGCCGAGGCGCTCGTGCGGGGGATAGCGCAGCATCCGCTGGAAGTGCACGGTGCCCAGCAGGCGCCCGGTGGGCGTCTCGTACGGCGGGAGGGTGATGAACACGGATGCCGCGAGCGCGGGGTGCAGCTCGTGCCGGCGGATCAGCGCGAGGGCCTCGGCCACCGTGGCATCGGCCGACAGCACGATGGGCTCCGGCGTCATGAGGCCACCGGCGGTGTCGGGGCCGTACTGCAGCAGGGCGCGCACGTCGTCGGCCTCTTCGGGCTCCATGAGCTCGAGCAGTTGCTCGGAACGCGACTCGGGCAGCTGACCGAGAAGGTCGGCCGCGTCGTCGGGCTCCATGGCGTCGAGGATGTCGGCGGCGCGCTCGTCGCCGAGCTGCTCGAGGATGTGCACCTGCTCGTCTTCGGGCATCTCTTCGAGGGCGTCGGCGAGGCGGTCGTCGCTGAGCTCTTCGGCGACCTCGATGAGGCGCTCTTCGGGCAGGTCGAGCAGGGTGTTCGCGAGGTCGGCCGGCTTGAGCTCGGAGTAGGTCGCCACCAGCTGCTCGGCCGACTGGGCCTCACCGGGGGCCTGGTTCTCGCGCACCTCGGTCCACGCGGCGAAGGTCGTCGCGCCCTTGGCGAAGGGCGACGCGCTCGTGCGGGGGCGGCGCAGGAACAGCTGCCCCACGTCCCACTCGCCGAGGCGGTTGCGCTCGATCGCGACGTCTTCGATGACCGCGGTGCCCGAGCCGTCGACGAGGCGCACGCGGCGACCGAGCATCTCGGCCATCACCCGCACCTCACCGCCGCGCTGCTGGAAGCGGCGCACGTTGATGAGGCCCGTCGTGATGACCTGGCCCGACTGGATCGAGGTGACGCGTCCGATGGACACGAACACATGTCGACGGCCGGGGATCTCGACGACGAGGCCCACGACGCGCGGCGCCGCCGACGCGCGGTAGATCACCACGACGTCGCGCACCTTGCCCAGACGGTCTCCCGCTGGGTCGAACACCGTGCAGCCCGCCAAGCGGGCGACGAAAACCCTCTGCGTGCTCACCGGTACAGCGTAGTCCGCGCCTCGTCCGCAACACCTCGGGAACGGTCAGGCGCGCGTGACAGGATGGTGAAATGAGTATGTTCGCGCAGCGTCCGGGGGCCGGACGCGACGAGGTCGGCGACAAGATCGCCTCGTTCCCCACCTACGAGCAGGCGCAGAAGGCGGTCTCGTCGCTGATCGCCGGCGAGGTGCCCGCGCGCGACATCGTGATCGTCGGATCGGGCCTGCGCTCGATCGAACGCATCACCGGCAAGCTCGGCTACGCCACCGCCGCCCGCTCGGGTGCGCTCAACGGCCTCATGCTCGGTCTGCTCTTCGCCTTCATCTTCGTGCTGGGCACGCCCACGGTGCAGATCTCGGCCTTCATCGGCGTGCTGCTCGTCGGCATGGCGCTCGGCATGCTGCTGAGCCTCGGTACGTACTCGATCGTGCGCCGCCGCCGCGACTTCGCTTCGGTCATGCAGGTCGCCGCCGACCACTACGACGTGTGCGTCGCGTCCAGCAGCGCGCAGAAGGCCCGCGGGATCGTCGGGCCGACCGGCGCGGGTCAGCGCACCGTGGTCTCGCGTCCGACGTCGACGGATGCCGCTCCGCCCCAGTACGGCGAGCGCGTAACCCCCGGCTCGCATGCCCCGTCGGCTCCTCCGCGTCCGCCCGTGCCCTCGTCGACTCCCACGCACGACGACGAGCCCCCGCGCTACGGCGAGCGGATCTCGCCCAAGCCCCCGGTGACGCAGCCGCGCCCGAACGAGCCGCGGGCTGATGAGCCGCGGGCCGATGCTCCCCGGGCTGACGAGCCGGGGGCTGACGAGCCGCGGGCCGATGAGTCGCACGGCGAGCAGCTCCGTGAGGCCGCACCCGGCGGCTCCCACCCGACCGAGCGGTGAGTTCCGAGGCCGCTCCGGTCGCCGAGCCTGTCCGCATCCCCGTCGCCCTGCCCGCCGGGGCGACGGAGGTGTCGGGCCTGTGGTCGGTGGCATCCGGAACCGATGCCGTGGTCGCCCTCGCCCACGGTGCCGGTGCGGGTATGAACCACCCGTTCCTCGCGGGTCTCGCCGATGCGCTGGCCGCCTCGGGAGTCTCGGTGCTGCGCTTCGTCTTCCCCTATGTCGAGGCGGGGAGACGCATGCCCGGCCCCGCGCCGCACGCGGTGGCGACGTGGGCCGGCGTCGAGGCCTGGCTCGCCTCGACCGCCCCGGGGCCGTACGCGGCCGTGGGCAAGTCGTACGGCGGGCGCATGGCATCCGTCGCCACGGCGGAGGGCGTGATCGCCCCCGCCGGTCTCGCCTACCTCGGGTACCCGCTTCACCCGCCAGGGCGGCCCGACAAGCCGCGCCGCGAGCATCTGCCCGCCATCGCCGTTCCGCAGCTGTTCGTCGAGGGCGAGAACGACCCGTTCATCGATCCGCGCGCGCAGTTCGATGAGGTCGTGACCTCGTGCCAGAACGCGACGGTGCACTGGATCGTCGGCGGCAACCACTCGTTCGAGGTGAAGGGCGCGCGGCGGCCCGCCGACGAGATCGGCGCGGCGCTCGCTCCGGTGGTCGCGGAGTTCGCGCGCTCGCTCTGACGCTGTGGGCGTCGGGGATCCGCCGCGGCGGGCGTAACGCAGGAGTTCCGGCGTCGGCGCAGTGCACAGCTCCTGCAGTTTCGCGCCGGGACGGCTGCGGGGGCCGCTGGTGCGTCGAAATCTCCGGAGTTGTGTCCGGGTCGCGGCGTCCCTGCCGGGTGCCGGGGAGGATCGCAGCTGCAGGCGTCAGTGCCCCGCCGCGTAGCCGAGCGCCCCGCGGAAGTCTCGCCGGCGTGAACGCAACGCAGGAGATTCGGCGCCGGCGCGGTGCACAACTCCTGCAATTCCGTGGCGGAGAAGGCGCGGACGCCTCGGGTGCGCCGGAATCTCCGGAGTTGTGTCCGGGGAGCGTCGCCCCTGTGGGCCGCGTCGCCCCGTCCGCCCGGCTCTGCCCCTGACGCCGTCCGGCGCCGCGCCGCGTCGCGCCCGTCCGGCGCCGCGTCGCGTCGCGCCCCTCCGCCGCAGGGTCCCCCCGCCGCGTCAGCGCCCCTCCGCGTCAGCGGCCGGCCGCGTAGCCCTGCGCCCCGCGGGGGTTCGCCGCGGCCCACAGCGCGCCGTCGGCTCCGCGCCCGACGGCGGTGACACGGCCGAGGGCCCAGTCGCCCGCCCGGCGCACGCGATGCCCGCGCTCCTCGAGAGCCTCGATGACCTGCTCGCCCAGCCGGTCCTCGACGGCCACCCCGGCGGGCACCCACGTGCGCGGCCAGAACGAGTCGATGAGCGCGGTGATGTTGAGGTTCGGCGCGTCGATCGCCTGCTGCGCGCTGTATTCGCCGACGAGCATGCGCAGCAGCACCGTCAGCTGCCACTGGTCCTGCTGGTCGCCGCCGGGGGAGCCGATCGCGATCACCTCGTCGCCGCGCGACACCAGCGTCGGGGTCAGCGTGGTGCGCGGGCGGCGCCCGGGAGTGAGCGATGCCGGGTGCCCCGGCACGAGCCACGTGGCCTGCAGGCGCGTTCCCAGGCAGAAGCCCAGTGACGGCACGGTCGGCGACGACTGCAGCCAGCCGCCCGACGGGGTCGCCGACACGACGTTGCCCCAGCGGTCGATCACGTCGAGGTGGCACGTGTCGCCGCGGGTCTGCCCTGATCGGTCGACCGTGGGCTCTCCGGTCGAGCCGTCGGTGCTGGCGTGGTCGGTGCGCAGCGGCGGGAGCACCGGGTCGCGGCCTTCGGGGGATCCCGGATGCCACTCGGCCGAAGCCTCGCGCCCGATCAAGGTCCGCCGGGCGGCGATGTAGTCGTCGGCGAGCAGCGCGTCGATGTCGACGGCTCCGCCCGCGTCGCCGAACCACGCGTCGCGATCGGCGTAGGCGAGCTTCTGCGCCTCGAGCAGCAGGTGCGCTCCCTCGACCGACGACGGGTCGAGGTCGTCGGCGTCCTCGATCAGCCGAAGAGTGTGCAGCAGAGCGGGTCCCTGGGTCCAGGTTCCGGCCTTGAAGACGTCCCATCCGCGGAAACTCGTCGACACGGCGGGCTCGAACGACGCGCGCCAGGTCGTCAGATCGTCGGCATCCAGGATGCCGGGATGATCGGCGCCGTCGGCGTGCCGGTGGGGCTGCGCGATGAAGGCCGCGGCCTCGGGCAGCACCGTGGTCATCCAGTGCTCGCGTGCCGCGTCGATCCGCGCGGCACGGTCGTCGCGTAGCGCGCGCTCGCGCTGCGCGGGTTCCGTCTGCGCGCGATCCGCCAGCGCCCGGTCCGCCTGCCCCCGGTCCGCCTGCGCGTCGCTGCCCAGCACCCGGTCCGTCGGCGCGTGATCCGTCTGCGCTCGGTCGTCGCCCCGCGCTCGCTCCGCCTGCTCCCGGTCCCATTGCGCTCGTTCCGCCTGCGCGTCGCCGCCCCGCGCCCAGTCCGCCTGCGCGTCGCCGCCCCGTGCCCGGCCCGCCGGCGAATCATCCGCCTGCGCGTGATCCGCCCGCGCCCACTCGCCCCGCGCCCCCGCCGCGACGAGTCCGTCGAGCACGTCGGCGTACGCCGGGTTACGCACCAGCGAGTCGGCAGCGGGAGGCTCACCCTCCGGCATCCATCGCTCTGCCGAGGTCGGCCAGTGGTCGCGGAACAGCTCGGCGACCCGGGCGATCGTCGCCGCCGCCCCCGCTACGAGCGGGTGCCCGTCGCGGGCGTATCCGGTCGCGTAGGCGAGCACGTCGGCGAGCTCCCAGGTGCCGTGATCGCGCAGCAGCAGGAGCCACGCGTCGACGGCTCCCGGCACGGCGGCGGCGAGACCTCCCGCTCCGGGCACGAGGTCGAGGCCACGGCTGCGGAAGTGCTCGATCGTCGCGCGCGCCGGCGCCGGGCCCTGGCCCATGAGCACGACGGGTTCCGCCGCGCCCGCGGGCCGGATGAGGGCGACGAGGTCGCCCCCGGGGCCGTTCAGGTGCGGCTCGACGACGTGCAGCACGAAGGCCGCGGCGACCGCCGCGTCGAACGCGTTGCCGCCGCGCTCGAGCACGGACTGCGCCGTGGCGGTCGCCGTCCAGTGCGTCGAGGCCGACATGCCGAACGTGCCCCGCAGGGTCGGCCGGGTGGTGAACGATGCCGCCGGCGCGAACGTCATCGCTTGAGCCGGGCGATCCACTCCTCGACCTCGTCGGCCGTGCGCGGAATGCCGGCCGAGAGGTTGACGGGTCCGTCGCCGGTCATCACGATGTCGTCCTCGATGCGCGCGCCGATACCGCGGTACTCCTCGGGAACCGTGAGGTCGTCGATCTGGAAGTACAGGCCGGGCTCGATCGTGAAGACCATGCCGGGCTCGAGCAGCCCGTCGTAGTACATGTCGCGCCGCGCCTGTGCGCAGTCGTGCACGTCGATGCCGAGGTGGTGGCTCGTGCCGTGCACCATGTAGCGGCGGTGCTGGCCGCCGTTGTCGGCATCGAGCGCCTCTTCGGCGGTGACGGGCAGCAGACCCCACTCGGCGACGCGCGCGGCGATGACCTCCATCGCGGCCTCGTGCAGGCGGCGGAACGGCACGCCCACCTTGGCCGCGGCGAACGAGGCGTCGGCCGCCTCGCGCACGGTCTCGTAGATGCGGCGCTGGATGTCGGTGAAGGTGCCCGACACCGGCAGCGTGCGGGTGATGTCGGCGGTGTAGAGGCTGTCGACCTCGACGCCCGCGTCGAGCAGGATCAGATCGCCCGGCTTGACGGGTCCGTCGTTGCGCGTCCAGTGCAGGTAGCAGGCGTGCGGGCCCGAGGCGGCGATGGTGTCGTAGCCGACGCTGTTGCCGTCGCTGCGCGCGCGCTGGTGGAACACGCCCTCGACGATGCGCTCACCGCGCGGGTGTTCGATGATGCGGGGGAGCTCGGCGATCACGTCGTCGAATCCACGGCCGGTGACCTCGACGGCGAGGGCCATCTGAGCCAGCTCGTACTCGTCCTTCACCAGGCGCAGCTCCGAGACGAAGCGCGTCAGCTGGTCGTCTTCGCCGACGGTGCGGTCGTCGTCGCCGGCGGTGAAGTCCGACAGGTGTGCGGTGGCCAGGCCCAGGTCGGCGGCCACGCCGTCGAGCGCGGGGCGCGGACCGATCCAGAACTCGCCGATCGAGGCATCCGAGTAGAACTCCGACGTCGTGCGGTCGGCACGCTCGCGGAAGTACAGCACGGCCTCGTGTCCCTCGTCGCGCGGCTCGAAGACGAGCAGGGCGTCGGGCTCGGCGTCACTGCCCCAGCCGGTGAGGTGCGAGAAGGCCGAGTGGGCGCGGAAGGGGTAGTCGCAGTCGTTGCTGCGCTGCTTCAGGCCGCCCGCGGGGATCACGAGACGCTGGCCGGGGAAAGCCGCCGAGACCTTCGCGCGTCGGCGCGCCGTCCACGACGCCTGCTCGCGCGGCTCCGGGAAGGCGGCGGGGTGCTCGGCCCAGCCGGTCGAGATCGTGTCGAGGAAGCCGCGGGGGAACGGCGCCTTGCGATTGCTGGGGGCGTCGAGCTTCTGCTCTTCGGCCTGGGGCTCGGCGGTCGTGGCGTCGGCGGTCTGCGTGGCGGTGTCGGTGGAGGAGGGGGCGTCCATCGTTCCAGTCTCGCACCGCCGCGCGCGTTGTGCACGGATGCGCGGCCGTGGTGAGAACGCGGCGCCGGGCGGGTGGCATCCGGAGCCTCGTGCGAGGGCGGGTCGCTTCAGCCGCCGGTGCGCTCGAGCTGCACGACGATCGGCCGGTGATCGCTGCCCGAGCCGTCGAGAGTCCGCATGACGACGGAGCCCGACACGGTCCAATCGGGGGTGGCCATCACGTGGTCGATGGGCGCGCCCAGCAGGGCCGGGGCGTTCGTGGGCCAGGTGCCGACGCCGCCGTTTCCGCTGTCGGATGCCGTGTCGTGGCAGCGACCGAGGGTGCCGCCGTCGACGCCCATTCCGGTCATGTGGTCGAGCGTGGCGTTGAAGTCACCGGCGAGGATGACGTTGTCGCTCGCGCACTGATCCGCCAGCCACTGCAGGTCGCTGCGCCACTGCGTCATGTACTCCTCGCGGGGAGCGACGGCGTGGGCGGCGACGATGATCGGTCCGTCGCCCGAGACGGGCATGGCGACGGCGCTCGGCACGGTCGAGGTGTTGCTCGAGCCGTCGAGCGACGACTGGATCACCGAATAGTCGCCCAGCTCGGGCTTGATGAGCACGGTGGTGGAGGTGGCATCCCACCCGGTGATGCCGTACTCGCCGTACTCGGCGTGGTGCGCCCACATCGGCTGCCCCATGTCGCGCATCAGCTTCGCGACTTCGGCGCCGGTGTCGATGGTCGTCTCGGGCAGGGTCACCACGTCGGCCTGCATGCCGACGGCGAACTGCGCGATCGACTCGGCCGAGGTCGCCGAGCCCGCGGTGTTCCAGGTCATGACGCGCAGGCTCGTGTCGGTCTTGGCCGGCAGCGTCTCGGTGCCGAGACCGCGCTGACTCAGCAGGGCGACGTTGACGCCGCCCGAGATGCCGAAGATCAGCGCCAGCACGAGCGCGAGGGCGCGGATCGGCCGGATGAGCGCGAACAGCAGCATCAGCAGGGTCGCGGCCAGCAGTGCGGCGGCGATCGGGGCGCGGAACGAGATGATCTGCGCGAGCGGGAAAGTGCGCTCGAGCCCGAACGCGGAGGGCCACGTCAGCACAGCGGCGCCCGCCGCGAAGGCGAGCGCGACCAGGAGACCGAGCAATCGACGCACGCACCCGACCATAGGTGAGCCGTCTGAGAGATCGGCGGATGCCGCCCGGGTGGCACCTGCGCGCGGGGCGCCGTGCGGTGTGCGCCGGGGGGTTTGGGGCGAATTCCGCAGGGTTGGGGCGCGACATATCCGCCCCGACCTGCAGAACCTGCCCCGAACCGCGCCGCTCGCCCGTCCCGCGCCGCTCGCTTGTCCCGCGCACGGAGGGCCGGCGCGATACGCTCGACGGGTGCCGCAGCATCGTCGATTCGAAGGACCGACCGACCTGCACCTGCACTCGTCGCACTCCGACGGCACCGAGCCCCCGGCCGAGGTCATGGCCGCGGCGCACCGGCACGGTCTTCACACCGCGGCGCTCACCGACCACGACACGACGTCGGGCTGGGCCGAGGCGGCCGAGGCCGCCACCTCTCTCGGTATGACGTTCGTGCCGGGCATGGAACTGTCGGCCCGACACCGCTGGCGCAGCGTGCACCTGCTCGCGTACCTCGTCGATCCCGACGACGCCGACCTGCGGGCGATGACCGATCGCATCCGTTCGTCGCGCCTGGACCGCGCGCAGATCATGGCCGAGCGCATCTCGCACGACTACGACATCGCGTGGGACGACATCGTCGCCCAGACCACAGACGGCGCGACGGTCGGCCGCCCGCACATCGCCGACGCGCTCGTCGCCCGGGGCATCGTGGTGGATCGGACCGAGGCGTTCGCGAGCATCCTCCACCCGTCGGGCGACTACTACGTTGCGTTGTACGCACCCGATCCCGTCACGGCAGTGGAGCTCGTCGTCGGCGCGGGCGGGGTGCCGATCATCGCCCACCCGGCCGGCCGCGCCCTGCTCCCCGACAGCGTGCTGACGGCGATGCTCGATGCGGGCCTCGCCGGCTTCGAGCTGCACCACCGCGAGAACCTTTCCGAGCCCACGGCGCTGCTCGCCGACCTCGCCGCCGAGCGCGACCTCATCGTGACGGGGTCGAGCGACTACCACGGTCTCGGCAAGCCCAACATGCCGGGCGAGAACACCACGGCCGACGACATGGTCGCGCGCATCTTCGCCCTCGGCCGCGGCACGGCGCCGGTCTTCCCCTAGGCGGCGGCGATCCCGGCGTGATCGAGATCCCGGATGCCGGGACCCCGGCGCCACGCGAAACGGCGCCGACCCCGCGGTGGGGATCGGCGCCGTGTCAGCGTGCGTCGCTCAGGAGACGGGGGCCGTCGGGGCGCCCGACGAACCGCCGCTGCGGCGGCGACGGCGACGACGCGGAGCCGCGTTGCCGTCGTGGTGCTCCTTGCCCGCACCGTCGTGCGTGCCGCCGCCGCCCTCGGAGCGGTCGGCTGCACCGGCGTCGGTCGAGGTCGCGCCGCCCGTCGCCGAGTCGCCACGGCGGCGACGACGCGGACCGCGGGAGCCCTCGGCATCCGGAGTCTCGTTCTTTCTCTCGACCTGCTTGGGCGCGACGGCCTTCGGCGCGGTCACGAGGCGACCCTTGGTGCCCTCGGGGATGTCGAGGTCGGTGTAGAGGTGCGGGCTCGACGAGTAGGTCTCGGTGGGCTCGGGCTGGCCGAACTCGAGGGCGCGGTTGATGAGCGCCCACTTGTGCAGGTCGTCCCAGTCGACGAACGTGACCGCGATACCGGTCTTGCCGGCACGGCCGGTGCGACCCGCGCGGTGCAGGTACGTCTTCTCATCGTCGGGGATCGTGTGGTTGATCACGTGGGTGACGTCGTTCACGTCGATACCGCGGGCGGCGACGTCGGTCGCGATCAGCACGTCCTTCTTGCCGGCCTTGAACGCGGCCATCGAGCGCTCGCGCGCTTCCTGGCTCATGTCGCCGTGCACGGCGGCGGCGTTGAAGCCGCGGTCGCCGAGCTCATCCACGAGCTTCTGGGCGGCGCGCTTGGTGCGCGTGAAGATGACGGCCTTCTCGCGGCCCTCCGACTGGAGGATGCGGGCGATGACCTCGTCTTTGTCGAGCGAGTGCGCGCGGTAGACGAGGTGCTTGATGTTCGCCTGGGTGAGGCCCTCGTCGGGGTCGTTGGCGCGCATGTGGATGGGGTTCGACATGAAGCGGCGGGCGAGCGCGACGATCGGTCCGGGCATCGTCGCCGAGAAAAGCTGCGTGTGACGCACCGGCGGGACCTTGGAGAAGATCTTCTCGATGTCGGCGAGGAAGCCGAGGTCGAGCATCTTGTCGGCCTCGTCGAGCACGACCTCGGTCGCGTGCGACAGGTCGAGCAGGCGCTGGTTGGCGAGGTCGATGAGGCGACCGGGGGTTCCGACGACGATCTGCGCGCCGGCCTTGAGCTGGTCGATCTGACCCTCGTACGCCTTGCCGCCGTAGATGGCGACGACGCTGGTGGGGCGGTTCGAGGTCAGCATGTCCATGTCTTCGTACACCTGCACCGCGAGCTCGCGGGTGGGGACCACGATGAGAGCCTTCACGCCGGGCTCGGGGTTCGGTCCGAGGCGCTGCACGACGGGGATGCCGAAGCCGAAGGTCTTTCCGGTACCCGTCTTGGCCTGGCCGATGATGTCCTGGCCGGGAAGGCCGAGGGGGATCGTCTGCTCCTGGATGGGGAAGGCATCGATGATGCCCTTGGTCGCGAGGGCGTCGACGATGTCCTGGTCGACGCCGAGATCGGCGAAAGTCGTCATAGTGCGTGCCTGTTCCGGCGGCGAGAGACCGCCTGGGGGAGTCGTATCCACGCCGTCACTCGTCCACAGGCGCGGGGTCCCGATCCATCGCCGGGACTCCTCCACTCTACCCGGCGTGTCTCGCGGGCCCCCGACGCCTAGGCTGTGGTCTGTGTTCGAGTGGTTCCGTCGTCGTCAGCGCCCGGTGGGCCGCACGCTGCAGTTGCGCTCGCGCGGAGACCTCGGCGAGGCCATGCGGGTCGACTTCGCGGAGCTCGCTCCCGAGGTCGAGACCTTCCTCGGACAGGCGGCCTATCTGCAGCTCGGTTTCTTCGAGACGCTGAGCGAGCTGATCGCGCTGACGCCCGAGCTCGCCGAGAAGGAGTCGCTGTCGCGCGCGGCCGGCGCGGCGCTGATCAAGCATCAGGAGCTCGTCGCGGTGATCCGCGAGCGCGGGGCCGACCCGACGCAGCTGATGCTGCCCTTCCGCGAGTCGCTCGACGCGTTCCGCCGCAACACGCACGGCATCCGCCCGCAGGAGACCATGCTCACCGTGCACATCACGGCGGGCATGCTCGACGACTTCTACCTCGCACTGTCGTCGAGCTACGGAGACACCGGCCGTCGCGTCGCGCGCATCCTGCAGGCCGACGACGACCGTCAGGCGATCGTCGACATCCTCGGCCAGACGATCGAGAGCGACGAGGAGTGGCGTTGGCTGCTCGCGCTGTGGGGCCGTCGACTCGTCGGAGACACGCTGCTCGTCGCCCGCGCCGCGCTGCGCCACGGCCACCTCGACAGCGCCGAAGAAGCCAAGGTCGAGCCCGTCTTCAGCGAACTGATGGGTGCACACGCACGGCGAATGGATGCCATGGGGCTCGCGGCCTGAGATCTGGGTGGCTCTGTTGGGCGGGGGTGTGAACCCGTATAGCGGCTCGGGAACACTTCCCGTGACGGCAGGGCGCCAACTCCGCAGCAGGTTCGGCGCCGTTCGGGCGCCGGTCTCGTAGCCGGTCGCTCAGGCCCCGCGGCGGGGGCTTGCGTCAGGTCAGGCGCCCAGGCGCACGCGGTCGGCTTCGTCGCGGGTCAGGCGAGCGCGGCTGACGAGGGTGACGAGCACGAAGCTCGTGAGCGCCGGCGCGAGCACGGCAACGATCCACAAGATCGGGGAGTCGACGCCCAGACCCGCCCAGGTGAGCGCCGTCCAGACGACGGCCGCGGCGGCGGCCCCGGCGAGGGGCGCGAGCGCAACTCCACGCAAGGAGCGGTGCGGCAACGCGACGTGCGCCGCGAGGCCGACGACCGCTCCGAGGATCACACCGAGCAGGATCTGCACGGTCGTGGGATCAGGCGACGAAGCCGACGCGGCGCGACTCTTCGGTGCCGAGCTCGACGAAGGCCAGGTTGGCGGTGGGGACGAGGTAGGAGTTGCCCTTCACGTCGGTGAAGGAGACGTGGCTGGCCGAGTTGTCGAGAGCGGCGGCCACGGCCGACTTGACGGCATCGGAGCTCTCGTTCGTCTCGAAGTTGAGCTCGCGGCCGGTGTTGGTGATGCCGATGCGGATCTCCACGATGCGTCCTTTCCCCGCGGGCCGCGGTCGGCCCGGCGCGTGATTCGACTCTAGGGCAGGGTTCCGACACCGCGTCCCGGAGCGGGCCCCGCTTCGCGGACGGCGAACGCGCGGATGCTCGGGGCCGTTCCCGGCGGCCTCCGGGCGTCGCGCGACCCGATGTCGGAGGTCGCGTTTAGCGTGGAGACATGCAGATCCCGGATGCCGCTGAGCTCGACGCCTCCGCCGTCGACGGGCACGCGCTCGACGACGATCAGCGGGCAGTCGCGGGGTGGGCCCCCGAGACGAGCGGCGTCGTGGTGGGGGCGCCGGGGTCGGGCAAGACGACGGCTCTGCTGGCGCGGGCGCGCAAGCTCGTGGCATCCGGAATCGACCCCGACCACCTGCTCGTGCTCACGCCCACGCGACCGGCGGCGACGGCCCTGCGCGACCGGCTCGCGCTCGCGGTCGGCCAGGCCACCGCCGGTGCGCTCGCGCGGTCGCTGGCGTCGTTCGCCTTCCAGCTCGTGCGCGGAGCCGAGGTGCGCCGCGGGGGCGAGCCGCCGCAGTTGCTCACCGGCGGCGACGAAGACCAGATCATCCGCGACCTGCTCGACGGCGACGCCCTCGACGAGGCCGAGGGGCACTCGCGCTGGCCCGCCTGGCTCTGGTCGGCGATCCGCGCGACTCGCGGCTTCCGCGGCGACCTGCGCGCGTTCCTCGCGGAGTGCACCGATCTCGGCGTCACCTCGGCCGACCTCGCCGAGCTCGCCAGGCAGCACGAGCTCCCCGTCTGGGCCTCGCTCGCGTCGTTCGCCGACGAGTACCGCGCGGTGCGCGCGGCCATGCGCGGTGCGCATCGCGACGCGGCCGACCTGGCGCGCGAGGCCGTCGCGGTGCTCGACGAAGCGCTCGTCGATCGCGACCTGCTCGGCCGTTTCGCCTCGCTGAAGTGCGTGCTGGTCGACGACGCGCAAGAGCTCACCTCGGGCGGAATCGACCTGCTGCGGGCCTGTCGGGCCCTCGGCATCGGAGTCGTGGCCTTCGGCGACCCTGACGTGGGGTCGGGGGCATTCCGGGGCGCGACCCCCGAGAACTTCGCCCGGCTGGCGCGCGAACTCGGCACCACGGCGGCGCTCGGCACTCCGCATCGCGGTACCGCCGAACAGGTCGACCTCGTGCGCCAGGTCGCGTCGCGGATCGGCGCGGCCGGGGTCGTCGCGCATCGCCGGGCGCCGCTCGGCGCGCCGGTCGAGGGCTCGGTGCGCACCTACCTGTTGCGTTCGCCCGCCGAAGAGGCCGACGCCATCGCCCGTCTGCTGCGCGAGCGTCACGTGCTCGACGGCGTGCCGTGGGGTCGCTGCGCCGTGATCGCCCACGATTCGCGACAGGTCGCCACGCTCGAGGCCGAGCTTTCGGCGCGCGAGGTGCCGGCTCGGGCCAGCGGTCCGGGTCTCGCACTCGGCGTGCAGCGTCCCGTGCGCGATTTGGTCGCTCTGGTCGAGCTCGGCATGCGCGACCCCGACGAGTGGGCTCCCGAGCAGGTGGTCGACGCACTCCTCGGCACGTTCGGCGGGCTCGACCCCATCGAGCTCCGGCGCCTGCGCACGGCGCTGCGTCACGACGAGGTCGGGGCCGGGGGAGTCCGCTCCGCCACCGAACTGCTGGTCTCGGGAGTGCGATTCCCGCTCGAGCTCGAGACCATCGACTCGCGCGAGGCGCGGCGGGCGATGCGGCTGGGCGAGACGCTGACCGCGCTCCGGGCCCAGGCCCTGCAGCGCGCGACGGCGCACGAACTGCTCTGGACGGCCTGGGAGCGCAGCGCGCTCGCCCGCACCTGGCGCGAGGCAGCCCGCGGTCACGGGCCCGTGGCCGAGCAGGCCGACCGCGACCTCGATGCGATCGTGGCGCTGTTCCAGGCGGCCAAGCGCTTCACCGAGCGCGAGCCCGACGGCGAGGCGTCGGTGTTCCTTCGCGGGGTGCTCGACAGCGACGTGGCCGAAGACCGCATCGAACAGCCCGCGGTCGTCGACACCGTGCGCGTGCTGACGCCGGCCGCTGCCGCGGGAACCGACTTCGACACCGTCGTGGTCGCCGGTGTCCAAGAGGGTGTGTGGCCCAACACGCGCCTGCGCGGCGGGCTGCTCGAGACCTGGCGTCTGGCCGACGCCGTGCAGCACCCCGATCTGCCGGCCGCCGGCATGCTCGATCGGCGCCGCGCCGCGATGCACGACGAGCTGCGGCTGTTCGTCCGCGCGATCAGTCGCGCCGACGCTCGGCTCATCGTCACCGCGGTCGACGACGACGACACCGGCCCCAGCGTGTTGTTCGAGATGTTGCCGGCGCCCGAGCCCGCGGCATCCATCCCCGAGCACCCGCTGTCGCTGCGCGGACTCGTCGCGCGCCACCGCCGCTCGCTGACTACCGCGCGCGTTCCCGCGCCCGAGCGCACGCACGCCGCCGGTCAGCTGGCGCTGCTGGCCGCCGCCGGAGTCGCCGGTGCCGCCCCCGAGCAGTGGTACGGCGTCGTGGCACCGAGCTCGTCGGCCCCGCTGCGCGACCTCACGCGCGAAGACGTCCGCGTTTCGCCTTCGCGCCTCCACGCGCTCGAAGAGTGCCAGCTCGACTGGGTGATCGCCGACCTCGGCGGCGACCGCGGTGGCACGACCGCCGGCATCGGCACGATCATCCACGCGGCACTCGAGACCGCGGCCTCGTCGTCCGAAGAAGACCTGTGGGCCGTCGTCGACGAGCGCTGGGGCGAGCTGGTGTTCGACGCCGCGTGGCGCGAGAAGGCCGAGCGCACGCGTGCCCGCGACCTCGTGCGACGCCTCGCGACCTACCTGCGGCGCTTCGACGACGCCGGCGGTCGACTCGTGGGCGCCGAGCGGCACTTCGAGGTGCCGATCCCGATCCCGGATGCCGGCGGGCAGCACGCCGACGGCGTCGACGACGGCGCGGCCGTGCCCGACGGCGCCACCGTGCACGGCGCCGTGCTCAGCGGTGACATCGACCGCGTCGAGGTGACCCCGGCCGGAGAGGTCGTGATCGTCGACCTCAAGACGGGCAAGAACGAGCCGCAGACCGACCTCAAGGTCGCCGACAATCCGCAGCTAGCCGCCTACCAATTGGCGTTCTCGTCGGGGGCGATCGAGCAGGTCGAGGGGCTTCCCTCCGGCGGGGCCAAGCTCCTCGTGCTGCGCCCGAGCGCGGCGAAGAAGGACTACGCCGAGCCGACGCAGCCGCCGTTCGACGACACCCAGCGCGAGGAGTTCGTCGGGCGCGTGCAGCGCGCGGTCGACGTCATGCGCGGCACGAGCTTCGCGGCACCGTATGAGGTGCACTGCCGCGACGAGTTCTCGTACGGGCTCTGCCGCATCCACACGGTCTCGGCGGTGAGCGCGTCGTGACCACGTTGTCCGCCGCGACGATCGCGGCCGCCCTCGGCCAGTTCCCCCCGACCCTCGAGCAGACGGCCGTCATCGAGGCGCCGCTGGAGCCTGCCCTCGTCGTCGCCGGTGCCGGCAGCGGCAAGACCGAGACCATGGCCGGACGCGTGGTGTGGCTGGTCGCCAACGGGCTGGTCCGCCGCGACGAGGTGCTGGGCCTGACCTTCACGCGCAAGGCCGCCGGTGAACTGGCCGAGCGCATCCATCGGCGTCTGCAGCGTCTGTCGGAATTCGAAGCCCGGGGGCTCCTGCCCGCACTTCCCGCCCTGCACGAGGCGGGACGCCTCGCGGTGTTCGCCGAGCTCGCGCAGCTCGAGGGCGCGAGCGCCGACGCCGCGCGTCGCGAAGCCCTCGACATGCTGACCGCCGAGGTCGGCGCAGGAGAGAGCACGCCCGACGACGGCGACCAGTTGTTGCACCGCCCGACGGTGTCGACTTACAACAGCTTCGCCGACGCCATCGTGCGCGAGCACGGCCTGCGCATCGGGCGCGACGCCGAATCGGCGGTGCTGTCCGAATCGGCAGCGTGGCTGTTGATGCGGCGCGTGGTGTTTGCCTCCGACGACCCGCGTCTCGAAGAACGCCAGGAGTCCCCGCGGACGCTCATCGACGCCGCGCTGCGGATCGCACGCGACGGTGTCGACAACCTCGTCGACCTCGATCGACTCGCCGCCTTCCCCGAGGAGTTCGCGCGCATCACCGAACGCCCCTCGACCACCGCGCGGGTGAGCGTCTACAAAGAGGTCGGCGACGCCGCGGCGAAGGTCTCGGCGCTGTCGCTGCTCTCGGCCCTCGCGGCCGACTACAACCGCGAGAAGGCGCGCTTGGGCGTCATGGACTTCGCCGACCAGGTCGCGGGAGCCCTGCAGATTGCGACCGAGCACCCGGCCGTCGTCGCCGAGCTGCGCGCGCGGTACCGCGTGGTGCTGCTCGACGAATACCAAGACACCTCGGTCGTGCAGACCGACCTGCTCTCCACGCTGTTCGGCGGCACGGGCGTCATGGCGGTGGGCGACCCCCACCAGGCCATCTACGCCTGGCGCGGGGCGAGCGCCGGCAACCTCGGCGGCTTCCCCGCCGCGTTCGCTCCCGAGGGCGGATGCCGCCAGTTCGCCCTGCTGACCAGCTGGCGCAACAGCGACCGGGTGCTCGACGCCGCCAACGCGGTGCTCGCCCCGCTCGCCGATCGGGCGGCCGTCGCGGTCGAGGAGCTGCGCTCTCGTCCCGGTGCGCCCCAGGGCGTGGTCGAGATCGTGTTCGAGAACGACCTCGATGCCGAGGCCGATCGCGTGGCGTCGTGGTTCGCCGGAGTCCGCGCCGCGCGCGCCGCCCAGGGCAAGGCGACCACCGGAGCCGTGCTGTTCCGCAGCAAGAAGCACATGGTCCGCTTCGGCGATGCGCTCGGACGCCGCGGCATCCCGCACCGCATCCTCGGACTCGGCGGTCTGCTCACCACCCCCGAGGTCGTCGACGTGGTGTCGACCCTGCGGGTGATCAGCGATCCCGAGGCCGGGTCAGCCCTGATCCGCCTGCTGTCCGGGCCACGCTGGGCCGTCGGACTCGCCGACCTGCGGGCCCTCGCGCAGCTCGCCCGTCGGCTCGCCACCCACGACGTGGCGCTGCAGCCGCTGGGGGCCGAGGTCATCGACCGCCTCCGCTCGACACCCGGGGCCGACCGTGCCTCGCTCGTCGACGCCCTCGACTTCATCGCCCGGCAGACCGACGGCCACGGCTGGCTCACCGACTTCACCCCCGAGGGGCGCGCGCGGTTGCGCGAGGCCGGTGCGGTGTTCGCGTCGCTGCGGCGCAGCGTGGGGGCGCCGATCCCCGAGTTGATCCGCCTGATCGAGGCTGAGCTGCGTCTCGATATCGAGCTCGCGGCGAACGAGTCGCGCGGCCCCGCGCGCATCGCGTCGGCCCAGTTGCGCGCGTTCGTCGACGAGATCCGCGGGTTCCTCGCCGCCGATGAGTCGGGGTCGGTCGCAAGCCTGCTCGCCTGGCTCGACCACGCCGAACAGGCCGACGAGTTCGCCCCGCGCACCGAGCCGCCCGAAGACGACGTCGTTCAGCTGCTGACGATCCACGGGTCTAAGGGCCTCGAGTGGGACGCGGTGGCCGTGGTCCGCCTCGTCACCGACGAGTTGCCGTCGCTCCCGCGTGACACCAAGGGGTGGTTGGGCTTCGGCATCCTGCCCTCGGAGTTCCGCGGCGATTCCGCGTGGCTGCCGGTCTTCGGCTGGCGCGGAGCCGAGACGCAGCAAGACCTGAAGGCGGCGATCGACGCCTTCGTCGCCGACAACCGCGCCCGCCAGCTCGACGAAGACCGCCGTCTCGCCTACGTCGCCTTCACCCGCGCGCGCGATCTGCTGATGCTGTCGGGGTCCAGCTGGTCGGGGACCAAGAAGCCTCGACGCCCCAGCGTGTTCCTCGACGAAGCGGCCGAGGCGCTCGCGATCGATCTCGAGGTGTCCGAGCCCGGAGACGACCCCTACGACGGCGAACGTCGGCTGCTGCACTGGCCGCTCGATCCGCTGGGGGCGCGACGCACCGCGGTGTCGGCCGCGGCGTCCGCCGTCGCCGCCGCGCGGGACGAACCGGCGGCGGCACCCGATGATGACCTCGAACTGCTGCTCGCCGAGCGGGCCGATCGGCTGCGTCCGACGCACGCGCCCGCCCCGACGCGCATCCCGGCGTCGCGGTTCAAAGACTTCGTCGCCGACTACAGCGGCACGGTCGAAGACCTGCGACGCCCCATGCCCGAGCGCCCCTACCGGCAGACGCGCCTCGGCACCCTCTTCCACGCGTGGGTCGAGCAGCGCTCGGGCCTAGTGGGGGCTGGCGTCGGGCTCGACGACGACGGCCTGTGGGATGACGACGACGTCGTGGAGGCATCGGCGGCGGATGCCGTGGAACTCCAGCGACTGCGCGAGTGCTTCGAACGGTCGGAATGGGCCGGCCTCCGGCCGCTCGAGGTCGAGACCGAGATCGACTTCGTCACCACGCGTCTCGACGGACGCGAGCATGTCGTCATCTGCAAGCTCGACGCCGTCTACCGACGCGGCGATCGCTACGAGATCGTCGACTGGAAGACCGGTCGACCGCCGTCGTCCGAGGCTGAGCGTCGGTCGCGCATGCTGCAGCTCGAGCTGTACCGCGACGCGTACCACGCGAAGCACGGGATCGACATCGACCTGATCGACGTCGCGCTGTTCTACGTCGGCGACGAGTTGGTGCTGCGCGGCTGAGGTGCTCCGGCGATGGTCGGTGCACTATCACGACGTCGCTTCGGGCCGTGGTGCCCGGTGACCGGGTGAATCATCAGCCTGGAACGGTGTCGCGCGAAGGGCGACGAGGCACGACGCTCAAACGCGCGCGCACGAGACGCCCGACGGTTCAGCGCTCACCGGGTGACGTCGCCGCGACCACTCCTCGGCCCCGCGGAGCGGATGAAGCGGTGCGTTCGTGGTGCGGACGAGCACGCCGCTGTCAGGCGTTGTCGCCCGACACACCCCAGCGGCGCAGCGCGGCGCGGCTCGCGCGGGCGGCATCGGCCTCGTCGTCCACGTGGGAGTCGTCGTGCGCGGCATCCGCCCGCTCGTTCCGCCCGTTGGTGGCGCCATCGAGCGGCAGGCCGTCGAGACGGTCGGTCGACGACTCGTCGTGCGCATCGACGGAGGCGGCGTTCTCGTCATCGCGCGCGGCGAACGAGGTGGCGTCCGATACGGCCGGTCGAGCTTCTTCGGGCTTGCCCCAGAGCGACGTCGCGGCGGTATCGCCGCGGAGTGCCGGTCCGTGGACGGGGTCGTAGCGGCCGTCCCACCCGTTCAGTTCGAGCGGGGCCGTGGCTTCGGGGTCGTCCTCGCGTGCGGGGAGGTCGTCGATGCGGATCGGGCCGGAATCGTCATCCGATTCTTCGGCGTTCGCCAGGGCGTCTGCGGCGGCCGCGCGGTCGCGCTCGGCAGACAGGTACAGCGACAGCGCCTCCGGGTCGTAGGCGTCGGTCTGCATCGACGTGTCGACGCCGTCGGCGGGAGCGACCGCGGGCGAACTCTCGACGAGGGCCATCGCGTCGTCGATGTCGCTGCGGGTGTCGGGCACGATCTGGTCGCCGCGTACACCGTCGGCCAACGCAGTCAGCAGTGCCACGGCGTCGTCGATGACGTCGGTCTCGCCGGCGTCGTGTCCGTGCACGAGCCAGCGTGCGAACTCGAGCTCGGCGTAGAGGCGGGCGCGTTCGCGCAACAGGGGGTCGGGGGAGCGGTCGCCCGCGGCGGCGTATCCAGCGTGCACGTCGTCGGCGGCGAGCGGAGCGGATGCCAACCAGCGCAGGTCGACGGCGGGGTCGCCGACGCTGAGGCCGGCCCAGTCGAGAATGCCGACCACGTGCGGAATCTCGTCGGCGTCGTCGGCGAGCACGATCGAGGTGCTCGTGGCGCCGCCGAGCACGACGGCGGATTCGAAGCGCCACAGGTCGTCGACGTCGAGCGCACGGCGCCAGCGCATCATGAGGTCGTCGCTGACGCGTCCGGTCGAGTCGGCACGGTCGAGCAGGCGCTTGACGTCGTCGCGCACCTGCTCCGGCGAGCGCACCGGCAGTCCGTCGGTCCGCACGATCGAGACGGGCAGCGCGTGCACGGCGGCGAGGGCGCCACCGATCGCGGGCGCGTAGCCCGGTCCCTTGGGCAGGTGAGCCGGGTCGATGCGGTAACCGCGAATCCGGTCGACGACCAGCACGCGCTGGGCCCCCGAGCCGCTTTCGCCGACGACCTCGGGCACGGCGAACGGCAGCAGGGCGCGCACTCCGGCGGTCAGGGCGTGCAGGGCTCGCGCCTCGGCGGCGAGCTCGCCGGCGGTGTCGTCGTCGGTGGGCATGCGCACGATGAGCTCGCGCCCGTCGGCCGTCCGAGCGAGCGCGGCGTCGAAGCGACCGGCCGTGTTCTCGGTCAGCGCACTGACGCTCGTGAAGGCGGTGCCGGGAAGGGCCGCCGTCGCCGACGCGGCTAAAATGAGGGGCGAGCGTGCCATGCCCCCAGGGTAGGTCGGGCCCGTGCTCACCGGCCCGCGCCACGCCCTTGATGGGGGGAGGTCGAGCCCTCGACCCTCCGCTCGCCCCAACCGTTCGGGCTTCTGCTCGTGCTCGCACCGGAAAGAAGTGTTCGATGTCGCTTCCCGCGTCTTCGTCGTCGCAGAACCCGCCCTCGTCGAGTGCGGCTGACAGCGGGCCGCAGGACAGGTCCGCGGATGCCGCTGACCTCGCCGTCGACCGCGCCGGCGCCGAGCGTGACCAGCCCGGCCTGCTCGGGAACCTCGCCGCGGATCCCCGCACGCTCGTGCTCGCCGTGCGCCGCGATGCTGCTCCACTGATCGACGGCCGTCTCGCGTTCGCCTCGTTCGCCGACCTCGCCTCGTCGGCGGCCGGGTCGCAGAAGACTGCCGGGCCCGAGGCATCTGCCTCGGCCGGACCGCAGCATCCCACCGAGCACGCGGCATCCGCGCCGTCGCCGCAGTTCGCCGAGCCCTCCGCTTCGGCCAAATTAGCGCGCCCCGCCGAGCCCATGGCATCCGCCCTCGCCGGTTCCTCCGCCCCGGCCGAATCAGCGCGCCCCGCCGAGTCCACGGCATCCGCCGAGTCAGCGCACCCCGCCGAGCCCACGGCATCCGCCCCCGCCCCCTCGGCGCGCCCCGCCGCACCCGACGCAGCAGCCCCCCACGACATCCCCGGCATCACCCACTGGGCGTTCCTCGGCCGCACGCCCGACCACCGCGCGGTCCTGCTCGCGGTCGTGGCCGACGGCGCGGGTGATGAACTGGTTCCGGATGCCGACTGGGCGCCCCTCCGCGCCGCGGGCGGCGACCTGCCGGCCGGCGAGGCCGAACTGCTGACCACCGCGGTCGCCCTGTCGGGGTGGCTGCGCGATGCCGCGTTCTGCCCCGCGTGCGGCGCGCTCACCGAACTGCGCCAGGCCGGCTGGTCGCGGCACTGCCCGGTGTGCGGGCGCGAGCACTTCCCGCGCACCGACCCCGCGGTCATCGTGCTGCTGACCTCTGCCGAGGGCGACCGCGTGCTTCTGGGCGCCAACGCCGCGTGGGGCGGCGACCGGTACTCGTGCTTCGCCGGGTTCGCCGAGGCGGGGGAGTCGCTCGAAGACGCCGTCGCGCGCGAGGTGAACGAGGAGTCGGGCGTGCGTCTGCGCGAGATCGTGTACCGCGGGTCGCAGGCGTGGCCGTATCCGCGGTCGCTCATGCTCGGGTTCCGCGCGGTCGTGGTCGACGAGGTCGAGGCCCTGGCCGACGGCGAGGAGATCGTCGAGGTGCGCTGGTTCACCCGGGAGGAGATCGGGTCGGCGCTCCGGGGTGAGAGCGCGGTGCACCTGCCGGGGGCCGCGTCGATCGCCCGCCGGTTGGTCGAGGACTGGTACGGAGAGACCGCGTGACCGGACCTCTCGACGGACTCGACGAGCATCAGCTCGAGGCGGCGCGGGCGCTGCGGGGTCCGGTGTGCGTACTCGCGGGTGCCGGCACCGGCAAGACGCGCGTGATCACGCGGCGCATCGCCCACGGCGTCGACACGGGCGCGTACTCGCCGCAGCGCGTGATGGCGGTGACCTTCACCGCGAAGGCCGCGGGCGAGATGCGGGGACGCCTGCGCGCGCTCGGCGTGTCGGGGGTGTCGGCGCGCACGTTTCACGCCGCGGCCCTCGCCCAGGTGAACTTCTTCTGGCCCACGCTCGCGGGCGATCAGGCGCCGTCGATCATCGACAACAAGGTGCGCATGCTCGCGCACGCGGCCGACGGCGTCGGACTGAGTCCCGACACGGCGACACTGCGCGATATCGCGTCGTCGATCGAGTGGCGCAAGGTCACGCTGCGCTCGATCGAGCAGTACGCCGCCGACCGCCCCGACGGCGTGGGGCGTCTCAACGTCGACCAGGTCGTCGCCCTGCAGCGGGCGTACGAGAAGCTCAAAGACGAGCGTCGGCAGATGGACTTCGAAGACGTGCTCCTCACCTGCGCCGGCATGATCGAGGCCGAGCCGCGCGTGGCCGCCGCCGTGCGCGAGCAGTACCGGCACTTCACGGTCGACGAGTACCAGGACGTCTCGCCGTTGCAGAACCGCGTGCTCGAGCTGTGGCTGGGCGATCGTCGCGACCTGTGCGTGGTCGGCGACGCCAGTCAGACCGTGTACTCGTTCACCGGCGCCGATGCGCGCTACCTGCTCGACTTCGAGCGCACGCACGAAGACGCCCGCGTCGTGCGGCTCGAGCGCAACTACCGCTCGACGGCACCCGTTCTGGCGGTGGCCAACGACCTCATGCGCGGGCGGGCCGGCGCGCTCGAGCTCGTGGCCGCGACCGACGCCGACACGCCGGTGCCGACGGTGCGCGGCTTCGACGACGACGAGGCCGAAGCAACGGCGGTCGCGCGATCGATCGCCGACTCTCTGTCGCGCGGCGTCGATCCGCACGACGTCGCGGTGCTGTACCGCTCGCATGCCCAGTCGGCCGCCCTGCTGAACGCGCTGTCGGCGGTCGGGGTCGCGGCATCCGTGCTGGGTGGGCGCAAGTTCTTCGACATGCCCGAGGTGCGGCAGGCGCTGATGGCGCTGCGGGCCGCCTCGGTCGCGCCGATGGAGACCGGCTTTCTCGCCACCGTCCGCGACGTGCTGCGCAGCGTCGGTCTGACCGACGACCCGCCCGCCGCGGGCGGAGCCCTGCGCGAAGCGTGGGAGGCTCGCGCCGCCCTGCTGCGCCTGGCCGAAGAGGCTCCGGCCGGAACCGACCTGCGCTCGTTCACCGACGACCTGCAGGCGCGAGCGCGCGACCAGCACGAACCGACGACGCGCACGGTGACGCTGGCCACGCTGCACGCGGCGAAGGGTCTGGAGTGGGATCACGTCTACCTCGTCGGGGTCAGTGAGGGTCTGCTGCCGATCTCGTACGCGACCACCTTCGAGGCGGTCGACGAAGAGCGGCGTCTTGCGTACGTCGGGGTCACACGTGCGGCGCGGACGCTGTCGCTGAGCTGGGCGCGCGGTCGGGGCCGGATGGAACGCTCGCCGTCGCGCTTTCTTCGAGAGATCGGCAGCGGCAGTCTGCGCTCGGCCGATGCAGCCCCCAGGCCCGCCGGAACGAATCGACGCGCAGGTGCAGCGACCTCGTCGTCTGCTCGATCGGCGCGCTGAGCAAGAAGCGCGCCGCTCGCGCCGCTTCGGCGGCCAGCGCCGGGTCGATCGCGGGCCGCGGCCGGCCGAGCAGTTGCGACGACACCGCCGGCCAGTGCGGATCGCCGCGCTGGCTCTCGGCATCGAGGCACGACAGGCAGGCCGTGCGCCCGGGCGCGACGACTGGCCCGACCGTCGCCGAGGCTCCGTCGAGCACCAGCGGCAGGTGGGTCACGCCGTCACGCGTGTACGCCGCGGCCCGCCGCGGATCCACGCGATGCGCCGCGAGCAGGATCACGCACGACCCCGGTGACGCTCGCTCGCTGGATGCCCCCGCCCACGCGACGATGCGGGTGAGCGGCGGCAGTCCCGCGAGCACGGCGCGGCCGACGCGCGGGTGAAGGTCGTCGGCGATCTGCAGCACGAGCGGAGGCTCGTCGCGGTGCGGCACGAGCGCCGGCGTGACAGCGTCGAGCACCGCATCGGTCGCGGCATCCGACACCCCGTGCACCCGCGCGAGCGCCCGCAACTCCTCGCGAGTCGTGCCGTTCACGAGGGCGGCGACAGCGGCATCCGTCCACCGATCCGAGATCGGCAGGGTCGCGATCGCGCGCGGGCCGAACTGCACGCTGCCGTCGTCACGCCAGAGCGGGGGAGAGGCGGGGTCGAGTCGAAGCATGCCCCGATCCTGACGGGCGGGAAGACTCCGGATGCCGTTGTCCACAGCAACCGACGTCGATCACGCCCCTGGGGAGAAGTGCACTCCGCCGCGCGCGCGACCCTCACACGGGCGTGCGACCGCCCGTCGACCGGCGAGCGACCCGCGAGACTGCACCTCGCTGACAAATCCGCGTCAGGCTGCAACGACGTTGTCAGCGAGTTGCAGCCTCGGCGTGAACGGCGGGCCGCCACGCCTGCGCTCGGGTCGATCGACGGCAAAAGGTCCGCGAGACTGCACCTCGCTGACAAACCCGCGTCAGGCTGCAACGACGTTGTCAGCGAGTTGCAGTCTCGGCGCGAACAGCACCCCGCCGCGCGACCCCAGCGCCGCGGACCCCGCCGCCGCGATCACACGGGCCGCTGGTCTCCCGGAGCGCCGTCCTCGTCGCCCTCACCTGCGCCGTCGCCGGACGCGTCGTCGGAGCGACCTTCTCGCAGGTCTCGCCGCAGGAGGCCCTCACCCGAAGCATCGCCCGAACCAGGCGTCTCGCCCGACTCCTCGGCATCCGCACCCGAATCCCGCCCGCCTTCGGCCTCTTCCGCCAACAGCTGCGCGAGCGCGTCGTCCATCTCGTCCGAGGGCGCCGCTTCACCGCGCGACGCGGCCGTCACCCGCGCGATGAGCGCCGCGGGGTCGTCGATGTCTTCCGACGACGGCATGAGGTCGGGGTAGTCCCACAGTGCGTCGCGGCCCTCGACGCCCACGGCGTCGGTGACGGCGCGCCACATCGCGGCGGCTTCGCGCATACGGCGCGGGCGCAGTTCGAGGCCGACCAGCGCGCCCAGCGCCTGCTCGGCGGGTCCACCGACGGCGCGGCGTCGGCGCACGGCCTCGGCGATGCGCCCCGCCAACGGAAGCCGCGAGGTGGCGTCTTCGGTGACGACGTCGACCCAGCCCTCGATCGTGGCCAGCAGGTTCTCCAGCCGCGTCAGGGCCGCGGTCTGCTCGGGGCTGCGCTCGGGCAGCAGAGCTCCGCTCTCGAGCGCCCCGCGCAGTTCGTCGGGCTGCGAGGGGTCGAAGCGCGAGGCGAGTTCCTCGAGGGCGTCGGTGTCGACGCGGATGCCGTGGGCGAAGTCGCGCACCTGCGAGATGACGTGCAGGCGCAGCCACCGCGCGTGGCGGAACAGGCGTGCGTGCGCGAGCTCGCGCGTCGCGAGGTAGAGCGCGAGCTGGTCGTCGGGGATCTCGAGGTCGCGGCCGAAGTCGGCGAAGTTCTGCGGCAGGATCGCGGCGTCGCCCTCGGGCATGATCGGGATGCCGACGTCTCCGCCACCCACGACCTCGGTCGACAGGCGGCCGACGACGTGGCCGAGCTGCGTGGCGAAGAGCGAGCCGCCGACGGTGCGCATGAGGCGTCCGGCGCCGGCGATCATCTCCTGCATGTCTTCGGGGGCCTGCTGGCCGAGGGCTGCGGTGAGCGCGTCGGCGATGCTCGTGGCGACGGGCTCGGCGAGCTCCTGCCAGACGGGCAGCGTGGCGGTGACCCACGCACCGCGCGTGACGGCGCGGGGAGGGCGAGGCAGGTCCGAGATGGTGGTCGCCGCGCCCAGCCAGAGGGCGGCGAGCGTGAACGCCTGGTCGAGGTCGGTTTTCTGGCCGGTCGTGACGCCCAGGCCGTCCTGGTTGGCGATGTGCAGCGCCTGACGCTCGGTGAGGCCCCAGTCGACGCCTTCCTGCGTGCCGGCGAAGGCGCCCTGCAGCTGGTTCATGACGGCCTGCAGCATGGCGGGGTCGATCTGCATGCCCGACAGGCGCGAGAGCATCTCGGGGTCGATGCCGCTGGTGTCGCCCGACATCAGGCGGCGCATGAGCTCCTGGAACTCTTCCTCGGGGCTCTGCTCGCCGCCACGGTCGTCGTCTGCCACTTCAGCCGCCTTTCAGCCAGGTCTGGGGAATGGTTCTCTACGCTAGTCGCAGGTTTCCCCGCATCTACCGGCCGGGCCCCGCGGCGCTTACGCCCCGCGCGAACGACCCCGGTCAAGGATTGAGCTTCGTGTCCCTTTTCGACGAGAACGTCCGCCTCGAGCCCGCGCCCCGACAGCCGTGGCGTCGCGGCACCGTCATCGGCGTGTGGTCGCTGACGGTGGCCGTGATCGTGCTGTTCGTGCTCACCTTCGTGCCCTCGGCCTACGTCATCCAGCAGCCCGGCCCGGTGTACAACACCCTCGGCACCTCGCCGAACGCCGACGGCGAGCAGGTGCCGCTCATCACCGTTCCGAACGAGCAGGACGACACCACCACCGGCCAGCTCGACCTGCTCACAGTGCAGGTCAGCGGCAACCGCGAGCGCACCCCGTCGTGGATCGAGCTCGCGATGGCGTGGTTCGACCGCTCGCGCGCCGTAGTGCCGATCGACCGCATCTTCCCCGCGGGTCAGACCACCGAGCAGCGCACCAGCGAGAACGCCGCCCTCATGAGCGACTCGCAGCTCGAGGCGAGCGCGGCCGCCCTGCGACAGCTCGGCTACGACGTGCCCGCCGAGATCGCTGTCGGCACGATCGACGACCAGGGCGCGGCGGCGGGTCTGCTGCAGCAGGGCGACGTGCTGCTGTCGGTCGACGGCGCTCCGGCTTCGAACGTGGATGCCGTGCGCTCGGCCGTCCAGAAGGCCGCGGGCGCACCGGTCACCGTGGCCTACCAGCGCGACGGCGCCGACGCCACGGTGCAGATCACGCCGCAGCAGACGACGGTCAACGGCCAGCAGCAGTACCTGCTGGGCGTCGGACTCATGCAGTCGTTCGACCTCCCCGTCGACGTCAAGATCCAGCTGAACGACGTCGGCGGTCCGAGCGCCGGCATGATGTTCGCGCTCGGCATCATCGACAAGATGTCGCCCGGCGACCTCACCGGAGGCCAGCACATCGCCGGCACCGGCACGATCGACGCCGACGGCAACGTGGGCCCGATCGGCGGCATCCGTCAGAAGCTCTACGGCGCGCTCGATGCCGGAGCCACCTACTTCCTGGCCCCGGAGTCGAACTGCAACGAGGTCGTGGGGCACGTGCCCGACGGCATCCGCGTCTTCTCGACCTCGACGCTCGACCAGTCGATGACGGTGCTCGAGACGATCCGCGACAACGGCGATCTCGACGCGCTTGCGACGTGTGGTTCGGGATCGTAGCTTTCACGGCGAACCCCGAGAACCCCGCGCCTAGGATGAAGGGGTGACCACGACCTCAGCGCCGAACCAGGCCACGCCGCCGAACCGCTCCCGACGGATCATCTCGATCACTTTGGCGGTGATCGCAGCGCTCGTCGTCGCGTTCTTCGTCTTCGCGAACCTCTATTCCGACTGGCTGTGGTTCTCGCAGCTGGGCTTCACCACCGTTCTGACCACCCAGTGGATCGGTCGCACGGTGATGTTCGTCGTCGGCTTCCTCGCGATGGCCGTGCCGGTCTGGGGCGTCATCCAGCTCGCCTACCGCCTGCGTCCCGTGTACGCGCGTCTGAGCTCGCAGCTCGACCGCTACCAAGAGGTCGTCGAGCCGCTGCGGCGCCTCGCGATGTGGGGAATCCCGATCTTCTTCGGCTTCTTCGCCGGCTTCGCCGCCTCCGCGCAGTGGGAGACCACCTGGCTGTGGTTCAACGGCGTCAGCACCTCGGTGACCGACCCCCAGTTCGGGCTCGACACGGGCTTCTATCTGTTCGGGATGCCGTTCTACGCGGCAGCGCTCGGTTTCGCCTCGGCCGTGGTGCTGGTGTGCCTGCTGCTGACGGCCGTCGTGTCGTACCTCTACGGCTCGGTCCGCGTCGGACAACGCGAGCTGCGCATCTCCAAGGCCGCGCGCATCCAGCTCGCGATCCTCGCCGGCGTCTACCTGCTGCTGCAGGGTGCGAGCCTGTGGCTCGACCGCTTCCGCACGCTCGTCGAGCCGTCCGAGCGCATCACCGGTCCCGGCTACGTCGGCACCAACGCCGTGATCCCCGGCCAGACGATCCTCGCGATCGCCGCCGTCATCGTGGCGCTGGCGTTCTTCGTCACGGCCTTCATCGGCCGCTGGCGCTACCCGCTGATCGGTACCGCGCTGCTCGTCGTCTCGGCGATCGTCGTGGGTGCGGCCATCCCGTGGGCCGTCACCACCTTCCAGGTGCGCCCCAACGAGCTCACGCTCGAAAGCCAGTACTACCAGCGCAACCTCGATGGCACGAAGGCCGCCTACGGCATCGACAACATCGAGAAAGAGAACTTCCAAGCCGAGACGCAGGCCCAGGCGGGCCAGCTGCGCAACGACGCCGACTCCACCGCGCAGCTGCGCATCATGGACCCGGCCATCATCGGCCCGACCGTCCGTCAGCTCGAGCAGTACCGCGCGTACTACCAGTTCAACACCCCGCTCGACGTCGACCGCTACACGATCAACGGACAGACGCAAGACACCGTGGTGTCGCTGCGCGAGCTCAACATCGGTCAGCTCGGCGACGCGGCCTCGTGGCAGAACACGACCCTCGTCTACACGCACGGCTACGGCATGGTCGCGGCCGCCGGTAACGAGCGCACCGCCGACGGCGACCCCGTCTTCCTCGAGCAGGCGATCCCGGGCACCGGCTTCCTCACCGACCGCAAGTACGAGCCGCGCATCTACTTCGGCGAGCAGTCGCCGCCGTACTCGATCGTGGGCGGCCCCGAGGGCGGCGAGCCGATCGAGCTCGACTACCCGCTGGGCGCCGACGGCGGCACCGAGACGCGCACGACCTTCACCGGCAACGGTGGACCCAGTGTCGGCAACGTCTTCAACCGCCTCATCTACGCGCTGAAGTTCCAGTCGGAGCAGATCCTGTTCTCCGACAACGTGAACCCCGACTCGCAGATCCTCTACGACCGCAACCCGAAGGAGCGCGTGCAGAAGCTCGCGCCCTACCTGACGCTCGATAGCGACCCGTACCCCACGGTCGTCGACGGTCGCATCAAGTGGGTCATCGACGGCTACACGACGAGCGCGAACTACCCGTACTCGTCGAGCGTGTCGCTCTCGCGGGCGATCGCCGACTCGAACAACCCGGCTCCGACTTACGCGCTCGATGACATCAACTACATCCGCAACTCGGTCAAGGCCACGGTCGACGCCTACGACGGCTCGGTGAGCCTGTACGCGTGGGACGACCAAGACCCGCTGCTCAAGGCGTGGCAGAACATCTACCCCACGACCCTCAAGCCGTGGACCGACATGTCGGCCGACCTGATGAGCCACGTGCGGTACCCGACCGACCTGATGAAGGTGCAGCGCTCGATGCTCGGCGTCTACCACGTCGACGACGCGCTCTCCTTCTACCGCCAGGACAACCGGTGGACCACTCCGAACGACCCGCAGGACCCGGCGACCTTCCAGCCGCCGTACTACCTGACGATGAAGATGCCGAACCAGGACGACCCGTCGTACTCGATGTTCACCAGCTTCATCCCGGCGTCGCAGGGCGGTCAGGCGCGAAACGTGCTGACGGGCTACATGGCCGTCGACTCCAACGCGGGCGACCAGCAGGGCACCAAACGCGACGACTACGGCAAGCTCCGAATGCTCGTGATCGATTCGTCGACCACGGTGCCCGGACCCGGCCAGGTGCAGAACACCTTCGACTCCGATACCAACGTGTCGTCGCAGATCAACATCCTGAAACAGGGACAGTCGCAGGTGCTCAACGGCAACCTGCTGACCCTGCCGGTGGGTGGCGGTCTGCTGTACGTGCAGCCGGTCTTCGTCCAGTCGTCGGGTGACACCAAGCTGCCGCAGCTGCGGCGCGTGCTCGTCGCGTTCGGCAACAAGATCGCGTTCGAGAACACGCTGAGCGAAGCGCTCGACTCGCTGTTCGGCGGTGACTCCGGAGCGAATACGGGCGACGAGACCGTCACCCCGACCGACCAGGGTTCAGGCACGACGGGTGGCACGGGTGGCGGCACGACCGTTCCGACGGGCGACTACGCCGCGGCCCTGCAGGAGGCGCGTGACGCGCTGAACGCTCGCCAGGCGGCGCTGACCAGCGGTGACCTCGCGGCGTTCGCCACACAGGATGCCCGCCTGACCGCGGCCGTCCAGCGCCTGCTCGACCTCGAGACGAACGGCCAGGGCGGCACGGCGACCACGTCGCCCACCCCGGCTCCGTCGGAGACCCCCGCGGGCTGACCCCCGCTCGACCGATCGCCGGCGTCCCGCTCCAGCGGGGCGCCGGCGTCGTCGTTCCCGCGGCAAAGGTGGCTGAGCCTGTCGAATCAAGGTGGCTGAGCTTGTCGAAGCCAGCAAGTCGCGCGGCGGTAGAGGTGGCTGAGCCTGTCGAAGCCCCCAAGTCGCGCGGCGGCAAGGTGGCTGAGCCTGTCGAAGCCACCGGGGCACCGCGGGTCCCGGTCCCTTCGACAAGCTCAGGGACCTAGCAAGGTGGCTGAGCTTGTCGAAGCCACCGGGGCACCGCGGGTCCCGGTCCCTTCGACAAGCTCAGGGACCTGGCAAGTTGGCTGAGCCTGTCGAATCAAGGTGGCTGAGCCTGTCGAAGCCCCCGGTGGACAGCGGGTCCCGGTCCCTTCGACAAGCTCAGGGACTAGCAAGGTGGCTGAGCCTGTCGAATCAAGGTGGCTGAGCCTGTCGAAGCCACCGGGCCACCGCGGGTCCCGGTCCCTTCGACAAGCTCAGGGACCTGTGTCGCGCGCCGGTGGACAACGGGTCCCGGTCCCTTCGACAAGCTCAGGGACCTGTGTCGCGCGCCGGTGCACAGCGGGTCCCGGTCCCTTCGACAAGCTCAGGGACCTGGGTCACCGCGGGTCCCGGTCCCTTCGACAAGCTCAGGGACCTGGGCCACCGCGGGTCCCGGTCCCTTCGACAAGCTCAGGGACCTGGCTGCCCACAGCGGGTCCCGGTCCCTTCGACAAGCTCAGGGACCTGGGTCACGCGCTGATGAACCACCACCAGATCAACAGCATCGTCGTGCCGAAGCCGGCGATCTGATTGAGCCACAAGAAGCGGTTCCAGCCGGCGGTGGCGCGGTCGCTCTCGGCATCCGTCACGTTCCGGTACGGCCAGCACACGACGAGGTACGGAATCACCAGCAGCGCGGCCAGCGGCCCCGGCCACGCGGTGAACAGCATCGCCACCCCCGCGAGCCCGTAGCAGACCAGCGCGAAGCGCACGGTCCAGCGCGCCCCGCGGGCGGTGGCGATCGACGAGATGTCGGCGGCGCGGTCGGCCTCGACGTCTTGCACGGCGCCGAAGGCGTGCGAGGCGATGCCCCACAGCGCGAACGCGATGAAGACGAACACGAGCTGCCAGGTCCACACCGCTCCGGCGAGCACGAGGCCGTAGATCGCGGGCGAGAAGAAGTGGATGCTGCTGGTCATCGAGTCGAGGAACGGGCGTTCCTTCAACCGCAGCGGCGGCGCGGAGTAGAACACGACGAAGAACAGGCTCAGTGCGAGCACGAGCCACGACAGCGGCGACCCGATGATCACGAGGTACACCACGAACGGCAGGCACGACAGCGCCGAGGCCCACAGCGTGATGGGGTGCATGCGCTTGGCGAGCACGGCGCCGTGGGTTCCGCCCTTGCGGGGATTGCGCAGGTCCGACTCGTAGTCGAACACGTCGTTCACCCCGTACATCGCGAGGTTGTACGGCACGAGGAAGAAGATGATCCCGACGATCAGCGGCACGTCGATCTGTCGCGTGGTCAGCAGGTAGGCCGCGGCGAAGGGGAAGGCCGTGTTGATCCAGCTGACGGGCCGTGACGACACGAAGAGTTCGCGCACCACGCGTCCGGGGGTGAGGGCGGGGGTGGTCATGCGGCGTCCTTCGGGGCGTGGCGAGGCGAGAGCAGGGTGAACAGCGACGGCACGAGGAACGCCGCGCACAGCGGGTAGGCGAAGTCCTCGATCGGCGCGAGTCCGAGCTTGAGTCCGCTGAGGTGCTCTCGAGGGTACGAGAACAGGTCGACGGCGATCATGAGGTTGTCGAACACGAGGGTGAGGCCCACCAGCACGAGGGCGGTGAGGGCGGCGGATGCCATGCGCTCGCGGAACCGCGGACGCCGCGCCGTCGCCAGCGTCACGATCAGCGTGATCACCACGAACGGCACGACGATGAGCGGGTAGGTCACGACGCCCCCCGCACGTCCGAAGCCGACGCAGCAGAACGAGCAGCAGCCCGCCGCTCGAACACCGCGAACATCACGATCGCCAGGTAGCTCAGGAACAGCAGGAAGAACAGTTCCTCCAGTGGCAGGTGCGGGGCGAGCATCACGCCGACGAACAGCGGGCTCTCACCCTTGACGAACACGCCGGTGGCGATGCCGACGAGGTCCCACGCGAGGAAGAACACCGTGCCGCCCAGCACCGCGAGCGCGGTGCGGAGAGGAGCGACCCGCAGCGCAAGCGAGTACTTCCAGTCGATCAGCATCATGCCGATCAGCGAGAAGAGGATCGCGCCCAGGTAGATCCCCGGCACCTCAGACCGCCGCGTGCGCGGGTTCCGCCAGGGGGCCGGCGGTGGTGTCGCCGGTCATGCGCTTGACCACGAGCTCGGCCGAGATGAGGCACATCGGCAGGCCGATGCCCGGCAGCACCGAGGTGCCGGCGTAGAAGAGGTTCTCGACCTTGCGCGAGCGGTTCTTCGGGCGGAAGATCGCGCTCTGGTTGAGCGTATGCGCAAGTCCCAGCGAGTTGCCGTGCCAGGCGTGCAGGTCTTCCTTGAAGTCCTCGGGAGCGATGGTCTTTCGCACCACGATGCGGTCGGCGAGATCCGGGATGCCGGTCCATTCGGCGATCTGCGCGATCACGCGGTCGGCGGCCTTCTCGATCCGCTCGTCGCCGGCGCCCGAGACGCCTCCGCGGCCGCTGTCGGGGTCGGCGGGCACGGGGACGAGCACGAACAGGTTCTCGTGTCCTTCCGGCGCGACGGAATCGTCGGAGGCGCTGGGGCGGCAGATGTAGATCGACGCGGGGTCGGGGATCATCTTGTTCTCGCCGAAGATGGCGTCGAAGTTCGTGTGCCAGTCGTCCGTGAACAGCAGCGTGTGGTGGGTGAGCTGCGGCAGCTCGCCCACCACGCCGAGCAGCAGCAGCAGGGCGCCGGGGCTGGGTACCTTGTCCTTCCACCAGCGCTCGGGGTACTGGCGGTCCTTCTCTTCGAGCAGCTCGTTCTCGGTGTGGTGCAGGTCGGCGCCCGAGACCACGGCATCCGCGGCGATCACTCGACCGTCGGCGAGGCGCACGCCGCGAGCGAGGCCCGACTCGGTGATGATCGCTTCGACCGGCGACGAGGTCTCGATGCGCACTCCGCGTTCGCGCGCGAGCTTCTCGATGGCCTTGATGATCTCGGTCATGCCGCCCTTGGGGTACAGCACGCCGTCGCCCAGGTCGAGGTGACTCATCAGGTGGTACAGGCTCGGCACCTCGAAGGGCGATCCGCCGAGGAACACCGCGGGGTAGGCCAGGATCTGCTGCAACCGGGTGTTCTTGAAGTCGGTGGTGACACGCTTCCACAGGGTGCGGGTGAGCAGGGGGATGAGCGTGGGGAGGCGCTTCACCAACGCGGGGTCGCGCAGGCCCTTGGTCGACGAGTACGGGTCGTAGAGGAACTTCGACGTCGACAGCTCGTAGGCGTCTTTCGCGGAGTCGAGGTAGGCGTCGATGTTGTCACCCGAGCCCGGCTCGTGCTTCTCGAACAGTTCGCGCACGGCTTCGCGGCCCGACACGATGTCGATCGGCTCGCCCTGCCCGGGAGGCCCGTACACGCGGTACGCGGGGTCGAGGCGCACGAGGTCGAGCTCTTCCGCGGCGCTCGTGCCGAGCAGGCGGAAGTAGTGGTCGAACACCTCGGGCATGAGGTACCAGCTGGGGCCGGTGTCGAAGCGGAAGCCGTCGCTCTCCCACGAGCCGGCGCGCCCGCCGAGGGCGTCACGGCCCTCGAAGAGCTGGACGTCGTATCCGCGGTCGGCGAGCAGGGCGGCGGTTCCGAGACCGGCGATTCCGCCTCCGACGACGACGATGCGCTGGGCGCTCATGAGCGTGAACCTTTCGGGGGGCGACCAAGCAGGGCGCGGGCGGCGAGGGTGGCTTTGACACCGTCGGGAACGCGGACGCGGGGTGCGCCGGCGGGGGAGGAGCGGAGCCGCCGAGACAGCTCGGCGAACAGGTCGTGGGCCGTCGTGACCGCGGCGCGGCAGTCGGGCGGCAGGTGGGGGATGACGGATGCCGCGGCGGCGAGGTCGGCGTCGATGCGGTCGAGCACGGCGACACGGCGTTCGTCGTCGGCCGCGCCGTCGAGGTAGTCGCGGCCGAGGCGGTCGGCGTCGTCGGCGAGGTCGCGCAGGAAGTTGACGTCTTGGAACGCCGCTCCCAGCCGTCGCGCACCGTCGACGAGGTCGGCCGCGGGCTGCGCGGGGGCCGACATGCCGGCGTTCAGGAACACCTGCAGGCACATGAGTCCGACGACCTCGGCCGAGCCGTAGACGTAGGCGTCGTGCGAGAGGTCGTCGTGCTCGGCGGTGTCGATGTCGGTGCGCATCGAGGTGAAGAACGGCGCGATCAGGTCGTCGCCGATGCCGCACTCTCGCGCGGTGCGGGCGAAGGCGTGCACGACGAGGTTCGCGCTGAACCCGGTCGCGATGGCATCCCGCACCTCCTGCTCGAGGCCGTCGAGCACCTGGCGCTCGCGCTCGGGCGAGAGGCCGGCGTCGCGCGCGGGGCCGTCGACGATCTCGTCGGCCACCCGCACGAGAGCGTAGATGTTGCGCACGTGCGGGCGCGGGCGGGGCCCGAGCAGGCGTGCGGCGATGCCGAACGAGGTGGAGTAGCGCTGGATGACGGCGGCTGCGGCCGCGTCGGCGGTTTGCGAATACAGTTCGAGGCCCGTGGGCGCGGTGCTCACGGAACGCGCTCCTGCACGGCGTCGACGAGTTCGAGCAGCATCGCGCGGCACGCGGCCGGAAGAGTGGATGCCGTGACGATCGCCCGCGCTTCGTCGAGCGTCTCGCACACGAGGTCTTCGAGGCGTGCGCGGGCTCCTGACGCCGACAGGGCGACCTGTGCGGCCCGGATGGCCACCGGACCCGTGTGGGCCTGGGCGAGCGCTTCGCTGACCTCGGGCCAGCTCTCGGTCTCGCGCGCGAGCGAGATGAGGTGTGTCTTCTTCGCTTCGCGCAGGTCGCAGCCCTCGTCCTTGCCGGATGCTGCGGCCGTGCCGAACGCACCGATGAGGTCGTCGATCAGCTGGTAGCCGAGACCCAGGCGCTGGCCGAAGCGCTGCAGCGCGTGGCGCGTGGGGGCGTCGGCCTCGGCCATGACGGCACCGGCTTCGAGCGGGGCCGAGAACGAGTACACGGCGGTCTTGTCGTGCGTGGTGCGCAGCACGGTGTCGGGGTCGGCTTCGCCCGGCGACACGGCGTTCTCGACGTCGGCGAGCTCTCCGGCCGCCGACACGAGCACGGCCTCGTCGAACAGGGCCAGCAGCTCGGCGCGCAGCGTCGAGGGGATCTCGGCCAGGGCGATCAGGCGTCCGGCCTCGTGCAGCAGAAGGTCGCCGGCGAGGATCGCGGCGGCGTCTCCGAGCAGCGCCGCGCCCGCGGCATCCGCTCCCTTGTCGCTGGCGCGTAGGCGGAACTCCCCGCCGACGTTGGGCACGCCACGGCGTTCGGTGTCGTGGTCGATCACGTCGTCGTGCACGACGAAGGCGGTGTGCAGCAGTTCGAACGCAGCGGCCACCTGGTACAGCGCGGGCAGCGCGATGTCGGGGCCGTCGAGTGTCTCGAACGCGGCCACCACCAGCAGCGGACGGAAGCGCTTGCCACCGTCCGTCGCGCGGCGGATGGCGGATGCCAGGGCCTGGGCGCCGTCACCGAGTCGCTGCGAGCGCGCCTCGAGGCGAGACAGCGCCGCGTCGATCTCGGCGTCGATGCCGTGACGGGCCACGGAGGTCGAGGCGAGGGCGATCATGACGCGCGCCTCACCGCTTGGGGTGTCTCGAAGAGGTGAAGCTGCTGCGCCTGCAGAACGAGCCACGGGCTGAACGCCCAGGGCGTGGCCTCGAGCGAGGCGGCGAGCGCGAACGGGTCGACCCAGCGGTACTCGGCGACCTCGTCGGGGTTGGGCTGGGGCTCGGCGTCGGTGCGCGCGACGTAGACGGGGCAGATCTCGTGCTCGACGATGCCGCTGGCGTCGACCGCGCGGTAACGGAACAGGGGGAGTGCGAGCTCGAGGTCGCGCACGGCGAGACCCACTTCGAACTCGGCGCGACGGTGGACCGCCGACAGCACGGGCTCGGCGGGACCGGGGTGGCCGCAGAATGAATTGGTCCAGACACCCGGCCAGGTCTTCTTGTGCAATGCGCGACGCGTGACGAGAACCTCTCCGGCTGCATTCACAACGTGACATGAGAATGCGAGGTGAAGCTGGGTGTCGGTGCCGTGCACGCTAGCCTTGGGCGCCGTGCCAATCTCGTTGCCGAAGTCGTCCAGGAGGACGACATATTCGGTCTCGCTCATCGTGTCTCCCGTTTGCTAGTTTAGCTAGCGATGTGAGCCTGACTATACCTAGGGTGAAAGGGGGTGTCCACTGTGACGGATGCCGTGTCGACCTCTGGTACAAGGCCTGCGGTGATGCACACGCTCACCGCAGTGCAATCGCTCAGTGACGCTCTCGACCGCATGCACAGCGGGATGAAGGGCGATATGGATATGAATGCCAGCGACCTCGCGACGCTGCGCATGCTGACCATTCGCGAAAGACGCGGACAGATGGTCAGCCCCCACGACGTGGCGACGCATCTGCGCATTTCGACCGCGTCGACCACGAAGCTCATCGATCGTCTCGTTGCGGCGGGTCATCTCGAGCGGCGGCCGCACCCCTCCGACGGCCGTGCCCGCGTGGTGGTGCTCACCGAGAAGTCGCGGCGCGAGTTCTTCCGGCACTTCGGTGGTCATCTGATGGCCATGAGCGAGACCGCGGCGGCGTTCGACGACGAGCAGCTCGAGACCATCACCCGCTTCATGGACGAACTCACCACCGCCATTTCGACGGACGACTGAGGCCCTCTCCGCACCCCGTTCGCGGGCACTCGGTTTCGCCCGCGCTGAGGCGCAACCTCACCCGAGACCGGGGATCGGCCCCCGCGCGACCCGCACGCCGACGTCGTCGAAGGCATCGCGCGGCCGCCCTCCGCGTCGTGCTGCCGCCCGCACCTCGGCCGGGGCATCCGACCAGCCGCCGCCCCGGAACACGCGCGCGTCGCTCTCGCCCTCGGGGTCGTAGAGGTCGCTGCACCACTCCCACACGTTGCCGAGCGTGTCGAACAGGCCGTGCAGGTTCGGCATCCGTCCCCCGACGTCGACGGGGCCCCGCAGGCCGTCTGCGGCCGTCCACGCGATGTCGCGCACGGGGCCGTAGGCGGGCCCGGTGGCGCCGGCGCGGCAGGCGTACTCCCACTCGTCTTCGGTGGGCAGGCGGAAGCCGTCGGAGTCGGGGTCGGGGCGCACCACCTCGCCGTCGAACGAGTAGACCGGGTCGAGGCCCTCCCACTCGCTCAGGGCGTTGCAGAGGCGGATGGCGCGTAGCCAGCTGATCTCGGTCGCCGGATGCCGCGGATTGCGCGCCGGGATGCCGATGAGGTCGGCCACTTGCTCTTCGGTCACCGGGTAGACGCCGATCTCGAAGGCCTCGACGACGATCTCGCGCCGCTCGACGCCGCGCAGGTCGCCGCGCAGCACGCTGCCGGCGGCGATGCGCGCCATCTCGACGTCGGTCACGCGCACACCGCGGACGGCGCCGGGAGGGCGGGGGAGCGGCGGTCGCGACGCGCGCGATCGAGGCGGGGGGAGAAGAGCATGTGCCCAGTGAAGCGGGCCGGGGGGCCGCACCGAGGTGGGTTGACGCGCGAGGCGTGACGCCGCGTGTGGCGAGCCGGGGGGCCGCAACGCAATCTGTGGGGCGCGAGGTGCGCGGTGGGGGGAGGGGGTGGAAGCCGGGGGGCCGCAACGCAGTCTGTGGGGTGGGTGGTGCTGTGTGCTGGGGGAGCGAGCCGGGGGGCCGCAACGCAGTTCGTGGGTGTGGGGTCAGTCGTCTTCGAACATGGGCTCCCAGCCGGGCTCGAAGGGGTCTTCGGGCAGGCCGGTCTCTCGTCCGCGGTTATCGATGGCGTCTTGCCACCGGATGCCGATGTCTTCCGGTGCGGTGACCTCAAGGCACTCGGGGCACCGCCAGCACGCCTCGATGAGGGAGCCGAAGGGTTCGAGTGACACGAGGCATTCGCCGCACTTGGGAGATGACATCCAGTCGTTCACGTGGATCACGCTAGCTTGGGCGTCTGGCTGCCGCGGGGGTGCCGGGAGCGGGTGAAGTCGGGGCGGTTCTCGGACGTGTGGAGTGTCCATGGGAACGACGAAGGGGCCGTCACCGACCTGAGTCGATGACGGCCCCTTCGTAGAGGTGTGTCTTACGCGCTTTCGTTGCGACGACGCGTCTTGGCGACGACCGTGACGGCCGCACCGGCGAGCACGAGGGCTCCGCCGCCGACCCAGATGCCGAGCATCGAGTCGGTGTTCATGCCGGTCGCGGGGAGGGCGTTGCTGCCGCCCGCGTTGGTGCCGCCGCCGGTCGAGCCGCCACCGGTGCCTGCGCCGGTTCCGGGCTGGCCGTCGGCGCGAGCGCCGGAGGCTGCGAGGGTGTAGGTGCCCACGGGGTTGGCCGGCAGGGTGACAACCGCGGTCGCGCTACCCGAGGCGTCAGCAGTCTTGGTGACCGAGGCTGCCGAGACGGGCAGGTTCGCGGTGGCGATGTTGGCGCCCGTCACTCCAACGCCGACGAGCGTGAATTGAACGGGGGTGCCGGGCTCAAAGCCGCTAACGGGAACGGGCCCGTCGGACGTGATGGTCAGGGTGACCGTGCCGGGGCCGGTCGGCACGTATGCCTGAGCGACAGCCGGGGCTGCGAAGAGCAGCGCGCCGGCGAGGGCCAGAGACGCGCCCGCCTTCGTGATGTTGAGCTTCATGAGTGCCTGCTTTCGTTACCGGCGTGCCGGTGCTGAGATGGACCGCTCCGTATGCGCTGCCCCTGTAGTGCGCAAGGGGTGGACAACGATGAAGCGACGAGTGAGTGAAAGATCATTCTGAGTATTGCTTAGGCGTCCACTGGAAGCAAACTGAGAGCGTTTCGGCAATGTAAACATTTCGCAAATGGAATGAGGCCTGCATTTCGCGGGTCGTCGCCGTCATTTGAGCGTCGCCGTCGCGACGGACTCGCACATGGCGGCGACCACTGGACTGATCGATTGGTCGGCCGTCGGCGTCACGATCGCTTCCGCGTCGGTGGCTGCCGAGGTCGTCTCTACGACTACGGAGATGGAGTCCGTCTGTCCGGGTTGAAGGTTCACTCCGTAGCTGAGTACCTCGCGCCCCTGGAGGCCGGCTGAAGTAAAGCTGGCGCCGCTGGAGGCCTGCGCCGACACCAGCGTGTAGCCCTGCGGCAGGTAGACGTTCCCCGTGAGGGCCACGATTCCGGGCGCGACGCCGAACAGGCCGTTGGCTGTGACGTAGAGCGGGAGCGACCTCGCCGCGTCGGCAGGGGCGCTGCTCATCAGATTGACGGTGAGCGTGAGTTGACGGGTGGCTGGTTGGCCCGGGATGCCGCAACCGCTCCAGGCGAGCGATACATCAGGCTTGAGGTAGTAACTCATCTTCGAGCCAGCGGCGTCGTTGAAGTACACGCCGAAGCGCGCCGTGTCGTCATCGGTGACCGGCAACTTGCCGGCCATCGACGAACCGTCGAGAAGCGCCTGCTCGTCCTCGTACGCGCTCCACAGCAGAACGCGTCGCTCGTCGGCGCCTCGCGCCAGGGCGGTCAGCAGCCCGGTGCTCGAGCCGCGGCCTTCGATGAACGCGGTGAAGATGGACGCGGATGAGGCCGCGAAGAAGGCATCCTGTGTGGTCGGGTCGGGATAGCGTTTGTACACCTCGCTCAAGAACAGCGAGGCCGCATTGTCTGCGTTGATCGTCGATCCGTCGGGGAGCACGATGGGTCCGGTCGCCTTCAACAGGTACGACAGCACGACCGGGTCGATAGCGAGGACACCATCCACCTCGTTTCCCGTCAGCTGTTGATACATGTCACGGGCGAGCGGTCCGTCGAAGGTGAAGTCGGGCACCTGCGTGAGGTTCTGGAAGTATCGCGCAGGTCGCGTGCCGTACACAGCCTGCACGTCCTCGGGCAAAGTGGTCACCGGCCCGCGTATGCCGGCGGAGAGTGCTGTGCCCGACTCCGTGCCGACCAGGGTGATGCCGCCGGCGTCTGTGCGCAGCAGAAGCGAGGTTCCCGCGATTCCTCCGAGTGATCGCATCTCGGCGTTGTTCTGAACGAGCACGAGGTACGACCGCGGACCTGATTCGCCGAGCATGCCCGGAAGAAGTTGCGTGGCGGTCGATAGCGCGTCGAGAGCGCCCGCCGCGCGAGAGAACAATCCTTCTGATTGGTCGACCGCGTCGCCGAGCTTCCCGACAAGCGGAGTGCGGTCGACGTGCTTGATCGCAGTCAGCGCGTTATCTGCATGGGCCGCGGCTTGTCCAGCGGGCTCCTTCATCGAGCTGAGGGAACTCGTGTCGATGCGACCGTTCACGGGCTTGAGCGCGTCGAGCACGCCCGCCTGCGTTGACTCCGCCAGGGGCAGCACACCGAGCCGTAGGAGCTCGTCGGCGGACGAGGTGACCGTGCTCACGGCCTGGAGTTGAGGTCCAATCCATGGCGTGTGAGCGACGACAGCCCAAATCGGGTCAGACGTCAGGTCGTGCGCTGCCTGCGTGTGATCGCTGAGGGCACGCAGGCCGTCGACGGCTTGGCTCGGATCGGCGGTGAACGACGAGACAAGCTCGGGTGCTTTTGTGCGGATTTGGTCGAGATGAACAGCGGCAAGAACACCGCGAACTCCGACCCATCCGAGGGCGAATACGCACAAGATCAGGAAGCCGCCGAGCGCCCACACAGCGACGCGCCCGATGGTGCGTGTGCGACGACCCCAGTTGGCGTCTGTCATGCGTCTTCTACCCTCCCCCTCGCGCAGCATGAGTGCGGTCCGTTCCCGCTGCCGTGCTGGACTCAGTTGTCACGGAGGGTCTCGCGCGACGCGCGACGGGGGCCGAATCCCAGTTCCTCGAGCGACCCGTCGGCGCGAGTGGGGCGCGAGTCCGACTTCTTCGGGCCGGCCGGCCGCTTAGCTCCGCGGCCTTCCTTTTCCGGAGTTTCGCGGTAGCCGTAGCCGTATCCGTAGCCGTAGCCCGTGTAATACGAGTCGGGTCCTCTGGTGGGAACCATCGACATGACAAAGCCGGCGAGCTTCGCGCCGACAGTGTTGAGTGCCTCGGTGGCACCGGTCAGCTGGTGCTTCGTAGTCTTGCCCGCGGCGACTACCATCAGGGCGCCGCTGGTCGCGCGCGCCAAGATGGCGGCGTCCGTGACGGGAAGCAGCGGGGGAGCGTCACAGAGCACCACGTCGAACTCGCGCTCGAGCATCTCGAGAAGAAGACTCATGTGCGACGACCCGAGCAGTTCGCTGGGGTTGGGCGGGATCTTTCCGGCAGGCAACACATAGAGGCTTCGGTTGCCCCAAGGGAGCATGACCTCATTGACCTGGGCTCGACCGATCAGGACATCTGTCAGACCTGCGCCGCCTTCGATTCCTAGATACTCGGCAACTTTTGGCTTGCGGAGATCCGTGTCGATCAACGCTACTCGTTTGCCGGCATCGGCAAGTGCTATCGCAAGGTTGATCGTTGTGGTCGACTTGCCCTCACTGGGGATCGAACTTGTGATGACGAAGCTCGCGCGGCCGCCCATGTCGAGGAACTGCAGATTGGTGCGCAGCGCCCTGAATGACTCGGCTCGGGGGCTGAGAGGATCTGCGTGAACGATGAGCGGGCGCTCCCGGGCCTTCGTGTCGAACGCGATCGCACCGATGCTGGGAGCCCCAGTGGCGTTCTCAGCATCGCGAGGGGTGCGAACCCGGTTGTCCAGTGCAGTGCGCAGCGCTGCGGTGCCAATGCCAGCTGCGAGGCCTATCAGTGTGCCGAGCAAAAGATTCAGAGGGACACTTGGGCTGGACGGGGCGGCGGGCGTTTGCGCATCCCGAACTCGGCTGAGACGAACGGGGCTGGACCCGTCCTCTCCTTCCGGTTCGAGCTTGGGGACGACGGTTGCAAGGCTTTCAGCAACCGCGTTCGCTATGGCAGCAGCAGTATCGGGGCTCGAGTCCGACACAACAATCGTGATGAGAGTCGAGTTCAGCGCAGCGGACGCCTTCACATCGCTCGACAGGCTGTCGCTGTCCCGGTTTAGACCGAGTTCAGAGATTACTGGCTCAAGCACGACGGGCGTGTTCACCAGTCCGACGTAGGTGTTGATGCGTGCCTGCGCGAAACTTGAGCCCTGCTGGAGCTCGGCGGTGGTGCCACCAGCCTGCGTTGAAACGAAGACAGTGCTTGATGCCTCGTAGATCGGCGTCCGGCTCACCGTGTAAGCGGCCGAGGCGGCGAGTCCTAAGAGCGTCAGCGCGACTACAACGAGCCAGTTTTTCCGAAGCATCCGGATGTAATCGTTGAGCTCCATGGTACCTCTCGAATGTGCGCAGGCGCGAGACTGCTGCGCGGAAATCGTCCCCAGTCTGTCATAAGTAATGTTTCCGTTCGGTTTTGGGTAGGCAACTGATTCGCACTCGCTCTAGCCCCACGACGGCCGGATCGAGATGCCTCACATTGCCCTAGGGGCTAGGTTTGGCGCGTGCGAAACGAGTCTTCCGCCAGCAGGCGCGGACAAGCAGACGTCGTAGATCCTGTCCCGGGCCACAAGCGCGGTTCCACCCACATGGGCAGCGGTTCGCGGCGCCGAGTTGACTGGCGCCAAAGCAACAGCGCCAGCAGTCAGCGCCTGAGACGTGCGTTGATAGTCGTCTTGCTGGCCGGGTTCGTTGGCGTCGTCGTCTCAGTGCTCGGTGCCCAGACCGGCGTCGAATGGGCGCCTCAGCTGTCGGTCGGCGCACTCTGGTTCGTCCTGCTCTCCGCTTCCATCTACGCCCTTGTGAGCGCGCCCGCGCGCTCGCTATTCGCCTTCCGCTCGTCCGATCTTCTCTGGGGGGTCGGACTTGCGGTATTACTGCGGCTAGGAGGCGGATTGCTCGCGGGGGCGAATACTCTTCCGTTTCCAACCATTCCCCTAGAAGGCATGCTCGACTGGGTGACGATGGTCGTTCTCCCTCAGGGTTTCCTCGGTCCCGTCGTCGAGGAAATCTACTTTCGGGCCGTGCTGACGGTCGTCGTCTACCGACTGCTTCGTCCCCTCGGCAGACCGCTTCTCGCCGGCCTGTCCGCGGTGTTCGCTTCCGCCGGATGTTTCGTGTTGCTCCACTGTGCCTTTGCTCCGCTGCCCGCCGCCGATGCTGTGATGCTTCTCACACTGAGCGTGACCTGTTCGTCCCTAGTTTTGATGACTGGGCGAATTTGGGGTGCTGTCCTCACGCACATTTTCTACAACGTAAGCTACGTAGCGCTTGCAGCGGTTGGGTTCTTGCTTGCCTAATGGCATGAGCGTCTGCGCGCTCCGCATCGGCGAACAGCCTTTCGCGCGGCGCTGACTCGTGTGGGGGTGACGCGTGAACCGAGCGTCGTTGCTGCAAGCAGCGTGGTGCCACTGGCGGCGAGTCGCTGCGCGAAAAGTTACGGATGGGTAAAAGCTTCGCTTCAGTCGATGCGATATGTAAAAAGGTGGCTGCGATTCGTGGTGTGCTGCTCAAACGCTTGCTCTGCTCGCTACAGGAGCGTTGACATCTGGGGTAGGCGGGCACTCACGTGCTGACTTGCCGCCGCGTCGCCCGCAGGCGTCGGCAGGTTCGGGATTGATGCAGGATCGGAAGCTGGAGAAGGGGATCGCCGTGTCGCCGGAGCGAGAGGTCGGATCGACGAAGACGCGACCCGGCGCACCCGCGGAGCGACAGACTCATCTACCGTCTTTAGGCCAGTTCGCAGGCTCCCCGCCGCGTTGGCGCCGGGTGAACGAACGGGGCGGTGCCAGACGACGGCGGACGAGTAGACGCTTGCTCGTCAAGAAAGTCGAGCTGATTCCCGGAGAGATTTCGTGGTGAGCGTCACAATCTGCCACAAGAGCGCAAACGGGGGGTTCTAGATTTGGGTGGACTAAAGCTTTATCAGCTTGCTCAGAAAATATATGCCCATGCAGTCACGTTGATTCTGAAGAAATCCTTTCGGGACTTTGGACCAAAATCCGTATTGCAGCCCCCAATTCGATTGGTAGACGCCGGCGCGATTAAAATTGGCAGGGGGACGTTCGTCGGTCCGGGGTGTTGGCTTCAGGGCGGGAGCGAGAAGCTTGGTTCGGTCGCAGACGCGCCGACCGTATTGATAGGGGACCGAGTCTCGATCACCGGACAAACCACGATCTCGGGAGCGCGGAGGGTGTTGATCGGCGACAACGTTTTAATCGGTCGAGGTGTTCACATCAGCGATCATTCGCACGAGTTCTCCGCTGAACGGCCCATACGGGACCAAGGCATCTCGGAGATTCGACCCGTCGAGATACACGAGGGCGTCTGGATCGGGCAGAATGCAGTAATCAGCCCCGGAGTGACAATAGGTGCGTTTGCAGTAGTAGGCGCCAACAGCGTAGTGACGAAAGACGTGCCGCCGCGAGTTATAGTTGGCGGAGTCCCTGCGAAGATCATTCGGGACCTGCGCGCGGACGGCGGGCGCAGATGAAGCTGTTTCTGCCGTACCCAGAGCGAGCCGCGCGAGCCATCATATCGGCGGACCCGCAAAGGTTCGATGTTATAGCTCCGAAACAGGTCCTTGGTCGGCTCGACGGGCGTGTGTCGTCCGCGGTGCCACTCGGACAGTATCCCCAGTTTCTGAGACGCACTCTGGAGCGTGCGCTACCGCACCGACACAGCCTCGTCGGTATGAATGCTTCGAAGGTTCTTTGGTCGCGTGAAGCAGCCCGGTATGTAGGAGAGCGCGATTCTGTGTTCGCATTTCCAGGCGCCGCGCTCGAACTCTTCGATAAAACCGGTGGGCTCAAGGTATTTCATGCTGTCGACGCTCATCCGGCCGCGCACAACGCAAGTCTCGCGGCAGCCAACGCCGATAAGGCTGAGTTCTATCCTCGCTGGTTGGAGCGCAGGATCGCTAAAGAACTGCAATTGGCAGACGTCATATTAGTTCCATCGATGCGCACCGCAACCCAGATGATCGCGAACGGCGTAGATGCTAGCCGAGTGCGGGTGCTTCCTTACGGTGCTGAGACAGGTCTCTTCCGTCCCCAGGAGTTGCCCAACGTGGCGGACCGTCCGGTGGTCCTTTACGTGGGGCAGTTCAGTAGCAGGAAAGGTGTCGCCTCGTTGATTGAGGCGGCGGCCGATTCACCCGTAGAGCTTTGGCTCGTGGGGAATCCATTCACCCCATCGCTGCGAAGTATTTCGCCTCCGTCGAACATCCGCGTTATCGAGCCTCTCGGTCATGCGGACTTAGCGCGACTGTACAATTCGGCTGACGCATTCGCGATTCCCACAGCTGAGGACGCATGCTCGCTGGTCGCGCTTGAGGCCGCCGCGGCGGGTCTCCCGGTGTATAGCACCATTCATAACGGCGCGACGGAGATCCTCCCGAAGCAGGAGCGACTCTCACTCGGTTCCGGTTCCGTTTCAGAAATTCGCCTTCGTTTGGCTAGCGTGCCCAAGTTGTCATTTGCGGAGAGATCTAAGAACACGCGCGCGGCCGAGCATTCGGGTTTGCGCGACTGGAGCGAGTATGCGCAAGCCGCCCTCCGGGAGATCTCTCTTGGCTAAAATTGTGATTACGTCAAACACACTCGAGGCCGGTGGGGCCGAGCGGCAGCGTGTCTACTTGGCTAATTGGCTCTCGCGCAATGATCACTCGGTCGAGCTCCGGCTCCTTCAGAAGCGGGGGCGGCTTGAAAGCATTGTAGACAGGGCTGTACCTTTGGTTGACGGTTGGGAAAAGCCCGGACCGACCGATTGGGTAATAACTGGTACCACCAATACTGAGGTGGCGTTTGCATTACTGTGCCTCGTTCTCAAGAAGGCTAAACGCTGGTCGATCGCGGTTCATAACCCCGTGTCATCAGCTGCGCCCATGCTGTCGCCTCTTCCTTTCCTCGCATTGACCTTCGCCCATGACGTCATCGCGCTGACGCCGCGACATGCCGCGCAGGTGCGTGAGCACTGGGGTATAGCGCCGACTCACATTGTGTCTAACGGGATTTCTGTGCCCTCGGTGAGGCCGGAACCGATGGGCTCCGGTCGTCTGGGGTACATCGGTCGATTGAGCCTCAAGCACAAAGGGCTGGACAGGCTTCTGCAAGCTGTCGCAGCGACGAACGACGTTCATCTTCTTGTGGCTGGCGAGGGGCCAGACAAGGGCGCACTTTCGCGACTGGTCGAGGAACTAGGGGCGGCCGATCGCGTGACGTTCCTCGGCGGCGTGGAGCCCTACCCGTTTTACTCGCAGTGCGCTGCTATTGCGGTCCTGTCGAGATGGGAAGCTCAACCCTTGGTGTTGCTTGAGAGTCGCTGGGTCGGGGTCCCCGTGGTCTTGTCTCGAGAACTAGCGGAGGAGAGCGACAAGTTCGTCGTAGATGCAGACGACATTTCTTCGGTGAAGCGGGGCATCCACGAGGCTTTGACGGCCGGTTGGCAGCGTCCCGACGAATCGATAAGCGACTCTCTGGCAGAGATGGGAGCGGCCTACGCTGCCATTCTCGCCGCGAGACCGAAACGGTCCGGAAGGGTCATTTCGCTCCGATCGATGCTGAATGCGTTGGCGCGAACGTTCAGCAGTCGAGGTGGCCGATGACAATCTTGGTGTTAGTCGCCACTTTCTTTGCGATCGTGGTCACGTGGTCTCGACCGCGGGTGATGGTGGTTTTGGCTCTAACTACGGTCTTGTTCGTGCGGACAGCGCAACATCTTTCGGGCATACAGTCCATCGACAACGTCGACGACTTTTTAACTGTCGGCGTAATCGTCCGGGCCGTTCAGGCGCGCTTCTTCGACCCAGCGCCGGTCGGCGGTCGCCGCAAATTTCCGGGAATGATCTGGTTTGTTGCTTTCGCCGTCCTCGGAATGCTCGGCGGGGTAATTCAGACCGAAACTCAGCAGTCAACGATTGCTGCAGGGACATTCCTTGCAATGAAAGGCGTGGCACTAGGCTGGGCGACAGCGCAGTTCTGCTGGCCGGATTTTGCCATCCGCAAGTTCGTTAGCAAGGCGGCGCCGGTGGTAGTTCTTGTTTCTGTGCTCGCTATCGTGAGCTTTGCTGTGCCAACGGCTTGGGCCAAGGTTTTTTCTGTCAACGGTGGGACTATAGATCGTTATGGCCGCCCCTCCGCGCTCGGTCCATTCATTCATCCTTTCGATCTCGCCTACTTCTCGGCTATGGCGGCCGTGGCAGGTATTACTTGGCTGACCATCTGGGGGGCATCCAAGTGGATAGTGCCCGCGGTTGTTGGAGGGGCTCTGGGAACATTCCTCTCGTTCCGTCGCAAGGACCTTCTTGGGCTGGTGGTGGCGCTGGCGATCATCGCTATGGTTCGTAAACGCTGGCTGCTGTTGTCCTTCTTCGTGATCTTCCTTCCCGTCGTCATCATCTTGGCCTTCGACGAGATCGCTGCAGAGTTTCATAGCTTGATCGACGCCTACTTCGCGCCGGATAGTCGTGAAGCTCGGACGGTGCTTATGGCTGGTGCCGTCCGGCTCGCATCAGAGTACTTCCCTCTTGGGGCTGGGTTTGGTCGCTTTGCATCCCGCACAGCCGCGGTCGACTACAGCCCGGAGTACTTCCGCTTGGGGATGAACACGGTCTACGGGTTAGGCCCGGGTCCAAATCAGGGCGCCTTCTTGACTGACACCTCCTGGCCGGCCGTAATCGGGGAAGCTGGGTGGATTGGCGCGGCGTGCTTCGTCATTGGACTGATCTGCATCGGGCGCGCCTTCCGAGGCGCGGCCCAGCAACAGCGACCAGTGAGTCTTTTCCTGGGGGTGACGGGGCTCGCCTGGCTGATTCTGACTGTTTTCCAGTCCACCGGGTCGGCGGTTTTCACCGCCCCGCCCCTCTACGCGGCATTCTTCGTATTAGCCGGGATTGTTGGGTCTCGTCGGTCCTCGGGCGACGAGGTGCTCGGATCGCTTGACGATTTCAGGCTCGTCGAACGGCCCGTGCGCCGCAGTGGAGCGCGAAGGGCCAGCAATGAGTCCTGACTTGCAGCTTCGATCGAAGCGCAGACTTGTGCTCCATGTCGGTGACGAACCGAATGCCCAGGGAGGGATATCATCGGTCATTCGCGGACACCTGGTTCGCGAGATCGATGGATTCCGAAGCGAGGCGGTATCTCCTCACAACCCCTCGCACGCCGGGCTTGTGGGCCGGTCACGGTCTTTCATTGGCGCATTCCGCAGTTCTCTGAAGTTGCTCATAAAGCGCCAAGTGAGTGTCGTCCATGTCCATATGTCTCAAGGAATGTCTCTCGTGAGGGAGGGGCTGTTTGTGCTGCTGGCGAAGTGTTTCCAAGTGCCAATCGTCGTCACAATTCATGGAAGCCGATCACTGCACCTGAAGGGTCCCTCAAAAGCAATCTACTCTTGGCTTCTGCGGCGAGCTAATATAGTGCACGGATTTGGTGAAAATTATCGTGTCGCCTTCAACGTGCCAAATGGAAAATGGCGTAGGTTGCCGAATGACGTTTTCGTGCCGGGGTTTATTGTCCCGAAAGATGGTGCGCCCGTTTTCTCATTCGTAGGCGCGGTGGGTGACCGTAAGGGCGTCGACCTACTTGTTGAGGCGTGGAGAATCGCACATCAGCAATTTCCGAACGCTCGCCTGATAGTGGCGGGTCCCGATGCGTCACACGGAGTATTGCCCAAGCGGATTGAAGCACTTCCTGACGCAACTTATATCGGCGCCATCTCCAACTCGGAAGCTCTGTTGTTAATGGAGTCTGCGCATACGCTTGTTCAGCCGTCGCGCGCCGAAGCCTTTCCTGTCGCGGTCTGTGAGGCCCTAGGCCGGGGCTGCGCCGTCGTCGGAACTGACGTGGGCGCGATGGGAGAGCTTCTGCGTGAAGCGAATCAAATTGTGGTCAGGCCAGAGGCGCAGAGTATTGCGGACGGTCTCGTGCGCTCCCTGGACCACAAGTTGGGCGTGGATGGCTATCGTTTCGCTTCGGCGAATCTTTCAACAGCAATTGTCAGTCAGCGGTGGGCAAGGCTGTACACGGACGCGATTGGAAACAGAACTTGAACTGGCGTGATGTCTACGAGGCCGACCTACTAGCGATGGGATATCAGCGTCGCCCTTCGCTAGTCCAACGCTTCATGCACCCTCAGCTAGGAGCGGTGCGCGCACTTCGTCGCGCAGAGGCCGCTCGTTCAGGAAAAGGTCCTCTCAGTAAGGCGAGGTACGCACTGCTCCGCTTCCGATATGCTCAGGTGAGTCGGCGTATCGGTATGGATGTGCCTCTGTTCGTTTTTGGGCCAGGACTATCGATTGCACATCCAGGCACGCTCATTGTGAACGGGCATTCTCGTGTGGGTTCATGTTGCCGGGTTCATCCTGGCGTGACTATTGGCGGCGACGCGCACGGAGCTCCTGTCCTCGGCGACAATGTCTTCATCGGGCCCAACGCTCTGATCATCGGCAAGGTCGTCGTTGGGGATGGCGCAGTCATCGGTCCGGGTGCGCTCGTTACGCGCGATGTGCCAGCTAATGGGGTTGCCTATGGGCAACGGGCTCAGGTTGACGAGCGAAACGGTCAAGCGTGGAATCATCCAAGCTCGCGTCTCGGACCAACTCACGTGAATCAATGATTCTGGGTCGTGTGCGCGGCGGAGGTTGGTTCTTCTCCTCAGCTGGTGCCCAGGCGATGGCCGCCCTGATCGGCTTCTTCACAAATGTGGTCTACGCGCGGACTCTCTCCTTATCTGAGGTCGGGGAGATCGCGCTCGTAACCGCCGCAGCGCTATTTTCAGCTGTCTTCGCCGACCGTGGTTTTGGTACGTGGGTAACGCGGAATGTGGCTTCCGCAGTCGTTTCTCCGCGCACGGCCAGCGTTTTCCTGCTCAGGGCGAGTTTCCCTGCGTGGATTGCCGGTGGGGTTGTTGTCTCTATGCTTCTTTTCAGCTACGGGGCGGTTAATTCCGTCCCGTCGCTTTTTCGCTACGCCCCTCAGTGGTGGGTGCTTCTGATCACCTTTACCTTATTTCAAGGCGTAATTTCGCTATCGCAAGGCACGGGGCAGACATCGCTGCGTTCGACGGTCATCGTGGTGAATAGTGTGGCCACGCTCGGTGGCGTACTGGTCGCCGCGTTTTTTGCTCCGTCGGCATCTCTATATCTGTGGGCGGGTGCGCTCGGGTACCTGATCGCTGCCGCAGTCGGCCTCGGCGGGCTCCTGCGCCAGCTCGGACCGGGGGCTGATCCCTTGACAGCGCCGGGGTATGGAACGGCGCGCAAAGAGTCTCTCCCGCTGCTCGCGACGAATGCCATCACCTACGCGATGGGCGCTGGTGATGTGTTGGTGTTGGGGCTCTTTGTGGGGCCATCGCAGGTCGGTCTGTATCAGACCGCAAAAAAGCTAGCTCAAGCTGTGTCGCTTCCGTGGTCCACAGTGGTGCCTGTTCTAATCGGGCGGATGGCGCGGTCGGAAGACCCACGCCGTCTGGTCCGCAAGTTTGCGGCAGCAGCTTCGGCGTACTTTGTCTTAGCGGCCCTCACCGCTCTCTTGCTGGGCTCTTGGATCCTCTCGACTCTCTTTGGCTCTCCCTTCGCCGCCGCGGAACCTGAGCTAGTCGCCTTGATGATCGCCTTTGGATTGCAACTCGCGCGCGATTTGACGGGCGCCGTCCTGATCGTGCGGGGGCGATATTTCATCGCCGTGCTCGGCCAAATAGTCAGTCTTCTTGTTCTCGGGAGCGTTTTGCCCTTTGTTGCAGCTTCCGGATCGTCCGTGGTTTTCGCACTTGGTCTGGCAACGGCTTTCGCCGCAGGAGCCTTCACAAACTTTCTGGCTTCCCGCCGCGCTGGGAGCCTGTGATGCTCTCGCAGGACGTGTCCGCATACGTCGTGGTGCGGCGCACAGTGACCAAGCGGTGGTCTACGCACATACGCCGATGCCGTCTTGTTCGAACAGGTGGCACGATCAATCCAAAGGACGGATGTCAAACACTATGAACGGAATTGCAGAGTTGCTCGGAGGCCAGCCGGTCAAAGCGCTGCTTATAGCATCGACCGGAGGGCATCTCGCCCAGCTGTTTCGTTTCTCTGCCAACTGGAATCTCAGCGACGAATCCTTGTGGGTAACGTTCGAGTCGCCTCAAAGCTTGTCGCTGCTCGCAGGAAAGAGGGTTCAATACGTTCCTTACGTTCCCCCACGTGGACTGAAGGAAGCTTTCGATGCTCGCCGAGCGATCAAGAACATTCTGCGGACCGAGAAATTCGACGCGGCGATAAGCACTGGGGCGGCTATAGCCGTGAGCGGCCTGCCCGACGCCGCCAAGTCGGGGGTGCCTTCTTTCTACATCGAAAGTGTTTCTCGCGTGCACGGGCCGTCTCTCTCCGGTCGTATCCTGGCACGCGTCCCGGGAATACGAACGTATACGCAGCACTCACACTGGTCGTCTCGGCGCTGGGTGGAGCACCCCAGTGTTCTAGATCAATTCCTCAGGGTTGAGCGAGACACGCTCGTTGACCGTCCACGGCTGTTCGTCACCCTCGGAACGATCAAGCCGTACCGGTTCGATTCAATAATCGATGGCGTCTTGCGCTCAGGCTTAGCTGATTCGAGTACCGTTTGGCAGGTCGGCGTGACCGGACGTAAGGATCTGCCCGGAGTCGTCCATGACCAGATGTCGGCCGGTGAGTTCATGGCAGCAGCGCAGAGTTCGGATGTCGTGGTGACGCACGCTGGAGTTGGTTCGGTCATAACGCTGTTGGAAGCGGGAATCCACCCTGTTGTGGTCCCGAGGCTGAAGCGCCGCGGTGAACACGTTGACGATCATCAACTGCAGATCGCAGGTTTACTCGAACGCAGCGGAGTGGCTACAGTGCGCGATGCCGAAGCACTCGAGCGGGAGAACTTCAGATCAGCTAGCCGCTACTCGACAAGAGGGCTGAGCTGAAGGGCTGTAGTCCTTCGTGTGGATCGTAGTCCGGCTGCTTTTAACTCGCTCGTCGGGCGGAGAGGCTCCTTCACCCTATGTCTGACCCAATAGTGGCTCCAGATGCTCGCGCGATGACCGCATGGACAGGTTCCGTCCGCTAAATCCGTAATGCGCGGGAGGAGGGCTTCTTGCTGGGTCACATATAACGCGTTCGCCCGGCTGGAGGCCTCACCAGGCTGTGCTCGTCATTGGCAGTGACGAGGGCAAGGTCCGTTGAGGTGAAGCAGGACGCTTTCTGTCTGGCTCGTGAACACGCATCGGTTCAGCCCCGTGGTGAGGCGTCTGAGGCTGCAGTCGAGTTGGCCCGGGTTAATAATCTGCCCGCTTCGAAGCCGCGGTCGCTGGGTGATGTCTATTCACGCGGCCGCAACCCATCCTTGAAATCGCGGGTAGAGCTCCGACCCGGATCGGTCTAATGCAGAAGGCCCCGGATCGTTCGATCCGGGGCCTTCGTCTTGTTGCGGGGGCAGGATTTGAACCTACGACCTCTGGGTTATGAGCCCAGCGAGCTACCGAGCTGCTCCACCCCGCGGCACAAGAGAAAACATTACCCACCGATGAACGGCATGGCAAATCCGGGCGCACCGCCCGGGAGTGTCGCGAGAGAATAGGCAGGTGAGCAACAGTTTCGACGATCTCGACGACGGACGGCCTGAAACGCCTGCGCAGCGCGCCGATCGCAACTGGAGCGAGATTCTGCAGGAACTTCGAGTGCTGCAGACGGGTACGCAGATCCTCACGGGCTTCCTCTTGGCGCTGGCGTTCCAGGCCGCTTTCACTGAGCTCGATGCCGCGCAGCGGTCGTTCTACCTCGTGCTGGTGTGCCTGGCAGCCCTGAGCGCCGTCGTGGCGCTCGCTCCGGTCGCTTTGCACCGTGCGGTCTTCCACCTGCAGGTGAAGCCCGCTCTCGTCCGCGTGGGGCATAACGCGCTCCGCGCAGCGTTGGCGCTGGTGTCTCTGCTGCTCGTCGGCGTCGTGGCGTTCGTTTTCGATGTGGTGATCGGTCTCGTCGCGGGGGCGATCGCCGGAGTCGTGCTGGGAGTGGTGATCCTCGTACTGTGGATCGTGGTGCCGGTCTTCGTCCGTCGCCGGGGGAGGGAGAGCATCCGATGAGTCGCGACTCAGTGGGCATCGCTGTCGCGCAGTTCGCCCCCGCCGCATCGCGCGAGGCGAATCTTGCCGACATCGACGAAGCGACGCGCACCGCCGCTGCACGCGGTGCTCGAGTGATCGTGTTCCCCGAGTACTCGAGCTACTTCGTCGACCCCTTCGACGACTCGCTCGCGGCCAACGCCGAGGACCTCGATGGGCCCTTCGTTCGTCACCTCACCGCCTTGGCGGCAGAGCTCGATGTCGTCGTGGTGGCCGGGTTGTTGGAGAAGGCCGACGACGGAAAGCGGGTGCGCAACGCGGTCGTGGCGGTGAGTGCTGACGGACTCCGGAGCGTGTACCGCAAATTGCACCTTTACGACGCGTTCGGGCAACGCGAGTCGGACTGGGTGGAGCCGGGTGAAATCTCGCCGCCGCAGACGTTCGAGCTCGACGGACTGCGATTCGGGCTCATGACCTGTTACGACCTGAGGTTCCCCGAGGTAGCGAGAACGCTCGCCGATGCCGGCGTTGACGTCGCGCTGGTGCCAGCGGAGTGGGTGCGCGGGCCGCTGAAGGAACACCACTGGCGAACGCTGCTGCAGGCCCGCGCGATCGAGAACACCTTCTTCGTTGCTGCAGCCGACCACCCGCCGCCCCTCGGCGTGGGGCACTCGATGGTCATCGACCCGCAGGGTGTCGTGCTGGCTCAGGTCGGCACGGCCACCGATGTGGCGGTCGCGCACGTGGATCCGGATGTCATCGCGCGTGTGCGGCGCGTGAACCCCGCTCTCGAGCTGCGTCGGTACCGCGTCACGCCGCGCTGAGCGGCGCCGCGGGACGGGGGAGTGGCCCGCTGCTGTCAGTGCTGCTTCTGCTCGAGTCGCAACAACGAGATGCGGCGCGTGCGCCACATTCCGGTGCGCACGGTGGCCATGGTGTAGCCCTCGGCGGTGAGCCGCGCGACGGCTTCAGGAGTGAGCCGGAGCCCACGCTCTGCGTTGGTCCAGCGAAGGTCTTTGCCATACAGCTCGGTGATGCGGACAGAACGAGCGGCGAGATCGTTTCGTTTACGAGGCATGTTCTACATTCGTCGGCTATTCGGCGAACCGCCCGGCGAGTTTCCGGCGGTTTTGCGCTGAAAGTACCACTCGGATGTTGCGCCCCAGGTGTCTGTGACGTTGCGAACACGTATGCGGGTTTTTTCGTTCACCCGCCCGTTCACCCGCTGGAATTCAGGCGCGGGACATTCCCGCGAGACGCTCGGCGGCCTCCGCCAGCACCTCGACACGTTTGCAGGCGGCGAAGCGCACGAGCGTGGCGTAGTCGTCGCGGTGCGCGGGGGTGACGAACGCGGTGAGGGGGATGCCCACCACCTCGGCGCGCGCGGGCAGCTCGCGGCAGAACGCGTCAGCGTCGGTGGCGCCGAGGGGAGCGGCATCCACCACCGTGAAGTACGACCCGGCCGGAGTCGACACGTCGAAGCCGGCCGCTCGGAGCCCCGTGCCGAGCAATGCCGCCTTCGCTGCCATCTCAGACGCGACTGAGGCGAAGAACTCGTCGGGCAGTCGCAGGCCGGTGGCGATGGCCGGCTGGAACGGCGAGCCGCCGACATAGGTCAGGTACTGCTTGACGGCGAGCACGGCGGTGACGAGGTCGGCGGGGCCGGTGACCCATCCGGTCTTCCAGCCCGTGAGCGAGAACGTCTTCCCTGCCGACGAGATGGTCAGTGTGCGCTCCGCGGCACCCGGGAGCGTCGCGATCGGCACGTGCGGTCCGTCGAAGACGAGGTGCTCGTAGACCTCGTCGGTGACGATGATCGCGTCGTGCTGATGGGCGAGGCGAACGACCTCGTCGAGCACGTCACGAGAGAACACGGTGCCCGTGGGGTTGTGCGGGTCGTTGACGAGGATCACGCGTGTGCGGTCGGTGACTGCCTCTGCCAGCTGTTCGAGGTCGGGCTGGAAGTCTGGCCAGCGCAGCGGCACCGGCACGAGGGTGGCTCCGGCGAGTGCGACGCAGGCCGCGTAGGAGTCGTAGTACGGCTCGAAGACGACGACTTCGTCGTCGGGGCCGTCGATGAGCGCGAGGAGGGTGGAGGCGAGCGCTTCGGTCGCCCCGACGGTGATGAGTACCTCGCGGGTGGGGTCGAGCTCGATGCCGTAGAAGCGTTTCTGGTGCTCGGCGACCGCCGCGAGCAGGTCGGGGAACCCCCGCCCGGGGGCGTACTGATTGACGCCGTCGGCGATGGCTTTGCGCGCCGCGTCGAGCACCGGCGCCGGGCCGTCTTCGTCGGGGAAGCCTTGACCCAGGTTGATGGCGCCGGTCGAGACTGCCAGTGCGCTCATCTCGGCGAAGATCGTGGGGACGGCCGTGCCGTCGGCCGAGAGAAGACCCGCGCCGCGAGCGGTGCGCTGCCAGGCGCCGGAAATGTGCTGCATGGATTCAAGGATGCCGCACGGTGCACACAGGGGGAGGCGGTGTGACGTGGGGAGTCGTTGCGCCGGGTGCAAGATCAGGGCAACCCCCCAGCGCAACCCGGGAATGCCACCCACCTCCTTCCTGCTAGACCCATAGAGGCGGCTCACACCCGTCATAGGTGGCCCACAGGATCGGTGGTCATCGTAGAAGCGCCTGGAAGAAGGAGCATCACCATGAGCGACACCACGGACAACCGTCCCGAGGGTAACGACAACAGCCGCTACACCGACCCGCAGAACACCGGCGCGCAGACGCCCGGTGCCCAGAACGCCGGCATCCCCCCGATGCCGACCCGATCGCCCGCCGCCGCGGCCGCCGCCTGGCCCCCGCCGGCGCCCAACACCGCGGCCCCGCAGCACGGCGCCAACACCGGCGCACCGCAGCAGCAGGGCGCATACGCCTCGGCCCCGTCGGGTGCGACGAGCCCCACCGGTCAGGCCTTCGGCCCCGGTGCGACCGCCGCGCACCCCACCATGCCGCTGCACGACGGAGCCCCCGCGGCTCCCCGCAAGAAGAGCGCGGCCCCCCGCGTCGCCGCCCTGCTCGTCGCCGCCGCCCTCGTCGGCGGAGCGGCCGGACTCGGCGGAACCTACGCCGGCCTCAACCTCTGGGGCGGCTCGAGCACCACGGCGGCCGCCGGCCCCTCGGCGATCACCGTCAACAACCCCGACGACGTCAACAACACCTCGGCGGTCGCCGCCAAGGTCGTCCCGAGCGTCGTCACGATCAGCGCGACGGGCGGCTCGTCGGGCGGCACCGGTTCGGGTGTCGTGCTGAGCAGCGACGGCTACGTGCTCACGAACACGCACGTGGTCACCCTCGACGGTCAGACCGGCAACGCGACCATCTCGGTCACGACCTCCGACGGCAAGGTCTACAAGGCCACCGTGGTCGGCACCGACCCCACCTACGACCTCGCCGTGATCAAGCTCGAGGGCGCCTCGGGCCTCACCCCGATCGAGTGGGCCGATTCGTCGAAGCTCAACGTCGGCGACAACACCATCGCCGTCGGCGCTCCGCTCGATCTGCCGAACACGGTGACCACCGGTATCGTCAGCGCGCTCAACCGCTCGATCCAGGTCGCCTCGTCGGCGGCTCCCAGCGATGGCAGCGACTCGCAGCAGGATCAGGGTCAGGGCGAGGGCGAGAGCCCGTTCCGCTTCGACTTCGGTCAGGGTCAGCAGCAGCAGTCGGCGAGCCAGACGATCAAGATCGCCGTCATCCAGACCGACGCCGCCATCAACCCCGGAAACTCCGGTGGCGCCCTCGTCGACAGCGACGGCAAGCTCATCGGCATCAACGTCGCCATTGCCAGCGCCGGCGGCTCGTCGTCGGGCGGACAGTCGGGCAACATCGGCGTGGGCTTCTCGATCCCGTCCGACATCGCCAAGCGCATCTCGACCGAGATCATCGACAACGGCTCCGCCACCCACGGTCTGCTGGGCGCGTCGGTTCAGGATGCCGCGTCGATCCAGGGCGCGACCACGACCGGTGCCTACGTCGCCGAGGCGCAGAGCGGTGGAGCCGCGGCATCCGCCGGTCTTGCTAAGGGCGACGTGATCACCAAGTTCAACGGTGTGCCGATCACCAACTCGATCGACCTCACCGCCCAGGTTCGCGCGCTGGCCGCGGGCTCCAAGGCCGAGGTCACCTACAACCGCAACGGTCAGGAGAAGACCGTCGAGGTCACCCTGGGCTCCATGCCCACCAGCTGATCCGACCCTTCTTCAGGCAACCCCCTTCGGGGCCGGACGCCACCCCGCGATAGGCTCGCGGGGTGGCGTCTTTCTCGTTCGGTGCGGGAAACGCGAGAAAACTCCGCCGCATCCCGCTCTACCTCGCCGGTCGCCTCGTGACCGCGATCGTGCCGCGCTCGCGCGACGAATGGGTGTTCGGCTGCGCGGTGGGCATCGCCGACGGAGCCCTCGCCCTGCACCGTGTCGCCGACGCGCACGGCGAGAAGACGACCTGGCTCGTCGCCGATGAGGCTCAGGCGCGCGAGGCCGAGAGGCTCGGCATCCGGTACGTCTTCCGTGACTCGCTGCGCGGGTTCTGGCGCACGGCACGGGCCCGCGTGATCGTCGTGACCCACGGCTTCGGCGACGCCCAGCGTTACGCCGAGCACGGAGCGCTGCTCGTGCAGCTGTGGCACGGCATTCCCCTCAAGCGCATCGGCCTCGACTCACCCGAGACCACGCGCGCTCCCGTGCTCCCGCGGTTGCTGCAGCCCGTGCTCGCGCACCTGTACCGCCGGGCCACCCGCCGCATTGCCGTGCTGCCCGCCGCCTCGCACCTCGTGCGCGGACGCCTCGAGAGCGCCTTCGGCCTGAGCGACGCCAGCGTTCCCGTCACGGGGGAGCCGCGCGTCGACGTGCTCTCGACCGGAACGCCCGCCGAACGTCGCGAGCGTGCGCGCACCGCCTTGTCGACAGTGCTCCGGATGCCGCTCGGCCACCGCCGCATCGTGCTGTACGCCCCCACCTGGAGAGACGGAGCAGCCGACCCCGCCGTGCCGACGATCGCCGAGTGGAACGGCATCCGGGATCTTCTCGACGCCCACGACGCGATGCTGCTCGTGCGCTCGCACCCGCTGGGGGCGGGGGAGTACCGCGCGCCGGGGGAGAGCGACCGCATCCGCCTGCTCGGCAGCGACCTGGTCGCCGACGTCACCCCGCTGCTGCCCGGACTCGACGTGCTCGTGACCGACTACTCCTCGCTCGCGTTCGATGCGGCGCTCGTGCCGCTGCCGGTCGTGTTCTTCGCCCCCGACCTCGAGGCCTACAAGGCCCGACGTGGCCTGTACGGCACCTACGCGGATGTCGCGGGGGAGCGGTTCGGGCGCACGTGGGACGAGACGCTGTCGCTGCTCGCCGAGGTGCTGACCGAGCCCACGGATGCCATCGAGGCCTCCGGACGCCGCAGTGCCGCCGTGCACGCCCACCGAGATGGGCGGAACGCCGAGCGCGTGTATCGGGTGATCCGGTCGCGGCTCGCTTCCCCCGGAAGGACTGATTCCCGATGACCGACGCGCGCCTGTTCGACGACGCCGGCACACCCGCCCTCGAGCTGAGCGGAACGGGTGCCCGCCCGGCATCCGTCGACCTCGTCGGAGCCCGCGCCCGCGTCAGCGCCCGCCTGCACGGACGCGGTCGCACCTGGCGCGCCGTGGTTCCGCTGCAGGCCGCGCGGTGGGGTGGCGCACCGCTGCCCCTGCCGTCGGGGGAGTACCGCCTGGAGGTCCCGGATGCCGACATCTCTGGCCTCACGCTCGCCGAGACCGCCCTGCCCGGCTTGCGTGCCGCGCTGAGCCACGGTGTCGTGAGCATCGCCGCCCCGATCGATCCCGTTTACGTGACGGGGGAGGGTCGCGCCGCCATCGAGCGCCGCTACGTCGGAGGAAAGCGCGAACCGCTCGAGAACGCCGTGTTCTTCGAGAGCTTCTACGGCCGCACCGCCGGCTGCAACCCGCTCGCCATCGACCGCGAGCTCGCCCGCATCGCCCCCGCCGTCACCCGGTACTGGAGTGTCGTCGACCTCTCGGTCGAGGTGCCCGAGGGCGCCATCGCCGTCGTCGAGGGCAGCCCCGAGTGGTGGCGCGCCCGCGGAGTCTCGCGCCTGCTCGTCGTCAACGACTGGCTGCGCCGCCGGTTCGTGCGCCGCCGCGGACAGCGCGTGCTGCAGACCTGGCACGGCACCCCGCTCAAGCGCCTCGCCCTGCACCGCCCCGGTTTCGACCCGCGACGCGCGCTCGCCGTGGTGCGCGAGAGCCGCCGGTGGGACGTGCTGCTCGCGCAGAGCCCCTACGCCGCGCGCGTGCTGTCGAAGGCATACGCGTTCGTGCGGCGGCCGATCTGGGTCGAGGGGTATCCGCGCGATGATTCGGTTTCGTCTTCGGCCTTGGGCCGGGAGACCCGGCGCCGGCTCGGCATCGGTGACGGGGAGCGCGTGCTGCTGTACGCCCCCACCTGGCGCGACGACCGCGAACGCATGGTCGACTTCGTCGACGCCGCAGCCCTCGCCCGCTCCGCCGACGCCGTCGTGCTCGTGCGCGGACACACCCGCACGCTGCTACCCGGAACCGACGCCGCCGGCCCCCGCGTCATCGACGTCACCGGGTTCCCCGACACCTCGGCCCTGCTCGCCGCGGCCGACGCGCTCGTCACCGACTACTCGTCGGTCATGTTCGACTTCGCCATCACCGGCAAGCCGATGTACTTCCTCGTGCCCGACCTCGAGCACTACCGCGGAGAACTGCGCGGCTTCTACTTCGACCTGCTCGACCTCGCCCCCGGACCGGTCGTGCGCTCGCAGGCCGACCTCGAGCGCGCGCTCGCCGAGGTCGACCCGGCGATCTTCGCCGAGCGGTACTCGCGTTTTCGCTCGTTGTTCGCTCCGCGGGACGACGGGCGGGCGGCGGAGCGGGTGGTTGCGCGGTTGCTGGACCAGGGGTTCGTGTCGCGCGGGTGACGCGAGGTGGCCGCGACGCGAGGTGGCTGAGCTTGTCGAAGCCACCGGGGGAGTGCGGGACGTGAGGTGGCTGAGCTTGTCGAAGCCACCGGGGGTTTGCGCAAGGCGAGGTGGCTGCGACGCGAGGTGGCTGAGCTTGTCGAAGCCACCGGGGGAGTGCAGGACGTGAGGTGGCTGAGCTTGTCGAAGCCACCGGGGCCACAGCGGCTCCCGGTCCCTTCGACAGGCTCAGGGACCTCTGTCACTGCGGGTCCCGGGCCCTTCGACAGGCTCAGGGACCTCTGTCACCGTGGCTCCCGGGCCCTTCGACAGGCTCAGGGACCTCTGTCACTGCGGGTCCCGGGCCCTTCGACAGGCTCAGGGACCTCTGTCACTGCGGGTCCCGGGCCCTTCGACAGGCTCAGGGACCTTGCCACCGACAAGCTCAGGGACCTCTGCCGCACGGCATCCGCCCCTCCACCATGGACGCCGGGGCCGCACCTCCCGCCCTGGGTATCCGCGCAGTGTTCCGAGACCTCGCTGCCCTGTCTGATTGGCTGGAGCGATGGATACGACGAGAAAAGCACGCATCGCCGTCATCGTCGTTGCGGCGGTATCGCTCGCGGGATGCACCGCGGGGGAGCCGGATGCCGCGACTCCGACTCCCGTCGAGATGACGGCCCTGCCCTCGGCCTCGCCGACCTCGACCGCCGACGCCGACATCGAGCGCGACGAAGCGGCGCTGCCGATACCCGCTGAGGGCATCAGCGACTGGGCGAACACCGCCGTGCCCGCGCCGGAGCCCGGTGAGGGGGCTGGGACGCTCTCGGGCTGGATGAGCCAGAACACCTCCCCGAACATGCTCACGTCATTCACCTCGCTGCCGCCGGGCGACTACCAGGCGCAGATCGCGTGCCGCGGTGAGGGAACCATCACCGTGACGGCCGGCGAGATCGACGCCGCTCCCGCCGCAGGGCCTCTCGAGTGCGACAACTCGACCGTCGCGTTCGGCGTGCAGACCGCGCAGACGGGTCTCGAGGTCTCGCTGTCGCTGGAGGGAGCGCCGACGATCTACGCGGTGTCGGTGGTGCCCGTCGGCTGAGCCCGTCGCAACGCGAGGTGGCTGAGCCGTCGAAGCCGCCGGGAGGGTGCGTAAGGCGAGGTGGCTGAGCCTGTCGAAGCCACCGGGGTCACTGCGGGGTCCCGGTCCCTTCGACAGGCTCAGGGACCTTCGTCACGTAAGGTGGCTGAGCTTGTCGAAGCCACCGGTCCCTCGCCAGATTGCGCGAGCCTCGGAAGGTCTTCCCACTGCGAGGCGATGAGCGCGAGCTTCTTCTCACGCCGCCAGCCCTGCAGCTGCTTCTCTCGCTCGAATGCCAGCTCGACCGCGTCGAACCACTCGGCATACACGAGTCGCACAGGCCTGCGCTTTCGCGTGAAGTTCGCGGCCATTTGATCGTCGTGGTTGTGCTCCCAGACGCGGCTCTCGAGTTCGCGGCCCGTGCTTCCGACGTAGAACGCGCCTCCGCGGCACTCGAGGATGTAGGTCCAAGGCATCCGCCGATGCTGTCACGGCTGCCCTCTCGCGCGGGGGAGCCTGTGGATAACGCAAGGTGGCTGAGCCTGTCGAAGCCACCGGGACAGCGGGTTGCGCAACGCGAGGTGGCTGAGCCTGTCGAAGCCACCGGGGTCACCGCGGGTTGCGCAACGCGAGGTGGCTGAGCTTGTCGAGGCCACCGGGGTCACTGCGGGTTGCGCAACGAGAGGTGGCTGAGCTTGTCGAAGCCACCGGGCATTCTGCGGCTCCCGGGCCCTTCGACAAGCTCAGGGACCTGTGCTGCGTGAGGTGGCTGAGCTTGTCGAAGCCACCGGGGCCCCCGCGGGTCCCGGGCCCTTCGACAAGCTCAGGGACCTACGTTGCGCGGGGTCCCGGTCCCTTCGACAGGCTCAGGGACCTCTGCCACCGCGAATCCCGGTCCCTTCGACAGGCTCAGGGACCGGGGTTTACGGCAGCGGGGTATTCCGCCCGCGCAAGCGCGAGGTGTCGACCGTGTCGCGCGCGCCGCGGAACAGCGCCCACACGAAGCCCGCGCCCCACGACACGTGCATCGAGGGCAGCACGGCGGCGGTCCACGCCTTGTCCCGCCACCCGCGGCCTCCGCCCCGGCCGAGCGCGACGACGGCGATCAGCGCGGCGTACGCGGCGACGGGCAGGTGCAGCAGCGATGCGGGCCCGCCCCGGCGGCGCGCGACCTGGGCCACGGCGGTGACGGCCGAGATCCCGGATGCCGCGAGCAACGCCGGCGGCGCGAAGTAACGCAACGAATTGCCGCGGCCGTACCGGCGCACGAGCTCGCCCCGCCACGCGCCCGTGGCACGGAACTGCCGCACGAGCCGCGTCCAGCTCTCGCGCGGCCAGTAGACGACCGACAGGGTCGGGTCGAACCAGACGCGGTAGCCGGCGCGGCGAATGCGCAGGTTGAGCTCCCAGTCCTCCCCGCGGCGGATGCTCTCGTCGAACAGGCCGACCTCATCGAGCACGGCACGGCGCATCACGCCGAGGTACGCCGACTCGGCCGGACCTTCATGCGACCCGCCGTGATACGCGCCGCCGCCGAGGCCCACGCGGGAGTTGTAGGCGCGCGCGACAGCGCGCTGGAAGGGCGAGCGCCCGTCGGCGCTCATGACCCCGCCCACGTTCGCGGCGCGCGTGCGGCGCAGGGTGTCCAGGGCGCGGCGCGTGTATCCGGGTGCGAGTTCGGAATGCGCATCCACGCGCACGATCGTCGGATACCTGCTCGCACGAATGGCGAGATTCAGTCCCACCGGAATGTCGGCTGCCGCATTCTCGATCAGCACGATGCGATCATCGGATGCCGCGAGCTCGCGTGCGATGACGTTCGTGGCATCCGTCGACGGTCCGAGAGCGAGCACGATCTCGACCGGCCCGGGAACCTCCTGCGACAGGGTGGATGCCACCGAACGCCGCAGATATCGGGCCTCATTCAGCACGGGCATGATGAAGCTCACGCCGGCGTCATCGGCAGGTACGGGCGCGTCTCTTCCGCCGGGGGTCGGGAGGGGCATCCGTCGATCCTTTCACGGGGCACCTGGCCGGTACCCTGGAACGATGCCCCTCGTCCGCGATACCCGACTCGCCATGGGGCTGCTGCGAAAGGCCCTCGCCACCCGCAATGCGCGCCGCGACCTGCGCCGTGCGCTCGAGGCGCGTGGCCCGTTGCCGACCGGCACGTTCCAGATCGCGGTGTATTTCGCCGACGGCGCGGTCAACATGTACCAAATGCGCCAGTGGTACGCGCCGCTGCAGAAGCTGGCCGAGAAATGGCCGGTCGTCGTCATCAGCCGCGCCATTCGCGGAGCCGACGCGTTGCTCAAAGACGGTGCCCTGCCGATCGCCTACGCGCCCACCGTCAATGCCGTCGAAGAGGTGTTGGCCGAGCAAGACATCCGCATTGTTCTGTACGTGAATCAGAACACGCGCAACTTCCAGATGTTCCGTTACGGGCAGCGCTGGCACGTGTTCATCAATCACGGCGAGTCCGACAAGATGTACATGTCGACGAACCAATACAAGGCGTACGACTACGCCTTCGTCGCCGGTGACGCCGCTCGAAATCGCCTTTCGCGCGTGCTGTGGGATTACGACCTCGACCGCCGCACGTTCTCGATCGGCCGCCCGCAGGCCGACCACTACTCGGGCGAGTTGCCGTACGCGCCCGACGACCGCACGGTCGTGCTGTACGCGCCGACCTGGGAGGGCGACCGCCCCTCGGCCCACTACGGCTCGATCGCCTCGCACGGTGAGGCCCTCGTGACGGCGCTGCTCGCCACCGGGCGTCACCGCGTGATCTACCGACCGCACCCGCGTTCGGGAGTGGTGGATGCCGCCTACGGAGCCGCCAACGCCCGCATCGTCGCCGCGCTGAAGGCGGCCAACGCCGCCGACCCGGCCGCCCACCACGTGCACGACACCGGCGCGGAGCTCGGCTGGCAGCTCGCCGCGGCCGACCTCGCGATCGTCGACATCTCGGCGATGGTCTACGACCGGCTCGCCGTCGGCAAGCCGCTGATGATCACGCGGCCGACCGACCCCGAGGCCCTCGTCGACGACAGCGGATACCTCTCGGCGTGCGAGTGGCTGGATGCCGCGGCATCCGGAACCATCGTCGCCGAGGCCGACCGCGTGCTGGGCGACCCCGACGCCGTCGGCCGCCTCGAGCACTGGGTGCAGCACTACTTCGGCGACACGGCGCCGGGCGCTGCGACGGAGCGTTTCGAGTCCGCGATCGCGGAGCTGATGCAGCGCTGGGACACCTGGCACCACACAGGTCCCTGAGCGTGTCGAAGGGCCCGGTACCCGCAGGTCCCTGGCGCAGCCCAGGTCCCTGAGCTTGTCGAAGGGCCCGATACCCCCAGGTCCCTGGCGCAGCCCAGGTCCCTGAGCTTGTCGAAGGGCCCGGTACCCGCGGTGGCCCCGGTGGCTTCGACAGGCTCAGCCACCTCGCGCAGCCCAGGTCCCTGAGCTTGTCGAAGGGCCCGGTACCCGCAGGTCCCTGGCGCAGCCCAGGTCCCTGAGCTTGTCGAAGGGCCCGGTACCCGCGGTGGCCCCGGTGGCTTCGACAG
>NZ_VEFS01000006.1 GCF_007679045.1 Microbacterium sp. BH-3-3-3 | reverse complement strand
ACCCGACCACAACCCACGCGACGCCCGATGGCTTCGACAGGCTCAGCCACCTACCCGACCACAACCCACGCGACGCCCGATGGCTTCGACAGGCTCAGCCACCTACCCGACCACAACCCACGCGACGCCGGTGGCTTCGACAGGCTCGGCCACCTACCCGACCACAACCCACGCGACGCCGGTGGCTTCGACAGGCTCAGCCACCCGCCCGACCGCTCATCACGCCTGGCACTTCGGGCACCAGTAGAGCTTGCGCCCGGCTGCCTCCTCCATCACGATCGCCGTTCCGCACACGCGGCAGGGCAGCCCCTCGCGGTGGTAGACCCAGTGCCGGTCGGCGCGGCGCGCCATCGCGCGCCGGTAGGCGGCGGGGTCGAGCCCGTCCATCGTCATCATCTGACCGGTCTCGACGCCGATCGGCAGCAGTGTCGCCCAGTCGCGCCAGATGCCGCGTACGACCTCCTCGGGCACGTCGCGCCCCGGGGTGTGCGGGTTCTGCCGCGCGCGGAACAGCAGTTCAGCGCGGTACACGTTGCCGATCCCGCTCACGACGGCCTGATCCATGAGCAGCAGGCCAATCGGCGTGGGCTTCTTGCGCACCGTCGCGGTGAAGCGTTCCTCACCCTCGGCGAGGTCGTCGACGAGGGGGTCGGGCCCGAGCTTGGCGATGGTCGCCTGCACCTCGTCGGGGGTCTGCAGCACGCACGCCGTAGGCCCGCGCAGGTCGGCACAGGTGGTGTCGGTGAGCAGACGCAGGCGCACCTGCCCGACCACCGGCGGAGGCCACTCGTTCTGCTCCTCGAGCCCCGTCGTCTGCTCCGACATGCGCACGCGGGCGCGCCGCGGGGCGCCGATCGAGGTCAGGGAGTTCTCGCCCGCGGCATCCAGGATCGGCTCGTCATCGAGCACGGTGCCGCGCTGGTTCGTCTGCCCCATGCGGCCATTGGCCGAGGCGATGGTCGCATCGACGACCACGTCGCCCGAGAAGTCCCACGCGCCGTACATGCCGAGGTGCACCCGCAACCAGACGTCGCCGTCGAAACGGAGGAACATCTGCTTCGCCACGGCACGCACCTCGACCGCCTCGCGGCCGTCGATGACCGACGCGCCTTCGGCGAAGCGCCCCTGGGGGCTGGATGCCGCGACCGTGCGCCCAACGATGTTGCGGTCGAACTGCCGCGCGATGCGGTGGACGGAATGCCCTTCGGGCATCAGCCTGCCTCGGGGTCGAACGAGTCGCTGGCGTCGGTCATCGTGTTCGGCTTCTCGCCGGCGCGCGGGTCGGGCAGCAGCACCCCGTCCTGCTCGAACGCCGCCAGCTGGCCGATGCGACGGGCGTGACGCTCCTCGCCTGAGAAGGGGGTCGCGATGAAGCGGTCGATGAACGACGCGGCCTCGTCGAACGTGTGCTGACGCGCACCGATCGAGATGACGTTGGCGTCGTTGTGCTCGCGGGCGAGCTCGGCCGTGGAGATGTTCCACACGAGCGCAGCGCGCACGCCGAGCACCTTGTTCGCGGCGATCTGCTCGCCGTTGCCCGATCCGCCGAACACCACGCCCAGGGCGTCGACGCCGGCCGCCTGGTCGCGCACGACCGCCTGGGCCGCGCGGATGCAGAAGGCCGGGTAGTCGTCGAGGGCGTCGTACTCGATCGGCCCGTGGTCGACGACCTCGTGCCCCTGCGAGGCGAGGTGGTGCTGGATCTGGGTGGAGAACTCGAGACCGGCGTGATCGGTGCCGATGTGGATGCGCATGGGCCAATCCTATTGAGAGCCGCGGACAGCGAGGGCGGACATGACGACGCCGCCCGCCCCTCGGAAGGGACGGGCGGCGTCGAGCGTGGTCAGGGGCGGATGCCCGCGGCCACGGGCTTGAACCCGGCGCGGATGTTCTCGCAGCAGCCGGGGCGGCACACGTCGTACCAGGGACCGAGGTCGGTGACGTGCGGGCGCTCAGCCCTCGGGGTGCCCTTGAGGCGCTCCTCGACGAGGTCGATCAGACCCGAGACGTACGCGGGGTCGACACCGGGGGTCGGGGTGCGCACGGCCTTGATGCCGGCCTCTTCCGCGGCCTCCATGGCCTCGGTATCGAGGTCCCAGAGCACCTCCATGTGGTCGCTGACGAAACCGAGGGGCACGATCGCGACGGCTTCGACGCCGCGGCCGGGCAGCTCGGCGATGACGTCGTTGACGTCGGGCTCGAGCCACGGCTGGGTGGGCGGGCCCGAACGCGACTGGTAGACGAGCTCCCATTCGACGGTGGCCACGGCATCCGCCACCTCGGCCATGACGACCTCGGCGACGGCCTTGTGCTGCGCCTCGTAGGCACCGCCCTCGCCGAACCCACCATCACGGGGGCCCGAGCGCTCGGCATCCGCCATCGGGATCGAGTGCGTGGAGAAGAGCACGCGGATATTATCGGGCGCGATGCCCTCGGCGACGAAGCCGGACACGGCGTCTTTCACTCCGCGGACGAACGTGTCGACGAAGCCGGGGTGGTCGAAGAACTGGCGCACCTTGTCGATGGTCACGGTCTCGCCGAGGCCCGTCGACTCGAGCACGCGGGCGTAGTCCTCGCGGTACTGGCGGCAGCTCGAGAACGAGCTGTAGGCGCTCGTGGCGATGGCCAGCAGAGTGGTGTGCCCGGACCCGGCGGCCTCGGTGACGGCCTCTTCGAGGTAGGGGCCCCAGTTGCGGTTGCCCCAGTAGACCGGAAGACCCAGTCCGCGCCTCTCGATCTCGGCTTCGAGCGCAGCCTTCAGCGCGCGGTTCTGCGCGTTGATCGGGCTGATGCCGTCGAAGTGGCGGTAGTGGTGGGCGACCTCTTCGAGGCGCTCATCGGGGATGCCGCGTCCGCGGGTGACGTTGCGCAGAAAGGGGATGACGTCGTCTTGGCCCTCGGGCCCGCCGAAGCCGGCGAGGAGGATGCCGTCGTACGCCACGGGCGTCTCGACCCACTTGGGTCCGGATGCCGCGGCGGGAGACGCATAGAGGACGGTCTCGGGGGTGGTGTCCGTGTCGGTCGTGCTCACGATCACATCCTCGCACCTGCATGAAGAGCCCGGACGCGAGGTATCTCGCTACTAGGCTTATACGGTTGTCGTCGGCGCCAACAGCGTCGACGGTCGTGACGCCCATGGCGTCGTCCGCAATCCACCCAGATCCCCGGGAGAACGCCAGTGCCAGGAGAGAACCTGACCCGCATCGAAGCGCAGGAGCGCCGCGCGATCGTCGACACGCACGAGTACCACGTGCAGCTCGACCTCACGCGTGGCGACGAGATCTTCTCCTCGCGCACCGTCGTGACCTTCGCCGCCACCGAGGGCGCGTCGACCTTCATCGACCTGATCGCCCGTACCGTGCACTCGGTGACGCTCAACGGCCGCTCGCTCGAGCCGTCCGAGGTGTTCGCCGACTCGCGCATCGCGCTCGAGGGCCTCGCCGCCGAGAACGAGCTGATCGTCCAGGCCGACTGCGAGTACACCAACACCGGCGAGGGCCTGCACCGCTTCGTCGACCCGGTCGACGGCGAGGTGTACCTCTACTCGCAGTTCGAGGTGCCCGACTCGCGCCGCATGTACACGGTGTTCGAGCAGCCCGACCTCAAGGCCGCCTTCACCTTCTCGGTGACCGCGCCCGCGCGCTGGAAGGTCGTCTCCAACTCCCCCACCCCCGAGCCGGTCGCCGTCTCCGACGACACCGCCCGCTGGGACTTCCCCGCCACCCCGCGCATCTCGTCGTACATCACCGCTCTCGTCGCCGGTCCCTACGAGGCCACCTACAGCGAGCTCACGAGCGCCGACGGCCGCGTCATCCCCCTCGGCGTGTTCGCCCGCAAGAGCCTGTGGCAGTACCTCGACGCCGACTACGTCTTCGACAAGACCCGTCAGGGCTTCGCGTACTTCGAGGAGAAGTTCGGCTTCCCCTACCCGTTCGCCAAGTACGACCAGCTCTTCGTGCCGGAGTTCAACGCCGGCGCCATGGAGAACGCGGGTGCCGTCACCTTCACCGAGACCTACGTCTTCCGCAGCAAGGTGACGGATGCCGTGAAGGAACGTCGCGTCGTGACGATCCTGCACGAGCTCGCGCACATGTGGTTCGGCGACCTGGTCACAATGAAGTGGTGGAACGACCTCTGGCTGAACGAGTCGTTCGCCGAGTGGGCGTCCACGATCGCCACCGCCGAGGCCACCGAATGGGAGGCCGCCTGGACGACCTTCAACGCGATGGAGAAGACCTGGGCGTATCGCCAGGATCAGCTCCCCTCGACCCACCCCGTCGTCGCCGAGATCAACGACCTCGAAGACGTGCAGGTGAACTTCGACGGCATCACCTACGCCAAGGGCGGGTCGGTGCTCAAGCAGCTCGCCGCCTGGGTGGGCATCGAGCAGTTCTTCGCGGGCGTCGCGGCGTACTTCCAGAAGCACCAGTGGTCGAACACCGAGGTGGGCGACCTGCTCACCGAGCTCGAGACCACGAGCGGTCGCGACCTGGGCGACTGGGCCAAGAAGTGGCTCGAGACCGCGGGCGTCAACACCCTCACCCCGCTCATCGAAGAGTCCGGCGACCCTTCGACAGGCTCAGGAACCGTCATTACGAGGTTCGCGATCGTGCAGACCGCGCCCAGCGACTACCCGACGATCCGTCCGCACCGCCTCGGCGTCGGCTTCTACTCGCTGAACGATGCGGGAGCCCTCGAGCGCGTGCACCGCGTCGAGCTCGACGTCGACGGCGATCGCACCGAGGTCGCCGAGCTCCGCGGCATCCGTCGTCCCGACCTCGTGCTGCTCAACGACGACGACCTCGCCTACGCGAAGATCCGTCTCGACGAGCGCTCGCTGGCCACCGCCATCGCGCACCTGAAGGACATCTCCGACCCGCTCGCGCGTTCGCTGGTGTGGGGTGCGGCGTGGGACCAGACGCGGGATGCCGAGGCCTCGGCCACCGACTACCTCGACCTGGTGCTGCAGAACATCGGTTCCGAGACCGAGTCGACCACGGTGCGCACGACGCTGGGCCAGCTGCAGCTCGCCGCGAACTCGTACGCGGCCCCCGCGACCCGCGACGCCGCGCGCGAGCGCGTCGCCGACGGCCTGTGGGAGCTCGCGCAGAAGGCCGAGGCCGGCAGCGACAGCCAGCTGCAGTTCGTCACCGCGTTCGCGTCGGCGGCCTCCACCCCGGCCCACGCCGAGACGGTCAAGGCCCTGCGCGACGGGTCGACCTCGCTCGACGGCCTCGAGATCGACACCGACCTGTCGTGGCAGCTGTTGGTCTCGCTCGCTTCGGCGGGCGTGGTCACCGCCGCCGACATCGACGAGGCGCGCGCAGCGGACAACACCGCCAAGGGCGGGGAGTTCGCGGCCATGGCCAAGGCGTCGCTGCCCTCGCACGAGGCGAAGCAGGAGGCCTGGTCGTCGCTGATCGACAGCGCCGACGCGCCGAACACGATCGTGCGATCGACGGCCGCCGGGTTCACCAACCCCACCACCGTCGGTGTGCTGGCCGACTTCGTCGAGCCGTACTTCGCGATGCTGCTGCCCATCTGGGAGTCGCGCAGCTACCAGATCGCGCAGTACCTGATCGTGGGCCTGTACCCCGCCGCCCTGGCGAACAAGGCGCTGCGCGACGCGACGCGTCAGTGGCTGTCGCAGAACGCCGACGCCGCCCCCGCGCTGCGTCGCCTCGTCGGCGAGAACCTCGCCGGTGTCGAGCGTGCGCTGGCCGTGCAGGAGCGCGACGCGCAGTAATGCGCCACGCCTGATCGGATGCCCCCTCCCCCTCGGGAGGGGGCATCCGTCGTCTGCGGGTCATCCTCTCGTCGCGCAGGGTCATCCCCACGGCGGACGCGGCGACGGGGTGGTCGTTCCTAACGTGGAACCATGATCGTTGCAGACAACCTCACCAAGCGTTACGGCGACAAGACCGCCGTCGACGGCGTCTCGTTCACGGTGCCTCCGGGGCGGGTCACCGGCTTCCTCGGTCCGAACGGCGCGGGCAAGTCGACGACGATGCGCATGATCGTCGGCCTCGACCGCCCCACGTCGGGACGCGTCACGGTCGCGGGCCAGGACTACCGCAGCCTGCGCTCCCCGCTGACCGAAGTCGGTGTCCTCCTCGACGCCAAGGCGATCCACACGGGCCGCTCGGCCCGCAACCACCTGCGCGCCATGGCCGCCACGCACGGCATCGGCCGTGAGCGGGTCGACGAGGTCATCGAGCTCACGGGCATCGCCTCGGTCGCCGGCAAGCGTGCGGGCGGCTTCTCGCTCGGCATGGGCCAGCGCCTCGGCATCGCGGCCGCCCTGCTCGGCGACCCGCACACGCTGATCCTCGACGAGCCCGTCAACGGCCTCGACCCTGAGGGCGTGCGCTGGGTGCGCCAGTTCGTGCGGCACCTCGCCGCCGAGGGTCGCACCGTGCTGCTGTCGAGCCACCTCATGAGCGAGATGTCGCAGACCGCCGACCACGTCATCGTGCTGGGACGCGGCCGCGTGCTCGCCGACGCTCCGCTGCAGGAGCTCGTGCGCACCTGGACGACGACCACGCTGCTCGTGCGTTCGCCCCGCCTCGACGACCTGGTGGCGGCGTTGAAGATGCCGGATGCCACGATCTCGGCGGTCGAGCCGGGCGCGGTCCAGATCACCGGCATCACCCCGCAGACGGTCGGCGACATCGCCGCCGCCCACGGCATCCCGCTGCACGAACTGACGCCTCGCGTCGGCTCGCTCGAAGACGCCTACCTCGCCCTCACCGACGACTCCGTCGAGTACAAGACCAAGGAGCTGGCATGACCGCCCTCGCCTCCGCGCCGGTTCGCCGCGCGGCATCCGCCCACCGCCTGAGCTTCGCGCACCTGCTGCGCAGCGAGGCGATCAAGATCCTCACCCTCCGCTCGACCTGGTGGTCGCTCGGGGTGACGGCCGCGCTGTCGGTCGGCATCTCGCTGCTGATCGCCGTCGCGACCAGCGGCATGGGCGGCGGCATGGCGCCGACGAACGTGATCCTCGCGCCCACGCAGTTCACGATGCTGGTCGCCGGCATCCTCGGCGCGATCGTGGTGACCGGCGAGTACTCGACCGGCATGATCCGCTCGACCCTGACCGCCGAGCCGCGTCGCGGCGCCGTGCTGCTGGCCAAGGCCTGCGTCGTGGCGCTCACGATGGCCGCGACGACCGTGGTCACCTATGCCGTCGCGATCGTCGTCACCGCGCCCTTCACGAGCACGGGCATCGACTGGGCGAGCCCGGCCGACTCCCTCGTGCCGCTCGCACTGGGTGTGGTCTCGATGGCGTCTTTCAGCCTGCTGGGTGTCGGCTTCGGCTTCCTCATCCGCAGCGGCGCCGGCGCTATCGCGGCGACCGTGGGCGTGCTGTTCGTGCTGCCGATCATGCTGAGCCTGTTCTCGATCGCGGGTCCCGACTGGATGTGGGTGCTCGAGTCGGCGAAGTACCTGCCCGTCAACGCGGCGGCCGAGCTGACCTCCCCCGGGGCCGAGAACCTGCTCGAACCTGCTCTCACGATGGCCGGGTGGGTCGTCGGCCCGCTGCTGCTCGGCTGGGTGGCGCTGCGCTCGCGCGACGCGTGACACCCTCGACGGATGCCTCGGCGCTCAGGTGGCGCCGAGGCATCCGTCGTTAGTCTGGATCCGATGTTCGTACTCGCCGAAAACCTCGAACCGTCCCCGTCGCCCACGATCACCTCCCCCAGCGACCTGACCAATCTCGACACCTGGGCCTGGATCGGCGATCAGCTGCTGGGCTTCGGCGGAGTGCTGCTGCGGATCCTCGGGATCATCATCGGGATCGCCGTCGCCGCCTGGATCCTGCGCGTGATCATCCGCCGCGTGGTCGACCGCATCGTCAACGGGGCGAAGAGCAAGGCCCGCGTCGACGACACGCAGGCCCTCGACCGCTCCCCGCTCAGCGCCGTGCGGTTGGTGCAGCGCACGCGCACACTCGGCACGATTCTGCAGAACATCGTCAACGTCATCCTCGTGATCGTGGCGCTCGTCTGGATCGCCGGCATCGTCGCCCCGAACGCCCTCGCCTCGCTCACGCTGCTCACCGCGGCGATCGGCGCGGGCCTCGGCTTCGGCGCGCAGAACATCGTCAAAGACGTGCTGAACGGCATCTTCATCGTCGCCGAAGACCAGATCGGCATCGGCGACGTCGTCGACCTGGGACTCGCGACCGGCATCGTCGAGTTCGTCAGCGTGCGCATCACGCACGTCCGCGACGTCAACGGCACGCTCTGGTACGTGCGCAACGGCGAGATCACGCGCATCGGCAACATGTCGCAGGGCTGGTCGCGGGTCATCATCGACCTGGCCGTGCCGGTGGATGCCGACATCGACGACGTCGAGAAAGCGATGCTGTCCGCCGCCAAGACGATGGCCAAAGAGACGAAGTGGCGCTCGCGCATCATCGAGCAGCCCGAGATCTGGGGCCTGGAGTCGATCAGCGGCGACGCTCTCGTCATCCGCCTCGTCATGAAGACCCGCTCGAGCGCGAAGGACGACGTGGCCCGTGAGCTGCGGGCGCGGCTGAAGCGGGCGATCGACGCGATGGGCATCGCGCTCCCCCAACTGAACTCGATCGTGCTCACCGGGGCCGAGGGCGCGCAGAGCGTGCGCGGCGCCCACCCGCCGAAGACGAAGGAGACCCCGGTCTCCCCCGCCGCCAGTCGCCCGGTGTGGCGTCCGCGCCGCAACAAGCACGACGTGACCGACGAGCAGGCCGACGCGGCGGGCGAGTCGAAAGTCACGAAGGCACCGGTGCACGACGCCGCCCCGACGACCACCCTCGATCTCCCCGGAAAGACCGCTCCCGGCACCGACGCGCCCAAGCCGACGCCCCCGGCGACGCGGGCCGATGAGGAAGGCACCTCGTGACCGAGCCCGTCAGCTTCTACGAGCAGGTCGGTGGGATGGACACCTTCCGCCGACTCGTCGACGCGTTCTACCGCGGCGTCGCCTCCGACGAGGTGCTGAAGCCCATGTACCCCGAGGAAGACCTCGGTCCCGCCGCCGAACGGCTCACGCTCTTCCTCGCGCAGTACTGGGGCGGCCCCACGACCTACGGCGAGACGCGCGGACACCCGCGCCTGCGCATGCGCCACATGCCGTTCCACGTCGATCCCGACGCGCGCGACCGCTGGCTCCAGCACATGCGCGTCGCTGTCGACGAGATCGCGCTGCCGCCGGCGTTCGAGGCGCCGCTGTGGGACTACCTCGAGCGCGCCGCCTACGCGATGGTCAACACGTTCGAGCCGCGCGGTATCGGCCCGCAGCAGGACGGGCGCCCCGATACGGGGCTGCCCGTCCGCGCGAGCGACTGATCACCGACCGAGGAAGTCTCCGAAGCCGGGGATGTCGAAGTTCGACAGGCTCTCGCCGAACCCGCTGATCTGGTCGCCCGCTCCCGACACGGCGTCCTGCGCCCCTCCGGCCCATTCGCCGATGCCGGTTCCCTCGGCGAGCGAGGCCAGATCGACTCCGGATGCCATGGCCTCCAGGTCGACGCCCTCCGCGAGCCCCGTGAAGTCGACCCCGGACTGCATCGCCTGGGCGAGCAGGGGCGCGGCGACCGCGCTGACGATCGCGCCTCCCGCCACCGCGGCGAGCAGGCCGCCCGCGCCGACGACACCGGCGCCGATCAGACCACCCTTCCCGGCCTTCGCGAGCAGGGACGACATGCGCCCCGGCCGCGCCGCCTCGGCCCGGGCCGCGGTGCGCGCGAGGTCGTCGGGCGCGTCGGACCGGGGCCGCTCGTGAGGTGAGAGCTCGGCATCCATCCGCTCTCGCACGTGCGCGCGCTGCGCCGGGGTGAGCCGGGCGAAGGCCTCGCGGTGCATCTGCTCGACGCGGTCGGGGTCGGCCGTGCGCAGCAGGTAGTCGTAGCGCGCGATGGCGGCGCGGTCGTCGGCTGGAAGGGCGGTTCCGGATGCCGTGCGGCGGCCCACGGCGGGCGGGGCGTACCGATCCGCGGCGTCGGCGGGAGGTGCGCCGGGGGTCCGCGTGCGCGCGTCGCCGGTCACGGCGTCGGCGGCCGAGCGGACCATGTCGCGCCAATCGCGGCTTCCCGAGGCGGAAGGGCTGCTCTTCGCGGCCGAGGCCTTGCCGGCGGCCTTGGAGGCGATGTCGAACAGACGGGAGAACGAGACCACGGGGATACCTCTCGACGGGCGGCATGCTGCCGCGACGTCAAGGTCTCCTCCGCCCTTTCGGACCGACCTACCCGGAATCCAACCGTGGACTCGTGATGACGGATACGCCGTGTCGGGAGTACTCCCCTTGCTGTCCTCCACCGTAAGGCGGCCACCTTTGCGCTTCCTGGACGAACGCCCGGGAGTGCGGGTCAGCTGCCGGTGGCGCGCACCGCGGTCAGCCCCGAGCGCACCGGTCCACGCACGAGCACGTGCCCGCGGGCGAGGCTCACGCGCGTCCACGCGCCGCTGCGGCGCACGGGCGCCTCTTCGCCGCCGGCGATGAAGCCCAGCGCGAAGGCCGCGAAGGCCACTCCCAGCGGCAACCCGGCCAGTGCCTCGTCGGCCTGTCCCCACACCTGCGCGCGGATGACCCGCACCACGTCCTCACCCGCGTCGGCGGGGAGGGCGTCGGCGACGGCGGCGACCCCGTACTGGGCACGCGCGGCGAGCACGGCGGCGTCGATGGCATCCGTCTGCTCCCACCCGCCCTGCGGCGGAGAGATGCCCGCCCACGCCGGCGACGTGGCGGTCTCGGGCAGCACGACGGCGTTCGCATCGTCGGCCGCGGGCAGCAGCGCCGACGCGTCCACGACGACATCGCACTCGAGCTCGGGGTCGATGGCCGACACGCGCAACCCGAGAACGGTGGGCGTGCTGTCCATCAGTCCACGGGGAGCGAGCGGCGCAGCGGTCGTCACGAGCACACCGCCGCGTGCACGCAGACGCACCGTTCCGTCACCGAGACGGATCGTGCGACTGGCGAAGGTGAGCAGGTCGGCTGCCGCCTGCGGGTCGGGGAACAACAGGCGGGCGGACACCCGCTCTAAACTAGCAAGTGGTGCGCACCTCGCCGCGCCGGAACGGGAGTCAGCGTGACCGACGCCATCGATCCCGTGGCGTCTCTGCTCGCGGTGCTCGACCTCCGCGACGCCGGCGCCCGGACCACCGAAGACATCTTCACGGGCGTGTCGCAGGCCATGCCCACGGGCCGCGTCTACGGCGGGCAGGTGCTCGCCCAGACGATCGTGGCGGCCTCTCGCACCCTGCCGCCCGAGCGCACGGTGCACTCGATGCACGGCTATTTCCTGCGGCCCGGTGACCCCGCCGACGGCATCACGTTCTCGGTCGATCGCATCCACGACGGGCGCTCGTTCTCGACGCGTCGCACCCAGGCGTTCCAGGCCGGCGTGCCGATCTTCTCGATGATCGCGTCGTTCCAAGACGAAGACCCCGGCCTCGAGCACTTCGAGCCTATGCCCGAGGGCATCCCGCAACCCGAAGACACCGCGCCGGTCGACGCCGAGAGCCTGCACCCGATCAGCCGCCGCATCCTGTCGGCGAGCCCGGTCGACGTGCGTCACGTCGGGTCGTCCGTATACGCCACGGTCGAGGGACCGCACGTTCCCCGACAGGCCGTGTGGATGAAGCTCCGTCGTACCGTCGGCGACGACCCGGCCGTGCACCGCGCGGCCCTCGCCTACCTCAGTGACCTGACCATTCAAGAAACCATCCTGCGCGCGCACGGCGTCGCGTGGAGTGCTCCGGGTCTCCGCGTCGCCAGCCTCGACCACGCGATGTGGTGGCATCGCCCGGCCCGCGTCGACGACTGGCTGCTCTACGTGCAGGAGTCCCCCAACGCCCGCGGCGGCCGAGGCCTGTCGACCGGACGCATCTACACACGCCAGGGCGTCCTCGTCGCGAGCGTCGCCCAGGAGGTCATGGTGCGCGTCCCGCGCGAGTGATCGAGCTTCCGGATACCGCGGCCTCACGGCATCCGGGAACTTTCGACGATCGCGGCGGTGGGGGCGACTCTCCGACTCGCGTGAGTCAGCGTCTCGCGGGGGCTGTGCCGCTCGCCGTCAGCCCTTGCTGGAGCGCCGGCGGTACTCGATCGGGTCGCCGACATAGGGGCCCCAGGCCGCACGTTCGGTCTCGCTCCAGCGGATGGGACGACCGCTGGCGGTGTCGACGAGCACGACGACGGCGGTCGCACGTGCATAGAGCACGGGGGCTGCGTCGCCGGCGGGGCTGTAGACCTCGAAGCAGATGTCGGCGCTCGAGCCGCCCATCGCACCGATCCACATGCGCACGTCGAGGGGACGCTGGCTGTACGGGACCGGGCGGAGGTATTCGATCTCCTGCCGGGCGATGAGCGTCGCGCGTTCACCGCCGCTTTCGAGCACGCTCATGTCGAACACGGCCGTGGGGAGCGCCTCGCCCTCGCCGTCGCCGCGCCAGAACGCGCGGAGGCGCGCTTCTTCGAGCAGCTTGAGCATCGACGTGTTGTTGACGTGTCCGAGCGCATCGAGGTCGCCCCACCGGAGGTGGATCGGAACGTGCAGCCGCGAGGGCCCGGCCGGAGCCGGACCCTCGCTGGTGGTGCTCGCGTCAGTCACGCGTGAGCTTGCGGTAGGTGGACCGTGACGGGTTGGCCGCGTCGGCGCCGAGACGCTCGACCTTGTTCGCCTCGTAGGCTTCGAAGTTGCCCTCGAACCAGTGCCACTGGTCGGGGTGCTCCTCGGTGCCCTCGTAGGCGAGGATGTGCGTCGCGATGCGGTCGAGGAACCACCGGTCGTGCGTGATGACTACGGCGCAACCGGGGAACTCGAGCAGCGCGTTCTCGAGCGAGCTCAGGGTCTCGACGTCGAGGTCGTTGGTGGGCTCGTCGAGCAGAAGGAGATTGCCGCCCTCTTTCAGCGTCATCGCCAGGTTCAGACGGTTGCGCTCACCACCGGAGAGCACGCCGGCCTTCTTCTGCTGGTCGGGTCCCTTGAAACCGAACTTCGAGACGTAGGCGCGCGAAGGGATCTCGGTCTTGCCGACGGTGATGATGTCGAGCCCGTCGGACACGACCTCCCACAGCGTCTTCTCGGGGTCGATGTTCGCGCGCGACTGGTCGACGTAGCTGATCTTCACGGTCTCGCCGATCTTCAGCGATCCGCCGTCAAGGGGCTCGAGGCCGACGATCGTCTTGAACAGTGTCGTCTTACCGACACCGTTGGGGCCGATCACACCGACGATGCCGTTCGGCGGCAAGTTGAAGCTCAGGTTGCTGATGAGCGAGCGGTCGCCGAAGCGCTTCTCGAGCTTCTTGGCGTCGATCACGATTCCGCCGAGACGCGGACCCGCGGGGATCTGGATCTCATCGAAGTCCAACTTGCGCGTGCGCTCGGCCTCGGCGGCCATCTCCTCGTAACGGGCGAGGCGGGCCTTCGACTTGACCTGTCGACCCTTGGCGTTGGAGCGCACCCACTCGAGTTCTTCCTTGAGGCGCTTGGCGAGCTTGGCGTCCTTCTTGCCCTGGACTTCGAGCCGCTGGCCCTTCTTCTCGAGGTAGGTCGAGTAGTTGCCCTCGTAGGGGTACAGGTGGCCGCGGTCGACCTCGGCGATCCATTCCGCGACGTTGTCGAGGAAGTACCGGTCGTGGGTGATCGCGATGACCGCACCCTTGTAGGCCTGCAGGTGCTGCTCGAGCCAGAGCACGCTCTCGGCGTCGAGGTGGTTGGTGGGCTCGTCGAGGAGTAGCAGGTCGGGCTTCTGCAGCAGCAGCTTCGCGAGTGCGACGCGGCGGCGCTCACCACCCGAGAGCGGCACGACCGAGGCGTCGCCCGGGGGCGTGCGCAGGGCGGCCATGGCCTGCTCGAGCTGGGAGTCGAGGTCCCATCCGTCGGCGGCGTCGATCTCCTCCTGCAGCGTGCCCATCTCGGCGAGCAGCGCGTCGAAGTCGGCGTCGGGGTCGGCCATGAGGGCGGAGATCTCGTTGAAACGATCGAGCTTGGGCTTGATCGCCACGCCGTCCTGGATGTTCTCGAGCACGGTCTTGCTGTCGTCGAGCTCGGGCTCCTGCATGAGGATGCCGACCGTGAAGCCGGGGCTCAGGCGGGCCTCGCCGTTGGAGGGGGTGTCGAGACCGGCCATGATCTTGAGGATCGTGGACTTACCGGCGCCGTTCGGGCCGACCATGCCGATCTTGGCACCGGGCAGGAACGACATCGTGACGTCGTCGAGGATCAGCTTGTCGCCCACAGCCTTGCGGGCGCGGACCATGGAGTAGATGTATTCGGCCATATCCGTTCCAGTCTAGGGGCGGTGACGCCGCGCACCGACGAGAGCGGGGGCCGCCCCGCTCACCAGTTGATGGCGCGCGTCTGTCCGATCAGGCATCCACCCGACGACAGGGCGGGCAGCACCGAGGTGACGGGGTTGCCGATCGACGGTCCGACCTGGCCGACCAGGCACTCGTCGCCCAGGCGCACCGAGAAGGTGATGCTCTCGGCGGGGTTGCCCACCGTCGTCGCGTCGGCGGTGACCTGCATCGCCGACTTGTCGAAGCCGGCAGCCACCAAAGCGTCGATGTAGGCACGACCCGAGACCTGATCGGGACCCGACCAGACCGACTGCACGGTCTGCGTGAACCGCGGCAGCTCGGCGGCGGCAGCGCTCGCGGACGTGGAGGCATCGGCCGAAGGAGCCGACGAGGACGTGCTCCCGTCGGTCGGTGCGGCGCTGGCGACCGGAGGTGCGGCGTCCGGCGTGGTCACGGCCTCGGGTGCGGGCGACGCGGTGCAGCCGGCGAGACCCAGCGCGGCCGCGAGGGCGAGGACGGCGACAGGACGAGCGAGAAGGCGAGCCACGCGGTCGAGTCTACGGATACGCCCGAGCGACCCCGTCCGTGCCTTCGTCGTCGCCGCCGCCTCGCCGCCGTCCCCGTCGCCGCCGCAGCCCTCAGAACGGGCCCGCACCCCCCTCCGCGCTCACGAGCGCCGGCTGCCTCGATTCGCCGGCATCGGACGGCGTGCTCTCCACCTCCGCGCCCGGAACCGCCCAGCCGTCGGCGTCGGTTGCGCCGGTCGGCGTGTGCGCCGACGGTTCGACCGCCGCTTGCGGGCGCGGCGTGCGCGTGAACTGGGAGGTCCCCCAGCGCAGGTCGTGGCCGATGGCATCGACGACGACGTCGGCGCTCACCCCTCGTTTGGTCTCGTTCTCCCACTCGCGCACCCGCAGTCTCCCCGTGAGGATCACCCGCTGCCCCTTGCGCAGAGAGGTGAGCGCGTGCGCGCCCAGGTCTCCGAAGACCGAGACGTTGTAGAAGTTGGTGTGGCCGTCCACCCACTCTCCGCGCTCCCGGTCGAGCTTTCGCTCGCCCACCGCCAGCCGGAACGCGGCGATGGTCTCGCCCCCGCGTGTCGCCCGCTGGTCCAACTCGCCCGTGATGTTCCCCACCAGGGTGATGTGATCGCTCATGCGTGTGTCCTCTCGTCGTGGTGTGCGCTCCGGCACCCGTGTGCCCGACGGGTGCCGGAGCCACGGCAAGACTGACGGGAACGACGAGGGCGCCGCCGAGGGAAACCGCCGATCTGTGGATAACCCGAACGATCCGTCCAGCGGGGAGAAGCGTCCATCGACCGCGCGACGAGCGATGTCGGAGGTCCGGTCTACCGTGACGGCCATGAGCACCGCACTCTGGAACGACCTCGCCCCGGCACCGCGCCCGGCCGGGTGGGGCGCGGCGACCCACGTCGCCGCGGGCCTGTGGCGCATCGCCGATCCGCGCGGCATCGTCGTGGGCCACATCCGCGCGATCGCGGCCGACGGCGGCTGGCGGTACGCGGCCGAGCGCTTCCACACGGCCTCGGGCAGCTTCCGCAGACTCGGCGAGTTCTGGTCGTCGAGCGACGCCGTCGAATGCCTGCGCTACGCGCGATGACCGCGTCAGACGACGGTGGCGAAGTCCTCGCGCGGAGCAGCCGTCCGTCCCCCGCGCACGTCGTCCCACGCGTCGCGCAGAATGCGCGCGGCCTGTTCGAGAGCGGCGGGGGCTGCGGTGAAGGGCACGCGCAGGTGGCGATCGTGGCCGCCCTCCACAGCGAACCGCGATCCCGTCGACAGTGCGAGCCCGCGGGCCCGGGCGTTCATCACGAGAGGGGTGCTCAGCGGGTCGCCGAGGCCGACCCACAGCGAGACGCCGCCGCTGACATCGGGCACCTGCCACTCCGGCAGCAGTGTCCGCAGCCCCGCCACCAAGGTGTCGCGTCCGGCGCGCAGCAGTTCTCCCCGTTGGCGAGCGATCTCGTCGAGTCGCGGCACGATGCGCGCCGCGATCGCCTGTTCGATCTCGGGAGTTCCCAAGTCGTGCACGGGTCTGCCGCTGGCCAGGCGGCGCACGATCTCGGGCGCCGCGCGCACCCATCCCACGCGCAGACCTCCCCACACCGTCTTGCCGAGGGATCCGACCCGCACGATCCGGTCATCGTCGCCGAACGGCGCGGATCCCGAGCTGCGGTCGATGTCGAGCTGGGCGGTGGTCTCATCGAGCACGAGCACGGTGCCCGCCGATCGCGCCCCCGCGAGGAAGGCGTCCGACTCCGAGGCGGTCATCGTCCGACCGGTCGGGTTCTGGAAGTCGGGCATGAGATAGGCGAGCGTGGGCAGCGCGCGGGCGAAGCTCTGTTCGGCGCGCTCGAGATCCCACCCCGACGCAGGGTCCACCGGCACACCGATCAGGCGAGCGCCGACGCGGCGGAACGCGTCGGCCGCGTGCGGGTAGGTCGGCGTCTCGAGCATGACCCGGTCGGCGCGGCCCACAAGGACCGACGCGATCAGGTGGATCGCGCTCTGCGCGCCCGTCGTCACGAGGATCTGGTCGGGTGTGGTCGCGAGCCCTCGTTGGGCGTAGTGGTCAGCGATCGCCTGTCGAAGACCGAGGTCACCCACGACGTCGTATCCGATGCGTGCGACCAGCGCCGGCGCATCCTGCATCACCTCCTGCACGATCGCCGGAAGGCCGGGCCACGCGGCAGGGCTGGCCTGTTGCAGGTCGATGGCCACGTCGTCGGTGTCGTGCCGACCGGGGTCCGTGCGCCGCAGGGGCAGGGTCACGCTCCCGCTTCCGCGCAGACTCTCGATGTGTCCGGAGTCGCGCAGACTGCGATACGCGGCCGCAACCGTCGTCCGGCTGAGGTGCAGGGCGGCGGCGAGCTCGCGTTCGGCGGGCAGCGCCGTCGAGGGAGCGAGCCTGTTGTCGAGGCAGAGCAGGCGGATGCTGTCCGCCAGCGCCTCGTACGCAGGACCATTTCCCCGCCACCCCCCGAGGGCGGATGCGAGGGTACGAGCCGAGATGCGCGAGTCCATGCGGCCAGATTATCGCAATTGGCCTTATGGCTTGTCTCCAATCGCGTGATTGGATCTCTTCATGGCATCCCGCATCACCCGTCTCTTCGTCGGCTTGGTCCTCTACGGCGTCGGCTGCGCCTTCACCATCGCCGCCGGCCTCGGGGTCGACCCGTGGACCGTGTTCGCCGAGGGTGTCTCCCGCGTGACGGGGATCGGCATCGGATGGGTGACCAACATCATCGGACTGTGCGTCCTGCTGCTCTGGATCCCGCTGCGTCAGAAGCCCGGGGTCGGCACGGTGGCCAACATTCTGTTGGTGGGCACGAGCATCCAGCTCGCCCTGGGGGTCCTCCCCCACCCCGACGTGCTGTGGCTGCAGGTGCTCATGCTCGTCGCCGGCGTCGTGATCGTGGCCTTCGCATCCGGTCTGTACATCGGAGCCCACTTCGGCCCCGGGCCGCGAGACGGACTGATGACCGGCATGCACGCGCGCTTCGGCTGGCCGATCTGGGCGTGCCGCCTGTCGGTCGAGGGCTCCGTCCTCGTGCTCGGATGGCTCCTGGGCGGCACCGTGGGCATCGGCACCGTCGTCTTCGCGCTTGGGATCGGCCCCCTCGTGCACATCGCGATGCCCTTGCTCGCCGCCCCGAAGCCCGCGCCCCGGGCGACCCGCGCGGCGCGAATCTGACGCGCGCACGAGGCGACACCGTCCGCACCCCACGCGGGCAGGCGGCGACACCTGCCGCGCCTGTCGCAGGCAGGGGTACGCCCCGCCCGGCGACAACGGCACGGACGGGGCGCCCGTCTCTCAGTGCTCCCGGAACTCCGGCCGGTCGCTGCCGGGCTTGAGGTGCGAGTGAAGGGCGCTCTTGGCGATCTCCATCGTGGGGTAGACGCCCAGCCGCTCGTTCTTGCCCGCCATGTGGACGCTGAAGCCCTCGGCATCTCGTTGGATCTTCCCGACGACGCCCGCCGGGCCGTAGGCCACCCAGAGGCGCTTGGTCACGGTGTCTGACATGAGTGCTCCTTTGCTCTCGTTGCCGGGAGGGTACGCCCGCCGCGGCGGTGTCCGCCAGGGGCTGGCGCACGCGCCGGAGCGCCGAGCGATATCCTGGTCGCCGACCCCCAGTAGCTCAGTGGATAGAGCAGCGGCCTTCTAATCCGCCGGTCACACGTTCGAATCGTGTCTGGGGGACGTTGTCCCACATCGAGCCTGAGGAGGCTCCGCGCGGTGAACAATCGTCGCACTCTCATCAAGCGCCTGTTGGTCACCTGCGGCATCGTCGCATGGGTCGGTGGCATGGTCCTCGGCTATCTGTCCGAAGGGCCGTGGCGCACGGTCGGGTTCGCGCTCCACATCGCCGGCCTCGCTGTGGTTTTCGCGACATGCTTCTAAAACCCGCCGGTCGTACCGCGCGAGGAGCAATCCAGCGCCCGTGGTGGCTGAGCGCTTCTCAGACGGGGTCAATCGGTGAGCTCTGACACCACGCGGTGCTTCAGAAGCTAGAGCCCCTGGTCATCCGCGCCATTGTCGTGCGGCATGCCTCGCTCCGCAGCAGCACGGCGCGACAGGAAAAGCACAGCCCGGCGGCAGCTCCGGCGCACAGCGCAGCCAGTCACCAACCTGCGCCCGCGAAGGCGATAGTGGCCGCTCCCAAGGGGATCACACCGGCGGTGAAGAGCAGCGACGCCTTGTCCATGGGCCGAGACTACTGTTCACGCCTGTCGACCTCGTGGTCGAGCCGCCGTCCCGGCGCGATCGCCCGGACGTCAACGATCCGGTCACCGGGCTGAGTCCGCCGGCCAATCTGTTGCAGCGCCCAGACGAACAGGACGAGCTCCATGATGACCAGGAAGCCACCCACGAAAACGACCGGGGTGACTGCATTTCCCGCCGCAATCCGGAAGATGAGGAGCGCCGTCATGATCGTGAATGCGAGGCCGTGGAAAACCGCCGACAGAACCAGAGACCGTCGTCGCCTTTTGGGCTCCACCTGCTGGGTGATATCGCGCACCATCGCAGCATAGGTCGCGACGCCGGTCACACGTTCGAATCGTGTCTGGGGGACCAGATCCGATGTCGTACCCCGTCAGTAGGATGTGGGGATGGTAAACGCCTCCGAGAACGACCGGCTCGTCTGGATCGACTGCGAGATGACAGGCCTCGACCTGGCCGTCGACGAACTGGTCGAGATCGCCGTCGTCATCACCGATTTCGAGCTGAACGTGCTCGACCCCGGGTTCCAAATCGTCATCAAGCCCGACGCCTCGGCCCTCGCCAACATGGGCGAGTTCGTCACCGAGATGCACCGTTCGTCGGGCCTGCTCGACGAGATCCCCCACGGCGTGAGCCTCGCAGACGCCGAGTTCCAGGTGCTCGAGTACATCCAGCGCTTCGCTCCGACCGAGGGCAAGGCGCCGCTGGCTGGCAACACGATCGGCACCGACCGCATGTTCCTCGCGAAGTACATGCCGCGCGTCGACCGCTGGCTGCACTACCGCAACGTCGACGTTTCGAGCATCAAAGAACTGTCGCGCCGCTGGTACCCGCGCGCCTACTTCCAGGCTCCGAAGAAGAACGGCGGGCACCGCGCCCTGGCCGACATCCTCGAGTCGATCCGCGAGCTCGCCTACTACCGCGCCGCGGTCTTCGTGCCGCAGCCGGGCCCCACGAGCGACGAAGCGAAGGCCGTCTCGGCCTCGGCCGTGTCGTCGTTCGCACTGGACGTATGACATAATCGTTCAGTTGTCTGCTGCGGCAGACACATGGTGGCTATAGCTCAGTTGGTAGAGCACCGCGTTGTGGTCGCGGGGGCCGCGGGTTCAAGTCCCGTTAGCCACCCCAACCCCACGAAGGCCCGGAGAGCATCGCTCCCGGGCCTTCGTCGTTCCCCGCCCATCGGCTTCTCCCCCCGACGGTGATCCGGGCGTCTCAGGTACCTCGATGTGCCTTTTGTACCCGTCCGCGCACCCGCGCACACTGGCTCCCGACACCTCCGGCGCCGCTACGCGGCGCCATCCACGAACGGGAGAACACGCATGCCCACCATCGCGATCATCGGCGCCGGACCCGGACTCGGGCTCGCCCTCGCGAGACGATTCGGAGCCGAAGGGTTCGACGTCGCCCTCATCGCCCGCAACGCCGCCAAGCTCGACGGTCTCGTCGCGCAGCTCGCGGCCGAGGGCGTCACGGCGGCGGGGTTCGCCGCCGATGTCCTCGACCGCCCGGCCCTGCGGTCGGCCCTCGCCGCGGCGCGCGACCGGTTCGGCGCCATCGACGTGCTCGAGTACTCCCCCGCCGACGCCTCGGCCGGCCCCCTCGCCCCGGTCGACATCCGCGCCACCACCGCGCAGAACGTGCAGCCGCAGATCGAGTACTACCTCTACGGCGCGATGACGGCGACCGACGAAGTGCTCCCCGAGATGCTGGCGACGGGCGCGGGCGCACTGTTCTTCACCACGGGAGCAGGTTCGCTCTACCCGGTGCCGCGGTACGGAAACGTGACGGTCGGCGGGGCGGCCCTCCGCAACTGGGCGCTCAACGTGGGCACCTCGCTGGCGGACTCGGGCGTCTTCGTCGCCCACGTGGCGATCGCGCTCATGATCGCCGACGAGCAGCCGTCGTTCGGAGGCCCCTTCCTCCCCGCGCGCGACATCGCGGAGCGCTACTGGGAGCTCTACGTCGACCGGTCGACGAACGAGCTGATCGTCACGACGCCGGAGCGATGACAGGCCCCGGCCGGGAGCGCGCACGCCGAGCGCCCTCTCGGCCGACGCCGCCCTCAGCGTGGGCTGCACGACTGGCCGCGACGGCCTCGTGATTCGTCGCAGCCCACACGGCCATCGCCCGGACGGCGGCACCCAGCGAGCGTCCGAGGTCGGTGAGTTCGTACTCCACGCGCGGCGGTACCTCGGCGTACGCCGTTCGGGTGAGCAGGCCGTCGCGCTCGAGGGCCTTCAGCGTCACGGTGAGCATGCGTTGCGAGATGCCCGGAATGCTCGCGTGCAGGTCGGAATAGCGCAGCGACTGCTCGCCGAGCGTGCTGACCACGAGCATCGTCCACTTGTCGCCGATGCGGTCCAACACCTCGCGGATGAACCCGCTCTCGGCGGGCCAATCACGGCAGATTCCGCTGATCGCCCGCTTCGCCGCCATGGCGACCCCCTCCGTCGTCGTCCCTCACGAGCCTAACCGCACGATCGGTGCGTAAGGCGGCCGATCTCCGGCGCATCGGCCTCCCGCGCCCGTAGAATCGAAGCCGGATGCCATGGCTCGCGCCCGCGGCATCCGCTGGAACGGCCGAAGACCCCGGGAGGCCCGCCGTGCACGACGACGTCGACGCGCCCGCGACTCTGCAGCTCGATGCTGACGCATTCGAGGCGCTGGTCGTCGACGAGCTCGATCGGCTTCCCGACGACATGGTCGACGGCCTCGACAACGTCGTGTTCGTCGTCGAGGACCGCCCGGAAGACGGATCGCTCGATCTGCTCGGGCTATATGACGGCTGGGCCCTCACCGAACGGGATCGTTACGGCGTCGGCGAGCTCCCCGACCGCATCATCCTGTACCGCGAACCGCATCTCGCGGTGTGCGACGACGAGACCGCGCTGCGCGACGAGATCCACACGACCCTCGCCCACGAGATCGCGCACTTCTACGGAATCGACGACGACCGATTGCACCAATTGGGGTGGGCGTGATGGCTCCGCTCGCGACGCCCGATCTCGACATCGAGCGCGATCGGCAGACGACCCCGGAGCCGCCGACGTCGTGGCAGACCGTCGTCTGGAACGACCCGGTGAACCTCATGAGCTACGTGAGCCACGTCTTCCGCACCTACTTCGGGTTCGACACTCCGACCGCCCACCGCCTCATGCTCGCTGTGCACCACGACGGTCATGCCGTCGTCGCACGCGGTCCGCGCGAGGTCATGGAGGCTCACGTGCAAGCCATGCACGACTTCGGCCTCTGGGCCACCGTCAGGAAGGACCCCTCGTGAGCGAGCGGATCGTCGTGCTCGAGATCAGCGGTCTCGAAGCCCTCCACCTCGCCGGGATCGTGGGCCAGTTCCGCGACCTGCTGGCCGACTCGCGGGCTGACGACGACCCCGCCGTCGCGCGGCTGCTCCCCGACGCCTACCCCGACGACGAGGCCGCGAGTCGCGAGTTCCGCCGGCTGACGGGAGGCGACCTGCTCGAGAGGCGGGCTCAGGATGCCGCGGTGCTCCTGCAGACGCTCGGCCTCGACGGCGGCGATCGCTCAGCCGAAGACGATCCCGACGCGACGATCACCATCGCGCTCGGCGAGACCGAGGCCCTCGCCTGGATGCGGACGCTGTCGGCGCTGCGCCTCGTGCTGGCCACGCGCCTCGGCATCCGGACCGAAGACGACCATCACCCCGACGACCCGCGCTTCGGGGTGTACGACTGGATCGGCTATCGCCTCGACGGGCTGATGACGGCGCTCGACCGACGCTGAGACGCTCCCCGGCGGGGCATCACGGCAGGCGCACCCGGAGCCCGGCGCGGGCCGCGGGGTCGTGCGCGGCGAGGTGCGCGTCTTCTTGCGCAGCCCACCGATCCCAATGCGGGCGGTAGGTCTCGCCATCACGTGCGAGTGCCCGCGTACGCCGGGAGTCGGTCGGGGCCTCGACCCACACGGTGAGGTCGGCCAACCGGGCGACCTCGGGAGTCAAGAGGCCCGACCCCTCGACGACCAGTGGGAGGGACGGGTCGATGGCGTATGCCTCGGCACGCTCGTCGAGCTCCCAATCCCATCGCTCCCACACGCCGAGCAGTCCACGCGCGTGCGGGAGCAGGATCGTCTCGCGAGCGTAGTCAGCGCCCGCGGCGAGGCCGTCCCACCCGGGATACACGTCGTCGAGGGCGACCATCTGCACGCGCCCGCGCCCCGGCCACGCGGCCACGAGGCGACGGGCGAGCGAACTCTTGCCGGCTCCGCTGCGACCGTCGATGACGACGACAGGGTTCGACGCGCCGATCTCGACGACGCGCGCCGACAACGCGGCCACGGCCGCGGTGAGAGCGTCGTCGAGGGGGTCCGCGTTACTTCTTGAGGGCGCGGATGACACGGCTGAGGGCGCGACCGGCCACCCACACGAACGGGATGCCGACGGCGAGCAGCGACACGAGGTTCGGGTCGAACCGCAGGTCGTCTCCGCGACGGATGTAGGCGCCGAGCGGAAGCGTGTATCCGCCGCCCCCGCCGCCACCGTTGCCCTGCTCGTCGGAGCCGCCGCCGTACCCGGCCCAGGTGAGGGCGACGGGGACGATGCGAACGCCGTCGACGTCCTGCTGCTCGCCGTAGGCGGAGGTGACGCCGAAGCTGGTGGCCTGCTTGCCGAGTTCCAAAGCGATGTTGGGCATGGCTCCACCGTAGCGGCCCGGCGTCGGAGCGCCGAGGGGCGTTGCGCGACCGCGGTCCGCGTGTCAGTGGTCGTACGAGGGCCGGGGGTTGGTGGGGAGGGCTCCCCCGCCGCGCGACGGCCCGAGCAGCGAACCGCGAGTGACGGCGCCCCGGCCGAAGCGCGTCGTGGCGTCGTCGAGTGCCCCCTCGACGCGGCGCCACTCGGCGTCGTCGTCCCACAGGGTGGCGGCCATCGCCGCCGGCTTGAGCTTCTCTCCGCGCACACCGACCAGGCGCACGGCCTGGCGTCGGTCGATCGCGTCGAACAACTCGATGGCGGCGTCGCCGATGCGCTGGCCGACCGAGGTGGGTTCGGGCAGCGTGCGTGAGCGGCTCAGGGTGGTGAAGTCGGAGAAGCGCACCTTGATCGAGATCGTCGCCGCCTCGTACTGCTGCGTGCGCAGGCGCGCGCCCACGCGATCGGCGAGCCGGCGGAGTTCGACGTGCAGCGTGCGGGTGTCGGAGATGTCGGTGTGGAACGTCTCTTCGTGGCCGACGCTCTTCTCGGAGCGCCCCGTGTGCACCTCGCGGGCGTCGATACCGCGCGAGAGGTGCCAGATGCGCTCGCCCATCGCGGGACCGAGAACCCGATCGAGCGCGGGACGCGGGGTGTCGAGGATGTCGGAGATGAGCCGGATGCCGCGGGACTCCAGCGCCTCGGCGGCCTTGGGCCCCACCCCCCACAGCGCGCGCACCGAACGTGGGCGCAGGAACGCCTCGGTGTCGGCCTCGGCCACCACGAGCAGCCCGTCGGGTTTGGAGATCGTGGAGGCCATCTTGGCGACGTGCTTGGTCGCCGCGACGCCGATGCTGCAGGTCAGCCCCGTCTCGGCCTTCACCCGGGCGCGCAGGTCGCGGGCGATGGTCCCCGGGCTCCCCCACAGCCGCCGCGCACCGCGGACGTCGAGGAAGGCCTCGTCGATCGAGAGCGGTTCGACCAGCGGGGTGACGTCGTGGAAGATCGCCATGACCTGCCGAGACATCTCGGTGTAGCGGTGGTACGGCGGGTTGACGACGATGGCGGTGGGACACATGCGCAGCGCGATCGCCACCGGCATGGCCGACTTCACGCCGTAACGGCGGGCCTCGTACGAGGCGCTCGAGACGACACCACGCCCCTCCGACCCGCCGATGATGAGCGGCTTGCCGGCGAGCGACGGATCGTCGAGCACGGCGACCGAGGCGAAGAACGCGTCCATGTCGACGTGCAGGATGCCGGTGCCCGTGTCATCGGCGTCGGGGCGCGAGACGATGCGCCCCGTTCCGTCACCTCGTCCCATGGCATCCATTCTCCCCCGGACCTCCGACATCGGCCCCGCGGCGCGAGCTCAGCGATCCGCACGAGCTCAGCCCGCGTCGCGCGAAACCGACTGAGCGTGCGCGGATCACCGAGGTTGTGACCCACCTCGGACCGGAAACGACGGATGCCACGGCCCCACCCCTCGCGGGGCGCGGTGCCGTGGCATCCGGTGTCGATTACAGAGCGGCGGCGCGCTCCAGCACGAGTTCGCGCACGCGCGCGGCGTCGGCCTGGCCCTTCATGGCCTTCATGACCGCGCCGATCACGGCACCGGCGGCCTGCACCTTGCCGTCGCGGATCTTCGCGAGCACGTCGGGCTGGGCGACGAGGGCTTCGTCGATCGCCGCGATGAGCGCCCCGTCGTCGGAGACCACGGCCAGACCGCGGGCGTCGACGACCTCTTGGGGGGTGCCCTCTCCGGCGATGACGCCCTCGAGCACCTGGCGCGCGAGCTTGTCGGTGAGGGTGCCGGCGTCGATCAGCTTCTGCAGAGCGGCGACGTTCTCGGGCGACACGAGGTCGGCGGCGTCGCGCTCCTGCGCGTTGGCGACGCGGGTGATCTCACCCGTCCACCACTTGCGGGCCGAGGCCGGAGCGGCTCCTGCGGCGATCGTGTCGGCCACCGCGTCGAGCAGGCCGCCGTTGGCGACGTCCTGGAACTCGAGGTCGGTGAAGCCCCACTCGCCCTTCAGACGGCGACGGCGCGCAGCGGGCGGCTCGGGGAGCGCGGCGCGCAGCTCCTCGATCAGCTCGGGTGCGGGCACGACCGGCAGCAGGTCGGGCTCGGGGAAGTAGCGGTAGTCGTCGGCATCCGACTTCGGACGGCCCGGAGAGGTGCGACCGGTGTCCTCGTGCCAGTGACGGGTCTCTTGCGTGATCGTCCCGCCCTTGGCGAGGATCGCGGCCTGACGCTGGATCTCGTAGCGCACCGCGCGCTCGACCGAACGCATGGAGTTCACGTTCTTGGTCTCGGTGCGGGTGCCGAGCTTCTCCTGGCCGCGGGGGCGCAGCGACACGTTCGCGTCGCAGCGGAGGTTTCCGCGCTCGAGCTTGGCCTCCGAGATGCCGAGGCCGCGCACGATGTCGCGGATGGTCGCGACGTACGCCTTCGCCAGTGCGGGGGCGGAGTGCTCCGCACCGAAGATCGGCTTCGTGACGATCTCGACGAGCGGCACGCCTGCGCGGTTGTAGTCGACCAGCGAGTACTCCGCGCCCTGGATGCGACCGGTCGCCCCGCCCATGTGGGTGAGCTTGCCGGCGTCTTCTTCCATGTGCGCGCGCTCGATCGGCACGGTCACAAGGGTGCCGTCTTCGAGCTCGACCTCGACCGAGCCCTCGAAGGCGATCGGCTCGTCGTACTGCGAGATCTGGTAGTTCTTGCCGAGGTCGGGGTAGAAGTAGTTCTTCCGCGCGAAGCGGCTCGACGGCGCGATCGAGCAACCGAGGGCGAGGCCCAGGCTGATCGACGAGCGGATCGCCTCGGCGTTCACTACGGGCAGGGCACCGGGAAGACCCATGTCGACGGGAGCGACGAGCGTGTTCGGCTCGGCACCGTGGTGGGCCTCGTTCGCCGGGTTGGGCGCGGCCGAGAACATCTTGGTCGCGGTGTTGAGCTCGACGTGCACCTCGAAGCCGAGGACGGGCTCGAACATTCCGAGTGCCTCGTCGAAGTCCATGAGTGCGTCTTTCGCCATCAGAGCGTTCCTTCCGGTCCCTGAGCCTGTCGAAGGGAGGGAGCCTTGTCGAGCAGCGGGCCGCCCCACTGGTCGACGAGCAGCGCTTCGAGGGCTGCGCCGACGCGGTAGAGGCGGGCGTCCTCGCGGGCGGGGGCGAGGAATTGGATGCCGACGGGCAGGCCGTCTTCCTCGGCGAGACCGCTCGGCACCGAGATGCCGGGCACGCCCGCGAGGTTCGCGGGGATCGTGGTCACGTCGTTGAGGTACATCTGCAGCGGGTCGTCGATCTTCTCGCCGAGGCGGAAGGCCGTGGTCGGCGCCGAGGGCGTCGCGATGACGTCGACCTGCGAGAACGCGGCGTCGAAGTCGTGCTGGATGAGCGTGCGGACCTTCTGCGCGCTGCCGTAGTAGGCGTCGTAGTATCCCGCCGACAGGGCGTAGGTGCCGAGGATGATGCGGCGCTTGACCTCGGGACCGAAGCCCGCGTCGCGCGTCGCCGCCATCACGTTCTCGACCGTCGCGGCCCCCTGCGGGTTCACGCGCATGCCGAAGCGCACCGAGTCGAACTTCGCGAGGTTGCTCGAGGCCTCGGCGGGGAGGATCAGGTAGTACGCGGCGACGCCGTACTCGAAGTGCGGGGCGCTGATCTCGATGATCTCGGCGCCCTGCGCCTCCATGGCTGCCAGCGATGCGCGGAACGAGTCCGACACGCCCTTCTGGAAGCCGCGGTCGTCGAGCTCGCGGATGACGCCGACCTTGAGTCCCTTGAGGACCTCGCCGGTCGCGCCCTCGCGGGCGGCGGCGGCGAACGAGGGCCACGCGTCGGACAGCGAGGTCGAGTCGTTCGCGTCGTGACCGCCGATGACGTCGTGAAGAAGACCCGCGTCGAGCACGGTGCGCGTGACCGGGCCGACCTGATCGAGGCTGGATGCCAAGGCGATCGCGCCATAACGGCTCACGCCGCCGTACGTGGGCTTGACGCCGACCGTGCCGGTGACGTGCGCGGGCTGACGGATCGAGCCACCCGTGTCGGAGCCGAGGGCGAGCGGCGCCTCGAACGCGGCGACGGCCGCGGCCGATCCACCACCGGAGCCGCCGGGGATGCGGTCGAGGGCCCACGGGTTGCGGGTGGGGCCGTAGGCGGAGAACTCGGTGGAGGAGCCCATCGCGAACTCGTCCATGTTGGTCTTGCCCAGCGGCACGAGGCCCGCGGCGCGCGAGCGCGCGACGACCGTGGCGTCGTAGGGCGACATGTAGCCCTCGAGGATCTTTGACCCGCTGGTGGAGGGCATATCGGTGGTGACGAGCACGTCCTTGACCGCGAGCGGAACGCCGGCGAGCTCGTGCAGCTGCTCTCCCGCCGCGCGGCGGCGGTCGATGTCGGCCGCGACCTCGAGGGCATGGTCGCTCACGTGCAGGAACGCGTGCACGTCGCCGTCGACGGCGGCGATGCGGTCGAGGTGGGCCTGCGTGGCCTCGACGCTCGAGACCTCGGACGAGGCGAGCTTGGCGGCGAGATCCGCCGCTGTCAGGCGGGTGAGGTCGGTCACTGCTCTTCTCCCAGGATCGCGGTCACGCGGAATCGGCCGTCGGCCTGGTCAGGGGCGTTCTGCAGCACCTGCTCGCGCGTGAGCTGCTGCTGCACGACGTCGGGGCGGAAGACGTTCTCGAGCGGGATCGGGTGGCTCGTGGCGACGACGTCGGGCGTGGCCACCTCGGACACCTTCGCGATGTTGTCGACGATGGCATCCAGCTGGCCGGTGAGGCTCTGGACCTCCTCGTCGCTCAACTGGATCCGGGCGAGCACACCGAGATGGCGCACGAGATCAGGAGTGATTTCAGACACCCCCCGAGTCTAGTTCGCGCCGTCACCCGCTCCCGTCGCGCACCCACCCTCGATGAGCGGTCCGGGCGTCTTAGGCTGACGGGGTGACGAGCTTCGATCCCCCGCGGCCCTGGACCTCGAGTTATGCACCGGGAGTCCCCGAAGACCTGGAACCCCAGAGCGGATCGCTCGTCGACATCGTCGACGCGTCGGTGCGCGACTACCCCGACGCCCCCGCCCTGCAGTTCTTCGGCCGTGAGACGACGTATGCCGAGATGACGGCCGACATCGTGCGCGTCGCGGCCGCGCTGAAGGAACGCGGCGTGGAGGCGGGCGACCCGGTGGCCATCGTGCTGCCCAACTGCCCGCAGCACATCGTGGCCTTCTACGCGGTGCTGCGTTTGGGCGCCGTGGTCGTCGAGCACAACCCGCTCTACACCCCGCGGGAGCTGCGCAAGCAGTTCGAGGACCACGGCGCGAAGCACGCGATCGTGTGGAGCAAGGTCGTCGCCACCGTGCAGGAGTTCCCCGCCGATCTGCGCGTCGACACGCTCGTCTCAGTCGACGTGACCACGGCCATGCCTCTGCGCACGCGTCTCGCCCTGCGCCTGCCGGTGGCGAAGGCCCGCGAGGCGCGCGCAGCGCTGACCGAGAAGACGAAGAACGCCGTCGAGTGGTCCGACCTGGTGCGCCACGCTCCCCTGCCCGAGAGCCACCCCCGCCCGGCCGCCGATGACCTCGCGATCATCCAGTACACGAGCGGCACGACCGGCACACCCAAGGGTGCGATGCTCACGCATGCCAACCTGCTGGCGAACGCGGCGCAGGCGCGCGCCTGGGTGCCTTCGATCGTGCGCGGCGAGGGCTGCGTCGTCTACGCCGTGCTGCCGATGTTCCACGCGTACGGGCTGACCCTGTGCCTGACGTTCGCGATGTCGATGGGCGCGCGTCTCGTGCTCTTCCCCAAGTTCGACCCCGACCTCGTGCTGGCGGTCACCAAGAAGCACCCGGCGACGTTCCTCCCGCTCGTGCCGCCCATCGCCGAACGCCTGTTGGCGGCGGCCACGGCGCAGGGCGTGTCGCTCGCGGGCACCGACGTCGCCATCTCGGGTGCGATGGCCCTGCCGCACGATCTCGTCGTGCCCTTCGAGGAGGCCACCGGCGGCTACCTGGTCGAGGGCTACGGGCTGAGCGAGTGCTCCCCCGTGCTCATGGCCAACCCCGTCGCCGACAACCGCGTCGCGGGAACCGTGGGCCTGCCCCTGCCGGGGACCGAGTGCCGCGTGGTCGACCCCGACGATCCCACGACCGACGTGGAACGCGGCGAACTGGTGGTGCGCGGGCCGCAGGTGTTCTCGGGGTACTACGGCAAGCCCGAAGAAACCGCGTCGGTGTTCGTCGACGGCTGGTTCCGCACCGGAGACATCGTCACGATCGACGACGCCGGTTTCGTGCGCATCGTGGACCGCATCAAAGAGCTGATCATCACGGGCGGCTTCAACGTCGCGCCGACCGAGGTCGAGAACGTGCTGCGCCAGCATCCCTCGGTCGCCGAGGTGGCCGTGGTCGGCCTCCCGGATGAGCACTCGGGCGAAGAGGTCGTGGCCGCGGTCGTGCCGACGACGCCGGGCGAGTTCGACGCCGAGGCCGTGCGGGCATTCGCCCGCGGCATCCTGACGCCCTACAAGGTGCCGAAGCGTCTCATCGTGGTCGACGAATTGCCGCGCTCGTTGATCGGGAAGGTCCTCCGGCGGCAGGTGCGCGATCAGCTGCTGAGCGACTGAGCCGACGCCCTGCACCGAATCCCTCCCCTGACGCAAGGGGCAGGGGTCGAATGGCGGGGGGCCGACGGATGTCACTACGGTGGGGCCATTCCGGACTGACTCGCGCCCGGAAGTGACCTTGGGGGAATCACATGATCAAAACGCGTACGTCTTTCGCGCTCGTCGCCGCATCGGCGTTGCTGCTGCTGACCGGGTGCTCGGGTGGCGGCGACTCGAACGCCAACGAGGCCGACACCAACGACACCGCCGGAACGAGCGAGGCCAGCTCGTCGGCACAGGCGTCGAGCGCTCCCGCTCCCGCCGGCGACCAGTCGAAGGCCGATGCCTGCCAGATCGTGCAGGAGCAGTTCCAGGCGGTCAGCCAGGCCGGAAGCTCGATCGACACGTCCGACCCGCAGGCCACGCTGACGCAGTTCCGCGAGCTCGCGACGCAGGTCGACACCGAGTTCGGCGGGATCACCAACGAAGAGGTCGCCCCGGCGGCCCAGAAGGCGAGCGGCGCGCTCAACGAGTACGCCACGTTCCTCGAGGGCCTCATCGCCGATCCCAACACGGCGAGCGGCCTCAGCGACCAGGTGACCGCTCTGCAGGAGAGCTTCACCGACGCGGCGACGGTGTGCGCCGGCTGACCAGCTGACGACACCGAGGGCGGGGCAGGAGAGCGATCTCCTGTCCCGCCCTCGTTCTCTGTTCCGGGCTGTGAGTCGCCGCGGGCCGGTTCGTCGGTGGCCCGCCGCCGTCGGTCGTCACGGCGCGTCGGTCGTCACGGCGCGTCGGTCGTCGCGGCCCCGTCGGTTTCCGTCGCGTCGTCGGCCGCTACGTCGTCCACCACTCCGGCGTCGGAGTCTGGCGCACCACCGTCGAGCGCCGCCGGCCCCTGCTCCACCAGGATGCGGAACTGCGCGGCGTCGAGGATGCGCAGACCCAGCTCCTCAGCCTTCGCGAGCTTCGAGCCGGCACCCGGACCCGCCGCGACGAAGTCGGTCTTCTTCGACACGCTCGAGGCCGCCTTGCCGCCGGCGGAGATGATGGCCTCCTGCGCTCCCTCGCGGGTGTAGCCGTCGAGCGATCCGGTCGCCACCACGGTGAGTCCGGCGAGGACTCCCCCGGCCGCTGCCGCCGCCCCGGGCCCGGGGTGACCGGGGATGGAGAACCGCACGCCCGCCGCGGTCCATCGCTCGACGATGTCGCGGTGCCAGTCCACCTCAAACCAGTCGATGACGGCGTCTGCGATGATGCCGCCCACGCCCTCGACCGCGGCGAGCTCTTCGCGCGAGGCCGCCCGGATCGCGTCGAGCGAGCCGAACCACTGCGCGAGCGCCCGCGCGGCCACCGGACCGACGTGGCGGATATTCAACGAGACGAGCAGGCGCCACAGGTCTTTGGTCTTGGCCTTCTCGAGCTCGGCGACGAGCTTGATCGCCTGCTCCGACGGCAGCACCTCGCGGTGGGATTTGCGGATGCCGCGTCGGCGCCGCTCCGCCGGGTCGAGCTCTTCGCTGCCCGGGGGGTAGGTCGCGGCGCCGAGCTTCTGGAAGGGGGCGCGGCGCACCGGTTCGCCCGAGTCGGGATCGACCTTGCGTTCTCCGGTCTCGGAGTCGCGCACCACGACCTCGATGGGCACGAGCTCGTCGACCGTGAGGTCGAACAGCCCCGCCTCGGTGTCGAGCGGGGGACGTTCGGGAACCTCGGGCTGCGTCAGCGCCGCCGCCGTCACCTCGCCGAGGGCCTCGATGTCGAGCGCGCCGCGCGAGCCGATGTGCTCGACCCGACCGCGCACCTGCGCGGGGCACGACCGGGCGTTGGGGCAGCGCAGGTCGATGTCGCCTTCTTTCGCCGGTCGCAGCGGCGTGCCGCACTCGGGGCAGTCGGTGGGCATGACGAAGGCGCGTTCGCTTCCGTCGCGCAGCTCGACGACGGGCCCGAGCACCTCGGGGATGACGTCGCCCGCCTTGCGGAGTACGACGGTGTCGCCGATCAGCACGCCCTTGACCTTCACGACGTCTTGGTTGTGCAGGGTCGCCTGGCGCACGACGCTCCCGGCCACGCGCGCGGGCTCCATCACGGCGAAGGGCGTGGCGCGGCCCGTGCGCCCGACCGAGACGACGATGTCGAGCAGCTTCGTGTTGACCTGCTCGGGCGGGTACTTGTAGGCGATCGCCCACCGCGGAGCGCGGCTGGTCGCGCCGAGTTCGTCGTGCAGGGCGAGTTCGTCGATCTTGACCACGACCCCGTCGATCTCGTGCTCGACGTCGTGGCGGTGCTCGCCGTGGTGGGCGACGAACGACAGCACGCCGTCGATCGAGTCTTCGACGCGGAAGTACGGCGAGGTGGGCAGCCCCCACGACGCCAGCAAGGCGTAGATCTCGCTCTGGGCGGCCACGGGAGGGTCGGGCCAGGCGCCGATGCCGTGGACGTAGAGCGCAAGCGAGTCGATGCGCGCGAGTCCGGCCTCGAGCTCGAGGCCCGACTTTTTCTCGATCTGCTGACGGAGGCCTCCGCTCGCGGCGTTGCGGGGGTTGGCGAAGGCCGGGAACCGACGGGCGGCGGCGATCTCGGCCTTCTCCTCGTCGAAGACCCGGCCGCCACGACGGCTCGACGCCCGCTCGCGCGCCTCGGCGACCGCACGCTCGCGGAACTCGCCTTGGAGCCGGTTGAGGTTCTCGAACTTCGCGACCGGGATGAAGACCTCGCCGCGCACCTCGACCAGAGCGGGGTGGCCCTCTCCGGTCAGCTCGCGCGGGATGCCTGCGACGCGCAGCGCGTTATCGGTCACGATCTCGCCGACCCGCCCGTCGCCGCGGGTGGCGGCCGAGGTCAGCACCCCGTTCTCGTACCGCAGGTTGATGGCCAACCCGTCGATTTTCAGCTCGCTGAGCCAGTGGACTGAACGCCCCGCCGCGGCCTCGGCCTTGACCGCCCAGTCGCGCAGCTCGTCGGGCGAGAAGACGTTGTCGAGGCTCAGCATGCGCTCGGCGTGCTCGATCGTCGCGAGGTCGGTCGCCTCGGCGGCACCCACCGACTGGGTCGGGCTGTCTTGCCCCTGCAGCTCGGGATACAGCCGCTCGATCGCCTCGAGGCGGTGCATCCACCCGTCGTAGGTGGCGTCGTCGACCAGCTCGGCGTCGCGCCCGTAATAGGCGTCGCGGGCGCCCAGGATGCGCTGCGACAGATCGCCCGCCTCGGCGCGCGCCTGGTCGAGGGTCAGGTCGGGAAGCTGATCGTGCTCGGTCACGTCTCCAGCTTAGGGAGGGGGTACGACATCGCCCCGGGCCTTGCCCGCCGCGTCGCGCGACGATCGCGAGGTGTGGCTGAGCGGAGGCGATTCGGGGAAGAGAAGGAAACAGAACGCGTCAGCGCCCTCCCTCCGCGAGACTCCTCCCGTCGCCCAGGCTGCGGCCGACTCAGACCTCGACCGGAACCGCCGACACCGTGCGGTCGATCGTGAACTGACCGATCACGCGCGTCCCGTCGTAGAGCACGGCGGTCTGTCCGGGCGCGACACCGTCGAACGGCGTTGCGGGACGCACCGTCAGCAGACCCTCGGACATCGATGCGAACGCCGGCACCGGGTCGGCGTGGGCGCGGATCTGCACGTCGCACGCGAAGGAGTCGGCATCCGGAGCCCGACCTGCCCAGGTGAAGCGCTCCCCCGCGATCTCGGAGCACGCGAGCGCCTCCTTCGGCCCGACCACGACGGTGTTGTTGATCGGGCGCACCTCGAGCACGAAGCGGGGCTTGCCGTCGGCGGCGGGCACGCCGAGCTGCAGGCCGCGGCGCTGCCCCACGGTGAAGGCGTGCGCACCCTCGTGCGTGCCCACCACGGCTCCGGTGCGGTCGAGGATCTCGCCGCGCTCCGCGCCCACCTTGTCGGCGAGCCAGCCGCGCGTGTCGCCGTCGGGGATGAAGCAGATGTCGTGGCTGTCGGGCTTCTGCGCGACCGAGAGTCCGCGCTCCTCCGCCTCGGCGCGCACGAGCGCCTTCGAGGGGGTGGAGCCGAGCGGGAAGTACGTGTGCGCGAGCTGCTCGGCGGTGAGCACTCCCAGCACGTACGACTGGTCTTTGGCGTTGTCGGAGGCGCGGTGCAGCTCGCGTCCCTCGGGCGTGTCGACGAGCGTGGCGTAGTGGCCCGTGCACACGGCGTCGAAGCCGAGCTCGACGGCGCGCTCGAGGAGGGCGGCGAACTTGATCTTCTCGTTGCAGCGCATGCAGGGGTTGGGTGTGCGACCGGCGCGGTATTCCGACACGAAGTCGTCGATCACGTCGTCGCGGAAGCGCTCCGAGAAGTCCCACACGTAGAAGGGCATGCCGAGCTTGTCGGCGGCGCGGCGGGCGTCCATCGCGTCTTCGATCGTGCAGCAGCCGCGGCTGCCGGCCCGGAGCGTGCCTCCGGCGCGCGAGAGCGCCAGATGCACGCCGACCACGTCGTGACCCGCCTCGACCGCGCGGGCCGCAGCCACCGCGGAGTCGACTCCACCGCTCATCGCCGCAAGAACTCGCATGCAGCCAGTCTACGAAGCCCGGTCTGAACGGGCGCCGGATGGGGCTCCGGATGCCACGGCCCGGGCGTACACCTCGGGCAGGCGGGCGAGGAGAGCGTCGACATCTTCGGCGGTCGAGGTGCGCCCGAGGGTGAAACGCAGCACCGACCGCGCCGCGCGCTCGTCGAGACCGAGCGCGAGCACGACGTGCGACGGCTCGGCGACCCCGGCCTGGCACGCCGACCCGGTGGAGACGGCGAAGCCGTGCATGTCGAGCAGGAACAGCAGGGTTTCGCCCGCGGCATCCGGGAACAGCACGTGCGCGTTGCCGGGCAGGCGATCCGTCGGGTCGCCGAGCAGCCGTGCTGCCGGGACGCCCGCGCGGATTCCGGCGATCAGGCGATCGCGCAGCCCGCGCAGACGCTCGGATTCGGCCTCGCGCTCGATCTCGGCGACGGTGGCCGCCGCGGCGAAGGCGGCCGCCCCCGCGACGTCCTGGGTCCCCGCGCGCAGGCTCCGCTGCTGTCCGCCGCCGTGGACGAGAGGAGTGAGGCGGGCGTGTCGCGACACCACGGCCGCACCGACGCCCACGGGTCCGCCGACCTTGTGGGCCGACACCGACATGGTCACGAGTCCGGATGCCGCGGACCCGGCGCCGCGCCACGCCGCGAAGTCCGCGGGGATCTGGCCGAGGGCCGACACCGCGTCGAGGTGCAGCGGGACTCCCGCCGCAGCGGCCGCCGAGGCCAGGCCCGCGGCATCCTGGATCGTTCCGACCTCGTTGTTGGCCACGAGCGCCGTCGCCAGCGCCGCTCCGGGAAGGGCTTCTGCGAAGACCTCGGGCCTGATCCGCCCACCGTCGTCGAGCGAGACGGGTCGAACCGTCGCTCCCTCGGCCGACGCGAGCCACTGCACCACGTCGAGGGTCGCGTGATGCTCTCCGTCGGGCAGCACCACCGCGTCTTCACCCTCGGCCCGCGACCACCACAGCCCCTTCAGCGCGAGGTTGGCGGCCTCGGTCCCGCCCGAGGTGAAGACGACCTCGATCGGCTGGCAACCGAGCACCCCGGCCAGGCTCTCGCGGGCGTCCTCGAGCAGGCGGCGGGCCTGCTGCCCCGCGCCGTGGATCGACGACGGATTGCCGAGCACCTCGTGCGCCGCGAGCCACGCATCGCGCGCCTCGGGCCGCAGCGGGGTCGTCGCCGCGTGATCGAGATATACCCGCATCCACGCCCTCCCGATTTCGCCTGCCGCGGTGACTAGCCTATGACGCATGGTCCGACCCGAGACTGCCCTGCCCGCCCGCGCCTCCGCCCGCCCCGGGCTGCTGAGCCCGACCCTCGACGACCTGGGCGTGCGCCTGGGTCCCGACGGCGGCACGCTCCGCGTCTGGTCGGGAGCGGCGGATGCCATGCAGTTGCTGATCTTCGACGAGGTCGACCTCGACTGGGCGACCGAGACCATCACCATGACCCCCGTCGGCGCGGGCGTGTTCGAGGCGTCCTCCGCCCTCCTGCGTCCCGGCGCGCGGTACGCCATCCGCGTGGGCGGCCCGCACGGGCCCGGGCACACCTTCAACCCGCAGTCGCTGCTCGTCGAGCCCTACTCGCGCGGTCTCGTCTCGGGAAGCTACGGCGACTGGCGCTCGGTGGTCGTCGACGGCTCGTTCGACTGGGGCTCGTCGCAGAAGCCGCGGATCCCCCTCGACCGCACGGTCATCTACGAGGGCCACGTCAAAGGCCTGACCAAGCGGCATCCGTTCATCCCCCCGGCCCTGCACGGCACCTACGCCGGCCTCGCGCACCCCGCGATGATCGACCACCTGCTCTCGCTCGGCGTCACCAGCGTCGAGCTGCTGCCGGTGCACGCGTTCGCGACCGAGCCGCGCCTGCTGCAGCTGGGACTCGCGAACTACTGGGGTTACAACTCGCTCAACTTCTTCACCCCGCACGCGCCGTACGCGACCGCCGCGAGCCGCGCCGAGGGGCCCGAGGCGGTGCTGCGCGAGTTCAAGGGCATGGTGAAGCTCCTGCACGAGGCCGGGCTCGAGGTGCTGCTCGACGTCGTCTACAACCACACCGCCGAGGAGGGCATCGGCGGCCCGCGCACGAGCCTGCGCGGCATCGACAACCGCGCGTACTACCGCCAGACCGACGAGGGCGTCTACATCGACGAGACCGGATGCGGCAACGCGGTGAACACGTCGACGGATGCCGCTGCGCGCCTCGTTCTGGACTCGTTGCGGTACTGGAGCGACGAGGTGCAGGTCGACGGGTTCCGCTTCGACCTCGCCGTCACGCTGGGGCGCGACGCCCGCCACTCGTTCGATCCGGCACATCCGCTTCTGACCGCGATCCGCGACGATCCGTCGCTGGCGGACGCGAAGCTCATCGCCGAGCCGTGGGACGTCGGCATGGGCGGCTGGCAGACCGGCAACTTCGGCGAAGGCTGGCTGGAGTGGAACGACCGCTACCGCGACCGCGTGCGCAACTTCTGGCTCAGCGACATCGACTACGCGCGCCGCGCCGACACCGCCCCCGTCGGCGTGGGCGGCTTCGCCACGCGCCTGGCGGGGTCGTCGAACACGTTCAGCGAAGAGCGCGGGCCACTCGCGAGCGTCAACTTCGTCACCGCGCACGACGGGTTCACCCTGCGCGACCTCGTGTCGTACGACGTCAAGCACAACCTCGGCAACGGCGAGCAGAACCGCGATGGCGCCGACACCAACCGCTCGTTCAACCACGGCGCCGAGGGGAGCACCACCGACGAACGCGTGCTCGCCACCCGCCGCAAGGCCATGCGCAACCTGCTCGGCACGCTGCTGCTGTCGGCGGGGGTCCCGATGATCACGGCGGGCGACGAGATGGGCCGCACGCAGCGCGGCAACAACAACGCCTACTGCCACGACTCCGCCCTCACCTGGTTGTCGTGGAACCTCGCTCCGTGGCAGGAGCACCTGTTCGCGCACGCCCAACGGCTGCTGCGCCTGCGCCGCGACAACCCGGCGCTGCGCCCCCAGCGGTTCGCGCGCCTCGGCGAAGTGATCCCCTCGGCGTCGGTGATGGCGTGGTTCGACGAGCGGGGCGAGACGATGTCGAGCGAGCGCTGGAACGACCCGGCGCACCGCACTCTGCAGTACCTCGCCACCTCGACCCCCCAAGACGAGGAGCCCAACCGGGTGCTGCTCGTCGTGCACGGCATCGAGGCCGACACCGAGATCACGCTCCCCGACATCGACGGCGCGGTGTACGTCCCGCTGTGGTCGAGCGCCGATGAGACGCCGGTCGAGACCGCGGAGCGCTACGCCCCCGGCGACGTGGTCCCCGTGACGGGAGCGTCGATGCTGCTGTTCCGCGTCGACTGAACCGGGCCCGCTGTCAAGGCCGGAGCAAACCGTACGGCGATGTCGGCGGCCCGCGATAGGTTCGGACCGTGGCCACCACGACGATGCCTTCGCCCGAGCTGCCCTGGCGCAGCGCCGCCTCGATCCCGGTGCGTCCGGTCAAGCCGACGCCGACCACGCGCAGCGTCGTCACACCGCGCATCCCGATGGCGCTGCCGCACCCCAGCGTCCCCGGGGGGCGTTTCCGCCCCTCCGCCTACGTCGGCGAAGCGGTGCCCTTCACCGTCACCGCCTTCCGCGAGGGCCACGACCGCATCGGCGTGCAGGTGCGGCTGTTCTCGCCTTCCGGCGACGAGTCACTGCACCGACTGAGCCCGCTCAACGACGGATTCGACCGGTGGTCGACCCTCGTCGCGCCCCTCGAACAGGGCGTCTGGCGCTTCCGCTTCGAGTCGTTCGCCGACGACTTCGCCACGTGGGAGCACGCCGCCGATCTCAAGATCGCCGCGGGTGTCGACTCCGCGCTCATGCGCGAGATGGGCGCCCAGCTCTTCGACCGAGCGCGCGGCGAGAAGAAGCGACCCGGCAGCGACAAAGACCTGCTGTACGACGCGGCGCGCTCGCTGCGCGACCCCGACGTGCACGACGACACCGCGCTGCAGATCGTGCGCGACCCCGCCATCGCCGCGCTGTTCGACGCGCGCCCGATGATGGGCCTCGTCTCCGTCGGCAAAGACGCCGAGCTCCTCGTCGAGCGCGAGCGCGCCGGAGTCGGCGCCTGGTACGAGTTCTTCCCCCGCTCCGAGGGGGCACGCCGCGCCGACGACGGCAGCGTCATCAGCGGCACGTTCCGCACCGCCGCCGAACGCCTGCCCGGGGTGGCCGGCATGGGCTTCGACGTGCTGTACCTGCCCCCGATCCACCCGATCGGCCAGACCAACCGCAAGGGCCCCAACAACACCCTGGTCACCGAGCCCGGAGACCCCGGTTCGCCGTGGGCCATCGGCGGCGCAGCGGGCGGACACGACACCGTGCACCCCGACCTCGGCACGCTCGACGACTTCCGTGCGTTCGTCGCCGCCGCGCGCGACAACGGCATCGAGGTCGCGCTCGACCTGGCGCTGCAGGCCTCACCCGACCACCCCTGGGTCGCCGAGCACCCGGAGTGGTTCACGACCCTTCCCGACGGCTCGATCGCGTTCGCCGAGAACCCGCCGAAGAAGTACCAGGACATCTACCCGGTCAACTTCGACAACGACCCCGAGGGCATCCGCGCCGAGGTCCTGCGGGTCGTGCGGCACTGGATCGCGCAGGGCGTCACGATCTTCCGCGTCGACAACCCGCACACCAAGCCCCTGCAGTTCTGGGAGTGGCTCATCGCCACCGTCAGCGCCGAAGAGCCCGGCGCGGTCTTCCTCGCCGAGGCCTTCACGCGCCCCGCTCCCCTGCAGGGTCTCGCGATGGCCGGGTTCCAGCAGAGCTACACCTACTTCACGTGGCGCAACACGAAGGAAGAACTCGAGGAGTTCCTGGGCGGTCTCGCGCACGACACCGCCGACTTCCTGCGTCCGAACCTGTTCGTCAACACGCCCGACATCCTCACCGAGTACCTGCAGTTCGGCGGGCGCCCCGGCTATAAGATCCGCGCCGCGATCGCGGCGACGGCCGCGCCCACCTACGGCGTGTACGCGGGCTACGAGCTGTTCGAGAACGTCGCCCGACCGGGGTCGGAAGAGAACATCGACAACGAGAAGTACGAGTACAAGTTCCGCGACTGGGAGGCGGCCGAGGCCGCGGGCGACTCGCTCGCCCCCTACCTGCGCATGCTCAACGCCGCCCGACGCGCGCACCCGGCGCTGCGTCAACTGCGCAACCTCGACATCCACTGGAGTGACGACGAGGCCATCCTCGTCTACTCCAAGCACCTCGATGCCGCCCTCTCCCCCACGGGTGAGACCGACACGATCATCGTCGTGGCCAATGTCGACCCGCACTCCGCGCGCGAGACGACGGTGCACCTCGACACCACCGTGTTCGGGATCGAGCCCGGAACGTCGTACGACGTCGAAGACCTCGTGACCGGCCAGGTCTGGACCTGGGCCGACCACAACTTCGTGCGTCTCGACGCCTTCGCCGAGCCCGTGCACATCCTGCACGTCAAGGAGAACCGATGAGCACCCTTCCCCCCGAGATCCTCGACGCCGTGGCCCACGGCGCGCACCACGACCCGCACAGCGTGCTGGGCGTGCATGAGAGCAGCGACGGGTGGGTCATCCGCTCCCGCCGCCCGCTGGCGCACGACGTCCACGCGGTCCTCGCCGACGGCTCGACCGTGCCGCTCGCGCACGTGCGCGGCGGCGTCTGGGAGGCCACCGTCGACGCCCATCCCGGCGCCTACACGGTGCGCGCGTCGTACGACGGAAGCGAGCACGTCGCCGACGACGGCTATCGTCACGCCCCCTCGATCGGCGAACTCGACCTGCACCTGATCACCGAGGGGCGCCACGAGGAGCTGTGGCGCGTGCTCGGCGCCCACCCGCGCGTACTCGACGGCTCGAGCGGCACCGCGTTCACCGTCTGGGCGCCCGACGCACGGGCCCTCCGCGTGATCGGCGACTTCAACGGCTGGGACGGCACCGGCCACGCGATGCGCTCGATGGGCGGCAGCGGCGTCTGGGAGCTGTTCGTCCCGGGTGTCGGCGTCGGCACCCGGTACAAGTTCGAGATCCTCACGCGCGGCGGACAGTGGATCGAAAAGGCCGATCCGATGGCGCGTCTGGCGGAGGTTCCTCCCGCCACGGCATCCGTCGTGACCGATTCGACGTACGCCTGGGCGGACGACGAATGGATCGACGAGCGCTCGCGCACCGCGCCGATCGACCGACCGATGTCGATCTACGAGCTGCACCTCGGGTCGTGGAAGCAGGGCCTGTCGTACCGCGACGCGGCCGACGAGATCATCGACTACGTCGGCGCTCAGGGGTTCACCCACGTCGAGTTCCTGCCCTTGTCCGAGCACCCCTTCGGCGGCTCCTGGGGCTACCAGGTGTCGGGCTACTACGCCCCGACGAGCCGCTTCGGCGACCCCGACGACCTGCGCTACCTGATCGACCGGCTCCACCAGGCCGGCATCGGCGTCATCATGGACTGGGTTCCCGGCCACTTCCCGAAGGATGACTTCGCTCTCGCGCGCTTCGACGGCGAGCCCCTCTACGAGCACCCCGACCCCCGCCGAGGCGAGCACAAGGACTGGGGCACGCTCATCTTCGACTACGGCCGCAACGAGGTGCGCAACTTCCTCGTCGCGAACGCGCTGTACTGGTTCGAGGAGTTCCACGTCGACGGTCTGCGCGTGGATGCCGTGGCCTCCATGCTCTACCTCGATTACTCCCGCAACGACGGCGAGTGGGCGCCCAACCAGTTCGGCGGCCGCGAGAACCTCGAGGCGATCCGCTTCCTGCAGGAGGTCAACGCCACCTCGTACAAGCGCTACCCCGGCATCGCGCTGATCGCCGAAGAATCGACCAGCTTCCCCGGCGTCACCGCCCCCACCTCCGCCGCGGGCCTCGGCTTCGGCTTCAAGTGGAACATGGGCTGGATGAACGACTCGCTGCAGTACATCGGGCGCGATCCGATGTATCGCTCGCACCACGAGGGTGAGCTGTCGTTCTCGTTCGTCTACGCCTTCAGCGAAAACTTCATCCTGCCGATCAGCCACGACGAGGTCGTGCACGGCAAGGGCAGTCTCTTCGGCCGCATGCCCGGTGACCACTGGCAGAAGCTCGCCAACATGCGGGCCTTCCTCGCCTACATGTGGGGCCACCCTGGCAAGCAGCTGCTGTTCATGGGCCAGGAGTTCGGCCAGATGTCCGAGTGGTCGGAATCGCGCAGCATCGACTGGTGGATGCTCGACCAGCCCTCGCACGCGCAGCTGCACGACTTCGTCGCCGAGCTCAACCGCGTGTACAAGGACCAGGCTCCGCTGTGGTCGCGCGACCACGACGGAGCAGCGTTCTCCCGTCTGGGCGCGCCCGCGTGGAACCCCAACGTGCTCGCGTTCGCGCGCCGCGACCACCACGGCAACACGGTCGCGGTCGTGTGTAACTTCTCGGGAGTGCCGCTCGGCGACTTCCCGCTCGACCTGCCCGAGGCCGGAACCTGGACCGAGGTGCTCAACAGCGACGCGGAGGCTTTCGGCGGTTCGGGTCAGGGCAACCTGGGCGCTGTCGTGACCGACGCGCGGGGCAGCGCCACGCTGACCATCCCGCCGCTGGGTGTGCTCTGGTTGCACCACCGCGCCGGCAGCTGACAACCCATCGCGTGAAGGCCCCGATCCGCTTCTGCGGGTCGGGGCCTTCGCATGCCCGCAGGCGGCCGAAGCAAACGGCCCCGCCCCTCGAAGGAGGGACGGGGCCGACGGCGTCTCGCGATCAGAACAGCAGCGACGCCAGACGGGCGCGGGCCCGGATGACGCGCGCGTCGTCGTCACCGACGAGACCGAACAGCTCGAGCAGGCGCTCGCGCACCGAAGCGCGGTCGTCGGCCGGCAGCGCCTGGAAGAGGTCGAGCAGACGACCGAACGCGTCGTCGACATGACCGCCGACCACATCGAGGTCGGCCACGAGGAACTGCGCGTCGAGACCGGTCGGCTCCGCGGCCGCCGCGTCGCGCGCGGCCTGCAGGTCAGCGCCCTGCACCCGATCGAGCAGGCGCACCTGGCCGAGGCCGGCGCGGGCGTCGGCGTCGCGCGGGTTCTCGGCGAGGGCCTTCTCGTACGCGGTGATCGCGCGGGCGTAGTCGCCCTCCTCGATCGCGGCGAAGGCCTCGGCGTGCAGCGGGGGCAGCGGCGGCTCCTCGGGCGCGACGTCGTCGGTGACGCCGTCGACGGGCACCGTTCCGGTCACGCCGTGCTGCGCGGCCAGCTGCAGCAGTTGGGCGAACACGTCGCGCACCTGCTGCTCGGGCACCGCACCGGTGAACAGCGGAACGGGCTGACCGGCGACGAGGGCCAGCACCATCGGAATCGACTGCGCACGGAAGCCCTGCGCCAACTGCGGGTTGGCGTCGACGTCGACCTTGGCGAGCACCAGGCGGCCGCCGAGTTCGATGACGACCTTCTCGAGCACGGGGCTCAGCTGCTTGCAGGGACCGCACCACTCGGCCCAGAGGTCGATGACGACCGGCACGGTGCGCGAGAGCTCGAGCACCTCACCGAACGACGCGTCGGTGACGTCGAACACGAGCGGGCTCGCTCCCCCCGCGGGCGCCGGTGCGGCCGGGGCTCCGGCGGCGGGCGCAGCGGAAGGCTGCGGGCGGTTGCGCAGCGACGAGAGGTCGACGGCACCGCGCATGACGGAACCGGGGGCGGGAGTGCTCACGGGGACACCTTCGCTTCGAGGAGGCTGGAACGGTAACCGAGCAGGCGGATCTGATCATCGGAGCCCTGGCTGGGCACGTAGAAGAACACCTGATCGGAGTAGGTCGTGGTGAAGCCGGTCGCCGACTGGTCGACGCCGGTCAGAGCCTTGACCGCGGGGTTGTTGTCGAGCTTGATCACGGCGTCGGGGTTGGTGGGCTTGGCCGTGTCGCTCTCGTACACGTTGACGGCGACGATCGCACCGGTGTCGAGCGTGGCGAGGGCGATCGGCGTCGCCGGACCCGCGGAGGCCGAGAAGCTGATCTGCGCGGTGCCGGCACCGGTCTGATTGAGCTCGTCGGTGCGCTGCGTCTTGTTCGCCTGGATCGCGCTGAGCAGCAGGTCGTTGGCGGTGTCGAACGTGGTGTACGACGCGCTCTTGTCACCGTTGTTGATGATGTCGGCGTAGGCCGCGGCGACCTTGTCCGGAGCGAGCACGAGGAACGACGAGTCCGGCGGCACCTGGGTCGCGCCCACGTACGGGGCGGCGAGCTCGGGGAGGTTGGTCGAGGCCTCGAGGTTGCCGACGTACGACGCCTTGTACTCGTCCCAGGGCGAGTCCTGCGTCAGCATCATGATGGTCGTGGTGGGCGTCGCGGCATCCGCCGACTCCACCACCGTCATCACGGTGCGCGGCCAGGCGGCAGTGGTCTGCGGCAGCACGATCTGCACGGGCTCCGCCGGGATCGCCGGAAGGGCGGGGCGATCGCTCAGCGCGGCGCGCAGCGTGTAGTTGGTCTGACGCTCGGCGAGAGCGGGACCGGCCAGACGCTGGCTCGCCGCGTTCGCATCGAGGGCGGCGTCGGCTTCGGCGACCGTGCTCGACACGCGCGAGACGATGCGCTGAGCCTGCGCCTCGGTCACGGCCGGCGGGAACTGCCCCTCGGGAACGATCACCGTGGGCGACGGGCTCGGCGTCTCGGTCGCGGCCAGCTGGGGCCAGGCGTCGGCCGAGCACCCCGCCATCAGCGCCACCGAGACTCCGAGCGCGGGCACGGCGATCAGGGCACGGCGGGCGCCGCCGCGGCGCGATCGGCTGATCACGCCCTTGGCCTCGGCATCCGCGTCGACGGTCGAGATGGGCTCGGTGACCGGCAGCGGCAGACCCTTGCGGCGCGGGCGACGACGACGGCGGACGTGCAGAATGCCGAGCACGTACAGCACGACGCCGATGAACAGCACGACGCCGCCGCCGACGATGAGGGGGCCGGCCCACGGGGTCGAGTTGTCGATGGGCCAGGTCACGCTGATGTTCGAAGGGGCGGGAGCGGTGCCGTCGGATGCCACGAGCACGCTCATGTCGGAGGGCAGCTGCAGCGTCGTGGAGAGCGACCCGGTCTGCTCGTACTCGTCGAGCCACAGGTCGGAGTCGACGGGACTGCGTCCGGCGGCGGCGTCGGACGCGGGCGTCACCGTCGGCTCGACCGTCGCGGTCTGCACCGTGCCCTCACCGTCGACGGTCACCGCGGTGTACGGCACATCGGCCAGCCACGCCTTCATGTCGGCGGTGCGGCCGTACGAGGCGAAGACCTCGCCGTCGCCCTCGACACGCAGGGTCTGCGCGCCGGGGACGCTCGTCAGAACCGAGCCGTCGATGAGCGTGTAGGCCTCGCTCCCGTCGGTCTGCACGTTCGCCGACGCCTCGGACGGACCCTGGAAAACCGTGCGCTGGGCGATGCCCGCACCGATCATGGCGGCGGCGATGACGAACGCCACCACGGCCCAGACGAATCTCACGCTTCACACCATCCCCACCGGTGGCTCGGACGCCACCGAAGAATCGACGTTTCAGACTATCCGAGGGCGTCTGAAAGTTCTCGGCGAGGCCCGTCGTACGCTCCGAAGGCGCCGTGCTCAGTATCCTGACCACACGGGCACGACCGCCCGGCTGAGGCGGGAGCCGTTCCCATGAAGATCCACAACCCGTTCCGGGTCGCGTTGCTCGCGACGCTCGGCGTCGGCGTCGGCCTGCTCGTCATCGGCAGTGTGCAGAGCCTGTCGACGATCCTGCTCTACGTCGGCACGGCCCTGTTCCTCTCGCTCGGACTCGATCCGCTGGTGTCGTTCCTCGAGCGCCGCGGACTCCCCCGCTGGGCCGCCGTCCTGGTGACGATCCTCGGGGTGCTCGGCGTCTTCACCGGGATCGTCTTCATGGTCGTGCCGATCATCGTCGGCCAGATCGCTCAGCTCGTCGGGCAGATCGAACAGTTGCTGCAGCCCGGGGCGTGGAACGAGATCGTTCTGAACGTGCAGACGTGGGTGTCGCAGACCCTCCCCTGGCTCAAGATCGACGACGTCTGGGCCAGCGTGCAGCAGTGGCTCTCGACCCTCGATGTCGGATCGATCTCCACGATCGTCGGAAACAGCCTGCTCACGGGCGCCGGCGCGGTCGCCGCGGGCCTGGGCGGCGCGTTCATCGTGCTCATCCTCACGATCTACTTCACGGCATCCACCCCCTCGCTGAAGTCGGCCGTCTACCAGCTCGTCCCGGCGTCGAAGCGCGCCCGGTTCATCGAACTGGCCGAGAAGATCACCGACTCCGTGGGCTACTACGTCATGGGGCAGGTCAGCCTCGGTGTGATCAACGGCGTGCTCAGCGCGATCTTCCTGTCGATCATCGGCGCCCCCTTCCCCGCGGTGCTGGCCGTGGTGGCGTTCTTCTTCTCGCTCATCCCGCTGGTGGGCACCCTGACCGGCTCGACGATCATCGTGCTGACGTGTCTGCTGCCGGGGCTCGGGTCGCCGAGTCTGGCGTTGATCGCGCTGATCTACTACCTCATCTACATGCAGATCGAGGCGTACGTGATCTCGCCGCGCATCATGAACCGCGCGGTGTCGGTGCCCGGTTCGGTCGTCGTCATCGCCGCCCTCGCCGGTGGCGCGCTGCTCAACCTTCTCGGCGCGCTCATCGCGATCCCGGTCGCCGCGAGCGTGCTGATCATCTACCGCGAGGTCATCATCCCGCGGCAGAACGAGCGCTGAGCCGCCGTCTCAGTCGGCGAGCGGGCCGTCCCACTCGACCGGCAGAGGGAGCGCGTCGGGATTCACCGCGGCGACGATCTCGGTGAGGACGCGTCGCGTCTGGGTCTCACCGACCCACAGGTGCTTTCCGCCCTCGACCGCGATGAGCGTGGCATCCGGAACCGATGCGAAGCGCTCGCGGGCCTCGTCCGGCCGCAGGTAGTCGTCGAACTCCGGAACGAGCACGACCATGCGCCGCGCATCGCCCGCCCACGCCGCCACCTCGTCGGCCGTGGCGCGGTGCAGGGGCGGCGAGAGCAGGATGACGCCCTCGATGTCGTGATCGCGGCCGTACTTCAGCGCGAGCTCGGTGCCGAACGACCAGCCGACGAGCCAGGGTCGCGGGAGCCCTCGCTCGCGCGCGAAGTCGACCGCGGCGGCCACGTCGAAGCACTCGGCCGCGCCTCCGTCGAACGAGCCCTCGCTCGTCCCGCGCGGCGAGGTCGTGCCGCGGGTGTTGAACCGCAGGACCGCCAGATCGGCCAGGGCCGGCAGACGGCCCGCCGCCTTGCGCAGGATGTGCGAGTCCATGAAGCCGCCGGCCGTGGGGAGCGGATGCAGGGTCACCAGCGTCGCGACCGGGTCGCGGTCCGCGGGCAGGGCGAGTTCACCGACGAGGGTGAGCTCGTCGACCGTGCGCAGTTCGATGTCCTCGCGTCGAGCGGGGAGAAGGACGGGTCCGCGAATCTCCATCAGGCGATCCTCCAACAGTGCGTGTGCCAATGTCTGCGTGCGGCGAGGTCGGCGGCGTCGCCGAGCACGCCGTCGGCACGCCAGACGACGAGGTGAGCCGTTCCGACGGTCACGGTGCGTCCACACCCGGGGCAGAGGTACTCCTTCTGCGCCTGCGGGGCCGAGATCGGTTGGACGGTCCACTCGACGCCACGCTTGACCTCGATGCGCTTCCAGCCGGCGATGAGGCGATCGAGCGACGCGTCGCCGCGGCCCGGATCGGGACGCCGCTTACGGGAGCGGGGCATGGGCGCCGCTCACCACCAGTGGTTGCTGGTCCAGAAGGCGTACGCTTTCGCCCAGCTGCCGTAGCGGCCCACGGCGTAGCCCGTGCCCCAGCGGAGGTTGTCGACCGGGTCGTAGCCGTTCCCTGGCACCTTGCTGCAGGGCAGCGCCTGCACGAGACCGCATGCGCCCGAGGAACGGTTGGTCGCGTTGGGGTTCCACCCGCTCTCGCGGCTCACGATGTAGTCGACGTAGCCCATGTCGGCCTCGGAGATGCCGGCCGCGGCCATCCAGTCGGCGGGAGCGCCGCCGCCGCTGTACTTCACCGGGCCGCCCCCGCCCGAGGACGAGCCGGAACCCGAACCGGAGCCCGACTTCTTCGAGCCCGACGACGTCGGTGTGGGGGTCGGCGTCGGCTTCGGCTTCACGTACACGTTGTAGCTGGAGCGCTCGAGAGACGGGGCTTGCTTCTCGCCCGTGGTCGACACCGACTGCACGTCGTCGAGACCCTGGGCGTACAGAGTGACCGTCTTGGGTCCCTCGGCCTGGGCGGGCTGCAGAGCGGCGCCCATAGGGCCGACGTACGCAGCGGCGAACAGCACCGCGGCGCAGGCGCCGAACACACCGACGACGCCGCGACGACGCGACCACCGCGGGGCGGTGCGCCGCGGGAGGGCCGGCGGCACGACGTCACCGGCCGAGCCGCCCCGACGGGCGACGCGGCGAGACGATGCGCGCGAGAGTTCCGAACCAGAAGTCACAGTGACGCCGATTCTACCGACGCATTGCGGCGGCTGCCATCCGCGCGGCTCATCCGACAGCGAGCATGACTTCGACGACGGCATCGAGCACGGCGTCGACCTGGGTCTCGCGGTACCCGCCGCGCTGCAGACGGAAGGCGACGGCGCGCACCTGCTCCGCCGTCACGGGATCACCCGCGGCGAGATAGCGGGCCACGCGATCGGCGACGACGTCGACCTCGTCGACGCGGTACCCGAAGTGCATCCAGCCGACGCGCTCGAAGCGTTCACCGCGCGGGCGCTGCAACCTGTCGAGCACCACCTGCGCCGTGTCGCGGGTCTCGGCGACCCAGGCGCGCGCGCCCAAGCGCGACAACGCGTGCTCCCGCTCCCGCGCGGCGAAGGCGTCTTCGACGCGACCGAGGGCCGCATCGACGGCGTGCACGGCGTACCCGCCCTTCACGAGGGGAAAGGCGACGGCGCGGATCTCGGAGGAGCGGAGAGTTCCGGTCTCGTCCTGCTCGAAGGCCTCGCGGGCCTTGGCGAGGAAGGCGTCGACGGCGCGCTTCTCGTAGCCCTGCGCCCGCCCGGTCACGGTGGGGAACGGCGTCGCGGCCGCACGGTCGTGGATCGGGGTATCGCTCATGACACTCCCAACGGGGCGAGCAGGTAGTACAGGGCCAAGGCGGCCGTGGCCGACGGCAGGATCGAGTCGAGACGGTCGAGCACCCCGCCGTGGCCGGGCAGCCACGAGCTCATGTCTTTGATGCCGAGGTCGCGCTTGACCATCGACTCCCCGAGGTCGCCCACCGTCGCTGTCGCGAGAACCACGGCGCCGAAGATCAACCCGGCCCACCAGGGCACCTGCAACATGAACACCGCGAGCAGCGCACCGGCGATGAGAGCCGCAGCACACGCGCCCGCGAAGCCTTCCCAGGTCTTCTTCGGGCTGATGCGAGGGGCCATCGGATGCCGTCCGCCCCGGCCGAACGTCAGGCCCGAGACGTAGGCGCCGGTGTCGGCGGCCACTGCGAGAATGAGGAACGCCAGCACCCACCATTCTCCGCGCGGCTGCGCGAGCAGGATCGTCGCGAGCGAGGTGAGGAACGGCACGTAGAGCTGCACGAACGAGGCGACGAGCACGTCGCCGATGACCTCGATGTGCGCGCGCCCGTCGTCGGCGAACATCTGGGCGGTGAGACGCCAGACGATGACGACCGCGATGGCCACCAGCAGGGCGATCCAGTGCACCCACGGCCCGAGGAAGAACCCGCTGAGCAGCAGCAGGAAACCCATCGCGAGCTGCGGGACGACGTCGACCTTGCGTCCGGCGACCTGCAGGGCGCGGGAGAACTCCAGCACGCCCAACACCATCGCGGTCGCCGCGAACAGCACGAACAGCCACTTCACGAAGATCAGCGAAGCGACGACGATCACGCCGATCGCGACACCGATGAGCGTGGCGACGATGAGGTCGCGGCCGGTGCGCTGCTTCAGACGCTCGTTGGCCTGATCGAACTCCGCACGGGCGTGGGCGATGTTGCGCTCCGCGTCGGTGCGCATCGCGCGCAGCTGCGCTTCGATGGCGGTGGCGTTCTCGCCCGTGACCGGCGCGCGCCGAGCCGACTCGGCACGACGGGTCCCGCGCTTGTCGAGGGGTCCGGTGTCGCCAATCTCAGGGGCGTCGGGCATGGGGGTCAGACCTCGAGCAGCTCGGCCTCTTTGCGCTTGAGAGCCTCGTCGATCTGGTCGACGTGGGTGCGCGTGACGGTGTCGAGCTCCTTCTCGGCGCGGACGAGTTCGTCTTCGCCGACGTCGCTCTTGAGGGCGTCGAGGTCGTCCTTGGCCTTGCGGCGGAGGTTGCGCACCTGCACCTTGGCGTCTTCGCCCTTGCCTCGCACGATCTTGACGTACTCCTTGCGGCGGTCCTGGGTGAGCTCGGGCATGGTGACGCGCACGATGGTGCCGTCGTTGGTGGGGTTCACCCCGAGGTTCGGCATGTCGCGGATGGCCTGTTCGATGGCCTTCAACGCGGACTTGTCGTAGGGGTTGATGACGAGGGTGCGAGCCTCGGGGTTGTTCAGCGACGCGAGCTGCGCCAGCGGGGTCGGCGAGCCGTAGTAGTCGACCAAGACCTTCTGAAACATCTGGGGGTTCGCGCGTCCGGTGCGGACGGTCGCGAAGTCCTCCTTGGCGGCCTCGACGGCGCGATCCATGCGCGCTCCGGCTTCGGCGAGGACATCGGCGATCACGGTGACTCCATTCGTTGGAACTGGCTTCTCAGTCTAGTCGCGCGCGGGCCCGGCTCCCCGGGCCCGCGCGCGGCGCGTCACGCGGTGACGAGGGTGCCCATCGTCTCGCCGAGCAGCGCCTGGGTGACGTTACCGGCCGGCTCCATGCCGAACACCCGCATGTCCATTCCGTTGTCCATGCAGAGGCTGAACGCGGTCGAGTCGACGACCTTGAGGCCCTTCTGCAGGGCGTCTCCGTAGGTCACGTGGTCGAGCTTGGTGGCCGAGGGGTCGGTGCGCGGGTCGGCGGTGTAGACGCCGTCCACACCGTTCTTCGCCACGAGCACCTCGGTCGCGCCGATCTCGAGCGCGCGCTGGGCGGCCACGGTGTCGGTGGAGAAGTAGGGCAGGCCCGCGCCGGCGCCGAAGATCACGACGCGGCCCTTCTCGAGGTGGCGCATCGCGCGGCGCGGAATGTAGGGCTCGGCGACCTGGGTCATCGAGATGGCCGACTGCACGCGCGTGGCGGCGCCGGCCTGCTCGAGGAAGTCCTGCAGGGCGAGGGCGTTCATGACCGTGCCCAGCATTCCCATGTAGTCGGCGCGCCCGCGGTCCATGCCGCGCTGGCTGAGCTCGGCTCCGCGGAAGAAGTTGCCTCCGCCCACGACGATCGCGATCTCGACGCGATCCGTCGCCTCGGCGATCTCTCGGGCGATCTGGCTGACGACGTCGGGGTTCACGCCCAACTGGCCTCCGCCGAACGCCTCCCCCGACAGCTTCAGCAGTACTCGGCGGCGCTTGGTGGCTGCATCCATCACGTGATGTGTCCTCTCGTCTTGAACAAACTATCCCCCTGCCCGTCGCGACCGATACGGCGGGTCACCGACGGAGCGCGGGCAGGGAAAAGGCCCGGGATGCCGTGGCATCCCGGGCCTTCTGACGGGCCGTGAGCCTGTCTCGGGGTTACGCGCCGACCTTGAAGCGCGCGAAGTCGGTCAGCGTGAGACCGGCGTCGGACGCGACCTTGGCGACGGACAGCTTGTTGTCCTTCGCGTAGTCCTGGTCGAGCAGGGCGACCTGCTTGAAGAACGCGTTGACGCGGCCTTCGACGATCTTGGGCAGGGCGGCCTCGGGCTTGCCCTCGTTGCGGGAGATCTCGGTGACGATCTCGCGCTCCTTGTCGACGTCGGCCTCGGGCACGGCGTCGCGGGTGAGGTACGAGGGGTTCGCGAACGAGATGTGCTGCGCGATCGAGCGAGCGGTCTCGGCGTCGTCACCGGTGTAGGCGAGCACCACGCCGACCTGCGGGGGCAGGTCCTTGCTGGTCTTGTGCAGGTAAACCTCGAACTTGTCGCCCGAGATGGTGCGCACGCGACGGAGCTCGACCTTCTCGCCGATGATCGCGGCCTCGTCCGAGATGAGCTGCTCGACGGTCTTGCCGTCGACGTCGGCGGCCAGGGCGGCCTCGACGGAGTCGGCACCGACGGCGGCGGCCGCGTCGACGACCTTGTCGGCCAGAGCGATGAAGCGCTCGTTCTTGGCGACGAAGTCGGTCTCGCAGGCGAGCTCGAGCAGGGTGACCGAGCCGTTGTTCTCGCGCGCGGCGACGAGGCCCTCGCTGGTCGAACGGTCGGCACGCTTGGCGTTGCCCTTGGCACCCTTGAGGCGCAGGATCTCGACGGCCTTCTCGACGTCGCCGTCAGCCTCTTCGAGCGCCTTCTTGGTGTCGACCATGCCCGTGCCGAGCTGCTCGCGCAGCGCCTTGATGTCGGCGATCGTGAAGTTTGCCATGGTGTGGCGTCTCCTTGTCGTTTGCGTTCTGTATGTGAGCCCGGCGGGGCCGTGTCGCCGCCCTCCGAAGAGGGGGCTGTCACGACCCCGCCGGATCGTAGCCTGTGCGGGTGGCGCACCGTTCACGCGGAGGCGAACAGAGTGCCTCGCGGCTTACTTGCTGTCGGTGGCCTCGGCGTCGGCGTCGGCGTCGGCGGCCGGAACCTCGGTCGACTCGGCGGCGGGGGCCTCGTCGGTCGCCTCAGCGGCAGGAGCCTCATCGGTCGACTCGGCGGCGGGCGCCTCGGTCGACTCGGCGGGGGTCTCGAGCAGCTCGCGCTCCCACTCGGCGAGGGGCTCAGCGGTCTCTTCTTCGCCGGCGGGCTGGTGACGCTGGATGAGGCCCTCGGCGGCGGCGTCGGCGATGATGCGCGTGAGCAGGCTCACCGAGCGGATCGCGTCGTCGTTGCCGGGGATCGGGTACTGGAACTCGTCGGGGTCGGCGTTCGTGTCGAGGATGCCGATGACGGGGATACCGAGCTTCTTGGCCTCGTCGACCGCGAGGTGCTCGCGCTTGGCGTCGACGACCCAGATGGCCGAGGGGGTCTTCTGCAGGTTGCGGATACCACCGAGCGACTTGTGCAGCTTGTCGAGCTCGCGCTTCTTGAGCAGGAGCTCCTTCTTGGTGAAGCCGCTCTCAGCCGGGTTCTCGTAGTCGAGCTCCTCGAGCTCCTTCATGCGGGCGAGGCGCTTCGACACCGTCTGGAAGTTGGTGAGGAGGCCACCGAGCCAGCGCTGGTTGACGTAGGGCTGGCCCACGCGGGTCGCCTGCTCGGCGAGGACTTCCTGCGCCTGCTTCTTGGTGCCGACGAAGAGGATGGTGCCGCCGTGCGCGACGGTCTCCTTGACGAACTCGTACGCCTTGTCGATGTACCCGAGCGACTGCTGCAGGTCGATGATGTGGATGCCGCTGCGCTCGGTGAGGATGAAGCGCTTGACCTTCGGGTTCCACCGGCGGGTCTGGTGTCCGAAGTGAACGCCGCTGTCGAGCAGCTGGCGGATGGTGACGACGGCCATGGTCGTACTCCTGTTTCTGGGCGCTTTCGCGCCGTGGTTGTGGTTGTTCGCGTCAGACGGTCCGTCTGACGAGCCTGGTGCCCGGCGCACACCCGCCGACCGCCGAAGCGGTGGACCATGGGGTGTGGATGCCGCGCGGTGCGCTACCCGTGAGGGCGACGCGATGCGCTGTGGGCACGCGGAGTCATCCCGACATGCGAGATGCACCCCCCAGCATACAGGACGCCTCCTCCCCACAGCGCCTTCCGCCGCGCGCGTGCACCGAGGCGGCGATGGAGCCCGCGCGGCCTCACGAAGGCGGTGAGACTGCCGGCATGTCTCCCGTTCGGCTCCGTCTCGCCCGCGCTCTGGTCGTGCTCACCGCGATCGTCCTGGTCTGCGGGGCGGCCGGTCCGGGGAACCCCCTCTCGACGAAGGGATGGGTCTGGCCGACCGACCCGGTACAGGTCGTCCGCCCCTTCGAGGCTCCCGCGCACGCGTACGGCCCGGGTCATCGCGGCCTCGACCTGATGGCGTCGGGTAGCGTGCGCTCCCCCGCTGACGGCCGGATCGCGTTCGCGGGCGAGGTCGCCGGGCGCGCGGTGGTCACGATCGACCACGGCGACGGGCTGGTGACGACGCTCGAACCGGTCGCGACGGAGCTCGCGGTGGGCGATGCCGTCGCGCGGGGAGCCCCCGTGGGGGTCGTGTCGACGGGCGGGCACACGAGCCGCGGCGAGGTGCATTTCGGCGTGCGCCTCGACGGCGTCTACGTCAATCCGCTGCGCTTGCTCGGAGGAGTGCCGCGTGCGGTCCTCCTCCCCTGCTGTTGACCGCGGAGGGCGGGCGGATTCCGTCACCCGACCTGGTTGCCGCGCCCCTCGACCGTGGTGGAGCCGACTCCGCCGTCTGCGCGGACGACGTTGTCCTGACCGCGCACCGTGACCGACGAGACCGTCCCGCCCGACTGCACGGTCGTCCGGTCGCCGCTGAGGTCGGCGCTGCCGATCGCTCCGGCGGAGGTGACGGAACCGTCGTTCCCCTGCACCACGAGCGAGTCGACGGATGCGACGGTCACCCGCGCGCGATCGCCCGAGATGCGCAGGGTCTGCACCGTGGCGCCCGACGCGTCGACGGTGAGCGCCGAGCCCGAGACGTCCAGCTCGGAGCAGGTGCCGACGATCCGCACTGTCTGTTCGGCGCCCGACACGCTCTGCGAGCCGCCGTCACCGCACGAGAGGGCACCGGGGTCGTCGCTGGGTGCCGAGGGCGCGGTCGTGGGGGCAGGCGCGACGCTCGTCGACGGTGCCGGCGAGAGGGTGACGACCGAGGGCGAGGGCACCGACACGGTCGGGGCGGGGGCGGATGCCGACATGCCGGGCGGGAGGCGCGTCTCGACGGGCTGCGGGACCGGTGCGCACGCCGCGAGAGCGGCCGCCAACGCGAGGGCACCTGTCAGCAGGGCGGGTGTTCGGGCTCTTCGCACTCCCCCACGCTAGGACGCGGGCGTGCGTGGCGCCACCGCGGCGCGCGGAGCCGGGTCAGGCTCGGGGGTGCGCGAGCCGGTAGGCCTCGCGCAGCCGTTCGGCCGAGACGTGGGTGTAGATCTGCGTCGTCCCGAGGCTCGCGTGTCCCAGGATCTCCTGCACCGAGCGGAGGTCCGCGCCGCCGTCGAGCAGGTGGGTGGCCGCGGAGTGCCGGAGGGCGTGCGGGCCCAGCACCTCGGCTCCGACGCTCGGGGCGACGGTGGCGGAGACGAGCGCGTGCACCGCGCGCGGGCCGAGACGGCCGCCCTTCGCACCGAGGAACACGGCGCGCGGCGCTCGCTCGACGACACGGCCGCGCGAGACGGCCGGCTCGGAGGCATCGGCAGCCGCAGCCGAGGCACGCGTCAGGAGCACGGGTCGACCGCGCACGAGATAGGCCTGCAGAGCCTGTTCGGCGGGCAGGCCGAACGGGACGACCCGCTCTTTGTCGCCCTTCCCGCGCACGCGGAGGGTGCGACGCTCGTGGTCCATGTCGTCGAGGTCGAGCCCGCAGATCTCCGACACGCGGGCGCCGGAGCCGTAGAGCACCTCGAGCACGGCGTGGTCGCGCAGAGCGAGAGGGTCACCGTCCGCGGCGCGCACGCGGGCGGCCTCGAGAACGCCGTCCAGCGCCTCCGCCGTCGCCACGGTCGGCAAGGTGCGGCCCCGCTTGGGCGTCACCAGACGCTGCGACGGGTCGAGCGCGATGATCTCCTCCTCCACCGCCCACGAGAACAGGCCGCGCACGCTCGAGGTGCGCCGCGCAGACGTCGCCTTCGACTGCCCCGCCTTGGTGGCCCGCCACTGCCACTCCCGCAGGTCGTCGACGCTCAACGACTCGATGGCACCGTCGCCCACCGCGCCGACGAGATCGGTCAGATCCGATCGGTAGGCACGGACCGTCGCGGGCGACAGCCGCCGCACCTCGGCGAGGTGGGTCAGATACCCCTCGACGGCTTCGGACAGACGCATGGCTTCAGCCTGCCCGTGCCCGCCAAACCCGTGTGCACGCCACGCGCAGAGCGGGGAAGCACGGCACGCCCCTGCTCATCGCCCCTCCCCAGCGCTCGTCGCGCGCCACAGCCCGGCGTCGTCGCGCGCGACGCGGCCCTCGAGCTCGGCGAACCCCAGCAACACGCCCGCCTCGTCAGGGGCCAGACCGCTGCGCCGAGCCACTTCGGTGGTCGACCGGGGCGAGCGTGCCGACAGCGCATCGAAGAGGCGCACGACCTCGGGAGCGGGGCGGTCGTCGGCGACCGATGGCTCACCTCTCGCGCCCAACATGTCCCAGACATCCGACGCCGAGGTGATGCAAACGCCGCCGTATTCGCGCAGAACCCGATGGCACCCGGCCGAGGCGGCGCTGGTGACCGGACCGGGCACCGCCCCGAGCGGCCGACCGAGGCTCGCCGCGTGCGCCGCGGTGTTGAGCGAGCCACTGCGCCACCCCGCCTCGACGACCACCACCGCGTCGGCCAACGCGGCGATGAGTCTGTTGCGCGCCAAAAACCTCCACTTGGTCGGCGCCGCTCCGCACGGGGTCTCGCTCCACACCGCGCCTCGGGCGGCGATCTGCCCCAGCAGGGCCTCGTGTCCGCGGGGGTACGGGCGGTCGACCCCTCCGGCCAGCACGGCGATCGTCGCTCCCCCGGCGGCCAGAGCGGCGCGATGGCACGCGCCGTCGACCCCGTACGCGGCTCCCGACACGACGGCGGCTCCCGCAGCGGAAAGATCCCCCGCGAGGTCGGCGGCGACCCCCTCGCCGTACGCTGTCGCCGCACGCGCTCCGACGAGGGCGATCGTCGGGGCGGCGGCCGTCTCGTGTCCGCCGCGACGCCAGAGCGCGAGCGGGGCATGGTCATCGAGGTCGTCGAGCCGCGTCGGCCATGCGGGATCGCCGGGGACGACGAACCGCGCCTCCGCACGTCGGGCCGATGCGAGAGCCGCCTCGATCGCCGTGGGCTGCAGACGCGGCATCCACCGCGCGCGTGCCGGGGCCAGCTCGGGCGCCTCGTCACTCGTCGCGATGCGCAGCGCCTCCCGCGCGCCATAGGTGCGGATGAGCGCGCCCGCCACCCCGTCTCCGGGTTCGACCAGCACGTTCCACACGACGCGGGCGTAGACGTCGCTCGGGTCGGTGGAGTCACCGGGCCGCACCGCCGCCAGGTCCGCGGCGGCGCGCGGCGAGGGATCGAGGGCGGTCACGTGCGGGATCCCTGCCGAAGGAAGAGCGCTCGGCCGACGTCGTCGGCACGCAGGTCGTCGTGCCCGGCGAGGTCGGCCACCGTCCACGCGACCCGGACCAGACGGTCGTAGCCGCGCAGGGTGAGGGCGCCGCGGCGCAGGGCCGTGTCGAGCGGGCGCAGCACGTCGGCCGCGGGCGCTGCGGGTCCGCGGAGCCAGGTGCCGGGCACGTCGGCGTTGCGCCGCCAGGGGGTCTGCGCCCACCGGTGCGCCGCGCGGGCGCGGGCGGATGCCACGACCTCGCGCGCCTGGGCGGTGCTGGTGGGCTGCACATCCTTGGCCTGTCGCGCCGACGACACCCGCTGCAGGCGCAGATCGATGTCGATGCGGTCGAGAAGGGGACCCGACAGTCGACGGGTGTACCGGCGGATCGCCTGCGGCGCGCACTCGCAGGATCCGCCCGCGACCCCGTACTGGCCGCACGGACACGGGTTCGTCGCGATGACGAGCTGGAACCGGGCCGGATAGGTGGCGGACACCCCCGACCGGTGCACCTGGATGACGCCGCTCTCGAGCGGTTGCCGCAGGGCGTCGAGCACGGCGGCGGAGAATTCTCCTCCTTCATCGAGGAAGAGCACGCCTTCGCTTGCACGCGCGATGGCACCCGGACGCACGATGCCCGATCCGCCCCCGATCAAGGCCGCGGCGGTCGCTCCGTGGTGCGGGCTCTCGAAGGGAGGCGTCCGAGAGAGCCGCGTCACCGTCTCGCCCGCGAGCGATCGCACCGAAGCGACCGACAGCGCCGCCTCGTCGTCGAGCGGAGGCAGGATGCCGGGCAAGCGTCGGGCGAGCATCGTCTTGCCCGCACCGGGCGGACCGCTCATGAGGATGTGGTGCCCGCCCGCTGCCGCCACCACGAGCGCATCGACCGCCTCGGACTGCCCGACCACGTCGGCGAGCTCGAGCGGCGCATCGTCGGCGGCCGCGGCGGTGGGAGCATCGACGGGGGCGAGATCGGGCGCATCGCAGGATCCGCCGTGCCAGCGCACCACCTCCGCGAGGCACACCGCGGCGAAGACCTCGATGCCCTCGACCAGCCGCGCCTCCGCGGCGTTGGCGACGGGCACGACGACCCGCCGCACTCCCCCGCGGTGCGCGGCGACCACCGCCGGCAGCACGCCCGGAACGGGACGCAGCCGCCCGTCGAGACCGAGTTCGCCGAGGTGCACCGTTTGCGCGACGTGATCGGCATCCATCCGCACGCTCGTGGCGAGGGCGGCCACGGCGATCGCCACGTCGAACCCCGAGCCGCGCTTGGGCAGGCTCGCCGGTGAGAGGTTCACCGTCACACGGCGTTTGGGAAGGTCGAGGCCGCGGTTGGCGCAGGCGTTGCGCACGCGTCGGCCGGCTTCGCCGAGCGCCTTGTCGGCCAGCCCGATGATGGCGAACTCCGGCATCTGCGGCGATACGTCGGCCTCGACCTCGACGAGGTCGCCCCGCAGGCCCGAGAGGGCGATGGCCCAGGTGCGCGCGACGGTCACAGCGCGTCTTCGAGGTGCTCGAGGCGTGCCGTCGCGGGGTCTTCGCCGATGAGTCCGATCGCGTCGATGCGCAGGGCGCGCCCGCGGGCTTCGTCGGGGTGCGCGGCGAGCCACGCCATGGCCAGTCGCCACAGCCGCTCGGCCTTGCGGCGGTCGATCGCCTCGAACGGGTGACCGAACGCCTCGCTGCGGCGCGTCTTCACCTCGATCACCACGAGGGTGTCGTCGCGCTCGGCGACGATGTCGATCTCGCCCTGCGGGCACCGCCAATTGCGGTCGATGATGCGGTAGCCGTCGTCGCTCAGGAAGGCGACGGCGCGCTCTTCTCCGGCTCGGCCGAGGTCGTCTTTCGCTGCCATGCCCGAGAGCGTGGCATCCGGATGATCCCTCGCGCGGGGAGGACGGCGCCATCTGTGGACAAGCCCCGCAGACGGCCCGCTGGGGAGGAGGCGTCAGTTGTCGAGCGAGAGCTCGTCGGGCAGCTGGAAGTCGTGCCGCGACAGCTCTTCGACGTTGACGTCTTTGAAGGTCAGCACGCGCACCGACTTGACGAAGCGGTCGGCGCGGTAGATGTCCCACACCCAGACGTCGGTCATCGAGATCTCGAAGTAGAAGTCGTGCTCGGTGTCGCGACGCACGACGTTGACGTCGTTGGCGAGGTAGAACCGACGCTCAGTCTCGATCACGTAGGTGAATTGGCGCACGACATCGCGGTACTCGCGGTACAGGGCCAGTTCGAGTTCGCGGTCGTAGTCCTCGAAGACGTCGTCATCCATGGTGACTCCATCCTAGGCGCGCCCCGCCGCCACGGCCGCACGGTGACGGCGCCCCGGGCGCGTCCGAACGGCGTGGGCGCAGCGCCCGGTCAGAACAGGGTCGGCGCGGCCGCGATCGCCCACGAGTGACGGTGGTGCACGCTCACGCCGTGGGCGGCGATCGCGTCGCGGTGGTCGAGGCTGGCGTAGCCCTTGTTGCGCGCCCAGCCGTACGCGGGCAGGTCGTCGTGCAGGCCGGTCATGAGGGTGTCGCGGGCGACCTTGGCGATGACGGATGCCGCGGCGGCGCTCGCGCAGTCGCGGTCGGCCTTCACGATGGGCTGCACGCGCAGCCCGGACTCCCCCGCGGGCGTGATGTAGTCGTGGTTGCCGTCGAGGATGACGAGCGCGTCTTCGGGCACGACCCCGTGCGCGCGCAGATCGGCGATCGCGCGCACCGCGGCGAGGCCCAGGGCGCGGATGATGCCGATCTCGTCGACCTCGACCGAGCTCGCCCACCCCACGGCGCTGTGCTGCACGAAGGCGGCCGCACGCGCCGCGACCTCGGGGCGCCGCGCCTCGGGCACGAGCTTCGAGTCGCGCAGACCCGCCGGCACGCGCTTGCGCGAACGCGCGGGGTCGATCACGGCCGCCCCGACGGCCACCGGGCCGGCCAGGGCACCGCGCCCGACCTCGTCGCACGCAATGATCAGCGCGTGCTCTTTCAGCAGGCGCCGCTCGAGGGTGAGGGTGGGCTCGATCACTGCGCTCCCGGTGCGGGAACCCCCGCGAACACCTCGTGGTGGAAGTCGATCAGCCCGAACCGGTCGAACGGCCACGTGATGAGGAACGCGCGTCCGACGACGTTGTCGACCGGAACGAAGCCGCGACCGGGCTGATCCTGGTTGAAGCGGGAGTCGCGGGAGCTGTTGCGGTTGTCGCCGAGCACCCACAGCGAACCGTCCGGGACGGTGACGTCGTACGGGACGGGCGTGGGGGCGGTCGCCCCGGGCGCGAGGCGCACGTAGGGCTCGTCGATCGGCACGCCGTTGACCTCGGTCTGGCCGAGCGCGTTGCAGCACACCACGTGGTCGCCGGCGACGCCGATCACGCGCTTGATGAGGTGGTCGTCGCTGTCGGGAGCAGACAGGCCGAAGAGCGAGAGGACCCAGTCCACGCCCTCGACGAACGGCGATCGCGCCGGTGCCGGGGTCTGATCGAGCCAGCCGCCGGGATCGCGGAAGACGACGACGTCGCCGCGCGAGTACTCCCCGAAGCGGGGGGTCAGCTCGTCGACGAGGATGCGGTCCTTGATCATCAAGGTGTTTTCCATCGAGGCCGACGGGATGTAGAACGAGCGCACGACGAAGGTCTTCACCAGGAACGACACGAGCAGGGCGATCACGACGATGACCAGCAGGTCGCGGAAGAACGCCCCCCATCCACGGCGCCGGGGTGCGGCGGAACGGGATGCCACGGCATCCGAGGTCGAGGCGGTCTGGTCGCTCATGTGATCCTTCACCGGGTCCACCGCCCGTCGGGGAACCGCACAGACCAGGTTCGCATATCCGAGCCGCCGCCCGTGACCGGCTCACCCGCGAAAACGCCGAACGCCCCGTGGGCGGACCCACGGGGCGTTCGAGAGAGCGGACTCAGCGGTCGCGCTTCTCCTTGATCTTGGCCTTCTTGCCACGCAGGCTGCGCAGGTAGTACAGCTTGGCGCGACGCACGTCCCCGCGCGTGACGACCTCGATGTGGTCGATCACGGGGCTGTGGACCGGGAAGGTGCGCTCGACGCCGACCTGGAAGCTGACCTTGCGGACGCAGAAGGTCTCGCGCACGCCGTCGCCGGAGCGGCCGATGACGACGCCCTGGAACACCTGGATACGCGAGCGGGTGCCTTCGGTGATGTTGACGTGCACCTTGACGGTGTCGCCGGGGGCGAAGACGGGGATGTCGGAGCGCAGCGAAGCCGCGTCGACGGAGTCGAGGATCTGCATGATCATCACTTCCTGCGACCGCCACAGGTCGATCGCACGATTAAAGGGGAAAAGGTGAGGCGTGCCCGAGGCCGCGGGATGCGGCGGACTCCCCTGAGGCAGAGTCTGTCAGGGCACAATCGTCTATTCTGCCACGCCGCGACCACCCGGCCAAACCGGCCTCAGTCGGGCCGCCGCGTCTCGGACACGACGATGACCTCGCCGTCGACCGGCGCCGCCGGACGCTCGCGCACGGGCGGGATGTAGGCGGTTCCGTCGCTGGTGTGCATGACGGTCGCCACTCCGCGCGCCTCGTTCCACAGCTGGGCGAGCGACGACCAGAACAGCAGCAGAGCGCCGAGCACCGAGAGCACGAGCAGCGGGAAGAAGATCCGCGAGTCGAAGAGCCCGAGCGCCACGATCGCGACGTGCCACACGCCGATGCCGGCCGCATCACGCCACGACACGGCGCGCGACTCGCGCACGGAGGCGCGCGCCCGCACGACCAGGGTCAGGATCAGCTGCGACACGAAGACCGCGGGGGCGGCCATGAACAGCCAGAGCAGAGCCCAGCCGCTTCCGCCCGAGAACACGATCCACCCGATGAACAACCACAGCGGCAGCACGAAGGCCGCGGGGAACAGCCAGCGGAAGAAGATTCGGCGCAGCACCATGAACCGATGCTATGGCCGATCCATGTGCGGTGGCTTTGAGATGCCTCTGTCTCCGGAGCGGGTACGAGCCCCGCATCGGGGACAATGGGAGTTCGACGGAAGGAAGACCCCCATGATCGAACTGCGCACCCCGGCTGAGATCGACGCGATGCGTCCGGCCGGGCGATTCGTCGCCGAAGTGCTGGCGACCCTGCGCGACGAGACGAAGGTCGGCACCAACCTGCTGCAGCTCGACCGTCGCGCTCACGACATGATCCGCGCCGCGGGAGCCGAGTCCTGCTACATCGACTACCACCCCTCGTTCGGCGCGAGCCCCTTCGGCAAGGTGCTGTGCACCTCGATCAACGACGCGGTGCTGCACGGCCTCCCCCACGACTACGCGCTGCGCGACGGCGACCTCGTCTCGCTCGACTTCGCGGCCTCGGTCGACGGCTGGGTCGCCGACTCGGCGGTCTCGTTCGTGGTGGGCACCGCTCGCGACGAGGACCTCGCCCTCATCGACACCTCGCAGCGCGCGCTGGCCGCGGCGATCGAGGCCGCGACGGTGGGCCACAAGATCGGCGACATTTCCGCCGCGATCGCCGCCGTCGCGCACGCCGAGGGCCTCAGCATCAACACCGACTTCGGCGGTCACGGCGTCGGGCGCACGATGCACGGCGACCCGCACGTCGCCAACGACGGCAAGGCCGGGCGCGGCTACCCGCTGCGCGACGGCCTCGTGCTGGCGCTCGAGCCGTGGTTCCTGCAGACCACCGACGAGCTGGTCACCGACCCCGACGGGTGGACGCTGCGCAGCGTCGACGGCTCGCGCGGAGCGCACTCCGAGCACACCGTCGCCATCACCACCGCGGGCCCGATCGTGCTGACCGATCGCTCGTTCCTCGGCGTCGACTGACGATTGTTTCCGGATGCCGCGGCCTCGGGGTCGCGGCATCCGTCATGTCCGGCCCTGCCGGTGTCGTCCGCGAGGCGCGGAGACGCTGCACCCGCGGCGCCGAACGACCGCTCGAGCGCTGTCGGACGACCGGATGCCGCGGCATCCGGAGTCGCACGCGAAGGCGGTGACGCTCAGTCGGCGAGGAGGTCGGGCCGACGCTCGCGCGTGCGCTCGATCTGCTGCTCGCGGCGCCACGAGGCCACGGCGCCGTGGTTGCCGCTCAGGAGCACCGGCGGCACCTCGCGCTCGCGCCACACGGCGGGCTTGGTGAACGACGGGTACTCGAGGAGGCCGTCTTCGTGCGACTCCTCGACGAGGCTCTCGGGGTTGCCGACCACGCCGGGCACGAGACGCCCGATGGCCTCGATCATCGCCATCACGGCGACTTCACCGCCGTTCAGCACGTAGTCGCCGAGGCTGATCAGGCGCACCTCGCCGAGCTCGGACGCGTAGTCGAACACGCGCTCGTCGATGCCCTCGTAGCGCCCACACCCGAAGACGAGGTGCGGGGCCTGAGACAGCTCGCGAGCTGTGGCCTGGGTGAAGCGCTCCCCGGCAGGAGAGGGGAAGACGATGACCGGTCGCGGGTCGACGCCGCCGGCGATGTCGTCGAGCGCGAGGCCCCACGGCTCCGGCTTCATGACCATGCCGGCTCCGCCGCCGTACGGGGTGTCGTCGACGGTTCGGTGTCGATCGTGCGTGTAGTCGCGCAGATCGTGCACGCGCACGTCGAGGAGTCCGCTCTGCCGGGCCTTGCCCAACAGCGACACCTCGAGAGCGTCGAAGATCGTCGGGAAGATCGAGACGACGTCGATGCGCACGTCAGTCCTCGCGGGAGTCGGGGTTCTCGTCGGCCTCGACCGCGGCATCCGCGGGCTCCGGCTCGTCGTCGACGTCGGCCGGGAGGTCTTCGAACAGACCGGTCGGCGGGGTGATGACGACGCGGCCGCCGGCGATGTCGACCTCGGGGACGATCGCGCTCACGAAGGGCACGAGCACCTCGCGCTCGTCGCCGGAGGGCTTGACGATCAGCAGGTCTTGAGCGGGGAAATGGTCGACCCGCACGACGCGGCCGATGACTGCGCCGTCGCGCACCACGTCGAGACCGACGAGCTGGTGGTCGTACCAGGCGTCGTCTTCGGTGGAGGCGGCCTCGGTGTCCTGGTCGATCCAGAGGATCGCCTTGACCAGCTCTTCGGCGGCGTTGCGGTCGTCGACCCCCTGGAAGAAGACCACGGGGTGGGAGTTCATCCAGCGGAACTCGCGGACCGTCAGCTCGCGGCCGTGCCACGGCGAGGACTCCGGAACCTGCAGGGTGAACGTGCTCCCGGGGGTGAAACGCCCGTCGGGATCGTCGGTGTACAGCTCGATCTTGAAGGCGCCCTTGAGGCCGTGGGCCTTGACGAGGCGTCCGACGCGGAGCTGGGTCTTGGCGGGCTGCTCGCCCGCGGTGTCGCCGGTCGACATCAGTCGTCGGCGACGTCGACGCGCACGCGACGGCCGTCGGCCAGAGCGGCCACGACCGTACGCAGTGCTTTGGCGGTGCGACCGCCGCGCCCGATCACGCGACCCCGGTCATCGGGGTGCACGCGAACCTCCAGCACGTCGCCACGCGGGGACGAGCTGGAGCGGATGGTCACGGCGTCGGGGTGATCGACGATCCCCTTGACGACGTGTTCGAGCGCGGCGGACAGCACGGGAATTACTCGGCCGAGGTCTCGGCGGCGGCGTCAGCGGGCGCCTCCGCGGGAGCGTCGGCCTTCTTCTCGGCCTTGGGCTTGACGACCGACTTCTTCGAGGCGTCGGCCTCGAACGGAGCCTTGGGCTCGCGGACCTTGACGGTCGAGACGGCGTTCTTGTCGCCCTTGAACGTGCCCCAGTCGCCCGTGAGCTTGAGGATGGCGGCGACCTGCTCGGTGGGCTGGGCGCCGACCGACAGCCAGTACTGCGCGCGCTCCGAGTCGACCTCGATGAACGAGGGCTCCTCGGTCGGGTGGTACTTGCCGATCTCCTCGATGACACGACCATCGCGCTTGGTACGCGAGTCGGCGACGACGATGCGGTAGTAGGGCGCGCGGATCTTTCCGAGGCGCTTGAGACGGATCTTGACAGCCACGATGACTCCTGATGATGAAAAACGAACGAACCGGTCGCCTGGAGAGTGGGGTGCACACCCGGCGGAAGCTCAAAAGGGTGGACCGATACTGGATAGAGGGTCGAGTAGCGGGTCCAGCCCTCTATTCTGCCAGATCCCCGGGCCGCCGCGTGACAGGCGACGCGAAACGACACGCGCCGTCGCGCAGGGTAGCGGAGCAGCCCACCCCGCGGGCCCCGTGTCAGACTGACCGCATGAGGCTGCCGTTCGCTGCATCGACGCGCTCGTCCGTGGGGTTGGAGTGGGAGCTCATGCTCGCCGACCGTGGCACGGGCGACCTCGCACCCCGGGCCCCCGAGATCCTCGAAGAGCTCGAGGAGCGCACGGCCCTCGAGCGCTTCACCGTCACCGGAGAGCTGCTGACCAACACCGTCGAGGTGACCAGCGGCGTCGGACACACCGTCGCGGAGGCCGTCGACGACATCGCCGACGCCATCGGCGCGCTGCGCGAAGAGACCGAGCCGCGCGGCGTCGAACTGCTCTGCGCCGGCAGTCACCCGTTCGCGCAGTGGTACGACCAGCAGGTCACCGACAAGACGCGCTACCACACGCTCATCGAGCGCACCCAGTGGTGGGGGCGCAACATGATGATCTGGGGCATCCACGTGCACATCGGCGTCGACGACGTCGAGAAGGTCGTGCCGATCGTCAACGCGCTCACCGTCTTCCTCCCCCACCTGCAGGCACTGTCGGCGTCGAGCCCGTTCTGGGCGGGTGAGCGCACGGGGTACGCCTCGAACCGCGCGCTGGTGTTCCAACAGCTCCCGACCGCGGGTCTCCCCTGGCAGCTCGAGACCTGGGGCGAGTTCGAGGACTACCTCGACGACATGGTCCGCACCGGGGTGATGGCGGATGCCAGCGAGGTGCGGTGGGACATCCGTCCGGCGCCCAAGTGGGGCACCGTCGAGATCCGCGCGTGCGACGGCATGTCGACCCTGCCGGAACTGGCCGCGGTGGCCGCCCTCGCGCAGACGCTCGTGGAGCACTTCTCGCGCTTGATCGACGACGGCAAGCCGCTGCCGGGGATTCCGGCCTGGTACGCCCGCGAGAACAAGTGGCGCGCGGCGCGCTACGGCCTCGATGCGCGCGTGATCGTCGACCGCGAGGGCACGCAGCGTCCGGTGGTGGAGCACCTCCGCGAGACCATGGAGGAGCTGGCCGGCGTGGCCCTGGAGCTGCACTGCGCGAAGGAGTTCGCGAGCCTCGAGACCATCCTCGCCACGGGCGGCAGCTCGGCGCGTCAGATCGCGGTGGCCGAGGCCGCCGACGGCGATCTGCGCGAGGTCGTTCAGCACCTGATCCGCGAGTTCCGTGGAGGTCCCACGCTGCGCGAACACCTCGCGGCCTTGCGTGTCTGAGAAGCGACTCCGCGCTGGTTCATAGGCGCGCGCTCCTAGGATCGCCCCATGGTCTCCGCGCGCCCCCGGTCGACGCCGTCGCTGGTCGTCGTCGCGGTGGGCCTCGTGCTGGCCCTCAGCGCGTGCGCGCCCGAGCCCACGGCATCCGCCCCCTCTCCGACCTTCGCGGCTCCCGAGCTGGAGGCGTCGGCGAGCCCGGCGCCGTCTCCTGACTCGACGCGGCCGCTGCGGGTCGTCACGATCGGCGATTCGCTCATGTCCGGATACAACCTGCCGCCCGAAGAGGCATGGCCGGTGCTGCTCGGCGATCGCGCGCATCTCGCGCTGACCAACCTCGCCTGCCCCGGCATGGGCTTCGTCGTGCAGGGCGGGTGCGGAACGACCTACGCCGGATTCGTGCCCGCGGTGGCGGCTCTGCAGCCCCAGTTGGTGATCGTGGAGTCCTCGAGCAACGATTTCTGGGAGGACGGCGACGAGATCCGCAGCGACACCTCCGACACCGTGTCGCAGATCCACGACGCCGCCCCCGACGCGCGCATCGTCGGGTTGAGCACGATCTGGAACGACGACCCCGACGTGCCCGACGACACCGCCGTCACCTCCGACGCCCTGCGCGACGCCGTCGACGAGGTCGGGGGAACGTTCGTCGACGTCGGTCAGCCGCTTGTGGGCCACCCCGAGTGGATGCAGGACGACGACGTGCACCCGACCGCCCGCGGTCAGCGGGCGATCGAGCAGACGGTCATGTCGGCGTTGCAGGACGCCGACGTGCTGCCGTAGAAGAGCCGGGGCTCAGCCGCGGCCGAGCATCTTCTGCAGCTCGGCGAGATCGGCCTCGCTCGGCGCCTTCTGCCCGCCCAGGCCGAAGCCCGAGCCGGTGGCGGGGGCGGATGCCGCGATGCCGGCGTTCTCTGCGGCGCGCTTGGCCGGGTTGCCCGAACGCGAGCCCTTGGCCTTCTGCTGCTTGCCGCGCTTGGACGAGGCGCCGGGCTTGCCGCCGACGGGGCCCATGCCGGGGATGTTGGGCACACCGCCGCGCGCGACGGTCTTCATCATCTTGGCGGCCTGGTCGAAGCGCTGCACGAGCTGATTGACGTCGGTGACGGTCATACCCGAACCGCGCGCGATGCGCAGGCGGCGGGAGCCGTTGAGGATCTTGGGGTTGCGACGCTCGACGAGGGTCATCGAGCGGATGATCGCCTCGGTGCGGTCGATCTCGCGCTCGTCGAAGTCTTCGAGCTGTTGCTTCATGTTTCCCATGCCCGGGAGCATCCCGAGCATCTTCTTCATGGAGCCCATCTTCTTCATCTGCTGCATCTGCTCGAGGAAGTCCTCGAGGGTGAAGGTCTCGGTCGCGAGCTTCTCGGCGACCTTCATCGCCTCGGCCTCGTCGAAGGCCGACTGCGCCTGCTCGATCAGGGTGAGGATGTCACCGAGGTCGAGGATGCGGGATGCCATGCGATCGGGGTGGAAGGGCTCGACGTCGTCGAGGCCCTCACCGGTCGACGCGAAGATGATGGGGCGGCCGGTGACCGAGGCGACCGAGAGGGCGGCTCCACCGCGGGCGTCACCGTCGAGCTTCGACAGCACGACGCCGGTGAAGTCGACGCCGTCCTGGAACGCCTTGGCGGTGTTGACCGCGTCTTGACCGATCATCGCGTCGATGACGAACAGCACCTCGTCGGGCTCGGTGGCCTTGCGGATGTCGGACGCCTGCTTCATGAGCTCGGCGTCGACGCCCAGGCGACCGGCGGTGTCGATGATGACGATGTCGTGCTGCTGACGCGTGGCGTAGGCGACGCCGTCGCGGGCGACCTTCACCGGGTCGCCGACCCCGTTGCCGGGCTCGGGCGCGTAGATCGCGGCGCCGGCGCGCTCGGCGACGACCTGCAGCTGGTTGACGGCGTTCGGGCGCTGGAGGTCGCACGCCACGAGAAGCGGGGTGTGGCCGTCTTTCTCGAGCATCTTCGCGAGCTTGCCCGCGAAGGTGGTCTTACCCGAGCCCTGGAGCCCGGCGAGCATGATGACCGTGGGCGGGTTCTTGGCGAACTGCAGGCGACGCTGCTGACCGCCCAGGATGCCGATGAGCTCGTCGTTGACGATCTGCACGACCTGCTGCGCGGGGTTGAGCGCGCGGTTGACCTCGTCGCCCAGGGCGCGCTCGCGCACCGCGGCGGTGAACTCCTTGACCACGGGCAGCGCGACGTCGGCGTCGAGGAGGGCACGGCGGATCTCGCGCACCGTCCCGTCGACGTCGGCGGGCGTGAGCTGGCCCTTCTTCCGGAGAGTGCGGAAGGTCTCTGTGAGCCGGTCGGAGAGGGTGCCGAAAGTCGCCATGATGAGACGAGTTTACGCGGGCCGGGCCGCAGCCGTCGCCCGCCTCGCGCTCAGGCCGCGGAGAGCGCCTCGGCGAGGGTGTCGGCGAGGGACCGACCGGCCGCGGTGCGGTCGGCCCAGGCCCACACCGCCGCGAGCACGGCGGCCGAGAGCGCACCGGCGCGCACTTGGGCGGCGAGCGGGGCCGCGCCGTCGTGCGCGAGGCGCGAGGCGACTTCGCGCTGCAGCCGGAACTGCCGCACGGCGCGGTCGCGGTCGAGCTCGGCGGCGATGCCCATCGCGTCGGCGTTCGTGATCGCGAGGGCGAGCGCATCGGGGGCGAGCCCCCGGCCGATCGCCGACAGGGCGTCGGCGACGGGTGCCCCCTCGCGCAGCAGCGCGATCCCTGCATCCGCCTGCTCATCGAAACCCGACCACAGAACGTCGCTCTTGGCCGAGAAGTAGTTGAAGAAGCTCGAGCGGCTCACCCCGGCCCGACGCGTGATGTCGGACACGCTTGTGGCGTCGTAGCCCTGCTCGAGGAACAGCTCGCACGCGGCCTCCGACAGCACCTCGCGCGAGGAGGCGCGGGGGCGTCCGCTGCGAGGTTCGGTGGTCACGCCAGCCAGCCTAGGCGTCGGGTCGATGTGTATTGTTAGACGCAATCCAACAAGGCGGGAGTCGTCGATGATCGACATCCAGCGGGCGGGCCTCGCCCCGCACTACGTGCCCTATCTCGACGGCTGGGCGCACCAACGCCGCGTGCACGCCGACGTCGTCGCGCGCGAGCGAGGCGACACCCTTCTGCTGCTCGAGCACGAGGCCGTGTACACCGCCGGCAAGCGCACCGAAGCGCACGAGCGACCCGACGACGGCACCCCGGTGGTCGACGTCGACCGCGGGGGCAAGATCACCTGGCACGGTCCGGGCCAGCTCGTCGGCTACCCGATCGTTCGCCTCCCCGAACCGATCGACGTCGTCGCGCACGTGCGCCGCTTGGAGGGCCTGGTGATCGACGCTCTCTCCGTTCACGGCGTCGACGGCTTCCGCGTCGAGGGGCGCAGCGGCGTCTGGGTCCGACGCCCCCTCGGCGTCGACAAGGTCGCGGCGATCGGAGTCCGCGTCGAAAGAGGAGTCACCATGCACGGCTTCGCCGTCAACTGCGACAACACCCTCGCGGGTTTCCGGCACATCGTGCCGTGTGGGATCTCGGATGCCGGGGTGACCACGGTCAGCGAGATCGTCGGGGCCGACGTCTCCCCCGCCGACCTCGTCGACGCGATCGAACGCGTGTTCCGTGCCGAGTACGCGGCGGTGGCCGCATGAGCGCCTGCGGAACCGGTCACGCCGGAGCGCCGGCATCCACCGCCCCCAACGGACGCAAGCTGTTGCGCCTCGAGGTGCGCAACGCCGAGACGCCGATCGAGCGCAAACCCGAGTGGATCAAGACCAAGGCGAAGATGGGGCCGGAGTACACCGCCCTGCAGAAGCTCGTGAAGAGCGAGGATCTGCACACCGTGTGCCAGGAGGCCGGCTGCCCCAACATCTTCGAGTGCTGGGAGGACCGCGAGGCGACCTTCCTCATCGGCGGCTCGCAGTGCACGCGCCGCTGCGACTTCTGCCAGATCGACACCGGTAAGCCCGCCGACTACGACCGCGACGAGCCCCGTCGCGTCGCCGAGAGCGTCACCCGGATGCAGCTGCGCTACGCCACCGTCACCGGCGTCGCCCGCGACGACCTGCCGGATGAGGGGGCGTGGCTGCACGCCGAGACGGTGCGCCGCATCCACGCCGACAACCCGGGCACCGGCGTCGAGATCCTCGCGACCGACTTCTCGGGCAACCCGGCGCACCTCGAAGAGGTCTTCTCCTCGCGGCCCGAGGTCTTCGCGCACAACGTCGAGACCGTGCCCCGCATCTTCAAGCGCATCCGTCCCGCCTTCCGCTACGAGCGCTCCCTCGGAGTGCTGACCGCGGCGCGCGAGGCCGGACTCATCACCAAGTCGAACCTCATCCTCGGCATGGGCGAGGAGCCCGAAGAGGTCGTCCAGGCGCTCGAAGACCTGCACGCGGCGGGCACCGACATCATCACGATCACGCAGTATCTGCGCCCGACCCCGCGGCACCTCCCCGTGCACCGCTGGGTGAAGCCGGCCGAGTTCGTGGAGTTCAAGGAGGAGGCCGAACGCATCGGCTTCCTCGGCGTGCTCGCCGGCCCCTTGGTGCGCTCGTCGTACCGCGCCGGGCGCCTGTGGGCGCAGTCGATGGTGTCGAAGGGCCGCGAGATCCCGCCGCACCTCGCGCACCTCGCGAAGGACATCGCCTCCGCCGACGCGGGGTTCGCCCAGGCGGTGTGAGCGCGCCTCAGACCGGCCAGACGTAGGGCAGATCGTCGGGGACGTCGCCGAACCGAGGGACGTAGAACTCCGGGTCCTTGCGGACGAGGTTCGAGCGGTGCGCGAGGTGGAACGCCTCGTCGCCGACCCACGGCGGGAGGTCGAGTTCGTTCTGCGCCAGGCCGTCGACCTCGGGCGCGAACACGCGGATCTTGGCGCGCACGGTGTCGGCGCGGCCCTGGGCGATCCACTCGTCCGTCATGACGAGGCCGTACGAAACGAGCGCCGGCAGGTGGCCGTCCCACATCTTCGCGGCGGGGTGGTGGCGCCAGCCGTGGTCGGGCACCGTCAACGCGCGCAACAGCTGGAACGTCTCGACGCGCTGCTTGCCCAGCCGCTTGAGATCGAGAACGGCCGCGGATGCCGTGAACGAGGGGTACGGCAGAAAGGTCTGCACGCCGTCAGTCGGCGCTGGTGACCGACTGCACCCGCCCGTCGGAGGCGAGGTTCACCAGCAGCACGTCGTCGGTGGCGTCGGGATCGAGCGCGTACTCGAGGACCGCGAAGGGGTCGGCCCCGCCGTGCTCGTCGGCGAGGATCGTCATGCTCATCAGCTGCAGGGCCTTGATCACGTCGATATGCGTGTCGCCCGTGACGTCGGTGAGCAGGTCTTCGATCTCTTCGCCGAAGGTCGCCTGCTGCTGGAGGATGTACTCCGTCACCTCGCTGGTGCGGTCGTCGAGCTCGTTGACCATGGCATTGCGCGCGGCGAGGTCGATCGCCTCGAGAGACGAGACCATGGATGCCGCGACGTCGAGCGCCTCGACGGACACGTCGTCTTGATCGGGGGCGGTCAGGTCGACCGTGACGCTCTGGTCGCCGAACTCGACGTTCTCACTCCAGAAGATCGACCCGTCGGGGCCCGACTCGAGGAGTCCGAAGAAGTCGTGCTCGATGGCCATGACTCCATGTAAGCAGTCCGCCCGCGCTTCGGGAAGACGACCCGCCCGGGTGCGCTCGTGCGGTAGGGATCAGTCGACGAGCGACGAGGCGAACACGTGCGGGGTGAAGCCGGTCAGGTCGTTGATGCCCTCGCCCTGACCCAGGAGCTTGACGGGAATGCCGGTGCGCTCCTGCACCGCGAGCACGAACCCGCCCTTGGCCGACCCGTCGAGCTTGGTGAGCACGAGACCGGTGACGCCGGCGCTGTCGAGGAAGGCCTGGGCCTGCATGAGACCGTTCTGGCCGGTCGTCGCGTCGAGCACGAGAAGGACCTCGCTGATGGGGGCCTGCTTCTCGATGACGCGCTTGATCTTGCCGAGCTCGTCCATGAGGCCGCCCTTGGTGTGCAGGCGACCGGCGGTGTCGACGAGCACGATCTCGGTACCGGTCTCTTTGGCGTGCGCCACGGTCTGGAAGGCGACGGATGCCGGATCCTGGCCCTCGTGCTGGGGCCGGACGATGGTCGCTCCCCCGCGCTCGGCCCAGGTGGCGAGCTGGTCGACGGCCGCCGCGCGGAAGGTGTCGGCGGCGCCGACGACGACGGTGCGGCCGTAGCGCTGCAGGAATTTGGCGAACTTGCCGATCGTGGTGGTCTTGCCCACGCCGTTGACGCCGACCACGAGCACGACGGCGGGACGCTCGGTGAGCCGCAGCGTCGTGTCGAACTTGGCGAAGTGCTCTTCGAGCGTCTCCTTCAGCATGCGCTGCAGGTCGCGCGGATCCGTGGTGCGGTAGCGCTCGACCTTCTCGCGCAGCTCGTCGACGAGCCGCTCCGTGACGTCGGGGCCGAAGTCGGCGGTCAGCAGGGCCGTCTCGAGGTCTTCCCACGTCGTCTCGTCGATGGTGGGTTTGACGAACAGCCCGCGCAGCGCGCGGCCCAACGACCAGGAGTTCTCAGCCATTGCTTCAGCTTACGGGCGCGGGTCGGGCGGCGCGGTCGCCCACGCGCTGGCCCACGACGGCCGAGACGCCGTCCTGCCGCATCGACACCCCGTACAGCGCGTCGGCGATCTCCATCGTGCGCTTCTGGTGGGTGATGACGATGAGCTGGCTGCTCGCGCGGAGCTTCTCGAACACGCCCAGCAGGCGCCCGAGGTTGGCGTCGTCGAGCGCCGCCTCGACCTCGTCGAGGATGTAGAAGGGGCTCGGGCGCGCCGTGAAGATCGAGGTCAGGAAGGCCACCGCCGCCAGCGAGCGCTCGCCGCCCGAGAGCAGCGACAGACGCTCGATCTTCTTGCCCACCGGTCGCACCGACACCTCGATGCCGGTCGTCAGCGGATTCTCGGGGTCGGTCAGGGCGATGCTGCCGGTTCCGCCCGGGAAGAGGATCGGGAAGATCTCGGTGAACGCCGCGCGCGTGTCCTCGAACGCTGCGACGAAGATCGTCTGCATGCGTTCGTCGAGCTCGGCGATGATCGTCTGCAGGTCGGCGCGGGTCTGCTGCAGGTCGGCAAGCTGCTCGGTGAGGAAGGCGTGGCGCTGCTCGAGGGCGGCGAACTCCTCCAGGGCCAGCGGATTCACCCGGCCCAACTGCGACAGCTTGCGCTCGGCATCCTGCAGTCGACGTTTCTGCGCCGCCCGCTCGAACGGGACGCTCTCGCCCTCCGCCTCGGTGGGGATGAGCTGGTCAGGGCCGTATTCCGAAACGAGAATGTGCTCGTCGAGCGCGAGTTCCGACTGCGCGCGCTCGAGCAGGCTCGTCACGTGGAGCTTCTTCTCGTGCATCTGCAGCTCAAGGCCGTGCACGCTCTCGGTCAGTCGCGCGAGTCGCTCGCGCACCACCGTCTCGTCGGCCCGCGCGCGGGACAACTCGGCGGTGACCGCGGTGCGCGCCGCCTCGGCCGCGGCGAGCTCGACGCGCGCCTGACTCACCGACCGGTCGATCGCGTCGAGCAGCGCCGGCAGCTGCCCCGCGACCTCGGCGGCAACCTCGCGCTGAGCACGGCGGATCACCGCCCGGCGAGCGGCCTCTTCGGCCGCCGACCGCTCCCGCTCCCGCTGCTGCTCGAGCTGCACGATGCGCGCCTCACCGGCCCGCACGCGTTCCTTGAGCGTCTCGATGTCGAGGCGCGCCCGCATCTCGCCCTCGCGAGCCGCGTCGACGGCGGCGGCCATCCCCTCGCGCGCCGACGCATCGAGCAGAGGGCGCGGCGCCTCGAGCGCCCGGGCGAGGGCCTCGTCGGCTCGACGGGCGGCGTCCTCGGCCTCGGCGACCGCCGTCTCGGTCTGCGCCAGTCCCGCGGCCAGTCGTTCGCACTCCGCGACGGCGGCTTCGTGACGCACCGTCACGCGGTTGACCTTCTCGGCGTGAGCCGCCAGCGCGGCGTCGTGCTCGCGCAGGTGGGCGAGCGCATCCTTCGTCTTCTGGCGCGCCTCGGTCAGCACGCGCTGCTCGTCGGAGAGGGCCTCTCGCAGCGAATCGGCCACGACGACGATCTCGGCCAGACGCTCGGCGGCGCCATCGCGCTCGGCGGCGAGTTCCAGCCGCGATCGGCCCGCACCCGAGCCGGCGCGCACGGTGTGCGCGGTGAGCAGCTCCCCCGCCCGGGTGACCAGCGTCACTCCGGGCTCGAGAGACGACTGCGCCGCGCGCGCGGCCTCGAGGTCGTCGACGATCACCACGCGCGAGAGGATCCCGCGCACGCCCGACGACGCGGTGACGACGTCGACGGCCGGCGTCCCCCCAGCGACGCGCGCGGGCTGCGCCTCCGCGGCATCCGCGATCGCGATGTCGACGACGCCCAGATCCGCCTCGCTCGCGGTCTGCGCCGCCGCGAAGGCCGCCGCGACGTCGTCGACCAGCAGACCCTCGGCGAGGCCGCCGAGCGCCGCGGCGATCGCCGCCTCGTAGCCCGCGGTGACCTTCACGTCGTCTCCGACGAGACCCCGGATGCCGCGACCCCCGGCGGCGATGAGGTCCGCGGCCGCATTGCGCACGTCGAGGGCGCGGCCGAGAGCCGTCGTCTGCGCCTCGAGGGCATCGCGTTCGCGTTCGGCGGCGTGCAGGCGCTCGCGCAGCCCCGCCACGCGCGTCTCGACGGCGTTCGCCTCGCGCTGCGCACGCTCGTAGGCCGCAGCGTGTTCGGCGCTGGCCGCCTCGGGGGCGACGTCGGGATCGAGCCCCGCGCGCGCCTCCTCGGCCTCGGCACGACGGAGCAGCGCGGCGTCGAGGGCCCGCTGCTGTCGATCGACGCCCGCGCGCACGGCGGTGAGGGCCGAGTTCGCGGCATCCGCCGCACCGCGCAGGCTCGTCAGGCGCATGTCGTGCTCCGACACGAGGGCGCTCTGGGCGGCGATGTCGACGTCGAGCGCGTCGAGCTCGGCGCGCGCTCGCGCGACTCCGCGGGCGGCCTGCGACGCGGCATCCTGAGCATCGCCCAGGCCCGCGGCGATGTCGTCGATCTCGGCCCGGACGTCGTCGATCATCGACTGCGTGACGGTGGGCGCGAACCCTCCCCCGCCGTCACCGTCGTCGGTGAGCAGCGCGAGACGCTGACCGGCGAGCGTGTACAGCCCGCGCACGCGCTCCTGCACCTGCTCGAGGGCGAAGGCCACGCTGCGGGCACGGTCGACGGCCTCGGAACGCTGGTCGTTCTCGAGGCGCTCCACCCGGCCGCGGAGCCCTTCGGCCTGCTCCTGCAGGCCGAGTCGCTCGGTGTGCCGCTCGCTCTCGGCCCGCGCCGCGTCGGCGAGCTGGGTGCGCAGCAGCACGAGCTCGTCGGCGTAGAGTCGCGCCTTCGCGTCACGCACGACGGCGGCGATGGTCGCCGCCTCGCGCGCGATCTCGGCCTGCTTGCCGAGGGGCTTGAGCTGGCGCCGCAGCTCTCCGGCGAGATCGCTGAGACGGGTGAGGTTCGTCTCCATCGCCTCGAGCTTGCGCACGGTCTTCTCTTTGCGGCGGCGATGCTTCAGGATGCCGGCCGCCTCTTCGATGAACCCCCGTCGGTCCTCGGCCGTCGCCTGCAGCACCGTGTCGAGACGGCCCTGCCCGATGATGACGTGCATCTCGCGGCCGAGGCCGGAATCGCTGAGCAGCTCCTGCACGTCGAGCAGGCGGCACGTCTGACCGTTGATCGCGTACTCGCTCGCGCCGGTGCGGAAGAGCGTGCGGCTGATGGTGACTTCGCTGTAGTCGATCGGCAGGGCGCCGTCGGCGTTGTCGATCGTGAGCTGCACCTCGGCCCGGCCGAGGGGGCCGCGGGTCGAGGTGCCGGCGAAGATGACGTCTTCCATCTTGCCGCCGCGCAGGGTCTTCGCCCCCTGCTCGCCCATCACCCACGCGAGCGCGTCGACCACGTTGGACTTGCCCGAGCCGTTGGGACCGACGATGCACGTGACCCCGGGTTCGAGGGCGAAGGTCGTCGACTGGGCGAACGACTTGAAGCCGCGGAGGGTCAGGCTCTTCAGATGCACGTCACCCTCCCTCGATCGACCCGGCGTCTCACGCTAACCGAAAGGCGCGGAATTCCGCGGCGCCGAGCCGGTCACGGGCACGCGACGCGCCCGGGGACCAGCGCTTTCTGGACGAGAGCTTGACATCTGCTGAATGCCTTCGCTAGCGTCGGCAGTCGCAACCGACGTCGAAAGGAGGTCCTCCCATGATTCGCACCAACACCGGCTTCACCGCCACCGGCTTCATCGCCGTTCCCGTGCTCTCCGCACCCGTCACCGGAGTGACCCCCGCCGTCGGCATGCCCTCTCGTCTGGGTTGACCCGTCGCGTCGAGACGCCCTGCGTCTCCGCTTCCCGTGAGCCGTCCTTCGACGCCGCTCCCGCCGGATCCCCGTGATCCCGCCCGCGCTTCGCGCGCATCTTCACTCGCACTCCTCTTCTTCACGGAGCCTCCGCATGAACGCCTTGTTCACGCGCGCGCCGCAGCACACGACGGCCGCGCCCACCACCACTCCCACCCCGTCCACGATCACCTTCGACACCACGGCCTACCGGCCGCTGGGCCTGTTCGATCGGCTCTCGTTGCGTCTCGGCCTCTGGCTGCTGACGCGGCACGCCGACCGCGCACGGGCCCTCGACCACCGGGCCGTCGAAGCCCTGCGGGCGCGCGACGCGGCCGCCGAGCGCGACCGCCGCGAACGCGCCTGGCAGAGCGCCGCCGCGTTCAGCCGCCCGCCGTTCTGATCCCGGTGGGGTCGACCACTCCGTCGACCCCACCCCTCCCTCTCCTCCTGCGACACGGAAGTCACGACATGACCACCCTCACGGCCGGCCTCGAGCTGCGCCCCCTGCACGTCCCCACCTCGATCGATGCACCGGATGCCGCGGACTTCCGCGACATGGTGCGCCTGCGCAACCTCATCTACGCCGAGATCTCCGGCCACGACGACGGGTCGATGCCCGCCGACGAACTGCTGCCGATGTACCAGCCCAAGCCCGACATGAAGCGCTATGCGTGGATCGTCGTGTTCCACGGGGAGGTCGTCGGCCGCGTCGGCCTCGAGTTCCCGCAGGAGGAGGGCGCCCGCACCGGCTTCTGGCACATCGACCTCCGGCGTTCCGCGTGGGGCCACGGCATCGGCCGCACCGCGTTCGCCCTCATCGAGAGCGTCGCCCGCGACGAGGGACGCACGGTCCTGCAGTCGTGGGCGGAGCACCCCGCCGCCGAGGGACCGCAGGTCGCGGCGCCGACGGGGTTCGGCGCGATCCCCGAGGATCACGCGGCCCGCTTCTTCCTGGCATCCGGAAACACCCTCGAGCAGATCGTGCGGGTGAGCGCCCTCGACCTCGAGGGCTCCCGACCGCACCTCGAGAACCTTCTCGCTGCGGCCGAGGCGGCCGCGACCGGGTACCGCGTGGTCCAGTGGACGCTGCCCACACCCGACGAGTTCGTCGACGCGTTCGCATGGATGAAGTCGCGCATGGTCACCGACGCCCCCTCGGCCGGACTCGAGTTCGACGAAGAGGTGTGGGATGCCGCGCGCCTGCGTCGCTACGAGCGCGACTACCTCGACGCCGGTCGGCACCTTCTCGTCACCGCGGCGCAGCACGTCGACACGGGCGAGCTCGCCGCCTTCAACGAGCTCGTCATCGGCAAAGACCGCGCGGCCGCCACGCACCAGGAAGACACCCTGGTCGTCGCGAGCCACCGCGGCCACCGCCTCGGCATGCTCGTGAAGTGCGCGGGGCTGCTCGCCTGGCACGAGGTGGCGCCGAGCTCGCCCCGCGTGATCACCTACAACGCCGAGGAGAACCGGCCGATGCTCTCGATCAACGAGGAGATCGGCTTCCGTGCCATCTCGTACGAGGGCGTATGGAAGAAGGTCCTCGACTGACGGGCGGGGGCGTCGGCTGCATCACCGACGCCCCCGTTCCGCGCGGTCTCAGGCGCCGATCAGTCCGCGCGCGCGGAGGTCGTCGACGGTGTCGATGAGCGTGGTCTCGGCCGGGCGGGGCGCGAAACCGAGCTCGGCCTTCGCCCGCTCATTGTGGATCACCAGCGGCGGGAGGTCGTCGCCGGGCACCTCCTCGACGGGTGCCTTCGATGCCAGTTCGCCGAGGTGCTCCCTCAGCACCGAGGCGACACCGAGCCACGACGTCGTCGGTCCGTCGGCGAGCAGCAGATACCTCCTGCCCGCGGCATCCGGAGCATCCATCGCCGCGAGATGCGCCGTGGCGACATCGCGAACGTCCACCACGCCGAAACGCTGACGCGGGGCGAGCGCCATCTGCCCGCCGAGGATGGCGAGGAACGCCTGCAACGATGACCGGGGGTCTGCCGTCAGCGACGGCCCCGCGATCCAGGTCGGGTTGAGCACGACGAGTTCGAGGGCGGCGCCCTCGCGCTCGACGAAGTCCCAGGCAGCGCGCTCGGCGACGGCCTTCGACCGCGGGTACGCCGGCAGTCCCGCGGTGCCGGGGTCGGTCCAGTCCCCCTCGTCGAACTCGCGCACGCCCTGCGCGTTCAGCGGCTTGGCGGAGTACCCGACCGCGGCGAACGACGAGGTCAGCACGACCCGCTTCACCCCGGCATCCCGGGCCGCGCGCAGCACGCGCAACGCTCCGTCGCGCGCCGGGGTGACCACGAGGTCGGCGTCTTCGGTGGCGTGCGTCATCGGCGAGGCGACGTGGTGCACGCCGGCGACCCCGGATACCGCGGCATCCCACCCAGCGTCCTCGGTCAGCGAGGCGACGGCCACCTCGAGGTCGGCGTCATCGGCACCCGCGCGGCGGACCGCCGCCCGGAGCGCGGGCTCGGCCTCGAGGGAGCGGAGGGTCGCGCGCACGGAAGTGCCGCGCTGGAGAAGGTCGGCGACGAGGCGAGAGCCGAGGTATCCCGTGGCTCCCGTGACGAGGATGGTGCGATGAGAAGTGTTCATGGTCAGAGTCGAACAGACCTCAAGCGCGTGAAGTCAAGCGTGGATCATCGCTTCGAGCCGCGGGGTGATCTCCGCCACGCGCGCCTGCGCCTCGGACTCGGCGGCGACGTCGCCGCGCTCGCGGGCATCCCACAGCGCGGCTTTGCGCTCCAGGTAGTCGCGGTGCACGTGGAGGACCGCGATCTCGAGCTCGACCCGCTCCGCATGGCGCAGCAGCAGATCCCGCTGCTCCCCCGCCGCCTCGTGCCCCCGCGCCCGATTCGCCTGATAGGTGCGCATGTCCTCGATGCCGACCCCCATCGCGCGCAGGCACGCGAGCACCTGGAGGTCGTCGAGGTCGCGCTCTCGATACCGTCGGTGTCCGCTGCTCGGATCGCGCGAGATCGGACCGATGAGCCCGACCTCCTCGTAGTACCGGAGGGTGGGTTCGCTCAGCCCCGAACGTCGCGCGGCCTGCTGGATGGTGACCATCGACATGCCACCAGCACAGCACACCTCAAGCGCTTGAGGTCAACGTCGCATCAGCGCAGCTTCTGGCAGTGCGGGCAGAAGTGACTCGAGCGGTTCATGAACGACACCCGCACGATCGGCCGCCCGCATCGCGGACACGGCTGACCCGTGCGGCCGTAGGCGTTGAGGGAGTGCGCGAAGTAGCCCGCCTGACCGTTGACGTTGACGTACTGCGCGTCGAAACTCGTGCCGCCCTCGGCGAGGGCCTTCTCGAGCACCGCCTGCACCTCGCCGAGAAGGCGGTTGACCGCCCGGGTCGGCAGATCGCGCGCCGAGGTCTCGGGGTGGATGCGCGCCGCCCACAGCGACTCGTCGGCGTAGATGTTGCCGATTCCGCTGGCCGCCGTCTGATCCAGCAGCACCCGTTTGATGCCGGATGCCGTGCGTGCGAGACGCACGCGGAAGCGCGTCGCGCTGAACGCGGGATCGAGGGGGTCGCGACCGATGTGCGCGACTTGCGTGGGCACCCGCGCAAGCGCGGATCCCCGGCCGCCCGCCGCCCCGTCGGGGGTGTCGACGAGACGGTCGATCGCGAGGGAACCGAACGTGCGCTGGTCGGCGAACACGACCGACAGCGCGCCATGCTCCGGGGGCTCGAGCTCGATGCGGATGCGCTCGTGCCGTTCCTCGGGTGCCCCGGGCAGGCGCAGCAGCATCTGACCGCTCATGCCGAGGTGCGTGACGATCGCCTCGTCGTCGCCGACCGGCATCCACAAGAACTTGCCGCGCCGCACGGCGGACGCGATGCGCCGGCCGGTCAGCTCGGCCTCGAAGTGGGCCGCTCCCCCGGTGTGCCGAGTCAGGGCGCGCTCGTCGCGCACGTCGACCGACGAGATGAGGGCGCCGGTGACGGCGGGTTCGAGACCCGCGCGCACCACCTCGACCTCGGGGAGCTCAGGCACGCGCGTCGAGCTCGCGCCACGCCGTGAGGGCGGCGGCCATCTCGGCCTGCTTCTTGCTCGACCCCTCGCCGGTGGTCGAGACGTCGCCCACCGCGACGGTCGCCGTGAAGCGGCGGTCGTGGTCGGGACCCGTCGCCTCGACGCCGTAGACGGGCGCAGACAGACCGAGCCGTGCGGCGATCTCCTGCAGGCTCGTCTTCGGGTCCATCGCCGCGCCGTAGCGTTCCGGGTCGGCCATGAGGGGCTCGACCAGACGCAGGACCATCGCGGACGCGGCATCCGGACCCGCCGACAGGAAGGTCGCGCCGATCAGCGCTTCCATGGTGTCGGCGAGGATCGAATCCTTGTCGCGACCGCCGGTGAGGATCTCACCGCGGCCGAGCCGGATGTGCGCGCCGAGGTCGATCGTCCGCGCGATCTCGGCGAGGGCGACCGTCGACACGACGCTCGCGCGCCTCTTGGCCAGGCTTCCTTCATCGAGATCCGGATGCCGGGTGAACAGGCGCACCGTGACGGCTTGGCCCAGAACGGAGTCGCCGAGGAACTCGAGGCGCTCGTTGTGCGGGACGCCGCCGTTCTCGTAGGCGAACGAGCGGTGCGTCAGAGCGAGTGAAAGAAGCTCGGGGTCGATGTCGACCCCGAGCTTCTCGGTGAGCGCTGCGCGCTCGACGTTGTTACGCGTCACGAATCGCCGATCAGACGTCGGCGACCTTGCGGCCCTTGTACTCGAGGAAGAGCTCGGTGCCCTGCGAGTCGGTGACGACCTTCGCCTGGTGGGGGCGGCTGTAGACGACCTTGCCGTTCTCGATGGTCTTGACCAGCGCGGGGGCTTCAGCCTTCCACTGCGCACGACGCGAGCGGGTGTTGGAGCGGGAGACCTTCCGCTTCGGGGGGTTACCTGCCATGACTAGCTCTTCTCTGTCTTGGGGGCGGCGCGGAGCGCATCGCCGTCGTCTGGGGTGTACTGCTGGAGCGCTGCCCACCGGGGATCGGCAGGCGTCTGCTCCGTGTTGCCGGGGCTTTCCGTCAGCCTCTCGCCCGTGTTCGGGTCGAGCCCGGGGCAGTCCGGCTGACACACCGGCTGGAACGGAAGCGACAGGACAATGGCATCCCGGACCAGATTTTCAAGATCCACGTGGTCGTCTTGAACGTCGTAGTCGCTCGCTTCATCCCCAGGATACGCGAAAAGTTCCTGGAACTCGACTTCGACAGGCTCGGTGATGTCGATCAGGCAGCGTCCGCACACGCCCGTGGCGGTGGTGTCGACGGTGCCCGAGACGAGGATGCCCTCGTGCACCGACTCGAGACGCACGTCGAGTTCGAGCGTTTCGCCCTCCGGGATGGAGAGCAGCCCCTCGCCCCACTTCTCGGGGGTGGCGAGGTCGAGGCTGTGCTCGCGCATCTCGCCCGGGTGGCGCTCGATGTCGCGCACGGGGAGCTGGAAAGGTCCGGGTCGGTGGGTTCTCACGGTCGTCAATGCTACCGGCGGGCGCCTGAACGGGGGCCGGGCGGCACGCGGGGGCGAACGCCGGGCGGTTTGCTCGGCCCGTAGCGGCGCCTCAGATGCCGCGGGCGCCGGTGTCGAGGAAGCGGGCGACGGCCGGCGGCACGTAGGGCGACACGTCTCCGCCGAGTCCCGCGACCTGGCGCACGAGCGAGCTCGAGACGAGGGCGTGGGCGGGGTCGGGCAGCAGGAACACCGTCTCGACGTGCGCGAGGTCGCGGTTGACGATCGCCATGGGCGTCTCGTAGGCGACGTCGACCTGCGAGCGGATGCCCTTCACGAGCACCTTCGCGCCCACTTCGGTGGCGTAGTCGACGAGCAGACCCATGCTCCACGCGGCGACGATCACGTCGCCCTCGACGCCTGCCTCCGAGATCGACTGCTCGAGCAGCTGCTGACGCTGGGCGATGGGCAGCATCGCCTCTTTGCCGGGGTTGTGCACGACGAGCACGTGCAGCTGGTCGAACAGACCGGCGGCGCGACGGATGACGTCGAGGTGACCGAGCGTGGGCGGGTCGAACGAGCCGGGCACGACGGCGATCCGGGGATCCATGCGGCCAGCCTACCGACCGCTCCGGCCGAGGCGGCGGGTGCTCAGGACTTCGCCAGCGCGGCGCGCTCCTCCACCCCGACTCGGCGTTCGAGGGCGGCGGCGAGGGCCGGATGCCGCTGCAGAGCCGGGTCGTCGGCGAGAAGCCTCTCGCCCTCGGCGCGTGCCTCGACGATGAGCTCGGAGTCGGTGATGACGCGCAGCAGCTTGAGCGAGGAGCGTGCCCCCGACTGGGCACCACCGAGCACATCGCCCTCTCCGCGCAGTTCGAGGTCGACCTCGGCCAGCGCGAAGCCGTCGAGGGTCGCGGCGACCGCTTCGACCCGCGAGCGCGCCGAGGTTCCGGGCGCGGCCTCGGTCACGAGCAGGCAGAGCCCCGGCAGGCCTCCTCGCCCGACGCGGCCGCGCAACTGGTGCAGCTGCGACACGCCGAAGCGGTCGGCCTCGAGGATCACCATCGTGGAGGCGTTGGGCACGTCGACGCCGACTTCGATGACGGTCGTGGCGACGAGCACGTCGATGTCGCCGCGGGCGAAGGCCTGCATGACGGCGTCCTTCTCGTCGGCCGACATCTTGCCGTGCAGGATCTGGGTGTGGATGCCGCGGAACGCGGGCAGCTGCGACAGCAGGGCTTCGACCTGCACCACGCCCCAGCGCGTGCGCGCTCCCTCGGCGGCGGTCGGAGCGGGTGCATCGGGCGCATCGGCGGGTTCGTCGCTCTTCCCGTCGGCCACCTGATCGGCGTCGATGGCGGGGCAGACCACGAACGCCTGTCGGCCGAGCGCGACCTCTTCGGTCACGCGATCCCACACCCGGGCGAACCAGCCGGGCTTCTCGGCAAGAGGGGCGACGAACGACTGGATGCCCGCGCGACCGGCCGGCATGGTGCGGATGGTCGAGACGTCGAGGTCGCCGAACACCGTCATGGCCACCGTGCGCGGAATGGGCGTCGCGGTCAGCACCAGCGTGTGCGGGGAGTCGCCCTTGGAGCGCAGGGCCTCGCGCTGATCGACGCCGAAGCGGTGCTGCTCGTCGACCACCACGAAACCGAGATCGGCGAAGGTCGTCGTCGCGCTCAGCAGGGCGTGGGTCCCGACGACGATGCGCGCCTGACCCGACGCGACGCGCAGAGCCGCCTTGCGGCGCTCGGCCGCGGGCATCTGCCCCGTCAGCAGCGTCGGCATGAGCTCGGGCGCGAGCTCGGGACCCAGCATCCGCGCGATCGACCGCAGGTGCTGACCCGCCAGCACCTCGGTGGGCGCGATGAGCGCGGACTGCCCGCCCGACTCGGCGACCTGCAGCATCGCGCGCAGCGCCACCAGCGTCTTGCCCGAACCGACCTCGCCCTGCACCAGACGGTTCATCGGCCAATCGGCCACGAGGTCGGCCTGCAGTTGCGCTCCGACGGTCTGCTGGTCGGGCGTCAGCTCGAACGGCAGGATCGCGTCGAACCGTTCGAGGAGTCCGCCCGTGGCGGCCGGTCTCTTGGTCGCCGACAGCGCGCGCACGAACTGCCGCTGCTGCAGCAGGGCGGTCTGCAGCACGAACGCCTCTTGCATGCGCAGGGTCTGCACCGCGGGAGGGATGTCGTCGTCGTGCTGCGGGCGGTGGATGCTCTCGAGCGCCGCCCGCGCCGGGAGCAGTCCACGCCGGGCGCGGAGGCTCTCGGGCAGCGGGTCGTCGATGTCGTCGAGCCCGTCGAGCACGAGCGAGATGGTCTTCTGCACGAGGGTGCTGGGCACCGAGCTCGTCGCCGGATAGATCGGGATCGGCCGCTTCGCCGTGACCTCGGCCTCGGCGCGGGCTTCGGCGAGGTCGTCGAACAGCTCGTAGTCGGGGTTGGTCAGCTGCGTCTGGCGGCGGTACTCGCCGACCTTGCCCGAGAAGATGCCCCGTCGCCCGGGAGTGAGGTCTTTCAGCCGCCACGGCTGGTTGAAGTACGTCAGCGACATGCGCCCGTCGCCGTCGCTGATGACGACCTCGAGCAGGGATCCGCGCCGGTTCTGCATGCGGCGCTCGCTCGCGCTGACCACCTCGGCCACGATCGTGACGGGTTCGCCCAGCGGCAGAGAGGCGATGGGCGTGAGCTCGCCGCGTCGTGCGTACCGCCGCGGATAGTGCTCGAGCAGCTCGCCCACGGTCTTCACGCCGAACGCCTTGTCGAACGCCGTCGCCGTCTTGCCGCCGATGGCGCCGTCGAGGCGCGACGCGAGCGAGAATCCGGGCATGCCTCCGAGTCTAGGCAGGGCCTCCGACACCGACGGCCCGCCCGGCGGCGACCACGCCCGGACCCTAGGCTGGGACGGTGACGCGCATCATCTCCGGCCGCGCCGGCGGCACCGTTCTCGACGTCCCCCCGAAGGGCACGCGGCCCACCAGCGACCGCGTCCGCGAGTCGCTGTTCGGCGCGCTCGAATCGGCCGGGCTCCTCGACGACGCGCGCGTGGCCGACCTGTACGCCGGATCCGGGGCCCTGGGGCTCGAGAGCCTGAGCCGCGGCGCGGCGTCCGCCGACCTCGTCGAGCTGTCGGCCCCCGCCGCGACGCTCATCCGCAAGAACGCCGACCGTCTGCGCACCGCGGGCGTGAACGCCCCCGCGCGCGTGCACCGGGCGAACGTCACGACCTGGCTCTCGGCATCCGTCGCCGAATTCGACCTCGTGTTCCTCGACCCGCCCTACGACGTCGGCGACGACGAGCTCACGCGCGCCCTGGTCGCCCTCGCTCCGCGGTTGAGTCCGGATGCCACGGTGATCGTCGAACGTGCGAAGCGTTCCCCCACGCCCGACTGGGCCGCCGCCGGCCTCGAAGCCGACCGCGACCGCGCCTACGGCGACACGACGATGTGGTGGGGGCGCCCCGCCTGACTCAGCCGCGCCCGGCGTCCCAATCGCGGTAGGGGTCCCAGCCGCCGCGACCGGTCCAGGCGCGCCCGTCGACCGTGACCGCCTCCGCGCCGCGCGGTTCGACCGTGCCGACGCGGCGACCGAGAGGGACGGCGTCTGCGGGGAAAGTCACGAGGAAGCCGTGGTCCTCTCCCCCGTCGAGCGCGAGGCCCGGGTCGTCTCCCAGCGTCGCGCTGTCGAACGCGATGGTGACGTCGGAGGCATCGGCCAGGCGCGTCGCGTCGAGCACGAGGCCGTCCGAGACGTCCATCATGGCGGTGGCTCCGGATGCCGCGGCCTCCAGCGCCTCGGCGATGGGTGGGCGCGGCCGGAGCTGGCGCGACAGAGCGCGGGCCTCGGCCGAGTCGAGCAGCGCCGGATCGACCGGGACCGGGGCCCCCTCGGCATCCGTGAACCGTCGGAACAGCACCTCGAGCCCGCGCGCGGCCTCTCCCAGCTCGCCGATCACGTAGACGCCGTCGCCGGCGCGCGCGCCCGAGCGGCGCACCGGTTCGCGGCCGTCGAGGCTGCCGAGCGCCGTCACGGCGATCGTGAGGGTGTCCGACACGGTGAGGTCGCCGCCCTCGACCGCGCAGCCGGGAGCAAGCTCCGCGCAGGCGGCGGCGAGGCCGTCGGCGAAACCGCGCACGAACGACACGGGGGTGGCATCCGGCATCGCGAGGGCCACGAGCAGGGCGATCGGTCGCGCCCCCATCGCCGCGACGTCGGAAAGGTTCACCGCCGCCGCCTTGAACCCGAGGTCGAAGGGCTGCGACCACGCCAGGCGGAAATCCGGCCCGTGCACGAGCGTGTCGGTGGTTGCGACCACCCGCCCGTCGGGCACCGCCAGCACCGCGGCATCGTCGCCCGGCCCCACCGGCGCGGTCGAGGGAGGAAGGCGGTCGAGGATGCCGCGCAGGATCTGCCCCTCGGACAGCTCCCCCACAGTCATTGCACGGGTGGTCTCGGCGTCGGTCACCTCCCCACGCTATTAGCCTGGAGGGGTGCCCCGCTCCTCCCGCTCCCTCGCGCTCGTCGCCGCCCTCGTCCTTCTCCCGGGACTCGCGGCGTGCAGCACGACGGTCGCGATGGAACCGGCGAAGCAGGCGAACGACCCCGCCTGCGCCGACGTCATCTCGCGCCTGCCCGACCAGATCTCGGGCCAGCAGCGCCGGTGGACGGACGCGCAGTCGACCGGCGCGTGGGGCGACCCCGCCGCGATCCTCATGACGTGCGGCCTCGAGACCCCCGGTCCGTCGACGCTTCCGTGCCGTCCGTTCGACGGAGTCGACTGGCTCGTCGACGAGTCGCAGGCCGACCAGAACCGCTACACGCTCACGACCTTCGGGCGCAGTCCCGCGATCCAGGTCTACCTCGACTACGAAGAGGCGAGCAGCGCCGACGTGGCCCAGGCCCTCGGCCCACTGATCAGTCAGTACCTGCCGTCGACGGGTGCCGTGTGCACCTCGGCCTCCGACACGACCCCGTCTCCGACGCCGACCCCCTGATCCCGCGCGTCAGGCCTTCGCGAGGGCCGCGTCGAGCAGGTCGCTGATGAGGTCGGGGTACGACAGGCCCGAGGCGATCCAGCAGGTCGGGAACATCGAGATCGGTGTGAACCCGGGCATGGTGTTCACCTCGTTCACGTAGAACTCGGTGCCGGTGTAGAAGAAGTCGACGCGGGCGAGGCCCTGACCGCCGATGGCCTCGAACGCCTGGGCGGCGATCCGCTGCATCTCGGCGAGCTCACCGTCGCGCAGGTCGGCGGGGCACACGAGCTCGACGCCCGCAGCTCCCAGGTACTTCGCCTCGAAGTCGTAGAACTCCCGACCGGTCACGACGATCTCGCCGGCGACGCTGACGCGCACCGGTCCGCCGTCACGTCCGGGGAGCACGCCGCACTCCACCTCGCGGCCGACGATCGCCTTCTCGATCAGCACCAGGCCGTCTTCGGCGAAGGCGGTGTCGAGTGCGGCGTCGAGGTCGTCCCACAGCGACACCTTCGTCACGCCGACGCTGGAGCCGGCCTCGTTCGGCTTGACGAACACGGGCAGGTCGAGTGCGCGGATGCGGCGCTCCCACAGGGCTTGGTCGCGGGTGAGGTCGGCGCGGGTCACCGCGACCCACGGCACGACGGGCACGTTCGCCGCGCGCAGCACCTGCTTGGTCACGTGCTTGTTCATGCCGATCGCCGACATGAGCACTCCCCCGCCGGCGTACGGGATGCCGAGCAGCTCGAGCAGCCCCTGCACGGTGCCGTCCTCACCGAAGCGGCCGTGCAGGATCGGCAGCACGACGTCGACGTCTCCGAGGGAGCGGGTGCCCTCGGCATCCGTCACCGTCCACTCGCGCGAGAGCGTCGAGTCGGGCAGGCGCACGCGCGTGCCGTTGTCGCGCACCTCAGGCAGCGCGTCGGGGATCAGCGCGAACTTGTCGGGATCGTCGTCTTCGAGCACGAAGGCGCCGTCGCGCGTGATGCCGACCGGGATGACCCGGAAGCGGTCACGGTCGATCGCCCGCAGCACCCCGCCCGCCGTGGCGGAACTGATCGAATGCTCGCTGGAGCGCCCGCCGAAGAGCACCACCACCACCGGTTTGGTCATTCTGCGTCCTCTCGCCCTGCGGCTGGTCGTCGTCTGTCGTCAGGTGCGGTGCGATGTCGCGCGGGTCCATGGTCCCGTCGAGCACCATCTTGACCTGCTGCACGATGGGCATGTCGACGCCGACCTGCTTCGCGAGCTGCAGGACGGGGGCGACGGATGCCAGGCCCTCCGCGGTCTGCTGCATCTGGGCCACGACCTCTTTGTAGCCGTAGCCCTGGCCGAGCAGGCGCCCGGCGGTGTTGTTGCGGCTGAGCGGCGACTGGCACGTCGCGATGAGGTCGCCGAGGCCCGCGAGGCCCTGCAGCGTCTCGGGCTGGGCACCTTGCGCGACGGCGAAGTCGGTCATCTCGACCAGACCGCGCGTGATGATCGAGGCCTTGGTGTTCTCGCCGTAGCCGACGCCGTCGACGATGCCGATCGCGACGGCGATGAGGTTCTTCAGCACGCCGCCGAACTCGGTACCGATCACGTCGGTGTTCACGAACGAGCGGAAGTACCTGTTGCGCGCGCGGCGGGCCACGGCCTCGGCCGTCTCGGGGCTCAGCGAGCTGATGACGGCCGCGGTCGGCTGCTCGCGGGCGATCTCGAGGGCGAGGTTGGGGCCGGATGCCACGGCGATGCGCGCCGGGTCGCACTCGAGCACCTGTTCGATGACCTGGCTCATGCGCAGGCCGGTCGACTTCTCGACGCCCTTCATGAGCGAGACGAGCGGTACGTCGGTGTGTTCGACGAGCGGACGGATGGCCGCGAGGTTCTCGCGCAGCGACTGGCTCGGCACCGACAGGAAGATCTGCTCGGCGCCGTTCAGCGCCTCGGCCAGATCGGTCGTCGCGGTCATGGTCCGCGGCAGGTTGATGCCCGAGAGGTAACGACTGTTGCGCTTGGACTCGGTGATCTCGGCGGCCAGTTCGGGGCGGCGCGCCCACATGACGACCGAGGCCCCGCCGTCGGCGAGGATCTTGCCGAACGTCGTGCCCCAGCTGCCCGCGCCGACGACGGCGACCTTGGGCCCGGTGGTGGGCACGACCGCCTTACGCGTCAAGGCGGCCCGTCTCGTTCTGCCCGTGCTGCGACGGGTTCCAGCGCTCGGTCGGAGCGGGAAGGCCCCGGATGCCGGCGAGCATCTCAGTGATGCGGTTCATCATCGCGTCGGTGGCCTTGACGAGCGTGGCGGGCTGGGTCGCGGTCGCGGTGTACTCGCTGAGGTCCATCGCGGGTCCGATCTCGACGATCACGTGCGAGCGACGCGGGAACTTCAGCTTGCCGTAGCGCGGGAGGATCTGCTGCACGCCCCACTGCGCCATCGGAATCAGCGGCAGGTCGGCGGCGAGGGCGAGGCGCACCGCGCCGGTCTTGCCGCGCATGGGCCACAGCTCGGGATCGCGCGTGAGGGTTCCCTCGGCGTACACGATGACGCCGCGGCCGTCGCTCGCGATCTGCTGCGCGGCCTTCATCGACTGGTTCGCGCTCGTCGAGGTGCGCGGCACGGGCACCATTCCGGTCGCCTTCAGGGCGGCCCCGAGAACGGGGACCTTGAACAGGCTCTCTTTCGCCATGAACCGCGGTGCGCGCCCGAGACGCCACACCGCGACGGCGACGATCACCGGATCGAACTCCGAGTTGTGGTTCGGAGCGATGACGTACGCGCCCTCCCGCGGGAGGTTCTCGGCCCCGCGGATCTCGATGCGGGCGAACAGGCCCGTGATGGGCACGATGATCGCCGCGAGCGGCCAGAAGGCGCTCGGCTTCGTCTTCTCGGGCGAGGCGGCCACGGGTCAGCCCACGACGTCGAAGTCGGCGTCGAGAGCGGTCAGCTTCTCGAGGAACTTCTCGTAGCCACGGCGGATGATGCCGATGTTGCGCACCGTCGACTCGCCCTCGGCGGCCAGGGCCGCGATGACGTAGCTGTAGCCGCCGCGCAGGTCGGGCACCTCGACGTCGGCGCCGTGCAGGGGCGTCGGGCCGTTGATGACGGCGGCCTGCTCGAGCGAACGACGCGGAACGCGGCGGTCGGGGCTCGAGATGCCCTTCGGGTGCACGGTGATGTCGGCGCCCATCTTGTTGAGGGCCTCGGTGAAGCCGAGACGGTTCTCGTACACCGTCTCGTGCACCGTCGAGGTGCCGGACGCCTGCGTGAGGGCCACGATGAGCGGCTGCTGCCAGTCGGTCATGAAGCCGGGGTGCACGTCGGTCTCGACCATGACGGGCTTGAGGGCGTCGCCGCGGCGGAAGAGGATGCCGTCTTCGCGCACGTCGAACCATCCGCCGGCCTTGCGGAAGACGTTGAGGAAGGTCAGCATGTCCTGCTGGCGCGCACCCTTGGCGAAGATCTCGCCGTCGGTCGCGAGCGCGGCGCAGGCCCACGACGCGGCCTCGTTGCGGTCGAAGATCGCGCGGTGGTCGTAGCCGACGAGCTTGTCGACGCCTTCGATGAAGATGACGCGGTTGGGCTCGTACGAGATGATCGCGCCCATCTTCTGCAGCACGGCGATGAGATCCATGATCTCGGGCTCGATCGCGGCGTTGCGCAGCTCCGTCACGCCCTTCGCACGGACGGCCGTGAGCAGCACCTGCTCGGTCGCGCCCACGCTGGGGTACGGCAGCTCGATCGAGGCGCCGTGCAGGCCGTTGGGCGCCGTGATGCGGATGCCCTCGTAGCTCTTGTCGACGACGGCACCGAAGGCGCGCAGGGCGTCCATGTGGAAGTTGATGGGGCGATCGCCGATGCGGCATCCGCCGAGGTCGGGGATGAGCGCCTCACCCAGGAGGTGCAGCAGCGGGCCGCAGAAGAGGATCGGGATGCGCGACGCGCCCGCGTGGGCGTCGATCTCTTCGAAGTGCGCGGCGACGGCGCCCGAGGGGTCGAGGTGGAGCGTGCCCTCCTCGTCACCCTCGGTCACCGTGACGCCGTGCACCTCGAGGAGCGAGCGGACGACCTTGACGTCGCTGATCATCGGCACGTCGCGCAGCGTGCTCGTGGTCTCGCCCAGGAGCGCGGCCACCATGGCCTTCGTCACCAGGTTCTTCGCGCCCTTGACCTCGACGGTTCCGCGCAGGGGCCGGCCGCCGCGGATCGCGAGGGTCTCGGCCGCCTCCCAGTCCGGCTGTCCGGGGTTCTGGTCTCCGGAATCGGTGACGAGTGTGCTCATGGGGGGTGGACCTCACTTCGTGGACGAGGGGCGGCAGATCGACCCGATCGGGTCGATCGGGCTCAGCGGACCGGAAGGGTCTGCGGCCGCCATGCCTCGCGGCGCGCCTCGAACTGCGTGATCTTGTCTTCGTCACGCAGCGTGAGCCCGATGTCGTCGAGCCCTTCGAGAAGCCGCCACCTAGTGTAATCGTCGATCTCGAAAGAGACCGTGAGGCCGCCGACCGTGGCGGTCTTCGCCTGCAGGTCGACGGTCATCTCGGTGCCGGGGTGCGCCTCGAGGACGGCCCAGATCTGCTCGACCTCGTCTTCGGTGATCACCCCCGTGACCAGGCCTTGCTTGCCCGAGTTGCCGCGGAAGATGTCGGCGAACTTCGGACTCAGCACGACGCGGAACCCGTAGTCGCGCAGCGCCCACACGGCGTGCTCGCGGCTGGATCCCGTTCCGAAGTCGGGGCCGGCGACGAGAACGGATGCCGAGCGGTAGGCGTCCTGATTGAGAACGAACCCGGGGTCTTGGCGCCAGTTCGAGAACAGGGCGTCTGCGAAGCCCGTCTTGGTGACGCGCTTGAGGAACACGGCGGGGATGATCTGGTCGGTGTCGACGGCCGACCGCTTCAGCGGGGCCGCGATTCCGGTGTGCGTGGTGAACTTCTCCATGTCAGGCCTCCGCCCCGGTCGAAACGGTCTCGGTGGCTACGGGGTCCAGATCGGCCGGGCTCGACAGCGTTCCGCGCACGGCCGTGGCCGCGGCGACGAGCGGCGACACGAGGTGCGTGCGGCCGCCCTTGCCCTGGCGTCCTTCGAAGTTGCGGTTCGAGGTCGACGCGCAGCGCTCCCCCGGGGCCAGCTGGTCGGGATTCATGCCCAGGCACATCGAGCACCCGGCGAAGCGCCACTCGGCGCCGAAGTCGGTGAAGACCTTGTCGAGGCCCTCGGCCTCGGCTTCGAGGCGCACGCGCGCCGATCCCGGCACGACCATGACGCGGACGTTCTCCGCCTTGGTGCGCCCCTCGATGACCGAGGCGAAGGCGCGGAGGTCTTCGATGCGGCTGTTCGTGCAGGAGCCCATGAACACGGCATCCACCGGGATGTCCTTCATCGGGGTGCCGGCCTGCAGGTCCATGTACTCGAGCGCCCGCTCGGCCGCGGCGCGCTCGTTGGCGTCGACGATGTCGGCCGGGGTGGGGACGACGTCGCTCAGCGAGACGCCCTGACCGGGGTTCGTGCCCCAGGTGACGAAGGGTTCGAGCTCGGCGGCGTCGAGGAACACCTCGGCGTCGTAGGCGGCGCCCTCATCGCTCGGCAGTGTGCGCCAGTAGGCGACCGCGTCGTCCCAGTCCTGGCCCTGCGGAGCGTGCGGCTTGTCCTTGACGTAGGCGAAGGTCGTCTCGTCGGGGGCGATCATGCCCGCGCGGGCGCCGGCCTCGATCGACATGTTGCACATCGTCATGCGCCCCTCCATCGAGAGGGAGCGGATCGCGCTGCCGCGGAACTCGAGCACGTAGCCCTGCCCGCCGTTGGCGCCGATCTTGGCGATGATCGCGAGGATGATGTCTTTCGCGGTGACGCCGGGCTTCAGCTCGCCCTCGACGGTGATGGCCATCGTCTTGAAGGGCTTGAGCGGCAGCGTCTGCGTGGCGAGCACGTGCTCGACCTCGCTCGTGCCGATGCCGAACGCCATCGCGCCGAACGCGCCGTGGGTCGAAGTGTGCGAGTCGCCGCACACGACGGTGATGCCCGGCATGGTGAGGCCGAGCTGCGGACCGACCACGTGGACGATGCCCTGCTCTTTGTCGCCCAGCGAGTGGATGCGGACGCCGAACTCGTCGGCGTTGCGGCGCAGCGTGTCGATCTGGGTACGGCTGGTGAGGTCGGCGATCGGCTTGTCGATGTCGAGTGTCGGGGTGTTGTGGTCTTCGGTCGCGATCGTCAGATCGAGCCGCCTCACGGGGCGCCCCTCGCCGCGCAGGCCGTCGAAGGCCTGGGGGCTGGTGACCTCGTGCACGAGGTGCAGGTCGATGTAGATGAGGTCGGGCTGACCGTTCTCGCCCTTGACGACGAGGTGGTCGTCCCAGACCTTCTCGGCCAGGGTGCGAGGGTTCTCGGGAATCGTGCTCATGTCTTGCGTTTCTCCTCGGAAGGGGGTGTGAGGCCCGCGACGAACTCCGCGACGAGAGAGGCCTAGGACAAGGTCTCGTCGCGGCCGCTAAGGAGGAGGCGAGCGATCCGCACGTCGTCACGATACCACCGGCATCCGACACCCCTGCCGTCACGAAGAGGCACCGGATGCCTCGCCGGCGGTGTCACAGAGCGACGCACGTTTCGTCGCCCGGCGCCCGCGCGTGCGAATCTGGGCCGACCCGAAGGAAGGAGTGCGCCATGGCCGCAGGCGCCGACACCGGTTTCTCCACTCGCCAGGTCCACGCAGGATCGGCGACCGCGCAGGCGAGCCCCCGCGCGACCCCGATCTACCTCACCGCGGGCTTCACGTTCAGCGACCTCGACGAGTCGGCCGCGCACTTCGGCGAGGGCACGGGCTTCGGATACAGCCGCACCGGCAACCCCACCGTGCACGCCGTCGAGGAGCGCCTCGCCTCGCTCGAGGGCGGCGACCAGGCCGTGCTCGTGTCGAGCGGTCAGGCGGCGGTCACCGTCGCGCTCCTCGCCCTCGCGGGCGCGGGCGACCACGTCGTCGTGTCGGAGCACATCTACGAGGGCACCCGCGGTCTCCTGCTCGACAACCTCGCGCGTCTGGGGGTCGAGACGACCTTCGTCGACACCGATGACCTCGATGCCTGGCGCGCCGCGATCACGCCCCGCACGCGGGCCCTCTTCGCCGAGACGCTCTCGAACGCCCGCAACGACGTGCTCGACGTGGCCGCGGTGGCCGCGATCGGCGCCGAGCACGGCATCCCGCTCGTCGTCGACAGCACGTTCACCACTCCGTACCTGCTCCGCCCGATCGAGCACGGGGCCGCCGTCGTCGTGCACTCGGCGAGCAAGTTCCTCGCCGGTCAAGGCGCCGTGCTCGGCGGGGTCATCGTCGACGACGGTCGCTTCGACGCCGCGGCATCCGGTCACCGCTTCCCCCACCTCGTGCAGACCGACCGCCTGGGCGGGGCGAGCTACGCCGAGAAGTACGGCGCCCGCGCGCGCGGACAGTACCTCCGCGAGAGCGTGGCGCCGCGGTTCGGCCCCTCGCCCTCGCCGCTGAACGCCTTCCTCATCGGCCAGGGCATCGAGACGCTGAGCCTGCGCGTCGAACGTCAGTCGCAGAACGCCCTCGCCGTCGCCCGCTGGCTCGAACAGCGCCCCGAGGTGGAGCGCGTCGACTACATCGGTCTCGACTCGCACCCCCACCACGACCTCGGTGAGCGGTATCTCACGCGCGGCTTCGGCTCGGTCTTCACCGTCACCCTGCGCGGCGGTCTCGAGGCCGCGCGACACGTCGTGCAGTCGGTCGAGGTCATCACGCACATGACCCACCTCGGCGACGTGCGCTCGCTCGTGCTGCACCCGCAGAGCACCTCGCACGCCGCCCGCACCGTCGAGGAGCGCCAGCGGGCGGGGGTCTTCCCCGGCACGATCCGCCTGTCGATCGGCATCGAAGACATCGACGACCTGCTGGCCGACCTCGACCAGGCGCTCGTCGGCGTGCCCGTCCTCGAGCGCGAGACGGTCGTGCTGTGAGCCGGCTGCAGCACTTCGGCTGGTTCCTCGCGCGCGGATTCGGCCCGCACGGGTGGGGCCACCCCTCCCTGCGCTGGAACCACCGCTGGACCGAGCCCGGCCTCTACCAGGACTCCGCCCGCACGCTCGAGCAGGCCGGTTTCGACCTGCTGATCATCGAAGACGCGCCCTCGCTCGGCAGCGCCGACACGATCGACCTGCGCGTGCGACACGCCTTCGGCGGGCCCAAGCACGACCCGCTGCTGCTCGCGCCGTACCTGTTCGCGGCGACGCGGCACCTGGGCGTGGTGCCGACGGTCAACCCGGCCGCGTACCTGCCGTACACCGCCGCCCGGCAGTTCGCGACGCTCCAGCACCTGAGCGGCCACCGTCTCGGCCTGAACGTCGTGACCGACACCGGCAGCGCGCGACACTTCTCCGCCGCGCCGCAGCTCGGGCACGACGCGGCCTACGACCGTGCCGAAGAGTGGCTCGACGGCATCCGGAAGCTCTGGAACAGCTGGGGTGAGGGCGCTCTGGTCGCCGATGAGGAGACGGGTGTCTACGCCGACGGTACGAAGCTCGAGGCGGTGCAGCACCGAGGCGAGCACTTCGGCTTCGACGGGCCGCTCAACGCCGTCCCCTTCACCGACGGCGCGCCGGCGATCGTCTCCCCCGGCGGATCGGGCCGTGGCCTGTCGTTCGCGGGGCACAACTCCGACGTGCAGCTCGCGCTCGCGCCCCTCGACGAGCAGAGCATCCGCGCGTATCGCGGTCGCATCCACGCGGCCGCCGAAGCAGCGGGGCGCACGGTGTCCGACATCAAGATCCTCTTCGCGATCCAGCCCGTGCTCGTCTCGTCGCCGGAGGAAGCCGATCGTCTGGTCGCGGCATCCGCCGATCCGACCGACGAGGCGCTGGTCGCCATCGCGCGCAAGCAGTCCAGCGATCTCGAGACCGATCTCACCGGGCTCGACCTCGACAAGCCGCTCGACCGCTCGATCTTCGGCGAGCACGTGTCGGAGGGCAGCATCCGCCGCCTCGTCGGAAAACACGACGACGACGCTCCCCTGCGCACGATCTTCTCCGCGCACGCGCGCCTGGGCCGGTTGAACGACGGCTCCGGCTTCGTGGGGACGGCCGACGAGTTCGCCGACCGCATCGAGGAGCTCGGCGACTGGGGCAACGACGGCGTGCTGCTGTGGGGCGACCTGCACCCGGTCACCGTGCACCGTGTGCTCGACGACCTCGTGCCGATCCTGCGCCGGCGCGGCATCCTCCGCGAGGAGTACGTCGACGGCGGCCTGCAGGCGAATCTGCGCGCGTTCTAGCGGGGCGGATGCCGTGACCCCAGGTGGCTGTGCCTGTCGACCCAGGTGGCTGAGCCCGTCGAAGCCACCGGAGCTTGCAGGCCCCGCCCCAGGTGGCTGAGCCTGTCGAAGCCACCGGACCCCGCGGGCACTCACCCCGGTGGCTGAGCCTGTCGAAGCCACCGGACCCTGCTGGGCCCGGACCCTTTGACAAGCTCAGGGTCCTCGACGACCAGCCCTCAGGCGCTCAGTCGCGCTCGGGCTGCTCCACGGTCGCGGGGGTGCCCTTCTCGTCTGCGACCTCCGCCGCTGCCTCGTGACGGTCGTTCGCCGACGACTCCTTGCGCGACGATGCGAGGCTCGCGAGGGTCGCGACCGCCATCGACAGCACGATCACCGCGAGCGAGACCCACGTCGAGATCTCGGGCGCCCACTCGATGGGCTCCCCGCCGTTGAGGAACGACAGCTCGTTGACGTGCATCGCGTGCAGGATCAGCTTCACGCCGATGAACGCGAGGATGAACGCGATGCCGTAGTGCAGGTACTTCAGGCGGTCGAGCAGGTCGCCCAGCAGGAAGTACAGCTGGCGAAGACCCATCAGCGCGAAGAGGTTCGCGGTGAAGACGATGAACGGGCTCTGCGTGATGCCGAAGATCGCGGGGATCGAGTCGATCGCGAACAGCAGATCGGTCACGCCGATCGCGACGAACACGATGATCATGGGCGTGAAGACCTTCTTGCCCTTGATGCGCGTGATGACCTTCTTGCCGTCGTACTCGTCGCTCATCGGCAGCACGCGACGCAGCGTCCGCACGATGAGGTTCTCTTTCTGCGAGTCGTCGTCGTGGTCGTCGCCGGGGAACGCCTGGCGGATCGCGGTGTAGATGAGGAAGGCGCCGAAGAGGTAGAAGATCGGGCTGAAGTTCTCAATGATCGTCGCGCCGACCAGGATGAACGCGCCACGCAGGATGAGCGCGATGATGATGCCGACCATCAGCACCTCCTGCTGGTACCGGCGCGGCACCGAGAACTGGCCCATGATCAGCACGAAAACGAACAGGTTGTCGATCGACAGGCTGTACTCGGTGAGCCAGCCCGCGACGAACTGACCCGCGACCTCTCCCCCGGCGACGATCCACAGCACCCCGGCGAAGATCAGCGCGAGCGTGACGTAGAAGACGACCCACAGCGTCGACTCCTTCGGCGCCGGGATGTGCGGGCGCTTGAGGATGATGAGCAGGTCGGCGATGAGGATGACGACCAGCACCACCAGCGTGATCGTCTGGAAGAGCGGGTCGAGCTGCAGCTCCATCGCGGGGCCTTTCGTCGGGGGAAACGCTCGAGTTTATCCGGTGCTCCCCGTCGGCCACCGCCTTATGCAAGTAGTGCTCATAACGTGCGTACATCCGTGAGACGATCCGCTCGGACCGGACACTTCTGTAGTGAGAGAGTGCTCGCAGAGCCTCGGCCCGATCGGGAAGTGGATGCCGATGACCGACGACGTGATCGACGACAGGGCGCTCGTCGCGCGCGCCGCGGCCGGCTCCGAGGCGGCCTTCCGCACGCTGTACCGCGCGTACGTGCGGCCGGTGTACTGGGTCGCGTTCGGGCTGCTCGGCGTGACGGCCGATGCCGAGGACGTCGCGCAGGAGACCTTCGTCGTCGCGTGGCGGAAGATCCCGTCGCTGCGTCTCGAGGGTGCCTCGCTCCTGCCGTGGCTCGTAACGGTGTGCCGGCTGCAGGCGCAGAACAAGCTGCGGGCTCGACGCCGCCACGGTTCGCACGCGGCGCTCGACGACGAGATCCCCTCGGCCGTCGATGTCGAGGCGCAGGTCGTGCAGGCGCAGACGGTCGCCGCGATCCTCGCCGCCGTGGACCGTCTGAGCGAGCTGGATCGCGAGATCTTCCGCCTGTGCGCCGCCGAGGGTTACGACTACGAGGCGGCCGCCGCGTCGCTCGGCGTCTCGCACGGCACGGTGCGCAATCGCCTCTCCCGCATCCGTTCCCGGGTGCGCGCCACCGCGATGGAGACGGAGACCCCATGACCACCCCGACCCTTCCCCCTCTGTCCCACGACCGCGTGGAGGCCATCGAAGCCGCCGTGTTCGGTCGCATCGCCGATGAGCGCGACCGGCGGCGTCGGCGACGCCGCGGCGTCTGGACCGGTGTCGCCGCGGCCGCGGCCGTCGTCGTGGTCGCCGCGATCGTCGGGCCCTCGCTCGGCGTCACGCAGGGCACCGGCGCTTCGAGCACCGCGATCGAGGCCGGAAGCGCCCCGGAGTCCGGATCGCGCGATCAGTCCGCGGGCGGTTCGGTCGCCGACACCGCGCCGGTCGCCCCGGGTCCGGATGCCGGCACCTCGGGTTCTGCCGGTGCGAGCTCGACGGAACAGGGGTCCGCGGCATCCGGAACCGCCACCGCGGGGCGCGACATCGTGACCACCGGATCGAGCACCGTCGAGGTCGACGACGTCGCCGCGGCGATCGCCGCCATCAATGCGACGGCGACCGGGGTCGGAGGCTACGTCGAGTCGTCGCAGGTCGGCGGTGGGCAGGTGCTCGTACCCGTCGACGGCGCCGCGTCGACGACGCCGACCACGGACTCGGGCTGGATCACCGTGCGCGTGCCCGCCGACACCCTGACGCAGGTGATGGACGGCCTCGGCTCCGTCGGCGACGTCACGGCGACGAGCGTGACACGCTCCGACGTGACCGAGCAGAGCGTCGACCTGCGCGCCCGCGTCGCCGCCGGCGAAGCCTCGGTCGCCCGCCTCACCGAACTGCTCGCTCAGGCCGCGTCGGTGTCCGACCTCGTCACCGCCGAGTCCGCGCTCGCCGATCGGCAGGCGCAGCTCGACAGCGACCGCCAGGTGCTGCAGAGCATCGAGTCGCAGGTCGCCCTGTCGTCGCTCAGCGTTCAGCTGAACGCGCGCACGGCCACGGTCACCGCGGATCCCGCGGGCTTCGGCGACGGCCTGGTCGCCGGGTGGAACGGCCTCGTCGCGACCCTCAACGGACTCGTGATCGGCCTCGGATTCCTCCTGCCCTGGATCGTCGTCGCCGGCGCGGCCTGGGCGATCGTGTGGGGCGTGCGGCGCGTGATCCGGCGTCGCCGCGCGGCGCGCGAGGGCTGAGCGGCGGGCGACGGCGGTGGGGCCCAACCCGCGCACGCAGCTCCTCGTCCGGACACCGTCGCCGACAACGACGAAGAGCCCCGACCATCCGGTCGAGGCTCTTCGTCGTGTTGGTGACCCCAGCGGGATTCGAACCCGCGTTACCGCCGTGAGAGGGCGGCGTACTAGGCCGCTATACGATGGGGCCGCGTCGCAACCGTTCAAGTATGCATCACGAATGACGCGCACGCAAAATCGGGGCCGAGCCACCGAATTCCCGGGCGTGTCCGGCCACCGTACCGCGCGAGCACGCGCGACGGAAGAGGCATTAGACGCTGTTCACCCGATGCGCCAGCGCTTGCCGTGCCCCCGCCGCCGGGAGTTGACTCGACTCATGCGTCTCACCAAGCACGAACACGCCGCCCTCGTCGTCTCTGAAGCCGGACACAGCCTGGTCATCGATCCGGGCAGCTTCACCTCGCCGCTCGACGACCTCGACGGGCTCGTCGGCATCGTCATCACGCACGAGCACGCCGACCACTGGACCCCCGAGCACCTCACACGTCTGCAGAAAGCCCACCCCGGCGTGCCGGTCTACGGTCCGGAGGGCGTGCGCGAGGCCGCCGCCGGCTTCGACGTGTCGGTAGTGAACCCCGGCGACACGCTGGACCTGGGTCCGTTCCACCTGGAGTTCTTCGGCGGGAAGCACGAGGTCATCCACTCGTCGATCCCGGTGGTCGACAACGTCGGCGTCCTCGTCAACGAGTCCCTCTACTACCCCGGTGACTCGTACGCCGTTCCCAAGCACAAGAAGGTCGCGCTGCTCGCAGCCCCCGTCGGAGCCCCGTGGCTGAAGATCGGCGACGCCATCGACTACGTGCTCGACGTCAAGCCCGAACGCGTGTTCGCCACGCACGACATGACCCTGTCGGTCGCGGGCAAGCAGATGGGCGATGCACGCCTCACCTGGGCCGTCGAGCAGCACGGCGGGTCGTTCGTCGACCTCAAGCCGGGCGACTCGACGGAGATCTGACGGGCCTCCGTCCCGACACACGAGAACACCGGATGCCGCGAGCCCTGGGGCCCGCGGCATCCGGTGTTCTGATGCGAGGTGCTTACTGCGCGTCGAGATCCGTCTCGAGCAGGGCGACGAGCTCGTCGAGCGCCTGCTCGGCACCCTCGCCCTCGGCCTTGAGCGTCACGACCGTGCCGTGACCGGCGCCGAGACCCATGAGCGAGAGGATGCTGCCGGCGTTGAGGTCGGCTCCGCCGTCGGCCGAGATGGTGACGGGCACCTTCTTCTCCTGCACGGCCTGCACGAAGAGCTTCGCGGGGCGGGCGTGGAGTCCGGAGCTGCTGGCGATGGTGGCCTGACGTTCTGCCATGGTGAATCCTTCCGATTCGACGGGGGTGTTTACGCGGCGACCGTGGCTGCGGGCGCAGCCTCGGTGACGGCGGCGTCCTTGGTGCTGCGGCCGATGCCCTTGAGAGCGACGACGATGAGCGCCGTCACGACGGTACCCGCGATGATCGCCAGCGGGAAACCCCACACGGGGTTGATCGCGAAGAGCACGAAGAAGCCGCCGTGCGGGGCGTACGACTGCACACCGATGAGCATGCTCAGACCACCGGTGATCGCACCGCCGACCATCGACGCGGGGATGACGCGCAGCGGGTCGGCCGCGGCGAACGGGATCGCGCCCTCGGAGATGAACGAGGCGCCGAGCAGCCACGCGGCTGCGCCGTTCTCGCGCTCGACGGGGGTGAACTTGCCCCGGGCGAGGATTGTCGAGGCCAGCGCCATCGCGAGCGGGGGCACCATGCCGGCGGCCATGACCGCGGCCATGATGAGGTACGGCGCGGTGTTGGTCTGCGTGGCCGCGGCGAGGCCGGTCGTGGCGAAGACGTAGGCGACCTTGTTGACCGGTCCGCCGAGGTCGAAGCACATCATCAGGCCGAGGATCACGCCCAGCAGGATGGCGCCGGCACCGCTCGCGGCGAGCGAGGTGAGGCCGTCGGTCAGCGCCGTCATGAGGGCGGCGATCGGACGACCGAGGAAGAGGATCATCAGACCGGAGGCGAAGATCGACCCGAGGAACGGCACGATCACGACGGGCATCAGACCGCGCAGCCACCGCGGCGCGTCGAAGCGTCCGAGCCACCAGGCGATGAAACCGGCCAGCAGACCGCCGATGATGCCGCCGATGAAGCCGGCGTTCATGAGCACGGCCACGGCACCGGCGACGAAGCCGGGCGCGATGCCCGGGCGGTCGGCGATCGCATAGGCGATGAACCCGGCGAGCACGGCGACCAGGAAGCCCATGGAGGTGGCGCCGATCATGAACGCGACGGAGCCGAGGTACTGCCCCAGCGGGCCGAACGACGAGGTCAGGTTCTCGGTGGGCAGGTCCCACAGCGAGTTCTGGATGATGATGTTGGCCGCGTTCTCGGTGACCTTGTAGCCGCCGAGCAGGAAGCCGAGGGCGATCAGCAGACCGCCACCGGCGACGAACGGGATCATGTAGCTGACACCGGTGAGCAGCCAGCGCTGGATGCGGCGACCCACCGACTGCTGCGCGACGGGGACCTCCGAGGCGGATGCCGCGGCGCCGGCGCCCGGCACGCGAGCGGCGTTCGGGTTCTCGCTGGCGGCGAGGGCCTCGGCGATGAGCTGCTTCGGCTGCTCGATGCCGCGCTTGACGCCCGCGCGGACGACGGGCTTGCCCGCGAAGCGCTGCGGCTCGCGCACGTCGACATCGACCGCGAAGATCACGGCGTCGGCGTCGTCGATCACGCTCTGCGGAAGGGCCTTGTAGCCGCTGGAGCCCTGCGGCTCGACGATGAGCTCGACGCCCTCGGTCTCGGCGCCGGCGGCGGTGAGCGCGTCGGCGGCCATGAAGGTGTGGGCGATGCCGGTGGCGCACGCGGTGACCGCGACGATCTTCTTCGTCGTGGTGGTCGTGGCGCCGCGCGACTCGGCGCGGGTCGCGGCGGGTGCGGGTGCGGCTGCGGGCGCGGCGGCTGCGGCGGGCGCGGCGGCCGGGGTGATGGCATCCGTGATGATCTTCACGGCGTCGGTGGGCGTCTGCGCCGCGCGCAGGCCCGACATGAAGTCGTTGTTCATGAGGCTGCGGGCGAGCTGCGACAGCACCGAGAGGTGCGCCTCGTCGGCACCGGCGGGCGCGGCGATGAGGAACACGATGTCGGCCGGGCCGTCGGGGGCGCCGAAGTCGACGCCGGGCGTCAGGCGGGCGAAGGCGAGGGTGGGCTCGGTGACCGAGGCGCTGCGCGCGTGCGGGATGCCGATGCCGCCGGGCAGGCCCGTCTCGTCTTTCTGCTCGCGGGCCCACGCGTCGTCGAAGAGCTCTTGCGCGCTGGTCGCGCGGCCCTGCGCGACGACGCGCTCGGCGAGGGCACGGATCACCGACTGCTTGTCGGCGCCCAGGGGCGCGTCGAGGCTGACGAGCTCCGGAGTGATGATGTCGGACATTGTCGTGACCTCCGTGGTCAGGATGTGGCGGTGGGGGTGGAGAAAACGGAAACGGCGATCGGGCCCGCGGGCAGATCGGCCGGGGTCGGGGGCTGCGTGCCCGGCAGGGTCGCAGCGGCGGCGCCGTAGGCGATGCTGCGGGCGAGGCGGTCGGGGGCGGAGGCCCCCTCGAGGTCGGCGAGCAGGTAGCCGGCCAGCGAGCTGTCGCCCGCGCCGACCGTGCTCGCGACCTGGACCTTGGGGGCGTATCCGCGCCAGGCTCCCTCGGCCGTGAAAAGCAGCGCTCCGTCGGCGCCGAGGGTGACGAGGGCGGATGCCACGTGCTCGGGCACGAGCTGGTGCGCGCGTCGGGTGGCTTCGGTGATCACGTCGAGGTCGCCCGCGGCGTCTTCGCCGACCAGTTCGGCGAGCTCCTCGTGGTTGGGCTTGATGAGGTCGGGCCGCGCGGTGGCCACGACCTCGGCCAGGGCTGCGCCGGAGGCGTCGACGGCGATGCGGGGGGCGTCTGCTGCCCAGCGTTCGCGGACGGCCGCGACGAGGTCGGCGTAGAACGACGCCGGGACACCCGGCGGGAGCGACCCCGCGAGCACGAGCCAGGTCGCGCCCTCGGCCGCGGCCACGACACCGTCGGTCACGGCCTGCGCTTCGGCCGACGAGAGCTCGGCGCCCGGCAGGTTCAGCTTGGTGGTCTCGCCCGCCGGGTCGGTGATGGTGAGGTTGGCCCGGGCGCGACCGGCGACGTCGACGAGGTCGAGGGCGATGCCGGTGTCTTCGAGCAGCACCCGGTAGGGATCGTGCGCGCCCACGGGGACGACGGCGCGGGCGGGGGCGCCGGCGGCGGCGACGACGCGCGCCACGTTGACGCCCTTGCCGCCGGCGTCTTCGCGCGACGACAGCGCGCGCTGCACCTCACCGGGCGCGAGGGCGTCGGAGAGCACGACGGCGCGGTCGGCCGAGGGGTTGGCGGTCAGTGTGACGATCATGCGATGCGCACCTCGATGTCGGCGTCGGCGAGGGCCTCGGCGAGCGGAGCGGGCGGGGCCGCGTCGGTGACGAGCACGTCGAGCTCGTCGAGGCGCGCGAAGCGCACGAGCAGCTCCTCGCCGAACTTGGCGGCGTCGGCCACGAGCACGATGCGTCGCGCCGACTGGATGATGGCGGCCTTGACCGCGGCCTCTTCGGGGTCCGGCGTGCTGAGGCCGAACCCGGCGCTCAGTCCGTTGGTCCCCACGAACGCGATGTCGGGGCGCAGTTCGCCGATCGCGCGAACGGTGTGCGCGCCGACGGCGGCGCCGGTGACCCCGCGAACGCGCCCGCCGATGGTGGTGAGCGACAGGCGCTCCTCCCCGGCGAGCAGGTGCGCGGCCTCGAGCGAGTGCGTAACGATCTCGACGTCGTCGATTCCCGCCCCGAGGGCCTCCGGCAGCAGGCCGGCGACGGCGGCGGGGGTGGTTCCGGCGTCGATGAAGATCGAGCCGCGGAAGTCGGGGGTGAGCAGCGAGGCGGCGGCGGCCGCGATCGCGCGCTTGGCGTCGCGGTGACGCTCGCGGCGCTCGGTCAGGGGCGATTCCGCGGTGCTCCCCCGGGCGACGTCGACCGCGCCGCCGTGCACGCGGCGGAGGGTTCCGAGACCCTCGAGACGGTCGAGATCACGACGCACGGTCTCGGTCGTGACGTCGAAGCGACGGGCGAGGTCGACGACGCTGACACGTCCGACGTCGCGCAGTTCGCGCTCGATGAGCTGCTGGCGCTCCATTGCGTACACGGGGTTCTCCTTCGAGGATTCCCACACGATACAACACGAAACAACACAGAGCAACAGAAAAGCGAATCCGCAGATGACGACGGGGCCGCGGCGTCATGCGCCCCGGCCCCGCAGTCGTTCGCGCTCGTCAGGGCAGCGAGATCCCGGCATCCAGGAACTCGTTCGTCGCCAGGTCTTCGGGCGTCAGACCCTGCTTCACCTCGACGCCCTTGTCGGCGAGGATCGGCGAGACGATCTGCTGCACCTTCGCCACCCGGTCTGCGTCGAACGACCCGAAGACGCCGTCGGCACCGTTCGCGACCAGGTCCAGCTCCCGCTGCTGCTTCGTAGAGTTCTCGGCCTCGGCCGCGGGGTACACCCACCCGTTGTCGTAGGCCTCGACCGCGCGCACGAGCAGGTCGTTGGCCGCGGCGGGATCCGCGAAGTAGTCCACGCTCGCCTGCTGCACGACGGGCACGAGCTTCTCGAGACAGTCCTTCTTCGCCGTCACGTCCTCCGTCCGCACCGACAGCGCCACCGCGTAGATCGGGTACCCCGTGTCGGCGACCAGCTGGTACGACAGGGGGCGACCCCACTCGGCGATCGCGTTCTCGTACACCCACGGCTCGACGGTCGCGAAGCCCTGCTGCGCATCCTTTCCGTCGGCCGCGACGAAGCCGGCGGGCGTGCCGTCGTACGAGCCGTCGAGCTGGTCGGCGCGGAGCTGTCCCGACCCGACCAGGTAGTCCATGTACGTCGTGCCGTCGAAGTAGCGGACGGTCGCCGAGGTGCGGCCGATGTCGGCGATCGTGCGCACGTCGGGGTAGGTCTGCGGATCCCACATGATCGCCCACGGCGCCTTCTCGAACGTCGACATGACGGCCGTCGTCGGCAGGGCGTCCGAGGCGGAGATCGCGTCGTCGGTGTTGACCCACCCGAGCAGGATGTCGGGGTCGGTGTACATCTGCGAGGGCACACCCTGGAATCCGATCGCGGGGCCGCCGGCGCGGATCTCGACGTTCACGCCGGTCCACTCGCCCTTCGACATCAGCGGGCCCGACACGCTCTTGCGTGAGGCGTCGATCTCGGCATCCGCTCCGAGCAGGTTGAAGAGCCCGCCCTGTTCGGCCTGGGGGTTCCAGTCGGTCTGGATGACGACCGTCGAGGGGCAGACGCTCGAGAGGTCGACGGAGCCGATCTCGGCGCCCGACGACGGCGGGGCAGCGGGGCCGGCCGCGCTTCCCGCGCCCGCACAGGCGCTGAGGGCGAAGGCGGCGACGGCGAGGGTGGCGACGGCGGCGGGGCCGCGGCGATACGGGGACATGGGTGCTCCTTGCGGGTTCGGATGGTGCTCAGAGGGTGTCGAGGGAGGTGGATGCCGGCTGGCCGGCGAGGGTGAAACGGTCGATCGTCGTCGTGTAGAAGCTCGCGCCGAACCGCCCGATCGGGGCGTAGTCGGCGAGGCGCACGCGCATGAGCTCGCGGTCGATGAGCCCGGACCGCGTGCGCAGTCGCCGGATCCGGCCGAAGAAGATCTCGCGGCTGGGGATCTCGAGCCGCTGCCAGAGTTCGCACTCCAGGGCGACGGGGGCGGCGGCGATGACCGGCGGGCGCACCGTCTGCGCGGGCACCGTGTCGACGCCGACGAGGGCGAGTTCGTCGACGTGGGACGGATGCCGAGTGCTCGTGGCATCCATCTGCTCAGCGAGCGGACGGTCGACCAGGTGCACGACGAACTCCCCCGTCGCGTCGATGTTGGCCGCCGTGTCCTTGCGACCACCGTCGGCGGGGCGGTCGATGCTCACCATCAGCAGGGGCGGGTCCTCCCCCACCATCGCGAACATCGAGAAGGGCGCGGCGTTGACCACCCCGTCGGCGTCGACCGTCGTGATCCACGCGATGGGACGCGGGACGATGAGACCGGCGAGCAGTTTGTAGCGCTCATAGGGCGGCAGGGTGTCGAAGTCGTCGACCTCGTGCGGGGTAGTGGGCTCAGGCATGGCTGGCCACCCACCAGCTGATCAGCAGGTCGCGCAGGGCCGCCTCGTCGTCGTCGCCGTACAGGTCGCGGCGCGCGTGCGCATCGAGGAGCGCTGCCCCGGCCTCATCGAGCGACACTTCGACCCGCTCGGTGGTGACGGGCGTGCGCGCGAACGCCGGCGAGTACTCGGGGTCGCGCCGCAGCGATCGCTCGGTGCGGATGAGGGGCTGCGTGAACGCGGCGGGCGTGCGCTGGGAGCGGTGCGCGCGCAACCCCGGGACCGCGGCGAGGTCGGCCTCCGCGGCATCCATCACCGTGACATCGAGTGGGCGCAGCGCGTAGTTGCTCGTGCGGAAGATGTCGTTGCCGCAGACGTTCGGCACGGCCAGCACGTCCATGAGCGCGATCAGCTCGACGAACGCGTCGGCCGGGGTGTGCTGGTGCACGACCTCACAGGAGCCGTCGGGGTTCACCCGCGTTCCCATGAACAGGTTGAACGAGTCGTGCACGTCGTCGGGGGTCAGCCCGTATTCGCGCTGCGCCTCTGCCTGCATGTCGGCGCAGTTCGTGTGCTCGTCGAAGCCGAACATCGACTCGTACATCGCGGCGCTGCACCGCGGGAACAGGGTGTCGTTGAGCCCGGCGTCGTCGGTGAGCAGGTACATCATCGCCCGCTCGCGCGGCGGGGCCGACCACAGGAACGATCCCTGGTCCGGATGGATGCCGTGCAGGGTGCGCGTGCGGCCGACGTGCATCGCCTCGCGGTAGTCGTGCAGGTTGAAGACGTTCAGGTCGGCGCACTGGTCGCCCGACACCTGCGACACCCGCAGAATCTGGCCGGCCCGCACCTCGAACGCCTTACCGGTGCCGGGCTCGAGGCGTCGTTCTTCGCGCACGACGCGCTGGGTCGACGGTGTGAAGGCGACGTCGTCGCGCCACGTCCACTCCGTGGGCTGCACGCCCGGGAGGGGGCGGCGACGGATCCCGGATGCCGTTTCGGTGAGAGCCGTGCGTGCGAGGTCGTCGAGATCGAGTGCTTCGCCGGCGGAAAGGGAGCGGTCGAAGAGTTCGCGCTGCTGAGCGGTGAGGGTGACGTACACGTGGCGTCCTTTCTGTATACAGATTCATTCCTATCTCGTATACAGACTGCGCGGGTTTCACCCATGCGTCCAACAGGTTTCGGCCCTCTGGAAACGTGAGAGAGGGTCTCTCTCCGTATACAGTCGAGCCATGCCACGATCGACGCCCGCAGACGACCCCCGCCCGTCGGAGCGCGCGGAACGCGCGTACGAGGCTCTGCGTGCCGCGATCATCGAGGGAGCGCTCAGGCCCGGCACGAAGCTCGGCGAAGAAGCCCTCGCCGCCCACTACGGCGTGAGCCGCACGCTCGTGCGGACGGTCCTGCAACGCCTCGTCGGAGACGGCGTGGTCGACTCACCTCCGGGTCGATCGGCCGCCGTCGCCCGACCAACCATCGACGAGGCGCGCGACGCGTTCACCGTGCGGGCCGCCCTCGAGCGCGAGGGCGTGCGCCTAGTCGCCGAACGCCGAGACCCGGCCGCCCTCGCACGGCTGCGCACCCACGTGCGGGCGGAGCGCGAGGCCTGGGAGTCCCGGCGCCCGACCGTGTCGGCGCGGCTCGGCGGCGAGTTCCACCTGCTGATCGCGCGCGAGAGCGAGAACACCCTGCTCGTGCGCTACATGTCCGAGGTCGTGTCGCGCACGGCCCTGATCCTCTCGATCTACGGACGCGACATCGACCAAGAGGTCTCGATCGCCGAGCACGAGCAGCTGCTCGAGATGCTGGAGGCGGGCGACGCCGACGCCGCGTGCGCCCTGGTCGAGCATCACCTCGCCGACGTACAGCGCAAGAGCCTCGGGCGAGAGACGGACTCCGGCGAGGAGCTGCTCGCGGTGCTCTCCCGCTACTGAGCCCGCCCCCGCGCTACGGCGCGACGACCGAGATGCGGAACGACTCCGTCTTCCCGTCGGGTCCGGTGAGGGTCGCGGCCGTGGTCCCGAGGGCGCGGGCGGTGAAGCCGGGACGGAAGACCGCTCCTTCCGAGGGGCCTCCGCCCGAGAACTCGGCAATCGAGACGTCGTCGGTGGTCCCCGTCCACTCCGCCTCCGTGCCGTCGGGCACGGCCAGCACGAGAGAGGTCGCGATGACGACGGAGACGTCCGTACCGTCGAGATCGCCGGGAGTGACCACCGAAGGGGCCAGGGCCTGATCAGCGGATGCCGCGGGGCTCGGCACCACGGCGGTCGGGGTCACGGCATCCGGAGTCTCCTGCGTGCACCCCGCGAGGAGAGCCACGACGGCCGCGGACACCAGGATCAGGCTCGCGTGCGTGACGGTGCGACGGATCACGACGGATCGCCGCCGAGCGGGATCTCGATCGAGGTCACGGGAGCGTCGACCAGGCCCAGCAGACCGCCGGGCGACGCCTCGGGCTGCTCGTCGTCGGGCAACATCTCGGCTCGCGTCTTCGGGCGGGCGGGCTCGCCGGGCAGGCCGGCCCACTCGCCGGGTTCTTCCGGTCGCTGTACGAACAGTCCCATGCCGACATTGTGCCCCTGTCTCCGTCGACGACCATGACCGACCGGCAGCGTCATAGCGGGTTCACGGCTGAGCGCCGTCGGCGGATACGCGAAAGGCCCGGGATCTCTGCGATCACCGGGCCTTTTCGTGAAGCTGGGGTACCTGGACTCGAACCAAGAACAACGGAACCAGAAACCGCCGTGTTGCCAATTACACCATACCCCAATGGCTTCGAGCCGTAACTCGTGCCGAGGATCAAGCTTACGTGACGCGGAGCGATGCACCAAACCGGGGCCCCGCCCCGCGCGTCCCGGGCGCGTCCTGGGCGGCGCGTCGCCCGGACGCCACTATCGCAGAATCGCGCGCGGATCCCCGATTCGCGTCGCAATTCCCGCGTTCCGCTCCCCTGCGCCGGAACGCGCGATCCCCGCGACCGGAGAGTCGCGGGGATCGTCGGAGCGTCTCAGCCCAGGTGCGTCACGAGGGCGCCGAGGCGGCGGAGCGTCTCGGTCTTGCCGAGCAGTTCCATCGATTCGAACAGCGGCGGCGAGATGCGGCGACCGGTCAGGGCGACGCGCGGCGGACCGTACGCGACGCGGGGCTTCAGGCCGAGCTCCTCCACGAGGGCTTTCGACAGGGCCTCCTGCACGGCTGCAGCGGTGAACTCGCCGTCGGGCACGAGCTCGAGAGCGCCGACGGATGCCACGAGCACCTCACCCGCGTTGGCGGGGAGCCCCTTCATCGCGTCGTCGGCGTAGTCGACCTCCGACACGAAGAGGAACCCGAGCATGCCGGGGACCTCGCCCAGCAGCTGCACGCGCTCCTGCACGAGCGGCGCCGCCTGAGCGATGATCGCGCGGTGCTCCTCGCTGGGCTGCTCCGCGATGAAGCCCGCCCCCGCGAGGTAGGGCACGATGCGGGCGGCGAAGTCATCGGCAATCAGCATGCGGATGTGGTCGCCGTTGATGGCCTCGGCCTTCTTCTGGTCGAAGCGCGCCGGGTTGGGGTTCACATCGGCGATGTCGAAGGCGGCGATCATCTCGTCGAGCGAGAACACGTCGCGGTCGCTCGCGAGCGACCAGCCGAGCAGCGAGAGGTAGTTGAGCAGACCCTCGTGGATGAAGCCCTTCTCGCGCTGCAAGAAGAGGTCGGCCTGCGGGTCGCGCTTGGAGAGCTTCTTGTTGCCGGTCTCGCCCAGCACGAGCGGCATGTGGCCGAAGCGCGGCAGGAAGTCGGTGACCCCGGCGTCGAGCAGCGCCCGGTGAAGCGCGAGCTGACGAGCGGTGGAGGGCATGAGGTCTTCGCCGCGGATGACGTGGGTAATGCCCATGAGCGCGTCGTCGACGGGGTTCACGAAGGTGTACAGCGGGATGCCGCCGGCACGAACGATCACGAAGTCGGGGAACGACCCGGCCGGGAAAGTGACCTCGCCGCGGATGAGGTCGACGAAGGTGAGGTCTTCGTCGGGCACGCGCACGCGCCACGCGGGCTCGCGCCCCTCGGCGCGGAAGGCGGCCTTCTGCTCGTCGGTGAGGTCGCGGTCGAAGTTGTCGTAGCCGAGCTGCTTCGCCCGGCCGTTCGCCTCGTTGCGCGCGTCGATCTCTTCGGCGGTCGAGTAGCTCTCGTACACGGCACCCGCGGCGATGAGCTTGTCGAGCACCTCGCGGTAGATCTCGTGGCGCTGCGACTGGCGGTAGGGGGCGTGCGGGCCTCCGACCTCGACACCCTCGTCCCAGTCGATGTTCATCCACCGCAGCGCCTCGAGGAGCTGCTGGTAGCTCTCCTCGCTGTCGCGCGCGGCGTCGGTGTCTTCGATGCGGAAGACGAGCTTGCCGCCGTTGTGCCGGGCGTAGGCCCAGTTGAACAGGACGGTGCGGATGAGACCGACGTGCGGCAGCCCCGTGGGTGAGGGGCAGAACCGAACGCGAACGTCGGCGCCGGTGGCGGTCGTGGTGCGGGGATCGGGCGTGGCAGACATCCCCTCGATCCTACCGGCGGGCGGTACCCATGCCCGTGGAGTCGAGATGGCGGGCCAGCACCTCGCCGACGACCTCGAGAGCCGCCCCCACCGCGGGCACGTGCTCAGCGCCGCGAGCAGTGACGACGTGGAGCGTTCGGGCCTCCGCACTCGGCAGGCGCGGCGCCGCGATGCCCGAGAGCATCGGCAGCGAGACGACGGCCATGCGCGGAAGGATCGCCATGCCCACCCCCTGTGCGACGAGGTTCTCCACGGCGATGAAGTTGTCGGTCTCGAACGCGATGTCGGGCGTGAATCCGGCCCGACCGCACGCCTCGAGCAGGTGCCCGCGGCACTGGGGACACCCGGCGATCCACCGCTCCCCCGCCAGCTGCGACAGATCGATCGGGTCGTGAGCGGCCGCGGGGTGCCCCGTGGGGACGACCACGACCGTGTCGTCGTCGCCGATGACCCGGGACGAGAGACCGGATGCCGCGGACTCGAGGTGTTCGCGTCGATCCCCGGGGTAGCTGTAGGTGAGGGCGATGTCGGCGCGGTCTTCGCGCACGGCGGCGATCGCCTCGGGCGGCTCCGCCTCGACGAAGCTGATCGAGACTCCCGGGCGACGTGCGGTGACCGCGGCGATCACGCGCGGCACGACGATCGACGACGCCGACGGGAACGCGGCGATGCGCACGCGTCCCGCGCGCAGCCCGCGCAGCTCGGCGAGGTCGCCGGCGGCGGCGTCGAGAGCGGTGGTGACGGTCGCCGCGTGTCGGGCGAGCACCTGGCCGGCCTCCGTGAGACGAACGCCCCGGCCCACGCGCTCGACGATGGGCAGACCGGCGCGGCGCTCGAGGCGGCGCAGCTGCTGGCTGACGGCGGGTTGGCTGTACCCGAGGGCGCGCGCGGCGGACGTGATCGAGCCGGTGTCGGCGATCGCCTTGACGACCCTCAGTCCGTGGGCGTCGAGCGGGTCGTCGATGTCGGCCATGCGGATACATAAGCAGACTGCATGGGTCCCATGCAACACCTGCTCTAGTGCAATGTCAGGCGCGACGGGATCCTGGATCCATGAGCAGCCTCGCCTCGCACTTCGCCGGCGGCCGCGACTACCTCGCGGCCTGCACCCTCGGTCTGCCGACGCGCGCCACGGTGTCGGCCGTGCGCGCAGACCTCGAGTCCGCGGCATCCGGTCGCCCCGACGTCGTCGGTGCCTCGCTCGCCGTCGAAGACGCCCGGGCCGCGTACGCCCGCCTGGTCTGCACCCCCGTGCGAGACGTCGCGATCGGCTCGCAGACTTCGGTGCTGGTCTCGCTGATCGCCGCCTCGGTGCCCGACGGCGCCGAGGTGCTGTGCGCCGAGGGCGACTTCGCCTCGCTCGTCGCGCCCTTCGCCCACGCGGGCCGCGGAGTGCGTCTGCGCACGGCTCCCCTCGACCGACTGGCCGACGCCGTCTCGCCCGACACGTGGCTCGTGGCGTTCTCGCTCGTGCAGTCGGCGACGGGAGAGGTTGCAGATGCCGCGGGCATCGCCGCCGCTGCCGCCCGTGCCGGCGCGCGCACCCTGTGCGACCTCACGCAGGCGGCCGGCTGGCTCCCCGTCGACGCGACCATGTTCGACGCGACCGTCTGCCACGCCTACAAGTGGTTGTGCTGCCCGCGCGGAGTGGCGTTCCTCACCCTCTCCCCCGCGTTCGCGAGCGAGATCCGCCCCGTGCAGGCCGGCTGGTACTCCGGCGACGACCCGTGGTCGTCGTGCTACGGAACGGGTGACGTGCTGGCTCCCGATGCCCGCCGCTTCGACGTCTCGCCCGCGTGGCAGGCGTTCGTGGGCGCGGCGCCCGCGCTGGCGCTGTTCGCCGATGCCGACATCACCGCCGCGTACGTGCACACGACGGGTCTGGCGGCGCGCTTCCGTGACGGCCTGGGGCTCGCGCAGCCCGAGCGCCCGTCGGCGATCGTCACGTGGCCGGATGCCACCGGCGAGGCGCTCGCGCAGCTGACGGCGCACGGCATCACGGCGTCGGGGCGCGCGGGCCGTGCTCGCGTGGCGTTCCACGTCTTCAACGACGAGCTCGACGTCGACCGCGCCCTGCACGCCCTCGGCGTGCGCGGGGCCTCAGACCTCTCGGCCTTCGACGGTCTGGTCTATGCGATCTGAGCCGCGCGTTTCGTAGCGACTCACGCGGCGGGTGAGGACCGACGGGCTCCCACGACCACGGCACCGACGCACACGAGCGCGACGGGCACGAACGCCCACAGCGCGAGCCCGCCGTACCCGACGAGGCCGAGGATGACTCCGGCCACCACCGAGCCGACCGCCGCGCAGGCGGTCATGAGGGTGTCGCTGCGCCCCTGACGTCGAGGACGCAGGGCGAGCGGCGTCGCCTCGGTCAGCAGCGCGGAACCCGCCACTGTCGCGGCGCTCCACCCCAGCCCGAGCAGCACGAGAGCGACGAGCACGCCCGCCTGACTCTCGGAGAAGGTCGATGCGACGGCGAGGGAGGCGGCCAGCAGCACCTGTCCCAGCACGATCACGGCGATGCGTCCCCACCGGTCGGCGAGCACGCCGAAGACCGGGGACAGACCGTACATGCCGAACACGTGCAGGGCGATGGTGACGCCGACAGCGAGGGTCACGGCATCCGGGGCGACGATGTGCGAGAGGTGCACCGGAGTCATCGCCATCACCGAGGCCATCGTCACGTGCGAGGCAGCCACCGCGAGCATCGCGAAGCGCGCGGTGCGCGGGCGATCGATTTCGGGGGTGGGAGCGAGGGCGGATGCCGTCCGCTCGCGGTCGAGGCGTTGGGCGAGCAGGAGCGGGTCGGGGCGCAGCACGAGCACGTACAGCGCGAACGCGCAGACCTGCGCGGCGAACGAGAACAGGTACGCCCCGGTGAGCGGCGGCATGCCGACGCTTGCGCCGATGAGCTCGCCGGGAGCCAGCAGCAGCGGCCCGACCACCCCGCCCACGGTCGTGGCCCAGACCACGGTCGCCAGATCGCGCCCGCGGCGCGTGCTCGTGGACAGATCGGTGGCGGCGAACCGCGACTGCAGGGTCGCCGCGTTGCCCGCGCCGATGAGGGCGATGCCCACGAGCAGCAACGGGAAGAGGCGCAGCGCTGCCGCGGCGATCACCACGGTGATGCCGATGAGAGCCGCGACGTTGCCCGTCGTCAGCGCCAGGCGGCGTCCGCGACGGCCCGCAAGTCGCGCGAGCGGGATCGCGGTGAGCGCCGCGCCGAGGGTGACGGATGCCGTGGCGAAGCCCGAGAGCGCCTCCTGCCCCGACAGGTCGGCCGCGAGCAGCGCTCCGAGCGACAGTGTCGCCCCGAACGCGACACCCGTGAGCACCTGCCCCGCCGCGAGCACCCGCACCGTGCGGCGCTGGGCGGCGGCGAGGTCGATGCCCGCGGGTGCGGCGGTGTCAGGCATCGCGCGCGGTGTTGCGCAGCACCCCGATGCCGTCGATCTCGACCTCGACGACGTCGCCGGCGTCGAACGAGCCGATGCCCGCCGGCGTTCCGGTGAGGATCAGATCGCCCGGGAGGAGGGTGAACACGGCGCTGGCGTACGCGATGAGCGCCGGGATGTCGTGGATCATGTCGGACACGGGACCCTGCTGACGCACCTCGCCGTTGACGCGCGTCGTGATGGACGCGGTCTTCAGATCGAGGTCGGTCTCGATCACCGGGCCGACGGGGCAGAACGTGTCGAAGCCCTTCGCACGCGACCACTGGCCGTCGGTGGCCTGCAGGTCGCGAGCGGTGACGTCGTTGGCGACGGTGTAACCGAAGATGTACTCACCCGCGCGCTCGGCGGGGACGTTCTTGGCGATGCGACCGATGACGACGGCCAGCTCGCCCTCGTAGTCGGTGCGCGAGCTGAGCTTCGTCGGGCGCACGATCTGGTCGTTCGGACCGATGACCGAGGTGTTGGGCTTGAGGAACATCAGCGGCTCGGCGGGAGCCTCTCCGCCCATCTCGGCGGCGTGGTCGTGGTAGTTCTTGCCGATGCAGACGACCTTCGAGCGCGGGATGACCGGCGCGAGCAGGGCGACCTCGGACAGGGGGATGCGCTCCCCCGTGGTGCCGAAGCCGGCGAACATGGGGTCGCCTTCGAGCACGACGAGGTGGTCGTCGTCGACGATGCCGTAGCGGAGGGCGTCCTGGTGGCTGAAACGAGCGATCTTCACCGTGCCAGCCTATCCGCGGCCTCCGACACCGGTGAGGGTCCGGCCCTTCGACAGGCTCAGGGACCCCCTTCGACAGGCTCAGGGACCCCCTTCGACAGGCTCGGGGACCCCCTTCGACAGGCTCAGGGACCCCCTTCGACAGGCTCGGGGACCTCGCCTTCCCCCGGCCCCGCGGCGGTAGGGGTGGCTGAGCCCGTCGAAGCCCCCGCACGAACGACGGAGGGGCCCCCGGCATCCGGGAACCCCTCCGTGAGACGAAGCGAGTCAGGCGTCGAGTCGGTACAGCCAGCCGTGCTTGTCTTCGGCGCGGCCGTACTGGATGTTCGTGAGCTCTTCGCGCAGTTCGAGGGCGAGGGTGCCCGAGGGCTGCTCGTCGATGAAGTCGCGGCCCTTGAGCACGCCGATCGGGGTGACGACCGCGGCGGTGCCGCACGCGAACACCTCGACGATGTCTCCGGATGCCACGCCCTGGCGCCACTCGTCGAGCGAGACGTTGCGTCCTTCGACGTGGTGGCCACGGTCGCGGGCGAGCTGCAGGAGCGAGTCGCGCGTGATGCCCTCGAGGATCGAGTCGGACTGCGGGGTGACGATCGTGCCGTCTTTGTAGACGAACACGACGTTCATGCCGCCGAGCTCTTCGACGTTGCGGTCCTGGTCGAGGAAGACGACCTGGTCGCACTCGTTCTCGTACGCCTCGGACTGCGGCAGCAGGCTCGCGGCGTAGTTGCCGCCGGTCTTGGCCGCACCCGTACCGCCCTTGCCGGCGCGGGAGTAGTCCTCGCTGAGCCAGATCGACACCGGCTGCACGCCGCCCTTGAAGTAGGCGCCGGCGGGGCTGGCGATCAGGTAGTAGGCGACCTTGTGCGCGGGGCGGACGCCGAGGAACGCCTCTTTCGCGAACATGAACGGGCGCAGGTACAGGCTCTGGTCGTCACCCGACGGCACCCACGCGCCGTCGACGGCGATGAGCTCGCGCAGCGACTGCAGGAAGTACGGAACCGGCAGCTCCGGGAGCGCCAGGCGACGGGCGGAGCGCTGAAGGCGGCGGCCGTTCTGGTCGGGGCGGAAGGTGTGGACCGAGCCGTCGGCGTGACGGTAGGCCTTGATGCCCTCGAAGATCTCCTGGCCGTAGTGCAGCACCGCTGCCGCCGGGTCGAGCGAGATGGGGCCGTAGGGCGAGACGCGCGGGCGGTGCCAGCCGCCGCGCACCGACCAGCAGATGTCGACCATGTGGTCGGTGAAGCTCTGCCCGAAGCCGGGGTTGGCGAGGATCGCGTCGCGGTCGGTCGTGCTTTTGGCCGCGAGGTTGCGAGTGACGGAGAACTCGAGCGGGTCGAGTCCGGTGTCGGGATCGGTGTCGATGGTGGTCATTCGTTTTCCAAAGCTTCTCGAGTGCCGGAGGCGATGCTCGCCGATCGGTCCAGGTTACGCCTGGACGCGTTCGGCGATGGCGTCGCCGATCTGAGCGGTGGTGCGGACCCCGTCGCGGCTCGCGATGTCGTCTTCGACCGCGCGGGTGACGCGGGCGGATTCGTCGGTCAGCCCGAGGTGGTCGAGCAGGAGGGCGACGGAGAGGATCGCGGCCGCGGGGTCGGCCTTCTGGGTTCCCGCGATGTCGGGCGCCGATCCGTGCACGGGCTCGAACATCGAGGGGAAAGCGCCGTCGGGGTTGATGTTGCCCGATGCGGCGAGGCCGATGCCTCCGGTGACGGCGCCGGCCAGGTCGGTCAGGATGTCGCCGAAGAGGTTGTCGGTGACGATCACGTCGAAGCGGCTCGGGTTCGTGACCAGGAAGATGGTTGCCGCGTCGACGTGCAGGTAGTCTACGTCGACCCCGGGGAACTCCTGGGCCACGGCATCGACGATGCGCTTCCACATGCCGCCCGCGTGGACGAGCACGTTCGTCTTGTGCACGAGCGTCAGCTTGTGGCGACGGCGCTCCGCGAGGGCGAAGGCGTAGCGGACGACGCGCTCGACGCCGTAGGCGGTGTTGACCGAGGTCTCGTTGGCGACCTCGTGCGCGGTGCCGCGGCGGATCGAACCGCCGTTGCCGACGTACGGGCCTTCGGTGCCTTCGCGCACGACGACGAAGTCGATGTCGCCGGGCTCTGCCAACGGCCCGGCGGCGCCGGGGTACAGCTTGGAGGGGCGCAGGTTGACGTAGTGGTCGAGCTCGAAGCGGAGCTTGAGCAGCAGGCCGCGTTCGATGTTCGCGTCTTTCAGGCGCGGGTCGCCGGGCACTCCGCCGACGGCGCCCAGCAGGATCGCGTCGTGGCCGGCGATCGCCGAGAGGTCGTCGTCGGTGAGCGTGTCGCCGGTCTCAAGGTAGCGACCGGCACCGAGCGAGAAGGGCGTCTTCTCGAACGTGACGTCGGACGCGGCGGTGACCGCATCGAGTACCTTGACGGCCTCTGCAACGACCTCGGGACCGATTCCGTCACCGGGGATGACGGCCAGTTTCACGACACGCGACATCGCTCTCCTCAGAGCTCGGGCACGTCATTGCTTCGACGTGCTGCGGGATCCTCCCAGGGTAGTGGCAGCGATCACGCCGGCCACGACGATGAGCCCGGCACCGATGAGGGCGGTGACGACCACACCGGAGTCGAAGGCGTGCGCGGCGGCGGTGCGGAGGGCCTCGGCCAGCGTCGGATCGTCGAGCGTGTTCGACACGGCGACGGCGCCCGCGAGGGTCTCGCGCGCGGCCTGGGCCGCGGCATCCGGCAGGCCGGCGGGCAGCACCAGCTGCGCCCGGTAGAACGCGGCCAGGATGCCGCCGAGCACCGCCGTTCCGAGCACGGCGCCCACCTCGTAGGCGGTCTCGGACACGGCGCTCGCGGCCCCGGCCTTCGCCGACGGCGCGCTCGAGAGGATCAACTCGTTCGACACCGTCTCGGCCGCGCCGATGCCGATGCCGAGCAGCCCGAACGCCACGATCAGCAGGACGAGGTCGGCGGTCGAGAACGCCACCATCACGTAGGCGACGACCGAGAACGCCAGCGCCGTGGGCACGACGACCCGCGGAGCGAAGCGCTTGGCAACGGGGACGACGGCGAGACCGGCGATGATCATGAGCACGAGCCCGGGCAGCAGCGCGAGACCGGCGACCATCGGCGACAGGCCGACCACCAACTGCAGGTGCTGGGCGACGAAGTACAGGAACCCCACGAGCCCGACCACGCTCAACAGGTTGACCAGGATCGCACCCGAGAAGGTGCCGCGCCGGAACAGCGACATGTCGAGCATCGGAGAGGTGAGGGCGCGCTGGCGGCGGACGAACAGCCAGCCGAACACGATGCCCACGACGAACAGCACCGGAGCCAGCGACATCGGACCATCGACCGCGAGCTTCTTGATGCCGTAGACGATCGGGACCATCGTCGCGAGCGAGAGCACCACACTGGTCGGGTCGAAGCGACCCGGCGCGGGGTCGCGGCTTTCGGGCACGAAGAACGGCGCGAGGATCAGCAGCGGCACGAGCACCGGCACCGCCATGAGGAAGACCGAGCCCCACGAGAAGTGCTCGAGCAGGAATCCGCCGACGATCGGACCGAGGGCCGCACCGGCGGAGAAGCCCGAGGCCCACACCGCGATCGCGAACCGGCGCTGGTCACGGTCGCGGAAGATGCTGCGCAGCAGCGACAGCGTCGACGGCATGAGCATCGCGCCGAACACGCCCATGAGGGCGCGACCGGTGATGAGCAGAGCCGCCGTCGGTGCGAAGGCGGACAGCGCCGACACCACGGCGAACCCGGTGGCGCCGATGAGCAGCATGCGACGGCGCCCGAAGCGGTCGCCCAGAACACCCATCGTCACGAGGAGACCGGCGAGCACGAGGGGGTAGACGTCGATGATCCACAGTTGCTCGATGCTCGAGGGCTGCAGCGCCAGCGAGATCTCGGGCAGCGCGAAGCTGAGCACCGTGTTGTCGACGGAGACGAGCAGCACGGGCAGCATGAGCACGGCCAGCGCGAACCATCCGCGCCACCCGGCGCGGGTCACGGTGATCTCATGGGTGGGCAACGACGAGGTGAGCATGATTCCGAGTTCCGTTTCTAAACCGTCTAGCCGGTATAGTATCAGAGGAGAACCGATGCCCGCCAGTACGATCGAGGAACCATGAGTCGTCCCCCTCTCGCCCGCGACGCCGTCCTCGACGCGTTCACCCGCATCCTCGTCGACGAGGGCGAACGGGCGGCGACGATGGACGCCACGGCCCGCGCCGCGGGCGTGTCGAAGGGCGGACTGCTCTACCACTTCGGTTCGAAGAGCGCCCTCGAAGAGGCCCTCGTCGCCCGCCTCGAGCAGCTCGCCCGCGACGACGTCGCCGAGATCGAGAACTCCGACGAGGGCGTGGTCGCCGCGCACCTGAGGTCGTCGCAGAACACCGGCTCGCCGCTCGACGTCACGATCCTCGCGGTCTCTCGCCTCGCGCAGAACGGCAGCGACGCGGCATCCGCGTGCCTGCGCCGCGTGCGCGAGCTGTGGGAGGAGAGCCTCCGCGCGCACACCCGCGACGAGACGGCGCTGCAGATGGTGCTGCTGGTCAGCGACGGGCTCTACTTCAACGCGGTGCTCGACCTCAACGCCGTGCCCGGCCCGACGATCGAGGGCGCCGACCTCGACAAGCTCATCGACGCCGTGGTCGCCGCCACCACCTGAGACCGCCGCGGGCCACAACCGCGATCCTGCCGATTCCGGCCGCGCAGAGCCAGAACCCGCCCAACGAACGACGAAGGGGGCCGCTCTCGCGACCCCCTCCCCCGGTACAGCTCAGGGCATCAGCCCTCGACGATGTCGATCTGGCGGAACAGGTCGGCGCCGACGGCCTCGCGCATGGCGACGAGGATCTCGTCGGGCACGGGCGAGTCGACCGTGAGCACCGAGAGGGCACGGCCGGTGGCATCCGGAGCCGCCACCTGCAGACCCGCGATGTTGATGCCGGCTTCACCCAGCTTCTGGCCGTAGATCGCCACGATGCCGGGACGGTCGGCATACCGCATGACGACGTGGTGCTGCTCGATGGGCACCTCGATCTCGTAGCCGTTGATCGAGACGACCTTGGGCACCATGCGCGTGCCGGCGAGCGTGCCCGCGACCTCGAGGGTCGAGCCGTCGGCCAGCGTGCCGCGCAGGATCGTGATGTTGCGGTAGAGGGGGCTCTCGGCCTCGACGACCAGGCGGGCCTCGACGCCGCGCTGCTCGGCGAAGAGCGGGGCGTTGACGTACGAGACGCTCTCGCTGACGATGCGGCTGAAGTATCCCTTGAGCGCTGCGAGGCGGTAGACGCTGACGTCGTACTGCGCGAGCTCGCCGCGCACCTCGATCTCGAGGCTGGTCAGGGCGCTGTCGGCGAGGCCGCTGAAGAACTGACCGAGCATCTCGACCAGCGCGATACCGGGGCGCACGAACGGGTCGATCGCACCGCCGGCGACGTTCACGGCATCCGGAACGAGATCGCCCTCGAGGGCGAGCTTGACGCTGCGCGCGACCGAGACGCCCGCCTTCTCCTGCGCCTCTTCGGTGCTGGCGCCGAGGTGCGGGGTGACGACGACGTTCGGCAGGTCGAGGAGCTTGCGGGCGGGGCCGCCCTCGGCGGGGGGCTCGGTCGAGAACACGTCGAGGCCGGCGCCGGCGATCTCACCGGTGGTGAGGGCGTCGAACAGCGCATCCTCGTCGATGAGACCGCCGCGGGCGACGTTGATGACGTAGGCGGTCTTCTTCATGCGGCGCAGCTGCTCGGCGCCGATCATGCCGGTGGTCTCGGGCGTCTTCGGCATGTGGATCGTGACGAAGTCGCTCTGCTCGAGCAGCTCGTCGAGCGACACCAGCTGCACGCCGAGCTGCTGCGCGCGGGCGGCGGTGACGTAGGGGTCGTACGCGATCACGCGCATGTCGAAGCCCTGCAGGCGCGCGGCGATGAGGGCGCCGATGCGTCCGAGGCCGATGATGCCGATCGTCTTCTCGAACAGCTCGGTACCGGTGAACGAGCTGCGCTTCCACAGGCCCTGCGCGAGCGAGGCGTGCGCGGCGGGGATGCGGCGCGCCAGGCTCAGCACGTGACCGACGGTGAGCTCGGCGGCCGAGATGATGTTCGAGGTCGGAGCGTTGACGACCATGACGCCGGCCGAGGTGGCCGCCTTGATGTCGACGTTGTCGAGGCCGACACCGGCGCGGGCGACGACCTTGAGCGACGGCGCCGCGGCGAGGGCCTCGGCGTCGATCTGGGTGGCCGAGCGCACGAGCACCGCGTGGGCGTCGGCGAGGGCCGACAGCAGCGCGGGGCGATCGGTCCCGTCGACGTTGCGCACGTCGAAGTCGGGGCCGAGCGCGTCGATCGTGGCGGGAGAGAGTTCTTCGGCGATGAGCACGACGGGCTTCGTCACGGATACGTCCTTCGAAACGGTGCTGGGGACTGACGCGCACCGTCGCACACCGCCGGCGCGAACCGGGCGCGCGACCCGTGCGGGCCGTCTGTCAGCCTAGCGCGGAGCCGTGTGGCGCCCTGACCGTGTGACGCCGCACGACGGTGGTCGGGCGCTCACCGCGAGTCGCCCGATCAGCGCGGAGCCGGGCAGACCTCGCGCCGACATCCGCCGGGCGTGCCAACACCGCGAGACTGCATCTCGCTGACGAACCCGCGTCAGCCTGACACGCAGATGTCAGCGAGATGCGGTCTCGCGTGACGAAAACCTCCGCGCGAGAAGAACGCGATCCCGGATGCCGGGACCCCGGCGTTCAGCCGCCGTAGAGGCCGTACGAGGTCGTGCCGTACCCGACGATCGCGAGCCAGAACGCGGCCGACAGCGTCAGGCCTGCGAGCAGCACGATGGCAAGCTCTCCGGCCTTGCGTCGTTGCCCGATCGCGAACGCGACGCCGAAGGCGGCGAGGGGGAAGACGATCGGGAGGATGTAGACGAACCACCCGAGACCGTTGAGTCCGAGCGGACCGTTCACCTGCTGGATCAGCAGCGCGACCGAGCTCCACACCACGTAGGCGTAGAACAGGCCGAAGAAGCCGGCGATCGTGACGAGCAGCCACGTCGGAAGGACACGGGTGCGGGCGGCGGTGCTCACAGGAAGGCTCCCAACGACAGGAACGGCCACGGGATGAGCAGGATGACGCCGAGCAGCAGCAGCAGGAACCGCTGCCACGTGCGCCAGCTGCGCGTCAGCACCAGGACCGTGACGAACCACACGAGAGGGGCGAGACCGGCGCCGATGGTCAGCGCGACGATCGTGACCTGGGGAACAGGGAGTCCGAGGTCGACGAGGCGGAACCCGGCGAGCAACCAGCCCACGGCGAACAGGATGAAGGCCATCGCGATCATACCGATGCCCACGAGACCGACGTTGCCGAGGGGAGCCGAGGGCCCCGCGTGCGCCTCTTCGGCGTCGGGTGCGGGTTCGACGAGGGTTTCCGGATGCCGAGCGGCCGACGTGGTCTCCGCGGCTGCCGGTTGCAGCGGATCGGGCTCGGGGTCGGGCTGCAGCGGCTCGGGCTCGAGCGGATCGGGCTGCAGCGCCTCAAGCGCTGAGCCTCCGGACGCTGCGGGACGGGCTGCGCTCCCCCGGCCGGGCACGTGCCTCTCGCCGACGTCGAGCGTCGGGTCGTCGTCACCGCCCCACGAGAGGGCGTCGTCATCGCGCGGAGTGCTCACGCGACCACGCTAGCGCGGCTCCCCCGCCGCTTCGTCGCGCCCCGCCGGTCACCGGAGGGCGCGGCATCCGGAACCTCGAGACGCCGCGGAACGCCGAATGCCCCGGGGCCAGAGGCACCCGGGGCATTCGAGACGACGAGACTCAGCGCGCTGCGGAGCCCTCGACGTAGTCGGTGTCCTGCTGCTTCCACGCGAAGAGCCCGCGCAGCTCCTTGCCGGTCGCCTCGATGGGGTGACCCTGCTCCTTCTCGCGGAGCTCGAGGAACTCGGGGGCGCCCTTGTCCTGATCGGCGATGAAGCGCTCGGCGAAGGCACCCGACTGGATGTCGCTGAGCACGGCCTTCATGCTGGCCTTGACGTCGGACGAGATCACGCGCGGGCCCGAGACGTAGTCGCCGTACTCGGCCGTGTCGGAGATCGACCAGCGCTGCTTGGCGATGCCGCCCTCCCACATGAGGTCGACGATGAGCTTGAGCTCGTGCAGCACCTCGAAGTACGCGATCTGCGGCTGGTAGCCCGCCTCGACGAGGGTCTCGAAGCCGGCCTGCACGAGGTGGCTCATGCCACCGCAGAGCACGGCCTGCTCGCCGAACAGGTCGGTCTCGGTCTCTTCGGTGAAGGTCGTCTTGATGACACCGGCGCGGGTGCCGCCGATGGCCTTCGCGTACGAGAGAGCGGTGTCCCAGGCCGAGCCCGAGGCGTCGCTCTCGACGGCGATGATGTCAGGGATGCCGCGGCCCGCGACGTACTCGCGACGCACGGTGTGACCGGGGGCCTTGGGGGCGACGAGGATCACGTCGACACCCTCGGGGGCGTCGATGTAGCCGAAGCGGATGTTGAAGCCGTGCGCGAAGGCGAGCGTCTTGCCCTCGGTGAGCTTGTCCTTGATCGAGTCGGCGAAGATCGAGCGCTGGTGCTGGTCGGGCGCCAGGATCATGATGAGGTCGGCCCACTCCGCGGCATCCGCGACGTTCTTGACCTCGAAGCCGTCTTCCTGCGCCTTGGCGGCCGACTTGGAGCCGTCCTTGAGCGCGATGACGACCTGGACACCCGAGTCGCGCAGGTTCTGCGCGTGGGCGTGACCCTGCGAGCCGTAGCCGACGATCGCGACCTTCTTGCCCTGGATGATCGAGAGGTCGGCGTCGTCGTCGTAGAAGATCTCTGCCATGAGGATGTTTCTCCTTGTGTGAGGTCCCCGAGCTTGTCGAAGGGACCGGGGGTTTGTGGGAGGTGTGAAGTTCGGGGTGTCGGGCCCTTCGACAGGCTCAGGGACCGACGGGTTCGGGGTGTCGGGCCCTTCGACAGGCTCAGGGACCGACGGGTTCAGCCGCGCAGGACGCGCTCGGTGATGCTCTTGCCGCCGCGGCCGACGGCGAGCAGGCCCGACTGCGCGAGCTCCTTCACGCCGAACGGCTCGATCGCCTTCAGGAAGGCGGCGACCTTGCCCGAGTCGCCGGTGATCTCGATCACGATGGCGTCGGGGGCGTAGTCGACGACCGACGCGCGGAAGAGGTTGACGACCTCGAGCACGTTGGAGCGGCTCGCGTTGTCGGCGCGCACCTTCACGAGCACGTGCTCGCGCTGCACGGAGCTGGCGGCGTCGAGCTCGACGATCTTGATGACGTTGATGAGCTTGTTCAGCTGCTTGGTCACCTGCTCGAGCGGCAGACCTTCGACGTCGACGACGACCGTGATGCGCGACAGGCCCGGCACCTCGGTGACGCCCACGGCGAGCGACTCGATGTTGAAGCCGCGACGGGCGAACAGGCCCGCGACGCGGGTCAGCAGACCCGGCTTGTCCTCGACGAGGAGGCTCAGAACGTGACGAGACATCTCAGTCCTCCTGCTCGTTGAAGGCGGGCGAGTGGTCGCGCGCGTACTGGACGTAGCTGTTGCTGACGCCCTGCGGCACCATCGGCCACACCATCGCGTCGGCGCTCACGACGAAGTCGATCACGACCGGGCGGTCGTTCGTGTCGAGGGCGAGCTGGATCGCCGCGTCGATCTCGTCTTCCTTCTCGACGCGGATCGCCAGGCATCCGTAAGCCTCGGCGAGCTTCACAAAGTCGGGGATGCGACGCGTGCCGTGTCCCGTGTTCAGGTCGGTATTGGAGTGGCGGCCGTCGAAGAACAGCGTCTGCCACTGGCGCACCATGCCCAGCGAGGAGTTGTTGATGATCGCGACCTTGATCGGGATGTCGTTGATGACGCAGGTCGCGAGCTCCTGGTTGGTCATCTGGAAGCAGCCGTCGCCGTCGATCGCCCAGACGGCGCGGTCGGGCTGGGCCACCTTGGCGCCCATGGCCGCCGGAACGGCGTAGCCCATGGTGCCGGCGCCGCCCGAGTTGAGCCACGCGTTGGGGCGCTCGTACTTGATGAACTGCGCCGCCCACATCTGGTGCTGGCCCACGCCCGAAGCGTAGACGCCCTCGGGACCGGTCATCTCGCCGATGCGCTGGATCACGTACTGCGGCGAGAGCAGCCCGTCGGTGGTCGGCGTGTACCCGAGCGGGAACTCCTCGCGGAGGCCGTTCAGGTAAGTCCACCACTCGGTGTAGTCGTGCGGGTTCTCGGCGTCGGCGGCGCGGAAGGCGGCGTCGAGGTCGACGAGCACGTCCTTCAGGTCGCCCACGATCGGCACGTCGGCCGTGCGGATCTTCGAGATCTCGGCGGGGTCGATGTCGACGTGCACCACCTGCGCGTTCGGGGCGAACAGCGCCGCCTTGCCGGTCACGCGGTCGTCGAAACGGGCACCGAGCGAGACGAGCAGGTCGCTCTCCTGCAGGGCGAGCACCGCGGGCACGGTGCCATGCATGCCCGGCATGCCGAGGTGCTGCTCGTGCGAGTCGGGGAACGCCCCGCGCGCCATGAGCGTCGTGACCACCGGGGCACCGGTCGCCTCGGCCAGCACCTTCAGCTCGGCCGCGGCGTTGGCGCGGATCGTGCCGCCGCCCACGTACAGCACGGGCTTCTTCGCGGTGGCGAGCAGCTGGGCCGCGGCCTGGATCTGCTTGCCGTGTGCCTTGGTGACCGGCCGGTAGCCGGGCAGCTCGATCTTGGGCGGCCACACGAACGGCGCTTCGGCCTGCTGGGCGTCCTTCGTGATGTCGACGAGCACGGGGCCGGGGCGCCCGGTCGAGGCGATCTCGAAGGCCGCCGCGATCGCGCCGGGGATCTCGTCGGCCGACTTCACCAAGAACGAGTGCTTGGTGATCGGCATGGTGATGCCGACGATGTCGGCCTCCTGGAAGGCGTCTGTTCCCATGAGGGTGGAGAACACCTGGCCGGTGATGCAGACCAGCGGCACCGAGTCCATGTAGGCGTCGGCGATCGCGGTGACGAGGTTGGTCGCACCGGGGCCCGACGTCGCAATGGCGACGCCGACCTTGCCCGAGGCGGCGGCGTAGCCCTCGGCCGCGTGGCCGGCGCCCTGCTCGTGCCGCACGAGGATGTGGCGCACGTGCTCGTCGTCCATGAGCGGGTCGTAGACGGGCATGATCGCCCCGCCCGGCAGACCGAACACGTCGGTGACGCCGAGCAGGTCGAGCGAGCGGACGACCGCCTGCGCACCCGTCATCACGGGCGCGGCAGCGGCGCGGGCGGGCGGCCGGGGAATGGCTGCCGTGGAGGAATCGATGGACATGGGAGTACCTCGAGAACCGGGAGAAAGGTGAGAAGGGGGACGGCCGTCAGCCCGTGACAGCGCCCTCGGCGGCGGAGTGCACGAGCTTGGAGTACTTGGCCAGAACGCCACGGGTATAGCGCGGGGGAAGCGGTTCCCAGCCTTCACGGCGGGAACTCAGCTCGGCGTCATCGACGATCAAGTCGAGAGTGCGAGCGGCGATATCGACCCGTATCAGATCACCATCGCGCACGAAGGCGATGGGACCTGCGTCCACCGCTTCGGGAGCTATGTGGCCGATGCACAGGCCGGTTGTGCCGCCTGAGAATCGTCCGTCCGTCAACAGTAGTACATCTTTTCCGAGGCCCGCGCCCTTGATGGCCGCGGTGATCGCGAGCATCTCGCGCATGCCGGGGCCGCCCTTGGGGCCCTCGTAGCGGATGACCACGACGTCGCCGGCGGCGATCTCGCCCGCCTCGAGGGCGTCCATCGCCCCGCGCTCGCGCTCGAACACGCGGGCCGGACCCTCGAAGACGTTTCCGTCGAAGCCGGCCGACTTGACGACGGCCCCCTCGGGGGCCATCGATCCGTGCAGGATCGTGATGCCGCCGGTGGCGTGGATCGGGTCGTTGAACGAGTGGATGACCTTGCCGTCGACCGGGTCGGGGTTCAGGTCGGCGAGGTTCTCGGCGAGGGTCTTGCCCGTGACGGTGAGTGCGTCACCGTGCAGCAGGCCCTCGTCGAGCATGGCCTTCATGATCACCGGGATGCCGCCGTGGCGGTCGACGTCGTTCATCACGTACTGGCCGAAGGGCTTCATGTCGGCCACGTGGGGCGTCTTGTCGCCGATGCGGTTGAAGTCGTGCAGGTTCAGCTCGACCTCGGCCTCGTTCGCGATGGCGAGCAGGTGCAGCACGACGTTGGTCGAGCCGCCGAGCGCCATGGCGAGGGCGATGGCGTTCTCGAACGCCTCTTTGGTGAGGATGTCGCGCGTGGTGATGCCCTGACGCAGCAGGTTGACCACGGCCTCGCCCGAGCGGTGCGCGAAGTAGTCGCGGCGGCGGTCGGCCGAGGGCGGGGCGGCGGAGCCGGGGAGGCTGAGGCCGAGGGCCTCGGCGACGGATGCCATGGTGTTGGCGGTGTACATGCCACCGCACGCGCCCTCACCGGGGGCGATCGCGCACTCGATGCGCTTGAGGTCGGCCTCGCTCATCTTGCCCGCGAGGCACGCACCCACGGCCTCGAACGAGTCGATGATCGTGACGTCTTTCTCGGTGCCGTCGCTGAGCTTGACCCAGCCCGGGGCGATGGAGCCGGCGTAGAGGAAGACGCTCGAGAGGTCGAGGCGCGCAGATGCCATGAGCATGCCGGGGATCGACTTGTCGCAGCCCGCGAGCAGCACGGAGCCGTCGAGGCGCTCGGCCATCATGACGGTCTCGACGCTGTCGGCGATGACCTCGCGCGACACGAGCGAGAAGTGCATGCCCTCGTGGCCCATCGAGATGCCGTCGGAGACGGAGATGGTGCCGAACTGCAGCGGGTAGCCGCCGCCGGCGTGCACGCCCTCTTTCGCGCCCTGCGCGAGGCGGTCGAGGCTGAGGTTGCAGGGGGTGATCTCGTTCCAGCTCGACGCGATGCCGATCTGGGGCTTGTCCCAGTCCTCGTCACCCATGCCGACGGCGCGGAGCATTCCGCGCGACGTGGTGGCTTCGATGCCATCGGTGACGACGCGACTGCGGGGCTTGATGTCGAATTCGCCGGTGTTCGGATTCTGCGGTGCGGGCATTCTCGAAGTCTATTGCGCGGGTACGACACCCGATGCTCCGCAGACCCGTGAACGCTCGATTAATCGGCGTCCGCGGGTGCGCGGACCATCGGTCTACGAGATGTGGGCTCGGCGCAGGCGTGCCACGTTCTCGAGCACCTCGACGAACGCGTCGATGTCGGGCACCCGCAGCGTCGCGGCGGTCTCTCCCCCGCCGATGCGCACGCCGAGGTCGCCCGGGCCGAGCGAGCCGAGGGCGTCTTCGTCGGTGACGTCGTCGCCCGCGAAGAGCACCGAGGTCGCGACGACGCGTTCGCGCAGGTGCGCGACGGCGGAGTCCTTGCCCTCGTGGCGGAACGAGAACTCGAGGATGTCGTGCCCGGTGCGACGCCGCCACGAGGGCGCCTCGGCGGCGAGCAGCTCGTCGGCCCGCTGCTGCGCGGCGGTCGAGGCCGCGGCATCCGCGGTGCGGGTGTGGATGCCGAGACCGAACTGCTTCGGCTCCACGCGCACCCCCGCCAGGTCGGCGACGGCGTCACGGATCTCGGCGGTCAGCCTGTCGCGCAGGGCGAGATCGTCGGAGTCGTCGCTCGACTCCCCCGCGCCCGTGCCGGGCTCCCACGACTCCGCGCCGTGCGATCCCATGAGCCACCACGGCGACGAGTCGTCGTGCTCGGCGATCTCGCGCAGGTCGGCGAGCGTGCGGCCCGACACGAGCGCGACAGTGGTGCGCGGCAGGGCGGCCAGGGAATCGAGCGCCGCACGGGCACCCGGAGTCATCCGCGCCGACATCGGCTCGTCGACCAGCGGCGAGAGGGTGCCGTCGAAGTCGAGCGCGATCAGCAGGGTGTCGGTCGTGGCGACCGCCTCGATCGTGGCGTCGGCGGCGGTCACGCGGCATCCACCCCCCTGCTTGCACTCGGGGCGCTCGCGAGTGCGGCGGTCATCCGGCGTCCGTCTCGTCGATGGGCTCGCGCTCGGGCGTCGACCCGTCGTCGTCGCGGGTGATCTGTTCGGCGGCGGCGCGCGACGACTTCTCGTGGAACACCGAGAGCGCCTCGAGGAAGTCCTGCGACCAGTCCTCGACATCGTGGTCGCGCACGCGCTTGCGCAGCGCCCGCATGCGACGCCCCTGCTCGGCGGCGGGCATGTCGATCGCCCGCATGATCTGGTCTTTCAGACCGTCGATGTCGTGCGGGTTGATGAGCAACGCACTGCCCATCTCGTCGGCGGCACCGGCGAACTCGCTCAGCACGAGCACGCCGCGGTTGTCGATGCGACTGGCCACGTACTCCTTCGCCACGAGGTTCATGCCGTCGCGCAGGGCGGTGACGAGCATGACGTCGGCGGCGAGGAAGAGGGCGACCATCTCTTCGCGCGGATACGACTGGTGCAGGTAGCGAATCGCGGTGTGCGTGGTCGTGTCGTAGTCGCCGTTGATGCGACCGACGGTCATCTCGATCTCGTCGCGCAGCTGCACGTACGCTTCGACGCGTTCGCGGCTGGGGCTGGCGACCTGCACGAGGGTCGCGTCTTCGACGCTCGCTCGTCCGTCCTCGAGCAGCTCGCCCCAGGCCTTCAGGCGGTGGCGGATGCCCTTGGTGTAGTCGAGGCGGTCGACGCCGAGCAGGATCTTGCGCGGGTTTCCGAGTCCCTCGCGGATCTCCTTCGCGCGCTGCTGGATCTCGGGCTTCTGCGCGAGCTCGATGTACGACTCGGCGTCGATCGAGATCGGGAACGCCTTCGCCAGCGCGACGCGGGTGCCGCCCTCGGCATCCGGAACGAGGATGCCGCTGGCCTTGGTCTCGTAGCGCAGCTGACGGCGCACCGCGCGGGCGAAGTTGCCGGCATCCGCCACCCGCTGGAAACCGATCACGTCGGCGCCGAGCAGCCCCTCGAGCACCTGCTTGCGCCACGGGAGCTGCGCGTACAGCCCGTACGCGGGGAACGGGATGTGGTGGAAGTAGCCGATCGTGAGGTCGGGGCGCATCTCGCGGAGCATCTTCGGCACCAGCTGCAGCTGGTAGTCCTGCACCCACACGATGCCGCTGTCGGCGGTCACGTCGGCGGCGGCCTGGGCGAAGCGCTGGTTGACCTTAACGTAGGCGTCCCACCAGGCGCGCTTGTACGTGGGCTCGGCGATCACGTCGTGGTACAGCGGCCAGATCGTGTCGTTCGAGAAGCCCTCGTAGTACAACTGCACGTCGCTGGCCGACAGGGTCACCGGAACGAGATGGGTGCCGTCGAAGTCGAAGGGCTCAACGGTGACGTCGGCCTGCCCGGCCCACCCCACCCACGCGCCCTCGGCGCTGCGCATGACGGGTTCGAGAGCGGTGACGAGACCGCCCGGTGAGCGTCTCCACCCCTCGCCGTCGGGGGTGCGATCGACGGGCAGACGGTTGGCGACGACGACGAAATCGGCCTGGGTCACAGGTCCTCCTCGGGGGATCGTCCTCAGGCTAACAGCGGGCCCGATCCGCGCACGGGGGTGGACGGGATGCGATATGTCCGTTCCATCGGCCGATGCTCGTCCTGTCAAGGTGCGGCAGCGGATCGACCTGCTCGATAGGTTGGGCGCATGCGGCAGTACATCTTCGGAACCGGTCTCCTCAGCGCCATCACCGGCGGCGTCACGCTCTTGCGCGGCCTCAAGAACGACGAGCCGTTCACGTGGCGCACTGCGCTGGCGTGGCTCAGCTGGGGAATCACCCTCGCCCTCGCCGTCGGCGCGGTGGTCGACACCCGTCGCGCACGCCGTGGCCGCACGATCGCCGGCGACTCCCCCGTCCAGAAGAAGCAGGCGAAGCTGCTGAAGAAGCGCCTCGCGCGCTGAGCGCTCACCACCATCGGTTTCCGGATGCCGCGGCCTCGAGGTCGCGGCATCCGTTCGTTTCGGCCTGGCCCTAGCGGGTGAGGATCAGCGCGTCGCCCTGACCGCCGCCTCCGCACAGCGCCACCGCGGCCGTGCCGCCGCCGCGACGCACCAGCTCGTGCACCGCGTGGACGACGAGCCGGTTGCCCGAAGCGCCGATGGGGTGACCGATCGCGATGCCGCCACCGTGCGGGTTGACGACCTCGTCGGAGACGCCGAGCTCGGCCTGCGACCGCGCGACCACGGCCCCGAAGGCCTCGTTGATCTCGATGAGGTCGAGGTCGGATGCCGCGATGCCCTGCTTCTCGAGCGCCTTCGCGATCGCGCGGGCGGGCTGGGCGTGCAGGGAGTTGTCGGGGCCGGCGACCTGACCGGACGCTCCGACCACGGCGAGCACGTCCCAGCCGCGCTCGTCGGCGATCGCACGGGTGGTGACGACCACCGCCGAGGCGCCGTCGGAGATCTGCGAGGCGTTGCCCGCGGTGATCGAGCCGCCCTCCGCGAAGGCGGGACGCAGCTTGGCGAGCGTCTCGACCGTCGTGTCGGCGCGGATGCCCTCATCGGCGGTGACGACGACCGGTCCCTGAGCCTGTCGAAGGGCGCCCTTTCGCTGCGGGATCGACACCGGCACGATCTCGGCGTCGAAGACGCCCTCGGCTTGCGCTGCGGCGGCACGCTGGTGGGAGCGTGCGGCCACGGTGTCCTGGGCTTCGCGGGTGACCTCGTATCGAGCGTTCGCGCGCTCGGTCGAGGCGCCCATGCTCTCGCGGTCGTAGGCGTCGGTGAGGCCGTCGTACGCCATGTGGTCGAGCACCTCGACGGAACCGTAGGCGTAGCCGTCGCGCGAGTTCATCAACAGGTGCGGGGCGCGGGTCATCGACTCCATGCCCGCGGCGACGACCACCGTCGCATCGCCGAGGCGCAGCATGCGCGCGGCGTCGATGATCGCGGTGAGGCCCGACAGGCAGACCTTGTTGATGGTGGCGCTGTGCACGTCCCACCCGATGCCCGCTTCGATCGCCGCCTGGCGCGCGGCGTTCTGCCCCGCTCCGGCCTGCAGCACCTGCCCCACGAGCACGGCGTCGACGGCATCGGCCGGAATACCGCCGCGCTCGAGCGCCCCGCGGATGGCGGCAGCGCCCAGCTGCACGGCGGTGAGCGGGGCGAGCTGCCCCTTCAGGCGGCCCTGCGGGGTGCGGGCGGCGGCGACGATGACGACGTCGTTCTGTGCGCTCATGCGTGCTGCTCCTCAGCGAGCCGGACGGTCAAGGCGGGTTCGGTTGCGGCCCGCACCTCATCAACGCTCACCCCGGGGGCGAGCTCGACGAGCACAAGGCCATCCTCCGCCACATCGATGACGGCGAGGTCGGTGATGATGCGGTCGACGACGCCGCGGCCGGTGAGCGGCAGCGAGCACTCGTCGACGATCTTCGGCGAGCCGTCTCGGGCGACGTGCTCCATCAGCACGATCACGCGGGCGGCGCCGTGGACGAGATCCATCGCCCCGCCGGGGCCCTTCACCATCTTTCCGGGGATCATCCAGTTGGCCAGGTCTCCGGATGCCGACACCTGCATCGCCCCGAGGATGGCGGCGTCGATCTTGCCGCCGCGGATCATCCCGAAGCTCAGGGCCGAGTCGAAGAACGCCGACCCCGGGAGGGTGGTCACGGTCTCTTTGCCGGCGTTGATGAGGTCGGCATCCACCGCGTCTTCGGTCGGATAGGGACCGACGCCGAGGATGCCGTTCTCGGACTGCAGCACGACCGTCACCCCGTCGGGCACGTAGTTCGGCACGAGGGTGGGCAGGCCGATGCCGAGGTTGACGTAGGCGCCGTCGGCGAGCTCGCGAGCGGCGCGGGCGGCCATCTCGGTGCGGGACAGGGGCATGTCAGTTCTCCTCCGTGACGGTCGTGCGCGGTGCGATGCCGGGTCCCTGATCGCGAGGTCCCTGAGCCTGTCGAAGGGACCGGGCGCCACGCGAGCGAGGTCCCTGAGCCTGTCGAAGGGACCGGGGCCCGCAGCTCCGCGTGATCACTGCTCCCCCTCCCGAACAGTGCGCTTCTCGATGCGCTTCGGGATGTCGGGCCCGACCTCGACGATGCGGTGCACGTAGACGCCGGGCAGGTGCACGGCATCTGGGTCGAGCTCTCCGGGTTCGACGAGGTGCTCCACCTGCACGATGCAGGTGCGTCCGGCCATCGCGGCGAGGGGGTTGAAGGCGCGCGCGGCCTTGCGGAAGACGAGGTTGCCGTGGCGGTCGCCCGTGTAGGCGTGCACGAGCGAGAAGTCGGTGGCGATGGCTTCTTCGAGCACGAACTCGCGTTGCTCGCCGTTCACGTCGAAGGTGCGCACGTCTTTGACCGGGGATGCCACGGCGATGCCGCCGGCGCCGTCGTAGCGACGCGGCAGGCCGCCCTCGGCGACCTGCGTGCCCACACCGGTCTGCGTGTAGAAGGCTGCGATGCCCGACCCGCCGGCCCGCAGCTTCTCGGCGAGGGTGCCCTGCGGGGTGAGCTCGAGTTCGAGTTCGCCGGAGAGGAACTGCCGCTCGAACTCCTTGTTCTCGCCGACGTACGACGAGGTCATCTTGCGGATGCGACCGGCCCCGAGCAGAATGCCGAGCCCCCAGTCGTCGACGCCGCAGTTGTTCGACACGACCGAGAGGTCGCGGGTCCCCTGGGCGAGCAGCGCCTCGATCAAGGCGATGGGGTTGCCCGAGAGGCCGAACCCGCCGACGGCGAGAGACGCCCCGTCGGGGATGTCGGCGACGGCCTCGGCGGCTGAGGCGACGGTCTTGTCGATCACGCGAACTCCTTCGTAGCGGCGTCCCTCCACCTTGCGGTGCGACCGGATGCGGTCGCGAGTCGCTTCTTGTGATGTGGATGCCGCGAGGCGTAGCGTCCACATCGTGGACACACCGAGGCAAAAGGTCGACGTCAGCGCGACGGGCATCCCCCACGCCGCGCACGGATCTGCGCGGAGGGCGGGGACCCCCGTTCCCGGAGCGCAGGCCATCGCGCGCGCGGCGCACCTGCTGCGCCTGGTGACGGCGGCCGGTGACACCGGCGCCTCGGTCGCAGACCTCGCCCACGACGCCGACCTGACTCGCCCGACCGCTCATCGCCTGCTCAGCGCCCTCCGCGTCGAAGGTCTCGTCGACCGCGACGATGCGACCGGGCACTGGCTCCCGGGGCCCGAGCTCTACCTGATGGGCAGCGTCGCGGCATCCCGCTTCGACATCACGGCGACCGCGCGCGACATCGTGCGCTCGCTCGCCGTGCGCACCGAGGAGAGCGCCTTCCTCTCGGTGCGGCGCGGCGACGAGACCGTCTGCCTCGTGCGCGAGGACGGCAGCTTCCCCATCCGCTCGTTCGTGCTTTCTGAGGGCGTGAGGTTCCCCCTCGGCGTCGCATCGGCGGGGCTGGCGATCCTCGCGTTCCTCCCACCTCAGGATGTGGATGCCTACCTCGAGCGCCACCCGGAACTCGTCGAGCGGTGGGGAGCCTCCCACTCCCCCTCTCGACTGCGCACGCGCATCGCCGACACGCAGGCCCGGGGCTACGCGGTGAACCCCGGCCTGATCGTCGAGGGCAGCTGGGGCGTGGGCGCCGCCGTCTTCACGCGCACCGGCGACCCGCAGTGGGCGCTGAGCCTGACCGGGGTCGAGTTCCGCTTCGGCGGTGAGCGACTCGCCGAACTCGGGCGGATCCTTCTGGCGCACGCCCACCAGCTGTCGACGCGGATCGCCGCGCGGTAGCCGCGGCGCGCGAGACCGCCGCCGCACGCGGCATCCCCCATTTAGATACCCACGGTATATAACGGGGGTATACTTCTGGATATGACCCGTGACGACGACCTGCAGCGCCTGCTGCTCGCGGTGCACGCGCTCACGCGTGTGGCCGCTCTCGACACGAACTCCGATGCGCCGGCGGCGCAGTGGCGCACGCTGACCCTGCTGCGCGACCACGGCCCGCAGCGCCTGGGCGACCTCGCGACGCTCAGCCGTGTCACGCAGCCGGGCATGACCCGACTGATCCGGCAGATGGATGCCGCGGGGCTCGTCTCGCGCCGCAGTCATCCGGCCGACTCCCGCGTCAGCGTGGTGGCGGCGACGGAGGACGGTCTCGACGCCCTCGAGCGGTGGTACGAGCTCTTCCGCTCCGCTCTCGCGCCGCACGTGGCCGACCTGTCCGACGCGGAGTGGGAGGCCGTGCGCACGTCGGCCTCGGCCCTGTCGCGCCAGGTCGGGATGGTGCCCGTCGGGTCGAACGATTTCACCGAGAACCCGAACGACGACGCGCCCGCCTCGCGCGGCGCCGCACGTCGTTCCGAAGAAGAAAGGGAGGTGGTCCGGTGAACGCCGGTACCGCAGCTAACCCGGCCGATGAGGCCCCCAGCGTCTGGAAACAGCCCGCACAAGTCTGGGCGGTCGCCTTCGCGTCGGTCGTGGCGTTCATGGGCATCGGGCTCGTCGATCCGATCCTCCCCGCGATCGCTGACTCGCTGCAGGCGAGCCCGGTGCAGACCGAACTGCTCTTCACGAGCTACCTCGTCGTGACCGGCCTCGCGATGCTCATCACCAGCTGGATCTCGAGCCGCATCGGCGCGAAGGCCACCCTGCTGGTCGGCCTCGGCCTGATCGTCGTCTTCGCGCTGTTCTGCGCGCTGAGCGGCAGCGTCGACGCCGTCATCGGCTTCCGCGCCGGGTGGGGTCTGGGCAACGCCCTGTTCATCTCGACGGCTCTCGCGACCATCGTCGGAGCAGCCTCGGGCGGCACGTCGTCGGCCATCATCCTGTACGAGGCCGCGCTGGGCCTCGGCATCGCCGTGGGTCCGCTGCTGGGCGGCGTTCTCGGTGAGGTCAGCTGGCGCGGGCCGTTCTTCGGCGTCGTCGTGCTCATGGCGATCGCGTTCATCGCGGTGGCGGTGCTGCTCCGCGGACCCAAGCCCGAGCGCACGCCCCTGCCCTTCAGCGCCCCCTTCCGTGCGCTGGGTCGTCCGGCCCTCGCGATCCTCGCGGCGACCGCGCTGTTCTACAACATCGGCTTCTTCACCCTGCTGGCGTTCTCGCCGTTCCCCCTCGGTTTCGGAGCCATGGGCATCGGCCTCACCTTCTTCGGCTGGGGTGTGGGCCTGGCGATCACGAGCGTGTGGGTGGCGCCCCTGCTGCTGCGTCGGCTGCGGCTGACCACCGTGCTGCTGATCGCCCTCCCCCTGCTCGCGATCGACCTTGTGGTCGCCGCGTTCACGGTGGCCTCCGCGACGGCTCTCGTCGTCTGCATCATCGTGGGTGGTCTGGTGCTGGGTGTGGTCAACACCGCCCTCACCGAGGCCGTCATGGAGGCCACCGACCTGCCGCGCTCGGTCGCGTCGTCGGCCTACTCCGCCGTCCGCTTCCTCGGCGGCGCCGTCGCTCCGCCGCTCGCGGCGTGGCTGTGGCACGCGTACGGCGCCGACGTACCGTACTTCATGGCCGCGGCATCGGTGTTCATCGCCGCCGCCTGCATCCTGTTCGGCCGCCGCCTGCTGGCCCACGTCGACGGCTCGCACCCCGACGCCGCCGACGATGGTGCCGCCGTGCTGGTCGGAGACGCCGCGTAACGACATCACTCCCCCGCGAGCACCTCTCGCACCACGGCCCGCGCGCCGGGTGCCGACATGACGATCGAGTAGTGATCGACATCCGGCACTCGGCGCGTCGCTGCGAGTTGCGGGAATCGCGCGCGGATGCCGTCGGGGTCGGGATACAGCGGGGGCACCTCGCCGAACAGTCCCCGCTCGGCCGCGATCAGCCGAGTCGGGCGGCGCAGTCGTTCGAGGGCTCCGGCGATCGCCTCGCCGGCGTTCTGATCGATGGAGTCGGCTTCGACCGTGGCGAACGTCGTCGCCGGGCGGAGCGCGGGTGGCTCCCCGACCAGGTCGTAGGCGAAGTAGGCGTCGAGCAGCGGGTCTTCGCGCCCGACGAACGCCGGGTGCGCGCGCCAGAAGTCGCGGTACGCGCCCACGCTCTCGAACCGCATGTCGAGCCGCGCCGCCGTCGGACCGAGCACGTGGCGCACGGCCGCGCGCGGGTCCATTCCAGGCGGCAAGGCCAGGGGCAGGCCGCCGTCGACGAGCACGATCCGCTCCACCCGGTCGGGGTGTCGGTCGCCGAACACCGTCGAGATGAATGCCCCCATCGAGTGCCCCACGACGACCACCTTCTCGACCCCGAGGGCGTCGAGCACCGCGGCCAGGTCGTCGGCGTGCTGCGCCAGCCCGGTCCGTCGCGTCGAGGCTGCGCTGCGGCCCCGCCCGCGCAGATCGGGGGCGATCAACCGTGCCGCGGTCTGTTGCGCGACCCATGCCCACGCCAGGTGCGACGCGGTGACGCCGTGCACGAGCAGCCACGGGGTGCCCTCGGCATCCGGATGCCATTCCCCGACGCGCAGGGCCCCCTCTTCGACCGCGAGGTCATGGGTGACGTACGTGGCGGGCGAGGCGTTCTCGATCGGCATGGCGACATGGTGGCACGGGGGTCCGACATCGGGCTCCGCCCGTGCTCTCGGTTCAGCGGGCGGTGCGTTTGCCCATGTCGGCCACCCGCTCCTGCAGCGTCTCCCAGAGCTGTTCGAAGCGCGCGTTCCACGGTGTCGCGAACCCGCCGTTCTCCCACCGATGCCGCACGACGTCGAGAGTGACCCACTCCGACTCCAGCACTTCTTCCGGATCCGGCACCGGCACGGGCTCCCCGTCGACGCGCGCGACCCACAGGTCGAAAAGCGCCCGCTCCTCGATCACCCGCCCGACCAGCACGAGGTCGTCGCGGGCGACCTGCATCCCGGTCTCTTCGGCGAGCTCGCGCACCGCGCCGGTCCGGCTCGTCTCTCCGCGCAGGGCGCTCCCGGCCGGGAACTCCCACGCGAGCGGGTAGTCCTTGCCCTCGGCCCGTCGACTCATCAGCACCCGGCCGGTCGACGACACCAGGCAGACGGATGCCACGATGTGGAACGACCCGGCCGGCACCGGGCCGTCACCGCGTCGGTGGAGGGTGCCCGTGGGCGTGCCCTGAATGTCGGTCACGTCCCACATCTCGTCGTCGGCCATGGCCCCATCCTTCCGCGCGCACGCCGCGAGCGCACCGGCCACGCCGGGCGCAACGGGCAGCGGTCAGAGCCTGGCGCACACGGGCGCTCAGGTGACGCCGATCGCCGCGGTCGTCGGGGCCGCGGTCGCCGTCCTGGTCGGCGGCGGTCTGATGCTGCTGGTCCGCCGACGGGCGCGACAGCGCGCGTGAGGTGAGCGGAGGCGGTGCGTCCGGGTACTGGTCCCCGGGCGCATCGCCTCCTCGTCATGTCAGCAGGTCTTGGAACACCATCGAGGTGCGCGTGCGCTCGATGCGGGGTGACATGCGGAGCGTCTCGATCGTCGACGAGACCTGCGCGCTCGTCGCCCCTTCGACCACGATCACCGCGTCGGCGGCCCCCGCCACGGTGACGGCGAGGGAGACGTGCGGGAGCTCGGCGACGATCTCCCTCAGTTCGGAGACGCTCGCATTCCCCCGGCAATACACCTCCACGATCGCCCGCGCGTCGAGAGGCCGCGTGGCGGTCTCGATCGTGAATCGCGTGATCGTCCCCTCGGAGTTCAGCGCCTCGATGCGACGCTTGACGGTCGAGGGGGCGAGGCCGAGCTGTCGGGCGATGGCGGCGGCGCTCGCCCGGGAGTTGTCGCGCAACGCCGCGAGGATGAGATCGTCCACGGTGGTCCTCTCCACGGATATCCGGATGCCGCGGCGCGGTGAACGATTCGTCCGAGCCGCCGCGGCGATGCGCGACATTCGACCACGCTCAGGCACGTGGGCCCGTCCGTGCGACGGCCCCGGGAGAGCGGGTGAAAACCCGCGACCGCACGGTCGAGGACGACGCAGGCGGTCCGTCGACGGAGTCACCCGATCACGACGGTGGCCGGTCCTCGACGAGGGTTCATCCTCAGATCAGGTCGAAGGGCATGTCGTCTTCGTCGTGCGTCCGCGGCGTCGGCCGGTCGACGCGTTGCGGCTCCGCAGAGGCGGAGCTCAGATGCACGGTCTCCACCGCGATCGTCGCCGACGTCGCGGGGGTGACGAGGATGCTCATCTTCCGTCCGTCATCTGCGGTGACGGTGAGGAACCCACCCTGCGCGTGAACCGCCGAGAGGATCTGGCGTCGCAGATCGTCAGCGTTCTCGAGCGGCGCAAGCGCGTGCGTCACCCCGTCGACGGTGACGTGTACTCGCTGTATAGAGTGCGCCATGCCATGAACGCTAGGGGGCGACGCTGCGGATGGGGCCGGGGTTGTTCGGGGACACCGCACGAGGGACACTACGTGGCCGACGCCGACGAACCGGTCAGCCGTATGCTCGCAGCGTGACCGATGCATCTATCGAAGAGTCCCCGCCACGACGCTCGCGAGCTCAGCTCGAAGCGTGGGTCCGTGAGTTCGAGGAGCAGGAACACTGCATCGCCGGGAAGATCACCATCCCACCGCAAGAGGACAACGGCGTAGACGACACCGGTCTGGTCATCCTGAACCTGCGAAACGCGTCACCGTCCATCTACATGAGGCCGCGGGGGTACGACGATCCGACCTGGGAGCTGACGGTCACCGAGCAGCCGACCGATCTCACGCTGTCCGTACACGACATCGCGAGCCTGGCCGCGGAGCTCGTCATCGCGAGCAACCTATGCACCTTCCTCCAGTACAAGTCCCTCGATTGGGATCGTCGGAGTGGTCAGCGCCGGGCGACCGAGGGCGGTTCGCGGACCAACCACGCCACGACGCGGAAGCCGGCAGTGGGCTAGGACTCGAGCGGGGCGTTCGTGGGGAGCACTTCGCCGGCGCGCTTTCTCAGCTGCGGCGCTCGCCAGTTCGGCGCTCTGACCGCGGCACACGCTGCGAGATGCACGGGTTCGTGGTGAGCCCAGAGCACGGCCATTCCGTCACGCTGATCGGCGAACGATCCGAGGGGTTCGGATCGTCGTCAGGCGGTCCAAATACCGTCCGCCCCGCGCGACATGAAACCGAACAATCGATAGGTGCACGCGCCGAGGACGAAGTCGTCTTCGACTTTCTTCCACGTCGCCTGAGGTGGCGGTTTCGGCATTCCCCACATGTGGCCCCCCTTGCACCCTCGCCATTCGAGGCGAGAAAGGCCCCGCGAGCCATTGTGCTGAGAGGAGGCCATTTACCGCCCTGGAAAGACGAAACGACCCCGGCGCCCCTGGGGAAGGGACGCCGGGGGCGTTCGACGTGCTAGCTGGCGCGGCGCTCAGACCGCCGGACCTGGCCATGAACGATGTCGGGGAGGTGCTCCCCATTGACCGTGACACCGACCAACGCGATGCCGCGCAGGTCGACATCGCCGAACATGAACCGGCCGAGCTGTCGCTCGCGGTCCGTCAGTCCTGAGATGCTGCTCCAGCTAATGGGCTCGGATTCGTGCACAACGTGCCTCTTCTCTGCCCCCCGGTCGCCGAAGCTACCAGCGCAGAGGGCGAGGTGGGAGGGGTTGCGCTGTCGTGCCCACCCACGCCGTGAAACGAGAAAATCCCCGGCCCTCCGAAGTGCTCGGAGAAACCGGGGATCCAGGTGGTGCACCCCCTGGGACTTGAACCCAGAACCCACTGATTAAGAGTCAGTTGCTCTGCCGATTGAGCTAGAGGTGCGTATTTTTCGGCCGGAGTTTCGCTCCCCGCGCCGAGGAATGACGTTACCAGGCGTGACGCGAGCACACCAAATCGGCTCAGCATCGCCGGTTATCCTGGGGCCGTGTCCCGCTCTGATCAGCCCGCCGCGTCCTCCCCCGACAGCACCCCCACCGAAGCTTTCGCCGACGACCTCGCCCTGGCCCTCCGCCTCGCCGACGCCGCCGATGCGGTGGCGATGCAGCGATTCGACGCGTCCGACCTGCGCATCGACACCAAGCCGGACCGCACGCACGTGACCGAGGCCGACCTCGCGACCGAGCGCGCGATCCGCCAGATCCTCGACAGCGAGCGCCCCGCCGACTCCGTCCTCGGCGAGGAGTACGGCACCTCGGGCGATACCGCGCGCCGCTGGGTGATCGACCCGATCGACGGCACGCACAACTACATGCGCGGAATCCCCGTCTGGGCGACCCTCATCGCCCTCACGGTCGACGGTGTGCCGCAGGTCGGCGTCGTCAGCCAGCCGGCCCTCGGCCGCCGCTGGTGGGCCGCCACCGGTCACGGCGCCTGGACCACGACGACGACCGGCGAGACCCGCCGCATCCACGTCTCGGCGATCGACGACGTCTCGGCCTCGAGCATCAGCTTCCAGAGCATCGAGCAGTGGGACGACGTCGACCTCCTCCCCACCCTCGAGAAGCTCTCGCGAGCGGTGTGGCGTGATCGCGGGTACGGCGACGCCCTCCCCTACATGTGGCTCGCCGAGGGGCGTCTCGAGCTCGTCGCGGAGTTCGGCGTCAAGGAGTACGACATCGCCGCGATCGCCCCGATCGTGCGCGAGGCCGGCGGGAGCTTCAGCGCGTTCGACGGGTCCGACCGCCTCGACGCCGAGTCGTCGCTGGCGACCAACGGTGTGCTGCACGACGCCTTCCTCGACCTGCTGCACGAGGACGACGCCCGATGACCCGCCGCGCACCGCACGCCGCGGCGATCACCGCCCTGGCCGTCGTCACCGCCCTCGCTCTGGCGGGGTGCTCGGCATCCGGCGCCCCCGAAACCGCGCCCAGCGTCGCCGCCACTGCGAGCGGACCGGCTGTCGACGGCAGCGCGCCCACCGACTCACCGGAGCCCGAAGACGAACCCTCGATCGCGCCGACCTGCGAGAACATCATTCCGAAGTCTCTGGTCGACAACTTCACGAGCGTCGGGTGGACATCGCAGGAGGATCAGTTCCGCGTCGGCGCGACGCCGCTCGACGGCGGCATCCAGTGCAAGTGGGGCGACCAGAGCATCGCGTCCGACCGCGTGCAGATCTTCGGCTGGGCGCCCATCGACGACTCGACTGCCGCCCAGGCCGTGAGCGATCTCACCGCGGCGGGCTGGAAGGTCGAGAAGGACTCCGACGGCACGTACGTCACCGAGAACCCCGACTGGCTCAACGGACGCGGCGTCGACGGCTACGGCCTCACCTACCTCTTCGGCGACGGCTTCGTGAAATTCGCCGACACCCGCCAGAGCCTTCTGCTGGTCGACAGCCCGCGCGCGTCCTGAGCCGCCGGCATCCGGAGACGAAGATCCCGGATGCCGAGACCTCACGTCACGCGAGGCTCCGGCCTCAGCGGTACGGGTTCGTCGCCCCGGCGTCGCGCGCTGCCGCGAATCCCTCGTCCCACGCGTCGCCGCGCGCCTCGACGTCGCGCCAGAGCGCGTCGGCCTGCAGCACGCGCTGCGCGAAGGCGACCCAGGCGGTCCACTGCGCCGTGATCTCGGGCGGCTCTGCGTCGGAGGCGCTCCGTGCCGTCGCCGTCCACGTCTCGGCATCCGGAGTCGGCAGCAGGTGGAACGGACCGACGTCGATGCGCAGCGCGCGAGGATCAGGCATCCCTCGACGCTAGACGCACCGCGCGGCGTCGCGCCACGACCCGCTCGCGTAGGCTCGAGGATCGTGGCTATCGGCTCGACCATTCACACCTTCACGGTGCACCTCTCCGACGTCGACCGCGGTGTCTATGACGAACTGCAGCTGCGCGTGGCTCGGCATCCGTCCGAGACCGCTCCGTACATGCTCACGCGCGTGCTCGCGTACTGCCTCGAATACGAGGAGGGCATCGGCTTCAGTGAGGGCGTCGCCGCGACCGACGAGCCCGCCGTGATGGTGCGCGACCTGACCGGCGCCCTGGTGGCGTGGGTCGAGGTCGGGGCTCCGGATGCCGCGCGCCTGCACACCGGCAGCATGAAAGCCGATCGCGTCGCGATCTACACGCACCGCGATCCCGAGAAGGTCGCCGCCCCGTGGGCGGGCAAGCGCATCCACCGCGCCGACGAGGTGCTGCTGCACAGCTTCGAGCCCGGGTTCGTCGAGAAACTCGCGGATGCCATCGAGCGCCGTAACACCGCCACCCTCACCCGCACCGAGGGGCGTATCTACCTCGAGCTCAACGGCGTCTCGGGCGAGACCGACGTCTTCACGCGGTCCGCGGCCTGATCACAAACCAAGAAAGCCCCCACCCTCGCCGAAACGGGCGAAGATGGGGGCTTTCTCACGTGACGATGGTTCGTGGAGCTGGGGGGAATCGAACCCCCGTCCAACGCTGGGTCTCCGCGTTTTCTCCGGGCGCAGTCTGTGCAGACGTTCTACTCGGCTCCGACCTTTGTCACAGACACCTAAGTCGACAAGCCCAGCCTGGGAAAAGTCCCGCGTGACGTCCAGACGCCGTCACACAGCAAGACCCCTAAATGACGCCAGATTCCGTGGCGGGGTCGCACACGGCCTGACGGACTATCGGGCTCGCTTACGCAGCGAGGGCGAAGTCAGTGCGCTTAGCATTGGCACTTATTGTTTTGCAGGGAGCGTTTACGAGATAACCCCACATCCTCGGCCCGCTTCTCGCGGGTTCGCAGGCGCTGTCGAAACCGATCAGCCCCGGGAACTCCGTGAAGGAGCGACCATCGTCACGCTGTTGAGTTACCACCTCGGGGCCGAAGCACCCGAGCGTCTCAGTCTATAACGGATCCCGCGGCCCCGTGATTCCCGCCGTCGCGCGGGAAGCGGAAAGGTGGCTGAGCCTGTCGAAGCCACCGCGACGCCGCGGGTACCTCGGAAAGGTGGCTGAGCCTGTCGAAGCCACCGCGACGCCGCGGGTACCTCGGCGAGGTGGCTGAGCCTGTCGAAGCCACCGGGACATCGCGGGTACCTCGGGGAGGTGGCTGAGCCTGTCGAAGCCACCGGAACACCGCGGGTACCGGTCCCTTCGACAAGCTCAGGGACCGGGGGGCGAGGTGGCTGAGCCTGTCGAAGCCACCGCGACGCCGCGGGTACCGGTCCCTTCGACAAGCTCAGGGACCTCGGAAAGGTGGCTGAGCCTGTCGAAGCCACCGGAACACCGCGGGTACCGGCCCTTCGACACGCTCAGCGACCTGGGTCGGTCCCGTATGCTCGCGCCATGACTGCCGTCGTCATCACCGTCCGAGGCGAGAGCGAGGCGCGCGTGCGCGCCGAAGAGGCCGCCGTCCGCGTCACCGTCACCACCGACGGCCCCGCCCGCGGGCCGGTCGTCGAGCGGGCGCAGGAACGCGCCGCCGTCGTGCAAGACGGCCTGGTCGCGCACCTGCGTTCGGGCGAGGTGTCGGAGTGGTCGAGTGCGCGCGTGTCGGTGTGGTCCGACCGTCCGTGGAACCACGACGGCGCGCAGCTCCCCCTCGTGCATCACGCCAGCGTGGAGCTGTCCGCGACCTTCATCGACGCGGGCGCCCTGTCGTGGTGGCTCGGCGATGTCGCCGAGTCCGACGACGTGCAGGTCACCGCTGTCGAGTGGCGCCTCTCCCCCACCACGCGCGCCCGTGTCGAACGCGAGGTGGCCGCGGCCGCGGTCGGCGTCGCCGTCGAGCGCGCCAGTGCGTACGCGGACGCTCTGGGCTTGGCATCCGTGTCTCCGGTGGAAGTGGCGGATGCCGGATTGCTGGCGACCCGGCCCGAGGCACAGCACCCGCTGGCGGCGCGCATGATGTCGGCCGACCATGCCGGCGGACCTTCATTCAGCCTGCAGCCGTCGGAGATCGTCGTGACCTCGGTCGTCGAGGGACGCTTCCGCGCGGAGTGACGGCGAAAGCCGCGATCAAGCTCAGTCGCCCAGGCGGTTCTTCGTGCGCATCGCGCGCTCGGCCTCGCGCTTGTCTTCGCGCTCGCGGATCGTCTGACGCTTCTCGAACTCGCGCTTGCCCTTGGCGACCGCGATCTCGACCTTGGCCTTGCCGTCGAGGAAGTACAGCCGCAGCGGCACCAGCGTGTATCCGCCGGCCGAGACGGCGTGCGAGAGCTTCACGATCTCTTCCTTGTGCAGCAAAAGCTTGCGCGTGCGCTTGGCCGAGTGGTTGGTCCAGTGACCCTGCGAGTACTCGGGGATGTGCACGGCGTCGAGGAACGCCTGACCGCCGTCGATGTAGGCGTACCCGTCGGTGAGGTTCGCGCGCCCCTGGCGCAGCGACTTCACCTCGGTGCCGGTCAGCACGAGACCGGCTTCGTACGTCTTCTCGATGGCGTAGTCGTGACGCGCCTTCTTGTTCGACGCGATGAGCTTTTCACCTTGCTCACGAGGCATGGTGCCACCTCCTCATGATCAAGGGCACACAGAGCCCTACAGTCTATCGCACGGCAGACGCCGAGACGGCTGCGTGCTAGGCGCGTAGCCAGCGGCGGATCGCGAAGCTCGCGCTGAGCGCGGCGAGCAGAACGCCGATCACCACGATCGCGGGGATCACGAATGCGACATCGCCCAGGGTCACCCACGAGGTGATGAAGCTGATCCGATCGCGCAGGTACTGGTTGACCCCGACGCCGACGATCGCCCACACCGCGACGCTCGCGAGCGCCGAGCCGATGAGCGCGGCCAGCACGCCCTCGACGATGAACGGCGTCTGGATGAAGCGGTTCGAGGCGCCGACCAGGCGCATGATGCCGAGCTCACGCCGTCGCGCGAAGGCCGACAAACGGATGGTCGTCGCGATCAGCAGCACCGCCGCGATGAGCATGAGACCGGCGATGCCGACGGCGACGTAGGTCGCGACCGTCAACGCCTGGAACAGCGGCTCGAGGTACTGCATCTGATCGGTCACCTCCTCGACGCCCGCCTGGCCGCTGAACGCCTCGGAGATCACGTCGGACTGGCTGGAGTCGTCGAGGTTGATGTTGAACGTCGCGTTGAACGAGTCGGCCGACACCACGCCGAGGATGCTGTCGGGCAGCTGGCTCTTGGCGCTGTCGAACACCTCCTCGCTGGTCGAGAAGGTGTAGTCGCGGATGAGGGGCGCGAGCGCCTCGCCGTCGAGCGTCGCCTTGACGGCGTCGATCTGGTCTTGTGTGGCCGCCTGACCGGTGGTGCAGGTCGGCACGTCCGACACGGACGCGCACATGAACACCGCCACCTGGGCGCGGTCGGCCCAGTACGACTGCATCTTGCCGATCTGCATCTGCATGAGTATCGCGGCGCCGACGAAGGTCAGCGACACGAAGGTCACGAGGATGACCGAGATGACCATCGACGCGTTGCGCCGCAGGCCTGTGAAGGCCTCGGAGAGGATGAGACCGAACCTCATGACGTGGGTCCTACTTCGTCGTGGCGGTCTTTCGATCCTCCGAGTCCGAGCCGGTCGGCGAGACCGAGGGCGTCGACGTCGGGGCGCGTGACCGGAATGGAACGTGTATTGGTGCCCGGCTCGCGCTCGGCGTTCTGCTGCGTGACGGCGGGGGCGGATGCCGCGGACGCGGCCTCTTCGCGCGGCTCGGCGTTCTCGCGTGCCTCCGACGTCGGCGCAGCGGCGGGCTGAGCCTGCGCTGCGGCGGGCCGCTCGGCATCCGGAACGCGGAGCGGCTCGACCGGACCGGTGAGGCCGGTCACCTCGCGCTGCACCTCGAGCACCGCGGTGAGGGCTGCGACGGCCGCCGCTCCGCGCTCGACCTCGGGTGCGAGGCGCGGGAGGCTCGACGTGTCGCCGTAGCCGCCGTGACGCTCGTCGCGCACCATCTCGCCGCCACGCAGCTCGATCACGCGACGCTGCATCTGGTCGACGAAGCCGGCCTCGTGCGTGGCCATGACGACGGTCGTGCCGCCGGCGTTGATGCGCGCGAGCAGGCGCATGATGTCGATCGAGGTGCCGGGGTCGAGGTTTCCGGTCGGCTCGTCGGCCAGCAGCACCTGCGGACGGTTGACGAGCGCGCGAGCGATCGCCACGCGCTGCTGCTCACCGCCCGAGAGCTCGTGCGGCAGACGCTTCTCTTTGCCGTCGAGGCCGACGAGCGCCAGCACCTCGGGCACGGCCTGCTGGATGAACCCGCGCGAGGCGCCGGTCACCTGCAGTGTGAAGGCGACGTTCTGGTGCACGGTCTTGTTCGGCAGCAGACGGAAGTCCTGGAAGACCGAACCGATGTGGCGCCGGAAGTACGGCACCTTGCGGTTCGACAGGCGGCGCAGGTCGCGACCGAGCACGACGACGCGCCCCTCGCTGGGGGTCTCGGCGCGCAGGATGAGCTGCAGGCACGACGACTTGCCCGAGCCCGAGGCTCCGACGAGGAAGACGAATTCCCCGCGCTGCACCTCGAAGTCGACGGCGTTGAGGGCGGGCTTCGCGGTGCCGCGATACCGCTTGGTGACGTTCTCGAACCGGATCATGGCTCGACGAGCCTAAGCGCGGGCTTCGAGCAGGCCGTCAGGACGCGCCGTGTCGTGAAACCGAGAGAGCCCTATGGATGCCGAGGTGATCGGCATCCGCAGGGCTCAGGCTCGGGCGGAAAGACGGCTCAGTCGTCGTCGTCCTTGCGCTTGCGCCAACGGATGCCGGCCGCGATCAGACCGTCGAGGTCACCGTCGAACACGACAGCCGGGTTGCCGACTTCGTACCCGGTGCGGAGATCTTTCACCAGCTGCTGGCCGTACAGGAAGTACGAGCGCATCTGGTCGCCCCAACTCGCGGTGATCGTGCCGGCGAGCTCCTTCTTCTTGGCGGCTTCTTCTTCGCGCTTGAGCAGCAGAAGGCGGGTCTGCAGCACGCGCATGGCGGCCGCGCGGTTCTGGATCTGCGACTTCTCGTTCTGCATCGAGACGACGAGACCGGTCGGAAGGTGCGTGATGCGCACGGCGGAGTCGGTCGTGTTGACCGACTGCCCACCGGGGCCCGACGAGCGGAACACGTCGACGCGGATGTCGCCCTCGGGCACCTCGACCTCGACGGCTTCTTCCATGACGGGGATGACCTCGACGGCCGCGAAGCTCGTCTGTCGCTTGTCGGCGCCGCCGAAGGGGCTGATGCGCGCGAGGCGGTGCGTGCCGGCCTCGACCGACAGCGTGCCGTAGGCGTAGGGCACGTCGACCTCGAAGGTGGCCGACTTGATGCCGGCGCCTTCAGCGTAGGAGGTGTCCATGACCTTGACGGGGTACTTGTGACGCTCGGCCCAGCGCAGGTACATGCGCAGCAGCATCTCGGCGAAGTCGGTGGCGTCGTCGCCGCCCGCGCCGGAGCGGATCGTGACGACCGCGGAGCGCGGGTCGTACTCGCCGTCGAGGAGGGTCTGCACCTCGAGCTGGCCGATCACGTCTTTCAGCGAGGCAAGCTCGCGGCGCGCTTCGTCGGCCGACTCGTCGTCTTCCATCTCGATGGCGAGTTCGACGAGCACCTCGAGGTCGTCAAGGCGCTGCTCGATCTCCGAGACGCGCTTGAGCTCGGCCTGCTTGTGGCTCAGGCTGCTGGTGACTTTCTGGGCCTTGTCGACGTCGTCCCAGAGGTCGGGGGCACCGGCCTCTTCGCTGAGGCGATCGATGTCAGCTTTGAGTGCGTCGACGTCGACCACGGCCTGGATATCGGCGAAGGTCGAGCGCAGCGCCTGGATGTCGGCGGTCAAATCGAGTTCGAGCATTTGACATCAAGCCTATCGTGGAGACGGTGACAGCCGACTCTCCCCGGAATGTGCTGGTGCGCTTCGCACCGATGATCTACGGCCCCACCCTGCTGTTCGCCCTCGGCGAGGGCGCGGTGATCCCGCTCATCCCGGTGATCGCGAACCGCCTCGGCGCCGACGTCGCACTGGCCGCCCTCGTGGCCGCAGCCCTGGTCGTCGGCCAGCTCTGCGGCAACATCCCCGCCGGGTGGGCGGTCGCCCGCTTCGGCGAGCGCATCACGATGGGCGTGGCCGGCATCGTCGTGTTGGCCGGCCTGACCGGCATCGTATTCGCGCAGTCGCTGGCGTTCTTCACCGCGGCGGTGTTCCTCATCGGTTTCTGCGCGGCGTCGTTCGCCCTGGCCCGTCACTCGTTCATGACCACGCGCGTGCCGCTGACCTTCCGCGCCCGTGCGCTGTCGTTGCTGGGCGGCACGTTCCGCCTCGGCATGTTCGTCGGCCCGTTCATCTCGGCAGGCCTGCTGGCGATCTTCGGCGACGAGACGGCATCCATCGTCTTCTTCGACGTCTGCCAGGTCGCCACGATCCTGCTGGTGTTCTTCGGCCCCGATCCCGAGAAGGCCGTGCCGGTGGGCGCGGGCTCCCCCACCCGCCGCGGCGCCGGCGACTCCCGCGACGCCGAAGACACCGGCGAACCCGTCACCGGCGCGATCCCGACCGTCGAGCGCGAGGGGGTGTTCCGCACGATGTGGCGTTTTCGCGGCGTGCTCGCGCGGCTGGGCCTCGCGGCGGCGTCTCTGTCGGCCGTGCGCTCGGCCCGCCAGGTGGTGCTGCCGCTGTGGGGCGTGTCGCTCGGACTCGACGCCGGCACGATCGCCGTAGTCGTCGGCGTCTCGGGCGCGATCGACTTCGCCCTGTTCTACGCCAGCGGCCAGGTGATGGACCGCTTCGGGCGCCTGTGGGCGGCCCTGCCCGCGATGGTGCTGATGGGTGCGGGCTTCCTCGCCTTGTCGTTCACGCACGAGCTGGGCTCGGCGGCCATGTGGTACGCGATGTTCGCGGCGGTGCTGGGGGTCGGCAACGGCCTGTCGAGCGGCATTCTGCTCACCCTCGGCGCCGACATCGCGCCGCCCACCGAGCCCGCCGCGTTCCTCGGATCGTGGCGCACGTTGACGGATGCCGGCGGCGCCATCGCCCCGCTGATCGTGTCGGCCCTGACGGCCGCGGTCTCGCTGTCGGTGGGCGTGGGCGCGATGGGTGTCATCGCCGTGCTCGGCGCGGCGGGCTTCATCCGCTGGGTCCCGCGCTACGTCCCGCGCACCCGCTGACCCGCCTTCCCTCTGATCGCGTGAGGGGTCCCTTTCGGTCGCTTCCGGACCCGTTCAGGCGACGAAAAGTGACCCCTCACGCGCGCCCCGGACAACCCTTCGCGGAGCCCCGCCCGTGTTACGTCGCCGTAAACATTCCGGCGACTCTTGCCGGATCTGTCGATTCCCTATGAGAATCGTCGAACGTTCGCTTCCCTCTGAAGCAGCGTGTCATTCCCCCTGGATGATGCGGGCGTCGACGCCCGCAGAGAGGTGCCTTTGACGTGCCCCGATACACCCTGCATTCCCCTCCCTCTCGCGCTCGTCGCGCCTCCGCGGTGCTCGCCGCGGGTGCCCTCGTCGGCGGCGCCCTGCTGTCGGCACCGGCCGCGTTCGCTGCCGCCGCACCGGGCGACTCCCCCGAAGACCTCGGCCTCACCGGCACCGACGTCATGACCCACCTGACCGAGCTGGCGCGCATCAGCGAGTCGTTCGCCGACGACGGCTACCGCGTCTGGAACGGCCCCGGCTACGAGGCCGCCGCGCAGTACGCCGAGAAGGTGCTCGAAGACACCGGCGCCTTCACGGTCTCGCGGCAGGTGTTCGAGGTCGACACCCCCGAGTTCGGTGAAGCCTCGCTCACCGTCGACGGCACCACCTACGAGGGTTCGCACTTCGACAACAGCGAGGGCATCGACGCCCCGTACACGGGCGCCCTCGCCCTTCCCCTCTCCGCAGACGGCGGCCGCCTCGGGTGCGAGCCGTCCGACTTCGCCGACATCGCGGCCGGGGCGATCGTGCTCGTGCAGCGCGGCGTCTGCTCGTTCGAGCAGAAGATCGACAACGCCACCGCCGCTGACGCCGGGGCCGTCTTCATCTACAACAACGAGCGGCCGCCCGAGGAGGAAGCCTCTCCCGACGACCAGCTGACCAACGTCACCTCGGGTGCGCGCAACCCCGACGACTCCCCCGCCGCCACCCTTCCGCAGTCGAGCGGCGACACCCTCGCCGCGCTGATCGAGGCGGCTCCGGCCGACGCCCCCGTCGAGGGCACCGCGGTGATCGAGAAGCAATTCCTCACCACGCAGACCTTCAACGTCATCGCCGACTCCGTCGCGGGCGACCCCGACGACACCGTCGTCATCGGCGCGCACCTCGACGGTGTGGCCGAGGGACCGGGCGTGAACGACAACGCCTCGGGCTCGGCCGCCGTGCTGGCGCTGGCCGAGAAGATCGCGGCATCCGACGTCCCCAACGACAAGCGCATCCGCCTCGCCCTGTGGAGCGCCGAAGAGGTCGGTCTGCTGGGTTCGACCGCCTACGTCGCCGACCTGGTCGAGAACGACCCGGCCGAGTGGGAGCGCATCTCGGCGTACCTCAACTACGACATGATCGGCTCCGAGAACTTCACGGTCGGCGTGTACGACGCGAACCGGTCGACCTACCCCGCCGAGGGCGTCACGATCCCCGAGGGGTCCGCCGCGATCGAGCAGGTGTACACCGACTACTTCGATGCGATCGAGCAGCCGTGGATCGACACCGAGTACTCCGGTCGCAGCGACTACCAGGCGTTCATCGACAACGGCGTGCCCGCCGGTGGCCTGTTCTCGGGCGCCGACGACACGAAGACCGCGGAGCAGGTGCAGCAGTTCGGCGGCACCGCGGGCGTCTTCATGGACCGCAACTACCACACGGTCAACGACACCCTGGCGAACGTGAACACCGACGCGATCGACATCTTCGCCCCCGCGATCGGTCACGCCGCGGCCGCCCTCGCGTGGACCGCCGTCGAAGAGCCGCCGGTGGAGCCCTCGCCCGAGCCCACGCCCGGCGAGCCCTCGCCCGAGCCCACCACCGAGCCGACGAACGAGCCGTCGCCGGTTCCGTCCGACGAGCCGGCCGCGGTTCCGAGCCCTGCGCCCTCGATCACGACCGGTCCCGGCGCGAACGGACCCGACCGCGGTGATCTGGCCGCCACGGGATCCGACGTCGAAGGATCCCCGCTCCCCGCGATCGGCCTCGGCATGCTGGCGATCGGCGTGATCGTCGCCGCCGGTACCGCCATCGTGCGTCGACGCGCACACGAGTGATGCCGCAGGAATGACGCAGCGCCGGGGTCTTCACGGACCCCGGCGCTGTCGTCGTTTCGGCTTACTCGCTGACGCGGATGAGCACCTTGCCGGTCGCTCCCTGCTCGACGGCGTCGTGCGCAGCGGCGGTGTCGCCCAAGTCGAAGAAGCTCAGCGGCAGGCCTGCGCCCTCGCCCACCGGCAGCGCACCATCGGCGACAGCCGCCGCAACGTCTTCGGCGGCGGCGAGAAGAGCGCGCTCCCCCACCGTGTAGAGCAGCAGGCCCTGCCAGCGCACGTTCTTCGCGAAGCTCACGCGCACGGGGGCGGTGAAGTCGTCTCCGCCATTGTCGGCGTAGTAGCCGACGGTGCCGTGGTTGGCGATCACCTCGACGTCGAGGGCGGCGTTGTCGGCGATCGCGACCTCGACGATGTGCTCGACGCCGTTCGGGGCGAGTTCGCGGATGCCAGCGGCCAGCGAATCGCTCGGATACTGCAGCACGTGGTGGGCGCCGGCCGAGCGCGCGAGGGCCTCCTTCTCGTCGCTGCTGACCGTGGCGATGACCGTCGCGCCGGCCCAGACCGCGAGCTGGATGGCGGCGTGACCCACCGCTCCCGCACCGCCCTGCACGAGTACCGTGCGTCCGGTGAGGGCGCCGGGGGCCAGGCGCGAGGGTCCGTCCTCGTGCACGGTGAGCGCGCGGTGCGCGGTCATCGCGGGCACACCGAGGCTCGCGCCGAGCTCGAACGACGCGTCGTCGGCCAGCGGCACGGCACGCGCGGCGGGCAGGATCGTGTACTCGGCCGCCGTGCCGAACGGACGCTGGTGCGCCGCGAGGTAGATCCACACCCGCTGGCCCACCGTCAGGTCGGTCACGCCGTCGCCGACGGCATCCACCACTCCCGAACCGTCCTGGTTGGGCGTCACCTCGTCGAACGGCAGGGGGCGGCCGGTCGTCGCGCGCGCCTTCCAGTCGGTCGGGTTCACGCCCGACACGACGACGCGAACGCGCACCTCGCCGGGTCCGGGTTCGGGCAGGGGCTTCTCGGCCAGCGAGAGGACGGAGGAGTCACCGGGCTGGGAGTACGTGATCGCCTTCATGGAGGAGTGAACGGATGCCATGGCGTCCAGCATTCCCCCGCGGCGTGTCGCGGCGGGGGAACGGGCGTGGGCTTGACGGCTCCTTCACATCGTGAGAGCGCCCCGCCTGCTTAGAATGAGCACACTCGCGGGAGTGGTGAAATCGGTAGACACGCAGGATTTAGGTTCCTGTGCCTTCGGGCGTGGGGGTTCAAGTCCCCCCTTCCGCACGTTTCGCCCTTTCCGCACTGCCTTCTCGACCCGACGGGACCGATGTGATCCACACCACCAGCGCGCTGCTCCCGTGGCTCGACCCTGCTGCGATCATCACCAACTCGCAGCCCTGGGCGCTGCTCGTGGTGTGCTTCATCATCTTCGCCGAGACGGGTCTGCTGATCGGCTTCCTGCTTCCCGGCGACACGCTGCTGATCATGGCGGGGCTACTGTCGCACTCCACGCCCGCCGCTCCCAACGGCGTCTTCGGCCTCAACGCGTGGTGGGTCGCCCTCGCAATCGGTGTCGCCGCATTCATCGGCGGTGAGGTCGGCTATTTCATCGGCCACAAGGCCGGGCCCTCGATCTTCGAGCGCAAAGAATCGGGCATCTTCAGCAAGAAGAACGTCGAGCGCACGAACGCGTTCTTCGAGCGCTTCGGCGGTCTCACCGTGATCCTCGCGCGCTTCGTGCCGGTCGTCCGCACCTTCGCCCCCATCGCCGCGGGCGTGGGCCACATGCCGTGGAAGAAGTACTCGCTCTACAACCTCATCGGCGCGATCCTCTGGGGCATCGGCCTCACGATGCTCGGGTACGCGGTCGGGTACATCCCGTTCATCCGCGACATCGTCACCGAGTACATCGACGTGATCCTGCTCGCCGCGGTCGCCGGCACCGCGATCTTCATCGCGATCCACTACTTCCGCGAGCGCGCCGCCGCCAAGCGCGAAGGTGCCGTCTCGCACGCCGAGGCCGAGTCGCTGACGCTCGACCCGAAGACGCTCGAAGACGGAGATCAGCCCGCGCGCTAAGACGCCTTCGACGTCTTCTTCTTCGCGGGGGCCTTCTTCTTCGGCGCGTCCTCGGTCTTCTCGCCGCGCGCGGCCCGGCTGCGCTCGACGCTCGCGCGCAGCGCCTCCATGAGGTCGATGACCTCGCCGCCGTCCTCTTCCTCCTGCTTGCCGAAGGTCGCGTCGGTGTCGAGGGCGTCGCCCTGCTCGAGCTTCGCGTCGATGAGAGTGCGCAGCTCGGCCTGGTACTCGTCGGTGAACTCCTCGGCGTCGAAGTCCTTCGAGAAGCTGTCGACGAGCGAGGCCGACATCTCGAGCTCCTTCGCCGAGATCCGCACGCTCTCATCGAGTGCCGGGAACGCCGCCTCGCGCACCTCGTCGGCCCACAGCAGCGTCTGCAGCACGAGCACGTCGCCGCGCACGCGCAGGGCCGCGAGCCGTGTCTTCTGCCGCAGCGAGAAACGCACGATCGCGGTGCGGTCGGTCTGCTCGAGCGTCTTGCGCAGCAGCACATAGGCCTTGGGTGACGACGAGTCGGGCTCGAGGTAATACGCCTTGTCGAGGGTCAGCAGGTCGACCTGATCGCTGGGCACGAACTCGACGACCTCGATCTCGCGGCTGCGTTCGCTGGGCAGCGACGACAGGTCGTCCTTGGTGAGCACGACGGTCTGTTCGCCGTCGTCGTAGGCCTTGTCGATGTTTTGGTAGGGAACGACCTCGCCGTCGATCTCGCAGATGCGCTGGTACCGGATGCGCCCGCCGTCTTTGTTGTGCACCTGGTGCAGAGAGACGTCGTGGTCTTCGGTCGCGGAGTACACCTTGACGGGCACGTTGACGAGGCCGAAGGTCAGGGCGCCTTTCCAGATCGATCGCATGCCCCCAGTGAACACCGAAAAGGTTCCGGATGCCGAGCCCCTTGCGCCCCGCCAGGTGGCATACCCTGTCTACGCCACCGGACCTCCGCGAACCCCCAACCGAGGTGGCTGAGCCTGTCGAAGCCACCGGACCCCCGCGAACCCCCAACCGAGGTGGCTGAGCCTGTCGAAGCCACCGGACCTCCGCGAACCCCCGGACCCTTCGACAAGCTCAGGGACCTCTCCACCCGCAACCCCCTCGGCACCCGCCGCCCGCTTCGCTCTACGCTGGGGCGATGACGGAGCAGACGGTGCGCATCGGCGGGCGCCGCCTGCGCCTGTCGAACCTCGACAAGGTCCTCTACCCCGAGACGGGCACCACCAAGGGCGAGGTGATCGACTACTACTCGCGCATCGCGCCGCTTCTGCTCCCCCACATCGCCGACCGTCCGCTGACGCGCAAGCGCTGGCCCGACGGAGTGGGAACGGATGCCGACCCCGGCGAACCGTTCTTCGCGAAGGCCCTCGAGCCCGGCGCTCCGGCGTGGGTGCGGCGCTTCCCGATCGATCATTCGAGCGGCGCGAAGGACTACCCGCTCGTCGACGATCTGCCGACGCTCGTCTACCTCGCGCAGGTCGCGAGCCTCGAGCTGCACGTGCCGCAGTGGCGCTTCACCTCCGAGGGCGAACGGCAGAACCCCGACCGGCTGGTGCTCGACCTGGATCCCGGCCCGGGCGTCGGCCTCGCCGAGTGCGCCGAGGTTGCGCGGTGGGCTCGCGCGATCCTGCAGGACATCGGCCTCGAACCGTTCCCGGTGACCAGCGGCAGCAAGGGCATCCACCTGTACGCGCGCCTCGACGGACGCCAGTCGAGCGACGCGGCGAGCGCGGTCGCGAAAGAACTCGCCCGCGCGATCGAGGCCGACCACCCCGACCTCGTCGTAAGCCAGATGGCCAAGGCCGCGCGCCCCGGCAAGGTGTTCATCGACTGGAGTCAGAACAACGGCTCGAAGACCACGATCGCGCCCTACTCGCTGAGAGGGCGCCCGCGTCCGTACGTCGCCGCCCCACGCACCTGGGACGAGCTCGACGACCCCGACCTGCGGCACCTGCTGTTCAGCGAGGTGCTCGAGCGTCCCGACGATCCGCTGGCTCCGGTTGACGAGGCGCACGGCCCCCTGCGCGCCTACATCTCGAAGCGAACGGCGGGTAAAACCCCCGAGCCCGTGCCCGAGGCCCCTCACGGCGAGCCCGACCCCGAGGGGCTCCCCCGCTTCGTCATCCAGGAGCACCACGCCAGCCGCCTGCACTGGGATCTCCGCCTCGAACGCGACGGCGTGCTCGTCAGCTGGGCCGTGCCCAAGGGCGTCCCACCGACGACCGCGAAGAACAGCCTCGCCGTCATGACCGAGGACCACCCGCTGCAGTACCTCGACTTCGCCGGAGAGATCCCGCGCGGAGAGTACGGCGCGGGCATCATGACGGTCTGGGACACCGGCACCTACGAGCTCGAGAAGTGGCGCGACGACGAGGTGATCGCGACCCTCGAGGGCCGTGACGATGGGCCGCTCGGACGCGTGCGCCTCGCTCTCATTCGCACCGAGGGCCAGGGCGAGAAGTCGCAGTGGCTGCTGCATCGGATGAAGACGGATGCCGAGGGCAAACCGCAAAGCGACGGAGCCCCGGTCGTGGCGCTCGACCACGGATCCCCTGCCCCTGAACCCGTTCACACCAAGGCCCCGTCGACCACCGACGCCCCCACCGTCGCCGACCTCCAGCCGATGCTCGCCACCTCCGCGACCCCGGGCATCGCCCGCGCCGCCGCCGAGCGGTGGGGCACCGCCTGGGTGGAGATGAAATGGGATGGCATCCGGGGTCTCTGCATCTGGGACGGACACCGCCTGCGCCTGCGTTCGCGCAACGGCAACGACCTCACGGCCGCGTATCCCGAGCTCACGGCGGTCGACCTGGGTCTCGGCGATGAGCCCGCGGTGCTCGACGGTGAGATCGTCGCTCTCGACGCGCAGGGCCGCCCGAGCTTTCCTCTGCTGCAGAAGCGCATGAACCTCGCCAAGCCGCGCGAGATCGAGCACGAGGCCGCGCGCACGCCCGTGCACCTCTACCTGTTCGACGTGCTGTCGGTGAACGGTCGAGACGTGGCATCCCTCCCCCTCTCCGAACGCCGCGAGCTGCTCGAAGCGCTGGCCGCCGACGCGGGGGCGCCCGTCGTCGTGCCGCCCGTGTTCGACGACGTCGACGCCGCCGTCGCCACCAGCGGACGCTTCGGCCTCGAGGGCGTGGTCGTGAAGGATCCCGGTTCGGCGTACCGGCGCGGGGTGCGCTCGGAGCAGTGGCTCAAGGTGAAGCGCTCCCGCACGCAAGAGGTGGTGATCGGCGGCATCCGCCCCGGCAAGGGCAACCGCGCGGGCACGATCGGCTCTCTGCTCGTCGGCGTGCCCACGGCCGATGGCCTGCAGTACGCCGGCCGGGTGGGTTCGGGCTTCGGCGAGCAGACCCTCGCGAAGCTCACCGCGCTGCTCGAGCCCCTGCGGTCCGATGCGGATCCGTTCCAGGGTGTTCCGGATGCCGATGCCCGCGACGCCCTGTGGGTGCGACCCGAGCTGGTCGGCGAGGTCGAGTTCGCGGAGTTCACGCCCGGCGGAATCCTGCGCCAGGCCCGCTGGCGCGGCCTGCGGCCGGACAAGTCCCCCTCCGACGTGACGCGCGAGTCCTGACGCGGCGCAAGGTGGCTGAGCCTGTCGAAGCCACCGAACCCAGCACCCGCCCAACCCAGGTGGCGGAGCCTGTCGAAACCCCCGCGACCAGACGGATTCTCGCGATTCACCGGGTGAATCCGGGCCACCCCAGCTCCGCCTCGCTTTCGCCGCAAAGCCCCTCCGATCAGGTCTTGCAGCACATTCACTCGGCAGCCCCTTCGCGCGCGTGTCCTCGCGGGCGACATGATGCGAGGGCACGTTCACATGTTCTCCTCACCGCACCGCGCAGCCTCACCGGCGCCGATCCCGGCTCGCCCGAAAGGACTCACCCCATGTCGACCCCGTCTTCTCGTCAGCACCACCCCACCCGTGTCTCCCGTCGCGCGCTTCTCGCCGCCTCGGCGTGGTCGGTCCCGGCGATCGCTCTCACGACCTCTTCGCCGGCCTTCGCCGCATCGGGTCTCACTCTCGCCCTCGACCGTTCGTCGTACAGCGGGACCGGGTGCTCCACGATCAGCGGCGCGACGGTATCCGCCACCGACAGCGGCGCTCCCGTTGGCGGAGTGGCCGTCACGGCCCTGCTCGCCGACGGCTACACCTTCGTCGGCGGCAGCACGAGCGCGACGGGCACGACCACCTCGAGCGGGGTCTTCGGGCTGCCCGATATCAACGTCCCCCGCGACGGCGGCCTTTCCTCGATCACCGCGTCGGCTTCGGGGGCGCAGTCTGCGACAGCTTCGCTCGCCGGTTCATCAGGTCTTTTCCGCTACACCGAGGGCGGGTCAATCGTGACGGCCAAGGGGGTACCGCAGGGCGCTCGTCCGATCGCACACTCCCTCTTCCTTGCTTCCGACGGGCGGCTGATCGATGGATCCACAGGCGGCACGCTCTCGTCGAACGTCGACACCGTCGGCCAGATGATCTATGCCTCGGGCACCTGGCGGATGCCGATCAAGAAGTCAGACGGGAGCTTCGTCTACCTCGAGAACGGAACGGAGATCGCGACGACCGGTGTGCTCGGAGGGGCCCCGCTCGGATACTCGATCTTCACGTCCGACTCCCCCACCGATGGTGCGACAGGGAAGATCCTGACGCAGAACGTCCGACAATCGGGCGAGGTCATCTCGAACAGCATCGGCGTCGTCTTCCCGGTGCATAACTCCGACGGCGCCACCAAATGGGTGACTCTGCAGAAGGCGACGAACGGCGGATCCAACTTCACACCGGTCGCCGGTCGCATCTTCTTCACGACCTTCTCGTCACTGATCGACGGAAAGGCCGACACCACCCTGGCGAATGGCGTGAAGTCGTACGGCAGTGCGTACAGCGACGGGTCGCACTACCGGCTGCCGATTGAGAAGACCGACGGCTCGTTCACCTACCTGGAGGACGACTCCGAGAAGGCAACCGTCGGCGTGCCGTCCGGTTCGACGCCCGCCTCGTCGTCGTGCTTCCTGACCGGCGACAACCGGCTCGTCGAGGGTGCATCGGGGGCCGTCCTCGCCACCGACGTCGACAAGCTCGGCACGTGGGCCTTCAACGGTTCGACCGCTCGAATCCCCTACAGCCTGTCGGGCAGCAGCTGCTGATACCTGCCTCACGAACGTGTCCGAATCAAGATGGCTGACTCCGTCGTAGCCACCGAGACTCAGCAGACGTCGCGCGCGAGATGAGACGCCGACACGGATGAACCGGGTGAGGCGAGGATAGGCGGACGGGTACACGTTCGCGAACGGCGGCACGAGCGTCACGGGCACGACGGACTCGGGGGGCTCGTATCCGGTCCGCGACATCAACGTCCCCTCCGGTGGCGGATCGTCGTCCATCACCGCTTCGGCACCGAATGCCTCGCCCGCCTCGGGCGACCCCGACGGATATTCGTACTTCTTGGGCGGGACGGCCAGCAACGGAGCTACCGGGCAGAACCTCGCGTACAACATCCTGGGGGGCCGTGATCTCGGACAGCGAGGGTCTGATGTTCCCCATCCTCAAGAATGACGGCCTGTGCTCCTGGGTTCAGAACGACACCGAGGTCCTTGCGCCATCCGGTCGCAACCCCGTGGCCGGCAATCTCTTTGAAGACGGTGGCTCGATCTTCCATGGCAACGATTCCGCCGCTCTCGCCCAGCACGTGAAGACCGTCGGCGCCTCTTACAGCGACGGCACTGACTACCGCATCCCCCTCGAGAAGAACGACGGCTCGTTCACCTACCTGCAGAGCGGTACCGAGACGACCGCCACGGGCGTGCCCTCGGGCTCGAAGCCGGAATGCTCCTCGTACTTCCACACGACCGACAACCGCCTCGTCGACGGCGCCTCGGGAACCGAACTCGCGAAAGAGGTTGAGAAGGTCGGTCGAAGCGCCTACAACGGATCGGTGGAGCGCACACCGTTGACGATCACGTCCCGCACCTGCTTACCGATTCGACACGGCCATTCGCCGAGACGGCGGGATCCGGATGCCGCCTAGAGGCATCCGGCGGCGTGACGCGAGGACCCCCGCGGCGGGCGAACGATGGGGTGCACCGCCCGGTCGTTTCGCTCGAAGTCGCCATCCTTTTCCTCGGAGTCCCGCGAGGGCAGGTTCGGTGTCGCGAAGTCGGCCACGTCAGTCGTCGATGACGGTCCACCCGCCGAAGCGGCGGAACCCGGATGCCAGGGCCAGGGCAACCGACGGCGCATTGTCGAGCTGGCACCGGTACTGCGGCTCGTAGCCCTGCTCGAGCGCCTCGGCCGCCATGGCCAGCACCGTCGCCCGGGCGAGACCGCGCCCGCGGAACTCGGGAAGCGTGATGACCCCCAGGTCGGCGAGACGCGTGCCCCGCCAGGGGAACATACTCGCCGCGGCGGCAAGTCGCCCCTCGACGAACGTGCCGAACACGAGCCAGTGGTCGAGTTCGACGAACGCCTCGTCGAGGTCGTTCTCGGGCGCCGCGGCGGCGAGAGCAGCGAACGTATCGGCGTCCTCTTCGCTGAGGCGGCGCGTGTGTTCATCAGCCGATTCGGCCAGCACCGACGCATGCTCTTCGACCGGCAGGTAGAACAGGTGGTCGGGATTGTTCAGGGCGATGCCGGCCGCCGTGATCCGCTCCGTCGCCTCGTCCGCCGCGATGCGTTCGCCGTGCGCGTGTCCGAGGTGCGCGGCGCGGTCCGGCGAGAGACGCACGACAGTTGGTCCGTCTTCAACCTCCAGAACCGAGACCGACCGGTTCTCGGGGAGTTCCGGGTCGATGACGACCACTCCCTCGCCTTCGGCGAGATCGCCTGCAGCGGCGGGGAGCCAATGGCCCATAACGGTCGACGAAAACATGGGAACCTCCGGGGGTGTGGGTACCTGTCCGCAGGCTAGCGGAGATCGGGTCCGCGAGGTGCAGGTGAGCGCCGGGGTGATCTGCCTCCCGACTTCACCCGCCTGCATGTCGCGACCGCCCCGGAATGACGCGGTTTGCGGCGACTTCACCCCCGGGCGATACGAATACGTGCCATATGGTTCCCCGCGGCCACGCCACAGTGGACCACACGTATACCTGCCCCGAAGGGACAACACTTCCGTGACGACCTCAACCACTCCCGAACCGCTCGCACCGGTCGCCCAGACCCCCATCGCGCGCCGAACGGTCCTGGCCGGCGCCGCCTGGTCCGTCCCCGCCATCGCCCTCACGACTGCGTCCCCCGCATTCGCGGCATCCGGCACCACCCTCTCGTTCGCGAAGTCGTCCTACACCGGCCCGGGCTGCTCGACCATCAACGGAATCAAGGTGACGGCGTCGGACAACGGCACCGGCCAGGCAGGCGTTTCCGTCACCATCTCGCTGTCCGGTGGCTTCGTCTTCTCGAACGGTGGCACGACATCCACCAGCGTCACCGGCTCCGACGGCTCGCTCACGCTGCCCGGCATCACCGTGCCCGCAACCGGCGGCACCGGAACGGCCTCAGCGTCGGCATCGGGCACATCCGGCTCGTCGACGACTCTGCGCGGCACGGACGCGACCGTTGCGAAGTACCTACAGAACGGTGCTGCGCAAACCGCGAGCAACATCCCCACGGGTTCCCTACCGGCGTTCGCCGGTTGCTACCTCGCCCCGGATGGCCGAGTTCTGGATGCCGCGAACAACAACACCGTACTGACGTCAGGTGTCGCTACTTTCGGCCAGATGTACCGCGACGACGACAACTGGGTAGTCCCCCTTTTGAAAACCGATGGATCGACCGGCTCCCTCGTCAGCGGTCGCGCCTCGTACCCGTCATGGCAGGAGCGCACCTACCCCAGCGTTCCTTCTGGTTCCACCCCGATCGTCGCGGAGTACTTCCTCACCTCCGACGGCAGCATCGTCTACGGTGGCAACGGCGTCGCGCAGGCCACGAACGTCGCCTCGTGGGGACAGATGTCGACCTGGGGCAATCAGCCGCAGAACGCCCACAACGACGCGCGGCTGCCCATCAAGAAGACTGACGGCAGCTTCCGGATCTTCAAGTTGCAAGCCGAGTACGCGACCACCGGCGTCCCTTCCGGCTCGACTCCCGCGGCGGACGCCTACTTCCTCGCACCCGACGGCAGACTCGTCGCCGGCGACGACGGATCCGTCCTCACGACGAACGTCGAAAGCTTCGGCCGCATGCTGTGGGACGGGTCTCACTGGCGCTGGCCTCTGAAGAAGTCCGACGGCAGCTTCACCGTCATCAAGGATGGCGCCGAATCCGCTGTCACCGGCATACCCTCCGGGTCCACCCCCGTCGTAGGTGGCGTTTTCCTTGCACCCGACGGTCGGCTCATCGACAGTGCGAACAGCAACACGGTCTATGCAACCGCGGTCAGCACGACAGGACAGGTTCTTTACTACGACTGGAACGGCCACTGGCAGATGCCGCTCGGCATCGCCGAAACAACCCCGGCGTATCGCGACGACAACACGCAGACAAATGCCTCGGGAACCCCGGTCAACTCTGCACCCGTCACCTTCTCGTGGTTCGTGGCGCCTGACGGCCGACTCATCGACGGCGTAAGCGGATCAGTCTTGGCCTCGAGCGTTGACACGTGGGGCCTCATCTTCCGTTGGACGAACAACCATTCCTACCTCCCACTGCGCAAGACGGACGGCACCTTCACCTTTCTCGAGAACGGATCTGAAACCGCGTGCACAGGGGTGCCATCGGGTTCCGTTCCCGTCGCCGGGTCCTCGTTCCTTTCGACCGATGGGCGACTGATTCAGGGGAACACCGGCATCGTCGAAGCGACGAACGTCGCGTCGTGCGGTGAGATCTATCTCGGAACCGACGGCAAGACTTACCTCCCCCTGAAGAAGCTGGACGGTACGTTCGCCTACCGGCAGGACGGCACCGAGAACCCCGCGTTGGGTGTGCCAGCAGGCTCACGACCGATTGCCTACACGTGGTTCCTCGCGACCGACGGTCGGCTGATCGATGGCGTCACGGGCGCCGTGCTTGCTTCCAACGTGGACTCGGTGGGCCGCATCTTCCGCTGGCGCAACGACCACTCGTATCTCCCGTTGAAGAAGCAGGACGGTAGCTTCACGTACCTCGATAACGGCGCCGAGACAGCCTGTCAGGGAATCCCGTCAGGGTCCGTCCCCGTCGCGGGATCGTCGTTCCTCGCGCCCAACGGTCAACTGATCCAGGGCAACACGGGCAGCGTCGAGGCCGACAACGTGCACTCGTGCGGTCAGATCTACCTGAACACCGACGGACACACGTTCCTGCCGTTGGCGATCAAGAAAACCAGCTGCTGAGGCGGGTGGATCCAAGGAGGGCGCGGACTGCAGCAATGCAGTCCGCGCCCTCTTCGTTGCCGCTTGGAACCTGGGCTCGGACGTCACGCGTGACGCGAGTCGTGCTCCACATGCCCCGCCGGCTCCAGCTGAAACGTCGAGTGCTCGACGTCAAAGTGATCCGTGAGGCACGTCTGCAGCGACGCCAGGATCGCGGCCGCACGGCCGTCGGTGAGAGCCGCGTCTTCCACGATGACGTGTGCGCTGAACACTGGCGCGCCGCGCGTGAGCTGCCACACGTGCACGTCGTGCACGTCGACCACACCGTTGGCCTCTCGCAGGTGCTCGCGGATCTCCGCGACGTGCACCCCCACCGGCGCCGACTCCGTCAGCACGACGACGACCTCGCGCAGCAGCCCGATTGCCCGCGGCACGATGAGCACCGCGATGAACAGCGAGGCTATGGCATCCGCCTGCGTGAATCCCGTCGTCACGATCACAATGGCCGCGACGATCACCGCGGCCGAGCCGATCAGGTCGCCGAGCACCTCGAGGTACGCGCCGCGCACGTTGATGCTGCGTTTCTGTGCCCGCGACAGCAGGAACATCGACACCGCATTCGCGACGAGGCCGGCGATCGCGACGACGAGCATCAGTCCGCCCTGCACCTCGGCCTCGGCGGGCGACAGCAGGCGCTGCACCGCCTCGATGCCGACCCACGCGCACAGCAGGATCAGGATGATCCCGTTGGCGAGAGCGCCGAGCACCTCGGCGCGCTGGTATCCGAACGTGCGGCGATCGTCGGCGGGCCGCGCAGCGATCGCGGTTGCGATGAGGGCGACGACGAGCGCTGCGGCGTCGGTGAACATGTGCGCCGCGTCGGCGAGCAGGGCGAGAGAGCCCGACACGATCGCGCCGACGATCTGCACGACCATCACCACGGTGGTCAATCCGAGGGCGATGGCGAGCAGGCGCCTATTACTGGCATCCCGGATGCCGCCGCCCGGCGCGTGATCGTGCATAGCTCCAGGCTAGGTGCGGTGTCAGCCCGGCCACGTCGATTCGGGCAAGTCGGGAATGAGAACGGGTGTCGCTCTCGCTCCAGGGTGAGATTCGGGGTGATTACCGACGCGAACCACCGGACGACTGTTGGCCGAAAAGCCCGGAATTACGCGCCAGTTGCACCCTTCAGCGAGTGACATAGGCGACCCTCACTAAAACACTTTTACATGTGCATGTCACAGTTACTCCTGTCGATGCATCCGCCCCAACCTGAGGAGTACGTTCCGTGTCCGTTGCCCTTCACGCCGTGCGCCCATCGCACGCGCTGGTGCGCTCCTCGCGACGTATGGGCACCTGTGGAGAACTCGCGCGGCACATTTCGCAAACTGGATACATTCGCGGGCATGACAACCTCGCCGAACTGCCCTGCCTGGTGCACGATCCATCGAGACCCGTGGTGGACCGGAGCTCACTACAGCGACCCTGTGGAGCTCGGCGCCGTGCTCGACCTCGGTGGGGTCGCGCAGCCGGTGACGCTCACGACGGTGCGGACCAAGTCTCCCTCCGGCGAGTGGATCGAGATCACGACCGAAGAACTGCGCGACCTTCACGTTCGCATCGATCTTTCCGGCGCCCTCCGCCTGGCAGAGGCCATGCACGCGGTGACGGGCGATCCCGATCCGTCGCACTGGAGTCGTTGGTTGCAGTAAAACCAGCGCGTCGGCGTCTCGCCGAGAGTTCCTGCCCCACGGTTACAAATGGAGCGCGGATGCCGCGCACGTAGGTGACTTGAGGGGTGATCTTCCGAGCGTCTCCCTTGCGCGCGTACTGTCCCGATTCTCCCTCTGACCAGGAAAGCACCACCTTCACCCGTCGGGGAAGGTGGTGCTTTTGCTGTGTTCGCGCAGGAGGCCGGTCAAAGTGCGGAGGAGTACCGCTGCCGTTCCAGCTCCCGCCGCGCCGACTTCGGCCACCGCAGCACGTTGATCGAAAGGATCGCCCTCGTGACCGACTCATCTGAACCCCTCACCGCGAAACCGATCGCGCGACGCACCGTCCTCGCCGGCGCCGCCTTCGCGGTACCCGCGATCGCGATAACCGCCGGAACACCGGCCTTCGCCGCATCCGGCCCCGTCCTTTCGTTCGCAAACTCGTCATACACCGGCGCAGCCTGCTCGACTATCTCCGGAGTGCAGCTGCGTGCAATGGAAAACGGAACCCCAAAGGCGAACGTGGCCGTGACGACCACGCTGGCCGGCAGCTACACGTTCTCGACCGGAGGAACGACATCTACCGGTGTTACCGGCACGAATGGGTGGCTCACGCTGCCTGACATTTCCGTCCCTTCGATCGGCGGAAACGTGGCAATCCTCGCCGCAAGTGCCGGCGCGAGCGGCGCGAGCGCCAACTTGTCGGCGACCGCACGTAACGGCGTGGCATCGCTACACAACGGTGCCTGGGCCTTCATCCCCGGAGTACCCACCGGCGCAAAGCCGATCTGGAACGACCTGTACCTCACCGGCGACAACCGCTTGGTGACGGCGGGTGGCTCGCAGGTGGGCACGGGCATTGCTTCAGCGGGCCAGGGGTATCGGGACACGTCCGGAAACACGACCCTCCCGCTGGTCGGGACGAACGGTGTCGCTGCCCTACTGCGAAACGGCGCCTGGGTGTCGGTGCCGAACATCCCGAACGGATCGACCCCCATCTGGAACGACCTGTTCCTCACTTCCGACAACAAACTCATCACCGCGGGCGGCTCCGTCGTGGGCACGGGAGTCGGGTACGCGGGTCAGGCCGACCGAGACACGTCCGGGAACACCACTCTTCCCCTTGTCGGAACGAACGGTGTCGCGGCGATGCTGCGAAATGGGGCATGGGTTTCCATTCCCAATGTGCCCAATGGCTCGAAGCCCATCTGGAATGACCTCTACCTCACCTCGGACAATAAGCTGGTCACAGCGGGCGGCTCCACTGTGGGCACCGGATTGGCCTCGGCGGGACAAGCAGACCGGGACACGTCGGGGAACACAACTCTGCCGCTGGTCGGAACTAACGGTGTCGCCGCACTGCTGCGAAACGGTGCTTGGGTTGCGATTCCCAACGTCCCGAACGGGTCGAGGCCTGTATGGAACGACCTTTTCCTCACCGCGGACGACAAGCTCATCACCGCGGGCGGGTCAGAGGTTGGAAGCGCCCTAGGCAGCGCGGGGCAAGCTGATCGCGACACCTCGGGCAACACGAGCCTCCCGCTGGTCGGAACGAACGGCGTCGCGGCGCTGCTTCGCAACGGCGCATGGGTCTCCCTTCCGGCAGTTCCGAGCGGGTCGAAACCCGTGTGGAACGATCTGTTCCTCACCTACTATGGCGACCTGGTGACCGCATGGGGCTCGCAGGTGGGCACTGGGATCGCCTTCGCGGGTCAAGCCGACAGAGACACTTCGGGAAACACCACGCTCCCGCTCGTCGGAACGAACGGTGTCGCAGCAATGCTGCGAAACGGAGCCTGGGTGTCAGTCCCGAACATCCCAAACGGATCCAAGCCCATCTGGAACGACCTGTACCTCACCTCTGACAACCGGCTCATCACCGCAGGCGGCTCCGTCGTCGGCGCCGGCATTGGTTCGGCAGGCCAGGGATACCGGGATGCCTCGGGGAACACCACCCTCCCGCTCGTCGGAACGAACGGAGTCGCAGCAATGCTGCGAAACGGAGCCTGGGTGTCAGTCCCGAACATCCCAAACGGATCCAAGCCCATCTGGAACGACCTGTACCTCACCTCTGACAACCGGCTCATCACCGCAGGCGGCTCCGTCGTCGGCACCGGCATTGGTTCGGCAGGGCAAGGAGACCGCGACGCCTCGGGAAACACCACCCTCCCGCTCGTTGGGACTAACGGAGTCGCGGCGATGCTACGTAACGGCGCCTGGGTTTCGGTCCCCAACATTCCGAACGGTTCGAAGCCCGTTTGGGACGACCTGTTCCTCACCCCGGACAACAAGCTGATTACCGCGGGTGGCTCGGTGGTCGGTACCGGCATTTCTGTTGCGGGCCAGGCCGATCGTGATGCGTCCGGAAATACGACCCTGCCCCTCGCGTTGACGGGGTGCGTGTAGCGCTTTCGGTGGCGTGAGCCACGGGACCCTTCGCCGACGGGATGTGCGTCAGCGGAGGGTCCTTACCCTTTCGGGGGTGCAAGCAAGCATGTTCGAGACCGCACAGATCGTTGGGGACACTGCCATCATCACTGCCTTGAGCTATCTCTGCTCTCCTCGGCAGCCAGGTGGTGCCTCATTTCCCTGAGATGAAATGGGCGCGGTCAACTCAGAGCGTCTCGAGCAGCGGCGCCAATTCCCGGAACGCCCGCGAACGATGCGACTCCGCGTTCTTCTCCGCGGCCGTCCACTCCCCCACGGTGCGCTCCTCCCCCGCGGCCTGGCCGTCGGGGATGAAGATCGGGTCGTAACCGAAGCCACCCGGCCCGGCCGGCGCCGTCGCCAGACGCCCCGGCCAACGGCCCTCGACCGTCTGCTCCCCACCGTCCGGGCGAACCAGCGCGATCACCGACACGAACTGCGCCGTGCGGTGGGGGTCGGCGACGTCCGACAGCTGGTCGAGCAGCAGCTCGAGGTTTGCCGTCGCGTTCTTCTTGTGTCCGGCCCAGTACGCCGAAAAGACGCCCGGCGAGCCGCCCAGCACGTCCACAGCCACACCGGAGTCGTCGGCCAGCGCCGGCAGACCCGTATGAGCAGCGGCCGCGTGGGCCTTGATCAGGGCATTGGCGGCGAAGGTCACGCCGTCTTCGACCGGCTCCGGACCGTCGTACGCGATCACCTCGAGGTCGGGGCGCACCTCGGCGACGATCGCCTGGAACTCTTCGACCTTGTGCGGGTTGTGCGTCGCCAGAACGATGCGCGCCATCTCAGCCCTCGAGCACCGAGGTCTGGATGCCGCGCAGCTCGGCGCAGCCGTTCACACCCAGCTCGAGCAGCTGGTCGAGCTCGCGCTTGTCGAAGGGAGCGCCCTCGGCGGTGCCCTGGACCTCGACGAAAAGACCGCGGCCGGTGACGACGACGTTCATGTCGGTCTCGGCCCGCACGTCCTCAACGTAGGCGAGGTCGAGCATCGGCTCTCCGTCGATGATGCCCACCGACACCGCGGCGACCGAGTCGCGCAGCACCTCGGCACGTTGACCGATGAACTTCTTCTCGCGGCCCCAGGAGATGGCATCCGCCAAGGCCACATACGCACCCGTGATCGCCGCGGTACGCGTACCGCCGTCGGCCTGCAGCACGTCGCAGTCGATCACGATGGTGTTCTCGCCCAGCGCCTTGGTGTCGACGACGGCGCGCAGCGCGCGACCGATCAGGCGCGAGATCTCGTGCGTGCGGCCGCCGACCTTGCCCTTGATCGACTCGCGGTCGTTGCGGCTGTTCGTCGCGCGCGGCAGCATCGCGTACTCGGCGGTGACCCAGCCCTTGCCCTTGCCCGTCAGCCAGCGCGGCACGCCGTTCGTGAACGAGGCGGTGCACAGCACCTTGGTGCCGCCGAACGTGACGAGAGCCGAGCCCTCGGCGTGCGCCGACCAGCCCCGCTCGATGGTCACGGGGCGCAGCTGGTCGTTGGTCCGGCCGTCTTTGCGGGTCATGGGGTCCTCCTGAAGGAACGGGTAGCGGATGCCGCGGCTCAGCGCGGCAGGTCGATGGCGCCGGTCTGCACGAGCTGCACCTCGCGCACCTCACGCCCCATCAAGCGATGGGCCAAGCGCACGAAGTCGTCGGCCGATGAGCCCGTGGCTTCGTAGCGGGCGGTGGGCACGGCATCCGGACTCGCGAGAAGATCGCGCGACACGAGCTGCCGGAACACGTCTTTCGCGGTTTCACTGTCGCTCGAGACGAGGCTCACGTCGGGGCCCATCACGTAGCTGATGGCGCCCTCGAGGAACGGATAGTGCGTGCACCCGAGCACGAGCGTGTCGACGCCGGCGTGGCGGAGCGGAGCGAGGTACTGCTCGGCGGTCGCGAGCACCTCGGGCGAGTCGGTGACTCCGGCCTCGACGAACTCGACGAAGCGCGGGCACGCCTCGGCGAACACCGTGAGGCGCTCGTTGACCTCGAGCATGTCTTGGTAGGCGCGGGATCCGATGGTGCCGACCGTGCCGATCACGCCGATGCGGCCGTTGCGGGTGGTCGACATGGCGGTGCGGACGGCGGGTCCGATGACCTCGACCACGGGTACGTCGTAGCGCTCGCGGGCATCGCGGAGCATGGCGGCGGATGCCGTGTTGCAGGCGATCACGAGCATCTTCACGCCCTGCTCGACGAGGGTGTCGAGCACCTCGAGCGAGTACTTGCGGACGTCGGCGATGGGCTTCGGGCCGTAGGGCGAACGCGCGGTGTCGCCGATGTAGAGGATCGACTCGCGCGGCAGCTGCTGCGAGACCGCGCGGGCGACGGTGAGGCCGCCGACTCCTGAGTCGAAGATCCCGATCGGCGCGTCGTTCATAGGCACCCAGCCTATCGGGCGGGGGTGGGGCGGGCGGTGGGTGCGGGGTGGGGCAACAGCGCGCCCCGGCAGCCCCGCCGCGAACACAACGCAGGAGATCCCGCGCGGCGCCAGCCCACCACCGCGGATCGTCCGGTCCCTTCCGCTGAATCTCCTGCGTTGTGTCGCCGGGTATCGGCCCGTCAAGGGGCCGCGGTTGACCCGGCGCCCGACGACGGGCCGCAATAGGCTGACCGAATGAGCCGCAGCACCGCCCTGCACACCGACCGGTACGAACTCACGATGCTCGACGCGGCGCTCCGCGACGGCACGGCCTCGCGCCGATGCGTGTTCGAGGTGTTCGGCCGCCGGCTGTCGGGCGGGCGCCGGTTCGGCGTCGTCGCCGGCACGGGGCGGTTGCTCGAGGCGATCCGCGACTTCCGGTTCGGCGACGATGAGCTGCGGTTCCTGCGTGACGAGCGGGTGGTGGATGCCACGACCATCGACTTCCTCGCCGATTACCGCTTCACCGGGTCGGTCACGGGATACCGCGAGGGCGAGATCTACTTCCCCGGCTCTCCCCTGCTGACGGTCGAGGGCACCTTCGCCGAGGCGGTTCTGCTCGAGACGCTGGCGCTCAGCATCCTGAATTACGACTCCGCCGTCGCCACCGCGGCCGCGCGCATGAGCGTCGCCGCGGGCGACCGCCCGCTCGCCGAGATGGGCTCCCGCCGCGCGAGCGAAGAGGCCGCGGTCGCCGCCGCGCGGGCCGCGTACATCGCCGGATTCTCGGCCACCAGCAACCTCGAGGCCGGACGCCGCTGGGGAGTCCCGACCATGGGCACCGCAGCGCACGCGTGGACGCTGCTGCACGACACCGAAGAAGACGCGTTCCGCTCGCAGATCGAGGCGCTCGGCGCCGGCACGACCCTGCTGATCGACACGTACGACATCGCCGAGGGCGTGCGTACCGCCGTGCGCGTTGCGGGAACCGAGCTGGGCGCGGTGCGCATCGACTCCGGCGACCTGCCGATCGTCGCGGGCGAGGTGCGGGCGCTGCTCGACGAGCTCGGCGCCACCTCGACGCGCATCACCGTGACCAGCGACCTCGACGAGTACGCGCTGGCCGCTCTCGCGGCATCCCCCGTCGACTCGTACGGCGTCGGGACGTCGGTCGCGACCGGATCGGGCGTGCCGACCGCGGGGCTCGTTTTCAAGCTCGTGGCCCGCGAGGCGGCCGACGGCTCATGGGTCGGCGTCGCCAAGGCCTCGGCCGAGAAGGCCTCGCACGGCGGACGCAAGGCCGCGTTCCGCACGCTCGACGGCGGCACCGCGACCTCGGAGTTGATCATCGTCAGCGACGGCTTCGAAGAACTGTCGACGGCGTCGGAGCACCCAGACGCCCGGGCGCTGCAGACGACGCTCATGCAGGACGGCGAAGCCGATGCCGCGTTCGTCGGCCGCGAGGGCGTGCAAGCTGCGCGGACCCATCACTCGCGCGTGCGTGAGGAACTGCCGATCCGCGCGCTCGCGCTCAGCAAGGCCGACCCGGCCCTGCCGACGGAGTACCGCGACGCGGAGTGACGCGCGCTGCGCGGGGGCTTCGGAGCAACCGAGGTCGCTGAGCCTGTCGAAGCGGCCGTGACCGGCGGCCCGCCGCCCGTGCGGGTGAGGGCGGGGGCTTCGGAGCAACAGAGGTCGCTGAGCCTGTCGAAGCGGCCGTGACCGGCGGCCCGCCGTGCGTGCAGGCTCGGGCGGGGGCTTCGACAAGCTCAGCCACCGCAGGCGCGGGTGTGGGCGGAGGCTTCGACAAGCTCAGCCACCGCTCATGGGTGTCGCTCAATCGAGGTCGCTGAGCCTGTCGAAGCGACCGCGACCGACGGCCCGCCGCGCGTGCGGGTGAGGGCGGGGGCTTCGACAGGCTCAGCCACCGCTCGCGCGAGGGGCCCTCAGTTGATGAGGGACTCGTAGATCTCTTTGCACTGGGGGCAGACGGGGAACTTCTCGGGGTCGCGACCCGGGGTCCACTTCTTGCCGCAGAGGGCGCGCACCGGCTTGCCGGACAGAGCCGACTCGAGGATCTTGTCCTTCTTCACGTAGTGCGAGAAGCGCTCATGATCGCCGGGCTCGATGTTCTCTTCACGGATGAGCTCCTCGAGCTCACGATCGAGGGTAGCGAGACCCCCGCTGTCCGGCTTGTCGAGAGGCGTGCTCATGGTCAGCCAGTGTAGCCGCGGAGAGCGCCGACGGCTCTGTCGGCTTCCCGCTCAGGTGGCTTCGGCGAACTCCATGAGCCGGGTTCCACGGCGTTCGAACAGCAGCGCTCCGATGGCGATGCCCACGATTAGCACGAAGGCGCCGGCCCCGACGCCGATCCACAGCGCGAACATCGAGTCGATGGTTTTGCCCTCGATCGCCTGCCAGGTGAGCCACCCCGCAGGAACCGCGGTGACGATCGCTCCGGCCATGACGAGGCCCTGCGCCATGACCCCGCCGGATCCTGTGCGCTGCGGCTGCTGGAACGGGCTGTCGCCCGGTCGCGACACGGCGTAGGGCGCGAGCACCGACGAAGTGCTCGAGAGGCCGAGGCCCGCGAGGAAGAGCGCGGCGCACACGCCGACCATGGCTGGGAACACCGCCCAACGGCCGTGCGCGACGATCGCGAGCGGCAGCGTGACGGCCAGCACCGGGATGCTGATCAGCAACACCGGCACGAGACGCCCGATGCGGTCGGGAGCTCCGCGCATGCCGCTGGCGATGTGCATCCACAGGGCGGTGGAGTCGTAGGCGAGGTCGTTGTGCGGGAGCCATCCGAAGAACAGCGCCATGATCGGCACGGGCAGCAGCACGGCGAGCTCGAACGGCACACCGGCGACCAGCAGCGGCACCATCGACACGACGGCGGCGATGGGCACGATGACGAGGTTGACGAGGTAGCGGCGATCGCGCAGCCAGTACGAGAGGCTGCGGGCGGCGACGGCTCCTCCGGGGGTTCCGGGGAGCAGGGCGAACCAGCCGAGGCCTCCGCGCTCACGCACGGCGACCGGTCGTCGCGTGGTGGTGAGCAAGACGTCGACGAGGGTGAACCAGGCGAGTGTGAGCAGCGCGACGGTGAGCACGGCGACGACGAGGCTGCCGACGGCGGCTCCGGCGGAGGGCGCGAGGGCGATGCCCCATGCGGCGCCGATAGGCGTCCAGGCGAGGATCTCGGCGGCCGAGGCCAGCTGCGACGGCACGGCTCCGCGCCATTCGAGCGAGCCGAGGAACACCCCGACCGGCACGACGACGACGAGGATCGCGACGAGGTACACACCCATCAGCTCGCGCGACTGGCGTGGCCGCTGCACGAGCGCCCCGAGGGCCATGCTGACGCGCGCGAACAGCACACAGGTCGCAAGGCCCAGCACGACCGAGACGATGCTCGCGAGGGCGTTGGCGCCGTGCGCGCCCCACGAGATCGCGAGGCTGATGCCGAGCACGAGCACGACGAGCACGGGCACGCTGAGAAAACCGGCCAGCAGCAGGGCCCCGGCCAGAGGACGCGGCTCAGGGCCGACGACGGCGAAGCGCCTCGGATCGAGAGGGTCGACGGATGCCGTGACGGGCGGACCGACCGCGAAACCGAGGGTCACCGCGGAACCGGCCAACACCGTGACGACAGCGACCGTGAGGGTGTCGGCATCCGCCATGCCCGACGCGCTGCGCGCGGCGATCACGGTTGCGGCGACCAGGACGACGACGCCGATGATGCGGCGGATGACGTCGCGCCGGTCGCCCCGGAGGGCGCCCAGCATCATCGCCAGTCTCAGGCGGAGAACGTGTGCAACCACTCGAGGCCCTCCACGTCGCCGAGTCCGCCGGAAAGCTCGCGAAAGCGCTGTTCGAGGGTGCCTTCGCCGCGGACCTCGTCGACGGTTCCTTCGGCGAGCACCTGGCCCGACACGATCACGGCGACGCGCGAGCAGACGCGCTCGACGAGTTCCATGCCGTGGCTCGAGAGGATCACGGTTCCGCCGTGCTCGACGTAGGCGCCGAGGATGTCGAGAATCACGCCGCTCGACACGGGGTCGACGGCCTCGAAGGGCTCGTCGAGCACGAGGAGGCGCGGAGAGTGGATCATCGCACCGGCCAGCATGACCTTCTTGGTCATACCCGCGGAGTAGTCCGACACCGGGCGGGCGAGCGCATCGACGAGGTCGAACGCGCGCGCGAGATCGGCGGTGCGGCTCTCGACGAGCGGGGCCGGGAGGCCGCGCAGAGCGCCGTAGTACGAAAGAAGCTGGCGCCCGGTGAGGCGGTCGAAGGTGCGCAGCCGGTCGGGCAGCACGCCGATGAGCTTCTTCGCCTCGCGCGAGCGCTTGGTCGCGTCGACGCCGTTGATGCTGACCGCTCCCCCATCGGGTCGCAGCAGGCCCGCGATGATCGACAGGGTCGTGGTCTTGCCAGCGCCGTTGGGGCCGACCAGGCCGTAGAACGAGCCGGCCGGAACCGTCAGGTCGATCGCGTCGACGGCCTTGAGCTCGCCGAACGACTTCGACACGTTCCGCAGGGTGAGCGCCGGGACGGCGGTCTCGGGATCGGCGCCTGTGGTGGCGGATGCCGCGACGACGGTGTCGTCAGCGTCGATCACCGCGACAGCGGGGTCATCGGTGGCGGATGCCGCGACCTCAGACTCGTCGGTGTCGGTGACGGCGACGGCGGAATCGTCGTTGGCGGATTCCGCGGTGGCGGCGGCCAGGACGGCGGTCGCGTCGTCGCGGTCGACGGGGGCGTCGTCTGCGTCGCGCTCGTTGTCGCGCTGGTCGTCGTCGGTGTGCTCTGCAGCGGAATCGTCGACGGACGCAGGTGCGAGCAGTGCGGTGCGGGTGTCGTCGGCGGGCTCGTCCGCAGCCGCAGGCTCGGGCGCGGCGGCAGCGTCGAGCACTGCCGTGCGGGTGTCGTCGGTCGGCTCGTCGTCGGCGGCCGCGAGGACCGCAGTCGTGATTGCGGAGTCGGCGTCGTCCGTTGCTTGCGCGGCCGGAACCGACTCGGCGTCGGCGGCCTCGTCCGAAGCCGGGGCCTCCTCGTCGACGCGGACGTCGGCGGGCGTCGGGTCTTCGGACTCCGCGACGTCGACAGGCTCGGCCACCGAGGAGCCGGTCTCATCCTCGAGCGGAGTCGCGACCAAGATCTCAGGCTCCGCCGCGGGGTCTTCGACGGTCGTGTCGGCGACGGGCTGCGCAGGGGTCTCGTCGACGACCACGGCATCGGACGCGTCCGCCTGACTCGGGTCGACGATCGGCTCTTCGACGGCGACATCAGCGGGGGTCGGGTCTGCGACGGCCTCAGCGGCGGGCTCGTCCGCCGCGATACCAGCAGAGGTCGGGTCCACCGCGATCGGGGCGGCGACAGCAGGCTCTCCCGCGGGGACGTCGGCGGGCGTCGTGTCCGCGGCGACGGCGGGCTCTCCCGCGGCGACATCAGCGGGAGTGTCGTTCGCGGCAACCGCGGGCTCTTCGACCGCAACATCAGCGGGAGTCTCGTCCGCGACAACCGCGGGCCCCTCGACCGCGACATCAGCAGGAGTTTCGTCCGCCGCGACCACGGGCTCCTCGTCCGCAACGTCAGCCGGTGTCGTCTCTGCGACAACCACGGGCTCTTCAACCGCCACATCGGCCGGCGTCGCGTCAGCAACAGCAGGCGCCGACTCGACCGCAGACGTCTGCTCCGCGTCACCAACAGCCGAATCACTCGCCGACACCGCACCCGGCAGCGGCGGACGCGGAGGCACGACAAGGTCGTCGGGCAGCGGCGGCGGCGGGCCGGGTGAAACCGGAGTCGCCGCAGCGGCCTCAGCCTCGGCCAGCTTCTTCGCCGCGGTGGCCTTGGCAGCAGCGGTCGTGCGAGGAGTCGCGGGCTTCTTAGCGGCCGGACGCTTCGCGGCGGGCTTCTTGGCCGCCGTCGAGGCGGAGCTCGCGGCCGGCGTGCGAGGCGTGTCGCTGTCGGTGGTCGCGTTCGACGCCGCCGTACGCGCGGCGGGCTTGCGCGGAGCGGCCGGCTTGCGGGCAGCGGTGGTCCGCGGAGTCGCTCCTGCGGCCGTCGTGCGAGGCGCACGCGGAGCGCGAGGCTTCGCAGCGGGCTTGGCCGGCGCGGCCGAGTCGGAGGCGGACGGGTCGCTGGGGGACGCGGCATCCGGACCCTCATTCGACCCCGCAGAAGCCGCAGCCGACGAGGCCTTCGGACGCGCGGGCGTCTTGCGCGGGGCGCGCGGTGTGGGCGGCGAGACGGGACCCGAAGGTTCGACGCTCGCCGCAGTACCCTCCGAGTCGGACGGGGACGTTTCGTAAGGCTCCGGCAGCGACGCTGTCATCGCACCAAACTACCAACCCCCTCCGACATCGCCCGACGCCTGGTCGCGAGGCGCAGAGATCGGTCGGGATCACGAAACCACAACAGTCGGCGCGAATCATGCCACTGGATCAGGGTTTTTCGCTAGCGTGAATCGAACACGAAGGCGTGACATTCCGGTGAACCGGACATGACGACTCATCCCCCCAGGAGCCAGCCTTGACTGTTCAGATCGTGATCCTCGCCGCGGGCATGGGCTCGCGCCTCGGCCGCAGCCTGCCGAAACCCCTCACTCCCCTTGCCGACGGCCGCAGCATCATGCAGCAGCAGCACGACAACATTCGTGCTGCCTTCGGCTCATCCGCGCGCATCACCACCGTCGTCGGCTACCGCGCCGAGACGATTGTCGACGCGTTCCCCGCGGTCGACTACGTCTACAACGACCGCTACGACCAGACCAACACGTCGAAGAGCCTGCTGCGCGCCCTCGCCAAGAGCTCGCGCGGCGGCGTGCTGTGGATGAACGGCGACGTCGTGTTCGACCCGCACGTGCTGACGCGCGCCGCGAGCCTCATCGACGACGACCGCTCGTTCGTCACCGTCGACACCGCCAAGGTCAGCGACGAAGAGGTGAAGTACACGGTGGATGCCGAGGGCTTCATCGCCGACCTGTCGAAGGTCGTCGTGGGCGGCGTCGGCGAAGCCGTGGGCATCAACTACATCTCGTCGCGCGACAAGAAGGCGTTCCAGCGTCAGCTGCAGCGCGTCGACGACCAGGACTACTTCGAGCGCGGCCTCGAGCTCGCCATCGCCGAAGACGGCGTGCGCGTCGAGCCGCTCGACATCAGCGACCTGTACGCGGTCGAGGTCGACTTCGCCGAAGACCTGGAGCGCGCGAACCTCTTCGTCTGAGGCGCGGTTCGTCCGAACGGACGAGGAATGCGCCGAGCCCGTCAACTCCCCCCGAACTTTCGGGCGGTGACGAGAAGATGGCGTCATGGCTGAGAAGGTGCACCGCATCCACACCCTGCCCGACGACGCGCCCTGGAAGGGCGGCATCCCGCCGGTCGGGTCGGAGGAGCACCCGCGTGCGATCCGACTGCTCGACCGCGTCATGACCGTGCAGCGACCCGTGGTGCTCGCGCATCTGCGGAGTATCCGCCTGCGGCATCCGGATGCCACTGTCGACGAGATCCTGAAGATCCTCGAGCGCCGCTATCTCGCGGCCGTCACCACCGGGGGTGCGGCGGTCGGCGCGACCGCTGTCGTGCCCGGGATCGGCACCGGGGTCACGCTCGCGCTGAGCGGAGTCGAGACCGTGGGCTTCCTCGAGGCGACCGCACTGTTCGCCCAGTCGGTGGCGGAGGTGCATGGACTCGCGGTGACGGATCCCGACCGCGGACGCGCCCTCGTGCTCGCGCTCATGCTCGGCAAAGAGGGCGTCGACCTCGTGTCGCAGCTCGCCGCGCAAGCGTCGGGACGCGGCGTCTCACGCTCGGGCTACTGGGGCGAGATGGTGACGAAGACGCTTCCGCGGGCCATGGTCGGCCCCCTCCTCGACCGCCTCAAGACGTCGTTCGTGCGCACGTTCGCCACGCGCGGCGGTGCGTCGTTCATTGGCAAGGCCCTGCCGTTCGGCGTGGGCGCGGTGGTCGGCGGCGCCGGCAACAACATCCTCGGCCGGCGCGTGCTGGTGAACTCGCGGCGGGCCTTCGGGGCCCCTCCCCTGCAGCTTCCGGCCGACCTCGAGCCGCGGCCCGGCAGTGAGCGACTCGAGCGCTCGGCTGCGGGCGGTGTGCGCCGCGCGGGGAATGCGATCGCGGATGCCGTGGGCTCGGGCGCGCGCAGGATGCTGCCCGGGCGCCGGCGGCGCGACGGCGAGGGTGAGTTGGGCGCGGGCGGGACGTCGGAGGGCTGAGTTCGGCCGAGTAGGCGCGCGCCTGGGCGCGCGGTCGCGTCGCATCAGCGCGTGGCGAGGATCGGGGCGTGAAACGTGGACCCGGGGCGTCGAACGTGGACCCAGGGCCACGCACGGGCGCCCGGCGGTCGCGCCGCCCAGCGCGCGGCGAAGACCGGGGCGTGGACCGTGGACCCGGGGCGCCAAGCGTGGCCCCGGGGCCACGGACGAGCGACCATCTGCGGCAACCGAAGCGCGCGAGACGCAGAGGACGCGGCATCCGGACCCATGTCATCGACACGGCGGGTCGCGCAAGTCCCGCGCGGCACGGAGCCGGGCGCGTTAGCCTCGCGACATGGGTGACCTCCTCGACCTGCTCGCCGTCTGGATGCCGCGTCAACGCTGGTATGGGACGAAGGGGCGCGATCCACAGCTCACGCTCGTGGCCGACTGGCCCCTCGACAACGCCGACGCGCGGCTGCTGCTCGTGCGCGACGACGCCGTGCAGCCCGCGATCGTGTACCAGGTTCCGGTCGCCGTGCGCGACGAAGGAACCGTGCTCCCGGGCAGTTTGATCGGCCCGGCCGCCGAGGGTCAGGTGTGGGCGGATGCCACGACCGACGACGCCTTCACCGCGGCGCTGTACTCGTGGGTCACCGTCGGCGGAGAAGTGGGTGAGGCGCAGAACGGCTTCATCGGCATCGCGCTGGCCTCCGCCGAGCAGCGCCCCGCGACGAAGGTCACCGCGCGCGTACTGAGCGGGGAGCAGTCGAACACGTCGCTGATCTTCCGGCCCGACGAGGGCGACGAGGGCGCTCCGGTGATCTGCAAGCTGTTCCGGCAGGTGAACCCGGGCATCAACCCCGACGTCGAGCTGCAGTCCGCTCTCGCGGCGGGCGGGGCCGCGTTCGTGCCGGCCGCGATTGGCGAGGTGCGCGGATCGTGGATCACGCCCGAGGGCGTGTCCGTCAGCGGATCGCTCGCGTTCGCGCAGGAGTTCTTCGAGGGCGTCGAGGACGCGTGGCGCGTTGCCCTCGACGCCGCCGCCGCCGGTGAGGACTTCGCTGCGCGGGCCTACGCCCTCGGCGCGAGCGTCGCGGGCATGCACGTCGCGTTGGCCGAGCAGTTCCCGACCGCCGAGCCCGACGCGGCCGACCGCGCCGCCGTGGTCGGAGCGTGGGAGCGGCGTCTCGCGATCGCGCTGGCCGAGGTTCCGCAGCTGGAGCCGTACGCCGATCGCATCCGCGAGGTGTACGCCGTCGCCGCCGAGGCCGTGTGGCCGAAGCTGCAACGCGTGCACGGCGACCTGCACCTCGGGCAGGTGCTCGACACTCCGCGCAACGGCTGGGTGCTGCTCGACTTCGAGGGCGAGCCGCTGCGTCCGATCCACGAGCGGCTCACGCCCGACGTCGCCGTGCGCGACGTCGCCGGCATGCTGCGCTCGTTCGACTACGTCTCGGGCGCCGTGGCCGACGACGACGGAGCCGCCGTGCGCGCGTGGGTCATCGCCGCACAGCAGGCTTTCTTGCAGGGATACGCCGAGACCGCGGGCCGCGCTCCCGACGACCACGACCCGTTGCTCGCCGCGTTCGAGCTCGACAAGGCCGTGTACGAGGCGATCTACGAGACGCGCAATCGTCCGGATTGGGTGGGGATCCCGCTCGCCGCGATCGGGCGTCTGGCTCCGCTGGGCTGAGTCGCGAGGTGGCCACGCGAGGTGGCTGAGCTTGCGAGGTGGCTGAGCCTGTCGAAGCCACCGGGGCCAGCCGTCACGCCAGGTGGCTGAGCCTGTCGAAGCCACCGGGGCCGTGCGGTCACGCCAGGTGGCTGAGCCTGTCGAAGCCACCGGGGCCGTGCGGTCACGCCAGGTGGCTGAGCCTGTCGAAGCCACCGGGGCCGGCTGTCACGCCAGGTGGCTGAGCCTGTCGAAGCCA
>NZ_VEFS01000005.1:25166-255170 GCF_007679045.1 Microbacterium sp. BH-3-3-3 | reverse complement strand
GCTACTTGAGGGGCTGCGGGGCCTTTCGGCCGCTCCGCTCTCCCCTGTGGGGCGAACAAGTAATAAGTTACGCGGGAACGGCCGACCCGTCGAATCCAGCCACTCCCCGGGCGTGTCGCGCCCCCGGGGCCGCGGTAGGACGCGGGTTCTCAGGCGAAGCGGTCTGCTCCGCCCCATCCCCCGACCCACGCCTCCACGTGGGGCTCCGGCCCCACCGCGTGCGTGCCGTCGACGATGACGGTGCGTACGTGATGCCCGTCACTCGTGTCCCAGCGGCGTCGGCGCTGGAACGCGCGTCGACTGATCGCGTGGCCCAGCGTCGTTCCCTCGGGCGACACCAGTTCCACGGTGCCGACCGACGCGCCACTCAACACGGCGATCGCACGGACCAGAGGCTCGGGGTCGAGCACCACCACCGGTACACGCAGCTTGAGCACGACGCGGACGTCGTCCTCCGCCTCGGCGGACACACGGGGGTCCTGGCTCAGCACCACCGACTCGCGCGCGGCATCCGTCACCACTCGTGCACGGGGGAAGGCGACGAGCAGGGAATCGACGCAGACGAACGCCGCAGCGGTCCCCATCCCCGCGGGTAGGCGCACCTCGAGGTCGGGCGCAGCCGGCAGCAGTCCTCGCGCGGACGACCCGTCCACGGGGATCAGCGATGCGAGACGCAGGGTCTGCTCGTTGCCCGCGCGACGGTGGTCGGCCGATTCCCGGCCGGCCCAATCCGGGCCGTCGTGCCAGGCGATGGCATCCGGCACGTGCGCGAACACCGCGCCGGCCTGCCACGCACGATGCGCCCACTCCCAGTCCTCGCCGCCGTACGACGAGAACGATTCGTCGAAGCCCCCGGACTCGGCGAAGAAGCTCCGCGAACACGCGAGCACCGCGCTGATGACGTAGCGGTAGGAACGGTCGTCGGCGTCGAGCAGGTTTCCGCTGCGCGCATAGGCGTCGCGCAGCCATGCGGGCTCGTCGAGCTCTCGCGCGGGAGCCACCTCCGCGATCGGAGCGTCGAGCGGGGCCTCCGAGAGGTCGGCGTGGCGGCGGCGTCCCACGGTCACCGCTTCGGGGAGCAGTGTCGGCAGGCGCACCATCTTGCGCACGTAGTCGGGCTCGGGTGTCGTGTCGGCGTCGAGGAAGCACAGCACCTCGCCCGTGGCGGCCGCGACCCCGAGGTTGCGGGCCGCCGCGGCGCGGAACCCGCGGTCGTCCTGCCGGACGAGACGGACACCGGCGGGGACGGCGGGCTCGTCGGGGGATCCGTCATCGGCGACGATCACCTCGAGCAGATCGGCCGGATAGTTCTGCGCGCCGAGGGCGAGGAGGGTGCGGGCGAGCTCGGCGGGCTGGTCGTAGTGGGTGACGATGACGCTCACCCGGACCGGCTCGGGCTCGCGGTGCGCGAGCAGATCCCACCGGTTGCCCGGCACCCACGGCATCCGGTCGTTCCATGCGCCGGTCGGCGACTCGCTCACGCGCTCGCCTGCTTCCACCAGTCGAGGTAGGCACGCGCGGCGTCGGCGCGACCGTAGGGCACCCGGTCGAGGCCGTGCCAGGTGGACCCGGGATCGGCGCGCGCGGCCGAGACGGCAGCCGCGAGGGCGTCGGGCTCGACGGGCGACAGGGTCCCGGGCCGCAGGGCGGCCATCTCGTCGACGTAGCGGTTGCGCACGGCGAGAGGGCGGCGACCCCATCCGATCCACGACGCGAGGGATCCGGATGCCGAGACGTGGCGATGCGCGATCACCGGCACCGCGACCCGGCCCACGCGCGTGGCCATGTCGACATCGTCGAGCCACCCCGTGACCTCCACCCGGACTCCGCGATCCGCGGCGCGCCGCTCGAAGGCGGCGAGGTCGTCGGCGTGTCCGTCGGAGGCGCGACCGAGCACGGTGAGGCGCGTCATGCCGGCCTCGACCGCGGCGTCCAGCGCCTCGTCGTGGCCCTTGCCGGGATAGAAGAAGCCCAGGACACCGACCGAATCATCGAGGGGCCCGGCCGAGGTGTCCGAGGGGGAATCGACGGGAAGCGGCACGACCGCGACGGGGCCGTTCCACACCCCCTCTTCACGCAGCAGCTCGCGCTCATGGGCGCTGTTGACGACCACGCCGCGCGCGGCCTCGACCACCGCGCGGTAGAACGCCCGGCGGCGCGGGCGGTTCCGCTCCCCATCGGACTCCTGCGGCACGTCGTGCAGGGTGACGGTGAGCGGGTGGCGGGAAGCGAGGGCCTCGACGGCCCGCGCGGCGTCCTCGGGCGAGGCGCCCCAGAGGCGGTCGGTCACGTGCGCGTGAACGGGCGTCCCGCTCGGCAGTTCGGCGAGAGCATCGGGCGTCACCGTTCGCGTCGACGGCTCCCGTCGCACGACCTCCGCCGCGATCTGCCGGGCGTAGACGGCGACGCCGTGCGGCCCCGGGGGCGCGAGGAGCACGGGCGGGGCGGCATCCGGAACCGAAGACGTCGCGGTCACGCCGCAGCCGCCCAGGTGCGCAGGAGCGGGGTCATGCGCTCGACGACGGCCGCGAGCAGGGCGGGATGCGCGGCGTAGTACGCCGATTGCGCGTCGCGCACGGCCTCCGCGGACATGCGCTCCCCCGCGACGATCCAGTCGAGCTCGGGAGCGTCGTCGAGATCCCACGCGTCGACGACCCACGACTCGAGGGGCGCGCGCACCGACGCGAGGATCGGGCGGCCGGGGTCGACGACCCGGCCCGGGTGGCCGAGCGCGGCCACGATGCGTTCGCCCAGAGGCAGGAACAGCGCGTTGCCAGGGTGGTTCACCGTGCGGGCAAGGTCGGAGACGACGGGCGAGAAGAGGTCGGATGCCGAGACGTCGAGCCCCATCGCCTCGCGGCGGCGCAGTTCGGCGATCGAGGCGTCGGCGATCGCGCGGACGGTGCGCGCCGGAAGTCGCGGGGGCACCGCGATCCCCGCCGCCGCAGCGACCGTGCGCACGTCGTGATACGCCACAATCGGCGGATCTTCGGGGAAATCGGGGAGGCGCAGCACCGCCTGGAAGGGATGCAGGCCGGCGAAGCGCACGGCCGGGACGGTGACCGTGCGGGCCCCGGACGGCAGGGCCGCGCGCAGCTGCGCGGTGCCGAGCGGGAGTCCGCGGTAGTCGTCGCGGATCGGCTGGACCACCAGGAACGCCGCCTCGGCCAGCAATGCGTGCAGGCGTTCCGCGTCGGCCGCGTCGAGTTCGTGCACCGCCGGCACGCGGATCGCCGGCAGCCCGTCGGAGGAGATGACGAGGCGCAGCGACTCCGCCTGGCAGTTGCCCACGACGAGCCCGAAGCCCGCGGGGGGAGCCGCGTCGCCGAAGAAGGCGGCGTAGTGCGCCCGGCGCGCTATCACCGCGTCGCCGTGATCCGCAAGGCTGTGCAGCCCCGGCCTCTCGCCACCCATGATGAGGAACGTATCCGTCGGTGCCATCGTCGTCACAACCGCCCCGTTGCATTGCGATGTGCCTGGTGATGCGGTACGCGCATCCCTACGCACGCAACGCCACGAGGAGGAGAAGATCGTCGCCACCACCGTCCCCCCGGTTCGAGTCGCCGCCGTTCCCTCGGCCCACCCTTACGTCACCGCCGTCGCCGACCCCGCGCACGTGCACCTGCTGGCGGATCCGCCGCCGCCCGGCGCTCCGGCCGGGCAATGGTGGCCGCCCCAGGTGCTGCTGCCGACGTGGCTCGAGCAGCACGCCGCGGAGTTCGACCTCGTGCACGTGCACTTCGGCATCGAGTCGTACCGCCCCGACGAGCTCGCCGACACCGTCGCAACCCTGCGCCGCCTCGGAAAGCCGCTGGTCTACACGGTGCACGACCTCGAGAACCCGCAGTTGAGCGCCCAGGAGGAGCATCGCGCCTCGGTCGCCGTGCTCGCGGAGGCCGCGGACGAGCTCATCACCCTGACCGACACCGCCGCGGAGGAGGTCCGCGCGATCGCGCACCGCTCCCCCACGGTCATCGCGCACCCCACGCTGCTGGGCGAGGCTGAGCGGCCGATGGGCACCGCACACGATCTGACGCGGGTGGGCGTGCATCTGCGCGACCTGCGTCCGAACATCGACGGCGTCGGCACCGTCGCCACCCTCGTGCGTGCGATCGCGGACCTGCGCGCGCAAGATGCGCGCGTCGAGGGCGTCGTGCGGATGAACGAACGCGTCCGCGACGACGAGGCCGCGGCATCCATCGCCCTGCTCGCCGAGAAGTGCGACGGCGTGCGGGTCGAACGCGGTCCGCGGCAGGACGACGACGAGCTCTCGACGTGGCTCGCCGACCTCGACGCGTGCCTGCTTCCCTACCGCCACGGCACCCAGTCGGGCTGGGCGGAACTCTGCTACGACCTGGCCGTTCCCGTGATCGGCACGCGCGTCGGTCACATCGCGGCGCAGCACCCGGGCGACTTCCACACCTTCGGCGTCGGCGATCCGCTCTCGCTCGCCCGCGCTATCGTCGGCGCGACCGATCCCGCGTGGTCGACACCGGGCTCACGGCGTCGCGCCGCCGAGGTCGAGAGGCGCCGGGCCGACCGGCTCACGGAGTGGGCGGCGGTGCGTGCGGCGCACCGCGAGGTCTACCGACGGGCTCTCTCGGCGGAGGTGGCCGCGTGATCCGCGGGCAGCGACCGCTGCGCGTGCTCGTGGTCGCACCCTCGCGCTACGCCCTGCGGCAGCCGCACGCCGGCGGACTCGAAGCGGCCGTCTGGGATCGCGTGCGCTGGCTGCGCTCCCGCGGCCACGACGTGACGCTGTGCGCCGCCGACGGCTCGGACTTCCTGGGCGAGACCGCGGAGTTCCGCCTGCCGACCCCCGAGTGGACACGGCCCGAAGACGCCTCCGACACCGACTACCCCAGCGGCTACGCCGACGCGGTGGACACCGCCTTCGACGCCGCCCGGGACCGCCTCATCGCCGACCGTCACCTGTACGACGTCGTCGACAACCACAGCCTGCACCCCGCTCCCATCCGCTGGAGCCGCGAGGCCGACATCCCGGTCGTCACGACGCTGCACACCCCTCCGCTCGAGCCTCTGCTCGAAGCCGCCGCCGACGTGCGCGACAGCTCGCATCGATTCGTCGCGGTGAGCCAGGCGACGGCGCGGGCGTGGTCGGTCGAAGGGGTCGACGCGTTCGTGTTCCCCAACGGCGTCGACACCGAGCAGTGGACCCGTGGCGCGGGCGGGACCTCGTGGGTCTGGACGGGGCGCGTCGTGCCCGAGAAGGCGCCGCACCTCGCCATCGAGGCCGCCCGCGAAGCCGGAGCGCACATCGTGCTGGCCGGCCGCATCGGCGACGTGGACTACTTCGAGCAGGAGATCGTTCCGCGCCTGGGAGTGCACGCGCGGTACGTGGGACCGCTGCGGCAACCGGATCTCTGCCGCCTGGTCGGCTCGTCGGCCGTCGCCCTGGTCACCCCGATGTGGGAGGAACCGTTCGGTCTGGTGATCGTCGAGGCCCTCGCGACGGGGACCCCCGTCGCGGCGTTCGACATCGGCGGGGTGTCGGAGGTGATCGCCGGGATCCCCGGCGCCATCACCGTCACCGCCGGGGACGTCGTGGCCCTCGCCCAGGCCGCTGCTCGTCTCGCTGCCACCGGTGCACGCGATCCGCTCACCCGCGTGTGGACGCGTCGCGCCACCGTGCGGCAGCACTCGCTCGCGCAGCGCCACCGCGAGGTCGAGCGCGTGCTCGCCCACATCGCGCAGCCGGTACCGGCGCGCCGCGTGCCGGCGGTGTCGTGGTGATCGGCTGGTACGTCCACCACCACGGATTCGGGCACGTCGCCCGCTTCCTCGCCGTCTCACCGCACCTGCACGAGCCCGTCGTGGCGTTCTCGTCGATGCCGCGCCCGGCGGGCCTGTCGCCCGAGGTCGAGTGGATCGAACTGCCCCCGGACGCCGATTCGTTCGAGGACGCGGACGGCACGATCGTCGATCCGCGTCATGCCGAGCCGACCGCCCGCGGACACCTGCACTGGGCCCCGCACGGGCACCCCGGGCATCGCGCCCGCTTGGCGGCGATCGCGGCCACCGCCGATGACCGCGACCTGCGCGTGCTCGTCGTCGATGTGAGCGCCGAGGTCGTGGCCTTCGGGCGCCTGCTCGGACTGCACACCGTCGCGGTGACGCAGCCCGGCGAACGCACGGACCTTCCGCACGCCCTGGCCTACGCCCTGGCCGACCGCATCGTCGCGCCGTGGGCCCACGGCGCCGTCTCGACCACGGGACTCGCGGAGCACGCCGACCGCGTGATGTGGACCGGTGGGATCTCACGGTACGACGGCCGGCCCGACGACGGCGCCCGCGACGAGCGATCCGTGCTGCTGCTGGGTCGAGTGCTCGACGACGACACCCGCGAAGAGGCGACCGACCGCCTGCGCGCCCGCGGGTGGGAGGTCACCGCGATCGGGCACGACGAGGCCTCCCGCATCGACGACCCGTGGCCCCTGCTCACGCGCAGCACCGTCGTGGTCAGCGCGGCGGGCCAGAACAGCGTCGCCGACCTCGCGGCATCCGGATCTCGAGCCGTCGTCATCTCGCAGGACCGACCGTTCGACGAGCAGCACCACACCGCCGACGCCCTCGGCCGATGGGGGCTCGCGCGTCGCGCCGATCAGACCGTCTCGGCCGACGACCTCGTGACCCTCGTCGAGAGCGCCGCCGGCGACGACCCCGACTGGGCGCTCTGGCAGGTCGCGGGAGCCGCCCGGCGCATGGCCTCGGCCATCGAAGCGGTACTGCCGTGAAGACGGCCGTCATCACCGTCGCCTCGGCGGCGCGGCAGGAACACCTCGAACGACAGCGACGCGTGCTGGCGGAGGTGGCGGACGACATCGTACGGGTCGAGGCGTGGCTCGACGAGACGCCCCCGACGCAGGTTCCGGATGCCGACACCCTCACGCTGCACGTGCCGCCGGGGCCGCACGGAATGCGCGTGGGCGAAGGGCGCAACCGCGCCGCCGCACGGGCCCTGGAAGCGGGTGCGGAACTTCTCGTCTTCCTCGACGTGGACTGCCTGCCGGGTCCCGACCTCCTGCCCACGTACCGCGCCGCCGCGGCCGCGCACCCCGACGCGATCCTGGCCGGAGCCGTGACGTACCTGGCGAGCGTGCAACGCCCGGAATCGGCATCCGACCTGCCGTTCCTCGTACGCCCCCACCGGGCGCGACCGGCCCTGCCGTCGGGGTGGACGCGACCCGCGGCCCCGCCGGAGTACGACCTGTTCTGGTCGCTGTCGTTCGCGGTGACACCCGCGACCTGGGCCCGGATCGGCGGCTTCCACGCCGACTACGAGGGCTACGGCGCCGAAGACACCGACCTCGCCTGGACGGCTCGCGACGCCGACGTCGAGATGCACTGGGTGGGCGGGGCCGATGCGTTCCACCAGTGGCATCCGGTGTCGTCTCCCCCGTGGCAGCATCTCGACGACATCCTGCGCAACGGTGCGACGTTCCACCGCCGATGGGGGTCGTGGCCGATGGGCGGATGGCTCGACGCCTTCGCCGCGGCCGGGGCGATCGAGCGCCGCGGCGACGAGTGGGTGCGCACGGCCTGAGGCCTGCGGAGTGTCCACGACACCCGGAGTGCCGGGAGACCCGGACCGGGTGTCGTGGACGCTCAGCGGTGTGTGCGAGGCGCCCGCCGCCCCGCTCCCCACACGGATCGCGGGGCGCGGGACGGGGCGGGAGCCGGGACGCGACGGGCAGTCAGGGCGTCAGGCGCGACGCAGCCAGACCGTCGTCTCGCCCGGCAGCGTGTCGCCGTCGAGCGCGCGGCTCGACACCAGCACCTCGCCGGCGGGCAGGGGTGCCGGCTGGTCGCCGAAGTTGGTCAGCACGGTCCAGCCGTTCGGGCGCTCGAACGCCACGACCTCGTCGCCGGCCGCGTCGACCCACGTGAGCTGCTCGTCGGTCTGCAGTTCGTGCCGCAGACCGAGGGCGCGGCGGTAGAGCGTGAGGGTGGACGCGGGGTCGCCGTCCTGCAGATCGACGGCGTAGGTGGCGAACCAGTCCGGTTGCGGCAGGTGCGCCCCGCCCTCTCCGAACCCGAAAGCGGTTCCCGACTCCGACCAGGGCAACGGCACGCGGCATCCGTCGCGTCCCTGATCGATTCCGCGGCTGCGGAAGAACGTCGGGTCCTGGCGCTGGTCGTCGGGGATCTCGGCCACCTCGTGCAGGCCGAGCTCCTCGCCCTGGTACAGGTACGCGGAGCCGGGCAGGCCCAGCACGAACAGTGCGGCCGCGCGCGCACGGCGCTCGCCTCGCTCGGCGTCGAGGGTCGGCGACTGCCCGCCCGACAGCAGCCACTCGTTGCCGTGCTTGAGCGTCGGCCGGCCGTCGTCGCCGCGCTCGGCGTCGGGAAGGCCGTACCGCGTGGCGTGACGGACGACGTCGTGGTTCGACAGCACCCACGTGGTCGACGACCCCGACGTCGCGGCGAGGACGAGGTTGTCGGCCACGATCGAGCGGAACTGCCGCGCATCGAAGTCGGCCTCGAGCAGGTCGAAGTTGAAGGACTGGCCGAGGCTCTCGGCGCTCGCGTACAGCGGCACGCGCGAGGGGTGCACCCACGCCTCGGCCACGGCGGTGCGCGGCGGGTCGTACGAGTTGAACACCGCGCGCCATTCGGCGTAGACCTCGTGCACGTCGTCGCGGTCGAGCAGCGGGTGGTTCCCATCGATCGGCATCGCGTCGAGCTCGGCCTGCGAGGGCAGGGGCTCGCTGAGGTCTTTGGTGAGCATGTGCGCCACGTCGATGCGGAACCCGTCGACGCCGCGGTCGCTCCAGAACCGCAGGGTCTTCACGAAGTCGGCGCGCACCTCGGGGTTCGACCAGTTCAGATCGGGCTGCGAGACGTCGAAGTTGTGGAAGTACCACTGGCCGTCGGCGACGCGCTCCCACCCGGATCCGCCGAAGACCGACACCCAGTCGGTGGGCGGCTCGGCCCCGTCGGGTCCGGTGCCCTCGCGGAAGATGTAGCGCTCACGGGCGGCCGACCCGCGGTCGGCGGCCAGGGCCTCCTGGAACCAGGCGTGGTCGTTCGAGGTGTGGTTCGGCACGATGTCGACGACGACGCGGATGCCGTGGGCGTGCAGCTGCGCGATGAGCTCGTCCATGTCGGCCAGGGTCCCCAGCCGCGGGTCGACGTCGCGGTAGTCGGCGACGTCGTAGCCGCCGTCGGCGAGGGCCGAGGGGTAGAAGGGGCTGAGCCAGATGGCATCCACCCCCAACTCGGCCAGGTACGGAACGCGCGAGGTGATGCCGGGGATGTCGCCCAGGCCGTCGCCGTTCGTGTCGGCGAAGCTGCGGGGATAGACCTGGTACACGACGGCCTGGCGCCACCAGTCGGGGGCGTCGGAGAGTTCGCGGGCGTGTGCGGACGGTGCTGCGGTGGTCACGGTTGTCCTTTCGAGGGGATGGTCGGTCAGCCCTTGACGGCGCCCTGCGTGACGCCCGCCATCACCCATCGCTGGGTGAACAGATAGGCGACGATCGCGGGGGCCATGGCCATGAGGTACGAGGCGAAGGCGACGTTGTAGTTGTTGGAGAACTGCGTCTGGAACAGGTTCTGACGCACCGGCAGGGTCTGCAAGGCCGGGTCGCTGATGATGAGCGAGGGCATCATGAAGTCGTTCCACGCGTAGAGGAAGGCGAAGATGCCGACCGTCGCGCTCATCGGCGCCAGCAGCGGGAAGATCAGCTGCCAGAACGTCTGCCACGTGGTCGCGCCGTCGATGCGCGCGCTCTCTTCGAGTTCGAGGGGGATCGAGCGCAGGAACGCGGTGAACAGCAGCACGCTGAAGCTGAGCTGGAACATCGTGGCGAGGATGATCACGCCCAACGGGTTGTCGAGCCCGACGCGACCCGTGAGCTGGATCTGCGGCAGCGCCACGACCGGGAACGGGATGAACATCGCCGCGAGCAGGTAGAAGAACGAGTAGCGGAAGAGCTTGCGATCCCAGTTGCGGGCGATCGCGTAGGAGGCGAAGGCCGCGAGGATGATCGTGGCGACGACGGTGCCGGCGGTGACCAGCAGCGAGATCGCCAGGCCCACCGGGAACTTCGTCAGCGTCCACGCCTGGACGAACCCGTCGAAGCTGATCGGCGACGGGAACGAGAAGGCGTTGCCGTCGACGACCTGGGTGCCGCTCTTCAGCGCCATCGAGACGGTGACGTAGAGGGGCAGCAGCACGGTCAGGGCGCACAGCACGAGGATGGTCGTCGTGGGCCAGTTGACGCGCTCCATGCCGACGCGACGCGAGCGGCGGCGCGAGGGCTCGAAGCCAGCAGGCCCCTGACGCTCGGGGAGGGTGAGCTCCGCCTGCTCGACGGCGAGGGCGGGCTGGTTGAGGGCGGTCATGACAGGGTGTTCCTTCCCCGGGTCAGCGAGAGCTGCAGGAGTGAGATGACGACGGCGACCACGAAGAAGAGCGCGGCGTTGGCCATCTGGTAGGCGTAGTCGCCTCCGTTGAATCCCAAGATGATCGACATCGCGACGCTGCGGGTCGCGGTGCCGGGGCCACCGCCGGTGAGACCGACGATGATGTCGTACGCGTTCAAGAAGCCCTTGAAGCCGAGGATGACGTTGATCACGACGTACCCGGCCACCAGCGGCAGCGTGATGCGCAGCAGCTGCTGGGTCTTGCTCGCCCCGTCGAGGCCGGCGGCCTCGTACACGTCGCCGGGCACCGCCAGCAGACCCGCGATGTAGATCAGGAGCGTGCCGGGGATGGCCTGCCACGCGGTGACGATCACGATCGCGACCCATGCGAGGTCGGGGTTGGCGAGCAGGCTCGTCTCGAGCCACGGGATGCCGAGGGCCGCCCCCGCCTCGGGCACCGAGTTGCTGAACAGGAAGTTGAAGACGTAGGCGATGATGATGCCCGAGATCACCATCGGGATGACGAAGACCGTGCGCAGCGCCTTCTTGAAGCGGATCTGCGCGGTCAGCCCGACCGCGAGCAGGAACGCCGCGACGTTGACGACGATCACGGTCGCGACCGAGAAGCCGAACGTGAACAGATACGCCTGCAGGATGGCCGGGTCGCTGAAGATCGCGATGTAGTTGGTGAGCCCGGTGAAGTTCCACTCCCCCAGGCCGATCGAGTCGGTGAAGCTGAAAAAGATGCCGATGAGACCCGGAACCGTGATCGCGAGCGTGAACAGCACGAGCGTCGGCAGCAGGAACAGGTAGTAGATCGGCTCGACCCGACGGGAGCTGCGACGCGCTGTCGCCTTGCCTCCCGTGACGATCGTGGTGGTGGTGGTCATCGCGCGGCCTCCTCGCCAGCGGCATCGTTCGTCGAGGCCGGGGGCTGGCGGAACGCCAGGCGCGACCAGTCCTCGTCCATCGTGCGCAGGGTGGCCTCGGGCGAGGCGCCGAAGATCATCGCCTGGGCGTAGTTGAAGGTCGGGATCGTCTTGGGCACCAGGACGGAGGCGCCCTGGTAGATGCGCCCCTCGTCGTAGTACGGGATCATCCCGGCCACTCGCGGGTCGCTCGGCGAGGGGGCGTCCGTGGTGGGGGCGAACCCGAGCTGCGACTCGTTGTACGCCTCGATGATCTCGGGTTGGTAGAGGTACTCGAGGAAGTCACGGGCGGCGTCTTGATGGCGGGAGGCCTCGGGGATGATCGCCGCGAGGTCCATGTTGACGCGCACCTTGAGGTCGGCCGGGTCGTCGGTCATGGGCAGCGGGAACGTCCCGACGGGCAGGTCGGGCGCCGTCTTGGCGATCTCGCCGAGCGCCCACGGTCCCTGCAGGTACATACCCGCCTCGCCCTGGGCGAAGGCGAGGTTGCCGTCGCCGTAGGCCCGGCTCTCGGCATCCGGATTCGTGTAGTTCTGCGCCAGCTCGAGCATGCGGTTCATGGGCTCGGTGAAGTCCTTCGCGAACGACACCGGCGAGTCAGGCCCGACCTGCGCGCCCTCGCCGGCGAGGCCGTCGAAGAAGTCGATGACGTCGAGCGAGCCGCCCACGGAGTAGTCGTACCAGCCCTGCGCGACGGTCCAGTCGTCTTTGAAGGTGCCGTAGAACGGGGTCACGCCGTTCTGCTTGAGGGTCTCGGCGACCTGGATGAGCTCGTCGTAGGTGGTGGGCACCTGGAGCCCGAGCTGGTCGAAGATCTGCGTGTTGTAGATGACGGATGCCGCCATCACCGAGTACGGCAGGGCGCTGGTACGACCCGCGCACGAGCCGTACTGGTCCATGAGCGGCTGCAGGTCTTCGCGCACGCTCGCGGCGGCCGCGGTGCCGCTGAGATCGCTGAGCGCGCAGCGCTGGACGAAGCGGGCGACCTCGTAGTTGTAGTTGGCGAGCATGATGTCGGGCGGGTTGCCGCGGACGAAGCTCGCCGACACGACGTCGACACCCGAGCTGTCCATCTCGACGCGCACCTCGTCCTGAGAGGCGTTGTACTGCGCGACGACGTCGTTCATGAACGACAGCGCCTCGCGCTTGCTGAAGGTGAAGCGGATGGTCTCGCGCCCGTCGGCCGAGCAGCCCGCGAGCAGACTCGCCCCGAGCACCCCCACCGCGGTCGCCGCGAGCCATCGTCGCCCGGCTCTGGTCTTCGTCGACACCTGGTTTCCTCCTCCGCCGCACTGCGAATATGTTGTATCAGCGACTAAATCTAGTCGCCAAATCAATGTCGTGGAGGCAGTATTGCATCGGGACGCAGACCGGTCAAGAGCACCGGGCGCGACGCGACAGAGGGGCGGATGCCGATGGACGCCGTGACCGCCACGCCCTCGCTGCGTCGGCACAGCCTCGACGCCGTGCTGCGCCACGCGTGGGATGTCGACGCCTTCACCGCGAGCGATGTGATCGCGACCGTCGGGGTGACCCGGTCGACGGCGATCGACGTGCTCGACGAGCTGACGGCCCGACGACTGCTGGCCGAGATGCCGAACGCCCGCGCCGTCGGGGAGTACTCCAAGGGCCGGCCCGCGCGACGCTTCGCCTTCCAGCCCGGCTCCGGCGTTGTCGTCGGCGTCGACGCCGGTCGCGGGCACGTGACCGCCACCGTGGCCGACCTGCGCGGCGCGACGCTCGCGACCTCCCGCCTGGCCGTCGACCCCGAACGCGACTCCCCCGATCGACGCCGACGCGCCGCCGAGACGATCGTCGACGCGACCCTCACGCGCGCGCGACGCGAGAGGAGCGACATCGTCGCGATGTGCGTCGGGGTGCCCGCCCCCGTCGACCGTCACGGACGCTCGCCCGTGCACCACGACCGGTTCTGGGAGCGCATGAACCCCGGCTTCGTCGACACGTTCCAGGCCTGGTCGCCGGTCGTCCGCGTGGAGAACGACGCCTCTCTCGCCGCCGTGGCCGAGCGCGCACGGGGAGCCGCCGTCGGCTGCGACGACTTCGTCGCCCTGCTCGCCGGGGAGCGCTTCGGCGCCGGCGTCCACCTCGACGGCCGCCTTCTGCGCGGAAAACACGGCGGTGCGGGTGAGACCGTCGCCTTCGACCGTGTCGAGGGCGTGGGCAGCGCCGAGGGGCTCGCGCCCCGCTGCGTCGACGCGGCGCGGGCGGCGCTCGCCGACGGCAGCCTTCCGGCCGACAGCGCGCTGCGCGGGATCGACCCCGAGTCCCTCGACGCCAAGACCGTGCTCGACCTCGCCGCTGCGGGGGACGCCGGGGCGCTCGCCATCGCCCGTCGGGTGGGTGGGGCGCTGGCCGGCGTGGTCGGCATCTTCGGCAGCCTGTTCGACGTCGACCGCGTGATCGTCTCGGGAGCGATCGCCGCGGGCGCGGGCCCCATCATCGACGCCGCGATCGCCGCCCTTCCGCGAGCTCTCGACCTGCCCGCCCCCGAGATCGTCGCCTCGGCCCTCGGCGCCGACATCGTCTCGATCGGCGCCGTCGCTGCCGCCGTCGAGGCGGCGCGCGAGAACGCCCTCGATCTGCCCGTCTTCGCGCTGCCCGAGGATCGCGTGCGGGCCTGAGTCACGGCATCCGGAACGACAGGACAACCCCCGCGGCGCGGATCGCGCGGACGGATAGCGTCGAGGGGTCCGGTCCGATCCCCGGGCAGGTGGAGACCTCATGCCTTCGTGGCCCGAACACGTCATGTGGTGGCACGTCTACCCGCTCGGCTTCGTCGGCGCACCGATCCGCGACGGCGAGGGGCCGGATGCCGAGATCGTGCACCGTCTGGGCCTGCTCGACCCCTGGCTGGACCACGTCATCGAGCTCGGCCTGAACGGGCTCCTGCTCGGCCCGGTGTTCGCGTCGGAGACCCACGGCTACGACACTGTCGACCACCTGCGCATCGACCCGCGACTCGGCGACGACGGCGATCTCGACCGGTTGCTCGCGGGGGCTCGGGAGCGCGGCATCCGCGTGTTGTTCGACGGGGTTTTCAACCACGTCGGGCGCGCGCACCCCGCGTTCCGGACCGCGACCGAGGACGGTCCGCAGCTGTTCCGCGGGCGGTGGGTCGACGGACGGTTCGAGGCCGAGGTGTTCGAGGGGCACGGCGCGCTCGTCGCCCTCGACCACTCGTCGCCGGCGGTCGCCGACCTCGTGGTCGACGTGATGTGCCACTGGCTCGAGCGCGGGATCGACGGGTGGAGACTGGATGCCGCGTACGCGGTGCCGCCGGAGTTCTGGGCCGCGGTGCTTCCGCGGGTGCGCGAGAGGTTCCCCGAGGCGTGGTTCGTCGGCGAGGTCATCCACGGGGACGGCCCCGCGATCGTGCGCGCCTCGACGATGGACTCGCTGACTCAGTACGAGCTGTGGCAGGGCATCTGGCACGGCATCGCCGACGGAAACCTCTTCGAACTGAGTCACGCGATCGAGCGGCACGACGAACTGCTCGCCACCTTCGCGCCGCAGACGTTCGTCGGCAACCACGACGTCACCCGCATCGCCTCGGCCATCGGATCCGATCTCGTGCCGCACGCCCTCGCCGTGCTCTTCACTGTCGCGGGGACCCCGTCGGTCTACGCCGGCGACGAGTTCGGGTGGACCGGGGTGAAGGAGGAGCGCGAGGGCGGCGACGACGCGGTGCGGCCGGAGTTTCCGGCATCGGCCGCGGAGGTCGGCGAGGTAGACGAGCGGATCCTCGAGACGCACCGCGCGCTCATCGCGCTGCGCCGCCGCAAGCCGTGGCTCTGGCGCGCGCACACCGACGTGGTGGAGGTCGCCAACGCCGCGATCGTGCTGCGCACCGCGGTCGGCGACGACGCGGTCGTGGTGGCGCTGAACATCGGCGACGAGGCGGTGTCGGTGCCGGCCGCCGACGCGCACACGGTCGTCACCGGTGACGGCACTCTCGCCGACGGGCGGGTCGAGCTCGGCCCGCGCGGGTGGGCGGTGCTCGAGGGCTGAGTCCCTGCGCTGACAGCAAGGTCCCTGAGTCGACAGCGAGGTCCCTGAGCCGACAGCGAGGTCCCTGAGCCGACAGCGAGGTCCCTGAGCCTGTCGAAGGGACCGGGACCCGCAGACGACCGCGGACGCTTCGACAGGCTCAGCGACCGCTCACCGGGACCGGGACCCGCAGACGACCGCGGACGCTTCGACAGGCTCAGCGACCGCGCGCCGGGACCGGGACCCGCAGACGACCACGGACGCTTCGACAGGCTCAGCGACCGCGCTTCGACAGGCTCAGCGACCGCCCACCGGGACCGGGACCCGCAGACGACCGCGGACGCTTCGACAGGCTCAGCGACCGCGCTTCGACAGGCTCAGCGACCGCGTCAGGCGCCGGCGCGGAAGCGGTGCTCGGGGCGACCGGTGCTGCCGTACCGCAGGCTCACCTGCACGAGCCCGCGTTCGGCGAGCGCCGTGAGGTGGCGCTGCGCCGTCGCACGCGAGACCCCGATGCGCTCGGCCACCTCGGTCGCCGACGCCTCGTCGGCGCCGAGCGCGGCGAGCACGGTCTGCTCGGTCGCCGACCGCGCGAGCGAGGGTCCGTCGCGCTCGCCCCGCATCGCGGCGGCTGCCCGATCGATGTCATCCTGCGAGAGCGGGCGCGGGCTCGACAGCAGATTGCGGTAGCGCGCGAAGCGGTCGAGGCGCTCGGCGAGCACGCGCGTGTCGAACGGCTTGACGAGATAGGCCAGCGCACCGGCCGAGAACGCGCGGCGCACGGTCGAGGCATCCGTCGCCGCCGACAGCACGAACGCGTCGACGTCGAGCGAGCGCACGAGTTCGATGCCGTCGCCGTCGGGCAGGTACACGTCGGCCAGCACGAGGTCGGGCGCGTGCGCGGCCACCGCGGCGCGAGCCTCGCCGACCGTGCGCGCCGGTTCGAGCGCGACGAAGCCCGGCCGCGCCGCCACCGCATCGCGGTGGAGCCCCGCCACGCGGAAGTCGTCGTCGACGACCAGAACCCGGATGCCGTTCACTCGCTGATTCCCTCTCGCTCGCTCGTCCCGCCCCGCACGCCCGGCAGTCTTGCCGCAACCACCGCGCCGTGATCACCGCACCCGGCGTCGACCACCCACACCTCGCCGCCCCGGCGTCGGGCGAACTCGCGCGAGAGCGGGAGTCCGATGCCCAGTCCGTGCACGGCATCGGGATCGTCTCCGCGCTCGCGCGGCGCGAAGATCGCCTCGACGTCGGCGATGCCCGGTCCCGTGTCGGCCACCGTCAGCACGACCGCGTCGGCGTCGTCGAGCACGCTCACCTCGACCCCACGGGGTTCGGGAGCGGATGCCGCCGCCGTCACGGCGTTGTCGATGAGGTTGCCGAGCACGGCGACCACATCTTCGACGTCGTCGATGGGCGCGCTCGAGAACGTGTCGTCAGCCACGCGCAGGGCGACCCCGCGTTCGCGCGCCGACAGCGCCTTGGCACCGAGGAACGACTGCAGCATGGGGTCGCCGACGAGCTCGATGCCGGGCACGGCCCAGTCCACCGATCCGCGGTCGACGAGATCGGCGAGGAACGCGCGTGCTTCGTCGATGCGTCCGGCGTCGAGAAGGCCCACCGCGGCGTGCAGGCGGTTGGCGTTCTCGTGGCGCTGCACGCGCAGGGCATCGCCCATGGCGCGCACGCTGTCGAGACGGCCGGACAGGGCGATGACGTCGGTGCGGTCGCGCAGCGTCGCCACCCGGCCGAGTGTCCGCGTGCCGCGGCGCACCGGACGCACGTCGAGGAAGACCACGCGATCTCCCAGCGGGAGCCCGCTCGACGCACCCGGTGCCGACAGGGCGGCGACGACGGCGGGCGGGAGCCCGAGCTCGTCGAGGCGGTGGCCGACGGCATCCGTGATCCCGAGAAGCCGCTCGGCGGAGGGCGTGCACACCCGCACGACACCGGCGTCGTCGAGGGCGAGCACTCCCTCGTCGGCGCTCTCGAGCACGGCGGTCTGCGTCTGCACGAGCGAGACGAGTTCTTCGGGCTGGACGCCCAGGGTCAGTCGCTCGAGCCGTCGGCGCATGAGCAGGGCGACCACCGCCCCGATCGCCACGGCGAGCGCCACGGCCACCGCGATCCCGCCGATGAGGGCAGGGAGGTCGTCGAACACGCTCGCGCGCTCGAAGCCGACGCTCACCTCGCCCACGGGCGCTCCCCCGCCGGGCGGATAGACCGGCACCTTGGCGCGGGCCGATTCGCCCAGCGTTCCCGTCTCCCACGTCACGACCTCGCGCCCGGCGAGAGCGTCGGCGAAGCTCGTGCTGACCACCTCGCCCAAGCGATTCGGATCGGGATGGGCGAGGCGGATGCCGTGGTCGTCGGTGATCACGACGAACAGGCCCTGCGTGCGGGCGGTCACATCGGCCGCGTACTGCTGCAGCGCGCCGCCGCGGAGGTCCGCGGCATCCGGAGTCCCGGGATCGGCCGAGTACTGCGCCACGCGCTCGCGCACCTCGGGCGCCTCGGCCACGGAGCGGGCGATGTTGAGGGCGGAGGAATCGGCCTCGGCCTTGAGCTGCTGCACGCCGAGCCAGGCGAAGACGGCGGTGCAGACGACAACGACCACGAGCTGGGTGGCGATCTGCACGAGGAGCATCCGCGTGGCGAACCGCATGCGCACCTCCTCGCTCGTCGTCTTCGGCGCACGGGGCGGCGCGCACGGCTCTGTGCGCGAAATGCGCAGAACACACGGTACGCGCATAACGCCCCGCAATGCGAGCAAGCGCGCGGCCGAGCACCCCGCGTCCGTAGTGTCACCGAATCGACGGCGCGCCCCGTGCCGGCATCCACGACGAAGGAGTCGCGATGACCCCCCTGATCCTTGCGGCCGAAGCCGAAGAGTACGCGGTGGCCTACACGCCCGCCGACGGAGTGCTCGTCGCCCTCGGCTTCCTCATGGTCCTGTCGTTCATGGCGCTGATCATGACGCGGCGCATGACCCCGATGGTCGCCCTGATCATCGTCCCCACTGTGTTCGGCCTGATCGCGGGCGCCGGCTTCGGCCTGGGCGACATGGTGATCGACGCGATCGGCAAGATGGCCCCCACGGCGGCCCTGCTGCTGTTCGCCATCATGTACTTCGGCATCATGATCGACGTCGGACTGTTCGACCCGCTCATCCGCGTCATCACGCGCTTCTTGGGCGACGACCCGGCCAAGATCGTGCTCGGCACGGCGATCCTCGCCGGCGCGGTCTCGCTCGACGGCGACGGCTCGACCACCTTCATCATCACCACCTCGGCGATGCTCCCGCTCTACCTGCGCCTGGGCATGAGCCCCGTCGTGCTCACCTGCGTCGCGGGCCTCATGAACGGCACGCTGAACATCGTGCCGTGGGGTGGCCCGACCGTTCGCGCCGCCACCGCCCTCGGCCTGCAGCCCACCGACGTCTTCGTGCCGATGATCCCCTCGCTGCTCGCGGGCCTGGTCGTCTCTCTCGCCTTCGCCTGGTTCCTCGGCCTGTCGGAGCGCAAGCGCCTCGCCGGCTCGATCGACACCGCCAAGATCGACGGCCCGGGAGGCTTCGGTCGCCTCGGCGCCCCGAAGATCTTCCGCGGAGCCGAGCACAAGCCCGGCGCCCTCGCGTCGCTGCGCACCGGCAACATCGTCACCGTCCGCGGTGGCGGGGCCGCCGTCGCCGCCCCGCAGCTCGTCGAGGCCGCCGACACGGCGATGGCCGACACGATGCTCGACCCCAACCGCGCGACCCTGCGACCCAAGCTCATCTGGTTCAACCTCGCATTGACCATCGCGGTCATGGTGCTGCTGGTGCTCGACCTGTTCCCCCTGGCCTTCGTGTTCATGGTCGGCGCCGCGATCGCGCTCGTGATCAACTTCCCGAAGCTGCGCTCGCAGGCCGACGAGATCGTCGCCCACGCACCCAGCATCGTCGGGGTCGTGTCGATGGTGCTCGCGGCCGGCGTGCTGGTCGGCGTGCTCAACGGCACGGGCATGGTCACCGCCATGGCCGACTGGATCACCCAGGTCATCCCCGCGTCGATGGGGCCGTTCCTCGCCGTCATCACGGGTGTGCTGTCGATCCCGTTCACGTTCTTCATGTCGAATGACGCGTTCTACTTCGGCATCCTCCCGGTGCTGGCCGAGAGCGCGGCGAACTACGGCATCGCCCCGGTCGAGATGGCCCGCGCCTCGATCACCGGTCAGCCGGTGCACCTGCAGAGCCCGCTGGTCCCCGCGATCCTGCTGCTCGTCTCGCTCGCCGGGGTCAACCTCGGCGACCACCACAAGAAGGTGCTGTGGCGCGCGACCGTCGTCTCGCTGGTGATGCTCGCGGTCGGCGTGCTCGTCGGCGCGGTGCCTCTGCTGGGCTGAGGCCCGAATGCGACGAGACCCCGGATGCCATGGCATCCGGGGTCTTCTCGTGGGAACGACTCAGCGCGCGGGCGGGGCCGAGGCGCGCACGATCAGGCGCGTCGGCAGGGGCGTGCTCTCGGTGACGGTGTCGGGCTCTTCGACGAGCAGCAGCACCTTCTGCATGAGGATCTCGCCCAGAGCGGCGAAGTCCTGCCGCACCGTGGTCAGCGAGGGGTAGACGAACGCGGCCTCGGGCACGTCGTCGAAGCCGACGACGCCGATGTCTTCGGGCACCCGCAGGCCCCGCTCGCGCAGGGCCGACAACACGCCGATCGCCATGTGGTCGTTGGCGACGAAGATCCCCTCGCCGGGGGTGAGGTCGGCCTCCGACGCGATGCGGTAGCCGCTCGCCGCCGACCAGTCGCCGTGCACGGCCGGGGTCGACTGCGCGCGCGCCGCCGCGACCTCGTCGCGCCATCCGCGCAGACGCTCGACGGCATCGGGGTTGCGGGCCGGGCCGGCGATGTGGCGCACCGTGTCGTAGCCCGCCTCGAGCAGGTGGCGCACCGCTCCCCGAGCCCCGCGGTACTGGTCGATCGCGACGAGGCGCGGGTGCGGCCGGGCGCTGCTGGCCGAGGCGACGACGGGGATGTCGATGTCGAGGGCCTGCACCGCCGCGAGCACCTCGGTGTCGACCACGACGAGCACGATGGCATCCACTCGCTGCTTCAACAACCCGTCGATGGCGGTGCGCACCGCGGCCACGTCGTTCTGCGGCGAGCTGATGGCGTCGACGTTGTAGCGCGCCGCGCGGGCGGCGAAGTTGAAGTTCGTCGCGATCGACGACGGGCCGTAGTCGACCGTGCCGGGGGTGACGAGGCCGATCGTGCGCGTGCGCCGCGTGACCAGCGCGCGTGCGGCCGGCGACGGGCTGTACCGCAGCTGCGCGATCGCCTGCTCGACGCGCGCGCGGGTGGCGGGGCGCACGTTGGGCATGTTGTTGAGCACGCGCGACACCGTCTGGTGCGACACCCCCGCCAGGCGTGCGACGTCGAAGATGTTGGCGGTGCGGGAGGTCCTGTCGTCAGCCACCGTCACCCGCTTCCGGGGTGGTGTGACCGGCGACGAGTGCGAGCAGCGCGTCGGAGGTGAGATCGGCGGCCGGCACGATCTGGGCGAGCTCGCCGTCGCGCATCACGGCCACCAGATGGGCCACGCGCAGCACCTCGTCGAGCTCGGCGGAGATGTAGACGATCGACAGGCCGTTGTCGCTGAGTTCACCGACGAGGCGTTGAATCTCGGCCTTGGCGCCGACGTCGATGCCGCGGGTCGGTTCGTCGAGCACGATGAGGCGCGGCGACAGCGCGAGGAGGCGCGCGAGGAGCACCTTCTGCTGATTGCCGCCCGACAGCGTCGAGACGGGACGATCGATGTCGGCGGGGCGGATGTGCAGCGCCTCGACCCAGCTCATCGCGAGCTCGCGCCGCCGCGCCGTGCTCAGTCGGTGGAACACGCCCCGCTGGGCCTGCAGCGCCAGGGTGATGTTGTCGAGCACGCTGAGGTCGCCGATGACCCCCTCGGTGCGCCGGTTCTCAGACGAGTACGCGACGCGACGCCGAATCGCCTCTCGCGGAGTCGCCAAACGCACGGGGTCGCCGTCGATGCGCAGCTCGCCCGCGTCGGGGTGGTCGACGCCGGTGAGCGCCCGCGCGAGCTCGCTGCGACCCGAGCCCAGCAGGCCCGCCACTCCGATGACCTCGCCCTCAGCGATGTCGAGGTCGGCGCCGCGCAGACGGGGTCCGGATGCCATGCCCCGGGCGCTCAGCACGGTGGGGCCCTCGGCCGGGTCGGTGGAGCGCTGGCCGAGCGGGGCGAGCGCCTCGGCCGTGGCGCCGAGCATTTTCTCGACGAGATCGATGCGCAGGAGTTCGCGGGTGCCGTACTCGCCGACCAGGCGTCCTCCGCGCAGCACCGTCACGCGATCGCAGATCTCGTAGACCTGGTCGAGGAAGTGCGAGACGAACACGATCGCGATCCCCTGCGCCTTGAGGTCGCGGATGACGCGGAACAGTTCGGCGACCTCGTCGGCGTCGAGGCTGGAGGTGGGTTCGTCGAGCACGAGCACGCGGACGTCGGTCGAGACGGCACGGGCGATCGCGACGAGCTGCTGCACCGCCAGCGGGTGCGACGACAGCACCGAGGCCGCGTCGATGTCGACGCCGAGCGCCGCGAGCGCCTCGTCGGCCCGCTGCCGCATGGCCCGGTGATCGATGACGCCGAAGCGGCGCGGCTCGCGGCCGAGCGAGATGTTCTCGGCGACGGTCAGGTTGGGCAGCAGGTCGATCTCTTGGTAGACGGTGGAGATGCCACGGGCCTGCGCGTCGGCCGGCGACGACAGCCGCACGACGCGGCCGTCGAGCGCGATCTCGCCGGCATCGAGGCGCAACGCCCCGGTGATCGCCTTGATGAGGGTCGACTTGCCGGCGCCGTTCTCGCCCATGAGCGAGTGCACCTCGCCGGGCAGCAGCCGGAAGTCGACGTCGGCGAGGGCCGATTCGACCCCGAAACGCACCGTCGCTCCGCGCACCTCGAGGAGGGGCGGAGCGACGGCGGACATGGGGTCAATCATGCCCGCGCCGCACCTGCTGCGCCGACACGACCCGGAAGAATCACCGACTCAGCGCCGAGCGCGACACGATGACCCGCTGCACGACGACGAACAGCAGCAGCAGGGCACCCACCGTGATGCGCGTCCACGACTGCTCGGCACCCGAGAACGAGATGATCGTGCGGATCAGGCCGTAGACGAAGACGCCGATCATCGAGCCCACCACGAAGCCGCTGCCGCCGGTGAGCAGCGTGCCGCCGATGACGACCGCCGCGATCGTGTCGAGCTCGGTACCCACACCGTTCAGCGGATATCCCGCACCGGAGTAGGCCGTGAGCACGATGCCCGCCAGCCCCGCGCACACCCCGCTGATGACGTAGACCGACAGCTTGGCGCGGACGACGGGCAGACCCATCAGGCGTGCCGACTGCTCGTTGCCGCCCACCGCGTACACGGTGCGGCCGAAGCGCGTGTACCGCAGCACGAAGGCGGCGAGCGCGACGACCAGCAGCGCGATGATGCCGGTGGGGGTGATGTACCACCCGGCGAACGAGAAGCGCGTCGACTGCAGCCACAGCAGACCCTCGTTGTCGACCTTGATGGACTCCAGGCTCACCACGAACGCGAGACCTCGCGCGAGGAACATGCCGATGAGCGACGCGATGAACGGCTGCACGTCGAAGAACTGCACGAGCACGCCGATCAGCAGGCCGATCGCCGCACCGATGAGCACCATGGCGGGGAGGGCGACGGCGACGGGAGCGCCGTCGGAGAGCATCTTCGCGCAAAGGATGCCGGTGAAGGCCATCACCGCTCCGACCGACAGGTCGATGCCCCCGGTGAGGATCACGAAGGTCATGCCGACGGCCAGCACGAGCAGGTACGCGTTGTCGAGCAGGATCGACGACATGATGCGCGGGAGCTGGAAGTTGGGGAACCAGTACATGGCCCCCGCGATCATCACGACCAGGATGATCACCGCGGCGAACACCGGCACCCACGAGATGTGGCGGCTGAGGAAGCGACGGTAGGTCGAGGTGGGCGACGACGACGCCGTGCGCCGTTCTTCGGTGAGAGTGGCCATCAGGACAGCACCTTTGCGTCAGGACGTCGGGTGAGCGGGCGCGCCGCGGAGCGGCCCGCCGTGTGGAAGTACGCGCGGAACCGACGCGACTGCAGCAGCACCACGATGAGCACGGCCACGGCCATGAACACGGGGCTGACCGCGGGCGGCACACCGAGGAAGGTGATCGTGCTCTTGAGCGTCTGGATGGTGAAGACGCCCACGACGGTGCCCGCGAGGCTGAACTTGCCGCCCGCGAGCGAGGTGCCGCCCAGGACGACGGCGAGGATCGCGTCGAGCTCGATGTAGAGCCCTGCCGCATTGGCATCCGCCGCCATGATGTTCGAGCTGTAGAGGATTCCCGCCATGCCTGCCAAGGCACCGCTGGCGATGTAGGCGCCCCAGATGATGCCGCGCGAGCGGACGCCCGCCAGACGGCTCGCCTCGGGGTTGATGCCGACCGCCTCGGTCAGCATGCCCAGGGCCGTTCGCCGCTCGAGCACGCCGATGACGAGCACCGCGACGATCGAGACGTAGAACGCGAACGGCAGTCCCAGGACGTACCCGCCCGCGATGAACTTGTACGGATCGCTGTTGATGGTCGTGATGAAGCCGCCCGTGATCAGCAGGGCGACACCGCGACCGGCGAGCATGAGCACGAGCGTGGCGATGATGGGTTGGATGCCGAGGACCGAGACGAGGAACCCGTTCCAGACCCCGAGCAGGAGGGCGACGCCCACGGCCGCGGCGATCGCGGTGAAGACGACGCCGAGGTTGCCCGGGTCGGGTGAGGCCTCGATCACGGTGAGCGCGACGGCTCCCGAGACGGCCATGATCGCCCCGACCGAGAGGTCGATGCCGCGCGTGGCGATGACCAGGGTCATACCGAGCGCGACCAGCATCAACGGTGCGCTGTTGCGCAGGATGTCGATGAGCGAGCCGTAGAGCTGACCGTTCTGCACGGTGACGCTCAAGAACGAGGGGCGCGAGATCGTGTTGACGGCGATCAGCGCGAGGAGCGCGGCGATCGGCCAGACGAGGCGGTGCGCGAGGAACTTCTTCATGCGATCTTCTCCCGATCGGACGACACTGTCTCGGGTACGGTGGGCGCGGCCTGCTGCGACTGCCCCTCGGCGATGTAGGTCACCAGGGCGTCGAGATCGACGTCGCGGGTGGCCAGCTCGCCGATCTTACGACGGTCGCGCAGCACCGCCACCCGTTGGGCGATGCGCAGCACCTCCTCGAGCTCCGACGAGATGAAGACGACCGACAGGCCCTTCTCGGCGAGCTCGGCGACCTTGCGCTGGATGTCGGCCTTGGCGCCGACGTCGATGCCGCGCGTGGGCTCGTCGAGGATGAGCAGCTCGGGGGCGGTGGCCAGCCACCGGGCGAGCAGCACTTTCTGCTGGTTGCCCCCCGAGAGGTTGCGGATGAGGGCGTTCGGGTCGGCGGGCCGCACCCCGAGGGCGGTGATGTACTCGTCGACGACCGCCTGCTTCTCGGCGGCGCTGATGCGGCGCATCGCCCCGCGTCGGGCCTGGATGCCGAGCACGATGTTCTCGGCGACGGTGAGGTCGCCGACGATGCCCTCGGCACGACGGTCTTCCGACGAGAACGCGATGCCGCGGTCGAGGGCGTGACGGGGCGAGCCCGTGCGCGATGCGGTGCCGCCGACGTCGACGGATCCCTGGTCGGGACGGTCCGCACCGGCGAGCAGTCGCGCGAGCTCGGTGCGACCCGAACCCAGGAGCCCTGCGAGCCCGACGATCTCGCCCCCGAACACTTCGAGATCGACGGGCTCGAGGGCGTTCTTGCGGCCGAGGCCCGAGGCCCGCAGCACGGGCGTACCCGTGCGGTCGATGGGCCGCTCGGCACTGGCGGAGAGCGATTCCAGCTCCCCCAGCTCGCGGCCGATCATCTTGGCCACGAGTTGCTCGCGGCCGAGCTCGGTGATGGCGTACTCGCCGACGAGCGTGCCGTTGCGCAGCACGGTGAGCCGGTCGGAGATCTCGTAGATCTGGTCGAGGAAGTGCGACACGAACAGGATCGCCACCCCCCGGTCGCGCAGGTCGCGGATCACCGAGAACAACTGCTCCACCTCGCCCCGATCGAGGCTCGAGGTCGGTTCGTCGAGCACGAGCACCTTGGTGTCGACGACCATCGCGCGGGTGATGGCGACGAGCTGCTGCACCGCGATGGAGTGGCTGGCGAGGATCGAACGCGTGTCGATGTGCACGCCCAGCTCGGCGAGGTAGGTGGCGGCCGCGGCGTGCGTGGCCTTCCAATCCACCATGCCCGCTCGGCGGATCTCGGCGCCGAGCATGACGTTCTCACCGACGGTGAGGTTCTGGCAGAGGTTGACCTCTTGGTAGACGGTGGCGACGCCGGCGGCCTGTGCGTCGGCGGTGGTGCGGAACTGCCGCTCCTCACCGGCGACGCGGATGCTGCCCGCGTCGATGCCGTAGACCCCGGTCAGCGCCTTGATGAGAGTGGACTTGCCGGCTCCGTTCTCGCCCATCAGCGAGTGCACCTCGCCGGCGCGGAGGGTGAAGTCCACGTCGTCGAGCGCCTTCACCCCGGGGAACTGGATCGTGATGCCGCTCATCTCGACCACGGCGGATCGTTCGGGTGTCATGTCGATCGCTTTCTCTGATCGGTGGCGTGCGGGACCGGGGAGGGCCCGGCCCCGCACGCCGGGGAGGATGTTCCGTCGATGCCGTGGCGATCGGACGGGTGCCGCCGTGGGAACGACGGCCGATCCCTGCGGATCAGTAGGGGCGGCTGTCGAGGACCTTGGCGGCCTGCTCCTGGTCGAAGGCCTGGTCTTCGACGATGTAGCTCTTGTCGACGGACTCGCCCGCGACGACCTTCTTCACGATCTCGGCAGCCTTCTCACCCAGCAGCGGGTTGCACTCGACGATGTAGTTGAACTCGCCCTTGGACAGCGCGGTCATGCCGTCTTTGACAGCGTCGATCGTGACGATCTTGATGTCGGTGCCGGGCGTGAGACCCGCCGCCTTGATCGCCTCGAGCGCGCCGAGACCCATGTCGTCGTTGTGCGCGAAGAGCAGGTTGATCTGCGAGCCGTACTTCTGCAGGAAGCCCTCCATCACCGTCTTGCCCTCGGCGCGGGTGAAGTTGCCGGTCTGCGAGTCGAGCACCTTGATGTCGGTGCCCGAGATCGCGGAGTTGAAGCCCTCGGCCCGGTCGGTCGCCGCCGACGATCCGGTGGTGCCCTCGAGCACGACCATGTTGGTGGGCGTCGAGCCGAAGTTGTCGGCCACCCACTTGCCGGCCGTCTCGCCCTCCTTCTTGAAGTCGAGTCCGACCCAGCTGGCGTAGAGGTCTTCGGATGCCGAGACCGTGCGGTCTTCGAGGATCACCGGGATGTTGGCGTCCTTGGCCTCTTTGAGCACGTCGTCCCAGCCGTCGGTGACGATGGGAGCGAGCACGATCGCGTCGACGCCCTGATTGATGAAGCTGCGGACCGCGGCGATCTGCGCCTCGGGCTTGTTGTCGGCCGCGTTGAAGATGAGGTTGAAGCCGTTGGCCTCGCTGAACGCCTCCTTCATCGACTCGGTGTTCGCGCTGCGCCAGCCGCTCTCGGAGCCGGTCTGCGCGAAGCCGACCGTGATGACGTCGCTGCCGCCTCCGCCGCCGCCCGCCGCTGCTCCCCCGCCGCCTGCGCAGCCGGTCGCGGTGAGTGCGATCGCTCCGACGAGCGCTGCGCCCGCGATGATCTTGTTCGCCTTCATGATGAAACCTCCTCGTTTCGCCGGCGCCTGTGCCGGTGTCATGTATGCAGCACCTCGGGTGCGCCGTGTGGGAATGTTAGCGCTCACACAACGCGTGCTGTCAAGCAATCTAGCTCCGGCAAATGTCACGGATTGATAAATGTGAAGCTTCACACTGGGCGCATGGCGGGGCGACGGAGGCCCTCGCCGCCGGGGCGCGACGGCGCGAGTGCGGCCGCCGGCCCGCCGGGGATCCGCGCACGAACGGTCGATGACGGGCACGGGAGCGTTTCGTCGTGTTGCGCCCAGCGATGCCCCGCGCCCGGTGAGCGCCTACCGTGGATGTATGACTTCCCTTCCGCATGCAGCCCCCGAGAGCACTCCCGCCATCGGCACCTCGGTCTCGGCGGACGACTTCAAGCGCGCGTTCCGCGGGCACCCGGGCGGGATCGCGGTCATCACCGCGTACGGAGAGAACGGCCCCGTCGCCTTGACCGCCTCGTCGGTGTCGTCGGTCAGCGCCGATCCGCCGCTGCTGATCTTCTCGGTGTCGGCGCTGTCGTCGGCGACGCCCACGATCATCGCGGCCGACACGATCGTGGTGCACCTGCTCGACGCCGAAGACATCTCGCTCGCCCGCGCGGGCGCGACCAGCGGCCTCGACCGCTTCGCCGACACGTCGACCTGGTCGCGCCTGGCCACCGGCGAGCCCGTCTACCACGGCGTGCGGGCGTGGCTGCGGTGCAAGATCGTCAGCCGAATGGATGCCGGCGGCTCCACAGTCATCGCCGCCCAAGCCCTGCAGGTCGACGTCGAGCGCGACCTCGAGCCCGGTGAGCCCGGCGCCGCGCTGGTCTACCACAACCGCACCTGGCACCGCCTCGGCGAGCACTCGCGGCTCGACTGATCCCAGTGGGTCGGGGCCGGCCCACCTCGGTCGGCTCGGTCGGCTCGGCCGGCTCGGCCGGCTCGGTCGCCTCGGTCGCCTCGGTCGGCGAGACTGCAACTCGCTGACGACCCGGCGTCAGGCTGCAACGGACTCGTCAGCGAAATGCAGTCTCAGCGTGAAGGGCCCCGCGAAATCGCGTCAAAGGCCGCAGAACGCCGCGTAGAAGTCGTACATCTTGCGGCGCAGGTCGTCGGACGCCGCCAGCCGTACCGTCCCCGTCTGGCCGTCGGCCGTGGTGACGGCGAACGGGATGAGCGTGCCGACCTTGTCTTCGGCGAGCGCGTGCGCATCGCAGCGGTTGGGGACGAAGGGCACGCGCAGCTCGCTTGCGGCGTCGGTCCCCCGCACGACGCGCGAGATCATCACCGTCGGGGCCCCACCCGTGCCGTCCCACGGCGCCAGCAACGTCGTCCCCTCGACGGAGTCGATGGTGAACGATCCGTCACCGCCGCCCGCGCCGATGGCCACGACCAGGTCGGCGGGCGTCCCCGGACCGCCGCCTGCGAAGTCGGCCGCCTCGAGGGTCGCCACGCCGTCGACCGCAGCGGTGAAACACGCGCTCGCGTGACCGACTGCGAGGAACGAGAACCGGTCGCCGGGGGTGACGGTCGTGGTGCCGGATGATGCGGTATCCCGCCAATCCACCTCGATGGCGGCCGATGCCGATTGCTCGCCGCACACGGCATCCGGAAGCGCGATCCGCAGGTCGGGAGATCCCTTGCCCGGCTGCAGGTCGACGGCACGCCCGTCCCACGCCGGCTCGCCGGGATAGTCGGCCGAGACGAGCCGGACGCCCGTGATCGTCACGGTGCGGTCGCTGCCGTTGGTGACGCTGACCGCGATGCGCCCCTTCGCGATGTCGGAGCGGGGTTGGTAGAGATCGGCCGATAGCGCGGGTGAGGGCGGTGCGGCCGGCGCGCAGCCGGTGAGGCACAGCGCGAGCAGGACGAACACCGCGAGTGACCGCCGCATCTGCCCACCTCCTGCCGTGCGGGAAACCTACCGCGTCGGACGCGGGCCGTCAGTGGCTCGCAGCCGAGGCATCGCGCTTCACCAGCCGCGAGATGCCGGTCACGATCCCCACGATGATCAGGCCCAGAATCAGCCCGAACACCGCCGACATCGCCGTCTCGACGATCCAGACCACCACGGGCCCCGCCGCCTCGATGGCGTGGGTCACGACGTGGACCAGGTCGTAGGGACCCGACCACAGGGTCTCCGACAGGTTCTGCAGCACGAGGTGCCCACCGACCCACAGCATCGCGACCGTGCCGATGACGCTGATCACACGGAAGACGGCGGGCATGGATGCCACGACCCGGGCCCCGAAGCGGCGGACGCCCCGCGACTCGCTCTTCATGAAGCGCAGACCGATGTCGTCGATCTTCACCAGCAGGGCGACCGCACCGTAGACCACGACGGTCATGGCGAGGCCGATGATGAGCAGCGCCCCCAGCGTCATCCAGATGCCGAAGCCCGGATCGAGGCTCGACAGGGCGATGAGCATGATCTCGGTGCTGAGGATGAGGTCGGTGCGCACGGCGCCCAGCACGAGCTTCTTCTCGTCGCGCGACTCGTCGGCGTCGCCCTCGGCATGGTGCACGCCGAACCACTCGAGCACCTTCTCTGCACCCTCGAAGCAGAGGAACCCGCCACCGATGATCAGCAGGAAGGGGAGCACCCCCGGGGCGAAGGCGGTCAGCAGCAACGCGATGGGGATGATGATCACGTACTTGTTGATGATGCTGCCCAGCGCGATCTTCCACACCACGGGCAGCTCGCGCGCGGGCGTCAGCCCCTGCACGTACTGCGGAGTGACGGCCGCGTCGTCGATCACGACGCCGGCGGTCTTGGCACTCGCGCGCATCGCGGCGCTGAGGATGTCATCGACGACGGCGAGGAGTCCGACGGACATGCGCTTCTCCCGGGGTGAGAGGGCACGCGAGGTGCGCACCGCAGGCACGACCCTATCGGGGTGCGGGGCCGTGGCCGACGGGGTGGCGCCGACGTCGGCACCCTGTCGTCGCCGCGCGGCCGTGGCTAGGGTGAAGCCACCGCCACCCGCAGAGGAGACCCATGTCGTTCATCACACGCGGATTCTCGGGACGACGACGCGAGCGCGACCCCCGTCTCCCACCCGGTCAGACGCTCGTCGGCGACTGGCCGGTGCTGTCGGCCGGCCCGACACCCCGCATCGACAACGACGGCTGGGAGTTCGCGATCGGCACCGAGAACGGCGTGCACCGCTGGACGCGGGCCGAGCTCGAGGCGCTCGGGGTCGAGGACGTCACCGTCGACATCCACTGCGTCACGCACTGGACGAAGCTCGACATGCCGTGGCGCGGCGTCTCGCTCGATCGCCTCTTCGCCGAGGTCGACACCTCCCACCACTTCGCGATGGTGCACTCCTTCGGCGGCTACACGACGAACATCGCCCTCGACGACCTGCTCGGCGGCAAGAGCTGGATCGCCTTCGAAGCCGACGGGGCACCACTGACGCCCGAACACGGCGGCCCGGCGCGACTGCTGGTGCCGCACCTGTACTTCTGGAAGAGCGCGAAGTGGGTGCAGGGGCTCATCACCATGCCTGCCGACAAGCCCGGCTTCTGGGAGCAGAACGGCTATCACCTGCACGGCGACCCCTGGCGCGAGGAACGGTACGGGTGACCGCGCGCACCGCGGCCTGGCACGCCGCGACCGTCGTCGCCTCGCGCCCCGAGACCGCGACGGCCCGGCGCATCGAGCTCGAGGTGCCCACCTGGCCGGGCAACGAGGCGGGCTCGCACCTCGACGTGCGCCTCACCGCACCCGACGGCTACCAGGCGAGCCGGTCGTACTCGATCGCCTCGGCCGGCCCGGGTACGCGCATCGTCCTCGCCGTCGACGAGGTGCCCGACGGGGAGGTCTCGCCCTTCCTCGTGCACGACCTGCGTGACGGCGACCAGATCGAGGTGCACGGGCCGCTCGGGGCGTTCTTCGTGTGGATGCCCTCCGATGACCCCGCACCGGTGCAACTGATCGCGGGCGGCTCCGGGGTCGTCCCCCTCTTCGCAATGGCCTCGGCGCACGCGGCGAGCGCCGACGCGACCCCCTTCCGGCTGCTCTACTCCGTTCGCACCCCCGACGACGTGTTCTTCGCTGACGAGCTCGAGGCGTTGGTCGGCGAACGGTTCGCCCTCGACCTCGTCTACACCCGCCGGGCCCCCGCGAACGCGGAGTGTGCCCCCGCACGACTGACCGTCGAGGGCCTGCGTGCCGCGGTCATCCCGGCCGACCAGCGGCCGCGCGTCTTCGTCTGCGGACCGACCCCCTTCGTCGAGGCGGTCTCGGGCTGGCTCATCGAGGCGGGCCACTCAGCCGCCCGCATCCGCACCGAACGTTTCGGAGGTTCGTGATGACGCTTCTCGACGGCAATGCCCTGGCCGGTCGCCTCGACGACCTGCTCGGATGGGATGCCACGGCATCCGGGGTGCGATGCACCCACTGCGGGCTGACGGGACTGCTCGCCACGGCGACGGTGTACGCCTCGGCCATGGGGATCGTGGCGCGATGTCGCGGGTGCGACGCCGTGCTCCTCACCGTCGTCGACGGCCCCGACGGCCGTTCGTGGCTGGGGCTTTCGGGCGTGAGCGCGGTGGAGATGCACCGCGCCTGACCGCTCGCGTTGCGACGGAGCATCCGGCCCCGGAATACTCGGCGCTGATCGGCATCCGGCCACGGGGGTCCGGAGCGAAGAACAGGGGGCGGGCGATGAGCGACGCACAGGCAGGGTGGTACGACGACGGTTCCGGGCGGACGCGTTGGTGGGACGGACAGCGGTGGACCGAGCGGTTCCAGGAGCCGACCCCTCCGCAGCCGGGCGTCGCGGGTTTCATCGAACGGGCGCAGGCCGACGCGGTGGCCGGCGCACAGCCGCGGCCCGCCCAGAACGGCTACAACTACGTGGTGCTCCAGGTGGTGCTGAAGGAGAAGCTCTTCGGCAGCGGCTCGAACAACCTGACCGAACTCGAGGGCGTCATCAACCGTCAAGCGGCGCTCGGGTTCCGCCTGCACACGATCACGACTGCATCGTCGGGCAGCACCGGGTTCGGCGGGGGTGATCGCATCCAAGCGACGATGGTCTTCGAGCGGCAGGTCTGAGACGGCTCGCCGACAACGCGAAAAGCCCCGGCGAACCGGGGCTTTTTCGGCGGAGACGGAGGGATTTGAACCCTCGGTCCCCTTACGGGGACTCCACCTTAGCAGGGTGGTGCACTAGGCCTGACTATGCGACGTCTCCAGGTGATCGACGCCTCTCGGCGCGAGCACACCGCTCAATACTAACCGGATGCCGCCCGGCATTCGAACCACGTTCGCGATGCCGGGCGGCGAGGACTCACTCGCGGACGTTACCGTTCGAGCACGTCGCCTGCGCCGCGGTCTGCCCGGCGATGCCCTCGGGCAGCACGACCGTTCCGGAGCTCGGGTCGGGTGTGGGCGTGGCACCGTCGGTCGGGGTCGACGTCTCGGTCGGCGCCGGAGTATCGGTCGCGGTCGGAGCGGGCGTCGCGTTGGGGTCGGCCACCACTCCATCACCGTCGCTGAGGTTGCCCGACAGCTGCAGCGGCTGGTTCGCGGCGAGCGCGGCCCAGAGCGTCTTGGCATCGTCTTCGTTCGGCACGACGCGGTTCGGGTTCGACGGGTCGGTACCGGTCGGGTACTGGATGAAGACGATCTCGTTGAACGGCACATCCTTGACCGCCGAGGCGATCTGGACGAGCGTCAGCGGGTTGGTCAGCGACGTCGAGGGGTCGACGTTGCGCAGCGCGGTCGAGGCCAGCTTGTAGAGGGTCGCCGGGTTCGACAGCACCTCCTGGCTCTTCAGCTTGTTGGCCAGTCGCGACATGTACTGCTGCTGGTTCGAGATGCGGCCGAGGTCGCCGCCGTCTCCGACACCGTGACGCGTGCGCAGGAACTGCAAGGCGTCGAAGCCCTTCACCGTGCGGATGCCGGCGGGCCAGTCGATGCCGGTGTACGGGTCTTCGATGCCGTTGGCGATGCAGACGTCGACGCCGCCGATGGCATCCGTGATGTTGATGACGCCGCCGAAGCTGACCTTGGCCGCGAACGGGATCTCGAGTCCGCTGAGCTCGGAGACCGTCTGCACGACGCACGACAGGCCGCCGTCTTCGAACGCGCTGTTGATCTGGGCGAAGCTGCGCGCGGAGTTCTCCTGCCCGTCGGCGTTGGTGCACGCGGGGATCGGCACCATCAGGTCACGCGGGAACGAGATGACCGTCACGCGCCGAGGCGCGTCGGAGATGTGGATGAGGAGGTTGACGTCGTTCAAGCTGCCGTCGGAGTCGGGACCTGTGCAGCGATCGCCGAAGTACTGCGCGAACGCCGGCTCGCACTCGTCGGTGCCGACCAGCATCATGTTGACGCCGCCCTGCAGCTCGCCGATGTCGGGCGGGACGGCCGGTTGGTTCTTCAGGTCGACGGCGTCGGCGGTGAAGCTGCGTGTGAGGTCGACGGCGGCGTAGGCGAGCACCGTGCCACCCGATACGAGCACGACGGCGAGGGCGATCGCGAGGCCGCGCAGCAACTGGGCGACGGGGCCCGGCGACGTGAGTCGCCCATGGCGCGCGACGGTCCGCTGACCGCGCGAAGGGGTGGTCTTGATCACTCGGGTCCTTTCACGACGGATGCCGCCGGCCCGGCAGCACGTCACGCTCCGGCACGGCCGGAGGTCGCAGCAATACTAGGGACGGGCGGCTGTGAATGGCGTGAAGACCTGGCGTTTCATCGGCGCTTCTCGCCCCGCTGACAGGCGCGCTCACCCGCGCGGCGGGGGCCCTCGGGCGGCGTGGGCCCAACCAAGGTTCGACTCCCGCTCAACCGGTCATAACGCAGAACGGCGGACCCCTGCGGGGCCCGCCGTTCTGCGTTGCGGAGGGTGTGGGATTCGAACCCACGGGACATTGCTGCCCACTGGTTTTCAAGACCAGGTCCATCGGCCGCTCGGACAACCCTCCCGGACCCGACGAGTCTACCGAGCACGTCGCGAGATCGAGTCCAGCCCCCGGGCGCGGGCACGGCATCCGGATACCGTCGCGCCTATGGCACCGATCGCGCGCAGCCCCCTGGCCTCGTTCTTCCTCCGGCTCGGCCGGCAGGTGTGGGTGCGCGCCGCCGTGTTCACCGTCGTCGGGATCGTCGTGGTGCTGGCAGCCCGATTCGTCGGGCCCCTGCTGCCGTTCTCGTTCAGCTTCGGGCTCGCCGACGACGCCGTCGGCTCGCTGCTGCAGATCATCGCGACCGCGATGCTCACCGTCAGCACGTTCTCGGTCACCGCGATGGTCACGGCGTTCTCGTCGGCCACCACGACCGCCACCCCGCGGTCGACGCAGCTGCTCATCGCCGACCCGACCTCGCAGAACGCGGTGTCGACGTTCGTCGGGGCCTTCGCCTTCTCACTGGTCGGCATCGTCGCCCTCGAGACGGGGTATTACCAGGGCCAGGGGCGCACGATCCTGTTCGTGGCGACGCTGGTCATCATCGTGATGGTCATCGTCACCTTGCTGCGATGGATCTCGCACCTGTCGACCTTCGGACGGATGGCCGACGTGATCGACCGCGTCGAGAAGGCGGCCACCGAATCACTGGAGGTCTACGCCGAGAGGCCGACGCTCGGTGCCCGCGCCGCAGTCGAGATCCCCGCCCGGGCGAGAGCCGTCTACGCTGCGGACGTCGGCTACGTCACCCACGTCGACGTGGCGGGACTGGGCCGCATCGCCGAGCGCTTCTCCGTCGACATCCACGTGCGGGCGACGCCGGGACGCATCGCCGACGCCCGCGTCCCCCTCGCGAAGGTCGTCGGGAAGCTCGACGACGACGTGATCGCGGGCATCCGTCGCGCATTCAGGATCGAGCACCACCGCACGTACGAACAGGATCCCCGGTTCGGTGTGATCGCACTCACGGAGATCGGCAGCCGGGCGCTCTCGCCGTCGACCAACGACCCGGGGACGGCGATCGAGGTGGTCGCCGCGCTCCAGCGCGTCTTCGCGCGCGCTCTGCGTACCGAGGCGGACGACGACGTCGCCCACGAGCACGTCTTCGTGCCGGCTCCGCGCCTGGCGGATCTCGTCGACGACGCGTTCCGCCCGCTGGCGCGCGACGGAGCGGGGCTCGTCGAGGTGCAGGTGCGTCTGCAGAAATGTCTCGCCGCGCTCGCGGCATCCGCCCCTCGGAATGCACGCGTGTTCCGCGATGCCGCGCGCGAGGCGCTCCAGCGGAACCGGCGCGAACTCCCCCGAGGCGACCGTCGGATGCTGGAGGGGTCGGCGCGCAACGCCTGGCGGGACCTCGCCGCGGGATCGGTCGACGACCGGCGCTTCTGACAGCGCGCTATGGCCGGGCTATCGATCCCCTTCGGCGTGACCACGCGCCGTTGAGGGCGCCCTCCGCGAGGAGTAGACCGGGTCTCATCAGTCGTTCACGACCCACGGGCCGTCTGACTTGAGGAGGTCACCATGATCGTCACCAGCATGTCTTCGCAGATCGTCCTGGCGGTGTTCGCGCTCGTCTACGCGGCATCCGTCCTCGCCGCGGTCGTCGCCGTGCGAGACCCGCACGCGTCGGTCGGGCTCAAGGCCGCATGGGCGACCGCCCTGCTGTTGCTGCCGCCGGTGGGCCTGGTCGCCTGGGAGGCCGCACGCGTGGTCGATCACCGCGCTACGATCCGCCCCCTGAGCGCGGTCGATCGCACCGCGTACCTGGCCGACCGAGCCGCCCACGTGGCGAGCGGGTCCGCGCGAGTGTGAAGCGGGGCGCGGGCCGGCGCTGCGTCGGTCCGCGCGCCGTCAGAGCGCCCGGAGCACCGCCGCGACGCCGCCCTCGGTGACCGACAGGCCGACTTCGCCGGCCGCGGCGTGCACCTCGGGCGGACCCTGGTGCATCGCGATCGCACGACCACCGTTGCGCACCGCCCACTGCATCATCTCGATGTCGTTGCGCCCATCCCCCATCACCAGGACGTTCTCGGGGGCGATGTCGAGCCAGCCGCGGACGAGTTCGAGCGCGGTGGACTTGTCGACGCCCTGCGGGGCGATGTCGAGCCACGCGGTCCAGCCGATCGCGTACGACACCTGGGTCAGGCCGATGCGCTCGACCAGTTCGAGGAAGTCCTTGTCGGTCTGCTCCGGTGCGACCACGACCACGCGACAGACGGGCTGGCCCGAGAGCTCCGCGAAGGTCACCTTGTTCGCGCCGACGAGGTTCCAGTCGTCGAGGTAATCCGTGAACAGGCGCTTGCCGTCGGGCAGCTCCACGAGGAAGTGCGCCCCGGACAGGTGCTCGCCGAGCAGCGTCAGCACCTCGGTGGGGTCGAACGTCTCGACGTGCGCACGCTCGTACTCCGCGGCATCCGCTTCGCCGCCCCTGCGCATCACGATGGCGCCGTTCGAGCAGACGGCGTACTCGGGACGGATGCCGAGGCGCTCCATGACCCCGTGCGTGCTGTCCCAGCTGCGGCCGGTGGCGAGCATGACCTCGTGCCCCGCCTCTTGCGCGTGGCGGACGGCGTCGACGACACCGGGGCTGAGGGTCTCGTCTTCGAGGAGCACGGTGCCGTCGATGTCGAGGGCGATGAGCATGCGTCCGACCGGCGCCTCACGGGCGACGTCGGCGACGAGCTCGGCCGCCTCGTCCTGCGGCGACGCGTCGATGTCTCCGGTGCGGGGAAGGGCGGCCTCGTCGCTCACGCGATGGGCTCCATGACCTCGAGCCCACCGAGGTAGGGCCGCAAGACCTCGGGAACCGTGACCGATCCGTCGGCGCGCTGGTGCGTCTCGAGCAGCGCCACGATCCACCGCGTGGTGGCGAGCGTGCCGTTGAGGGTCGCGACCGGCTGCGTCTTGCCGCCGTCGGCCGGGCGGAACCGGGTCTCGAGGCGACGGGCCTGGTAGGTCGTGCAGTTCGAGGTGCTCGTCAGCTCGCGGTAGGCGTCTTGCGTGGGCACCCAGGCCTCGATGTCGAATTTGCGCGCGGCGCTCGAGCCGAGGTCGCCGGCGGCCACGTCGATCACGCGGTAGGCGAGGCCCAGGTCTTGCAGCATGCCCTCCTGCATCGCGACGAGGCGGTCGTGCTCGGCCTCGGCATCGGCCGGGTCGGTGTAGACGAACATCTCGAGCTTGTTGAACTGATGCACGCGGATGATGCCGCGGGTGTCCTTGCCGTAGGAGCCGGCCTCGCTGCGGTAGCAGGTGGACCATCCGGCGTAGCGCTTGGCGCCGCGATCGAAGTCGAGGATCTCGTCCATGTGGTACCCGGCGAGGGGCACCTCGCTCGTGCCGACCAGGTAGAGGTCTTCCTTCGGCAGGTGATAGACCTCGTCGGCGTGCTGGCCGAGGAAGCCGGTGCCGCGCATGACCTCGGGACGCACCAGCGTCGGGGGGATCATCGGGGTGAAGCCCGCCTGCAGCGCGCGGTCGAGGGCCAGTGTCATCAGCGCCAGTTCGAGGCGGGCGCCGATGCCGGTGAGGAAGTAGAAGCGGCTGCCCGAGACCTTGGTGCCGCGCTCCATGTCGATCGCGCCGAGCAACTCGCCGATCTCGAGGTGGTCGCGCGGGGTGAAGTCGTAGGTCGGGACCTCGCCGTGCGTGCGCAGGGTGACGAAGTTCTCTTCGCCGCCCGACGGGACGCCGTCGATGACGATGTTCTCGATCTTCGCGAGGGCGGCTTCGGCGGCGGCCTCGGCCTCGGCGGCGGCGTGCTGCGCGGCCTTCACCTGCTCGCTGAGCTGCTTCGCCTCGGCCACGAGCGCGGCCTTCTCGTCTTTCGGCGCCTGCGCGACGCGCTTGCCGTGCGCGTTCTGCGCGGCGCGGAGCTCTTCGAAGGCGGTGATGGCGGCGCGGCGGTCGCGATCGGCGGCGAGGGCGTCGTCCACCGAATCCGGCGACTCCCCGCGGGCGATCTGGGAGCGCTTCACGAGCTCGGGATCTTCACGCAGCAGGGTCAGGTCGATCACGCGTCCATCCTACGGTCGGCGTCGCGTGCCGCTTCGCTCCCCCGGGGGGGGGGGCAGCCCGCGCCACGACCCGCGGAATCGCGCGCGCACACCGGGGTGCTCGGCATCCGCCCGTCAAGCCCACCCCACCGCGCCGTTCCGGCGCGCGGGGCGGTCCTATGGTTGACCCCATGGCCGCCCCTGACGAGCCGCGTGACGACGCGGAGTCCCCCGAGACCGTTTCCGCCGACGCTCCCGACGAGGTGAAGGCGGATGCCGCCGCGGCCCAGGGCTCGGACGAGCACTTCCACGCCGCGCGCCTCGGCGACGACGTCGCCGATCACCCGCGCAAAGACGTCCCCCACCCGAAGGACGCCGCGGAGCCCGACGACACCATCCACCAGCCCGAGGACGTCGACCCCGACTCGTCGGCCGAGCTGCCCGGCAAGACGCAGCGCGTCGACCTCGAGGGCGAGGACGCCCCGATCGACGCCGAGACCACGCAGAAGAAGCGGGCCGCCCTCATCTACAACCCCGTCAAGGTCGACCCCGACGCCCTGCGCACCCGCACGGCCGAGCTGTCGGCCGAGGCCGGCTGGGCCGAACCGCTGTTCTACGAGACGACGGTCGACGACCTGGGCGACGACGTCACCCGCGCCGCCCTCGATGAGAAGGTCGACGCCGTGCTCGTGGCGGGCGGCGACGGCACCGTCCGCGCCGTCGCCGAGGCGCTGACCTCGTCGGGAGTGCCCCTGACGATCATTCCGAGCGGCACGGGCAACCTGCTCGCCCGCAACCTCAACCTGCCCCTCTCCGACAGCGACGCGATGATCCGCTCGACCTTCGAGGGTGACGTCCTCTCGATCGACACCGGGATCGCGCGCATCCGTCGCGTCGGCGGAGAGATCGAGGAGCACGGCTTCTCGGTCATGGCCGGCATCGGCCTGGACGCCGCGATGATCCAGAACACCCGCGACGACCTGAAGAAGCAGGTCGGCTGGGTCGCCTACGTCGACGGAGCGGCGCGGTCGCTCGTCTCGGCGAAGCCCTTCCGCGTCATGTACCAGCTCGACGGGCACCGCCTGCACTCGGCGAGGGTGCAGAGCGTGCTCTTCGCGAACTGCGGCGCCCTGCAGGGCGGCGTGGCTCTGATCCCCGACGCCTCCATCGCCGACGGCAGCCTCGACGTGGCCGTGCTGCAGCCGAGCGGCGTTCTCGGCTGGCTCGGCGTGTGGCGGAGCATCGTGTGGGACAACTCGGTGCTCCGGAAGTTCCGCGCCGGGCGGCGCGTGCTCGAGCGCCGCAAGGACACCTCGGTGCGCTACCTGCGGGGCACGGGCATCGAGCTGGCGACCGCTCCCGCGCAGCCGATCGAGCTCGACGGCGACGAGTTCGGCGAGGCGACGCGCGTGTACACCCGCATCGTCGCCGGCGGGCTCGTGGTCGCTCTGCCGAAGGGCCACGACACCTCGTCGCTCTGACCTTCTCGGGGCGGCGGCCGCGCGCGGGTGTCAAGCCCGAAGCACCGGATGCCGCGGTGGATAGCGTCGACGCATGGCTTCACCCTCGATCGTCTGGTTTCGCGACGACCTGCGCCTGACCGACAACCCGGCGCTTCGCGCAGCCCTCGACCGCGACGAGCCGATCGTCGCCCTGTACCTGCTGGACGAGGAATCCGACGGCGTGCGCGAGATCGGCGGGGCGGCCCGCTGGTGGCTGCACGGCTCGTTGACCTCGCTCGGCGAGCGCGTGAGCGAGCGCGGAGGGTCGCTGGTGCTGCGTCGCGGCAAGGCGGCCGAGGTCGTCCCCGCCCTGGTCGAGGAGGTCGGCGCCGGAGCGGTGTTCTGGAACCGGCGCTACGGCGGAGTGGAGCGCGAGATCGACGCCGGCATCAAAGAGAAACTGCGCGACGACGGCGTGACCGTCGCCTCGTTCGCCGCCAACCTGCTCTACGAACCGTGGACGGTGCGCACCCAGTCCGACAAGCCGTACGGGGTGTACAGCCCCTTCGCGCGGGCCGTGCAGAAGCTTCCCGCCCCGCGCCCGCCGATGCCGGAGGCGCGCAAGATCCCCGGTTTCGACGCCAGCGTCGACGGCGACGACCTCGGCGCGTGGGGGCTGCTGCCCACGAAGCCCGACTGGGCCGGGGGCCTGCGCGAGACGTGGGAGCCCGGAGAGCCCGCCGCGAAGGCGCGCCTGAAGGAGTTCCTCGACGACGACCTCGGCGACTATTCGCAGTACCGCGACGAGTTCGCCGGCGGCGCCACCTCGAACCTGTCGCCCCGCCTGCGCTGGGGCGAGCTCAGCCCCTACCAGGTGTGGCACGACACCCTCGAGCACCGGGGATCGGGCCAGCACGCGCAGAGCGCGAGCGGCTTCCTCTCGGAGCTCGTGTGGCGCGAGTTCGCCTGGCACGTGACCTACCACTCCCCCGACATCGCGACGGTGAACTGGCGCCGCACCTTCGACGCCTTCCCCTGGCCGGAGCTCGACCGATCGCACCTCGAGACCTGGCAGCAGGGCAAGACGGGCGTGGCCGTGGTCGACGCCGGCATGCGCCAGCTCTGGCACACCGGCGTCATGCACAACCGCGTGCGCATGGTCACGGCATCGTTCCTCATCAAGAACCTGCTCATCGACTGGCGTCACGGCGAGCAGTGGTTCTGGGACTGCCTCGTCGACGCGGATGCCGCGAGCAACCCCTTCAACTGGCAGTGGGTCGCGGGAAGCGGTGCGGATGCCGCTCCGTACTTCCGCGTGTTCAACCCCGACACGCAGCGCAAGAAGTTCGACCCGCACGACGCCTACATCAAGGAGTGGGCCCCGGAGTACCTCGGAGAGGACCCGCCGGAGCCGATGGTGGACCTCGGCGAGACGCGTAAGCGGGCGCTCGACGCGTATTCGCACGTGCGCCACGGGGGCTGAGCCGGAACCCGCTTCGACGGATCGCGAAGCTCGCGGCATCCGGGGACGCGAAAGGAGCGCCACCTCACGGTGACGCCCCTTTTCGAGACGGGTGTCAGTTGACGCGCTGCTCGGCGGCGGCGTCCTCGTCGTCGTCGTCGCCCGGGATGAAGACGTCGACCACGGTCACGTTGATCTCGGCGACCTTCATGCCCACGAGCTCGGTGATGGCCTGGTGCACGGCCGCGCGGACGTTCGAGGCCACGCGCTGAAGCTGCTCGGGGTAGTCGACCTGGATCGCGATGTCGGCGGCCACCTCGGTCTCGCCGACCTCGACGCTCACACCCTGGGCGTGGTCCTTGGCACCGACGGCCTGACGGATGTTGCCGATCACACGGGCCGCTCCGCCACCGAGAGCGTGGACGCCGGGAACCTCGGCCGCGGCGATGCCGGCGACCTTGGCGACGACGGCGTCGACGATGACGGTCGAGCCGCCGTCCTTCGTGGCAGGGGTGGGGGTGGCGGTGGTGGTGGTGTTCTCAGCCATGTTCGCTTCCTTCCGTCGTTCCGGGACCGTGTGTCCCGCGATGTCATAGGTAGGACGCACGCCGAGCACCATTCGTCACGGAATCTTCCTGAGAGGATCCTGACCGTCGGTCATCCGCCGAAGAAGTCACCGAAGGGCTCGCCGGCGTCCCCCGTGTCGCGCGGATCGATCTCGACGGTCTCGACCGACAGCGTCACACTCGTGTGCGGAGTGAACAGCACCCACATCTCGCGATCGCCGACCACGACGAACCGCTCGAACCTCCCGCCCGCGTGCACCGCCTCCTCGATTCGTCGCTCGAGGTCGCCGAGGTCTTGCCCCTGAGCGAGGAGATAGGAGTTCTCGCCTATCGCGATCTGCGTGCGCACCATCGTCTCGGTCCCCATGCGCGGGACGGTAGGCCGCGTCATCGGCGGAGGTCACGGGGGTTGCGCTCTCGCGCCGGAGGAATAGGAGAGGGCACGAACCGGTTGGATCCGAGGTGAACGACGCCATGCCTTCCCTCTCCGTTCTCGACCTCGTTCCCGTGCGCCACGGGCAGAGCAGCGCGCAGGCGGTGAGCGCCGCCCTCGACCTCGTCGAGCGGGCCGACCGCCTCGGCTACCGGCGCTACTGGTTCGCCGAGCACCACAACATGCCCTCGGTGGCGTCGACCACTCCCCCCGTGCTCATCGCCGCGGCTGCGGCGCGCACCTCGCGCATCCGCGTCGGGTCGGGCGGCGTCATGCTGCCCAACCACTCCCCGCTCATCGTCGCCGAGCAGTTCGCCGCCCTCGAGGCCCTGGCCCCCGGCCGCATCGACCTCGGCATCGGCCGCGCCCCCGGCAGCGACCCGGTCATCACCCAGTTGCTGAACCGCTCGGGCACCACGAGCGACGTCTCGCGCTTCCCCGACCACGTGACCGACATCATGGCGCTCACCTCGCCCGACGGGGCGACGGTGCGCTTCACCTCGGGCACCGAGTACCAGGTGAAGGCGACGCCCGCGGCATCCGGAACCCCCCAGGTGTGGCTGCTCGGCTCGAGCGACTACTCGGCGCAACTCGCGGCCAGCTTCGGTCTGCCCTACGTCTTCGCGAACCACTTCTCGGGCGAGGGGCTCACCCACGCGCTCGGGGTGTACCGCGACCAGTTCGTGCCCAACGAGTCGGGTGAAGGCCCGCGCACCTTCGTCACCGCCAACGTCGTCGCCGCGCCGACCGCCGAAGAGGCGGAAGAACGCGCTCTGCCGCAGCTGCGCATGATGGCGCGCCTGCGCACGAACCGCCCCATGGTGCCGCTCGAGACCATCGAGCAGGCCAAGGCCGAGCCGTTCGACGCGATGGCCGAATCGGTCATGGCCTCGACCCGGCAGAAGTGGTTCGTCGGCACCGGAGCCGAGGTGCAGGGCCAGCTCGCCGCGTTCGCTGCGCAGCACGGCGTTGACGAGATCATGGTCTCGCCCGTCGCCGGAGCATACGAAGGCGAGGGGTCGGAAGGCCGCGTGCAGACCCTCGAGCTCATCGCGGCCCCCGCGACCGTCGCGGCCTGACGCGAGACAGGTGGCTGAGCCTGTCGAAGTCACCGAGGGCGCCGCGGGTACCGGGCCCTTCGACACGCTCAGGGACCTCTGCCGTACGCGAGGTGGCTGAGCCTGTCGAAGCCACCGAGGCCACCGCGGGTCCCGGGCCCTTCGACACGCTCAGCGACCTGGGCTGCGCGCGACACAGGTGGCTGAGCCTGTCGAAGCCACCGAGGGCGCCGCGGGTACCGGGCCCTTCGACAAGCTCAGGGACCTCTGCCGTACGCGAGGTGGCTGAGCCTGTCGAAGCCACCGGGGCCACCGCGGGTCCCGGGCCCTTCGACACGCTCAGGGACCTGGGCTGCGACGGGCCGTTCGACACGCTCAGGGACCTCGCGACGGGTCAGGCCTCGGGCTCGCCGCTCAGCAGGCCGCGCAGCCAGTCGCGGGCCTCGACGAACACGTCGTCGCTGTAGCGCTGCGGGTAGCGGACGATCGCGCGGTCGGCGCGGGCATACGAGCCGAGGAAGATGACCTTCGGGCTGAACCGGCGGAGTCCCAGAAGAGCATCGGCCATGCGCTCGTCGTGCACGTGCCCGTCGGCGTCGATGACGAAGCGGTAGCGCCCGAGGGCGTCGCCGATGGGGCGCGAGGCCAGCAGGCTCAGGTTGATGCCGCGCGTGGCGAACTGCTCGAGCAGCTCGAGCAGGGCACCCGGGTGGTCCTCGGGCAGCTCGACGATGAGCGAGGTCTTGTCGGCACCGGTGGGCGGCGCCGGGGCGACCGTGCGGCTGACCAGCACGAACCGCGTCACCGCATTGGGGTTGTCGCCGATGTTCTCGGCCAGCACCGACACGTCGTGGTGGGCGACGATGCCGGGGGCCGCCACCGCGGCATCCGCCGCACTCGTCCCATCGAGCACGCCGAGCGCGCTCGCGACGTTGCTCTCGGCGGGAAGGTGCGCGTGGGCGGGGAGGTTCTTGCTGAGCCATCCGAGGCACTGGCCGTAGGCGACCGGGTGGGCGGCGATGAGCGAGACGTCGGCAAGCGTGGCGCCGGGGCGACCGACGAGCACGAAGTTCACCGGCACGAGGTATTCGCCCACGATGCGCAGACCCGGCACGGTGGCCAGGGCGTCCTGCGCGGTCGAGACACCGCCGTCGACGGAGTTCTCGATGGCGATCATCGCGGCATCCGATCGCCCCTCGACGACGTCGGCCAGCGCTTCGCCGACGTTGCGGACGGGACGCCAGATCTGATCGCGCGCCTCGGGCACCTGCGCGAGGGCCGCCTCGGTGAACGTGCCGGCCGGGCCGAGGTAGCTGTAGGTACGGCGGGCGGGCACGGTCTCTGTGTCGGGCAGCACGGCGTCCAGCCTAGACCTGGGGGATGATTCCGGATGCCGCGTCAGCGGGCCCCCGTCACCGTCCGGGGCCCGGTCGACGGGCGACCGCCCGCGGCGCGATGACGGATTCTCTCAGAATGCGTCACGGCGTGTGCGCATGTCGGAGGGAGCGGGCAGACTGGACGCATGAGCAGTCGCGCAGGGCAGCCCGCAGAGGCGTCCGATCTCATCGACATCGACGAACTGATCGCCGCGTATTACGACCGCAAGCCCGACGCCGCCGTGCCCGAGCAGCGCGTCGCCTTCGGAACGAGCGGTCACCGCGGATCCTCGCTGAGTACGAGCTTCAACGAAGACCACATCCTCGCCACGACCCAGGCGATCGTCGACTACCGCGCCGCGCAGGGGATCACCGGTCCGCTGTTCCTCGGCCGCGACACCCACGGGCTGTCGCTCCCGGCCGAGCGCAGCGCCATCGAGGTGCTCGTGGCCAACGGCGTCGACGTGCGCGTCGACTCGCGCGACGCGTGGGTGCCGACCCCCGCGCTCAGCCACGCGATCCTCACCTACAACCGCGACCTCGACGCCTCCGACCCCGGCCGTGCCGACGGGATCGTCGTCACGCCCTCGCACAACCCGCCGCGCGACGGCGGCTTCAAGTACAACCCCCCGCACGGCGGACCGGCCGACACCGACGCCACGGGCTGGATCGCCGACCGTGCGAACGAGCTCATCGCCGCCGGCCTCGACGGCGTCACCCGCACGCGTCACGCCGACATCGACCTCGACGGCCTGGGCCAGTACGACTTCCGCGACGCGTACGTGCGGGATCTGGCATCCATCATCGACATCGACGCTATCAAGAACGCCGGCGTCCGCATCGGCGCCGACCCGCTGGGCGGTGCGTCGGTGGAGTACTGGGCGCTCATCGCCGAGGTCTACGGCCTCGACCTCACGGTCGTGAACCCCGAGGTCGACCCGACGTGGAAGTTCATGACGCTCGATTGGGACGAGAAGATCCGCATGGATCCCTCGTCGCCCTCGGCCATGGCCTCGCTCGTCGCCGCGCGCGCCGACTACGACATCCTCACCGGCAACGACGCCGACGCCGACCGCCACGGCATCGTCACCCCCGACGCGGGGCTGATGAACCCGAACCACTACCTCGCGGTCGCGATCGACTACCTGTTCTCGCACCGCCCGAACTGGCCGGCCGACGCCGCCGTGGGCAAGACGCTCGTGTCGTCGATGATCATCGACCGCGTCGCCGACGCCCTCGGCAAGACGCTGCTCGAGGTGCCCGTCGGGTTCAAGTGGTTCGTCCCCGGCCTGCTCGACGGCTCCGTCGCGTTCGGCGGCGAGGAGTCGGCCGGTGCGTCGTTCCTGCGCAAGGACGGCACGGTGTGGACGACCGACAAGGACGGCATCCTGCTCTGTCTGCTGGCCGCCGAGATCCTCGCGGTCACCGGCAAGACCCCGTCGCAGCGCTACGCCGAGCTCGAGCAGCAGTTCGGCTCGTCGGCGTACCAGCGCGTCGACGCTCCGGCCTCGCCCGCGCAGAAGTCGGCGCTGTCGAAGCTGTCTCCGGCTGCCGTGTCGGCCACCGAACTCGCCGGTGAGCCCATCACCGCGAAGCTCTCGCACGCACCGGGCAACGGCGCCGCGATCGGCGGGCTGAAGGTGCAGACCGAGTCGGCGTGGTTCGCCGCGCGCCCCTCGGGCACCGAAGACGTCTACAAGCTGTACGCCGAGTCGCTCCGCGGTGAGGACCACCTGCGCGAGGTGCAGGAAGAAGCACGCGCGGTCGTCTCGGCCGCGCTCGGCCAGGCCTGATCCGCACGGTTCGTCAGCGGCGTCGCCCTTCGGGGCGGCGCCGCTTTCGCGTGTACCGGGTCGGCGCGACGAGCCGTCGTGCGGAGTCGACGGCGACACGCCGCGACCCCGGGCCGGCAGACCGGCGTGTCGGCCTCGAACTCCGCAGGACGGCGGGGCGGCGGGGCGGCGGGAGGACGGGGACGGGGACAGGGACCGGGACGGGGGACGGGACGGGGACCGGGACGGGGACCGGGACGGGGACCGGACCGGGACGGGGACGGGACGGGACGGGGACGGGACCGGGACGGGACCGGGACGGGGACGGCACCGCGCCGACCGCCCCCTCAGGAACCGTCGTGCGGAGTCGACGGCGACACGCCGCGACCCCGGGCCCGCAGACCGGCGTGTCGGCCTCGAACTCCGCAGGACGGCACCCGGCGGGGCGGGCGGGCCGCCGTAAGGGGCGGGGCCGGACGGGACGGGACGCCCGACCGGGCCGGGAACGCCGCGGCCCCGACGCTCCGGAGAACGTCGGGGCCGTGGCATCCGGGGCCGAAGCCGGGATCAGGCGGGGGCGAAGGTCTTCGCGTCGATCACGAAGCGGTAGCGCACGTCGCTCTTCAGCACGCGCTCGTAGGCCTCGTTGATCTGGTCGGCCGAGATGAGCTCGGTCTCGGGCGCGATGCCGTTCTCGGCGCAGAAGTCGAGCATCTCCTGGGTCTCGCGGATGCCGCCGATCGACGAACCCGCGAAGGAACGACGGTTGGTGAACAGCGTGAAGACCTGGATGGGCAGGGGCTCCGGCGGGGCGCCGACGTTGACCATCGTGCCGTTCAGGGCGAGGAGGCCCAGGTACTGCTTGAGGTCGAGCGGGGCGCTGACGGTGTTGATGATGAGGTCGAAGCTCTTCTTCAGCTTCTCGAAGGTCTCGTCGTCCTTCGTCGCGTAGTAGTGGTCGGCGCCCATCTTCAGGCCGTCGTCCTTCTTGCTGAGAGTCTGCGAGAGCACGGTGACCTCGGCGCCCATGGCGTGGGCGATCTTGACGGCCATGTGGCCGAGCCCGCCGAGGCCGACGACGGCGACCTTCTTGCCGGGGCCGGCGTTCCAGTGGTTCAGCGGCGAGTAGGTCGTGATGCCGGCGCACAGCAGCGGCGCGGCCTTCTCGTAGGGGATCGACTCGGGAACGCGCAGCACGAAGTGCTCGTCGACGACGATCTTCTCGCTGTAGCCGCCCTGGGTGATCGTGCCGTCGACGTCCTTCGCGCCGTACGTGCCGATGTTGCCCTTCTCGCAGTACTGCTCCTCGCCCGCGAGGCAGTTCTCGCACTCGCGGCAGGAGTTCACCATGCAGCCGACGCCGACGCGGTCGCCGACCTTGTGGCTGGTGACCTCGGAACCGACCTCGGCGACCGTGCCGACGATCTCGTGGCCGACGGTCAGGGGGTAGGGCACGTCGCCCCACTCGCCGCGGATGGTGTGGATGTCGGAGTGGCAGATGCCGGCGTAGGCGATGTCGATCAGGACGTCCTTCGGGCCGACGTCGCGGCGCTCGATGGTCGTGGGCTCGAGGGGTGAGGTCGCGGACGACGCCGCGTAGGCGTTGACGTGCATGGGTCTCCTCAGTGGGGGATCGTTGCGGACGGTCAATCTTCTCCCGCCGACGCCGCCGAGGGACGGGCTTGCACGGATGTGCGCGAGATGCCAGAGGACGAGGGCTCAGGCGGCTGGCGACAGCAGGGCGGCCAGGCGCGGCAGCTGCGAGGAGTCCTCGAGGGCCGAGCCCACGGCCGCCACGCGCACCCCGGCGTCGAGGTAGTCGGCGACGTTGCCGGCGTCGAGACCGCCCGTCGCGACGAACCGCACGTCGGGGAAGGGTCCGCGGATCACGCGGAACCACGCCGGGGTCAGCCAGGTCGCGGGGAACGCCTTGAGCCAGCGCAGCCCGAGCGAGACGGCGAGCTGCACCTCGCTGGGGGTCGCGACGCCCGGGAGGATCGGGATGCCGTGCGCTCGGGCCGCGGCGACGACGGCGGGGTCGAGCCCGGGCGAGACGAGGTAGCGCGCACCGGCCGCGACGGCGATCGGCACCTGCGCGGGGTCGATGATCGTGCCGGCGCAGACGATCCGCCCGCGCTCGGCTCCCGCGGCGCACACCGCGCGCAGGGCCTTTTCGTCGGCGGGGGTCTGCAGGGGAACCTCGACGTTGTCGATGCCGAGGTCCCACGCGGTCGCGGCGAGCGCGAGCGAACGCTCGCGGCCCATCCCCCGCAGGATCGCCATGAGCGGGGCGGAGGCGAAGGTGTCGTCGAACCAGGCGGCGGTGGCATCGGGAGGGGTCATGCGGGCGTCCTGTCGGGGTGGGCGGCATCGTGCAGCGAGTCGCCGTAGGTGCGGAGGGTGAGCGCGGCGCGCTCGTGGCCGGAGCGGAGGCGATCGGATGCCGTGGCGCCGGTCGCCCGCGCGGCGAGGTATCCCCCGGCGAAGGCGTCACCCGCTCCCACGGCGTCGAGAACCTCGACGGGCAGCGAGGGGACGAAGACGCGCTCCTCGCCCGCGAACACCGTCGCGCCGACGTCGCCGTCCTTCACGACCAGCTCGGCGATCTCCGGGAACAGCGCGCGCACGTCGGCGTCGGTGGGAGTACCCCAGAGCACCTCGGCCTCATCGCGGCCGACGAACACGAGGTCGGCCCGAGCGGCGAGGGCACGCAGCACGGGCGCGGCCTCGGCCGCCGACCACAGCGCGGCGCGGTGGTTCACGTCGAAGCTGACGGTGACGCCCTCGTCGCGCGCCCGGCCGATCGCGGCGTCGAGGAAGTCGCGCGCGGTGTCGGACAACGCGGCGGTGATGCCCGAGACGTGCAGCATGTCGACGCCGTCGAGGGCCAGGGTCGCGGCATCCGCCCTCGAGAAGCACGACGCCGCGGAGCCCCGCCGATAATAGCTCACCCCGCGCCCCGGATCTTTCACGTACAGCCCGGTGGGGTGCGCCGCGTCGCGCTCGACGAGCGAGACGTCGACACCGCGACCCGCGACCTGCCGCAGCACGCGGTCGCCGAGCGCGTCGGCGCCCAGGCGGCTCCACCAGCGTGCGGTCACGCCGAGGGCCGCGGCGTGCGCGGCGACGTTCGACTCGGCTCCGCCCGCGTCGACGAGGAAGCCGGTCGCCTCGACCACTCCCGCCCCGTCGGCGGGCGCGAGCATCGCCATCGTCTCGCCGACGGCGAGCAGCACGGGACTCATCAGCGCAGGTCGGTGATGGGCGCGGCATCCATGTCGTCGAACGACTGGTTCTCGCCCGCCATCGCCCACACGAATGAGTACGCGGCGGTGCCGACTCCCGAGTGCAGCGACCAGCTCGGCGAGATGATCGCCTGGCGGTCGCCGACGATGAGGTGACGCGTCTCTTCGCGCTCGCCCATGAGGTGCACGACGCGCGCCTCCTCGGGCAGGTCGAAGTAGAGGTAGCACTCGGTGCGGCGGTCGTGGGTGTGGGCCGGCATGGTGTTCCACATCGATCCCGGATGCAGCTGCGTCACACCCATCACGATCTGGCAGCTCTTCACGCCGTTCTCGTGGATGTACTGGTTGAGCGTGCGGCGGTTGCTCGTGAGCTGGTCGCCCAGCTCGCGGACCGTGCCTTCGCCCGGAGAGACGAGGGCGGCGGGGTAGGCCGTGTGCGCGGGGGCCGAGAACAGGTAGAACTGCGCGCCCGCGGCATCCGCCCCATCGGCGAAGACCACGTCGCGGATGCCGCGACCGAGGTACAGACAGGCTCCGGTGACGAGCTCGTACACCTCGCCGTCGGCGGTGACGGTTCCGGCGCCGCCCACGTTGACGATGCCGAGCTCGCGGTGCTCGAGGAAGTACTCGCTGCGGATCTCGGGGTAGCCCGTGAGCGGCAGGGGCGAGCCGGCGGGCACCGCTCCGCCCAGCACGATGCGGTCGTGGTGGGTGTACGTCAGGCGCACCTCGCCGGCGACGAAGACGTCGTCGATGAGGAAGCGCTCGCGCAGCTGCGCGGTGTCCATGCCGGGGATCTGCTCGGGGTGGGTGGCGTAGCGCTGGGGGATGGAGGCGGTCATGCGAATCTCCTGGATCGGGGGTGGAAGGGGCGGGCGGCGGCGCGCGTCAGCGGACCAGCCACCCGCCGTCGACGGGGATCACCGCGCCGGTGACGTACGCGGCGGCATCGGAGGCGAGGAAGACGAAGGCACCCTGCAGGTCGGCCGGGGTGCCCCAGCGGGCGGCGGGGATGCGGGCGAGGATCGACGCCTCGCGATCGACGTCGGCGCGGATGGGCGCGGTGTTGTCGGTGGCCATGTAGCCCGGGGCGATCGCGTTGACGGTGACTCCGGATGCCGCCCACTCGTTCGCCAGCGCCTTGGTGAGCCCCGCGACCGCGTGCTTGCTCGCCGCGTAGCCCGGGACGAGGATGCCGCCCTGGAACGACAGCATCGAGGCGACGTTGACGATGCGCCCCCAGCCCTGGTCGATCATGCGGCGACCGGCGGCCTGCGACAGGTGGAACACCGCGTCGACGTTGACCGCCATGACCTCGTCCCAGTCGCTCGTCGCGTGCTCGGCGGCGGGGGCGCGACGGATCATGCCGGCGTTGTTGACGAGGATGTCGACACGGCCGAGGGCATCGGCGGCCTCGTCGATCGCGGCGGCGAGCTCGGCGGGCGTGGCCGTGGCGAAGTCGCGCTGCACCGTGTGCACGCGCCGCCCGAGGCCGCGCGCGAGCTCGGCGGTGTGCGAGGCGTCGCCGCGGTCGATCAGCACGAGGTCGGCTCCGGCCTCGGCGAGCGCGAGGGCCGCGCCCTGGCCGAGCCCGCGGCTCGAACCGGTGATGACGGCGACGCGGCCGTCGAGGCGGAAGGTGTCGAGGATCATGCGGAGTCTCCCGGGGGTGCGACGAAGGTGGTGGTGAACTCGCCGAGGCCCGAGATGCGCACGGTCACCGCGTCGCCGGGGGCGAGGGGCCGGTGCGCCTCCTGGGCGTCAGGGAGCTTCTGCGGCGTGCCCGTCGAGACGACGTCGCCGGGCTCGAGGGTCATGACCTGGCTCAGGTGATGCACGACGAAGGCGACCGAGAAGATGGTCGTCGCCGTCGACTGCGAGACGGTCACGACCCCGTCGCGCACGACCTCGACGAGCAGGTCCTGCGGGTCGACCTCGTCGGCGGTCACGAGCCACGGGCCGAGGGGCGCGAAGCCGTCGAAGCACTTGCCCAGCGCCCACTGGCTCTGCTTGCGCTGCCACGAGCGGTCGGACACGTCGTTGAGCACGGTGTACCCGGCGACGTACGACATCGCCTCGGCCAGCGGCACGGCGTGCGCGCGGCGCCCGATGACCACCGCCACCTCTCCCTCGTAGTCGACGTCGTCGGCGACGGCGGGGACCACGACGGGATCGTTCGGCCCGCCGAGCGTGTTCGCCGTCTTCACGAACACGTCGGGCGTGGCCGGGTCGTCGGTGGTCGGGTCGACGCCGTCGGGCACGTGACCGCGGTAGTTGTACCCGAGGCAGGCGAGGATGCGCGGCCGCACCGGCGCGCGCAGGCTCGAGGGGTCGAGGGTCGGCAGGGTCTCGGCATCCGTCGTCTCGATCAGATCCCGGATGCCGTCGAGCTCGGCGAAGAGCTCGCTCAGCGGTCGCGGGCCGAGGTCGAGCACGTGGTCGCCGGTCGCTCCCGCCACGACGGCCACCGACCGCTCGCCGGCGCCGCCGTCGATGCGCGCGAGCCTCACCACACGGGCCGCCAGTCGGGACGCGAGGCGCGCGCGAGCGCCTCGAAGTAGAAGTAGTCGCCCCAGAGGGTCCCCTCGTCGACGCCGACGTTCTTGGGCAGGTCGTAGACGCTGTGCAGCAGCACGGTGTCGGCGTCGTCGGCCCGGGCCGGGGTGTAGTGGGCGATGAGCGAGGTGAGGATGCGCTCGGCCGCCGCGCGCCAGCGGGGCGCGTTCTCGGGGTCGGCCTCGGCCAGCTCGAACAGTCCGCACACCGCGATCGCGCCCGAGGAGCTGTCGCGCGGGGCTTCGGCGCCGTCGTTGTACACGAGGTCCCAGAAGGGGACGTCGTCGGCGGGCAGGTGCGAGAGGAAGTACTCGGCGCACGTGCGGGAGGCCTCGAGCAGCGCCTCGTCGCCGGTGGCGCGGTGGTTCAGCGCGAAGCCGTAGATGCCCCACGCCTGTCCGCGCGCCCAGCACGAGTCGTCGAACGCGCCCTGCTCGGTCGCTCCGCGCAGCGGCTCGCCCGTCTCGGCGTCCCAGTAGAAGGTGTGGAAGGTCGAGCCGTCGGGGCGCAGGATGCGCGTGCGCAGCTCGGCCGTATGCCGGGACACCACCTCGCTGAAGCGCGGGTCGCCGGTCTGCTCGCCCGCCCACGTCAGCAGCGGCATGTTCATGAGGCTGTCGATGATGGTGCGACCGCGCTGCGCGGGGTCGGCGAGGTCGCCCCAGGCCTGGATGATCCCGGCCGAGGGCAGGTAGCGCGTCATGAGGTGCTCGGCCGCCGACAGGGCGCTCGCGCGGGCCTCGGCGTCGTCGAGAAGGCGCGCGGGCGCCACGCACGACAGCGTGTAGAGGAAGCCGAGGTCGTGGGTGTCGAGGTCGTCCTCCTCGCGCACGCGGCGACCGAAGTCGGCGGCGTGGCCGAGCGCGGCGTCGCGGAACACGTCGTCGCCGGTCAGCTCGTAGGCGATCCACTGCATGCCCGGCCAGAAGCTCGTGGTCCAGCCGCGGTTCGCGCCCTCTGCGAAGCCGGGCACGGCGGGGCGCAGCGGATAGCGGTTCTCACGGGTCGTGTCGTCGGGGTATCGCGCGCCGAAGGCGTCGATGTTGGCCCGCACCGTGGCCAGCACCTGCGCGATCGCGCGGTCGGTGTCCACGCGAGCGGTGGGGAGGGAGGTCGTCATCGGGGGATCCTTCAGGTCAGACGGCCACGGCGGCGTCGGCCGGCAGCACGGGACGGAGGCTGAAGCGGGCGTTGGCCCACACCAGGTAGAGAGCGGGGGCGGCCGTCAGGCCCAGGGCCAGCGCCGGGGAGGTCGTGAAGAGCACGGCCTGCCCCGCGAGCACCAGCAGGCTGACGGCGCTGAGATACCAGCGGCGTACGGCGAACACCGCGGCCGTCGACAGCAGCACGCGCAGCGGCGTGCCGGGAGCCTCGACCAGGGCGGTCAGCGCGACCGGCGCGACGGCCAGCGCGAGCAGCACGACGCTCAGGCACAACGGCACGACGAGCACGCCCCACGAGGCCGTGGCGACGGCGCGCACGTCGATCAGCGCCAGCGTCACCACGATGGCGGCGAGAGCGCCGATTGCGAGCGACTTGCCGGCGGTCCGGCGCCATCCGGCCCAGAAGACGCGCACGACGCGCCCCTCCCCCATGCCGTGCGCACGGAACGCGGTGAGGGCCCCCGCGAGCGCCGGTGCGCACAGGGGCGCGGTCAGCAGCAGCAGCGGCCAGGATGCCGCGGGGTCGGTCGTCATGGCGACGATGAGGAATGGCGCGCACGCGACGGCCAGCATCACGTTGACGATCAGCCCGAGGTAGACCGTCGCGAAGACGCTCGCGTACGTGTCGTGAGAGATGCGGCGCACGGCTCAGCCCTTCATTCCGCTGGTCGCGATGCCCTCGACGAAGTACTTCTGTCCGAAGAGGAAGACGATCGCGATCGGGACGACCGACATGGTGAGCCCGGCGAACAGCAGGGCGTAGTTGGCGTCGTACAAGGTGCTCACGAAGCTCTGGAGCCCCAGCTGGATGGTCCACAGGTCGGGGCTGCGCAGGTAGATGAGCGGCCCGAGGTAGTCGTTCCACGTGTTCACGAAGGTCAGCAGCGTGAGGCTCGCGATCGCGGGGACCGACAGGGGCAGCATGATGCGGGCCCAGATGCCGTATTCGCTCAGTCCGTCGAGCCGCGCAGCCTCGGAGAGGTCTTCGGGGATGGTGTCGTAGTACTGCTTCATCAGGAACACCCCGAAGGCGCCGAACGCCTGGATCAGGATGATCGCCCAGAGGGTGTTCGAGACCTTGGCGTTGGAGAGCAGGATGAACTGCGGGATCATGTACGACTGCCACGGCACGGCGATCGTGCCGATGTAGACGAGGAACAGCACGTCGCGGCCAGGGAAGCGCATGCGCGAGAACCCGTAAGCGGCGAACGAGCCGGTCAGCACCTGCAGGAAGGTGACGACCACCGCCAGCACGAGCGTGTTGCGGATCCACGTCAGCATGCCGGACTGCGTCCAGATGTCGACGTAGTTGCTCCACACCCACGTCTCGGGGAACCACTTCACGGGGGCGCTGAAGACGTCGTTGGGCGTCTTGAGCGAGCTCATGATCATCCAGAAGAACGGCATGAGCAGCGCCACCGCGGCGAGGACCATCACGGCGTAGCCGATGACGCGGCCGATGCGGCGCGCGGGGCGCTTCGCCCCCGCGACGGGACGACGGCGCGGCGGCTTCGCCCCCGCGGTGACGAGCGTGCGGGTGGCGTCGGGAACGAGGAGGTCGGTCATCAGGCGTCCCGCTTCTTGTTGATGAAGAACTGCACCAGGGTCACCACGATGCAGAGGAGGAAGAGCACGATCGAGGCCGCCGAGGCGTATCCGAACTGGTTCTCCTGGAAGCCCTTCTGGTAGATGAACTGCGACAGCACGAGGGTCGACTGGCCGGGTCCGCCCTGGGTCATCACCAGGATCAGATCGAAGATCTTGAACGAGTTGATCGTCAGCATCACCGTGACGAAGAAGGTCGTCGGGCGCAGGCACGGCAGCGTGACGTTGACGAAGCGCTGCCAGACGTTGGCTCCGTCGACGCGGGCGGCCTCGTGCAACTCGCGCGGCACGGTCTGCAGGCCCGCGAGGAACAGGATCATGTAGTAGCCCATGTCGCGCCACGTGCTGATGATGACGACGGCGGGCATCGCCCACTCCGACGAGGTGAGCCACCCCGGCGGGTTCTGCAGGCCGAAGAACCGCAGGATCTCGTTGATGGGCCCGTACTCGGGGCTGAAGAGCAGGTTCCAGACGACCGCGATCGCGACGATAGAGGTGATGTAGGGGAAGAACGCCGCGGTGCGGAAGAAGGCGACTCCGCGCAGCTTGTTGTTCAGCAGCAGGGCGAGTCCCAGCGCGACGATCATCGTCAGCGGGATGTGCAGAGCGGCGTAGTACAGCGTGTTGAACAGGGCGATGCGGAAGCTGCCGTCGCCGAGGAGCCGCTGGAAGTTCGCGATCCCGACGAACGCGGACGACCCGAAGACGTTCCAGTTCGTCATCGACATGTAGAACAACGTCACGACGGGCACGAGCGTGAGGGCGGCGAACCCCACGAAGTTGGGGAGGATGAAGCTCCACCCGATGAGGGTGCTGCGCAGCGTCAGACGGGAGCGGCTCCGCGGCCGGTCCGGCCCGGTCTTCGGCGCCCGCTTGCGGGTGTCGGCGATGGTCGCCATGGTGTCTCCAGGTCTCGAGGGGGTCTCAGGGGTGGCCGGCCCGGGAGCGGACCGGCCACCAGGGGGTGGCGTCAGCCGACGCCGACCTCGCTCTTCACGCGGTCCTGAGCCGTCTTGATGGCGTCGTCGATCGACGTCGACCCCGACATCACGGCGGTGTGCAGGTCGAGCAGGATGTTCTGCACGGCCGCGGTCTTGGCCGAGGTGGGGTTCTCCGGCTTGGTGTCGTGCGTCGACCATGCGAACTTCGACAGTTCGTCGGTCGGAGCACCCTTGACGGCGAAGTACGTGTCGGCGACGGAGTCGCTGGTCAGCGCGGGGGTGATGCCCAGACCCGCGAGCACCTGGGCGCCGTCTTCACCGGCGGCGAAGGCGAGGAACTTCTTCGCGGCGGCGAGCTTGGTGGCATCCGCCGCCTTGTTCACGGCGAAGCCGGTCGGGTCGCCGAAGGTCACCGGGGTCTCGGAGGTGCCCGTCGTCGAGGAGTCGAACTGCGGGATGGGCGCGAAGCCCCACGAGAAGGCGTCGGCCTCGCCCTTGGCCTGCTGGGCGATGAGGGTCGCGACGTACCAGGTGCCCATGGGCATCATCGCGGCGGACTGCTTGCCGAACTCGGCCTGGTAGGTCAGCTTGTTGGCGGTGACGGTGTTGTACTCCACCTGCGCACCCGCCGACTGCAGGTCGAGCACGCGCTCGTAGTACGGCTTCATGTAGTCGTACTCGCCGTCGAGGATGTTCACGTCGGGGGTCTGCGCGTTGGCGAAGCCCTGGACGGTGGACTGCCAGCTGTGCTGGTACGTGCCGAGGGCTGCGGAGCCGGCGGCCCCGAGCTTGGTGGTGAGCTCCTTCGCGGCCTTCTCGTAGTCGTCCCACGTCCACGAACCGTCGGGCTCGGCGACGCCGGCCTGGGTGAAGAGGTCCTTGTTGTAGAAAAGCACCCACGAGTCCTGGCGGTAGGGCACCGCCCACGTCGCGCCGTCGACCTGGAACGCGCCGGCGCCGCCGATGCCGTCGGGCAGGCTCACGTCGGAGACGTCGGCCAGCTGGTTGCCGGCCTGGTAGGTGATGAACGACTTGAGGTTCTTCTGCGTGATGATGTCGGGGCCGGTGCCTGCGGCGAGGTCGGCCGTCATCAGGGTGTCGTAGTTGGTCGCGTCGTATTCCTTGACCTCGACGGTGATGTCGGGGTTCTCCTCGTGGAACTTATCGGCGAGGGCCTGGAACTCCGGCGTCGTGCTGAGGCTCCAGCCCGACATCGACAGGGTGACGGGGCCCGACTCGGCGGGCGCCTCGGACGATCCGCCGCTGCAGGCGGTCAGCGACAGGGCGGCGACGATGCCCACCCCGGTCGCGACGATGATCTTGCGCTTCATGCGTGCTGCTCCTTTGCGATTGCGTTCCGGGCGCCGCTTCGGGCCCGAGAGTGCCGGTGCGCCCTACGGGAGGCTCCGGAGTCTGTGAGGGGGGTGCGCGTGCGCAGCCCGTCGGGCCACGTCACCAGCGCAGTCCCGGTGATCTCGTCGAGGTCGAGGGTCGCGACGGTCTCGACCGGCTCGGCGGCCAGCGAGACGAGAGCCGCGAAGGGAACGCCGACGCGCGCGTCCCACGACAGCACCGGCACGGCCGCAACGACACCGAGCGGGCTGGCGTCGCGGCGGACCACCACCTGCGAGGTCGCGTCGTCGACCAGGGCCCGGATGCCGGAGACCCGGTCGTTCGCGCGCGCCTCGGCGGCGCCGGTCGAGGTGAGGTGCGCGGGCTCGGCGGCCGCGATCGGCCACCCGCCCATGCGCAGGCGCAGATCCGACGCGTCGAGGTCGTCGGAGAGCTCGTCGACCGTCGCGATGCGGATCTCCCACGGCCCGCGCACGAGGCAGTGCACGCTCATGCGGCCCGCCGAACGGATCTCGCCCGCGAGCCCCGCACCGTGGCGGTGGCCGGTGGGCGAGGGCTCGACCCAGTGCACGTCCGACACGCTCGAGGCGATGCCCACGCCGTCGACGACGCGCACGCCGAGGGGTTCGAGCGCGGTGCGGTGCGTGGCCCGCCCCGCGGCGTCGACCAGCGCCGCGGACTGCTCGAGCGGCTCGGTCCACGCGAGGTCGTCGAGCAGGGGCGAGGTGGCGGTCGAGTAGCCGATGCGGGCGTACAGGGGCGAGTCCGCGGTGCGCGCGCCGGGGAGCGATTTGTCGGTGCCGTGGTTGAACACGCGCACGATGCCGTCGGAACGCGTGCCCGAGACGATCCACCCGGCCGCGTCGATCGCGCGCAGGTCGTCGCCCTCTTCGACGGGCAGCGGCTCGTCGGCTGCGGCCCAGACGGGGTGGTCGGCGGGCAGGCAGATGCCGAGCAGGCCCTTGACCGCCCAGTACGGCGAACCGGGGCCGGAGTACGACTGCGCCAGCGCGCGCCACGGACCGTGCCACCCGAGGGTGAGGACGCCCTCGGCATCCGGAGCCCCGTTCCCGGTGAAGTGGTCGATGATGCGTGCGGCGGCTCCGCGCAGGCGCCCCGGGCTGGTCGAGGGAACCTCGGCCATCACGCCGGCCCAGAACGGCGCCGCGGCGGCGAACCGGTAGATGAGGCTGCGGCCCTGCAGCAGGGGCGAGCCGTCGGCGCCGACGAGGTGCAGGGCGTCGAGGAGGAAGCGATCGAGACGCGCGACGTCTGCCGTGGTGCGGCCGCCCGCGAGCTCGGCGGCGCCGGTCATGCGCGGCCACAGCACCGGGTAGACGTGCAGCGCCCAGCCGACGTAGTGGTCGAACGCGCGCTCTTCGCCGTCGGCGAGCCAGCCGTCGGTGCGCACGAACGAGTCGTGCCGGTCGAGGTCGGCGGCGATGTCGTCGGCCGACCAGGGGCCTCCGACCGAGCGAAGGAAGGTCTCGACCACGATGCGGAACCAGACCCAGTTGGTCTGCGGGTAGGTGTCGTCGCCCACGACGGGCGCGAGATAGGCGATGACCCGAGTGCGGGTGGTTTCGTCGAACCGGTCCCAGATCCAGGGGCGGGTGAGATCGAGCGCCAGGGCGAGGGAGGCCGCCTCGACCTTGGCCTGCGCGTGTTCGTCGATGCGCACCCAGCGGTCGGGGGCCGAGGGGTCGACGCCGGAGCGCACGCCGCGCGTGAAGAAGGCGATGAGGTCGTCGACGCCCTGGCCCTCGGCACCGGCGATGCGCAGGCCCGCGAGGAGGAAGACGCGGGAGAAGCCTTCGAGGCCGTCGACGTCGCGACCGTAGCCGCCCTCGTCTCCGGGAAACTGGATGCGTCCGTGGCCGGGCGTCGCGTGCTCCTGCGCGGCGCCGAGCAGCGCGTCGGCGACGGCGAGCCAGTCGTCGCGCTGGCCGCCGGCGAGGCGGGGCAGGGCGTTCATCGCCACGGGTTCTCCTTTGAAGACCGTCGTCCACCCGCGGGTGTGAGTGAACGATGGCGAGCGTATCAACCAAAAAAGAACACCACAACATGTTTCTTGAATGATCCTGATCGTTTATGATCGATTTAGCGGCCCACCCCGCTGAAGGAGACCGATGTCGTTCCCGTCCCCCGTGTTCCGCGGGCCCCTCGCCGAGGCGTTCACGGCGCCCGCAGCGACCGTGCTGCGCGACCCCGATGAGGCGCTCCCCCTCCGCCCGGCGACCGACCGCGACACCTGGGCTCGCGGGGGCATCATCGACGCCCCCGGCATCGAGGCCGTTCGCGCGATCGCGGAGGCCGAGCGGACGACCGTCTGGCCCCACCCCCGCGCGAGCGACGCCGCCCGCGTGCACCGCGACGGCGACCGGACCGCGTGGGAAGACGCCGCCTTCGCCCGTCAGCGCCGGCTGAGCCGCGTCACGGCTCTGGCCGCCGTGACCCTCGACGAGACCTGGATCGACGAGGTCGTCGACGGGGTCGTGATGCTGTGCGAGCAGAGCTCGTGGTGCTGGCCCGCGCACGACGACAGCTTCCGCGTGCACGGGTCCGTGCTCGCCACGGTCACCGACCCGTTCGTCGACCTCGGTGCCGGAGAAGCGGTGGCGCAGCTCGCCTGGATCGATCACCTGCTCGCCTCCGCCCTCGACGAGCGTGCCCCGGGCCTGCGCGCCCGCGTGCGGCACGAGGCGCGCACGCGCATCTTCGAGCCGTTCCTGCGACGGCGCGACTGGCACTGGATCGGGCTCGACGGCGACGTGCACAACTGGAATCCGTGGATCCACGGCAACATCGTCGTCGCAGCACTCCGCCTGCTCGACCAGCCCGACGAAGGGGAGGAACGGGCGGCGATCATCGCCCTCGCCGTCGAGGGACTCGACCGCTACGTCGCCTCCCTCCCCGCCGACGGCGCGATCGACGAGGGCTACGCCTACTGGTGGAACGGCGCTTGCCGTGCCCTCGAGGTGCTCGACGTGCTCGCCCACGCGACCGACGGGGCCTGGGACGCCACCGGCATCGGAGCCCTGCGCGAGACCGTGGCCTTTCCGCACCGCAGCCATCTCGGCGGCGACTGGTACGTCAACCACGCCGACGGGCAGGCCCGTCCGCCGGCTGACCAGCCCTGGCACGCCCTGCACCGCGCGGCACGCCGGTTCGGCGACGCGGATGCCGCCGCCCTGGCCGCCTCGCATCGCCTCCCCGCTGCACCGGCGGCGACCGAGCGGGAGGGCCTCGGACGGCTGCTGCGCGGGCTCACCGACCCGGACTGGCTCGCGGCGGCTCCGACCGAGGCGCCCCTCCCCCGCGACGTATGGCTTCCCTCGACCCAGGTCTTCCTCGCCCGCGAGAGCGCGGGAACCCCGCGCGGACTCACGCTCGTCGCCAAGGGCGCCCACAACGGCGAGCACCACAACCACAACGACGTCGGCTCGTTCGTCGTCGCGGTCGACGGCGTGCCGGTGATCGTCGATGCCGGGCGCCCCACCTACACCGCGGCCACCTTCGGCCCCGACCGCTACGACATCTGGACGATGCAGAGCGCGTGGCACAACGTGCCCGTCGTGCGCGGAACGGACCAGCCTCCGGGGGCGGATGCCGCGGCCCGCGACGCCGCAGCCGTGATCGGCGACGACCGCTCGGTCTTCTCCGTCGACCTGGCCGGGGCGTATCCCGAAGCCGGGCTCGCCGAGTGGCGACGACGCGCCGAGCTCGACCGCGATGCCGCACGCGTCGAGATCGCCGACGACTGGCGGTTCGACGACGGCGCCTCGACCAGCGATGACACGGTGCTGCACCTCGTCGTCGCCGGCGACGTCGACCTCGATACCGGCGCGGCGCTCGTCCGCCCGATCGCCGACGGCCGCGCCGTCCGCGTGCGGTGGCCCGACGACATCGACGCGCGCGCCGAGGTGCGCGATCTCGACGACCCCCTGCTCACCGAGGTGTGGGGACCGCGACTCACGCGGCTCGCCCTGCCCCTGGCATCCCGCACCACGTTCCGGCTCACGGTAGAACTGGACACACCGACCGAGGACACCCCATGACCGACACCACCCCGCACGCGCCCCTGGCCGCAGAGCGTCGCGCCCACATCGTGAGCGCCCTGCGCACCGAGGGAGCCGTGCGCATCTCGCAGCTGACCGAAGACCTCGGTGTGGCCACCGTGACGCTGCGGCGCGACCTCGCCCAGCTCGAGAAGGAGGGGGTGCTGCGCCGCGTGCACGGCGGCGCCGTGCCCGGCGAGACCGCGCCCGCGCGGTCCGCGCACGACGCCGACGGCGCCGACACCGCTGTCGGCTCGATCGCCGTGCTGGTGCCCTCACTGGCCTACTACTGGCCCGGGGTGGTGCGGGGGATGGAAGACGCGGCCGGCCGGCTCGGGTACAAGATGCTGCTGCGCGGCGCCTCGTACGAGCTGCAGGACGAACGCCCCGTGCTCGAGCGCCTCGTGACCGGCGGCGACGTGCGCGGGTTGATCGTCGCGCCCAACACCGACACCGCCCACGCCCGCGACGTCATGGCCTGGCTCGCCGACTGCCCGGTGCCCAGCGTGCTCGTCGAACGCGACGCCGTGCTCGAGCCCGGCGGGACGCCGATGGAGTCGGTCACCACCGATCACGCCCTCGGCGCGCTGTTGGCCGCACGCCACCTCGCCACCCTCGGCCACCGCAAGGTGGGGCTCATCCTGTCGCGCCACTCCCCCACCTCGCGCAAGATCGCGCGCGGCTGGCAGACGGCGTGCGAGGAGCTCGAGCTCACGCCGGCCGATCACTTCGAGCAGACCCTGCCCGACCGCACGAGCCCCGACTTCTCCGCCGTCGTCAACGCCACGCTCGACTCGGCGCTCGCGACCGGGGTGACGGCTCTGCTCGTGCACTCCGACCCCGAGGCGATGGCCTTCGTCGACCTGGCCCTGACCCGCGGCATCTCGGTGCCCGACGACCTGTCGATCATCGCGTACGACGACGAGGTGGCGCAGTTGTTCACCCCCGCTCTCACCGCCGTCAGCCCGCCGCGCGCGAGCGTCGGCGAGGCGGCCGTCGAGCTGCTGGCCCGGCGCATCGCCGAGCCCGACCGTCCCGTGCACCGCGTGCAGCTCAGCCCGCGCCTGAACATCCGCGCCTCGACGGCGGCCCCGCGGTCATGACAGGCCCTGCGGCCCACGACTTCTCGCCGTGGACGTTCCCCGGCGCGGCGTCACCCGCCGAACGGCGGCGCCAGGGCGCGCACCTCGACGAGCTGCGCACCGCGCACCCGGGGTGGTCGCTCGGCGACGGGGTGTTCGTGTCGGAGCACGCGGGAGTGGATGCCGACGACCTCACCCTCGGCGACCGCTCGTACATCGCGACGGGGGCGTACCTCACCGGGTCGCTGCGGATCGGTGCCGATTGCTCGATCAACCCGTACACGGTCGTGCGCGGCGACGTGCACCTCGGCGATGCGGTGCGCGTGGGGGCGCACACCTCGATCATCGGGTTCAACCACTCGTTCGAGCCGGGGGTGGAGGTCTTCCGCCAACCGTTGACCTCGCGCGGCGTGCGCATCGGCTCCGACGTCTGGATCGGCTCGCACGTCGTGGTGCTCGACGGCGTCTCGGTCGGCGACCACGCGGTGCTCGCGGCGGGGGCGGTCGTGACGAAGGACGTGCCGGCGGGCGCGATCGTGGGCGGCAATCCGGCCCGGCTGCTGCGGTGGCGCGTGCAGCCGGCATCCGCTGCGCCCTCCCTGCACGACGACCTGCGCCGGTTCGCCGACACCGCGCGCGCCGACCTTCCCGCGATCCTCGCGGCGAGCGCGACCGACGACGGTTTCCGCGATCGCGCGGGCGCCGCCTCGTCACTGCGGGCGCTGTGCGACGCGGTCGAACTGAGCGACCTGCTGACGGCTGAGCCTCCGCCGGGCGGCTCGCGCGACGAATGGGTCGAACGCATCGCGGGGCAGCAGCGACCGCACACGGGATTGATGACGGATGCCGCCTCGCTCTGGGACGACCCCGAGGCGGCCTACGGCGTACTCAGCGCGGGGTACGCCCTCGATCTGCTGGGCGCCGGGTTCCGGCATCCGTTCGTCGACGTCGCCGACGACGCCGCTGCCGTCGTCGCGCGACTCGACGACCTGCCGTGGACCGACGATCCCTGGCGGGCCGGCCATCACGTCGATGCGTTCGGCACCGCCCTGCGGTGGAGCCGCCGGCGCGGCGACCGTGTCGCCCCCGGGACGGCGGAGGCCCTCTTCGGGTGGCTCGCGCTGCGCGCGGATCCCGGCACCGGCATGTGGGGCTCCGCCCGGCCCGACGAGGGACTGCGGCTGGTGGTCAACGGCTTCTACCGCGCCTCGCGCGGGACCCTCGCCCAATTCGGCGTCGCGCCCGCCCACCCCGAAGCCGTCATCGACACCGTGCTGCGCCACGCGCGCGATGACCGGTGGATGCGCCCCGACCGCCGCGACGCGTGCACGGTGCTCGACATCGCCCACCCCCTCTGGCTCACCCGGCAGACGGGGTACCGCCGCGCGGAGGTGCGCGAACTGGCGGGCGAGCTGCTGCGTCACGCGCTCACCGGCTGGCGCGAGGGCGCCGGCGCGGCGTTCCGCCTCGACGCCGACGATCCGGGGCTGCAGGGCACCGAGATGTGGCTCACCATCGTCTGGCACCTCGCCGACCTGCTCGAGGCCTCCGACGCCCTGGGCTTTCGCCCGCGCGGGGTGCACCGGCCCGAGCCGGCACCGCTCTGAGGCCCGCGGGAGGTCCCACGGAACCCGCGTCGCCCGGGGCGTCAGCGCGGGCCGGAGCTCGCGCGCACGACCAGCGAGGTGGGGACGAGGGTGCGGGCGTGCTCGCCGCCGGATCCCTCGATGTCGGCGATCAAGGCGCTCATGGCCTCTTCGCCCACCCGCTCGAAACGCTGACGCACGGTGGTCAGCGGGGGCCAGAAGTTCGCGGCCTCGGGCATGTCGTCGAAACCGACCACGCTGACCTCGCCCGGCACGGCTCGACCCGCCTCGTGCAGGGCGCGGATCACCCCGAGCGCCATCTGGTCGTTCGCGGCGAACACCGCCGTCACCTCGGGTCGCTGCGCGAGATCAGCGCCGATGCGATGGCCCGACTCCGCGGTCCAGTCGCCGATGAGCACGTCGGGCACGCGGCATCCGCGTGACTCGAGGGCCGCTCGCCAGGCGACGCGACGACGCTCGGCGGCGAACGATTCGAGCGGGCCCGACACGTGCCAGACGCTCTCGTGGCCCAAGTCGAGCAGGTGCTCGGTGGCCAGCCGGGCGCCTTGCGCCTGGTCGTTGTCGACGACCGCGTAGGGATAGTCGGCGCTGGAGTCGACGACCACGACCGGCAACCCCGAGGGGATCGACAGCTCGTTCTCGCCGAGGCGGTGCGTCTCGATGAGGATCACGATGCCGTCGACGGCGTGTTCGCGCAGGCGCAGGAAGGCCCCCGACACATCGGACTGCGACGCGGAGTGCAGCGTGATGAGCGTGATGGAGTATCCGGATGCCGCGGCCACCGACGCGAGGGCGTCGAGGGTGCGCGTGTTGCCGTAGGAGCTGAGCGAGAACATGATCACGCCGATGCTGCGGAACCGCCCGGAGCGCAGCGCCCGCGCCGCGCTGTTGGGGCGGTAGCCGAGGGTCGCCATCGCATCGAGCACGCGCTGCCGGGTGTCGGGGTCGACATTGGTGCGACCGTTCGCCACGCGCGAGACCGTCTGGCCCGACACGCCCGCGGCCGCAGCCACATCGGCCATCGACACTTCGCGGCGGCGCCCTCGCGCCGGGATCGCGGGCGACGTCGTCGTCGTCTCGCTCATGCGGGCCCCCTCTGGGATGTTGACGTTGACACCCTAGCGCGAACCTGGTTATGTTTACGTCAACATCCGAGCCACCCCGACTCGGATGCGCATAAACGAAGAGGCACCGGACGATGACGACCACCGCGGCACCCCCGCCCGCCCTGCGCACCCCGAAACGCAAGCGGCGCTCCCGTATCGACGACCGCGGCTGGCTGTTCGTGGCACCGTTCGCGCTCGTGTTCGCGCTGGTGTTCCTCGCCCCGCTCGCGTTCTCGATCTACCTCAGCCTGTTCCGCGACCAGCTGATCGGCGGCAACGCCTTCGTCGGCCTCGACAACTACGTCACCGCCCTCGGCGACGAGAAGTTCTGGGACGGCCTGGGGCGCGTGGCGATCTTCCTCGTCGTGCAGGTGCCGGTCATGCTGCTGCTCGCGTTGGCCGCGGCGCTCGCCATCGACAGCGCGCGCCTGCACGCCGCCGGCTTCTACCGCATCGTGATCTTCCTGCCCTACGCCGTGCCCGCCGTCGTGGCGGTGCTGATGTGGGGGTACATCTACGGCGACCAGTTCGGTCTCACCCGCAACCTCAACGACCTGCTCGGCGGCAACGTCGTGCAGCCGTTCGTGCCCGAGTGGATGCTGGTGTCGATCGGCAACATCGTCACCTGGCAGTTCGTCGGCTACAACATGCTGATCTTCTACTCGTCGCTCAAGACGATTCCGAACGAGCTGTACGAAGCGGCATCCATCGACGGTGCCGGAGCGTGGCGCACCATCTTCTCGATCAAGATCCCCGCGGTCCGCGGCGCGATCGTGATCGCGACGATCTTCTCGATCATCGGCAGCTTCCAGCTCTTCAACGAGCCGAACATCCTCAAGCCCCTGGCCCCGAACACGATCTCGACGTTCTTCACGCCGAACATGTACGCGTACAACCTCTCGTTCGCCGGTCAGCAGTACAACTACGCGGCCACGATCGCCATCATCATGGGCATCGTCACGGCCGTCATCGCCTACGTCGTGCAGCTGCGCGGCTCACGTCAGGAGGCGCGATGACCACCGCGACCGCACCCCGCACCGATACCGTCAGCGCGACCGCCCCCGCGGCCCGCCGTCCCCGTGGCTTCGCCCGCAGCTCCACGCCGCGCAGCAAGAAGTCGGTCGTGCTGAGCATCGTGATGGGCCTGTACCTGCTGTACACGCTCGTGCCGCTGGCCTGGCTGCTCATCAACGCCACCAAGACCCAGCCCGACCTGTTCACCACGTTCGGCCTGGGCCCGGGCAACAGCTTCGCCCTGTTCGACAACATCGCCGCGACCCTCACCTACCGCGACGGCATCTTCGTGCGCTGGCTCGTCAACACGCTGCTGTACGTCGTCGTCGGCGCGGGCGGGGCGACCCTGCTGGCCACCCTCGCCGGCTACGGCCTGGCCAAGTACAACTTCCGCGGTCGCAAGGCGGTCTTCGCGGTCGTGCTGGGCGCGATCGCCGTGCCCGGAACCGCGCTGGCGGTGCCGACCTTCCTGCTGTTCAGCCAGCTGGGACTCACCAACACCCCGTGGGCGATCATCATCCCCTCGCTCATCAGCCCGTTCGGGCTCTACCTCATCTGGGTCTACGCCTCGGATGCCATCCCCACCGAGCTGCTCGAGGCGGCGCGCATGGACGGCGCGGGTGAGTTCCGCACCTTCTTCACCATCTCGATCCGGCTGCTGACCCCCGGCATCGTCACCGTGCTGCTGTTCGCCGTCGTCGCGACGTGGAACAACTACTTCCTCCCGCTGATCATGCTGAGCGACCCGGCCTGGTACCCGCTGACCGTCGGACTCAACCAGTGGAACGCCCAGGCGACCGGCGTCGGCGCCCAGCCGATCTACAACCTCGTCATCACCGGCGCCCTGCTGTCGATCATCCCGATCGTCGCCGCGTTCCTGGTGCTGCAGCGCTTCTGGCAGTCGGGCCTGAGCGCCGGCAGCGTCAAGCAGTGACCCCCTGACTCCCCTCCCCGCGGCATCCGTTCCGGGTCGCCGCACCTGCACCCGCACCACATCCACAACAACGAAGTAGAGGAATCCGATGACATTCATGCGCAAGGGATCCGCCGCGCGGCGGGCCGTCTTCGCCGTCGCCGCCACCGCTCTGTCGGTGGGCGCGCTCACCGCGTGCTCGGGAGGTGGCGCCGGGGGTGGTGCCGCCGGCTCGGCCGACGACATCGAGAAGGCCCTCGAGGCCGGTGGCGAGATCACGTACTGGTCGTGGACCCCCTCGGCCGAGGCGCAGGTCAAGGCCTTCCAGGAGAAGTACCCCAAGGTCAAGGTCAACCTCGTCAACGCGGGCACCAACACCGACGAGTACACCAAGCTGCAGAACGCCATCAAGGCCGGCTCGGGCGCCCCCGACGTCGTGCAGATCGAGTACTACGCCTTCCCGCAGTTCGCCCTCTCCGACTCGCTGCTCGACCTGTCGTCGTACGGCTTCGGCGACCTCTCGGGCGACTACAGCTCGGGGCCGTGGAACTCGGTGCAGTTCGACGGCAAGATCTACGGCCTCCCGCAGGACTCGGGCCCCATGGCCCTGTTCTACAACAAGGAGGTCTTCGACCAGTTCGGCATCTCCGTGCCCACCACGTGGGACGAGTACTACGCCGCAGCGCAGAAGCTGCACGCCGCCGACCCGTCGAAGTACATCACCTCCGACACCGGCGACTCCGGCTTCGCCACGAGCATGATCTGGCAGGCCGGCGGCACCCCCTTCAAGACCTCCGGCACCGACGTGACCGTCGACCTGCAGGACGAGGGTTCGAAGACCTTCGCCGACAACTGGAACCGTTTCATCGAGGGCGGCCTGCTCGCCGACACCCCCGCGTGGAGCGACGAGTGGTTCAAGGGCCTCGGTGACGGTTCGATCGCGACGCTCATCACGGGCGCGTGGATGCCCGGCTCGCTCGAGGCCTCGGTTCCCGAGGGCTCCGGCAAGTGGGCCGTCGCGCCCATCCCGACCTACGACGGCACGCCCGTCACGGCCGAGAACGGTGGCGGCGGTCAGGCCGTGGTCAAGCAAAGCAAGAACCCCGCTCTCGCGGCCGGCTTCCTGAAGTGGCTGAACAACGACGAAGACAGCATCAAGATCTTCGCGGAGTCGGGCGGCTTCCCCTCCACCACTGCTCAGCTGAGCGACCCGGAGTTCGTCGACCAGGCCTCGGACTACTTCGGCGGACAGAAGATCAACGAGGTGCTCACCCAGGCCTCGAGCGAGGTCCGCGAGGGCTGGAGCTACCTGCCCTTCCAGGTCTACGCGAACAGCATCTTCAGCGACACCGTCGGCCAGGCCTACGCCAACAAGAGCGACTTGAACGCGGGGCTTTCGACCTGGCAGGACCAGCTCGTGCAGTACGGCAACGACCAGGGCTTCTCGGTCAACAAGTAAGTCAGCAGAACACCGGGGCGGGTCGCGTGCACGCATGCGACCCGCCCTTCCCTTCCCCGCAGGAGAGACCCGAATGACCTCCCCCACCCGCATCTCGGTCGACCGCACGGCGCTCGGAGCCGAGGTCCCCCGCCGCCTGTTCGGCTCGTTCGTCGAGCACATGGGTCGCTGCGTCTACGACGGCATCCACTCCCCCGAGCACGCCGCCGCCGACGCGAACGGCTTCCGCGCCGACGTGCTCGAGCTCGTGCGCGAGCTCGGCGCGACCGTCGTGCGTTACCCCGGCGGCAACTTCGTCTCGGGCTACCGGTGGGAAGACGGCGTCGGCCCCCGCGACCAGCGCCCCGTGCGCCTCGAGGCGGCGTGGCACAGCACCGAGACGAACCAGGTCGGCCTGCACGAGTTCGCCGGTTGGGCGGATGCCGCGGGGCTCGAGGTCATGGAGGCCGTCAACCTCGGCACCCGCGGTGTGGCCGAGGCCGCCGACCTGCTCGAGTACGCCAACCACCCCTCCGGCACCGCGCTCAGCGACCGTCGCCGTGAGAACGGCCGCGGAGAGCCCTTCGGCATCCGCCTGTGGTGCCTCGGCAACGAGATGGACGGCCCGTGGCAGATCGGCCACAAGACCGCCGACGAGTACGGCCGCCTCGCCGCCGAGACCGCGCGCATGATGCGCTTCCTCGACCCCTCGATCGAGCTGGTCGCCGCGGGCAGCTCGAACCACGAGATGCCGACGTTCGGCGCGTGGGAGCGCAGCGTGCTGCGCCACACGGCGGGTCTCGTCGACCACATCTCGGTGCACGCGTACTACGAGGAAGACCCCTCCGACCCGGCGAGCTTCCTCGCCAGCGGCGCAGCCCTCGACCGCTACATCGGCGAGGTCGCCGACATCATCGACGAGGTCGGCGCGACCACCCCCGATGGCGGCACGATCGGCATCAGCGTCGACGAGTGGAACGTCTGGAACCAGACCCGCTGGAACGAGGTCGACAAGCCGCGCGTGTTCACCGGCGACTGGCCGATCGCCCCGCGCCTCATCGAAGACGACTACACCGTCACCGACGCGGTCGTCGTCGGCTCCCTGCTCATCACGCTCATCCGCCGCTCCGACCGCGTCTCGATGGCGAACCTCGCGCAGCTGGTCAACGTCATCGCGCCGATCCGCACCGAGCCCGGTGGCGGCGCCGCCTGGCGGCAGAGCACGTTCCACCCCTTCGCCCTGACGGCCCCGGCCGCCACCGGTCGGGTCGTGCACCCCCGCGTCGAGGGAGACACGATCGACACCGCCCGCCACGGCACCGTCGACGCGGTCGACGCCGTGGCGACCGTCGACGGCGATGCCGTGTCGGTGTTCCTCGCGCACCGCGCCCTCGACGCGGCGACCCCCGTCGAGCTCGACCTCGGCCGTGTCGCCGACGTCGAGGCGGTCGTGGTCACGATCCCCGAAGGCGGCGACCGCCACACCACCAACTCCGCCGACGGCGAGCCCGTCGCGCCGGCGACCCTCGCGGTCGAGGCCGGCTCCGACGGCATCCTGCGCTTCACCCTCCCCGCCCTCGCCTGGGTGCGCCTGACCGCGCGCCTCATCGACTGACCCGAAAGACACCGTGACGACTTTCTCCATCGGCGAGACCGACTTCCTGCTCGACGGGAAGCCCCACCAGGTCATCTCCGGAACCCTGCACTATTTCCGCATCCACCCCGAGCACTGGGCCGACCGCATCCGCACGGCCAAGGCGATGGGGCTGAACACCATCGAGACCTACGTCGCGTGGAACGCGCATGAGCCGGTCCGCGGCGAGTGGGATGCCACCGGGTGGAACGACCTGGGCCGCTTCCTCGACCTCATCGCCGAAGAGGGCCTGCACGCGATCGTGCGACCCGGCCCCTACATCTGCGCGGAGTGGCACAACGGCGGGCTGCCCGTGTGGCTGACGTCGACGCCGGGCATCGGCATCCGTCGCTCCGAACCGCAGTTCATAAAGGCGGTGTCGGAGTACCTCCGTCGCGTGTACGAGATCGTCGCCCCGCGCCAGATCGACCGCGGCGGCAACGTCGTGCTCGTGCAGATCGAGAACGAATACGGCGCCTACGGCTCCGACAAGGACTACCTGCGCGAGCTCGTGCGGGTGACGAAGGACGCCGGCATCACGGTGCCGCTGACCACCGTCGACCAGCCGATGCCGTGGATGCTCGAGGCCGGGAGCCTGCCCGAACTGCACCTCACCGGCTCGTTCGGCTCACGCAGCGAGGACCGCCTCGCGACCCTCCGAGAGCACCAGAGCACCGGCCCGCTGATGTGCAGCGAGTTCTGGGACGGGTGGTTCGACTGGTGGGGCAGCATCCACCACACGACCGACCCCGCGGCATCCGCCCACGACCTCGACGTGCTGCTCGCCGCGGGCGCCTCGGTGAACATCTACATGGTGCACGGCGGAACGAACTTCGGCACCACGAACGGTGCGAACGACAAGGGCCGCTACGACCCCATCGTCACGTCCTACGACTACGACGCCCCGATCGACGAGTCGGGCCACCCGACGGCGAAGTTCCACGCGTTCCGCGAGGTCATCGCCAAGTACGCGCCCGTGCCCGACCTCGTCCCCGAGCCCCGGCCCGATGCGCCCGTCTTCGAGGTCGCCCTGTCGGGCGAGGGCGAGTGGATGCCGGCAGCCACCGGTCCCGTCTCGCCCGCTCCCGCGACCTTCGAGCAGCTCGCGCACCTCGGGCCCCTCGTGCGCTACGACGTCGACCTGCCCGCGTTCTCGGGCCCCGCGGCGGTGGTGTTCGACGAGGTGCGCGACCTCGCGTGGGTGCACGTCGACGGCACTCCCGTCGGTCGCCTGTCGCGCGCGCTGCACGAGCGTGCGCTGACGATCCCCGCCGGCTCGCGGTTGACGGTGCTCGTGGAGGACCAAGGCCGGGTGAACTACGCCGACCGCCTCGGCGAGGCGAAGGGACTGATCGGCGCAGTCACCCTGAACGGCGAACCGCTCACGGGCTGGACCGCGTCGCCCATCGACCTCGACACCGTCGAAGGCGCCGGCACCGGCTCGATCGGCCGGGCGTTCCTGCGCGGATCGTTCGACCTCGATGCCCCCGCCGACCTGTTCCTCGACACCACGGGGTGGGGCAAGGGCTTCGCCTTCGTCAACGGCTTCTTCCTCGGCCGCTACTGGAACACCGTGCCGCAGAACACGCTCTACGTGCCCGGCCCCGCGACCCGCGCCGGGGCGAACGAGATCGTCGTGCTCGAGCTCGAGCACGCGGTCGAGCCCGTCGCGCGCTTCGTCGCCGCCCCGTCACTCGGGCAGCTCGAGGAGTAACACGTCACGAGAACAGGCGCGTGCGTCGAGAACAGGCCGGTCCCCCGCGGATCGGCCTGTTCTCGTTGCGGCGTCCTGTCCTCGTGACACGGCCCACGCGGAGCACGCCCGAGGAGGAGCAGGATGGAGGCATGACGATGGCCCCCTGGCTCCGCTCGCTCCCCTCCCTCACCGGCACCGCTCCGACTCCGGATGCCGAGCCCCTCCCCGACCAGCCGGAGGAGCTGTTCGAGCGGTGGATCCGGCAGGCCGTCGACGCCGGCGTGGCCGAGGCGCACGGTGCCACTCTCGCGACGGTCGATGCCGACGACATCCCGGACGCCCGCACGCTGATCCTCAAAGACCTCGGACCCGGCGGATGGGCCTTCGCCGGGCCGCGCGCCTCGGCGAAGGCGGCGCAGCTCGCCGCTCATCCCGCGGCGGCGCTGACCTTCTGGTGGCCGGCGGTGCTGCGCTCCGTGCGCGTGCGCGGGCGCGTGGTGGAGGCCTCGGCCGAGGAGTCGGCGGCGGATCTCGCCGCGCGCTCGGCCGCCGCGCGCGACGGCATCGGCCCGGGCGAGTGGGTGCTGTGGCGCCTGGTCGCCGACCGCGTGGAGTTCTGGCAGGGCTCCTCCGACCGCAAGCACCTCCGCACGATCTACCGTCGCACCGACGACGGCTGGCAGCTGACCTCCCCCGAGAGCGAGAACCGATGAGCGACTACGAGATCACCGAGATCGGCGGGCTCGACGCCTGGCGCGACCACTTCGGCGGGTTCGTCCCCGCCCGCTCGCGCGACGGGCGCCGCGTGGTCGACCACGAGTTGACGATGCAGTTCATCGGCATGACGGCGAACGCCCTCGCCCCCGGCGAGGAGGCCGGGTACTGGCACACGCACTCCCGCGTCGAGGAGCTGTACGTGTTCCTCGAGGGGCGCGGCCAGATGGGCCTCGACGATGACGTGGTCGACGTCGGCCCGGGCAGCGTCGTGCGGGTCGGGCAGGACGTGTGGCGCACATGGCGCGCGCTGCCCGAGAGCGACGGCGAGCTGCGCTGGCTCTGCATCCGTGCGGGCGGCGAGGCCCTCCCCCACATCCCCGACGACAGCACGCGCGACCCCGAGCGGCCGATGCCCTGGGGCCCTTCGGCGTAGAAGATTCCGGATGCCGCGGCGCGCGGCATCCGGAATCACCCTTCGATCGGGAGCGTCACTCCGTCACGGGCACGGGCTCCGCGGCATCCGGAACCTTCGCCGTGAGCGAGGGGCTCGTGAAGCGCGCCCGCCCGATGACCACGGCGGCGGCGACCATGAGCGCAGCGCCCAGCACGTAGGGCGCGGCGTGGGCCACGTGGGCGTAGAGCAGGCCCGCGACGAGTGGGGCGACGGTTCCGACCGCGGCGTTGAGCGACTGCGCGGCTCCGGCGATCCAGCCCTGCTCGTCGTCGCCGACGGCGTTGGAGAGCAGGCCGTCCATCGTGGCCTGGGCTGCACCCTGGCCCGCCGCGAGCGTCAGGGCACCGACGACGAACAGCCACGGCTGGGCGAGCAGCGACGCGACCCCGGCGAGGGCGACGAGTCCGACCGCCTGGGTGACGATGCCGCTGACCACGACGCCCCGCTCGCCGATGCGCGGCAGCAGGAATCCGAGCAGCACGCCCTGGATCGCGATGTCGATGATGCCGACGCACGCGGTGAGCAGGCCGATCGCGGTGGGGTTCCACGAGATGGCGTCGAGGGCGAGCACGCTGAAGTTGTTGACGAAGAACCCGAACGGCAGCCCCACGAGGATCAGGCCGATCATGATCCCGCGCAGCTCGGGCCGGCGGAACACCCCACGGAACACCGCGAACGGGTGCACCGCCCGCAGGTCGAGCGAGGTGATGCGCTTGGCCGGCGCGAGGCTCTCGGGCAGCAGGAGGATGCTGAGGATCGCGACCGTCAGCGCGAGTCCCGCGGTGACGAAGACGGGCAGGTCGACGTCGATCGCGGCGAGGGTGCCGCCGAGGGCGGGGCCGACCATCGTGCCGATGCCGGCCGTGGCGCCGAGCACGCCGAAGCGGCGGGCGCGCTTGTCGGGCGGGGTGATGTCGGCGAGGTAGGCGAAGAGGGCGGGAAGGTCGCCGGCGGTGACGCCCTGCACGATGCGGCCGAGCAGCAGCACCCAGAGCGCCCCGCCGATGCCGAAGAGCAGGAAGCCGAGGGCGGCGCCGAATCCGGCGACGATGATCACCGGTCGGCGACCGAAGCGGTCGGAGATGCGCCCGAGGAAGGGGGCGACGAGGAAGGCGCAGAGCGCGTTGACGGTCTCGAGGATGCCGACCCAGACGGCGAGGTCGGCGGGGTTCGACACGTAGCGGAGCACGACGAAGGGCAGCACGGGCAACACGACGGTCATCCCGGCGGTGGTCAGCGTCGTGATGACGACGAGCATGATCCAGGAACGGCGACCCTGCTGAGGGGAAGGAGAAAGTGAAGTCACGCCGTAACTGTACTCGTACCAGTTTCGTTGTCAATACAGTTTCCGATCGGTACCGGTAGACTGCCCCACATGAGCACAGACGTGGGTCGCCGAGAGCGCAAGAAGGCCGCCACCCGCAAGGCCATCTCCGACGCCGCGACGATGCTCTTCGTCGAGCGGGGCTTCGACGAGGTCAGCATCCGCGAGGTCGCCGACGCCGCCGACGTGTCGCCGACCACCGTGTTCGCGCACTTCCCGCAGAAGGAGGCGCTCGTCTTCGACGAAGACGATGCCCAGCGCGACCTGCTCGTGGGCGCCGTGCGCGACCGCGCCCCGGGCACCTCGGTGTCGGACGCCCTGCGCGAGCTCTACCGGCGCGAGCTCATCGGCTTGGCCTTCGACCCCACGGGCGATCACCGCCGGCAGTTCATGAAGCTGATCACCGAGACCCCCGCCCTGCACGAGTACGCCTCGCGCATGTGGCTCCGCCACGAAGACGCCCTCGCCCTGGCGATCGCCGAGACGACGGGGCAGAGCGCACCGGATGCCGAGACCCGGGTCTACGCGCGCATGGTGCTGCAGCTGCAGATCCTCGCGTTCGAGCACGACGACGCCGCGGAGACGATCGAGGCGGGCTTCCGCATCCTCGAGCGGGGATGGCGCGAGCCGCGCTGACGCTGGGGCCGGGCGGCGGTTTGGGGCGGATTCCGTCACTCGGGGCGGACCATTCACGCCCCAACCTGCAGATCTCGCCCCAAACCCATCACATCGACCGACGCGCGACAGTACGGCGGTTTGGGGCGGATTCCGTCGCTTGGGGCGGAGAATTCACGCCCCAACCTGCAGATCTCGCCCCAAACCCACCACATCGACCGACGCGCGAGAGCACGGTGGTTTGGGGCGGATTCCGTCGCTCGGGGCGGAGAATTCACGCCCCAAGCTGCAATCCTCGCCCCGAACCGGGCCATCGCGACCGACGGCGAGAGCGCGCCGGCGCCGCTAGACCGAGGCCCGCCAGACGATCGGGGCGTCGAGCAGAATGCCGCCGGCATCGGCCACACCGCCCGACAGCTGCAGCAGCACGGTCTCGGCGGCCGCGGCGCCCAGTCCCTCGGCGGGCTGGTCGACCGTGGTGAGCGGCGGGTCGGTGCGCACCGCCCACGCGCTGTCGTCGAAGCCGACCACGCCGACGTCGTCGGGCACGCGTCGCCCGGCCGCGCGAAGGGCCTGCACGGCGCCGGCGGCCACGGCATCCGAGGCGCCGAACACCGCGTCGATGTCGGGCGCGCGCTCGAGCAGGCGCCGCATGCCGACCTCGCCGTCGGTGAAGGCATAGAGCGGCACGGGCTCGACCAGTGACTCGTCGAAGTCTTCGCCGAGTGCGTCGCGGAAGCCCGCCAGTCGGTCGCTGCCGGAGTCGCGGTCGAGGGCGGCGGCGATCATGCCGATGCGGCGACGCCCCGACGCACGCACGCGTGCGGTGATCGCGCGCGCGGCGCCGAGGTTGTCGATGCCGACCCAGGGGCGACGGATGCCGGGAGGGTGGCCCACGTAGGCGACGGGGAGTCCGAGGCGCTCGACCACGTCGGTGATGGGGTCGTGGTGACGCGCGGACACGATGACCGCGCCGTCGACGAAGCCGCCGCTGAGGTAGCGCGCGACCCGCTCGGTGTCGCGATCGGTGTCGATCACGAGGCACACCATCTGGTAATCGGCCTTCGACAGCGCGGTGTTGGCACCGAGAAGGATGCCGCCGATGTTGGGGTCTTCGAGGAAGAGCGAGTGCGGCTCGTGCACGATGAAGCCGACGGCCTGCGTGCGCTGGCGCACGAGCGTGCGGGCGGCGTTGTTGGGCACGTAGCCGACCTCGCGGATGGCCGTCTGGATGGCCTCGCGGGCATGCTCCGAGACGTAGCCGCCGTTGAGGACGCGGCTGACCGTGCCCCTCGACACCCCGGCGGCACGGGCCACGTCGTGCACGGTGCTGCGCCGGCGCCCGGGCGGAGGAGGCGTCATGTCGTCAGCCTATCGGGCGTGCGAGTTGACGATCTGCTGCGGTCCGTGTCACTATGTGCACGTTCACACATTAGCGCCCCTGTCCTTCGGTGCGTGACTGTGTGCACGTTCACAGAACCACGCAAAGGAGCGCCTCCCGGATGCTTGCCGTCGACCATCTGGCCCCGCTCGATCGCGAGAGCGATCGTGCGACCGACCCGACCCGCGCGGGCGACCGTCTGGCCGAGCTGACCCGCGAGGGTCTCGTCTTCGGCTGCGACTACAACCCCGAGCAGTGGGACCGCGCCGTCTGGGACGACGACATGCGCCTCATGGTCGAAGCGGGCGTCGGGCTCATCGCGATCAACATCTTCGGCTGGTCGTGGATCAACCCCGCGCACGGCGAGTGGGACTTCGCCGAGCTCGACGAGGTCATGGACCTCGCCCACGCCCACGGCATCCGGGTCAACCTCGGCACCGCGACCGCCTCCCCCGCCCCGTGGGTGACCACGCGGCATCCGGAGATCCTCCCCGTAAGCGTCGACGGCACGCGCCGCTACCCCGGCGGACGTCAGGCCTACTGCCCGAGCTCGCCGATCTTCCGCGGGTACGCCGCCGAGCTCAGCCGTCGCGTGGTCGAGCGCTACGCCGGTCACCCCGCCCTCGCGATGTGGCACGTGTCGAACGAGCTCGGCTGCCACAACGCCCTCTGCTACTGCGACGCCAGCGCCACGGCCTTCCGCGAGTGGCTCGAGGCCCGCTACGGCACGATCGCCGCTCTCAACACCGCGTGGGGCACCTCGTTCTGGAGCCAGCGCTACAGCGCGTGGGACCAGATCCTCCCGCCGATGGCCGCGCTCTCGTTGCGCAACCCGGCGCAGCTGCTCGACTTCCAGCGCTTCTCGTCCGACCAGCAGCTCGAGCTGTACCGCGCCGAGGCGCGCGTGATCCGCGAGCTCAGCACCGCGCCGGTCACGACCAACTTCATGGTGACCGCGCACATCCGTGCGCTCGACTACTTCTCGTGGGCCGGCGAGATGGACGTCATCGCCAACGACCACTACCTCGACCGACGTCTTCCCGAACCCCTCGCCGAGCTGTCGTTCGCGGCCGACCTCACGCGCGGTCTCGCCGACGGCGCCCCCTGGCTGCTGATGGAGACCTCCACCGGCGCCGTCAACTGGCAGCCGCACAACCTCGCCAAGGGCGAGGGCGAGCTGCTGCGCAACGTCGTCTCGCACGTGTCGCGCGGCGCCGACGGCATCTGCTTCTTCCAGTGGCGCGCCTCGGCCCAGGGCGCCGAGAAGTTCCACTCGGCCCTGCTCCCCCACGCCGGCACCGACACCGCCCAGTGGCGGAGCGTGCTCGAGGTGGGACGCACCCTGCGCCGGCTGCAGCCGATCGCCGGAACACGAGTGGCCTCGGATGCCGCCGTGCTCTTCGACTGGGAGAGCTGGTGGTCGATCGAGAACGAGGGTCGTCCGAGTGAAGACCTGCGCTACCTCGACCAGGTGCACGCGGCGCACGCGGCCCTCGCCGCGGCCGGCATCTCGACCGACGTCGTCTCGGCCTCCGCCGACCTGTCGGCCTACCGCCTGGTCGTCGTGCCGGCGCTGCACCTCGTGCGCGACGCCGACGCCGACGCGATCGCGCGCTTCGTCGAAGACGGCGGCACCGCCGTTATCACCTTCGCGAGCGGCATCGTCGACCAGGATGACCGCGTGCGCCTCGGCGGCTACCCCGGCGCGTTCCGCGACCTGCTCGGCATCGTGTCGGAGGAGTTCTCACCCCTCGGCCCCGGCCAGGTCGTCGCCCTCGACGACGGCACGACCGGCGCCGTCTGGTCGGAGCGCCTGCGCCCCGTCGACGCCGAGGTCGACGCCCGCTTCGTCGACGGTCCCGCCGCGGGCCTGCCCGCCCGCACCCGCCGCCGGGTGGGCGCCGGGTCCGCCTGGTACCTCGCCACCCTCCCCGCCGCCGCGGCCTACCGCGAGCTGCTGTCGCGGGTCGCCCAGGACGCCGGCATCCGCACCGTCGACGCTCTCCCCGGGGTCGAGATCATCCGCCGTGCGAGCGACGACCGCTCGTTCGTCTTCGTCATCAACCACACCACCGAGTCGGTCGAGATCGCAGCGCACGGGCGCGATGCGATGACCGACGAGGCCGTCGACGGCACCGTCGTCGTCGCCGGCGGTGCCGTCCGCATCATCGAGGAGGCCTCGTGACCACCACCGTTTCCGCCCCGCCGCGCGCCGCGCGCGAGAACGTACCGCGGCCACGACGCCCGCGGGTGCCGTTCAAGAGCGCGATCCTCATCCTGCTCGCCCCGTTCGCGGTGCTGTTCGTGCTGTTCTACGTGCTGCCGATCATCTTCGCGATCGTGCAGTCGCTGCTCGTGGTGCGCCGCGAGGGCACCTTCGGCAAGGCTGAGCTCGTCTTCGGCGGCCTGTCTCAGTACGTGCAGGTGTTCCAGAACGAGGCGTTCTGGTCGTCGATGCTGCGCATGCTCGCCTTCGGCGTCGTGCAGGTGCCGGTCATGCTCGGCCTCGCGCTGATCTTCGCCCTGCTGCTGGACTCGCCGCTGCTCAAGGGCAAGCGCTTCTTCCGCCTGGCGTTCTTCGTGCCCTACGCCGTCCCCGGCGTCATCGCCGCGATCATGTGGGGCTCGCTGTTCTCGCCGAACCTCTCGCCCTTCACCGCGCTGACCAAGAACGTCGACTTCCTCGGAGCCGACCTCGTGCTGTGGTCGATCGCGAACGTCGTGACGTGGGTCTACGTCGGCTACAACATGCTGATCATCTACTCGTCGCTGCTGTCGATCCCCAGCGAGATCTACGAGGCCGCCCGCCTCGACGGTGCCGGTCAGTTCCGCATCGCCTGGTCGATCAAGATCCCCCTCGTGCGACCGGCGATCGTGATGACCGCGATCTTCTCGATCATCGGCACGCTGCAGCTTCTCGCCGAGCCCCAGGTGTTCCGGTCCTTCAGCTCGGCCGTCACCAGCACCTTCACCCCCAACATGACCGTCTACGCCACGGCATCCATCCCCAACGCCAATCTCGCCGCCGCGTTCTCGGTGGTGCTGGCCGTGACCACCTTCGTGCTGTCGTTCGGCTTCATGAAGTGGATGCAGAAGAAGGGCAACGCATGAGCGCCGTCACCACCCCCCGCCCCGCGCGCAGCCCCCGTTCGGGCTCCTCCCGCCCGGCCGGCATCCGCTCGGGCGCCGTGCGCGAACCCCTCGTCTCGCGCACCTCGGCGATGCTCGTCATGGCCGTGTTCACGGTCTACTTCCTGCTGCCGCTGTGGTGGCTGCTGGTGGCCTCGAGCAAGAGCACGGGCGACATCCTCACCACGAACCCGCTGTGGTTCGCCGACATGCGCCTGTTCTCGAACATCGGCGACCTGTTCGCCTACCGCGACGGCATCTTCCTGCGCTGGCTCGGCAACTCCCTGCTATACGCAGGCCTCGGCGGAGCGGTGGCGACGCTGCTGGCCGCGATGGCGGGCTACGCCCTGGCGAAGTACCGCTTCCCGGGCCGCGAGCTGGTGTTCGACGTCGTGCTCGGCGGCGTGCTGGTGCCGGCGACCGCCCTGGCTCTGCCGCTGTTCCTCATCTTCAGCCAGGTGCAGCTGACCAACACCTTCTGGGCCGTGTTCCTGCCCTCGCTGGTCAGCCCGTTCGGGGTCTACCTCGCGCGCATCTTCGCCGCCTCGTCGGTGCCCGACGAACTGCTCGAGGCCAGCCGCCTCGACGGCGCGGGCGAGATCCGCACGTTCTTCACCGTGAGCCTGCGTCTGATGAGCCCCGCGCTGGTCACGATGTTCCTCTTCCAGTTCGTCGCGATCTGGAACAACTTCTTCCTGCCGCTGATCATGCTGCGCAGCGAAGAGCTGTTCCCCGTGGTCTTCGGCCTCTACGGCTGGAACAACCAGCTCAACCAGATCCCCGAGCTCCGCGGACTCGTACTGATCGGCGCCCTGCTGTCGGTCATCCCCCTCATCGTCATCTTCCTGCTCCTCCAGCGCTTCTGGCGCAACGGTCTCGGGACCGGCGCCCTGAAGTAAACCCTCCGGCGGCTCCGGCCGCCCCTCATCCCGGGCGGAATGGCCCGCCCGGGCACCCAGAGAAAGGCATTCCCATGAAGCACAGAATCCTCGCCGCGACCTCGGGCGTCGCGCTGTCGGCTCTGCTCCTGGCCGGTTGCGCCGGCGGCGGAAGCGGCGACGGCGCCGCGGCCGCAGCCGACTGCGCTCCGGCCGACGGACAGGTCACGCTCGAGTTCACCTCGTGGATCCCCGGTATCGAGAAGGTCGTCGATATGTGGAACGCGGAGAACCCCGACATCCAGGTCAAGGTGCAGACCGGCCCCAACGGCAACAGCGGCACCTACCAGAACTTCTTCAACCAGATCGCGGCCGGCAACGCCCCCGACCTCGGCCAGATCGAGTACGACGCCCTCCCGAACTTCCTCGTGCAGGACGGCATCGAGAACATCGCCGGCTGCGCCGACGTGGTCGCCGCGAAGGACCAGTTCGTGCCGTGGGCCTGGAACCAGGTCGCGCTCGGTCAGGACGACGCCGTCTACGGCATCCCCCAGGACATCGGCCCAATGGCGCTGTTCTACCGCAAGGACCTGTTCGCGGCGAACGGCATCGCGGTCCCCACCACGTGGGACGAGTACACCGAGGCCGCGAAGAAGATCCGCGCGCTCGGCGGCTACATCACGAACTTCTCGCAGTCCGACATCAACCAGTTCGCCGGCTTCGTCTGGCAGGCCGGCGGACAGTGGTTCGGCAACGACTCCGAGGGCTGGACCGTCTCGCTGACCGACCCCGCCTCGACCAAGGTCGCCGACTACTGGCAGTCGCTGATCGACCAGGACCTCGTCTCGACCTACCCCGCGTGGACCGACGAGTGGAACAACGCCTACAACTCGAGCCAGGTCTGGACCTGGAACTCCGCCGTGTGGGGTGCCAACTCCATCTCGAGCGGCGCTCCCGACACCGCGGGCGGCTGGGCCGTCTCCGACCTGCCGCAGTGGTCGGCCGGTGAGAACGTCGCGGGCAACTGGGGCGGATCGTCGATCGCCGTGCTCAAGGGCAGCGAGCACCCCTACGAGGCGACGAAGTTCGCCCTGTGGCTGAACACCTCGGAAGAGGCGCTCACCGCGCTGAACGAAGAGGCCAACCTCTACCCGGCCACCACCGAGGGCCTCAAGCTCCCCTCGCTGGCCAACGGTGTGGACTTCTACGGCGGCCAGAAGATCTACGACGTCTTCGCGAAGGCGGCCACCGAGGTGAACCCCGACTTCGTGTGGGGCCCGACCATGACCAAGACCTACGCCGATGTCTCCGACGGCTTCAAGGCGGCGGTCAGCGGCAGCGGCACCCTCGCCGACGCGCTGCAGAAGGGTCAGGACTCGACCATCAGCACGCTCGAGTCGCAGTCGATCCCGGTCAAGAAGTAACAGACTCTCCCCACGAGAGACGCCCGCGGATGCTCCGGCATCCGCGGGCGTTCTTCGTTTCCGGATGCCGCGGGCTGCCGGCGGACGCGGTGGTCAGTCGACCGCCGGCACGGCGAGTCCGAGCGACATCTCTTCGGCGACGGCGGCGAGACGCGCATCGAATGTCGCGAGCGGAACGCGATGGTGCACCGCCGCCGCGAGGACGCACGTGTCGGGCATCTTGAGCGCGTGCCGCGCGCGCAGCCGAGCGAGAACGAGCGGTTCGTGGGGACCCATCGGCGCGACGTCCACCCCGAGATCGCGGAGGGCACCCCACAGCTCTTCGTCGCGCCCGACGCGGGCGGCGGCGACCAAAGCCTCCGCCGCGGTCAGGGAGTGCATGAGGAAGGGGCCGGGTTGCTCCGCGAACAGGGTCTTCGCCCGGTCGTGGTGCGCGTCGCCGGGGCTGAACAGGGCGATGACGACCCCGGCGTCGAGCACGATCACTCGGGCCAGTCCGCGCGGAGCTCACGAAGATACCCCTCGGGGTAGATCCCCGCGAACCGCTCGACCACTGCATCCACCGCCCCGCGACGGGCGCGTGCGTTCTGCGCCTGCTCGTCGCGGATCGCCTGGCCGCCCCTCACGACGAGGTGCAGGAGCAGTGCGCTCGGCGACTCGTCGGGCCAGAGCGAACGCGCGATGCGGAGGGCCTCTTCGACGTCGCGCGTGTGCGTCACCTGCGTGCGCAGTCGGGTCGTCGGCATGCGCCGAGTGTACCACCGAGGTGTCCGGTGTACCACTTGGGCGGGTCAGACCGCCGTGCTGCTCTCGCGCACCACCAGCGCCGCGGGCACCGACTCGGCGATCGGCTGCCCGCCCTCGATCGCGGCGATCAGGGCCGCGACCGCGCGACGACCGAGGGCGTCGAAGTCCTGTCGCACAGTGGTCAGCGGTGGGCGGAACTGCGCGGCATCCGCGATGTCGTCGAAGCCGACCACGGCGACGTCGTCGGGCACCCGCCGGCCCGCGTCGGCGAGGGCGCGCAGGGCCCCCAGCGCCATCTGGTCGTTGGCCACGAAGATCGCGGTGGCGCCCGCGAGGGCGGCCGCAGCCGAGTGACCGGATGCCGAGGTCCAGTCGCCCCGGACGGGTGCGGGCACCGTCGCGGCGGCCTCGAGCAGCGCCCCCCGCCATCCGCGCTCGCGCTCCGCCGCGGCGAACGACCCCGCGGGCCCGGCGAGGTGGTGCACCGTGCGATGTCCGAGGCCGAGCAGGTGCGCGGTCGCGGCCCGCGCTCCCCCGGCATGATCGGTCTGCACGATCGAGAAGCGAGCGTCGGGCGGGGAGTCGACGACGACGAGGTGCAGGTCGGCGGGCGGCTCGACGTCGCGCGCGAGCTCGGTCGCCTCGTTGAGCACGACCGCTCCGTCGACACCCTGCGACCGCAGGCGTGCGAAGGCGTCGCGGATGCCGCGTTCGCCGACGGTCACCACGGCGAGGGCGTACTCGCGCTCGGCCGCGGCCTCGGAGATCGCCTGCAGCATGCGCGAGTTGCCGACCGACGCGAGGGTCGACACGACGAGGCCGATCGTGGAGGTCTGCCCGGTGCGCAGGGCGCGCGCGGCCCGGTGCATGCGGTAGCCGAGGTCGGCCATGGCCTTCTCGACGCGCACGCGGGTGGCGGGGTCGACGCGGGGGCTGCCGTTGGCCACGCGTGACACCGTCTGCGCCGAAACCCCGGCCTTTTCGGCCACGTCGGCCATGGATACACGCATCGCGCCCCCTTCATGTTGACGATATCACGCGCCAGATGTAGCGTGTTATCGTGAACACGGAGACCCCCACCGCGATCGAGCTGGGCGCCGGCGTCGTCAAGCGACCGACGCGCCTCGCCGACGGCCGCGACCTGATCTACTTCGACGATCCCGGCACGACGCTCGGCGCCGAGCGCGCGGTCGACGCCCGCACCCTCGACCCGCGGCCCGCCACCGCCACCATGCGTCAAGACGTGCTGACCGGTGACTGGATCACCGTGGCATCCAATCGTCAGAACCGGGCGTTCCTCCCCCCGGCGCACCTCGACCCGCTCTCGCCGCAGACACCGACCAACCCGTCGGAGATCCCCTCGCTCTACGACGTCGCGGTCTTCGAGAACAAGTCGCCCTCGTTCGGCCCCGCTCTCGACGCCGCGGTCGGCGACGCCCCGGCAGCCGTCGATCCCCCGCGCGGCGCCGACGACCTCGAGCACCTCGGCCTCGGCCGCACCCGCACCTCGGTCGGTCGCTGCGAGGTCGTCTGCTTCAGCCCCGAGCACGAGGGGTCGTTCGGTTCGCTGTCGCGCACGCGCGCTCGCACCGTCATCGAGGCGTGGGCCGACCGCACCGCCGCGCTGTCGCAGCTCCCCGGCATCCGTCAGGTGTTCCCCTTCGAGAACCGCGGCAAGGACATCGGCGTCACCCTCCCCCACCCGCATGGCCAGATCTACGCCTACCCCTACGTCACGCCGCGCACGCAGCGCCTGCTCGACACGATCTCGCGCACCTCCGACGATCTGTTCGCCCGCATCCTCGAGTTCGAGCAGGCCGGCGAGCGCGTCGTGCTGCGAGGCGAGCACTGGACGGCGTTCGTGCCGTTCGCCGCCCGCTGGCCCGTCGAGGTGCACGTGCTGCCGCACCGCCACGTCGCCGATCTGTCCGAGACGACCGACGCCGAGCGCGACGAACTCGCGCCGTTCTACCTGCGACTGCTGCGCGGCATCGACGCGCTGTACGACACCCCCACGCCCTACATCGCCGCGTGGCACCAGGCCCCGGTCGACCGCGCGCGTGACGCGATCCGCCTCAACCTGCAGATCACCTCGCCGCGCCGCGCCGCGGACAAGCTGAAGTACCTCGCCGGATCCGAGTCCGCCATGGGCGCCTGGATCGGCGACGTGACCCCCGAGTCGCAGGCCGAGCGCCTGCGCGCCGCCCTCGACACCGTTCCGGAGGTGACGGCATGACCGCCGTCGACGACGCCCGCGCCCTTCTCGCCACCCTGACCGACGCGCCCGTCGCGGGAGTGTGGTCGGCCCCCGGCCGCGCCAACCTCATCGGCGAGCACACCGACTACAACGAGGGCTTCGTCTTCCCCTTCGCGATCGCCCAGCGCACCGCCGCCGCCGTGGCCCTGCGCGACGACGACGTGATCCGCGTGAGCTCGACGTTCGCCGACGCGCCCGTCGAGGTCTCGCTCGCCGAGCTCGACGACCGCATCGCCGCCGGCGGCCTCGACTGGGCCGGGTATCCGCTCGGTGTGGCGTGGGCGTTGCGTCGTGAGGTTCCGGATGCCGTGACCCGCGGCGTCGACATCGCCCTGGCCTCGGAGGTTCCGGTGGGAGCCGGACTGTCGTCGTCGGCGGCGATCGAGGGAGCCGTGGCATCCGCCCTGAACGACGTCTGGGCAACGGGTCTCGACAAGGTCGCCCTCGCCCGCGTCGGCCGCGTCGCCGAGAACGACGCCGTGGGCGCGCCCACCGGGATCATGGACCAGATGGCCTCGATGCTCGGCGTCGCCGACGCCGCGACCTTCCTCGACTGCCGCACGCTCGACACGCGCCCCGTGCCGCTCGGCTTCGCCGACGCCGGTCTGTCGATCCTCGTCGTCGACACCCTCGTCGAGCACGCGCACTCGACCGGCGGGTACCGCGAGCGTCGCGAGGCCTGCGAGCGGGGAGCGGCCGCGTTCGGCGTGGCCTCGCTGCGCGATCTCACCGTCGACGACCTGCCGCGCGCTCAGGAGCTGCTCGACGACGTCACCTTCCGCCGCGTCCGCCACGTGATCACTGAGAACCAGCGCGTGCTCGACACCGTGGCCGCCCTCGACGCCGACGGTCCCTCCGCGATCGGCGACCTGCTGGTCGCCTCGCACGTCTCGATGCGCGACGACTTCGAGATCTCGGTGCCCGAGCTCGACCTCGCCGTCGACACGGCGCTGGTGAACGGTGCGCTCGGTGCCCGCATGACCGGCGGCGGCTTCGGCGGGGCGGCCATCGCCCTCATACCGGTCGGGCTCATCGAGGCGGCGACCGACGCGGTGCACGCCGCGTTCTCGGCATCCGGATACCGCGCCCCGAACGTCTTCACCGTGACCCCCTCGGAGGGCGCCCGCCGCGACGCGTGACCGGCCGGCGGGGCTGCCCGGTCACCGCGTGCACAACTCCGGAGATTCGGCCGAAAACCGGGCCATCGGCCTCTCCCGGGCCCGCAACCGACGCGAATCTCCTGAGTTGTGTACCGTCGGCGCCAGCGTCTGCCGCCGACGCGACCTGACGGCGGGCCCACGCGAGACCCGGACCGGCCGCCCGGTCGCCGCGTACACAACTCCGGAGATTCGGCCGCACACCGTCCCATCCGCCTCCCCCGGGCCCGGAACCGACGCGAATCTCCTGAGTTGTGTACCGCCTGCGGGGGCCCGGGCGTACCCTGCCCGCATGGGCGACGACGAGGTACTGGCCTGGCTGCGCGACAGCGACCCGAGCCTGCGGTGGAAGGTCGAGCGCGACCTTCTCGATGAACCCGAGGCGACTTGGCAGGCCGCCCGCGCCCGTGTCGCCCACGAGGGCTTCGGGGCGCAGCTGCTCGCCGCGCAGGGCGAAGACGGACTCTGGGCGGGCGGCGCGCACTTCCCCGCCGACTTCTCGGAAGATGAGCCGCAGCCCTGGACCGCGACGTCGTGGTCGCTCATGAGTCTTCGGGAATGGGGGGTGGATGCCGATGCCCTCCGCCCCGACACGGCCGGGCTCCTGAAGCGCAACGCCCGCTGGGAGTACGACGACCTCCCCTTCTGGGACGGTGAGGTCGACGCGTGCATCAACGCCTTCACCCTCGCGAGCGGAGCATGGCTCGGGGCGGACGTCAGCGGCATCCGGGACTGGTTCGTCACGCACCGCCTGCCGAACGGCGGCTGGAACTGCGAGTGGGTGGAGGGCTCGACGAAATCGTCGTTCCACTCGACGCTCAACGCGGTGATCGGGATCCTCGACGACGAGTGGCGCAGCGGCGGCACTCCCGAGCTGCACGCCGCCCGCAAGGCCGGTGAGGAGTACCTGCTCGAGCGACGCCTGCTCTACCGGCTCTCCACCGGCGAGCGCCACGTGTGGGCGCACCACCTCGGCTACCCGTTCCGCCACCGGTACAGCGCGCTGCGCGCCCTCGACCACTTCCGCGCCGCCGCTCTGCACGACGGGGAGGCACCCGATCCGCGGCTGTCCGAGGCCGTCGACCGTGTCCGCGCCTCGCGCGACCCCGACGGCACGTGGCACCAGGCGTATCCGATGGACGGCGCCGTGTGGTTCCCGGTCGACGTGCCCGCGGGTGAGCCCTCGCGATGGTTGACGTTCTTCGCGCTGCGCGTGCTGCGCTGGTGGGACGGCGCACGCGCTTCGGCGTGAGGGGTCGTCTTCTGTCGCTTCGGGGCGTGCGGAAGCGACGCTTTTCGACCCCTCACGCGGGATACGCGGCAGGATGAGGGGCATGGATGCCGCTCCGCTCGCGCACACGTCGAAGGGTGAGGTCCGGGGGTTCCGTCGGGGTGGGTTGGCCGTGTTCCTCGGCATCCCGTTCGCCCAGGCCCCCGTGGGTGCGCTGCGCTTCGCCGCCCCCGAGCCCGTCGAGGCCTGGGACGGGGTGCGCGAGGCCACGACCTACGGCGCCACGACGCAACGCGGCGACGCCGGAATCACGCTGATCCCCGAGCCGAGCGTGCCGGGCGAGTCCACGCTGAACGTCAACGTCTTCGCTCCCGCCGATGCGGTTCCGGATGCCGCGCTGCCGGTGCTCGTGTGGATCCACGGCGGCGGCTTCGTGTCGGGGTCGCCTGCCAGCCGCTGGTACGACGGCGACGCGTTCGCGCGCGACGGCGTCGTGACGGTCGTAATCTCGTACCGCCTGGGCTTCGACGGGTTCGGCGCCATCGAGGGCGCACCCGCGAACCGGGGTCTGCGCGATCAGATCGCCGCGCTCGAGTGGGTGCGCGACGAGATCCGCGCGTTCGGCGGCGACCCTGCCCGCGTGACGATCGCGGGCCAGTCCGCGGGCGGCGGGTCGGTGCTCGCGCTGATGGCCAGCCCCGCGGCATCCGGACTCTTCCACGCCGCGATGGCGATCTCGCCCGCCGTGGGCGCCGTCGCGGGATCGACAGCGCGCCGCTTCGCCGACCGGGTGGCGCGGCTGGCCGGGGTCTCGGCCGACCGCGACGGGTTCGCCGGGGTGCCCGAGGAGCGCCTCCTCGCCCTGCAGCGCGCGGCGCAGAAGCCCGAGCGCGGGGCGCGTCTGACCGGGCTCACCGCGCTGCTCGACGACGGGCTGCCCCTAGGGCCGGTCGTCGACGGCGAACTGCTGCCGGCGGCCCCTCTCGACGCTCTGGCCGAGGGCGCCTCGGCTGAGATCCCGCTGGTGATCGGGTCGACGGACGACGAGTTCACCGGGCTGACCGCCCGGTTCCGGGCGGTGCTGCGCCTGGTGCCGGTTCCGTTCGTATTGGCGGTGCTGGGGCTCGGGCGCTCGCGCCGCCGCGCCTACCTCGAGCGCACGAAACGCCGGGGCGCCGCGGCCGTGCTCGGCGGGTACGCGAGCGATCGCGTGATCCGGGCGACGGTGCTGCGTGCGGCGCGGGCCCGCGCGGGAGCCGCCACCTGGCTCTACCGCTTCGCGTGGCGGTCGCCGTCGCTGGGGATCGCCGGGCATTGCCTCGACGTGCCGTTCTGGTTCGACCACCTCGACGCCGAGGGCGTGGACCGCATCGCGGGCGAGACTCCCCCGGCCGCTCTGGCCGCCGAAATGCACGCCGCGGCGGTCGCGTTCGCGCGCGACGGCGATCCGGGGTGGCCGGCGTGGGATGCCACGACCCGGCGCGCGCGGGTGTTCGGCGCCGCGGCATCCGCCCCCGCCGTCGAGACCGACGCGTACGCCGACGTCGCACCGCTGGTCTGACCCGCGATCTCCGGCGTGAGGGGTCACTTCTTGTCGCTCAGGCGTCTGCGCGGCGACAGGAAGCGACCCCTCACGCGCGAGGGGACGACGATCAGAGCTGCGGGATGACCTCGCGCTCGAACAGCGAGATGCCCGAGGTGTCGTACGCGGCCTCGGGGAAGTAGTGGATCGCGTAGCCGAGGCCGTGGTCGGCCCGCTCGCGCAGGCGTTCGACGATCTGCTCGGGCGTGCCGAACGCGTCGGAGGAGCGGTAGTCGGCCTCGATGGCATCCGCCCGCTCGTCGCCCACGTGCGGACGCAGGCGCGCGACGACGGCGGCCAGGCGATCGGAGGCCTCGGCCTCGGTCGCGGCGACGATCGTGTTGAAGTTCGTCGAGCGGGTGATCTCGGACGCGTCGCGGCCGAGGGTCTCGCAGTGCCCGCGCAGCACCTCGGACTTGTGGTCGAACTCCTCGAGCGAGCCGCCGAAGTTGGTGTACGAGGCGTACTTGGCCGCGATCTTGAGCGTGACCTTCTCACCGCCGCCGGCGATCCACAGCGGGATGCCGCCGGGCTGCAGGGGCTTCGGCTGCACGATCGCGCCGTCGACCTCGTAGAACTTCCCCGACAGGGTGGCCTCGCCGGTGGTCCACGCCTGGTGCATGATCTCGACGCCCTCGCGGAGGCGCCCGAGGCGCTCGGCGATGGGCGGGAAGCCGTAGCCGTAGGCCTTCCACTCGTGCTCGTACCAGCCGCCGCCGATGCCCATCTCGGCGCGACCGCCCGAGATCGCATCGACCGTCGCCGCGACCTTCGCGAGGTAGGCGGGGTTGCGGTAGCCCATGCACGTGCACATCTGGCCGAGGCGCACGCGGTCGGTCGCGGCGGCGAAGGCGGCCATGAGCGTCCACGCCTCGTGCGTGGCCTCGCTGCTGGGCACGGGGGTGGTGTGGAAGTGGTCGTAGACCCACAGGGAGGTCCAGGGGCCGTCGTCAGCGCTCTGGGCGAGGGAATTCATCACCCGCCAGTGCTCTGCGGGGTCGATCCCCACGAGGTCGAAGCGCCAGCCCTGCGGAACGAAGATGCCGAAGTCCATGGCCTCACCCTAGGCCCGAGCGACGATCGCGGGGCCGGTCGGAGGCCGAATCCGGGCGGGGCGGGCGAGGTGAACGACCCTGCCGGGTGAACCGAGGGGCGCCACGACCGGTGGGCCTCCCGCGCGGCGACATCCTGGGGATCATGACGCCGTCCACGTCCGCCCTCGCCCCCGTCATCCTCGCCCTCGTCTGCATCGCCGCTCCCGCACTCGCGACCAGCGGCATCGCCAAGCTCGTCGCCCTCGACGACGCCCCGCGGACGCTCTCGGCACTGCGCCTGCCCCAGAGGGCCGCGCTCGCGAGCGTCGCCGCGGTCTCCGTGGTCGAGATCGTGCTCGGCGTCGCGCTGGCGATCGGCGACGGGTTCGTGCGGGTCGCCGCGGCCGGCGCCGTGGTGGTGCTGCTCGCGGCGTTCACGGTCGTGGTCACGCGTGCGGTCGAGCGCGGGTCGGCGGAGGACTGCGGATGCTTCGGCAGGTGGGCCGATACGCCCGTGTCGGCGGCCCTCGTGCGCCGCAACGGCGTCTTCACGCTGGGCGCGCTGGTGATGGCGGGTGCCGCCTCCGCGGCCTCCGCGGCGGGCGTGCCCTCCGCTGTCACGCTTCTCGTCGTCGCCCCGGTGGCGAGCGCGCTGACCCTCGGCGCGAGCGTGGCACTCGTGGTCGCGGGGTTTGTGGCAGCCCGCGCCGGCCGACGCGGGGGCCTGCCCTCACCCGACATCCTGAACCACCGTCCGCCGTTGCTGCGCGCGGACGGGCTCGTGATCGACGTCGTGACCGAGGCCGTGCGCGGGCGCGCGCAACTGCTGCTGTTCACGCAGCCGCTCTGCGGCAAGTGCGAGCGCGCGGCCGCCGTGCTCGACCGGCACCACGACGCGCTGGCCGGCTTCATGGACGCCCGCATCGTCTACGCGGTGGGGCCGGGGCTCGACTGGAACGCCCCCGCCCGCCAGGCCGACGGCCCCCGCACGGGCGCCGCGCTCGACCTCGGCGGCGCACTCGCGCAAGCGCTCGACATCGGCTCGCAGCGCCCCGTCGCCGTACTCATCGCCACGAGCGGCCACCCCGTGCTGCCCTACGCCGTGGGCGAGGAAGAGATCGAAGGACTCGTCGACGCGCTCGTGGGCTCGCGGGCCTGAGGGGTCAGTCGCCGAAGGCCGCGAGACGCTTGCGCATCACGGCGACCGCGTCGGCGTTGTCGTCGATCAGCACGCTGTCGCGCCCGAGGGGCGCGGCCACCGCACCCAGCGTGCCGCTGCCGGCGAACATGTCGAGCACCCTGTCGCCGGGCCGCGACGAGGCCTGCACCATGCGGCGCAGCACTCCCTCGGGCTTCTGCGTCGGGTAGCCGGTCTTCTCGCGACCCGTGGTCGGCACGATCGTGTGCCACCAGACGTCGGTGGGCATCTTGCCGCGCGCGGCCTTCTCGGCCGTCACCAGCCCCGGGGCCATATACGGCTCGCGGTCGACGGCGTCGGAGTCGAAGAAGTACGCCGACGGGTTCTTGACGTAGACGAGGATCGTCTCGTGCTTGGTGGGCCAGCGGCGCTTGGTCTTGGCGCCGTAGTCGTAGGCCCAGATCAGCTCGTTCAAGAAGTGGTCGCGACCGAACAGCGCATCGCACATGACCTTGGCGTAGTGCACCTCGCGGTAGTCGAGGTGCAGGTAGAGCGTGCCGTCGTCGGCGAGCAGGCGCCAGGCCTCGACGAGCCGCGGCTCGAGGAAGCCCCAGTAGTCGTCGAACCGGTCGTCGTAGGTGCGCAGGTCGCCGCGCAGGCGCGCGTACTCCCGGCCGTGGAAGCCGCGCTGCACCACCGGCGGCGGGGGCGGCTCCTCTTCGGGGAAGTCGAGCATGTTGGGATCGTCGACGGATGCCGCGGTCTCGGGCGCGGCGTCGGGCTCCTCGGCATCCGGAGCCTCTTCCGCCGAGAGCTTGCGCGTCGCCGACTCGACCGCCTTGGAGCGCGTGCGGCCGGTGTTGAACGGCGGGTCGAGGTAGACGAGGGCGAAGCTGCCGTCGGCCAGGCCCGGGGTCACCGCAAGGTTGTCGGCGTGGTGGATCGCGACGCTGCCGGGGGCGGGGGCGTCGGGCAGGGCGTCGACGCTCACGGGACGCGCTGCAGCCACTGCTCGGTCGAGAACTTGGAGGCGACCAGGGCCTCGGCCTCGGCGTACTCCTCGTCGGAGATGTGCCCCTCGGTCGCACCGTAGAGCGTGGTGAAGGTCTGGATGAAGCGGTCGATGACCTCGTCGCGCGGCAGACCGGTCTGGCTGCGCAGGGGGTCGACGCGCTTGGCGGCCGACACGGTGCCCTTGTCGCTGAGCTTCTCGCGGCCGATGCGCAGCACCTCGGTGAGCACCTGGCCGTCCATGTCGTAGCTCAAGGTCGCGTGATGCAGCACCCCGCCGTTGGCGAGGCGCTTTTGCGCTGCGCCGCCGATCTTGCCGTGAGGACCGGCGATGTCGTTCAGCGGCTGGTAGATCGCGTCGATGCCGAGCGAGCGCAGAGCCTGCAGCACCCAGTCGTCGAGGAAGGCGTACGAATCGGCGAAGGTCATGCCCGCCACCAGCGACGCGGGAACGTACAGCGAGTACGTCACGATCGAGTTGGCGGCCATGAGCATGGCGCCCCCGCCCGAGATGCGGCGCACCACGTCGAAGCCGTGCTTCGCGGCGCCTTCGGGGTCGACCTCGTTGCGCAGCGACTGGAACGATCCGATGACGACGGCGTTCTCGTTCCACTCCCACAGGCGCAGCGTCGGCTTGCGCAGCCCCGCACCCACGCGCGCGGTGAGCACCTCATCGAGCGCGAGGTTCATGCGGGGCGAGACGGGGCCGTCGTGCACGACCTCCCACTCGAAGTCGCCCCAGCCGGGGGCCGTGACGAGGGCGCGGCGGATCGCGGTCGCGACCGACTCGGGGGTGAATCCGAGCAGCTGCGCCCCCTCGGGCAGCGCCGCGCGGATCGCCGCGGCGAGCGTGGGGACGTCGGACTCGACCGGCATGCCGTTGACGGCCGCATCGATGTCGTCGAGGGCGTCGTCGGGCTCGAGGAAGAAGTCACCCGCCAGGTGGAAGCCGTGGATGCGGCCCTCGCGCTCTTCGAGGTCGACGACGACCAGTTTTCCGCCGGGGACCTTGTACTCGCCGTGCATGCCTCCAGCCTACGGCGGCGGGGGCCCGACCACGGCGGCGTTCGCCGCGCGGGGGCCGGAGCGGGCCGGGCCGGGGCGCCGCCGAGGCACCGCCGGCGAGCGCGAGACTGCATCTCGCTGACGAGTCCGTGTCAGGTTGACGCGGGGATGTCAGCGAGATGCAGTCTCGGGGGTCGAGGCCGCCCGCGGGGCGGCGAGCGCGGCGGAACCGGCGGGCGGGGTGGGGCGGGACGCGGCCGCGGCGACGGAGCGGCGATGGCGGCGCTCGATCCCCTGGCCGGCGTACGACGCGGCGATGATGAGCGCGGCCCCGAGGTAGCCGGGCAGGCCCACGGCCTCGCCGCCGATCGCGACGCCCACGGCGAGCGCCCACACCGGCTCGGTGCCCATGAGGATGCTCGCGCGGGTCGCCGAGGTGCGCCGCACCGCCCACAGCTGCACCGCGAAGGCGAAGACCGAGCACATCACGCCGAGGAAGACGACGTCGAGCCATCCGGATGCCGTGAGGCCGGCGACCGCGCGCGGCAGCTGCGCGCCGGCCACGGCCGACGAGGTCGCGGCGCACACGAGCATCTGCACGAAGACGACCGCGAGGGTGCTGTCGTGGCGTCCGCGGGTGAGACGCGCGCTCGCGGTGACGTGCACGGCGCGGACGACCGCGGCGGCGATCACGAGCGCGTCGCCGATCGAAGGGGTGCGCAGCCCTCCGCCCGACACCAGCAGGGCGACGCCGACGATCGCGGCGACGGCGGCGACGAAGTACGACCGCGGCAGCCAGGCCCGTGCCGCGACGCTCTCGAGCACGGGGGTGAACACGAGCGCGAGGCTGATGAGAAGGCCCGCGTTCGTCGCCGAGGTGAGGTGCACGCCGGCGGTCTCGAGCCCGATGACCGCCGCCTGCGAGCAGCCCAGGAGGGCGGCGATCGCGAGGCCGCGACCGCGCGGCATCCGTTCTCTCCTCACGAGGCAGATGACGCCGAGGGCGAGCGCGGCGACGAGGAAGCGCAGCGACACCGCCGCGGCGACCCCGGTCTCGGCGGCGAGGTCTTTGGCGGCGAGGAAGCTCGCGCCCCACACCGCGGCGACCGCGATCAGCAGGATGTCGACGAGGAGTTCGGGTGTTCGGCGGGTCACGCCTCCAGCGTGCGGGAGGCCACCCGGAAGAACAACGCCAAGCTTCTTCATCGTGTCGTAAGTTCGGACTTATGGATGTCGTCCACCTGCGCCTGCTGCGCGAGCTCCGCGACCGTGGGAGCGTGGCCGCCGTCGCCGCCGCCCTGCACGTGTCGCCCTCGGCCGTGTCGCAGCAGCTCGCCGCGCTGCAGGCGCGCGTGAACGTGCCGCTGACCACTCGCAGCGGTCGCGTGCTCGCTCTGACCTCGGCCGGCGAGGCGCTCGCGGCCGCGGGCACCCGCGTCGACGAAGCGCTGACCGAGGCCCGCGAGGCGGTGGGCGCCTTCGTCGAGAGCGCCGACCGCCCCGTGCGCGTGTCGGCGTTCCACAGCGCGGGGCTCGCGCTGTTCGGCCCGCTGCTCCGAGAGCTCGCCGGGACACCGCCCCTGCACCTCGCCGACGCCGACGTGGCGCACCGCGACTTTCCCGGGCTGACCGCCGACCACGACATCGTGCTCGCGCACCGCCTCGCGCACGACGAGCCCTGGCCGGCCGATCGCGTGGTGACGACCCCGCTGCTGACCGAACCGCTCGACATCGCGCTCCCGGCCACGCATCCCCTCGCCGCGCGCCGCGTGCTGCACGCGGCCGATGTGGCCGACGAGGCCTGGGTGTCGGTGCACGAGGGCTTCCCCCTGGCCGGAGTGCTCGACCACCTCGCCGCCCACGTGGGGCGGCCGCTGCGCATCGCCCACCGCATCAACGAGTTCTCGGTGACGGCCGAGGTCGTGCGCGCGGGCGCCGCGATCGCCATCATGCCGCGCACCACCTCGACCCCCCTCGCCGTCGACGGCCTCGTGCTGCGGCCGCTGGTCGACCTCGACCTCGTGCGCCACGTCGACGCCCTGACCCGCCCCGACGCGCTCGCCTACGCGGCAGTGCGCCGGGTGCTGGCGGCGCTGGTCGCGGTCGCGCGCGCGGCGGAGCGCTCGGGGACGACCGGCGGGATCCCGACCTCCGTCGAGACCGCCGCCCGCTGACGAGTCCACGGGCGCCAGGACACCGCGCCGTCGGCGGGACGCCGGCCGAACGGCATCCGGAAACGTCCTCGCGAGGAGCGAGGCGTCGGCTCAGGCCGAGAGGAAGGCGGCGGTCAGCGACTCGGGAGACAGGGCGTGCTCGATCGCGAGCATGCTCGCCCCGATCACGGCGGCCTGCTGGGCGGCGACCGACTGCACGATCGAGAGGTACTCGGTGGCCAACGGCGTCGAGCGCGTGTAGACGACCTCGCGCACGCCCGCGATGAGGTGCTCGCCCACCCGGGCCATCGAGCCGCCCACCGCGATCACCGAGGGGTTCATCACGCTGACGCAGGTCGTGAGCACCTCGCCGATGTCGCGGCCCGCCTGGCGCACGGCCTGGATCGCGTCGACGTTACCGCGCTTGACGAGGTCGACGACGTCGGAGCCGGTGTGCGCCTCGATGCCCTGAGCGCGCAGCGCGCGGGCGATGGCGGGGCCGGATGCCAAGGCCTCGAGGCATCCGCGATTGCCGCACTGGCAGGGGATGTCGGCGCCGCGGGCGACCTGCACGTGACCGATGTCGCCGGCGATGCCCTGCGCCCCGCGCAGGAGACGGGAGTCGGAGATGATGCCGGTGCCGATGCCGGTGGCGACCTTGACGAACATGAGGTGCTCGACCGCGGGCCATGCCGTCGCGCGTTCGCCCAGCGCCGAGATGTTGACGTCGTTGTCGACGAGCACGGGAACCGGCAGGTGCTGGTAGACCCACGCGGGGATGTCGAAGCGGTCCCACCCCGGCATGATCGGCGGGTTCACCGGCTGCCCGGTGGAGTGCTCGACGGGGCCGGGGACGCCGATGCCCATCGCGGCGACGTCGGCGGAGGTGCGCCCGGAGTCGGCGAGCAGCTGCAGCGCCCCCTCGACCAACCAGGTCAGCACCGGAACCGGACCGAGAGCGACGTCGAGGTCGGTCGTCTTCTCGGCCAGCACCGTTCCCGCGAGGTCGGAGATGGCGACGGTGGCGTGCGAGGCGCCGACGTCGGCGGCCACGACCACCTTCGCGGCGGGATTGATCGCGAACTGCGACGGCGGGCGCCCCCCGGTGGAGGCCGCTTCGGCCACGGGGGTGATGAGGCCCATGCGCATGAGCTCGTCGACGCGCACCGCGACGGTCGAGCGGGCGAGACCTGTCGACTTCGCCAGCTCCGCGCGCGTGCGCGGAACCCCGTCTCGCAGCAGCTGGAACAGCTGGCTCACGCCGTTGCCCGTCTGCACCGCATCTGTGGTCATCCTTCTCACGCCCTCAGTACACCATCACCAGACATGCGTTCCATCCATATGCCGACGGCGGCTGCGCACATTACGCAGCCGCCGCCGGTCGACGTTCGTCAGCCGCGCCCGGGCGGCCTCGAGAAGCGCTGCTGCAGCAGCACCGCGACGACGATGATGACGCCCTTGGCCACGGCCTGCACCGACGACGACAGGTTGTTCTGGATGAAGACGTTGGTGAGGGTGGCGAAGATCAGCACGCCGAACACGGTGCCGGTGATGGTGCCGCGTCCGCCGACGAGCAGGGTGCCGCCCACGACCACCGCGGCGATGACGTCGAGCTCGAGCAGCTGGCCGTTCGTGGAGCTTCCGGCGGTCGTACGGCCCAGGAACATCACCCCGGCGATGCCGGAGGCCAGCCCCGCGAGCACGTAGAGCCACATCACGTGGCGCTTGACGTTGATACCGGCCAGGCGCGCGGCCTCGCGATTGCCGCCGATCGCGACCGTGCGACGGCCGAAGGTGGTGCGGTTCAGCAGCACCCACCCGAGCACCGCGACGATCGCGAAGATCCAGATCAGCATGTTGACACCGAGGATGTCGGCGTTCATGAAGGTGATGAAGCTGCGGTCCTCGACCACGAGGGTGCGGCGCTCGGCGAGGATCTCGGCGAGACCGCGGGCCCCGACGAGCATGGCGAGGGTCGCCATGAAGGCGACCACGTTGCCGTAGGCGATAACGATGCCGTTGATGAGGCCGGCGGCCGCCCCCACCGCGAGCGCGAAGATCACGAACACGATCCAGTGCATCGAGTCGGCCAGGTCCTGCACGACGGCGAGGGTGCCGACGACGGATGCCAGGCCCACGACCGACCCGACCGAGAGGTCGATCCCGCCGGCGATGATCACCAGCGTCATGGCGATCGCGACGACCCCGGTGATGGAGGCCTGGCGGAGGATCACGAAGACGTTGTCGACCGTGAGGAAGGTTCCGGGAGCCGTGATGGCGCCGACGATGAGCATCACCACCAGGGCGACGACGAGACCGATGTTGCGGCCGGCGGAGCCGGAGAAGAACGCCCGCACGGGAGAGCCCGCGGACGAGGAGGACGGCGCCTGGCCGGCCTCGGCGGGAACCGTGCGCGCACGGGTCGGGGTGGTCGGCTCGCTCACGCGGCGGATCCTTTCATGACGAGGTCGAGCACACCGTGCTCATCGATCTGGTGGGAGGGGAGCGTGCGGAGGATCCGGCCGTCGGCCACGACGAGCACGACGTCGGCCAGTCCGAGCACCTCTTCGATCTCGCTCGAGACCACGACGACGGCGTTTCCGGCGGCGGCGAGGTCGCGGATGAGGGCGTAGATCTCGGCACGGGCGCCGACGTCGACGCCGCGGGTGGGCTCGTCGAGCAGCAGCACATTCGTGCCGTGGATGAGCCAGCGGGCGAGCAGGATCTTCTGCTGGTTGCCGCCCGAGAGAGTGCGCGCGGCGCGGTCGGGATCGGCGGGGCGCAGCTCGAGGGTCTCGAGCTGCTCGCGCGCGGCGCGCCGAGCCGAACGGTCGTCGAGGAACCCGCCCTTCGCGAAGCGCGACATGGTCGCGAGGGTCGCATTGACGAAGATGGGCTCGTCGAGCACCAGACCCTGGCTCTTGCGCTCCTCGGGCGAGAGACCGACGCCCGCCTTCACGGCGTCGAACACCGACCCGCGCGAGAGGGTCCGGCCGCGCACGCTCACGCTGCCGCCGCTCGAGCGACGCGCACCGTAGACCGTCTCGAGGATCTCGGACCGCCCCGAACCGACCAGGCCCGCCAGCCCCACGACCTCTCCCGCGCGCACCGAGAACGACACGCCGGAGAAGACCCCGGCGAGGGCGAGGTCGCTCACCTCGAGCACGACGGGGGCGTCGGCGGCGACCGGGACGCGCTCGGGGAAGACGTTCGTGATCTCGCGGCCGGTCATCAGGCGGATGAGCTCGGAGGTCGGGGTCTCGGCGGCCGGCAGCCCCACCGCGGTGGTGCGCCCGTCCTTCAGCACGGTGATGCGGTCGCCGATCTCGCGGATCTCTTCGAGACGGTGGGTGATGTAGACCACGGCGATACCCTCGGCGGTGAGCTCGCGCACCACCGCGAAGAGGTTCTTGACCTCTTCGCTGTCGAGGACGGCCGAGGGTTCGTCCATGATGATCAGCTTGATGTCGTGCGACAGCGCGCGCGCCATGCTGACGATCTGCTTGTTGGCGGCGCTGAGCGAACCGACCTCGGTGTGCGGGGAGAGGCTCGCGTGCCCGAGCCGGCGCAGCAGCTCGGTCGTCTGCCGGGCCGCCGCGGAGCGCTTGGTGAAGCCCCCGCGCGCGATCTCGTGGCCGAGGAAGATGTTCTCGGCGATGGTCAGGCCGTCGACGACGTCGAGCTCCTGGTACATCGTGGCGATGCCGAGGTCGATCGCCGCCTGCGGGTCGGCGATCTCGACGCCCTCGCCCAGCCAGGTGATCTCACCCCCGTCGGGGCGGTGCACGCCGGCGAGCGTCTTGATGAGCGTCGACTTGCCCGCGCCGTTCTGACCGAGCACGCAGTGCACCTCGCCCGCGCGCACCTCGAGGTCGACGCCGCGCAGCGCCTGGACGCCCGAGAAGGACTTCGTCACGCCTCGCACGACGAGTAATGGCGTTTCATAATCAACTTTGATCACGCGGTGACCATAACACGCCGCCACCCGGGCCGCGAGGATCGTTATGAGGGCGCAACGACTGGAGAGCGCAACGTGAAAACTCCGGGTCTAGGGCCTCTTTGCGCTTTTGCCGCGCAAGCAACAAAAGTTGACTGCTTTCGAAACCTTTCTGCTAGCGTGAGCCGCGTCACCGTGGACGCCTCCTCGATTCGGGGCCCGCGATGGCGCCTGCCGCATCACATTTCAAGGAGGAAGTACATGCGCTCACAGCTGAAGTCGCGCTCGCGTCTGGTTCTCACCGGCGTCGCCGTACTCGCATCGGTCACCCTGCTCGCCGGCTGCACCGGCTCGAACGACGACGCCGAGAACATCGTCGACCAGGGCACCACCACCGAAGAGAACGCCGCCACCGGCGACACCGTCACGATCGGTTTCTCGGGCCCCGCCGCCGACCACGGCTGGCTCGGCGCCATCAACTCCGGCGCCCTCGCCGCCGCCGCCAGCTTCCCCGACGTCGACCTGCAGGTCGCGGAGGGTACCAACGACGTCAACGCGCAGATCGCCGCGGTCGAGACCTTCATCAACAACAAGGTGGATGCCATCGTGCTGCTGCCCAGCGACGGCGCGGCCCTCACCGAGGTCGCCACCAAGGCGATGGAGGCGGGCATCCCCGTCATCAACGTCGACCGCGAGTTCTCGAGCCCCTTCGCCGCCCGCTCCACCGTGCTCGGCGACAACTACGGCATGGGCGTCAGCGCCGGAACCTACATCTGCGGTCAGCTCAGCGGCCAGAGCGACGCCGTCGTGGCCGAGATCGCCGGTATCGACTCCCTCCCGCTCACGCAGGACCGCTCGGCCGGATTCGCCGACGCCCTCGACGACTGCGGCCTGAAGGTCGGCCCCCGCGTCGCCGCCGACTTCACGGTGCAGGGCGGCGAGTCCGTGACCTCGCAGCTGCTGTCGGCCAACCCCAAGATCGACGCGATCTGGAACCACGACGACGACCAGGGCATCGGCGTGCTGGCGGCCATCACCGCCGCCGGTCGCGACGAGTTCTTCATGGTCGGCGGCGCGGGCAGCCGCAACGCCATGGAGGCGATCCAGGCCGGAGACACTCCCCTGCAGGCCACCGTCATCTACCCGTCGACGCAGGCCGCCGACGGCATCGCGCTGGCCCGCCTCATCGCGCAGGGCAAGACCGCGGGCGACCTCATCACCCCGAGCGTGCCGAACCGCATCGTGCTCGATGCGCCCGTCGTCACCAAGGACAACGTGGCGGACTTCATCGACCTCTCGTTCGAGTCCTGACCACCGTGGGGCGCCCGCGGCAACCGCAGGCGCCCCACACCCTTTCGCAGAGAGAGACCCCACCGTGACCCAGGACCTTCGCATCGCCATGATCGGCGCGGGATTCATGGGCGCCGCGCACTCCCAGGGATGGCGCGTCGCACCCCGCTTCTTCGACCTCCCCCTCACTCCCCGCATGAGCGTGCTCGTCGGCCGCGACGCCGAGCGCACCCGATCCGCCGCCGACACCTGGGGCTGGGCCGAGAGCTCGATCGACTGGCGCGAGGTGATCGCGCGCGACGACATCGACGTCGTCGACATCGTCACCCCCGGCGACTCGCACGCCGAGATCGCCATCGCCGCCCTCGAAGCCGGAAAACACGTGCTGTGCGAGAAGCCCCTCGCCAACACCGTCGCCGAGGCGCGGCGCATGGCCGAGGCCGCGGCATCCGCTCGCTCGACAGGCGTGCGCTCGATGGTCGGCTTCACCTACCGCCGCGTTCCCGCGGCCACCTTCGCCCGCGACCTCATCGCCGACGGCCGCCTGGGCGAGATCCGCCAGGTGCGGGCCGAGTACCTGCAGGACTGGCTCAGCGACGCCGAGGCCCCGCTCACGTGGCGCCTGCAGAAGGAACGCGCCGGCTCGGGCGCCCTGGGCGACATCGGCGCCCACGCGATCGACATCGCCGAGTTCATGACCGGACGCCGCCTGACCCGCGTGGCCGGCGTCGTCGAGACGATCGTCTCGGAACGCCCCGTGCTGGCGGAGCGCTCCGGCCTCTCCGGGTCGGCCGGTGCCGAGCGCGCCGCCGTCACGGTCGACGACGTCGCTCTGTTCCTCGGCCGCTTCGACGGCGGAGCCCTGGCCTCGTTCGAGGCCTCGCGTTTCCGCACCGGGCGCAAGAACGCCCTGCGCGTGGAGATCTCGGGCGCGCTCGGCTCGCTCGCGTTCGATCTCGAGAGCCCCAACGAGCTGCAGTTCTACGACGCGACCGCCCCCGCGACCGAGCAGGGGTTCCGACGCATCCTCGTCACCGAGCCCGAGCACCCCTACATGAGCGCGTGGTGGCCGGCCGGTCACATGATCGGCTACGAGCACGGGTTCTCGCACCAGGCGAAGGACTTCGTCGAGGCCGTCGCGGCCTCCCACGACCCGCGGCCGTCGTTCGCCGACGGCCTGCACGTGCAGCAGGTGCTCGACGCCGTCACACGCAGCTCCGACGCCGACGGCGTCTGGACCGGTGTCGAGGCCGACCCCGCCCCCGCAGACGTTTCCGCCGACGACCGCGCCTACGCGGCATCCTGACCGAGACCGAGAGGACGAACGCAATGACGCGACCGATCACGCTGTTCACCGGCCAGTGGGCCGACCTGCCGTTCGAGGAGGTGGCGCGCCTCGCCGGAGAGTGGGGCTACGACGGCCTCGAGATCGCCTGCTGGGGCGACCACCTCGACCCGTGGCGCTGGGACGACGAGGCGTACGTGCAGGGCAGGCTCGAGGTGCTCGAGCGCCACGGGCTGAAGGTGTTCGCCATCGCCAACCACCTCAAGGGCCAGGCCGTCTGCGACGATCCGATCGACCAGCGCCACCGCGACATCGTGTCGGACCGCGTGTGGGGCGACGGCGACCCCGAGGGAGTGCGGCAGCGCGCGGCCGAAGAGATGAAGAACACCGCGCGGCTCGCGGCAAAGCTCGGCGTGAAGATCGTGACCGGGTTCACCGGCTCGAGCATCTGGAAGTACGTCGCGATGTTCCCGCCCGCCACCGAAGAGATGGTCGAGGCCGGCTACCGCGACTTCGCGGACCGGTGGAACCCGATCCTCGACGTCTTCGACGAGGTCGGCGTGCGCTTCGCCCACGAGGTGCACCCCTCGGAGATCGCCTACGACTACTGGACCGCGACGCGCGCCCTCGAGGCGATCGGCAATCGCGAGGCGTTCGGGCTCAACTGGGACCCCTCGCACATGGTGTGGCAGGACATCGACCCGGTCGCCTTCCTCTGGGACTTCCGCGACCGCATCATCCACGTGCACTGTAAGGACACGAAGAAGCGCCTCACCAACGGCCGCAACGGCCGGCTGGCCTCGCACCTGCCGTGGGCCGATCCGCGCCGCGGGTGGGACTTCATCTCCACCGGCCACGGCGACGTGCCGTGGGAGGACGCCTTCCGCATGCTCAACGCGATCGGCTACGACGGGCCGCTGTCGGTCGAGTGGGAGGACGCGGGCATGGACCGCCTGGTCGGGGCGCCCGAGGCACTCGGCTTCGTGCGCAAGCTGTCGTCGTACGAGCCCTCGGGGGCGGCGTTCGACGCGGCGTTCAGCACACGCTGAGCGCGGGTCATCGGGGGCGACGAGCCGGAGCGATGACGAGGGGCCGGATGCCGGGGGGCGTCCGGCCCCGTTCCGTTCGGGCGGGAGTCAGCCGCGGGCGGCGAGGGCGCGCAGCACCTCGCGCTGGTGCACGGGACCGCCGCCCTCGTGGCCGTTGTACGGGTAGACGCGGATGCCCTTCTCGCCCGCGTAGTGGTTGTAGGCCGCAAACACCGTGGAGGGCGGGCACACGGCATCCATCAGCCCCACCGAGAACAGCGCCGGGACCCGGGCGCGCGCGGCGAAGTTGACGCCGTCGAGGTACGACAGGGTGCGGAACACCTGCTCCTCGTCACCTCGCCGGATCTGCAGGTAGGTGACGAGCTCGCGGTAGGGCGCGGCGTCGGTGATCGAGACGGCACGGCGGATGCCGCTGAGGAAGGGGAAGTCGATCGCCGCGAACCGCAGTCCGTCGCCCAGCGCCGCCGCGGCGAGCGCGATACCGCCGCCCTGGCTTCCGCCCCAGACGCTCACGCGCGCACCGTCGATCGCCGGGTGGGCGCGCGCGGCGTCGATCGCGAGCACCGCGTCGCAGAAGACCCGCCGGTAGTACGCGTGGGCGGGATCGTCGATGCCGTCGGTCAGGCGTCCCGCCGTGTGCGGAGCCGATCCGACCGGATCGGGAGTGGCCCCCGGCAGCGCACCGCTGCCCTGCCCGCGGGTGTCCATGACGAGAACGGCGAAGCCCGCCGTCGGCAGCAGGGTGTGCTGGTGCGCCAGGCCGCGCCCGGAGTTGTAGCCGATGTACTGCACGACGCACGGCAGCGGTCCGTCGACCCCGCGCGGTCGTACGAGCCACGCGCGGATCGGATGCCCGCCGAAGCCGGCGAACTCCACGTCGTCGACGTCGACGCCGGTCACCCCGCTGTCGACAGGATCGACGGGGCTGAATCGGGGCTCCCACGCCAACCCGCGCGCCTCGGCGAGCGTGTCGGCCCAGAAGGCGTCGAAGTCGGCGGGCTCGTCCCGGTCGGGGCGGAAGGTCTCCAGCGCGCTCAGCGGAAGGTCGAAGTGGGCCACGGGGTCTCCAGAGCGGTCGAGGGGTGCGCGAGCACCCGGGCGATGTGGGCGCGCGTCGCAGAGAACGTGCGCTCGAGGACGAGGGGGAGCTCGGGGTACTCGCGGTGGCCGTAGGCGAGCACCTCGAGCTCGAGCGCGGCATCGGGTGCCTGATCGATCGCGTTCGCAACGGCGAACTGCCCGGCGGGCGGCACGTGCCGGTCGCGCAGGGCGGCTTCGACGCGCACCGGGACGCGCGCGAAGGTGGCCGCGGTCGAGGCGTCGAAGAAGCGCAGAACCTCGCGGGCGCGGGGGCGCCGGGCGACGTGGCCGCGGACGCGCTCGCCGCTGCCCTCGCACGGCATGCGCAGGCGCAGGTCGTACTGCCCGAAGCTCGGCACGACGAGCGTGGCGCCGACGATCCGGTCGTCCCACGGCAGGGCGAGGGCGCCCACTCCCCCGCCGAAGCTCTCGCCGACGAGGTACAGCGGCACCTCACCCGCGAGGGCCCGCAGCGCCGACCCGGCGTGCCACAGATCGACCGCGCACCGCCCCAGCACGTAGTCCTCGATCGAGTGGATGCCGTGCAGCACGTGTCCGTCGGCGGGGGTGGGTGCGCCGACACCGGCGTTGAGCACTCCCTGGCCCCGCGCCACGGGGAAGAACACCGCGGCGTCGTCGGGCACGCGATCGAAGTCGGGCCCCTCGCGCCCGCCGTACCCGTGACTGTGGACGACGCCGACCCGGGGCGCGATGCCGCCGACGGCCGTGGCGAACCAGCCGCGCACCCGCAGACCGCCCGACACCGTGTGCTCGACCAGCGCGATCACGCGATCGTCGCGCTGCTCGGTCGAGACCACCCGGGGCGCGGGATCGACGGTCATCGCCTCGGCGAACCACCCGGCCCACCGCTCGGCGAAGCCGGGCGGCGGCGGCACCGGCGGCACCGCGCGCAGGGCCGGGAGCTCGAAGCCGTAGTCGCCGTCGCCCGAGCGGTCGGCGATGACGCCGTTCACCGCGCACCCGCCGTGGAAGACTGGAGGCCCGACCGAGAGGAACGATCGTGCTCGCCGCCGAACGCCGATCCCGCCTGCTGACCGAGGTGCGCCGACTGGGCGCCGCCGCGGTTCCGGATCTGGCCGCGACCCTGGGCGTGAGCGAGATGACGATCCGCCGCGACCTCGACGTGCTCGCCTCCGACGGCTACGTCGACAAGGTGCGCGGCGGGGCACGGGTGGCTCGCGCCGACGACTCGCCGCGCACCCTCGCCGCGCAGTCGCGTCGCAACGGTGACGGCAAGCGCGCGATCGCGCGTCGCGCCGCCACGCTCGTCGAGCCGGGCATGTCGGTCGGCCTCGGCGGAGGGTCGAGCACGTGGGCGCTGGCCCGCGAACTGCACGGCGTCGACGACCTGACGATCGTGACCAACTCGCTGCCGGTCGCCGAGGTCTTCGCCCGGCCCGACCGCGCCGACGAGCCGTACACCCAGACGGTGGTGCTCACCGGCGGGGTGCGCACCCCGGCGGACGCCCTCGTGGGTCCGGTGGCCGTGGCGTCGCTCGAGCACCTGCACTGCGACGTCGTGTTCCTCGGCGTGCGCGGCATCGACCTGACCGCGGGGCTGACGACCTCGAACCTGCTCGAGGCCGAGACCAATCGCGCCCTCGTGGCCGCGGGTGCCCGCGCCGTCGTGCTCGCCGATCACACCAAGTGGGGGGCGGTCGGTCTCACCACGATCGTCGACCTCAACGAGGTCGACCTCGTCGTGATGGACGAGGGCCTCGATCCCGAAACCGAAGAGACCTTGCGCGCACACGTCGCCGAGCTCTGGATCGCCGCCGGCGACGACGACTGAGCACCGCCCGCCGCCGTGCGGGCTGCGGGCGGCGGAGCGGATGCTCACCGCGCCGTGCTCGCGCGGGCGACCACCGCGGCATCGACGACGATGTGCCGCACCGGCACGTCGGCGCCGGGCCGCGCCGACATCTGTCGTTCGAGCTCGGTGAAGGCCGCCTCGACGATGCCCTCGTCGTCGGGGGCGACCGACGACAGCGCAGGCACCGAGAACCGCGCCGCGTGCACGTTGTCGATGCCGATCACCGCGACGTCGGCGGGAACGGCGAGTCCGCTCTCGTGCAGCGCGGCCAGCACGCCGAACGCGACCGAGTCGTTCGAGCAGACCACTCCGTCGAAGCGCGTCCCCGTCGCGTGCAGACGGCGCAACGCCGCCGCCCCCTCCTCGGAGGTGAAGGCGTCGACTGAGACGATGAGCTCCGGTTCGTCGGCGAGACCGAGCCGCGCGACGGCGTCGCGATAGCCGGTGAAACGCTGGTCGGCGGCATCCGAGGGTCGCGAGAGTCGGGGGCCGAGGAACGCGACGCGGCGACACCCGGCCTCGGCGAGATGGGTGGTGGCCAAATCGGCGGTGCGGCGGTTGTCGATCGACACGTGCGTGAACGGACTCGCCGCGATGTGCTCGCCCAGCAGCACCAGGGGCCCGGGGTCGGTGCGGCGGGTGAGGTCGCCGACCGTGAGCGAACGGGGGATGTGGATGAGGCCGTCGGTGGCCGGGAGCCCGACGCCGTTGGCGACGTCGATCTCGCGCTGATGGTCGCCCTCGGTCTGCTGGATGAGGATCGACAGCCCCCGCGCCTCGGCCCCCCGCGCCAGCAGGGTCGTCAGCTCGGCGAAGTAGGGCTCTTCGAGGTTCGGCACGGCGAGCGCGACGATGCCGGTGCGCTCGCGCCGCGTGAGCGGCGACGACCGACGCGCGACGGAGGAGGTGTCGGGCATGGCGGTGCTCCTCGTCGAGGACCGGGCGGCGCGCGCCGCGAGGCGTTCTGTTCTGGGGGCTACGGTATCGCGCGCCATGTCACTCCTGAACACGGAAGGCGACGACCCGCGCCTCGGCGGCGCCGTTGGTCGCCTTCACGACGAGACGGGCGGAACGGATGCCGCCGAGCCCGGCGGGCACGGGGTGCGCGCGCCGACGACGACGGTTGTCGTCCACCTGCGCGATCACCTGCCAGTCCGCGGCATCCGCCGTCTTCACCTCGACGCGGTACGCCCGCACGAGCGAGGGCATCACCAGGTGGGGGTCGCGATGGTGGTGCAGAGTGTTGAGCTCGACGTCGGGGTCGTCGTCGAAGACCAGCACGATCTCGCGCGAGGTCACCGCATCGGTCCAGTCGAGGCGGAGCCAGGCCGGGCCCTGCGTGAGGGGCTCGGACGCCCAGAGGTTCGGCCCGCCGAACGGCCGGTGGTACCCGCCGACGGCGCGGTCGGCCGCAAGAGCCTGCGACCCGCTCGCCGAGCGGAACACGATCGACCGGCCGCGCAGCGGTTTGGTCGGCCACTGCACGAGCAGTTCGTCGAGGCTGACCTGCACGTTCTGGTCGTCGGCGTCGGAGGTGTGGACGAGGGTGAGGATGCCGGGAGGCAGCTCGTCGGTCGTGAACAGCGTCACGCCCTCCCGCGCGCGCACCACCACGACGGCGTTCGCGGGGGCGTCGGGCTCCCACTGCACCGGGACGTGCACCCAGGAGGCGGGGCCGGCGGCGAGGGGGACCGTGACGCGGTGCTCGAGGTGCTCGGGCACGACGTTCTGCGGCAGACCCGTCGAGAACACCTCGACCTCGAGCTCGGTGTCGGCCTCGGCTGCGACGCGCAGCTCGATGCCGTCGAGACGCGGGTGCACGGGGAGCACGATGCCCACGTCGTGCGCGAGGGGATAGGGCTCGACCGCACCCGCCTCGCCGGGCCCGAGGTTCGCGCGCACGCCGGAGGCCGAGACCGCGGCGCGGAGAGCGAGGTCGGACGGGTCGGTATCGGCGACGCCGATGAGCGGGGCGTCCTGCCGCAGCAGCAGCTGGCGCAGCTCATCGCGATGCCGCTCGTAGAGCCCACGCGGCGTGGTGCCGTGCGAGAGGGCAAGGGATGCCGCCGTGCCGGCCGCCTCGCCCATCGCCGCGCACGTGGCCATGACCCGCGCCGCGCCGAAGGCGATGTGAGTGGCCGACACGTCACGGCCGGCCATCAGCAGGTTCTCGACGTCGGCGGAGTACAGCGAGCGGAACGGGATCTCGAAGACGCCGTTCGAGAAGCGCTGCACGGCGCCGGCGCCGGTCGCGTACATGCCCTCCTTCGGGTGCAGGTCGATCGACCAGCCACCGAAGGCCACGCCGTCGTCGAAGCGCGTCTGTTCGATCACGTCGCGCTGGTGCAGCGTGTAGTCGCCGACGAGGCGCCGGTACTCGCGCTTGCCGGGCACGTTGCCGATCCACTCGAGGTCGAGGGTGTCGGCGTCGAACTCGCCCGAGTTCTTGATGTGGTCCCAGATGCCGAGGATCACCGAGCGCAGCTCGTCGCGGATGCGCTCGTTGTCGTGCACGATGTCGAGCTCGCCGCCCCACTCGACCCACCAGTAGTGGGCGCCGCTGTCACCGCTGCGGATGATGCGCGACGACGGGATCGGGGTGTCGAGGATCGACTTCGCCGAGTCGGGCGCGACGAAGCGCACCGGGTGTCCGACGTCTTTCGTGTAGAACAGCAGGGTCGAGCCGAGGAACGTGCGCTCGGCCTCGACGGGCGCCCAGTCCTCGTCGAACTCCTCGCGCGCCTCTTTCCCCAGGCGGGCGCGGGCCCCCGCGAGGTGGCCCACGAGTCCGTCGCCCGTTCCGTCGAGGAAGACCGGCGCGACGAAGGTCGTCTCGGTCTCGGCGCCCATCGTCCACCCGGTCACGCTCTCGATGCGGCGCTCCCCCTCGGGGCCGGATGCCGCGACATCGCGCACGTCGGTGTTGAGGAACAGCGAGATGTTCGGTTCGGCGCGCACGGCATCCAGCACCACGTCGTCCCAGTGGATGGGATTGCCGTCGGGATTGCGGTACTGGTTCTCGAGGTAGAGCTCGCCGATGATGCCGTTCTCGCGGGCCCAGCGCTGGTTGCCGTGGGCGGTCGCCCCGCACACCCAGACGCGCACCTCCGACGAGGAGTTGCCGCCGAGCACCGGGCGGTTGTTGATGAGGGCGACGCGCCGATCGAGACGGGCCGCGGCGATGGCCGCGGCGACTCCGGCGAGTCCGCCTCCGACGACGACCAGGTCGTATTCGGCCGTATGGGAACGCATGCTGCGTGTGTCCTTCCGTGGACGCGGGGGCGTCCGGCTTGCGTGCAGGGCGAGCGGGGCGGCACCCCCGGGTGGGAGCGCCGCCGCGCGTCAGCCGACCAGCTTCTGAGCGCTCTCGCCGGCCTGCTTCATGGCGTCCTTCGGCGAGGCCGAACCGATCAGCACGGCCTGCACGCGGTCGGCGATGGCCGACTCGATCTGCGAGTACGCGGTGAACTTCCACAGGGGGTTCGCGCTCGCGGTGGCGGTGATGCGCTCGCTGAACTGTGCGCCGAAGGTGTCGGAGGCGACCTCCGACGACGACAGCGCCTCGGTCGTCGCGGGCGGCAGACCGCGCATCGCGTAGTCGGCGAGGATCGCGTCGAGGTCGCTCGTGGCGTACTGGGCGAAGTCGCCCGCGGTGGCGGCGCCGGTGCCGTTGACCACGGCGATCGCGCCACCCCAGACGAGGGCGCGCGGGGTGTCGCCCTTCTTCAGCACCGGCCGCGACACCGGGGCGAGCTTGGCGGCGAGGTTCGCGTCCGGCGACTCCTTGGTCACCGCTCCGCGGCCCACAGGGGCGTCGTCGTACATCGCGGCGCGGCCCTGGGCGAACAGGCTGCGGGCGTCGAAGCGGTCGACGTCGGCGGCGATGAGGCCCTGGTCGTAGAGGCCCTTGTACCAGGTGACGGCCTCGACGCTGGCGTCGTCGCCGATCGTGATGGTGTCGCCGTCGACGAGCGGGCTGCCGAAGGTCTGCATCCAGATGAGGATGTCCTTCAGCTGCGCGGCCTTGGTCGACGCGGCGTAGGGGATGAGTCCCCCGCCGAGCCCCTTCAGCGAGACGAGGGCCTTCTCGAACTCGTCGACCGTCGTCGGGAACGCGTCGGCCGAGAGGCCCGCCTTGCCGAGGGTCTCGGAGTTGGCGATGAGGCCGATCGCGCCGATCGTCCACGGCAGGGCGTACTGCACGCCGTTGAACGTTGCCGCCTCGAGGGCCGACGAGGTGTATCCCCGGCCGGATGCCAGCGACGACACGTCCTGCAGCTTGCCGGTCGCCGCGAGGCTGCCGAGCCAGGCGACGTCGACGTGCGCGGCGCCGGTGAACTGCCCGCCCGTCACCTGCAGCATGAGCTGGTTGATGTACTCGTTGTACGGGAACGCGGTGCGCTTGACGGCGATGCCCTTGGTCTTCTCGTACGACGCCAGGGTGGCCTCGAGCGCGGGCTTGGCCGACTCCTCGGTGAGCGACCACGACGCGAACGAGAAGTCGGTCGGGTCGGCTCCGTTCAAGCCGGCGGCCCCCGCGGCGGGTCCGCCGGTGGCCGTGGGGGCGCAACCGGCGAGAGCTGCCGCCGCGGCGCCGATGCCGAGGAACTGCAGCGCGCGTCGGCGCGTGATGAGCGGGTTGGGAAGGGACGAAGCAGACATGGGTGTCCTCCTTGACGGGCGAGCGGTGAGAGAAAGAGCGGGGATCAGCCTTTGACGGCGCCGGCCGTCATGCCGCTGACCAGGTAGCGCTGCAGCAGCATGAACGCGACGGCCACCGGGAGCGACACCACGAGGGATGCCGCCATGAGTTCGGGCCAGGCGGTGGCCGCCTCGCCGACGTAGGTGTTGACGAGTCCGGGCGGGAGCGTCTGCTTGTCGGGGCCGGCGAGGGTCAGGGCGAAGATGAAGTCGTTCCAGCCGCGGACGAAGGCGAACAGTCCGGCCGCGACGAGCCCGGGGGCGGCCAGCGGCAGCACGATCGAGTGGATGGTGCGCAGCCGCGAGGCACCGTCGACGCGGGCGGCCTCGATGAGCTCGTCGGGGATGGTGTCGAAGAAGCCCTTCAGCATCCAGACGCACAGCGGCAGCGTGAAGGTCGTGAACGACAGCACGAGCGCGGTGTAGGTGTTGAGCAAGCCGTAGGCGCTGAACACGCTGTACAGGGTGACCAGCAGCAGGGCCTGCGGGAACATCTGCGAGGCCAGTACGAAGTACATCAGCTGCCGACGACCGCGGTAGCGGAACTTCGAGAACGAGTAGCCCATGTAGGCCGACACGATCACCGAGAGCAGGGCCGTGACGACCGAGACGATGACGCTGTTCTGCAGGTAGGTGAACAGCTGCGGGTTGGACGTCAGCGAGATGTAGGCGTCGAAGGTGATCTCGGTGGGGAACAGCTTCGGCGGGTACGAGAACACCTGGTCCCGAGGCGTGAGCGAGGTCGCGAGCAGCCAGTAGACCGGCAGCAGGGCGAACCCGCCGCACACGATCAGCGCGGCCCACGATGCGGCGCGGACGCCGGGGCGGTCGGAGCGCAGGCCCGAGCTCGGGCGCCGGCGGCGGCGTGCGGGAGCGTCGACGACGACCGGCGGAGCCTCGGGGCTGGGGGCGACGGTGGGGAGGGCGGTGCTGGTCATCGCTTCTCACTCCTCTCGGAGAATCGGACGTAGACGACGACGAGCGCCATCAGCAGGACGAGCCACAACAGGCCGAGCGCTCCGGCGCGGCCGAGGTCGAAGCCGTGGAAGGCGGTCTCGTACACCGAGGTCGCGAAGGTCTCGGTGGAGCCGGCGGGGCCGCCGCCGGTGAGCACGTAGATGATGTCGAAGTGCTGGAAGTTCCAGATGAACTCCAGCAGCAGCACCAGGCCGATGATCCCGCCGATCTGCGGGACGGTGATCGAGAAGAAGCGGCGGACCGTTCCGGCGCCGTCCATCTCGGCGGCCTCGTGCAGCTCGCGCGGCACGGTCTGCAGACCGGCGAGGAGCATGACCATCATCCAGGGGAAGGACTGCCAGGTCTTCGCGACGATCACCGCGAACATCGCGGTTCCGGGCTGCGCGAGCCAGGCCTGGGGCGAGACGCCGAGCGGCTCGAGGATCGCGTTCATCACGCCGTAGTTGGCGTTGAAGATCCACATCCACAGGAACGACACCACGACGCCGGGCACGAGCCACGGGATGAGCATCAGGCCGCGGAACACCTTCGATCCGCGGATCTGCGTGTTGAGGGCGAGTGCGAGGGCGAAGCCGATCACGAAGGGGGCGATGGTCGTGCCCAGGGTGAAGACGAGCGTCTGCCCGAGCAGGCGGAGGAAGTCGTCCTGCAGCACGTCGGCGATGTTCTGGAAGCCGACGAACTCGCGCCCGGGGAGCACGAGGCTCTGTTTGAAGAACGCGGTGACCAGCGCCGAGACGAGGGGGTACGCGACGACAACCGCCATGAGCGCCATGCCCGGCACCACCAGCAGCACGGCGAACATCCCGTTGCCGAGTCGCTCGGGTCGGCTGGTCCGACGTGAGCTTTTGTTTGTTTGTGTGAGTTTTGGTGTGTCTAGAGTCGTCACGTCTATGTGCGCTTTCCTCGGCGATGAGGGACCATGCGGCCCGATCGAGGCGGTTTATCCCGCTTTCGGCGCATTCAGCTTCGCGGGTCAACGCGATGAGGTCAATTCGCGACGGTAACGCTTAGATCACGACGTGTGAACTTGTGATTGTTCTTGTTATTTAGCATGTTCAAACAGGGGCCGCGACCGACACGACGAACTAGACGCGCGACGCGATCCGCTCGTCGAGCCAGGCCAGCAGGTCGGCGCGCACCGCGGCCTGTTCGCGCTCGGCGAAGATCTCGTGCCGCGCCCCCGGGTACACCAGGGTCGTCACGTCGGTCAGGCCCGACCGTTGCCGGTAGGCGTCGGCGAGGCGATGCACGCTGCGCGGGCCACCCACGGTGTCGTCGCGCCCCACCATCAGCAGCATCGGCACGTCGCGGCCGAGGTCGCGCCGCGGGCGCCCCAGCAGCTTCAGCGTCTCGAGGGGGCCGAACAGCCGCGCCAACGGCGTCGATGTGGTCAGCGGATCGGCGACGAAGTCCTTCCCCACCTGTTCGTCGCTGGAGAGCCACTGCATTCCGGAGCCGCCGAGGTGCTTCCACGGGGCGTTGAGGTCGCCCGCGTTCAACGACCCCGGCCAGCGCAGGGCCGAACCGCTCAACACGACCGCGTCATAGGCATCCGGATGCCGATCCAGCAGCATCTGCGCGAGGAACGAGCCCCACGAATGCCCGAGCAGCACGAGAGGCAGGTCGGGGTACTGCTCGCGGATGCGCTGCGAGAGGGTCCACACCGCGTCGCGGGCGGCGCCGAGACCGCCGGGTCCGAGCCGACCGAGCTTGGCGTGATCGCCTCGCCACTGCCCCAGCCCCGTGCGGCCATGGCCGCGGTGGTCGTCGGCGTAGACGGTGTAGCCCGCTTCGACGAGGGCCTCGATGAGGGCGGTGTAGCGGCCGGCGTGCTCGCCCACCCCGTGCAGCAGCTGCACGACCGCGCGGGGCTCGACCGCCTCGTACACGTCGTAGACGATGCGGATGCCGTAGGCGTCGTCGAACTCTGGCATGGGGGGAGTCTAGGGCTGGGACCGGATTGCACGGACGAGGACTATTCCGTTAGCAAGGCTAATGAGCTAACCTAACCATCACGGATATGAATGATCGCGTCGACGAATCCCCCCTTCCCGACCTGAGTCATGACTTCAGCGCCGCGGCTTCCGAGCTGCGTATGGCGACCTTCCGCCTCGCTCGACGCCTGCGAGCGCAGCGGGCGGTCGACTCCATGAGCGATGGACAGTTCGCCGTCCTCGCCGCACTGACCGTGCACGGCGCGCACACGCTCGGCCAACTGGCCGAGCGTGAGCGCGTCACGGCGCCGTCGATGAACCGCACGGTGTCGCGCCTCGAGGAGGCGGGATACATCACGCGCATCCCCGACGAGGCCGATCGCCGCCGCGTGACGATCGACCTCACCGACTTCGGCCGTCGCATCGTCGACGAGACGGTGCGCCGGCGCGACGCCTTCCTCGAGGAGGCCCTCGCCGAGCTGAGCCCGGAAGAACGCGACGCGCTGGCCCGCGCCACGGTGATCATGAGGAAGGTGGCCGACAGATGAGCACGTCGATGTTCCGGTCGCTGTCGATCTTCAACTACCGCGTCTGGTTCATCGGAGCCCTCGTCTCCAACGTCGGCGCCTGGATGCAGGCCACCGCCCAGAACTGGGTCGTGCTGACGCAGCTGACCGACAACGACGCCGCCGCGATGGGCGTCACGATGGCGCTGCAGTTCGCCCCTCCCCTGCTGCTGGTGAGCGTGACCGGGTGGGTCGCCGACCGGTTCGACCGGCGCAAGCTCATCATGTGCACCCAGAGCGCCCTGCTGCTGCTGGCCGTCACGCTCGGCGTGCTGCTGCTGACCGGCGTGATGACTCTGCCGCTGATGTTCGGCTTCGCTCTCGCCCTCGGCGTGGTCACCGCCTTCGACAACCCCGCCCGACAGGCGTTCGTCTCCGACCTGGTGTCACAGGAGAACGCCTCGAACGCCGTCGCCCTCAACGCCGCGTCGTTCAACATGGCCCGCCTGATCGGGCCGGCCGTCGCGGGCGTCATGATCGTGATCGTCGGCACCGGGTGGGTGTTCCTCGTCAACGCGGTCACCTTCCTCGCCATGCTCGGCGCCCTGCTGATCATGCGGCCGCACGAGCTCGTCGCCCGCCACCGCCGCGGCGGACCGGCGCGCCTGGCCGACGGCTTCCGATACGTCGGGAGACGGCCAGATCTCGTCGTGATCTTCGTGATGGTGTTCCTGCTCGGTGCGTTCGGCATGAACTTCCCGATCTTCGCCTCGACGATGGCCCTCGAATTCGGCCGCGGCGCCGACGGGTTCGGCCTGCTCAGCTCGTTCGTCGCGATCGGCTCGCTCGCCGGAGCCCTGCTCGCCGCGCGTCGCGAGCGCGCCCGCATGCGCGTGGTGATCGTCGGCGCCGGCGGCTTCGCCGTGGCATCCGCCCTCTCGGTCTTCGCCCCGAGCTACGAGGCCTATGCCGCCACCCTGGTGCTCACCGGGTTCTGCGTGGTGACGACGCTGACCACCGCGAACGGCTACGTGCAGACCACGACCGACCCCGTGCTGCGCGGCCGCGTGCTCGCGCTGTACATGGCGATCCTGCTGGGCGGCACGCCCGTGGGCGCCCCCATCGTGGGCGCTGTGGCTGCGCAGTTCGGACCGCGCGTGGCCATCGGGCTCGCCGCGGTCGTCGCTGTGATCGCCTGCGCGATCGGAGTGAGCTGGACGCTCGCGTCGGGGCGCGTGCACCGCCACGAGACGAAGCGGTTCCTGCTCACGGTCGACGAGACCCGGCCGATCCAGACGATCGCGCCCGAGCCCGAGGACTTCAGCGACGAGATCGCTGGCACGACGCCGATCCCGCTGCCGCCCGGCGAGCGCGGTCCGCGCGCGACCCCGCGCCCGCGCCACAGCGCCTGAGCCGGGGCCCGACCTCGATCGAACGGATGCCGCACCCCTCGGCATCCGCCTGGTCGTCGCACGTGCAAGCCCTTCCCTCGTCCGATATCGCTAGATAAGCTAGCGATATGAACGACACCATGGATCGGCGCCGCTGGGCGGGGCTCGTCTTCATCAGCATCGCCGTCTCGCTGATCATCGTGGACTCCACGATCGTCAACGTCGCCGTGCCCTCGATCGTCGAAGAGCTCACGATCTCCTCGACCGAGGTGCAGTGGGTACAAGAGGCCTACACCCTCGTGTTCGCCTCGTTCCTGCTCGTCTTCGGCTCGCTCGCCGACCGTTTCGGCAGACGCCGGCTCATGCTGATCGGCGTGGGCATCTTCGCCCTCGCCTCGATCGCAGCGGCCCTCGCGCCCACCGGCGGACTGCTCATCGCCTCGCGCCTGGTACAGGGAATCGGCGGAGCGATGATCCTGCCGACGACCCTCTCGATCATCAACGCCACCTTCCGCGGACGCGAGCGCGGCATCGCCTTCGCCGTCTGGGGATCCACCATCGGCGGCATGGCCGCGGTCGGCCCCCTGCTCGGCGGATGGCTGACCACGGCGTTCTCGTGGCGCTGGGCCTTCGGCATCAACATCCCCCTCGGGGTGATCATCGTGATCGGCGTCGCCCTGACCGTCGCCGAATCGCGCAGCGACCGCGTCGAGGCGATCGACGGCGTCGGCGCCCTGCTGTCGGTGCTGACGATGGCCCCGCTCGTGTTCGGCCTCATCGAGGGCCGCACCTACGGATGGTGGACCGTCGACACCGCGCCCGCGATCGGCGACTGGACGTGGCCGCTCTCGCTCTCCCCCGTGCCGATCGCCTTCGCCGTGGCGCTCGTCGCGCTCATCGCCTTCATCGCGTGGGGCCTGCGGCGCCAACGCGCGGGGCGTTCGACCCTGCTGGCCTTCGGCCTGTTCCGCATCACGTCGTTCCGCAACGGCAACATCGCCGCGGCCGTCGTCTCGCTCGGCGAGTTCGGCATCATCCTGGCCCTGCCCCTGTGGCTGCAGTTCGTCGTCGGCTTCGACGCCCTGCAGACCGGCCTGTTGCTGCTCTCGCTCGCGATCGGCTCGTTCGTCGCGAGCGGCATCGCCGGGGCGCTCAGCGGCAAGGTCGCCCCCGTCTGGATCGTGCGCGGCGGCCTGCTCGCCGAGATCATCGGCGTGGCCGGGGTCGCCTTCACCATCTCTCCGGATGCCACGTGGGGACCCCTCATCCCCTTCCTCTTCGTCTACGGCGTCGGCGTCGGCCTCGCCACGGCGCAGCTGACCGGCGTGGTGCTGGCCGACGTGCCCCCGGCCGCGAGCGGGCAGGCCTCGGGCACCCAGTCGACCTCGCGTCAGCTGGGCGCGGCTCTCGGGGTGGCGGTGCTGGGCACCGTGCTGTTCTCGACCACCGCGGGGGCGCTGACCGCGCGCCTCGACGATCGCGGCGTGCCCACGGCGCAGAGCGACCAGGTCGTCTCGCAGGTGGTCGACAGTGCCGGTGCGGCGATCGGCGGCCTCGCGGCCTCGCCGCAGACCCAGGACCTCGCGATCGACGCGCGCGCCGCCTTCAGCGACGGCACGCGCGCGGCGGCGTTCACCGCGGCGGCGTTCCTCACGCTGGGCCTGGCCTCGACCCTGACGCTCGGCGCGGGCGCACGGCGGCGCGAGCCCGAGAAGGAGACGGCTGCGTAGGGGTCCATTCGCTCGAATGGAAACCACGGCGGGTGGCGACTTGTCAAGCCTCCACCCGCTTCTCCTCCACGAGGAGGGGTTTTCCTACTGTGCAGGTGACCTATCCGCTCTTGATCTCGTGGGGAGATCCATCATGCCGAAGTTCACACGCCGTTCCTCTCGCATCGCCACCGCGATCGCCCTACCCGCGGCCGTCGTCGCGGCGGGCGTTCTGGTGTCGACGAGTTCGTACGCCGCCTTCTCCGACACCACCTCGAACGAGCAGAACAGCTGGCGCGCCGGCACCGTGCAGCTCGCCGACGACGCCGCGGGACGCACGCTCTTCACCGCGCCCAACGCCAAGCCCGGCGACGGGGGCACGACGTGCATCGCGGTCACCTCGACCGGCACCCTCGCCTCGCAGGTGCGCCTCTACGCCGACGAGGTGACCGGCACCGCCGGCCTCGCCGACCACCTCGCTCTCACCATCGAGCAGGGCACCGGTGGGGGCTACGGCACCTGCACGGGCTTCACCGCGCAGAGCACGGTGTTCGACGGCAGCCTCGCGGGCTTCACCGGAGCGCACTCCTCGTTCGCCACCGGGGCCGCGACCTGGAGCCCGACGGGAGCGGAGGCGGAGTCGCGCACCTTCCGCATCTCGTGGACGCTCGCCGACGACGCGCCGAACAGTGTCCAGGGGGGCACCGCCTCGACCGCGCTCGTCTGGGAAGCCCAGAACAGCTGAGTCGGTGCCCGCGAGTCGCGTGCTGCTCGTCGCGGCGGTGGCGGCGGCCCGAGCGGTGGTGACGCTCGCCCTGGCCCTGGGGTTCTGGGCCGCGGCGCCCGTCGCGCTCGGGTGGCTGCCCACCACCGTGATGACGGCGTCGATGACGCCGGCGATCGAGGTGGGCGACGTCGTGGTGTCGCGCCCGATGCCGCCCGACGCCCTGCTGCCGGGCCGGGTCGTGCTGGCCGACGATCCCGACTGGTCCGACCGGCTGCGGCTGCACCGCATCGCCGGGATCGACGTCGACGGGGCACTGATCACCAAGGGCGACGCCAACCCGTCGGCCGACTCGTCACCCCTGCACCCCGACGCCGTCCGCGGCGTCGGGGTGCTGAGGGTGCCGTGGGTCGGGCTGCCCGTGGTGTGGGTGAAGACCGCCGACGTCGTGCCGCTCGGTGCCGTGACGGTCGGGTTCGCCCTGTGCCTCCTGCTCGCCCTGCGTCGCAGCGATGACGACGACCCCCGGCCGCCTGCCGACCCCGACGAGCCGCACCGCAGCCTTCCGGTGACGCGTCGGAGCCTGCGCGCACAGCGACGACGGGCCCCCGCCCGCGTGCGGATCGGCCGAGCGTTCGGTCTGGCCTCTTCCCTCGCGGTGACCGCGGCTCTCGGCGCGACCCCCGCGTGGGCGGCGCTGGCCGACGTCACCGCGGCGCCCGGGAGCATCGTCGCCGCCACCGTCTCGCCGCCCACGCGACTGGGGTGCGTCAACGACGGCGGCGCCGTCGTCACCTGGGCGTACGACGGCTGGGAGCCGCGCGGCTTCGACCTGCTCGTGAACGGCCGCGTCGTCGCGTCGGGCATCCCGCCGTGGGCGCGGGCCGCCCGCGTCCCCAACGACGGCTCGTACTCGCTGTTCCGCACCGATCGAGTCACCGTGCGCACGACCGCCGGGCAAGCCTGGTCGGCCGAGTCGTCGGCATCCGTCCCCGTCGGCGGGGTGTTCCTCGGCTTCGGCCGCCCCTTCTGCCGCTGACCGCCGGGGCTCCGCCTCAGAGCGTGCGCGCGAACGGGTCGAAGTCGGCCGGCAGCACGGGCACCGGAGCGCCCAGCGTGCTCTCGACCGTCACGAAGCCCGCACCGGCGGCCGATTCCTCGGCCGACAGGAGCACGTCGAGCACGTGATGCCCGAGCTCGCCCGAGGCCACGTGCGGACGCCCTTCGGCGATCGCGCGCACCATGTCGAGCAGACCGAGTCCGCGGCCGACCTCCGCGCCCTGCAGCGGCACCTCGAGGCGCTCCTGCTCGGGACGGAAGTCGTCGAGGAGCACGCCGAGGGGCTCCACGCGCGAGATCTCGCCGACGAAGTGGTTCGGATCGGGAAGGAACATCGACCCCTCGGTTCCGTGCACCTCGAGCACGCCGGCTCGTTCGAGCGCGGAGTCGAAGCTGAACAGGCCCTGCGCCTGTTCTCCCCCCTCGAACGAGGCGATCAGCTGAACAGTGGTGGGAACATCGACGTCGAAGACCTCGCCCGCCGCCGGCCCCGTGCGGATGCTCCGCTGCACGCGCGGCCGCGTGCCGACGGCGGCGACCCGGTCGACCGGGCCGAAGAGGCTGACCAGCGCCGAGACGTAGTACGGCCCCATGTCCAGCAGCGGACCGGCGCCCCGGGCGAAGAGGAACTGCGGTCCCGGATGCCAGAGGTCGGGCCCCTGCGTCTGGAACGACGCCTGCGCGAACAGGGGCCGGCCGATCGCGCCGTCGAGGATCGCGCGCTTGGCCGACTGGAAGCCGGGGCCCAGCAGCGTGTCGGGCGCCGAGCCGATGCGCAGGCCCGCGGCATCCGCCTGCCGGAGGAGCTCCGCGGTGCCCTCGCGATCGAGGCCGAGGGGCTTCTCGGTCCATACGTGCTTGCCGGCGGCGATCGCCTTCGACGACACCTCGACGTGCACGGCGGGGATCGTGAGGTTGACGACGACCTGCACGTCGGGGTGGGCGAGAACGTCGTCGGCCGTGCCCCACGCGGGCACGCGGTACTGCGCGGCCTGGGCCCGCGCACGCTCGGCGATGAGGTCGCCGACGATGAGGACGTCGACGTCGGGGAACGAGGTGAGGTTCTCGAGGTAGGTGTCGCTGATGACACCCGCGCCGATGATGCCGACGCCGACGGGGGCGCTCACGCGGCGAGGCCGTTCTCGAGCAGGAAGGCGTAGCTGGCGGCGACATCGTCGAACACGTCGCCGGGGGCGCGGTCGTACTCGATGACGGCCCAGCGCACCGATTCGGCAACCCGCATGGCCTCGACGAGGGGCACCTGGCCGTCGCCGGGGTGGCGCTGGTCGAGGGTGCGCGTGACGCCGAGGTCGGCGCCGGGGGCGAAGGGGTTCTCGGCCGGCACGATGCCGTCCTTCACGTGCACGGCCAGCAGGCGCGAGCCCAGGCGGCTCACGAGAGCGGGCACGTCCTGGCCGCCGGTGAGCGCCCAGAACAGGTCGAGCTCGATGGCGACGCGCTCGTCGGTCTGGGCTATGAAGTGCTCGAACGCGCTGCGACCGTCGACGTCGGCGAGGAACTCCTGCGCGTGGTTGTGGTAGCCGACCTGCAGTCCGTAGGTGGCGGCGAGGTCTGCTGCGGCGTTCATGCGCTCGGCGATGTCGGCCACGCCGTCGGCGGTCAGCCAGCGATCGGCGGCGACGAAGGGATCGATCACCGTGCTGATGCCGATCTCGGCCGCGGCCGCGAAGACCGCCTCGGGGGCGGGGGTGGGGATCGACCCGTCGGGCGTCCACAGCTCATCGGACAGCAGGGGTGCGTGCCCGGTGGGCGAGGCCAGGCCGCTCGCGTCGAGCGCGGCGCGGATCTCGGCGGGGCGGCGCACGAAGTCGAACGCCTCGACGTTGCGCAGGCCGATGGCCGCGAGGCGGTCGAGCGACCCCTGCGGGTCGGCGCTGAACTGATCGGCCAGCGTGTACAGCTGAACGGAGGGGGTGGGGAGCAACATCGGACCTTCCTTGCTCGTCGTCGAGATCGCCGCGCGAGCGGCTCGGTGGGAACGCTACCAGAAAACCGACCAGTGGATGCTTTCTCTCTCACCCGGCGCTTAGACTGACCCGGTGACCCTCGGCGACGACTCCCCCGGCGACGACGCCCTCGACGACGATCGCCTCGGCCGCTCCGGGGCGTACTCGAAAGGCGTCGCACGCCGGCAGGAGATCCTCAACCGCGCGATCGACGTCTTCGCCGAGCGCGGCGCCGACGGCGCATCGCTGCGCAGCATCGCGCGGGCGCTGGGCGTCTCGCACGCGGCGCTCCTGCACTACTTCGACTCGCGCGAGCAGCTGCTCGTGGCCGTGTACGACCACGCCAACCGGCAACGCCCGCCCGCGCCCGACGCCACGGCGCTGTCGTCGTTGACGGATGCCGCGGAGCACAACACCGCGGTACCGGGGCTGGTCGAGCTCTACACGACCCTCGTCGCGACGTCGTTGAAAGAAGACAGCGCCACCGCGCGCGAGTACTTCACGGCCCGCTTCGCACGCCTGCGCGAAGACCTCGCCGCGCGACTGCGCCAGGAGCAGGCCGACGGCCTCGTGCGCGCCGACTGCGACCCCGACCAGGTCGCCGCCCTCCTCATCGCCGCCTCCGACGGCCTGCAGGTGCAGTGGCTGCTCGACCCGTCGCTGCCGCTCGCCCGATCGCTGGGCGCGCTCGGCGGGCTGCTGGCTCCGCCGCGCTGACCTGACTCGAGGTGGCGCGCCGCGCACGCTCCGCGATTCGCGCGGCGGCGCGCTCGGGGCGACGCGGGCTGACGGGCTCCGCGACAGTCGAACCCCGGCCATCCCCGCACACCTTCCGCGATCTGCACAACCTCACCCGCACGCGCCCCCACCGGGCGGAGGATGCGCGGATCGCTGAGGTTCTGCCGCCGCCGCCCGGCGCTTGCGCCGGCACGCCGGCTCCGCGATCCGCTCAACCTCAGCCGCACGCGCCCCCATCGAGCCGAGGATGCGCGGATCGCCGAGGTTCCGCACCCGCCGTCACACCCGCGCGTCGACCGCCTGGTCGGCCACGGGCACCAGTCGCGTCAGCTGCGTCACGTGGCGGGGCTCGAGCTCATCGAGCGACGAGACGCCCAGCAGGGTCATCGTGCGCTCGATCTCGCTGCGCAGGATCGCGATCGTGCGGTCGACGCCCTGACGCCCACCGGCCATGAGGCCGTACAGGTAGGCGCGGCCGATCAGGGTGAACTTCGCGCCGAGGGCGATGGATGCCACGATGTCGGCGCCGTTCATGATGCCGGTGTCGACCATGACCGTGGCGTCCTTGCCGACCTCGCGCACGACCTTCGGCAGCAGGTGGAAGGGGATGGGCGCGCGGTCGAGCTGGCGGCCGCCGTGGTTGGACAGCACGATGCCGTCGACGCCGAGGTCGACCAGGCGCGCGGCATCCGTCACGTTCTGTACGCCCTTGACGACGATCTTGCCGGGCCACATTCCGCGGATCACGTCGAGGTCGTCGTAGCTGATCGTGGGGTCCATCGCGGCGTTCAGCAGCTCGCCGACCGTGCCGCCGGTGGTGCTGAGCGAGGCGAACTCGAGCTTGGGGGTGGTGAGGAAGTCGATCCACCACCAGGGGCGCGGGATCGCGTTGACGATGGTGCCGACCGTCAGCTGCGGCGGGATCGAGAAGCCGTTGCGCTTGTCACGCAGGCGGGCGCCGGCGATGGGGGTGTCGACGGTGAACTGCAGGGTGTCGAAGCCCGCCTTCGCCGCGCGCTCGACGAGGCCGTACGAGATCGAGCGGTCTTTCATCACATAGAGCTGGAACCAGTTGCGACCGACGGGGTTGGCGGCCTTCACCCCCTCGATCGAGGTGGTGCCGAGGGTCGAGAGCGTGAAGGGGATGCCGGCGGCGGCGGCGGCGGAGGCTCCGGCCGTCTCGCCCTCGGTCTGCATGAGACGCGTGAAGCCGGTGGGCGCGATGCCGAAGGGGAGGGCGGAGGGACCGCCGAGGATCTGGCACGAGGTGTCGACGTCGGCGGCGGGGCGCAGGATGTCGGGGTGGAACTCGACGTCCTCGAAGGCGCGGCGGGCCCGGTCGAGCGACAGCTCGCCCTCGGCGGCGCCGTCGGTGTAATCGAACGCGGCCTTGGGCGTGCGGCGCTTGGCGATCGTGCGGAGGTCCGCGATCGTGAGCGCGGCGTCGAGGCGGCGCTTGCGCGCGTCGAGCTCGGGCTTCTTGAACTGCATGAGCTCGAGGAGCTCGCCGACCTTCGGCAGCTGACGCTGAACCATGGGGGATCTCTCTTTCATGTGGTCTGACCACATCGTACGCCCGCTCCGACAGGGCGGGAAGGGGTTTCAGAAACGCGGTTCGTAGCGCCGCGGAGGAAAGGCCGCGGCCACGCGCGCCCGCAGGTCGGCGAGCGAGGCATCCGCATCGAAAGCGCCGAGCGCCCGCGCCTGCACGAGCACGTTGCCCAGCGCCGTCGCCTCGACGGGACCCGCCAGCACGGGAACCCCCGAGCGGTCGGCCGTCGCCTGGCACAGCAGGGTGTTGAGCGCTCCGCCGCCGACAAGGTGAACGACGTCGATCTCGCGGTCCGCGAGGGCCGCCGCCGCGCGGAGGGTGGTGGCGAACGCCTGCGCGATGCTCTCGACGATGATGCGCGCGAACATCGGGCGTTCCGAGCGACCGGGGGCGTCGCGACCGAGCAGCGCCGCGATGCGCGTCGGCATGTCGCCGGGAGCCGCGAGCGAGGGGTCGTCGGCGTCGAACAGCCGCGCCGGCACCCAGACCGAGCCCGCCGCCGCCAGCAGCCGACCGAGGTCGACGGGGGCGCCGTCGGCCTCCGACCACGCCCGCACCGTCTCGCTCAGCAGCCAGAGACCGGTGACGTTGTGGAGGAAGCGGATGCGTCCGTCGACGCCGCCCTCGTTGGTGAAGTTGGCCGCGCGGGCGGCATCCGTCACGATCGGCGCCTCGAGCTCCAGACCCACCAGACCCCACGTCCCGCACGAGATGTAGGCCGCGTTGGCCGACGACATCGGCACCGCGACCACGGCCGAGGCGGTGTCGTGCGAGCCGACGGCGACGACAGGCACTCCGCCGAGGTCGGTGGCGCGGCCCACGGTCTCGCCGGGGTCGACGAGCGGGGGCAGCACGGATGCCGGGATGCCCAACGTCGCGGCGAGCTCGGTGTCCCACTCCCCCGTGTGCACGTCGAGCAGGCCCGTCGTCGAGGCGTTGGTGCGCTCGGCGACGCGGCGACCGGTGAGGCGCTCGGCGAAGAGGTCGGGGATCAGCAGGCTCGCCTCGGCCGCGGCGAGCTGCGCGTCGGCGGCGTACTGGTACACCGTGTTGAAGGGCAGGAACTGCAGGCCGTTGCGGCGGTACAGCTCCTCGAACGGAACAATCGCGTGCACGGCATCCACCCCGCGCGCGGTGCGCTCGTCGCGGTAGTGGAACGGCTCCGCCATGAGCTCGCCGTCGCGCAGCAGACCGTAGTCGACCGCCCACGAATCGATGCCGACACTCTCGATCGCCGGTTCGCGGCGCAGCGCCTCGGCCAGGCCCGCGCGCACGTGAGTCCACAGGGCCTCGACGTCCCAGTGCCAGCCGTCCGCGCGCTCGACGGGTCCGTTCGCGAAGCGCGCGACCTGCTCGAGCTCGAGCACTCCCTCGCCGACGCGGCCGATCATCACGCGGCCGCTGGTCGCGCCGAGGTCGACGGCCGCGACGGCGCGGACCGGCCGCGAAGCGCCGACCCCGGCCGCGGGCGACGGCTGCAACCCCGCAGCACCCGACCCGGCGTCGCTCATCGCAGGAACGCCGCAGCGACGCCCGAGTCGACGGGGATGTGCAGGCCCGTCGTGCGCGAGAGCTCGGGACCGGTGAGCACGTACACCGCATCGGCGACGTTCTCGGGCACGACCTCGCGCTTGAGGATCGTGCGGTTGGCGTAGAACTGCCCGAGGTCCTTCTCGTCGACGCCGTAGGTGGCGGCGCGGTTGGCACCCCAGCCCGCGGCGAAGATGCCCGAGCCGCGCACGACGCCGTCGGGGTTGATGCCGTTCACGCGCACGCCGTGCTCGCCCAGCTCGACCGCCAGTAGGCGCACCTGGTGGGCCTGGTCGGCCTTGGTCGCCGAGTAGGCGATGTTGTTGGGGCCGGCGAACACCGAGTTCTTCGACGAGATGTAGATGACGTCGCCACCCATCTTCTGCGCGATCAGAGCCTTCGCCGCCGCCTTCGCGACGAGGAACGAGCCCTTCGCCATGACGTCGTGCTGCAGGTCCCAGTCCTTCTCGGTGGTCTCCAGCAGCGGCTTCGACAGCGACAGCCCCGCGTTGTTCACGACGAGGTCGATGCCGCCGAACGCCAGCACTGTCGCATCGATCGCGGCCTGCACGGCCTCGGCATCCGCGACGTTCGCCGCCACCCCGATCGCGACGTCGGTGCCGCCCAGTTCGGCCGCGGCGGCCTGCGCCTTCTCGAGGTCGAGGTCGGCGACGACGACGCACGCGCCCTCCGCGGTGAGGCGGGTCGCGATGGCCTTGCCGATCCCGGATGCCGCGCCCGTGACGAACGCGATGCGGGCCTGGTGGGTCTTGGGCCGGGGCATCCGCTGCAGCTTGGCCTCTTCGAGCGCCCAGTACTCGATGCGGAACTTCTCGGCATCCGAGATCGGAGAGTATGTCGAGAGGGCCTCGGCTCCGCGCATCACATTGATGGCGTTGACGTAGAACTCGCCCGCCACGCGCGCCGTCTGCTTGTTGGCGCCGTACGAGAACATGCCCACGCCCGGGATCAACACGATGAGCGGGTCTGCGCCGCGGATCGCGGGGCTCGCTTCCTCGGTTGCTGAGCCTGTCGAAGCATGCGCGTCGTAGTACGCCTGGTAGTCCTCGCGATAGGCGAGGTGCAACTCCTGCAGGCGCGCGATCGCGTCGTCGATCGAGGCGTCGGCGGGCAGGTCGAGGATCAGCGGCTTGACCTTGGTGCGCAGGAAGTGGTCGGGGCAGCTGGTGCCGAGGGCGGCGAGGGCGGGGGCCTTCTCGGATGCCAAGAAGTCGAGCACCGCGGCGGAGTCGGTGTAGTGACCGACCATCGGCTTGTCGGTCGAGGCGAGCCCGCGGATGGTGGGGGCCAGCGCCGCCGCCTTCGCGTGACGCTCGGCCTCGGGCAGGGCCGCGAAGCCCGCGCGCACGCCGCCGAAGGGCTCGGCCGCGCCGTGCTCGTCGATGTAGGCCTGCGCGGTGTCGATGATCCAGAGGCTGTTGCGTTCCGCCTCCTCCGAGGTGTCGCCCCAGGCGGTGATGCCGTGACCGCCGAGGATCGTGCCGATCGCCTGCGGGTTCCGCTCTTTGATCGCGGCGATGTCGAGGCCCAGCTGGAAGCCGGGGCGGCGCCACGGCACCCACACCACCTTGTCACCGAAGATCTCTGTCGTGAGCTTCTCGCCGTCGGCGGCGGTGGCGATCGCGATGCCGGCGTCGGGGTGCAGGTGGTCGACGTGCGCGGCGTCGACGAGACCGTGCATCGCGGTGTCGATCGAGGGGGCGGCCCCGCCCTTGCCGTGCAGGCAGTAGTCGAAGGCCGCGACCATCTCGTCTTCGCGCTCGATGCCGGGGTACACGTCGACCAGCGCCCGCATACGGTCGAGGCGCAGCACCGCCAGGCCCTTCTCGGTGAGGGTGCCCAGGTCGCCACCCGAGCCCTTGACCCACAGCAACTCGACCGGCTGACCGGTGACGGGGTCGATGTCAGTGCCCTTGGCGGAGGTATTGCCGCCGGCGTAGTTGGTGACCTTCGGGTCGGAGCCGAGGCGGTTGCTGCGCGCGACGAGGTCGGCGGCGGTGGAGCTGGTCATGACGTTCCTCACGGGTGAGAGCGACGGTAAAGGGAACCGGGGCGACGGTGATTCAGGGTCCGCCGCCCCGGCGATCGGGTCGTCGCGCGCATCCGTGCGACGAAAGGGTGAGGGCTCAGGCGCCCCAGCCGGCCTGGGTGCCGCCGACGCGCTCGTCGGCGATGCGGGGCAGGTATCCGGATGCCGCGAACGCGGCCATCGGGTCGGCGGGAAGGCCCCGCGACTCGCGCCACTCCGCGAGGGCCGGACGCACGTCGGTGTAGAAGGCGTCCATCATCACGGCGTTCGCACCGAGCACGTCGTTCGCGTCCTGCGCCGCGGTGAGGGCGTCGCGATCGAGCAGCAGGGCACGCGCGGTCATCTCCTGCACGTTCAGCACCGAGCGGATCTGGCCCGGAATCTTGTCCTCGATGTTGTGGCACTGGTCGAGCATGAACGCCACGTCGGGGTTGTTCAGGCCCCCGCCGCGGATGACCTCGACGAGGATGCGGAACAGCTGGAACGGGTCGGCCGCGCCCACGATGAGGTCGTCGTCGGCGTAGAAGCGCGAGTTGAAGTCGAACGAGCCGAGCTTCCCGAGGCGCAGCAGCTGCATGACGATGAACTCGATGTTGGTGCCGGGCGCGTGGTGGCCGGTGTCGAGGCACACCATCGCCTTCTCTCCCAGCGAGGCCACCTGCGCGTACGAGGTCCCCCAGTCGGGAACATCGGTGTGGTAGAACGACGGCTCGAAGAACTTGTACTCCAGCACGAGGCGCTGGTCGTCGCCGAGGCGTGCGTAGATCTGCTGCAGCGAGTCCTGCAGGCGGTCCTGGCGGCCGCGCATGTCGTTCTGGCCGGGGTAGTTCGAGCCCTCGGCGAGCCAGATCTTCAGGTCGCGCGAGCCCGTGGCATCCATCACGTCGATGCACTCGAGGTGGTGGTCGATCGCCTTGCGCCGGATGCGCTCGTCGTGGTGGGTGAGGGCGCCGAACTTGTAGTCCTCGTCCTGGAAGGTGTTCGAGTTGACGGTGCCCAGCTTCACGCCCAGGTCTTCGGCGTGACGGCGCAGTGCCGAGTAGTCGTCGACGAGGTCCCACGGGATGTGCAGGGCGACGGTGGGGGCGAGCGCGGTCAGGCGGTTGACCTCCGCGGCATCCGCGATCTTCTCGAAGGGGTCGCGCGGGGTGCCCGCGGTGGGGAAGACGCGGAAGCGGGTGCCGGAGTTTCCGAACGCCCACGAGGGCAGTTCGATGGCCTGCGCCGCGAGGGCGTCGAGGATCTGGGGGCTCAGGGTGGTCATGACAGGGTCCTTCCCGCGTCTGCGAGCTGGTCGGCGAGGTGGAAGACCTCGGTGAGCGGTGTGGCTGCCTGGTCGGGACGACCGGCGAGGCCGACGAAGTAGGGGGCCATCTCCGCCTCCCACGCGGCGGCGATGGGCGAGGCGGCGAGATAGGCCTGGGCGGCGGCGTCGTCGTCGGTCTCGTAGTAGCCGATCAGGCGCCCCTCCTCGCCGAGGAACAGCGAGTAGTTGCGGCGACCGGCGGCGGCGATCTCGGCGAGCATCTCGGCGCGCACCGGGGTGTGGCGGGCGACGTAGTCGTCGACGAGCTCGGGCCGCACGCGCAGCTCGAAGCAGACGCGGGTGGGGTTGGCGGTCATCGGGTGGAGCTTCTCTTCCTCGACAAATGAATCGTTTCATCGCAGCATAGAACGACCGCGCCCGCGACGCAACACCGGGTCGCGCCGCGCCCCTCCCCGAAGGCCCGCCGGGCGCCTGCGATATCGTCGGTCAGAACTCCCGGGAAAGGCACGGTCGTCGATGGCGGTCAAGATCAAAGACGTCGCAGCCCACGCCGGCGTCTCGGTGGGCACCGTCTCGAACGTGCTCAACGGCCGCGAGACGGTCTCTCCCGCCGCCGCCGAACGAGTGCGCGCCGCGATCGACGCGCTCGGCTACGTGCGCAACGACGCCGCACGCCAGCTGCGCGCCGGACGCAGCCGCAGCATCGCCCTCATCGTGCTCGACGTCGGCAACCCGTTCTTCGCCGCCGTCGCCCGCGGCGCCGAGGCCCGCGCCGCCGAAGACGGCTACGTCGTGCTGCTCGGCTCCAGCGGTGCCGACGCCGACCACGAGCGCCTCTACCTCGACCAGTTCCGCGAGCAACGCGTCGCCGGCGTCCTGCTCACCCCGGCCGTTCCCGAGGGAGACGTCGTGCAGCACCTCGCGAGCGCTGGCGTTCCGCTCGTGCTGGTGGATGAGCAGACCGAGTCGGATGCCGCGTGCACGGTGTCGGTCGACGACGTCGAGGGCGGCCACCTGGCCGTCGCCCACCTGCTGGCGCAGGGGCGCAGCCGCATCGCCGTGGTCGCCGGTCCCTTGACCACCCGCCAGGTGGCCGATCGCCTCGAGGGTGCACGCCGCGCCGTCGCCGAGGTCGACGGGGCCAGCCTCGAGGTCATCGAGACCGATGCCATGACGGTGCTGGCCGGCCGCGCCGCCGGCGAAGCGCTGCGCGAGCGCGACGACCGCCCCGACGCGGTCTTCGCCGCCAACGACCTGCTCGCCGTCGGCCTGTTGCAGGCGCTGACGATGCTCGGCGGCATCCGCGTTCCCGACGACATCGCGCTCGTCGGCTACGACGACATCGACTTCGCCGCGGCCACGGTCGTGCCCCTGACCTCGGTCCGCCAGCCGGCCGAAGAGCTCGGCGCCACGGCCGTCGACCTGCTGCTGCGCCAGCTCGACGGCGAACTCGACCCGGCCGAGCGGCAGGTGCGCTTCCGCCCCGAGCTCGTGGTGCGGGCCTCGAGCGGCTGACGCGACCGTCGCGGGGTCGCCCTCCGGTACGCGCGACGCGACCGGGGCAGGATCGGCCTGCGTGCGGCGCAACCGGTGACGCGCAGAGGCCCCGACCGTCTCGATGACGGCCGGGGCCCCTGCGTGGCGATCGATCAGAAGTCGAAGTCGCCGATGTTCTCCTTGGTGAAGACGAACGGGTCGCCGAGCAGCACGGTGGCGTCCGCCCCGACCGTGAAGGTGCCGAGCTTGCCGGCCTCGAACGAGTCGCCTTCCTTGCCGGTGATGGTGCCGTCGATGAGGGCCTTGGTGGCGTAGGCGCTCAGGTAGCCGAGGTCGGCCGGGTTCCACAGCGCGAACGAGGTGATCGTGCCGTCCTGAACGTACTCCCGCAGCTGGTTCGGCGTGCCGAGGCCCGTGAGGGCGACCTTGCCCTTGAACTCCGAGGTCGACAGGTAGCGACCGGCGGCGGCGATGCCGACCGTGGTCGGCGACACGATGCCCTTGAGGTTCGGGTAGGTCTGCAGCAGCGCCGCGGTGCGGTCGAACGACGTCTGGTCGTCGTCATCGCCGTACACGACGTCGACGAGCTCGATGTTCGGGTGGTTCGCGGCGAGGTCGCTCTTCATGAGCTCGATCCAGGCGTTCTGGTTCGTGGCGTTGGCCGCGGCGGAGAGGATCGCGACCTGACCGGAGTCGCCGATCTGCTCCGAGATCAGGTCGACCTGCGCCTTGGCGATGCCCTCGGCGGTGGCCTGGTTGATGAAGAGGTCGCGGCACTTGGCGTCGGTGTCGGAGTCGAAGGTGACGACCTTGACGCCGGCGCTGCGCGCCTCGTCGAGCGCGTCGCAGATGGCCGACGGGTCGTTGGCCGAGATGACCAGGCCGCCCACGCCCTGCTGGGCCGCGGTCTGGATGTACTGCACCTGCGACGTCGGGGTCGCCTCGCTCGGGCCGACCTGCTCGAAGGTGCCGCCGAACTCGGTGATGGCCTCTTCGCCGCCCTTGTTCGAGGTCTCGAAGTAGGGGTTGCCCAGGTTCTTGGGCAGGAAGGTGATGGCGAGGTTGCCGCCGTCGCCACCGCCGTCACCGCCGGCGCTTCCTCCGGCGCTGCCGCCGGAGCAGCCGGTGGCGACGAGCGTGACCGCCAGGGCCAGGGCGGCGGCTGCGGTGCCGACGCGGGTCTTGCGTGTGAATGCGAACATCGTTGTTTCCTTTCAGGGGACAGATGGTGGTGCGAGTGGGGTGCGGGTCAGTCGGTCGACGTCGGGGTGGCGGAGCGCGCGCCCCTCCTGCGGCCGATCGCGGCGACCCGTCGGGCCTGCAACGCGGCGAGGAGGCTGGCGGACACCACCGAGAGCACGAGCAGCAGTCCGGTGATGACGTTGATGATGTCGCTCGTCACGCCGGCGAGGCGGAGCGCGCTGCCCAGGGTGCCGATGAGCAGCACACCGGCGATGACGCCGTGCAGGGCGCCGCGGCCACCGAAGATCGACACTCCGCCCAGCAGCACGGCGGCGATCACCTGCAGTTCCATGCCCATCGCGTTCTCACCGCGGGCGTTGCTGTAGAGCAGGGTGAAGTACACGCCGGCGAAGCCCGATACGGCTCCGCTCATCACGAAGAGCACGAACTTGGTGCGGCCGACGTCGATGCCCGAGAACTGCGCCGCCTCTTTGTTCAGGCCGATCGCGTACAGCGAGCGACCGAAGGGCGTGAGGTGCAGCAGCACCGCGAACACGATCGCCAGCCCCGCGAACGGGATCATGATGAGCGGCAGCGGCGTGCCGGGGATGTTGGCCTTGGCCAGGTCGGTCCACGTTTCGGGGAACTCCGTGACGGCCTCGGTCCCGAGCAGCCCCACCGCGATTCCGCGGAACAGTGCGAGCGTGCCGATGGTGACGGCGAGCGAGGGCAGGCCGACGACGGTGACGAGGAATCCGTTGACGGCCCCTGCGACGACGCCGACGACGATCGCCGCGAGGCCCGCGAGCTCGAACGGCCACCCCGCCTGGGTGAGAACGCCGACGGTGACGCTCGACAGGCCGACGATGCTCGCGACCGAGAGGTCGATCTCCTCGGTGATGATGATGAGGGTCATCGGCAGCGCGATCAACAGAATCGGTGCGATGTCGCGCAGCAGATAGGTGACCGTCAGGGGGCTGTCGAAGTTGCGGACGGTCGCCAGCGACACGACGATCACCAGCAGCAGGATGCCGATGATCGCGGCCTCGCGCGTGAGTACGGCACGGCGCCAGAACGGTCGGGCGTGCGCGCGGTAGGTCCGGGCGCGTTCGTCGACGGTGGTGGAGGTCATCGACCCGTCTCCCTCTCTGCGGTGAGCTTGCGCGACTGGCGGACGGCCAGCACGCGGTCGAGCACGATGGCGCCGAGGATCAGCGCGCCGACCACCGCCCGCTGCCAGAAGTCATCGATGCCGAGGATCGGCAGGGCGCGGTTGATGGTCAGCAGCAGGTAAGCGCCGATGGCCGCGCCCCAGACCGTGCCCACGCCGCCCGAGATGGCGACGCCGCCGATGACGGCCGCGCCGATCGCCTGCAGTTCCCAGCCGAACCCGGCGTTCGAGGCGACGGTGCCATAGCGCGCGGCGTAGAGCACACCGGCCAGGCCCGCCAGGGCCCCGCTGGTGACGAAGGCTCCGATGATGCGGCGGTTGACCTTGAGGCCGTAGAGGTGGGCGGCGGCCGGGTCGGAACCGATCGCATACAGCTCGCGTCCGCTGCGGAGGTTGCGCAGATACCAGGCGGCGGCGATGAGCACGACGACGGCGAGGATCGTCAGCAGCGGGATGCCGAGCACCTGGCCCGTGCCGAGGTCGCGGAAGCTGCCGGGCAGGTCGGAGGCGTTGACGCGGTTGCTGCCGGCCCACGCGACGTTGATCCCGCGGTAGATGTACATCGTGCCCAGCGTGATGACGAGGGCGGGCACCTTGGCGTAGGCGACGAGGGCACCGTTGACGAAGCCCAGGATGCCGCCGACCACGATGCCGGCGATGAAGACGACGACGAGGGGAATACCCGGCACGTCGATGAACAGCCGACCGGTCAGGTAGGCCGTCAGCCCGACGACCGAACCGACCGAGAGGTCGACGTTGCGCGTGATGATGACGATCGCCTGTCCCACGGCGACCAGCAGCAGCAGCGACGGGGTGAGCAGCAGGTCGCGGAAGCCGTCGGACGAGAACAGGAACGTCGGGTTGTTGAGCGTCGCGACGACGATGATCAGCACCAGAGCGAGCACGATGCCGCTCTCGCGCGCCGTGGCGACGTGCGAGACGAGCTTCGCGGCGGGACTGGTGCCCGGGCGGACAGGGGTGGCGGTGCTCATCGGAGGCCCTCCGCTTCAGGGGTGGACGGGGTGAGCAGCTGACGCGACGCGATCACAGGGAGGCCCCCGCTTCGGCGGTCGCGGCGTACATGACGGCCTCGGGAGTGGCATCCGCTCGCGCGAATTCACCGGTGAGGCGTCCTTCGCGCATGACGAGCACCCGGTCGGCCATGCCGAGCACCTCGGGCAGCTCGCTCGAGATCATGAGGATCGCGAGGCCCTGCTGCGCGAGTTCGGAGAGAAGGCGGTGCACCTCGGACTTGGTCCCCACGTCGATCCCGCGGGTGGGCTCGTCGACGATCAGCACCTTGGGCTCGGTGGCGAGCCACTTGCCGATGACGACCTTCTGCTGATTGCCGCCGCTGAGGGTGCCGGTCGTGGCGTCGAGCGCCGCGGTCTTGACCTCGAGGCGACTCGCCCATTCGCGGGCGGCGCGGTTCTCGTCGGCCGCGCGCAGAAGGCCCCAGCGCGACAGCTTGGCCCGGATGGCGAGGGTGATGTTGCGCGAGACGCCCTCGTCGAGCACGAGTCCCTGCTTGCGTCGGTCCTCCGGGACCAGAGCGAGGCCGCGCGCGGTGGCGCGACGCACGTCGCCCTTCGGCAGCACGGCCCCGTTCAGCCGGACGGTGCCCGTTTCGTACGAGTCGACGCCGAAGATCGCTCGGGCGACCTCGCTGCGTCCCGCCCCGACGAGGCCGGCGAGGCCGACAATCTCGCCCGCGCGGAGCGAGAACGACACGTCGCGGAACACGCCCTTGCGCGTGAGCCCGTCGACTTCGAGCACCGCGTCTCCGGGAGTGGAGGGGAGCTTGGGGAAGAGCTCGGTGACATCACGGCCGACCATCTGGCGCACGAGGTCGTCGACGGTCGTGTCCGCCAGCGGCGTGGTGTGGACGTACGCCCCGTCGCGCATGACGGTGACGGTGTCGCACAGGGCGAAGACCTCGTCGAAGCGGTGCGAGATGAACAGCAGCGCGCGGCCCTCGTCGCGCAGGCTGCGCGCCACCGCGAACAGCCGCTCGACCTCGACGCCACTGAGGGCCGCCGTCGGCTCGTCCATGATCAACACGCGCGCGTCGAGCGAGATGGCCTTGGCGATCTCGATGATCTGCTGGTCGGCGATCGACAGGCCCTCGGTCACCCGGTCGGGGTCGAGCGCGACGCCGAGACGCTGGAAGATCTGCGTCGCCTCTTCACGCATGGCCGCACGGTCGATGCGTCCGAGGCGACCGGTGGGCTGGCGCCCCATGAAGATGTTCTCGGTCACCGACAGGTCGGGGAAGAGCGTGGGCTCCTGGTAGATGACGGCGATGCCGGCGGCCTTGGACTGCGCCGTGCTGGCGAAGTCGACGCTCTCGCCGTCGAGAAAGAAGTCGCCGTCGTCGCGGCGGTACAGGCCCGCGATGATCTTGACGAGCGTGGACTTGCCCGCGCCGTTCTCGCCGATCAGGGCGTGGATCGAACCGCGATCGAGCACGAGGCTCCCCGACCGGAGGGCGACCACCGGGCCGAACGACTTCATCACGCGCCGGAGTTCGAGGGCGTGATCGGGCGTGGCGGGTGTCGCGGCCATCGCGTCAGCCATGCTGCCTCCTCGTTGAGGGTGGAGCCGGTTGCCCGGCGCAATCTGAATCGTTTCAGATCGGATGCCAGTCACTGTAGGGTGATGCCGACGACGCGGTCAAGTCAGGATCGTGTCGAGACCGGATCGTGACGGGAGGAGCCGCTGTGACGGTGAGCATCCGCGACGTCGCGACCCTCGCCGGAGTCTCGGTGGGCACGGTGTCGAACGTGCTGAACAGACCGGATGCCGTGTCGGCGGCATCCGTGGAGCGTGTGAACTCCGCCATCGAAACCCTCGGATACGTGCGCAACGACGCCGCCCGCCAGTTGCGCGCCGGCATCAGCACGACGGTCGGTTTCGTCGCCCTCGACGGACGCAATCCGTTCTTCGCCGACGTCGTCGCCGGGGCCGAGAACGAGGCCACCAGCCGTGGACTCGCGCTCCTGCACGGCAACAGCGATGAGGACGCCGCGCGTGAGTCGCTGTACATCGACCTGTTCGAGCAGCAGATGGTGCGCGGTCTGCTGATCGCCCCGTTCGGCGACGTCACCGCGAGATTGAAGCGCCTTCGGGCCCGCGGCATCCCCTCGGTGCTGATCGACAGGTTCTCGGGCGACGGGTCGGTCTCATCGGTGTCGGTCGACAGCGTCGCCGGCGGACGTCTCGCCGCCGAGCACCTGCTCGAGCGCGGGCGCCGGCGCATCGCCTTCGTCGGCGGAGGGTTCGACATCCGCCAGGTGACCGACCGCCTCGCCGGTGCGCGCAGCGCGGTCGACAACAGCGAGCACACCGCCACGCTCGAAGTGGTGCCCACCCACGCGATGACGGTGGAGGAGGGCGTGTCGGCGGGGCGTCGGCTGCTCGCCCGAGAGCGTCGCGATCGCCCCGACGCGGTGTTCGCCGCGAACGACCTTCTCGCCCTCGGCCTGCTGCAGAGCCTGGTCGTCGACGGCCGCATGCTCGTGCCGCACGAGATCGCGGTGGTGGGTTTCGACGACATCTCGTTCGCCGCGGCGGCCGCCGTGCCCCTGACGTCCGTCCGTCAGCCGAGCGCCCTCATCGGCGGTACCGCCATGAGGATCCTGCTCGACGAGGCTCTCGACCCCGACCGCCCGACGCGCCAGACGGTCTTCTCTCCGCAGCTCATCGCGCGGGCGTCGACGAGCGGCGGAATGCCGTGATCCGGGTCGATTCCTGAATCGATTCAAGCCCTTCTGCCCCACGACCACCCGGCGGGCACCGCATCGCGGCACCCACCGGCGGGCGTCAGTGCGCCGGCATCCCCTCGACGCCGTCGACCTGCTTCGGGGTCCGCACGAACGCCGCGAGCACGATCACCGCGAGCGAGAGGCACGCCGCGACGAAGAAGGCGGTGTGGATGCCGGAGGCCGTGGCATCCACCATCGACACTCCCTCGTTCGCCACCGCTCCCGCGGCACCGACCGTCATCAACGTCACGAACACCGCGGTGCCGATGGCCCCCGCGAGCTGCTGCACGGTCGACACGATCGCGGATCCGTGCGGGTACAGCGCCGGCGGCAACGAACCGAGGGCCGAGGTCATGAGGGGTGTGAACATGAACGCCAGACCCAGGCTCAACACGCAGTGTACGGCGATGACGAACCCGATCGGCGTGGTCGATGACAGCGTGGCGAAGCCCCACAGGGCGACGCTGGCGACGACGGCGCCCGGGAGCACCAACGGGCGCGCCCCGAAGCGGTCGAAGAGGTTGCCGACGAGGGGCGCCATGAGACCCATGAGCAGACCACCCGGCAGCAGCATGAGCCCGGTGGGCAGGGTGCCGAGACCGAGCACGTTCTGCAGGTAGAGCGGCAGCAGGATGAGCACGCCGAAGAGCGTCGTCATCGCCACGACCACGAGGATCACCGCGACGGTGAAGCTCGAGTGCCGGAACACCCCGAGGTTCAGCAGCACGCGATCGGTCGAGCCGAGGCGCAGCTGCCGCACGACGAAGGCGGCGAGGGCCACGGCTCCGACGACGAGGGGGATCCACACGGGGACGAGCGCGTGACCGCCGGCGGCCTCGCCGATGCTCGAGAGCCCGAAGATCAGGCCGCCGAAGGCGAGGGCCGACAGCACGACCGACACGACGTCGAGGGTCACGCGACGCGTCTCGGTGAGGTTCTGCACCCAGCGCGCGCCGAGGGCGATCGCGATCAGGGCGATCGGGATCATCACGATGAACATCGCGCGCCACGGGAAGACCGACAGGATCAAGCCCGACACGGTCGGGCCGACGGCAGGCGCCACCGAGATGACGATCGAGATGAGTCCCATCATGCGTCCGCGGCGGTTCGCCGGCACGACGTTGAGCACGGTGGTGAACAGCAGCGGGATCATGATCGCGGTGCCCGAGGCCTGCACGATGCGCCCGAGCAGCAGCACCCCGAAGCCCGGGGCGACCGCGGCGATGAGCGTGCCGAGGGTGAACAGCCCCATCGCGGCGAAGAACAATCCGCGCAGCGGGAAGCGCTGGATGAGGAAGCCCGTGGTGGGGATGACGACGGCCATCGTGAGCAGGAACGCGGTGGTGAGCCACTGAGCGGTGGCGGCGGCGATGTCGAGCTCGCGCATGAGCTCGGGCAGAGCGACGCCCATGATCGTCTCGTTGAGGATGACGACGAACGCGGCGACGACGAGCAGGGCGATGACCGCCCCGGGGCGCGCGGCGGGGCGCGACGACGGGGCGGCGGTGGGGAGTGTTCCGGTGGAGACCATGGGCGACCAATCTAAGCAGGCGGGGCCATATTGGCAGTCACTGCCAACACGACATCGACTACTGTAGCCGATATGACCGTCCCGGATGCACCCGTCGAGGCACTTCGCGACCGACGACGCCGAGAGACGTCGATCGAGATCTGCGCCGCGGCCCTCGACCTCTTCGAAGCCAAAGGGGTGCACGGCACCACGGTCGATGAGATCGCCGCGCGCGCCGGGGTCTCGCCGCGCACCTTCTTCCGCCTCGCGGGCACGAAGGAAGACGCGGTGTTCATCGACGACGGGCGCTTCGCCGACGCCCTGGCCGGAGTCGCCGACGTCGGCGACGACATCCGCGCGCTCCTCTCAGCGCTCCGCGAGGTCTTCGCCCGCGAGCTGGAGCTGCTCGACGCCGACGCACAGGCGCGCGAGCGCTACCTGCGGGTGCGCCGACTCATCGCCCACGAGCCGTCTCTCCTCGGCGCCGCGGTGCGTCGCGAGGTCACCTCGGCCGACCGCTTCGTTCCCGAGCTCGCCGAGCGGATCGGGCTCGTCGAGCTCGACGTGCGCACGGCGCTGGGCATCGCGGGGCTCGAGATGCGCACCACCCTCGACGAGTGGGCGCGCCTGCACGACCAGGGGCAGACGCGAACGCTCGTCGACCTGCACCGCGACGTGCAGAGCAGGCTCACCCGCGCCGCCGGGGCCTAGAGCTCTGGTCTCGGATCGAGCCTCGAGGGCACGGGCCGCGTCTTCCACGGCGGCAGCAACGACAGCCGCAGCCTCGTGCGGGGCGACCGTGACGACGCACTGATGCCCCAGCGACCGTTCCCACTCCGTGGGTGTCGGGAACTCGACGAAGCTGATGCTCGACGCACTGCATCGACACCGAAAACCGCTTGTACCGCGAGCCGCTCCGCTTCGTCCAGGATGCCCGGGGTCGACTCCATCCCCGCGGGCGCCGAGCGCCGCTCAGCCATGCACGTGCCGCAAGCGTTCCAGGGCGGCACGTGCGGCCGTACTCGGCCGCACGGCACGCGCCAACACGTCTGCGTAGTCCTCGACTTCCACCACGACCATGAGGTTCTCTATCGCCTGTCCGATCTCCTTCGCGAGCCCGTCGACGGGCCTGCGCGAGACGAGATCGAACAAGGTCTGCGCCTTCGTCGCCACCAGCCCTTGCCCGAGGCTCATGCGCTCGAGAACGAGATCGAGCAGATCGAGAGGACGCGGAACGAGTTGGACCGCTCCCCCCTGATCCAGCTCGACGACAGCGCGCTTCCCCCGGTCCACGGCGACCGTCGCCACGCCGATCGCTCGAGGCAGGACGCCCCAGTGGCGTGCCGCGCTGACGCCCATGAGAGCCGCGGATCGTTCACCGGCGCGGGCCGAGGCGATGGCGAGCGCGGTCGACTCGAGCGACGGCCGCCAGAGACGCCCGTCTTCACCGTCGGGCGGCGCCGTGTAGATGCCGTGTCCCAGGCGCAGCAATGCGCCACGATCGGTGAGACTTTCGACCGCCCGCCACATGTTCTGCACGAACGGGGGAACGTCCTTCAACCGGACCGTTCGCAGCGGAGAAGCGGCGACAGACCGGACGATGTCCACATCTGAGCCCATGAGCACCCCCAACACCCTCATGTATACGTCTGGCGTATATTTCAGGGGCCTGGAGCTCAGGTCTCGCGCGTGATCGTGACCCTCACCTTGAGGTTGCTCTTGCCGGGGCCGGCATAGACGCCGCGCAGCGGCGGCACGTCGTTGTAGTCGCGCCCGCGACCGACGAGCACGTGGCGGTCGCCGATCTCGATGTTGTTCGTGGGGTCGAAGCCCTGCCAGTCGCCCGCGAACCACTCCACCCAGGCGTGCGACTCACCCGTGACGGCTTCGCCCACCTCGGCGGAGGGCTTCGGGTGCAGGTAACCCGAGACGTAGCGCGCCGGGATGCCGACCTCGCGCAGAGCGCCGATCGCGATGTGCGCGATGTCCTGGCACACGCCCTTGCGGGCCTCCCACGCGTCGATGGCCGTGGAGGTCACGCCGGTGACGCCCTGCATGTAGTCGATCGCGTCGCCGATCGCCTCGGCGATCGCGTGGGCCGCGGGACCCGGGCGATCGTGCTGCGCCGCGATCGAGCGGGCGAGCTCGGCCACCTCGGGGTGGGGCGCCGTGCGCCTCGTCTGCGTCAACTGCTCGACGGTCGAGATCGACCGCCCCGCCTCGGCGGCCAGTTGCTCCCAGGTGATGTCGGCGTGCTCGATCGGCCGCGGGCGCACCTCGATGAGCGAGCGCGCGGTGATCGTCAGCGACGAATGCGGCGACAGCACGTCGAACGCCGCGACGCGCGTGCCGAAGTAGTCGACGTACTGGTTCACCGAGGTCGAGGGCTCGATGTCGAGCGACGAGCTCAGCACGAACTGACTGTCGGTGGAGTGCGGCAGCATGCGCGCCTCGTTGTACGACGCGACGACGTCGCCGGGGTAGACGAACCCGGTCTGGTGCTCGATGCGCAGGCGTTTCACGAGATTTCTCCGATCCACGACGGTTCAGCCTGCGTCGGGAAGAAGCGCGAACGGATCGCCTCCGACGCCTCGCGCGTGACCGTCTGCACGCGCTGCATGTGCTCGGGGAGCTCGGCGAGGATGTCGCTGATCGGGCGGTACTCCAGATCGTTGCGGATCTGCCCGAGGGCGCGCAGCACCGTGTTGGAGTGACCGACGCGGTCGGCGCGCGGGTCGATCGCGCTCATGCAGTCTTCGGCCCGCTGGATCGAGTAGATGATCGAGCGCGGGAAGAGGCGGTCGAGCAGCAGGAACTCCGCGGCGTTGCGGGCACTCGGCATGCCGCGGTAGGTGCGGAGGTACGCCTCGTACGCCCCGCACGAGCGGAGGATCGTGGTCCACGACGGCCCCGATACCTCGGTCAGCGAGCGTGTCGCGAGCAGACGCGCGGTCATGTCGGTGCGCTCGATGCTGCGACCGAGCGTGAAGAACTGCCAGGCCTCGTCGCGGTTGGTCGAGGAGTCGACGATGCCGATCGCGAGCGCCGCGCGCTCACGGGTCCACTGGAAGAACTCGTGCACCTTGTCGGTCTGCAGGCGTCGCGGCATCCGCGCGTTCGTGGTGTTGAGGATCTCCCACAACTCCGTCGACACGATCTCGCGCGCGCGGCGGGCGTTCTCACGCGCGGCGGTGAGCGAGTAGGCGATGCTCGAGGGGTTCATGCGGTCGACGGCGAGACGGGCGAGCACGTCGTCGCGGCGCACGGCTTCGACGTTCTCGGGCAGGGCAGAGCCCATCACGCTGAGAAGCGATCGGCACGCGGTGTCCTCGTCGATCCACGGGTCCTCCAGCAGAAGCTGCAGGTGCACGTCGAGGATGCGGGCGGTTCCGTCGCTGCGCTCGATGTAGCGCCCGATCCAGAACAGGCTCTCTGCGATACGGCTCAGCATCCCGGAACCTCCTCGCCCTGCTCGCGCGCCTGCTGCTGCTGCTCGGCCTGCGGACCGTGCTGCACGCCGGCATCCGCCTGCTGCTGCTGCTCCTGCTGGTCGCGGTCGGGGTGCAGGTCGCGCGGTGCCGTGGCGGGCGTCGGCTGCCCGTCGTAGATGATCGGGATCGCCTCGGTGACCGCGGCCTGGTCGGCGACGAGTCCCGAGACGCCGTTGCCCTGGCCGTACTCGACGTGCGAGGGGGCCGAGCCGCCGACGATCCACGTGTCCTTCGAGCCGCCGCCCTGGCTGGAGTTGACCACGAGCTGACCCTCCGGAAGCGCCACGCGGGTCAGACCGCCGGGCAGCACCCAGATGTCGTCGCCGTCGTTGACCGCGAAGGGACGCAGGTCGGCGTGACGCGGGCGCATCCCGTCTTCGACGAGCGTCGGGATGGTCGAGAGCATGACCACGGGCTGAGCGATCCAGCCGCGGGGGTCGGCCTTGAGCCGCTTGCGCAGGGCGTCGAGCTCGGCGGGAGAGGCGTCGGGACCCACCACGAGCCCCTTGCCGCCCGAGCCGTCGACCGGCTTCACGACGAGTTCGGGCAGGCGGTCGAGCACCTCTTCGAGGGCGCCCGGATCTTCGAGCCGCCAGGTGTCGACGTTCTTCAGGATCGGCTCCTCGGCGAGGTAGTACCGGATCAGATCGGGCACGTACGTGTAGAGCAGCTTGTCGTCGGCGACGCCGTTGCCCACCGCGTTGGCGATGGTGACGTTGCCCAGGCGCGCGGCGAGCATGAGGCCGGGAGCCCCCAGCATCGAGTCGGCGCGGAACTGCAGCGGGTCGAGGAAGTCGTCGTCGACGCGGCGGTAGATCACGTCGACGCGCTGCGGGCCGCGGGTGGTGCGCATGAACACCTTGCCGCCGACGCAGAGCAGGTCGCGTCCCTCGACGAGCTCGACGCCCATCAGGCGCGCGAGCAACGTGTGCTCGAAGTACGCGGAGTTGTAGACACCCGGCGTGAGCACGACGATGTTCGGGTCGTCGATCCCGGGCGGGGCCGAGGCGCGCAGGGCGGCGAGCAACTTGTTGGGGTAGTCGCCGACGGGGCGCACGCGCATCGAGACGAACAGCTCGGGCAGCGTCTGCGCCATGACGCGGCGGTTCGAGATGACGTACGAGACGCCCGAGGGCACGCGCACGTTGTCTTCGAGCACGCGCATCTCGCCGTGCTCGTCGCGGATGAGGTCGATGCCCGACACCTGGATGCGCACGCCGTTGGCGCTGCGGATGCCGGCGGCCTGGCGGTAGAAGTACTGCGACGACGAGATGAGGCCCGCGGGCAGGATGCCGTCGCGCACGCAGTGCTGGTTGCCGTAGGCGTCGTCGAGGAACGCCTCGAGCGCGCGCACGCGCTGCTTGACACCGGCCTCGATGCGCGACCACTCGTCGTACGCGATGACCCGGGGCACGGCATCCAACGGGAACGGTCGTTCCTCGCCCGCGAAGTCGAACGTCACGCCCTGCGCGAGGTACGAACTCGCGAGCGACTCGGTGCGCCCGCGCAGTTCTTCCTGCGTCATCTGTGCGAGCGCTTGGTACAGCTCCCGGTACGCCTCGCGCGAGGGGGCGGCTTCTCCGGGACTCGCCGGAACGCCGAACATCTCGTCGAACGCCGGGATGCCGGATGCGGTCTTGCGCGGCGCCAGCGTGGAGCCGTAACCGTCGAACAGGTCACCCATGCGTCGACCTTACCCAGCGACGTGTTGCGGATACGTTTCCCACCCGCGCTCTCGCGCGCCCGTCGCGCAAGCGGAGCCGGGAACTCGCGCCCCAGGCTCCGTCGTGCGGACGCCGCGGCCGACACACCGGAGCCGGCCGCCCGACCCCCGACGTGTCGCCGCTGGACTCCGCACGACGGCGCCGCCCGCCGGGGCGCGGCCGGACGGCCACGCGGCGGCGCGCGCCCGCCGGGGCGGCACCCGTCAGGCGCCGGGGCGCAGCACGACCTTGATGCAGCCGTCTTCCTTCTTCTGGAACGTCTCGTAGAGGCCGGGCGCATCTTCCAGCGGAGCGTGGTGCGTGACCAGGTCCATGACCCCGAGCGGATCGGCGGGGTCTTCGACGAGGGGCAGCAGGTCGTCGATCCAGCGCTTGACGTTGCACTGGCCCATGCGCAGGTTCAGCTGCTTGTCGAACATCGTCTTCATGGGCAGCACGTCGGCTTCACCCGCGTAGACGCCGCTCAGCGAGACGGTGCCGCCGCGGCGCACGAGGTCGATCGAGGCGTAGACGGCGGCGAGGCGGTCGAGTCCGGCCTTGTCCATGAGCTTCTGCGCGATCGGGTCGGGCAGCAGGCCCACGGCGCTCTGCGCCAACTTGATCCCGCCGTTTCCGTGCGCCTCCATGCCGACGGCGTCGACCACGGCATCCGCCCCACGACCCTCCGTGAGGTCGAGGAGCTCGTCGACCACCGTGTCGGTGAGGTCGTACGTGAGCACGCCGTGCCGCTCGGCCATGGCGCGACGCTCGGCTTCGGGCTCGATCGCGAGCACGCGGTAGCCGAGGTGCACGCCGATGCGCGCCGCGAACTGACCGACCGGGCCGAGGCCCATCACGGCGAGCGTTCCGCCCTCGGGCACGTTGGCGTACTGCACGCCCTGCCAGGCGGTGGGCACGATGTCGCTGAGGAAGAGGTAGCGGTCGTCGGGCAGGTCGTCGCCGACGCGGATGTGGTTGTAGTCGGCGAGCGGCACGCGCAGGTACTCGGCCTGACCGCCCGGCACCTGGCCGTAGAGCTTGGTGTAGCCGAACAGGGCGGCGCCGCTGCCGTACTCGCGCACCTGCGTCGTCTCGCACTGCGACTGCAGGCCGCGGCGGCACATGAAGCAGTGCCCGCACGAGATGTTGAAGGGCACGACGATGCGGTCGCCGACGGCGAGGTTCGTTACGGCCGAGCCGACCTCGACCACGACGCCCATCGGCTCGTGTCCGAGAACGTCGCCCTTATCGATGAAGGGCCCGAACAGTTCGTACAGGTGCAGGTCGGAGCCGCAGATCGCCGTCGAGGTGATCTTCACGATCGCGTCCGTCGGTTCGAGGATCTGCGGGTCGGGGACCTCCTCGACGCTCACGTTGCGCTTGCCCTGCCAGGTCAGTGCCTTCATGGTCGTGCCTCTCGTTGCGGGGGAACAGCCAGTCTGCGCGTGCGGCGCCGACGGGCGTGAGGTGGTTGACGAGCCCGGCGCGCAGCCCTAGGCGCCCTCGGCGGCGAGCGGGGGCGCGTCGATCCACGCGTGCACGCGGCGCAGGAACGCGGCATATCCGGCGGGCGTGCGTCCGGCGAAGCGCCCCGAGGTCTCGACCTCGTGCTCGTCGCTCGCCCGCACCCGCGCGCCGGTCGCCCGTGCGGCGTCGACGAGGGCGACGTCTTCGTGCAGGGCGAGATCCCGGATGCCGCCGACCTCGAGGTACGTGCGGGCCCGGATGCCGAGGTTCGCGCCGTGGACGTTCCCCGCCGGGCGACCGCGCGGGTGGGTGGCACGCCAGTACGCCGCGTGGCGATCGCTGAGGTCGGCGAAGTCGGGGCGCACCGTACCCAGCACGACGTCGATACCGGCGTCCATGAGGTCGAGCTGATGGGTGAGCCACTCGCGGGGCACCGTGGAGTCGGCATCCGTCATCGCGATCCACGTGCGTTCGGGATCCGCGTCGAGCGCGGCGAGACCGTGGGCCACTCCGACGCGGCGGGCCGTACCGACCACTCGCGACGAGATCTCGACCGCCTCGACCGGCCACCGGCGCACCTGCATCGCGGTGGTGTCGGTGCACGCGTCGAGCACGACGACGATCCGCGCGTCGAGATCGGGCTCACGCTCGCGGGCATGGGCGACGGCGCGGGTGACCGTCGCGAGACACCGCCCGATCAGCGCCTCCTCGTCGTGCGCGGGGATCGCGACCACCACGGCCCTCACGGCACGAGTCCCGCCTCGACGGCCACCGACCGGGCCCCGGAGCGGCCGTAGACCTCGAGCACGAAGTCGTCTTCCTCGTGTCGCACGAGGCGCACGAGGGTCGGCACCGCGGCGAGCGCGGCGTGCACGCTGTCACCGGAGCGCGGGTACTCGGCGACCGGATGCCGCCAGTGGCAGGCGACCAGATGGCCCTGGGGCTCGAGCGCCGACGCCGCCGCGGTCAGTCCGGCCGCGAGGTCGGCGTCGTTCCAGTAGTAGGCCACCTCCGACAGGACGACGAGGTCGAACACCCCGTCGGGCCAGTCGGCGGGGAGCGAGGCGACGCGCAGCTCGACGTTCGCCCGCCCCTCGAGTCGGCGCGCTGCCCGCTCCAGAGCCGCCGGCGACAGGTCGACGGCCAGCACCCGGTCACCGCGGTCGGCGAGCTCCCCCGTCAGCGCGCCGGTCGAGCACCCCGCCTCGAACACCGCGCGGTACCGCCGCCGGGGCAGGGCCGCGAGCAGCACCGCCCGCTTGCGCTGCTCGTACCAGCGCGAGTCGAAGCCCCAGGGGTCGTCGTGGCGGGCGTACATGCCGTCGAAGTACTCGGGGCCGACGCTCGCGGCGGCGGGTTCCGGGGCGAAGAAGACCTCTTCGTCGCGGGTGAAGTGGGCGTGCATGCGCGCGTGGATCATCGGTTCGTCGCCGGGCGCGGCCGACAGGGCCGACAGCTGGCTCTCGTGCGCGCGCAGGGCGCGGGCCTTGGCATCCCGGGCCGCGTCGTCGAGGGCCAGGCGCTCCGCGCGGGCCCAGAGCACGTCGTCGGGACTCCCCCAGTGCCACAGCCAGATCGGGAACGCGCGCGAACGCACGCCCCGCTGCGCGCAGACCTCTTCGACGATCTCGCCCACGACCCGGTGGTCGCGGTGGCCGTCTCCGCGCCAGGGCGACAGCACCAGCACGCGGTCGTCGCCGGCGCGGTCGAGCACCTCGTGCAGCGCCGCGGCGATGTCGTCGCGGTGCGCGTCGGTGCCCCCGTCGGGCAGGCCGAGGAACCGCGGCACGCCCGCGACCCCCACCGCCTCGACCGCCACGGCGACCTCGCGCCTGCGCACGAGAGCGAGGGTGGCGGGGCTGTGGGTCGGCGAGTCGGGGTGCGAGCCCTCGCCGTCGGTCACGATCACGATCTCGACGCGGATGCCGCGGGCCGTCGCGCTCGCGAGCAGACCGGCGGCTCCGAGGCTCTCGTCGTCGGGGTGCGCGGCCACGACGATCACCCGGTCGACGTCGAGGTCGAGCGTCACCAGGTCGCGGGCGGCGAGCGCGGCCGCCCAGATCGACTCGTCGGTGCCCGGGTCGCGGTGGTCGAAGCTCACCATGCGCCGTTTCCCGCCGCGACGTCGGCCCCGATGCGGGCGAGGTCGCGCTCCGCGTGATGCTGCCGCACGTACACCTGCAGGTCGGCCACGCGCCGCGCGTGGGACTCGTCGGCGGTCAGCGGCAGCGGGCCCAGGGCGTGCGCGGAGCTCGCGATGACCGTCTCGACCGCGTCGGCCACGACGGTGCGCGCGCGGGCTGCGCGCAGGCCCTGGCCGGCCGCGTCTCCCGCCGCGAAGACGTCCGCCGTCTCGACGAGGGCGGCCCGCGCCGCCCACAGCGCGACGTGGGCGCGGCCGAGGTGCATCGCCGCCACCTGATCCGCCCTCTCCGACCGCGCGGCGTCGCGCAGCGCCGTGCGCAGCGGAACGGCCCCGCCCCACCAGCACGCGGCGACGCCGACGCCGCCGTGCGCGAAGCCGGGGCGCCGCAGGTACCACCCGGGGTCGCCGACGGGCAGCGCGACGGCGCCGTCGACGTCGATCGGCGCACTGACGACCTGCGCGAGCCCGCGGGCATGCCAGGGCCCGGGCCGCGCGGTGACCGCGGGGTCGCGCAGGTCGACGGCGAAGAGCTGTCGGCGGTCGTCGTCGACCCAGGCCGTGACGAGGGCGTGCGAGAGGTGGGCGGCCAGCGAGCACCACGGCTTCGTGCCGTGGAACGTCCACGTGCCGCCGTCGTTCCGGGCCTCGAGGCGCATGCCCGCGCCTTCCGCGGCGAAGACCCCCCACGTGGCATCCGGATCCACGGCGATCTCGAGACCGGCGGATGCCGCTTCGTCGAGGATCGACAGCGCGTCGAGGTGCGGCTCGAGCACGCGGGCGGCCGCCACATCGCGCGCCGCGACCGAGGCGAGCAGCTCCCACCGGGCGGCGAGCGTCGACGGCAGGCGGACTCCGCTCGCCCATTCCATCGTCGCCGTGATGTCGCGGCCGAGCGCGTGCGTGGCATCCGCCGCGCGCAGCACCTCGCGGACGCCGTCGAGCGCGGCGTCGTCGAGAGAGTCGGAGGAGAAGAGCAGGGGGAACGGGAGGGGGGAACCGTCGGTCACCTCCCGAGCATCCGCCGAGCCACGGTGCGGCACCTAGATGCTTGACACGTGCCGCGTTCGTCCGGTGTGTTCGCGCCCGGCCCGCGGGGACGTGAAACGGCGAGGGCGCCGAGGCTGCATCTCGCTGACGAAACGGTGTCGAGCTGCAGCCGACTCGTCAGCGGGATGCCGTCTCAGCGCCCCACCGCGCCCGAGCCGCCCCTCACGCCGGCACCGACGGCCCGAGCACCGCCAGCAGCCGCAGCTTCTCGGCGCTCTCGGTGCCCGGGGCCGCGGTGTAGACGAGCAGCGAATGCGCCGTCTCGGGGTCGACGAGGGTCTGGCAGTGCACCTCGATCGTGCCCACGCTCGGGTGCACGAAACGCTTGGTCTCGGCGGGGCGCAGGCCCACCTCGTGCCGGCCCCAGAGGTCGCGGAACTCGGCACTGCGCCCGCGCAGGTCGTCGGCGAGGTCGGCCGCGTGCGACTGCGGCCCGCGGCGCCCGACGAGCTCGCGGAGCCCCGCGGCGAACAGCCGGCTGAGAAACGCGTGGTCGCGCGGGTCGTACACCGCGCGCGAGGCCGGGTCGGCGAACCATCGGTAGCCGAGGCTGCGGTGCGCGCCGCGGCGCAAAGAGGCGTCGCCGGTCAGCGCCACGCCCAGGCGGGACTGCCGGAGCGTCTCGCCGAGTTCGGTGACGACCTCTGCCGGGGTGTCGTCGAGGCGGTCGAGCACGCGCAGCAGCCCGGGACTGATGTGCTCACCTCCGGTGCCGCGATCGGCGGGCACGTGCCCCGCGAGGCGGAACAGGTGGTCGCGTTCGGCGCGCGAGAGGTGCAGGCCCTGAGCGATGGAGGCCAGCATCTGCTCCGACGGCTGTGGTCCGCGCTCGCGCTCGAGCCGGGCGTAGTAGTCGACCGACATGTGGCTGAGCGCGGCCGCCTCCTCGCGGCGAAGGCCCCGGGTGCGCCGACGCACTCCGCGCGGCAGCCCCACGTCTTCGGGCTGCAGCGCCTCACGGCGGGTGCGCAGGAAATGCGCCAGTGCGACTCGATCGATCACGGTGTCCCCCTCGGCCTCCTGTCTACCCGGCGCTCCCGGGCGGTGCCAGGACGCGTCGATCCCCCTTTGAGCGGATGCCGTGCCCCGGGCAGCCTCGGATCGCCAGGCCCTGTCTCTGCGGCGTCGATCGCGCGACGCTGGGACACACCGACCAAGGAGACCGACATGGCCCGCAGCGACATCGACATCACCCTCCCCGACCTCACCGGCCGTCGCGTCGTGCTCACCGGCGGAAGCGACGGCATGGGCGTGGTGATGGCGGAGCGCCTCGTCGACGCCGGCGCCGAGCTCGTGCTGCCCGTGCGCAACCGCGCCAAAGGCGAGGGCGTCGTCGCGCGGCTGCGCGAGAAGACCCCCTCCGCGCGGGTCGCGGTGCACGATCTCGACCTGTCGTCACTGGCATCCGTCTCCGCCTTCGGTGAGGCCCTTCGGGCAGAGGGGGCGCCGGTGCACCTGCTGATCAACAACGCCGGGGTGATGACCCCGCCCTCGCGCCAGGTCACGGCCGACGGCCACGAGCTGCAGTTCGGCACGAACCACCTCGCTCACGTCGCTCTCGTCGGGCACCTCTGGCCGTTGCTGCGGGCCGGGAACGCGCGCATCGTGTCGCAGGTGAGCGTCGCGGCGCGCACGGGTCGCCTCTCCTTCGACGACCTCGACAGCGAGCGCTCGTACGACGGTGCGCGCGCCTACGGCCGCTCGAAGATCGCGCTCGGACTGTTCGCCCGCGCGCTCGACGAGCGGTCGAGGCGCGAGGGATGGGGCGTGCGCAGCGTGGTCTCGCACCCCGGCGTCGCCCCGACCAACCTGCTCGCCGCCCGCCCTGAGCTCGGACGCGACGAAGACACCGTCGGGGTGCGCGTGGTGCGCTGGCTCTCGGCGCGTGGACTGCTGCTCGGCACGGTCGAGACCGCCGCGCTCCCCGCCCTGGCCGCGGCGACGACCGCCTCACCGCGCAGCGACGTGCTCTATGGCCCCACCGGCCTCGGCAACCTGGGCGGCGCCCCGGGGACCCACCCCCTGTACCGGCCGCTGCGCGATCTCGCCGAGGCCGATCGCGTCTGGGACGCCTCCCTCCCCCTCGCGGGCGTCGCCGACGCCTGGACCTGACGCGCGCGCAAGAGCCGACTCCGGATGCCGCGGCGCTCCGGAGTCGGCTCTGACGGTGACCCTCAGCCGAGGCGGCGCCGTCTGACGCGGTGCCCGGCGAAGACCCCGACCCCGAGCAGGGCCGCAGCGACGGCCAGGCCACCGAGCGGGCTCTCCGCCCCCGTCGAAGCGAGGGCCGCGGGCGCTGCCGTCCCCACCGCTGCCGCGGAGGTCGTGACGGTGCTCGCCCGGACGGCGGTCGGCGTGGTCGTTTCGGCGGCCGTCGTCGTGCCCGAGCCGCCCGTCGCCGAGAGGGCGTTCAACAGACGCACGCGGTCGATCGACACGGGACCGGTGGATGCCGTGCCCGCGACCTCGACCTGGTACCCCGTCACCGCCGTCAGACCGAGACCGTCGTCGGCCGCCCCCTCGGGTTGCTCGCCCGCACGGGAGAAGCCGGCGAAGGGCAGCTCGACCCAGCGCCACCCCGCCTGGTCGTCGACGAACGTCGTCTCGAAACGCTCAGCGGCATCGGGAGCCTGGTACACGCGGATGTAGTCCACCGCGAGCTCCTGCGGGAAGGTGAGGTCGCTCGACAGTGCCCCGCCGAAGTTGCCCCCGACCGCCATGTTCATGAGGAGGAAGAACGGGTGCTCGTACACCCACTCGTTCGGGGCGACGTCCTGGGGCGTCGCGGTGTGGAAGAGGATCCGCTCGCCGCCGTCGCGCTGCACGTACCAGCGGATCTGCCCTTGTTCCCACTCGACCGAGAACGTCAGCCACTGGTTGCTGAGGTCGGTGCCGAAGTCGTGGGTACCGCCGAACGACTGACCACCGGAGTAGCCCGGGCCGTGGATGGTGCCGAAGATCTCGGTGGGGAGCTTGCCGACGTACTCCATGATGTCGATCTCGCCGGTCTGGGGCCACCCGACCTCGCGGAAGTCGTCGCCGAGCGACCAGATCGCGGGCCAGATCCCCGCCTCGCCGTCGGGCATCTTGGCGCGCACCTCGACGCGGCCGTGCTGGAAGGTGTACTTGTCCTCGGTGATCAGTCGCGCCGACGTGTACTTGCACGGTCCGTACCAGCACGACAGGCCCGATGCGGCCGGGTCGTCGACGGCCCTGGTCGTGATGACCATGTTGCCGTTCCCGTCGTGGGCGGCGTTCTCGGTCGAGTCGGTGTAGTACTGCAGCTCGTCGTTGCCCCAGCCCCATCCGCCGGTCTCATAGGTCCAGTAACGGGGGTCGGCGGGAGTCCCGGCCGCGCCGTCGAACTCGTCCGACCACTGCAGCACCCAGTCCTCGGGGGAGCCCTGCGCGGCGGCGCCCGCTCCGGCACCGTCGTCGAGGCCCACCGTCACCCGGCTGCCGTCACCGCGACCGTCGTACCAGAAGCCCAGTCCGTTCTTCGCGCTCCAGTCCTGGGGCTGGGCGAACCGGTGGGCGTAGCCGCCCGCGCCGGTCACGTCGAGGACGTTCTCGAAGGAGTCCTGACCCGGGTAGGCGTCGGGGGCGGATGCCGCGATCTCGCGCGTCGCGAGTCCCGCTTCGCCGAGACCGTCCAGGCCGGTGGTGCCGTTCTCGAAGTCGTCGATCAACCCGTCGACGGGGGCGTCGTTGTCGGTGATGCTGACGCGGGCCACCGGAACCGTGCCGAGCTGCGCGTTCACGGCATCCGAGAAGCGCACGAGGAAGGTCTCGTCGACCTCGTCCTTGCCGTCGTCGATCGTGGGGACCGTGATCGTCGCCTCCCGCGAGCCCGCGGGGATGGTCACGGTGCCCGACCCCGACACGTAGTCGCGGTCGGGGGCGGCGGGCAGGTCCTCGGTCGAGGTGCGCTCGGTCGCGGCCTCGGTGCGCCAGCTCACCGTCACATCGGTGTCGCTCGTGCGCGAGAGTCGCACGCCGACCTGCGCGTCGGCGCCCTCCTCGACCGTGAAGACGGCGCGCGCCGGGTTCACCGCGATCGGTCGGTTCGGGTCGGCCGTGCCGAAGAGAGTGACGTCGTCGAAACGGAGGTCGGGGGCGACGACCGGCGACGACTGCTCGACGCCGATGCCGAAGCCGTGCACGTCGGTCAGGGTGAGCCCGTCGTCGGGGGCGCCGTTGCCGATGTTCTTGCGGGTGAAGTCAGCGAACGGCAGTTCGATGAACCGCCAGCCCGCCACGTCGTCGACGAACCGGGTCGAGAAACGCTCGGCGTCGTCGACGGTCGAGTCGGGGTTGCGGTTGTCGATCAGGTCGAAGAACAGGGGCGCCCCCGAACCGGTGCCTTTCATCCAGAACCCGACGCCGGTGAAGGCGCTCCAGTCCTGCGGCACCCACGTCTGTCCGTCGGGGGTGAAGGCGTCGACGAGAACCGCCCACGACCGGGTGTCGAAGCCCACGTCGAGCACGTCGTTGTCGGCGGCGGCGGAGGGGCGCTCGGCGTCCGCCACCCGGTCGAAGGTGGGGACGTTGCCCGCACCCTGCGCCGTGAACCATCCGAGGGCGGGCACGGCCGAGGGGTCGCCGCGGCGCAGGTCGGACTCGAAGTCCTCGATCACCCGTCCGGTCGGCGCGGTGCCGCCCTCGTCGGGGTCGGTCGGGTCGGTCGGGTCGGTCGGGTCGGAAGCGCCGGTGTAGAGACCGATCTCGTCGAGCTTGACCGTGGCCGCTCCGCTGTTCGCGGGGAACAGCAGACCGCGCACGAACGAGAGGTCGAGGGTGCCGTCGTTCGGCGCTCCGGCGTCCTGGTGGTCGGTCGCATACGAGAACTGCGAGAACGGGATGCGCACCAGGTGCCATCCCGCGCTGCCGAGCGGGACGACGGTGTCCCAACGGTCGCCGACGGTGGCTGTCGCCGAGGTCGCGTCGACGATCTCGACCTGGATCGACGAGCCGCTGCCGTCGCTGTGCAACCAGAACTGCATGCCGTCGGAGGCGCTCCAGTTCTGCGCGGGGCGGGAGCCGGTGTACTCGAAGCCGATCCCGCCGTAGTGCGGGTCGAGCCCGAGATCGAAGCCGTACGACAGCACAGCGGCGTTCGGTGCGCTCGAGAACGAGGCGAGGCCGGAGTCGGCCAGGCGCTCCACTCCCGCACCGGCGGCGCCCCACTGGACGTGGTCGGAGGTGCCGTCCTCGAAGGAGTACAGCGTGTCGACGGTGTCGTCGTCGGCCTGCGCCGCGGTGGGCGCGAGCCCTGTCGCGACGAAGCCCGTCAGGGCGGCCACGGCGAATCCGCGGCTCCATAGGGGTCTGGGTGTAACGGTCATCCTCGTCCTCATCGATCGGGGGTGGCGGTCCGCGAGTCGGGCTCGCGGGGCGCCCGTGAGAGCGCTCCCAAGACGGTAAGAACCCGCTGTGGGGCGAGTCAACGAACGGCAGGCCTATTCACCCGCGAGACCCAGCCCCCTCACCCGGGGTGATTCCGGTTGGCTGTGAATCCCGCGCGCCCGGAGCCATCGCGTCCGGCGCTCCATAGGCTCCGTGCGTGACCCCCGCATCTTCCCGCCGCCGCGACCTGCCCGCGATCGTCGCGTCGATCGCGGCCACCGTGCTCGGCGCCGGCCTCGGAGAGCTCGCCGCGGCGATCGTCGCGCCCACCGCGAGCCCGTTCGCCGTCATCGGCGGCGGCATGATCGACCTCGCCCCCGCGTGGGCGAAAGACCTGGCCATCGACCTCTTCGGCACGGGCGACAAGGCCGCCCTGCTGGTGGGCATCGCGGTGCTGCTGCTCGTCGTCGCCGGCGCCGCGGGCGTCCTCGAGCGGCGCAAGGCTCCGTGGGGTCGGGTCGCGCTCGTCGCCGTCGGCGTCGTCGGGGCGATCGTGTCGTTCACGCGGGCGGATGCCGGCACCCTCTCCCCCGTGCCGTCGCTGATCGCCGGGGCGGCCGCCGCCCTGGTGGCCGGTGTGCTGATCGCCCGGCTGCGTCGCGGGCGCGCGTCTGCGGCATCCGGTGACGACGACGGCGTCACCCGCCGCGGCGTTCTCGCCCTCTCCGGCGTAGCGGTGCTGGCCGGAGTGATGGCCACCGCCGGGTCGTTCGCGTTGAGCGGGGGCGCCCGGGCCGTCAGCGCGGTGCGGGCCGCGTTGCGCCTGCCGTCGCCCGCCACGACGACGACCGTCCCCGCCGCGGCCGACCTCGGGATCGACGGGCTCGCACCCGTCGTCACGCCCTCAGCCGACTTCTACCGCATCGACACCGCGCTGATCGTGCCCCAGGTCGACCCCGCCACCTGGACCCTGCGCGTGCACGGCCTCGTCGAACAGGAGGTCGTGCTGCGGTGGGACGACCTGATCGCCCTCCCGCAGAAGGAGACCGTCGCGACCCTCGTGTGCGTCTCCAACGAGGTGGGCGGGTCACTCATCGGCACCGCGCGCTGGCTCGGCGTTCCGATCCGCGACATCCTCGCGCGAGCGAAGCCGACGGCCGAGGCCGACATGGTGCTCTCGCGATCGGTCGACGGGTTCACGGCATCCAGCCCCCTCGAAGCCCTCACCGACGACCGCGACGCGTTGCTCGCGATCGGCATGAACGGCGAACCGCTGCCGATCGAGCACGGCTTCCCGGTGCGCCTCGTGGTGCCGGGCCTGTACGGCTACGTGTCGGCGACGAAATGGGTGAGCGAGCTCGAGGTCACCCGCTTCGACCGCGCCGAGGGGTATTGGACCTCGCGCGGCTGGTCGGAGCGGGGACCCGTGAAGCTGCAGTCGCGCATCGACGTGCCGCGCTCGGGCGCGCAGGTCGCGGCGGGCGAGACCGTCATCGCCGGTGTCGCCTGGCAGACCCACGTCGGCGTCTCGGGCGTCGAGGTGCAGGTCGACGACGGCCCCTGGCAGAAGGCGACGCTGGCGACCGCGATCTCGGCCGACACGTGGGTGCAGTGGAGCCTGCCGTGGAACGCCGCGAGCGGCTCGCACGTCATCCGGTGCCGCGCGGTGTCGGCCACCGGCGAAACCCAGACCTCCGACACGGCCGCGCCCGCTCCCGACGGCGCGACCGGCTGGGACCAGCGCACGGTGTCGGTGGCCTGACCCGGCCCCCGGTCGCGTGAGGGGTCATCTTCGGTCGCGTGCGGCGTCCGGAGGCGACAGGAAACGACCCCTCACGCGGGGAAAGCGCGCTCAGGCCGCGAGCACGTGCCGGATCTGCTCGACAGCCCAGTCGAGCTCGGTCGCACGGATCGTCAGCGGCGGAGCGATGCGGATCGTCTGACCGTGCGTGTCTTTCACGAGCACGCCGCGGGCCAGCAGCTTCTCGGCGACCTCGCGCCCGGTGCCGTACGACGGGTCGATGTCGACCCCGGCCCACAGGCCTGCGATGCGCACAGCGGTGACACCGTGGCCGATGAGCGTCTGCAGAGACGCCTCGAGATGGGCGCCCAGCGCCTTCGCGCGGGTCTGGAACTCTCCGGATGCCAGCATCTCGACGACCCGCAGACCCACGGCCGCTGCCAGCGGGTTTCCGCCGAAGGTCGAGCCGTGCTCGCCCGCGTGGATGACGCCGAGCACGTCGTCGTTCGCGACGACGGCCGACACGGGCAGGATGCCGCCGCCGAGCGCCTTGCCGAGCAGGTACACGTCGGGCACGACGCCCTCGCGGTCGCACGCGAAGGTCTCGCCCACGCGTCCGAGACCCGACTGGATCTCGTCGGCGATGAACAGCACGTTGTTCTCGGTGCAGATCTCACGCACGCGCTGCAGGAACCCCTCGGGCGGGATCACGACGCCCGCTTCGCCCTGGATGGGCTCGATCAGCACCGCGGCGGTGTTCTCGTCGATCGCCGCGGCGATGGCATCCGCGTCTCCGTATGGCACGTGCACGAAGCCCGGCGCGTACGGACCGAAGTCGTCGTGCGCCGTGGGGTCGTCGCTGAAGCCGACGATCGTGGTGGTGCGGCCGTGGAAGTTGCCGTTCGCGACGATGATCGTCGCGGCATCGGGGGTGATGCCCTTGGTGCGGTAGCCCCAGGCGCGCGCGACCTTGATGCCGGTCTCGACGGCCTCGGCACCGGTGTTCATCGGCAGCACGGTGTCTTTGCCGCAGAGCTGCGCGAGCGCCGTGGCGAAGGGACCGAGACGGTCGTTGTGGTACGCGCGGCTGGTGAGCGTGAGGCGTTCGAGCTGCTCGCGCGCGGCGGCCAGGATCGCGGGGTGACCGTGTCCGAAGTTCAGCGCGGAGTAGGCCGAGAGCAGGTCGAGGTAGCGCTTGCCCTCGACGTCGGTGACCCACACGCCCTCGGCGCGCGAGACGACGACCGGCAGCGGGTGGTAGTTGTGGGCGAGGTGCGCGCCCTCTTCGGCGATGAGACGTGCGCCGAGGTCGTCGACGGTGGTGCTCATCGCGATCCGCCTCGCAGTTCGAGCGTGCAGCACTTGATGCCGCCGCCGCCGAGCAGCAGCTCGGAGAGGTCGACCATGACGGGGGTGTAGCCGCGCTCGCGCAGCTGCGCCTCGAAGCCGACGGCGCGCGGCGAGATGATGACGTTCTTGCCGTCGCTGGCCGAGTTGAGGCCGAAGACCGCGCCATCGGCATCCGACACCCGGATGGCATCGGGGTAGCGCTCGCGCAAGATCGCCTGGCTCTTCTCGTCGAACGCGGTGGGGAGGTACGCGATGTTGGCCTTCTCCACTCCACCGGGGCCTTCGACGGGGTCGAGCACCGAGATCGCGGTGTCGAGGTGGTAGAACCGCGGGTCGGTCAGCGTCAGCGACACGACCTCGCGCGAGAACACCTCGCCGACCTCGCGGTGGCTGTCTCCGGTCGAGCGGAAGCCCGTGCCGGCGAGGATCGTGTCGCCCACGAGCAGGAAGTCGCCCTCGCCCTCGTTGACCTCGACGGGCTCGGCGACCTCGAAGCCGTTCGCCGCGAACCAGTCGATGAACGCGGGCGCCTCGGCGGCGCGCTCGCGGAAGCGGAACTTCGGGCCGTACGCGATGCCGTCGATCACGAAGCCGCCGTTGGCCGTGTAGACCATGTCGGGCAGGCCCTCGAGCGGGTCGATGAGCTCGATCTCGTGGCCGAGCGCGACGTAGGTGTCGTAGAGCGCCTGCCACTGCTTCACCGCGAGGTCGGTGTCGGTGGGCCGCGAGGGCTCCATCCACGGGTTGATGCTGTAGCTCACCGTGAAGTGCGAGGGGCGGCACATGAGGTACCGGCGGTGCTGCTGCACCCGCTCGGTCGCCGTCGCGGAGGCCACGTTCGATGTGGGCGTGGCGGTGGGGGTAGCGGACATCTCTGCTCCTCGGAGGAAAGGTGCGGCGGACGCTGTCCTGGGGCTCGGTGGCCCTTCGAACCCGGCGGCGCTCACCAGCTTCATGAGGCGCCGTGCGGGGAAAGGTCGGTCCGAGCACGCCGGTGTCATTCTCGCACGCGCGCGCGGAGGGGCGCGAGCGACGCGGCGGCTCGGCCCGGCGGCCGTCGCACGGCGTCATGCACCGCATGCGCCGCACCGCCCCGTGGGAGGATGGCGGCGATGTCTGCCACCCTCGAACATTCCGTCGTCCTCGACGAGGCCGCGGGGGTCGTCCGCATCCTCGATCGGCGCGTCTTCCCCTCCCGGGTGGAGTGGGTGGATGCCGCGACGCCCGACGAGGTCGCCACTGCGATCCGCGACATGGTGACCCAGAGCTCGGGTCCGCTGTACGCCGCGACCGCGGGCATGGCCCTGGCCGCCCTGCAGGCGCGCGAGCTGCCGGTGGGCGAGGCCCGCACCGCTCTCGGCCGCGCGGGTCGGGCGCTCGCGACGGCCCGACCGACCAACGCCCACCCGCGCGACGCCGTGGCCCGCATCCTCGCCGCGGGGCGCGATACCGACGACACCGCCGCCCTGGTCGCCGCCACCGTCGACACCGCCGCCGCCGTCGACCGCGACTACCGCGAGGCGAGCCTGCGCCTGGGCCGCGCGACGCTGTCGCTGCTGCCGGAGTCGCCGCGCATCCTCACCCACTGCTGGGCCGACGCCTACCTGTTCGGACTCGTCGCCGCCGCCCGTGAGGCGGGACGCGAGATCGAGTGGATCGCCACCGAGACCCGTCCCTACCTCCAGGGCGCCCGATTGACGGCGCACTCGCTGCGCGAGCTGGACCAGAAGGTGACGCTCATCACCGACGGCATGGCCGCGGCCGCCCTCGCCTCTCCGCGGGGTGTCGGCTCGGGTCCGATCGACGCGGTCGTCACCGCCGCCGACCGCGTCGCCCTCGACGGCTCGGTGGTCAACAAGGTCGGCACCCTCGCCCACGCCGCCGCGGCGGCGGCGTTCGGCGTCCCCTACTTCGCGATGGTCGAGGCACCCGATCCCGGTGCTCCGACCGGCGCCGACATCGTCATCGAAGACCGCGATCCGCGCGAGGTGCTCGAGGTGCTCGGTCAGCGCACGGCGAGCCCCCTCGTGACCGATGCCTGGTACCCCGCGTTCGACGTCACTCCCCCGCGCCTCGTGACCCGCATCGCCACCAGCCGCGGCACCTTCGAGCCGGCTCGCGTCGGCGACCACTTCAGCGTCGACGCCGACGCGCCCGCGCCGACTCCGGCGGTCGTGCGCCGCCGCGCCCTCGACGAGCCCGCACCCGTCGCCGCGACCGTGCAGCCCGACACGATCGCCTTCCACCCCGTTCCGATCACCCCCACCGAAGAGGCCCCCGAATGACCCGCATCTCCGCCGACGTCGTCGTGCTCGACATCGAGGGCACCACCAGTGCTGCCGGCTTCATCCTCGGCGACCTCTACGACTACGCGCGCCCCCGCCTCGACGAGGTGCTGGGCCGCGACGACGATACCGTGCGCGCGGCGCGGGCCGACGCGATCGTCGAGACGGGGCTGGATGCCGACGCCACCGACGCCGAGATCGCAGAAGCGCTGCGCGGATTCATGGCATCCGACGTCAAATCCACCCCGCTCAAGACGCTGCAGGGCATCATCTGGGCCGAGGGCTTCGCCGCCGGCGAGATCCACTCGCAGTTCTTCGACGACGTGCCCCCGCGCCTGCGCGCCTGGCACGAAGAAGGTGTGCGCCTGGCCGTGTACTCGTCGGGCTCGATCGCCTCGCAGGTGCCGTGGTTCCGCCACGCGCCCCAGGGCGATCTGACGGTGCTGGTCGAGGACTTCTTCGACACCGTCAGCGCCGGACCCAAGAAGGAAGCGGCCTCGTACGAGCGCATCTCCGCTGCCCTGGGCGTCGCCCCCGAGCGGGCGCTCTTCCTCACCGACCACCCCGACGAGGTCACCGCCGCGCGCGCCGCCGGGTGGCAGGTCGTCGCCCTCGACCGCGCCGGCGAGCCCTGGGCCGGATCCGCCTTCGGCACCGAGACGGTCGCCTCGTTCGACGAGCTCGAGGTCGCGCGATGACGCTCCCCCACCCCGACCGGGTGCGCGCGGCCGGAGCCGCCCTCGCGGCCGAGGCCTCGCGCTTCTCGGGGTACGGCTGGATGCGCGGCACCTCGGGCAACCTCTCGGTCGTCATCGAGCGCGACCCGCTCGTACTCGCCGTCACCGCCTCGGGGCTCGACAAGTCGGAGCTCACCGATCGCGACGTCGTGCTCATCGACGAGGCCGGCAACGCGCTCGACCCGGACGACACCCGGCCGCCGTCGGCGGAAGCGGGCCTGCACGCCCACATCGCCGCGCGCACGGGTGCGGGCGCGGTCTTCCACGTGCACGCGTTCGACGCCGTGGTCGCCGGTCACCGCTGGCCCGAGGGCGTCGAGATCCGCGACATGGAGATGCTCAAGGGCATCGGCCACCTCGCGCACGGCGAGGCCGTCACGGTCCCGGTGATCGCGAACGACCAGGACATGCGGGTCGAGGCCGCCCGCTTCGACGAGGTCTACGTGCCCGCGACGGCCGAGGTGCCCGAGGTGCCCGCGCTCATCGTCGCGAGCCACGGCATGTACGCCTGGGGCGTCGACGTCGCCGCGGCCCGCCGCCACCTCGAGATCGCGGAGTGGCTGCTGCGCTTCGCCGTCGCCACGCGCTGAGCCCGCCTCAGCCCAGCAGCTCGACCGTCAGCGCGGTGAGGGTGCGCGGGTCGCTGTCGTCCAACCGCGCGGTGCCGAGTCGGCGCGCGGCGCGCAGCGCGAGGCGGGCGGCCTCCGCCTGCTCGGGCGCGGGCAGGGTGAGGATGTCGGCGACCTTCGAGAATCCCACGATGCGGCGCACGGCCTTCGCGGCGCCGTACACCGCGGCATCCGACCGCACCTGCGCGAGCGTGTGCTCGAGCACCTCGTCGCCGTACACGCGCGGGTCCACCCGGTCGGGCCAGCGGCGGCGGAACTCCGCCTCGAACGCCTCGATCAGCGGCACGGGCAGACGCAGCAGGGTCTCGGCGTCGGCGGTGCGGCCGAGCACGTGCGCGCGGGCGGCGGCGATCACGAGGTTCGCCCACACCGCGCCCAGGTCGAAGCCGGTCGGGCCGTAGGTGCCGAACTCGGAGTCGAACGCGCGCACCGACTCTCCCCCGGCCCGCACGAACACCGACCCGGTGTGCAGGTCGCCGTGCATGAGGCTCTGCGTGCTCTCCTGGAAGCGCTGCTTGGCCAGGCCCATCTCGCGCACGAACGCGCGATCGGCGCGCAGCTCGCGCACGTCGTCGGCGTTCGCGTCGAGCCAGCCGTTGTGCTCGTGGTCGACGTAGGGCTCGGTGAAGACGAGGTCTTCGGTGATCTCGCTGAGCTCGGGGTTGGTCGCCTCGGCGATGCGACGACGTCGCTCGGGCCCCGGCGTGCCGAAGACGCTGGTGGCGAAGCCGACGGCGCCCACGTACTCGCCGAGGTGCGCCGCGGCATAGGGGTGCAGGCGACCGGCATTGAGCTCTCCGCGCCACACGGAGTGGTCGCTGAGGTCTTCGATCGAGAGGGCGAGGTTCTCGGCGTCGAAGCCGTAGAACCCGGGCACGTGCGCGGGGTCGATGCGCTCGTGCGCGCCGAGCACGACGGCTTCGCGGGCCGCGCGCTCGCGGGTGAGCGGCCAGGTCGGGTCGACGCGCACGTGCGGTAGCGACTGCTTGACGACCACGCCGTTGCCGGCGGCATCCTTCACGATGAAGACGAGGTTCAGGTTGCCGTCGCCGACCTCGTCGACCGAGACGATCGATGCCGGATCGACCGGCCCCGCGAGGTGCGGGCGGGCGGCGAGGTAGGCGGCGACGGTGCCGCTGGTCAGCTGATCGGTGACGAGGGTCATGATGCGGTGGTGCTCCCGGCGACGATGGTGGTCTTGCGACGGCGGAACGTGAAGCTGAACAGCAGGGCGACCAGCAGCACGACTCCCTTGCCGAAGTCTTGGATGTAGTACGGCAGCCCCATCATCGAGAACCCCGTGACCATCACGGCGATCAGCACCGCGCCGAGGGCCGTGCCCCACGCGTTCGGGCGACCGATGCCGAGCACCGAGACCCCCACAAGTGAGACGGCCACGGCGTCGAGCAGCAGGCTATTGCCGGCCGAGACGTCGCCCTGACCGATGCGGGCGGCCAGCACGAGACCGGCGATCGAGGCGAGGATGCCGCAGCCGATGTAGGCCGCGGCGCGATAGGCGCGGACCCGGATGCCGGCGAGCCGGGCGGCCTCGGGGTTCGAGCCCACCGCGGCGAGCGCGCGGCCCCACCGCGTGCGGTCGAGCACGAACCACAGCACGATCGTGAGGCCGAGGAACAGCAGCACGGGCACCGAGACCGGGCCGATCGCGCCGCGGTCGAACCACAGGAAATCGGGCGTGAATCTGCCCGGAGCGGTGGTGCCGTCGTCGAGGGTCATCTGCGACGAGATCGATTTGCCGTCGACAATGATGAGCTTGAGCCCCACGACGGTGAACATCGTGGCGAGGGTCGCGAGCAGGTCGGGGATGCGCGCGAACACGATGAGCGCGGCGTTGACCGCCCCGATGAGCGCACCCGAGACGAGCACGACGCCCACGGCGATCCCGCCGACCTGACCGGCGATGACGAGGGTCCACGCGGCGATCGACACGGCGAACCCGGCGTTGGCGCCGACCGAGAGGTCGAGGCCGCCCACGGTCATCGCGAGGGTCACCCCGAGACCGGCGATGCCGATCGGGGCGATGTACTTCAGCATCCCGAACACGTTCTCGGGGGTCGCGAACGCCGGCTCGGTCAGGGCGAAGAACACGATGAGAAGCACCGTGACGGCGACGAAGCCCCACTTCGCGACGGCGTCGATCGCGCGGGAGCCGAGGCCCGCGCGCACGGGGGCGGCGGTGGACACGCTGGTCATGCGATTTCCTTCCGGTGGCCGGGGTCGTCGAGCAGGGCGGCGACGATGCGCGCGCGGTCGAGGGTTCCGGCGGGGGTGTCGAGCACGATGCGTCCCGAGACGAGCACGACGATGCGGTCGGCGACGTCGAGCACTTCGTCGACGTCGCTCGAGAGCACGACGACGGCGGCGCCCTCGGCGGCCCGCGCGCGGGCGGCGTCGCCGATGCGGCGGCGGGCGCCGATGTCGACGCCGCGGAACGGCTCGTCGAGCACGGCGACCCGCGGACCGGTGCGCAGCCAGCGGCCGACGACGACCTTCTGCTGGTTGCCGCCCGAGAGGTCGTCGACCCGCGCGTCGGCCGAGGGCGCGACCACTCCGTAGGCGTCGATCACCTCGTCGGCGGCGGCGTGCTCGCGGCGCGTGGCCATGACGCCCGCGCGCGACAGGGCGCGCAGCACGGGCAGGCCGACCGTGTGCGCGATCGACCAGCCGGGCTGGATGCCCTGGCGCTGACGGTCCTCGGGCACGAGCACCACGCCGGCGGTGATCGCGGCCGCGGGCGAGGTCGGCCGGTAGGTCTCCCCGTCGAGCACGAGGCGCGCGCCGCTCGCGGGACGCACCCCCGCGATGACCTCGGCGAGTTCGGTCTTGCCGGCGCCGAGCAGGCCCAGGATGCCGGTGACCTGTCCTCCCGCGACCGACAGACTGAGCGGGTCGCTGCCGGGGAGCAGCGCGGCCCCCTCGACCGCGAGCACCTCGTCGGTCGCGGGGAGCGGCTCGGTGATGTGCTGCTGCAGTTCGGTGGGGACGCCGAGCATGGCCTCCAGCGCCGCGTGCCAGTCGAAGGGTCGCGCGGCGTCGAGTTCGAGCCGGCCGTCGCGCAGCACCACGATGCGGTCGGCGAGGCGCTCGATCTCGCCGAAGCGGTGACTGACGAACAGGATCGACAGGCCCTCGTCGCGCAGCGTGCGCAGCACCGCGAACAGGCGGTCGGCCTCGGCGGCGGTGAGCGCCGACGTGGGCTCGTCGAGGATGAGCAGTCGAGGAGTCGAACGCAGAGCCCGGGCCAGCACGAGCAGCTGGGCGTCGGAGGTGCCCAAGCGGGCGGCATCCGCCCTCAAGACCTCATCCGACCACGACAGCCCCAGGCGTTCGAGGGCCGCCCGCGCGATCCGCTCCGCCTCGGCCCGGCGCACGAGACGGTGACCGCCGGTGGCGAGGTCGGTCAGAGCGAGGTTGTCGGCGACGCTCAGCCCCGGCACGATGCCGTCGGCGATGCGCTGGTGCACCGTCTCGATCCCGGCGCGGCGGGCACGCGCGGGAGACGAGAGCCGCAGCACCTCTCCCCCGACGGCGATGTCGCCCGTGTACCCCGCGTTGGCTCCCGAGACGGCGCCGATGAGGGTGGATTTGCCCGCGCCGTTCGTGCCGAGCAGCGCGGTGATGCTGCCGGGCTCGAGGGCGAGCGAGACGCCGCGCAGCACCTGGTTGGTGCCGAAGCGCACGCCGACGCCGCTCAGGCGCACGACCGAGGTGTCGTGCGTCCGAGCGGCGTCGTGGAGGGGTTCGGTCATCCCGAGACCACGGGCAGCCAGTCGGCCACCACGGTGTCGCCCAGCAGCAGCGACGGCTCGGCCTCGCGCAGCTGCGCGACGTTGGTGATGCCCTTCTCGAGCAGGAAGTCGCGGGTGATCGTGACGGCGGGGAACTGCACGCTCGTCTCGTCGAGCTGACCGGCGAGCTTCAGCGCCAGGGCGCGCACGACGGCGGCACCCACGGCGGAGGGGTCGGTCGCGCTCGTGGCCACCCAGGGGCTGCCGTCGGCGGTCATGACCTCGATGTCGGCGTTCGAGATGTCGATGCCGTAGACCTTGACCTTGTCCTGCAGGTTGTTCTGCTGCACGGCCTGCACGACGCCCTTGGTGATCTCGTCGTAGGGGGCGAAGATCGCCTGCACGCCGGGGTTCGACTTCAGCGCCGCGTCGATGAGCGGGATGTTGTCGGTCGCGGTCGACTCGGTGACCTTGCCGGTGAAGAAGAGCTGGTCGAGACCGTGCTCCGAGACGACCTCGTCCCACACCTTCTTGCGGCGCTCGAGCGGGGCGAAGCCGTCGGTGCTGGCCAGGCCCACCTTCGCGCCGTCGCCCACGTCGGCGATCATCTGGTCGAGCACGCCCTGCGCCATCGACGCGTCGGACTGCGAGGTCACGATGACGCCGTCGGTGTCCTTGAGGGCGAGGTCGTAGATGATGACCGGGATGCCGGCATCCACCGCTTCGTGCACTCCCGGCTCGATCGTGTCGGTCTGACCGTGGTCGACGATGATCGCGTCGGGCTTCGAGGCGATCGCCTGCTCGAGGTCGGAGGCCTGCTTGGCGTTGTCGTTGCGCGCGTCGAAGACGGTCAGATCGATGTTGGCGGCGGTCGCCTGCGCCTTGACGCCGGCCGTCCACGCGGTGAAGTAGTCGCCGGCTCCCGACTGCTGCACGAGCGCGACCTTCAGCGGCGCCCCGTCGAAGGGCGCGGGCAGGTCGGCGAGCTTCTGCACGGGAGCAGCGGATGCCGCCGGGGTCGAAGTGTTCTGCTGCGCGCAGCCGGTCAGGGCGAGGGCGGCGATGCCGGCGGTCGCGACGAGCGTCGCCCAGCGGTGGGATCGAATGGACACGGGGTCCCCTTCGTCGAGGGAGCGGAGTGGGGGCGCGTCGCGGGCGGGTCCGGGCGGCCGTCGAGCAGTCAAGCAGCAGGCGCGATCGGCCGGTTAGTCGAGGTTGCACTTTGTTACACCCGCGAGGCGGATGAGGCCTCGGGAGTGGGCATTCGGTGCGGATCGGAGACACAATCGAGTCATTCCGCTCATATCGCGTCGAGAGGAGGAGCCGTGACGCTCCTGACCGTCTGGAAAGAGACCGACCCGAGCACGCCCGTGCTCGAGACCACCGACGAAGCCGAGATCCGCGAGGCGCTCGCCGGCCTCGGCGCGCGCTTCTCGCGCTGGGAGGTCAAAGACGTCGCCCCCGGCGCCTCGCAAGACGAGGTGCTCGCGCTGTACCAGGGCGAGATCGACGAGGTGAAGCAGCGAGAGGGCTACACCCTCGTCGACGTCGTCGCCCTCGACCCCGCGCAGGCGGACTACGACGAGGTGAAGACGCCGTTCCGCGAGAAGTTCCTGTCGGAGCACAAGCACGACGACGACGAAGACCGCTACTTCGCCAAGGGCGCGGGCGTGTTCTACCTGCACGCGAACGAGAAGGTGCACGCCGTGTACTGCGAGGCGGGCGACCTCATCTCGGTGCCGGCCAACACCACGCACTGGTTCGACATGGGCACCTCGCCCCACTACGTCAGCGTGCGCTTCTTCCACGACGACGACGGCTGGGTGGGCCATTTCACCGGCAGCCCCATCGCGGAGTCGTTCGCGAGCTTCGACCAGCTCTCCGCGCGTCGCGCGCAGCTGGTCTGACGCACGCACGAACGCCCGCTCCGCGCGGCTCCCCTCGGGGACTGCGCGGAGCGGGCGTTTCCACGTGCGGGATGTCGCGACCATCCTGGCCCTGCGGCCCCGGTTCGGGGCGGGATTCGCCGTTCGGGGCGTGAATTCTCCGCCCCGAACGACAGAATCCGCCCCGAACCGCTGATGGCGGCGTCGTCAGCCGACGCGGCGCAGCGCCAGTGCCGCCCACGAGATGGGCGGGAGCGTGACGTGCAGGATGCCGTCGGCGAGGCGCGTCTCGAGCGTCGACGGTCCCACCCGCTCGGGGTCGTCGAGCGTGTTGCGGGCGTAGGGGTCGTCGTCGTGCAGCACATGGGCCTCCGTGACCTCGACATCGCCCAGGCCGCTGACGTCGATCGCGAGCTCGACCGCCTCACCGCGACCGCGATGCACGAGGAAGATCGCGCTCGCGCCCGTCTCGGCGTCATGCGTGGCCACGGCATCCACCGCCGACACCGTGCCGTGCTTCGCCGTGTCGATCGTGGGCGCCTCGACCCGCAGACGCACCGCGTCGCCTTGCGCGAGGCGCGACGTGATCGCGAAGGGGAAGAACGTCGTCTGCCGCCACGCGGGCCCGCCCGGTTCGGTCATGATCGGCGCGATCACGTTGACCAGCTGGGCGAGAGAGGCGGATGCCACGCGGTCGGCGTGCGTGAGCAGCGAGATCATGAGGCTGCCGAACACGACGGCGTCCACCGCCGAGTACACGTCTTCGAGCAGACGCGGGGCGACCGGCCAGTTGTCGATCCCGGAGAGCTGATCGACGTCGTGGAATCGGGTCTGGTACCAGATGTTCCACTCGTCGAACGAGATGTCGATCTTCTTGTCGCTCCCGCGCACGGCTCCGACGTGGTCGGCCGTTGCGACCACCGCCTCGATGAAGCGGTCCATGTCGACGGCCGAGGCGAGGAACGAGTCGATGTCGCCGTCGTGCTCCTGGTAGTACGCGTGGCACGAGATCATGTCGACGTCGTCGTAGGTGTGGGTGAGCACCTCGCGCTCCCACTCGCCGAACGTGGGCATCGCGGCGCCCGACGACCCGCACACGACGAGTTCGATCGAGGGGTCCATCTGCCGCATGCCCTTGGCGGTCTGAGCCGCGAGCTTGCCGTAATCGTCCGCGGAGCGGTGGCCGAGCTGCCACGGTCCGTCCATCTCATTGCCGAGGCACCAGACACGCACGGCGAACGGCTCGGTGCGGCCGTTGTCGATGCGCTGCTGCGACAACGCGGTGCCGCCGGGAACGTTGCTGTACTCGAGCAGGTCGAGCGCCTCGAGAACGCCGCGGGTGCCGAGGTTGACGGCCAGCATGAGCTCACTGCCCGCCTTGTCGAGCCAGTCGGCGAACTCGTGCAGGCCCACCTCGTTCGTCTCCGTCGAGTGCCACGCGAGGTCGAGACGGCGGGGGCGCTGCTCGCGCGGACCGACGCTGTCCTCCCAGCGGAAGCCCGAGACGAAGTTGCCGCCGGGGTAGCGGATCATCGAGACGCCGAGCTCGCGCACCAGCTCGAGCACGTCGCGGCGGAAGCCCTGCTCGTCGGCCTCGGCATGACCGGGTTCGTAGATGCCGTCGTAGACGTGGCGGCCGAGGTGCTCGACGAACCCGCCGAACAGACGGCGGCGCACGGCCCCGATCGGGAAGCGGGGGTCGACGGTGAGTCGGGCGGTGGTCATCGTGCTCCTCGGGATGCGTGTGCGGCGAATCGGTCGGCGACGGGGTTACGGCGGCGCGCGAGCCCGTCAGGGGTCTCCACGAGGTCGTGCAGACCCATGGTGAGAAGGTGGGCGGATCGCGGCAGGTCGCTGTGCCGGTAGGTCCACTCGTACATGTCGAACAGGGGCCACCACGTATACCCGACGACGTCGACGCCGTCGGAGCGAAGGCCCTCCACGGCCGCGACCGAGGCATCGAGCCAGTCCAGCCGCGTCCCGACATCGTCAGTCACGCAGGTTTCGGCGAGCATCACCGGAGCCCCGTAGCGCGCGGCGTACGTGCGCAGCATCTCGGTGAGGCCGCCCACACCGTCGTCGCGCGTCGGTCGTGGATCGGCGAAGCCGCCCACGTGGTGCACGCCGGCCTCGAACAGCTCCGTGGAGTGCCGTGGGTAGTAGTTCACCCCCATGACGTCGGGCTGCACGGCGTTCTCGGCGAACCAGGCGAGGGTCTCATCGGCCATGCCGTTGTCGCGGAGGACGGGCAGCAGCGGGTGGTCCTGGCCGACGCGACCGGTGACCAGGTCTTCGACGAGGAAGGCCTGGTGCGCGTACCGGTGAGCGGTGTCGCGGTGCTCGGGCGCATCGATGTCTCCCGCGTACCGCATCGATGCATCGACGTGCACGAAGGTCGCAGCCTCGCCGAGCACCCCCGCGACGGCCTCCTGGGTGAGCACGAAGCCGCGTGCGATCGCCGTAGAGACCTCGACCAGACCCTCTATGCCGGCGCGGTACGGCGGCCAGTAGGCGTATTCGCCGCTGAACAGGGCGTGCAGCATCGGCTCGTTGACCGGGGTGTAGTCGGTGGCGAGATCGCGGTAACGCTCAGCCGCGCGGTGGGCGTACTCGGCGACGAACCGCGGGTAGTCGGGGTGGGTGAACTCTCCCTCGACCCAGGTCGGAGTCCCGTAGTGCAGCAGGTCGACGATGGGGCGGAGTCCCCGTTCGGCGAAGCCGTCGAGCACCCGATCGGTCCACGACCAGTCCCACCGGCCAGGCTCGGGGGAGACCACGTGCCAGGGGATCCCCCAGCGGAGGAACTCGGCGTCCACCGAGACCGCCAGATCGAGGTCGTCGCTCCACCGGTCGTAGTGCTCGGTGAGGGCGTACTCGTCGATCGCGCGCTCCCCGGGCCGCTCCTGCGGCACGAAGGTGTTCTCGATCCCCGCCCCGAAGTGCAGGCGTCCATCGCGGTACCAGGGGGTGCTCGGCATCCGTCGCTCTCTCATTTCAGTCCCGACGTTCCGACGCTCTCGACGAAACGCCTCTGGATCATCAGGAACAGGATGGCCAGTGGCAGCAGCGCGATGAGCGAGCCGGCCATCATCACGCCCTGGGGGATGATGCCGCCCGGGCCCGTCAGCAGTGTCAACCCCGAGGTGACCGTCCCCATCTCGGCGTCGGTGGTGAACACCAGCGGCCAGAGCAGGTCGTTCCAGTTGTTGACGAAGGTGAAGATGCCCAGGGTCAGCAACGCCGGAACGGCGTTGGGCAACACGATGCTGCCGAAGATGCGCAGTTCGCCGGCGCCGTCGATGCGTGCGGCGTTGTCGAGATCGCGCGGCAGCGACAGGAAGAACTGACGCAGGAAGAAGATGCCGAAGGCGTCGGCTGCGCGCGGCGCGATGAGTCCCGCGTAGGAGTTGACCCACCCGAGATCGGACACGAGCTGGTAGATCGGGATGAGCGTCGCCTGGAACGGGATCATGAGGCTCGCGATGATCGCGATGAGCAAGATCTTGTTGCCGCGGAAGTCGAGCCGCGCCAGCGCATAGGCGGCGAGCGAATCGAACACCAGCGCGAAGGCGGTGACCCCGCCGGCGAAGACGAAGCTGTTCGCGATGAGCCGCGCGAACGGCAGCTCGGTGAAGATGCGCGTGAAGTTGTCGAGCGTCCAGGCTCCCGGCACCAACGTCGGCGGGTAGGCGTTCACCTCCGCCACGGGCTTGAAGGCCGTGAACACGATGATCAGGATTGGCAGCATCAAGGCCAGCGTCGACGCGGCCACCACCACCAGCAGCAGCGCGGAGACCAGGCGGCGGCGACGTCGCTGCGGCGAGACGCGGGGGGAGGGGGCTTCGGATGCCGTGACGGCGGGCGAGGCGGCGAGGGCGGTCATGCGGCGTCCTTCTCTCGACGCGAGAAGAAGAGGAACTGGGTGAGGCTCAGCACCAGGGTGATGAGCAGGAGCACGTACGACAGTGCGGAGGCGAAACCGAGCTCGAGCTTGCGGAAGCCCGACTGGTAGATCTCCATGACGATCGTCTGCGTGCTGCCGTAGGGGCCGCCGCCGGTCATCACGTAGATCTGGTCGAAGGCCTGCAAAGCAGCGATGAGCGCGACGATGACGACGAAGCCCATGGTGTTGCCGAGCATCGGGAAGGTGATGCTGCGGAAGCGCTGCCCCGCGCTCGCTCCGTCGACGCGGGCGGCCTCGTAGAGGCTCGTCGGGATGTCTTGCAGACCGGCGAGGAAGATCACCATGTAGAAGCCGAAGCTCTTCCACACCGCCACCAGCACGACGGCCGGCATGGCGAGGGTCGAGTCTTGCAGCACATTGCCGAGTTGGATGCCGAGACCTCGGAGCCAGTAGTTCAGCAGTCCGATCTGGGGGTCGAGCAGGTACGACCACGCGAAGGCGGCCACCGCGAGAGAGACGATGAACGGGGTGAAGAGCGCAGTACGGAAGACGCCCCGCAGCGGCAGCAGAGGGTTGTTCAGCAGGAGCGCGAAGCCCAGGGCGAGGGCGATCGCGATCGGGGTGAACAGCAGCGCGTACAGCGCGGTGTTGCCCATCGCTCGCAGGATGTCCTCGTCGGTGAACACGCGAACGTAGTTCTCGAAACCGACGAACTTCTCGCGGCCGAAGCCGCTGGCATCCGTGAACGACAGTCGCAGCGCCGAGATCATGGGCCACGCGACGAAGACCGTGAGGATGACGATCGCGGGGGTCAGGAAGGCGACGACGGTGAGACGCCGGCGGGGGCTGTGCCGGAGGGGTCCGCGACCGCCGATCGGGGCTGGCGGCCGGTAGGCCCCGCGCCGACGGGGCGGCGCGCTCGGGGCGTGAGTGGTCATGGTCGTCCTGTTCGAGAAGCGGAGGTGAGGACACGGAAGGGGCGACGCGGGCACCCCTCCCGTGCGTTGATCACTCGATGGCCTGCTGGATCTTCGTCTGCGCCGTCGAGAGAAGCTCGTCCACGTTCCCGCCGGCGATGGCCTTCTGGGTGAGCTCGTCGATGTCGGAGATGACGTCGGTGCTGTTGACCACGCCCGGCAGCAGCGCGCGACCCGTCGGCGCGATCTCGCTGAGGGCGGCCACGACGGGGTTGGACGAGACGTCGCTGAGCGGGATGTCGGTGCGCAGCGGGGGCCACCCCGACGCCAGCGACCACTTCGTCGCCACGTCCTTCTGGAAGAAGTAGGAGAAGAACGCCTCGGCTCCCGCGCGTTGAGCGTCGTCGGCCGACTCGGTGACACCCATCGCGACACCGATCGCCGAGGCAGCCTGCTCGGCGGGACCGGCCGGGATCGCGGCGATGCCGTAGTCGATGTTGTTGTCCTTGGCGATCGAGGCCATCCAGGGACCGCCCACGTGCATGGCGGCCTTGCCCGAGCTGAACAACTGGTCGGCGGCGATTCCATCGAGGCCGGTGGGAGAGATTTTGTCCTTCGTGATCGCGTCGGTCCAGTACTGGATGGTCTTGGCGTTCTCGGGCGAGTCGATCACGGCCTTGTCACCGTCGACGATCTGCCCCCCACCGCTGAGCAGAAGGCTCGGCCACAGGCCGTTCGCCACGGTCGCGTGGTCGGGGATCGCGACGCCGTACTGCTCGGGCGTGCCGTCGCCGTTCTCGTCGACCGTGAGCTTCTTCGCGTCGGCGACCCAGGCGTCCCACGTCGTGGGGGCCTCCGTGATCCCGGCGGCGGAGAAGAGCGATTTGTTGTAGAACATGGCCAGCGGAACGAAACCGGTGGGAACGCCATACGGGGTCCCACCGACCTTCACCATGTCGACCGCCTGCGGAACGAGGTCGGCGGTGTTGCTATCGGACGAGGCGTAGAAGTCGCTCAGGTCGGCGAATGCGCCGCGGTCGGCGTAGACGGGCATGCGCTCGGCGGGCATGGCGACGATCTGCGGGCCTTCCTTGGAGCTCAGCGCGGGCAGCAGGGTGTCGTCGATGACCGCCCAGGTCTTGGTCTCGGTGGTGATCTTGTACTTCTGCTGCGAGGCGTTGAAGTCGGCGACGATCTGGTCGAGGACCTTGCCGTCGGCTTCGGTGTAGCCGTGCCAGAACGTGATTTCAGCGGGGCCGTCGGAGGCGGGGGCGGACGAGCCTGAGCAACCTGCCAGCAGGAGTGCGACGGCCCCCGCCGTCGCAAGGGCGGGGAGTGCGCGCTTCATCATCTTCGATGCCTTTCATGTGACTGCGTCGTCGTTTCGGCTCGGGTGCCGAGGCTGGTGCGAAACAAATTTACAACGATGGAGGTAAACGTTGTAAATGGATGATCGCCCGACCGTCGGGCGATGTCAAGCGCGAGTTCTCAGCGCGACGTCGATTCCCTCTCGATCAGCCGGAACTCAGCCCGGATCTCCCGCGGCGCATCACCGTCGTCGCCGACGATGCGGTCCACGAGCAGATCGACCGCGACCCGCGCGATCTCGGAACGGCCGGGATCGATCGTCGTCAGAGCCGGCAGCGAGTACCGCGTCTCGTCCAGATCGTCGAAGCCGATCAGGGCGACGTCGTCGGGGATCGTCACTCCGCGCTCGAGCATCACGCGCATCGCCCCCAAGGCGATCGAGTCGTTGAAAGCCACGACCCCGTCGAAGGCGAGCCCGGCGTCGAGCACGGCGCGCATGGCCTCGGCGCCGTCGATGCGGTGCCACCGGTCCACGGGTACGACGAGTGCGGGGTCGACGGTCAATCCCGCGGCCTCGATCGCCGCCTCGTATCCGCGCAGACGTAGGCCGGCCGAGCCGACGACCTCGCCCGGGTGCGAGCCCAGGGCCACGATGCGGCTCCGGCCGCCCCGCAGCAGGTGCGCGGTCGCCGCCTGCGCCGCCTCGGTGTTGCGCATCGTCACGTGATCGTGGGCGGAGTGGAAGATGCGCTCCCCCAGCAACACCATGGGCATGCCGACCTCATCGAGCAGCTCCGCGTCGTCTTCACCGAGCGACAGCACCGAGTACAGCACGCCATCGAGTCCCCGGCGGCGCGCGCCCCGCAGTGCGGCGAGCTCGCTCTCGCGATCGGCGTCGAATTGCTCGATGAGCACCGAGAAACCGCGCGCTCGCGCCGCCCGCATCACGTCGTCGGCCAGCTCGGCGAAGTAGGGATTGCGCAGGTCGGGGACGATGAGCCCGATCATGTCGGCACGACCCGAGCGCAGACTACGCGCCGCCTGATTGGGGCGGTATTGCAGCTGATCGATGGCCGCTTCCACCCGCTCGCGTGTGGTCACGCGCACGTGCGGATAGTTGTTGATCACGTTCGACACCGTCTTGATCGACACACCGGCCGCGCGGGCCACGTCGTGCAGCGTCGCAGTCATGGCATCCCCCTTGCTCTGGTCGAGACTCTACAACGTTGCACAAGCGAGCCTCGACGGCGAAGCTCTCCGCCATTTACGGTCGTGCCGTCTCTACAACGTTGTAGTAGCGCGGTCGAGACTCCATCCGCACCGAGCGGGTCGCTGCGCCGACGCGGGCGCGCACCGGCAGCCGCTTCCACCCAGAGGAGCACGAAACATGCCACATCCTTCTTCCCCCGCGCGACGACGATCGCGTCTTCTCGCCGCAGCGCTGACCGCCGCGGTCCTCGCCGTCGGCGGGATCGCCGCCGCAGGCCCGGCCGCGGCGGTGACGACCGGCAACGGCTCGGTCGTTTACTCACCCCCTGCGGGTTCGTCCTTCAACCCGGAGGGCGGCACCCCCGCCGGCACGACCTACGCGAAAATCGTCGTCCTGAAAAACAACGGGGCGAACAACGGCACGCAACTCGTCACCTTCGACAAGCTCGTCCTTCAGAACGGGCGACAGGTCTATCCGATCTATCGCAGCACCGACGACGGATCGTCGTGGACGAAGATCGCCGATGTCGACCCGAGCAGCACCTTTCCCGGATACACGCGCACCGCGCAACCGTTCCTCTACGAGCTCCCCCAGGCATCCGGCCCGCTCCCCGCGGGAACGCTCCTTCTGACCGGCATGATCATGCCAGAGGACCGCTCGAGCAGCCGACTGGTCGTCTACAAGAGCGCGGATCGAGGCGCCACCTGGTCGTTCCTGAGCACGATCGACTCCGGCGGCCCCGCCGTGTACGACCCCAGCCCTTCCTCGACGACGACCACCGTTTGGGAGCCCTCCTTCGCGATCGACGGCGGCGGTGGTCTCGTCGCGTACTACTCCGACGAGCGACAGAAGGCGTCCGGTGTCCTCCAGGCTGTGTCCTATCGTCGTTCCACTGACGGCGGCCAGACGTGGGGTGCACTGTCCAACGTGTCGGCACCGCCGAACCACAGCGACCGCCCCGGAATGATCACCGTCACCAAGCTCCCCGACGGGCGCTACCTCGCCACTTTCGAGGTCGTGAACCGCCCGAGCCAGTCGCAGAACACTGCACCGGTCTACTTCAAGACCTCCGCAGATGGGCTCAACTGGGGCGACACGACCAGCATCGGTGCGCCGATCCGGCTCGCCGACGGCCGCGGCATCGGCTCGTCGCCATATGTGAAGTGGGTGCCGGGCGGAGGCCCGAAGGGCATGGTCATCGTGGCCTCCAAGTGGTCGCTGACCTCGTCGGGCGCCATCGACGGCGGTCAGAACCTTTACGTCAATTACAACCTCGGCGCTGGAGCCTGGGAGCGCCTCCCCATGCCCGTCACGTACGACGCGAGCGACACGCAGGGGGGTAATTTCAGCGGCTTCGCCCAGGGCCTCGACGTCGGCACCGACGGACGCACGCTCTACCAGGCGACCAACGTCGAGAACACCGCAACCGGGCTCAATGACATCCGCGTCGGATCGATCCCGGTCGATGCCCAGCAGTACGAGGCCGAGAAGGCGACGATCACGGACGCGACGATCGTGACGCACGTGCAGGCGTCGAATGGTCGCAAGGTCGGCAACATCAACAACGCGGGGAGCTCGGTGCAGTTCACCGTCCGCGTCCCCGCTGCGGGTTCGTACACGCTGAACGTCCGGTACGACAACGGCAGCGGCAGCACGTCCACCCATGGCGTCAGCGTCAACGGCGGGACCAGTTCGTCGATCTCGTACCCTGCGACCGTCGACTGGGGCCGCTACGCGTGGGCGCAGAAGACCGTGACCCTCAATGCGGGGGTCAACACCGTCCGGTTCGCCAAGGGCACGGGCTTCGCCGAGATCGACACGCTGCACGTGTGGCGCTCGAGCGCGCTCGACCCGCAGTTCCAGGTCGTGAACCGCAACAGCGGGAAGCTCCTCGAGGTGGCGTCGGCTTCCCTCGCCGATGGCGCGGCCGTGGGCCAGTGGGGTCCGACCGAGAACGCTACGCAACGATGGACACTGCGTCCCACCGGAGTCGCCACGCAGCTCGTGAACGTGAACAGCGGCAAACTGCTCGAGATCCCGGGAGCGGCGACCGGCGACGGCGTCGACGCCGCGCAATGGGGCCCCACCGGCAACGCGACGCAGAACTGGAACGCCTCGACCAGCAACGGCTGGTGGACCTTCGCGAATGCGAACAGCGGAAAGATGCTCGAGATCGATGGCTGTTCCACGGCCGATGGTGCCATCGCCCAGCAATGGACGGCCAACGGTCTCACGTGCCAGCAGTGGCGTCTGGTGCGTGAGGGCATTCAGTAACGGCCCGGGCCCGCTCGGTCTGCGCTGTCGCGCGCCGGGCGGGCCCGAACCCGTCAGATCGAGTGCCCCGGACACCCGGGAAAGACTCGCGCGAAGCCCACGAGAACGAGCGCACCGCAGCACGGCGGGATGCGGGGGAGGAAGTCGTCGGCCGCTCGAACCGTCGGGTTCGGGAGACACCGCCTCAGATGGCCTCGGCGCTCCACGGGTCGGGCCGACCGAAGCGGAACGCCCCGATCGACACGGCCTGCTCGCGCAGGAAAGGCAGCAGCTCCAGGCGGCCCGCGGTGGTCACCTCGTCGGTGTACAGGGTCAGCGAGACGTCGGGACCCACCGCCTCGGCGACGGCGGAGCGCACGGCCGCCACCGTCGACGCCGGGCCGACCAGCCGCACGCGTGTCGGGCGCGGCGCGGCCTGGAAGGTCTCGAGAGCCTCGCCCTCCGCGGCATCCGGAACCACACCCGACAGCCGCTGCAGCCATTCCTCGTCGCTCTCGACCGACACGGGTACGCCGCTGTCGCCGAGCAGGTGCCGCACCGCGGCGGGCAGCCCCACCGGGGTGCTGAGGCTGTAGGTCGAGCCCGAGCGCACCGCGGCCACGAGCACGCGCAGCACGGCCTGCCACGCGGCGTCGGCCGTGGCGCGGATCGCGACGTCGGTCGGGCGGTAGCGGCGCAGGTTGCGCTCGACGCCGAGGCGCGAGACGTCGCGCACGCGTCCGTACTCGCGGTCCCAGGCGACGGCGTCGCTCAGCGCTCCGCGGCGCAGCCAGTCGAACGCCTCGTACGACAGCGAGGGCTGCGCGGCTTCGATCAGGCCCGTGATGCGGCTGTCGAGCCCGCGCAGGTGCAGGGTCGACGACGCCGCCCCGCCCGACGAGGGCCGCCACGAGCCGAGGGTCATGAGCCGGTTGGGTCCGCCCGACATCGCGCCGCCGCCGACGGTCGACGCGCCCCAGCCGCCGATCGGCTCGCGCTGCACGACGGCACCGGTCGACGGGCGGTTCACGCGCAGCACGGCCGCCTCGACGGTGCCGAGCCACAGTTCGAGGTCGGCGGTGTCGCGGGTGTGCAGTCCGGCGACGAAGCCCGACCCGATCGCGTTCTGCAGCTCGATCGCGCGGGTGACGGTGGGCGCGTGCAGCACGCCGAGCACCGGGGCGGCCACGGCGGCGCGGGTGAGGTGCGATCCGGCGGTCACGCCCGTGCGCACGCCGGGCGACCAGAAGCGTCCGGCGGTCTCGGGGCCGAGGTCGAGTTCGCGCGGCTCGACGAGCCAGTGCTCGCCGTCGCCGAGCACCGTGAGCGCGCGGCGCACCTCGCCACTCGGCTCCTCGACGAGCGGACCGACGTCCGACAGCGGGTCGTCGGCGGGCCCCACCCGCAGCGACAGCACGGCGTCGCGCAGCTGGTCGGCGAAACGCGTCGAGCGTGCGACGGCTCCGACGAGGATCACCAGCGAGGTCGCGGTCGCCGCCTGCCCCGCACGGGTGAAGGCGCCCGCGACGATGTCGGCGACGGCCTGGTCGATGTCGGCCGAGGGCGCGACGATCGTGGCGTTGCGGCCGGCGGTCAGCGCCTGCATCGGCAGGTCGGGCCGCCACGTCGCGAAGCGCTCGGCGGTCGTGCGGGCTCCCGCGAGCAGCACCCGGTCGATGCCCGGGTGCACGACGAGCGCCCGGCCCGAGGCGTCTTCGTTCAGGTCGACGAAGGCGAGCAGGTCGCGGGGAACCCCGGCGGCCCACAGGGCTTCGGCCACGACCGCGCCGGCGCGGCGGGCGCGGGGCGACGGCGTCAGCAGCACTCCGGAGCCTGCGACGAGGGCGGCGAGGGTCTCGGCGGCGCAGAGGCCGACCGAGGAGTTCCAGCGCGGAGCCACGACGGTGACGCGGTCGGGCACGAAGACGGCGCCGGGCACCCGGTCGAGTTCTTTCGCCGTCGCCGCGGCGTAGGCGGCGGCGTCGACCGCCTGGCTCACCTCGGCGTCGGCCTCGCCCACGAGGGCACCGCTCTCTGCGGCGAGCACCTCGATCAGTTCTGCTCGGCGCTGTGCCAGCGTGCGCGCGGCCCCGCCGATGACGACGGCGCGCTCCGCGGCGGCGAGCGCACCCCACTGTTCGGCGGCCTCGGCGACCCGGGCGATCACGGCGTCGAGTCCGGCTTCGTCGTCGATGCGGCCGGCGGCGGCGGTGGCGTCTCCGGCGGTGGAGCCGGCGACGCGATCGAGCACCGCGAGCGCCCAGTCGCGATCGGCGGCGACGCCCGGATCGGTGTCGGCGACGTTGCGGAACCCGGGGGCTCCCCCGGCGAGCTCCGCGCTCTCGCGCGCCGAGAACACCGCGGTGTCGACGAAGGCCTGCCCGCCGAAGAGCATCTGCTGCACGTCGGGGCCCAGGGCGGAGGTGTCCCCGGATGCCGCGGCCTCACGGGCGATGCCGAGCACCGCCTGCGTCAGCCCGGCCTCTTCCGCGTCGTCGGCAGCGCGTTCGCGCAGGATCGCCTGCTCCTCCGCGAGGTCGCGCTGCGGCGCTCGGGCGGGCGGGGCCGGATCGGCGGCCGCGGCGAGCGCGCGGAGGGCGCGCGCAGCGACACCCCGCGTCTCGGGCGGGTCGATCTCGTCGACGCCGTCCGCGGCGAGGGAGGCCGCGGGCACCGCCGAGGGAAGGGCGGGCGCGGCGGTGACGGCCTCGACGTGCGCGCGGGCCAGGCGAGCGGCGACGTCGTCGAGGTCGTCGGGGTGGGCCGCGGCGACGGCGACCACGTGCGGGGCGTCGGGAGCCCACGATGCCGCTGCGGGCAGTACCAGAAGGGCGTCCGCTCCGGCCTCGTCGACGTGGGCGAGCGCCAGCGCGGCGCGCTCGGGGTCGACGGTGGCGATCTCGAGCGAGAGCCCCTCGCGGCCTCGGTCGGTCAGGGCTTCCCGCAGGGCGCGCACCAGCTGGGCGTCGACGGCGTCGCGGGCGGTGACGGCCGGGGCGAGCCACCCGTGGCGGGCGGCGTCCACGGCATCCGTCGTCTCGATCACCGCGTCGCTCAGCCGCACGGTGAGCGGCGCTCCCCCGGCGCTGACGCGCACGCGCGCCCAGGCGGCGAGTTCGCCGACGGCCGCGAGGCTCTCGGGCACGGCGATCGGCAGGCGGATGCCCGCGCGCAGTCCGCTCAGGCGCGGCTCCTCGAGCACGCGGGTCAGCACGGCGACGGCGAGGTCGAGGTCGCTCCGCCCCTCGACCACGAGCGTGACGTGCGTGTCGGCGGCGGCGGCATCGAGGAACAAGGGCAGCAGTCGTTCGGCCGCGTGCTCGACGTCGGCGTCGAACGCCCACGGCGACGGGTTCGCCACGGCGTCGGCGACCGACAGCGACACCCGGCTCACGTCGTCGCGCTGCACGAGCGAACGGATGCCGTCGAGCCGGCGCCGCGCGGACTGTTCACCGAGCACGGCGGGCCCGACCAGGCGCACCTCGACCGAGGTTCCGTCGGCGGCGAGACCCGCCAGGCCGACACCCAGACGCTCGGGGCGCGCGTCGAGGGCGAGGCCGGCGAGCAGGTCGCGTAGCGCACGGCGCGCGAGGGGAACGGCCGGGGCGGGGAGCACGGGGGCCACGGCTCCGCCGAGGTGCACGGCTCCGCGCACGAACCACGGCAGCTCGGCGGGGATGTCGGCGGCGAGCCGGTGCAGAGCGGAGGCGGCGGCCGTCGTGCTCTCGGGACGCAGCACGCCGTCGACCGCAGAGGCGACGAAACGCGCCGTCGCGGGGTCGGTGGCCCCGGCGCGGGGCACGAGGGCGGCTGCGCGTGTCGCGGCCCGCGAGGCGAGGTCGGACGAGAGCGCGGGACCGGTGGCGGGCGGGTCGACGGGGCTCATGATCGACAGCCTAAGCACGCCGCGCGCGCTGGCCCGGCGGCCCGCCGAGCGGCGGCGGAACGACCGTGCAGACGGCATCCGCGTGACGCTCCGCGACCCCGGGCCGCCCGCGATCGGCACGGCTTCGCTACTGTCGTCCCGTCCCCGCACCGACGAAGGATCCGCCATGGCTCACACCCTCACCGACATGCCCCTCGAGCTCCTGCGCGCCTACCGCCCCGAGCTCACCGCGCCCGACGACCTCGACGCGTTCTGGGACGAGACCCTCGCCGAGGCCCGCGCCGCCGCCCGACCGAGCACGCTGGTCGACGTCGACGGCCCGCTGCGCGCGCTGCGGGTGCAGGACCTGACGTTCACGGGCTATGCGGGCAACGAGATCCGCGGCTGGGTCGTGCGCCCGCACGGCGACGAGGTTCTCCCCGCGGTCGTGGAGTTCATCGGCTACGGCGGGGGCCGCGGCCTGCCCGGCGAGAAGACCGCCTGGGCCGCCGCCGGCTACGTGCACGTGATCATGGACACCCGCGGGCAGGGCTCGACGTGGAGCGTGGGCGAGACCCCCGACCCGCACGGATCGGCCGCCGCCTTCCCGGGCGTCATGACCCGCGGCATCCGCGACCCGCACGACTACTACTACCGCCGGCTGTACACCGACGCGGTGCGCCTGGTCGACGAGGTGCGCACGTTCGCCGGGGTCGATCCCACGCGCATCGCCGTCACCGGCGGCAGCCAGGGCGGCGGGCTCGCGATCGCCGCCGCAGCGCTGGCCGGCGACGCGGTGGCGGCCGTCATGCCCGACGTGCCGTTCCTGTCGGACTTCCCGAGCGCCATCCAGCGCACGCCGTCGGCACCGTTCACCGAGATCACGCGCTACCTGTCCGTGCACCGCGACGCCGCGGCCGACGTGCTGCGCACGCTGTCGTACGTCGACGGCGCGATCCTCGCCCGGCGCATCACCGCGCCCGCGCTGTTCTCGGTCGCCCTCATGGACGACATCGTGCTGCCGTCGGGCGTCTTCGCGGCCTTCCACGCCCTGGCATCCGACGATGCCGCCCTCGAGGAGTACGCCTACAACGGGCACGAGGGTGGCGGCTACCGCCACTGGATGAAGCAGGTGGCCTGGCTCGACGCCCGCTTCGGGCGCTGAGCCGCGGGCTCACTCCCAGACGCTGGGCGCCGGACGCTTCGTCGACGGCAGGGCGGAGCCCGCGGCCCAGTCGTGCACCCACGACTCGATGTCAGGAAGACCCTCGGGCCGACCCACGGCGGCGAAGAGCTCGTCGTGCGGCACGGTGCCACCGGTTCGGCGCAGGATCCGCGCCCGGATGATCGCGCGGGCGTAGATCTCGCCGCGCACGAGGGCGCGGTGCTCGAGGTACACCGCGCGGTCGTCGTGGCCGATCATGCGCGTCTCGAGGTCGAAGCGCTGACCGAGCTCGAGCGAGCGACGGAAGGTGATCGTCTCAGCGGCGACCACGGCGTACCAGCCCTGCTTCGTCATCGCCTCGACGAGTCCCGACCGCGTCAGCAGGTCCCACCGCCCGAGGTCGAACAGCGACAGGTAGCGCCCGTTGTTCATGTGGCGCAGCAGGTCGACGTCGGTGGGCAGCACGCGGATGCGCATGCGCGTCACCGTGCTGGGGTCGATGGGGCCTTCGCGACGGAGGCGACGGCGAGCACGAGCGAGCACCAGCAGGGTGCGCCAGAGGACGTTCACGAGGGGCGAGCGTAGCGATCCGACCACGGATCGACGATTGCCTTGTGCTCAGTCGACAAGTGCCCGGTCCACGCCCCGTACAGATCTCTGCGGTTCCCGCGGCGGGTAGACCCAGGTCACGAGCACGACCGACACGATCATGAGCAGGAACCACGACGAGAGCTTCGACACGTCGACCGGATGCCACTCCCCGACCTGCGACGGGTACAGCCAGGCTCCGGCGTAAGTCGCGATGTTCTCGGCCAGCCAGATGAACACCGCCACCCCCGCGAAGGCCAGGAGGATCGGCATCCGGAACCGCCCGCGGAAGAAGCGGAGATGCATCATCGTGCGACCCCACAACACGACGACGGCGAGGATCAGCACCCAGCGCAGATCGACGATCCAGTGGTGGGTGAAGAAGTTGGCGTAGATCGCCACGGCGACGACCGCCGTGATCCACCTGCGCGGGTAACGCGTGAAGCGGAGGTCGAACAGGCGGTACACGCGCACCATATAGCTGCCGACCGCCGCATACATGAACCCGCTGTACAGCGGCACCCCGCCGAGGCGCAGCACGCCGTCGGCCGCGTACATCCACGACCCGACGTCGGTCTTGAAGAGTTCCATCAGCGTCCCGACGACGTGGAACGTGACGATCACGCGCAGCTCGCGCAGGGTCTCGAGACGTCCGAGCACCATGACGACCTGGATCAGGACGGCCGCGATCGTGAGGGCGTCGTTGCGCGCCAGCGGCGCGTCATCCGGGTACCAGAGCTTCGCCGCGAGCACCACGGCCAGGAACGCGGCGCCGAACACGCACGCCCACGCCTGCTTGAGCACGAAGACGGCGAACTCGACCAGACGCGCTCGGGCACCCAGGTCCGGAGCGGTCGCGAGCAGACGGTTCGCGAGGGCGTCGAGACGCGCCTCGACGGAGGTCAACCGGGGGCGTTCCGACACGGCGGTCATGCTGGCACGCACGTCTGACAAAGTGCCGCTTGTACCGCACGAGACGGGCTCCGGCGGTCGATTTCACCCTGGACGGATGCCGCGCGTAGAGTCGCGCCATGACTGCGGAAATCCGAGCCGACATCGTCGTCCGTCCGGTGCGCGACGTGGATGCCGAGGCCCTGGGCCGCGTGCACGCCACCTGCTGGCACGAGACCTACGACCACCTCATCAGCACCGCCGCCCTCGAGGCCGTGTCGCCTCGTCGCATGGCCGAGCTCTGGACCCACTGGGCCGCTCAGGGCGAGGACTACCGCATGTACGCCGCCCTCGTGAACGGCGAGATCGTCGGGTTCGTCGGCTCCGGCCCCGCGCGCGACGACGACGCCCCGCGCGAGCGCGAGCTGTACTTCATCTACCTGCTCGACGCCTACCACGGCACCGGGATCGGCCAGCGCCTGTTCGACGCCGCCGTCGGAGAGGGCGAAGGACTGTACCTCTGGGTCGCCGACGACAACCCGCGCGCGCACCGGTTCTACCAGCGCAACGGATTCACGCTCGACGGCGCCTCGCACACCGAGCCGTTCCTCGGTGAGGAGCTCACCGAGGTGCGCTTCGTCCGCTGACGTGCTGCAGATCTGGGCCCTCGACGGCATCCCCGAGATCACCCCGGGCGATGACCTCGTCCAGGCGATCCTCGATGCCGTGGGCGACCCCCTGCGCGACGGCGACATCGTCGTGGTCACCAGCAAGGTCGTGTCGAAGGCCGAGGGGCGCATCATCCGCGCCGACGACCGCGAAGACGCCATCACGCGCGAGACCGTGCGCCTCGTCGCATCCCGCACCTCCCCCACCGGGCACGTGACGCGCATCGTCGAGAATCCGCTCGGCATCGTCTCGGCCGCGGCCGGCGTCGATGCGAGCAACACCCCCGAGGGCACCGTGCTGCTGCTGCCGGTCGACCCCGACGCCTCGGCCCGCGCCCTTGCGACCGGACTGCGCGCCGCGACCGGGGCGCACGTGGGCGTGATCATCACCGACACGCTCGGGCGCGCGTGGCGCGAGGGCCAGACCGATCACGCGATCGGGGCCGGCGGCGTCCACGTGTTCGAAGACCTCCGTGGGACGACGGATGCCGAGGGCCGCCCCCTCGTGGTGACCCTGCCGTGCGTCGCCGACGAGATCGCCGCCGCCACCGACCTGGTCAAGGGCAAGGCCGCGCGGCGCCCCGTCGCGATCGTGCGCGGGCGCGCCGACCTCGTGGGCGACCTCGACCTGCCGGGTGCGCGCTCGATCGTGCGGGATCCGGTGCGCGACATGTTCCGCCAGGGCGCCGACGAAGCGTACGCCGAGGGGTTTGCCGCGGGGCGAGACGCCGCGGGCTGAGCACGACGGGCTGGCGTCGCGGGCTGACGTTTGCGCGTTGGGCTGACGTTTGCGCGTCGGGCTGGCGTCGCGCGTCGGGCTGCCGGACGCCTCGCCACCGCGGGCGGGGCGGACGGGACCATGTCCCGATATGCGCAGACCGTGTCCCCGTTATGGCTGGATGGAGCCCTCCGAAGCAGCCAGAAGTGGGACATGCTCCCGCGTCGGACGGCCAGGGCGCGGAAGCTCAGCGGATGCCGCGGGCGCCTCTCCACCGCGGGCGGGGCCGACGGGACCATGTCCCGATATGCGCAGACCGTGTCCCAGTTATGGCTGGCTGGAGCCCTCCGAAGCAGCCAGAAGTGGGACATGCTCCCGCGTCGGGCAGCCAGGGCGCGGAAGCTCAGCGGATGCCGCGAGCGGCGAGGCCCTCGCCGAGGTCATCGGCGTGACGCAGAGCCGACACCAGCAGCGGCAGCGCACCGCGCCGCGGTGAGGGACGCAGCCCCCGCGCCCGCTGGGCATCGCTCACCTCGGCGGCGAGCCGCGCGATCACGGGATCGTGGTGATCGTCAGGGTCAGCAGCAGCGCGGCGCGGCCGGGATCGACACCGCACCGCGCGAGAGGAGCGAGTCCCCGCTCGAGGGCGTCGAGCAGCGCCGGGACCGGCGTGCTCACCGGCACGAGATTCACGACCAGCAGCGCTGCCACGACGCGACCGGTGTTCGCAACCGCGGGTTCGAGGCCGAGGAAGATCAGCTGACCGGCGGCGGTGACGACGATGACCCACCGCAGCCCCGACAGCGACTCCGCCAAAGCGCGCAGGCCCCGCCCGACCCCCATGCCGCTCCCGGCATACAGGACGAGCGGCAGCAACAGCACCATCGCCGTGACCCACGTCGACGGCAGCGCCGCGACCGCCATGGCGACCAGCGCGAGCATCGCGAGCTTCGGACCCGCCGGCATCCGGTGCAGCCATCCCGTCGCGGGGACGTACAGGCTCAGCACGCGAGCGCTTCCTCGTAGGCGTCGACGACGTCGAAGGAGGCACCGGATGCCGCGACCCGGCCGTCCGCGATGAGCACCGCGCTCTCGCAGCGTCGGGCCAGGGCGAGGTCGTGCGTGACCAGTACGAGCGCGTGTCCGGCGTCGGCGAGCAGGTGATCGGCGACGCGGCGCGCGTTGCGCCCGTCGAGCACGGCCGTCGGCTCGTCGGCGATCACCAGCGCGGGCTCGCGCACGAAGGCACCGCAGAGGGCGAGCAACTGCTTCTGTCCACCCGACAGATCCTGAGCGGGGCGGTCGCCCAGTCCGTCGAGTCCGAACCGCGCGAGGGCCGCCTCGACGCGGGCGTCACGTTCGCGCCGCGGCAGACGTGCCGCGCGCAACGACAGCGCGACGTCTTCGGCGACGGTGGGCATCATGATCTGGGCGTCGGGATTGCTGAGCACCAGCGCGACCTTCGCGCGGAGCGCGGCGGGATCGCGGTCGGGGTCGCACCCGAGCACGCGCAGGTCTCCCTCCGTGCGCCGCACGAGACCCGCGAGCACCCGGGCGAGCGTCGACTTGCCCGAGCCGTTGTCGCCGATCAGGGCGATCGTGCGCGCCGACAGGTCGAGCGACACCTCGCGCAGCACCTCGCGCCCGCCGAGGCGGACGCCCAGCCCCGCGCAGCGGATCACGCTCACGCCGCGACGCCGACCCGACCCCGATCGGGCGCCGCGACCCGCCACGTGCGGCGGAATCCGCGCGGGTAGGCGCGCACGAGTGTCGTCACGACAAGGGTGGCGACGGCGGCCTTGAGCAGGTCGCCCGGCACGAACACGAGGCTCGACAGCGCCGTCTCACCGAGCGGCAGGCGCGTGACGAGACTCTGCACCGGGATGCCGATCGCGTAGATCGCCAGCACGCCCCCGACGATCATGGCCAGCGCCGTGCGCCAGACGACCGGGCGACGAGCGCCCGCGTGCACGACGAGACCGATGACCGCGGCACCCAGGATCCACCCCAGCGCGTAGCCGGCGGTCGGCCCGACGAAGACGCCGAACCCGCCGCGGCCGCCGGCGAGCAACGGCAACCCCACGGCGACGAGCGCCAGCAGCACGGTCACCGAGAGCGCGCCGAGCCACGGCCCGAGCACGGCCCCGGCGAGCATCACGCCCAGGGTCTGCGCCGTGATCGGCACGCCGCCGAACACCGGGAAGCTGCCGGGCAACCCCAGCACGGCGATGAGAGCGGAGAAGACGGCGACGCGGGCGAGGTCGGTGGCGTCGAGGGTGCGAGTCATGAGGAGCCTTCCTGAACAGTGTTCACCTGAACGGCGTTCACTATACTCACACCATGGCTCCCCGAGGACACTCCGCCGACGACGTCGCCCTCACCGCGCTGCGGATCCTCGACGAGCACGGGCTCCCCGACCTGACGATGCGGCGCCTCGCCGCCGCCCTCGAGGTGCAGCCGAGCGCGCTGTACTGGCACTTCCCGAACAAGCAGACACTGCTCGCCGGTCTCTCCGATCGGATCGTCGGGCGCATGGCATCCGGCCCCTCCGTCGACCTCGTGGCGGAAGCCCGCGCCCTGCGCGAGGCCCTCCTGGCGTACCGCGACGGCGCCGAAGTGGTCTCGAGCACCCTGGCGATGGGTCTCGGTTCGACGGTGGCGCACGACCGACTCGCGGCGGCCGTGGTCGCCGACGGGTTCGACGACGAGACCGCCCGCCGGGTCGCCACCACCGTGCTGCACTACGTGCTCGGTTTCGTGTGGCACGAGCAGCAGCGCCTGCAGTACGACAGCGCAGGAGCTCGCGAGGGCGCCGCGGGCGGACTGGCCGACGACGACTTCGCCTCGGGGCTCGAGCTCATCGCCGCGGGGTTGCGGGCGCGCGGACGCGTCTGACGTGCCTTCGCTGCGTCGGAGCGGCGGTCTCGACCCGCGCCGGCCTCAGCGCTGCTTGACGTCGCCGAACAACCGCGCGATGGGCACCAGCACCGCCGGCCGCGCCGCCACCCACGCCGCGGCCATCACCACGAGCGAGGCCGCGAAGATCAGCAGACCGGTCGGGTCGCTCGTGTACGCGGCGGGGTCTTCCGAGCCGCGTGCGGCGTACATGTGATTGAGGTTTCGCAGCGCCCCGGTGGCCAGCACGAGGGCGACGTGCACGACGATGAACGCGACGAAGAAGAGCATCGTGGGGAAGTGGACCTTGCGCGCCCACTCGGCCGGATACAGCCTGTCGAGCTTCTCGGCGTTCTTGGGCCACACCCCCGACAGACGCACGCCGCTGATGATCGCGAGGGGCGCGGCGACGAACGTGATGGCGAAGTACGACAGCTGCTGCAGGCTGTTGTAGTTCACCCACCCGTTCTCGGTCGGCCAGTCGAGTGAGGCGTATTGCAGGGCAGCCGACAGCGCGTTGGGGAAGACCTCCCACGAGGTCGGCACGATCCGCATCCACTGTCCGGTGACGAATAGCAGCACGACGAAGATCACGCCGTTGGCGATCCATAGGACGTCGAGCGCCTGATGGAACCACAGCGCCAGGCTGATGCGCCGCTTCTTGTTGTTGCGCGGCGACCAGAACGCGGCCGGGCGCTTCTCGCGGCGCACCTGCCAGCCGGTGCGGATGATCAGCAGCAGGAAGAAGCTGTTGAGGAAGTGCGACCAGTTCAGCCAGGCCGGGAGCCCGACCGGCGCCGACTCGGGCAGGTGGTACTCGCCGGGGAACGCCGCGAGGAACTCGCGGCCCGGCCCGATCGCGAGCACGAAGCGCGCGACGAGCACGACGATGCCGACGAGTGCCAGCGCGAAGACGCCGAGCACGGCGGTCGAGCCCAGCAGCTGCACGGGTGAGAAGTCGGCGAGGCGGGTACCTGCTGCTGCCGCACGTGGCGGGGCCCCCGGGGGGCGCTTCTGCGTGAGCGCCGGCGTCGTCGCGCGGTTCCGGGCCGCGGCTCCCGGCCAGACCGTTCGCGGAACGGTGAGGGGCGGGCGCGGGGATGGCGTCGATGGTCGGGCGTCTGCGGCCGGGGCCGGGGTCGCGAACGCCGCCGTCGCGCGAGCGGTCTCGTCGGAACTCGCCGCAGGCACGGCGTCCGGGTCCGCATCGGATCCGCTCACCGTCGCGGTCGCCGGGGTCTCGGCATCCGCACCGGAATCGGATCCGCCCACCGACATCGGACGCTCGGGCTCGACCTCTCCGAGCGCGCCGCGATTCTGCGCTTCTCGGGCGGTGTCGGGGTGCTGGATCGAGGGCGGAACGGCGGATGCCGGCGGCCAGGGCTCCCCGCCGGGCTCGCGCGGGAGTCCCCGACGCATGCCGGCCGCTTCCTCGCCCGCGGGGGTCGCGGCATCCGATCCTGGGCCGGAAACGCTCACCGTCGGGGCCTCGGCGCCGGAACCGCTCGCCGTCGAGGGCGCCGGGTTCCCGGCATCCGCACCCGGGTCGGATCCACCCACCGAGACCGGGCGCGCGGGCTCGGCCGATCCGGTCCCGGGGCGGTTCCCCGGTTCTGCTGCGGCACCAGGACGTACAGTGGAGGACGGAACGGCGGATGCCGACGGCCACGGCTCCCCGCCGGGCTCGCGCGGCATTCCGCGACGCACACCGCCCGCCGCGGCCGGCGCGGGAGCGGTCGGTACCTCGGCCTCAGGCGACACGGAAGCGGGCGACGTCTCGGCCTCGGGCGAGGCAGGAGGGGTCGGCGCGGACGCGGGCGCCACAGAGCCGGACGGGTGCACCGGACGCCGATCCCCGGGCGTCTCGGATCCGGATCCGTCGCGCGGGTCCGAATCCGTTGCGGCCAGAGCAGCGTCCGCGCCGTCGGCGTCACCCGCTCCGGGCACGCTCGAGGCCGCGGGCGGCCAGGGCTCCCCGCCGGGGGTGCGCGGCAGCCCGCGTCGCGGGGTGCGGGGTGTGGACGCCATCTACTCTCGGGATTACTTCTTGTGGGCGTTCAGCGCGCTGAGGAGCTGCGGGACGACGGTGAACAGATCTCCGACGATACCGAAGTCGGCGATCTCGAAGATGGGGGCTTCCGGGTTCTTGTCGATCGCGACGATCGTGCGCGCGGTCTGCATGCCCGCGCGGTGCTGAATCGCCCCCGAGATGCCGAGCGCCACGTACAGCCGCGGCGACACCGTCACCCCGGTCTGTCCGACCTGCGCGGCGGCCGGCACGTACCCCGCGTCGACCGCGGCCCGCGAGGCGCCGACGGCCGCACCGAGGGCATCGGCGAGCTGCTCGACGAGGGCGAAGTCTTCGCGCGAGCCCACTCCGCGACCGCCGGCGACGACCGCCGCGGCCCCGCGCAGTTCGGGACGCGACGAGGCGACAGCGGTCTCGGCGAACCCTTCGACGCGGGCGTGGGGGGTTCCGGATGCCGCGACCTCGAGGCTCTCGACGACGAGCGGTCGCGCATCGAGACGCTCTTCGACGGATCCGGGGCGGAGCGTCGCCGCGAGGGGGCCGAAGGTGGGTGCCCCGTCGACGGTGAAGGCGCCGCCGAACGCCGCGTGATGGGCGACCACGCCGAGGTCGTCGCGGCCGACGCCCACGACGTCTGTCGCGAGGGGCATGCGCAGGCGTGCGGCCAGTCGCGCGAGCGCGTCGCGCGACTCGACCGCGTGCGACGCGAGCACGAGGTCGGGGCTCTCCTTCGCGACCGCCGCGGCGAGCGCGTCGACGACCGGACCGGTCAGGGCATCGGCATCGGTGACGGCCGTGAGCACGCGCGTCGCGCCGAGCTCCGCCGCCTCGGCAGACGCCCGTTCGAGCACATCGGCCGTGGAGGCGATCAGAGCGACGGGGTCTCCGACGGTCGCGGCGGCGGCGAGCAGGCCGGGGGCGGAGGCGGCCAACGCCCCGCCGGGCAGCACCTCGAGCAGCACGAGGGCCGCGGTCATCACGCCACCCCCTCGGACATGAGGAAGGCTGCGAGCTTCTCGCCCGCATCGCCCTCGTCGACGATCTTCGTGCCGCCCGCGCGCGGTGGCCTCTCGTCGACGGACAGCATGATGTACCGCGCGACGGCGGGATCCTCGACCTCGACGCCGAGTTCGGCGGCATCCACGGTCTCGTACGGCTTCTTCTTGGCCGCCATGATCCCCTTGAAGGTCGTGAACCGCCCCTCGGGCATCGCCTCGGTGATCGACACCACGGCCGGCAGCGCCGCCGAGACCCGCATGGTGCCCGCGTCGCTCACGCGGTCGCCGGAGACGGCGTCGTCCGACACCTCGAGGCGCGACAGGGCCGTGAGCTGCGGTACTGCCAGCAGCTCGGCGACCATCGCCGGCAGCACGCCCCCTCCCCCGTCGGTCGACAGGTTGCCCGCGATCACCAGGTCGAAACCGGTGCGCCGGATCGCCGCGGCCAGCACCTCGGCGGTGAGCACGAGGTCGGCCCCGCGCAGGGAGTCGTCGACCACGTGCACGGCCGAGGTCGCCCCCATCGCGAGGGCCTTGCGCACGGTCGCCGTGGCCGAGGCGGGCGCCATGGCCACGACGACGACCTCGGTGCCCGCGTGCGCGTCGGCATATGCGAGGGCAGCCTCGACGGCCCGCTCGCCGATCTCGTCGAGCACGGCCGCCGCTCCCGCGCGGTCGGTGAGCCCGGTCTCGAGGTCGAGCCGACGCTCGCCCCAGGTGTCGGGCACTTCTTTGATCAGGACCACGATCTTCATCGACGGGGCTCCTTCGGAGAGAGGGCGGATGCCGCTGCATCGCGGCAGCGTGTGAGTGCGAGGCGCGAACCCCAGGTCCCTGAGCCTGTCGAAGGGACCGGGACCAGGCGCGAGAGTCCGGACAGGCCCCGCCGCGAAAGCAAGGTCCCTGAGCCTGTCGAAGGGACCGGGACCGGGCGCGAGAGTCCGGACAGGCCCCGCCGCGAAAGCAAGGTCCCTGAGCCTGTCGAAGGGACCGGGGGCTTCGAGAGGCTCAGCCACCGCTCACGTGAGGTCCCCGACCCGCCCGAGCGGTACCGTGAAACGCGAGGAGGACCGATGACGCGACGACTGCCTGTCGACCCGATCGCCGAGGCGAAGCGCCAGTGGCTCGCGCACGGGTGGGACGACGCCGCCGATGGCATGACCGTGGTGACCTCGGTGATCCGCGCGCACCAGCTGCTGATGGCGGCGATCGACCGCGCGCTCAAGCCCTTCGACCTGTCGTTCTCGCGCTTCGAGATGCTGCGGCTGCTCGCCTTCACGCGCGAGGGGCGGATGCCGATGGCCAGCGCCATCGCGCGCCTGCAGGTGCACCCGACGAGCGTGACCAACACGGTCGAGCGCCTCGCACGCGACGGGTACGTGACGCGCGAGCCGCATCCGACCGACGGCCGCGCGGCGTTGCTCGCGCTAACCGACGCCGGCCGACGCCGAGTCGACGAAGCCACCGACGCGCTCAACGCCGTGTTCGCCGACCTCGGCCTCGACGACGACGATGCGAGGGCGCTCGTGCGGATCATCGCGCGCTTCCGCAAGGGTGCGGGCGACTTCGCCGACCCCGCCCCGGTGCCCGACCCGCTCTGAGCACTCATCGGTGCGTGAACGACGGCGCGCGCTTCTCGCGGAACGCCGCCATCCCCTCTTTCTGATCGGCCGTGTCGAACAGGGCCGCGAAGGCCTGACGCTCGAACCGCACGCCCTCGGCGAGGGTCGACTCCAGCGCGACGTCGAGGGCCGCCTTCGCCGCGTACAGGGCGGGTAGCGGCTTCTCGGCGATCGTCTGCGCGACCTTCTCGGCCTCGTCGAGCAGCTCGGCCGCGGGCACGATGCGCGAGACGAGTCCCGCGCGCTCGGCCTCGGCGGCGTCGATCATGCGGCCGGTCAGCACGAGCTCGGCCGCCTTGTAATAGCCGAGCGCCCGCACGAGACGCTGCGTGCCGCCCATTCCCGGGATGACGCCCAGCTGCACCTCGGGCTGGCCGAACTTCGCGCGATCCGAGGCCAGGATGACGTCGCACATGAGGGCGAGCTCGCATCCTCCGCCCAGGGCGTAGCCCGACACCGCCGCGATCACGGGGGTGCGCACGGCCGCGAAGCGCGCCCACGCGCCGAAGTGGTCGGTGAGCATCATGTCGAGACCCGACTTCTGCTCCATCTCTTTGATGTCGGCGCCCGCGGCGAAGGCCTTCTCGCTCCCCGTCACCACGATCGCCCCGACACCCTCGTCGACGTCGAAGGCTTCGGCAGCCGCGACGACGTCGCGCATCGACTGCGTGTTCAGCGCGTTCAGCGCCTCGGGCCGGTCGAGGAAGATCCACCCCACGCGGCCTCGCTGCTCGACGCGGATCGTCTCGTATCCGGCATCCGGTTCGGTCATGGTGACTCCCGTCGTCTCGAGTGATGGTCGCAGCGGCTTCTCCCGCCCTCGAATGCTCGCACGCCCCACCGACATCGATCGAGGGTCTTGCCGCACGGCGTCGGCGGCAGCGCTCTTCGCGGCGGCGTCGGCCCGGTTCGGGGCGGATCCTGTCGTTCGGGGCGGGGAATTCACGCCCCAAGCGACGGAATCCGCCCCAAACGGAATAAGGGCCCCCTCACGCCGCGAGGACGCTGCGGCCCACGATGAGCCGCATGATCTCGTTGGTCCCCTCGAGGATCTGGTGCACGCGCAGATCGCGCACGACCTTCTCGATGCCGTAGTCCTGCAGATAGCCGTAGCCGCCGTGCAGCTGAAGCGATTCGTTGGCGACGCGGAAGCCCACGTCGGTCGCGAACCTCTTCGCCATGGCGCACCGGGTCGCGGCATCCGGAGTCTTCGCATCGAGCGCGGTCGCCGCATCGCGCACGAGCAGGCGCGCGACTTCGAGCTCGGTCGCCATGTCGGCCACCGCGAACACGACCGACTGCTTCTCGGCGAGGGCCTCGCCGAAGGTGAAGCGCTCGTGCACGTACGAGATCGCACGGTCGAGCGCCCAGCGCGCCCCGCCGATCGAGCACGTGGCGATGTTGAGGCGGCCGCCGTTGAGGGCGTTCATCGCGATCGAGAAGCCGCGACCCTCGCCGCCGAGCAGGTTCTCGGCGGGTACGCGCACCTCGTCGAGGATCACGGCGCGAGTGGGCTGAGCGTTCCAGCCCATCTTCTTCTCGTTCGGTCCGAACGACAGCCCTTCGGAGTCGGCGGGCACGATGAAGGCGCTGATGCCGCGCGCTCCGGGCTCCCCCGTGCGGGCCATGACGACGTAGACCGACGCCTCGCCGGCGCCCGAGATGAACTGCTTGACCCCCGTCAGCACGTAGGTGTCGCCGTGCCGGATGGCCGAGGTGGTGATGGCCGCGGCGTCCGATCCGGCGCCCGGTTCGGTGAGGCAATACGCGCCGAGATCGTCCATAGCCACGAGTGACGGCAGCCACCGCTCGCGCTGGGCGGAGGTGCCGTAGGTGTCGATCATCCACGCCACCATGTTGTGGATCGTGATGTAGGCCGTCACCGTCGGATCACCGTAGGCGAGCTCCTCGAAGATCGCCACCGCGTCGGCGCGCGACAACCCGGCGCCGCCCACGTCGTCATTGACGTAGACGCCGCCGAGACCCAGCTCCCCCGCGCGGCGCAGCACGTCGCGGGGGAAGTGCTTCTCGGCATCCCATTCGAGGGTGTGCGGGGCGAACTCGGTCGCGGCGAAGTCGCGCACGGCGTCGAGGATGGCGTCGCGCTCGTCGGAACTCAGGGTGCCGGTCGACGGGGCGTCGAGCGCGGGAGCAGGGGTGGTGTCCATGCGGCTCTCCTTCGGAAGGCGACGGCGTCGTCGCTCCCCTCAGATTAGCTGGACGTCCTACTAATTGATAGAGGTACCGACTACGAGGCGGAGACCCCGAACAACGCACCGACCGCGTAGGTCGCGGCGAGTGCGAGCGCCCCGCCGATCACGGTGCGCAGCACCGCGCGTCCGCGCCGCGCACCGCCGAGCACGGCGGCGACGTACCCCGTGATCGCGAGCGCGATGAGCACCGCGACGAAGGTGAGCGGCACGCGGATCTCGACCGGCGCGAGCAGGATCGTCGCGAGCGGCAGCAGGGCACCGATCGTGAAGGCGACCGCCGAGGCGAAGGCCGCGGCCCACGGGCTCACCACGTCTTCGGCGTCGATGTTGAGCTCGACCGAGAGGTGGGCCTTGAGGGCGTCGGATGCCGTGAGCTCGTCCGCGACGCGCGTCGCGGTGTCGCGCGACAGCCCCTGGGCCTCGTACATGCCCACGAGCTCGGCGAGTTCGGCCTCGGGATCTTCGGCGAGCTCGCGCTTCTCCTTCTGGATGAGGGCGCGCTCGCTGTCGCGCTGGCTCGAGACCGAGACGTACTCGCCGAGCGCCATCGAGATGGCGCCACCGACGAGGGCGGCGAGGCCCGCGATGAGCACCGGACCGGTGTCACTCGTGGCGCCCGCGACGCCGACCACGACCGCGGCGGTCGAGACGATGCCGTCGTTGGCGCCGAGCACCCCGGCGCGGAGCCAGTTGAGTCGTTGGGAGAGTCCCTGGCGGTGCGGCTCGTCGGCGTGAGCCCCGTTCGCTGTCGTCATGCGGTCAGGGTAGACCCGCCCACCGACGGCGGGACGGGCTTGCGCCGCACCGGAGGGGGAGGCGTTCGCCCCTCGTTCACCGATGGGTCACCGAGCCCCGCGAGGATCGCAGCGTCCGCGCCTTCCGCCGCGGATCGGTGCGCTCCCGCCACACCGCGCATCGCCCTCTCCCCGTACCCGAGGACACAGCATGCCTTCGCCTTTCCTCCGCCGTGCGGTCGCGTTCACCGCGACCACGGCGGCCGTGTGCGCACTCGCGCTATCGAGTGCCTCCGCGGCATCCGCCGCCATCGTCCCCGACCCGGTCCGCGACGCTCCCGCCGACAGCGCGGTGAGCCTGCGCCCGCTCGGCAGCTACGAGACCGGGGTGTTCGACCAGTCGGCCGCCGAGATCGTGCACGCCTACAAGAACCGTCTGTTCGTCGTCAACGCGCAGGCCGGCGCCGTCGACGTGCTCGACAACGGCAACCCCGCGGCCCCGACGAAGCTGTACTCGATCACCGGCACCGGCGTCGCCAACTCCCTCGCCGTCCGCGCCGACGGCCTCGGCGTCATCGCGCTCGAAGACGTCGACAAGACCGCGCCCGGTCGCCTGGTGTTCTTCGACGCGGATGCCGCGGAGCCGACGATCCTCGGAGAGGTCACCGTGGGCGCTCTGCCCGACATGGTGACGATCTCCGACGACGGCACCTCCGCGGTCGTCGCCAACGAGGCGGAGCCCGCCGACGACTTCTCGGTGGACCCCGAGGGTTCGGTCGGCGTGGTGTCGCTCCCCACCGCCAAGGCGGCCCCGACGCAGGACGCCGTGCGCACCGCCGGATTCGCCGCGTTCGAGCAGGGCGGATCGAAGACCCTCGACCCCGCCGTCCGCGTCTTCGGCCCCGACGTCGCCGCCCCCGACCAGGGCAGCACCCCGCTCGCCGCGAACCGCGTCAGCCGCAACCTCGAGCCCGAGTTCGTGACGATCGCCGGTTCCACCGCCTACGTCGCCCTGCAGGAAGCCAATGCCATCGCGGTCGTCGACCTCGCGTCGGCCGAGGTCACCGGCATCCGCCCCCTGGGGTTCAAGGACTACGGCGTGCAGACGCTCGACGCCAGCGACCGCGACCCCGAGGACGCCCCCACCTACACCGAGAAGAGCTATCCCGGGCTGTTCGGCATGTACATGCCCGACGGCATCCAGGCCTACGAGGCGAACGGCGAGACCTACCTCGTCACCGCCAACGAGGGCGACGGCCGCGAGTGGGGCGACTTCAACGACACCGCTCGCGTGAAAGACCTCGGCGACGACGGCCTCGCCCCCGTCTGCGCCGACAGCCCACTCGCGGGTTCGCTCGACGACGCCGACCTGGGTCGCCTCAACGTCGCCACCGACATGGGCCTGAACGCCGACGGCACCTGCTACTCCGAGCTGTACACGTTCGGCGGCCGCGGCTTCTCGGTGTGGACCACCGACGGCGAGCAGGTCTTCGACTCCGGCTCCGACTTCGAGCGCATCACGCACGACGCCAACCCCGAGTTCTTCAACTCGAACCACTCCGCCTCGAACTTCGAGGGCCGCAGCGACGACAAGGGCCCCGAGCCCGAGAACCTCGCCATCGGCCAGGTCGACGGACGCACCTACGCCTTCATCGGCCTCGAGCGCGTCGGCGGCGTGATGACCTACGACATCACCGACCCCTCCGATGCGACCTACGCGGGCTACGTGAACAACCGCGACTTCTCGATCTCGGTCGAAGACCAGCTGACGGGCGACGAGACCGCCGACCGCGAGCTGCTGGCCAAGGCCGGCGACCTCGGCCCCGAGGGCGTCGAGTTCATCGCCGCCGAGAACTCGCCCACCGGTCGCCCGCTCGTGGCCGTCGGCAACGAGGTCTCGGGCACCACGACGGTCTTCTCCGTCGAGAACCCGAACGTGAAGAACATCGACATCCTCACGATCAACGACTTCCACGGCCGCCTCGAGGCGGGATCACAGGGCGAGGCCGGCGCTGCCGTCATCGCCGGCGCCGTGAAGGCGAAGGAGGCCGCGAACCCGAACACGCTGTTCGTCTCGGCCGGTGACAACATCGGCGCGTCGACGTTCACCTCGCTCATCCAGGACGACTCCCCCACGATCGACACGCTGACGGCCTTGGGCCTCGACGTCTCGGCCGTCGGCAACCACGAGTTCGACCGCGGCTTCGCCGACCTGACCGATCGCGTGCTCCCCGAGTACGGCGGCGGCGAGTTCGGCCTCGGCGCGAACGTCTACAAGAAGGGCACGAAGGAGCCCGTCCTCGACGAGTACGCGATCAAAGACGTCGACGGCGTGCGTGTGGCCTTCATCGGCACCGTGACCCCCGACACCGCGACCATGGTCGACCCGGCAGGCATCGCCGACCTCGAGTTCGGCGACCAGCTCGAGGCCGCGAACCGCGTGGCCGACGAGATCACGGCCGGCGACCTCGCCGACGTCATCGTGCTGCTCACCCACTCGGGTGCCGCCTCGTCGAACGACTGCGCCGCGCTCGAGGCCGACCAGGCCGGATTCGGCAAGCTGGCCGTGAACGCCTCGCCCGAGATCGACGCGATCGTCTCGGCGCACACGCACCAGACCTACGCCTGCGACGTGCCGGTCGCCGGCACCGACCGCACCCGACCGGTGATCCAGGCCTCGGAGTACGGCAAGGCCATGGGCCAGCTGTCGCTGAGCTGGAACACCCGCACCGACTCCCTGGCATCCGTCTCGGGCACGACGTTCCCCCTCGCGGGAGCGTTCGCTCCGGATGCCGCGATCGAGGCCAAGGTCGCCGAGTACGTCGCACAGGCCGACGTGATCGGAGCGAAGCCGGTCGGCGAGATCAGCGGCGATATCCTGCGCGGTGGCACCCCCTCGGGCTCCGACCGCGGCGTCGAGTCGTCGATGGGCAACTGGGTCGCCGACGTCTACCTGTGGGCGACCTCGCAGAACCCCGCCTACGCCGGCACCACGGCGCAGATCGCGCTGATGAACCCGGGCGGCCTCCGCGCCGACCTGCTGAAGGGCGACGACGGGGTGGTGACCTACAAGGAGGCCGCTCTCGTGCAGCCCTTCGCCAACACCCTGGTGACGGTGACCCTCACGGGTGAGCAGATCCGCGAGATCCTGAACGAGCAGTGGAAGGCCGAGGGCGACCGCCCGAAGCTGCACCTCGGCGTCTCGGACGGCTTCACCTACGAGTACGTGCAGGACGCCGCGAACCCGCGCGTCGGCTCGGTCGTCTCGATGGCCTACCAGGGCCAGCCGATCGCCGACACCGACACGTTCACGGTCGTGACGAACTCGTTCCTCGCCAACGGCGGAGACGGCTTCCCGACCTTCGCCGCCGGCACCGACCGCACCGACACGGGTCAGATCGACCTCGACGCGACCCTGGCGTACTTCGAGGCGACCCCCGTGGTCGACCCCGCTCCGCTCGGCCGCGCGATGCTGTCGACGGGTGGGACGCCCGCGCCCGGTGAGCCGGGTCAGCCCGGCGAGCAGCCCGGCGACCCCGGCACGCAGCCCGGTCAGCCCGGCGCCCAGCCCGGTCAGCCCGGCGCCCAGCCCGGTCAGCCGGCGGGCACCCCCGGCGGCGGACTCGCCAACACCGGCGTCGAGGCCCCATGGGGCATCGCCCTCGCGGGTGGCTTCCTCGTGGTCGCGGGCGGTCTCGCCTTCGCCCTGCGCAAGCGTCGCACCGTCTGACGCCCGACACCGGAACGGCCCTCACCCTCGCGGGTGGGGGCCGTTCCCGTTCGCGTGAGGGGTCGGAAAGTGTCACCTGGATGCGCGCCAGGCGACACTTCTCGACCCCTCACGCGGGCGCGGCGCTCAGGCGCGGAGCACCTGGACGTGCACCCCGGATGCCGCGGACTCGACGCGCCAGACCTGCCCGCTGCCGCGAACGGTCGGGGCCGCCTGCGCCGAGACCACCAGGGCCGTGTCCTCGTCGATCGCCACGCCCTCGGCGACGAGGCCGGCATCGACCGCCGCGACCAGACGCGAGAGGGTGCCCCACTGGGCGGCGTGCACGTCGACGGCGAAGTCGAGGAGTCCGAGACCCGGGCGCACCTCGACCTCGTCGAGCTCTTCGCTCGCGTCCTGCGACACGACCTCGACCCCGCCCACGCGGTATCCGCCGACGAGCGCCGGGGCGGCGGCGATGACCGCACCGGCCGAGAACCCGGCGTAGGGGACCCCCTCCAGGACTCGGTGGATCACGGCATCCCCGATCCGTCCGAAGGCGTTCAGGTATGCCGGGGTGAGGCCACCGCCGACGAACAGCCCGTCGGCGTCCAGCGCCGAGGCTTCGTAGACCTCGCCCTCGACGATCGACTCCACGCGGATCTCCTCCGCCGCGGCGCCGGCCGCCTCGAGCATCGCGGTGAAGCGCGCGACCGACGAGTCGTCGTCGGCCTCGAGGACGAGCAGCAGGGCGATCACGGGGGCGCGATGCGCGGCCCGCTGCCGCGCCTCGGCGACGAACGGGCGCAGCAGGTCGCCGCAGCGCGCGAGGTCGCGACCGCCGCCCAGGAGGAAAACACTCATGCGCCCAGTATCCCGGGGCGCGCGGACCGCGGTTCCACGCTCGAGGGTTGGGGGTTCCGCCTGCGCCCTTCCCGACCCGACCGTCCTGCGGACCCCACACCCGACACGCCGCCCCACGGCCCCTCCCGGCCGGCGTGTCACCGCCGGCATCCGCACGACGGCACGATCCGGCGAGGTGGGCCGATCCCCTCCCGACCCGACCGTCCTGCGGACCCCGAGCCCGACACGCCGCCCCATGGCCCCTCCCGACCGGCGTGTCACCGCCGGCATCCGCACGACGGCACGATCCGGCGAGGCGGCGCGCGGGCGCGACCCCGGTCAGTACCGCCGCAACAGCGCGGCGAGGGCCTGGCCGCCGCCGATGCACATCGTCACGACCGCGTACTCGAGGTCGCGGCGCTGCAGGTCGAGGGCCGCGCGCACGGTGAGGATCGCGCCCGTCGCCCCGACGGGGTGGCCGAGGGCGATCGCGCCGCCGTAGGGATTCACCTTCTCGGGGTCGAGACCGCCGTCTCGGATGACCGCCACAGCCTGGGCCGCGAAGGCCTCGTTCAGCTCGATCACGTCGACGTCGGCGGGGCTGAGCCCCGTCTGCTCCCACAGTCGCTGCAAGGCCAGGACGGGGGCGTAGCCCATGATCTCGGGGTCGACGCCCGCGGTGGTCACGGCCTCAAGGGTCGCGAGCCCGGTCAGCCCGCGCTCGCGCACGTCGTCCTCGCGCATCAGCACCGTCGCTGCGGCACCGTCGTTGATGCCCGAGGAGTTTCCGGCGGTGACCGACCCGTCCTTCTCGAACGCGGGCCGAAGCCCCGCCAGGGCCTCCATGGTCGTCCCCGGCCGCGGGTGCTCGTCGACCGAGACCTCGACGGGCTTCCGGCCACCGGTGGTCACGGGCACGATCTCTTCCGCGAAGGCCGCGCGCGCGGCATCCGTCGCAGCTCTCCGCTGACTCTCGACGGCGAAGGCGTCCTGCTCCTCGCGCGAGACGGAGTATCGGGATGCCACGACCTCGGCCGTCGTTCCCATGTGCCGGCCACTGAAGGGGTCGGTGAGGATCGCGAGCGTGCCGTCGAGCAGCGTCCGGTCGCCGAGGCGGGAGTTGCCGCGGGCCCCGTACTCGAGGAACGGCGTTCGCGACATGCTCTCGTCGCCACCGGCCACGGCCACGTCGATGCCGCCCCAACGCAGCTCTTGAGCCGCCGACCAGATGGCCTGCAGGCCCGAGCCGCAGAGCCGGTTCACCGTGAAAGCGGGCACGCGCGTGGGCAGTCCCGCGGCGAGCGCGACGCGACGCGCGTTGTAGGCGTCGGGGCCGTTCTGGGCGATGCAGCCCATGACGACCTCGTCGACGTCGTCTTTCGCGACTCCGGCGCGACGCAGGGCCTCCGACACCGCGACCGCACCGAGCTCGTACGCGTCGACGCCCGACAGGGCACCGCCGAACGACCCGATGGGCGTGCGCGCTCCCGAGACGAGGACGATCCTGGGCGCCGACATCAGCCCGCGGCTTCCTCGGGGCGTTCCTGGGCCTCGAGGTCGTCGGCATCCGGAACGTAGCCCTCGATGTGCCGCTCGTCGGCGCCGACGTACTCCGACAGCGGGCGGATCAGCGCGTTCGAGGCCTGCTGCTCACGGATGTGCGCGGTCCAGCCCGTCACGCGCGCCGCGACGAACAGCGGGGTGAAGGTGAGCGTGTCGAAGCCCATCAGGTCGTAGGCGGGGCCCGAGGGGTAGTCGAGGTTCGGGTAGATGCCCTTGCGCTCGACGAACTGCGACTCGAGCGCGTCGTAGAGGGCGGCGACGTCGGGGCGGTCGTAGTGCGCGACCAGGGTGTCGAGCGCGGCCTTCATCGTGGGTACGCGCGAGTCGCCGCGTTTGTAGACGCGATGTCCGAAGCCCATGATCTTGCGCTTCTCGGCGAGGGCGGTGTCGAGCCACGGCCCGACGTTCTCGGCCGAGCCGATCTCGGTGAACACGTGCAGCACCGCCTCGTTCGCACCGCCGTGCAGCGGGCCCTTGAGGGCGCCGATCGCGCCGACGACGGCGGAGTACAGGTCACTGAGGGTCGACGCGATCACGCGGGCAGTGAAGGTCGAGGCGTTGAAGGAGTGCTCGGCGTACAGGATCATCGACCGGTTGAACGCGTCGACGACGACCTCGTCCGCCTCCTCGCCGAACGTCATCCACAGGAAGTTGGCCGCGTAGTCCAGGTCGTCGCGCGGCTCGATGAGCTTTTCGCCGCGGCGGCGGCGCTGGCCGTACGCGACCACGGCGGGCAGTTGCGCCCACAGACGGATGCTGCGCTCGAGGTTCTCTGCGGGGGTGCCCACGGCATCCATCACGTTCGAGATGCCGGCCGTCTCGCGCGCGCCGATGACGCTGACGGCGGTGCGCGCCTCGTCCATCGGGTGGGCGCTGGTCGGCAGCAGGTCGATCGCGGCGCGGACGTCGTGGCCCAATGCCCGGTGCTCACGCTCGGTGCGGCGCAGGTCGGCGAGCTGCGCGGCATCCGGAAGCTCTCCGTTCCACAGCAGGTACGCCACCGCCTCGAACGACTGCGTGGCCGCGAGCTCCTGCACGGGGTAACCCCGGTAGAGCAGGCTGTTCGTCTCGGGGTTCACCTTGCTGACGGCGGTCTCGTCGACCGTGACCCCGGCGAGGCCCTTCTTGATGTCGGTCATCGTCTCTCCCTTGAGTCGTGTGCGGTGTTCGTACGGGGGCTCATGTCCCGATTTCGGCTGTCTGAGCCTTGTCCAGACGACCATTTTCGGGACATGGTTTGCGCATTTCGGGACATGGTCACCTCACTGCCCGCGCGGGGCCTCAGCGCTCGACGGTGAAGTCGAACACGTCGGCGTCGAAGCGGGTGTAGCCCTCGTAGTCGATGAGGTCGTAGAGGTCGGCGCGGTGCTGCATCTGCCCGAGCTCGTCGCGGAGGTGTCCCTCGGATGCCAGCGCGTCGAGGCCCCGACCCGCTTCGCCCATCGCGAGGCGCAGCAGCGAGACCGGCCAGATGACGAGGTTCACGCCGGCATCGCGCAGCTGCTGCGTCGAGAACAGCTCGCTCTTGCCGAACTCGGTCATGTTCGCGAGGATCGGCACCTCGAGCGCCGAGCGCATCGCTTCGAACTCGCCGAGGTCGCGCATCGCCTCGGGGAAGATCGCGTCGGCGCCCGCGTCGACCAGGGCCTTCGCGCGGTCGATCGCGGCGTCCAACCCCTCGACGGCGCGCACGTCGGTGCGGGCCATGATGAGGAAGTCGGGGTCGCGTCGGGCGTCGACCGCCGCGCGGATGCGCTTGATCGCCGTGTCGGCATCGACCACGCTCTTGCCGTCGAGGTGACCGCAGCGCTTCGGGTTGACCTGGTCTTCGATGTGGGTGCCCGCAAGCCCCGCGTCCTCGAGCGTCTGGATCGTGCGCGCGACGTTCATCGGCTCGCCGAACCCGGTGTCGGCGTCGATGATCGCCGGCAGCTCCGTCATGCGGGCGATCTGCTGTCCGCGACCGGCGACCTCGGTGAGCGTCGTGAGTCCGATGTCGGGCAGGCCCAGGTCGGCCGAGATGACAGCGCCCGAGATGTAGACGCCCTCGAAGCCCTTGCGCTCGATGAGTCGAGCCGACAGCGGATTGAAGGCTCCCGGCATCCGCACGAGTTCTCCGGATGCCAACTTCTCGCGCAACGCGCGACGCTTCTGCTGCGCGGTGGTCTGGGCGTAGAGCATCAGCGACCTCGCTTCATCTTGTGGATCTCGCGCACCGGCGGCTCGGGCTTCTCGGGGGCGCACCCGCCGCCGCGCATTAGAACAGCCCCTTCGGCGCGGGCGCCAGAGCCAGCACGCCGGGCTTGGCGACGATCGAGAGCTGCATGACCTCGGCCGGGGTCAGCTCGGGCAGGCGCTGCACGAGCTCGAGGAAGCGCTCGATCTCTTCCGGCTGCAGCACGGGCTCGGCGAGCAGACGGAACTTGCGCACGTAGTCCTCGCGGGCGAACGGCCGCGCACCGAGCGGGTGCGCATCGGCGACGGCGATCTCGTCTTCGACGGTCGACCCGTCGGTCAGCGTGATGACGACACGGCCGCCGAACGCCTTCTCCTGAGGGTCTTCGGAGTGGTAGCGGCGCGTCCACTCGGCGTCTTCGGCGGTGGTGACCTTGTGCCACAGCTCGACGGTGTCGGCGCGGCCCGCGCGCTCGGGGGTGTACGAGTCGACGTGGTGCCACGCGCCGTCCTGCAGGGCCACGGCGAAGATGTACGGGATCGAATGGTCGAGCGTCTCGCGCGACGCGGTCGGATCGTACTTCTGCGGGTCGTTCGCCCCCGAACCGATCACGTAGTGCGTGTGGTGGCTGGTGTGCAGCACGACGGATGCCACGTGGGCGGGGTCGCGTAGCTCCGGGCGCTCGGTGCCGAGGCGGCGGGCGAGGTCGATCCAGGCCTGCGCCTGATACTCGGCGGAGTGCTCCTTCGTGTACGAGTCGAGGATGCCGCGCTTGCTCTCGCCCTCGCCGGGCAGGGGCACGTCGTACGAGGCGTCGGGGCCGTCGAGCATCCAGGCGATCACGCCGTCTTCGCCTTCGTAGATCGGCGAGGGGCTCGTCTCGCCGCGCATCGCCCGGTCGACGGCCTCGATCGCCATCTTCCCGGCGAAGGCGGGGGCGTGCGCCTTCCACGTCGAGATCTCGCCCTTGCGCGACTGGCGCGTGGCGGTGGTGACGTGGAGGGCCTGACCGATGGCCTGGTAGATCGTCTCCTGGTCGAGATCGAGCAGGGTGCCGATGCCGGCCGCGGCGGCGGGGCCGAGGTGGGCGACGTGGTCGATCTTGTGCTTATGCAGCGAGATGGCGCGTACGAGATCGATCTGGATCTCGTACGCGGTGGCGAGCGCCCGCACGAGGGCGGCGCCGTCGCGACCGGTGTGCTGGGCGACGGCCAGCACGGGCGGGATGTTGTCGCCGGGGTGCGAGTAGTCCGCTGCGAGGAAGGTGTCGTGGTAGTCGAGCTCGCGCACGGCCACGCCGTTGGCCCAGGCCGCCCACTCGGGGCTCGAGTGCCGTTCGAGGGCGCAGCCGAACACCGTCGAGCCCGCTCCGCCGATCGACACGGCGTGGTCGAGCGCCTGCTGGCGCGCGGCACTCACGGGCTGACGCGTGAGCGAGGCCGCGGCGACCGCGGCGTTGTCGATGAGGCGGTTGACGATCATCTCGGTCACGTCGTCGTCGACGGCGACGGGGTCGACGGCGACGCGGGCCAGGGCCCAGGCGAGCTGACCCTCTCGGGCGAGGTTCTCGTCGCTGCGGTGCACGCGCACGTGGTGGGTGATCGTCATGAGTGCTCCTCCGTGAGGGCTTCGAGGATGGTCGACACGGCGTTGTGCAGGTGCACGTGCGTGGCGTGGGCGGCCAGGTCGGGCTCGCCGGCGGCGATCGCTCGCGCGATCAGTTCATGCTCGCTCGCCGAGGCGGTGAGACGTTGGGGGTTGTCGCGGGCCATGCGGCGCACGCGGACGAGATGGGTGCGCACGCTGCGCAGGGCGCCCGCGAGGTAGGCGTTGTCGACGGCGGTGTCGATGGCCGCGTCGAAGCGCGCGATGAGGGAGTAATAGGTGTCGGCGTCGACGGTGTCGACGTCCGCGAACTCGCGCGCGAGGGCGGCGAAGATGCGACGTTCGGCGCGCACCGCGGCCAGGCGGGCCGCCTCGGTCTCGAGGGCGCGGCGCAACTCGAAGAGTGCGCGGATGTCGTCGACGTCGATGCCGGCGACCACCGTCACGCGCGGCGACGTCTGTACGACGAGACCGTCGGATGCCAGGCGGCGCAGGGCCTCGCGCAGCGGCGTGCGGCTGACGCCCAGACGGGTCGCCTGCTCCACCTCGCCGAGCACCATTCCGGGGCTGAGGGTGCCCGATTGGATCTCGTCGAGGAGGGTCGCGTACGCGCGCTCGCCTGCTCTCATCATGACCTCCGTCGTGTATACATTACGCACCGTTCCGTCGGGCCGCCACCCTCCGGAGGGGGTCCTGCGTATACAGAGACACCCCTTGAAGGGTGACTTCACCCGGCGTATCGTCCGCGACATGAGTACCGCGATCCGCACCGCGGGCCTGCGAAAGCGCTACGGCCGCACGGTGGCTCTGGACGACCTCGACCTCGAGGTCGCCCCCGGCGAGATCCACGGCTTCCTCGGCCCCAACGGAGCGGGCAAGTCGACGACGATCCGCATCCTGCTCGGCCTCGCGCGGGCCGACGACGGCACCGCCGAGGTGCTCAGGGCCGACCCCTGGCACGACGCCGCGTCGCTGCACGCGCGTCTCGCTTACGTGCCCGGCGACGTGACGCTGTGGCCCAACCTCTCGGGCGGAGAGACCATCGACCTGCTCGCACGGCTGCGCGGCTACGGCCGGTCGTCCGCCTACCGTCGCGAGCGCGACCGCCTGCTGCACGCCTTCGCCCTCGATCCCCGCACGAAGGGCCGCGCGTACTCGAAGGGCAACCGCCAGAAGGTCGCCCTCGTCGCCGCCTTCGCGTGCCCGGCCGATCTGCTGCTGCTCGACGAGCCCACGAGCGGCCTCGACCCTCTCATGGAGGTCGTCTTCCAGCAGGAACTCCGCCGCGTGCACGAGCACGGCACCACCGTGCTGCTGTCGAGCCACATCCTCTCCGAGGTCGAACAGCTGTGCGATCGCGTGAGCCTCGTGCGGGCGGGACGCGTCGCCGAGACCGGCACCCTCGATGACCTGCGTCAGCTCACGCGCACGCAGGTGTCGTTCGCCGACACCGGGGCGGCCCTGCCGCCGCTGCCCGGAGCGCACGACGTCGAGCGCTCGAACGGACGCGTGCGCTTCACGGTCGACAGCGACGACGTGGCATCCGTGCTCCCCACCCTCGGCGCGGCGCGCGTCACGGGCCTGCGGGTCGAGCCGCCGTCGCTCGAGGAGCTGTTCCTCCGCCGCTACGGCGAGCGGGTCGACGCAGGCGTGGGCGAATGAACGTCATCGGGCCGCTGCTGCGCGCCCGTCTGCGCCGCGACGCCGTGCAGTTGACGCTGTGGATCGCCTGCACGCTGGCCCTCGCCGCCGCGGCCGTGGTGGGGGTGCGGGGGCAGTTCCCCACGGTCGAGGACCGCCAGGGCCTGCTCGCCGCCGCGATCGCCAATCCCGTCATCCTGCTCTTCCGGGGGCTCCCCTCGGGGAGCGACGAGGCGGCGTTCACGACGTTCCTCATCGCGCCGTTCCTCATGCTGCTGGCCGCGCTCATGAGCACGTTCCTCGCCGTCCGGCACACCCGCGGCGACGAGGAGACGGGCCGAGCCGAGCTGATCGCGGCGACCCCGGCCGGGCGCTCCGCGGCCTTGATCGCGACGGTGGGGCACGGCATCCTGGCCGACGTCGTTCTCGGGGCGCTCGTCGCACTCGCCTTCCTCGGGTTCGGATACCCCGCGCGCGGCAGCCTCGTGCTGGGCCTGTCGGTCACGGCGACCGGACTCGTCTTCTTCGCCGTGGCGCTGGTCGCGGCGCAGGTGGTCCGCACCTCGCGCGTCGCGAACGCCATCGGGGTGTGGGCGGTGCTGATCGGGCTGCTGGTCTGCGGTCTCGGCAACGCCCTCGGCACCCCGAGCGCCGATCTGCAGCGGATGCGGAGCGCTCCCCTGGCGTGGATCTCGCCCTACGGCTGGGCCGAGAACGTGCGGGCGTTCGACGCCGACGACGCCCGGCCGTTGCTGCTGTCGCTCGCGCTCACGGTGGTCTGCGCTCTCGTCGCGTTCGCGCTGCACCGCTCGCGCGATCTGGGGGCTTCTCTCCTGCCCGCGCCGCGCGGCGCCGCCGCGGCCGGACGCCTGCTCTCCGGCCCCCTCGGTCTGGCGTGGCGCGAGGGTCGCGGCGCCGTCGTCGGCTGGGTTGCGGGCGGTCTGATCGTCGGGCTGATGGCCACGCGCCTGTCGTCGGTCATCGCGCAGATCGGCGACACGATCCCCTCGGTCCAGGCCGTACTGCAGGCCCTCGCCGCGCAGGGCTCGCTCGCCCAGGGCGCGGTGGAGGTGTTCTTCACCCTCGCCGGGATCCTCGCCGCCTGTGCGGGCGTGCAGATGATCGCGCGCCTGCGTCAGGACGAGGCGGCCGGCCTCGCCGAACCCCTCCTGGCCGCCGCCGTGAGTCGCTCGCGCTGGCTCGGCGCGGGGCTCGCCCTCAGCGCCGCGGCGATCATCGGCGTGCTCGGTGCGGCCGTCGTGGGCGCGGCCGTGGGCCTGGCCACGACCGACGGTGGCGACACCTCGCTGCTGCGCGACGCCGTCGTGAGCGCCGGCGGCCAAGCTCTCGCGGCAGCGGCGATCGCCGTGATCGCGGCCCTCGCGTTCGTCTTCGTGCCGCGTCTCGCGGTGGTCATCGGATGGGCGGTCGTCGGCGTCGCCGCGATCGTCGGGCTCTTCGGCCCGCTCCTCGGGTTGCCGGATGCCGTGGTGCGGGCCTCACCGCTGGCATCCGTCCCCGTCGTCAACGGCGACACGGTCGATCCGCGCGGCGCCGTCGTCTGGGCGATCGTCGTGATCGTGGCGGGCGGAGCGGCCGTGCTCGGCATCCGTCGCCGCGAGGTCGTCGCCGACCGGTGACGCGCGCCGGCACGCGATCAGACGCGACCCCACGACTCCAGGGTGGTGGGGACGGATGCCAGGGTCGCCAGGGCTCCGTCACGATCGGCGCGGGCGAGGGTGAGGCCCGCGACGACGAGGGAGGCGCAGACCGCGGCCAGGGCGTCCACGGCATCCGGAGTCAGATCGGGGCGACGGTCGGCCACGGCGGCGCGGATGGCTCCGCGCATCTCGGCGGCGTAGGACGAGATCGTGGTGCGCACCTCGGCGTCGTCGGTGGCGAGCGACGACGACCCGGCATTCAGCAACAGGCAGCCGAGACGGGCGCGGGGGGTGTCGTGCTCGATGCCCTCGCGCATCTCGGCGATGTACGCCTCGAGCGCGCCGGGGTCTCCCCCGCCCAGGGGCCGCAGGCGCGTGCGCACGACATCGTCGAGGTACGCCGCGAGCACCGCGTCGAAGAGTCCGCGCTTGCTGCCGAAGGCGTTGTAGATGCTCGACCGGGTGAGCCCGGTCGCCTGCTCGAGCTCGGCGATACCGGTCTCGGCGTAGCCGCGGCGCCAGAACACGTCACGCGCGGCGTCGACGACGGCGGAGCGCTCGAAGCTCGGCATCCGTCCCATGTTCTCTCCCTCATCAAGGCGGCTGAGCCTCCCACGGGTGGCTGAGCCTCCCACGGGTGGCTAAGCCTCCCACGGGTGGCTGAGCCTGTCGAAGCCACCGGACCCTTCGACGGGCTCAGGGTCCTCACGGTTTCTCTTTGGCTCTTCCGGGTCTATATTAGACCAGTCGTTACAAAATAACCACAGGAGGCATTCCATGCGCGCAGTCATCCACCACGAGTTCGGCGAGCCCGCCGACGTCCTCGGCGTCGAAGAGGTCGAGACCCCGACCCCCGGCCCCGGCGAGGTGCGCCTGCGCGTGCTGCTGTCGCCCATCCACAACCACGACCTGTGGACCATCCGCGGCACCTACGGCTTCAAGCCCGAGCTGCCCGCCCGCGCCGGCACCGAGGCCGTCGGCGTCATCGAAGAGCTCGGTGAAGGCGTCGAGAACCTGACCGTCGGCCAGCGCGTCGCCACCGGCGGCACCTTCGGCGTCTGGGCCGAGCAGGTCGTCACCAAGGCCGCGGGCCTCATCCCCGTCGCCGAGGGCCTGTCCGACGAGGTCGCCTCGCAGCTCGTTTCGATGCCGTTCAGCGCCATCAGCCTGCTGCACTCGCTCGACCTGAAGGCCGGCGACTGGATCGTGCAGAACACCGCCAACGGCGCGGTCGGCCGCATGGTCGCGCAGATCGCGAAGGCGCGCGGCGTCAACGTCATCGGCCTCGTGCGCCGCGAGAGCGCCGTCGCCGAGCTCGCCGAGCAGGGCATCGACAACGTCGTGTCGACCGATGCCGACGACTGGCGCGACAAGGCCCTCGCCCTCGCCGACGGTGCGCGCATCGTCGCGGGCGTCGACTCGGTCGGCGGACCCGCCGCCGGTCAGGTGCTGTCGCTCCTGAGCGAGAACGGCACGCTCGTGATCTTCGGGTCGATGGGCGCCGGCAAGCTCGAGCTGGGCGCCGGAGACATCATCTTCCGCCAGGCCAACGTGAAGGGCTTCTGGGGCAGCGTCGTCAGCAAGACGATGGATGCCGAGACCCGCGGCGCCCTCTTCGGCGAGCTGTCGCGCTACCTCGCCGACGGCACCCTGACGCTCCCGGTCGCGGCCACCTTCGGTCTCGAGGACGCCCGCGAGGCCGCCCGCGCGAGCGACTCGCCCCGCGTCGGCAAGGTGCTGCTGCGCCCGTAAGGCTGGTCGCGCCGCGCGCCTCGCGGCGCCGGGGCCCCGCCGCCACCCCTGAGTGTCTAGAACACCCGGACCGTTTTTCGAAACGTCCGGGTGTTCTGGACACTCGCGCGTTGAGCGGGTGCCGCGGCGGTCCCCCGCTGGCGCGAACCCCCGGTTCAGTGTCCGAAACACGCCGCCCCACGCGACGGAATGCGGCGTGTCGTGGACACTCGACGGGACCGCGGGCATCCGCGACGCGTCACGACCCGGGCAGCTCCGCCAGCGCGGCTTCGAGCGCGTCGATCGCGGGGCGTTGGCCCTTCACGAGTGCTTCGCGCGCGGCATCCGGAGCCATCCACTCCGCACGGTCGACCTCGGGGAACGAGGCCGTGCGTCCCGACCGAGGCGGCCAGGCCATCTCGAACTCCCCGAAGGTGAAATCGTCTCCGGATGCCGTGAACCCGGCGCCGTCGCCCACGAAGACGACCACCTTCTTGCCGCTCGAGTACGCGAAGGTGCCGAGCTCGGCCCACTCGACCTCGGGCGGCTCGACGCCGAGCTCCTCGCGGAACTCGCGGCGCGCGGCGTCCAGAGCACCCTCGGATTCGGGGTCGAACTCGCCCTTCGGGATCGACCAGGCGCCGGCGTCCTTCTTGGCCCAGAACGGGCCGCCCATGTGCGCGATGAACACCTGCGGCTCCGGCGTCAGCCGGTACAGCAGCAGTCCCGCACTCCACACGACCATCAGGTGACGGTGGCCGGCACCCGGTTCGCCTCGTCGGCGATGATGTCGGCGCGCTTGCGGAACGTGCGGGCCGAGACGCGGTCGAGGGCGATCTGTCCGCGCATCTTCTCGGCCTTCTCGTACAGCGACGGTCCGCCGAATCCGGTGAGCACCTTCACGAGCACCGGCAGCAGCTCGATCATGAAGAACAGCGCCGCGATCAGGTAGTGCGCCCAGCGGAGCACCGGCTCACGGTCCGAGAGGCGTTCGAGGGCGGTGATCTGGCTCAGCAGGCCGACGGCGCCGGCGTTTCCGTCGGCGATCGACGACGCGCGCTGGTTGTACGCGGCGAGCGCCGATTCGTACTGCGCGCGGGCCGCGGGCAGCTGGTCTTCGGCCTGCTGCTTGTTGGCGTCGGCCGACGAAGCCGCGGCCTCGGCACCGGCGGAGTTCGCCGAGGCGAGGGTCGACTGCGCCTGCTGCAGCTGCGTCGACAGCGCGTCGTACGCCGACTGCGCCTGCTGCAGCTGGGCCTGGGCGGCGTCGGAACTTGCGCCGTTGCCGGCGACGCCCGTGCAGCCGGGGACGGTGCCGGCGCCCTGGCCGGTCAGCTCGCACTGGTACACCGCGCGGGCCTGGTCGATCACCGTCTGCTGCGCCGCGAGCTGCTGGGTGAGCTGGTCGACGGTCTGCTGCGCGGCGGCGGATTCGGCCGAGGTCGACGAGGTTCCGGTGACGATGCCGGTCGCGGCCTGATTCTCGAGCGCCGACACCTGTGCGCTGGCGGCGTCGAGGGCCTGCTTCTCGGGGCCGCTGGTCACGGCGTCCTGGTCGCCCAGGGCCTGGGTGATGTTGGTGGCGTTGACCTCGCGCGCGATGTCGTTCTGGAACACCTGCAACACGAGCGGCTCGGCCACCACGATGCCGATGAGCGCGGCCATGATCACGCGGGGCATGGCAAGGCCCAGCAGCCGGAAGATGTTCTTGGTCGAGCGCATCGTCGAGGTGAGGAAGCGGTCGAGGTTGAAGATGATGAGGCCCCAGATGAGGGCCAGGGGTATCGCGAGAAGGATGCTGACGCGCACCCCGGTCAGCAGCGCGAACATCATCGACAGGGCCGACACCAGCGCGGTTCCGGCGAGCACGAGGAACATCTGCACGAAACGCGGCACCTCTTCGGGCACCTCGTCGAGCACGTCGTTGTCGGCACCGCCGAGCACTGCCATGCGACGGATGAGCGACAGGCGCGGCCGCCGCGGGTCGTGCCGACGCAGGCGCGGCTGGCGCGGCTCCGAAGAGACGGGGGCGGATGCCACGGGCTCGAGCTCTCGCTCGGGCTCCTCGTCGGAGATGACCGCGGTCTCGTCGTCGGCGCGGGCGCGCTCGGCGCGGTCGATCACCACGGTGTCGTGGTCGGCGGCGGGGGCGTCGTCGCGGGGGGTCTCGGCCGGCTCGGCGTCGCGTGCGTCGTAAACGAACGGGTCGACGGGCTCGTCGTCGGCGGGCGGCGCACCCCATGGCTCGGACGTGTGGTCCTGGGCCTCGGCGGGGCGGTGGGCCGCGTTCTGCGCGGCGAGGATGTCGTCGAGATACTGCTCGCGTTCCTCGTCCGTCGTGAACTCGATGCGGCCATCGGAGCCGAAGCGGCCCGGCCGGTGAGCGGAAAAGGACATTCGCACAGGGTACGACGCCCACCCTGCTCTCTCCTGAGCGCGGCCTCAGGCGCAGCCGAGCGCCCCTCTTCGCGCCACGAGAGACGGTGAGGCGGAGCCGAAGCCCCGCCCCACCGTCTTGCGCGGGTCAGGCCACGCGCTGCTTCGGCGACACCTCGTAGGTGTTCGCGGGGTCGGAGAACACCGCATCGCCGAGGGCCGAGTCGATCGCGGCGAGGGTGTCGGCATCCAGGGTCACGCCCGAGGCCTTCACGGTGTCGGCGAGCTGCTCGGGTCGCGACGCTCCGACGAGGGCTGCGGAGATGTTGGGATTCTGCAGCACCCACGCGATCGCGAGCTGGGGCATCGAGAGCCCCGCCTCGTCGGCGATGGGCTTGAGTCGCTGCACGGCCTCGAGGGTGTCGTCGGCGAGGAACCGCTTGATGAACGTGGCCCCGCTCTTCTCGTCGGTCGCGCGCGAGCCCTCGGGCACGGGCTGACCGGGCAGGTACTTGCCGCTCAGCACGCCCTGGGCCATCGGCGACCAGACGATCTGCGAGATGCCGAGCTCTTCGCTCGTGGGCACGACCTTGCCCTCGATCACGCGCCACAGCATCGAGTACTGCGGCTGGTTCGAGATGAGCTGGATGCCGAGCTGCTTCGCGAGCGCGTGTCCGTCGCGCAGCTGTTCGGCCGTCCACTCCGAGACGCCGATGTAGAGCGCCTTGCCCTGGCGCACGATGTCGGCGAACGCCTGGAAGGTCTCTTCGAGCGTCGTCTCGTAGTCGAAGCGGTGCGCCTGGTAGAGGTCGACGTAGTCGGTGCCGAGGCGCTTGAGCGACCCGTTGATCGAGTCCATGATGTGCTTGCGGCTGAGGCCGGTGTCGTTCGGTCCCTTCGGACCGGTCGGGAAGTAGACCTTCGTGAAGATCTCGAGCGACTCGCGCCGCTGCCCCTCGAGAGCCTTGCCGAGGACGGTCTCCGCGGCCGTGTTGGCGTAGGTGTCGGCGGTGTCGAACGTCGTGATGCCCGCGTCGAGGGCGGCGTGCACCGTGGCGATCGCCGCGTCGTCACCGACCTGCGAGCCGTGGGTCACCCAGTTGCCGAGGGTGATCTCCGAGATCTTGAATCCACTGTTGCCGAGATAGCGATAAGCGACCATTCCTCCACGCTAGACCCGGCCACCGACACCGGGGCCGCGGCATCCGGATGTCGGCGTGAGGGGTCGGAGGGTGTCGCCTGTCAGAGAGCGGAGCGACCGATTCCGACCTCTCACGAGGGCGATCGCAGGATGCCGAGCTCCATCGCCCTCGTGACCGCGCGTGTGCGATCCGCGACGTCGAGTTTCGCGTAGGCCTTGAGCAGATGGGTCTTGATCGTCGCCTCGCCGAGGTGGAGACGAGCGCCGATTTCGCGGTTGCTCAGCCCCTGCGCGACGTGCGAGAGCACTTCGACCTCTCGAGGGGTCAGCGTCGGCGCGTCGGGCGCCCGCCCCGCCTGCGCCACCAGCACCCGGGCGACACTCGGCGCGAGAGCGACCTCGCCGGTTGCGACCGCGCGGATACCGGCGAGCAGCTCCGCTTCGGGGGCGGCTTTCAACAGGTATCCGCTTGCACCCGCGGCGATCGCACGCATGATGACGTCGTCGCTCTCGTAGGTCGTCAAGACGATGACACGCGTCGCGGGTGCGCTCTCGCGCAGCATCGCGGTCGCCTCGTCGCCGTCGCGGCGCGGCATCCGCATGTCCATCAGCACCACATCGGGACGTTCCTTCTCGACGAGGGCCACGACCTCCACCCCGTCGGATGCCGCTCCGACGACGTCGATGCCGTCGGCGGCGTCCAACATGCCGACGAGCCCGGCGCGCACGATCGGGTGGTCGTCCGCGACGACGACACGGATCACGAGCGCCCCGCCATCACCGAAACCCCGGCCCGCACGGTCGCCGCCCCGGGGGTGCCGTCGACCTCGAGCGACCCGCCGAGGGCGCTCAGGCGTGCTCGCAACCCCTCGATGCCGAAGCCGTGCGCGCGTGCGGCGGTGTCGAAACCGACGCCGTCGTCGCGCACGGTGACCTCCACGACGCCGCGCCGCTCGGCGAGAGTCACTTCGACGCGACGGGCACCGGAGTGCCGTCTCGCGTTCGACAGGCACTCCTGCGCGCACCGCAGGAGCGCCACCTCCGCCTCGCGATCGAGGGGCGGCACGGCGGAGGTCACGAGCTCGACGTCGAGACCCGTCTCGCGGACGGCCCGCGCGACCACCGTGCGCAATGCTTCGGTCAGTCCGCCGACCCCGACCGAGGCGGGGGCTCCCCCGGCGACCAGCTCTCGGGTCTCGGCGAGCGCTGCCCGGGCGGCCTCCTCGACGAGCTCGAGGGTCGACGGCGACAAGGCTCCCTCGACCAGCTCGCGCCGGGCGCGCTGCGCGAGCATGACCGTCCCGGCGAGGCTCTGCGCGATCGTGTCGTGCATCTCGGCGGCGAGGCGCTCGCGCTCGGCCGTCGCGCCGGCGTCGCGATGCAGAGAGGCGAGTTCGCTCTGCGCTGCCGTCAATTCGGCGACGAGGACGTCGCGTTCGGAGCCGTACCGCGAGATGCCGCTGATCCAGAGACCCAGCACGACGGCGGAAACGAAAGACGCGCCCTGCACGAGGGCCATGACCGCCCACGATCCTCCGCCCGTCCAAGGCAGCAGCGCGGCGAAGATCGACGCGGCGGAGACGAAGCACGCGCCCACTGCTATCCGGGTCGACGCGGCCAGCGTCCACAGCAGCGGGAAGACCCAGAACTGCAGCATCGCCAGCCATGGCACGAGGAAGGTCAGCAGGGCGACCGCGAGCACCGTGACCACCATGGTGACCACCTCGAGCGCGCCCATCGTCCCCGCCTCGCGTCGGAGGAGACGGGGCAGCACGAGAAGGATCAACACGGTGTACGCCCCGAGAAGCGTCAGCGCCGCGATGGCAGACGCCCACGGGATGCCGGCGACGATCGCCGACGCGACGGCGATGCCGGCGCCCAGGATTCCCGCCGCGAGGAAGGCGACGATCCACCCTCGCGTCGTGGGGAGTCCGGCATCCGCCCCCTCCGAGGCGGCGACGGGGGCGGCGGTGAGTTGCGACATCACGCGTCCTTTCGAATCCACCGGAACGTCAGCCGCACGAGCGCGAGCCCGAGCACCAGCCACAGGCCCGTCACCAGCAGGATCAGCGGGTGATCCCACGAGCCCGACGGCTCGCCCGCCGCGAACCCCTCGGGCAGGAACACCGAGCGGAAGCCCTGCGCGAGCCACTTCAGCGGGAAGACGCTCGCGACGTTCTGCAGCCACTCGGGGAGGGCGGCGAAGTTGATGTAGACGCCCGAGATGAACTGCAGCAGCAGCACGATCGGAATGACGACGCCCGTGGCGCTGCGGCCGGTGCGGGGCAGCGCCGACAGGCCGATGCCGAGGATCGCGCAGGTGGTGACGCCCAGCAGGAACACCCACGCGAAGGTCAACCAGCGCTCCGGGTCGGTCGGCAGCGGCACGCCGAAGAACACCGCGGCCACCACGATCAGCAGCGCCGACTGCAGGAAGCCGGTGACCAGCACCTGCCCGAGCTTGCCGATGAAGTACGACACCGGGCTGAGCGGGGTTCCGCCGAGGCGTTTGAGGGTGCCGTCACTGCGCTCCATCGCGATGTCGATCGACATGTTCTGCAGGCCCGACAGCAGCACGCCCGCGGCGAGCATCGCGGGGAGGTAGAACTGCGCGGCATCCACCTCGTCTCCGGGCGGACCGAAGGTCTGCGCGTCGAAGGCGACGGCGAAGATCAGCAGGATCATCACGGGGAACAGGAAGGTGAAGAACACCGAGTCGCCCTGGCGGAAGTACGAGCGCACCTCGAAAGCGATGCGCGCGGCACCCAGCCGCAGCACGCGGCTCACGCGAGGCCTCCCGCCGCGGCCGTGCGGCGCGCTTCGTCGCCGAGGAACGAGAGGTAGACGTCTTCGAGACTCGGGCGCACGACCTCGAGCCGCTCGGGTTCGCCGAGGCGGGCGTAGAGCTGGGCGACCAGGGCTCCGGGGTCCTGCGTACGTTGCTCGCGGGTCTCGCCGCCCTCGCGCCACCGCACGAGCGGCACGCGCGCGTCGGGTCCCCCGAGTTCGTCGATTCGACCGACGGATGCCATCTGCCCGCCCACGATGATCGCCGCGCGTTCCGCGAGTTCGGCTGCCTCGTCGAGGTAGTGGGTGGTCAGCAGGATCGTGGTGCCCTCGCGCTGCAGGTCGCGGATGAGATCCCAGAACTGCCGCCTGACCTCGGGGTCGAAGCCGGTCGTGGGCTCGTCGAGGAACAGCAGCTCGGGTCGGCCGACGATGCCGAGGGCGACGTCGACGCGACGCCGCTGCCCGCCCGAGAGCTTGCGCACCGAGACCTTCGCCTTCTCGGTCAGACCGACCGACGCGATGACCTCGTCGACGTCGCGCGGCCGCGGGTAGAACGAGGCGAAGTGCGCCAGCAGCTCGCGCACGCTCGCGGTGGGTGCCTCGCCGGTGTTCTGCAGCACGATGCCGAGCCGCGCCTTCCAGTCGAGGCCACCGCGGTGCGGGTCGACGCCGAGCACGCGCACGTCTCCGCTCGTGCGGTCGCGGTAGCCCTCGAGGATCTCGATGACCGTGCTCTTGCCCGCGCCGTTCGGCCCGAGCAGCGCGAACGTCTCACCGCGGCAGATGTCGAACGACACCCCGCGCAGCGCTTCGAGACCGCCCTTGTAGGTCTTGCGGAGGTTCTCGACCTCGACGACGTTCTCGCTCATGCCCTCAGTCTGACGGGGCGGGACCGCCACGGGAACGACGAGCCGGTGGAGTCGGCATCCACCGATCGGTGGACGCTCGCGCCACCGCCTCAGCCCTGCTGCTCCCCCAGCCGGGTCAGCACCTGACGGGCGGCGTCCGACATCTCCGAATCGACCCCGAGTGCACCGAGGTACTCGACGACCGACTCCATCTCGTGCGAGCGGCGAACCGCGTGCTTGCGGCTGCCGGTCTCGTACCGGTCCATCTTCGCTTCGGCATCACCCGACAGTTGCGCGGCGATCTGCGCGCGGACCCACGGCTCGCATCCTGCTGCGCGGCCGGCCTCGAGCGCCTCGACCACGATGGCCGCGAGACTCTTCATGAGGACGCTGCGCAGGAGCTTGCGCGAGGTCGCGTCGCCCGCGGGGCCGTCGATGACCTCGACGTCGGCGCCGAAGCGGCGGAGCACCTCGGCCACGTCTTCGCTGGCGGTGCCACTGACGATCGTCTCGGTGGCGGCTCCCTTGGTCGGGACGGGCCCGAGGATCGCGACGTCGGCGAATCGGGCGCCCGTGCGCTCGACGAGCTCCGCGACCTCGGCCATCACACCGGGCGAGGCCGTGGTGAAGTCGGCGTAGACGCTGCCCGCGCGCAGGTGCGGCGCGGCGTCGGCGGCGATGCGTTCGCTGAGCGCGGCGCCCGTCAACACGATGACGAGGTCGGATGCCGCGACGAGGGCTTCGAGCGAGCCCGAGCGCTCGACACCCGAGGGGGTGGGGGTGGGGGCAGGATCGAAGCCGTGCACTTCGTAGCCCGCCTCGACCGCTCCGCGAGCGTAGAGCGAGCCCGCCTCGCCGAGTCCGATGATTCCGATCACGCGCATGTCGTTCCTCTCGAGAAGCGCGAGAGGATTCCCGCGCTAGCGGCCGACGGCGGCTGCCGCCCGTCGGAGTTCTGGTGCCCAGTCGGGCAGGTGGGTGGGGTCGGTCGCTTCGACCGGTCCCGATGCGGAGAGCGAGGCGATGACCTCTCCGGTCGAAGAGAACACCGGCACGCTGATGGAGGCGACGGCGGTGTCGCGCTCGGCGACCGAGATGTGGAACCCGTTGCGGCGGATCTCCGCCAGATCGGCGTCGAGTCCTTCCGTCGAGACGGTGAGCCCTCCCGCGGTCTGCGTCTCACCGAGGGCGTCGAGGATCCGAGCGATCTCGTCGGCCGGAAGGTGCGCGAGGATCGGCTTGCCCGCGCCGAGGTGCAGAGCCAGCCGCCGCCCGAGCGGGAGTTGGTACCGCAGGGGGTGCTCCCCGTCGACGCGGACGGCGAGGATGCGTTCGTCGCCGCTTCGCACGTACAGCGACGTCGTGAGCTGGGTGGTGTCGGCGAGCTGCTGCAGGTGCGGCCGCGCGCGGTTGCTGAGCGGGTCGCTCGAGATGTAGCCGTGGGCCATGCCGAGCGTCGCGACGCCGAGGCGGTACTCCCCGCCGACGCTGGAGACGAGGTCGCGCCGCTGCAGCACTCCGAGCAGTCGCAGGACCGTGGCGGTCGACAGACCCGTGCCGCGCCCGAGGTCGACGAGACGCAACGGCCGGTCGGCGCGTTCGAGCAGCTCCAGCAGGTCGAGGGCGCGTTCGACGCTGCGTACCGTGGGCTGACCTGACGTGTCTTCACGAGCCGAACTCATCCACCTAGTGTGTCGGATCGCTCAGGACGCCAGGATCCGTCGCCGCGTCTCGGTCTCGTCCGCGTTCTTGCGACGCGCTCGTTCGAGCACGGCCTCGGCCTGGACGGCGGGAACGACGGCCAGGCCGTCGGAGTCGCCGACGATCACGTCGCCCGGGCTCACGACGACTCCGCCGAGGGCGATCGGCACCCCGATGCGGAAGGGGCCGTTCTTGTAGGGACCCGCCGGGCTCTTCGCGCGGGCGAAGACGGCGAAGCCCATCTCCTCCAGGTCGTCGACGTCGCGCACGGCACCGTCGACGACGAAGCCGGCGCAGCCGACCCTGCGCAGGCGCTCCGCGATGAGTTCGCCGATGAGCGCGCGATCGGTGACCCCGTGGCCGTTGACCACGAGGATCGCGCCCGCGGGAACCTGCGCGATCGCCTCGTGGATGCCGGCGTTGTCGCCGCCCGCCACCTCGACGGTGAAGGCGGGACCGGCGAGCGTCGCACCCGGCCACACGGCCTGGATGCCGGCATCCACGACGCCGAGGCGGTCCATGGAGTCGCCGATGTTGGCGACCGGGAGAGCGGCGAGGCCGTCGATGACGTCGCCGGGGACGGGGGAAATGGTCATGAGTATCCGTTCTCTCTCAGGGCCGACGTCAGTCGGCGGGCTTCCAGCCGTGGGCGTACGACAGCAGCAGGGTCCAGATGCCGAGGGCGCCGCCGATCCCGAACGCCCAGGGATTGAGCGCGTCGGCGACTCCGACGACGAACGCGCCGTTCGCCGTGACGAGCCCGACGACCTGCAGCAGCACGAGCACCGTTCCGACCAGGAGCATGGCGGCCAGAAGCACGACGAACACGGGGGTCATGAGGGCGATCGCCCGGCGACGGACGGGGCCGTGCGGGTTCTCGGCGGGGGTCTTCTCTTCAGACATGGTCTTCTCCGTTGAGGACGCGGGCTAGAACGACACCGGCAACCAGCCGGGTCCGATGAGGGCGGCGATCGCGAGGATGGGGAGGACGTACCAGACGATCAACGGCACGAAGGTCTTCACCGGGTTCACCTGTGCGATACCGGTGGCGATGTAGATCGCCGACGCTCCGGGAGGAGAGGCCCCCTCGGTCGAGGCGGCGACGAGGACGACGCAGGCGGCGAGGATCGGGTCGACGCCCGAGACCATCAGGACGCTGAACCCGATGCCGCCGATCGTGGCGATCGTGGCGGTCGAGCTGAGCGGCCCCGCCACCAGCACGACCATCACCGCGACGATGATCGACATGACCACGGGTGAGGCATTCAGGCCGTTGAGGACGGACGAGAGCTGGTCGGCGAGACCGAGCTCGGTGAGCACGGCGCCTCCCGCGAAGGCGAAGACGAGCGTCGCACCGATGTCGCGATAGCGGGGCGCCGTCTTCGCGAAGAAGTCGTACCAGGCACGCCCCCCACGGGGCAGGCCCTTCCAGCCCAGGAAGACCGCGAAGATCATCAGCAGCACCGGGATCCAGACGATGACGCTCACGGCATCCGTCGTCTCTTCGCCGAGTGCCGCGGTGAGGGCGTCGCCGGTGGGGCCGAGCGTGACGGCCACCGGGATCACGATGCCGAGGAAGACCAGCAGCGAGGTCCAGCCCTGACGGAACGAGCGGCCGAAGGGAAGGATGTCGGCGGCGGCGACCCGGTCGATCTTGTGACGGCGCACGAAGATGAAGATCACGATGAGGCGCCACAGCACGCACCAACCGGCGGCGGCGAACATCGCCAGGAGGAGCTTGTCGATGGTCACGTAGGGGGCGACCGTCGCGGTGCCGATGAGGATGAAGAACGACGCGCTCGGCGGGATGACCGTGCCGTTGCCGGCGTTTCCGGCGATGACGGTGGCGGCGACGTGCGGGGGCCAGTTCGAGCGCTTCATCCACGGGATCGCGACCGAACCCATGGTGGCGGCGTTGGCCGAGCCGGAGTGGGCGACCGATCCGAACAGGGCCGAGCCGACCGTGGCGACGTATCCGGCGCCACCGCGCAGGCGTCCCAGCATCGAGTTGAGGATGTCGACCTGCCGGTCGATCACGCCGGTCGATGCCAGCAGGAAGCCGATGAAGGTGAACGCGAGGGCCGCGAAGACGATCTCCTGCGTGAAGGCCGCCTCGAAGCCCACGGCGGCGAGCCGGAGGAAGTCCGCTCCACCGAACGCGCAGACGGTCACGAAGCCGACGACCATCGCTTCGCCGATGCCGCGTTTGACGACGACGCTCCACACGACGATCACGCCGATGTAGGCGATAAGCGCCCAAACTGCCAAGCCCATAGTGCTCTCCATTGAGGTGGGGGGTTCATCTAGTGAACTAAACGTTCACGTGTTGAACATATCCTGACGGCGCGGCGATCGTCAACCACACCCCAACGACGAACGCCCCCGGACCATGAGGTCCGAGGGCGTTCGAAAAGGGGGCTCAGCCGACCGGCGTGACGGCCGCGGCTGCCTCGTCTTCTTCGGTCGCCACGAGCTGGCCGCACGCTCCGTCGATCTCCTTGCCGCGGGTGTCGCGGAGGGTCGTCGGGATGCCGGCGTCGTTCAGGCGTCGCACGAACTCGTTCTGCACGGGCACCTCCGATGCCGTCCAGATCGAGCCCGGCGTCGGGTTCAGCGGGATCGGGTTGACGTGCACCCAGCCTCGGCCGCGGGCGTTGAGCTTCTCGGCCAGCAGATCGGCACGCCAGGCGTGGTCGTTCATGTCTTTGATCAGGGCGTATTCGATCGAGACGCGGCGCCCGGTCTTGTCGAAGTAGGCGCGCGCGGCATCCAGTGCCTCGTCGACCTTCCAGCGGGAGTTCACCGGGATGAGCTCGTCGCGCAGGTGGTCGTCGGGGGCGTGCAGCGAGAGGGCGAAGGTGACCGGGATGTCCTCGTCGGCGAGCTTCTTGATCGCGGGCACGAGTCCGACGGTCGACACGGTGATGCCGCGGGCGCTCATGCCGAGACCGTGGTCTTTGTCGACCATCACGCGCACGGCCTGCATCACGCGCGCGTAGTTGGCGAGAGGCTCGCCCATGCCCATGAACACGATGTTCGACACGCGATCGAGCGAGTGGTCGTCGCGCTTCTTTCCGCCCAGGCCGCCGGCGGCGATGAGGGCGTTGGCGCGCACGATCTGCTCGATGATCTCGCCCGCCGACATGTTGCGGGTCAGGCCCGCCTGACCGGTGGCGCAGAACGGGCAGTTCATGCCGCAGCCGGCCTGGCTCGACACGCACAGCGTGATGCGGCCGGGGTAGCGCATGAGCACCGACTCGACGAGGGCGCCGTCGTGCAGCTTCCAGAGGAACTTGATCGTGTCGCCGCGATCGGTCTCGAGTCGCCGCACCTCGGTGAGCAGCGGCGGCAGCATTCCGGCGACGAGTTCTTCGCGACCGGATGCCGGGAGGTCGGTCATGTCGGCGGCATCCGACGTGTAGTGCGTGAAGTAGTGCTTCTCGAGCTGCTTCGCGCGGAAGCCCGGGAGGCCGAGCTCTTTCAGCTTGGCGACGCGCTCGTCGTGCGTGAGGTCGGCGAGGTGCACGGGCGGCTTGCCGCGCTTGGGGCTGGCGAACTGCAGCAGCGGACGACCGGTCTCGTCCTTGGCCTGCTGCCAGCCTTCGGTTTTGGGGCGCACCTGGCGGATGCCGGTGTCGGCCGGGGCACCCGCGGGGCGCACCTGCCGAGGCGTCGTGGTGCGCACGGGGGGCTGTTCGGTCATGGTTTCCAGGGTACCGGGCGCATCTGCGCCGCGGCTGGGCGCGTGTTCCGCTCTCGGGGGCACGTGAGGGGCCGGGATGCCGGGCGGCGTGGGGTACACCCGGTCCGGCCCCTCACGCGATCGGGTCAGGCGGCGTCGAGGTCCTGCTCGAGCAACGCCTGGAGCTCGTCGGCGACACGGTCGGCCTCGGGCCCGTCGACCTCGAGGGCCACCTCGTCGCCCGTCTTCACGCCCAGCTGCAGCAGCGCGAGGATACTGCGGGCGTCGACGGAGGCGTCGCCGGCGGCGAGGGTGACGGTGTGCTTCGAGGCCGCGGCCGCGCGGGCGAGGGTCGCGGCGGGACGGGAGTGCAGGCCGGAGGACGAGCCGAAGACGGCGGTGCGCTGTGCCATGGGAGACCTTTCGGGGAGTTCAGCTCGACTGGGCGCGAGCGATGTGGAGGGCGAGGTAGCCCACCTCCTCGTCGGAGATGGCGACCTCGTGCTCCTTCAGGACGAACGCGCGGATGCGTTCGGCCGTCGCAACGGCCCGCGGGTGCTTGGCCGTCATGGTCGCGAAGAGCAGGTCTTCGTCGTGACCGGCGAGGCGGTCGCTGAACAACCGCTCCGCGAAGAACTGCAGGTGCGTGAGGAACCGACGGGTGTGGAGGTCGTCGGCATCCAGGGTCACTCCCCCGGCGTGCGTGACGATCGTGGTGATGTCGGACACGAGCCCGACCACCCGCATCGAGTCGACGGCAGGGCGTCCCACCTCCGAGTTGACGAGGTGGAAGGCGATGTTGGCGGCCTCTTCATCGGGAAGCGACACCCCCGTGCGCTCGCGGAGCAGCCCGAGCGCGCGCAGGCCCACCTCGTGTTCACGGGGGTAGACTGTGCGCACCTCCCACGCGAGGCGGTTGGTGACCTGCAGGCCCCGCCGCTGGCGCTCCACCGCGAAGTGCAGGTGATCGGTGAGCGTGAGGTAGATGTGGGCGTCGAGTTCGATACCCGCTTTCTCGGCATCCATCACGATCGCCCTCGTGAGTTCGACGAAGCCGCCGGGGATCTGGGCGAGCAACTCGACCAGGTTCCGCTGATCGGCGTCGTCGAGCGCGACGAACACCCGGTCCGTCGACCCGGGGGCGACGGTGTCGCCCGGACGCGCGGCGAAACCGATGCCCTTGCCCAACAGCACGCGCTCCACGCCGCGCTCGTCTTCGACGAGCACGACGCTGGAGTTCAGCACCTTCTTGATGATCTGCATGGGTGTCTCCGTCGACCCCGGCGGACGCGCAGCGAGTGCGGTCGTCACGCCAGGTCGGCCCCGTTCGAGGCGATGACCTTCTGGTACCAGAAGAACGAGTCCTTGCGACGTCGTTCGCCCGTGCCGTTGCCGAGGTCGTCCTGGTCGACGTGGATGAAACCGTACCTCTTCGAGATCTGCGACGACGAGGCGCTGATGATGTCGATCGGCGCCCAGCTCGTGTAGCCGCGCAGCTCTACGCCCTCGTCGACGGCGCGGATCATCTCCGCGAAGTGCGACCGGAAGTAGTCGATGCGGTACGGGTCGTGGATGCGGCCGTCTTCCGTGAGCTCATCGCGCATGCCGAGACCGTTCTCGACGATGAACAGCGGCTTGCCGTACCGGTCGTAGAGGTCGATGAGAGAGATGCGCAGGCCCACCGGGTCGATCTGCCACCCCCACTCGCTCGACGGCAGGAACGGGTTCTTCACGCCGAGCACCGTGTTGCCGGGGGTGCGCTCGGCATCCGGACGCACCGACTCCGTGAGCGTCATGTAGTACGAGAACGAGATGTAGTCGACCGGGTGATCGCGCAGCAGCTCGACATCGCCTTCGGCGAAGGGGATCGTGATGCCCTTGGACTCGAGGGCCTTCAGCGCCAGCCGCGGGTACGCCCCTCCGGCCTGCACGTCGGTGCACAGGTAGAGGAGACGCTCCTTGGCCTGGGTCGCCGCGACGTCGTCGGGGTGGCAGGTGTTCGGGTAGGTGGTGAGCATCGTGAGCATGCACCCCATCTCCGACGCGGGCCACATCTCGTGGAGCATCTTCGTCACCGACGCGGATGCCACGAACTGGTGGTGCAGTGCCGTGTAACAGGCCTGCTCGAGCGAGCCCTCGACGGTCTCGTCGATGATGCCGCCCGAGGTGAAGGGGTGACGGATGATCCCGTCGATCTCGTTGAACGACAGCCAGAGGTCGACGAGGTGTCCGAAGCGCTCGAAGCACGTGCGCGAGAACCGCTCGAACAGCGCGATCGTGCCACGGTCGACCCACGCGTTGCTCTTCAGCGCCAGAGCGAGCGGCGGGTCGTAGTGCGACAGGGTCACCAGCGGGCGGATGCCGAGACGGCGCATCTCGGTGAAGAGGTCGAGGTAGAACGCGATGCCCTCCTCGTTCGGCTCGAGCTCCTCGCCGGTCGGGTACAGCCGCGACCAGGCGATCGACAACCGCAGCACCGAGAAGCCCATCTCGGCGAACAGCGCCAGGTCTTCGCGGTAGCGGTGGTAGAAGTCGATCCCGCGACGCTTCGGGTAGAAGGCGATGTCGTCGTCGGCCATCGCGGCGGCGATGCTCTCCAGCGTGTGCTGGTGGTGCACCGCGTACTCACGCGGGTCGACGTTCGGGCGGTACTTCGCGACGTCCGAGACCGCGGGACCGCGGCCCCCTTCGTTCCACGCGCCCTCGGCCTGGTTGGCGGCGAGCGCGCCGCCCCAGAGGAATCCGTCAGGCAATCCCATTCGCGGTCTCCTTCGCGTCGGTCGACAGCAGAGCGGCGCCCGCGGCGACGCGTCCGGTGACGAGGGGGGCGACGTCGTACGCGTCGCCGTTGAGCACGACGACGGGCGTCGTGATGTCGAGTCCTGCGGCTTCGATGGCCGCCAGGTCGGCGGTCAGCACGTGCTGTCCGGCTTCGACGCGGTCGCCCTGGGCGACGTGCGCGGTGAAGGGTGCACCCTCGAGGCGGACGGTGTCGAGGCCCACGTGCACGAGCACTTCGAGTCCGTCGTCACCCAGGATGCCGAGCGCATGGCGCGAGGGCAGCAGGCTCGACACCGTGCCGCTGATGGGCGCGCGCACCTCGCCGTCGGTGGGGCGGATCGCGACGCCGGGCCCGAGGATGCCCCCCGAGAACACGGGGTCGTCGACCTCGGCGAGGGCGATGACCTCGCCCGTCATGGGGGCGACGATACCGCCCGCGACGGGCTCCCCGACAGGGGTCGACGTGCCCGCCTGCTGTTCGAGCAGACGCACGGTGGCCGAGTCGGAGTCCTTCCAGATGACCAGCGAGACGATGAACGAGGTGACCATGGCGACGAGCGCGCCGATCACCGCGTGCAGCAGGTTCCAGGGGTTGGCCATGTCGATGAACATCGAGATGGATGCCGCACCCGGGCTGACCAGCGCGAAGGCCGAGATGGCCGCGATGCCGAGGTACGACCCACCCACGAACGCGCCGATGACGACCGAGATGACCGCGCGACGGTTCTGCAGCGTCACGCCGTACAGGGCCGGTTCGGTGATGCCGAAGAAGACCGAGATGCCCGAGGAGATCGCGGTGCCGCGGAGGGTCTTGTTCTTCGTACGCACGGCGATCGCGAGGCTGGAGCCGGCCTCGGCGAGGTTGTGGGCGAGAGAGGCGACGAGGTAGAAGCTCTCCTTGCCCGCGGAGGCCATGGTGGCCACCGTCGGCGGGATGAACGCCTTGTGCATGCCGACCGAGACGATGAACGGAAGGGCGGCGGCCATCAGCGCGACGGCGATCCATCCGAGGGTGCCGTACAGCCACAGCATCGCGCCCGTCAGGAGGGTCCCGAGGAAGAAGCCGAGCGGGCCGAGCAGGAAGATCGTGGCGGGCGCCACCACGACGAAGCAGATCAGCGGCACGAGGAACGTGCTGATCACGCTGGGGCTGATGCGGCGAGCGCCGCGTTCGACGACCGCGAGCAGCAGCACCGCGAGGATCGGGGGGAAGACCTGCGCGCTGTAGGCGATCGCGGGCACCGTCAGGCCGAACAGCGCGACGCCGCCCTCCTGGGTGAGAAGGCCGGCGAAGGTCGGGAACACCAGCAGGCCGACGATGCCGAGCGCGAGCGGGATGTTCGTGTCGAGCTTCTTCGCCGCGGTGTAGGTCACCAGCAACGGCAGGAAGAAGAACACCGCGTCGGGGATCGCGGTGAGCACCTGATAGGTCTGATCAGTCGTCTGCAGCCATCCGAGCGCGACGGCGAGGATGAGGAACGACTTGAAGATTCCCGCACCGGCGACGGCGGGGATGATCGGGGTGAAGACGCCGACGACGAAGTCCATGAACACCGACCCGGCGCGCTTGAGCGTCAACTTCGGCTTCGCGGCATCGACTCGCGCTTCGGCGCGGGTGCCGCCACCGGTGCGCAGCTTCTCGATCTCGCGGAAGTAGTTCGCCACTCCCGATCCGACGATCACCTGGGTCTGCGTCCCCAGCACCACGCCGATGACGCCGGGCGTGGCCTTGAGGGCGGCCTCATCGGCCTGCGTGTCGTCGGCGAGCGTGAAGCGGAGGCGGGTCGAGCAGTGGTGGAGCGAGGCCACGTTGGCCGCTCCGCCGACGTGCTCGAGGATCGCGCGGGCGCTGTCCTGAGTGGTCATCGAAGTCCTTCCTTGGATCGAAGGACACGCGTCGCGACGTCGACTCCGAAGTCGCCCGGGCAACAAAAAAGGACCCGAAGGCGGCGCTCTCGCACTGCGTTCGGATCCTGCCTGCATGACCAGTCACATGTCCGTCGGCGACTCTACACGACGATTCACGGATGCCGAATCGCACGACTGCACGCTCGCGATGGGCCCCTGCATCCCGGGTGCTCTCCCGGCGCGACGGGAGGTCGCGCTCTAGGATTCATGCCATGCCCGGTGCCGGTGACGTCTCCCTCCCGCCCGGCGGCGTGCAGAAGCTGCTGAACAACAACGTCGTCGTGGCGATCGACGGCGACGGCCGCGAGCGCGTGCTGATGGGCCGCGGGATCGGGTTTCAGCTCAAGCATGAGGGGCGGGTCGATCCGACCAAGGTCGAGAAGACCTTCGTGCTCGAGCAGGGCAGCGACACCGCGCACGCGCAGAAGCTGCTCACCGACGCGCCCTACGCGCTGGTCGAGGCGGTCCTGCACGCGGTCGACCAAGCCGAGCGCGACTTGGGCCGGGATCTCGGCCGACGCCTCCCGCTCGCCGTGATCGACCACATCACCTACGTGATCGAGCGCCTCGACCAGGGCATCCGCATCCCCGGCACCTCGATGCCCGAGCTGCGGATCCTGCACCCCGACGAGTCGCGCGCGGCGGAGCGCATGGCGACCTCGATCGCGGCATCCCTCGACCGCGAGCTTCCGCCGGAGGAGGGCGTCTTCCTCACGATGCACCTGCTCAACGCCACGCGCGACGAGCCCAACGGCACCGCGGCCCTGCTGTTCCGCCGCGTGCAGCACGTCGTGCGCACCGTCGAGACCGGCCTCGGTGTCGCCCTCGACACCGAGAGCCCCGATTACGCGCGGTTCATCCTGCACGTGCGCTTCCTGCTGCAGCGGCTCGTGAATCGCGCGATGCTCTCGAGCGGCGACTCGTCGTTCTTCGAGTTCGCCAAGCACCGCTATCCCCGGGCCTTCGGCATCGCCGAGGCTGTGAAGGACTACGTCCACGCGGCCACCGGGTCGACCCTGACCGACGAAGAGGTGCTGTACCTCACCGTCCACGTCGAGCGCCTGGCGACGAGCCTGGGCCGCGCTGACGACAGTGGCGGCCCCGACGCCCCGGTGCTATAGTCACCGACGCAGGGGTCACACCCTGCCGACGATTTCCGGATTGTTACCGCGCGAGCGGGCAAGACCTGAATCCACATCGCTGACGAGCGATGAACGGATTCGGGTCTTTTTTATTGCCCGAAACACCCGGCAGCGTCGCCACAGAACATCTCGAACAGGCCGCATCGATGCGGCGAAAGGCAGGCGGTTCCGATGACGGATCACGCGAAGACGGCGGCGGGGGTCCTCGCCGGTGTCGGTGGAGAGAGCAACGTCCAATCCCTCGTGCACTGCGCGACGAGGCTCAGGTTCGTGCTGAAAGACGAGGGCAAGGCGGATGCCGCGGCGATCCGCGCGACGCCCGGTGTCATCACCACGGCCCAGGCGGGCGGTCAGTACCAGGTCGTGATCGGCAACGACGTGCCCGACGTGTACGCCGCGATCCAGTCGCAGACCAAGCTGGGCGGCGCCGGCTCCGAGGCCGCCGAGAGCGGGCCGAAGGGCAACCTCTTCAACCGCTTCATCAAGATGATCTCGGCGATCTTCACGCCCATCCTCTGGGCCCTCGCGGGTACGGGTCTGCTGAAGGCGTTCGTCGCCGCGGCCGTCACCTTCGGATGGCTGGATGCCACGAGCACGACCTACACGATCCTCAACGCGCTCTCCGATGCGCTGATCAACTTCCTGCCGCTGGCGCTGGCCATCACCGCGGCGCGCTACTTCAAGGCCTCGGAGTTCACCTCCTTCGCGATCGCCGGCGCCTTGGTCTACCCGACCATCACGGCGCTGAACGGTCAGCCCGACATCACCTTCTTCGGCATCCCGGTCACGATGGTGAGCTACGTCTCGAGCGTCATCCCCGTGATCATCATCGTGTGGCTGCAGAGCTACGCCGAGCGCTTCCTGCTCAAGGTCCTGCCCGGTGCCGTGCGCCGCTTCCTGACCCCGATGGTCGTCGTGCTCGTCGCCGTGCCGCTGGTCTTCCTCGTGATCGGCCCGCTCTCCAGCCTCGTCGGCGGCGGCCTCGCGGCCGGCATCGGCTGGGTCTTCCAGACCCTTCCGTGGCTGGGTGGCGCGATCATGGGCGGTCTGTGGCAGGTCTTCGTGATCTTCGGTCTGCACTGGGGCCTCGTGCCGCTGTTCCAGCTCGAGTATCAGACCACCGGTCAGATCCTGCTCATCGGCCCGGTGTTCGCCGCGGTCCTGGCCCAGGCGGCCGCCGTCGCCGGTGTGCTCGTGCGCACCCGCAACAAGAACCTGCGCTCGCTGGCCGCCCCGGCCACGCTCTCGGGCTTCCTCGCCGGCATCACCGAGCCCGCGATCTACGGCATCAACCTCCCCCTCAAGCGTCCCTTCGCCTTCGGCATCGTCGGTGGCGCCCTCGGCGGGGCGCTCATCGCGATGGGCGGGGTCTTCTCCAAGGCGTTCGTCGTGCCCTCCGGCCTGGCTCTTCCGGCCCTGCTCGGCAACGGCAACATGGTGATGCTCGCGATCGGTCTCGGCGTCGCGATCCTGGTGCCGTTCCTGCTGGTGGTGCTGCTCGGCTTCAAAGACCCGGTCGACGCCACCGCTCCGGCGACGCCCGCCGTCGCCACCGACACCGTGGTGCGAAACCCCGTCGACGGCACCGTCGTCGCGCTCAGCGAGGTTCCGGATGCCGCCTTCGCCGACGGCTCGCTCGGCAAGGGCGTCGCGATCCGGCCGACCTCGGGTGCGGTCTACGCCCCGTTCGACGGCACCGTCGTCGCCGCCTTCCCGACAGGTCACGCGGTGGGCCTGCGCGGAGTCGACGGAGTGGAGCTGCTCATCCACGTCGGCCTCGACACCGTCAAGCTCGGTGGCGCGCACTTCACGCTGAAGGTGCAGTCCGGCATCGAGGTCAAGGCGGGCGACCTGCTCGTCGAGTTCGACGGCGACGCGATCGAGAAGGCCGGCTACGACCTGATCACCCCCGTCATCGTCACGAACGGCGATCTCTACCCCGACATCGCCGACGCGGCATCCGGACCTCTCTCGCACGGCGAGAGCCTGTTCCGCGCCGTGTCGGTCGACTCCCTCACTTCCGCCCGCTGACCCCCTGGAGGCACAGAACATGACCACCACCCCCTTCCCCGACGGGTTCCTCTGGGGCGGCGCCACCGCCGCCAACCAGATCGAGGGCGCGTACGACGCCGACGGCAAGGGTCTGTCGGTGCAGGACGTGATGCCCCGCGGCATCTCGGGCCCGCGCTCCGAGACCCCCACGCCCGACAATCTCAAGCTCGTCGGCATCGACCACTACCACCGCTATGCGGAGGACATCGCGCTGTTCGCCGAGATGGGCTTCGGTGTCTACCGCTTCTCGATCGCGTGGAGCCGCATCTTCCCGAAGGGCGATGAGACCGAGCCCAACGAGGCCGGCCTGGCGTTCTACGAGCGCATCCTCGACGAGCTCGAGAAGCACGGCATCGAGCCACTCGTGACGATCTCGCACTACGAGACGCCGCTTCACCTGGCCGAACAGTACGGCGGCTGGACGAACCGCGAGCTCATCGGGTTCTACGAGCGCTACGCCCGCACCCTCTTCGAGCGCTTCGGCAGCCGCGTGAAGTACTGGCTGACGTTCAACGAGATCAACTCGCTCCTGCACGCTCCGTTCATGAGCGGCGGCATCCCGATCCCCGAGGGCGGCGTCCCCGAGCAGCAGCTGTACCAGGCGATGCACCACGAGCTCGTGGCATCCGCCCGCGCCACGCGCATCGCCCGCGAAGTCGCCCCCGAGGCGAAGGTCGGCTGCATGGTGCTGTCGATGCCGATCTACCCGCTGACGCCGTCTCCCGACGACGCCGTCGCGGTGATGGAGGCCGACCACGGCAACCTCGTCTACGGCGACGTGCACACCCGCGGCGCCTACCCGGGGTACTTCCTGCGGACGCTCCGCGAGAAGGGCATCGAGCTCGACATCACCGATCAGGACCGCGACGACCTGACCCACACGGTCGACTTCGTCTCGTTCAGCTACTACATGTCGATCGCCGAGACCGCCGACCCCGCGAAGAAGGTCGCCGGCGAGGGCAACATCATGGGCGGCGTTTCGAACCCGACGCTCGAGGCGAGCGAGTGGGGGTGGCAGATCGACCCCGTCGGCCTGCGCCTGGTGCTGAACCAGTTCTGGGACCGCTGGCAGCAGCCCCTGTTCATCGTCGAGAACGGCCTGGGCGCGCGCGACCAGCTCGTCGAGGTCGACGGGGAGAAGACGGTCGTCGACGACTACCGCATCGCCTACCTCAACGACCACCTCGTGCAGGTCGGCGAGGCCATCGAAGACGGCGTCGAGGTGCTCGGCTACACCTCGTGGGGCTGCATCGACATCGTCAGCGCCAGCACCGCCCAGTTGAGCAAGCGATACGGTTTCATCTACGTCGACCGCAACGACGACGGCACCGGCTCGCTCGATCGCTACCGGAAGAAGTCGTTCGGCTGGTACGCCGACGTCATCCGATCCAACGGCGCGTCCCTCACGCGCTGATCCCCCCTCACCGGATCGGCCCCGGGTCCTCGTGGCCCGGGGCCGATCCTCTTGGAGTGCACATGACCCGCATCGCCTTCCTCGACGTCGACGGCACGATCCTCGAGCACGGCTCGCTCATCGCCCCCTCGACGGTGACCGCCGTGCGCACGGCGCGCGAGAACGGACATCTCGTGTGGCTCTGCACGGGACGCTCCGCCGGTGACATCCACCCCGACGTGCTGGCCATCGGCTTCGACGGCGCGATCACGAACGGCGGTGCCTACGCGACGCGCGGCGAGGAGCCCGGCGACGACGCGCTCATCGTGGAGCACCCGATGCCCCGAGCCGATGTCGAGGCGGTCGAGCGGTACTTCGAGGCCCACGGCATCCACTACTTCCTGCAGACGCACGGGGGCGTGTACGCGAGCGCCGGCATGGGCCCCGTGATGACCGCGTACCGCCGAGAACGCCACGCGCAGCGTGCCGCCGAGCTCGAAGCGCAGGGCCTGCCCGCCGAAGAACCGCTCTGGCGCGAACCGCGACCGGTGACGGAGGTCGACCGCGACGCCGTCGCCAAGGCCGTATTCGTCAGCCCCTCGATCGACACCGTGACCCACGCGGCGGAAGAGCTCGGCGACGCATTCCACGTCATCCCGGGCTCAATCCCACTCCCCGGCGGCTCGAACGGCGAGATCGGTCAGGCCGGCGTCACCAAGGGCTCCGCGATCACCGAGGTTCTCGCCCTGCTCGGCATCGATGCGGCGGATGCCATCGGCATCGGCGACAGCTGGAACGACGTCGAGATGTTCGAGGTCGTCGGCACGCCCGTCGCGATGGGCAACGCCGTGCCCGAGCTGCAGCAGCTCGCGGGCCGCGTCACCACCGCGGTGCTGGATGACGGCGTGCACAACGCCTTCGCGGAGCTGGGCCTGCTCTGAGGCCGGTCCGCGCCCAGGTCCCTGAGCCTGTCGAAGGGACGACTCAGCCCCTCTGCACCCAGGCCCCTGAGCCTGTCGAAGGGACCGGAACCCGCGTCACGCCCCGAGGCTTCGACAAGCCCAGCCACCTGCCCCACCCAGGTCCCTGAGCCTGTCGAAGGGACCGGAACCAGCGTCACGCCCGGGAGCTTCGACAAGCCCAGCCACCTGCCCCACCCAGGTCCCTGAGCCTGTCGAAGGGACCGGAACCAGCGTCACGCCCGGG
>NZ_VEFS01000005.1:0-25068 GCF_007679045.1 Microbacterium sp. BH-3-3-3 | reverse complement strand
GGAGCTTCGACAAGCCCAGCCACCTGCCCCACCCAGGTCCCTGAGCCTGTCGAAGGGACCGGAACCAGCGTCACGCCCCGAGGCTTCGACAAGCTCAGCCACCTGCCCCACAAAAGGTGCGCGTCTGTGCGGGCGAGACGCGTTACGCGGGAGAAGACCTCGCCGCAGTCCACTCCGCGAACTGCGCGTCGGTGGCCAAGACGCGGTGCGTAGCCGACAACGTGTGTTCGCCGCCCTCCGCGTAGTCGATGCCCAACGCGACAGGGTCGTACGGCGTGGATGCCGTGCGGCGGCGCATCGCGCGCGGATCGGCCGACAGCACGGCCCGCAGCAGCGACTGCGTGTAAGGGTGCACAGCCGAGCCGAAGATCTCGGCGGTCGTACCCGTCTCGACGAGATAGCCCCGGTGCATGACGCCGATGCGATCGGAGATGTACTTCACCATCGCCAGATCGTGCGCGATGAAGAGGTAGGCGGTGCCGAGCTCCTTCTGCAGCGCGCGCATGAGGTTCACGACCTGCGCCTGGATCGACACGTCGAGCGCCGAGACGCACTCGTCGGCGATCACGAGGTCGGGCTGCATGACCAGCGCTCGGGCGATACCGATGCGCTGACGCTGACCACCCGAGAACTGGTGTGGGTAGCGATCGGCGTACTCACGGGCGAGACCGACCTTCTCGAGGATCGCGTAGACCTTCTCGTCGCGCTCCGCCGTGGTGGCGTACCGGTGCTGGGTCATGAGGCCCTGAGCGACGATGTCGAAGACCTTCTTGCGCGGGTTCAGGCTCGACATGGGGTTCTGGAAGATCATCTGGATGCTCGAGCGCAGGTGCGAGCGTGACTTCGGGTCCAGCCTGCCGCTGATGCGGTCGCCCGAGAGGGTCACTTCTCCGCTCGTCGGGTCGAGCAGGCGGATGATCGAGCGCCCGATGGTGGACTTCCCGCTGCCCGACTCCCCCACGAGGCCGAACGTCTCACCGCGGTGGATGTCGAACGACACCCCGCCGATCGCCGTGACGGAGTGGTTTCGGCCGAGGCGGAAGATCTGGGTGAGGCCGCGGACGGACAGGAGGGTCTGCTCGGCGGTGGTCATCGGTTCGATCCTTCGTGCAGGGCCAGCATCGTGTCGATCTTGTGGCGAAGGGGTGCGGGCATGTCGACGTTCGGGGCGTCGGGGTGGGCGAGCCACGAGGCGACCTGGTGCCCCTCGCCGACGTCGAACAGCGGCGGCTCGCGTACGAGATCGATCTCGAGCGCGAACGGGTTGCGCGGCGCGAACGGATCGCCCTCGGGCAGGTTGGCCAGGCTGGCCGGGCTTCCGGGTATCGCGAAGAGCTCCGAGGCGTCGGTGGCGAGATCGGGCATGGCCGACAGCAGACCCCACGTGTACGGATGCCGCGGGTCGTAGAAGACCTGCTCGGCGCTCCCCTGCTCGATGATGCGGCCGGCGTACATGACGTTGACGTAGTCGGCGACGGTGGCCACGACGCCCAGGTCGTGTGTGATGAAGATCACCGACAGCCCGCGTTCGGCCTGCAGACGCGTGAGCAGTTCGAGGATGCGCAACTGGATGGTCACGTCGAGGGCGGTCGTCGGCTCGTCGCAGATGAGGATGTCGGGGTTGCACGACAGCGCGATCGCGATGTTCACGCGCTGGCACATGCCGCCCGACAGCTGATGGGGATACTGCTTGAACCGCCGCTCGGGCTGATCGATACCTACTTCCGCGAGCAGCTCGATGGCCCGGGCGCGCGCCGCGCGGCGATCGAGCCCGAAATGCTCCTGCATGCCCTCCATCACCTGCTTGCCGACCGTCATGGTGGGGTCGAGGCAGGTGAGGGCGTCTTGGAACACCATGGCGACGCGGCGCCCGCAGATCTCGCGGCGGATCTGCTTCTCGCTCATCTGCGCGATGTCGCGGGTCAGCGGGGTGCCGTCGTCGCCGTACCGGGTGATCTCGATGGAGCCCGCGGTGATGCGCTGGTTCGACGCCATGAGACCGAGAATGGCGCGGGCGGTCACCGACTTGCCGCTGCCGGACTCGCCCACGATGGCGACCACCTCGCCCTCGTACAGGTCGAAGCTCGCGCCGCGGATGGCTTTGATGGTGGTGTCGCCCTCGAACTCGATGGCGAGGTCGCGCACCGACAGCACGCGGCGGCGGGTACGGCCGTCTGCGGGGGTTTCGTTCGCGGTCACGGTCATCCTCTCCGGCTGATCAGACGGGGATCTGTCGCTTCTTTGAGCCCGTCGGCGACGAGCGTGAAGGCGACCATGAGCAAGCCCAGGACCACCACGGGGATGATCACGAGCGAGGGGTACGACAGGAACGACTTGTAGCCGATGCTGACGAGCGAGCCCAGCGACGCCATGGGGGCCTGCACACCTAGCCCGACGAACGACAAGTACGACTCGGTGAAGATGGCCGCGGGGATCGAGAACATGCTCATCGTGACGATGGGGCCGAGGATGTTGGGCAGGATCTCGACGAACACGATGTGGCCGTTGCGCGCCCCGAGTGTGCGCGAGGCGAGCACGTACTCCTCGCCCTTCTGCCGAAGCGCCTGGGCGCGCGCCACCCGGCTCATCGCGAGCCAGTTGCTCAACAGCAGCCCGAACACGATCGCGCCGATGCCGGGGCCGACCGCGACGACGAACAGCGTGACGATCACGAGCTGCGGGATGCCGGAGAGCACCTCCACCACGCGCTGCATGCCGCCGTCAATCCGGCCGCCGAAGTATCCGGAGACGAGTCCGTAGGTCATGCCGATCACCACGTCGATCGCGAAGGCGATCACCGCGACGAGGAGAGAGACACGGGTCCCGCTCCACACGCGTTCGAAGAGGTCACGACCGAGGTCGTCTGTGCCGAACAGGAAGGAGGTCCCCGCGGGCACGTTCGCCTTCGCGTATTGGTCGACTCCGTCGCGGGTGCCGTTCAGGATGCCGAGGGCCTCCAGGCCCGGCACCTTCGGTGGCAGGAACCGGTAGGCGACGTTGGCGGTGTCGCCCGCCGTGGGGAAGAACGGCACCACGACGGCCAGCAGCACGATGACCGCCAGCACCCCGAGCCCCACCATCGCCGGCCAATTGCGGCGGAAGCGGCGCACGATGTCGTGCAGCCCTCCCCGACCGCTGCGGCCGGCCGCGATGACGGAGGTGGCGGGACGGTTCGCATCGGAGACGAGACGGAGCCCCTCGGGCGCGACGCCCGGATCGAGCGCGGTGGTGGGCGCCACGCGGTCCGGTTGCACGTTCGGATCGGTCATCGCGTCTGTCCTGCCAATCGGATGCGGGGGTCGATGAGGCCGTAGAGCACGTCGACGGCGAGCATGACGATGATGTAGATCACGCTGTACACGAGGCTGATCGCGATGACGATGTTGTAGTCGACGTTCTGGATGGCCGTCAGCAGAAGCTGGCCGAGGCCGGGGGCGCCGAAGATCTGCTCGATCACGACCGATCCGGTGATGAGCCCGATCAGCAGCGGAGAGAGCACCGTGATGATCGAGACCATCGTGTTGCGCAGGGCGTGCCGCCCGATCACCTTCGCGGGGCTCAGTCCCTTGGCCTTCGCGAGCAGGATGTAGTCGCTGTCCAGGCAGTCGAGCATCTCGCTGCGCGCGTACCGTGCCGTGACGGCCATCACGTAGGCGGCGAGCGAAATGGTCGGCAGGATGCTCGAGACGAACGGATCGTCTTCGGAATAGCGGATCGGGAGCAGCTTCCACTCGAAGCCGACGAAGTACACCAGCAGCAGCGCGATGACGAACGAGGGGACGCTGAAGGCGATCACCGACACGAAAGTCGACAGGTTGTCGAACCAGCCGCGCTTCTTGATGGCCGAGACGATGCCGATGAGCAGGCCCAGCACGACGCCGAGCACGAGCGCCTGCAGACCGATTCGGATGGTCACGGGCAGCCGCGAACCGAGCATCTGCGAGACGGGGAAGTCGGGGATCAGGTTGTACGAGACCCCGAAGTCACCGCGGACCAGATTGAGCAGGTAGGTGCCGAGACGCAGCATGACGGGCTCGTCGAGTCCGTACTTCTGCGTGAGGAGCGCTCGCTGGACCTCGTCGAGCTTCTCGTTGTTGAAGGGCGACCCGGGGAGCAGCTGCAGCAGCGCGAACATCACGATCGCGATGGCGAGGATGGTGAAGACCGACGTCAGCAGCCGGGTCAGGACGAACTTGGTCACGGCGCCCCGTCCCACCCCGACGTCTCGCCGAGCAGGCTCGCCGCGTCCGCACTCTCCGCGTCGCGAGGGATGCCCTCCCACGACCGAGCGTGGAACTGCGTCAGGCCCACCCGCACAAGCGCGCGGCGGGCGAGCGAATCGATGATCTCGTCCACCGACTGCGGTCGGGTGTAGAAGGCGGGGACCGGGGGCGCGATGATCCCGCCTGCTCGGGCCACGGCATCCATCGCCGCGATGTGTCCGCGGTGCAGCGGTGACTCGCGCACCATGAGGAGAGTCGGAACACCCTCCTTGAGGCACACGTCGGCCGCACGAGTGACGAGATTGTCGGCCAGACCGTACGCGATGCCGCTCAGCGTCTTGACGGTGCAGGGCGCCACGATCATCGCGGTGGTCGGGGTCGACCCCGAGGCGATGGAGGCACCGATGTGCGAGGCGCGGTGCGCCACGTCGGCGAGCGCTTCGACCTCCTTCTGGCTGAGGCCGCACTCCTGCTGCAGCGTCATCGCACCGGCCTTGGAGATGACGACGTCGCTGCGCAGACCCGGGTCCATGCGGAGCAACTCGAGGATGCGAACGCCGATGCCCACGCCGGAAGCGCCGGTGATCGCCACGATCACACGCCCGGGGGGCTCCTGTCGGGTGCGGTTCATGAGAGTCCTTCCTGATCCAGGGTGATCACCGATCGCGCCAGGGCGTGCACGCCCACGACGATGTCGTCGAGCTCGGTGAACTCTTCGGGGCAGTGGCTGCGCCCGTCGCGAGAGGGGATGAAGATCATGCCGATGGGACCGAGCTTGGCCATCTGCACGCCGTCGTGACCGGCGCCGCTGTAGAGGTGGGCGGCGGGGTGGCCGAGGGCGGAGACCGATCGCTCGATCGCCGACGACAGGCGGGGGTCGACCGCGGTGGGGCGCTCCCAGGGCAACCAGGTGACCTCGTGGGTCAGGCCGCGTTTCTCGGCCTCCTTCGCGGCGATTTCGGCGATCTGATCGCGCGCGAGGCTGAACCATCCGAGGTCGGGGCTGCGGAACTCCGCCGTCAGCAGGGCCGCCTCGGTCACGACGCTCGTCGCGTCGGGAGTGAAGGTGACGGAGCCGACCGTGCCGACGGCCTGATCGGCGCTGCCGGCGATCTGCTCGACCGCCAGCACGACGCCGGCGGCGGCGCAGCCGGCGTCGTGGCGCAGAGACATCGGCATCGTGCCGGCATGGTCGCGGCGACCGGTGAAGAGCGTGCGGAAGCGGGAGATTCCGGCGATGGAGGTGACGATGCCGAGCGGCAGACCCGCGCGTTCGAGGACGGGCCCCTGCTCGATGTGCAGCTCGAGGAAGCCGAGCACCTCGTCATCGCCCCACCGAGTGCCGCTCAGGGGGTCGTCGTAACCGGCCGCGGCGAGCGCGGCGCCGAGAGTGCGCCCGGTCTCGTCGGTGGCGGAGAGGTGGGTCGTCGTCAGCGACCCGGCCAGCGCGCGGCTGCCCAGGCACGACAGCTCGAAGCGGTTGGCCTCTTCGTTGTAGAAGTCGACGACGCGAAGGTCGTGGGAGAGGCGGATGCCGCTCTCCCTCAGCATCCGCGCGACCTCGATGGCACCGAGCACACCGACGATGCCGTCGTAGCGGCCTCCGCCGTCGACGGTGTCGGTGTGACTGCCGATGACGATCGCGCGGCGATCCGAACCGGTGCCGGAGAGGGTGCCGATGACGTTGCCGATGTTGTCGACGCGCACGTCGAGGCCGGCGGCGCGCATCAGCGCAGCGACATGGTGACGCGAGTCGGTCTCCACCTCGCTCAGGGCCACTCTGCTCCACCCCGGACGGGAGGTGTCGACGAGGCGGGAGATCTCCTCCAGGTCGGCGCTCAGGCGCGCGGCGTCGGGCAGACCGATGTCGGTCTTCATGCGCGAATCCTCTCCCCGTCGTCCACGAGCGCGCTGTGAACGACGATCGCCGGGCGAAGACGATCCGCCCATCCTTCCTCGACCAGAAGGTCGCGCATCGCGCGGACCACGTTCGCGGGCGGCACGGCCAGTTCGGGACCGACCGCACGGTCGCCGGGGGTGACCGTGGCATCCATCCCGACCTTGGTCACCATGCCGTCGCGCTGCATCGGCACGTTGCGGTCGGTGGCGACACCGTCGACGAGCACGAGGTCGCGGTCCCAGCGCATGCGACTGGTCCTCGCCCAGTGCACATGCTCCTCGTCCCAGACGTCGACGTCGGCGTCGACGACCGTCACCTGCTTGACCATGCTGACGGCCGCGAAAGCGCCGAAGATGACGCGCTTCGCTCCGCCGGGGCGGGCATTCGCGATCGAGACGACGACATCGACCCGGCCCCCGCCGGAGTGGGTCACCGCGACGTCGACGATGTCGCATCCGATGTTGCGGAGTGCGTGGCGGATGCCGGCGGCGATGGGGAGAGCGGCGATGTAGCTGTGCTCCGATGACAGGCCGGGGAGGATGACGTGGACGCTGGGGTCGCTGCGGCGCGTGACGGCGGTGACTTCGAACGTGAAGCCGTCACCGTAGTCCTCGTACATGCCGTGGTACTCGTTGACGAGCCCCTCGTGCACGGGGCGGTCGGCGTGGATCAGCCCCTCGATGACGATCTCCGCTTCTGCCGGCACCATCACCTCGCTCGTGAGCGCTCGCGCCACGCGCACCGGTTCGCCCAGGAGAGCTGCGGCGTGCTCGAGTTCGTCGTCGCCGAGACCCAGGTAGCAGCATGCGGCGAGCTGGATGGCGGGGTGTGCTCCCAGGACGACGGCCACGGGAAGCCCCCCGACCGCACCGGCCGAGCGCGCCATCGCCGTGAGGTGGTGGTTGGGGGCGATGCCGACGAACCCGGTGGTCTCGTCGAGCGGCTTGATGCGGGCGTAGGAGGCGTTGCGGTGACCGGTGACCGGGTCGTGCGCCACGATCATGCCCGCCGTGATGTAGCCGCCCGAGTCCTTCTCGAAGAACGTCGGGGTCACGACCTCCGCCCAGACGGAGGCCGCAGGAAGTGCCACGGCCTGCACGGGTGCGTCGGCGACGATCTCGACGGGCTGACGATCGGCCACCGCATCGGCGAGGCGGGGCAGCAGGTCGGCCACGTCGGCGCCGATCGCGTGCGCGAGACGCTCGCGCGAGTTGAGCACGTTGCCCACGACCGGGTAGGGGGATCCGTCGACGGTGTTCATGCGCACGGCAGGGCCGCGGTCGAGAAGGGCGAGCACGCCGGCGAGCTCGAATCGCGCACCCACGGAGCCGGCGACCTCGATCAGTTCGCCCGCGCGGGCGAGGTCGCCGAGGTAGGTGCGCATCGACTGGTCGGCCATCAGCGCCCCCGTCCGATGAAGACGCCGTCGCCGGGTTCGGCGATGAGGCCCGCGGCATCCGTGTAGGCCTCTTCACCGCGCACGATCGTGGAGTGGATGAGGCCGGGGAAGCTCATTCCGGAATAGGGGCTCCAGGTGGCGGTCGAGTACATCCTCATCTCGTCGATCTCGGTCGTGCCGGCCGGGTCGATGACGACGAAATCCGCGTCGAGCCCGACCGCGATCGCCCCCTTGCGGTGGTCGATGCCGAACGCGCGGGCCGGGTTGGTGGCGAGGACCGCGGCCGTGCGCAGCAGCGACAGACGTCCCTCGAAGTAGCCGGCGCCCACGACGATCGGAACGAGCGTCTGCACTCCCGGAGCTCCCGAAGCGTTGTCGAAAATCTCCGGGAAGCCCTTCTTCGCCACGGGCCACGGCGCGTGGTCGCTGGTGACCATGTCGATGCGGCCATCGGCGAGCGCCGCCCACATTCCCGCGGCGTGGTCCGCGGTGCGCAGCGGGGGGTTGATCTTGCCGAAGGGACCGAGCCGGTCCATGTCGTCCTCGGTGAGCACGAGGTAGTGGGGGCAGGTCTCGAGCGTCGCGTCGAGGCCGTGCTTGGCCTTCTCGGTGACGAGCGTCACCGTGTCCGGAAGGCTCGCGTGGAAGATGTGGAAACGCACGTCGGCCGCAGCGGCGACCTCGAGGCCGAGAGCAACCGAGGTGGTCTCCGAGACGGGCGGACGGGTGCGGTTGTGATCGAGCGGCGCCGTGCGTCCGGCGGCTTTCGCCGCGGCGACGAGCGCCGAGATGATCTCCCCGTCCTCCGCGTGCACGCCTACGCGCACCCCGCGGGCGGCCATCACGGTGAAGGCCTCGAGGAGTTCGTCGGACGGGATTCGGGGGAACCGCACCGGGTCGGTCTCGAAGAGCGAGACCTTGAATCCGCTGACGCCTTCGTCGATCATGCCGTCGATGTCGCGTACGCCGTCGCGGGGTCGGACGGTGCCGTGCAGCGCGACGTCGACGCGCGCCTCGGCCTGGATGCGTTCGCGCTTACCGGCGACCGCGGCAGCGGTGTTGATGGGGTTGCCCGCGTCGTAGGGCATGTCGATGATCGTCGTCACACCGCCCGCCGCCGCGGCGGCCGTGGCGCCGTCGAAGGTCTCGGTCGGCTCGGAGAACGCGTGCACGTGGGCATCGACCGCCCCGGGCAGCACCAGCAGGCCGGGGCCGCCCAGCACGCGCGTCGTCCCCGCCACGGCCGCCGCAGCGGCGTCGCCCTCGAGCACGGCCGAGATGCGGCCGTCCTCGATGACGACGGCGCCGTCGTCGATCACGCGATCGGGAGTGACGATGCGCCCGCGAACGACACCCGACCCGCCGGTGCCGCGGGTCACCGAACGCCTCCGACGACCTCTTCGACGCGATCGAGCACGGAGCCGAGCACGACCATCGCCTGGGCGTTGACCATCTGCTCCGACTGGTAGATGTCCTCTCGCGTCATCGGCACGATCTCACGCACGGCGTCGTAGGCCGCCTGGCTGCCGACACCGAGACGACGACCGTCGAGGTGCGGGGCGCCGAGGTCGATGCCCTGCGTGGCGAGGATGAACTCGATGCCGAGGATGATCTGCGTGTTCTTGATGATGCTGCGCGCCTTGCGGGAGGAGAACGTGCACATCGACACGTGGTCCTCCTGGTTGGCCTTGGTGGGGATCGAATCGACCACCGAGGGGAAGCACAGCACCTTGTTCTCGGAGGCGATGGCCGCTGCGGCGCAGTGCACGATCGAGAAGCCGGTGTTCAGACCGAGCTGTCCGCCCACGAGGTTCAGCGGCAGACCGTAGCTGAGGTTCGGGTCGGTCAGACGGAAGGAACGGCGCTCCGAGATCGCGCCGATCTCGGCGACGGCGATCGCGATGAGGTCGGCCGCGACCCCGATGGGCTCTCCATGGAAGTTGCCGCCGGAGAGCACGTCGTAGCCGCCGTTGCCGTCGCTGAGGACCAGCGGGTTGTCGGTCGCGGCGTTGGCCTCGCGCACCAGGAGGGTTTCGGCGAACAGCAGCGACTCGCGCGTGGTGCCGTGCACCTGCGGGGCGCAGCGCAGAGAGTACGCGTCCTGGACGCGGCGCTTGTATCCGCCGGGACGCTGCTCGTCGGGGAGCTGGATCTCGCGGGCCTCTTCGACGGTGCGCTCGCTGCCCTGCGTCAGAGCGCGCACGTTCGCCGCGACCGACACCTGACCGGGGGCGTTGCGCGCCGTGTGGATGCGCTCGTCAAAGGCGTCGAGCTCGCCGCGTACGGCCTCGAGCGAGAGGGCGAGGGCGACGTCCGCCTGACGGGTGAGGCTCCATGCATCTGTGAGCGCGAGGCACGCGGTGGCGAGCGAGATGGTCGAGCCGTTGATGAGCGCGAGGACATCCTTCTGCTTCAGCTCGAAGTCCAGCGACAGACCGGCAGCGGTCAGCGCCTCGACCGCCGGCATCCGGACGCCTCGGTGGTAGGCCTCGGCCTTCTCGTGACCGACCATGACGCTCACGAGGTGCGCGAGGGGGGCGAGGTCGCCCGAAGCTCCCACCGAGCCCTGCCCGGGGATGACGGGGAGCACGTCGGCGTTGAGCATTTCGATGAGGCGGTCGATGCACTCGATGCGCACTCCCGACATGCCCTTGGCGATCGCGTTGGCGCGGAGCAGAAGCAGGGCGCGCGTCTCGTCGAGCGGGAGGGGCTCACCCACGCCGGCCGAGTGGGAGTTGATGACGAGTCGCTGGAAGCGCGCCTGGTCCTCGGCCGGCACGCGGACGTCCATGAGGCGTCCGAGGCCGGTGTTGATGCCGTAGATCGCGGGCGCGTCCTCGGCGAGGAAGTTCGCCTCGACGTAAGCGCGAGCCTCGTTCGTCACTCGACGGGCCTCATCGGTGAGCACCACGGTCGGGAACGAGCCGTCGGGCAGTCCACGCGCCACGAGGGCGATGGTGGCGATGTCGAGGGAGAATCCGTCGATGTCGACGGTCGTGGTCGCGGCCAGGGTGGGCGCCGCCAATTCAGTCATCGTGCCTCTTTCGTCGTTCCGGATCGGGTCGCGGAGCGTTCGGTATCAATGAGTCAATCCTGCACAAACAAACCAACATCGACAATCGAACCGAACAAGATTCAAAACATGGCGTTGCGGACGGAGTGGACCGCTCCGCCGCCACAGACTCGCCGGTCGTCACCGAATATCGTTCGGCCTTTCTCAGCGGCATCCGCGACCTTTTCCCGAACATCGTTCGGCGTGAACGCCGAACCGCCCCGACGCGCGTGGGGAACGCGTCGGGGCGGTGGGCCTGCCAGTGATCAGGCGGTATGGATGGCGCGAGGATCGTTGAACGTCTGGGCGCGTCCGGTGAACTCCGTCTCGAGGTCGAGCAGCTCCTGCGCGGCGAAGAACGCCATGCCGCTGTGCCCCGGGTACTCGTCGGGCATCATCTCGTTCGAGTAGGTGTTGCCCATCTCGGCGAGGTTGGCGCGGCCCGCCTCGAGCATCCCGGCCATGGCGGCCTTCATCGTGAAGTGCATCGTGATGAGGTCGTACCCGAGCTCGGACAGCTGCGCGAACGACATCTGCTCGAGTCCGCGCTTGGCGTTGATGTCGGCGAACATCTTCGGCCCGGGTACCCGACGCGCCACCTCTGCGGCGTCCGCCAGTGTCGTGACGTTGACCACGACGGTGGCGTGAGCACCCAGCTCGACGCAGTCGATCATGCGCTGGATGCCCTCCTCGAGGTTCGCGCTGCCGTAGTTGCTGCGGGCGATCACCATGCAGTCGGTCCCCTCGACGGCCTTCACCGCTGCGCGGACCTTCGCGTAGTACTCCTCGCGCGGGATCATGTGATCGATCGAGACGTCTCGGGCGTAACCGGGCTCGAACTCGTCCTCCATGAGGACCGCCATCGCCCCGGCCTTCGCCATCCGCCGGCAGGTCTCGTAGACCTGCAGGGGGCTGGAGCCGAAGCCGTCCTCGATGTCGACCGCGAGAGGAAGAGGAGACATATCCACGATCCGCTCGACGGCCCACAGCAGTTCTTCGAGCGACAGCAGCCCGAGGTCGGGGATGCCCTTCATCGACATCGACACCTCCGAACCACTGAGGAGCATCGCCTCGAAGCCCGCCAGCTCGACCGCACGGGCCGAGGAGCAGTCGAACACGCACGGCGCCAGGACGCTGCCCGCCTCCATCACTTCACGGAGGGTCTTCTTCGCCGTCATCTCGTCTCTTCCTCTCGACAGTCGGTCATCGTGTCAGTTGTCCTTCGTCACGATGCGGTAGTTCCACGTCAGGCTGACGTTTCGCACGTCCATGTTGTGCACCTTCGGGTTGATCAGCATCGCGATGCCGTTCTGCACCGTCGGGAAGACCGCCACGTCGCCGAGCAGGATGTCCTCCGCGTCGTGCAGGCTGTCCCAGCGCTCCTGCGGCTGGCTGAGCATCTCGGGCGTGCGCGCCGCGGCGATGATGGCGTCGTACTGCGGGTTGGAGTACTTTCCGAAGTCGCGCTGCGAGCTCGACGACAGCAGCTCGAGGAACGCCATCGGGTCCTTGTAGTCGGGGCCCCAGCGGAACAGGTACAGGTCGAAGTCGCCGGCCAGCGCCTGCTCATTCGCCGTCGCCTTGGGCTGGCTCGTGAGCTCGATCTTGAGACCGGGGAGGTTGGCCTCCCACTGCGATGCGATGTACTCGGCCTGTGCGATGGACGACTCGTCATCCCAGTACGACAGACGCAGCGTCACCGAATCGGTGCCGAGGGCGGCGAGCCCCTTCTCCCAGGACTTCTTGGCGGAGTCGACGTCGTAGGCGAGGTAGGTGTCGCCCGTGTCGCGGAACTGCTTGCCGTCGGGACCGACCGCGAGGTTCTTGCCGACGAAGTAGTCCGCCGGTTCGGCACCGTTCTTGAGAACGTCGTTCGCCAGCGCGGACTTGTCGTACGAGGTCGCGAGCGCCGTGCGGATGTCCTTGTTGGCCAGCGCCGGGTTCTGCATGTTCGGGTACATGTACCACATGTGCACTTCGAGCGCGGTGGTGAGCTCGGGCGAATCCGCGTAGCGGTCGATGAGGCTTCCCGAGATCTCGGTGAAGTCGAGGTCACCGCTCTCCTGGAGCAGCGCCGCCGTCTGCGAGTCCTTCACGACCTGCCATTTGATCTCATCGATGTTCGTGTCGGCGGCGTTCCAGTAATTCGGGTTCTTCTTCGCGGAGAAGTTGTTCGCGAAGTCCCAGGAGTCCCAGGTGAAGGGGCCGTTGTAGATCGTGGTCTCGGGCGTTTGGCCGTATTTGTCGCCGACCTGCTCGAGGTACTTCTCGTTGACCGGCAGGAAAGCAGGGCGAACGAGCAAGGCCTGGAAGTACGGCACGTCCGCAGCCAATTCGACCTGGAGGGTCTTGTCGTCGACGGCCTTCACGCCGAGCTGGTTGTAGTCCATGCCCTGGTTGACGATCTCGTTGGCGTTCTTGATACCTGCGGCGACCGCCTCGTTGCTGTTCGGCGCAGCCGTGGCCGGGTTCACGAGACGCTTCCACGAGAACTCGAAGTCGGCGGCGGTGACCGGGTCGCCGTTGCTCCACTTCGCGTCGCGCAGGTGGAAGGTGTACGTCAGGCCGTCGTCGGACTTGTCGAAGCTCTCCGCCATCAGCGGTTCGAGCTCGTGGTTCTCGTCGAGCGAGTAGAGACCGTCGAAGACGGCGGTGAGGACTTCGTTCGACATGCCGTCGTTGACCTTGTGAGGGTCGACAGCCTGAAGGGGAAGAAGCTTGCCCACGGTGAGCACGTGGGCGGAGCCGCCGGATGCCGTGGGGTCGGTGCCGCCGTCACTGCAGCCGGCGAGAAGGCCGAGCGCGGCGGTCAGAGCGACCGCGGCGGTGAAGACCTTGGAGAACCTTTTCATTGCTGGTGGTGCCCTCTCTGGAATGGACGCTGGGGGTGCGTCCTGGGAATGGGGGCGGCGCGCTCTCGAGGGGACCAGCGCATCGCGTTCGGGTATTGAGGCAAAAGTCTGCACGCTAAGGCGTTTGAGAACAATATATCTGTATCATGTTCTGCAGTTGCCGCTCCTGAGCGCCTGACAGCACGAGAACACAGCGAAAGGTCGCCCCTTGCCGAACATAATTAGGCCCGTCCGGCTCGACGAGATCGACCGCGCGATCGTCGCGGTGCTCATCCAAGACGGCCGGATCCCCAACAAAGAGCTTGCCGATCGGGTGGGGTTGGCCCCGTCGTCGTGCCTTGCCCGCGTGCGGAGCCTGATCGAGAACGGCGTCATCTCGGGCTTCCACGCGGAGGTCGACCCTCGGCGCATCGGTCAGGGCCTGCGAGCGATCCTGCGCGTCCAGCTCAAGGAGCACTCGCGCGCCGAGAACGCGCGATTCGCCGAGGCGATGGCGAAGCTGCCCCAGGTGGTGAACCTGTGGCTGGTCGCCGGCGAAGACGATTACCTCATCGAGGTGGTGGCCGAAACGACCGACGATCTGAGCGACTTCGTGCTCGACTGCGTCACGAGCGATCCCGTCGTGGCTGACACGTACACGACGCTCGTCTTCTCCCGACGTCGGGGGATGGGACCGATGCCGCTCGAACCGGCCGCCGCGACGAGATGAGCGCGACGAGCCTCGAACGCATCGATCGACTCCTCGCCGGCGAGGTGCTCATCGACACGCACAACGACCTGATGTGCGGACTACGCCGGTACCGCGGATACGCCGTTGACGGCTTCGATGGCGATCGTTCCGAGTTCCACACCGACATTCCGCGGCTGCGGCGCGGAGGGGTGTCGGCGCAGGTGTGGTCGGTGTTCGTCTCAGGCCGTCAATCCGAGGCCGAGGCGACCGTCGGCACCCTCGAGCAGATCGACGCCGCCTATCGGTTCGCTGCCGCGTACCCCGACGACATCGAGATCGTCTCGAGCGCGGCCGAGGCCGAACGCTGCATCGCCGCCGGTCGCATCGCCTCGTTCCTCGGGATCGAAGGGGGGCATTCGATCGCGATGTCGCTGGGTGTGCTGCGCATGTTCGCCCGGTTGGGAGTGCGGACGATGACCTTGACGCACAACTCCTCCCTCGAGTGGGCGGATGCCGCGACTGACGCGCCGCGCGCGGAGGGACTGACTGCCGACGGGCGCGCGATCGTCGCCGAGATGAACCGCCTCGGCGTGGTGGTGGACCTCTCGCACACGTCGGAACGCACGCAGTTGGCAGCGCTCGACGCATCGAGGGCGCCGGTGATGTTCTCGCATTCGGGCGTCGCTTCCGTCGCCGCACACCCGCGGAACGTCTCGGATGACGTCCTGCGTCGGCTCGCCGCCGGCGGAGGGGTTCTGCAGGTCGCCTTCGTGGCGCAGTTCGTCTCGCGGGGGTTCGCCGACTGGTCTGCCGAAGCGGAGGCTGCGCGCCGCGATGTCGGTCTGACCTCGTCGATGCCGTGGCCCCGGGCCCCTCGTCCGGCCGAGTCGGCGGCCGATGCCCGCGCCGCCAATGCGGCGGACTTCCCGCGGGCGGGTGCCACGGCACAGCGGGCATTCGACCGGTGGCTCGAAAAGAACCCCGCCCCCGTCGTCCGTGTCGCCGATGTCGCAGACCACGTCGAGGCCGCCCGCGACCTGATGGGCGTGGCGCACGTGGGGCTCGGCAGCGACTTCGACGGGGTCAGCGACCTGCCCTCGGGGCTCGACGACGTCTCCGCCTACCCCCGCCTCTTCGCCGAGCTCGCGGAGCGCGGCTGGAGCGACGACGATCTGCTCGCCCTGGCCGGCCGCAACACGATGCGCGTGCTGCGCGACACCGAGGACGTGGCCGCCCGGGCGCGACGGGACCTCGAGCCCAGCGAAGGTCTCTGAGCCCGCCGAAGGGACGACTCAGCCCCTCTGCACACAGGTCCCTGAGCCCGTCGAAGGCTCGGGACCCGCATGACGCCCGGCCTCCCAGGTCCCTGAGCCTGTCGAAGGGACCGGGACCCGCATCACGCCCCGCACCCCAGGTCCCTGAGCCTGTCGAAGGGCCCGGGACCCGCATCACGCCCCGCACCCAGGTCCCTGAGCCTGTCGAAGGGACCGGGACCCCGCGGTCAGTCCAAGAAGATGTCGGGGTACATCGCTTCGTCGGGGGTGCCCGGCACCGCCGCGTACCCCGAGAAGTCCGTCACTCCGGCGGCCTGCAGCACGTCTTCGACGATCAGCGTCTGCCCGGTCCGCTCGCGCGCGGGCGCGATGAGCACCTCGTACGCGGCATCCGCATAGATCTCCGGCGTGCGCGAGACGGCCATGAGCCGGTCGCCGCCGATGACGTTCTGCACGGCGGCGGTCGCGATGGTCGTGCGCGGCCAGAGCGCGTTGGCGGCGATGCCGGCCTCGGCGAACTCGGCCGCGAGCCCGAGCGTGGCCATCGTCATGCCGAACTTGGCGAGGCTGTAGCCGGTGTGTGCGCCGAGCCACTTCGGCGTGACGTTCAGCGGCGGCGAGAGCGACAGGATGTGCGGGTTCGCGGCATCCTTCAGCTGCGGTACCGCGGCGCGCGAGAGCAGGAACGTGCCGCGCACGTTGACGTCCTGCATGAGGTCGTACTTCTTGGTCGCGAGTTCGAGCGAACCCGACAGGTCGATGACGCTGGCGTTGTTGACGACGATGTCGATACCGCCGAACTCGCCGACCGTGCGCATCACGGCCTCGGTGATCGAGGCTTCGTCGCGCACGTCGCCGACGATCGGCAGCGCCCGACCGCCCGCCGCGCGGATCTCCTCCGCAGCGGTGTGCACGGTGCCCGGCAGCTTCGGATGCGGGGTGTCGGTCTTCGCGAGCATGGCGATGTTCGCGCCGTCGCGGGCCGCGCGCAACGCGATCGCGAGGCCGATGCCGCGGCTTCCGCCCGACATGAGGATGGTCTTTCCCGCAAGTGGGCCCACGCCGCCGGAGGCTCCGGGCGCCGCGCCAGCGGTGGCTGGAGGGGTGGTGGGGATCACGAGCGGTGTCCTTTCGCGGAGGCGGCGGCGAACGCGGCGACCCGCGCTTTCGCCTCGGGGGTCTCGAAGGCGGCGCCGATGGTGGCTGCTTCGTCGTCGAGGTTCTCGGCGAACGTGCGACCCGCGCCCACGCGCACGAGACGGGTCGCCTGCCCGAACGCGGCGCTGGCGCCGTCGAGCCAGAAGCGGGCGATCTCGTTCACGCGCGACACCAGATCTGCGGATGCCACGACCTCGGCCACCAGACCCCAGTCCAGGGCCTCCGCGGCGGTGAGCATACGGTCCTGCAACAGCAACTGCAGCGCGCGGCGCTGGCCGATCGCGGCGGGCAGCAGCGTCGAGACGCCCAGATCGGGGGTGAGGCCGATGTTCGCGTACCTGCTGACGAAGCGGGCGTTCTCGCTCGCGACGACGTAGTCGGCCGTGAGCATGAGCCCGAGCCCTCCGCCCGCGACCGCTCCCTGCACGGCGGCGACCATCGGCAGGGGCGCTTCGGCGAAGGTGCGGATGCCGTCGTGAATCGCGTGCGCGGTTTCGGTGACGTCGGAGCCGGAGGCGCCCGTGGTGGCCATCGCGACGACGTCGCCGCCCGCGCAGAACGCGGGCCCGTTGGCATCCAGGATCACCGCTCCCACCGACGCATCGGTCGTGACCTCGTGCGCGACGTCGCGCCAGCGGCGCGCCATGGGGAAGTCCATCGCGTTGAGAGAGGCGGGCCGATCGAAGGTGACGCGCGCCAGTCCGTCTTCGATGTGCAGCTGAATGCCGTCGGTCATTTCGGTGCCATTCTGATCGCGCCGTCGAGGCGGATGGTCTCACCGTTGAGGTAGCCGTTGTCGACGATCGCGAGCACGAGGCGCGCGTATTCGTCGGGGGCGCCGAGGCGCGAGGGGTAGGGCACCTGCTGGCCGAGCGAGTCCTGCGCCGCCTGCGGAAGGCCCTTGAGCATCGGCGTCTCCATGATGCCGGGGGCGATGGTGACGACGCGGATGCCGTGGCGGGCGAGCTCGCGCGCCACGGGGAGCGTCATCGCGTGCACGCCGCCCTTGCTCGCGGAGTACGCGGGCTGACCGATCTGCCCGTCGAAGGCCGCGACGCTCGCGGTGTTCACGATGACCCCGCGGTCACCGCCCTCGGCGGGGTCGGTCTTCGCCATGACGGCGGAGGTCTGGGCGATGACGTTGTAGGTGCCGATGAGGTTGACGCGCACGACGCGTTCGAAGTCGGCGAGCGACGAGGGGTTTCCGTCGCGGTCGAGCACCTTCGCGGGCGGCGCGATGCCGGCGCAGTTCACGACCACCCGCAGGGGCCCCGCGTCGGCGGCGAGGGCGGCGGCCGCGGCCATCTGCTCGGCATCCGTCACGTCGGCGGCGGCGAACGATCCGCCCAGGTCCTCGGCGATCGAGGCCCCCGACGACGAGGGCAGATCGACGATCGTGACGCGGGTTCCCGCGGCGGCCAATCGTCGCGCCGTGGCCAGGCCCAGGCCCGAGGCGCCGCCGGTGACGAGGGCGGAGGCTCCTTCGATGTCCATGCGTTCTCCTTCGAAAGCTGAAACCGAGTTCCACCCTAGCCGGAACTCAGGACCGCGAAACGCCCCGGCCCCATCGCCCCCGCCGCGTACGTCCGGGACGCGTGCGGATCGCCGCGGTGGCGGCCCCGTCGGCGAGGAGGATGGTCTGCTCGGGCGCCCAGCCGTAGGCGTCGCGCAGGCGCGCACCGAGGGCTTCGACCGGGTCGGCGACGGTCAGTTCGGCCCCCCGCGGCACGTCGGCGGCGTGCGGGTCGAGGTCGTGGGCCGCCGCGCGCAGGTCGACCACGAGGTCGCGCATGCGTTCGGGGCCATAGGCGGCGGATGCCAGGTCCCAGTCGCCCACGACGACCGCCACCCCCGCGGGGCACACCTCGGGCCGCACCTTGGCGCGCGGGCCGGCCCACAGGCGGACGACCGCGACGCCCATCGCCACCACGGCGACGGCCCCGAGGATGGTCGCGGGGCCGAACGAGAAGGCGGTGAGGTACAGGGGGGACTCCCATCCGGCGGCGAGCGCCACCCCGACGCGCGCGAGGCAGTAGAGCGCGTACACCGCGTTGGCGAAGGCGATGATGCGCAGCGGACCGAAGGGCTCGACGCGCGAGTGGCTCGCCACCCACGCGCAGGCGGCGCAGGCGGCGGCGAGGGCCACCGCCTTCACCGCCAGCGAGGCGGGCAGGGGGACCGTGGCGGTGACCACGGCCACGATCAGTGCGAGCACGAGGGCGAACGTCGACGCTCGGCGCACCCGGCGTCCGTCGAGTGCACTCACGGCCACGAGCATGAGGGCCGGGGCGAGCACCATGGCGACGTCTCCGAGCACGAGGGTCAGCAGACCGCCGCCCGCACCGTAGATGAAGTACATCGCGCTCGAGCCGACGGCGGTGACCCCGGCCACCGCCGCGTACCGCAGGAACAGCGTCACCCGACCGGGGGTTCCCAGACGCGGGAAGGCCACGAAGCCGACCGCGGTCGCGACCGCGACGCTCACCGCGAGTAGAGCGAACGACAGACCCATGACACCCCCGTCATCATTCTGCCCCCGTCGCGCGCGAACCCCGTCGCGCGGGGCCTGTTCGCGCAGGCGGGTCTGCGCCCTGCGGGCGCGTGCGCAGCGATCCGGCGGCGGCGTGCCTGTCTTAGGCTCGTCGGGTGAGCGAGCCCGGGTTCCGTATCGAGAAGGTCGCCGTCGATGATCCCCGCGCGGTCGCCCTGCGGCGCGTGCTCGATGCCGATCTCGACGAGCGTTACCGCGACGCCGACGCCGACGACACCCCCGAGGTCGCCGCCAAGCGCGAGGCCGCTCTCGCGGTGCACCCCGAAGACGTGGTGGCGACGCTGCTCGCGATCGACGCCGACGACACTCCTCTGGGGCACGTGATCCTGAGACGCCTGGGCGAGGAGTGGGAGCTCAAGCGCCTCATCGTCACCGCCGGCGCCCGCCGCCGAGGGGTCGGCACCGCCCTGACCGAGACGGTCGTCGACCTCGCCCGTCGCGCGGGCGCGCGCCGCGTCATCCTGCAGAGCGGGCGCATGCAGCCCGAGTCGCTGCGCATGTACGCCGCCGCGGGCTTCACCCTGATCCCGGTCTACGAGCCCTACATCGAGACGATGCCGCGCTCGTTGTGCTTCGAGTACGTGTTCTGAGTCGTCGGTAGCCCCGCCGCCGACGCTCACGTCCCCACGACGCGGAACGCGCCCGTCGCCACCGCGGCGGCGAGCGCCAGAGCTCCCAGCGCGAGGGATCCCGCAAGGGCGGCGCCGTCGCGGCCGGACAGCGTCGACGGCCGCGCCCAGGTGCGCTCGACGTCGGCGCCGAACCCGCGCGCCTCCATCGCGGTGGCGAGCTTCGTGCCGCGGCGCACGGCGAACACGAGCAGCACGAACGCCATCGAGAAGAACCGGCGGAGCGCTCCGCGGTCGCCGAGCCCCCGCGCTCGGCGGGCGAGGGTCATCGTGCGCCAGTCGTCGACGAACAGCCCCACGGTGCGCGCCCCGGCGAGCACGCCGAGCACGAACCGGCTCGGCAGCTTGGCCACCTGGGCGAGGGCGTCGGCGAGCGCGGTGGGATCGGTGCGGGCGAACAGCAGGATCATCGGCAGCGCGAGCGCGAGCACGCGCAGCAGCACGGCGATCGCGAGCACGATCGAGTCGTCGCTGATCGTGGCGAACAGGAACGAGCCGTAGACGGTGCCGCCGGGGCGGGCGTACAGCAGCATGCTCACCGCCGCGACGGGGGCGAACACCACCACGGGCAGCATCCGCTTGAGCACCGTCGTCAACGGCAGTCCCGTGAGCGGCACGCACAGCAGCTCGAGCATCAGGGCCGTCGCGGCGCTCACCGCGTCGATCGAGACCAGCAACGGCACGGCGAGCACCACCACGATCGCGACCTTCGTCACGGGGTTCACGCCGTCGAGCCACGCCGTGCGCGCGGGGGCCTCGACCACGACGCTCACGCGGCCTCCCCCAGGCGGATGCGGTGCTGCCCGAGGTGGCGCACCACGTCGGCGTCGTGCGTGACGGCGACCACCGCGCGCCCGCGTGCGATCTCGCGTTGCAGCAGGGCGACGAGCTCGGTCCAGCCGCGACGGTCCTGACCGAAGGTCGGCTCGTCGAGCACGATCACTTCGGGCGAGGCGGCGAGCACCGTCGCCACCGATAGGCGCCTCTTCTGGCCGCCCGAGAGGGTGAACGGGTTGGCGAGGGCGAGGGGGGCAAGGTCGAGTCGCTCGAGCAGTTCGTCGACGATCTGCTCGACCTGAGCCGCCGGCATCCGGAGCGCTCTCGGCCCCACGGCGAGCTCGTCGCGCAGCGTCGACGCCAGGAACTGGTGCTCGGGCTCCTGGAACACCGTGCCGATGCGCGTGAGCAGTTCGGTGGAGCGCCAGCGGGACGGGCGCCGGATGCCGCGGGCCGCGAGCCCCGCCGCGGCGGTCACCTCTCCGCGGAGTTCGGGCAGGAGCCCCGCGAGGGTGAGCGCGAGCGTCGACTTGCCCGCGCCGTTCGGGCCCGTCACGACGGTGCCCGCGCCGGTGGGGACGATCAGGTCGAGGTCGGACGCGACGACGATGCCCTTCTCGCGCCCGATGGCCAGCGTCTCGGCCGTCAGCACGGCATCCGGATTCGACGAGGGAGCGGCGACCGGAAGCTCCACCGGGCGACCCGGGACCCACACTCCGGCGGCGGCGAGCGCGTCGCCATATTCCGCGAATACGCGATCGGGCGGGCCGTCGGCGATCAGCCCCCCGCCCGGCGCCAGCACCACGACCCGCGTCATGAGGTCGGCCCACACGGCGGTGCGGTGCTCGATCAGCACGAGCGTCGTGCCCTCGCGCGCGATGACGCCCTCGACGGCCGCGCGCACGTCGTCGACGCCGTCGGGGTCGAGGTTGGCGGTCGGCTCGTCGAGCAGCAGCAGTCCGGGGTGCATCGCGAGCACACCCGCGAGCGCGAGGCGCTGTTTCTGCCCGCCCGACAGCGCCTTCGTCGGGCGGTCGAGGGGCACGGTCAGACCGACGGAGGCCAGAGCGTGCGCCACCCGGTGGGGGATGTCGGATGCCGGCACCCCGAGGTTCTCGCACCCGAAGGCCACGTCGTCGCCCACCTTCGACAGCACGATCCCCGCCTCGGGGTCCTGCAGGACCAGGCCGATGCGTCCGCGTTGCCCCTCGGGCGCCCCGCCGTCGACGAGGATGCGCCCGGTCTGCTCCCCCTCGTCACTGCCTCCGAGCAGGCCCGCGAGACCGGCGAGCAGGGTCGACTTGCCCGCACCCGAGGCGCCGAGCAGCAGCACCCGCTCGCCGGGCTCGATGACGAGGTCGATCTCGCGCGTGGCGGGGAGCTTGCGACCGGCGTAGCGCCAGCCCCAGCCTTCGACGTCGACGCGCGCGGGATGCGGCATCAGACGTCGCGGCGGCGTTCCCGCCCGGCGGCGAAGCGGCTCAGCGCACCGGTGGCCGCCAGTGCACGCACGAGCAGCCAGCCGACCAGACCGGCCAGCAGCGCACCCGAAACCACGAGGGTGCCGAGGTAGATGAGGTTGAACTCGACGGTCTTGGCGATGTTCGGCGACGACCCGACGAACAGCTCGTTCAGCCACGCGCCGACGCCCGCGCCGACTCCGGCGAGCATGGCGACCGGCAGGGTGAATCGCAGGTAGAGGAAGGCGAGGAAGATCAGCTCGGCGCCGAGGCCCTGAGCCAGGCCCGACACGATCGTGAGCGGACCCCACACGTTGCCGATGAGGGCCGAGACGACGGCGGCCACGAGCTCGACCAGCAGAGCCGCGCCGGGCTTGCGGATGATCAGCCCGCCGACGACGCCGCCGATCAGCCAGATACCGACCGCGAGGCCCCCGAGACCGGGAGTGACGCCGTCCATGGCGACGAACCAGAGGCCGCCGACGGTGTTCCAGGCCCAGAACACCAGGCCGATCGCGACGCCGAGCACGGCGGCGACGACGATGTCGACGACACGCCACCGCAAGCGGTCCGAGGCGACGACCGTCGAGCGGTTCGCGGGGGCAGACGTGGACGTGTGCATTTCTCTCCTCCCTGCGCCGGCATGATCCGGATCAGGTTCGACGGTCGAAGCGTGGATTCGCTTCCTCTCAGCCCGGCTCACCGGACTCCCGTGGGTTGTGGTGACGAGTATAGGGGCACGCCCGGGGTAGCGTGGGCGGGTGAGCGAGCAGATCCCGGAGTCGCGACGCGCGCCGCGGAACCCGGACGAGCCGCTCGCCGCTCCGGCGGAGTCGGAGCAGACTTCGGATGCCGCTTCCCCGGCCGATCCGCGGGCTGCAGGCGCCGTCGAAGCCGAGGCGTCCGAGGCCGGGGCTCCCGTCACCGCGAGTGCCGCCGACGCCGAGGCACCCCGGACCGGCGCTGCCGCCGTCGCACCGGCCGCCGAGGGCGCCGAAGCCGAGGCGTCCCCAGCCACAGCGACGCAGCCGTCACCGGCGGACGCGACGACCCCGCCGCCGACGACCGACGCCTCGCCCGCGTCGACCGCCGCCGCGGCATCCGGAACCTCCACCGTCATCGGAGCGCTCGCGTGGGTCGACCCCCACCAGGCAGCCGCTCCGCGCCCCGCCCCGACCTTCGTCGTCTCCGGATCGACCCTTCGCGCGGGCGATCTGCTGGCCGGAGGGCGTCGGCGCCGCCTGCGTCCAGCCACCGTCGTTCCGCCCATCCTCCTGCTCATGCTGGTCGCGGCATACGTCGCCGCGACCCTGCTCTGGCCGTTGAACGCCGTGGCTCCGACCGTGCGCACCGTCGCCGCGCAGCCGACCGCCGCGCCCACGGCGAACCCCGCGTGGCCGGCGCAGGGCGAAGCGGCGATCGCGCTCGACGGCATGCCCGAGACGCTCTCGACTCCCGCGAACGCCCCCGAGTCGATCGCGAGCATCACGAAGGTCGTCACCGCCCTCGTCGTGCTCGACAAGCTGCCGCTGGCGCCGGGCGAGCAGGGCGGCACGTACGCCTTCACGCAGGCTGACAGCGCCGACTACTGGCAGTACCGGGCGCGCGGCGAATCGTCGCTCGACGTGCCCGTCGACGGCACGCTCACCCAGTTGCAGATGCTGCAGGGCATGCTCATCGCCTCCGCGAACAACTACGCGCAGCGCCTGTCGAACGACCTCTTCGGATCGGATGCCGCCTTCGCCGCCGCCGCGGGAGAGTACCTCGCCCAGCGCGGCATCGACGGCATCACGATCGTCAACCCGACCGGGATCGAGGCGGGCAACACCGCGACGCCCGCCGCCCTCATCGCCCTCGCCGAGCGCGCTCTCGCCAACCCCGTCATCGCCGAGATCGTGCGCACGCCCGAGCTGACGCTGCCGGGGGCGGGCACGTTCCGCAACGGCAACTCCCTGCTCGAGGATCCCGGCGTGATCGGCGTGAAGACCGGCACCCTCGACGCCTGGAACCTGCTGACGGCGAAAGACATCACCGTCGGCGGCACCACGGTGCGCGCCTACGCCGCCGTGCTCGGCCAGCCCGGGCCCGACAGCCGCAATCAGGCCAGCCGCGATCTGTTCGCGCGCATCGAGCAGGAGCTGCAGCCGAGCCCCTCGCTCACGGCCGGCACGGTCGTCGGCAAGGTCGAGTCGCTGTGGGCCCCCGACGTCGACGTGGTCACCGCCACCGACGCGACCGTCGTGCTCTGGAACGGCGCCGAGGCCAAGACCTCGACCTCGTTCGACCTCGGCGACGCCCGTGAACCCGGCGAGACCGTGGGCTCGCTCACGGCCACCGGACCAGTCGACGCCGACACCGTCGACGTCGAACTCGCCGGCGAGCTCGACCCGCCGAGCCCGTGGTGGCGCCTCACGCACCCCCTCGACCTGTTCGGACTGAACGAATGAAGCTCTCGCTCGACGCGTCGTCGTCGGTCCCGCCTTTCGAGCAGGTGCGGGCCCGGATCATCGCGCAGATCGACGACGGCACGCTCGTCGCGGGAACCCGTCTGCCTCCGGTGCGGACCCTCGCGGGCGAGCTCGACCTCGCCGCCAACACCGTCGCTCGCGCCTACAAAGAACTCGAAGAGGCGGGCTACGTCGAGACCCGCGGCCGCGCGGGAACGTTCGTGAAGGGCGCGGATGCCGCCGCCGCCCGAGGGGCCGCTGCCGCGCGGACCTTTGCCGAGACGGCGCGACGCCTGGGCCTGTCCAGTGCCGAGGCGATCGATCTCGTGCGGGCCGCTCTGCGCGAAGACTGAGGAGCGGTGACGCGGCTCACGGCGGTTTTCGGACGGCTCCGGATGCCGCGGCGAACTTCGCCCGCGAGATCACCTGCGGCCCCCTGACCTGGGTTTTTCACGTCTCGTGCTCGCGGATTGCGCCCTCAATGCCCCTGGATCCACCGAAAGTGGGCCGGATGCGGCGCGATGCCCGGACTCAATGTCGGAGGTCGTCGCTAGCATGCGAACATGTCATCGGAGGCCTCGTCGACACCCGCAGGGAATGGCCCGCGTGGCCTGTCCGCGGTGCTCGCCGAGGTCCGCTCCACGGGCGCTGTGCTGGCCGCCGCGGAGGTCGCCCG
>NZ_VEFS01000004.1 GCF_007679045.1 Microbacterium sp. BH-3-3-3 | reverse complement strand
AGTGCACGCTGTTGAGTTCTCAAGGAACGGACGCACCCACAGGAAACAGTCTTCCGACCTACCCGTGAGGCAGTTCATTTCTCCAAGACCACCCGACACTGTGAGCTCTCACCGTGGGACCTCTGAACGAGATCAACGTCGTGAAAACCGGCCGGGTGACCGATCCAAAACCTTACACCATGTGTTGGGTTTTCGGAGTGGTTCGCTACTTGAGGGGCTGCGGGGCCTTTCGGCCGCTCCGCTCTCCCCTGTGGGGCGAACAAGTAATAAGTTACGCGGGAGCCACCGACCCGTCGAATCCAGGCGCTTCCCGGGCGTGTCGCGGCGGCCTGCTCCCGGAAAGACGCGGAGAATCGCACGAAGGCCCGAGCGACGCGTCGTCGATCGGGCCTCGGGCAGGAGGGGGCTCCAACAGCCGTGCCGGAGGTCAGGCGTTCGCCGCCTCCGCGGACTTCTCGACCGGGAGGGGCCACAGGGCATCGAGCAGCTGACGCACCCACGCGATGAGGTTCGCGTCATCGGCGTCCTGCGGCAAGGGAACCACCATCGCGTCTCCCCCGGCGACCAGCTTGGCCTTCGGGTAGAGCCGCTGCAGACGCACGCGCATCGAGTCGGCGAGGTTCGCCGGGGCCACGCGGAGGTTCGACCCCATCGCGACGACGTCGGCCAGGCCCGCCTGCGCGGCGCGGCGGCGGAGCCGCGCCACGGCGACCAAGCCTTCGACCTCTGCCGGCGGCTCGCCGTACCGGTCGCGGAGCTCTTCCACCACGAGGTCGATCGCGTCGTCCTTCGCGCCGGCGGACGCCGCGGCCGAGAGCTTCTGGTACGCCTCGAGGCGCAGGCGCTCGCTGTCGATGTAGAACTCGGGCAGACGCGCATCGACCGGGAGCTCAAGTCGCAGCTCGGTCGGACCGTCGACGTCTTCGCCACGGAAGGTCGACACGGCCTCGCCGATCATGCGCAGGTAGAGGTCGAAACCCACGCCGGCGATGTGCCCGGCCTGTTCGGCACCGAGCAGGTTGCCGGCGCCTCGCAGCTCGAGGTCTTTCAACGCCACCTGCATTCCGGAACCGAGGTCGTTGTTGACGGCGATGGTCTCGAGGCGGTCGGCCGCGGTCTCGGACAACGGCTTCATCTCGTCGTACAGGAAGTACGCGTACGCGCGGTCGCGTCCGCGTCCGACGCGACCACGCAATTGGTGCAGCTGCGACAGGCCGTACTTGTCGGCCCTGTCGATGATGATCGTGTTCGCGTTCGAGATGTCGAGACCCGTCTCGATGATCGTGGTCGACACCAGCACGTCGGCGCGGCGCTCCCAGAAGTCGTCGACGACCTGCTCGAGCGCGTGCTCCCCCATCTGCCCGTGCGCGACGACGATGCGCGCTTCGGGCACGAGCTCGGCGAGGTGCGCCGCCACCCGCTGGATCGACGACACCCGGTTGTGCACGTAGAATATCTGGCCTTCGCGCAGCAGCTCTCGACGGATCGCCGCAGCGATCTGCTTATCGTTGCGCGGTCCGACGTACGACAGGATCGGGTGCCTGTCTTCGGGTGGCGTCGCGAGGGTGGACATCTCGCGGATGCCGGTCACCGCCATCTCGAGCGTGCGCGGGATGGGCGTCGCACTCATGGCGAGGATGTCGACGTTGGTCTTGAGCTTCTTCAGCTGGTCTTTGTGCTCGACGCCGAACCGCTGCTCCTCGTCGATGATCATCAACCCGAGGTCTTTGAAGATCACCTTCTCGGTCAGGATGCGATGCGTTCCGATGACCATGTCGACGGTGCCGTCGGTGAGGCCCGCGAGGGTCGCCTTCGCCTCCTTGTCGGTCTGGAAGCGCGACAGGGGCCGGACGGTGACGGGGAAACCGGCGAAGCGTTCGGCGAACGTCTCGAGGTGCTGCTTGACCAGCAGGGTCGTGGGCACGAGCATCGCGACCTGCTTGCCGTCCTGGATCGCCTTGAAGGCGGCACGCACCGCGACCTCGGTCTTGCCGAACCCGACGTCGCCCGACAGCAGTCGATCCATCGGGATCGGCTTCTCCATGTCGGCCTTGATCTCGTCGATCGTCTGCAGCTGATCCTGCGTCTCGGCGAAGGGGAAGGCCTCTTCGAGCTCGCGCTGCCAGGGGGTGTCGGGTCCGAAGGCGTAGCCCTTCGACGCCATGCGTGCCGAGTAGAGCTTCACGAGCTCGACGGCGATGTCGCGCACCGCCTTGCGCGCGCGGCCCTTCGCCGCAGCCCAGTCGCTGCCGCCCATCTTGGACAGGGTCGGCGCTTCACCGCCGACGTACTTCGACAGCAGGTCGAGCTGGTCGGTGGGCACGAACAGCTTGTCGCCCGGGTACCCGCGCTTGGCGGGCGCGTACTCGAGGACCAGGTACTCCTTGGTCGTCTTGACCGCGTTGCGACCGCCGCTCGAGACCTCGCGCTGGGTGAGCTCGAGGAACTTGCCGATGCCGTGGGTGGCGTGCACCACCACGTCACCCGGCTTGAGCTGCAGGGGGTCCACGACGTTGCGGCGGCGCGACGCCAGCTTCTTGACGCCCCGGTTGTCGCCGCTCACCGAGCGGCCGTAGAACTCGGTCTCGCTGATGACGGCGAACTTCGCCTCGGTCAACTGGAACCCGCGCTCGAGCGGAGCGCACACCACGTGCGCGACGCCGGGCTCGGGCGGCAGGCGCAGATCGTCGACCCGCCGGGCGGCGATCCCGCGCTCGGAGAGCACGTCGCGCGCGCGATCGACCATGCCGGGTCCGGATGCCGTGACCACGACCGACCAGCCGTCGTGCAGCAGAGCGTCGACGTGGGCGGTGGCCCCCTCGACGTTGCCCTGGAACGAGGGCACGGGATCGGCCTTGATGCGGTGCGCGGACGCGTCGCCCACGACCAGGCCCTCGTCTTCGGCATCCGCCGCCCCCGAATCGAAGGCGCTCAGCTGCCACCACGCGCCGCCGCGGCCGCTCGCGATCTCGTGCAGGTCGTCGAGCGTGACGAAGTCGCCCGAGTCGAGGTCGACCGGGGTGTCGGCCCCGGCGGTGGCGGCGGACCACGCGGCCTCGAGGAACTCGCGGTTGGTGTCGCCGAGCGTGGTCGCGCGCGCGGTCGAGCGCTCGGGGTCGACGAGGGCGACGGCGCTGCCGCCCGGAAGGTAGTCGACGAGGGTCACGAGATCGTCGACGAGCACGGGGATGAGGGATTCCATGCCCTCGGCGGGGATGCCCTCGGCCATCTTCTCGAGCAGCTGACGCAGGCCCGGGTAGCCGTCGCGCAGTTCGGCGGCGCGAGCGCGCACCTCTGCGGTGAGCAGCAGTTCGCGACTGGGGTTGAGCGAGACGCCCGTGACCTCGCCCGGGAGCGATCGTTGGTCGGCGACCGAGAAGGCGCGGATCTGATCGACCTCGTCACCGAAGAACTCCACGCGGTACGGGTGGTCGGCCACGGGCGGGAAGACATCGAGGATGCCGCCGCGGACCGCGAACTCGCCGCGACGCGAGACCATGTCGACGCGGTGGTAGGCCAGCTCGACGAGCCGGGTCGTGACGGTTTCGAGCTCGTGGCCGCGGCCTCCGACGACGAGTTCGACCGGCTCGACCTTGCCGAGGCCGGGGGCGAGCGGCTGTAGGGCGCTGCGCACCGAGGCGGTGATGACGAGCGGGGCCTCACCATCCCACGCGGCGATGCGCCGGAGGACGTCGAGACGGCGGCCGACGGTCTCGGGGCTCGGGCTCAAGCGCTCGTGCGGCAGGGTCTCCCACGCGGGGAAGTGCAGCACCTGAGCCCCGGGCAGCACGGCATCCAACGCCGGCCCGAGGGACTCCGCGCGACGCCCGGTCGGTGCGATGACGAGCACGGCGCCGGGGTCGCCCGAGGCGCGACGCCGCTCGATGAGCCCCGCGATGACGGGGGCGTCGAGGCCGTCGACGAGGGAGAGAGACAGGTCGGCGGATGCCGCGGAAGCGGCCTCACGATACGACTCAGCCTGCTCGAGGGCGCGAACGATCCCGGGAACTGTCACTCGGGAAAGTCTACGCGGGGCCTCCGACATCGGGACGGGCTGGACGAACGGCCGGTGCGTCTGCAGCCGTCGTGCGGACGCGGACGGCGGCGCGCCGCCCCGAGGCCCCGGCGAGCGGCGTGTCGACCCGGGCATCCGCACGACGGAACGTCGATCGCCGGCGCGAGACGTCTCGTAGGCTGGCGGCATGACCACGCCGAGCTCCCCGGGCGGCCCGGCGTTCGCCGCGCCGCACGTCGCGCCCCCGGTCGGCACGATGCTCACTCCCCCGCCCGCCCGCCGCCGCGGACGCCCCCTCGGGACGTGGGCCCTGCTGCTGTCGATCGTCGCGACGGTGCTGGCGCCCGCCGTCGGAGGGTTCGCGGCGTTCCGCGTGGCCCGCGGCTCGGGTCCAGCGTTCTTCGAGATGCCGGCCGGCTCGTTCGACTGGCGCGTCCTGTCGCCCGTGCGCGATCTCGTGCTGCTGGGCGAGGTCGCGTTCTGGTCGGGCACGGTCATCGGGATCGTCGCCCTCGCCCTCGGCATCACCGCGGTCGTCAAGCGCGCCGCCACGGGAGCCGGCATCGCGGCCATCGTGATCGCCGTGCTGGGCCCGATCGTGTTCGGCGGGCTCGCCGCGCTCGCGCTCGGCGCGGGCCTCGCCGCCGCCGGTACGGGCGGCATCCCCGTCTGAGGTCGGCTGCCGCCGCCGGAGACCGGACGCGCGAGGCCCCCGGGGGAACGGCATCCGGGACCCTTTTAACCCCGCCGATTCACCCGCTACCGTGACGGGGCCTCGCGCGTCCACCCCTCCGCGCAGGCGGGGCGCGCCTCCCTAGACTCGCCGGATCGGGCCGCACCTGCGACCGCCGACGACCAGAGGAGCATCTCGTGAGCACCACACCTCCGCCCCCGGGGCCGTACGACGCGCCCGCCCCGCGCAACGACGGCTACGCCGCGCCCGCGGCGCCCGCCGCGCACGACGCGCCGGCGGCTCCGGCCTATGTTCCGCCCGCCGACAACCGGCCCGTGCTGTCGAACCGCCTCGGCCTGATCGCCTTCGTCGCCTCGCTCGTCGCGGTCGTCGGCGGCTCGATCATCGCGTTCATCGCCGGGCTGCAGAGCGCCGGTGTCGCGCAGTACGCGCAGCAGAACGGCGACACGACCGGGCAGATCGACCCGAACACCCTTCCCTCGGGGGTCGAGCAGTCGGCGATCCTCGTCGGCGTCCTGACCGTCGTCGCCTTCGCGGTCTACGCCATCTTCGGACTCTGGGGCTTCATCCAGGGCATCGTCGCCGCCATCAAGCGCCGCGGTCGCGGCTACGGCATCGCGGCGATCATCCTCGCCGTGCTCGGTGGGATCGTCGTCTCGGTCGCCCTCGCCATCGGCGCGGGGATCGGTCTCGGCTCCGCCTGACGCGACCCGCACACACGGAAACGGCCCCGGTTCACCTCGAACCGGGGCCGTTTCCGTGTGTGCAGATCAAGCGCGCGGAGCGTGGAAGCGCTGCTGGGCGGCGACGAGACCCTCGTCGACGAGGAGCTCGACCGCGTCGGCGGCATCCGACACGAGGATCGGGAGGGTGGTGCGCTCGGCGGAACTGAAGGGGTCGAGCACCCAGTCGGCGGGATCCTGCCGGCCGACCGGTCGCCCGATGCCGACGCGCACGCGGGGGAAGTCGGGGGTTCCGAGGGCCTTCGCGACATCGCGGACGCCGTTGTGCCCGCCGTGGCCGCCACCGGTCTTGAGCTTGATGGTGTCGTAGGGGATGTCGAGCTCGTCGTGCACCACGACGACGTGATCGGGCTCGGTGCCGTAGAACCGGGCGAGACCCGATGCCGGGCCGCCCGAGACGTTCATGAAGCTGTTGGGCTTGGCCAGCACGAGCTTCGCCGCCCCGGGCCGCAGCCACGTCTCGACGACCCGCGCGTTCGCCTTGTGCGTGCGGAAGGCCTCGCGGCGCCGCGCGGCCAACTCGTCGATCACCATCTGCCCGATGTTGTGACGCGTGGCCTCGTACCGCGGGCCGGGATTGCCGAGACCGATGATGAGCCAGGTGTCCGCCATGGCATCCATCCTTCCGGATCCGCGCGCGGACCCCGTGAACAGCAACGAGGGGGCGCGAAAACGCGCCCCCTCGTCGTCGACGGACCGCCGAAGCGGCCCGCGCGGGAATTACTTGTCGTCGCCCTCTTCGGCGGCTTCGGCCTCTTCGGACTGCTCCTCGGCGACCTCGGCATCGGCCTCGGCGATCTCCTCGTCGGCGGCCAGCGTGTCGAGCGGCACCGAGACGCCCACGATGAGGGTCTCGGGCTCGGTGACGAGCGCCGCGCCCTTCGGGAGGGTCAGGTCGGCCGCGGTGATCTGCGTGCCGTCCTCGGCGCCCTCGACGTCGACCTCGACGTTCTGGGGGATGTGGGTGGCCTCGACCTCGAGCGACACCGAGGTGGCGTCGAGCATGGCGACCGTGCCGGGGAAGGGCTCGCCGACGAGCACGACGGGAACGTCGACCTGGACCTTCTCACCCTTCTTCACGACGATGAGGTCCATGTGCTCGATGATCTGACGCACGGGGTCCTTCTGGACGTCCTTGACGAGGACGAGCTGGCCCTTGCCGGCGATGTCGAGGTCGATCAGCGCGTTGGCGCGACGGATGAGCAGCGCGACCTGGTGGCCGGGCAGCGCGACGTGCTGGGGCTCGGTGCCGTGACCGTAGATGACGGCCGGGATCTTGCCCGCGGCGCGGAGGCGACGGGCGAAGCCCTTGCCGAAGTTCTCGCGGAGTTCCGCGACGACCTTGTTGTCTTCCGACATGATGTTCTCCTCGCGGGCTCGTGTCCCGCAGCTTGTGAGCGGACATGGTCCGCACCTGTGTGGTCTGGATTCGACTCGAACGCGAGCGCGTGAGGAAAGCCGGGAGCCTGCTTCACTGCGTCGATCACGGATGCCCTGTGCACCCGTGGGCGCCCGAGGATGCATCCCTCGCCGAAGTTCCCGGGAAGTCTACCAGTGCGACGCGCCGCTCACGACCCGGCCGAGGAGGCACGAGGCGGCAGGAGTCCGGAGCAGTCCCCGACCGCCGGTAGGATCGAAGAGCCACACCGACCCGGAGGATCATCATGGACAGCGGCTTCTTCTCTCACGTCGTGCTCTGGGTCATCGGCGGCATCGCGACCATCGGCGGCATCGGCGCGATCGGGGCCCTCTTCTCGCTCGGCCGCAACGCGTCCTACAAGAAGCACTGACGCACCGCCGCCCTACGACGTCGGCGTCGTGAGCCGCAGGCCCGCGACGACGACCTCCACCGTCTCCCCCGGACGGACCGGCGCCTGCGAGAACGGCGCCCCCATCATCACGACGTCGCCCGACCCCAGCGTGGTCCAGCCCGCGACGTAGGCGAGGCACTCGCGCAGCGACATCGGCAGGCGGTTCGACGACGTCTCGGCACGCACCTCGCCGTCGGCCGACAGCCGCATCGGCAGATCGTCGTCGATCGAGAGCGCGGCGTCTATCAGGGGCCCGAGCGGGGTGTACCCCTGCCCGGACTTCGACTCGAAGTTGCGGGGATCGAACGCGGCGCGATCGGGGCTCGACAGATCGTTCACCGCGGTGATGCCGAGGACGTACTCGTGCGCCGTCTCGACGGTGAGACCCGTCGTGTCGCGACCGATCACCACCGCCACCTCCGCCTCGGCCACCGTCACGCCGGCGTCCCGGCGCAGTCGGACGGGGGCTCCGGATGCCGTGACCGTGCGCGGACTCTTCAGCCACGCCTGCACGGGAGAGGCGTGGTCCGGTCCGTTCTGCGCGATGCCGACGACGACCGTGGGCACGCACGGGGCCAAGAGGACCCCCGTGATCGCGTCACCCTCGTCGGCGGGGATGACACCCGCCTCGAACGCGGCGAAGGGGTCACCGATCGGGACGAAGGTCGTGCCCTCGACGCGGACCGTGCGCGGACCGTTCGCCGTCATCAACCGGGCGATCCGCATCAGCGCACCGCCTCGGAGGCCTCAGCGCGGACCCCCGTCGAGGATTCCGCGGGGAGCGCCGGCGCCCCCACCAGGCTGCCGACGCTCCCCCGCTCGTCGCGCGTCACCGGATCGTCCGGACGGTCACGGTCGTGGCATCCACGCCCTCGCCGGCTTCTTCGCGCGAAACCTTGATCGCATCGTCGGTGCGCGTGAGGTCGCGGCGCAGCGTCTCGGGCACGAGGAAGGTCGATGCGGTGGTGATGAGAGCCAGGGTGCCCATGTAGATCGCCAGCAGCAGCCAGTTCGCCCCGCTCACGGCGATGATGTACGCGCCCAGGACTCCGGCGAGGCCACCGGCGAGCACCGCGGAGATCTCACGGGCCATCGCGACACCGAGGTAGCGGTGACGGTTGCCGAAGAGCTCGGGGAGCATCGCGCACTGGGGTCCGAGCATCGAGTTGACGGCGACGCCGATGCCGATCGCGATGACCGCGATGGTGATCGGGTAGCTGCCGAGCGAGATCAGCCACCAGGCCGGGAAGGTGAAGACCAGCATGAACACCGCGCCCATGCGGTAGACCGTGCGGCGCCCCATGCGGTCGGACAGGGCACCCGAGAGCGGGACCGAGAAGACGCCGATGAGCGAGCCGAGGGTGACACCCCAGGTGAGCAGGCTGCGGTCGGCCTGGCCGCCGACCGAGGCGACGAAGAAGGTCAGCGCGAGCGTGTTGAACATGTACGACCCGCCGTTCTCGGCCATGCGCAGGCCGATGCCGACGATGATGCCCGGCAGACCCCGCGTGAAGATGTCGCGGATCGGGCGCTCGGCGATCTGATCGTGCTTCTCGAGCTCGATGAAGGTCGGCGTCTCACGCAGGCGCATGCGGATGAACAGCGCGAGCAGGATCAGCACGAACGAGGCCAGGAACGGCACGCGCCAGCCCCAGCTGAGCAGCTGGTCTTCGGGCAGCAGCGAGATGAGGCTGAAGACGACCGCCGCCAGGAGGGTTCCCGCCTGGATGCCGATGAAGGGCAGGGCCGAGAAGAAGCCGCGGCGCTTGACCGGGGCGTACTCGGCCATCAGGACCGTGGCCCCGGCCTGCTCGGCGCCGGCGCCGAAGCCCTGCAGCAGACGCATGATCACGAGGAGGATCGGCGCGAGGACGCCGACCGCCTCGTACGTCGGCAGCAGGCCGATCGCCGTGGACGCTCCGCCCATCAACAGGATCGTGATGACCAGCACCCACTTACGGCCGAGCTTGTCGCCGAGGACGCCGAAGAACAGACCGCCGAAGGGACGGGCGAGGAAGCCCACGCCGTAGGTCGCGAAGGCCGCGACCGTGGCGAGGGCGGGGTCGTCCTGCGAGAAGAACAGGACGTTGAAGATCAGGGCCGTCGAGAGGCCGTAGAGCGCGAAGTCGAAGTACTCGAGCGCGCTGCCGATGCTCGAGGCGAGCGTGGCGCGGCGGAGGTTCGCTGCGTATTCGGGGTCATCCGTCGGCTGCGTCGTCGTGGTGGATGAAGTGGTCACGGCCATCTCCTTCGATCGGCTGGGGTCTTGCGACTGGGCCGACTGTACCAACTGAGTGGACGGAGTTCAATATGTTGAACAGGATCCGAACGACACCGTGCCCGGGCCCGCGGGTTTGGGGCGTGATTCGTCGTTCGGGGCGGAGATTCTCCGCCCCGAACGACGGAATCCGCCCCGAACCCCGGAGGCGCAGCGCAGAGACCAATCCGCGCGTACGGCGGGGCCGAGCGCATCGAGCAGATCGGCGGCGCGGCGGGTCGACGAAGGCGAGACGGGCTGACGGGTTGGCCGGCGACGCAGGTCAGCGCCCGCGCCGAGCGGAGCGGTCGGCCCGCGTCGGGTCAGCGACCGCGGGACGCGCTGAACGGGTTGGTCAGCGCCGCGGCGGCCTCGCGCAGCGCGGCGCCGACGCGCGCGATGCGCTCGGGCGTGGCATCCGCCACCGGAAGACCCACGCCCAGAGCCAGCTGCGGGTCGCCGGGCGCCCACCCCTCGAGAGGGACGGCGACGCCCACGATGCCGCGGAACGACTCCTCTTCGTCGACCGACCAGCCGCGCTCGCGCGAGGCGGCGATCTTGGCGATCACCGCATCGACGTCGAGGGTGCTGTGGTCGGTGAGCTTGGGCAGCGGGCGGCCGCGCGTGAGGAGAGCCCGCACGTCGTCGTCGGTGCGCGTCATCAGCAGCGCCCGGCCCGTCGCCGAGAGCGCCGCGGGGAGGCGCGAGCCGAGGGGCGTGCCCATGCGGATCGATCGAGACCCCTCGTAGCGGGCGAGGTAGAGGGCGTCGGCGTCATCGAGCACCGCGACCTGCACGAGCTCGGCCGCGAGCACCGGCGACGACTCGCACACGGCGTAGAACTCGCGCACCTGATTGAACTGCGCGGCGAAGGCGCCGCCGAGTTCGGCGGTGCGGATGCCGAGACGGTAGCCGAGGGGGACGCGCTCGATCATGCGCGCCGCTTCGAGCGAGAGGCAGATGTTCGCCGTCGACGACTTCGCCAGGCCCAGGCCCGCGGCGAGCTCGGTGAGGGTCAGGGTGCGCCCCGCCTCGGCGAGCAGACCCAGGAGTCGGATGCTGCGCCCCACGGCCGGTGCCGGATCACGCGCGATCTCGCTCACGTCGTCGTCGCTCACCGCGGCCCCCTCATCTTGCCGGCGTCACAGGTCGCGACACCTCAGTAGAACTCGACCGTATCGACAACCGCTCGCATCGGCTCGCCGTCGAGCAGGCGCGTGGCGTTCTCCGCGAAGCGGCGGGCGATGCGCTCCTCTTCTTTACTGCTGAGCGCGGCGGTGTGCGGGCTCACCAGGACCGACGGATGCCGCCACAGCGGCGAATCCTCGGGAAGGGGCTCCACCTCGAACACGTCGAGCGCGGCGAACGACACCCGGCCGTCGTCGAGGGCGGCGAGCAGGGCTTCTTCGTCGATCACGGTGCCCCGCCCCACGCTGGCGAGGATGACGCCGGGCTTCACCGCGGCGAGCACGTCGGCGCCGATGAGGTGGTGCGTCTGGTCCGTGCCGGGGAGGGTGACGACGATGGCGTCCACCTCGGCGACGGCCGCGACGAGGTCGTCGAGCGGAACGAGTCGGTCGACCCCCTCGACGGGGGCTCCACTGCGGGTGGTCCCCCACACCTCGGCACCCAGGGCGTGGAAGCGTCGGGCGCACTCGGCGCCGATTCCGCCGAGGCCGACCACGAGCACGGTCATCTCGTCGACCTGGCGCATCTCCCAGCGTTCGCTCCAGTGCTTCTCGGCCTGGTCGCGCGCGAGGCGAGGCAGGCCCTTGGCCCCGGCCATCACCCCGAAGACCGCGAACTCGGCGAGGGGGCCGCCGTGCACGCCCGCGCTGGTGGTGAAGGTGACGCGATCGAGGGCCTCGCGGTCGAGATCGGCGGCCTTGACCTGTCCCCCGCCTCCGGCGGCGGTCGTCATCACCCAGCGCAGACGCGGGTTCGCCGCGACCGTGCGGGCGAGGGCGGCGGGGTCGACGTCGGGGATGCCGAAGAGCGCCTCCGCGGAATCGACCATCTCGTCGAAGGCCCGCTGCTGTTCGGCGGTACGCTCGTGGTCCGGGTCGCCCGACCAGTCGGCCGGTCCGCGCATCGGGTGCGTGAGCGAAGGATCGCGCACGAGCTCGAGACGCGGCTCGAGGCGTTCGATGAGCCGGCAGTGCTCTTCTTTCAGGGGCACCGCGACCACCGCGCGAAGACTGGACCGTGTCGACATCGTCGTCATTCCCTTCGCCGCCGCGGGTGGACCGCGACGGTCTCTTTCGAACTCTGTTCACCATATTGAACCCTGTACAACCTGTTGTCCAGCCGGTAGGATCGGTTCATGACAACGCTCGATGACGTGCGACTCGGCGTGTGGGGCCTCGGCGCCATGGGCGAGCCGATGGCCTCGCACCTGCTCTCCGCCCGCGGATCCCTCACCGTTCACGCGCGGCGAGAGAGACCCGGTCTCACCGGAGCCGGAGCCGTCTGGGCTCCCACCGCCCGCGAGCTGGCGGAGGCGACGGATGCCGTGCTGGTGATGCTCCCCGATCTCCCCCAGCTCGAAGAGCACCTCGACGGCCCCGACGGGCTGCTCGCCGGCGTCGGCGGACGGGACTTCCTGCTCCTGATCGGGTCGACGTCGTCGCCCGTCGGCGTCCGAGAGCTCGCCGATCGGCTGCCCGACGGCATCCGGATCGTGGACTGCCCCGTGTCGGGCGGCGAAGACGGCGCGAAGGCCGGGACCCTGTCGATCATGCTCGGCGGCGACGAGGCCGACACCGATCGGGCGGCCGCCCTGCTCGCCCCGTGCGGCACCCCCGTGCGGCTCGGGCCCCTCGGCGCGGGCGAGGTGGCGAAGGCCTGCAACCAGATGGTGGTGGCGGCGACGATCCTCGCGCTGGGCGAGGCGACCGAGCTGGCCGCGCGATCCGGCGTCGACCCCGCCGCCCTCTGGGAGCTGCTCGGCGGCGGGTACGCCGGGTCGAATCTGCTGCAGAGCCGACGCGAGAAGCTCGTCACCGGCGACGACTCCCCCAGCGGCGTCGCCTCGTACATGGTGAAAGACCTGCGCTTCGCCGCCGACATCGCCGAGGCCACCTCGACGTTGCCCGCTCTACTGCCCGCGCTGCGCGCCGCCTTCGACGAGATCGTCGAGCGCGACCTGGGCGACCGCGACATCGCCGTGACGCGCCGGTTCACCGCCGAACGCAGCTCCTGACGCCGGAACCACTCCGAGAACGACGAAGCGGAGCGGCCCGAGGGCCGCTCCGCTTCGTCGTATCAGTCAGAGGGCGAAGACGACCTTGCCCGACCGCTCGGAGTCGCGCGCGACGGCGAAGGCCTCGTCGGCATCCGTCACCGCGAACTCGTGCGTGATCGCCCTCTCGATCGCCGGGTTCGCCGCGAGCAGCTCCACGGCCGCGTCGATCTCGTCGCGGAAGCGGAAGGCACCGAAGTAGCGCACCTCCTTCGAGATGAACGGTGCGAGGTTCACGGGCCGCGCGTCGTCGGGCAGCATGCCGACCTGCACGACCGTGCCGCCCGCGCGCACCGCCTTCAAGGCCGTCGAGATCGAGACGGGCACGCCCGAGCATTCGAGGACCACCGCGTAGGCACCGGCCTCGACGGCCTCGGTCGAGACGTCGATCGTCGCCTGGGCGCCAAGGGCCCGAGCGCGTTCGAGAGGACCCGCGAGCACGTCGGTCGCGGTGACGCGCGCCCCGGCGGCGGTGGCTGCGGCGACGGCCATCAGGCCGATGGGCCCGGATCCGGTGACCAGCACCTCGAGACCCTCCACCGGGCCCGTCTTGCCGAGGGCGTGCAGAGCGACGGCGAGCGGCTCGGCGAGCACGGCCCGACGCACCGGCAGCTCGGTCGGCAGCGGGCGCACCATGCCGCTCTCGACGATCAGGTACTCGGATGCCGCGCCCTGGGTGTGCGGCCAGGTGGAGGCACTGCCGAGGTACGAGCCCCCGGGCCACAGGTGCGGAGCGTCTTCGATGCCCTCGCGCGGCGTGCCGAACCGGGCGGGGTGCACGGTCACGGGCGTTCCCGGAGCGAGCGCCCCTGAGGGGTCGAGATCGACCGTGCCGGAGAGCTCGTGCCCGGGCACGAGCGGCTCGCGCACCACGAACGCGCCGTTGGCGCCGTCGAAGAAGTAGTGCAGGTCGGATCCACAGATGCCGACGTAGGCGACCCGCAGACGGACCTGGCCCTCCTCCGGCTCGGGGACGGCGACCTCGCGCACGGCGGCGGTGCGAGCCGACTCGATCAGCAGCGATTTCATGGTGTGCTCCTCCACGATCAGACGACTGCCGTCATTCCGCCGTCGACGAAGATGTTCTGCCCCGACACGAAGCTCGAGGCGTCGGATGCCAGGAAGAGCAGCGCCCCGCGCAGCTCGTCGAAGTCGCCCCAGCGGGCGGCCGGCGTGCGCTGGGTCAGCCAACGGGTGAACTCGGGGTCGTCGACGAGGTCGCGGTTCATCTCGGTCGCGAAGTACCCCGGGCTGAGGGCGTTGACCTGGATGCCGTGGCGGGCGAGGTCGGCCGCCATGCCGGCGGTCAGCTGCGCGACGCCGCCCTTGGTGGCCGAGTACGGCGCGATCGTCTGGCGCGCCAGGCGCGACTGCACCGAGGCGACGTTGACGACCTTGCCGGAGCCGCGCGCGACCATCGCGGGGGTGACGAAACGCGAGACGTAGAAGACGCCCGACAGGTTGGCGGCGACGATGTCGTCCCAGTCCGACACCGCGAACTCGTGGATCGGCGCGCGGCGCTGGACGCCGGCGTTGTTGACGAGGATGTCGGGCACGCCGACCGCCTCCACGACTCCCCCGATCGCGGCCTCGACGGCCGCGGCATCCGTGACGTCGAACACGACGGCGTGGGCGGGGCGACCCGACAGCTCCTCAGCCTCGGCGCGGGTGCGCTCCACGGCATCCGCGTCCCGACCGTGCACGATCACGCGGGCGCCGCCGCGCGCGAGGGTGAGGGCCAGCGCGCGGCCGAGGCCCCGCGACGAGCCGGTGACGAGCGCGAGCCGATCGGAGACGTCGAACAGGCCGGCGTTCGAGCCCGTCACAGCAGCGCCCCGATGCCGAAGACGGCCAGGGCGCGCTGGGGCGCAATGTCGAGTGTGTCAGTCCAGTCGTCCATGAGATCTCCGTTGATTCGAGGCGTCGGACGCGTTGCGGGAATGCCGTCAGCCCTGCGCCCTGCGAAGCGGTCGTCGCATCTTTGCATAATAATCATATCTTTGCCAAGATAAGGTCGTACCTAAGACCCGAGGAGGGGTAATGGCTCGAGCGATGCACGGCTCGCTGGTCGACGCGATCGGCATCCGCATCGTCGACGGCGATCTGCCGCCCGGTACCGTCCTGACCCTCGCCGCCCTCGAGGCCGAGTACGCCGTTTCGCGCACCGTCGTGCGCGAGGCCGTCCGCTCCCTCGAAGCGATGGGCCTCCTGTCCCAGCGCCGCCGCGTCGGACTCACCGTGCGCGAGCCCGAGCACTGGAGCGCCCTCGACACCCGCCTCATCGGGTGGCAGCTCGCAGGTCGCCGGCGCGACCAGCTGATCGTCAACACCACCGAGCTCCGCGCGGCGGTCGAACCCGTCGCCGCCCGACTGAGCGCTCGGCGCGCCACCGACATCCAGCGCGGCGAGATCCTGCGTCTGGCCGACGAGCTCGCCCGCCTCGGTGCGGCCGGCCTCGGCAACTCCCCCGAGTACCTCGCGGCCGACATCGCCTTCCACGACCTCATCCTCATCTCGAGCGGCAACCTCATGCTGGCCGCCGCCCGCGCCCCCATCGCCGCCGCGATCGAGGGACGAGCGATGCACGGGCTCACCCCGGGGGTCCCGAACCCCGACGCCCTCGACAACCACGTCGCCACGGCCGAGGCCATCGGACGCGCCGACGCCGACGCCGCCGAGGAGCACACGCGCCTGTACGTCGCCGCCGTGCTCACCGAAGTGCGCCGCACCATCTGATTCCGCCCCGTCCGCTTTCGACGAAGAGAGATTCCATGACCGCTCCCGTTCCCGTCCTGGTCTTCATGGGCCCCGCCGGCACCGGCAAGTCCACCGTCGCCGGCATGCTCGCCGGCCGTCTCGGCTGGGACTTCCAAGAGGGCGACGACCTGCATCCCGCCGAGAACGTCGCCAAGATGGCATCCGGTCACGCCCTCACCGACGACGACCGCTGGCCCTGGCTCGACCGCGTCGCCGCGTGGATCGACGGGCGGATCGCCGCCGGTCGTCCGGGCATCATCACGTGCTCGGCCCTCAAGCGCAGCTACCGCGACGTGCTGCGCCGCGACGACGTCACCTTCGTGCTGCTGATGGGCGACCCGAAGCTCGTTCTCGAGCGCCTGCTGCGCCGCCAGGGCCACTACATGCCGCCCTCGCTGCTCACCTCGCAGTTCGAGACGCTGGAGATGCCGGATGCCGACGAGCAGGCGATCCGCGTCGACCTCGACCTGACCCCGGCCGAGCAGGTGCAGGAGGTCATCGACCTGCTTCAGCTCACCCATACCCCCTCCTGAAACACACGCGGGCCGAGCCGATAAAGTGGCGGAGGCGGCCCGCGTGAGCCCGCCCACCCCTTCCTCGCACCTGAACACGGAGCAACGAATGACGTCGACCCCCTCCCCGACCGGACCCTCGAGCGACCAGGATCAGGCCCCGCACACGGCCGCACAGGTGCACGAGGGTGCACCCGGCATCGAAGAGGTGGATCGTCCCACCGCCGAGGCCGACTCCCGCCCCCAGGGCGAGGGCGACGGCCGCGCCAACATCGGCGTCGTGGGCCTCGCGGTCATGGGCTCGAACCTCGCCCGCAACCTCGCGAGCCGCGAGGGCAACACGGTTGCGATCTTCAACCGCAGCAAGGACAAGACCGAGCACGTGCTCGAGCAGCACCCCGAAGCGAACTTCGTCGCCTCGTTCTCGTACGAGGACTTCGCCGCGTCGCTGTCGAAGCCGCGCACCGCGATCATCATGGTCAAGGCCGGCCGCCCCACCGACTTCGTCATCGACGAGCTCGTCAAGGTCTTCGAACCCGGCGACATCATCGTCGACGGCGGCAACGCGCTGTTCACCGATACCATCCGCCGCGAGAAGGCCGTGCGCGACACCGGCATCAACTTCGTCGGCATGGGCGTCTCGGGCGGCGAAGAGGGTGCCCTCCGCGGCCCCTCGATCATGCCCGGCGGCTCCGACGAGGCCTGGGCCACGCTCGGCCCGATCCTGAAGTCGATCGCCGCGGTCGCCGAGGGCGAGCCCTGCGTCACGCACGTCGGCCACGACGGCGCCGGCCACTTCGTCAAGATGGTGCACAACGGCATCGAGTACGCCGACATGCAGCTCATCGCCGAGGCCTACGACCTCATCCGCCGCGCCACGGGCAAGAGCCCGGCCGAGATCGCCGACGTGTTCGCCGAGTGGAACCGCGGCGAGCTCGAGTCGTACCTCATCGAGATCACCGCCGAGGTGCTGCGCCAGACCGACGCCGACACGGGCAAGCCCCTCGTCGACGTGATCCTCGACCAGGCCGGCGCCAAGGGCACCGGCGCGTGGACCGTGCAGACCGCCCTCGACCTGGGCGTGCCCGTGTCGGGCATCGCCGAGGCCACCTTCGCGCGGTCGCTGTCGAGCCACCCCGAGCAGCGCTCGGTCTCGCGCGAGCTCCCCGGCCCCTCGGGTACCGAGGTGCTGTCGGGAGAGGACGCCGACGCGTTCATCGAGCAGGTGCGCCTGGCGCTGTACGCCTCGAAGATCGTCGCCTACTCGCAGGGCTTCGACGAGATCCGCGCCGGTGCCGCCCAGTACGACTGGAGCATCGACCTGGGTGCCGTATCGAAGATCTGGCGCGGCGGCTGCATCATCCGCGCGCAGTTCCTCAACCGCATCGCCGAGGCGTACGACGCCGAGGCCGAGCTGCCGGTGCTGCTGACCGCTCCGTACTTCGTCGAGGCGCTCGGCCGCGCGCAGGACGCGTGGCGCCACATCGTGTCGCTGTCGGCTGCCAGTGGCATCCCGGCCCCCGCCTTCAGCTCGTCGCTGGCGTACTACGACGGCCTGCGCGCCGAGCGTCTGCCCGCCGCCCTCATCCAGGGCCAGCGCGACTTCTTCGGTGCGCACACCTACCGCCGCATCGACAAGGAGGGCACGTTCCACACCCTTTGGTCGGGCGACCGCACCGAGATCGAAGCCGAAGACACCCACTGATCGCGGGATTCCGACAGTGACGAAGCGGCGGCGGGCATGGCTCGTCGCCGCTTCGTGCGTCTACGCGGTCACGGTGTGGTGGATGACGCTGCGACCGTCGATCTACGACCCCGAGGTCGGCGGCCTGCTGGCCCGGGTCCTCGCGGCTCTGCAGCTGTCGCCCCTGACGTCGTGGATCACGTTCGACGTCGTGGAGTCGGCCTCGAACGTCGCGATGTTCGTGCCGCTCGGCGTGCTGGTGATCGCCTGGGGCGGGCGGTGGTGGCACGGCCTCGTGCTGGGGACGGCGGTGTCGAGCGCGATCGAGCTGTGCCAGCTGCTGTTCCTCCCCACCCGGGTGGCCGATCTGCGCGACGTCGCGGCGAACACCCTGGGCGCGGCGATCGGGGTGGGTCTGATGCTCGTTCTCAGCCGGGCGCGACGCAGCTCACAGCATTCCCATAACGCTCGCCATAGAAAGCTCATAGATACGAGCGCACAATGAGTTCCATGACCGCGACCGCCGCCGCCCCCGCCTTCACCCGCCCCGACGGGAGCGCCCTGCGCGTGCTCGTCGTCGATGACGAGCAGATGCTCACCGACCTGTTGTCGATGGCGCTGCGCATGGAGGGCTGGGACGTGCGCACCGCCGGCTCGGGCTTCGACGCCCTGTCGGCCGCCCGGGATTTCGAACCGGATGCCATGGTGCTCGACATCATGATGCCCGACCTCGACGGCATGGCCGTGCTGCAGCGCCTGCGCCATTCGGGCAACGACGTGCCGGTGCTGTTCCTCACCGCGAAGGACGCGGTCGCCGACCGCGTGGCCGGCCTCACCGCGGGCGGCGACGACTACGTGACGAAGCCCTTCAGCCTCGAAGAGGTCGTGGCGCGCCTGCGCGGCCTGATGCGTCGTGCCGGTACCGCCCTCACCCGCGACTCGGAGCCGATCCTGCGCGTGGGCGACCTGTCGCTGAACGAGGACAGCCACGAGGTCGTGCGCGGCGACCGCGAGATCGAGCTGACCGCGACCGAGTTCGAGCTGTTGCGCTTCCTCATGCGCAACCAGCGTCGCGTGGTGTCGAAGGCGCAGATCCTCGACCGCGTGTGGAACTACGACTTCGGCGGGCGCTCGAGCGTCGTCGAGCTGTACATCTCGTACCTGCGCAAGAAGATCGACGCGGGCCACGAGCCGCTGATCCACACCGTGCGCGGCGTCGGCTACATGATCAAAGCTCCGCAGTGAGCCTTCCCCCGCGCCCCGCTCCCCCCGTCCCGCCCGAGCCCCGCGAACCGCTGCGGGCGCGCCTGCGCCGACCGTGGACGCTGCAGGCGCGGTTGATGACCGCCGTGATCGGCATGGTCGCGTTCATCCTCGTGATGATCGGCATCTCGACCAGCGCGATCTTGAGCCAGGTGCTGTTCGTCAACCTCGACGCCTCAGTGACCGAGACGGCATCCGGTCTCCAGCCCCGCGTCGTGTTCCAAGACACCGCCGACGAGGTGCTCGAGTCGGGGCGCTTTCCCGCCGGCACGCTGCTGGTGATGAATTCGCGCTCCGGCTACACCGGCGCCGTGGTCGCCGACGAGGGCGTGCGCGCACTGTCGTCGGATGACCTCGGCCAGATCGTCGACCGGCTGCGCACGGCGGATCCGACCGCCGAGACGGTCGATCTGCCGAACCTCGGCGAGTATTTGGTGCGCCTGTACCCGACCCCGGGCAGCGACGCGGCCTTCCTCGTCGGCCTCCCGCTCTCGAACGTCACCGGCACGATCGGGGCGATCCTCACCACCGTCGCCCTCGTGACCGCCGGCGGACTGCTGCTTCTCGCCGTGGTCATCGCCGTCGTGATCCGCCTCGGTCTGCGCCCCCTGCGCGCCGTGGCAGAGACGGCGACGCGTGTCGCCTCGTTGCGCATGGAAGAAGGCGACATCTCCATCGACGAGCGCGTGCCCGCTGACCTCGTCGACGAGCACACCGAGACGGGACAGGTGGCCGCCGCCCTCAACACCCTGCTCGATCGCGTCGACGCCTCGCTCACCGCGCGCCAGCGCAACGAGGAGCTCATGCGTCGCTTCGTCGCCGACGCGAGCCACGAGTTGCGCACCCCCTTGGCCTCCATCCGCGGGTTCAGCGAGCTGTCGCTGCGCGCGATGCGTCAGGCGCAGGACGACGAGAGCCGCCAGCGCACGGCCCTGGCCGTGGAGACCACCGAGCAGTCGCTCGAGCGCATCCAGGCCCAGTCGTTGCGGATGACCACGCTCGTCGAAGACCTGCTGCTGCTCGCCCGCCTCGACGAGGGGCAGGAGCTGGTCTACGGCTCGGTGGACCTCACGCGGCTCGCCGTCGAGGCCGTCGGCGACGCGCGCCCCGCCGGCCCGGACCACTCGTGGACGATCGACGTGCCCGACACCCCCGTCGAGCTCGCCGGCGACGCCTCACGCCTCCACCAGGTGATCGCGAACCTGCTCGCCAACGCCCGCACCCACACTCCCGCCGGGAGCGTGGTGAACGTCTCGGTCGCGCACGAAGGCGCCGAGGCGGTGCTGCGGGTGCACGACAACGGGCCCGGAATCGACCCCTCGGTCGCCTCGCAGCTGTTCGAGCGCTTCGCCCGCGGCGACCGATCGCGCGACCGCAAGACCGGCGGCACGGGCCTGGGCCTGTCGATCGCGCGGGCGATCGTCGACGCGCACCGCGGCACGATCACGGTGACCAGTTCGCCCGGCGACACGACCTTCGAGGTGCGCCTCCCCGCCAAGCCGGCCGACCCCGCGGGCGCGGCGACGGCCTGAGACGTCCCGCGGACTCGGCGGGTCCGTTGCGGGCGCGGCGACGGCCTGAGCAGAAGACGGCTCCGGATGCCGAGACTCAGGCGCTCAGCGCTCGCCTCAGCCCCACAGCGGCTTCACCGACGGCGCGAGAGCGGCGATCCGCCCGCCGTCGAGGACGACCCGCGACTCGCCGATGCCGAACGCCGGCCACTGCACGACCAGTTCGAGCGGCCCCTCGGGGGGAAGCGGGTGGACCCAGAGCTGATTGCGCATCGTGTAGCGGTCGTCGTCACCGCTCCCGCTGCCGCCGTTGACGCGCATCGTGTGCCGGTCGGGGTCGGCGTCGAAGGGTGCACCGAAGCGATCCTCGGCGAACAGCCGCGTGCCGTCGCCGAGTACGAGACCCCAGCGCAGGCGATCGGGCGCGAGCGCGCCCCTCCCCCAGTGCTCCGCGAACATCTCATGCACCTGACGCCAGTCGCCTTCGTCGATCGAACCGCGCCGCAGGTGACGATCGACCAGCAGTTCGATGCCGTCGGAGAAGACCCGGACACCCGTCAGCGCGATGACGACGTTCTCTCCGCGCGCGATCACCTCGGACACGGCGAACAGCACGGGCAGCTCGTCGGCGGACGGCTCGAACGACGGATTGCGCTCTCGACGCGGCTCGACGGGCGGCTCGGTGGCGGGCGGGTCGGCGGGGAAGAATCCGGACTCCATGCCCCCACTCTCCCCGACGCCGGCCGCGCCCGCCACCTTCTCCGTCAGTACCCCGCGAACGCGTCGGTGGTCAGCGACTTCGCTTTCGACAGGGCCGGGGCGAGTGCGGAGATGAGCCGCGGCGGGCCCGACACATAGGCCGCGCGCTGCGCGAGGTCGGGCACCGCGCGCACGAGCGACGAGGCGTCGACGCGGTCCGGCCCCGCCCACTCCCAGCCCGCCGGCAGGTCACGCGGTTCGTCGCGCGAGAAGATGACGACGCGGATGCCGCTGGCGGCGATGTCGTCGCGGAACGCGAGCTCCTCGGCATCCGACACCACGTACACCAGCACGACGTCGCGCTGCTGATCGGTGGCCACGAGGTGACGCAGCTGCGAGACGAACGGCGTCACACCGATGCCCGCCGCCACCAGCAGGACGGGTGCCGTGGGCCGCGACGGCAGCACGAAATCGCCCCACACGCCCGTCACCGCGAGGGTCGAGCCCGGCTCGACCGCCGCGAGGGCGCGCTTGTACGACGACTGCGAGCCGTCTTTGAAGGCGATCCGCACCTCGGGCAGGTCTTCGGGGGCCGAAGCGATCGAGAACTCGCGACGGGTCCCGCGTCCGTCGGGCTTGCGGTGCGGCACGTCGAGCTCGAGGTACTGCCCGGGCGAGAACGAGAACGGACGCGCCGCGCGGAAGGTCAGCTCGCGCACCGTGGGGGTCAGGTCGCGGCGCCCCTCGACCTGCAGGCGCACGGCAGCGCGCAGGCAGAACAGGAAGGCCACGAGGTTGCCGACCAGCAGGGCGCGCTCCTGACCGAGCGTGACCTCGCCGACGGGGATCGGCCAGCCGGCGAGCACGCCCACCAGCACCGCCACGACGTACTGCTGCATCCGCCGCGGCGGCAGGGTCAGGGGCTCCGACAGCATGAACGCCCCGAGGAACAGGAACGGCGACGAGAACGCCACCTGCAGCAGCACGCTCGGCACATCGACGGGGAAGCCCGCCGCCTGGAACTGCACGCTCGTGCGCGTGAACGCCACCGCCATCGCGACGACCCAGAAGACCACGACGATCGGCAGCTTGTCGGTGCGCAGCAGCAGAAGCACCCCGAGCACGAGCACGGGCGCAGCGAGCCACGGCGACCCCACCCACCAGGCCGAGGAGCCCAGGTCGGGCGCCCAGATGCTGACGATCGTGAGCACCGACGCGCCGGTGGCAGCCGGGTTGAAGATGTGCCGGCCCCGCCACACGAGAAGGTACTTCGACGCGGATGCCACGACCCCGGCCAGCGCGAGTCCGGCGAGTCCCACCGGCTCGAGCGTGGGCCGCAGCACGAACAACAGGATCGCGGCCGTGATGAGCGAGGACTCCACACGCCGCGGCATCCGGAGCACGCCCTGCGCGACCAGGTCCGTCGCCACGCACGCGAGGGCGAGCACGACGGCGCTCGCGACCAGTTCGAGCGGCTCGGGGACGACGAGGCCGGCGAACGACAGCACGAGCGAGATCACCGCGAGCAGGCCGAGAGAGGCCATGACCAGGCGGTACATCGACACGCGGCCGATCAGACCGAGCACGCGGGTCGAGCCCGCGGTGAGCGTGACGCTCATGAGAACACTTCTCCTTCGAATCCGGGCGACCACTCCACGCGGCCGTCGGTGCGCATGCGAACCCACTGCGCGTTCCACGAGGCCGCGAGGCGCGGGCCACCGTCGAAGAACAACGCGGTGGCCAGGGCGTCGGCGTGCATCGCGGTGTCGGCGAGGGCCCAGGTCGCCGCGAACGCGTTCACCGGCGCACCGGTGCGGGCGTCGAGAACGTGGTGCAGGCCCTCGCCCCACGCGCGACGGTTGATGGCCGAGGCCGCCAGCGCGCCATCGGTCACGGTGGCGATACCGATCGCGCGCGAGGCGTCGTACGGGTGCTCGAGACCGACCCGCACGGGCTCCCCGCGAACGGCCAGATCGCCCGAGGCGTCGACGACGACATCGCCCTCCACGTGGGCGGTGACCACGTCGAGCACCAGGTCGACGAGTCGCCCCTTGCCGAGAGCACCGACGTCGATCGTGGCCGGGGCGCCCAGCGACAGCGTGTCGCCCCAGGTGAGCAGATCGCGCCACGCGGGCGCGGGCTGCGGCCCTCCCCACGGGGCGAGGGTGAGGCGCGCGTCGTAGCCGAGGCGCGCCAGCGCGTCGCCGACCAACGGGTTCACGGCCCCGGCGGTCGCCTCGTCGAGCTCGCGGTAGAGCGAGAGCATGGCATCCGCGTCGCTCGGAGCGGGAACGGATGCCGCGCGCCCCTCGGCCAGCTCCGACACGAGCGAGTCGGCACGGAACCTCGACCATTCGCGGTCGAAACGCTCGATGACGGCCGACACGGCGTCGCGGGCGACCGTGGGCAGCTCGGCCGCCGTGTCGATCGCCCACGACGTGCCGATCGCGTCGAACGCCCAGGTCGAGGCCGTCGCGGTCGGGGTGACCATGATCGTCAGGCCTTGGCCTCGGTCTTGATCGTGTCGACCGCCTTGTTGAAGCCGCCGCTGGTCAGCGACGAACCGGCGACCTTGCTGACCGACAGCTCGTCGAGCTTCTTGCCGACGACCTCGCTCTGGATGCCGCCGATGAACTCGCCCTGGTAGCGCTTGGATTCCGCGGCCTGGGGGTCTCCGGTCACCTCGACGGCGGTGACGGTGTCGCCGGCCACCGTGAGGGTGACGTCGATCGTCTCGACGCTCTCGGGGGTCGCGTACTGCCCGGTGGCCTCGTACGTGCCGTCCTTGTACGCACCCGACGTGCTCGAGGCGTCGGCGGCCGCGCTGGTCGACGGCGCCGAGCTCGCCGCGGGGGCGGCCTCGCTCGCGGCGGGGGCCGCGGCGTCCGACGTGCCGCCGGAGCAGCCGGCGAGCGTGACGATGCCGGCCACGCCCAACAGGGCGGTTCCGACGCGGACGGGACGGGGTACGGCTGTGGTGCGGATCATGAGGGTCCTCCTTCGGTCGTGCCTCGCGGCTCGGTCGAGCTCACGCTAGGGACACGACCTTGACGGCGAGCGGGTTCACACATTTGTGCCACCTGTGAGCGCTCGGTGCGCCGTCGTGCGGACGAGACGGTCGACACGCCCCCTCGCTAGCCGTCGGGACCGGCGTGTCGGCCCCGGAGTCCGCACGACGGCGCACGCGCGGCCTTCGAACGAACCCAGCCGCCTCCCCCGGAGGGCAGGCGGCTGGGAATGGTCGATCGGGAACTTGCTACGCGTCGCCGCCGAACATGCTCGTGACCGAGCCGTCTTCGAAGACCTCGTGGATCGCGCGCGCCAGCAGCGGCGCGATCGGCAGGACGGTGAGCCGGTCGAACCGACGCTCGGCGGAGATCGGGATGGTGTCGGTGACGACGACCTCGTCGATCGCGGGATCCTGCAGACGTTCGGTGGCCGGGTCGCTGAAGATCGCGTGCGTCGCCGCGACGATGACCTTGCGGGCACCCGACGCCTTGAGCGCCTGGGCGGCCTTCTGGATCGTGCCGCCGGTGTCGATCATGTCGTCGACGAGCAGGCAGGTGCGGCCCTTCACGTCACCGACGATCTCGTGCACCGAGACCTGGTTGGCGACCTTCGGGTCACGACGCTTGTGGATGATCGCCAGGGGCGCGCCCAGGCTGTCCGACCAGGTGTCGGCCACGCGCACGCGGCCCATGTCGGGCGAGACCACCGTGAGGGTCTCGCGGTCTTCGGTCGACAGGCCCTGCTCGAAGTGCTCGAGCAGCACCGGCTTGGCGAAAAGGTGGTCGACGGGACCGTCGAAGAAGCCCTGGATCTGCGCGGCGTGCAGGTCGACGCTCATGATGCGGTCGGCACCGGCGGTCTTGAGCAGGTCGGCGACGAGGCGCGCGCTGATGGGCTCGCGGCCGCGACCCTTCTTGTCCTGACGCGAGTACGGGAAGTACGGGGCGACCACCGTGATGCGCTTGGCCGAGGCGCGCTTGAGCGCGTCGAGCATGATGAGCAGCTCCATGAGCCACTCGTTGACCGGAGGGCCGAACGACTGGATGACGAACACGTCGCAGCCGCGGATCGACACCTCGAAGCGGGTGTAGATCTCGCCCGAGGCGAAGGTGCGGTGCTCGGTGGGGGCGAGCTCGGTGCCCAGGTGCTGCGTGACCTGCGCGGCGAGCTCGGGGTGCGACCGACCCGAGGCGACGACGAGCCGCTTCTTGGTCTTGGCGACGAGCCCGGGGGCGATGCCGTTGTCGCGGTCGAGGTCTACACGATTCTTCTTACGAGCCATCGGCCGCTTCCTGTTCAGCCCGAGCCCGCGCAGCCACGTCGGCCGCAGCGGTGCCCGGTCGGTTCTTCTCGACCCACCCCTCGATGTTGCGCTGGGGGGACACGCTGAGCGCCAGAGCACCGGCCGGAACGTCCTTGCGGATGACCGCACCGGCACCTGTCTTGGCACCGGCTCCAATCGTAACCGGCGCGACGAAGACGTTGTGCGATCCGCTGTGAACCTGGTCGCCGATGACGGTGCGGTGCTTGGCGACATCGTCGTAGTTCGCGGTGATCGCGCCGGCGCCGAGGTTGACCCCGCGGCCGATCTCGGTGTCGCCGATGTACGACAGGTGGGGCACCTTGCTGCCCTCGCCGATCGAGGAGTTCTTCACCTCGACGAAGGTGCCGACCTTACCGTTCACGCCGACGCGCGCGTTGGCGCGGAGGTAGGCGAACGGGCCGACGGTGGCGCCGGCCTCGACGACCGCGAGCGTGCCGTCGGTGCGGGTCACGGTGGCGTTCTCGCCCACCTCGCAGTCGGTCAGGCTCGTGTCGGGGCCGATGGTCGCGCCCGAGGCGATGGCTGTGGCGCCGCGCACGTGCGTGTTCGGCAGGATCGTGACGTCGGGGGCGAGCGTCGCGGTGACGTCGATCCACGTGGTGGCGGGGTCGACGACGGTGACGCCCTCGAGCTGCCAGCGGCGCACCGTGCGCGCGTTGAGGGTGCGGCCGGCCTCGGACAACTGCACGCGGTCGTTCACGCCGAGCGCCGCGGAGGCGTCGCGGGTGACGGATGCCGCGACCCCGAGCTCGGCCTCGCGCAGCAGGGCGACGACGTCGGTGAGGTACTTCTCGCCCTGCGCGTTGGCGGTGCCCACGCGCGCGAGCTGCGTGCGCAGCGGTGACGCCTGGAACACGTACACGCCGACGTTGATCTCGGTGACCGCGGCCTCTTCGGCCGAGGCGTCCTTCTGCTCGACGATGCGGCTCACGCCGTCGGTGTGATCGCGCAGGATGCGGCCGTAGCCGAAGGGCTCGTCGACGCGCGCGCTCAACAGCGTCACGGCGGTCCCGCCGGAGCGGTGGGTGGCGAGCAGCTCGGTGAGGGTGCCGGTCTCGAGCAGCGGGACGTCGGCACTGAGCACGAGGACGTCGCCCTCGAAGCCGTCGAGCGCGTCGAGGGCGACCTCGACCGCGCGCCCCGTGCCGGGCACCTCGTCCTGATCGACGACGACGACGCCGGGAGCGAGCTCCGACACCGTCTCGGCGACGAGCTCGCGCTCGTGCCGCACGACGACGACGATGCGCGCCGGGTCGAGCGAGGCGGCGGTGTCGAGCACGTGCCCGACGAGCGGGCGACCGCCCACCGGATGCAGCACCTTGGGGGTGCGCGACTTCATACGGGTGCCTTGACCCGCGGCGAGGACGACGACGGCCAGCTCGGTCGATGATGTCATGCTCCGCCGCCAGGATTCGAACCTGGACCTAACAGCTCCAAAGGCTGTCGTGCTGCCGTTACACCACGGCGGACCGCGCCCGAGGGCACCGGTCAAGTCTGCCAGACGCGGGCCCCACCGATGAGGGGCGCGCTGTCGCGACGCGGTGGGCTGGCCATAATGAGAGCGTGAGCACGAGCCAGGACAGCGACGAGGTCGACCGCATCGTCGAGGCCTGGATGCGTCAGCGCCCCGACCTCGACTTCTCGCCCCTCGAGGTGCTCTCCCGCGTCGCGCGCCTGTCGCGCCATCTCGACATCGCCCGCAAAGAGGCCTTCCGCCGCAGCGACATCGAGTCGTGGGAGTGGGACGTGCTCTCGGCCCTGCGCCGCGCGGGCGAGCCGTACCAGCTGAGCCCCAAGCAGCTGCTGCAGCAGACCCTCGTCTCGAGCGGCACGATGACCAACCGCATCGATCGCTTGGTGGCCCGCCGGTTCGTGCGCCGCGAGGCCGATCCCGGCGACGGACGCAGCATCCTGGTCACGCTCACCGAAGACGGACGCGTTCGGGTGGATGCCGCGATCACGCGCCTGGTCGACGCCGAGGCCCTGCTGCTCGACGGGCTCGCCCGCAACGACCGCGACCGCCTCGCCACGCTGCTGCGCAAGCTCAGCCTGGGGTTCGACGCGTGAGCGCGCCGACGGACGCCCCCACCCGCTGGCAGCGGGTGAAGTCGTGGTTCGACGTACGCTTCCGCTCCCCCGCCGCCATCTACGGCCTCATCGTGTTCGCGGCGTTCGTGACCATCGCCGACGACCACGCCGATTCCGTCGGCGAGGTGCTGCTGAGCGCCGCCACCTCGCTCGTCGTCTTCTTCATCGCCCACGTTTTCGCCCACACGCTCACCGAGCACGCCGATCACGGTCTGCGGCACGCGACCCGCGAGGGCATGCGGCACGGCGCGGGCATGCTCTACGCCTCGGTCCCCTCGGTGCTCGTGCTGCTCATCGCGGGCGCGACGGGCGTGTCGGTCGACGACGCGGCCGACCTGAGCATGTGGTCGACCTTCATCGTGCTCGCCCTGCTGGGCTACAACGCCTACCGCCGTCGCGGCGCGGGCCTCGCGGGCCGACTGCTCGGGGCGTTCGCCACCGCGTGCCTGGGGGTCTTCATCGTGCTACTGGAGTACGCGATCCACTGACGCGCACGAAGGCGGTTCCGGATGCCGTCAGCCGATCGTCTCGGTGAGCTCGAACCACCGCATCTCGAGCTCGTCGCGCTCGCCCTCGAGAGCGGAGATGCGCTGCATCTCCTTGCCGAGCCCCTCGTAGTCCGCCTGGTCGTGGTCGACGAGCGCGGCCTTGGCCTTGTCGATCTGCTGCTGCAGCTTCTCGATGCGCCGCTCGGTGGCAGAGGCCTCCTTCTGCGCGGCACGGAGTTCCGCGCCCTGCAGGCCCGGAGTCGAGGCGGAACCGCCGGTCGACGCGGACCGCGACGGCTCGGCATCCTGCATCGCCCGAAGACGGAGGTATTCGTCGACTCCTCCGGGGAGGTGCCGGAGCTTGGCGTCGAGGATCGCGTACTGCTGGTCGGTGACGCGCTCGAGGAAGTAGCGGTCGTGCGAGACGACGAGGAGGGTGCCCGACCACGAGTCGAGCAGGTCTTCCATCGCCGCGAGCATGTCGGTGTCGAGGTCGTTGGTGGGCTCGTCGAGGATCAGCACGTTCGGCTGGTCGAGGATGACCAGCAGCAGCTGGAGGCGCCGCTTCTGCCCACCCGAGAGGTCTTTCACCGGCGTCGACAGCTGCGCGCTCGAGAAGCCGAGTCGCTCGAGAAGCTGACCTGGAGTGAGCTCCTGCGACTTCGAGCCGGCACCGAAGGCGTAGGTCGTGCGGAGTCCCGCGATGACGACGCGCACCGGGTCGTTCAGGTGCTGGTCGAGCTCGTCGAGGCGCTGGGTGAGGGTGGCGACCTTGACCGTCTTGCCACGCTTGACGCGGCCGCTCGTCGGCTCGAGCGATCCGGTGACGAGGCTCAACAGCGTGGACTTGCCCGCGCCGTTCACGCCCAGGATGCCGGTGCGCTCGCCCGGCGCGATGCGCCACTCGACGTCCTTCAGCACCGTCTTGCCGCCGAAGGAGACGCCCGCGTCGAGCAGATCGACGACGTCTTTGCCCAGCCGCGCGACCGCGAGGGACTGCAGGGCCACCTTGTCGCGGATCTCGGGCACGTCGGCGATGAGCTCGTTCGCCGCGTCGATGCGGAACTTCGGCTTCGACGTGCGCGCCGGGGCGCCGCGGCGCAGCCACGCGAGCTCTTTGCGCGCGAGGTTCTGCCGGCGCTGCTCGATCGACGCCGCCTGGCGGTCGCGCTCGACGCGCTGCAGGATGTACGCCGCGTACCCGCCCTCGAACGGCTCGACGATGCGGTCGTGCACCTCCCAGGTCGCGGTGCAGATCTCGTCGAGGAACCACCGGTCGTGCGTGACGACGAGCAGGCCGCCCGCCGAGGGCGCCCACCGCTTCTTGAGGTGGGCGGCGAGCCAGGTGATGGCCTCGACGTCGAGGTGGTTGGTGGGCTCGTCGAGGAACAGCACGTCCCAGTCGCCTGAGAGCAGCTTCGCCAACGCGACGCGGCGGCGCTGACCACCCGAGAGGTCGCCGAGACGGGCGTCCCACGGCAGGTCGCCGAGCAGTCCCGCGATCACGTCGCGCGTGCGGGAGTCGCCCGCCCACTCGTGCTCGGCGCGATCTCCGACCACCGCGTGGCCGATCGTGTCGTCGTCGTCGAGCGTGTCCTGCTGGTCGAGCACGCCGACGGTGACCCCGCCACGCACGGTCACGCGACCGCCGTCGGGTTCGCGGATGCCGGCGAGCATGCCGAGCAGACTCGACTTGCCGTCACCGTTGCGGCCGACGATCCCGATGCGATCGCCCTCGTTCACGCCGAGCGAGACGGAGTCGAAGACGACCTTGGTCGGGTATTCCAGGTGCAGGGCTTCGCCCCCGAGCAGGTGTGCCATATCCGTCCCAGGCTACGCGGTGCCCGGGGCGTCGGCATCCGCCCGCCTTTTCCGCGCGAAACGCTCGGACGCGGGCCCCTCCTTCGCGCCGAGACGGCAACCCGCTGACAACCGGGCTGCACCCTGACATCGACATGTCAGCGAGATGCAGTCTCGCGGGCGAAAACGACGCGGGGCCGCCCGGCGAACCGGACGACCCCGCGTGAGCGGTACGGGCTCAGAAGCCGTTGGCCGAGAGCCACTCCTTGGCGATGTCGGGCGTCGACTCCTCGTCGACCGTGGACTTCACGTTCAGCTCGACGAGTCCCTCAGGGGTGAGCGCGGCGCTGACCTTGTTCAGCACGTCCGACACCTCGGACGCGACGTTCGAGTTGACGACCGGTACCACGTTGGACGCGAGGAACAGGCCCTTCGGGTCGGTCAGGGTGACGAGGTCGTCGGTCTGGATGCGAGGCTCCGACGTGTACACGTTCGCGACCTGCACGGTGCCGGCGACCAGGTCGTCGACGGTGGTCTCGCCGGTTGCCGAGAACTGCACCTTCACGCCGTAGGTCGACTCGAGTCCGGCGGGCCCGTACGGGCGCTCGGCGAGCTCGGCGTTGCCGCCCAGGGTGAGCCCCGTCGTCACCTTGGCGAGGTCGGCGATGCTGGTCAGGCCGTTCGCGTCGGCGAACGCCTTCGTGACCGTGTAGGAGTCCTGGTCGGTTGCGGACGACTGGTCGAGGACCTCGAGGCCCTCGGGGAGGGCCGCCGGCAGCGCCGCATACACATCGTCTGCGGTGCGCGCGGTGGTGTCCTTCTCGAAGAACTGCAGGAGGTTGCCGGTGTACTCCGGGAAGACCGAGACGGTTCCGTCTTCGAGGAGCGGGATGTACGCGTCGCGCTGACCGATCTGGAACTGGCGCGTCACGGTCTTGCCGGCGCCCTCGAGGGCCTGGGCGTAGATCTCGGCGATGATCTCATTCGAGTAGTACGCCTGCGATCCGACGACGATGGTGTCGGACGAGCCGCTGGCGGCGCCGCCGCCGTTGCTCAGCGGGTCGGACGAGCCGCCGCTGCAGCCTGCGAAGGCGAGCGAGGCGACCGCGAGGCCGGCGATCAGGCCGAGGCCCTTGGTGGTTCGTGCTGTGAACATGGGTGCTCTCTTTTCTGGTGGTTCGGGAGTCGGGTGGGGTCAGGGCGCGGTCGGCGGTGCAGCCGGGGCACCCACGGCGATGGCCTCCGCGCGTCGCTGTCGTGCGGATCGACGCTGCGGCTGCGCAGCACCGGCCGCGCGGATGCCGCGGGGTACGACCAGGTGCTGGAGGAGGGCGAAGAGACCGTCGATCACCAGGGCCAGCACGGCCACGAGAATGGCGCCGCCGATGAGGATGTCGAAGCGGCGCAGCGGGATGGCGGCGATGATGTACTGGCCGAGTCCACCGAGGCCGATGTAGGCCGCGATCGTGACGGTTGCGAGCACCTGCAGGGTCGCCGCGCGGATGCCTCCGACGAGCAGGGGGAGCCCGAGGGGCACCTCGATGCGCCAGAACACCTGCGTCTCGGTCATCCCCATCGACCGTCCCGCGTCGATGACGCGACGATCGATCGCCTCGAACCCGGTGTACGCGCCCGCGAGCAGCGACGGGATGGCGAGAACGATGAAAGAGATGACCGCCGCTTCGGGCTTGTGCAGCACTCCCAGCAGCAGGGTCAGCAGGATGAGGAGACCGAACGAGGGGATCGCCCGCGCGGCCCCGGAGATCGCGACGGCGGTCTCGCGCCCCTTGCCGGTGTGACCGATGAACCAGCCGAGGGGGATGGCGATCGTGCCGGCGATGACCATGGCGATGAGCGTGTACAGCAGCTGGCCTGCGATGGCGACCGGGATGGGGTCGAACTGCCCCGTGTCGCCGCCGAAGATCCATCCGATCGCGTCGCCGATGAGGTTCATGCCTTCACCAACGTCCGGTTGCCCTGCCGGGACACGGTCTTCGCTCCCCGCGTCCAGGGCATGAGAAGCCGTCCCGCCACGACGAGGAGCAGGTCGATGACCAGAGCGAGAACGACGACCGCGATCACGCCCGCGAAGACTTCAGGGATGATGCGCCGCTGCAACCCGTTGGTGAAGAGATAGCCGATGTTCTGGATGCCGACGAGGATGCCCACCGTCGCCAGCGCGATTGTGCTCGCGGAGGCCACGCGGAGCCCGGCGAGGACGACCGGACCGGCCAGGGGGAAGTCCACGGCCACAAAGCGCCGGAACGACCCGTAGCCGATCGCAGTGGAGGCTTGGCGAACCCCCGCGTCGACCGAGTCGAGGCCGTCGGCCACCGCTCGCACGAGGATCGCCACGGCGTAGATGGCCAGCGCCACGACGAGGTTCGTCTCGCTGACGATGCTGTACCACCCGGTCACGACGGGCACCAGGATGAGAAGGGCCAGCGACGGGATCGTGTAGAGCAGCCCGGTGATGGTGATGACACTGCTGCGCACCAGGCGGTACCGCCAGGCCACCCACCCGAGCGGAATGCTGATGACGAAACCGACCACGAGCGCAATGAGGCTCTGCCGCAGGTGCACGACGGTCAGCTGCGCGATGAGGTCGAGGTTGTTCCCTACCCAATTCACGGGTGAGCATCCTCCACGATCGCGCCCTGCGTACGCCCCTCGGCGTCGACCACGACCGTGCCGGTCGGCGTCTGCTTCAGGTGCAGCGCGCGCTTACCCTTGACCGCGCCGATGAAGCTGGCCACGAAGTCGCTCGCGGGGTTCTCGATGATCTCGCTGGGGGTGCCGACCTGGGCGATCTTGGCACCCTTCTCGAGGATCACGACCTGGTCGCCGAGCAGGAACGCCTCATCGATGTCGTGCGTGACGAAGACGATCGTCTTGCCGATGTCGCGCTGCAGGCGGAGGAGCTCCTGCTGCAGTTCGTCGCGCACGATCGGGTCGACGGCTCCGAACGGCTCGTCCATGAGCAGGATGTTGGGGTCGGCCGCGAGCCCGCGGGCGACACCGACGCGCTGCTGCTGGCCGCCCGAGAGCTGGCTCGGGTACCGGTCGGCCATGGCCGTGTCGAGACCGACGGTGGTCATGAGCTCGAGCGCACGCGCACGAGCGGCCTTGCGGCTCTGGCCCTGCAGCACGGGGACCGTGGAGATGTTGTCGGCCACGGTGAAGTGCGGCATGAGCCCGGAATTCTGCATGACGTAGCCGATGCTGCGACGCAACTGCACGGCGGGCTTGCCGCTGATGTCGGCACCGTCGATCTGGATCGTGCCCGACGAGGGCTCGACCATGCGGTTGATCATGCGCAGCAGCGTCGTCTTGCCGCAGCCGGACGACCCGACGAACACGGTGGTCTGGCGAGAGGGGATGACGAGGTTGAAGTCGTCGACGGCGCGCGTGCCGTCGGGAAACACCTTCGAGACGGCGGAGAACTCGATCATGTGAGTGCCCGACCTCAGTCGGAGACCACGACCTTGCGGTCGAACGCGACGAATCCGGCGAAGTCCTTGCCGACGCGATCCACAGCGCCCGGGTACAGATCGGGGTACGACCATGCGCCGTCGGGGAGTTCCGCACCGTCGACCGAGATGTTCCAGTACTGGGCGGCGCCCTTCCACGGGCAGGTGTAGGGCGTGGGGCTCTCGTGCAGCGCGCCCTCGCGCACCGCCTGCGGCGGGAAGTACCAGTTGCCCTCGATCGAGGCCAGGTCGTCGCGGTCGGCTTCGGCGATTACGACGCCGTCGAGTGTTGCCTTCATGGGAAACCCCCTTCGTGGCGCCCCGCGGGCACGGCACCCAGCGGTGACGAACCACCTCGAACGAGGCTAACCAGGTCGCGGGGCCCCGAGGCGAAGATTGCTCCGTGTGTCGACCTGCACTATGGTGCGCCGCGGTCAGACCACACGGGCGCCCGGCACGGGGCCGTGCACGTGCAGAGCGACGAGTCCCGCCGCGCTGAGGGTGACCTGCAGGTCGATCGCGGAAGACTCGTCGGCGGTGAGGAACGCGAGCGTGGGACCGGATCCCGACACGATGCCCGCGAGCGCTCCCGAGCTCTCGCCGCGCTCGAGCACGCGCGCGAGATCGGGCCGCAGGTGCAGCGCGGGCGCCTGCAGATCGTTGCGCAGGGTCTGAGCGAGCATCTCGGCGTCGCCCTGGCGCAGCGCGTGCAGCACGTCGGGGTCGACAGCGGGCACGCGCGGCGCCGGGCCGATGTCGACGGCGTGGCGGCGGCGGTGCGCGTCGAGCTCGCCGTAGACGACGGGTGTCGACATGCCCTCGTCGTTGGGCACGAGCACCCAGTCGAACCGCCCGCGTGCGAGAGCGGGGCTGAGCTCGTCGCCGCGGCCTGTTCCGACCGCGGTCCCGCCGAGCAGGGCGAACGGAACGTCCGCGCCCAGTCGCGCCGCGAGACGGGCCAGCTCGCTCATCGGCATGCCGAGTCCCCACAGTGCATCGCACGCAACCAGGGCGGCGGCGGCATCCGCCGATCCCCCGCCCATCCCGCCGGCCACCGGAACGGCCTTGCGGATCGACAGATGGGCACCGCGGTCGATGCCGGCGGTCTGCGCGAGCAGGCGCGCGGCGCGCACGGCGAGGTTGCGGTCGTCGGTGGGCACGCCCCCGATGTCGACGGGGCCCTTCGCCGTCACGCTCAAGGTGATGTCATCGGCAGGGGTCGCCGTCATCTCCTCGTACAGCGACACCGCTTGGAAGGCCGTGGCGAGCTCGTGATACCCGTCGTCCTGGACGTCGCCGACCTCGAGGAAGACGTTGATCTTGCCGGGGGCGCGGACGCGGACGGATGCCGGCGGAGCAGCGCTCATCGCGCGGGCCGCTCGAACGTGCGTCCGACGGAGCCGGCGTGTGCGAAACTGGAACGTCGGCCCGGTTCCCGCCGTCGCTCGCAAAGCGGTTCGGGACAGACCGGGCCGGAGCGAGCGATTCGAGTCACTCTTCGACAGTAGCGCGCCGCTCCCCGCCGTTCGGCGCCGCCGCCGAAACGTCTTCGTAACCCCGGAACCCTACGGTGACGGGAGCCCGTCACCTATCCCCGTGGAGGCACTATGCGCCCGATGGTCCCCCTGTCGATCGACACCGACCCCTGGCGCGCGCTGCTCTCCCGCTCCGATATCCGGATGCACGACGGCATCCTGCACGTCGTCGACGACTCCTCCACGCCCTCGATGTCCGAGCGCGACGACCTTCTCACCGCGGCCGCCGCGATCGAGGCCGCGGGCGTGCGCGTCATGCTCGTGCGCGACGCGAACCGTCGCCCCAAGCTCGTCGTCGACACGGCGGATGCCGAGGCGGCGCTCACCGCTCTGCGCGACCCCGAGCTGGGCCCGGTGTACCTGAAGGCCCGCGGCGAAGACCCCGTGCCCGCGCACAGCGTGCACCCCTCGCCCGGCTCCGTGCAGGCGTACGCGGTGTTCCGCCCCCGCACCTCGACCGAGGGCTCGTACCGTTACGGGGCGTCGCTCGCCCCGCGACTCGAGCTCTGGCGTTTCGGCGACAAGACCATCGAGGCCCCGCGGCCCAGCGCCCTCACCCGCCGCAAGTTCGCCGCGGCCGACCTCGACCTGGTCGAGGTGGAGCGCTACGGACGACGGTGGACGACGGTGGCGGGCATGTTCGACCCGCACCCGAACGAGCTCACGGCCGAGGTCGACATGGTCTTCTCGTGGGTCGACGGCTCGTCGAGCGAGTTCCAGCGCCAGCGCGCCGCGCGCATGAAGGGCTACGTCGTCGGCGACGGCGACGACAACGCCGCGCGTTACCGGCAGGTCGACGAGCTGCGCTACGCGCTGCGCAGCGTGCACATGTACGCGCCGTGGGTGCGCCGCATCTTCATCGCGACCGACTCCCCCACCCCCGAGTGGCTCGCCGATCACCCGAAGGTGACGATCGTGCGCAGCGAGGAGTTCTTCGCCGATCCCGCGGTGCTGCCCACCCACAACTCCCACGCCGTCGAGGCGCAGCTCCACCGCATCCCGGGGCTGGCCGAGCACTTCCTCTACAGCAACGACGACATGTTCTTCGGTCGTCCCGTGACCCCCGAGCTGTTCTTCAGCGGCGGCGGGGTCAGCCGGTTCGTCGAGAGCGGCGTGCGCATCGGCAGCGGCCCCGCGCACATCGACCGCTCGGGCCACGACAACGGCCTGCGCGTCAACCGCGCGCTGCTCAAGGAGCGCTTCGGCCGGGTCATCACCCTCGACCTCGAGCACTGCGCGACGCCGCTTCGTCGCTCGGTCGCATTCGAGCTCGAGCAGGAGTTCGCCGACGACTACGCCCGCACCGCCGCGAGCCGGTTCCGTTCGGCGACCGACATCTCGGTGACCAACAGCCTGTACCACCACTACGCGCTGGCGACCGGCCGGGCGGTCATCACGACCGAGCCCCGCACGCGCTACGTGCAGACCACGCAGCTCGACTCGCTGCGCACGATGGAGCGCCTCGTCTCGCGCCGCGACACCGACATGTTCTGCCTGAACGACGGCAGCGTGCCCGAGATCCCCGAAGAGGTGCGCGTCCCCGCGCTCCGGGCGTGCCTCGAGCGCTACTTCCCCGTCGCCGCTCCCTGGGAGAAGACGGCGGTCAACGAAGGATCGGCAGCGGCGTCGTCGGCGGCGACACCGGTCCGCTGAACGCCCGCGACGCCGGCACCACGATGCCAGCGTCGTGCAGGCGTCGCTGCGACTCCGCGGCATCCACGTACTGCAGAGCCTGAGTCGCCGCGAGCGGCACGACCGAGTGCACCACGGTGTCGTCGTAGACGTGCACGGTGTTGAACCCCTGCGCGGCGTCCTGCGGGCGGGTTCCGCCCACGGGCACCATGAGGTCTTGCGTGTAGCAGGTGGCGGATGCCACTGACACGGGGATTCCGGCGAACGTGGCGAACGTCGAGTAGTGCAGGTGACCCGCGAGGATCGCGCGCACGTCGGTGCCGCGCAGCACCGCGGCGAGGCTGCGCTGGTCGCGCAGTTCGACGGAGGCGGCGAGGTCGAGCACGCTGGGCACGGGCGGGTGGTGCATCGCAAGGATCGTGCCGAGCGGGGCCGGCGTCGCCAGCACCTCGGTGAGCCACTCGAGCTGGGCGGCGGTGACCTCTCCGTGGTGCGCGCCGGGCACCGAGGTGTCGAGGGTCACGACGCGCAGGCCGTCGATCTCGTCGACGCGGTCGACCGGGGCGGTCGCATCGGCGGCATCGCCGGGAAGCAGTTCGGCGCGGAACGCCGCGCGGTCGTCGTGGTTGCCCATCACCCAGATGACGCGCGTGCCGAGGCGCTCCGCGAGCGGCTCGACCAGTCGGCGCACGCGCTCGTAGGCGTCAGCCTCGCCGAAGTCGGCCAGATCACCCGTGAACACCAGGGCGTGGGGGCGGATTCCCGAGGCACCGATCGCCTCGACCGCCCGGGCGAGGTAGGCCTCGGAGTCGACGCTGTCGTACAGCGGCGCACCGCCGGCGCGCAGGTGGGTGTCACTCAGGTGCAGCAGCACCCTCTCAGCACGGGGGTACTCGGCGTAACGCATCTCGTTCCTTCCGGGCCGTCGGGTACGGCCTCGTGACCGGCGTGATGCTCCCGGTTGCCTCGAAATGTTACAGACATGTTTCGCAAACGCGTGATGAACACGGCGGGAATTCACCCTGCGCGCGTTGTGGGTCGGCAGAGCAGGCGGTGGGCCGAGCACAACCGCGGGCGTCGCCGACGACAAGCCGGACACCGGCCGGACCCACGCGGCGTGTCGCCGAACGCCCCGCCGTTGTGCACACGCGGGCCGGATGCCGCGACCACCCACGCGGGCCGGATCCCGCGATCAGCGCGGAATCGTCAGGAGGCGCCGGCGATGCGGGCGTAGTCGTCGACCGTGAGCTGCTCGCCGCGCAGGGTCGGGTCGACACCCGCCGCCTCCAGGCGTGCCGATGCCTCGGCCGCGGTGCCGCCGAGCACGCCCGACAGCGCCTGTCGCAGCATCTTGCGGCGCTGCTGGAACGCGGCATCCACGATCCGGAAAGTCCGCAGCCGGTGCTCTTCGGTGCCGCGGGGCTCGGCGTCGCGATCGAACCCGACGAGCACGCTGTCGACGTTGGGCACCGGCCAGAAGACCTGGCGCGACACGGTGCCCGCGAGACGCCACGAGCCGTACCAGGCGGCCTTGACGCTGGGTGCGCCGTACACCTTCGACCCGGGAGGGGCCGCCAGGCGCTCGCCCACCTCGGCCTGCACCATGACGACGCCGCGCTGCAGATAGGGGAAGCTCTCGAGGAAGTGCAGCAGCACCGGCACCGACACGTTGTACGGCAGGTTCGCGACCAGCACCTCGGGCTCGCCCGGCAGCTCGGTCACGCGCAGGGCGTCGGCGTCGATCACGGTGAGGCGATCGGCGGGCACGTCGTGGGCGGCGGCGGTGACGGGAAGGCGCTCGGCGAGGCGGTGATCGATCTCGACGGCGACCACCGAAGCCCCCGTCTCGAGGATTGCCAGGGTGAGCGAACCGAGGCCCGGTCCGATCTCGACGACACGGTCGGATGCCGTGACCCGGGCCGCGTGCACGATCTTGCGGACCGTGTTGGCGTCGACGACGAAGTTCTGCCCCAGCTTCTTGGTCGGGGTCACGTCGAGGTCGGCGGCGAGCCGACGGATCTCGGCGGCACCGAGGAGCAGAACGGGCATTGTTCCACTGTAGTCAGGGCTCCGCCAGAACCCTTGCTGCGAACCAGCCGGGAGTAGCGTGGTCGGGTGAGTCAGACACAGTCGATCCCCGCCAATGCCTTCACCCTGCGGAGCCCGTACGGGCGACGAGCGATCGGGCTGTCCGTCGCCGCCGCCGTGGGCGGTTTCCTCTTCGGCTTCGACTCCTCCGTCATCAACGGCGCGGTCGATGCGGTCGACGGCAACTTCGAGCTGGGGCAGGTGCTCACCGGTTTCGTCGTCGCGGTCGCCCTGCTGGGTTGCGCGGTGGGAGCCATCATCGCAGGTGCCCTCTCCGATCGCTGGGGTCGCCTGAAGGTCATGCTGCTCGGCGCCGTGCTGTTCTTCGTGTCGTCGATCGGTGCGGCGCTCACCTTCAGCGTCCCCGACCTGATCCTCTGGCGCGTGATGAGCGGCCTCGGCATCGGCATCGCCTCGGTGGTCGCTCCCGCGTACATCGCCGAGGTCGCGCCCCGGCAGATCCGCGGCTCGCTCGCGTCGCTGCAGCAGCTGGCCATCACGCTCGGTATCTTCGGCGCCCTGCTGTCCGACGCCCTGCTGGCCAACACCGCGGGCGGTGCGGCCAATCAGCTGTGGCTGGGCCTCGAGGCCTGGCGCTGGATGTTCCTGGTCGGTGTGATCCCCGCCGCCGTCTACGGCATCCTGTCGTTCACTGTTCCCGAGTCGCCGCGCTATCTGCTCGCCAAGGGCAAGCGCGACGAGGCCAAGGCGATCTTCGCCCGCCTGGTGCCGCCGGCCGATCTCGACAAGACGATGAACGAGCTGTCGAACACGATCGAAGCCGACCGCAAGAACAAGAACGTGTCGCTGCGCGGACCTGTGCTGGGTCTGCAGGGCATCGTCTGGACCGGCATTCTGCTGTCGATGTTCCAGCAGTTCGTCGGCATCAACGTGATCTTCTACTACTCCACGACCCTCTGGAAGGCCGTCGGCTTCGACGAGAGCAACTCGCTGTTGATCTCGGTGATCACCTCGATCACCAACGTCGTGGTCACCTTCGTCGCGATCTTCCTCGTTGACCGCGTCGGCCGGAAGCCGATCCTGCTCACCGGCTCGATCCTGATGACCGTGTCGCTGGGCGCCATGGCGCTGGCGTTCACGTTCGCGACCGGCTCGGGCCAGGACGTGTCGCTCCCCGCTCCCTGGGGCAGCGTCGCCCTCGTCGCCGCGAACGTGTTCGTCGTCGGCTTCGGCGCCTCGTGGGGCCCGCTGGTGTGGGTGCTGCTGGGCGAGATCTTCCCGAGCCGCATCCGCGGTAAGGCGCTCGGCGTGGCCGCCGGTGCGCAGTGGATCGCGAACTTCGCCATCACGGTGTCGTTCCCGGCGATGTCGAGCTGGTCGCTCCCGCTCACCTACGGCATGTACGCGCTGTTCGCCGGCCTGTCGTTCGTCTACGTGCTGCTGCGCATCCCCGAGACGAAGGGCATGGAGCTCGAGCAGACCGAGACGCTCTTCGTGCGCAAACCGAAGGACAAGGCCAAGGCCTGATCTCGGATGCCAGAAGGCCGGCGCCCCGTGGGGTGCCGGCCTTCGTCGTTCTCGGTGTCGTCGCGCCCGCGCAATCTCCGCGATCCGCGCAACCTCAGCGGCATCCGCGGCCATCCGGCTGAGGATGCGCAAATCACTGAGGTTGTGCAGCGCCAGCGGCACCTGCCGCCACAACCTCCGCGATCAGCGCATACTCAGCGGCGTCCTCAGGATTCCGGCTGAAGACGTGCGAACAACTGAGCCAGTGCAGCGCCAGCGGCACCCGCCGCCACAACCTCCCCGATCCGCACAATCTCAGCGGCATCCCCGGCCATCGCGATGAAGATGCGCGGAATCACTCAACCTGCGCCACGCCCGCGACAGCGGCGCACGCCGTCACAACCTCCGCGATCCGCACAACCTCAGCGGCATCCGCGGCCATCCGGCTGGAGATGCGCGAATCACCGAGGATCCGCGCGCTCAGCCCTCGAACGCGCCGTAGACCTCGAGGGTGTTCGCGGCGACCTGGGCGGCGAGCTCGTCGGCATCCATCGCCAACTCGGCCGCGAGGAAGCGCAGCGTCACGGGGATCAGGTACGGCGCGTTGGGCCGGCCGCGATACGGCGCGGGGGTCAGGAACGGGGCGTCGGTCTCGACCAGGATGCGGTCGAGAGGCGTGACCGCGAGTGCGTCGCGCAGGTTCTGCGCGTTCTTGAACGTGACGTTGCCGGCGAACGAGAGGTAGTAGCCGCGGTCGGCGGCGATGCGCGCCATGTCGGCGTCGCCCGAGAAGCAGTGGAAGACCGTCTTGTCGGGAGCGCCGACGCGCAGCAGGGTCTCGAGCACGGCGTCGTGGGCGTCGCGGTCGTGGATCTGCATCGCGATCCCGTGCTTCTTCGCCAGCGCGATGTGCGCCTCGAACGAGCGGCTCTGGGCCGGGATGCCGTCGGCCTCGGTGCGGAAGAAGTCGAGCCCCGTCTCGCCGATGGCCCTCACCCGCGGCTCGGCGGCGAGTTCGTCGATGACGGCGATCGCGGCATCCAACTCCCCCGCCTGCTCGTACGCGGGAGCCTCGTTGGGGTGGATCGCCACCGCCGCGAGGACGCGCGGGTGCGACCGTGCCGCCCACGCCGACCACCGCGAGGAGTCGATGTCGCCGCCCGCCTGCACGACCCCGTGCACACCGACCGCGAGAGCGCGCTCGAGCTGCTCGTCCAGTGACAATCCGTCGATGGTCCCTGAGCCTGTCGAAGGGCCGTCTTCGATCTCGAGGTGCGTGTGGTTGTCGTAGACCGGGATGCCGAGGGGCTCGGGCGCCGGCGGATAGCTCACGTCGCGACGGCCGTCGACCGAACGCTCGCGCACGTACTGGCTCGGGTCGCCGTCGCCGATCGTGTCGCGGGGACGCTCGACCGGCGTGGAGCCGGGCGCGGCGGGCCGGGCGGCGGACCCTTCGACAGGCTCAGGGACCGTCGCCGACGCCGCCGATTCGGAAGGCACCTGCGTCACGCCTGCTCGACGCGCGGGAAGAGCGGGGTGAGCGGCGTGACCGTGGCGCCCGCCGGCAGCAGGCCCCAGGTGCCCGCCTCGCGGATCGGCTGCTCGACGAGAGCACCGAGCCCCTCAGCCGCCCCCAGCGCGACCCAGAGCTTAGACGTCGACTCCGGCATGACCGGCGACAGCAGCACCGCGAGGGCGCGCAGGCCCTCGGCCGCGGTGTACAGCACCGTGCCGAGGCGCTTGCGCGTCGACTCGTCCTTGGCAAGAGCCCACGGCTCGTTCTCGGTGATGTAACCGTTCAGCGCGTCGACGATCGTCCAGATCGCCGCGATCGCCTCGTCGGTGCGGAAGCGCTCGATGGCGGCGTCGGCGGTGGTCGCGGCATCCGCCACGATCTTCTGGATCGTCAGATCGCCCTCGGTGTACGAGGCCGGTGCCGGCACGACGCCCTCGAAGTACTTCGAGATCATCGCGACCGTGCGCGACGCCAGGTTGCCGAAACCGTTGGCGAGCTCGGCCTGGTAGCGCGCCGACAGGTCTTCCCACGAGAACGAGCCGTCTTGACCGAACGCGATCGCCGAGAGGAAGTAGAACCGGTACGCGTCGGACCCGAAGACGTCGGTGATCTCGGTGGGCGCGATGCCGGTGAGCTTCGACTTCGACATCTTCTCGCCGCCGACGAGCAGCCACCCGTGTGCGAAGACGCCGCGCGGCACGTCGAGGCCCGCGGCCATCAGCATGGCCGGCCAGATCACGGCGTGGAAGCGCAGGATGTCTTTGCCGACCACGTGGAACGCCGGCCAGCGGCGCTCGAACTCGGCGGGGTCGGTGCCGTAGCCCACGGCGGTGGCGTAGTTGAGCAGCGCGTCGACCCACACGTAGATGACGTGCGAGGGATCCCACGGAACCGTGATGCCCCAGTCGAACGCCGAACGCGAGATCGAGAGGTCTTTCAGGCCGCTGCGCACGAACGACACGACCTCGTTGCGCGCCGATTCGGGGCGCACGAAGTCGGGCTCGGTCTTGTACAGCTCGAGCAGGCGGTCCTGGAACTCACTGAGCTTGAAGAAGTAGTTCTTCTCCTGCAGCAGCTCGAGGGGCTTGGAGTGGATCGCGCAGACTTTGAGGCCCTCGAAGGGCCCGGTGCCGTCGACGATCTCGGCCTCGGGCTTGAACTCCTCGCAGCCGACGCAGTACAGGGCCTCGTACTCGCCCGCGTAGATGTAGCCGCGGTCGAACAACGCCTTCACGAACTGCTGCACGCGCTCTTCGTGGCGGGGCTGCGTCGTGCGGATGAAGTCGTCGTTGGCGACGTCGAGCGTCTCGAGCAGCGGGAACCACGACTCGGTGACGAGCTTGTCGACCCACTCCTGCGGAGTGACGCCGTTGGCGGCGGCGGCGCGGAGCATCTTCTGCCCGTGCTCGTCGGTGCCGGTCAGCATCCAGGTGTCATCCCCCGCCTGGCGATGCCAGCGGGCGAGCGTGTCGACGGCGACGGTCGTGTACCCGTGCCCGATGTGGGGCAGATCGCTGGGGTAGTAGATCGGCGTCGTGATGTAGAAGGATCGGCCGGAAGTCACCTGGAGATTCTACGGGGAGCCTCCGACACTCCCGCCGCGTGTGACGCGCCCCCGCGCGTGAGGGGTCGAGAACTGGCGCCGAGACAGGGGCAGGGCGACGCTTCTCGACCCCTCGCGCGCGACGACGCGGGGAGACGCTCAGCGCTTGACGGCCAGCGCCGCCTGGTACAGCTCGCGCGACGAGTGCCCCGTCTGCGACGCCACCTCGGCGGCGGCCTCCTTGAGCCGCGTGCCGCCGCGCACGAGCTCGAGCACCTGGGTCACGGCATCCGGGAACGCGACCTCACGCGCCGAGGCGCCGCCGACGACGATCGCGATCTCTCCGCGCACGCCCTCGGCCGCCCACGCGGCGAGTTCGGCCAGAGTGCCGCGCTTGACCTCTTCGTAGAGCTTCGTCAGCTCGCGGCAGACGGCGGCGGGACGATCGGCGCCGAACGCGCTCGCGAGATCTTCGAGAGTGGATGCCACGCGCGAAGGCGACTCGAAGAAGACGAGGGTCCGTTCCTCCGACGCGAGCTGCGCGAAGGCCTTGCGGCGATCCCCCGGCTTGCGGCGCGGGAAGCCCTCGAAGGCGAAGCGGTCGGTGGGGAGCCCCGCGACCGCGAGAGCGGTGACGACGGCGCTCGGCCCGGGGATGGCCGTAACGGTGACGCCGGCGGCGGCCGCGGCGGCGACGAGGCCGAAGCCCGGGTCGCTGACGGTGGGCATTCCCGCGTCGCTCAGCACGAGCAGGTCGTCTTCGCGCGCGAGTTCGACGAGCTCCGCCGCGCGCTCCTTCTCGTTGTGGTCGTGCAGGGCGATCAGGCGCGGGCGGTTCTCGACCCCGAGGCCCGCGAGCAGACGCTGCGTGGTGCGGGTGTCTTCGGCCGCGACGACCGTGGCGTTCTCGAGCGCCTCGACCAGGCGGCGCGACGCATCGCCCAGGTTGCCGATGGGGGTCGCCGCGAGGATGATCACCGTTCCACCTTAGGCTGGGGCACGTGACCACCGCCGTGCCTCCGCTGCTCCCCACGGTCGAGCAGACGCGCATCGACCGGTGGCGCGACGCCCTCCTCGCGAGCCCCCGCGGGTACCGCCTGTGGAGATGGCTCGCACCCTTGCTCGTCACGGTCGTGGCGGCGGTGCTGCGCCTGATCGACATCGGCAACCCGCACCAGCTGGTGTTCGACGAGACCTATTACGTGAAGGACTCGTGGAGTCAGTGGGTGCTCGGCTACCCCTCCACTTGGGAGCCCGACGACACCGACGCCCGCTTCGCGGCGGGCCAGACCGACATCTTCACCGGCATCGGCAGCTACGTCGTACACCCGCCGCTCGGGCGCATCCTCATCGGCGCGGGCATGGCCTTGTTCGGGCCCGACTCCGCGACCGGCTGGCGCATCTCGGCCGCGGTCTTCGGCACCGCGACCGTGCTGCTGGTCTACCTCGTCGCGCGCACGCTCACGCGGTCGATCCCCTTCGCCACCGTGGCATCCGGTCTCATCGCGATCGACGGCCTCGGCATCGTTCTCAGCCGCATCGCGCTGCTCGACATCTTCCTCACGTTCTTCATCCTGCTGACGTTCTGGTTCGTCGCCCTCGACCATCTGCGCACCGGTGATCGCATCGCCGAGCTCGTCGCGAGGCGCGGCGAACGGCCGATGTGGGGCCCGATCCTCTGGAACCGGCCGTGGCTGATCGCCGCCGGCACCGCCGCGGGCGCTGCGACCGCCGTGAAGTGGTCGGGGCTGTACGTGCTCGCCGCGATCGGCGTCTACGCGGTCGTGACCGACGCGCTCGCCCGGCGTCGCGCGGGTGTCGTGCAATGGCCGATGGATGCCGTGCGCCAGGGCCTCGCCTCGTTCGTGCTGCTCGTGCCCGTGGCGCTGGTGGTCTACCTCGCGAGCTGGTCGGGATGGCTCTTCACCAGCGGCGGATACATGCGCAGCACGCCGGTGGCGACGAGTCCGCTGTGGTCGTGGGTTCCCGAAGCGCTCCAACGGCTGTGGGCCTACCACCAGGCGATGTACGCCTTCCACGTCGGGCTCGTCACGCCGCACAGCTACGCGAGTCCCGCGTGGCAGTGGCCGCTGCTCATCCGTCCGACCTCGATGTACTGGCATCAGGATGCCGCAGGCGTGAACGGCTGCACCCTGCCGACCGGCTGCACCGAGGCGATCTCGAGCCTGGCGAACCCGATCATCTGGTGGGCCGGGATCGCGGCATCCGTCTTCTTGCTCGTGCGCTTCGTGATGGTGCGCGACTGGCGCTACGCCCTGGTGCTGACGGGCCTGGCCGCCACCTACGTGCCGTGGCTGCTCTACCCCGAGCGCACGATCTTCCAGTTCTACACGGTCGCGATGCTGCCCTTCCTCGTGATCGCCCTCACCTTCGCGCTGCGCGAGATCGCGAGCCCGGCGCGCGCGGCATCGCGGATCACCGGACAGGTGGGAGTGCTGGTGTTCCTCGGCTTCTGCGTCGTGGTCTCGGCGTTCTGGTACCCCGTGTGGGCCGGGCTGCCGGTGCCCTACGAGTTCTGGCGCCTGCACAACTGGCTGCCGACCTGGATCTGAGCGCGATGTCGGTGCGCGTTCGGCTGGTGGCGTCGCCGCTCCTCGGCACGCGCGCGCAACGGATTCGGACAGGCGCAACGGATGCGGATCACCGCGCGCTGCGAATCCGAATCCGGTGCACGGATCTGAATCTGTGAAGAGTGAGGCCATGAGAAGCGCGGATGACTGGCTGCACGACCCGCGACCCGTGCAGGGGGTCAAGCTCTTCTCCGACGCCGGCATCGACCCGGCGGCGTGGCCGGCGACGGTGCCCGCGGTGGCGCAGTTCCTCGAGGTGGCCGGCCGGGACGGCTGGGAGTTCGGCCCCGGCGTGACGTTCCTCGTCGGAGAGAACGGCTCGGGCAAGTCCACGCTCATCGAGGGGATCGCCGAGGCCGCGGGACTCCCCGCCGAGGGCGGGTCGACCAACGGCGGCGGCGAGACGCGGCGCACCGAGAGCCCTGTCGGAGTGGTTGCGCATCGAGCGGAGCCCTCGGGCGCCGCGGTGGGGATTCTTCCTGCGCGCCGAGACGATGCACGGCTACTACTCGTGGCGCGACGACCTGCCCGATGCCCCGCCGAGCCTGCACACGATGAGCCACGGAGAGTCGTTCAACGCCCTGCTCGACGAGGTGCTCGACCACCCGCACTACGTCTCAGGACTCGCGTGCCTCGATGAGCCCGAGGCCGCGCTGTCGTTCTCGTCGACCTTGCGCTGGCTCGCCTCTCTCGACCGTATGCGCTCGCGCGGCACCCAGGTGATCTGCGCGACCCACTCCCCCGTGCTCGCCGCGCTGCCCGGGGCGACGATCCTCGAGCTGGGCGACTGGGGCATCCGCGAGAGCGCGTGGGAAGACCTCGAGCTGGTCCGGTTACACCGCGGCTTCTTGGATGCGCCGGGGCGGTATCTGCGGCACCTGCTGGAATGAAGTGACGGGGACGGATGCCGCGGGAGCGGGCGATCACTCGACCCCCTCGCGCCCCGTGGGGTCAAGCTGGTCTGGACTAGGCCGCGAGTCACTGCCCCTCTGAAGCCGAGCGCAAGTTGCTGCGGTGCCTCTCGGAAGAGGGCGCTCGGGCTTCCGGGCACTGCGCACGATCAGGTGAGGTCACTTCCGTCGGTGCGACGGTGTTTCCCACGCACCCGCCGCGGCGGAAGCCTCCAACCTGGCGCGCGATCCGCATCCGTGAGACGGAGGTTTCGACCTCCTTCCACTCGCCGGCGCCGCTGCTGACGGCCTGCGGCTCGGTCGGCACGCTGAGGCCGCTGTCGCCCGACGCAGAACTCTTGAGCGGCATGGATCGCGAACGCCGTGCCGCTTCATTCGTCGCGCGCATCAACTCTTCAAACTTCTCCCCGACGACCGGGGGCGTGACAGGCTCCACAGCTGCGGGATACGGCGTGGTCACGGGTGACGGAATGTCGAACGACCCTGCGGGCATCTGTGGCGGTGTGTACGGCTCGATCCCTGGATCGCCGGTCGAGGGAGGGGCCGAGCTTTCCTCGGGCGCCGCGGACGGGTCTGTTGACTCCGTCTCCGCGTGTGCTCCGGCGTCTGGAATGACCGGTCCGCCGAGGAGTGCGGCCGAGACCACGACGCCCGCCACGGCGAAACGAGAGATGGAGAGCACGATTCCCCCTACAGCCGCCGGCGTGGCGGTCGACGTCGCCTGGGTTCAGACTGTGCCGATCATGCGCAAAGGGTCCGGCTCGAGGCGGGCGCGTGACGCAGATTCGCGCGCGTCTCGTGCTGCGAATTCACCCCGCGGCTCAGCACTCCGCTGCGCCGCACCAGCTCGTGCGGCTACGCGACAGGATTCGTTCACGTGTCCCGCTCACCGCCGAGCCGCGGATTGGCGTCGAAGGGTGAGCGCGTGAGATCCCCACCACGCCGAGCCTCAGCGAATATCGCGCGCGCCTGCTCGAATTCGTCGTTCTCGTGATGGAGCACGCCGAGATTGAATGCGGAATGGGCGTCTACGGAGGCAACTCCCTCCCGATACATGTGCGCGGCTGCATCCCGGTTTCCGATCTGCGCCAACACGTTGCCGAGCAGGATGTGGGAGCCGTACACGCCCCTCACCACGGCGAGTTCGAGGAGCGCGCGGTACTCGACCGAGTCATCGCGCGACAACATGACGCGGGCGAGGGAAAGGAGACAGCAAGGGTTGCATGAAGCGCTCGCACCCTCCGGGAGATTCAGGGAGCATCATGCCGCGTGCGCCCGCGCCTTCGCTCGACCAATTGACCAATGAGTCTGAGAAACTCGCCTAGCCCAAGAATCGCTAGAAAGATGAACGCGGTAAATCCAAACCACGAGATTCCCGCGACCGAAGGCCAAATGCACAGGATGAATGAGGCCGGCCCCATCGTGCACAACCAGAAGACACGACGGCGTGGTGAGACCCCTTCCAGGAAGCGATCGTTCGAACGCATCATTTAATTCTCCAACCTCGGCTGCCGGTCTTGAACATTGACCCACCCGCGCGCCAATTGGATCAGGCCTCGTTCCTCGTCACGAATGACATTCTCCGTAGCGATATTGTTGGGTGCAGAAAAACCCCAACACAAGATAACTCGTCTACGACGGAGTCACCATCGCCGACAACTCCCCCAATCGAACACGAAGACGATTCCTCAGCGGCGCGCTCTTTCGGAACGCCCCGAGAAACCCGACCGGAGAAAAGTACACAAGTTCCGGGAACTCATCGCTCAAGTCCAGAGATTCCAAAATTTCATATAGCAATTCTGGCCCATCGGTTAGCAACCATCCGTCGTACAATTCGCTTGCCGTCGCGAAGAACCATATCTTACGCGCGCGAAGATCCTCGCGGTCGTCAACGTCGAGACTCCTCAAAGCCTCTTCCACTGTATCCGCTTCGTCTGACAATGCAAGCGCGAAGGACTCTTCTATTTGCGAGATGGGGATTCCGTCGTTCATCCTCGCCAACGCTAGATCGATCACTTGCCTAGGCCTCATAAAACCCCCGAGTAATCCCGTGCGGTAAACGCAAACATCGATTGAACTCAGTGGGACCCACTTCATCAAGCTTCTGAAGGCGTTCAAAGAAATGGCCTCTCGCTTAATATGGTCGAAAGTGTTGATGATGCGTCTGCCCCCTCCTCATATACCACTGATACTCCCCCGCCCGCCCGTTCACGGCGCCTCGCATGCGCACGTAGGTATTCCACCGCCCATCACGGCCCCTCCCGAACCTGACCGCCCCTCGCCAGGCGACTTGACTCTTGATCAGTGTGCTTGAAAGGGATCCATGCATGAGGTCGCGTTTGGCCAGGGCTGTCCCCACCGTGGGCAGCTTTTTCAGCATCGAGGCGGCGGCAACCCGGACGCCTGCGCCGGCGCCCCCAGGCAGAGCACCCAAGGCACCACCTACGAGAGCGGCGCGGGCCAATCCCCCACCCGAGAAGGCTTGCGTTCCAGCAGTTTCGGCAACGAATGCGCCAGCCCCCGCAGCGGCGCCAATGGCGACACTCGCTCCCACGGCTACCGCGGTGCCGCAGACGACAGACGCTACGCATGCTGCGACCGCGGCCGCTGCGCCGATGATTCCGACGACAGTGATAGTCGTGGATAGCGCAGACCGCCACCACTCCCCTCCTTCAGCGTTCCCGCTTAAATCGTTCTTCCCGATCGGGTCCGTCGGCCACACATAGTCGTTGTCGACGCCGCCCTCGACCGGGTCGACCTGCAAGAACCGCCCCAGCGTCGGCACGTACAACCGGGCGCCCATCTCGACGATCAGCGTGTCTTCGGTCGCCTCCACCAGCTTCTACGCACCCTGATGCCACCCCGAGGTCTCGTCGACCACACCCGACGCGTTCGCCGCAGCCGTGCCGATCGCCAAGGTCGCGGCATCCAACGGCTGACCGAACGGGTTGTACAGCTGCACCCCCGTCGACGTCGTCCCGTCACCGGTCGTCAAGGTGTGCCCCTGCAACGACGGATACGACCACGTCGACGCCCCCGCCGACGGCACATCCACCATCACCCCACCAGGCAGCGACAACATCCACACCGACGCCCCATCAGCCGACACCACCCCGACCGGAATATCACCCGCACCGGCATACAAGTAGCGCTTGGTCACCGCAGGCGCATCACCCGCCGGATCCACCATGCGCGACACCACACGACCCGCGGCATCCCGCACCAACGACGTGCGCGAACCCTTGTACGTCACCGTGCCGATGTGCTGGTTATCAGCGTCGTACGAGAACTGCAGATCAGCCAGACGGCGCGTGTTGCCGCGGACGTCGAATTATGGGGCACCTTGGAGAGGCAGTGGCCAACGTCATCGCAGGCAACTTATTCGCAGATAGGTGACGTCGCACTTGCGATCTGTGGAGCTCCAAGCGGGCCATCTGTTTAGCTCATGGGTATTTGCAGGTGCAAACTGGGCACCACCTCCGCAAACGAGGTAACACGCGCGGCCGGACTTCAGCCTTCGCGCGGCTCCGAAGACGACGCATCGCACCAACCTCTCCGCGAACGCCTGATCCTCCTTGTCTGACGAAAGGTCGGACCAGAACACCTGCCCCAAGGAGAGGAACGTAAGACATCCGTCCCGGACAATGAGTTCGACAGGAAGCCCACGGCCGTCTTGACTCTCCGCGAACATCAGATCCCCGCTCGCCAGGGCGTGTGTCGAAACGCGACCGCTCATCTGAAGCAGTTGCAAGATCCCGCGTGACTTCGGTTCCTCGTTCGATACAGCGACCTTTCGCGGAAAAGGTTGTAATGGCCCTTGCCCGGTCCCGGTATGCCTCTGCCGCGCCTCGATAGTCGCCCTGCTTATACAGGATCTGGCCGAGGTTGTAGTGCATCGTTGCGTCCCCGGCGCCGAGTTTGAACGCGCGACACATACGGCTTTCGGCAATGGCAAAGCCTTCGCGCCCGTATGCCGACTGCGCAAGGTCTTCTCAGTATTCGGAGGACTGAGATCCACCTTCCGCACCCCCACCGTGCACGCGTTCCTCCGATCCGTGGGCTCGCGCCGACGGCGGCCGCAGACCTAGGGTGAGAAGCTCGCCGGGTTTTCGCCCCTCCCCCGAGCCCACTATGAAGACGGGGTGAAGCCGGGAGGCGGTCGGCGCTCATCGACAGTTCGGCCGCCACACGACCGCGCTAGCCCCGCTCGGGACTACGGTCCCCGCGCCTGGTGGCGATTCGCCGCCGCGATCTCCTACAGGGGCACACGGCATTCGGCGCAACGCTCACTCATTCGGTCGGTCCGCGTGGTTATAGCAATTCTCCGCATCCATCCTTGTGCGACGCCTGTTCCGTCGATATCGAAGCAGCTCGAAGCACGCGAGAAGAAGCATGAATCCGGGAGGAAGAGAGATCATCCAGTACGCGGTCGGGAAAGCGTAATACGCATAGCCTGTCACTGACGAGAAGAGAGTGCATACGTACCACACCGCCTTACGCCCGACTGAGAAGTCGCTCATATATTGCTGCTTGTAGTCACCGGGGACCTGAGCGGGATCATCTTTCCAGGGAGGCATAGGCGTCACGCCTCCCCTCTATTCGCGCTTCCATCGGGTGTTGCCGCGCGCCTTCGATGCCGGCGGCCCCTACTATTGCCGTTGCACTGATTACCCGCACGGTGCCCTCGACCAGTCAATCATCAAGAAGACGCCACGACATCCGGGCCTGAGAGCGTCGAAGCCTTGAGGGGAATGGAAGTCCGCAAGGGCAAGGGTCGGTTCCCAGTCACTCATTCGCAACTCCGCGGCTCGCGCTTTTTGCATATGTGGCCTTCGGACACCTCAACGTCAGCCGTCTGCGCTGAGCGAAATTTCAGACACGTCCGGAGAACCAGCATCACGCCGTCGGCGCCGCTCGATCACGAACCTGAGGAGTTCGCCCAGCGCAAGAACAAGAAGAAATATGAGCGACAGGAGCCAAAACCACGGCATCCCTTTCACTAATGGCCACACGCATAGGATGAGCGAAGCCGGGCCCATGGTGATGAGCCAGAAGAGGCTCCGCCGCGGTGAGACACCTCTCATTATCTCAGTGCTAGTTTTCTTCATTTGACTCTCCAACCTCTGCTACCTGTTTTAAACATTGAACCCCCGGACCGCCATCCCGTGGCTGACGGCAGGGCGAAACCACTCGCTCGGAGCGCGGATCTCAGCCCGCTAAGCGCGGCGCTCACTACGCGCTGTCGCGCGGCCTGAAGGGGAACGCCTAACGCGCCGCGAAGTGGTGCGCCTGCGACGTACCCCACCGCCTCGCTCGCTGTGGTCTTGTAGCCCATCGCTCGGTCGATGACAAAATGTGGGACCACGTTGGTGAGCAGACCAAATGCTGCCCCGGCGGCGAAAACACATCCCACCCCGACAGTCCCTGCGCAAACAGCCGCGGTCGCGGCAACCGTCAGTACCCCAGCCGCAATATTCATGGCCGTGTGTGCCAGTTCTCGTCGGTTGTCCCAGACCCACTGGTTGGCGGCTTTGAGCGCCTGACCGGCCACGCTCGCGATGTCATCCCACCAGGCGCGCCCGCTCAGGTCGCTGTAACCGATCGGATCCGTCGGCCACACATAGTCGTTGTCGACGCCACCCTCGACCGGGTCGACCTGCAGGAATCGACCCAGCGTCGGCACGTACAACCGGGCGCCCATCTCGACGATCAGCGTGTCCTCGGTCGCCTCCACCAGCTTTTGCGCACCCTGATGCCAGCCCGAGGTCTCGTCGACCACGCCCGACGCGTTCGCCGCAGCCGTGCCGATCGCCAAGGTAGCGGCATCCAACGGCTGACCGAACGGGTCGTACAGCTGCACCCCCGTTGACGTCGTCCCGTCACCGGTCGTGAGGGTGTGGCCCTGCAACGACGGGTACGCCCACGTCGACGCCCCCGCCGACGGCACATCCACCGTCACCCCACCGGGCAGCGACAGCATCCACACCGAAGACGCATCCGCCGACACCACCGCCACCGGGCTATCCCCGGCACCGGCGTACAGGTACCGCTTCGTCACCGCCGGCGCATCACCCGCCGGATCCACCGTCCGCGAGACCACACGACCCGCCGCATCCCGCACCAACGACGTCCGCGAACCCTTATAGGTCGCTATGGCTCCGAAGGCGCGCCTCAACTCGCCGCTTTCGGCCCACGCCAGACGCATTCCATGCGGTCGTGCCGTTGGCGAACGTCGCGGAATCCAACCGCCTATCGAATGAGTCATACAGGTGCAATCACCGCGTCGAGTGCCGGTGTTCGAGCGAAGACCGTCGCGACAGCCTTCGGACCCCTGGGTTGTTCGGCTGTCACCTTCCGCGTCCCTCGTTTCGGGAGTTCCGTCTGCGTGGCCCATCACCTGCGCCCGCTTCAAGACCAAGCCAACGGTTGATTCGCTCCGCCTCTTCACGTGCGCAGCCAAGGGATGTGACCGTTCCACTGAGCGTTCTGACAGCGCCGGCAACCTCGACTTCTATAGCTCCGCTCTGCCACGACCCGCTCACGACCGGCCACCCGAAGACATAGAACCAACCTCGATAAGGGACGGCATAAGCCCGGCGGATCATCGATTTCTCGATGACGCTTGTTTTCCACCACCCCACAACGTGAAGAGCGTCCACACCAGGAAAGGCCCCGGTCCGCCAGACGCGCAACCAAGCCCACCCGTAGAACAGCAAAACAGGGCTCGAACAAGTCGCAAGGAGGACGAGCTCTGCGGGAGTTGCGCCCGAGGTCGCGACGACCGCCGCGGTTGGCAACATCCCCATGAGTGCGCTGGAGACACCGAGACGGCGAATCCGACCTCCCCGTCCCATTTGTCGATCTACTTGCTTTGGCGCAGTCATCAGGCGTAGATCTCTCCGCGCTTCGGCGCGCGCCGGTTGACCGATCGCGGTGTGGCGGGTGCCATAGGCGAACTCACCGGGGTGCGTCGCGATACCACTCCCCAAGCATTGGCCGTAAACACCTCGGCCAACCGCCCGTAAGCGCGAGCCGCAGCGGCCGTCGGCCGCAACGTCGCCCTTGTGACACTGCCGGCCCTAGAGAAGACCACTTTGGTCGAAATCACCAGCACATGAGCAGCAGCAACCGCTTTGGAGGCGAGCCCACCGGTTACCGCGCCGGCAACCTCAATTGCGACTCCTGCAGCATCACCCTGCAGCGCGTATCCGGCCCCCTTGACGATAGAGCAAATCGTTCCAGCAACACCGAATGCGAACATGCATCCGAACTCAAGGGCCTTGTTGTCCGTAATTGCCCGCCCGACGTCTTCCCACCAGGCGCGCCCGCTCAGGTCGTTCTTCCCGATCGGGTCCGTCGGCCATACATAGTCGTTGTCAACGCCGCCCTCGACCGGGTCCACCTGCAAGAACCTGCACAGCGTCGGCACGTACAACCGGGCGCCCATCTCGACGATCAGCGTGTCCTCGGTCGCCTCCACCAGCTTCTGCGCACCCTGCTGCCACCCCGACGTCTCATCGACCACACCAGACGCGTTCGCCGCAGCCGTGCCGATCGCCAAGGTCGCGGCATCCAACGGCTGACCGAACGGGTCGTACAGCTGCACCCCCGTCGACGTCGTCCCGTCCCCGGTCGTCAAGGTGTGGCCTTGCAGGGAAGGGTAGGCCCATGTCGGCGCCCCGGCCGACGGCACATCGACCGTCACCCCGCCGGGCAACGACAGCATCCAGACGGACGAGGCATCCGCCGACACCACCGCGACCGGGCTATCGCCCGCACCGGCGTACAGGCACGACAAGTTGGACGCTCTCGGTCCAGCGACAGTTGCCGCCCGCGCTTGAATGATGAATGAGGCGACGCCGACTACCACGACGTCGACAGACTGCGCACGCCTCACAACGTGTCCGGATCGTTGAGGTCGAAGCGCGGCGGCGCGAGCCGAGCCGCCTCGCGTATAGACCGACGCAGTTTGAGGACTGTACGCAGCCGGCCCACTGTGGAGGGGAAGTCCCTGCATCGACCAGATGTCGTCCGAATCTCGATAGTCGCGATGACGCCAGCGACAGGTAGCCAGCCCACTGCCGTCTTCGCCATAAGGCCTTGGTATCGCGTGTAGCCTACTGCGGCAATTTCGGTGTATGGAATGCGGTAAGTGCGATACCAACTGCGGATCTGGATGGCATCCTCCATTATCACAACACCCATGAACCACGGCCTGCATATCCAATATAGGAAGATCACATAGAATAGCCACGGCAATCGGTCCGACTGGCTCGACGCTTCAGCAAACGATGTCACGGCGATGCCAACAACCCCAAAACAAGCTCCGCCCACTCGCGCTCCGCGCGCCGAGCCAGGAATTACATTCGTCACGCGACCCGGGCCCATCTTCTCATCAGTGATGATTGAAGCGCGGGAGCGTAGGATCTCCACTTTGACACTAAGGGTCGAACGGCGTCAGCGGTCGCATTGTTGGCGATATTCATCGCAGCATTCAAGGGTAATTCAATCTGTGACTCGGCGGCCCGGTATTTTGCGCGGTACTGAGCGCGTCCCGTTAAGGCGCCCACCTGCCGGACTAAGCGAACTCTTGCCGTGGCTTCTATAACGGAGGCAGTCGCTTTCAAAGCGCTTTTCATCCCCACCGCGCTGACCGCGATGCCAGCGGCGGAAACTGCAGCCTCCCCCCACCTTCCTTGCGCTAGGTAGGAAAGTGTCTCGACGACGGCACAGGCGGTCCCGATCGCGCCCGGGATGAAACCACAAGCGAACAGAGCAGCCTTTCCAACAGAGGAATCAGTGATCAGCTTGCCGACATCCCCCAGGCTCCAGCGCCCGCTCAGGTCGTTCTTCCCGATCGGGTCCGTCGGCCACACATAGTCGTTGTCGACGCCCCCCTCGACCGGGTCGACCTGCAAGAACCGACCCAGCGTCGGCACGTACAACCGGGCGCCCATCTCGACGATCAGCGTGTCTTCGGTCGCCTCCACCAGCTTCTGCGCACCCTGATGCCACCCCGACGTCTCGTCGACCACACCCGACGCGTTCGCCGCAGCCGTGCCGATCGCCAGGGTCACGGCATCCAACGGCTGACCGAACGGGTCGTACAGCTGCACCCCCGTCGACGTTGTCCCGTCGCCGGTGGTCAGGGTGTGCCCCTGCAGCGACGGGTACGCCCACGTCGACGCCCCCGCAGACGGCACATCCACCGTCACCCCACCGGGAAGCGGCAACATCCACACCGAAGACGCATCCGCCGACACCACCGCCAGCGGGGTATCGCCCGCACCGGCATACAAGTGCCGCTTCGTCACCGCCGGTGCATCACCCGCCGGATCCACCGTCCGCGACACCACACGACCCGCCGCATCCCACACCAGAGACGTGCGCGAACCCCTGTAGGTCACGGTGCCGATGTGCTGGTTGTCAGCGTCGTACGAGAACCGCAGATCAGCCAGACGTCGCGTGTTGCCGCGCACGTCGAATGCGGGCGCACTTCGATCGGCAGCGGCCAACGTCATCACAGGCAACCTATTCGCACAGGGGTGGCGTCGTACTCGCGAGCTGGGGAGGTCCATGCGGGCCATCTGTGCAGTTCACGGGCGTTGGCGGGTGCGAAGTGTGCGTAATCACCGCACACGAGGTAACACGCGCGGCCAGACTTGAGCGTTCGCGCACCGCCGAAGACGACGCATCGCACAACCCGCTCCGCGAACGCCTGATCCTCCTCGTCTGACGAAAGGTCGGACCAGAACACCTGCCCCAAGGACAGGAACGCCAGACGTTCGTCCAAGAGAATGAGTTCGACCGGCAGCCCAGAGCCGTCACGACTCTCCGCGAAGATCAGATCCCCGCTCCCCAGGGCGTGTTTCGAGATCCGGCCGTTTGCCTGAAGCAGCCGCAATGTTGCGCGTGACTTCGATTCCTCGTTCAATAGGGCGACCTTCCGCGGAAGAGGTTGTAATGGCCCTTACCCGGTCCCGCAACCTGGAAGATGGCGTGTGTGGTTGTGCCGGTTCTCATGGGGCGGCATCCACGGCAGACTCAACGGGTCGTGTACCGAGGCGGTCGATGTCAGATCTCCGAGCTGCGCTCGCTAGTCACTCAGCCTCGCGAGCATCGCGTTCTGCCGGATTCTTCGCTCGCCTCTCGTTTCGTACGTAGCGAACGATTTCGAAACACGCGAGAGTGACCATCAACGCAGCCGGGAACGGTATGAGCCACAATGTGTGTGGAAATAACGTGGACACTGTGACGAGGATTGACGCGGGGGCGATACATGCATACCAAACGAGTCGCCGCCTTCTAGTGAAGCCAGCCATGAACTGTTGCCTGTAATCATTCACTTGACGTTCCATCCTCGGCTCCCTGTCGAAAAACTTCCCCGCCCCGTCCGCCACCCCGCAGAGTTAGCTGAGCCGCTTCGGCCCACCACTGCTTTCAGAGCCTGAGCCGCAGCGGATAGAACCGCTTGACGGATCTTGCCGACGGCTATGCCCGCTCGACACCGTCGCCGCTGATCTGTTCCCGCAACGACGGGACCCCCAGTCGACAACACCGACCGCCTAAAGATTCCTCAACTTCGCGCGCACCTCTTCGAGCTGGATGGACGCCCTCTGCTCTCCGGTCGCGACTGCCGTCTCGAGGGCGTCCGCCGCCAAGGCAAGTTCGCCGGACTCTACATACGCGTCAGCCAGTTGCCAATTACACCTCGGGTCGAGCGCTGCCGCCCGCGACAGGTAGTTCGTCGCTAGACCTACGTTTTTTTCACTGAGTTCGAGGGTGCCAATATTCACTAGAGCATCGACATTTCGAGAATTAATGTCGAGGGCAGCGAGGTAGTCTGTTCGCGCATTCTCAAAGTCCCCCACGAGCTCCCAGCACAACCCTCGATTGACTAACGCCTCATCGACTTCGGGGATCGACTTGCCATACGCGTCAATCGCGCCGAGGTAGTCACCAGATTCGTAAAGAATTTGCCCCAGGTTGTAGTAATTCGTCGCGTCCGCGCCACCAAGCCGAAGCGCTGACCGAATATATTTTTCGGCGACAGGGAAATTCCCATTTTCGAACTCAATTTGCGCCATTTCTTCCCAGCGCGAAACGCTTTTTGTCTCGTCGCCCGGACTAGAATCGTTACTCGGGACGTTCATCATCTTCTCCTGACCTCACTTCTTCTGCTTCCACGTGGGGGCTCGACGCTTTCGGTCATTGACTACCTGCGCCTTTCGAGCCTGCCCCTTCTGATGTTTGTTGAGCGACGATGGCCTGGCATTTTTCGTGTGCTCTTTCGGCTGAGAATTCTCGCGCTTGCGCGCGAACAGGGTACCTAGCCCGCGCTGGAAGCCGGGCGTCGAGGCGATCGAGACCAGGATGACCACGACTACGACAGCCGCGAGTGCCGCCCAACCCCACGGTCCGAAGGCGAGAAGTGGGGCGGCCGCAGCGAGAGCGAACTGACCGCTCAGGTCGTTCTTCCCGATCGGATCCGTCGGCCACACATAGTCGTTGTCGACTCCGCCCTCGACCGGGTCGACCTGCAAGAACCGACCTAGCGTCGGCACGTACAACCGGGCGCCCATCTCGACGATCAGCGTGTCTTCGGTCGCCTCCACCAGCTTCTGCGCACCCTGATGCCACCCGGATGTCTCATCGACCACGCCCGACGCGTTCGCCGCAGCCGTGCCGATCGCCAGGGTCACGGCATCCAACGGCTGACCGAACGGGTCGTACAGCTGCACCCCCGTCGACGACGCCCCGTCGCCGGTGGTCAGGGTGTGCCCCTGCAGCGACGGGTACGCCCACGTCGACGCCCCCGCAGACGGCACATCCACCGTCACCCCACCGGGCAACGACAGCATCCACACCGAAGACGCATCCGCCGACACCACACCGACCGGGGTATCGCCCGCACCGGCATACAAGTACCGCTTCGTCACCGCCGGCGCATCGCCCGCCGGATCCACCGTGCGCGACACCACACGACCCGCCGCATCCCGCACCAACGACGTGCGCGAACCCTTGTAGGTCACCGTGCCGATGTGCTGGTTGTCGGCGTCGTACGAGAACTGCAGATCGGCCAGACGGCGCGTGTTGCCGCGCACGTCGTACCAGATCTCATCCGCACCGAACCCGTCGGTGATCTGATTCGCCCCGGCGACAGTGCCGCTGTTCGCCGTCGACAACAGCCGGTCGGCCCAGTCGTAACAGAACTGCATCGTCGCCACCTGCGCCGTCGTCGAACCCGGCGCGGTGTACGCGTCCACCGAGCGCGTGCGGTGACCCGACGCCCCGGCCCACGCGTTCGGACCGCACCCGCTGGATGAAGCGAACTCGTACGACAGCTCGTGCCCGGGGATCTTCGCCGAGACCAAGCGGCCCGCGCCGTCGTAGCCGTACGTCGAGGTGTACGACTGGGTTCCCTGGGTGAAGCTCTCGCGCACGATGCGTCCGGCGAGCGATCTCGTCACCTCATCGGTGATGGATGCCGCCGAGGGGAACGACCACGTCTGCGATCCGATGCTGCCGCGGGTGTCGTCCCACGCCACGGCGAGCGCGGAGCCGCCCCGATACGACACCTGCGACACCCGCTGCTTCGCGTCGTACACGACGGAGGCGTAGGTCTCACCGCGGAACGAGACGGACGTCGTCTTTCCGTCGCGGTCGTAGGTGAAGCCGGTCGTCGACGAGTCGAGGCTCCCGCCGCTGGTGACGACCTGCAGCACGCGCCCGGTCAGCGGCTCGTACTCATGCGCGGTGGTCGTGCCCCACACGTCGGTGTAGGCGATCACCCGGCCCAGGAAGTCGGAGCGCGTCGTGATCGACGACCCGCTCGACCCCTCGATCGCCTCACCGGTCACGACGACTCGGGTGCCCTCCGCCGTCGCGGTGTAGGTCGTGGTGACGGTGCGCGTCGGCACACCCGCGCCACCGATCGACGTGTGCTGCGTCACTCGACCGCGCGCATCGACGGTGCTGCACGACCAGCCGGTGTCGCCCGTGACCCGCGTTCCCGCGGTACGCCCCATCACGTCGTAAACGTAGGAGGTCACGATGGCGGTACCCGTCGCGGGCGTGGGGCCGGTGGAGCTCTTCAGCATGCCGAACTGCCGCGTGCCGGCGGGAACCCCGCACGTGTCGGCCTCGAGCTGCTCGAGGTCGCCGTAGTACGCGCGGGTCGTCCTCGTGGCATCCGTCGTCGATCCCGAGGCGGCGACGGCGGGCAACGTCTTCGACAACTGACGCAGCCACCCGGTGCCGTTGATCTTCTCGAACGCCGCCGTGCTCTTCAGCGCCAGCCCGGCCGGGTCGACGACGTTCTCGGTCGCCTGACCCACCACCGGATCGGCGTAGCTCGTCGCGGTCGTAAGCGAGGGGGCAGCTGCTCCGGCGACCGACGTGCCGTCGGCGACGACCGTCGAGGTGACCAGGCCGTAGTCGGGTCGCAGCTGCGCACCCGGCACGATCGTGAAGTCGCCGTTCGACGGCGTCGACCACTTCAGCTGCAGCACGGCGTAAGCCGTCGTGTCGAAGTACTCCAGGCGGATGCGCCGCACCTCCCCCGCCGAGACCGTGAAAGCAGCGCTCGTCTCGTCGGTCGCCCCCTGAGGGCGCCACCGGTCAATCACCCGGACGTCGTCGAGCCACACCCGTGCGCCGTCATCGCTCGTGGTGCGAAGGCGGTAGGTGCCCGCCTCGGGGAAGGTGATGAGACCCGTCAATCGGAGCGACCAGTGGTCGGCCGAGATGCCCGCGATGGGCGCGGTTTCACCCCAGTCGCGGTCGACCGCTCCCCCGCTCACGCCCTCGAGACCGAGTCCGTACGCCTCGGGCTTGCCCGACAGCTTCTCGGTGTTCGAGTAGTACGCCGCCTGCAGGCCGTTCATGCCGCCGTCGTAGGTCGTTGTCGACGACGGGGGCACGATGCCGCATCCCTGCAGGCTCTCGGATTGCGAGACGGGCATCCCGTCGCTGCCGAAGCACGCGGCGGGTGCGGCCCCGTACGCGGCCACCGGCCGATCGGTGCGGTCGTAGATGCGCGTGGAGACGAGGCCCGTGGCATCCGTCGTCCGTCGCACGAGGTCTTTCGACGCGTCCCACTGCTGGCTGGTCGACACGCCCATGGCGGTGGTCGATGCCGTCTGGCGCCACGAGACGTCGTAGGTGACGGTCTGCGACGGACCCGACAACCCCGCGATGGTCACGGTCGTCTGACCCGAGCCGTAGCCGTAGGTCCGGGAAGGACGAGCGGATGCCGTGACGCCGTCGGGAGCGGGAAGGGTCACGCCGACCGCGCGCCCGCTGTCGTAGGCGATGGTCGTCGAGGCCGGATCGTTCGCCGAGGCCGTAGCGGTGAGGGGCCGCCCGTCGTTCGCCGTGGCATCGCGGATCTGGCTCAGCAGCCCTCCCGCGTTCTCGTAGCCGAACAACGTGAGCTCGTCGCCGGGATCGAGAATTGCCGCGAGCTGCCCGTTGCCGTTGTAGAACAGGCGCGACTCGGAGCCGTCGGGGTACGCGATGCGGCACAGCATGTCGACGGGGGCCTTCGCGAAGCCGTCTCCGGAGCGCTCGGGGCAGGCCGTGCGATCGCCGCTCTGATAGGTGAAGGCGACGGCGCGCAGGTACTGGTCGCCGCTCTTCGACACCGGGTCGACGATCTGCGTCGTGACGCCGTTGGCGTTCAGCAGCGCCTGCGGTGCGGCGGCCTTGCGCACGTCTTCGGGCGGGGTGGCGGATGCCACGCGCCCCTCCTTCGAGAACTGGTAGACCGTCCCGTCTTCGTCGGTGAAGACGACCCAGCCGTTTCCGTCGAGCGAGAGCACGCCGTACTCGCCGGTCGGCGGCGTGTAGCCGCCCGCCGCGACCTTCGTGTACGTGTGCGACTTGCCGGTGACGTCGGTGAGGACGACCGACGCGTCGGTGATCTGCGCCGAGACCCAGCTCGACGCAACCCCCGCGAGCGGCACCGACGCGCCCCACCCCTGCGGCAACGTCGTCACGCGCTTCGTGAACCAGTCGGGCGGGACGTTCATGCGCGTGGAAGCGGAGGCGCCCTCGGGCGTGTATTCGACCCAGAGATCGACCGACGCGATCCCGACGCTCTCGTAATACTCGACCTGGATCGGCTTCGCCCCGCCGGCGCCGGTGACGGTCGCGCCGTCGGTGGTGGTCTGCGAACCGTGCTGCCACCGGTCGATCAACTTGCGTCCGTCGTAGGTGACCCGGATGCCGTCGTCGTGCGAGGCCCCGAACCGCACCTCGCGTCCGATCAGTTCGGGCGGCAGGGTCACGAACCCAGTCCACCGCGCGAGGAAGTAGTCGGCGGGAAGAGCCTCGGCGGGTACACCGGAGCCCCACTGGAACGACACCGCGGGGTCCGTGCGGACCATCGCCGGGACCTTGTCGGCGAAGGTGTATCCGTCGGCAGAGGAGGGCGGGCTGCCGTTCACTCGAGCGTCGAAGTACTCCGCGAGCAACCCACGGTTCGCCTGCGGCACCTCTTGCGAGTTGTAGGTGAACGACATACCCATCGCGCCGCCCAAGGTCTGCACCGTCGGCGAGGCGAACGAGACGTTCACGTTGCCGTTCGAGAGGTTGGTCGTGACCGCCCCGGCCGTGTCGTAGGGCGACGGGCCCGAGGCGCCGAGGCGGAGATCGGTGCGGAGGCGCCGCACCCACGTGTTCTCGGTCGTGGTGTCTTGGCCGTCGTTCGTGGTGACGGTCCACGAGTAGACGCCGCCGTCTTGCAGGGTTCCGGCGGGGACGGTCCACGAGGCGACGCCGTTCACCGCGCTCACCCAGCCTGACGTGACCACGGCGCCCGAGCGGGCGTCTTGACCGGTGGCGATCTTGAACTGGTACGTCATCGAGCCGCCGGTGCCGTCGGTGTCGGAGACCGCGCCGACCTGCAACTGCGGCGTCAGGGTCGTGACGGTGGTCGGGGTCTCGGTGACCGGGGAGCCGGGCGTCGCGGTCGCGGCATCCGGAAGGGGAACCTGGTTCGTCGTGAAGCGGTAGACGGGCGACTGGGTCTCTGTGCTCTGGCCGAGGTGACCGTTGACGTCGTCGACCAACCAGACGCGCCAGTAGTAGGGCGTTCCGGTCCGCAGGATCCCCCAGGGCACCTGATACTGCGTCGCCCCACCCCAGGCCGACCCCGCGATGAGATTGGACATGCCGGGGTCGGTCGCCACCTCGAAGCGGAACCACTGCTGGCGACCACCAGGGTTGGTCGCGGTCAGGCCCAGCGTGGGGGTGAGGCCGACCCCCGTCTGATCTTCGCGGGGGCCGTTGCCCCACACGTGGGGGTAGTCCCACGAGTGAACCCACAGGTTGGTGTCGACACTCTTGAGCGAATACGTCGAGCCCTCGTAGCCGCCGATCATGAAGGCGGGTCGGTCGCCGATGCGCAGTTGGCTGGCCAACCGAGCGGCGACGCCGGTGCCGTCGGTCCATGCCTGACCGTCGCCGAGCGTGAACCAGCCGAGATGCGGTCCCATGCCGTTGTACGAGAAGGCGCTGGCGTGCTGCACCCAGCCTTGCTGAGCCGACCGCGTTCCGCCGCCGTCCCACGCGACGCCGACGGCAGCGTCCGCGATGAACTGACCCGGCAGCGAGCCATAGTCGTACGAGACGACCGATCGCCAGAACCTGTCACGATTTCCCTCGCGCGTGTTGCCGATCAGCGTCGACCCGTTACGCACGGTGCCGTCGGACTTGTACGCCGTGGTCGAGCGGGGGGTCATGACCGTGGGATCGATGCGCACCGGGTACACGCGTTCCGGGTCGCGCAGCCAGTCGCGATCGGCGCGCAGGGTGTAGCGCCACGAGCCGTCGGCTGCCTGTCGGAGCGACGCGTCGAGAGCGACCGTCGCGTCCTCGGAAGCGCCCTCCACGCCGCTCGAGTCGAACGCGACGGGAGTCGGGATCATGAGAACCTCGGCGCCGTCGGCATCCGTGAAGGTCACCGAATCCGCCTCGCCGAGGGTCGGAGTGAGAGCGCCGGCGTCGATGCGCCACGTCCACGACGTTCGCCACGTGGGTGCCGCGTCGAGGACGACGGACTCCTTCACGGCACCGGGCTCGATGCGGTACTCGAGATCGGATGAGCCGACCACGTCGCGGTAGGTCAGCTGCTTCCAGTCGTCCCACCACCAGAACGGCGCCGCCACCTCACCCGGCTCGGCGCCCATCAGCGAGAACGACACGTCGTGGCCCTGTCGCGTCACCGTGACACCCGGCGCCTCGTCGGGACCTCCGCGGAAGACGGGAGCGAGGGGGTGGTCGTCGACGGTCCAGGTCTGGCCGTCGCGCGAGACCGAGGTGTTGATGTCGGACCACGCGCCGTCGCCCTCGCTTGCGCGCTCCGGGTCGGTGGTCAGGCGGGTGATCTCACCGCCCGACGGCGCGCGGTAGGTCGTCGAGGTCTCGGACTCATCGATGATCTCGAGCCCGTCGGTCGACGGCGTGAAGCTCTGGTCGAGGGGCACCTCCGAGGTCGGCGGCGGAGTGACCGTCTCCACCGCCGAGGTCGGCACGTCGGTGGGCGGCGAGGGGATGTCGAACGAGCCCGCGGGCAGCTGCGGCGCAGTGGACGCCTCATCGGTCGACGGAAGAGCCGGACCGTCGGTGACCGGCGCCACGGCATCCGGCTGCGACGCGGCCTGCGCGGCGTCGACCGGGACGGCGAACCCGACGAGGAGGGCGGCTGTCGTGACGACCGACACGACAGCGAGACGAGAGACAGAGAGCACACGCACCCCCGGGGCCCGCCAACGTGGCGGTCAACGTCGTCTGTATCCAGACGGCACTGATCGTGCGCATAGCGTTCACTCAGGGAACGGGCGTCGCCGCGGAATTCCGCGGGGCCGGCGCGAGAGAATCACCTGCCCGTTCAGCCCACTCCGGGCGGGTCACGCTGGGGTCCACCGGAAGGGGGACAGGCGCGGGTCGACCGCCCCGTACTCCGTCGCCCCGCGCATCTCACACGGCCGTGCGCGACCGCCTGAAGCGGCGCTCCCGCGCCGCCTCGCGCCCCGCGCGTCAGACCAGCCGCGCAGTATCCGTCGTCGGCAGGGCGCAGGCGAACGCCCGGCAGTCGTAAGCGGTCGCCTCGCCGCCCTGCGCCACCTTGCCCTCGAAGAGCTCGAAGCCCGCCTCGGCGAACGCCTGAGCCTGGGCGGGTGACACGATCGCGACGACGTCGGCGTTCACTCGTCGCGCGGCCTCGGCGATCTCGGCATCGGCCTCGCCAACCACCACCACTTGGCGCGGCGCCGCCGCGAGCCCCACGGCGACCTCGAGGATCGCTCCGTGTGCGAGGGGCGACGACAGAGCGACCTCGGCGGCAGCGCGCACGAGCGACTCAGCCGCGTCGCGGTAGCCTTCGCCCGCGCCGAGGCGCCAGAGGTCGAGGGCCGCGGCCGCGAACACCGACGGACCCGAGGGCGAGGCGCCGTCGGTGGGCACGGCGTGCGACTGCATGCCCTGGGCGACGAGCACGGCGTCACCGCCTCCGGGTGGGTGGATGCCGTCGTCGCCGAGGCACAGATCGACGAGGGCCCGCGCTCGCTCGGCGTAGGCGACCTCACCGGTCGCGCGGGCGAGGGCGAGCAGGCCGCGCGCGAGCCCGCCGTAGTCTTCGAGCGTCGCGGGGGCGGCGGAGCGGGTCTCCTCGAGCGAGGCGCGGCGCAGGGTTCCGTCGTCGGCCACGTTGCTGTCGAGCACCGCGTCGGCGGCCCACCGGGCTGCTTCGAGAAAGCGGGGGTCGGTGCGGGCGCCGGCGGCAGCGAGAGCGGCGATCGCGTGGCCGTTCCAGCCGCTGACGACCTTCGCGTCGAGCGCCGGGGGCTGCAGGCCGGATCGGTCGACGGCGCGGTAGTACCCGCCCTCGTTGCGGGCGCCGTCGATGATCGACTCGGAGTCTTGAGCGGCGGCGATGCCGCCCGACGGCAGCTGCAGCACGTCGACGACGAACCGGGCGGCGTCGGTCGCCGAGGCCTCGTCGCCCGCGGCGAGGGCGACCTCGATCAGACCGGCGTTGTCGGTGAGCATGCGCTCGTAGTGCGGCACGCTCCAGTCGCGGCGCGTGGCGTAGCGGAAGAATCCGCCGTCGACGGGGTCGTGCAGGTCGGAGCCCGCCATGGCCGCGAGCGCGCGGGAGGCGACGGCCGCGGCATCCGGAACCTCGGAAGACAGCGCGGGGTGCTGCAGGAAGCGCAGCACGGGGGTGTTGGGGAACTTCGGCGTCTCGAAGGCAGGGCCGGCGGCGAAGCCGGCGTACTCGCGGTCTTCGCGCGCGGCGACCGTGCGGGCGGCGGCCGCGAGCTGGTCGAGACTCGGCGGGGCGTCGGCGGGGGCGGATGCCGCGGCCGCGAGCGCCTCGCGCAGCGATGCCCCGGTGGCGTCGACCTCGTCGCGCCGCTCGGTCCAGGCTTCGCGCACGGCGGCGAGCACCTGGCGGAACGAGGGCTGCGGAGGCCGAGGGGCGGGCGGGAAGTAGGTGCCGGCGTAGAAGACGCGCCCCTCGGGAGAGGCGAACACGGTCAACGGCCAGCCGAGGTGCGGGGTGAATGCGGAGGCGGCGTCGAGGTAGGCGGCATCCACCTCGGGATGCTCTTCGCGGTCGACCTTGATCGACACGAAACCGGCGTTGAGCTCGGCCGCGGTCTCGGCGTCTTGAAACGACTCCCGGGCCATCACGTGGCACCAGTGACAGGTGCTGTAGCCGATCGAGACCATCACGGGGACGTCTCTCTCGGCCGCGAGCGCGAACGCCTCGGCCCCCCAGGGGAACCACGCGACGGGATTGTCGGCGTGGGCCCGCAGGTAGGGGCTCGAGGCGTTCGCGAGGCGGTTCATGCGCGCGGGTGCGCCGACGTCAATTGAGGTCGTCGGGGTGCGTGCCGACGCGGCCCGAACCGTCGCCCGGGTCGACCGCGTCGATCGCGGCCATCTCGTCGGCGGTGAGCTCGAAGTCGAACAGGTCGAAGTTCTCCTCGAGGCGCTCACGGCGCACCGACTTGGGGAACACGATGAAGCCGTGCTGGATGTGCCAGCGCAGCACCGCCTGGGCGGGCGACTTGCCGTGCGCCTCAGCGGCGTCCTTGACGGCGGGCAGCTCGAACAGGTCGTACTTGCCCTGGCCGAGCGGGCCCCACGACTCGATGTGCATGTCGTGCTGCTGACCCCAGGCCGCGATCTCGCGCTGGCTGAGGGCGGGGTGCAGCTCGATCTGGTTCACCACGGGGGTGACACCGGTCTCGGAGACGATGCGCTCGAGGTGCGGCACGAGGAAGTTCGAGACGCCGATGGAGCGCGTCTTGCCCGACTCGCGGATCTCGATCATCTTCTGCCACGCGTGCACGTAGTTGTCGTTCTTCGGCGTGGGCCAGTGGATGAGGTAGAGGTCGACGGCGTCGAGCTGGAGCTTCTGCAGGCTCTCGTCGATCGCGGCGAGCGGCTCGTCGCCGTCGTGGCGGTCGTTCCAGAGCTTGGTGGTGACGAAGAGCTCGTCGCGCGCGATGCCGCTGGCGGCGATGGCACGGCCGACGCCCTCTTCGTTCTTGTAGATGGCGGCGGTGTCGATGTGGCGGTAGCCCACCTCGAGCGCCTCGGACACGGCGCGCTCGGCGTCGTCGGCGGGCACGAGGAACACGCCGTAGCCGAGCTGGGGGATGGAGTTTCCGTCGTTGAGCTGAACAGAAGGAACGGTCATGTCCTTCACCCTAGGAGCGGCCTCCGACATGCGGATCGGGGTTGACGGCGGCCTCACGCCAAGGGAGCGGCGTCGGCGGCCCGGGCGAGGGCCTCGGCGACGAGGCGCACGTTCTCGACCACCGATCCGCCCGTGACGCGCACGCGCGGCTCGCGGTCGGACGCGATCGAGGCGTCGGCGACGAACGGGGTTCCGGCGGCGACGGCGATGCCTTCGGCGGCGAGGTGCACGACGGCCGCGCGTTCGTCGCGCACCGGCATCCAGACGTTGATTCCGTCGGGATCGCCCACCTCGACCCCCAGGCGCCGAAGGGCCGTGGCGAGGCGGTCGAGGCGGTCGCGGTAGATGAGCCGGGCGGTGCGCACGGGCGCGATCGACCGGGAGTCGGTGAGCAATTCGAGCAGCACCGCCTGCAGCAGGCGCGAGGTCCACCCGGGACCCAGCATGCGCCGCCGCACGATGCGGTCGACGATCGCCGCGGGTCCGCCGAGGGCGGCGATGCGCAGGTCGGGGCCGTGCGATTTCGAGAACCCGCGCACGTGCACGACCTGCGCGGGAACCCAGAGGGCGAGCGACACCGGCGGCGCCGAGGCGATGAGCGCGGAGTGGTCGTCTTCGATGACCGTGACGCGGCTGCCGCCGGGCACGCTCAGCAGCACGTTCGCGAGGCGGCGAGCGCGATCGAGCGACATCGAGGCGCCCGTGGGGTTCTGCGCACGGGGTTGCAGGATGACCGCCGAGGGACGCTGCGCGAGCGCCCGGGCGAGGGAGGCGGGGAGCACCCCGTCGGCGTCGCTCTCGAGCAGCACCGGCACCGCCCCGGCGGCGTCGACGAGGTCGAAGAAGTGGGGGAAGCCGGGCGACTCGACCGCGACGCGATCGCCGAAGCGCACGACCTGGTCGAGCGTGCGCGAGATGCCGTCGAGAGCGCCGTCGACCACGGTGAGCGCCTCGACCCCGCGCACGGGCCACTGTTCGCGCAGCACGTCGTGCAGATCGGGCAATACCGGGAGGTCGTGGTAGCGCCCGGTGTCGGCGCGGGGCCGCGCCCCGGCGAGCGCGCGCTCGATCGAAGGCAGCATCGCGGGGTCGGGCGTGCCGAGCGAGAGGTCGAGGCGCATCGCGGCGCGGTGCGGACCCGCTCCCAGGCCGCGGGGTGCCCCGGGGGCGGGGGCCACCGCCATGCCCTGCACGCGGGGGCTCAACCATTCGCGGCGCTCGGTGCGCACGAAGGTGCCGGCCCGCCCGCGCGAAGTCACCACTCCCGCGTCGGCGAGCGCGCGCCAGGCTCCCGCGACGGTACCCGTCGAGACGCCCAGGGTCGCGGCGACCTCCCGCACGGTCGGCAGCCGGCTCCCCGGCGCGAGCGCACCTTCGCTGACGCGCCGGGCGATCTCGGCGGCGAGGCCCGCGGAGCTGCGCTCGACCAGCGACTCGGGTGCGAGCATCGGCGGCCCTCCCCCTGGCATCCGGAAACTCCCCCACCACCGAACCGAGACTTTACGGCGGTGACACCGGGAGAAATCGTCGAGAAATGTTCAGGCGCGACAGTAACAGAACTCGAGCAGGCCCATAGGAACGAGGAAGCCCCATGACGACGGTGCGCGCAGCGATCACGCAGACGACCTGGACCGGCGACAAAGCGTCGATGCTCGACAAGCACGAGCAGTTCGCTCGAGACGCCGCCGCGCAGGGAGCGCAGGTGCTGTGCTTCCAAGAGCTGTTCTACGGCCCCTACTTCGGCATCACGCAGGACCAGAAGTACTACCGCTACGCCGAGCCCGTCGACGGCCCCATCGTGCAGCGGTTCGCCGCCCTCGCGAAGGAGCTCGGCCTGGTCACGGTGCTCCCCATCTACGAAGAGGCCCAGACCGGCGTCTACTACAACACCTCGGTGCTGGTCGACGCCGACGGCACCGTGCTCGGCAGCTACCGCAAGAACCACATCCCCCACCTCGACAAGTTCTGGGAGAAGTTCTACTTCCGCCCCGGCAACCTCGGCTACCCCGTGTTCGACACCGCCGTCGGCAAGGTCGGCATGTACATCTGCTACGACCGTCACTTCCCCGAGGGCTGGCGCGAACTGGGCCTGAACGGTGCGCACATGGTCTTCAACCCCAACGCCACCAAGCCCGGGCTGTCGAACCGCCTGTGGGAGGTCGAGGGTCCGTGCGCGGCCGTGGCCAACGGCTACTTCGTGCTGCAGCCCAACCGCGTCGGCCGGGAGGACAACGAGTACGGGGCGGATGCCGTGACCTTCTACGGCACGAGCCAGGTGATCGACCCGCGCGGCAACCACGTCGGCGCGCTCGGCTCGGGTGAGCACGAGGAGATCCTCGTGCGCGACCTCGACATGGACCTCGTGCAGCAGATGCGCGACGACTGGCAGTTCTACCGCGACCGCCGGCCCGACACCTACGGCGAGATCGTGGAGGCCTGAGATGGCGACCACACTGATCTCGGGCGGCACCGTCGTCAACGCCACCGGCACGGGCGCCGCCGACGTGCTCATCGACGGCGAGAAGATCGCCGCCGTGCTGCAGCCGGGCTCGACCCTGCTGGGCCACGACCTCGCGGCATCCGTCGACACCGTCGTCGACGCCACCGGCAAGTACGTGATCCCCGGCGGCATCGACGCGCACACCCACATGCAGATGCCCTTCGGCGGCACCGAGGCCTCGGACACGTTCGAGACCGGCACCCGGGCGGCGGCGATCGGCGGCACGACGAGCATCGTCGACTTCGTCGTGCAGTACCCCGACGAGAACATCCTCGACCGCTACCAGGCCTGGCACGACAAGGCCGCCGGGCAGTGCGCGATCGACTACGGCTTCCACCAGATCCTCTCCGACGTGCAGGACAGCTCGCTGACCGCGATGGACGAGCTCATCGCCGAGGGTGTGACGAGCTTCAAGCTCTTCATGGCCTACAAGGGCGTCTTCCTCTCGGACGACGGCCAGATCCTGCGGGCGTTCCAGAAAGGCGCCGACAACGGCGCGATGATGATGATGCACGCCGAGAACGGCGCCATCATCGACGTGCTCGTGCAGCAGGCCCTCGCCCGCGGCGAGACGAGCCCGTACTTCCACGGCACGACCCGCCCCTGGCAGGCCGAGGAAGAGGCCACCCACCGCGCGATCATGCTCGCCGATCTCACCGGCGCCCCGCTCTACGTCGTGCACGTCAGCGCGAAGCAGGCGGTCGAACAGATCACCGAGGCGCGCGACCGCGGTCTTAACGTGTTCGGCGAGACCTGCCCGCAGTACCTCTATCTCTCGCTCGAAGACCAGCTCGGCGCCTCGAGCGCCGAGTGGGGCGACTTCGAGGGCGCGAAGTGGGTGTGCTCGACACCGCTGCGCTCGAAGCACGAGGGCCACCAGCACCACATGTGGCAGTCGCTGCGCACGAACGACATCCAGATGGTGTCGACCGACCACTGCCCCTTCTGCATGAAGGACCAGAAGGAGCTCGGCGTCGGAGACTTCTCGAAGATCCCCAACGGCATCGGCTCGGTCGAGCACCGCATGGACCTCATGTACCAGGGCGTCGTGACCGGGCAGATCACGCTCCCCCGCTGGGTCGAGCTGACCAGCACGACCCCCGCGCGCATGTTCGGCATGTACGGGCAGAAGGGCGTCATCCAGCCCGGCGCCGACGGCGACGTGGTCGTCTACGACCCGAACGGGCACACCTCGATCGGCATCGGCGAGGGGCGCAGCCACCACATGAACATGGACTACTCCGCGTGGGAGGGCTACGAGATCGACGGTCGCGTCGACACCGTGCTCTCGCGGGGTCGGGTGGTGGTGGATGCCGGCGGCTACATCGGCGACAAGGGTCACGGTCGCTACATCAAGCGCGGCCTGAGCCAGTACCTGGTCTGAGAGGAGACCCCATGGATTTCGGTGTCGTCCTGCAGACGAATCCCCCCGCCGCCCGCACAGTGCAGCTCTCGCAGCTCGCCGAGGCGCACGGCTTCAGCCACGTGTGGACCTTCGACTCGCACCTGCTGTGGCAGGAGCCGTACGTGGTGCACTCGGCGATCCTCGCGGCCACCCGCCGCATCACGGTGGGACCCTTCGTGACCAACCCCGCGACGCGCGACTGGACGGTCACGGCCTCGACCTTCGCGACGCTGAACGAGATGTACGGCAACCGCACGATCTGCGGCATCGGCCGCGGCGACTCGGCGGTGCGCGTCACGAACGGGCGGCCGACGACGCTCACGGCCTTGCGCGAGTCGATCCACGTGATCCGCGAGCTCGGCAACTCCCGCGCCGTGGAGTACAACGGCGCGACGCTGCAGTTCCCCTGGAGCCGCGGATCGGAGCTCGACGTGTGGGTCGCCGCCTACGGCCCCCTCGCGCTCAAGCTCACCGGAGAGGTGGGCGACGGCTTCATCCTGCAGCTGGCCGACCTCGACATCGCCGAGTGGATGATCACGACCGTGCGGGAGGCGGCTGAGAACGTCGGACGCGACCCCGACGAGATCGCCTTCTGCGTCGCCGCCCCGATGTACATCGGCGAGGACACTCCCGAGTCGCGCGCGCACATGATCGAGCAGTGCCGCTGGTTCGGCGGGATGGTGGGCAACCACGTCGCCGACATCGTGGCGAAGTACGGCCCTTCGACAAGCTCAGGGACCCCATCGACAAGCTCAGGGACCCCATCGACAGGCTCAGGGACCGCTGGGAACGTTCCGGCCGCCCTCACCGACTACATCGCCGGGCGCACGGGCTACGACTACAACTCGCACGGCAAGAGCCACAACGACCACGTCGACTTCGTGCCCGACGAGATCGTCGAGCGCTTCTGCGTGCTCGGCACCGCCGAGCAGCACATCGAGAAGCTCGAGAAGCTGCGCGCGCTGGGCGTCACCCAGTTCGCCGGCTATCTGCAGCACGACAACAAAGAGGAAACGATGCGGGTCTACGGCGAGAGCGTGATCCCCGCGCTCACTCCCCCGGTGACGGCGAAGAAGTGACCGACCAGGCGCTGGCCCCCGGCTCGGTGACCGGGGTCGTCCCCGACACGAGCGGACGGATGCCGCGTCGCCGGTCCGCACGTTCGTCGGGGCTCACCGGCCGGGTGGGGTGGGGCGTCGCGGGCGTCGCGAGCCTCGTCGCGATCTGGGAGCTGTACAAACTCCTCGGTCCCGCCGACGGGGTCACCGTCGGCGGCGACGGATCGGCGGGGTCGGGCGTCATCCTGCTCCCCCGCACCCACGACCGCGCCATGCCGCACGTGTGGGACATGGTCGCGCGGATGTTCCAGCCCACGAGCGGCGGGGCGACTCCCCCGCTGATCGTCTCGGTGCTCGAGGCCGCGGGCACCACCCTCGGCCTCGCCGCGGTGGGCTGGGTGATCGGCGTGGTGGTCGGCGGCATCCTGGGCATCGCGATGCAGCGCTGGCGCCTGGTCGAGTGGGGCCTGCTGCCCTGGATCGTGGTGAGTCAGATCGTGCCGCTCATCGCCTTCGCCCCCGTGGTCAACGCGCTGGGCAACCAGATCGACCGCGCGGGCGTGGTGCCGTGGCCGCAGTGGTTCTCGGTCGCCCTCATCGCGTCGTACCTCGCCTTCTTCCCCGTCGCGATCGGAACCCTGCGCGGGCTCGAGTCGCCCGACGCCCTGCACCGCGACCTCTTCCACACCCAGTCGGCGGGATGGTGGCAGACGCTCGTGCACCTGCGCCTGCCCGCCGCCGTTCCGCACCTGCTGCCGGCGCTCCGCCTCGCCGCCGCCTCTGCCGTGGTCGGCGCCGTCGTCGCCGAGGTGTCGATCGGCCTGCGCGGCGGCATCGGCCGCATGCTCATCCAGCTCGCAGGGCAAGCCTCGTCCGACCCCGCCGCCCCCTGGGCGCCGACCTTCGGCACCGTCGTGATCGGGCTCGTCGCCGCCGCGGGCGTCGCGCTCATCGGCGTGACGCTGCGCCGCTTCCGTCGCGGAGAGGAGACCCGATGACAACCCCACCCACCCCCGCCGTGCACGCCACCGGAATCGGAAAGGTGTTCCCCGCGGCATCCGGAGAGGTCACCGCCCTCACCGGCGTCGACCTCGAGGTGGCCGCGGGCGAATTCGTGTCGCTCATCGGGCCGTCGGGCTGCGGCAAGTCGACGCTGCTGCGACTGATCGCCGACCTCGACGACGCCACCGCGGGAGAGCTCACCATCTTCGGCAAGACCGCCCGCCGGGCCCGCCTCGACCAGGACTACGGCATCGCCTTCCAGCAGGCGGGACTGCTGCCCTGGCGCACGGTCGCGGCGAACATCGCGCTGCCACTCGAACTGCACCGGTGGGCGAAGGCGAAGCGCGACGCCCGCGTGGCCGAACTCGCCGAGCTCGTCGGGCTGTCGGACTTCGTCGGCCGCTACCCCGACCAGCTCTCCGGCGGAATGCAGCAGCGCGTCGCCATCGCCCGCTCTCTCGCCGCCTCGCCCCAGCTGCTGCTGATGGACGAGCCGTTCGGCGCCCTCGACGAGATGACGCGCGAACGCCTGCAGACCGAGCTCGCCCGCATCGCCGCCGAGACGGGAGCCGCGGTGGTCTTCGTCACCCACTCGATCCCCGAGGCGGTCTTCCTCTCCGACCGCGTGGTCGTCATGAGCCCGCGCCCCGGCCGCATCACCGACGTGATCGACACGCGCCCGGGCCGCCCTCGCGACGAGGCCCTGCGCGAATCGCCGGAGTACTTCGCGCGCGTCACCGCCGTGCGCGAGGCCCTGCACGGCGCTCCCCTACAACGGGTGAACGAGCGATGACGGCCACCCGCCTGCCCTCGTGGGTGCGGTTCGCGGCGCCCGTGCTCGTCGGAGTGCTCGGCCTCGCGCTGTGGTTCGCCTACGTGGCCTCGGGCTCCGCCCCGCGCATGCTGCCCGACCCGCTCGCGATCGCGGGCGAGCTCACCGGGCGGATGCCGCTGGTGGCCGAAGCCGCCGCCATCACCGGCACCAATGCGCTCGTCGGCCTCGTCGCCGGCAGCGTCGTGGCGGTCGCCCTGGCGGCGCTGGCCGCCACCTGGCGACCCGTCGACGGCATGACGGCTCCGCTCATCGCCGCCCTCGCGGTCGTGCCGATCGTCGCCCTCACGCCGATCCTCAACACGATGTTCGGCGCATCGAGCCAGTTCGGCCGTGAGGCGGTGGCCGGGATCGCCGCCTTCGTCCCGGTGTTCGTCAACACCCTGCGCGGACTGCAGCAGACCCGGCCGGTGCAGCGCGACCTCTTCCGCGCGACCGCGGCGAACGGTTCGCAGACCTTCCGCCTGCTGACGCTGCCCACCGCCCTGCCGTACCTGCTCACCGGCATCCGGGTCGCCGCCTCGCTCGCGGTCATCTCGGCCCTGGTCGCCGAGTACTTCGGCGGACCCGCCGACGGCATCGGCACCGCGATCGCCACCTACGCCAAATCCGGACGTGCCTCGCTCGCCTGGGCGTTCGTCGCGGGCGGCATCGCGATCGGTCTCGTCTTCTTCCTCGTCACCTCGCTGCTCGAGCGCGTCGTCTCGCGACGCCTCGGCGCGGGGCGTCCGCCGGCCTGACCGGCACCTCCACCCGCCCTCGACAGAACAGGTTCCGCCCGCTCCACACCTGCACCACCCGCCTCCCGAAAGGACACCCATGTCACACAGCACACGTCGCGCCCTCGGCGCGATGGCCGCACTCGCCGCGGCATCCCTCGCCCTCTCCGCCTGCGCCGGAAGCTCGACCCCCGACGCCGCCTCGACGGAGGACTTCACGCCCCTGACCTCGGTCAAGCTGCAGCTGCAGTGGCTGCCGCAGGCGCAGTTCGCCGGCTACTACGTCGCGCTCGACAAGGGCTACTTCCAGGAGGAGGGCTTCGACGACGTCGAGGTCGTCCCCTCCGGCGGTGACATCGTGCCGCAGGACGCCCTCGTGGCGGGCGACGTCGACTTCGCCGTCGCGTGGGTGCCCAAAGTGCTCGGCACGATGGAGAACCAGGGCGTCGAGCTCACCGACATCGCGCAGGTCTTCCAGAAGTCGGGGACGACCCAGGTGTCGTGGAAGGGCTCGGGCATCACGAGCGTCGACGACTTCGAGGGCAAGCGCATCGGCTCGTGGGGCTTCGGCAACGAGTGGGAGATCTTCGCCGCGATGGCCGACAAGGGTCTCGACGCCTCCACCGTGCAGATCACCACGCAGGACTTCTCGATGAACGCCCTGCTCGACAAAGACGTGGACGCCGCCCAGGCGATGACCTACAACGAGCTCGCCCAGCTGCTCGAGACGGTGAACCCCGCCACCGGCAAGCTGTACACGATGGACGACATCGACGTGATCTCGTACGAGGACACCGCGGGCGCCATGCTGCAGGACGCGATCTGGGCCGACACGAAGCGCCTGTCGGAAGACCCCGCCTACGCCGACGCCGCCACGCGCTTCCTCAAGGCCAACATCAAGGGCTGGGTGTTCGCGCGCGACAACCCCACCGAGGCCGCCGACATCACCTACAAGGCCGCGACCGCCCCCGGCGTGAGCGCCTTCCCCGTCGGACCGACCCACCAGCTGTGGCAGATGAACGAGGTCAACAAGCTCATCTGGACCGGCGGCGACTTCGGCGTCGTCGACTCCGCCGCGTGGGACAAGACGGTCAAGGGCGCCCTGGCCGCCAAGAACCAGGACGGCCTGAACCTCATCACGACCGAGCCGCCGGCATCCGCGTACTCGAACGACTACGTGCAGGCTGCGCTGACCGCGCTGAAGGACGAGGGCGTCACCGTCGACGGCGACTACACGCCGATCGACGTCACCCTCACCGAGGGCGGACAGTAACCCGCACCCGCACGGGGCGGCCGGCAGCGACCGGTCGCCTCGTGCGGGTCTCTCCCCTCCGCAGGCTCTGCCGTGGTTGACTGACCGGATGAAGCCTCCTCCGCAGCACGCGCGCCGAGAGCCCGCGTCGCCCTGGCGTCGCGGCGTGAAGGCCGTCGCCATCGTCGCCGCGGTCGTCGTCGTCGCCGCCGTCGCGGTCGGCGGCTTCTACGCCTGGTCGTTGACGAGCCGCCTGCAGGAGGCCTCGGTTCCGCTGAAGGACGCCCCGGTCGAACCCCCCGCCCTGAGCGAGTACAGCGAGCCGTTCGCCGTGCTGGTGGTCGGCACCGACGAGTGCGACGACGTCGTAGCGGCCGCGTTCGGTCCTCGGTGCTCCGACCCCGAGAACGACGGCGCCCGCAATGACGTCAACATGCTGCTGCACGTCTCGGCCGACCCGCGGCGCGTCACTGTCGTGTCGTTCCCCCGCGACCTGCAGGTCGGGATCCCCGAGTGCACGAACAAGGACGGCTCGGTCTTCGGCGGCACCGACAGGGCCTCGATCAACACCGCCTACGAAGACGGCGGACTGCCCTGCGTCGCCGACACGATCTCCGACCTGACGGGTCAGAGCATCCCGTTCGCGGCGAAGGTGAGCTTCGGCAACGTCGTCAACATCACCGACGCCATCGGCGGCGTCGAGGTCTGCATCGGCGGCGACGGGATCGATGATCCGGATGCCGGCATCAAATGGGACGCCGGACCCCGCGTGGTCAAGGGCTTCGACGCCCTCGCGTTCCTCCGCACCCGCACGGGCATCGGCGACGGCAGCGACCTCGCCCGCATCGGCAACCAGCAGCAGTACATGTCGCGCCTGGTGAACAAGCTGCGCAGCGACGACGTGCTGTCGAACCCCGGCACACTCATCGGCCTCGCGAACACCGCGGTCAACAACATCGAGCCGAGCGAGAGCCTCGCCGACCCGATCCGCATCGCGCAGCTCGCGTACACGCTCAAGGACGTGCCGTTCAGCGAGTTCACGTTCGTGCAGTACCCGGTCGTCGACGACCCGTACGACAGCAACCGGGTCGTCCCCGACGAGGAGTCCGCTCAGGTGCTCTTCGATGCGTTGAACAGCAATGCCGGGCTCGCGATCACGGGTGCCGCCGGGTCCAACGGCGGCGTGGTCGCCGACCCGTCCGTCCCGACGCCCGAGCCGACCACCCCTGTCGAGGACACCCCGGCTCCGGATGCCAGCGCCTCGCCCGACGGGAGCGCGGCGCCCGGCGTGGTCGAGCTGCCCGAGAACGTCAAGGGCACCAAGGCCGACCAGGCGACCTGCTCCGCCGGCAACGGCTGATCCCCGCCCCTAGGCCCCGCCCCGCGCGAGCGCAAGCCGCCCGCGCGGGGACCGGACGCTCAGGTCGATGGGCCACCATCGAGGGGTGAAGACCGCCCCCCGCTTCTCGATGCTCGTCGTGATCGCGGCGCTCGCCCTCGCCGGCTGCGCGCCCGCCGCAGCCCCTTCCGCCGCCCCGACCCCCTCGGCATCCGTCACCCCCACGCCCACGCCGACCCCCACGCCCACGCGCACGCCCGACCCGCTCGCGGGCATGAGCCTCAGCGACAAGGTGGGGCAGATGTTCATGGTGGGGACCTCGGTCGAGGGCGCCAACCCGACGACCCTCGCGGCCGTGCAGAACGACCACATCGGCGGGATCTTCCTGCACGGGCGCTCGGCCGCCGGGGCGGAGGCCACCGCGGCCCTGGTGCAGGGCTTCACCTCGGTCGTCGCTGCGGGCCAGCCGCCGCTGTGGGTCGCCACCGATCAAGAGGGCGGGACCGTGCAGGTGCTGTCGGGCCCCGGGTTCGACGACATCCCCTCAGCCGTCCGGCAGGGCCAGCAGGACGACGCCTCGCTGCAGGCGGCGGCGACCACGTGGGGAGCGCAGCTCGCGTCGGCCGGGGTGAACATGAACCTCGCGCCCGTGGCCGACATCGTCGCGAGCCCGGATGCCGCGGCATCCAACCCCCCGATCGGCGCACTGGCCCGCGAGTACGGCTACGACGGCGCCACGGTCGCGGCCAAGGTCGGCGCCTTCGCCGCGGGCATGCGCGCGGGCGGCGTGCTGCCGACGTTCAAGCACTTCCCGGGACTCGGTCGCGTGACGGAGAACACCGACACCCGCAGCGGCGTGACCGACGACACCGTCACCGCCGACGGAGCGGACGTCGGCGTGTATTCGAGCGTGCTGCCGCAGGGCCCCGGGGTCGTGATGCTGTCGACCGCGATCTACGCGCAGATCGACCCCTCGGCGCCCGCGGCCTTCTCGCCCGCCGTGGTCGGTGTGCTGCGCGATCGCGTCGGCTTCGACGGCGTGGTCACCGTCGACGACCTCTCGGCCGCGCGGCAGGTGCAGCCGTGGTCGCCCGCGGATCGCGCGACCCTCGCCGTGGACGCCGGCATCGACCTGCTGCTGGTCTCGGCCGACCCTTCGGTGTACGCCGAGATGCACCAGGCCGTGCTCGCGCGCGCGCAGGCCGACCCCGCGTTCGCCGTCAAGGTCGACGCGGCAGTGCGCCGGATCCTGGCGCAGAAGGCGTCGATGCCGTGAGTCGCCGCGCGTGAGGGGTCGCTTTCTGTCGCCCAGCCGGTGAGCCAGGCGACGGGAAGCGACCCCTCACGCGGGATTCGGTGCCCGGCGGGCGATGAAGGCGACGAGGCCGATAGGCTGGAAGGCTGTGTCTGTCGAACCCGTCATCGTCTACCCGCCCGAGCTGCCCGTCAGCGCCGCGCGGGACGAGATCGCGCGCGCCATCCGCGACCACCAGGTCGTGATCGTCGCCGGGGCGACGGGCTCGGGCAAGACCACGCAGCTGCCCAAGATGTGCCTCGAACTGGGCCGCACCTCGATCGCGCACACCCAGCCGCGCCGCATCGCCGCGCGCACGATCGCCGAGCGCATCGCCGAAGAGATGCAGGTTCCGCTCGGTTCGACCGTCGGCTACAAGGTGCGCTTCACCGACAAGGTGTCGGCCGACACGCGCGTGGCGCTGGTGACCGACGGCATCCTGCTCAACGAGATCCACCGCGACCGACTGCTGCGCCGCTACGACACGATCATCGTCGACGAGGCGCACGAGCGCTCGCTCAACATCGACTTCCTGCTCGGCTACCTGCGCCGCATCCTGCCGAAGCGCCCCGACCTCAAGGTCATCGTCACCTCGGCCACCATCGACCCCGAGAGCTTCGCGCGGCACTTCGCGGCGGCTCCCCCCGAGCCGGGCGGCGAGCCGACCCCGGCGCCGGTCATCGAGGTGTCGGGTCGCACGTACCCGGTCGAGATCCGGTACCGGCCGGTCGACGGAGCGGACGACACGAGCACGACTCCGGAGATTCCGGATGCCGATGACCCCGACGCCCCGTCATCGCGCGGCCTAGCGGCGACCGGCCCGCAGAAAGTCCGGAGTTCTGCACGGCCGGCGGCCAAGCCGGGGCGCTCCGACGACGACGCCGACGAAGTCGGAGCCGTCGTCGCGGCCCTGCGCGAGCTCGATCGCGAGGCCCCGGGCGACGTGCTCGTCTTCTTCCCCGGCGAGGCCGAGATCCGCGATGCGGCGGATGCCATCCGCGGGGCGTACCAGAAGGACACCTCGCCCACCGAGGTGCTGCCCCTCTACGGACGCCTGTCCGCGGCCGAACAGCACCGCGTGTTCGAGCGCTCGAGCGTCGCGGGCGTGCGCCGTCGCGTCATCCTCGCCACGAACGTCGCCGAGACGAGTCTCACCGTCCCCGGCATCCGGTACGTCGTCGACACCGGAACCGCCCGCATCTCCCGCTACAGCAACCGGTCGAAGATCCAACGCCTACCCATCGAGGCCGTGTCGCAGGCCTCGGCCCAGCAGCGCTCCGGGCGTGCGGGGCGCACCTCGCCCGGCATCGCGATCCGGCTCTACTCCGAAGACGACTTCACGCGTCGCCCGGAGTACACCGAGCCCGAGATCCTGCGGACGTCGCTGGCATCCGTCATCCTCCAGATGCTGTCGCTCGGCTTCGGCGACATCCAGGCCTTCCCGTTCCTCACCCCGCCCGACTCGCGAGGCGTGAAGGCGGCGTTCGACCTGCTCGTCGAGCTCGGCGCGGTGAAGCTGCCCGCCCCCGGTTCGCGCGGGGCCGACACCTCGCGCGAGCGCGACGTGCGCGACGACGGCGACCCGTCTCGGCAGCGCGGCGGACGCGCACCGCGCGAGGACGGTCCCCGCCTCACCGAGATCGGCCGCGAGATCGCGCGGCTGCCGATCGACCCGCGCTTCGCCCGCATGCTCATCGAGGCGCGTCGCAACGACGTGTCGAGCGAGGTGCTCGCGATCGTGTCGGGCATGTCGATCCAAGACGTGCGCGAACGGCCCGAGGAGCGACGGGAGGAGGCCGACCGCTTCCACGCGCGCTTCACCGACCCCACCAGCGACTTCCTTTCGCTGCTGAACCTCTGGGATTACCTGCAGGAGAAGCAGGCCGAGCTCGGCTCGAGCGCGTTCCGGCGCCTGTGCCGCAGCGAGCACCTCAACTACGTGCGCGTGCGCGAGTGGATGGACGTGCACCGGCAGCTGCGGTCGCTCGGCGGCGAGCGCTCCGGCGAAGGTGGCGCGCGGGGCTCCGGCGACGGAGGCCGTCGCGCGCGGAACCATGTCCCCCCTTCGGCTGGCTCCGACCCCTCCAGGCCGCACAATTCGGGACATGCGGCGACAAAATCGGGACATGGATCGGGGCGCGGCGACCACAGCACCGCCCTCGAGGGGCACGCCGCCGGCGATGCGATCCACCGCGCGATCCTCTCCGGGTTGCTCTCGCACCTCGGCATCCTGGACCCCCGCACGATGGCGCAGGCCAAAGACCGCAAGGCGCCGGGTGACGCCCGCCCCACCAAGGGCGAGTACATCGGCGCGCGCGGGGCGCGGTTCGCCATCTTCCCCGGCTCGGGTCTGAAGAAGAAGCGCCCCTCGGCCGTCATGGCCGCCGAACTCGTCGAGACCTCGCGCCTGTTCGCCCGCACGGTCGCCGCCGTCGACCCGGCGTGGGCGGAAGAGCTCGCCCCCGACCTGGTCAAGCGCTCCCTCAGCGAGCCGCACTGGTCGAAGGATGCCGGCTCCGCCGCCGCCTACGAGAAGGTCACCCTCTTCGGGGTCGAGCTCGTCGGGCGCCGCCGGGTGCAGCTCGCGCGCTTCGACCGGCCGCTCGCGCGCGAGATGTTCGTGCGCCACGCGCTGGTGGAGGGCGAGTGGGACCCCTCGGTGCTCGACAAGCGCCTCACCGCGTTCCTCCGCCGCAACCAGGAGCAGCGTCGCCTGCTCGAGAAGATCGAGGAGCGCGAGCGTCGCCGTGACATCCTCATCGGCGACGAGGCCGTGTTCGCGTTCTACAATTCGCGGATCCCGGCCGACGTCACCGACGTGCGCTCGTTCGAGACGTGGTGGAAGGACGCCTCGAACCGCACCCCGCACCTGCTCGACCTACGTGAGTCCGACCTCACCGGCGACCGCGCCCAGGGAGACGACCGGGCCTTCCCCGCGCGCTGGCGGCAGGGCGATCAGACCCTCAACCTCGCGTACCGCTTCGAACCAGGAGCTCCCGACGACGGCGTGACGGTGGTCGTGCCGCTGCCGCTGCTCGCGCAGCTGCGCCCCGACGGCTTCGACTGGCAGGTTCCGGGCATGCGCGACGAGCTCGTCACCGCGCTGCTGCGCGCACTGCCGAAGACCATCCGCCGCAACGTCGTGCCCGCCGCCGACTGGGCGGAGAAGTTCTCGGCCGAGCTCGCCGAGAAGGGCCCCGAGCACGCGAACGGTCTGCCCAAGACGACGCTCGTCGACGCCCTCGCCGCCCTCGTGCAACGCGTCGCGAACCAGCGGGTGAGCGCCGCCGACTTCGAGCTCGAGCGGGTTCCCGGCCACCTCACGCCGTCGTTCCGCGCCGTCGACGCACGTGGCCGCGCGATCGGCAGCGACCGCGACCTGGCGACGCTGCAGCGCCGTCTCGCCGACAAGGCCCGCTCCAGCGTCGAGTCGACGATCACTCGCCCGGCGCAGAGAGCCGCGAAGGTCGCCGAGGCCTCCCCCGCCTTCGCCTCCCGGTCGAAGCTGACCACCTGGGATCTCGATGAGCTCACCGAGGTCGTCGACACCCCGGTCGCCGGCGGCGTCGTGCGCGGCTACCCCGCCCTGGTCGATGAGGGAGACAGCGTCGCCCTGCGCGTGGAGGCGACGCCCGAAGACGCCGCGCGGCACACGCGTGCCGGCATCCGTCGTCTTTTGCTGCTGGCCGTCCCCTCCCCCGCGACCTACGTGCTCGACCACCTCACCGCGAACGAGAAGCTCGCCCTCGCGGCCTCGCCGTACCAGAACGCCAAGGCGCTCATCGAGGACGCCCGCGTCGCCCTCGCCGACGACGTGCTGCTGCGCGAGGCGCCGAGGGGAGTCGTGCGCACGAAGGCCGATTTCGAGCGCGTGCGCGACGCCTTCTCCGCGGCATCCGTCGACCGCACCTTTCAGACGGTGTCGCTCGCGGCGAAGATCCTGCTCGCGCAGCGCGAGGTCGACCGCGCGATGAAGGACGCCTCGTCGATCACCCTGCTCGGCGCGCTGAACGACGTGCGCGGGCAGCTGAAGGGCCTGATCTTCCCGGGCTTCCTCTCGCGAACGGGCCTCGCGCGGCTGCAGCACCTTCCGCGGTATCTGGCCGGAGCCCTCGACCGCGTCAAGACGCTGTCCGACAACCCCGGTCGCGACCGCCAGCGCATGACCGAGTACGAGCGCTCCGCCGCGGGCTTCAGCGAAGCCGGCGGGACGGTTCCCCTGCCTGCCGACGCCCCCGCAAACCTCGTGCAGACGCGCTGGCTGCTCGAAGAACTGCGCGTGAGCCTGTTCGCCCAGCGCCTCGGCACGGCCGAGCCGGTGTCGCCGCAGCGCATCGCGAAGGCGCTCAAGAGCGCGTGAGGGGTCACCTTCCGTCGCCGAGCACGGCTCGAAGCGACCGAAGATGACCCTTCACGCGGGTGGCCCTCAGGAGTGCAGGCGCACCTGGCCCATCGTCGCCTGCACGTCGACGCGCGCCGTGGCGGAGGCGTCGGTGCGCAGCGCGTTGTCGACGCGGCCGAGGCCGTCGTCCACGTTCACGCGATAGTCGTCGTCGGGCAGGGTGATGTCGGCCGACCCGGCCGTCACGTCGACCTTCGTGCGGTCGGGGGTGAGGCCCCCGAGCTCGGCGGTGAGGTCGCCCCCGGCCACCTCGAACGACGCGGTCGACACGTCGTCGACCCGAGCCGTTGCAGCCCCGCCCGAGACCGACACGTCGAGCTCGGCCGCCGATCCGCGCAGCGTCGCCGCCCCGCCGGCGAGCTGCACCGACAGCGCGCCGAAGTCGCCGTCGAGGTCGAGCGACCCGCCCGTGACGTCGATGGAGGCGCGGATGCCGCTGCCCTCGAGCTCGCGCGGAAGGGTGAGCGTCGCGCGCGAGCCGGTGCCGACCCCCGCGAAGGGTCCCTCCGGCGACGACACGCGCAGCGTGTCTCTGCGGCGGTCGAACCTCCATCCGCGCGGCCCCTCGCGGTCGGCGTCGAGGCGGGCCTCGCTGACGTCGCCGTACGCGATGGTGAGGGCGCCCGCCGCCACGTCGATGTCGACGTCGGTCAGGCCCTCCACGCCGCTGTCGAGCACGGAGCTGTTCTCGCCCGTGTCGCGCAGCGAGACCACGGCCGACGCGCCGGTGCCGGCGAGAGTACCCAGCGCGATGCACGCGCCGACGGCGATGGTGACGACCGACACGGCGAAGGCGGCTCCCCGGCGAGGCGGCTGGGGCGAGGGATCGGGGGTCGGGGCGAGGGGGGTTTCGAGGGTCATAACGCAGCTCCGGTGGTGTCGTGGCCGAGGTGGACGAGCGCGGCGATCACGCGGCGGTTGCCTGTTTCGTCCTGCTCGAGGCCGAGCTTGGTGAAGATGGCGGTGATGTACTTCTCGACGCTGGCCTCCGACACGAACAGCGCGGCGGCGATCGCCTGGTTCGAGCGGCCTTCGGCGATGAGGGCGAGCACGCTGCGCTCGCGTTCGGTGAGGCTCTGCAGGCGCTCGTCGCGGCGGCGCCGGGTGAGCAGCTGCGCCACCACCTCGGGGTCGAGCACCGTGGCTCCGCCCGCGATCGAGGCGACCGCGGCGAGGAAGTCCTTGACGTCGGCGACGCGGTCTTTCAGCAGGTACCCGAGGGCGCCCTGGCCGTCGGCGATGAGGTCGCTCGCGTAGCGCTCTTCGACGTACTGCGACAGCACCAGCACGGCGAGACCCGGATGCCGGGACCGCAGCGCGATCGCCGCGCGGATGCCCTCGTCGGTCCAGGTCGGCGGCAGCCGCACGTCGAGGATGCACAGCTCCGGTGACGTGTCCGACACGGCCCGCTCGAGACCCTCGGCATCCGGGAGCGCCGCGACGACCTCGTGGCCGTCATCGGCGAGGAGGCGCACGAGCCCCTCGCGCAGCAGCACGGAATCTTCGCAGATCAGGACGCGCACGGGACGTTCACCTCCACCGTCGTCGGGCCGCCCTGCGGGCTGTCGATGCGCGCCGTGCCGCCGGCGGCGGTGACGCGGTTGACGATCCCGTCGAGGCCACCGCCGGGGACGATGCGCGCACCGCCCAATCCGTCGTCTTCGACGCGGGCCCAGAGCGAGCCGTCGTCGCGCACCCGCACGTGCACGCGGCAGGCCGTGGCCCGCGAGTGCTTGGCGGCGTTGGTGAGAGTCTCGGCGATCGCGAAGTACACCGCCGCCTCGGCGGCGCGACCGCAGCGGCGCGGGAGGCGCACGTCGAGGGTCACGGGGATGTGCGAGCGCGAGGCGAGGGCTGACAATGCGGCATCCAGCCCCCGATCCTCGAGTACCGAGGCGTGGATGCCGCGGGCCAGCTGCCGCAGTTCGGTGATGGCCGACTTCGTCGACGCGTGGGCCTCGGCGACCAGGGCTTTCGCGGCCTCGGGGTCGTCGTCGATCTTGGTCTGGGCCAGGCCCAGCGTCATGCCGATCGAGACGAGCCGCGGCTGGACGCCGTCGTGCAGGTCGCGTTCGATGCGGGTGCGCTCCACCTCGGCGGCGCGGACGGCGCCGGCCCGACGCGAGTCGGAGGTGCGGGCCTGTTCGACGAGCTGCGCCTCGCGTGAGGGCACGAAGATCGCCCGCGCGATGACGCCCTGCAGCAGGGCCAGGCCGATCACCGCGGCGGCACCGACGATCACCGCGAGGATGCCGACGACCGGAGCCGCGGCCCCCTCGAGCGGCACGATGCCGAGGAAGCGCCGGTTGGGCCAGCCGAACAGCGGGCTGACCGAGAGCGCCAGGCCCCAGGCGAGGCCTCCGAGCATCGTGATGGTCGCGAGCCCCAGCACGGTCGAGATCGCGAACGAGGCGACCGCGCGCCACTGCAGGGGGTCGATCGCCTGCAGCCAGATGGTGTGCAGCACGCCGCCGAAGCCGGGCTTGGGGCTGCGGCGCGGCCGCAACGGAGCGAGGCCGAAGGCGTACAGGCCCTCGAGGCGCGCCCGCTCGAACCACGCCAGGGCGAACAGCGCGTAGACGAACGCGACGAGCACGACGACGCCGATGAGCAGCGCCGCGAGCAGGCCGAATCCCGAGCTGAGCAGTCCGATGAGCCCCGCGAAGACGCCCGGGCCGACGATGCCGAGAGCGGCCAGTTGGGCGGCGGCGCCGGCGACGCGGGCGGGCGAGCCGATGCGCACGGGGCGCACGTCGGCCGCGGACGGCGGTGCGGGCGCGACCGGCGGGGTCGAGGGCGGAGGCGGAAGGACGGATGCCGTGGTCATGGGTTCCACGCTAGGGCGCAGCCCCGCGCTCGCACCGCCCGGGCAGCCCCCGAGCCGCATTCGGGAAAACCCGAATGATGCGCCCTCAGAGCTCGTCGGTCGAGATCCAGCCCGAGGAGATGAGTTCTTCGACGTCGTCGGGGCGCACGACACTCGGCGCGACGCCCTCGCCCGCCGCGGCGGGCGTCTCGCCGTCGAGCAGCGCCTGCACCGCGTCGGCGGTGGCGTCGACGAGGGCACGGGGGTCGGCGAAGATCGTCGCGTCGAGCACGTCGTCGCGCAGAGCCCGGACGGTCGCGGCGTCGGCCCCGGTGCCCACCACCAGCGGCGCCGGCGCCTCGGGGGTCGAGCTCGCGGTCGGGCGGGGGCTCGGACTCGGCGACTCCTCGGCGGGCGGATCGGTGGTCAGGGCCGTCACGACACCGCGGGTGACCGCATCGCCGAGGGTGAGCACGGCGGTGGGCGCATCGGCATCCGCGCGCAGGGCACGGAGACGCTTCTCGGCGGCGGCGGCCTGCGCCGCGGCGGTGTCCTCGTCGACGGCCGCGGCCTTGAGGCTTGCACCCGACACCAGCTGCACCGTACCCGCGGCGATCGCCGGCTGCAGCGCGTCGAGCGCCGCCGCGAACCGCTGCTCGTCCCACGGATCGGCCGACGACCCGGTGATCAGCGCGACGCGCGCGACGGTCGGGGTGGCGGGGGCGGATGCCGCGGGCGACGGCGCCTCGGACGGCGACGGCGACGGCTCCGTCGCGGCATCCGGAGCCACTTGCTCGGACCCTGATGACGGCAGGTCGGCGAGGAGCGCCTCAGCCTGAGCGCGGCCGAGCGCGGTCGGATCCGGCGCGAACGCGGCCGCCGCATCGACGCCCGCGAGCGAACGCCCGAACTCTACGACGGGGACGCCGTCGCCGTTCGCCACCTCGAGCGGAGCCGCCAGGTCGCCGGCCGCGACGGGAGCCACCACCACGGCATCCGCCCCCTTCGTCAGCATGTTCTGCACCTGGGAGCCCTGCGTGCGCGCATCGCCCGCGGCGAACTGCAGATCGACGGCGTATCCGCGCGCGACCAGCTCGGTCTTCAGCGCGTCGCCGCCCCGGCTCCACTGCGCATCGGCCTCGGTGGGCAGCGAGACGCCGATCACCCCGGCGCCGTCGTTCGACCCCTGGGTCTGCGCGCGCGACGACGTGCATCCCGTCAGCGCGACGGCGACCAGCGCGAGCGCGGCCGCGGCGCGGAGGATCGGACGACGTGGCATCCGTCCATCCTCTCCCACCGACGCGCCGCACACGCACGAACGCCCCGCCGCACGAGGCGACGGGGCGTTCGATGAAGAAGCGTGGATCAACCGCGCGTGCGGTTCTTGTTCCACACGTCGAAGGCCACGGCCAGAAGGAGCACGAGGCCCTTGATGAACTGCTGCACGTCGGTCGAGATGCCCATGAGCGACATGCCGTTGTTGAGGACACCCATGACCAGACCACCGGCGATCGCGCCGACCACGCGGCCGACACCACCCTGCACGGCCGCTCCGCCGATGAACGAGGCGGCGATCGCGTCGAGCTCGAAGAGGTTACCGGCGCCGGGACCGGCCGAGTTCAGGCGACCCGTGAACACGATGCCGGCGAGGGCCGCGAGCACGCCCATGTTCACGAACAGCATGAAGTCGACGCGGCGCGTGTTGATGCCCGACAGCTTCGCGGCGGTGCGGTTGCCACCGATCGCGTAGATGTGACGGCCAAACACGCTGCGGCTCATGACCGTCGAGTATCCGATGATCAGCAGCGCCAGCACGACGAGCACGATGGGCGTGCCGCGCGATCCGGGAGCCACACCCAGCAGGTAGGTGAGGTAGGCGATCAGGGCGCCGCCACCGATGACCTTGACCAGGAACGCAGTCATCGGGTCGTTCTGCAGCTCGAGGGCGGCGCGCTTCGCACGCTGACGCACCTGCGAGTAGACGAACAGCACCAGGGTCAGGGCGCCCAGGGCGACCGTGATCCACTCGGCGGGCGAGGACGACGCCGGGAACAGGTCGGGGAAGAGGTACCCGCCACCGAGGGCGCGGTACTCGGTCGGGAACGGCGTGATCTGCGTGTTGCCCAGGGTCATCTGTGTGAGACCGCGGAACAGCAGCATGCCCGCCAGGGTCACGATGAACGCGGGGATGCCGATATAGGCCACCCAGAAGCCCTGCCACATGCCGACCACGGCACCCAGCACCAGCGACAGCAGGATGCCGAGCCACCAGGGCAGGCCCCACTGCACGATGAGCACACCCGAGACCGCACCGACGAAGGCGGCGACCGAACCGACCGACAGGTCGATGTGGCCGGCGATGATGATCATCACCATGCCGATCGCGAGGATCAGGATGTAGCTGTTCTGGACGATGATGTTCGACACGTTGCCCGCGGTGAGCAGGCGCCCGCCGGTCAGTGCCTGGAACAGCAGCACGATGACGATGAGGGCGATGAAGATGCCGATCTCGCGCAGACGCGAGGTGAAGAACGTCACGAGGCTGCCGGCTCCCCCGGCTCCGCCTCCCACGGGACCGCGGGGCGTGCCGCCCGGGCCCGCCTGGGTCGCGGTGTTGTCAAGCGCTGACATGGTCGGCTTCCTTCTCCTTCGTCATGAGCACCATGAGGGCCTCCGGAGTGGCCTCTTCGATGGGCAGCTGGCCGGTGATGTGGCCTTCGCTGAGGGTGTAGATGCGGTCGCAGATGCCGAGGAGCTCGGGCAGCTCCGAAGAGATGACGAGCACCCCCTTCCCCTGCGCCGCGAGGGAGTTGATGATCGTGTAGATCTCGTACTTGGCGCCCACGTCGATGCCGCGGGTCGGCTCGTCGAGGATGAGCACCTCGGGGTCGGAGAAGAGCCACTGCGACAGCACGACCTTCTGCTGGTTGCCGCCCGAGAGCTTGCCCACGACCACGTCGACGCTGGGCGCCTTGATGTTCATCGACTTGCGGTAGCGGTTGGCGACCAGGTACTCCTCATCTCCGTCGACGAACCCGCCCTTGACGAGCTTGCGCATGCCCGCGAGCGAGATGTTGCGCTTGATCGTGTCGATCAGGTTGAGACCTGCACCCTTGCGGTCCTCGGTCACGTAGGCGAGACCGCTGCGGATGGCCGCGGGGACCGTCGAGGTGTCGGCCTTCTGACCGCGGATGTAGACGTTGCCCGAGATCTTCGAGCCGAAGCTCTTGCCGAACACGCTCATCGCGAGCTCGGTGCGACCGGCGCCCATCAGACCCGCGATGCCGACGACCTCGCCCGCGCGGACCGTGAGGTTCGCCTGGTGGATCACCGTGCGGTTGCCGTCGGTGGGGTGGCTGACGTTCCAGTCCTCGATGCGAAGGACCTCATCGCCGATCTCGACGTCGCGGTCGGGGTAGCGGTTCTCGAGCTCGCGACCGACCATCCCGCGGATGATGCGGTCTTCGCTGGTACCGCCGGTGGCCACATCGAGCGTCTCGATCGTACGACCGTCGCGGATGATGGTCACCTCGTCGGCGATCGCGCGGATCTCGTTGAGCTTGTGGCTGATGATGATGCACGTGATGTTCTGGCCGCGCAGGTGGCGGATCAGATCGAGCAGGTGCTCGGAGTCGTCGTCGTTCAGCGCCGCGGTGGGCTCGTCGAGGATGAGGAGCTTGACGTCCTTCGACAGGGCCTTGGCGATCTCGACGAGCTGCTGCTTGCCGACGCCGATCTCGTTGACGGGCACGTCGGGGCTGTCGCCCAGACCGACGCGCGCCAGCAGCTTCGCCGCCTCGCGGTTGGTGGCGTCCCAGTCGATGAGGCCGCGGTTCGTGATCTCGTTGCCGAGGAAGATGTTCTCGGCGATCGAGAGGTAGGGGCTCAGCGCGAGCTCCTGGTGGATGATGACGATGCCGGCCGCTTCGCTGTCGCGGATGTCTTTGAACTCGACGGTCTGCCCGTCGAAGACGATCTCGCCTCGGTAGTCGCCCGCGGGATACACACCGCTGAGCACCTTCATGAGGGTCGACTTGCCCGCGCCGTTCTCGCCGCAGATGGCGTGGACGGTACCGCGCTCGACGGTCAGCGACACGTCGGCCAACGCGATGACGCCGGGGAACTCCTTGGTGATCGAGCGCATCTCGAGGATGGTGCTCACGAGGTCCTCCTTGCAGAACCGGCTCGTGGCCGGTCGGGATGGTGGGGGGCGGGGGCGGATGCCGCAGACCCGCGGGAGCCTCCGCCGCGACCCTGTCGGGCCGCGGCGGAGGCGGGGTGGAGGAGCCGGAGCCCCTCCGAGGGATTACTTGAGGTCGTCCTCGGTGTAGTAACCGCTGTCGACGAGGACTTCCTTGTAGTTGTCCTTCGTGACGATCGTCGACTGCAGGAGGTACGAGGGAACGACCTTGACGCCGTTGTCGTACGTCTTGGTGTCGTTCGTCTCGGGGGTCTCACCCTTGCGGATGTCGTCGACCATGGTCACGGCCTGCTTCGCGAGCTCGCGCGTGTCCTTGAAGATCGTCGAGTACTGCTCACCGGCGATGATCGACTTGATCGAGCCGGCCTCGGCGTCCTGACCCGTGATGACGGGGAGGTCGCTGGCCGAGTAGCCGCCCGAGGTGAGGGCCGAGATGATGCCGATCGACAGACCGTCGTAGGGCGAGAGCACACCGTTGAGCTTGGTGCCGCCGATGACGGTGAGGATGTTCTCCATGCGCTTCTGCGCCGTCTCGGGCAGCCAGCGGAGGATGGCCGCCTGGCCGAACTCGGTCTGACCCGAGGGGACCACGAGCACGCCGGAGTCCATGTAGGGCTTCAGGGTGTCCATCGCGCCGTTCCAGAAGAACGTGGCGTTGTTGTCGTCGGGGCTACCGGCGAACAGCTCGACGTTGAAGGGGCCGGCGGCGCCGGTCTCCTTGCCCGAAGCGTCGAGGACGCCCAGGCCGGTCAGGAGCGAGGTGGCCTGCTGGACGCCGACCTTGTAGTTGTCGAACGTCGTGTAGTAGTCGACGTTCTCGGTGCCGTTGATGAGGCGGTCGTACGCGATGACGGGGATGTTCGCGTCCTTGGCCTGCTGCAGGACGTCGGTGAGCGTCGTGCCGTCGATCGAGGCGACGATCAGGGCCTTGGCGCCCGTGGTGATCATGTTCTCGATCTGCGAGACCTGGGTGGGGATGTCGTCGTTCGCGTACTGCAGGTCGACCTGGTAGCCGAGCTCCTCGAGCTGCGACTTGACGTTGTTGCCGTCGGCGATCCATCGCTCCGACTGCTGGGTCGGCATGGCCACACCGATGGTGCCGCCGGCCTCCTGCGAGTCTCCGCTGCTGGCGCCGGTACGGTCACCGGCGCAACCGGCGAGACCGATGCCGAGCGCGAGGACGCCCGCGCCCGCGATCGCCTTGAGCATGCTGTGCTTCTTCACTCTGGTTCCCTCCATTGGGTGGTTGTCGCGGCGTCTCCCCCTGGAGTCCACCGCGCAGTGCTGTCGGCGCACGTCGGGGCGCACGGGCGGCGGGGCGAAACGAGGCCGGTCGGCGACACGGCTCACCCGTGTCGTTCGAAACGTCTTCGTCTCGACGGATCCGCTCCGCAGCGAGTCCCGTCGGCCGTGTGACCCGGTCATGTGACCGTTCACATTGTGTGTGTGATGCTACATCGCGGTGAGCCAGGGATGTCAAGTCCCGGCGCGTCGCGGAGGCGTCCGTTGCCGAAACGTGACGAACTCAGCGCGAAGGCGGAGCGGTCGACGAACGAACGATGAGACGCAGATGATCGGGTTCCGAGGGCCCGACGGCATCCGACGACTCCCCCAACCTGGTCAGAAGATCGGTGATCGCGCGGGCGCCGATGCCCGCGAAGTCCTGGCGCACCGTCGTCAACGGCGGCCACAGGTGGGCGGATTCGGGCACGTCGTCGAACCCGACGACCGAGATGTCCTCGGGCACCGAGCGACCTATGGCCCGCACGGCATGCATCAACCCGAGCGCCATATGGTCGTTGCCTGCGAATACCGCCGTGGCGTCTTCGGTGCGCAACAGCTCGAGTCCCGCCTCGAAGCCGAACTGCGCGGTCCAGTCGCCCAGCACCGGCGGCCGCGGCGTCAGGTCGTTCGCGTCCATCTCGGCGAGATACCCGCGCATCCGGTGATCGGCCTCGACCCAGTCCCGGGGGCCGGCGATGTGCAGGATGCGCGAGTGCCCGAGCTCGATGAGATGGCGCACGGCGGCGCGGGCGCCCGCGGTCTGGTCGTTGTGCGAACTCGAGGTCCCCGTCGAGGCCACGATCTGCACCGGGACGGGGAGCTTCAGCTCATCGAGGATCGGCACCACGCGCGTCTGCGGGGCGACGGCGATCAGCCCCTCGACCGACTGCTGCATGAGGTGGTCGATCGAGGCGCGCACGTCGTCGGCGGCGCTCGTGGCCAGGTTGGTGAGGGTGAGTCGGTAGCCCGCTGCCCGAGCGACCGACTCGATCGCCTGCACCATCGCCGAGGTGCCGTGCGTGGTCATGCGCGGGCCGAGCACGCCGATCAGGCGCGACCGGTTCGTCGCCAATGCCCGGGCGGCCTGGTTGGGCACGAACTTCAGTTCGGCGATCGCCGAGCGCACCTTCGCGGCCGTCTCGGGCCGCAGCTGCGGGCTGTTGTTGATCACCCGCGAGACAGTCTGGTACGACACACCCGCGAGCCGCGCGACGTCGCGGATGCTGGGGGCCTTGCCCGTGGCATCCGGGGTCTCGGTGTCGCTCATGTCCGCCTCGTTGCGGGTCGCGCGCTGTTGCGTGACCGGTCACACGACAATAGCGGACCGCGCTCTGTTCGCTCGATCGCGAGTGGGGCGGGCCCGTTCGTCGCTCTTCGCCCGTTCGCCCTGCTGCTCAGCGCACCGCGCCGCGGCGGAGGCGCACCTCCGCCGCGGGCGCCCCCGTCACGACTCGAGGAGGGCTCGATAGAACCGGATGCCGCGGAGCCACACCTCGACGCGGATGCGTTCGTCGGGCGCGTGCAGAGCGTCGCGTTCGGCGCGCGTGAGGTGGAAGGGCGCGAAGCGGTACACCGCGTCGGTGAGACCCGTGTAGAACCGGCTGTCGCTGGCCCCCAACTGCAGATACGGCAACGGCACCACGTCGTCGCCGAGGGTCGCCGAGACCGTGCGCGAGAGGCGGCGCCACGCCTCGCCCCGCCACGGCGACACCGGAGAGGGATCGTTGCCCTGGCGCAGTTCGATGTCGACGAGCGGATCGGCCACCGCACGGCGCAGGTGCACCGAGACGTCGGCGAGCGTCTCCCCCGTCAGCAGGCGCACGTTCACGCTCGCGCGGGCGGTGGTGGCCAGCACGTTCTCGCCCGCCGAGCCCTCGAGCCGCGTCACCACGGCCGTCGTGCGCACGAGGGCGTTCGTCTCGGGTCCGAGGTGCGCGAGGGCGGCCGTCACCAGCGGGGCCGACACCGCGGTGCGGCGGAAGAGCGTCGCCAGCGGCTCGTCGGTGTGGGCCGCCGCGGTGCCGAGCATCGCCCGCACCGGAGCGGTCAGGCGCCGCGGGAACGGCCGTCGACGGAGGCGGTCGATCGCGCGGGCGAGCCGAGCGGTGGCGGGCAGGCGCGGCGGGGTCGAGGCATGTCCTCCGGCTTCGCGGGTGACGAGGTCGAAGGTCGCGACCCCGCGCTCGGCAACGCCGATCATCGCGGTCGGAGCGGCGACCCCGGGCACGGCACCCTCGACGACGGCGCCCCCCTCGTCGAGCACGAGAGCGGGGGCGACCCCGCGTTCGGCCAGCTCCGCGGCCATGGCCCGAGCCCCGGTGCCGTGGGTCTCCTCGTCATGGCCGAACGCGAGCCACACGTCGGTGCGCGGGGTCACCCCGTCGGCGAGCGCCTGCTCGACCGCCTCGAGGATCGCCACCAGGGCCCCCTTGTCGTCGATCGCACCGCGGGCGTGGATCTCGGCATCCGGACCTTCCCCCACCACCTCGGCGGCGAAGGGCGGATGCCGCCAGGGCTGGCCGTCGATCGGTACGACGTCCTGGTGCGCGAGCAGCAGGAGTGGAGCCTCGGGGCTGTCGCCGCGCCAGCGGTACAGCAACGAGCGGCCGGCCACGACTTCGCGCTCGAGGCGTTCGTGGACCAGCGGGTACAGGCGAGCGAGTGCTGCGTGGAAGCGTTCGAAGGCGTCGTCGTCGACCTCGGCGGGATCGACGCGCGAGACGGTGGGGATCGACAGCAACTCGCGGAAGCGCTCGACGGGCGTCATGACCCGAGCCTAGAGGCGACTCGTATGCGCATCCCGGCTCGATCGACCGCGATGTCGGTGGGCGCCGATACGGTGGAACCCATGACCGGACTGCACTGGGGCATCCTCGCAACGGGCGGCATCGCGCACGCCTTCACCTCCGACCTGCGTACCGCGGGCCTCGACGTCGCCGCCGTCGGCTCGCGCAGCCTCGACAACGCGCGCGCCTTCGCCGAGAAGTACGACATCCCGCACGCGCACGGCTCGTACGAAGAGCTCGTCGCCGACCCCGACGTCGACATCGTCTACATCGCGACCCCGCACCCCGGTCACGTCGACAACGCCCTGCTGGCCCTCGAGCACGGGAAGCACGTGCTCGTCGAGAAGCCCTTCACCCTCAATCAGGCCGAGGCCGCGGCCATCCGCGACGCGGCCGCAGCGAAGGGGCTGCTCGCGATGGAGGCCATGTGGACGCGGTACCTGCCGCACATGGTGCGCATCCGCGAGATCATCGCCGCCGGCACCCTCGGTGAGCTGCGCGTGGTGTCGGCCGATCACACGCAGAAGATCTCGACCGACCCCGCCCACCGCCTCAACGACCTCGCCCTCGGCGGCGGAGCGCTTCTCGACCTGGGCATCTACCCCCTCTCGTTCGCCGTCGACGTGTTGGGCCTGCCCGAGCGCATCACCGCCGTCGCCCGCCTGTCCGACGCGGGCAGCGACGCCGAGGTCGCCACCGCGATGGTGCACCCCGGCGGAACCGTCTCGACCACCGTGTCGTCGTCGCGCGGCGCCGGCGCGAACACCGCGCAGATCGTCGGCACCGAAGCCCGCATCGAGATCGACCGCGTCTGGTACACCCCCACCTCGTTCCGCGTGACGCTGCCTTCGAACGAGGTCGCCGAGGAGTACACGAGCGAGGTCGAGGGCCGCGGTATGCAGTACCAGGCGCTGGCCGCCGAGCGCCTCGTCGCCGCCGGGGTCGGATCCAACGACATCCTGCCCATCGACGAGACCGTCGCGATCATGGGCGTCCTCGACGAGGTGCGCCGGCAGATCGGCGTCGTCTACCCCACCGAGCGCTGAGCCCGCGAGGCGTTCCGCAACCGTTCGCGACCGACCAGACTGGACCCATGCCCGATACGCAGACCGCCCGCGTCGCCGTCTACCTCGACTTCGACAACATCGTGATGTCGTGGTACGACCGCGTCCACGGGCGAAACGCCTACTCGCGCGATCGGCAGAAGATCGCCGAGAACCCCCTCGACCCCGAGATCGCGGAGCGCCTCACCAAGGCGACCATCGATGTGGGAGCCGTCATCGACTACGCGGCCTCGTTCGGCACCCTGGTTCTCACGCGCGCCTACGCCGACTGGTCGTCGCCGGTCAACGCGGAGTACCGCTCGCAGCTGGTCGCCCGCGCGGTCGATCTCGTGCAGCTCTTCCCCGCGGCGGCATATGCCAAGAACGGCGCCGACATCCGCCTCGCCGTGGATGCCGTCGAAGACATGTTCCGCCTGCCCGATCTCACGCACGTCGTGATCGTCGCGGGCGACAGCGACTACGTCCCGCTCGCCCAGCGGTGCAAGCGCCTCGGCCGTTACGTCGTGGGCGTGGGAGTGGCGGGGTCGACCGCGAAGTCGCTGGCCGCGGCCTGCGACCGCTTCGACGCGTACGACTCGCTGCCGGGCATTCCGAAGCTCTCCGAGACGAAGAAAGACAGCACCCCCTCGCGCCCGCGCGCCCGCAAGCGCTCGAAAGACCCCGCCGTCGACCTTCTCGATCGCGCGATGCAGCTCGAGGCCGAGCGCGCCGACGGCGAGTGGCTGCACGCCTCCGCGGTGAAAGACCTCATGAAGCGGCTCGACCCCTCGTTCAGCGAGAAGGCACTCGGGTTCCGCAGCTTCTCGGACTTCCTCAAGGCGCAGACGGATCATGTCGAGGTCGACGAGGAGTCGAACGTCGTGCAGGTCAAGGCGCTGACGCGCGGCTGACCTGCCGTTGTTGCGCTGACGTTCGCGGTCGGTGGGTCAGCGGCGCTCGGCGCCGGGGGCCACGTGCGCCAGCACGCGCTCCCACACGGTCGTCAGAGTGACATGGTTGTTGACCGAGGTGATCTCGGCATCCGGAACGACTTCGGCCTCGGCTGACCGCATGCGTTCGACGTACCAGTTCGCGTCGGCGACGTCGGCCGGGCCGTCGCCCCCGACGACCACCAGCACCTCGGCGGCGAGGTCGTCGAGCAACGGCGTGCGGAGGTCGCGGCTGAGCGGATCGTTGGGACTGGGCACACCGACGATCGCGAGGCGGTCGACGACCTCCCCCAGAGCCGCGGCGAGGTAGATCGCGATGGCCCCGGCCGATCGCTCTCCGACGAGGCCCACGGTGACGCCCGGTGCTTCACGGGCGACGAGTTCGCGCAGCGCCTCGACGGTCAGCCCGGCGGGCGTCTGGCCGCCGAAGACCGGCGGGTCTTCGAGCTCGGGGGCGTCGAGCCCGACCGCCACCACCCGCACGTCGAATCCCGAGGTGACGCTCGCATCGGGATCGGTCGTGGACACGTCGCCGGTGCGCAGGACGAACACGGCGCGCGGTGCGCCCGGCGTTCCGAAACTGCGGTAGCCGAGCTCGCCGTCGAGCCAAGGCGCCAGACTCATCGCGTCATCCCTCCGTCGCAGCGCCGCCGCCGGGCAGCAGCGCGCGAAGCGTGTCGATCGTGTCGGCCTCGGCCGCGGTCTTGTCCGAACGGTAGGTCTTCACGCGGGCGAAGCGCAGCGCCACGCCGCCGGGGTAGCGCACGGATCGCTGTACGCCGTCGATCGCGATCTCGACGACGGTGTCGGGGACGACGCGGATGCCACCGGGAACCTCCCCCGTCTCGCGCTCGCTGAAGTGCGCGGTCTGCCAGATCAGCAGCTCGTCGGTCAGCCCCTTGAAGGTCTTGCCGACCATGACGAATCCGCCGGGATCGCCGAAGACGCCGTCGGGATCGCGTGCCCCCAGGTGGAGGTTCGAGAACCAGCCCGCGCGGCGGCCGGAGCCGCGTTCGACCCCCAGCACGACGAGGTCGAACATGTGCACGGGCTTGACCTTCAGCCAGCTCTTGCCGCGGCGGCCGGCCGTGTACGCGGCATCCAGCCCCTTCACCATGACGCCTTCGTGGCCTGCGGAGAGCGCATCGCGGGCGAACGTCTCGGCCTGCTCGGCGTCGTCGGTGAGGATCGCCGGGATGCGCCATTCGGCGGCGATCCGCTCGAGCTCATCGAGGCGTGCGGACAGGGGCTCGTCGACGAGGTCGCGGCCGTCGACGTGGAGGATGTCGAAGAACCACGGACGCAACGCGATGGCCCGCGCGGTCTCGGCGCCGAAGCGCGCCATGGTGTCTTGGAAGGGACGCGGCCCGCCGTCTTCGTCGAGCGAGAGGGTCTCGCCGTCGAGGATCACGTCGTCGACGGGCAGCGAGAGCGCGGCCTCGACGATCTCGGGCACCCGGTGCGTGACGTCGGCGAGAGTGCGGGTGAACACGCGCACAGCGTCGCCGTGGCGGTGCACCTGAACGCGGGCACCGTCGAGCTTGTACTCGACTGAGGCGCGCCCCGCGACCTCGAGCGCCTCGCGGACCGAGGTCGCCGTCGAGGCGAGCATCGGCTGCACGCCGCGCAGCACGATGAGTCCCACCGCGGCCAGGTCGTCGTCGCTCCCGGTCAGAGCGACGCGGGCCGTGGCTCCGAGATCGCCCGAGAGCATCGCGGCCCGTCGTACGGCCGTGCCGTCGCGGTCGGCGGCTCGGGCGACGGCATCCAGCAGCACGCCTTCGAGGGCGCCGGTGCGCAGCTCGCCCGTCATGATGCGGATGAGCAGGTTCCACTCCCCCGCCGTCGCGCGCTGGGCGAGCTCGTCGAGGAGGCTCGTGCGTGCCGCCGCGGAGCCCGACCCGCCGATCCCGGTGAGGCGCGAGAACGTCTCGTCGACATCGGCGACCGTCAGCGACGGGGTCTCGGCGTGCTCCCCGCCGCGCGCCGAGAGGGTGCGCCAGCCGACGCCGAGTCGCCCCTGTCGGGGGGATGCCGTGAGCAGCCCGATCGCGGGCTCGATCTCGTCGGGCGCGAGGCCGCGGAGCACCGTGGCGAGAGCCTCGATCTTGGCGAGGCGCGAACGCGTGTTCGTCACCGCCGCGAGGGCCGTCTCGATCTCTACGAAGAGCATGGCGGCATCCTGTCAGCACCCTCCGACGTCGATGACGCGGTTGCGTCAGCGCCCCTCGAATGCCTAGGGGCCGACCTTCTGTCGGGGCGCGGAGCTGATCACACGTCGGTGCGGCTCGCAACCCCCGCGGCAATGTCGGAGGTCTGAGGTGTGCTGGGGACCTCCCCCAGGAATGAGGCCTTGTGAACGCTCCCGCCACTCTCGAACAGTCCGCCCGCACCGCCCGCGAGGTCTTCGGGTGGGACGACCTGCTCCCGGGTCAAGCGGAGGCGATCGATGCGGTCATCGGCGGGCGCGACACCCTCGTGGTCTTCCCCACCGGCGCGGGCAAGTCGGCGGTGTACCAGATCGCCGGCTGCGAGTTGGGCGGGGTCACCGTCGTGATCTCGCCGCTGCTGGCCCTGCAGCGCGATCAGATCGACTCGATCGATGCCGCTCCCGACGCTCCGGCGGCGGTCGCCCTGAACTCGCGGACCAGCGCGGCGGGCAAGAAGCGCGCGTGGGCCGCGATCGAGGGCCCCGATGCGGTCTACGCGTTCCTCGCTCCCGAGCAGCTCGCGAACACCGAGGTGTTCGACCGGCTCGCGAAGGCCGACGTACGCCTGGTCGTCGTCGACGAGGCGCACTGCGTGTCGGCGTGGGGGCACGACTTCCGGCCCGACTACGCGCGCATCGGCGACGCCGTGGAGGCGCTGGGGCATCCCCCGATCCTGGCCCTGACGGCCACGGCATCCGCCCCCGTCCGCGACGACATCGTGGCGAGCCTCGGCATGCGCGAACCGCACCTCGAGGTCCGCGGAATGGACCGCCCCGAGATCCACATGGCGGTGCGCCGCCACGAGCACGACCTCGACAAGCGCCGCGCGGTGCTCGCCGATGTTCAGGATGCCGGCGGCCCGGCGCTGCTGTACGTGGCGACGCGCAAGGCAACCGACGCCTACGCCGACGAGCTCGTCGCCCTCGGAGTGCGCGCGGCGCCCTATCACGGGGCGATGGCGCAGAAGCGACGCGACGAGGTGCACGCGGCCTGGAGCGCGGGGGAGCTCGACGTGGTCGTGGCCACCTCGGCGTTCGGAATGGGCGTCGACAAGTCCGACGTGCGTCTGGTCGTGCACGCCGACGTCACCGAGTCGCTCGACTCGTACGCCCAGGAGATCGGTCGGGCGGCGCGCGACGGGCAGCCCGCCCGCGCGATCCTGCACTACCGCTCCGAGGACTTCTCGCTGCGCTCCTTCTTCGCCGGTGGGCACAGCAAGCGCGCCGACGTGGCCGGGGTGTGGGACGCCTTGGGCCGCGCGAAGACGCCGTTGCGGGCGAAGGCCATCGCCGAGGAGTCCGGCCGGTCGGTCCGCGCGATCGGACGCGTGCTGAACCAGCTCGTCACCTGCGGCTTCGCCGTCTCCGGCCCCGACGGGGTGTCGGCGGCGAAGAAGGCTTCCGCGGGAGACGCGGTCGCGGCCGTGCGCGAGCGCGATGAGGCGGAAGAGCGCATCCGCGCCTCGCGCATCGAGATCATGCGCGGCTACGCCGAGACCTCGCACTGTCGCCGCCGCGCGCTTCTCGAGTACTTCGGGGTCGAGACGCCGGATGAGTGCGGGTCGTGCGATCGCTGCGGCACCGGAACCACCGTGACCCCGAACGACGCCGAGCCCGCAGAGGCGGATGCCGACGGCATCCGGATCGACTCGACCGTGCAGCACGGCGAGTTCGGTGTCGGCACGGTCATGGGGATCGAGGCCGACCGGCTGACCGTGTTCTTCCCCGAGCATGGCTACAAGGTGCTCGCGCGCGCGGCCTTCGAAAGCGGCGTCATGGAGCTCGGCGCAGCGGCGTAATCGCGCGGCGGGCGGAACACGCGCGGGCGGGGGCGTTGGCGTCAGCGCTCGCGGGTCAGCGCTCGCGCGTCGCCCACCACGCCCACGCCACGAGCGGCACCTGCAGGAACAGGCGGAGGAACCGCGCGCGGTCGGTCTGCAGGCCGGGCGCCGCGCGGCCGGTGCGCCACTGGTGCACGTTGCCCGGGAACACCGCGACGAAGAACGCCGCGATCGCCGCGCCGATGCGCGACCTCTCGCGGGGCAGAGCGACGAGAGCGACGCCGAGGATCACCTCGACGGCTCCGGATGCCACGACGATGGCGTCTTTGTCGGTGCGCAGCAGTCGCGTGGCCCAGCCCGGGACGACGATCCGATAGCCCCGGCGGCCCCAGGTCACGTGGCTCACCCCCGCCCCGACCAGGAGGGCGGCGAGAGCTCCGCGGGCGACGGAGCGGACGGTGAGGCCTCGGCGGTGCGGCATCCGCCCAGTCTTCCACCGCCACCGGGGGTGGGGGTCCGTCAGCTCAGATCGCGAAGATCTGCGAGCGAGGTCCGCGCGTACGCGATCTCATCGAACACCGCCGTGGCCCCGTCACCGAGGGGCGCCTGCGCGAGGAACCCGATCGATACGGCGGCGGCGGCCACGTCGAGGCGGAAAAGCCGCACGAAATCCCAGGCGACCCCGTCGCGCGAGAAATGGAAAGCGAAAGCGGGCCCCGTCCGAGCGACGCGAAGGTACACCGCATCCGCGTCGAGGAGCGGGCCGTTCGCGTCGTCGGAAAATGCGTTCGTGACGACGCTGACGACCATCGCGGCACTCTGCGGCGAATACTCGTTGCAGAGCTTCGCCCAACGATCGGGCCCGGCCCACACGGCAAGGGCCCCGGCGTCGAAAGTGGAGCGAGCACCGAGTACCCGCACCCGGGCCGACAGCACGAAATCGCCGTCGGGTGCGGAGAAGGCCAGCGCGGTCGCAGCGTGCTGCGCAGGGCCTCCGGTCGCGTCGTTGGTCCAGTCAACCCCGGCGCGAGCCGTGAGCTGAAGAGTCGCGGCGTCTTCGTCGTACGAGACGATGCCCTCGGTTCCGGTCCAGAACAGGGGCGGGAGTCCGGGAAGCGACGGCGTCATGAGTCGCACACTATCGGGCCGGTCTCGCCGGCGTCGCCCGCCCGCCCTCGCCGGCGTCGCCGCCCGCCCTCGCCTCAGCCCGGCGTCGGAGCCGTGCGCCGCACGAACTCGAGGTAGGCCTCGACCGTGTCGTCGGGAACGATCGCGCGCAGCACGACCTCGTCGGCCGCCCCGGTGTAGGCGTCGAGGGCGTCGTCGAGCCCGGAGGCGTCGCGGATCGTCGTGTCGATGGCATCCACCCCCATCCGTTCGAAGTTCGCGGCGTAGTTGGGGAACGAGGCGTACCGGGCGGTCTCTTCGTCGAGGCGTTCGCGCGCCGCGGCGGCGATCGCCGTGCGCACGTAGACCGCCACGTGCGTCGCGGGAGCGAGGGAGTGGAGTTCGCTCGCCTGCTGTGCCGCCTCGACGGGCGGCACCCAGTTCAGCAGCACGCCCTCGGCGAGTTCCACCGCGGTACGGCGCATTTTGGGCCCGAGGGCTCCGACCAGCACGCGTTCGATGCCCGCATCGTGCAGCTGCTCGACGGCCTCGCGGACGCGGGCGAGGGCTCCTTGGCGGGCCATGCCCGAGCCGATGCCGATTGTGAGCCGGTCGAGCGGGAGGCCCAGCGACGACACCTCCACCGCGATCTCGGAGGCCGGTCGACGGTCGACGGGCACGACGCCCGTGGCCAGCCGTAGCCGGTCGGTGACACGGGCCGCGGCGGCGAGCGCCGCGAGGGCGTCGCCGTCGGGAGTGTCGTTGACCCACAGGGTGTGGAAGCCGGCTGTTTCGACGGCGGGGGCGATCGCCGCGATCGCGTCGGGCCCGAGCGACCCCGCGACGCCGAGCGAGACGACACCGCGAGTCATGAGACGCCTCCCGCGTCGGGGACGGCGACCGCGACCTGGCCGACCGCCGAGAAGAAGGCAGCGAGATCGACGTCGTCGGTCGGCAGGAGCACGACGTCGTCGACTCCCGCAGCCTGGAAGCGGGCGACGCCCTCAGCGACTTCGGACACGGAGCCCGCGAGCACACGATCGGCGGCGTCTTCGCGGTCGGCGAGCACGGCGGTGGCGCGCTCGCGCGCGTCGGGACCGAACGCGGTGAGCACGTAGGCGACGATGTCGGCGCGGCCCTGGCGACCCGCTCCCGCCCGCGCGTCGTTCACGGTGCGCACCGCCGCTGCGATCTCGTCGACCGTGTGCCGGCTGTCGAGCACGACGCCGTCGGCCACCGCCCCCGCCAGCGCCAGCGTCTTCGGGCCCTCGGCTGCCGCATAGACGAGCGGAGCCTGGGCGGGCGGCCAATCGAGCGCGACGTCGCGAAGCTTCACGTACCGCCCCTCGGTGCTGACCGTTTCTCCGGCCAACAGAGCGCGCAGCGCCGGGAGTTGCTCTTGCATGAGCGTCAGCGGCGAGGCCGCCTTCGCCCCCACCTGGCGCATCCAGTCCTGCACCCCGTGGCCGAAACCAGGAAGGAGTCGTCCGGGGAACATGCGCTCGATCGTCGCGACCTCCATCGCCGAGGCGGCGACGTTGCGAAGCGGGAGCGGTGCGATGCCCACGCCGATGCGCAGATGGTCGGTGACGGCGAGCGCCGCGGCAGCGGCCGCCCACGCCGACGAGCGGAAGCAGTCCTCCCACAGCCACAGTTCCTCGACCCCGGCGTCTTCTGCCGCTCGCGCGGCGTCGCGCAGCTCTTCGGGCGGGTGCGGGTACGGGCTGAAGATCGTGCCGATACGACTCATGCTCCTACTCTGCCTCGAACCTCCGACATCCGGGCAGGGGGGGCGCAGGGCACCGCCCGCGTTCCGCCGTCCCGCGGACCGGACCCCCGACACGCCGCACAGGGCCCACCGGATCACGGCGCGCCGCCCACGGCATCCGCACGACGGCACCCCTCAACGCCCGCGCCGGGCGAAGCCCCGTCCCGCGGACCGGACCCCCGACACACCGCGCACACCCCACCGGATCACGGCGCGCCGCCCACGGCATCCGCACGACGGCACCCCGCAACGCCCGCGCCGGGCGAACCCCCGTCCCGCGGACCGGACCCCCGACACACCGCGCACACCCCACCGAATCACGGCGCGCCGCCCACCTCATCCGCACGACGGCACACCCCGACGCCCGCGCCCGCCGCCGCCCGCACACACGACGACGCCCCCGGCACCGCAGCACCGGGGGCGTCGAGAAGAGATTCGTCAGGCGGCGAGCGCCGTGATGACGGGCATGACCGTGAAGCCGGATGCCGTGGCATCCACCGTCACCGTTCCCCCGTCGACGAGGTCGCCGGCGACGAACAGATCGGCGATGCGGTCGTCGACCTCACGCTGGATGACCCGGCGCAGCGGCCGCGCCCCGTACTCGGGCTCGTAGCCGACCTCGGCGAGGCGGTCGATCGCGGCATCCGTCACCTCGAGGGTCACCTCGCGGGAGGCGAGGCGGCGCGAGGTCGCGTTCAGCAGCAGACGCACGATCTGGCGCAGCTGCGTCTTCTCGAGCTTGCGGAACAGCACGATGTCGTCGATGCGGTTGAGGAATTCGGGCCGCATCGCCTCGCGGAGCTTGCCCATCACGCGGTCGCGCAGGTCGTCGTCGGCGAACTCGCGGCCCGTGGTGGTGAAGCCGATCGCGCCGGCGCGCGACGCGAGCACCTCGGCACCCAGGTTCGAGGTCATCACGATGACGGTGTTGCGGAAGTCGACCGTGCGCCCCTGTCCGTCGGTCAGACGACCGTCGTCGAGCACCTGCAGCAGCAGGGTGAACACGTCGGGGTGCGCCTTCTCGATCTCGTCGAACAGCACGACCGCGTAGGGGTTGCGGCGCACGCGCTCGGTGAGCTGGCCGGCCTCGTCGTAGCCGACGTATCCCGGAGGGGCGCCGATCAGGCGCGACACGGTGTGGCGCTCGCCGAACTCGCTCATGTCGAAGCGGATCACAGCGCCGTCGTCGTCGAAGAGCGACCCCGCCAGGGCCTTGGCCAGCTCGGTCTTGCCGACGCCGGTGGGGCCGAGGAACAGGAAGGAACCGACCGGACGGTTCTCGTCGCCCATGCCCGTGCGGTTGCGCCGCACGGCCTTGGCGACGGCGGCGACCGCGTCGTCCTGACCGATCACGCGGGCGTGCAGCTCGGTCTCGAGCTCGGCCAGGCGCCCCCGCTCGGTGGCGGTGAGGCGTGCGACGGGGATGCCGGTGGCCCGGCTGATCACCGCGGCGATCTCGGGCTCGTCGACGACGGCGGCGCCACGCGGCGCGCTGGTGGCGTCGTCGAGCCGCGCCTGCACCGCGGCGATCTCGTCGCGCAGGCGCGAGGCCTCTTCGTAGTGCTCGGCCGAGACGGCGGCGTTCTTGTCTGCCTCCAGCGTCGCGAGACGCTCGAGCAGCGACGACGTGTCCACGCTCACACCGAGGCGCAGGCGCAGGCGCGCTCCGGCCTGGTCGATCAGGTCGATGGCCTTGTCGGGCAGCACGCGGTCGCTCAGGTAGCGGTCGCTCAGCTCCACCGCGGCGCGCAGGGCGTCGTCGGTGTAGGTGACGGCGTGGTGCTCCTCGTACGCAGAGCGCAGGCCGCGCAGGATCTCCACGGCATCCGGCAGCGAGGGCTCCCCCACGCGCACGGGCTGCAGGCGCCGCTCGAGGGCGGGGTCCTTCTCGATCGTGCGGTACTCGCGCAGCGTCGTCGCTCCGATCAGGTGCACGTCGCCACGGGCGAGGCGCGGCTTGAGGATGTTGCCGGCATCCATCGACCCGTCACCGCTCCCACCGGCACCGACGAGGGTGTGAACCTCGTCGATGAAGACGACGAGCTTGTCGGATGCCGCGATCTCATCCATCGTCTGGGTGAGGCGTTCTTCGAAGTCGCCGCGGTAGCGCGCCCCGGCGAGCATCGCGGCCAGGTCGATCGAGACCACGCGGGTGTCGCGGAGCTGCTCAGGAACCTCTTTCGCGACGATCGCACGGGCCAGGCCTTCGACGACGGCGGTCTTGCCGACGCCGGCCTCGCCGATGAGCACGGGGTTGTTCTTCGTGCGACGGCTCAGGATCTCGATCGTCTGCTCGATCTCGTCGGCGCGGCCGATCACGGGGTCGAGTTCGCCCGCCGCGGCGCGAGCGGTGAGGTCGGTGCCGAAACGGTCGAGGTTCGGGGTGACGGATGCCGACTCCCCGGCCATCTCGTCGGACTCGCCGCCCATGACGGTGTCGCGCACACCCTGGGTCAGGGCCTCGGCGGTGACGCCCGCCTGCGCGAGGATCTGCCCGGCGGGGGCGTCCTGCGCGAGCACGAGGGCGAAGAACAGGTGGTCGGGGTCGACGTATGTCGAGCCCGCGGCGCGCGCGACCTGGAAAGCGTGGAACAGCGCACGCTGCACGGAGCCGGCGACGACGGCGCCGTCGACGTTCGCGGGCGAACCCGCGGCAGGCAGGCGGCTCTCCGCGGCGCGGGCGATCGCGGCAGGGTCGGCACCCAGGCGCGCGACGGCGTCCTTGGCGGGCGAGCGGCCGACGAGCACGTGCAGCACGTGCAGGGCGTCGAGTTCGCGCTGGCCGCGACCGAGGGCGTAGCGGCCGGCCTCTTGCAGGGCCTCCTGCGTGCGGGCGCTGAGGAAGCGGCTCAGATCGATGGACCGTTCGGCACGTGCCTGCTCGCCCGCGAGGTAGCGCGCGAGGAACTCGTCGAACGACTGGGCGCCGTCTTCCCCGGCGCCGGGGGTGAAGTCTTCGGGCAATTCCGTCTCCTGTGATACGTGAGTGCGGTTCGCTCAAGTTTGCATCTTGAGCGCCGTCGTATCAACTTCAACGCGAGGCCGCCTCGGCTATTCCCGCAGGCTCGGATCCGGCTGGTTCCACAGCTCGATGGTCTGGATGAGCCAGAACACCGCGAACAGCGCGAGCGCCACCGCCTCGCCCACGAACACGACGGGGAAGCCTCTCTCGTCCACCCCGAGCACGACCCCGGCAACGAGCAGCGCGAGCGTCAGGAGGATGGCCGCCGCCACGACGCCGTAGGCGGTCCGCACGCCCCGACGGGGAGCACCGCGTGGTTGCGGGCGCCACGCGGCGAGCGCGGCGACACCCGCGATCGCGAGGAAGAACGCCACGGCCGCGACCTCGTGCGCGGCGGCGAGGAACGATTCGGGAGCCGCCGTCCCCCAGGTCGCCAGGGCAGCCGTCAGCGCGAGCACGATCCCGGCCGTGAGGAACACGCCTGGCGTCGCCGTGCCCTGCACCCGTGCGAGGACGATCGCCGCCACGACCCCGACCACCACGATGACCGCCACCGAGACCGCGTTGTTCGCCACCGTCGCCTGCACCTCGGGCGGCACGCAGCGCGCGACGCTCGGGCAGACGCCCGCGGCCACCGTCGTCGGTACGTAGGCCACCACCAGCGCCAGCACGGCCGCGATGTCGAGGAGCCCCTGCTCGAGACTGCGCCCCGACAGCGCGAGCAACGCGAGAGCGATGGCGGTCAGCGCTCCGATGAAGACCGGCCCCGCGGGCGTGTAGTACGCGGCGCTGACGGAGGGCAGCACTCCCCCGCCCGCGATCTGCACGCCCACCCCGACCGCGAGGAACACGGTGGCCCCGATGATCGCCAGGCGCACGTAGCGGTAGGTGCGCTGGGTCGACGTGGTGCGGATGCGCATACCGGCATCCTGCCAGGGGCCTCCGACACCGGCGCGACCCGGTTCCGGACGATGTCGGAAGTCGGTGACAGACTTCCCGCATGCGCGAATTCCTCACCGGGGCAGGGCTCCTGCTCCGCGGGCTCGGTCAGTGGCGTCGCACGCCCGGGGCGATGGCGCTCGGCCTCATCCCCGGCACGCTCGTGGGCCTCGTCTTCGCGGGAGCGCTCATCGGGTGGGGTCTCGTGCTCCCCGGGCTCGTCGACGACTGGACCCCCTTCGCCGACACGTGGGCCCCGTTCTGGGCGACGACCGTGCGCACCGCCATCGGGGTCGCCTCGTTCGGCGCCGCGCTGCTGATCGTCGTGGTGTCGTTCACCGCCGTCACCCTCGCGGTGGGCGAGCCGTTCTACGACCGCATCTGGCGCGCCACCGAGCGCAGCGTCACCGGCACCGTTCCCGACGCCGACTACGGCTTCTGGCGCGCCGTGGGCGACAGCGTGCGCCTCATCCTGCGCGGCATCCTCGCGGCGCTGCTCGCGTGGGTGATCGGGCTCATCCCCTTCGTCGGCGGCGTCCTGGGCTTCGTCACCGGTGTCGCGCTGACCGGCTGGCTCCTGGCCGACGAGCTCACCTCGCGCTCGCTCTCGGCGCGCGGTCTCGATCGACGCGCCCGGCGCGCGATCGTCAAAGACCACCGCGCCCGGGCCCTCGGCTTCGGCGTGGCGACCCAGCTGTGTTTCCTCGTGCCCCTCGGGGCCGTCGCCGTCATGCCGGCCGCCGTGGCCGGCAGCACGCTGTGGACGCTCTCGGCGCTCGGTGGCCCCGTCCGGCCCGGCTCCGGCCCAGCGGCATCCGGAACAGACCCCGGGGAACACCCCGCCGCCGCCACGCCGCCCCCGCCCGCGGACCGGAGCGCCGACGCGGCACGATAGCCTGGAGCGACCGAAGGGAACCCCATGTTCATCGTCTCGCTCATCCTGTTCGTCGGCGGCATGCTGCTCACCGGACTGTCGTTCTCGCTCGCCGCACCCGCGCTGTTCTTCGCGCTCGGCATCATCCTCGTCTCGGCCTCGCTGGCCCTGCCGTTCCACTTCGGCACCCGGTAAACCCGCACCGCCCGATGACGGGCACGTTCGAAGCACGGCCCGGTAGCGTGGCACGGTGCCCTTCTCGTTCGATGCTCTCCGCCGCAGACCCGATCTCGAAGGCCCCGACCTCGTCGCGGTCGACGCAGCCGATCGGCTGATCCTCGACGAATCCGCTGATGACCGCGCCCGCCTCGGCGAGGGAGAACTCGTCGTGATCGGCGATTCCTTCGGCGCTCTCACCCTGGGCGCGGCGGATGCCGGGGCGCGCGGCATCCGCGTGCATCAAGACGAGATCCTCGGCGAAGAGGCGCTCCGCGCCAACGCGGTCGAGGCGGATCTCCACGACGCCTTCACCTCGCACGCCCTCGACGCGTCGCTGCTCTCCGGCGCCCGCGTCGTGCTGCTGCGCCTGCCCCGATCCCTGCGCGCCCTCGCCGACATCGCGGGCCTGATCGCCCTGCACGCGCACCCCGACGTCGTCGTGTACGCCGGCGGACGCCTCAAGCACATGACCGTGACCATGAACGACGTGCTGCGCGAAAGGTTCGACCGCCTCGACGTCAGCCACGCGCGGCAGAAGTCCCGCGTGCTGATCGCGCGCGGTCCGCACGACGGCGTCGAGCCCGAACCGGATGCCGCGGAGGTCGACGGCATCCGGATCCGAGCTTTCGGCGGCGCCTTCGCCGGCGCCTCGATCGACATCGGCACGCGCCTGCTCCTGGCGCACCTCCCCGCTCTCCGCGATGGCCGTGCGATCGACCTCGCCTGCGGAACCGGGGTCGTCGCCGCTGCCCTGGCCGTGCGGCATCCGTCGCTCGAGGTCATCGCGTGCGATCAGTCGGCCATCGCCGTCGCGTCGGCCCGCGCCACCGCCGAAGCCAACGGCGTCGCCGACCGCGTGCAGGTCGTGCGCGACGACATGATGCGATCGCAGCCGGATGCCACGGCGTCGCTCATCGCGCTGAATCCGCCCTTCCACTCGGGGGCCGCGGTCACCGACCAGCTCGCTCCGCGCATGTTCGCCGACGCCGCCCGCGTGCTCGCCCCCGGCGGGGAGCTGTGGACCGTGTGGAACTCCGCCCTGCAGTACCGGCCCGCCCTCGAACGCCTGGTCGGATCGACCCGTCAGGTCGCGCGCGATCGCAAGTTCACGGTGACGGTGTCGACGAAGCGCTGACGCAAGCCATGGCCGCGCGGCCCGCCCGCGCGTAGATTTCCCTCGACCGCAACGAAGGGGGCGAGCATGGGCGTGCGCACGATCTTCGCGTCGCTCGGCGCCCTCGGCCTCGCCGCCATCGCGACGGCGGCACTGCTCGCCGCGTCTCCGATGCCGACACCGGCCGGTGCCGGACCCGACGATCCCTTCGCGGCGAGCGTGGCGACCGCGCTGCTGGCGGACTGCTCGAGCATCACCGGAAAAGCACGCGAATACGCCCGCATCCATTCGATCGATCTCTGCGGCGCCGACATCACGCCCGATGATCAGCCCCTGCGCACCGAAGCGGTCGGCGGCGAGGAATGCGGCAGCGTGACCCTGACGATGGAGAGCCGCGGCGGAGGCTTGGCGGCCATCGACTGGCGTGCGACCTCGACCACCGGGCCGATCGAGCGGATCGACATCGACGTCTGGTATTCGAGCCGCAACGGGGGTGCGATGCACCGCTTCAGCGACGCAACGCCCACCCTGCACGCGAGCGGCGGCGCGGTCGAGCTACTCGACACGGGGGTCGCCGGAGCGACGGTGTCGGGCACCGTCCAGACCTTCATCGCGACGTGCCGCATCGCGCCGTCGGCGGTGCGCATCCACGTGCGGTGAGCTCGAGACGGACTCAGCCCTTGCCGCCCGGCGGGCCCACGATCAGCAGCACGACGAACACGAGCGCCACGGCGGCGACCAACGCGAGGGCGAGCGCCCACGGACGCCGCAGGAAGAAGCGCAGCAGTCGGTCGAGGGGCCGCTGATCGCGCGGGTCGTCGGTGGCGTCGAGACGCCAGTCTCCGCGCAGGCGCCCGGTGCGGTGCAGCCAGATCTCGGTCGGAACGGTCGCGTAGGGGATCACCGCGCTGGCCACGGCCACCACGGCGGGGCCGACACCCCAGCGCTGGTTGAGGGCGACGAGCACGGCGGTCGCGCCGTAGGCCAAGAAGACGAAGCCGTGGATCGAGCCGCCGATGGTCACGGCGAGCGGCAGATCGGCGACCGCGCGCAGGATCAGGCCGCCGATGAGCAGCGTCCACGAGATCGCCTCGGCGATCGCGAGCGTGCGGAACAGGGTCAGGGGCGTGCGGAACACGTCTCTCCTCGCGAGTCGGGGGCTTCCAGCCTACGGATGCCGCTGACGGCGCCCGTGCGCTCCCCTCGACGTCGAGAGGTCACTCGATCGGCTGATCGTCGTTGTCGAGGGAGTCGTCGGAGCGGTCGGCCTCGGCCGCGGTGGTGGTGTCGGGCTCGGGGCCGGGCTCGATCGGCCCCTTCTCGCGTTCGGCGTCCATGCCCCCAGCCCAGCAGATCGGGCGACGGATGCCACCTCCTTGACGCCGCGGCATCCGTCGCCCTCTCCCCCGGAGCGGACGGGAGAGCGAACACGCGAAGCGTAGGCTGGTGGGGTGGCGGAATCCCGGGGGCGCGTGTGGACCGGGGTGATCCGGGTCGGACCCCGTCAGGGAGACCACCGGGTCGCGGTGCGCGCCGTTCTCAGCGTCGGTGTGCCGCTCATCGTGCTGCTGCTGATCGGCCGCCTCGACCTCAGCGTGTACGCCAGCTTCGGCGCGTTCGCGGCGCTCTACGGTCGCACCGACCAGCCGCGTCCGCGCGTGATCATGCAGGCGACGGCGGGCGCGATCCTGGTCTCGTCCATGCTGATCGGCACCGTCGTGTCGGCGCTGTCGAGCCCGGCCGTCGTGGGCGTCGTGGTCGTGGCGGCGATCGCTGCGACCGTGACCCTCTTCGCCTACCGCTCGCAGTGGCATCCGCCCGGAGCGCTCTTCGCGGTGTTCGCCGGCGGTGCGACGGCGAGTCTTCCGGCCGGCTGGCCGTCGCTGCTGCTCGTGTTGTTCGTCGGCGGCGCGAGCGTCGCGTGGAGCATCATCGTCACCGTCGCCTTCGTGCTCGCCCGCCGAGGATCGTGGGCGCGCCCCACCCGCCCCCGACCGTCGATCGGCCCGGTCGCGTGGGAGATGACCGCCACCGTCGGCGTCGCCGCCCTGCTCGCAGGTCTCGCGGGGGCCCTGCTCGTGGGCACTCATTGGTACTGGGCCATGGTCGGTGCGGTCGCGGCGGTCGGCGGCGCGCACGTGACGGCGCGGCTCATCCGCGGAGCCCAGCGACTGCTCGGGACCCTGCTGGGCGTGCTGATCGCGGCGGGACTGCTCGCGCTGCACCTCCCGCCGTGGCTCACGATCCTCGTCGCCGTGGCGTTCCAGGCGTTGTCGGAGCTGTTCGTGGGCCGCAACTACGGCATCGCGATGGTCTTCATCACCCCGCTCGCCCTGCTGATGATCTCGCTGGCCTCGCCCGCGACGCCCGAGATGCTGCTGCGCGACCGCGTGATCGAGACGATCATCGGCGTCGCGGTCGGCACCGTCGTCGCGATCGTGTCGGCGGCGCTGCGCCGGCGCACCGCGAGAGGATGACCGCCATGGACGACCGCCCATCCCGCACCCTCGGACACGACGCCGCCGAGCGCATCAGTGCCGGATGCTACGGAGCCCTGGTCTCGGCATCCACCCTCATCGGCCTGGGCACCACCGACCTCGCGCTGGTGATCGCGGTGGTCGCGCTCACGAACGTCGTGTATTTCGCGACCCACGTGTTCGCCTACTCGCTGGGCGACACCTCGACGGACCGCCCCTCGCGCATCTTCCTGCACCACCTGCGCGTGAGCGCGCCGATGGTGTCGGTGACCTTCCTCCCGCTGCTGGTGGTCGTCGTGCTCGTCGCGTTCGGGGTGTCGCTGCCCACCGCTCTGCTGTGGGGCGTCGGCGTCGCCATGGCGTACCTCGTCGTGGTGGCGACCGCCGGAGCACGCCTCCGCGGCTACTCGGCCCTGGGGGTCGTACTCACGGCCGCGGGCGCGGCGATCGTGTCGGCGCTGCTCATCTCGGCGAAGTTGATGCTGCATTGACCGGCCGCCGCGCCCTGCGGGTTGGGGTCCTCGCGCTCACGGGATTACTCGCCGGGTGCAGCGGCACGCCGTCCGATTCCGAACTTCAGGGCGCCGCCGACGCACGACCCGCGGGCCTTGCTGCCCTCGAGGCGTTCCCGCTGCCCGAGTTGACCGGGTGGACCGTCGCCGCCGAACGCACGATCGACGCCTGCGGCTCGAACACGAGCGACCAGATGTTCGACGAGACGCACATCGAGGGCTACTCGTGCGTGGCCGTGCGGCGCACGGCGTACGAGCTGACGGATGCCGCCGACGCGGGCACGCGCGACGCCGCGGCCTTCACCGCGCTGATGCAGATCCAGACCGCCTTCGCCGACCTGCCGAGCGCGTTCCACCCCGATGACGTGCCGCCCGAGTCCCCCGCGTTCGCCGTGAATGCCTCCCCGCCGAACGCGGGCGGCGCGCTGCTGGTCGACGGTCGGCGCGTGCAGATGACGGGCTACCTGCAGTCCGCCGAGGTGGCCGACTACGACATCCTGCCGATCTGGCACATCAACGAGCGGGTCGGATCGGACTCGGGTGAGATGCGCGACGCGCTCATGGCCCGAGCCGATGGTGGGGAGTTCCTCGTGATCACCGTGACGCTGTCGTACTTCAGCGTGCAGCGCGACGACGCGTGACAGGCTTGACCCTCGTGACGACTTCCCCCTCTCCCGACCGGGCCGTAGCGCTGACCGTGGTCGGCGCCATCAACGTCGACCTCACCGCGCGGGTGCAGCGCGCTCCCGGCGCGGGTGAGACCGTCGCCGACGGCGTGCTCCAGCGCGGACCCGGCGGCAAGGGCGCGAATCAGGCGGTCGCCGCGGCCCGCCTCGGCGCCGACGTGCGGCTGATCGGCGGAGTCGGCGACGACCCCGACGGCCGCGGCATCCGGGATCAGCTTGCCGCGATCGGCGTCGACGCCTCGGGTGTGCAGACCACCGCGGCCGCAACCGGTACCGCCCTCATCGTCGTCGACGCGACGGGCGAGAACTCGATCGTCGTGTGCGCGGGTGCGAACGCGGCGATCGACGCCGAGTCCCTGGGCATCGAGCCCGACTCCGCGGTGCTCGCGCAGTTGGAGGTGGCGGATGCCGTGGTCTCGGCCGCCGCGCACGCCGCCGGCTTCTTCGCGCTCAACGCCGCCCCCGCACGAACCCTCCCCCGCGACCTGCTCGACAAGTGCGACCTCGTCATCGTGAACGAGACGGAGTACGCGCAGCTACCCGAGGTGCACGACGCTCCGCTGCTGTGCGTCACGCTCGGCGCCGCAGGAGCACGCCTGTATCGGCACGGCGAGCTCGTGGCATCCGCCCCCGGGGTCGCGACGACCGTGCGCAACACCGTCGGCGCGGGAGACGCGTTCTGTGCGGCCCTCGTCGTCGGCCTCCTGCGCGGTGACGCCGAAGCCGACGCACTCGCCCGCGCGTGCGCCGTCGGTGCCGCGGCCGTCGCCGACGACGCCTCGCAACCGGCGCTCGACGCCCTCGACACGTACGGAGTGACCGCATGAGCCGCCGGCCGATCCTCGTCGACTGCGACACCGGCATCGACGACGCCCTCGCCCTGGCGTACCTGCTGGCCGAGCCCTCGGTCGAGATCGTGGGAGTGACGACGGTATCGGGGAACACGGATGCCGCCCGCGCGGCCGCCAACACCCTCTCGCTGTTCGAGCTCGCCGGGGTCGACGGCATCCCCGTCGCGGTCGGCGCGCATGACTTCCGCGGCCGCTCCTACGCGGGCGGCGCTCCGCACGTGCACGGGGACGACGGTGTGGGTGGCATCGCGCTCGCCACGGCCGCTCAGCTGCACGACGCCCGGCCCGCGGTCGAGCTCATCGACCACCTCGCGGCACGGCATCCGGATCTCACCGTGCTCGCCCTCGGACCGCTCACCAATCTCGCCGCCTACGCCGAGACGCCGGGCGTCGCCCGCTTCGACCACCTCGTCGTGATGGGCGGCGCGTTCGGCCACTCGGGCAACGTCACGGCGTGGGCCGAGGCGAACATCCACAACGACCCGGAGTCGGCCGCCGTCGTGTTCGCGCAGGACTGGGACACCACGCTCGTCCCGCTCGATGTGACGATGACGCAGACGCTGGATGCCGCCGACCTCGTGCGACTCGAGGCGATCCCCGGGGCGCTCCCCCATGCGCTGGCCCGCATGCTGCCGGCCTACCTCGACTTCTACGCCGGTCGCGTGTTCGCCGACCGGCGGTGCGCCCTGCACGACCCGCTCGCCGCGATGGTGGCCGCCGGGGTGCTGCGCGGCGTCAGCGTCGCCTCTGGTCAGGTCGAGGTGCGCCTCGAGCGCGGCGAGCGCGGACGCACGGTGTCGTCGCGCGGCTCCGAGACGCAGCGCTGGGTGCGCGCCATGGAGGGATCGGCGGTCGAGGTGCTGCTCGACGCGCTCGAGGCGCGGGAGTGGCCGGGCTGAGCGTCAGATCCGCAGGGCCGCCCCCGTCGAGAACGCCGCCCGCGCGAAGCGCTCGCCGATGAGGCGGTGGGTATCGCCGTCGGGGTGCAGCCCATCGGGCAGGGGATGCGCCGCGGCGTCTTCGGGGCCGTACAGCGAGAGCCCGTCGAGGTAGTGCAGCGCCGGATCGTCGGAGCGGTCGGCGACGACGCGAGCGAGCACCTCGCGGATGACCTCGAGCGTGAGCGCACCCCGCGCGACCTCGGCCGGGTCGCCGGTCGCCACGAAGCGCACCTCGCCGGCACGGAGCGCCTCAACGTCGAAGGCTCCCGGTCCGGGGGTCTTCTCGTGGACGCCGCAGAAGATCGGCGACACGACGAGCAGGGGCGTGTCGGGATGTCCCTCGCGGATCGTGTCGAGGAAGCCGTGCACGGCGGGCAGAAACGCCCGCGCTCGCATCGCGTCGGCGTTGACGACGTTGATGCCGAGCTTCACGCTGATCACGTCGGCCGGCGTGTCGCGGATGATCCGCGCCATGAACGGGTCGAGCATCGCGCTCCCGCCGAAACCCAGGTTGTGCAGCTGCACGTCCGCGGCACGCGCGGCGACGACCGGCCAGATCTCGGTCGGGGCGGTGGCGTTCGACCCGTGGCTGATGGAACTGCCGTGGTGCACCCACCTCGGTCGCTCATCGGCGACGGCCGCCAGAGGCGCGTCGGCGTCCAGCGACACGAGATCGATCTGCTCGTTGTGGGGCAGCCACATCTCGACGGTCTTCTCACCCGCCGGCAGGTCGGTCAGCACGACGAGATCGTCGTCTCCGGGGCGCGGGGTCGCCGCCCCGGTGGCCATGTCGAGCTCGAGTGCATCGCCGTTCACGAGTGGACGACGCAGCACGAGGCGGTCGTCAATGATGACGTCGACCATTCCGCGATCACGGTGGAGCCCTCGATACGAGACCCGCGTGGCGTGCAGGCGTAGCGTAACCGCCGTCGCCGTCGTGCGGAAACGCAGATGGATGCCGGAGGGCTGACGTTCCACCATCGTGAACTGGGCGTCGGCCTCGCGCTCTCGATAGGGCAGCGGCAGACGATGCAGACGGGCGCCGTGCGCGAGCAGTTCGAGGTCGGCTCCCCCGCGGATCACGTCGAGGGTGAAGGGTGTGTCGATCACGGTGCGGCCTTCTCTGACCAGGTGGTGAGCAGAACGTCGAGCCGGTGAATGAGCGGTGTCCACGACTCGTCCGCCGAGGGGGCGCTGTGGGCGAAGGCGCCCACGTGTTCGAGATGCAGGAAGCCGTTGAGGAACGACGAGATCAAACGGGTCGCGTGCACGCGGTCCTCCTCAGCGATGCCGTAACCCCGCAGGACGGCGGCGAGGGCGCGGCTCGAGCGTGCCGCCTCGTCGCTGCGGACCGCCGCCTCGCCCGCACGACGCTGGAGGCTCTCCCACCGGCCCGGGTACCGACGCGCATAGTCGCGATGCACCTCGCAGAGGGCGGTCAGCGCATCGCGTCGGGCACGACCGGCGACGGCCTCCCCCGCACGATCGCTCAGCTCGCCGAGGGCGAGGATCGTGATCCCGTCGCGGAGTGCGGCGAGGTCGCGCACGTGCCCGTAGAGGCTGGGCGTGCGCACGTCGAGTTCACGGGCCACCGCGGAGAGTGTCACCGCCGTCAGACCGGACGAGTCGGCGAGGTCGGCCGCGGTACGGATGACCGTAGACGCGGTGAGGGCGGGGCGGGACATGCGAACAGCCTATACCTATTAGGCTCGGTCCTACTACTCGTAGCCTGCGGCTCGAGAAAGAAGAACGGCCCCGCGCGATCACTCGCGCGGGGCCGTTCTCGAGAAAAGATCAGAAGTCCCAGTCGTCATCCTCGGTCGCCTCGGCCTTGCCGATGACGTAGGACGAGCCCGAGCCACTGAAGAAGTCGTGGTTTTCTTCTGGGGCAGGCACCGCCTCATCCGCCCGCGTCTTTCAGCGGATGTTAGCTCCGGTAGACCCCCATGAATCCCGGTTGGCCCCAGTCATCCGTGGGCAGAATGTGGGCACGCGCGCGACACTCCGGCACGCGTGCTTGCGCGTTGCGTGCACGCACGCTACCGTGATGGACATGAGCACAAACACCACCAGGCCGGTGGCGGTGAGCGCGGCAACGCGGTACGCCAGAAGATGAGCAGGGGACGATGGAGTCCCCGCCAACGGCACACAGCTATACCAACCACCCCAGCGAAGGATCAGGCAGATGCGCGACTTGGACTCGATCTGCGAAGCGTGCGAGGCGCGCCTCGGCGACAATGACCACTGCACCTACGACGGCACCCCTCACCCGTGGCATAACTGCCGCGGCATTGTCGCCCCCGACAGCGATTGTCTCATTGCAGCCTGACTGCGCCCCGCTAAGGAGCCCCACCATGGGACACCACCACAGAAGACCACCAGCCGCACACCAGCGGCCGACGACGATCCCCCCGCTTATCGTCCGCGACACATAAGCCGGACACTTATCCCCCCGAAGTCAGCCCCCGTCTCGCCGAGCGGGGGCTTCTTCATGCCGCCGTCCGGTCCAGCACCCGCCGGCATAGCATCGGGTCCGCCGCCCACGCCTCCGGCGTCCGCACGACGCGCTGCAGCAGCTGGTAATACCGTGCCGGTCTCAGCCCGAGCTCGTCCGGGATAAGCATTTCCTTGTGGCTGTTGTGCCGCTCGTGGCGGCGCTCGAAGTCGAGCAGCTCGGCGTCGGTAGGCATGGGGTGAGTCTCCCCCACACCTCCGACATCGAGACGGGGGCTTACCCCTCCCGTGCGACGCGCGCTTCGTAGAGCTCGTCCACGAGTTCGGTGAGCGCGGTTGCGATCGCGAGGTTGGACTCTGCCACGGCCGCCATCGCGAACCGCTGCGCGTTCTCGCCCGAGGTATCCAGCCCGCTCGCCATGAAGACGTCGTTGATGTTTGATCGAGCGGAGGCGATTACCTGGCGCGCACTTCGGATGTCATCGGTCATGCCCGCAAGATACATGGATGTCGGCAGCCGGAGCTAGCCTGCCCCTCGTGGGTTCGAACAAGGTCAGTGACGAGAAACTCTCTCGAGTGCTCTCGGCGGTGAAGCCGATGACACTCCCCCTGCAGGCGTACGGGCCGCAGCCGGTCGAGTGGTTCGAGAAGCGCCGCCCCGTGTGGGCGTGGGTGCAGTTCCCGAACCGTGCCGCCGAGCGCGTCGAGGCGTGGGCGATGGGCGCGAACGACCGCGTCGTCATGCTCGAGGTCCCCTGCGACGGCGGCCACTGGCAACCGGTCGTCTGGCGCAACGCCGTCACCGTGCGCCACCTAGGCTGACAGCGTGCTCATCGGATCCATCCGCCCCGTCGAAACCCGCACCGCCACCGTCGAGGCGCACTCCCTCGCCGAAGCGCACGAGCTCCTTGAGCAGCAGTGCCCGCCCGGGTTTGACCTCGCCAACGTGCCCGTGCAGATGGGGAAGGGTACGACCCTGCTCACCGCGGTCGGCACGTACGTGCGGCGCGACGGTGGCCGTGAGATCGAAGCCGCCGACCGGCCCGGGCTAGACGCGCAGATACCGGACGGGTGGGAGCTCGTCTCGATCCGCTCCCTATAACGACGAAACAGCCCCCGACGTCACCTCGAGATGAGGGACGCCGGGGGCGTTGTCGTGTGTGGTGATAAATGCTCACGAATGATGCTGTCGGGCGAACCCATAGAATGACCGCTTATGGGGGCACATCGAAAGCGTCGCAGCTCAAGCACGGGCACCTGGTGGACTGACACCACCGGAGGCATGGTCAACTGGCTGGCCGTGGTCACCGCTGTCGTTGTCGTCGGCGGGATAGGTTTCGCCGTCGCACTGGGAAGCAACCAGGCTCAGGCTCGCCCGGAAGCATCTACGCAGAGCTCCGGTCCGTTCAGCTGGGAGATTCGCGAGCAGGAGGAAGCCGCGGCGGCAGCAGCAGCGGCTGAGGCGGCGATCGTCAAACTTCCGAAGAAAGCCGATCCGACCAGTGTCCTGTTCGTGGGCGACTCACTCACCTACGGTGCATTCGCGAGCACGGAGTCTGCAGCCTGGCGTCCTCTCGTCACTTCCGGGCTGTCTGCACAGACCCCCATAGATGAAACGTGGGTCGGCGGATCGGGACTCTCGAGCGTGGACGTCACTCCGAAGGTCCCTAAAGATGCCTTCGATCTGGTGATCGTAGAAATCGGCACCAACGACGCGACCAACCAGCCCGAGGAAGCGCTCGAGAGCAACTACACGGCACTCATCGGCGCGGTGCGTTCCGCTTCTCCCAGCGCAGGCCTCATCTGCCTCGGCTCCTGGCAGACCGCCTGGCGCGTCTCCCAGACGGACCAGGAAATCAAGTCCATCTGTGAAGCGAACGCCGGCACTTACATCAAGTTGGGTGACCTGTGGCTCGACGAGGCGAACCGTGGACCCGACCTTCGTGAGACCGAGTTCGGGGTCGGCGATGACTTCCACCCGAACGATTCCGGGCATCGAGCCATCGCCGACCGCGTTCTCGCGCAGATCCGCGTAGAGGGCTAGAGCAACGCAGCCCACAGCGCGATGTCGAGGTTTGCGACGGACGACGGAGTGATGCTTGCGGGCATTCCCGTGAGCCCGGTGCCACCCACCCCGTAGAGAAGGTTCGCGCCCGACAGCCCCATGCGCACGCGTGCGCTTGCCGCGCCTCGAGCAATCGTCGGACCAGTCGTCCCCTTGAACAGCAGACCGACGTAATACTCCTGGCCCTTCGACAACCCGAACGAGCCAACTCCGAAGTTGCGGTGCGACTGTGCGGACCCGGCGTCGGAGGACGACGTGGCACCGAGCTGATTACCGCTGGCGTCGAATACCGCCGCCACCCAAGACGTGAGTGAGGTGGCTGCCCCTTCCTGGTAGACGCGGACGGTGCGCGCCGCAGATGCCGCGTCGGACTCGGCAACCACCTTCACGAGGTACAGAGTGCCGTCCACAAGGGCCGCAGACGTTGAGTCGAACAGTTCCTCCGGGCCAGCATGCGCCACCACACCCCGACGCGCCGCAGCCGACGAATTGACTGCGCTCAGTGTCACGTCTGCGGAGAGTGGCCCGCCGCCGCTCAAGCCGCTGCCCGCCAAGACCTGTCGGGTCGTCGGCACACCGCTTGTAGGTGCTGACGTGGAGAGCTTGAACAGCGCACCCGATCCGGAGAGGTTGCGGACGGCCCACACGCGCCCGTCCAAGTCTGGACCGACGATGGAGTGAATGCCGGGGCCGGTCGTCACCGTGGCGGTGTCCGTGAAGACGGTGGAGAAGTGCTCACCGTCGATCGTTGCGATGACGCGCGGCGTCTGCCCCGAACCGGACTGGTAGAACGTGAGGTATGCCGGGAGGTTGTCCGCCGCCTGATACGCGTGCGCACCGATGAGGCCGTTGCCGGGAAGGTCTGCCACGTTCCGTAGCGCGGCGTACCCTCGCTGACCGGTTCGGGCCACCGAGTAGACGGCTGAGTCTGTCGCGTCAGACAGGAACACTACGGCCGCAGCGAGCGGCACGATCGTGGTCACCTGCCAAGCGGCGGTGTTCGATCCGGTGAGCAGGATCCACGGGGTGTTGAGCCCGTCGATCTTGTCGCGGTCGACGTAGTAGATCCCGGCGTACGCGGTGTCGCCGATGCTGATCCAGACGCGGTCGTCCCAGCGGTCGTAGGCGATGGAGTGGACGTGGGTCGCGCCGGGCCGAACGGTCTGCAGGTCGAAGATCTGCGTCCACGTAATGCCGTCATCGACGCTCGCCCAGGCGCGGTTGCCGTCGTACTCGCACACGTACAGCGCGCCGGCACCGGGGCTGTTGAGCGGGGCGATGCTGCGCTCGGTGAGGCACCAGCGCCCGTCCATGTGGGCGCCGTTCTTCGACGCGGTAAGCACGGTCGCCCACGACGTTGCGTCGGCAATAGCCGGGTCCCAGCCGGTCGAGCGGCGCAGGGTGCCAGGGGTGGCGTTGTCTCGCGCCTTGACCGCGACCAGCACTTCCCCGCCTGGGGTGGTGATGAGACCGGTGGCGAGGTTGGCGCTCCCGAAGTTCTCGCCCCACGTGAACGTCACGCCGTCCTCAGTCACGCCAATCTGCGCGGCCGAAAAGCCGGACCCGGTGGCGACCTTGCGGCGGCCGTCCGGGAGCATGCCAATGAGGCCGGTAAACGACGGAGTGGTGGACTCGGGGCTCGACAGTTCGCGGGGCGCTTGGCGCTTCGTGGACGCTACCGAGCGGGCTGCAATTGGGAGGGTCTTTGTGGTGACGGCTGCGTCTGCGGCTGTCTTTGTGTACACATCGGCCGCGTTTGCCTTAGGCGAAACCCCCACGGTAACGGCTGCATCAATCGTGCTCGAAAGCGCCGGCGCGGACAGACGGTCCGGCACCTGCGCCTCGGGCAGCTTCGAGTCCGACCCGAGCGGTGCGATGCCCCCAGCTGCGCCACGGCGTGCGTCGATGCGCGCGTCCATGACGGTCTGCGTCGGGACCACCGCATCCAGTGCCGCCTGCTCCGCCGCTTCCTGCGCCTCAACCGCAGCATCCCGAGCGAGGATCGTCTGCTGGTACAGGAACTCATTCACGACCGGCTTGATCGCCGGCGTCGGAACGATGGGCGTCAGCAACGGCAGGTCGATGTACTCCTCATCACCGGTCGGGGTGACGTCGAACTGGAACGCCTTGACCGTCAGGCCCGGGGCCTCACGGAACGACACCTCCCACCGACCGACGGCGAGCTGCACGTACTGCACCGGCACCTCGTCCAGGTGCAGCCACCCGTTCGCGTCGAAGACCGCGACGGTCTTCTCCCGGGTAGTGACCTTCGGACCGTCGACGATCTCGTCCGGCTCGATCGGGGTGAACGTCACCCGCCCCGTAGCCGCCCGCGGCGTCGTGCCCTTGATGAGCAGGTACTGCCCCCGGACCTTCCCAAACTGAAGCTCAGCCATCACAAACCTCTCAGGTCAGGGTCGTCGGGTCGGTGATCACTTGATCACCGAAGTACAGGCCGCCGGAGGCGATCTGCGCCTGGTGGCGGGCGTTGATCTGCGCGATCCGGTCGCTCGCCAACTTGCCGGAAAGGGTCAGGTCCTCGACGAGGGCGAAGAACACTTTGAACGACATGCCGGGCCCACCCTGGCCACCGTTGTGGAACGACAGCAGCGTGCTTGAGGCGGATGCCGCGAACGCGGCCGAGTGTTGGAACGCCGCAGCCGCGACGCCGATACCGGTCGCCGTGAGCAGGGTCTGCACGATCTTGCGAGGCGGATCGTTCGTCGGGTACCCCGAAATGGTGTCGAGCGCAGTGTTTACACGGATGTCCATGCGATCGTCAGTGCCATCGACGAGACCCATGATGCGGTGCGACGCCAGAGGCACCCACGACGACGACGCCGGACGCGTCACAGCCATCGACACAGCGAATAGGTACCGATGCGTCGGGTTCGCCACGATGAAGTCGCGGATCGCCTGGTTACCGAGCGTGTACGTCTCGTTGCCCGCCACGGACGCGCTGCGCCGCTGAGCGACGTGCAACGCCTTCTTCGAGGTGAGCTCCACCACGCCGGAGAACGGGCTGCTCTTGGCCAGGGTCAGGTCGTTGCCGGCGGTGCCGACGATGTCCTGCGCCCACGCCGACTGATTAGGGATCGTCCCAGACGCCGCCCCGGTGGGATCCGTCCGCCAGGAACCCGGCTCGACGAACAGCAGCGTGCCGTTGTTCGTGAGCGGGTCGACATCGACGAGCAGCTCGTCCATCCCTGTGATGTCCGTGGACGCGTGAGCGGGCACGTAGGTTGCGGTTCCGGTCATGCGAGAGCCACCTTCTTCACACCGATGAGGTTGACGCCGGACCAGTTCAGGTAGTCCGTGTAGTTCCCGGCGACCTCTGCGACGAGCACATCGATCGGGCCGCCGGGCGGTACAGCCATGGCGCGGAACATCGGGTTCGTGGAGCGTCGAACTGCGACCCCCTCGTTCGCGAGGGTGTACGTGTTGTTCGACTCCCGAATGGTCCACACACTGCCGTCCTCCGCGAACGCCGCCCCGGCGGGGTAGCGCTCGAGGTGCTTGCCCGTGGTGCCGAGGTCACGGGTAGTGACCGCCATCGTGGTCACGTTGAACGTGTGCTCGCGGTACACCCCGTCCGCGCCGACGGCGCCGGCGTACTCGACGGTGAGGATCTTCCATGCCTCGCCGCCGCCGATGCCGCTGACTCCGAGCAGACGGCGCGTGCCGGGGTTCTTGTCCGGCAGGACGGCGGTCAGCGCGCTGGCCTGCAGCGCAGTGCCCGAGTTGACGTTCCACACCACCGAGGGGTTGCGCTTGTCGTTCATGTCGCCCGTGGAGAGGTCGAGCTCGAACAGGAACACGTCGTCGCGGCTCGCGGCGGGGTTGTAGCCCGCGGCGATGCGCACCTTGCGGAGCACTCCGTCCACGTACACCGCGGGTGCGATCGTGAGGTAGGGCTGCTCCGTGAAGGTCACGATCGGCTTCGGCGGGTTCGGTCGGGTGATCGTCCCGGTAGACCAGTTGACGACGACCTCGACGATCGACCACGTCAGGCCCGTGCGGACGAAGTCCCAGAACGTGTCCGTCGTCGACGTCTGCGCCGTGGCGATGTGCAGCAGCCAGCCGTACGACACGGCCCCGCCTGCGGCGATGGTCTGCACGGGACGGTTCACGAACGTGTCCGCACGCCCGGTCCCGGGTGCGACGACGAAGCGCAGCAGGGAATCGGCGCCATGGTGGGTCCACTGCAGGATCGAACCGCGGCCGGGGATCGTGTACCGGGCGGGGACGTTGTGGTCGTCGACCGTGGCCGTGCCGACCTGCATGACGGTGGGTGCGCTGCGGTCGTTGAAGTCGATCGCCAGCACCTGGCCGCCGCTGCCGAGACCGGCGGTGGCGGTCCACCCGAGGAATCGCTGCGTGACGGGACCGACCCACCACTCCTGGATGCAGTCAGGCACGACGTTGAGCGCCAAGCCCGAGCTGCCGCTGCTGCTGGATCCGGTGGTGCGTCCGACGAGGTCGCCGTTGAGCTTCACACCGGCGGCGACATACTTGCGACCGCCGCGCACGACGACGATGCCCCACAGGTATCCCGTGCTCGACGGCAGAGGTCCCTGGTAGATGAGCTTGTCGGTGGGCAGGATGCGGGGGTCGCCGCCCTGCACGAGATCGCGCGCGGCGAGCTCAGCGTCGACACGGGTCGCGGCCGCCGCCACGACCGTGGGCGCCTCGGCGACCACCTCGATCGCGACGGGGCGGACACGCTCATCGACGGCGATGGAAGCTGCCGAGTCGTCCCGAGAGAGCTCCGCCGCCATCGACGCGTCAGTGGCGAACTCGAGGCGCGCCTTCGGAAGCCATCGCATGCCGTTCCATTCGTAGTAGTTGAATTCCCCGGCGTACGTGTTGGTCTTCAGCCACCCGGTCCACCGGTTCGGGTCGAGCTCCTGCGCGGGCTGACTGGACTCCGGCGTCACCGCGGGGCCGACGTAGATCTGCGCCGGGTGCGTCTTGGCGATGACGAGCCCCGAGAACTTGCCGCCCTCCGGGGGCACCTTCAGACGCCACGTCGTGTCATCCCACGGCACCCAGTCGGCGCCCGATACCTGCCGCTCGATGCGAACGTCGTACCAGGCGTCATCACCCTCGATGCCGATGAGATCTGTCGTCGGCAGGACGTCCTTGGTCCAGCCGTTGTCGTCACCGAACGTGTCGATGATGATCGGCTTCGCGTAGAGAACCCGGTTTGCGCTGACGGCAGCCCCGTTCGGGGTTAGCACGATGCGCGGGTTCGTGGAGCGGTCGAGTGCGCCCTGGAAGTCAGCCAGGTTCCCGGTGAGCAGAGCCATGCGTTCTCCCTAGGTGCGGGGCGAGAAGGGGATGGTGAGCGCGACGTAGACGGCGACCAGCACGAGGCCGACCGCCGCCACGCCTCGCATCACTTGGCGTTCGGGGTGGCGTATACCGCGAGAGCGGCGCCGAGCCCGAGGGTGATGGCGATGATGCAGATGGGCAGGATCTCGCCTGCGGGTTCGATCGCGCCGTCGGCGCCGGCGATGACGATCGCGGGGCCGAGCGAGGCAGCGGTGGCGCCGACCAGAGCGACGAGCGCCTTGCGCGCCTTGGCGATGAAGCCGGGTCGGGTGGTGATGTCTTCGTTCGTGCTCATGGGGTGTCCTTTCGAGACGAAGACCTCAGCACGGTGCCGGGGTCAGGTGTTCGGGTTGACGGTGTCTTCGAGCCCGTCCGGGAGCTCGTCAGGCGCGATGCCCGCGACACGGAGCCGGAAGGCCAGCAGGCCCGCATACTCCTGCCAGGCGATACGGCGACGCCGCTCATCGTCGGCTCGCTTCTGCTCCGCCTGCTCGCGGGCGAGTGCCGCGTCGCGCTGGCCGATGATGTCGTTCTTGCGGTTTGACTCGCGCGTCGAGACACCGCGTCGCACCTTCGATGCGATGTCGGCGATCTCGCGGGCGAACGCGCCCAGACCGCCCGCACCGAGGCAGGCCACGAGGATGGCGACGATGTTGACGTCCTGCACGCCTACTCCTCTCGCGGAGCGACGTTTGCCGTTCGCCTCCGTAGCGACTCGGCGATCCGGTCGGTGAAGCTGTGCACGTTTGGGTCCGTGCCGAATATCTGCAGCTCGATGTACCGGCGGAACATCTGGATGATCGCGTAGAACACGAGGGTCGTCGCGACGCCGGCTGTGACCGATTGGAAGAGCGTGTTGCCCAGCACGACGAAGTAGATCGCAGCCCCCGCGATCGCGGCGACGTCCGCCGGAGGCTCGAGGATCCAGATGCGAGTGATGCGGCCCACCATGCCGAGCCCGCCCCCGACGAGAAGGAACCCTGCCCACAGCGGTACGAGCCATTCGGCGCCGGCGAGTTCGCGCTGCACGCTGTCGGGGGTGAAGAACAGTGCGTAGCAGCCGCCGACGAAGATGATGAAGTAGGCGACGATGTCGATGATCCGGATCGTGGCCTCGAGCATCCGGCGCTTCCGCTCCGGCACCGGGTATCGCTCCACCATCAGTAGCGAATCTGGGCGGTGTAGTCGGCGCGGCCCGTGTTCTGATCGAACGGCCGAAGGCCACGCACTGCTACGACTCCGCGGAGATCGTCGCCGGGCCACTTCGTCTCCCGGAAGGGGATACCGGAGTTCTTCGAGTGCCACCGGTAGGCGTCCACCTCGGCGGCCGACAGGAGTGCGATGGGTGCCGTGAGGCTGTCGACGTAGGTGCGTCCCTCGAGGATCACCCCGTCCTTGCTGCTGCTGGTGGCGGTGATGATGAGCATGTCGTCCTCCTCTGCGATGGGCGGTCGTGCAGTCGTGCCCGGGTTGATGGTGATGCTCGCGAACGCGGGCACGATGAACGGGTCGAAGTCGCCGATGTGCCACAGCTCCTGCGGTGAGACGAAGTCGACGGTGAAGCCGACGAGCCGGCAGAGCACGACGAATCGAGACCAGGCGAGCGAGCTGTTTCCCGGGGCGAGAGCTCCCCAGTTGTTGACGTCGATCGCGGCACAGTCGCGGCCCTGGTATACGAGGCCGTGCGAGGAGTACCCGGGCACGGCGGCCCAGATGCCGAGCTCTTTGCGGTACTGGACCTGGATGTCGTAGGGCCGGTAGCCGTTCCACCCGGAAGTGATGGCTAGCCACACGCCGTACTTTTCCTGCGCCAGGCGCTGCAGCTCACGCCACCGCGCGGCAGTGCCGACGGGGAGGTAGTGCTGCTCGCCGAACTTTACAAGGTCGCCCAGCGGCGCCCGGCCGTTCTGGTAACGGGGCATGGCCCACGTCCTTCCTTCAGTCGCGGGCATATGCCGCGGGCAAGCGGATGGGTAGGGTGAGCGTCATGAAACGTGGTCTCATCGCCGTCGCTGCTGCCGTGCTGCTGCTCACCGGGTGCACGGCACAGACCCCAGAGGCTGCCGTCGTCAGCGACGTGCCCGCCGGGACGACGGCGCCGACGCCGCAGGCCGCCACGCCGACGCCTACCGCGGCTGCTCCGGCTGCTCCGGTCGAGGTGACCGCGACAACTCCGCCAGCGAAAGACCCGACCGACGTCCTGGTAGGGATCCAGCTCACGGTCGCGGACTACGACGTCGTCGTAAACGCTGACCAGATCAAGTCCGCCGCCGACTACACCTGCGATCAGATCGCAGCTGGCGCCGACGAGCGCTCGATCGTCGCCCTGACGGGAGACATCCCCGCCGGCGCGAACACCGATCTTGTGCAGATGTCCGCCGACTTCTACTGCCCCATTCGCTAGGACGCAGGAAGCTTGGTGCGCGGGTTGACCTTCACGCCGTCGACCTCCACCTCGAAGTGCAGGTGGGCGCCGAACGATACTCCGGTGTTACCGACGGGCCCGAGGGCCTGACCTCGAGTCACCGTCTGACCGACAGTCACCGCTGGAAGCGTCTGCATGTGCGCATAACGCGTCTTCAGTCCGCCACCGTGGTTTATGACGACGCAGTTTCCGAAGCCGCCGCTCTCGCCTGCGAATTCGACGACGCCGGAACCTGCGGACGGGATCGGTGTCCCCTCCGCCGCTCCGAAGTCGATCCCCTCGTGGAAGGTGGATGCGCCTTCTCCGGGCGAGTCGCGCGGCCCGTACTCCGACGTGACCATTGACGGTGGGAACGGCCACGAGAGCCTGCTGCCGGGCCCGCCCACGCTCGGGGACACCTTGACGATCTCGCCGCTGTCGAGGATGCCGAGCCACTTGACACCGTCCGTGCTGTCGACGGCGCGGACGCCAGCGAGGCTGATGCCCGTTGGGCCCACGCTGACGTGGTTATCGCCGAACGAGAGCAGGCTGGCCAGGGCGCCGATCGTCATCTCGCCGAAGGAATTCTTGAGGCCGATGGCGAGCAGGTTCGAGAACAGCTTTGAGCCGTTCGAGAACAGGGCCGCGCCACCGTCGGTGGTGGGGTCCAGGGTGAGCGCGCCGAGTACGACCTTGCCGGTTGCCCCGTCGATCGTCACCTTTGCTGCACCCGTGCCGGCCGTGATCATGCCGGTGGCGCCGTCGATGACGACCTGAGCGGAGCCGACGCCGAAGGTGGCCTTGCCGCCCTCAATGGTCACGTTGCCGTTGGTGAGCGAGCCTGTGGCCGCGTCGAGGATGATGCCGTTAGGGCCAGCGCCGATCATGATGCGTCCGCCGCCGATAGGGCTAATCAGGACGCCACCAACTTTGATGACGCCACCCTCGAGCACTTCGAAGTCGCCCGCTATGGAGCCGGCGCCGCGCCAGATGAAGGTGCCCTCGCCGTCGAGCGTTGCACCGCTGTCGAGCTTGAGCAACCCGCCGATGAACCGCATGCGGCCCTGCGTGATGGAGGAGTTCTCGAGGAACGCCCCGGACTTCAGCCGCGCGATCTCGCGCTTGATGTCCTCGATCCACCCGAAGGCGTCGTTCAGGTTAGGCACCCTGCACCTCCGGCTTCAGTTGCGGACCGTTGTCACCAGACACGTTGATGACGCGCAGCGTGTGCACACCGTCGGGGATGACGGGGTTTCCGTAGAGCTCGACGTTGAACACGCGGCCTGGCGCACTGTGCTCCGGTTCGTACCCACCGCCGATCGTGAATGCGCCGATGTCCCACTGGATGATCGGGTCGACGTTGGCGTAGTAGTACGTGTCGACGGCTTCCTGCAGCGCGTCACCCGTCAGGTCGTCAAACGACTTCTTGGTGTCGCGAATGGCGATCTTGACGGTCCCGTCCTGATGCGCTGTCTCCTGGTCCTCGCCGGTGCCGTTTCCCAGCCCGAGCAGCCCAGTGACCTGCTGTGCCCCGTCGACTCGGTACGTGATGCCGGACAGGGGCGACTCGTCGGCGAGGAGGTTGAAGTTCGCCCCGCCGATGGTCACCGGTGAGCCGACGCGCACCTGGAACCGGATTCCCCCGGAGGCCGTCGCGTACGGGCGGAGGTAGATCTCCACACCCGCGCGCTTGCGGATCTCGTCGAGGATCTCCCCCATCGAGCGTCCCTCCCAGAACACCCAGGGCCCACCTTTGAAGGTGCCCGGCGCGTCCGCGGGAAGGTCGAGCGGGTATTGCCAGTCCGGGGACCACTGCATCATCCGCGCCATCACCTGAGCGACCGCACCCGACGGGGTCCGGTTCGTCACCGTCAGCGTCAGGTGCTTGTCGGAGTCGGCGCCGCCGATCATGCGCCACTTCGTCTCGCCGAGCAGGTCGACGGAAGTGACGGTGATGGTGTCGCCGTCGAGGGAGTACGCCCAGTCCTCGATCTTGTGCGCGTACATGGGCGCATCGCCAGGGTCGGCTCCCCCGTTCACACCCCACCAGCGCACGATCATCCGGTCGTTCGGCTTCAGCAGCGAGGCCGTATACGCGGGCGTCCACGGGTCTTCCTCGTCCATCACGATGGTGGTCGTGCTGGTGCCGTTGCCGCTGGTGCCGGTGGACCAGGAGTCGCCCTGCGCCCCAAGCTTCACCGTCAGCGGCGCGATCGGTGCGCCCGTCTTGAGGTCGTGGACCCAGATGGACCAGTCCGGATCCATCGGCCACCCCCTCTCAGACGAACGCGGGACGCATGATCACCCGACCCGGCGCGGACATCGATACCTGCCACTGATCGCCATCCGGGATGGCCCACAGCCGCCCCCGGCCGAAGCCGGCCAGCCACACGTCGTTCCGGTACACGCGACCGCTCGCCAGCTCGATGCGATGTGTCCCACCAACGGGCGCACCGGTCACGGTGAACGTCCCGCCGGGCGAGCTCACGGAGTACGACGACGGCGCACCCGGAATCTCGATCACCGGGTAGGTGGGGAAGTTCCCCTCCGAAGGCACGAGGACCGTCCCACCAGGAGCCTGATAGACCACAGGTTCGGCGTACTTCCGCGGGTCCGCTGCAAACAACTGCACCTGAAATTCGGCACTGACGAAGTCCCCGCCGCGGTCGCCCGTGTCGGTCGCTTGACGGAGGATGCTGCGCACGTTCGAGGTGAGTGACTCCCCCTGCAGGGAGACGGTCAGGGGGAACCGGTCCCCCGTCGCTCCCCACCCGCGCAGCTGATGCGACATGCGTCGCAGGTCGTACACGGACTTCGCGATCACGTGCCCGTCGATGGTGATGACCCGGCCCGGGAGTTTCACCGGCACGTCGTGCTCACCGTGCGACAGCACGCGCGCGATCGCCTGCCGACGACCTGCGGGGAGGTTTTCCCACCCCTGCAATCCGTCTTCCTTGATGAGGAACCCGAACTCGTCGGGTCCGAGGGTGCCCTTCAGGGTGACCCCTCGGCCCCGCACGGTCAGACCGTCGCCCATCACGCCCCCTGCCTGCGCGCCACCGCAGCAGCGCGCTGCCCGGCCGCTTCGATCGCGATCTCGGGGTCCATGTGCTCGAAGTAGTTCGTCTGCTCGAACTTCGACGCCCCTGCCACCCCGGCACCGGTGAGCGGGTCGAGCCCGTCCGGCCGGCGGATGGTGACACCCGTCTTCAGCGCGGGAAGCGCGGGGAGGGTCGGGTCGTTGCCGTCGAACCCGGCGACGAACTGGTCATACAGCGCCCCACCGGACTGCTTCAGCCCCGTCCACCCGGACCCGGAGAACGGGCCACGCTTCGCGGGGCTGTGCGGGAAGAACCCGCCGATGTAGTCCATGATCCCGCCGACGGCGTCACCGATCGCTCCGAACATGGAGCCGATGCCGTCGATGAGGCCCTGGATGATCGCCGCGCCCGCGTCGAACAGTTGCGGGACGATTCCGATGATCGCTTCGACCAGCTTCGGACCGACCTCGATGAGCGTGTCGATCAGCGCCGGAATGATGATCGGGATCGCGTCGATGAGCGACGTGAACAGCTGCACGGCCGCGTCGATGAGCACCGGGATGAGCCCGATGATCGTCGAGATGAGGGTCGGCAGCAGGTCCACGATCCCGTTGATCAGCGCGGGGATGATGATCGGTATGGCCTGCACGATCGCGATGAACAGGCTCACGGCCCCGTTGATGAGGGCCGGGATGAGCGTCGCGAGCGCCCCGATCAGCACCGGCAGCAGGTCGACGATCGCGGTGATGAGCTGCGGGATGATCACCGGGATCGCGTTGACCAACGCCATGAACACCGTGATGGCGCCGTTGATCAGCAGCGGGATCATCGTGATCAGCGCGTTGATGATCACCGGGATCAGCCCGATGACCGCGGTCACCAGCATGGGGATGAGTGTCCCCACCGCGGTGAGCAACCCCGTCAGCAACTGCACGGCACCGGACACCAGCAACGGGATCGCGGTGACGAGCGCGTTGACAATGAGCGGCACAGCCGCGACCACTGCCGCGACAATGTCCGGCACGATGCCGACGATCGTCGCGATCAGCGACGACATGCCATCCACCACGACCGGGATCAGCGCCGGCAGCGCCTCCGCCACCGACTTGATCAAGTTGTCCCGCAGGTCGAACAGCACACCGATGCCGGCGTTGTCCTCCTCGAGCCCGAGAGCTGCGAACAGGCCACCGTCGTAGTCACCCTGGAACAGGATCTTCAGCGCCCCGACGACACCGCTCACGGCAGGCAGGACGGAGTTGTTCAAGAAGCCGACGGCCTGCGTCGCGATCGGGAGGAACAGCTGCCCAATGGCAGTGACCACCGACTCCCACCCCGCGGTGAGCCGCTTCAACTGACCATCGAAGGTCCCCGCCTCGCGGGCCGCCTGACCCTGCGCATCCGTCGTCTGCGCGAGGATCTCCGCCTGCGCGGCGAGCACCCTCTGCTGCTGAGTTAGAGACCCGGTGCCGTCGAAGATGCCCATCTCCATGGCGCGCGCCTTCAGCGTCGCGTCATCGAGCAGCACACCGTACTGACGGAGCGGTTCCGACTCACCACGGAGGCCGGCGCTGACCGCGTCGAGCGCGGTCTGCACGTCGCCGCCGTAGAACGCCGCCAGGTCGGCACCGAGACCGCCGAGCTCGTTCGAGAAGCCGGCCAGCTCCGGCCCGGTCAGGCCCGCGGCCTTCCCAAACACACCGAACATCTGCGACGCCTCGAGCGCCTGCTGCTGGGTGATGCCGAGACCCTGGACGGCGTCCTTGGCGAACTTCTCCACGTCTCCCGACGCGTCACCGAACACCGTCCGGATGGCGGAGACGGTCTGGTCCAGGTCGTTGGCCTGGAGGATTCCGTCCTTGATGGTGGAGCCGATGGCCTCACCGAGCTTCAGCGCACCGAACGCCGCAACCAGCGGGCCACCGATGCGACCGATCGCCCCGAGCATCCCGCTCTGGACGCCCTTGCCTGCATCTTCACCGCCGCGGCGCCCGGCGGGCTCGAGCGCGTCCTTGAACCCCTTGTCGACCTTGCGGCCGAAGCCGGAGAAGTCGGGCGCGATCTCGGCCCACGCCGTGTAGAACGCCTTGTCTGCCACGGCACCTCCCGGTTATTCGGGAGGTGTCTCCCGGGGTCGGCGCAGCAGGTCGCGCACCTCGGCAAGGGTGCGGCGGCGGCTGGAACCGCCGAGACGTGTGCGCTTCGTGGTCGGCCTCGGGTACGGCCGGGAGCGCCGCTTCGATGCCTTGGCTCGTTGCAGGTCGTACAGGTCAGCGAGGATGAGCCATTCGTAACTGACCGGCCGCTCCCAACCCTGCTCAGCGGCGGTGTACCGCGACTCGGGGTTCGACCCGAGTTGATGCATCAGCAGGTACACCTCGCGCAGCGGGATGCCGTAGAGGGAGCAGTGGTAGATGGTTCGGAAGTCGGCGACGACCTCCGGCAGACGCCGGGTTACTCGTCGCCGGAGGTCTGCGATTCCCCCGGCGTGATACCGACCCAGTCGCGGATGAGTTCGATCACCTTGCGCGGCGGCAGGCTCATCACCGCGTCAGCGGTGCGCTTGTCCGACTTCGCGTGGATCAGGTCGCGGATTCCCTCTACGCCCTTCTCGACGTCCTCCTTGAGCAGATCCTGCAGGCGTGACGCCCGCTCGACGTCGGCGAACCCGACCTCCTGGATCATGTACGTCTTGTCGCCGATCTGGAACTGGAACGGGTCGCCTGCGTAGTTCTTCATGGGAGATGCCTTTCGATGTGCGGGAGAGGTGGGAGGGAAACCGGGTGGCCGTCGTCTCCCGTCGACGACCACCCGGGGTCAGGGGGTCAGGCCTCGTCGAGGGCGCTGTACCACTTCTTCACGGCGCCGCCGAGGGTCTCGTTGTACGAGCACTCGACGGTGACCTCGTAGCCGATGGCTTCGCCGTTGGAGTACACCTGGTCGCCGACCTCGACGACCTGCGCCTCCGGCGCGTACGCACGGATCGAGTTGTCGCCGTCGATGACGTCGAGGTTGAACGCGATGGTGGGACGCTCGCGGTTCGGGTTGACGATGATCGAGCCGTCCGGCTGCACGGTGCCGCCGTAGTACAGGGCGACGGTGTCCGCGTTCGTCTGGATGAGGCGGAACTGGTACCGCACCGACCCTTCCTCGACGATCGTGCGGACACGCTTGCGGTTCTGCCACGCGCGCAGCGGCGTGGTCGACTGCTCCGTGGTCTCGGTGACGCCGTCCTCGGACACGTAGCCGACGTCTTCCCAGTCAGGGTCGAGCGTGCTGACTGCGGACGTCGGGGCCTCGGCGGTGCCGAATGCGCCGACCGACACGATTCCATCGAGGGCCACGTAGACCTCTTCGATGTTTTTACCCATGGGGTTCTCCTTCAGAGGGTTGGTGGCCAGTCGGCCGGTTGACCCCCGCGCGGGAGAACGCGGGACAGTTCAGAGGTTGAGGGCGCGGACGGGGATTACCGCGGACAAGAAGTAGTGCGTGAGCGGCTTCGCGCCGATTAGGGTGCGCTCGTCGGTGTCGTCGGTCACATCGACCGGGTCTGACACCTCGAGCGCGCGGAACACCTTGCGGCATCCGTCGGCGACGGCTATCGCGAGGTTCTGCGCGTCCACCGGAGTGTCGGCCCAGATGTTGAACCCGTGCCGGCGGCGAGACACCCCGTCACGCCCGGTTCCGCCGTCGTCGCGGACGGTCACCATCCGCGCGGTCGGCTTCCCGCTCCGCTTCGGGGTGACGCTCACACCCGACCACTCCGGCGCGAGGTATTCGCGCATCCCGTGGACGATGGGCCCGACGGTGGGCGGGTAGGTGATGTCATTCGCCTGCACGGCTGATCGCCCTCCCCAGGGTTCCGCGCTTCGCCTCGACGGCTGCGCCGAGTGCGGGCGCGGCTGTCACGTTGGCCGTGACGCGACCGAGCCGACCGCCACTGCGATACGCCTTCAGCTCGAGGGAGTCGACGTACTCCGAATTGGGGTCGCCCTGTGCTGCAGCTATGACGGGCCCGGCGAGCTTCATCACGACGGCTTCGAGCTCGTTCGAGACGGCGATCTCGCGAATGGGGCGGAGTCGCTTGTACCCGTAGGTGGCCATCACGACCCCCGCTTCACGCTCAGGACCACTCCCGCGTCATCCCACTGCTGCGGCTCACCGTCGGCCACGTAGAGTTCGTCGCGGATCCGGATGAGGTCGGAGTGGAGGAATACGGCGTCGTTTGGGGCGTAGAGCGTGCCGTCGGAGTCGGTACGGGCGCCGAACGTTGCTGACGCTTCTGCCGAGGGGCCGGGGGCGAACTTGCAGTCCGGCACGTCGATCTCTGACGTTGATTTGATGGGGTTCCCCATGGAGTCTTCGCCGTCCGGCTCGCTCCGGATGATGGTCACGGTTTCGCCGATCACGTGTGCCCCGGCTGCGAGTAGGTGCCTCCGAGGCGCTGTGCGCGAAAGCTGCGTGCAACCGCGATGTCGGCGGGTGATAGTCCCACCTGACCTCCGACCGCCCACGAGGCGAACGTGCCACCTTCGCTGAACGGCCCTTTGGCTTCCTGGAACTGCGTCATTCCTGCGCGGGCGCGCTTGTCGATGTCGAAGGCTCCGGCAACCGCGGCGGCGACGGTGGTGCGGACAATCTCGGGAACCTCGTTGCTGCCGAAGATGTAGTCGACGCGGACGAACTGCGTCGCTGTGTCGGACAGGGTGAGCACTGAGTCGAAGCGGGTGTATTGGATTGGGTATCCGTTGTCGTCGGTGACGCTGACGACGTCGGTCACGGGCTTTTCCGGGAGGCGAACCTCTCCCGCGTGCGACCGCAGCCGGTTCTTCCGCCGTCCGGTGGTGAACGTCCGCTGCGCTTCGCTGCGGAACAGTTCGGACGCTTTGATGAGTGCGTCGTCGACGCGGTTTGCCTCGGAGGAGGTCAGCGCACGGCCGAGAGCGTTCTCCACATCGCCACTGTCGGCGAGGGGTGGGTATTCGCTTGCCATGTCTGACCTCCTCCTCGGTGTGCGGGTGTTACGCCGCGGTGATGGCGGGCGAGGTGCCGCCGGTGAACGCGCCGGACGTCGTGAGGGTGCCGATGCGCTCGTTGAAGGTGACGGTCTTGGCGTTGCCGGGGAAGGCGTTGCCGGAGACCTTGGCGCCGGAGACGCCGGTGAGCTCGTTGAGCTCCTTGGCGATGTCGGCGTTGGAGGCGTTGTATGCGATCGCGTCGGTGGTCTGGCCATCGACGGTGAGCGTGAACGTGCCGCCGGTGGGTGCGCCGGTGATGGTCAGCGTGTAGCTGGCCTTCTCGGAGCCGCCCGCACCGAAGGTGACCTTGATCGCGCGCTGGAACTTGAGGGCGACCTCGTCGTTCTCGTCGCGGATGATCGCACCGGTGTCGGCGTCCTGCTCGGGGTCGAGCACCGCCGTGGCGCCGGCGAAGGCGTGCACGATGGAGCGGTCCTTGAGGTGGTCGCTGTCGTAGTCCCACAGCTGGGTGACTGCGAGCCCGTTGCCGGCCGCGACGCCGCCGCCCTTCGCGACACCGTTGGGAACGGCAGGTGCGACGGTGGCGATGGCGATCGCGGTCTCGTGCACGAAGTACGACTCGTCGTCGCCCAGCGCGTCCAGCTCGACGATCGTCCAGCCGCCGAGGCGACCGACGACACCTTCGCGCAGTGCCTCCGGGAGCCCGGCGGCGTCCACCTCGAGGAGCTTGTCGTGTGTGGCGATGGCCTCGGACACGTTCGCGCCGACGAGCCAGTAGCGACCGGTGAGCGGCCAGTGCCCCTTCTGTGCGAGCTTGCGCGCGCGGACGGCGACCTTGCGGGCGTCGCTCTCGATGGCGTTGCCGGAGGCGGGGTTGAACGTCACACCGAAGACGAACGACGCTACACGCAGCGCGCCGACGACGATGTTCTCGAAGAAGTCGAGGATCGCCTGCACCTGCGGCGCCTGGACGTCGCGGACGTAGTCGACCTCGTCCAGGGTCTCTTCCTCCGGCGACAGCGCCACGGCGCTGTAGATGTGGCGATTGAGCTTGACCTGGATCTTCGAGTTGGCGAGGCGGTCGACGACGATCGCGTCGTCACCTCGCCACGGCTTCTCGCGCGCGACGAGCACGGCGGGGCGCTTGATGTTGACGACGTCGCCCTCGGCGCCCTTGAAGTCGGAGATGCCGAACTTGTAGGTGAACAGGCCGGGGGCCTTCACCTGGCGGCGGAGCAGAGCGAGCGCGGTTGCCGCGAGCTTCTGCCCCTTGACGAAGATATTTGCCACGGTTCCTCCTCAGGATGGTTGATGGCCCGTGAGCGTTCGTGGCGAACGTCTCCGGGGGTGTCAGCGGGCGGTTGCCGCGTTGACGATGTCGTCGGCCGACATGTCGCCGTCGCCGATCTGCTCGCCGTCGCCCTGTCCGTCGGCCGACGGCGCGGCGGGCTTCTTCGGCATGAGCTCGAGCAGCTCGTCGGCGTGCGCCTCGAGCTCCTCGCGGGTGGACCCGCGCAGCGCGGACGCCGGAACGCCCTTTGCCTTCGCGACTTCCGCTGCCGTTGCGGCCGCGGCGTCCATCGCTTCTCGTTCGGCGATGCGCTTCTCGGCGGCTTCGGCCCGGGCGAGGAGTTTCTCCTGCTCGGTCTTGTTCGCCTCTTCGAGTTCGTCGAACTTCTTGGCCTTCTCGGCGTTGGCCTTGGCCTGCTCCTCGTTCTTGCGGGAAAGGGCCTTCCACTTCTCGGCTTCGGCGCGCGCCTTCTCGAGGTCGCTGTCGCCGCCCGTTTCGGGCTTCTTGTCGCCGTCGCCTGCCCCCTGGTCGCCATCGATGTAGCGCAGGAAGGGGCGGTGCCAGCTCGGGGCCGGCAGCGGGCCGAGGGTGGGTCGGATGTCGGACATGGTGTTGATCCCCGTTTCGGAGTGGTGGAGGCAGCCCCGTTTCGGGGCGCCGGTTACCCGCGGGTGCGGGTGGTCAGGTGAGGTCGTCGGGCCCGGTGAAGCGGTCCTGACGCCAGGTGAGTGTGGGGCCGAGCTCGCCGTGCTCGCGGGTGACGATGAGGTCGGTGAAGTCGCTGATGCGGCGTCCCTTGGCGTCGGTCTTCCCCCGCCCGAGATCGACGCCGCTGCGGTCGAACCTGTCGAGCTGCTCCCAGATCGAAGAGTGAATGTCTTCGACCATCTCGCGGTCGATGACCTGTCCCGGGTCCGCTGACGCGTTCACTCCCCGCTCGCCGCAGTCGCATCCGGGGTGGATGGGTTGCAGCCCGCCCGCGTGATATCGCTGTGTCGCGGCGATCACGCAGAGGGCACAGTTCTCACTTCCGGACAGAACGCGGATCGTGTACTCGAAACCCGATGCGCCGTACGCGCTCTGCGATTGCCGATTGCGTGACTGCTGCAGGTCTGTGGCGACCATCGACAGGAGCCTGTTCCGGCCCATGTCCCGCGCTCTTGAGTAGGGCTCCCCGGCAGCGAGGGCGGAATACGCCGTGACAGCCGGGCGACGGTAGACCTCGTCTGCGGGAACGCCTCGGTACCCGATCACCGCATCCCGGTCCACGGCAAGGGCGGGCGCTTCGAGCCCCTCCATCAGCGCGAGGCGCTGCACGAACGCCGCGGCCAGGGTGGCCGCCTGCAGCTGCCCTGCCTGCACCGTCGGCAGGATGAGGCGGATGATCTCCTTCACGTCCTCGTCGCGCAGCGACGGGGAACCGTCCCACACCGCACGCACGTACGCGAGGACACGCGCCCGAATGGACGCGTTCTGACGCATGTAGGCGTCGGTCAGGATGTCAGGCGTCAGCTCCGCCACTGTTGATCGCTCCCGTCAGCGCGAACGCCTGCAGCTGCTCAGCAGAACGGTTCGTCTCTTCGCGGTCGATCTCGTCCGGCGACATGCCCCAGATCTTCTCGTCGATCCACCGTTGCGATTTGCCCGCTCCCTTCGCGGCGAGGGCTGCGGCAGCCTTCTCCGTGAGGGATACGTGCTCGGGCGACTCAAAGGTGACCTCGATAGTCTCCCCTTCGTCCAGCCCGAGGATGCGGAGCGCGGCGAGCAGGGATGCTTCCATCGGCGCGCGTGACCGGTTGATACGATCGCGCGCTTTCTGGATCTCGCCCTTGTGCGCGTTCGCGGCGCCGGCTGCGGACTGGTTCTGCCCTTCCGGGATGAACACGTCGATCGGCGTGCGCATCACGGCGGCGAAGTCGCGGGCGTCTGTCTTCTCCCCCTCGAGCAGGGGGCGGATGTCGACCGCTTCCGACTCCCACACATCGATTCCCTCGGGGAGGTCGATGAGTGCCCCGGGTGCGAAGTCGAGGCGCTTGCCCCAGTCGATGGCGTTGCCGTCGTCGTCCGTGTCGGGGAGATTCTTCAGCGCGCGCGCCTTGAACGCCTGGTAAGCCGTCACGACGAGGCGCTGCAGCTTGCCCAGGTTGATGCGGTCGATGACGTCGATGTGCGGTTCGAACTCGGCGATACCGTCTTCGTTCTCCATCGCGAACACCGGGACCGGCCCGTCGTAAAGCTCGGGGTCTCCGTCGAGGACCCATCCCTCCGCGATGGTGCCGCGGATGGTGCCACTGTCGGTTTTGACGTCGCGGACGAAGCGCTGGCGCACGCCAGGTACCCACACCTGCGCGTAGTCCTTCTCGGCGTCGTTGTCGCGCCACGCGCGCAGTGCCGCTCGAGCGCGCCACGGCTGCGAGGGGTCCGGGGCGGTGATGACCTTCTCGGGCGGCTCTGTCGTGATCACGGGCTCACCGTCACGGATACCCGTGATGAGATACGACACTCGTACTGACAGCATTGTGCGGATCGCATCCGCGAACACGACCGACAGTCGGTTGTCACGCCAGACGCGTCGCAGCGCGGTCACCGCGGGGTTCGTGCGGGACGTGCCCACGCTCACCCCGGTGGGCACGATACGACCGGCGAGCGACTGGCACGCCAGGCCCGCGTAGTTGGTGCGGGCCTTCTTCTGGAATGCTTTCCACGAGGCCTTCGTGTTCTGACCCATCTCGGGCATCGGGGCGTTCCCGGAGGCGTACGCGCGCAGCTCTGCGATCTTGGGAGCCCGGTAGTCCATCCGCTTTGCCAGAATTGGCAGCCACTCTTCCGGTGTGCTGGCCACTGGCCACCCCCTATCTGAGCTGTCGCGGCATGCGGCTACGCGAGCTCGCGGTGACGCCCTTACCGATCGCGTCATTGCCGGCGGCGAATGCGAACGCCGCCCCGTAGGTCGCGTCGATCTTGCCGTAGTCCTGGTTGTCGTCGGCCTTCTTCAGCACGTACCCCGCACGACGCGGATCGCGGCGCGCGTTGAGGAAGTGCCGCAGCACGGCCGGGTGCCCGTCGAAGGTCACCTCGACCTGCCTGATGGCGGAGTACAGCTGGTCGAATGTCTCGCAGGTGCGTGTGACGTCTTTCTGCTTCCACCGGATCGGCTCGGCGACACTCATCTTCGCCTTGAGGCGCTTGTGGTGCGCGGCTTCCCACGTCTTTACCTCGCCTGCCCACCCGGCGGATGGGTCGGCGTAGAACCCGACGACGTTGTAGTCGCGGAACGCCTTGCTCACGGCCTGCTCGATCTCGAGCTTTGGTGGCCTCCACCCTTCGCCGGACGGCCCGTCGGGCTGTTCCCACACACCGATGACGAAAAAATGCCGTTGCGTGACGGAGTAGCCGATGAGAACCGTGGAGTCGGCGAGGTGCTTGTCCTTGCGTCCCTCAGATCCGTCGAAGCCGAGTGTCACCGGCTCAGACTTGCCCACCTTCTTGGAGGCGCCGGCATCGATACAGGCGCGCATCTCCGGATCGGTCACGTACGCATCACGGGCCGCGTCGATCTGGTTGAGGAAGTCGGCGCGCATGACGGCGGGGTCGTTCGCGGTGTCGAAGAAGTCCAGGGCGCCGCGGTGCACGTCAAACCATCCCGGCGCGCACGGCGGGTCGTGCAGCAGGCACCCGTCGGCGTGCTTCGCGGAGTCGCCGTACGCGACGCGCAGGCCGTGCACGAGGGAGTCCATGTCGTCGATCTCGGTGTCCGCCGGCGCGGGCCGGTGGTCGAAGTAGATCGACTGCACGTCCTCAAGGTTCTTGTACTTGCCGGACTGAATGTCATCCCAGAACTCGAACGACTGCTCCGCCACCGAGCGCTCACCGAGGGTGTACGCGTTGGGCGTCTCGATCGTCACGCCGCCGAGCTTGGTGGCGTTGTTGCGGAGGGTCTGAGCAAGCTTGATACCACCGTTCGAGCGCAGCCACGTCTCCGTCTGGTCCATCGACGCGGCCACGGCCTTGAAACCCTTGATCGTCGTCGCCGACGAGGTGATCGGCACGATGCGACCACGTTCGAGTGCGACGAAGGAATCCATCGGGTCGAGATTGAACTCGTCTGCCGCGCGCCCCTGGCGGAGCATCTCGAGCAGCGGCTCCCAGGTGTTCTTCGTCTGCTCCTCCGACACCGCGGCGATCGCGACGTACGGGGTGCGGACTCTCGACCAGGGCTTGCCCACCGGCTGACCGTCAGCGTCCCACCCGTCGGGCACGACGTCGAAGATGCCCTCGGCGATCATGATCGCGCCGACGAACGGCGACTTTCCCCAGCCTCGAGGACGGATCAGCGCCGAGCGGTGCACGACGCGGCGCCCAGTGAACGGGTCGAGACGGTAGAGCTCGTTCAGGAACTCCTGCTGCTCGATCGTCAGAACAAACGGGTCGAAGATCTCGTCGTCACCAGCGTCCGGGCGGCCGAGGTAGGTGGCCATCTGATCCGCGATCGTCCACCCGAGGGTCGGGAAGTCGCCCTCGAACTGCGGCTCCCACGGCATCAGGCAGTCTCCTTCCGCGTGATGCCACGCATGCGGTCCTTCGAGGTCACCGCGCGCTCGACGCGTTCGGCGGACTCGACCTCGGCGGTGGTTGCGAGAGCGAACTGCATCCGCAGGCGAGCCCGATCCTCGGGGGTGAAGCCGTACTTCGCCTCTCGCAGCCGAAGCTCACCGGCCAGCTTGACGTCGCCCTTCCAGAACTGCGCGTGGATCAGCGCCGTCTCTGCGAGGTACGCCCAGTCCATCTCCGTAAACTCGACGGCGAGAGGGTGACGGGTGAGCATGTCCCACCACGACTTCGTCTGCGCCGGCCACGAAAACCGCTTCTTGACGACCGCGGTGTTACCGTCCGCGTCCTTGCCGAGGGCGTCGACGTAGAACGTCGGAAGCTTCGGCTGGACGGTCGGCTGAATCTCGAGCACGCGCAGCTCGACAGCGTCCTTGTTGCGACGAGCACGCTGATTCGCGTTCTTCGGAGCAGGTCCACGTCCAGCCATGTCACACCCCGTTTCGGGTCACCGATGCACCCGTTTCGGGAGCCCGGCACGAGGCTGAATGCCCCTCTCTCGCTGCCAGATCAAGAATCCCCAGACCCGTACACACTGGAAACACCAGCGCCTATCCGCGACGGAGCACCCGGGGGCGGGGGGTCCCCGGGTGGGTCTGGCGGGCCTGTCAGCGGCGTCCTGGGTGTTTCTCGCGGGGGTGGCGTGCTGATGGTCGCCATGCTGCTCGGCGAGCTGTGGCGGCCTCCTGCTGTGTCTCCCTGTTGTGGTGCCAGTGGCACAGCGTGCGGACATCAGCGACGGTGGTGCGTTCGCCTGGTGTCCAGCCGTGCAGGTGCGCGGCTTGCAGGTCGTTCGTCTCAGCGCATCGCGTGCCATCACTTAGGTCAGCGACGCATCGGTAGCCGTCACGCTCGAGGCATGCGGCTCGCACTGCGGTGGGTACGTGGGTGGGGCGGCTGTTCTCCCAGGGCATCAGTTGCTCCCTCGGATGACAGTCGGGTCGTCCTCATCGAGATCCGCCATGAGCACGTCACAGCACACACCCCACGCGGGCTCACCACACACCCCACAGCGAGGCATCAGGCATCCCCTCGAGAGAACAGCCACCACAGGAACCCATGCCACGACCGCCGACCGAACAGCACAGCAGACGCACCCGCCGCCACACACACCGTGCACAGCAGGGCGAGTCTCACAGCGAGCCGCGCACGAGCAGGGACGCCATAATCTCTGCCCCTGATACGAGGCCGAGCCCGACGGGCTTACGGCCATAGGGCCGGGTGGGGCGCTTTGCCGTCTTCACCCATGCGATGCCGGCGCGCTTGCGGGCCTTGCGAGCAGCGTTGCTCACGGGACACCTCCATGAGATTTGCGGTGGGGTGCTCGAGGTCGTCACACCCGAGCACCCCACCCCTCACGTCCGGTCTACTCGTCGGCTCCGTATGCCGCGTCTCGCGCGCGGCGAAGCGTCCTGATCATGTGATTCAGTTCTCGCCGATCCAGACTTTCGGTGTAGATCGCACGCGCCTCGACCACCGAGTTGTCCTGCAGATCCTTCGCAATGGCCATCCACCGTTCACGGCTGAACTCGATCGCGATCTGCACCCGACCCTGCGGATCTCGTGCCCACTCGATGTCCAGCGACGGGGTTACGTCGCTGTACGCGCCTGCGGCTTCTCCGCCCCCGCCAGACAGCTCGTGAATCGGGTAAGACTTGCCGTGCTGTACTCGTTCCCTGGGCATGCTTGCCCCCCTTCGCTCGACCGCGTCACGCGGTCTCACCTCGCATCGCGCGAGGGAGCTTCTCCCGGCGTACCGCCGGTCACGTCTGCGTCTCACACGCACGGGCACAGCTCCACATGCAGAAGGTGGTGCCAGGCGATCCGCTCCGCGGTTAGAGGCGGTCAGCGGTTCCGGCCGCTCGTGCGTCAGATGACAGCGTGCGGCGTGCAAGACGAGATCCCACCCGGGGCACCGGGCGAGAAAATCTGATCGCGACTGTTGCAGCAGCCTCAGCGATCACCTGAGTAGGTATCCCCGGAAACGCAGAAAGCCCCTCTCGCAAACGCGATTCGGGGCTTCCTACGGTCCGTGGACTAGGCGTAAGCCTATCAGCAGGGTGCGAACGAATTACAACGGTGTTATTCCGACACGCCGGGGTCCATTTCGCTCTGTCGGGCCACTCGCAACGGTCCCCACTTTCGCTGCACGTGCTCGAACGAGAACGGCGCGGTCTCACGGGTGTGTAGTAAGCCGTCCTCACCCACCGTCCAGACGTCACCGTGACGATCGCGTAGGCGCAGCTCTTGTGCGCCCCGTCTCGCCGCTGTCGCCTCGCTCGTGAGAACGCACCACTGGCAAGCTCGCGTTCGCGCAAACGGCTGCACCCCGAAGTCGCGTACGTGCTCATCACGTGGAAAGTAGGTCGTGATCTGCACGATGTCTCCGACGCAAATCTGTCCGGGGTGAGCGAACTGGCTGTCGCACCACCCCGGCGTGCGCGTCCAAACGAATCTCCTGCTCACTTCGTGCGCCCATCCGCGTGTTTGGTGGTTCTCTTGCTGTCGATGTCGGAGGTGCGGAAGTAGGTGTGCACGTTCCCGTCCGGGGAACGGAGCTTCGCGACCGGGACGATGTGCCCGTCCTTCGCCCACTTCTGCACCGCCCGCACACCCACACCCGCACGGGCGGCGGCCTGCCTCACGTCGAGGAACGGGTCATGCAACTCCGGGACTGTGACGGGGTCTTCTTCCTCGTCGAACCGGGCGTACGACCCCTCCGGCGCGTTCGGGAGCCGCCCGGGGAACACGTGGCGGTGGGTGTCTTTTCGTTCCACACCCCACCGGTCAACAGCGTCACGAACAGACCACCCCTCACGAACCCCGTCCTCATCCGGGGTGTGGCGGTCCAGGACCAGCGGACCCAACCACGCCATCGCCTCCGCATCATTCGACGAGGTGGCGATGTCCGGGCCGAAGAACCGCACCGCCTCCTCCACCGCATGAATCGCATCGATCAGGTCATCACCGATCGGAGCCGGCGGATGCGGCGACGTCGTGCGGATCACCTCACCCCGATCCCAGTTCCAGCCCGACTTCGACGGATCCCCCAGCGACCGCAGACGGCCCAGCAGGTCAGGCGCATCCGACAGCAGACCCCGCGCCCGGCCGAAGCACTGGTCACAGATCAGCGACCCATCACGACACTCACGAGGAGCACAGCCCTTGCACAGTGGGGCGTAGACCTCACCGGCAGCCTCGGCCCGGGCACGCTCTGCGAGCTCCGATGCCGAGTTGTTGACGCATGTCGCCCAGTGCACATCCCGCGCCGTGCAGCCACGGATGCATACGCGCTCAGACATGCTCACCTCGCAGCATCGCGGCAAGCGACTCCTCGATCCGCGCGGCCTCCGTCTCGTACTCCTCCGCCCACACGAGGTAGCTGTCTGCCACTCTCAGCGCGAAGTGCGTGGGAACCGTGAACGTCCCGTAGTTGACGTAGTTTTCGCCATCGTGCGCGTGGCGGTGCTGATACTTCATCGCCAGGCCGCAGGTCGCGATACCGTACATCTCACGCAGCTGCGCAGCCTGACGACGGGCCTCCTGTGCTCGCCCGCGAGCTTCCTCGTACTTCTGGAACGCACCTTCAGAACGGGGTGTCGTCTCCATAGCTCCCCTCCCCCGACGTCGGGGTGGACCACGCCTCGGAGTCACCCGGCTGACGAGAATCCCACTCGGCCTGCTGACCGGTCTGCTGACGCCCGGACGACGCCGCACGCGTCACCGTCGCCGTGGCGTAACGCATGGACGCCCCGATGTCCTCGAGCGTGACTTCCACCGCGGTGCGTTTGACGCCCTCGCGGTCCTCGAAGTCGCGCTGCGAGATCCGCCCTTGAGCGATAACCCGGGTGCCCTTTCGGATGGACGCAGCCGCGTGCTCGGCGAGCTCGCCCCACAGCGTGCATCGCGCGAACCACACATCCCCGTCGACCCACTCGTTGCGAGCCTTGTCGTACTTGCGGTCTGATACCGCGATGGTCACGTTCCCCACGGGCCTCCCGCCCTGCGTGAACCTCAGGTCGATGTCAGACGTCGTGTTGCCGATCAGCGTCGTAGTGGCGCTCATTTCGATCCCTTCTTGGTGCGATGCCGTTCCCGATTGCAGGTCCGGCAGAAGCGGTAGTTGTTGCGATCGCGCCACGTGTTCGCGTCGGTGTACTCGTGCCCCTGCGGGCAGTGCGTGCGTTCGGCCTGCGTCCCCCTCACGTCCTGCGCGTTTCCCCGTTTCCGGTTGACCTTTCGAGTCACGTCCTCGAGGTGCGCCGGGTTACAGCACGCGCGATGCCGGCACCTGCTCCCGCCCACGCAACCGGAGCCGTTGTGGCATGTGTGATCCGTGTCTCCCTCCGGCATCTGACCGTTCAGCAGGAAGTACGCGAACCGGTGAGCACGGATGCGGCGACTGTCTACGCTTGCAATCCCGTAGCCGCGGTCATTCAGAGCGCCTATCCACGGCCAGCACCCGTTCGCGCCGGCGCTCCGGTCGACGTTTCTCCAGAACCGTTCGACCGCCGTCATCGGCTCGACGGTCATGCTGTCTCCCTCGTCTCTTCGTTCATGTGCTGCTCTCTCACTCCCTGCGCCCACACCGACAGGCGCTCCATGTGCCGCCGGCGTGCCCCTGCGATGAACTTGTCGGCGTCGAGCTCTTGCTCGATCCGCGATCGGGCCACGCGCTGCATGGCGGCCTGGTTCTGCACGTGCACCAGCGCCTGCTTCATCCGGTCCGCCGCGCACCCGGGACGCTCATCACGGACTTGCTCGATCGACGGGAACTGCTCCGCCAGGGCCGCGTCACGGTCGATGACCCAGTCGAACCCGGTTACCTCACCACGCCTCTGTGTCATTGGACCGCTCCCACTGTTCGACGCGTTTCGCGTACCGCTGTTCGGTGAGCCACAGGTCGTGACGTCTTCGTGCGGTACCGCAGGCGCCGCAGTCGAGGGTGAACCGGTTGTGTGGATGCTCCGGGCACCCAATCGGAGGAGCGTCCAACAGCAGGGGCCTCTCCGGCGGGGCGACACTCTCCTGCTCCGCCGCCCACGACGCCCACAACCCCGCACGCTCCGCACCCTCGGCCTGCACACGCTCCCGCGCCCGCTCCCCCGCTCCCCCCATAGCCATGAAGGCTCCGGAAGACTCCGGAACAGGCGGCGCGGGATGCTCCGACACGGTCGGGCGTTGCGTCACCAACGGCCGGGACAGGGCGAACCACGTTGCCCCCGCCACCGTGTAGATCGTCAGGAACCCGGCCTCGTCGAGCATCAGCATCCACGTCTCCACCTCCGACGCGGTGATCGCCGGATCCCCCGGGAACGCTGCCCCCGCGATCAACTCCGGTCTCAACTCCGACCGGCCCTCGTCGTCCACCAGCCCCCACAGGCACATCCCCGTCAACCGGGCCATGTACGACGGCACCCTCAGCAGGCTCGCGTCCGTCCAATGCGACGGCCGGACCTGCCGGATTCTCACCCTGTTCATTCCCTCGTGCGAACCCTTCGAAAATCAGATCGACCGCCAGCTGCAGGTGGTGCTCGGCGACGGCGAAGCACTCCGTGAAACCGCGGCCCATGAACAACAGGCCCTTGGCGTCGTCCTCCGTGCGGAACGCACGCGGGAACCACCGGGCCAGCTCGGCCAGCGCCTCCCGCTCCCACGTGGCATCCGTGCCACGCGCCAGCAGGATCACCAGGCCACCGGAGCGGGTCATCATCTCCACCCGTTGGGACTTCCACGCGCGTCCCACTTTCAGCACTCCCGCGGCTGGCCAGTAGACGACGTAGGTCATCGCGTACTCAGGCATGGCACTCATGCGGCCACCGCCTCGACATGAGCGAGCATCCGTCGGCCGATGTGCTCGGCGTACACGGGCGGGATTGCCTCGCGCAGACCGTCACGAGAGGCCCACGGCATCGACATGATGCGGCGCGCCCGCTCCGGGTCCGTGAAGTTCCCCACGATGTGCATGAACTCGCCCTCGACAGGTCGGCGGCCCATCTTGGTGTTCCGGAAGATGTGCACGGGGTGCTCCGGAGCCTCGACCTCGAAGTTCGTCTCGAACAGACGGTGCCGATACGTCTCGATGCCGAACATGGCGCCGCACAGCATCATCGGGTCGATCAGCGGGTCGGGGTCGGTGTCTGCGTTCTCCGGCACGACGTTCTCGATGACGTAGGGCAGACCTGCCTTGATCAGCAGGTCCCGCGTCGGCGCGATGAGGTTCGGGTGCTCGTTGCCCCGGATCTTCTGCGCCTTCGTGCGCGCCTGGCACGGCGGTGATGCGTGCGCTGCGGTAATGTCGCTCAGCCACAGGTGCTGCACCTGCCCGTCAGGGTCGACGAACGGAAGCGAGTCGCCCCTGACGAGCGTTGCCATGGCTTCGATCGCATCGCCCTGGTGGAACGGGAACGGGTACCGCGGCTGCGGGTCGATGTCGATCCCGACCGGCGACCATCCGGCGTCCGCGTAGCCGCGGGATGCGCCACCCTGGCAGCAGTACAGGTCGAGCAGGATCGGGGCGCTCATGCTGCGGTCTCCCATCCGCCGGCGTCATCAAGACGCACCCACCCGAACGTGGCGTGGAACAGAGGCACTTCAGCCGGACGCGCAACGCCCAGACGGGACACGGTGAAGCCCCAGGAGGGGTCCACGTTGTCGCGGTGGTGCTCGACGTCGCCGTGGCACCCGGTGGTACCGGTTCCGCACAGCAGCACACCGTTCGATGGGAGTACGAGGTGGGGGCGGTCGCTGTTGCGCTTCACACCGCCGCGGCCGCGAGCCTCGCGATGCTGCACCGACCAGCCGCCGAACGGTTCGGCGCGACGCTCACGCACCAGCACAGGCGACTGGCACCCGGGCATCGCACACCGGCCCCGGTCGCGGTCCCAGATCAGCTGCACCGTGGCAGGAGAGAACTCACCAGGCTTGGTCATGCTGCACCCCCGGTCATGTCGAGCACGGGCTGCTGGAACCGCGTCCGCAGGCTCAGGTCGAGGTAGTCGGCGCTCAGGTCGATACCGACAAATCGGCGTCCCTCTTGCGTCGCGACCATGCCCGTGGTCCCTGACCCCGAGAACGGGTCGAGCACAGTGTCACCGCGGCGGCTTCCGGCGATGATGCACGGGCGGATGAGCTCGGGCGGGTAGACCGCAAAGTGCGACTCGGGGAATGGAGTAGTCGGGACGGTCCAGACGTCGCGCTTGTTTCGTCCCTCACCGTTCCGCCCGGATGCCTTCCGCAGCCCGCCGTGCGCTGACATGAGCCCGCCAGACGGCTCGAGTGACGCCTGACCGCTCAGAACAGAACGGGCGTGGTCTTGTCCCGCGTCGGGTTCCTGGATTGCCTCAGCGTCGTAGACGTAGCGCGGCGACTTCGCCAGCAAGAACAGGTGCTCATGCGACTTGGTGGGTCGATCCGTGACGCTCTCCGGCATCGGGTTCGGCTTCGCCCAGATGATCTCGGAGCGCAGAATCCATCCATCAGCCTGCAGCGCGAATGCCACGCGCCACGGAACCCCCAGCATCTGCTTCACGCCGAGTCCGGACGAGGTGTTTTTGCGACCTGTCATGGCCACGGCGCGGTCGCGGCGAAATGTCGCCGCCGCGGCCGCGTCCGCACGGCCCGAGTAGCTATCCCCGAGGTTGAGCCACAGTGTCCCGTCATCCGCAAGCACGCGGCGGAGTTCGGCGAACAGTGCCACGAGCGCGGATACGTACTCATCAACCGTCTCCTCTGCGCCGATCTGCCCGTCCTGGCCGTAGTCCCGTAGCCCGAAGTAAGGCGGTGACGTCACGATCGTCTGCACGGACGCCGTGGGCAGCGTCTTCGCGACGTCGAGCGCATGGCCGTGGTGCAGCGTGATGAGGTTGTCGGAGTAGTGGACGCTCATGCTGCACCTCCGTGGAGGCGCGGGATGTGTGCGGACGGCGGGTGAGGCACCGGCGCCGCGTCGTTCACGATGCCGCGGTCGCGACGGTGCGTCTCCGCCGGCTCCCAGGGCAGGGCGGCGACGGCCGCGTCGACCTCAGCCGCCTGCTCAGGGGTGACCGGCGGTGCGGGCTCACCCTCAACGGGTTCGGTGGGTCGGGGGACGCGGGGCTTGCCCATGTCGAAGCGGTCGCCGATGACGTCGGGGTAGGCGCGGGCGAGAGCTGCGCGGAGGACGTACGACTCGAACCGTTCGGTCTGATTCTCGAGCCAGATGTCCTGCCAGCGGCGGCCGGTGTCGGTGAGGGCTTCCTCGCCGGGGAGGGCTTCGACCCAGCGGCGGATGACGATCGTCTCGACACCGTCTCGGCGGACGGTGGCTCTCGCGCCGGCGGGGGGTTCGTCGTTCAGCCACAGCGGCACCCACACGACACCGTCGGCGGTGAACTCGACGGGGTCGATCTCGAGGCGGGCCCCGGTGGATAGGGCGACGCGGGTGTACTCGGCGAGGGTCTGGGCGACGTCGTCCACCGGGATAGGTGCGACTGCGGGCGCCGGGCGGCGGATGCGCGACGGGCGGTCGTCGGTCGGCAGGGCAATGTCGGTCATGCTGCCTTCTCCTCAGAATCCTGGTGGTCGTAGATGGCCCACATCGGGGGTCGGGCGATCTGAATCTCGCCCGGGTAGCCGGGCCACACGCCTGTCTCCTTGCCGATGGCGAACAGTTCCCGGGCACGCTTCGCGCGGGCGGTGCCGATCTCGCGGAAGTCCTGGTCGAGGACGATCACCGCGGTGAGGAACGGGGGTTCCTTCTCGACGACGACGAACGCGAACGCGTCGTACTCGATCCCCACGAACCCGGCTGTGGCTTCGTAGTGGGCGTCCTGGACGTGGTAGCCGTGGTCGGCGACGGTCTTCGCGAACGCGACCGGTGTCGCCTCGGCACGGTCCGTCTTCAGATCGACGGCAACGCGCCGCCCGCCGCCCATGGGGAGCAGGTCGAACCGGGCGCGGCAGTCCGCCCCCGTTTCCGGGTCGGTTCCGAACACGGACGCCTCACGGATGCCGTCCTGCTCAAGCAGCAGGCGCGCCATCGGGTTCGACAGAATGGCCTCCGCCATCGCATCGACCTGGGCGATCTCATGCGCCTTCAACGGTGTCTGACCGGCGGCGCGAGCGGTGGCGATGAACCCGCGTGCCGCTTCCGTCCCGATCGTGCCCGTCTTCGACAACACGCTCCCCGGGATCTCGACCGTGCCCGCACCGACACCCAGCACCTTCGAATGCACCGCCGTGCCCGCGTCGTACGCCTTCTTGTGCGGCGACGGGTGAGACAGGAAGTACTCGAACTTCGCCGGCGCCTTCAGCAACTGCCGTGCACCCGTCGACGACAGGGCAGGGTGTGCGTGGTAGACCTCCTCGTCCAGGTTGGGGACGAGTCCGGAAAGAGTGTTCGTGGTCATCACGCGGCCTCTCTGGGGATCTTCTTCAGGGTTTCGATGTCGGTGTTCCACTTGATGCCGTGGTTAGTCGTGGACAGGGCGCGCATGACCACCTGGGGCCGCGCCTTCTTGTCGATCTGCTCGATGCGCCAGCGGGTGCCGTTCACGACGAGCGCGTCACCCACCTCCCACGGCTTCGTCTTGGTCTTTGTCATGGCTTGGGCCTTCCGTCGCGGCAACCGCACGTCTGGCGGTTGCAAGGGAGCAGGTATCCGTGCGGCTCGTGGTGGCAGGCAGCGCACTCACGGATCACGTACTGGGCGGACATGTTCGGGGTCACCCCGCGCGGGGCCGTGCCCGGCGTCACGGGTTCGGCGCACGCCTCCCGGCGCAGCTGGTCGCGCTCGTTGGCGGCGCGGATCAGCAGGTCGAGTTCGTCGACGGTGACGGTGACGGAATCGCGACCGTGCTTCCTGAGCTCGAATGGGAGCACCCGCAACTCGCGGAGCATCTTCGCTTCGATCTCGGCATCCGTGGACTCACGGACCGCCTCGACAGTCACGAGCCCACCTCGCACGAGGCGTGGAATGCTTCCCACTGACCCGCTTCCTGCGCGCTGCGGCGTCGGATCAGGTGGCAGTTCATCCCGCAGGTGTCGAGGTCCGCGCGGGCGGCATCCAGTGATGAGCGGACCAGATCGGTGGGCCAGCCGTCCACGGCGACGTGACGAACTCCGTACTCCCACTCGGCGTCGGTGACCGTCCCGCGCGGGCGGACCTCGAACGTGGCAAGGATCGTGTCTGCGGCTCGGTAGTCGCGCTCCAACGGCGGAAAGCCCTCCGGCCGGGGGAAGCTCGGGTGCGCTTTGGCATCAGCGATGACACTTGCCAGCGCTTCGCGTACGTCGTCGGCGGGCGGGGCCGACAGGGCGTCGAGCAGCTTCTCGAGCGACGTTGACACCATGTCCAGGTGCTCACTCACCTCCGTCGCGATGTGAGGTCGCGGCCAGGCATCCGCCCGTTCAAGGTCGCGGCGAGCCGTTGAGACGGCTTCGCTGATCGCGCTCATGCGTCCACCACCATGGGTGCGTAGACACGGGTGAGCATGTCCAGACCGGTGACGAACAGCACCCCATCGGAGGGGATCCACTGGACGTGCCCGGAGACGCCGTTCGTGTCGACCGCCCGGTCGCCGAACGTGTCGCGGGCGATGCGGTGGAGGGTGGGTTCGTCGAGGAACGGGACGAGGCGCGCGATGACCTCCGCGTGCATCTCGTCGGTGAGGGGGCGGCCACCGTCGCCGGCGAACTCAGCCCACAAGGCGTAGGCGTGGTCGTGTGCGTCCTCGGGGGTGATGTCTCGGGTGTAGTTCCCGAGGATGCCGAGGAGGGTTTTCGCGGTGGCGGTGCGGGTGCGCGCCTCCACCATGGTGAGGATGTTGAGGGCGGCCTGGCGGCGCTCCTCGTCGGTTCTGGGATCCACGAACGTGCCCTTTCGTGCGGAAGGTGAAATGAGGGGTGGGACGCGGGTGGTGCGTCAGGAATCGGGGTCGGGGTCATCCCCGACCACCCATGCGGCGAAACGACCCGTCTCCCGCATCGCGGCGGTCAGCAGCCCGGCGATCGTCAGAGCGACCAGCAACGCCAGCCACGGGTTCACCGCGATCAGCAACATCAGGCCCACCAACAGGGCGAACGCACCAGCGGTCACCAAGTAGGGACGGAACACGGGGTCAGTCACGACGACACCTCCGGGAAGATGCGGTGGCCCGCCGAGATCACAGGAGCCTTGGTGCCGAGAGTCACGGCGTTCACCTCGTGGGTGGGGAAGAACCGGATGTAGACGTCGTTCTGCCCCGTGGACGCGATCGACGCGTAGGTGCGCGTCACGCCCTCGACGGTGAGCTCCCACAGCTCGCCAGCTTCGGCCTGCTGCCACGGCTTCGGCTCCGGGTGAGCATCGAAGTAGGCGCGCGCAGCAGGGCATCCCTCGGCGTTCGGGAACCTACTCACGGTCAGACGTGTGAGGAGACTGGTCGACTGCCCGGTCGATTCATCCATCGCGACGACGTCGCCGTCCTCGTCCGGATAGAGCACCCACTGCGGGTTCTGGGGCCAGCGCCACCGGCCGAGGCGTTCGTCAGCCTCCGCCTGGAAGAACTCACGCAGAGCTGCAGTCGTGTCCGGACTGAACGAGGACACAGACGATCCGAAGACAATCCGGTTGCCCTTCGGGTTCAGGTTGAGCTGAGAGAACCCGTCCGGCGTGATGCCGACCTCTATCCCGTTGGAGGCGGTGAAGTACTTCATGACGCCACCTCCACAGCGGAGAGGACACCGAGGCGGATGCGGAGCCGCTCGAGTCCGCGAATGGTGACGCGCACCTGCGGCGGGTCGAGGACCAGTTCGCCCGTGCGGGGGTGGTGGTGCGACTGCGGCCGCTCCGTCAGGTACCCGTCGTTGACGGCGGACTGGTACGCCTCCCACTTGCCCTGCGAACCACGGTGGATCCACTTGATCGCGGCGAGCTGGTCGAAGAGACGGTTCTGGCCGGTGGCGACGCCGGCGCGGGCGAGGATCTTCGCGGCATCGGCGACCTTGAAGTCACCCTCGGCCGAGGCGAGGTCATCCCACGCCTCCGCACGCGGTGCCAGGGCGGCGATCTGCTCGTCCTTGCGCTCGATGACACCCTGAGCGGTGACGAGCGCTCTCGCCATCAGCTGCTCGGGCGACTCCTGCACAGGGGCGACGTACTGGCCCGTGCGGCGCACGGTGGGCAGCACCTCCTCGAACACCCACTGTTCGAACCGCTCAGCCTCGGGGAGGTTGCTGCTGATGATGAGGCGGAGGACGTCGGGCTCCGCGAGGATGCGGACCTCCTGCACGCCGCCGGGGGTGTGAAGGGGGTAGCGTTTCGCGACCCCCCTGGTGTGACGGCGGAGAGCGTCGGCCGCGTTCGCGTAACCGAGCACGCGGGCCACGTCGTTCCCGACGAACCACGGCTCCCCGTCGATGACGACCGTGCGAACATCAGCACCGTCAAAACGGAAGATCGAAAGAGCGGCGGTCATCACTGCCCCTCCCCGCGAGTCTGCACGCGGGTGGCAGCCACCCACGCATCGATCTCGGACTCGAGGTAGACGACGGTGCGAAGGCTGGGCTTGTAGTACGCCGGGCCGCGGCGGTCCTCACGCAGGTCAGCAAGGATCGCCGGCGTCATACCCGGGACCCGTTCGCACACCTGCGCGGGCGACAGCCACACGGGCTGAGCCGCGGGCTTACGAAGAGCGGTGACGTTGGTCATGCTCCGGCCTCACCGGAGCGAGCGTCCTCAGCGGTGCGAAGGACGAAGAGCGAGTCGAACGAAGCGTGCGGGAATGCCGCGGCGAGCTTCGCGAGGAACTCGTTCGACGCGACGGTCGCGCCCGTCCGCACTCTGCGGAGGGTGGAGTCGTCAACGCCGATGAGACGCGCGAACTCAGCATCGGTCTGGATGCCATGCGCGTCTCTCAGCTTGTCGAGCCGCACGGGATCGACGGAGAGAAAGTGGGTTCTTGCACCCGCGTTAGTGGCTTGCATGCCTGTCACCGTAGCCCACGTCTGCCACGCATGCAAGCACCGTGCGCGACTGTTAGATACTTCGCAGACTCCCATGGGGTCGCTCGTGTGCGCGCAGGTCGCGTGCATGCACGCAAGTACCCGTGTAGCGTTGTCCCGTGAGTAACGAGAGCGGCTGGGCGAACTACGTCCGCACCAACAGCAACGGCGAAAACAACGCCGCGATCGCAGCGAAGGTCGGCGTCGCCGGCGCAACCGCAGGCCGATGGGTCAACGGCGAGACCGTGGCCCAACCGCAGCAGGTCATCGCCTTCGCCCGCGCCTACGGCCTGAGCCCCATCCCCGGCCTCATCGCCGCAGGACACATCACCATCGAAGACATCCCAGACGACATCGTCATCGAGCAATCAGACGGCCTCGAGAGCATCGCCACACGCACACTGGTCGACGAGCTCGCACGACGCATCGACGCCATGTCCGACTACGCCGAATGGGTCGACGCCATCGTCAACGGCGCCCGCTCCCGCGCGCAGCTGGGAGCTGCCACCCTGCGCTACCTCGACCCGCGCCGCCCGCCCGCCGCCGTCCGCGGAGAGGACTTCGCTGAAGCCCTCGCCCCGCACGTCACGCAGGTCACCACCCACGGCGACAACGCCGTCTTCAGCGTCGGCGACGACCTATCCGCCGCCCGCCGGCGCCGCAATGTCGGAACCCCCACACAAGATGAAGAGGCACCGATCAAACAGCCACCCGCAAAGCAGCGGACAGCAGCCAAGAAGGGCACACGAAAGGCAGATCGGGCACCACACGCCGACTGAATGGGGGAACCGGGGTGAAGGCACTACTGCAATACGCAGCGGCACGAGGAATCCGCGTGCACGCCGCCCACCTCGAGCCCGGAGTCCTCGGCGAGTGGTACGCCGACGAGAACGAGATCTACTTCGACCTGAGCCTCACACCGAACGAAGCCCTCTCCGTCGTCGCTCACGAACTCGGCCACGCCCACCACGGACACGCATGCGAGGACGACGACGGCGACGAGGCACAGGCGGACGAATACGCCGCACGCCTCCTGATCGACCCCCACCGCCTCGCACAGCTCGAACGCGACGGCGCCAGCGTGCACGACATGGCCGAAGAGCTGCAAGTCACCGAAGAGCTCGTCGACGTCTTCCTCTCCCGCTGCCTCACCCGCGTCCGCGGCATCACCTACACCCACGCACGAATGGGCGCCGGCCAATGGGCCCATCGCGTCCAGTTCGTCAGCTAGCGAGACCCCCATGGCTGGATCAATTGAGGCATACGACACCGCGAAAGGTCGTCGGTATCGCGTCCGATACACCACCCCCAGCGGCAAACGAACCGACAAACGCGGCTTCAAGACCAAGCGTGAGGCTGAGATCTTCCGCGCTGAGGTCACCGTCTCCGTCGCTTCGAACACTTTCCTCGACCCCACGCTCGGCAAGAAGACCGTCACGATGTTCGGCGAGCAATGGAAGACCGGCCGCCTGGCGCGCCTGAAGCCGTCCAGCCGCAACACCATGGAGACCTCCTGGCGCGTCCACGTCCAGCCCCAATGGGGCTCACGAGGCGTCGCCAGCATCCGCGCATCCGAGGTCGAAGACTGGGTGAGCGCCCTTCTCTCCCCGACCCCAGACCGTAAAGCGCTGAGCGCTCAGACAGTTCGCCGCTGCGTCTTCGTCCTCTCAAGCGTCCTCGCGATCGCCGAGCGGGACGGTGTCATCCGCGCTTCCCCCACCAAAGGCGTCGCGCTACCCGCGAAGCACGCCAAGCCGAAGCGCTACCTCACCCACGCCCAGGTCGAATGCCTCGCCGAGTCCGCGCCAGGTCGCGAGACCCTGATGCTCCTCCTCGCGTACACGGGACTCCGGTGGGGTGAAGTATCGGCGTTGCGAGTGCGCCACCTCGACATGCTCCGCCGGCGGATGCTGATCGAAGAGAATGCCGTCCTTGTGAAAGGCGTCTACGAGATCGGGACCCCGAAGCACGGCAGCTCCCGCGAAGTACCCATCCCGGTGTTCCTGGTCGCGCCCATCGCTCGACTTTGCGAGGCCAAGACGAGGGACGCCTTTGTCTTTTCCGACGGCGCCGCACCCATGACCTACCCGCACCGCACCTCAGGGTGGTTCGTCAAGGCCGTCGCAGCTTCGCAGGCGTCCGACCGTACCTTCCCGACCATCAGTCTTCACGACCTCCGCCACACGGCCGCCTCGCTTGCCATCTCCGCTGGCGCAAACGTGAAAGCGGTGCAGCGGATGCTCGGCCACGCGTCAGCGGCCATGACGCTGGACGTCTACGCTGATCTATTCGACGACGATCTGGAATCCGTTGCCACGAAGATGGCCGATGCTCGAGCGGCAGCAGTGTCGTGACGGGTAACGTGGAACACGGCAGAGCTGGACTGGTACTCCACACTCTGCCGTGCCCCACTGGGTGGTTACTTACCTGACTTCTTGGTGGGCTTCTCTACAACGGTCGTCCGCGGATTGCGGGCGGCCGTTGTTGCTTTCACAAAGCGGCCCGTAATCGCGCTGCGTGCGCGTCCTTTACCTGGCATCTCTCATCACCCCCTCCCGCGTCTGTGGGCAAAACGTGGGCAAGCCCCCACTTCGCTTGGCCATACGGGCCACGGCGAGGTGGGGGCTTGCGACCGCAACGCGGTGCGCATTTGCATTGCGATCAGGCATTATCAGAAGTCCCAGTCGTCGTCTTCGGTCGCCTCGGCCTTGCCGATGACGTACGACGAGCCCGACCCCGAGAAGAAGTCGTGGTTCTCGTCGGCGTTCGGCGACAGGGCCGACAGGATCGCGGGGTTCACGTTCGTGACCGACGCGGGGAACATCGCCTCGTAGCCGAGGTTCATCAGCGCCTTGTTCGCGTTGTAGTGAAGGAACTTCTTCACGTCTTCGCTCAGTCCGACCGAGTCATACAGGCTCTGCGTGTAGCCCACCTCGTTGTCGTAGAGCTCGTACATCAACGAGAACGTGTAGTCCTTGATGTCGTCGCGACGGGCCTGGTCGACCGTCTCGAGACCACGCTGGAACTTGTAGCCGATGTAGTACCCGTGCACGGCCTCGTCGCGGATGATGAGGCGGATCAGGTCGGCCGTGTTGGTGAGCTTGGCGCGGCTCGACCAGTGCATCGGCAGGTAGAAGCCCGAGTAGAAGAGGAACGACTCGAGCAGGGTCGAGGCGACCTTGCGCTTGAGCGGGTCGTCGCCACGGTAGTAGTCCATGACGATGCGCGCCTTCTTCTGAAGGAACTCGTTCTCGCTCGACCAGCGGAACGCCTCGTCGATCTCCTTCGTGGAGCACAGCGTCGAGAAGATCGACGAGTAGCTCTTGGCGTGGACCGACTCCATGAACGCGATGTTCGTGTAAACGGCCTCTTCGTGCGGGGTGATCGCGTCGGGGATGAGCGAGACCGCACCGACCGTGCCCTGGATGGTGTCGAGGAGCGTGAGCCCCGTGAACACGCGCATCGTGAGCGTCTGCTCCTCGGGGGTGAGCGTGTTCCACGACTGGATGTCGTTCGACAGCGGCACCTTCTCGGGCAGCCAGAAGTTGTTCACCAGACGGTTCCAGACCTCGAGGTCTTTGTCGTCCTGGATGCGGTTCCAGTTGATGGCCTGCACGTGGTTCAGCAACTGCAGCTTCTCAGCCATGTCGTTCCTGTGTCCTTGATCGATGAGGGGTCAGCGGCTCAGAGCATGCACGAGACGCACTCGGTCATGTCGGTGCCCTCGAGCGCCAGCTGACGCAGACGGATGTAGTAGATGGTCTTGATGCCCTTGCGCCACGCGTAGATCTGCGCCTTGTTGATGTCGCGGGTGGTGACGGTGTCCTTGAAGAACAGCGTCAGCGACAGGCCCTGGTCGACGTGCTGCGTGGCCGCGGCGTACGTGTCGATGACCTTCTCGTAGCCGATCTCGTACGCGTCCTGGTAGTAGTCCAGGTTCTCGTTCGTCATGAACGGAGCCGGGTAGTAGACGCGACCGAGCTTGCCTTCCTTGCGGATCTCGATCTTCGAGGCGATCGGGTGGATCGAGCTCGTGGAGTTGTTGATGTACGAGATCGAACCGGTCGGGGGCACCGCCTGCAGGTTCTGGTTGTAGATGCCGTGGGCCTGCACCGACGCCTTCAGCTCGCGCCAGTCGTCCTGCGTGGGGATCTGGATGCCGGCGAACAGCTCCTTGGCCTTGGCCGTCTCGGGCTCCCACACCTGGTCGGTGTACTTGTCGAAGAACTCGCCCGACGCGTACGTCGAGTTCTCGAAGCCGTCGAAGGCCGCGCCGCGCTCGATCGCGAGGCGGTTCGACGCCCGCAGCGCGTGGAAGAGCACCGTGTAGAAGTAGATGTTCGTGAAGTCGATGCCCTCTTCGGAGCCGTAGTACACGTGCTCACGAGCGAGGTAGCCGTGCAGGTTCATCTGGCCGAGGCCGATGGCGTGCGAGCGGTCGTTGCCGTCTTCGATCGAACGCACCGAGGCGATGTGGCTCTGCACGCTCACCGCGGTGAGGGCGCGGATCGCGGTCTCGACCGTGAGGCCGAGGTCGCCACCGTCCATCGCCAGCGCGATGTTCATCGAGCCGAGGTTGCAGGAGATGTCCTTGCCGATGGTGTCGTACGAGAGGTCTTCGTTGTACGTCGTCGGGGTGTTGACCTGCAGGATCTCCGAGCACAGGTTCGACATGTTGATGCGACCGGCGATCGGGTTGGCCTTGTTCACCGTGTCTTCGAACATGATGTACGGGTAGCCCGACTCGAACTGGATCTCGGCGAGGGTCTGGAAGAACTCGCGCGCGTTGATCTTCGTCTTCTTGATGCGCGGGTCGTCGACCATCTCGCGGTACTTCTCGGTGACCGAGATGTCGCCGAAGGGCTTCTTGTAGACCTTCTCGACGTCGTACGGCGAGAAGAGGTACATGTCCTCGCCGTTCTTGGCGAGCTCGAACGTGATGTCGGGGATGACGACACCCAGCGACAGCGTCTTGATGCGGATCTTCTCGTCGGCGTTCTCGCGCTTGGTGTCGAGGAAGCGCAGGATGTCGGGGTGGTGCGCGTTGAGGTACACCGCACCGGCGCCCTGACGCGCGCCGAGCTGGTTGGCGTAGCTGAAGCTGTCTTCGAGCAGCTTCATCACGGGGATGATGCCCGACGACTGGTTCTCGATCTGCTTGATCGGCGCACCCGCCTCGCGGATGTTCGACAGCAGCAGGGCCACGCCGCCGCCGCGCTTCGACAGCTGCAGGGCGGAGTTGATGCCGCGGGCGATCGACTCCATGTTGTCTTCGATGCGCAGGAGGAAGCACGACACGAGCTCGCCGCGCTGCGCCTTGCCGGCGTTGAGGAACGTGGGGGTCGCGGGCTGGAAGCGACCCGAGATGATCTCGTCAACCAGCTGCACGGCGAGACGCTGGTCGCCGTCGGCGAGGGCGAGGGCGGTCATGACGACACGGTCTTCGAAGCGCTCGAGGTAGCGCTTTCCGTCGAAGGTCTTGAGCGTGTAGCTCGTGTAGTACTTGAACGCACCGAGGAAGGTCTCAAAACGGAACTTCGCACCGTAGGCGCGGTCGTTGAGCTCCTGGATGAAGTCCATCGAGTACTTCGCGAGCACGGTGGGCTCGTAGTACTCCTTCTCGACGAGGTAGTCGAGGCGCTCCTTGAGCGAGTGGAAGAACACGGTGTTCTGGTTGACGTGCTGCAGGAAGTACTCCCGCGCCGCCCGCTTGTCGGCGTCGAACTGGATGTTGCCGTCGGCGTCGTACAGGTTCAGCATCGCGTTGAGGGCGTGGTAATCCATTCCCTCGAATCGCGCCTCGGTCTTCACGTCCACGTCGGTCAGCTCAACTTCCACCATCGTTCCAATCCCTCGGTGACCCGCTCGACATCGTCGGGGGTGCCGAAAACTTCCAGCCGGTATAGGTGCGGCACCGCGCATTTGCGCGCGATGATGTCTCCGGCGAGGCAGAAGGCGTCGCCGAAGTTCGTGTTGCCCGCGGAGATGACCCCGCGGATGTTGCGTCGGTTCCGCTCCTCGTTGAGGAACCGGATGACCTGCTTGGGGACCGCGCCCTTCTCGACGCCCCGGCCGGCACCCCCACCGTAAGTGGGAGTGACCAGCACGAAGGGCTCGTCGACGTGAAGGGGCGGATCGGTCGGCCGGAGCGGGATGCGCACGGCCCGCTTGCCGAGCTTCTCGATGAAACGCGCGGTGTTGCCCGACACGCTCGAGAAGTAGACCAGCAGCGGAGCCTCGGTCGCCGACATGACATCGCTCATGACGAAGGTCTGAGAGCGTGTCGTTGGATCAGGCGAGGCGCGAAGCGAGCTCGTCGATCTTGTCGGGACGGAAGCCCGACCAGTGGTCCTCGTCGGTGATGACGACGGGGGCCTGAAGGTACCCGAGCGACTTGACCTGCTCGAGGGCCGACGGGTCTTCGGACAGGTCGAGCACGTTGTACTCGATGCCCTTCGAATCGAGTGCGCGGTACGTCGCCGTGCACTGGACGCAGGACGGCTTGGTGTAGACCGTGATCGCCATGTCGTTCTCTCTCTCCCCTGGAAAATCTTCGTCCGGGCGGGCAGGGCTCGCCGGGACCTCAATACTACATATGGGGACGGACATCAGAAGGCACCACAAGGGGTAGTAGTTACATCGATGTGATTTTCCACCGTCTCTCCCCATGTACAACACAGGTTGTCCACGATTTCATCCACAGATCGACCCCCTCTCCTCGCTCTGTCAACAGGCGCGATTCCGCGGTTCTCGCGTCGTCGTCCGCCGTCTGTCCACAGATCGGACGCTAGACGGGGGTTCCGACATCGCACAGGCGGTGGAATCTCGACTCCGGCGTGTCGCGGCGTGTCGCGGCATCCGTCGATCCGGACCGCTCGGCGGGTGTCGGAGGTCGGCGGTAGCGTTGTGCGGTGGCCGGCTACCGCGAACTCCTCAGAACCCCTGGCGTGGGGCGCATCATCGCCGCGCAGCTGACCGCGCGCTTCCCCAACGGCATGACGAGCCTGGCCGTCCTGCTGCACATCGAGCACGTCACGGGCTCGTACGGTGCCGCCGGTCTCGTGCTGGCCGCCACGAGCCTCGGGCAGGCCGTCGCGGGCCCCGTCACCAGCCGCTGGATGGGCCGCTGGGGCATGCGTCGTGTGCTGTCAGTCACGCTCCTCGTGTGCGCGGCGGCGATCGCGACCCTGGCGCTGATCGAGATGCCGCTCCCCCTCTACATGGCGCTCGGCCTGATCGCCGGCCTGTCCACGCCCCCGGTGCAGTCGGCCGTGCGCACGATCTACCCGAAGATGGTCCCCTCGAAGCAGCTCACGCCGCTGTACTCGCTCGACGCCTCTCTGCAAGAGATCATCTGGGTGCTCGCGCCCGTGCTCATCACCCTCGTCGCGACACAGATCGGCACGGTGCCGGGGCTCCTGCTCGTCGTCGTCATCCTCATCGGCGGCGGCGCGTGGTTCATCCTCAGCCCCGAGGTCGGGCGCGTGCGCATCCCGCGCAGCCGCCGGGGTCTCGGTCGCGTGCTTACGAAGCCGCCGGTCATCCTCGCCACGGCCACCGGGTTCCTGCTCATCGGCGCGTGCTCGGCCGTCGAGGCCGGTGTCGTGGCCACGTTCGACCACGGCGGTCTCGAGGCGGGGCTCATCCTCGCCGTCTTCGCCGTGGGCAGCCTCGCGGGCGGCCTCTCGTTCGGGCACATCCCGATCGGCCGCTGGGCGATGGCCCGTCGCTTCGCGATCGTGGCGGTCGGGCTCTCGCTCACCGTCTTCTCGCTGAACGCGTGGTGGATCGGTGCGACCCTCCTCGTCGCGGGCGCCGGCATCGCCCCCGCGCTCGCCGTGATGTTCGCCATGACCTCCGCGAGCGTGCGCTTCAGCGAGACCGCCGAGGCCTACGGATGGATCGGCACCGGGCAGCTGATCGGCGCGGCCGCCGGGTCCGCCGTGGCCGGCTTCCTCGTCGACGGCGTCGGCCCGACCGGCGCGTACGTGGCGGCGGCGGGCTTCGCCGTGGCCGGGTTCATCGTGTCGGTGATCTTCGTGCGCGGGTTCCCCGACCTGCGCCACCGCGACGCCAGCCCCATCCCCGACACCGAGCCGGTTCCCACCATCACCTGAGCGGATGCCGGAGTGCCTGGCATCCGGAACATGTCCGGCGGCGGCGGCTCAGTGCGTACGACGCAGCAACTCGAGCACGGCGAGCGCGTAGGCGTCGGCGGGTTCGGGGTGATCGAACACGATCGTGGATCCGCCGACCGCGATCTCGACCTCGTAGGTGTCGGAGAGGCGGCGGAGCGAGCGGAAGGTGGAGCGCAGCAGTTCGCGCAGCTGCGACTCCGACGGCAGCCACAGGGCGTCCTCGGTCGCGACCGAGTCGAGCGCCCACTCGGTGGTGCCGTTGAACGCGAGGATGCGCCCCGTCGGATAATCGCGCGGCTCGACGGTCATCTCGCTCACGGTGAAGACGTCGGCGTCGAACTCCGGCTCGTCGAGCTGGAAGCGATCCCCCGAGCGCGGATGCCACACGAGTCCGGCTTCGCGGAGGGCCAGGGCCATCTCGGTCGAGATCATGGCATCCATTCTGGGGGCCGTCGGGGCGATCGGGCGGACATCGCCCGAAGCGGTTCGGGTGCCGGACGCCACCCCCGCCCCGATGTCGGTGGTCCCGAGCACAATGGATGCCATGACCTCGTTCGATCCGGCTCGGTTCCTGCCCGATGACCTGCTGGTCCGCATCCGCGAGCGAGCCGTGGTGCACGACCACGAGAACACCTTCCCGCACGACGACCTCGACGAGTTGCGCGCGGCCGGCTACCTCAGCATCCTGGTGTCGACCGAGCACGGCGGCGCGGGTCTGAGCCTCGCCGAGGCCTCGGTGCTGCAGCAGCGGCTCGCGGGGGCGGCCCCGGCGACGGCGCTCGCGATCAACATGCACCTCGTGTGGACGGGCGTCGCGAAGGTGCTGCGCGATCGGGGCATCGACGATCTGGCCTTCGTCGAAGAGGGGGCCGTCGCGGGCGACGTGTTCGCCTTCGGCATCAGCGAGGCCGGCAACGACCTCGTGCTGGCCGGGAGCGACACCGTGGCGCTTCCCGACGGCGAGGGCGGCTACACGTTCACGGGGACGAAGATCTTCACCTCGCTGTCGCCGGTGTGGAACCACCTCGGCGTGCACGGTCTCGACACCGAGTCGCCCGACGGCCCGAAGACGGTGTTCGCCTTCCTCGACCGCACCGACGAGGTCGTCACGCGCGACGACTGGGACACCCTCGGCATGCGCGGCACGCAGAGCCGCACTACGCAGCTCCGCGGGGCGCACGCCCCCGCCGACCGCGTCGTGCGCCGGATCGACCCGGGTCCCACGCCCGATCCGCTCGTGTTCGGCATCTTCGCCGTCTTCGAGATCCTGCTCGCGTCGGTGTACACCGGCATCGCGCGGCGCGCACTCGACCTCGCGGTCGAGGCCGCCACCTCGCGCACCTCGAAGAAGACCGGCACGATCTACGCCAACGACCCCGACATCCGCTGGCGCATCGCCGATATGGCCCTCGCCTACGACGCGATGCCTCCCCAGCTCGCCGCCCTCGCGAACGACGTCGACTCCCTCGCCGACCACGGGCCACGGTGGTTCTCGCTGCTCTCGGGCGTGAAGTACCGCGCCGTGGCGATGGCGAAAGAGGTGGTCGACGACGCCGTCCTCGTCGGCGGGGGCGCGGCGTACTTCTCGCGTCACGAGCTGAGCCGCCTGTACCGCGACGTGCTGGCCGGCATGTTCCACCCGTCCGACGCCGAGTCGGCGCACGCGACGACCGCCACGGCGTGGCTCGGACCGGTGACCTCCTGATGGCGCGCACGCCCACGCGCGCTCTGAGCCCGGCCGATCAGGAGCGCCGTCGCGCCCTGCGCGTCATGAAGGGGGTCGCCCTCGGTGCGCTGGTGGCGATGGCCATCGTCTTCGCCGTGTCGTTCTCGCTCCAGCGCGAGGTGGAGTGGTTGCAGTACGTGCGCGCGGCCGCCGAGGGCGGGATGGTCGGCGCCCTGGCCGACTGGTTCGCCGTCACCGCCTTGTTCCGGCACCCCTTGGGTCTGCCGATCCCCCACACGGCGATCATCCCGCGCCGCAAAGACGAGATCGGTCGCCAACTGGGCGAGTTCGTCGAGACGAACTTCCTCGAGGGCGACGTCGTCCGCACCAAGCTCGAGTCGACACCGCTCTCGGCTCGCGCCGGTGCCTGGCTGGCCGAGCCCGCCCACGCCGAACGCGTCGCCGCCGAGGGGGCGACCCTCGCGTCGAGCGTGCTCACTGCGCTGAGCGACGACGACGTGCAGGGCCTCATCGAAGACCTCGCCCGCGAGCACCTCCTTTCGCCCGACTGGGGCCCCTCGATCGGAGGGTGGCTCGAACGGGTCGTGTCGTCGGGAGCGCACCACGGGGCGGTCGACCTCGCCCTCGACAACATCGCCGTGTGGCTGGGTAACAACCGCGACACCTTCCAGGGCCTCGTGTCCCGACGCCTGCCGGCGTGGGTGCCGAGCATGGCGGCGCGCCTCGTCGACGACACGGTCTATCGCGAAGCGGTGCAGTTCGTCGACGCCGTGCGCGCCGACCCCCGCCATCAGGCGCGTGGAGCGATCGACGGCTACCTCGGGCGTCTCGCCGACAACCTGCAGCACGATCCGTCGACGATGGTGCGCCTCGAAGAAGCGAAGGCCGCGGTGTTCGACAGCCCGCGCGTGCGTCAGCTCGCCGCCGATGCGTGGAACACCGCGAAGGCCGGGCTGCTCCGCTCGCTCGGCGACCCCGACAGCGCCCTGCGGCGCCGCGCCACGGCTGCACTCGCCGAGGTCGGCGAGCGCCTGCAGCGCGACGAGGTCCTGCAGAAGCGCGTCGACGGCTGGGTCACCGACGCGGCCGTGTTCGTGGTGGGCCGCTATCGCCACGACATCGCCTCGATCATCACCGACACCGTCGAGCGGTGGGACGCCGAAGAGACCACCGAGAAGATCGAGCTGATGGTCGGACGCGACCTGCAGTACATCCGCCTCAACGGAACGATCGTCGGCGCGCTCGCGGGGCTCGTGATCTTCACCGTCGCCCACGTGATCTGGGGTTCGTGAGCGCTCTCAGGGCGGCGCGCCGAAATCCGTCGCGTCGCACCGCCCTGCGGCGTAGCCGGGTGAGTAGCCTGGGGCGCGTGAGTGACGGAACCGACGCCGAGTCGCTCTTCACGTACGGCACGCTGCAGTCGCCCGACGTGCAACTCGACACGTTCGGTCGCCGTGTCGACGGCGACGACGACGCACTGACCGGTTTCCGTCTCGAATGGATCGACGCCACCGGCGTCCACGATCCGGGCGGTGTCGACACCGCCTCCGCTCTGGCTGATCGTCACCGGGCTCTCAGGCGTACCGACGACCCGCGCGATCGCGTGTTCGGCAGCGTGCTGCAGCTCACGGCAGACGAACTCGACGCGGCCGACGAGTACATGGCGACCGTCTCGCGGCGCACGCGGGTCACGCTATCGAGCGGTGACGAGGCATGGGTCTACGTCGCCGTATGACCGCCCTGTCCGTCGACCCGCTCTGGCCCCGCGCCGGTGACTGGCCCGCGCCCTCGCCCAACGAGATTCCGGATGCCGCTCTGCTCGGTGTCCCCGCCTGGCGCACGTCGCTCTCGCCCACGTGCGCCGGCGAAACCCCCGCGGCGGTTCGCGCCGCTCTCCGCCGCTTCTCGCCCACGCTGATGGGTCCGCCCCCGGTCTCGCTCGACGACGTGCTGCGCATCGTCGATGCCGGCGACGTCACCGAACCCGACGGTCGCGAGGGCGAACAGCGCGTGCGCGACGCCGTCGCCGAGCTCAGCGCCGCGCGCATGGTGATCGCCCTCGGCGGCGACAACTCCGCGACCTACGCGGTCGCGCAAGGACGCCGCGCCCGCGGGCTCATCACCCTCGACGCCCACTTCGACCTGCGCGACGGCGAATCGAACGGATCCCCCGTACGCCGGCTCATCGCCGACGGGCTCGACCCCTCGCGCATCGTGCAGATCGGCATCGCCGACTTCGCGAACTCCGCAGCCTACGCGCAGCGCGCCCACGAGGCGGGCATCACCGTCATCACCCTCGACGAGCTCCGCAGTCGCGGCATCGACACGGTGATCGCCGACGCCCTGCGCATCGCCGGAGCGGGCTCCGCGTCGGCCGATGCCGGCGGCATCCATCTCGATGTCGACGTCGACGTCTGCGACCGCTCGGTCGCACCGGGGTGCCCGGCGAGCGTTCCCGGAGGCCTCGCCGCGTGGGAGTTGCGCGCTCTCGTGCGCGGCCTCTCCCGCGACTCCGGCGTGATCAGCGCCGACATCGTCGAGGTGGATGCCACGGCAGACACCGCCGACGCCCGCACGGTGCGTCTGGCTGCGCTGTGCGTTCTGGAGATCCTGGCAGGAATGGCGGAAAGACGATGATCCAACTCATCCTCGCGCGGCACGCGAAATCGGACTGGGCCGACGAAGGTCTCGACGATCACGAGCGTCCGCTCAACGATCGCGGTCGCCGCGACGCACCGGCGATGGCGCGGATGGTCGTGCGCAAGGGCGTGCGACCGGAGACGGTGCTGTCGAGCACGGCCGTGCGCGCGAAAGAGACGGCGCAGTTCTTCGCGAAGGCCTTCGACGCCGAAGTCACCGAGCTCTCCGAGCTGTACCTGGCCGATCCCGCGCAGATTCTGGCGTCCGCGCGCGCCGTGGGGGTCGACGAGCTGATGGTCGTCGCGCACGACCCCGGCATGAGCGCCCTCGTCTCGCGTCTCGCCGACCGCGACGAGCGCATGGTCACGTGCGCCGTGGCGATCTTCACCTGGCACGACGGCACGTGGGACGACGTCGACGCGACCCCTCCCGACGAGTTCGAGCTGCTGACGCCCTGAGGCCGGCCTGGGCCGTCCGGCCCCGGGTTGCCTCACCTCTTCGCCGCGTCGCCGTCGTGCGGACCTCAGCCCCGACACGCCGTCCCGCCCGACCCGACACCCGGCGTGTCCCCCGCGGCATCCGCACGACGGCACACTCGGGCGGGACCCCGCCGACCGGCCGTGCCCCCGACCCGCCGTGACCCGCCGTGCCCCGCCGACCCGCCGTCCCGCGGACCTCACCCCCGACACGCCGTCCCGCGCGACCCGACACCCGGCGTGTCGCCCGCGGCATCCGCACGACGGTCCAGCCCGGCCCGACGACCGGCCCGGCCGTGCCCCCGACCCGCGCGATGCCTCAGACCTCGGCCCCGTCCTTCCACACCGCCCGCACGAGGGGCGCGCCCGGCCGGTAGGCGAGGTGCACGCGGGTCGGGGCCTCCAGCAGCACGAGGTCGGCGCGCGCGCCGGGCCGGATCACTCCCACGTCGGTGCGGCGCAGCGCGCGGGCACCTCCCGCGGTCGCCGCCCACACGGCCTCGGCGACCGTCATGCCCATCTCGCGCACGGCCAGGGCGATCATGAGCGGCATCGAACTGGTGAAGCTCGATCCGGGGTTGCAGTCGCTCGCGAGAGCGACGGTCACGCCCGCGTCCATCAGCCGTCGTGCGTCGGGGTACGGCTGCCGCGTCGAGAACTCCACCCCCGGCAGCAGCGTCGCCACGGTGTCCGAGCCGGCGAGCGCGGCGACGTCGTCGTCGCTGAGGTACGTGCAGTGGTCCACCGCCGCGGCGCCGAGCTCGACGGCGAGGGCCGCTCCCCCGCCGAAGCCGAGCTGGTTCCCGTGCACCCGGATGCCGAGACCCGCGGCACGGCCCGCCTCGAGCACCCGGCGGCTCTGGGTCGGCGTGAACGCGCCCTCCTCGCAGAACACGTCGATCCACCGCGCGTGCGGAGCCACTGCGTCGAGCATGTCGCCGACGACGAGCTCGACGTAGTCGTCGCCCCGCCCGGCGAACTCCGCGGGCACGACGTGCGCGCCGAGGAAGGTGACCTCGGCGGTGACCTCGCTCGCGAGCCGCGCGAGACGCGTCTCGGTCTCGACGTCGAGCCCGTAGCCGGTCTTGATCTCGAGGGTGGTCGTCCCCTGGGCTCGGCACTCCCCGACCAGGGCTGCGAGACGAGCCCGCAGTTCATCGTCGGAGGCCGCTCGGGTCGCGGCGACAGTGGTGCGGATTCCCCCCGCGGCATACGACTCACCGGCCATCCGGGCCGCGAACTCCGCAGCCCGGTCGCCGCCGAAGACCAGATGGGTGTGGCTGTCGACGAAGCCGGGGATGACGGCGCGACCCTCGGCATTCACCACCGGAACGTCGGTCGGAGCGGCATCCGCCGACCCCACCCACTCGACGCGTCCGTCCCGCACGAGCACGGCGGCGTCGCGCAGGGTTCCGCAGGCATCGCCCGGGGCCGCGACGTTCGTCGTCAGCTCCCCGATGTTCGTCAGTAGGAACGCGCGTCCGGCCCGCCCGGAACCGCTCACCACATCGGCACCGTCAGGCCGCGCTCGGCCGCCACCTCGCGGGCGCGGTCGTAGCCGGCATCCACGTGGCGCATGACTCCGGTGCCGGGGTCGTTGACGAGCACGCGCGCGAGCTTCTCGGCGGCGAGCTCGGTGCCGTCGGCAACGCACACCTGTCCCGCGTGGATGCTGCGGCCGATCCCCACCCCTCCGCCGTGGTGGATCGACACCCACGACGCTCCGCTCGCGGTGTTCAGCAGGGCGTTGAGCAGGGGCCAGTCGGCGATGGCGTCCGAGCCGTCGGCCATGGCCTCGGTCTCGCGGTAGGGCGAGGCGACGGATCCCGCATCGAGGTGGTCGCGACCGATCACGACGGGTCCCGACAGCTCGCCGGAGGCCACCATCTCGTTGAACTTCAGGCCCGCGAGGTGGCGCTCCTGGTAGCCGAGCCAGCAGATGCGCGCGGGCAGCCCCTCGAAGTGCACCTGCTTTCCCGCCTTGTCGAGCCAGCGGTGGAGAGCTGCGTCTTCGGGGAAGAGCTCGGCCACGGCGCGGTCGGTCTTGGCGATGTCTTCCGGGTCTCCCGAGAGAGCGACCCAGCGGAACGGTCCCTTGCCCTCGGCGAAGAGCGGGCGGATGTACGCCGGCACGAAGCCGGGGAACGCGAACGCGCGGTCGTACCCGCCGAGTTCGGCCTCGCGACGGATCGAGTTGCCGTAGTCGAACACCGCCGCCCCGGCATCCTGGAACCCCACCATCGCCTTCACGTGGGCCGCCATGCTCTCGCGCGCGCGGCGGGTGAAATCCTCGGGGTCACGGGCGGCTTCGGCCTGCCACTGGTCGACCGACACACCGATCGGCAGGTACGACAACGGGTCGTGCGCGCTCGTCTGGTCGGTGACGATGTCGATCCGGATGCCGCGGGCCAGCAGCTCCGGGAACATCTCGGCCGCGTTTCCCTCGACGCCGACCGACAGCGCCTCGCCCGCCTCGCGTGCGGCGCTCACCCGTTCGATGGCCGCGTCGAGATCGGGGGCGACCTCGTCGAGGTACCCGTGGGCGACGCGGCGGTCGAGGCGCGTGCGATCGACGTCGACGATGAGCACCGCTCCCCCGTTCATCGTGACGGCGAGCGGCTGCGCCCCGCCCATGCCGCCGCACCCGGCGGTGAGGGTGAGGGTTCCTCTCAGGTCGCCCGCGGGAGCCGCCGGCCCGGTGGCTGACGGCTCGGTGGCTGCCGCCCCGGTGGCTGAGCCTGTCGAAGCCCCGCCGAGCGAGCGCGCGACGGCCGCGAACGTCTCGTACGTGCCCTGCAGAATGCCTTGCGTGCCGATGTAGATCCACGACCCGGCCGTCATCTGGCCGTACATGGTGAGCCCGAGCTCTTCGAGCTTGCGGAACTCGGGCCACGTCGCCCAGTCGCCCACGAGGTTCGAGTTGGCGATGAGCACGCGCGGCGCCCACTCGTGCGTGCGGAACACGCCGACCGGCTTGCCCGACTGCACGAGCAACGTCTCGTCGGGCTCCAGCTCGTCGAGGGTCCGCACGATCGCGTCGTACGCCGCCCACGATCGCGCGGCCCTGCCCGTGCCGCCGTAGACGACGAGGTCGTCGGGGCGCTCGGCGACCTCGGCGTCGAGGTTGTTCATGAGCATGCGCTTCGCGGCTTCGGCTCCCCAGCTCTTCGCGGTGCGCTCGGAGCCGCGCGCCGCGCGGATCGGAGAGCGGGGAGCGGATGCCGGGACCCCGGCGGTCGATGCGGCCGCGGCAGCCGTACCACGACCCGCAGCCGTTGCGACCTCCGGTGCCGGGGCGGCGGCTTCGGGCGTCGTGTCGACCGGTGCCGCGCCGGTCGTGGTGGTGTCGGTCATGGCGGATCTCCTTTGATCGGGGCGCGAGGTCAGGCGGTGTGTACGGGAGTGGAGAGCGTGTGGGCGGAATCCGTCCGAGCGAGCGCGACCCGCGCCACCGCGCCCGAGGCGACGAGCTCGGTCACGGCCTCGATCTCGGGCGAGACGAAGCGGTCGGGGCCGGGGCCTTCGACACGCGTGCGGATGAGGTCGCGCACGGCGCCGGTGGCCGCCGCGGGCTCGAGGGGAGCGCGCAGGTCGAGGGCGCGGCATCCGGTCAGCACTTCGATCGCCAGCACGCGGGCGAGCCCATCGATCGAGCGACGGAGCTTGCGGGCACCCGCCCAGCCCATCGACACGTGATCCTCCTGCATGGCGCTCGAGGGGATCGAGTCGACCGAGGCGGGGGCGGCGAGGCGCTTGAGCTCCGACACGATTCCGGCGGCGGCGTACTGCGCGATCATCAGGCCCGAGTCGACCCCCGCCTCGTCGGCCAGGAACGGCGGCAGCCCGTTGCTGCGGGCGACGTCGAGCGCACGGTCGGTGCGGCGCTCCGACATCGAGGCCACGTCGGCGACCGCGATCGCGAGGAAGTCGAGCACGTACGCGACGGGGGCGCCGTGGAAGTTGCCGTTCGACTCGACGCGCCCGTCGACGGTGACGACGGGGTTGTCGACGGCGGATGCCAGCTCGCGCTCGGCGACCCGCGCCGCGTGGGTCATCGTGTCACGCGCGGCGCCGTGCACCTGGGGAGCGCAACGCAGGGAGTAGGCATCCTGCACGCGGGTGCACTCGGGGCCGCGGTGGCTCGCGACGATGGGCGAGCCGGCGAGGAACGCGCGGAGGTTCGCCGCGGATACCGCCTGCCCCAGCTGCGGGCGAAGCGCCATGAGGTCGGCCGCGAAGACGGCATCCGTCCCCAACTGCGATTCGATCGAGATCGCCGCCGAGACGTCGGCCGTGGTGAGTAGCATCTCGAGGTCGTGCAGGGCCAGCAGCAGCATGCCGAGCATGCCGTCGGTGCCGTTGATGAGGGCGAGGCCCTCCTTCTCGCGCAGGGCGACCGGGGCGATCCCGGCGGCGGCGAGCGCGTCGGCGGCGGATCGCCGATCGCCGGCGGCGTCGCGTACCTCGCCCTCGCCCATCACCGCGAGGGCCACGTGCGACAGCGGCGCGAGGTCGCCCGAGCAGCCGAGCGAGCCGTATTCGCGCACGACCGGGGTGATCCCGGCGTTCAGCAGGGCGGCGTAGGTCTCGACCACGACGGGGCGCACCCCGGTGCGACCGGTGGACAGGGTCTGCAGCCGCAGCAGCATGAGGGCGCGCACGACCTCGCGCTCGACCTCGGCCCCGGTGCCGGCGGCGTGCGAGCGGATGAGGCTCGCCTGCAGCTGAGCGCGCCGGTCCTCGGCGATGAACGTCGTCGCCAGCGCCCCGAAGCCGGTCGAGATGCCGTAGTGCGGCTGCGGGTCGTCGGCGAGCGCCTCGATGAGGGCGCGGGTGTCGGCCACGCGCTGCAGGGCGTCGTCGTCCACCGTCACCTGCGCGTCGTGGCGCGCGACGGCGACCACATCCTGAGGGGTGAGGGGCCGGGATCCGACGGTGACGCTCGCGTTCATACGCCGATTCCATCGCGCGCACTGTCGCGCGACGACGGGGTTCTGGCATCCTGTGTCTGTCATGCCAGACATTCCCCGCCCGCAAGTTCCCGCCGCCGGTCAGACGCTGCGGATCCTCTCGCTGCTCGCGCGCCAGCCCGGCCCGATGGCCGCGCAGTCGATCGCGACGACCCTCGGCATCCCGCGCTCGAGCGTCTATCACCTGCTCGCCACCCTCGAGCAGCACGGCTACGTCGTGCACCTGCCCGGCGACCGTCGCTGGGGCCTCGGCACCGCGGCGTTCGAGCTCGGCGGCGGATACGCCCGGCAGCAACCCCTCGCCCGCCTCGGGCGGCCGCTGCTGGCCGGGCTCTCCGACCGGGTCGGCGAATCTGCCCACCTCGCCGTGCTGGCCGGCCGAGATGTGCTGTACATCGTCGAAGAGCGCGCTCCGCGCCGCCCCGCGCTCGTGACCGACGTCGGCGTGCGCCTCCCCGCACACCTGACGGCGACGGGGCGGGCCATGCTCGCGGCGCTCCCCCGCGAGCAAGTGCGGGCGTTGTTCCCGGATGCCACGGCCCTCACCCAGCGCCACAGTGCGGGCCCCGCGACCCCGCGCGAGCTGCGTGAGGTGCTCCGCCTCGTGCGGGCCGACGGCCACGCGAGCGAGAACGGCGAGGTCACGCCCGGATTCCGCTCCGTCGCCGCCGCGGTGCTGGATCACGCCGGGTGGCCCGCCGCGGCCGTGGCGATCACGTGGCCGGCCGACGGACCCCCGCGCGATGCCGAGGCGCTGGCGTCAGCGGCATCCGGAACCGCCGCCGAGCTCGCCCGCCGCATCGGCCGGCCGGCCTGACGCGCGTTCGGGGCGAGTTTCGTCGTTCGGGGCGTGAAATTCTCGCCCCAATCGACGGATCCCGCCCCAAACTCCCCGGGCGCCGCCCCGCCCACCCCCGCGCCTCAGCGCACGACGAGCCGCGGCTCCACCAGCACGTGCGCCGCTCCGGCCGTCGGTGCGCGGGGGGCGACGACCGTGCCGTTCTCGCCCATGAGCAGGTCGAGGGCTCCGGATGCCACCTTCTCGGGCAACTGCTCGACGCTCGACAGGCCGAGCGCCTCAACCGCGGGGGTGTTGTCGAAGCCGATGACCGTGATGTCGCTCCGGCCGGCGAGGGTGACGGCGAGGTGCGCGCCGATCGCGAGGGAGTCGCTCGCGCATACGATGCCCGTCACGCCCGGGTCGGCGGCGAGGCCGGCGGCGACCACGTCGCGGGCCGCCGAGACGTTCTCTTCGACGACCCATCGCGGTCCCGAGGCCGCGCTCTCGCGCCACCCGCGCTCGCGTTCGTCGCCGGTGCCCGACCCGGCGGGCCACCCGAGGAAGGCGATGCGCTGGCCGTCCTGGGCCAGCAGGTGCGCGGTCGCGGCGCGCGTGCCCGCCGCTCCGTCGACGTCGACCCAGAGGTGCGCGGGGGCTTCGACGTCGTCTTCGCCCCACGGCCGTCCGAACGACACGAACGGCAGGGCGCGGTCGAGCAGCCACCCCGTGCGCGGGTCGCCGTGGAAGGTTCCGGTGATGACGACGGCATCCACTTCTCCCCCCTCGAGCAGATCGCCGAGGCGGGCGATCTCCTCTTCGGGCGTGCGCGCGGCGTACAGCAGCACGCGCATGTCGCGCTCGCCCGCGCGTTCGGTGAGGGCGTGCACGAAGCGGTCGAGCACCACGCCCGAGATTCCCCCGGCGTACGGATCGAGATGGATGCCGATGGTCGAGCTCCGACGCGTGCGCAGGCGGCGCGCGGCGGCGTGAGGGCGGTAGCCGAGCTCGGCGATCGCGGCTTCGACGCGCAGGCGGGTGGCCTCGCGCACGATGTCGGGGGTGTTCACGACGTTCGACACGGTCTGCCGCGAGACGCCGGCGACGCGTGCGACGTCGTCGACGGTGGGCGTCTTCGCCATGTCTCGTCTCCCCCGTGCCGTGGCCGGTGCCCCGCGGCATCCGGTTTTCGATCCTCCGGCGCCTGCGCGCTCCGCGACGGCGGGTGCAGGCCGGACGGCCAGACCGACAGCCTAAGCGGGCGGGCAACCGCTTGACAGGAAACACCGCCGTTCCTTACCGTTGTCGAACCGTCATTTGAACGATCAAACCGACGGCCCTCCGAGCACCCGGAGGGGTCGCATGCCTCATCGAAGGAGAGAGACACATGACACGGCACACTGCCCGGAACTGGCTCGCCGCCGGCGCACTTCTCGCCACCGGAGCCCTCGCGCTCACCGCGTGCGGCTCCGGATTCAACGACACCCCCGGCGAATCCCAGGCCTCGGGCTCGGGAAAGCTCAGCATCCTCATCGGCTCCTCGGGCGACGCCGAGACCACCGCCGTCACCGACGCCGTCGCCGCCTGGAGCGAGCAGTCGGGCGTGCAGGCCGAGGTGCAGACCGCCAACGACCTCCCCCAGCAGCTCTCGCAGGGTTTCGCGGCCGGCTCGCCGCCCGATCTGTTCTACCTCGCCCCCGAGGCCCTGGCCGGCTACGCGGCGAACGGCTCGATCGCGGCGTACGGCGACGACCTGGCGAACAAGGACGACTTCTACCCCTCGCTCGTCGACAACTTCACCGTCGACGGCAAGTTCTACTGCGCGCCCAAGGACTTCTCGACCCTGGCCCTCATCATCAACACCGACCTGTGGTCGGCGGCAGGGCTGACGGATGCCGATGTCCCCACGACCTGGGACCAGTTGGCATCCGTCGCCCAGAAGCTCACCACCGACGGCCGCGTCGGTCTCGCGTTCGGCGCCGAGTACCAGCGCGTCGGTGCCTTCATGGCCGAGGCCGGAGGCGGACTCGTCTCCGACGGCACGGCCACGGCCGACAGCTCCGCCAACGTCGAGGCGCTGAACTACGTCAAGACGCACCTGAACGACGGCACCTTCGCCTTCGCGTCGGATGTGGGCGCGGGCTGGGGCGGCGAGGCGTTCGGCACCCAGAAGGCCGCGATGGTCATGGAGGGCAACTGGATCACCGGCGCCATGTCGGCCGACTACCCCGACGTGAAGTACCAGGTCGCCGAGCTGCCCGCGGGCCCCGGCGGCAAGGGCACGCTGCAATTCACCAACTGCTGGGGCATGGCCGCCGACAGCGGCAACCAGGAGCAGGCCCGCTCTCTCGTCGAGTACCTGACGAGCACCGACCAGCAGCTGGCGTTCTCGAAGGCCTTCGGCCCGATGCCCTCGATCCAGTCGGCCGCCGACGCGTGGAGCACCGCGAACCCCGACCTCACGGCGTTCCTCTCCGGAGCCGAGTACGCGCAGTTCCCGCCGAACATGGCCGGTGCCGCCGACGTCATCACCGACTTCAACGCCCAGCTGGAGTCGCTGAAGACGGGTGACCCGCAGGCGCTGCTGCAGACGGCGCAGTCCAACCTCGAGGCCATCACCAAGTAGCCATGAGTGCTCTCACCTCAGCGCCGCGTCGCGCCGGATCCTCCTCCCCGGGGATCCGGCGCGGCGAGGCCGCCGCCGGCTGGCTTTTCACCGCCCCCGTGCTGATCATCCTGGGCGTGTTCCTGCTCGTCCCCGTGCTCATGGCGCTGTGGGTGAGCTTCTCCGACTGGACCGGGCGCGGCAGCCCCTTCTCGTCCAACGTCGGCTTCGTCGGTCTCGACAATTACGCCGCCGTCACCACCGGCGGCGGTCTCGCCGAACGTGACTTCGGCACGGCGCTGCGCAACAACGCCTGGTACGTGCTGCTGGTCGTGCCGCTGCAGACGGCCCTGTCGCTCTTCCTCGCCGTTCTCGTCAACCGCGCAATCCTGCGCGGGCGCGGTCTGTTCCGCACCGCCTTCTACTTCCCCTCGGTCACGAGCTCGGTGGCCATCACCGTGCTGTGGCTCTTCCTCTTCTCGGCATCCGGTGCCGTCAACCAGGCGCTGTCGTGGTTCGGCATCAACGGACCGAACTGGTTCAGCGATCCGTCCGGCGTCGTGCACAACCTGCTCGGAGCCGTGGGCATCACCAGCGGCCCGGCTTTCCTCACCGGCAACACGATGCTCGGCGTCTCGTGGTGGGACTGGCTCGCCGGCCCCTCGGTCGCGATGTCGGCCTTCATCCTCATGGCCGTGTTCACCACCTCGGGCACCTTCATGCTGCTGTTCATCGCCGGCCTGCAGAACATCGGCGCCGACGTGCAGGAGGCCGCGATGATGGACGGCGCGACCGGCTGGCACCGCTTCTGGCGCGTGACCCTGCCGCAGCTCAAGCCCGTGCTGTTCACGGTGCTGACCCTCGGCCTCATCGGCACGTGGCAGGTGTTCGACCAGATCTACACCGGCACGCAGGGCGGCCCCGGAAAGACCACGCTGACCCCCGCCTACCTCAGCTACTCCTCGGCGTTCCTGTCGCAGCAGTGGGGTCAGGGTGCGGCGATCGCCTTCGTGCTCTTCGTCATCATCGTGGCGCTCACGATCCTGCAGCGCTTCGTGCTGCGCGACCGCCCGGTCTCGCGCCGACGCCTGCGTCAATACGAGGTGCGCGCACAGAAGGGAGCGAAGCGATGACCGCCACGGCCTCGCCCCAGACCACCGTTCTCGCCGAGCAGCGCATCGACGGGCCCGGTCGGCCCGCGAAGCACCGCATGTCGGGCAAGGCCCTGCGCTGGCAGATCGGTCTCTACGTCCTGCTGATCGTTCTCGCGGTCATCTACATCTATCCGTTCCTCGTGCAGGTGGCGACGTCGTTCAAGACGGATGCCGCGGCGGCGGCCGACCCGATCTCGCTCGCGCCCCAACCGTTCACGTGGGCGGCCTACGAGCGGTTGTTCCTGAACTCCGACTTCCCCGTGTGGTTCGGCAACTCGGTCGTGGTGACCCTGTTCGTCACCGCCGGCCGGGTGTTCTTCAACTCCCTCGCCGGGTACGCCCTCGCGCGCCTGCAGTTCCGCGGGCGCGGGGTGGTGTTCGCCGCCCTGATCGCCGTGATGGCCGTGCCCTCGGTGGTGCTGCTGATCCCGAAGTTCCTCGTGATCAACCAGCTCGGCATGTACGACTCGTACGCGGGCATGATCCTGCCGTTGCTGGTCGATGCCGCGGGCGTGTTCATCATGAAGAACTTCTTCGAGTCGATCCCCCCCTCGGTCGAGGAGCAGGCCCGCATCGACGGAGCCGGCACGTTCCGCATCTTCTGGTCGGTCGTGCTGCCGATGGCCCGGCCCGCGCTCATCACGATCGTGATCCTGTCGTTCCAGGGATCGTGGAACGAGCTGAGCCACTTCGTCATCTCCACCCAGTCGCCCGAACTCACCACCCTGACCAAGGGCGTGGCGGCGCTGGCGAGCGGTCAGCTCAGCCAGGGCAGCCAATTCCCCCTCAAACTCGCGGCCGCGGCCATCATGACGATCCCGGTCGCCGTGGTGTTCTTCATCTTCCAGCGCCGCATCATGAACGCCAGCGAAGGAGCCGTCAAAGAATGACCACCGCCCCCACCACCTCGCCTGCCGGGACGACGGTCGACACCCCTCCCCTGCAACCGCTGCTCAGCGATGCGCTCATCGTGCTGCGGGCCCCCACCCAGGTGTGGTCCGACGGCACGGGAGACATGGGCGCGGCCGCGGTGCACGGTGTCTACCACGGCGACGTGCGGCACGTGCGCTCGCTCACCGCGAGCTGCGACGGCTCACCGATCGAGTGGATCTCGACCGCCCCCGACGGCGCCTCGCGCGTGGTCTTCGGCGGACTGCTGCGCGGGCTCGACGACACCACGCCCGACCCGAAGGTGCGGCTGCTGCGCGACCGCCGCGTCGCCGACGGCGTGGTGAGCGAGTCGTGGACCGTGCACTCGCGCGTCGACCACCCCCTCCGCACCACGCTGCGGCTGACCCTCGCGCCGGAGTTCGCCCAGCTGCACGAGGTGAAGTCGGGTCACGCAGCCGCGCGCGACGCCGACACCGTGATCGAGGGAGACGAAGCCCGAGTGGATGCCGGTGCCCAGGGCCTCGACCTCGTCGCGCCGGGCGCCCGCGTGGCGTCGACCGGTCACGAGGTCGAGGCCGAGTGGGACGTCGAGATCGCTCCCTTCGGCTCCGCCGAGATCGGGTGGACGCTGACGCTCCGCGACGACACCCTCGTCGTGGGCTCGGCCACGGCTCCCGCCCGGTGGGATGCCGCTGCCCTCGCCGCGACCGCCCCCGACCCGCGCCTGTCGCGATGGCTGCGCACGGCGCTCGACGACCTCGACGCCCTGCGGCTCGTGCTCCCCGATCACCCCGACGACGAGTTCTTCGCCGCGGGAGCGCCGTGGTTCTTCACGCTCTTCGGCCGCGACTCGATCTGGGCCGCGCGGCTCGCGCTCCCGCTCGACTGCGAGATCGCGGCATCCACTCTGCGTGTCCTCGCCCGCCTGCAGGGCGCCGACGACGACGCGCAGACCGCGCAGGAACCGGGCAAGATCCTGCACGAGCTGCGGGCCTCGGCGCTCGAGATCCCCGGTGAGGGCATCGTGCTGCCGCCGAAGTACTACGGCAGCGTCGACTCGACCCCGCTGTGGATCTGCCTGCTCGCCGACGCCTGGCGCGGCGGCATGCCCGAGGCCGAGGTGCGCGCGCTGCTCCCCACGCTCCGCGGCGCCCTCGGCTGGATCCGCGACAGCGGCGACAGCGACGGAGACGGCTTCCTCGACTACATCGACCGCATGGGCACGGGCCTGTCGAACCAGGGGTGGAAGGACTCGGGCGACTCCATCCAGTGGCGCGACGGCCGCCTCGCCGAGGGTCCGATCGCCCTGTGCGAGGTGCAGGCGTACGCGTACGAGGCCGCCCTCGCCGGAGCCGACCTGCTCGAGCAGTTCGGTGAGGGGGCGGATGCCGATGACGTCGCGTTCTGGCGCGCCTGGGCCGCCGACCTCAAGGAGCGTTTCGCCGCGACCTACTGGGTCGAGACGCCCGAGGGCCGCTACCCCGCCGTCGCCCTCGACCGCGACAAGCGCCCGGTCGACACGCTGACCAGCAACATCGGGCACCTGCTCGGCACCGGCATCCTCTCCCCCGCCGAAGAGGCGCACGTCGCCCAGCTGTTGCTGGGCGAGAGCATGTCGAGTGGATACGGCATCCGCACCATGTCGACCGGCGCCGCCGGATACTGGCCGCTGTCGTATCACGGGGGCAGCGTCTGGGTGCACGACACCGCGATCGCCGCGTACGGCATGCTGCGTGCGGGCCTGCACGACCAGGCGCGCGCGGTGGTCGACGGCCTGCTCGATGCCGCCGAGGGCTTCGCGTACCGCGTGCCCGAGCTGCACGCGGGCGACCCGCGTACCCACTCGTCGGTGCCGACGCCCTACCCCGCCGCCTGCCGTCCGCAGGCGTGGTCGGCCGCCGCTGCGGTGGTCTGCCTCACAGCCCTCACACCCGCCCCCGGGGTGTGAGCCCGCCGGGCGGCGCCGCCCCGACCCGCCGCCGCCCGGCCCTTCCCCTTCCTGAGCCCGTCGAAGGGCCCGGAAATTCGCAGAACCGAGGTCCCTGAGCCTGTCGAAGGGACCGCAACCCGCGGACCCCCAGGTCCCTGAGCCTGTCGAAGGGACCGCAACCCACAGAACCGAGGTCCCTGAGCCCGTCGAAGGGACCGCAACCCACAGAACCCAGGTCCCTGAGCCTGTCGAAGGGACCGCAACCCGCGGACCCCAGGTCCCTGAGCCCGTCGAAGGGACCGCAACCCACAGAACCCAGGTCCCTGAGCCCGTCGAAGGGACCGGAAACCCGCAGAACCCAGGTCCCTGAGCCTGTCGAAGGGACCGGAGACCCGCGAACCCCAGGTCCCTGAGCCTGTCGAAGGGACCGGAACCCGCGGACCCCCGGTGACTTCGACAAGCTCAGCCACCTCACGTCGCACCACCCCACGCCCCGCGAACCCCCGGTGACTTCGACAAGCTCAGCCACCTGACGATCGCACCCGCTCAGGCGACCCGCGTCACCGTGCCGCCGGTCAGCCGCACCAGCTCGTCGAACGTCAGCGGAAACACCGTGTGCGGCGTGCCGCCCGCGGCCCAGATCTCGGGGAAGGCCGCGAGGTCTTCGTCGACCACCGTGGTCAGGGGCGCGGGGTGTCCGGTCGGGGCCACTCCCCCGATGGGCTGGCCGGTCGCGGTGAGCACCTGCTCGGGGGTCGCCCGACGGATGCCGCCGCGTCCGAGCCGCTCGGCGAGAGCCGTCGTGTCGACCCGATGCGCACCGCTGGTCATGACGAGCAGAGGCTCGTCGTCGCTCCAGAACACGAGGCTGTTGGCGATCGCGCCGACCTCGACACCGAGGGCGGCCGCGGCAAGCGCAGCCGTCGACGCGGCATCCGGCAGCACGACGATGCGGCCGGCGATGCCCGCCTCCTCGAGGGCGGCAGCGACCAGGCGACTACGGGTGGGGAGGGCGTCGGTCATGCCCGACAGCCTAGAGCGAGCCCCGCCACCGGCCGGGCGCGAACGCGCACGGGCGACCCGCGAACGTGCGCTCGCGTGACGCCCGGCGACGCGTCAGAATGGATTCCGGATGCCGCAACGCCGCGGCATCCGGGAAGTGCCGCCCACAAGGCGGCCGACGACAAGGAACGCGATGACCCACGCCCTGCCCCTGCCCGATTTCACCCACGAGCGCGTGGAGGTGATCACGGGGCGGCGCAGCGGCCTCTTCATCGCCGTCGCGCTGCACTCCTCGGTTCTCGGTTCCGCCCTCGGCGGCGCCCGCCTGTGGACCTACCCCTCGTGGACCGACGCCCTCGGCGACGCGCTGCGCCTGTCGGCCGCGATGACGCTCAAGAACGCCGCCGCCGGCCTCGACGCCGGCGGAGGCAAGTCGGTGGTCGGTCTGCCCCCGGGCACCGTTCTCGACGCCGACCGCCGCCGCGCCGCGTTCCTCGACCTCGGCGATGCGGTCGAGAGCCTCGGCGGGCTGTACCGCACCGCCGAAGACGTGGGCTCGACCACCGAAGACATGCTCGTCGTCAGCGAGCGCACCGCGCACGTCGTGGGTCTGCCCGACTCCGTCGGCGGCTCCGGCGAACCGGCCGGCCCCACCAGTCTCGGCGTCTACACCTCCCTCGTGGCGACGCTCGAGCGGGCCGTGGGCACCGGCGACGTCGCCGGTCGCCGGATCACGATCGCCGGTCTCGGCCAGGTCGGCGGCCGTCTCGCCGAGCGCCTCGCCGCCGAGGGCGCCGTGCTGACCGTCACCGACGTCAACCCCGCCAAGCGCTCCGCCGCCGCGGAGCTCGGCGCCGCGTGGGTCGAGCCGAGCGAGGCGCACCTCGTGCCCGCCGACGTCTTCGTACCCGCGGGCATCGGGGGCGTGCTGACCGACGACGTCATCGACGCCCTCGATGCGCGCAGCGTGTGCGGGCCCGCCAACAACCCCCTCGCTGACCGCGCCGGAGCCGACCGGTTGGCCGCCCGCGGCATCCTGTACGCGCCCGACTTCGTGGTCAACGCGGGCGGCGTGATCTACCTCGACGGCGTCGCGAAGGAGCAGGGCACGCTCGAGCAGATCATGGGTCGAGTGGCGGGCATCGGCGACACCATCCGCCGCGTCTTCGACGAGGCCGCCGTGCGCGGGGTCACCCCGCTGGCCGCGGCCGAGGGTCTCGCCGCCGAGCGCCTCGCCGCCGGCGCCGGGCGCACCGCCCTGGTCTGACCCATCAGCACTGCCCCGACGCAGAAGAGACCGGATGCCGCTCAGCGGGGCATCCGGTCTCTTCGACGCGGGCGAGGCGAGGCGACGCGGTTAATGCGCGGCGTCGTAGGCCTCGAGGACGGCGGAAGAGATGCGACCGCGCTCGTTGATGGCGTAGCCGTTCTCGTGCGCCCACGTGCGGACGTCGGTGAGGTCGCGAGTGGGGATCGCCCGGCCGCGCGGAGTACGTCGCACTGTCGTGGCCGTGGATCCGGCGACACGCGCGGCCGAGATGAACGGGTGAAATGCGTCGTGGAGTCTCGCGGCATTGGCATGTGAAAGATCGATTTCATATGCCCGGCCTTCGAGCGAGAACGTGAGGGTCGTTCCGTCTTCGATGATGCGCCCGTCGAGATCGTCGATCATCTGCGTGATGTGCTTTTTCGCCATGACGCGACGATAAGGCCCACGTGTAAGCCATTCCCCGCGACGGATTGCAAATTCACCCGCACCTTCGTCAGCTTTCACCGCATCCGCGGAAAGTGTCGAGGTGCTCTCGCCGGGGAACCCCCGTCGCCACACGGTCGAGCACCACCACGGCGAACGCTGCCGTGGTGGTGCTCAAGGTCGGTGCCCGCGCGGAACGCAGGTCACCGCAGGGGGAACGCGATCAGGAATTCGCTTCCGCGTACGCGTCGAGCACAGTGCCCGGAACGCGACCGCGGTCGCTCACGGTGTGCCCGTTGGCGCGTGCCCATTCGCGCACGGCGCCGAGATCGACGTCGCTCGAACGACGCGTGGTGCGCGTGCGACGGGCGGTCGTGGTGCCGCGCGAAACCGATCGGGCGGCGTCGACGAAGGGGGCGATCGCCGAATAGAACTTGTCGGCGTTGCGGTCGGAGAGGTCGATTTCATAAGCCCGACCCTCGACGGAGAAGGTGATCTGCTTTCCCTGCCCGTCTTCGAGGACGGAACCGTCGAGATCGTCGACGAGGTGCGTGATGTGCTTCATAGCCATAATACGAAAAACCTTACACCTGTAATCGATGAATTACCCGCATGACAATTCCATCTGCTATTCGAGTGCCGTCGGGCGGCTTCGCAAGCGATGGATGGGGGTGCGCGCGAGGGACTATCCTCCACGGGTGGTGTTCGCTCCTGGGACATCACCAGAGACAGAGGAAGCGTTCCGTGAGCCTTTTCCGTACCAAGTCGGTGGAGCAGTCCATCGCCGACACCGATGAGCCCGAATTCCGGCTCAAGAAGTCCCTCAGCGCACTCGACCTGACGGTGTTCGGTGTGGGCGTCGTCATCGGCGCCGGCATCTTCACCCTCACCGGTCGCGCCGCCCACGACGTCGCGGGCCCTGCCGTGGTCATCAGCTTCATCATCGCCGCGATCGCGTGCGGCCTCGCGGCGATGTGCTACGCCGAGTTCGCCTCGACCGTGCCCGTATCGGGCTCGGCCTACACCTTCTCGTACGCGTCGCTCGGCGAGCTGTTCGCGTGGATCATCGGCTGGGACCTCATCCTCGAGATGTTCCTCGGCGCGAGCGTGGTCGCCCAGGGATGGAGCGCGTATCTCGGCACCTTCCTGCAGCAGCTCGGCATCACCCTGCCCGAGGCCATCTCGTACGGCGGCGTGGTCGACGTGCCCGCGATTCTGCTGGTGCTCGTGCTCGGCGGTTTGATGACCGTCGGCATCAAGGAGTCGCTGCGCGTGAACCTCGTGCTCGTCGCCGTGAAGCTGTTCATCGTGCTGTTCGTCATCATCGCCGGCATCCTGTTCATCAACCCCGCGAACTACAACCCGTTCATCCCCGACTCCGTGCCGACCGAGTCGGCCTCGGGTCTCACCCAGCCGCTGCTGCAGTTCCTCTCGGGACTGGAGCCCGCGACGTTCGGCGTCGGCGGCATCCTCGCCGGTGCCGCCCTGGTGTTCTTCGCCTACATCGGCTTCGACGTCGTGGCCACCACCGCCGAAGAGACCAAGCGCCCGCAGCGCGACCTGCCGATCGGCATCATCGCCTCGCTCATCATCTGCACGATCTTGTACTGCGCGGTCGCCATCGTCGTGACCGGCATGGTGCCCTACTCCGAGCTCAACCCCGCCGCGGCCCTCGCCAACGCCTTCGCCTTCCACGGACAGACGTGGATGGCCACGGTCATCGCCGCCGGCGCGGTCGCGGGTCTGACCACCGTCGTGCTCACCCTGCTGATCGGCGCGACGCGCATCATCTTCGCGATGTCGCGCGACCGCCTGCTCCCGGGCTCCCTCGCCAAGGTGCACCCGCGCTTCCGCACCCCGTGGGTGATCTCGATCATCGTCACCGTGATCGTGGCGATCGTCGCGGGGGTGACCCCGATCGGCGTCCTCGAAGAGATGGTGAACATCGGCACCCTGTCGGCGTTCGTGCTCGTGTCGATCGGCGTGATCGTGCTGCGCCGCAAGCGCCCCGACCTCAAGCGCGGCTTCCGCGTGCCGTTCAACCCGGTTCTGCCGATCCTCTCGGCGCTGATCTGCACCTACCTCATGCTCAACCTGTCGGTCGAGACGTGGCTGCGCTTCCTCATCTGGCTGGCCATCGGCTTCGCGATCTACTTCGCGTACTCGCGTCGCCACGCCCGTGTCGGCACGGGGGCGCGCCTCGACCCGACGTCCCCGCGGGTGGTGTCTCCTCCCGCGGAGTGATCCGAGCAGATCCCGGATGCCACGACCCCACCGCTCGCGCGGCCCGGGGTCGTGGCATCCGTCGTTCAGGTCGTGGTGAAGCGTTGCGTGCCGAGCACACCCAGCACGCGAATCTTCTCCTCGGCCTCGCTGCGCGGTTCGGGGGTGAGCACGAGCAGGGCCTGCGCGCGATCCTCGGTGAAGAGCACCTGGCAGTCGACCTCGATCTCGCCGAGTTCGGGGTGGATCAGCACCTTGTGATCGGCGAAGCGCTGGGCGACCTCCTGCCGCTGCCAGAGTTCGGCGAACTCCGCGCTGCGCCCCTCGAGCTCGGCGGCGAGCTCGCCCGCGGTCGACGCGGGTCCGAGTACGCCCACGGCGGCGCGCAGGCCGGCGACGATCGCTCGGCTTTGACGGTCGCGATCGTCGGCGGGGTACTTGGCGCGCTCGGTCTCGGGTCTCACGAACCACCGCCACGCCTCGAATCGCTCCCATCCGCGCGCCCCGACGTGATCGCCCAGGAGGGCGGCCGCGAGCTCGTTCTGCAGCAGCGTCTCGCCCAGATGCGAGATGACCAGGGCGGGGGTGTCCGACAGGCGCGCGAACACCCGTTGCAGCGAGGGGGCGACATGGTCGGCGCGGCCGAGACGGTCGGGCACGGCGTGGCCGGCCAAGCGGTAGAGGTAGTCGCGCTCGTCGACGCTCAGGCGCAGGGCCCGAGCGAGCGCCGACAACATCTGCGGGCTCGGCTGCGGTCCGCGCGCCTGCTCAAGGCGCGTGTAGTAGTCGGTCGACATCGCGGCCGCCTGAGCGACCTCCTCGCGGCGCAGGCCCGCCGTGCGTCGTCGGGCGCCGGGTCGCAGGCCAAGGTCCTCCGGGCGCAGGGCCTCGCGCCGCGCCCGTAGGAACTCCCCCATCGCCGTGCGATCCATTCCTCCATCCTGGTCGGTAGGCGCCGCGGCATCCAGGGATCGCCGCTCCCCCGATCCACGAGGCCTGGATGCCCCGGGGCCGACGCCGAACACTGGGAGCATGCACATCACCGGAAACACCGTCTTCATCCCCGGCGCCACGAGCGGTATCGGTCTCGCCCTCGCCGAGCGCCTGCACTCCGCGGGCAACACCGTCATCGTCGGCGGTCGCCGAGCGGAACTGCTCACCGAGATCGCCGCGACGCACCCCGGCATCGACACCGTCCGCATCGACACGGCCGACGAGGACTCGATCCGCGGGGCCGTCGACGACGTGCTCGAGCGCCACCCGAACCTGAACGTGCTCGTCACGATGGCGGGCGTCATGCGGGTCGAGGACTGGACGCAGGGCCCCGCCGTGCTCGCGACGGCCGAGGAGACCGTCGTGACCAACGTGCTCGGCCCCCTGCGTCTGATCGCGCACCTGCTCCCCCACCTGCAGGCGCAGACGGATGCCACGATCATGACCGTGTCGTCGGGTCTGGCGTTCGTGCCCCTGCGCGCCACCCCCACCTACAACGCGACGAAGGCGGCCGTGCATCTGTTCAGCGAGTCGCTCCGTCTGCAGCTCGAGGGCACGAGCGTGTCGGTGATCGAGCTCGAGCCGCCGTCGGTCGCCACCGACCTGCTACCGGGCCAGCGCGAGAGCTCGTTCGCCATGGATTTGGATGAATTCGCGGACGAAGTGTTCGACATCCTGCGCGACCGGCCCGACGCGACCGAGGTGCAGGTGAGCCGGGTCGGCTTCCTCCGACACGCCGAGGCCGAGGGCCGTTACGCCGAGACGGTGCGCCGGTTGAACGCCGCCGATCCGCACTGACAGGGCGGCCGGCGCCCTCGTGCGCGATACATCGGCGATATCGGCCGCCCCCTAGGGTGAGGAACGTTCGACGACGATTCCATTCCGGGGGGTTTCATGGGGATCGCACGCACGTGGGTCTTTCCGATTCTGCGCATGCTTCTGGTCGCCATCGTGGCGGCCGCACTCATCAAGTTGGCGTTCTTCCCCGACCGGCCGGTCGACGACTCGCCGGCCATGCCGACGGGGAGCATCGTCGAACCGCGAGCGGTCGCCACCCTCGGCACGATCACGAACGACGTGGTGATCAAGGCCACCGTCGCGGCCGACGCCGCCGTGCCGATGAAGGTGACCGCCACCGGCACGGTCAACCGCATCTTCGTCGCGCAGGGCGCCGCCGTCGCCGCGGGCGACGTCGTCTTCGACGTCAAGGTGCCCATAGAGCGCGACCCCGCCGACAGCGTCGACGCCGAGGGCAAGGCCAAGCCCGCGATCTTCCGCTACGCCGACGTCACCGCGCCCGCCGCCGGCACGCTGAGCTCGCTGTCGGTCATCGCCGGGCAGGAGGTCGCGATCGGCGCGAGCGCCGGCACGGTCGCGCCGCCGACCTTCTCGGTCTCGGGCTCGCTCGAGCCCGCGCAGCAGTACCGCCTGCTGAACCGTCCGACCGACGCGACGGTGACCATCACCGGTGGCCCCGCCGCATTCACCTGCACCGGGCTGCGCATCACGACTCCCCTCGCCGGAAGCACCGGCGAGAGCCCCTCCGGCGGGGCGGGCGAGGCCTCGAGCACGGGCGGAGCGGGCAGTAGCGGCGGTGGCTCCGGCACGACCGCCACCTGCAGCGTGCCGGGCGACGTGACGGTGTTCGCCGGGCTCGCGGCCGAGATGACGATCGCTGGCGGTCGCGCCGAGAACGTGCTCCTCGTGCCCACCACCGCGGTGCGCGGAGCCGCGCAGAGCGGCACCGTGTGGGTCACCACCGCCGACGGCGCCACCGAAGAGCGCGCGGTCGCACTCGGGCTCACCGACGGCACGCAGGTGCAGGTCACCGACGGCCTCACCGAGGGCGAGGAGCTCCTCGAGTTCGCGCCGGGCGCGATGGCCGTACCCGACGACGGGTGCACCGTGTACCCCGACGGCTCGATGTTCTGCCAACAGGCGCCCGCGTCGTGAGCCTGCTCGAGCTGCGCGAGGTCACCCGCACGGTGATCCCGCAGGATCAGCCCGCGCTGACCATCCTCAACGGCATCGACCTCACCATCGAGCCGGGCGACCACGTGTCGATCGTCGGCCGCTCGGGCTCGGGCAAGTCGACCCTGCTCAACATGCTGGGGCTGCTCGATCTGCCCACCAGCGGCGAGATCACCTTCGACGACCGGCCCGTGCGCAGTTACAGCTCGGCCGCTCGCGACAGGTTGCGCGGGGCCGGGATCGGCTTCGTCTTCCAGCAGTTCAACCTGCTGCCCGGGCGCACGGCCCTTGAGAACGTCACCATGCCGTTGTTGTACTCGTCGGGGCGCACCTTCTGGCGGCGCAAGAAGATCGCCGCCGAGATGCTCGAGCTCGTCGGGCTCGAGCACCGGCTGTCGAGCCTGCCCGACCGCCTGTCCGGTGGCGAGCAGCAACGCGTGGCCATCGCCCGCTCGCTCGTGCGCGGACCCCGGCTGATCCTCGCCGACGAACCCACCGGCGCGCTCGACCTCGACACCGGTCAGAGCGTCATGGAGCTGATCGACGAGGTGGCGACCCGCACCGGTGCCGCCCAGGTCACCATCACCCACGACCCGACCATCGCGCGCCGCGCCCGCCGGCACTTCCGGCTCGACCGCGGAGTGCTCACCGCGGTCGACGATCCCTCGCTCGAACCGCTGACCCGTCGCGACCGGCGTGAGATGGCCCCCGCCGACGATGACCCGGCTGTCCTCGCCGCGCGGGGGTTCGGCGCGGACCCGACCGAGGATGCCGCCCTCGAGCGAGGAGACGCCTGATGCGCGCGCTCACCTCCCTCGTCGGCGCGATGCTCGAGGCGTGGCAGGAGGTCCGCGTGCACCGCATGCGCGTGCTCCTCTCGCTGGTGGGAGTCGCCGTCGCCGTGTGCTCGCTCACCACCGTCGTCGCCCTGGGGGCGATCGTGCAGCAGTCCACGCAGGAGCAGAACGAGCGCATGTCGGGGCGTCCGGCGACGCTGAACGTCTCGGCGTACCGCACCGATGGAGCGACTCCGGATGCCGCAGCCACCGACGCCGCGTGGCGCAGCATCGTCGAGCGGTACCAGGTGACGTACGCGACGCGCATGCTCAGCACCTCGCAGCTCGTGCCGTTCGCCGACGGAGCGATCCAGGTCGGAACCCAGGCCGTCGATCAGCCCTACGGCGAGATGCACCGCGTGCAGATGGCGGAGGGCGAGTGGTTCACGGCCGACGACGCCGCGCAGCTCGCGCCGCGATTGATCGTGAACGAGGTGTTCTGGCACCGCATGGGCGACCCACCGCTCGAGTCGCACCCGGTGGTCGCCCTCGGCGGGCAGGGCGTGCCGGGAGCGGCATCCGGAATCTCCGCCGGAGGCGTGACCGCCGTGGTGGTGGGCGTCACCCCGTCGCCGAACTGGGAGTCCGAGCCCTCGATGTTCATGCTCGCCGACCACCTGCAGGCGATGCAGGACGCCACCGCCGGCGAGCGCGGATCCGCGCCTGTCGCGTTCGACCCCTACGGCGGCGGCGGGCAGACGCAGTACGAGATGTGGGTGCCGCCCGAGCTCGCCGATCAGCTCACCCCGCTCATCGAACGCGATCTCGCCGCTGCCCTGGGCGACGGGGTCGAGGTCAGCGTCAACCGCCAGGACTGGGGCACGTGGGAGGGCGATCCGCTCCTGGTGACCAAGATGGTCGTCATCGGCATCGCAGTGCTCGTCCTGCTGCTCGGAGCCCTCGGCCTGGTCAACATCGCCCTCGTCACCGTGAAGCAGCGCGTGCGCGAGATCGGAATCCGCCGCAGTTTCGGCGCGACAGCGGGCCGGGTGTTCTTCGCCGTGATGATGGAGAGCGTGGTCGCCACCGTCGTCGCCGGTGCCGCGGGCGTGGCCGTGTCGATCATCGTGGTGCAGTCCCCGTGGCTGCGCGACGTCATCGGGCAGGGCATGGTCAGCGACTTCCCGCCGTTCCCGATCGACGCCGCCGTGATCGGTCTGATCGCCGCGACCGTCGTCGGAGCGATCGCGGGTCTGCTGCCCGCGCTGGTCGCGGTCCGCGTGAAGGTGATCGATGCGATCCGGTACTGAGAACGCAGCGAGCGGACGAGTCGGGCACGAACGCTGGGTGGCGGCGCCCGCGCGCCGCTAGGTTCGAGGCGTGACCGACATTCCTCGCGACGTCCCCCCGCCGTCCGCCCTGCCCGATGCGGTCGCTCCCCCGACCTCCGACGACTCGCTGCCCGCGATGCAGATCACCGGCCTCGTGAAGCGGTTCGGTCAGAAGACCGCCGTCGCCGGGCTCGACCTCGAGGTGCCCTCCGGCTCGTTCTACGGGCTGGTCGGCCCCAACGGCGCCGGCAAGACGACCACGCTGTCGATGGCGACGGGCCTGCTGCGCCCCGACGCGGGGGCCGTCCGCATCCACGGCGTCGACGTGTGGACGCAGCCGGTCGAGGCGAAGAGACTCATCGGCAACCTCGCCGACGGCGTGCGGCTGTTCGATCGCCTCACGGGCGAGCAGTTGGTCACCTACACCGGCATGATGTTCGGTCTCGCGCGCGAAGACGTCGCCGCGCGCACCGCCGACCTGCTGCGCATCATGGACCTGCAGGAGGCGGCGGGCACGCCCGTGGTCGACTACTCGGCCGGTATGACCAAGAAGGTCGCCCTCGCGTGCGCCCTCGTGCACGCGCCGCGTCTGCTCGTGCTCGACGAGCCGTTCGAATCGGTCGACCCGGTGTCGGCGGCGAACATCGAGGACATCCTGCGCGGTTACACCGCGTCGGGTGGCACGGTCATCGTCTCGAGCCACTCCATGGACCTCGTGCAGCGCATGTGCGACCACGTCGCCGTCATCGCGCAGGGCCGCCTCCTGGCATCCGGAACCGTCGACCAGGTACGCGCGGGCCAGACCCTCCAGGACCGCTTCGTCGAGCTCGTCGGCGGCCGGCACCACGCGGAGGGGCCGCAGTGGTTGCGACAGTCCTGAAGATCCGGTTCCGCGTCCTCGGCAACACCCTGACGCGGAGCCCCATGCAGCTCGTGGGCTTCACCTTCGGCGTGATCGGTGCGCTGTGGATGCTCGCCCTGGTCGCGATCGGCCTCTTCTTCGTCGGCACCCTCGACTTCGACATCGCCCGCGCGACCGTCACGGCCGCGGGAGCCGCGCTGCTGCTGGGGTGGGTGATCGGCCCGATCTTCGCGGCGGGGATCGACACCACCCTCGACCCGGCGAAACTCGCGCCCTTCCCGATGACCACGCGTCAGATGATGATCGCGATCACCGCGGGCGGGCTGACGGGTGTGCCGGGGATTGCGACGACCCTCGGCGTGCTCGCGACGTTCTTCGTGTGGGCCCGCCAGCCCGTCGCCGTGATCGCGGCGCTCGTGTGCGTGCCGCTGGGGCTGTTGACCTGCGTCGTCGCCTCGCGCGCCGTCGCCGCACTGGCCGGCGGACTCGGCGGAGGGCGACGCACGCGCGAGCTCATCGGACTGATCGGCTTCGTGCTGATCATCTTCGCCAGCCCTCTCGTCATCGGTCTCCTGAACGCCCTCGATGCCGCCAGCACCGGCGGAGTGAACCTGCAGGTGCTCGTCACCGGGATCTCCTGGACGCCCCTCGGCGCCGCGTGGGCCGTGCCCGGCGAGCTGGCCGCGGGCGCCTGGCTGACGGGGCTCGCCAAGTTCGTCATCGCCGTCGCCACCCTCGCGGTGCTGTGGCTGCTGTGGTCGCGGAGCCTGTCGGCATCCGTCATCGCTCCCCCGACGCGGTCGACGACCGCGCGCCGGTCGGGATCGCTCGGGCTGTTCGGCATCATGGCCTCGACTCCGGTGGGTGCCACCTGGGCGCGGTCGCTCACGTCGTGGACGCGCGACTTCCGCTATCTGCGGCAGTTGCTGCTGATCCCCTTCGCTCCCGTGCTCGTGCTCGTCTATTCGCGGGGCGATCTCGACGGACCGTTCTTCGCCGCCTCGGGCCTGCTGGTCGGGTTCTTCGCCGGGGTCCTGGCGTACACCGACATCTCGTACGACGGCACCGCCTTCGCGACCGTCCTGCAGACCGGCATCCGAGGGCGCGCCGACCGCCTCGGGCGCATGCTGGGTTGTGCGACCGTGAGCGTGCCGCTCGTCCTCGTGGCGGATGCCGTGACCCTCGCGATCGTCGGCAGGTGGGAGCTGCTGCCCGCGGTCGTCGGCGGGTCGATCGGTCTCACCCTCGTCGGCCTGGGGGTCAGCGCCGTCAGCTCGGCGATCATCGTCATTCCGACGCCTGCCCCGGGCGACTCTCCGTTCAAGCGGGTGCCGGGGTCGACGTTCGCGATGTTCCTGGCGTTCCTGCTGTGCTGGGGGCTCACGGCCGTGCTCGCTCTGCCCGCCGTGATCCCGGCGGTGATGGCCCTCTTCTTCGGCGTGACGGGGGCCGGATGGGTGTCCGTCGCGCTCGGTCTCGTGTGGGGCGTCGTGGTCTTCGCGATCGGCGTGCTCATCGGTGGGCGGCGCTTCGACGCCGATGCTCCCCGCCTGCTTGCGCAGCTGCGCACGTACCAGGGGGCCTGAGCCGTCGGCATCCACTCTTCCCGCTCGCCTGGCTCGGGTCTCGGGTGAGCGCCACACGACCCCGCCGGCGACCGACCCGTGGGGCGTGGCGTGCATGTTCGACATCGCCGCCCCCGGCGGGTGGGCCGAGGGCGACTGAGCGATGCGGCCTGCATTAGCGTGAGCGCGTGAGCATGCGCCTCGAGCTGGTCCCCCTGTCCGTGTCCGACGTCGACCGGAGCATCTCGTTCTACCGCGACGTCGTCGGCTTCGTGCTCGACCACGACGTCTCCCCCGGAAACGGGATGCGGGTCGTCCAGCTCACCCCGCCCGGCTCCTCGTGCTCGATCGCCTTCGGCGTCGGCATGGGTGCGGGAGCGCCCGTGTCGAACCTCCACCTGGTCGTCGACGACCTCGAGAGCGTCCGCGCCCGGCTCATGGCGAACGGCCTCGACGTGTCGCCGGTGCAGGACATGGGCGGCGGGGTGCATTACGCCTTCTTCGCCGACCCCGACGGCAATTCCTGGGCCCTGCAGGAGATCCGCGCGGGAGCCGCGCTTCCCGACCCCGCGTCGTGAGCCGCGGCGACGTTCGCGCAGGGAGGCCCCACAGTCGCCCTCGTCGAAAGGTTCCGGATGCCGTGCCGCCCGGCATCGCATCGGCCTCGGCGCACGGCCCGTGGATTCTTGGCGACTCCTGAGAGCGCGTGCGTTAGCGTCGCCCCCGGACCCCGGTGCCCGCGACCCCGCGCGCACCGGAACGAATCGGGGAGCGAACCTGCCGTGAACATCCACTCCGTCGCCATGGCGACCGGAATCCTGCCCGATGCGGCGTCGATCCTCCACGCCTTCGGACCGTGGGTGCTCGGCGGCATCGCCCTGCTCATCTTCATCGAGTCGGGCGTGCTGTTCCCCTTCCTGCCCGGCGACTCCCTGCTGGTGACCGCGGCGGTGCTGGCCGGCCCCCTCGGCATCCAGCCCTGGCAGGTGCTGCTGGTCGGCATCCCCGCCGCGATCCTCGGCGACCAGGTCGGATACTGGCTCGGTCGCCGCTTCGGTCGGCGCTTGTTCCGCGATGGTGCCCGCGTGCTGCGACCCGAGCGTCTGCACGACGCCGAGCGCTTCTTCGAGCGGTACGGCGGCGGCTCTCTCGTGCTCGGACGCTTCGTGCCGATCGTGCGGACGTACGTGCCGGTGGCCGCCGGGACGGCGCACATGCCCTACCGCCGGTTCCTGGTGTGGAACACCCTGGGGGCGACGCTGTGGGTCGTGGCGATGACCCTCATCGGCCTGCTGCTGGGCGGCATCCCGTTCATCGTGAACAACATCGACGTGCTGATGATCGTCATCGTGCTGATCTCGGTGCTCCCCGTCGTCGTCGCGATCGTGCGCAAGACGCTCGCCTCGCGTCGAGCCCGTGCGGCCACCGAGACGGACTGACACGTCGCATAGATCGTGCCCGCCGGGCGCGGCGGGGGCCGGAAGCGAGGATCGCGACATGGACGTGCCCATCCACGCGATCCGCTACTTCTGCGTCTTAGCGAAAGAACTGCACTTCGGACGGGCCTCCGAACGTCTGAGCATCACTCCCCCGTCGCTGAGCCAGCAGATCAGCAAGCTCGCAGAAGCTCGGCGTCAAGCTCTTCGAACGCACTCCCCGCAAGGTGGAGCTGACCAGCTACGGGCGCGATCTGCTCCCCCTCGCTCGGCGCCTGCGCGACGACCACGATCTGATCGTCGCGTGGGGCAGGTCGGTGCAGCGCGACATCGCTGCGCCGCACCTGCGCGTCGGCGTCGTCGCCGCGGGGGCCGGAGCCCTCACCACCGCGGCCATCAGCACGACCCTGCAGAAGGTGCCGAACGCACGCATCGAGATGCGGAGACTGGGGTTCTTCGACGTGGCAGGCGACCTCGAGGCCGGGCTCGTCGACGTGGTGTTCGCCCCGTGGCCCCTGCGGCTCGCCCCGCGTGTGCGCACCGAGCCGCTCTGGCGCGAGCAGCGGGTTCTCGTCGTGCCGCACGGACACCACCTGGCCGAACGGGAGTCGGTCTCGATCCTCGACACGAAGGACGAGATCTTCGTCGCGGCCAGTGGCGGTGCACCCGAGGTGATCGACTGGTGGCTCGTCGACCCGCGCCCCGACGGCTCGCGCCCGCAGCGCGGGCCGACAGCCGACAGCATCGAGGGGCTACCGGAGCTCGTCGCGGTCGGCGCCGGGGTGAACATCGCCGGCGAATCGGCCTCGCGGCGCTACCAGCGCGAGGAGCTCGCCTACGTGCCGATCGACGACATCGAGCCCGCCACCGTGGTGCTGTGCAGCCTGTCCGACACCCTGAACCCGATGGTGCAGGTGTTCCACGAGGCAGCCCTGGAGCTGTCACCCATCGTCGGCGGGGCGAGGCATTCCGAGTGAGGCACACGCAGAACAGCGCCGCACCCCGTGAGGGATGCGGCGCTGTGTTTTCGGTGGACCTGAGGGGATTCGAACCCCTGACCTCCTCGATGCGAACGAGGCGCGCTACCAACTGCGCCACAGGCCCGGAAACCTCGTAAACACTATCACGACACCTCCCCGTCACCCGACGCGGGGCGCACCCCGGGCGCGCCGTGCATCGACGGATGAGGGCGACGGATGCCGCTGCGTCGGCGATGCCGTCGGCGGCGACGCCCCGCGGTCGGTGGCGTCGTCGGCGGGGCTTACTGGCCCGACGCGCGACGCTCGAGCAGACGACGCACGTGGTCGTCGATCTCGCCGTCGTCGACGTAGCCCATGGCCGCGTACTTCGACGGCACGGGAGCGGCGGCAGGCGTCTCGACCGGGCGAGCGGTCTCGATGGGCGTGGGGGCCTGAGTGGCCGCGATGTGGCGGGCCGCCTCTTCGCGAGCGGCTGCGCGCAGCGCCTCGCGGGCGACCTGCTCGTCGACGACGGCGGCTGCGCGTGAGCCGGCCGATGCGACCAGCGGACGCGGCAGTTCGCGCGGCGTCCAGGTCGGGCGCGGCTCGGGCAGGAGAGCGACGTCCTGCACCTCGGCCGCAGCGCGAGCCGTCGCCTCGACCGCGGGACGCACCTGGGTGCGGGCCGCGATCACGGACAGTCGGCGAAGCACGACGAGCGAGGCCAGCACGACGGTGACCCCGATGATCAGCACGACGGGGGCTGCTCCCGCGACGACCTGGATCGCACCGACGAGGGCGGCGACGACACCGACCAGCGCGGTCGCCGTCGTGGCCAGGCGGAAGCGACGGCGGGCACGCGCCCGGCGAGCCTCGGGACGGGCGACCGCCGCGGCGCGCTCCGCGTGGGCGCGCTCGAGGGCGGCGGCGCGCTCGGCGCGGGTCTTCTCGAGGGCTGCGGCGCGCTCGGCGCGGGCCACCTCGACCGCGGCGGCGCGCTCGGCGCGGGCGACGTCGAGAGCGGCGGCGCGCTGCTCCTTCACGACGTCACGATCGCGCGCGGTTTCGAGACGAGCGACCTCGAGGCGCGCTTTGGCGGCCGCGAGCTCGATCTGGGCTTTCTGCGCCTGCACCTGCCGCGCGAGCTTCTGCTGCTGGTGGGCGGTGCGGGTGGTGAGCTCGAGGTGCACCTCGCGCGGCGTCTCGGCCGTCTCGGCGAGCACGCGCAGCGCCTGATTGAGGCGGACGGCGTTGCGTTCGACCGAGGTGAACCGGTGTCGGCTCTGCCACGACGGAAGGAGGTACACCAGCCAGAGCGCGACGGCGACGAAGACGATCACGCCACCGCTGAGAACCTGCCCACCCATGGCATAAAGGTAGGCCACCGAGAGATCACACCTCGGCATCCCCCCGCGTGTCGTGCCCAGACTTCTGCACATGGGGCGCAAGCACCCCGGGGAGCGCGCTTAAATGCGGTCGGCGGGCGGAACGCGAGCGGCATCCGGGGGCACCTGGCCCCGCTGCCAGCGGTCGAGCACACCGTGCGGCACCTCTTCGCGCACCAGGGCGAACGCGTAGTGATCGCGCCAGTCGCCGTCGATGTGGATGTAGCGACGACGCAGGCCCTCGTACCGGAAGCCGAGCTTCTCGACCACACGCAGGCTCGCGTGGTTCTCGGGCCGGATGCAGATCTCGACGCGGTGCAGGTTGAGCTCGGTGAAGCACAGGTCGGTCGCCATCGCCACGCTCACCGTGGTGATGTTGCGGCCGGCGAACTCCTCGGCCACCCAGTAGCCGATCGTCGCCGAGCCCAGGGAACCGCGCGAGACGCCCCACACGTTCAGCTGTCCGGCGACGTCGTCGTCCCACGCCATCACGAGGGGGACGCCGACGCCGTCGCGGTACTGCTGCAGGAGGCGACGGATGCCGAGGCGCATGTCGAACGACACGGGGCCGTCGGGACTCGTCGCCTCCCACGGACGCAACCACGGACGATTGTCGATCAGCTGCTGCTGGAGGACGCGCGCGTCGCGATTGCGGATGAGACGGATCGACACCTGGCCGTGCCGCCTCGGAATCGAAAGATCCATTGCACCCCGCGGGGTCAGAGACCCTTGGCGAACTCCTTGAACCAAGGACGCAGCGCCGGGCCCAGGTCGTCGCGGTCGGCCGCGAGCTGGACGATCGCCTTGATGTAGTCGACCCGGTCGCCGGTGTCGTAGCGACGGCCGCGGAACACGACGCCGTAGACGCCGCCGCCGTCGCCGCCACCGGTGGCGAGCTCTTCGAGCGCGTCGGTCAGCTGGATCTCGCCGCCCTTGCCGGGCTCGGTGCGCTCGAGGATGTCGAACACGTCGGGGCCGAGCACGTAACGACCGATGATCGCGAGGTTCGAGGGGGCGTCTTCGGCCTTGGGCTTCTCGACGAGCTGCGTGACCTTGACGACGTCGTCTTCGTCGGTGGCCTCGACGGCGGCGACACCGTAGAGGTGGATGTGCTCGGGGTCGACTTCCATGAGGGCGATGACCGTGGCACCGCCGCGCTTGTCGTACTCCTCCATCATCTTGGTGAGCAGAGCGTCGCGCTCGTCGATGAGGTCGTCGCCCAGGAGGACGGCGAAGGGGTGGTCGCCGACGTGGCTGCGGGCGCGCAGCACCGCGTGGCCGAGGCCCTTGGGCTCGCCCTGACGCACCATGTGGATGTCGGCGAGGTCGGACGAGTGCTCGACCTTGGCGAGCTTGTCGCTGTCGCCCTTCTCGCGCAGCTTGGCCTCGAGCTCGGGCATCGAGTCGAAGTGGTTGGCGATGTTGTTCTTGTTGCGACCGATGATGATGAGCACATCGTCGATACCGGCCGAAGTGGCCTCTTCGACCACGTACTGGATGGCCGGCTTGTCGACGACCGGGAGCATCTCCTTCGGCATCGCCTTGGTGGCGGGAAGGAAGCGCGTACCGAGTCCGGCGGCCGGGATCACGGCCTTGAAGGGCTTATGAGGCATGGGCATACCTTATAGGCAGCCGGCGACACCGCCGTTACATGCGCGCACGTAGACTTACCGGCATGCCGGATCGCATCGAGCAGGCCAAGCGCGCACTGCGCGCCGATCTGCGCGAACGCCGCCAGACCGTTTCGGCGCACGCGCGCGAGGTGGCCGAGGCCGGCGTCAAAGAGCAGCTCGACGCCCTCGTCGATCGCCTCGGTGCGCGCAGCATCTCGTGCTTCCTGTCGACGCCCACCGAGCCCGGCACGCACGCCTTCGTCAGCGGGGCGGTGGCACGCGGCATCCGGGTGCTTCTTCCGATCACGCGCGAAGACGGCCTTCTCGACTGGAGCGTCGCGACGCCCGAGACCGAGATCACCGAGGGACTGTTCGGCCTGCCGGAACCTGTGGGCGACGTGCTCGGGCCCATCGCCGTCAACGACGTCGACCTGCTGGTGATCCCCGCCGCCGCCGTCGACCAGGGCGGCATGCGCCTCGGCTGGGGCCGCGGCTACTTCGACAAGACCCTCGGCTCGATGGAGAAGTGCCCGCCGGTGTACGCGGTCATCTTCGACTCCGAGCTCATCGACGACGTGCCCCGCGACGTGCACGACCAACCCGTCTCGGGCGTGGTCACCCCCACCCGCACGGTCAAGATCACCGCACGCACCCCCTGAATACCCGAAGGAACCCGATGCCCACCTACTCCTACGCCTGCAAGCAGTGCGGACACCGCTTCGACACCGTGCAGTCCTTCTCGGATGCCGCTCTCACCGAGTGCCCCGAGTGCGGCGGCGAGGTGCGCAAGCAGTACGGCTCGATCGGGGTGACCTTCAACGGTTCCGGGTTCTACCGCACCGACTCCCGCTCCTCCACCCCGAGCGGGTCCGGTAGCGGCTCGGGCGGTTCTTCGACATCATCGAAGTCGGAAACGAAGACGTCCGCCCCGTCCTCGGCCTCCTAGCCCCGGTCGGCGCGGCCAGAATGGGAGCCTGCGCATGATCAAAGGATTCAAGGAGTTCATCCTCCGAGGCAATGTCATCGACCTCGCCGTCGCGGTGGTCATCGGCGCGGCGTTCACGGCGGTCGTCAACGCCATCGTCGCTGCGGTCATCACCCCGCTGATCGAGGTGTTCTACAAGCCTGCGGAGAACGGCGAGATCGGACCGTCGATCACGGGCATCTACGGGCAGGAAGTGGTCTTCCCCCTTCCCACCCTGCTCTCGGCGGTCATCAGCTTCTTCGCCGTGGCGATCGTGGTCTACCTCGTGTTCGTCTACCCGATGAACCGGTGGAAGGCCATCGCCGCCGCTCGCGCCGGGGTGAACGAGCCCGCCACCGACGAGCCGAAGCTGCCCACCGAGCAGGAGCTGCTCGTGCAGATCCGCGATCTGCTGGAGCGCCAGAACGACAAGGCCTGACGGACCGACGGAGCCCACGGCATCCGTGCCCCTCTCGAGAGACGGGCGGATGCCGTGGGCTTCGTCGTTCAGTAGTGCGGGGGCACCTCGCGCAGCATGCGCGCGTCGTTCGGCCCGGATGCCGCGGGGCGCGAGCCAGCACCTCTGGCGGGGTCGTCGGCGGGTGCCGGCTCGGCCGACGTGCCGGGTGCGGGCATCAGGCGTGCGCGGCGCGCGCCGCGCACGCGGACCACGGGCTGTCGGACGTCGTCCGCGCCCTGCGCCACCGAGGTCCCTGAGCCTGTCGAAGGGACCGGACTCATCGCTGCATCGGAGGCGTCGACGGGCTCAGCCGGGGACGACGGCGCAGCCGAGGTCCCTGAGCCTGTCGAAGGGACCGGACTCACGCGCCCGTCGTGAGTTCCGACAGCCTCAGCAGCCGAGGTCCCTGAGCCTGTCGAAGGGACCGGACTCACCGCCGCAGCGCCGAAGCCGGTCTCGTCCGGATTCTCGGTCATCGCCGGCTCAGCCGGGCAGGTCGAGCTGTTCGGTGCTCGTGTCGGGACCCGCACCGTCGACGGGCGCGACACCGAGCAGCCCGGCGATGCGTGCGGCGACGCCCGCAGGGTCGCTGTAGAGGTCGAAGGCGTGCACGCGCACGTAGTGCCACCCGAGTCGCCGCAGAATCTGCGGGCGCAGACGCAGCGTCTCGCGCAGAGACTCGCCGATCGTCTCGGGGTCGCTCTCGGCGACGACGGCCTTGCCCTGGTAGCGCGCGACCAGCGGCAGCAGTCCGCGGTAGTCCACGTCGACCTCGACGCCGAGCTGCCGCAGCTCGCGCGCGAGCGCGCGGGTGAGGGGGTCGGCGAGGTCTTCGAGGCGGCTCTCGCGTCCGCGCGCGGCGACGTTGCCGAGGATGCCCATGAGCGTCGCGGCTCCGTGCTCGAGGCGTCCGTCGTCGAAGGCGGAGGGCCGGATCGACGACACGATCACCATCGAGCGACGAGCACGGGTCATACCGACCGTGAGCAGCCGCTCGCCGTCGGGCGTCGACAGGTCGCCGAAGTCGCTCAGCACGCGCCCGTGACGGGTCAGGCCGAAACCGAGCGAGAAGACGACGCGGTCGCGGCTCTCGGCCACCGACTCTTCGAGCGTGAGCACCGCGAAGGGCTCCGCCGCGTCGCGCGAGACGAACTCGGCGATGTCGGACCGCCCGGCCAGCGCCGCGACGACCGAGGCGCGCACGCGCTCGGCGTGCTTGCGGCTGGCGGTGACGACCATGAGCGACTCGGAGGCGCGGTTGACGGCGTGCTCGATCACGAGGGTCACCACGCGGGCGACCTCGGCGTCGGGGCTCTCGACCGCACCGCTGACCGGGTCGGGCGCGCCGACTCCGCCCTCGACGTAGTCGACGCTCAGGCTGCCTCGTCCGAGGTACGAACCCGCCCACGGCAGCGACACGATCTCGCCGCCGTAGAAGGCGTCGTTGACGAGCTGCGAGAGGTCTTCTCCCCCGGCTCGGTAGCTGCGGGTGAGGGTCTCGACCGGCAGCAGCTCGGCCACGCGCTCGAACACCGACCGGTCGTCGAACGGCACCTCGTCGCCTTCGACGCCGTCTTCGTCGTCGAGAGTGGGAGCGATCGCCGCGCTCACGCGGAACGGGGTCGGCTTCTGCACGACCGGGTCGCCGAAGAGCACCACCTGACGCGCCCGACGCAGGGCCGGAGTGGCCTCGGCGAGGCACAGGGCCGCGGCATCCGCGATGATCACGACATCGAAGGCCAGATCCCACGGCACATCGGGCACCTCGTAGGGCGACGCCAACCACACCGGCGCGAGCGTGCGCAGCAGGGTGGGCGCGGCATCCGAGATCTCCTGCGCGGTGTGCAGGCCGTCTTTCAGCGCGTGCTTGAGGGCCGTGGCCTCGTCGGCATGATCGACGATGCCGATGCGCCACTGGGTCGCGAGCTGCGCCGCGAGAAGCGGACCCGCCGCCGCTGCGTGCGCCTCGTCGACGAGACGGAAGTCGCGCTCGAGACGGTCGACGACGCTGGTGTTCGCGCCGAGCAGGGCGCGATCGCTGCGCAGCAGGTGCTCGAGAGCCGACTGCCACCACGCGAACTCGAGCTCGGCGCCGACCCGCTCTTCGGGGACGTGGCGCACCGACAGCTCGACGAGGAGCTGCTCGAGGCCGAGACGGGCGAGTTCGGAACGCAGCTGCGCGCGCTCGACGAGGTTGTCGAAGAACTCCGATTCGGCGGCGAGGCCCGCGAGCGTGCGCACCAGGCGCTGCACGGGAAGGGTCGCCAGACGCTCCGAGCCCTGTCGACCGAGGATCTGATCGAGCTCTCCGAGCAGGGCGTCGGTGCGCTGCCACGCCACGTGCACGTCGGCGAGGCCGAGGGGCACCTCGGGGGCGACGCCGGCCTCGACGAGGCGGTGCCACTCGGTGCGCTGCTGCTGGATGCGCATGAGCGCCTCGTACATGTCGGGCACGTGCACGCCTGGGCGCACGTACTCCTTCGACAGGCGCTTGAGGCGACGACGGTTCGGACCGCTCATCGCGGAGCCGTCGCGGCGCGGCGAGTGCGCGTCGATCAGTTCGCCGATGGGGCGCTCGAACACGCTGGGGCTGAAGCGGTCGAGCGACTCGCGGATGCCCTGCAGCAGTTTGAGGTACGAACCCAGCTCCGACACGGTCTGGAACGGACGCATGCGCGTCTGCGCGATGAGCTCGTATCCGCGCTCGATGAGACGCGGCACGTCGGAGGAGTGGAGCTTGCCGGCCAGGTCGTGCGCGGCCCGCGCGTCTTCGGTGCGGGTGAAGCTGACGCCGTACCAGGGAGAGTCGTCGGGGCCGAAGCGGAACTCGCCCAGTCGTGCGGCCATCGCCAGAGCCCGCGCGGCCGCGTCGCGGCGACCCGACAGACGCTCGAGCGTGGCCACGTCGAAGCGCGCCGCGGTCGAGGGAGGCGGAGAGACGGATGCCAGCTTGGTGAGCTCGCGCAGCACGTCGAGCGCCGAGACGCCCAGGGCCAGGTGCGGCTCGGTCACCGCCGAGCGGTAGTCGCGCAGCACGGTGCGCAGGCGCACCAGCGCGTCGTCGATCTCGGCGACTTTGGGCTGCTCGGCCTTCTCGTTGCGGCCGATCGCGCGGATGAGATCGCGGCGAACGTGGTGCGGCGAGACGGCGAGTCCGGTGAGACCGACGCCGGCGAGGCGGTGCCGGATGCCGTCGAGCGTCGACCGACGCGCACTGACGACGAGCACGCGCTTGTTGTCGTGCACGAGCTGGCCGATCGCGTTGATGACCGTCTGCGTGCCGCCCGTGCCGGGGAGCGTGTGGACCGCGAGGGAGTGGCCGGCGGAGATGCGCGCGAGGACGCGCTCCTGCTCGGCGTCGGCGTCGAGGAGGAGGGTGTCGGCGGCGGGCGGGCGCTCGTCGGGCCCGACGACGGCCGGCTCGGCGCGGCGCACGGTGATGCGCGCGCGGTCGTCGGCGTGACCGGCGAGGGCGTTCAACAGCGTGTCGTCGAGGTCGTGCGTGTCGCGCGCCATGCCCGAACCGACGTCGGCGAACGACGAGATGATCAGGCGGGGATGCACGACGAAGGTCGGCACGTGCGTCGTCAGGCGACGGATGTGGTCGATCACCGGCTGCGGCTTGAACACGCCCTGGTCGTAGGCGAGACCGGCGAGGGCCGCGCTGTCGATCTGGATGCCGAGGTGGGTGCGGAACGCACGCGCCAGCTCGGGGTTCATCACGAACGCGCCGTGCAGCTTGAGCTCGAAGTCGCCGTGGTGGCGGCGGATGGCGAGCGGACGCAGCAGCACGGGGGCCGACCACTCCACTCCCCCGATCTTCCACGCCGACAGGCCCACGGCCAGGTGCACGGGCTCGAGGCCGCGCGCGGTGCGCAGTTCGACGTTCTTGGCGGTGATGCGTTCTGCGGCCATCCGCGCCGTGCGCAGGGCGACCTCGTCGCGGAAGAGGTTGCTGAGCATGGTGGCGCGACCCGTGATGAATTGCGGGAGGGAGCCCGGGTGCGCCTTGGTGATGTCGATGCCGGCGTCGCGCGCGTCGTCGAACCGCAGCAGCGTCGAGCGCCCGCCGAGCACCGCGGCCTCGGCCCTGATGCGGTCGCGTTCGGGGTCGGCGACGTGACGAACGACGATGCCGGGTTCCGACAGTCGCAGCTCGCCCGGATCGACGGACGTCGATTCGTCTCCGTCGGTACCGATCACGGTCCCGTCCTCAGCTCGCCACACACCTGCCAGACTAAGCCGGTCGATGCGGGATCCCGCGCAGCGGGGGCGAGTTTCGCGGGAATAGACGACACGCCGCACGATCGGCGCTTCCTCCACAGGCGGCGAGTCGAGCGGATCGTCCCCATTCCCGGCATCCGCCGCAGCACGAGATCGACGCGGTCGTGAGGATGAGCGCATGAACAGAGTCACCAGCACCGATTACGACAGCCCGGTGGGGCCGGTCCTGCTCACGTTCGTCGACGACGCCCTCGTGCGCCTCGACGTCGCGCACGACGGTCTCGACCTCGCCCGCGAGAGCATCGCCCATCGACTGGGGGTCATGGCCGAGCCGGATTCCGCAGTGGGGGCGTCGCTCGTGGCGCAGCTCGACGAGTACTTCGACGGCGCGCGCCGGGAGTTCGACGTGCCGCTCGACTTCCGCCTCGTGCGCGGGTTCACCCGGGCGGCGCTCGAGGCGACGTGCGAGATCCCCTATGGCGAGGTGGCGTCGTACGGCGAGGTCGCGCGGATGGCCGGCGTCGATCGCGCCGCTCGCGCCGTGGGCACCGCGTGCGCGTCGAGCCCGTTCTCGATCGTCGTGCCGGTGCACCGCGTCGTGCGCTCCGACGGATCGATCGGCGAGTACGGCGGTCACCCCGAGGTGAAGCGGTTCCTGCTGACGCTGGAGGCCGAGGCGCTGCTGGGCGGATCCCTCCCCGTCTCTGAGGCGGACCGCGCCTCCGTGTGAGCGCCTGGGCCTCTCCGATCCTCCTAGGGGACGCGCCGTGGGAGGAGAGGCACGGATGCCGACGGCCCTCGCATCTGCGGTCGCCCGACGCCCGGCCCCGCCGAAGCGAGGACCGGGCGCCGGGCGACCGCAGCGGGCCGCTAGTGGTTCGAGGCCTTCTCCGCTCCGAAGCCGGTGAGCGAGCGCACGTCCATCTCGGCGGCCTTGCGCCGATCCTCCGCGACGCGCGAGGTCACCGACCCGAGCCAGCCGAGGAAGAACCCGAGCGGGATCGAGACGATGCCCGGGTTGTTCAACGGCCAGATCGCCACTCCCGTGTTGACGAACACGCTCGTGGGGGTCCCCCAGAACACCGGCGAGAGGAAGATCAGCAGCAGAGCCGAGCCCAGCCCGCCGTACATGCTCCACACCGCACCGCGCGTCGTGAATCGACGCCAGAACAGCGAGAAGAGGATTGTCGGCAGGTTCGCCGACGCCGCGACGGCGAAGGCCAGGGCGACCAGGAAGGCCACGTTCTGTCCCTGCACGCCGATGCCACCCAGGATCGCGAGCACGCCGATCACGATCACCGTGCGCCGCGCCACCTTGACCTCTCCGTCGGGCGGGACGTCGCCCTTCTTCACGACGTTCGCGTAGATGTCGTGGGCGAACGACGCGGCCGCGGTGATCGTGAGACCCGCGACCACCGCCAGGATCGTCGCGAACGCGACCGCCGAGATGAAGCCGAGCAGCAGCGGTCCGCCGAGCGCGAAGGCGAGGAGGGGGGCTGCGGCGTTGACGCCGCCGGGCGCCGCGAGGATGGCCTCCGAGCCCACGAGGGCACCCGCGCCGTAACCGAGCACGAGGGTGAGGATGTAGAAGAGGCCGATCAGCCAGATCGCCCACACCACCGAGCGACGGGCCTCTTTCGCGGTGGGCACCGTGTAGAAGCGCATCAGCACGTGCGGAAGACCCGCGGTGCCGAGTACGAGGGCGAGCGCGAGCGAGATGAAGTCCCACGGGTTCTTGCCGTACTGCAGACCCGGGGCCAACACGGCATCACCCTTGGGCGAGGCGGCGACGGCGCTCTCGAGCAGGGTGTTGAGGCTGAAGCCGTTGATCGCGAGCACCCACACCGTCATGACGACCGCGCCGCCGATGAGCAGGAACGCCTTGACGATTTGCACCCACGTGGTGCCCTTCATGCCGCCGATGAGCACGTACACGATCATCAGGATGCCGACGACGGCCACGACGATCGACTGCCCCACCCGCTCGGTGATGCCCAGCAGCAACGACACCAGTCCGCCGGCGCCCGCCATCTGCGCGAGCAGATAGAAGAAGCACACCGCGAGGGTCGTGATGGCCGCGGCCATCCGCACCGGGCGCTCCTTGAGCCGGAACGACAGCACGTCGGCCATCGTGAACTTGCCGGTGTTGCGCATGAGCTCGGCCACGAGCAGCAGAGCCACCAGCCACGCCACCAGGAAGCCGATCGAGTAGAGGAAGCCGTCGTAGCCGTTGATCGCGATCGCCCCGACGATGCCGAGGAACGACGCCGCCGAGAGGTAGTCGCCCGCGATCGCGAAGCCGTTCTGCGGTCCCGTGAACGACCGGCCCGCCGCGTAGTAGTCGGCCGCCGTCTTGCTGTTGCGGCTGGCCCGGATCACGATGAACAGCGTCACGGCGACGAACGCACCGAAGATCGAGATGTTCAGCACCGGGTTGTTCTCGACCGTCTGCACGGCCGCATCGATGGAGGCGAGCACGTCGTTCACGAGCGACCCTCCTCAGCGCGCTCGAGCTCGGAGCGCAGCTGCTCGGCACCCGGGTCGAGGCGGCGGTTGGCGTACGCGACGTAGCCCATGGTGATGGCGAACGTGGTCACGAACTGGCCGAGCCCGAAGAGCAGCCCGACGGTGATGGCGCCGCTGACCGGCTGCGCCATGAACTCCGGCGCGAACGACGACAGCAGAACGTAGACGAAGTACCAGACGAGGAACGCCACCGCGAGCGGGAAGACGAAGCTGCGTTGCCGCCGCTTCAGCTCCCGGAACGGGGCGGACTCCTCGACCGCGATGTAGTCGACGCCGCTGGTGTGCGCGTCGTCGATCCGACGATCCGTCATGTGGCCTCCTTGCCTCATGCGTCCGGCGCAACGCTGCGCCGATCGGGGAAAAGTCCGGGTCGGCGTCAGCTTTCCCGGTGATACAGTCGACGCTACGAAACGCGGCGATGAAGCCGTCACCCCCGGAAGTAGGTAGTGCGTGGCTGCACCCTCCGCACTTCGAGACGATGCGACGCTCGTGTCGCACGCGGTCGTCGAACTCGCCCGACGCACGCATTTCCCCGTCGCCTTCGGCGGCCTCGAGCACGACGGCGCCGTGCACGTGTCGAGCATCGTCGGCGCCCGCACGCGCAGCATCGAGGGGCTCGTCGTGCACGCCTCGCGGGGTCTCGGCGGACGAGCGCTCGTCGAGCGACGCCCCCGCATGACGCTCGACTACCGCACCTCGCGCTCGATCACCCACGACTACGACCGCGCCATCCTCGGCGAGGGCATCGCGACCCTCTTCGCCGTGCCCGTGCTCGTGGGCGGCACCGCGCGCGGCGTGCTCTACTGCGGCTCGTGGGCCCAGGCGCCGGTCGGCGAGGTCGAAGCGCGCCCCGCGTTCGACGTCGCCGGAGAGCTCGGCACCGAACTGCGCGTGCGCGCCGAGGTCGAGCGCCGCCTGCAGTCGGCGCCCACCCCCGAGGGCGGGCTCAGCGCCGGAGCGCGGGAAGAGATCCGCGAGAGCTACGCCCAACTGCGCAGCATCGCCGCCACTGTCGGCGACGACAGCGTGCGCCGCCGCCTCGAAGACGTCGAGGGCCGGCTCGCCGCCCTCACCGGCGACACCCCCGTGACCACACCCGACCCCGACGTGCACCTCTCGCGCCGCGAGATCGACGTGCTCGCGTGCGCGGCGGTCGGGTCGACGAACGGCGAGATCGCGACCACCTTGCAGCTGCGCGAGACCACCGTGAAGTCGTACCTCGCCTCGGCGATGGCCAAGCTCGACGCCTCGACGCGGCACGCCGCGGTCACCCGCGCACGCCGCGCGGGACTGCTCCCCTGACGCCTGGACGGCCGGTGAGAAAGCCCTGGCAATGACCGTTTGAGGTTGAGAGCCGCGCGGATTCTCGGCATCGTGGCTGACTCCTGTCGTCGATCAGAGAAAGAGAGTCGCCCATGCTGACGCTCACCGAAGAGGCCACGACCGCCGTCAAGACCATCACCGCCCAGATCCCCGACGCCCCGCACAGCGGCATCCGGATCGAGGGCGCCGGTTCCCCCGAGTCGCAGTTCAAGCTGAGCGTCGTCGACGCCCCCGCCACCGGCGACGCCGTCGTCGAGAACGGCGGAGCGCGCGTCTTCCTCGACAGCGACGCCGCAGCGGTGCTCGACGACCGCGTGCTCGACGCGCAGGTCGACCCCGAGCAGGGCTCGGTGCAGTTCGCGGTGACCAACGCCGCCTGACGCGCTGACGCTTCCGATCGATGCCCCGGCCGCGCGCCGGGGCATCGTCGTGTGCGGGGGTATCCCGTCGAGGTGCTCTTACGTTCGGCGGATCCGTCCCGGGGCCGCGAGTGTCCCCAGAGTGCCCGAGACTGCAACTCGCTGACATCCCCGCGTCAGGCTGCAACGGAGTTGTCGGCGAGATGAAGTCTCGCGATGCGTGCGGGCCGCGAGCGGCGCAGGGCGCGGCGATCGCACGAGAAACGGGGCGGATGCCGTTACCTCAGCCCCGGAAGACCACGACCTCGTCGTTCGGGGCGTCGTAGACGAACTGCAGGGCGGTGCCGGGAGGCAGATCGGTCGCCCGGATCTCGGCGGAGTCCTCGGTGAGCTGCAGCACTCCCTCGGCCGGGAAGATCCCCGCTCCGCACGAATCCAGGAACAGGCGCCCGTCGTAGGAGAATCCACCGTTGGAGACCTCGAGCAGCTCGGGCTGCCACACCGTCATGCATCGGGCTGCGTTCTCGTCGGCCTCGAACGGGGCATAGGTGATGACGCGAAAGCCCTCGAACTCTTCGTATGCCGTCACCGCGCTTGTGACGCCCCGTGTCAACGATGCCGGAACGTCGAAGTCCGGATCGGCGGCGAGACGCGCGATCTGCGTCGCCCCGACCTGCAGCGGGTCGGTCTGCACGCGCTGCACCAGCACGAGCGCCGTCGCCGCGCACACGACGACCAGGGCGGCCGCGGTCAGCAGGATCGTCGTGGAACGCCGCAGGCGCGGCATCCGGAACCTCCGACGCGGCGGCTCGGATGCCACGGGCGGCTCCCCCGCATCGCTCGGCCCGCTCGGCTCGTCGGCGGCCTCCGGCACGGGCGGAGCGGGGTCGTCGGCGACGTCGCGGCTTTCGAGTTCGATGAGTCGGCGCAGCGCCGCCGGGTCGGCGGAGATGTCCGCCCCGGGGGCGTAGGCCCGTCGGCGGAGGGCGGAGAGTTCGTCATCATCGTCGATGCGCGGCATGGTCCGATTCAATCAGCGATGCCGCCGCGACCCGCGGACGATTCGCGCACGCGGGGGTCGGATCGCGTGCTCAGCGGCCGGTGAACTCCGGTCGACGCTTCGCCTGGAACGCAGCGAACCCCTCGCGGTAGTCCGCCGTGGCGGCCAGGGCGGCCTGCGCGCGGTTCTCCAGGGCCATCGCCTCCCACAGCCCGAGGCGCTCGTCGCGCACCGCCGCCACGATGCGCTTGCTCGCGCGGAACGCCGCCGTCGGACCCGCCGCCGCCGTACGGGCGGCCAGCGCCGTGGCATCCGTCACCTCGTCGGCCGGGAATACCCGGGAGAACAGCCCCGCGCGCACCGCCTCGTCGCCCGACATCAGGCGCCCGGTGTAGATGAGGTCGAGGGTCGCATGGATGCCGAGGCGCTCGGCGAACAGCGCATGACCGCCCGAGTCGAGGGTCGCCCCGAGGGCGGCGAAGGGCGAGCCGAGCTTGGCGGTGTCGGCGACGTAGACGACGTCGGTGGCGATCAGCAGGCCGAGTCCCACGCCGAGGCACGCGCCGTGCGCGACGGCGAAGGTCGGTGCGGGGAACATCGCCATGCGTCGCAGCAGCGGGGTGAGCGTGTCGTCGAGGTAACCGGCGACGTCGTCGGTCGCGGGATCGACGCCCGAAATGTCGCGGCCGGCGCAGAACGACGGTCCCTCTCCGCGCAGCAGCACGGCGCGGGCGCCGTCGGCCTCGGCGCGGTCGTACGCGGCGGCGAGCTCGTGCAGGTCGTCGAGGCCGAGGGCGTTGCGCCGAGCGGGCGCGTTCAGCACGATCTCGGCGACGCCCTCGTCGAAGCGGTAGTCGATCATCGCGCTCACCCGTCGTAGTCGACGCGGACGGCGTCGGTGCTCGGGTGCGACTGACAGGTGAGCACGTACCCGCGTTCGATCTCATCGGGCTCGAGGGCGTAGTTCTCGGTCATCGACACGGCGCCCTCGATCACGCGGGCGCGGCAGGTTCCGCACACGCCTCCCGCGCACGCGAACGGCACGTCGGGTCGGACGCGTAGTGCTGCGGCGAGGATCGTCTCGTTCGCGGCGACCGGGCTGTCGACCGAAGCCGACTGCCCGTCGAGCGTGAAGTCGATGCGGCGGACCGGTTCGTCCTGGCGCACGCGCACCGGGCGTGCTCCCCCGGTCTGCGCGGGGGCATCGCCCTCGCCCGCGGTGAACAGCTCGAAGCGCACGCGCTCGCGCGGCACGCCGACCTCGGCGAGCACCTGGCGGCACAGCTCGACGAGGGCGAACGGCCCGCACAGGAACCATTCGTCGACGGATGCCGGATCGATGAGCCGCGACAGGATCAGCCGCAGCCGCTCGTCGTCGATACGCCCCGAGAACACCGGCGCCGCGCGCTGCTCGCGAGACAGCACGTGGTGCAGCGTGAGGCGGGACGGGTAGCGGTCCTTGAGGTCGGCGAGTTCGTCGACGAACATCACGTCGGTCGACGACCGGTTGGCGTAGACGATGGTCATGCGACTGTCGGCGGACCGCTCGAGAACGTCGGCGGCGAGCGCCATGATCGGCGTGATGCCCGAGCCCGCGGCGATCGCGACGACGTGGCCCGTCGCGGTCGAGGCCTTCGAGACGAAGGTGCCCTGGGGGCTCATCACGTCGACCTCGTCGCCGGGGCGCAGACCCTCGTGCGCCCACGTCGAGAAGCGGCCGTCGGGGTCGCGCTTGATGCCCACGCTGATCGAGCCGCGCGCCGGCGGTCGGCAGATCGAGTACGAGCGGCGCAGCTCCTCGCCGTCGACACGGGCACGGAGCGCGACGTACTGCCCGGGCGCGTAGTCGAACGCGTCAGCGAGGTCGTCGGGCACCGCGAAGGTCACCTCGATCGCGGTCGGGGTGAGCGGGCGCACGTCGGCGACACGCAGGGTGTGGAAGCGGGCGCGGGCGCGCGGGGTTCCGGGAGTGGCTGCCGGGTTCACGGCATCCGTCATCGTCATCAGAGGGCCTTGAAGTGATCGAAGGGCTCGAGGCACGCGCGGCACTCCCAGTGCGACTTGCACGAGGTGGAGCCGAAGCGCGAGACCTCGCGGGTGTTCAACGAACCGCAGCGGGGGCACGCGACGCTGAGCGTCACGCGGATGGGTCCCGCGGGCGCGCGGCCGGTCGGCGGGGCGATGCCGTACTCGGTGAGCTTGCGCTTGCCGTCGTCGCTCATCCAGTCGGTCGTCCACGCGGGGGTGAGCGTCGTCTTGACCACGGCGTGGTCGAAACCGGCCGCGGTGAGCGCGAGCACGATGTCATCGCGGATCGCGTCGACCGCGGGGCAGCCCGAGTAGGTCGGGGTGATCGTGACGGTCACCGTGTCGCCGTCGAGGCGCACGTCGCGGAGCACGCCGAGGTCGTCGATCGTGAGCACCGGCACCTCGGGGTCGACGACGGCCGCGACGACCTCCCGCGCGTGCTCGAGGGCCGCGGTCACCACGTCGCCCCCGGATGCCGGCGGGCCAGCACCTGCATCTCGGCGAGCAACGGCCCGAACGAGGGGTGGTGGGCGCCGCGACGACCCCCCGCGGAGGAGCCAGGAATCGAGGGGACGGGCACGTCCTCTTCGGCCAGGACGGCGGCGAGCACGTCGTCGACGCGACCGCGCAGCGACGACGGGCGCACCGCGATCGCCTCGAGACGGTCGTGCAGCGGCTCGTCGCGGAACAGCTCGTCGAGGTAGGGCCACACGTCGTCGAGGGCGACGAGGAAGCGCTGACGCGACTCGTCGGTGCCGCCGGCGAGACGCAGCGTCCACTGCACCGCGTGGTCGAGGTGGTAGTCCACCTCTTTCTCGGCCTTCGCCGCGACCGCGGAGATCACCGGATCGGCGGATGCCGCGAGGTCGCGGTACAGCTCGAGCAGATACGCGGATGCCAGGAGCTGACGGGCGATCGTGTGCGCGAAGTCGCCGTTCGGGAGCTCGAACAGCCAGACGCTGCGGAACTCGGGCTCGTCGCGCCAGTAGGCGAGGTCGTCTTCGCTGCGGCCGTCGTACGACCCCGCGTAACGCAGCAGCGAGCGGGCGTGGCCGAGCAGGTCGAGGGCGATGTTGCCGAGGGCGACGTCTTCCTCGAGCTCGGGGGCACGGGCGATCCAGCCGCAGAGGTTCTGCGACAGGATCAGGGCGTCGTCGCCGAGGCGCAGGGCGTAGGCGGCGACGTCGGGGTCGGTCGCGCGGTCTTCTCCCCCGGCCAACTCGGCCGAGAGCTCGCGCACGTCGAGCGAGACGTCGCCGTGCGGGTCGTGGGCGTCGCTCACCGCAGGTCCCTGAGCCTGTCGAAGGGACCGGTCCCCCGCGCCCGCGTCAGGTCCCTGAGCCTGTCGAAGGGACCGGTCCCCCGCGTCGGGCTCAGCCACCGTCGCCGCATCAGGTCCCTGAGCCTGTCGAAGGGACCGGTCCCCCGCGATCGCCTCCGCCGCCGGCGCTGCGCCGTGATCGGTCGAGGTGCTCACAGGTGCGGCACCCCCTCTGACGCGGTGTAGTACACCGCGTGCCGGTAGTTCTTGCCCGCGGGCGACTCGAAGAACGCGCCCTTGGCTCCCGGGTCGCTCGTGGTCACGGCATCCGAGGGCACGACCCACACCGAGACGCCCTCGCCGCGACGGGTGTAGAGGTCGCGGGCGTTGCGCACCGCGAGCTCGGCGTCGGGCGCGTGGAGGGAGCCGACGTGCACATGGCTCAGACCGCGGTTCGCGCGCACGAAGACCTCCCACAGGGGCCAGGTCTCGGCGGGGCTGCCGCCGGGGGTGGCCATCAGGCGGCCGCCGTCTCGGTGCGGGCGGCGCTCTTCTTGGCGGCATACGCCGCCGCGGCCTCTCGCACCCACGCACCCTCTTCGTGCGCGGCGCGACGGTTCTGCAGGCGCTGGCGGTTGAGCGGTCCCCGACCCGCGAGAACCTCCTGGAACTCGGTCCAGTCGATCTCGCCCATGTCGTACTGGCCCGTCTCGTCGTTGAAGCGCAGCTCGGGGTCGGGCAGGGTCACGCCCAGCACCGCGGCCTGCGGCACGAGCATCGAGACGAAGCGCTGGCGCAGGTCGTCGTTGCTGAAGCGCTTGATGTTCCACGCCATCGACTGCGCCGAGTTGGGCGAGTCGTCATCGGGGGGTCCGAACATCATCAGGCTCGGCCAGTACCACCGGTCCACGGCATCCTGAGCCATCTTCCGCTGCTCGTCGGTGCCCTGCATGAGCGTCAGCAGGATCTCGAACCCCTGGCGCTGGTGGAACGACTCCTCCTTGCAGATGCGCACCATCGCGCGGCCGTAGGGTCCGTAGGACGCACGGCACAGAGGCACCTGGTTGCAGATCGCGGCGCCGTCGACGAGCCAGCCGATCGCGCCCATGTCGGCCCACGTCGGGGTCGGGTAGTTGAAGATCGACGAGTACCGCGCCTTGCCGTCGACCAGCTGCTGCGTCATCTCGTCGCGCGTGATGCCGAGCGTCTGCGCGGCGGAGTACAGGTAAAGACCGTGCCCGGCCTCGTCCTGCACCTTCGCGAGCAGGATCGACTTGCGCTTGAGGCTCGGGGCCCGGGTGATCCACGCCCCCTCGGGCTGCATGCCGATGATCTCGGAGTGCGCGTGCTGCGAGATCTGGCGGATGAGCGTGCGCCGGTAGCCGTCGGGCATCCAGTCGCGCGGCTCGATGCGTCCGTCGGCCTCGATCAGGGCGTCGAACATCGCCTCGCCGTCGAGGGCCTCCGTCGTGGGGGCGGTCATCGTCATCGTCGACTCCTTTTACAGACCGATCGTTCAGTAAAAGTGTAGCCGGGGTGCGCACGAGCCGCAACGGCCGTGACCCTCGATCTGCGACCGGATGGAGTGAGGACATGGCCGATACTGCGATCTTCGACGTCGACGGCACCCTCGTCGACACCAACTACCAGCACGCACTCGCGTGGTACCGCGCGTTCCGGCGCTTCGACCTCGTCCTGCCGGTCTGGCGGATTCACCGCTCGATCGGCAAGGGCGGCGACCAGCTCGTCCCCGCACTCGTGGGCGACGCCGTCGAGCGCGAGCACGGCGATGCCCTGCGCGGTGCCTGGAGCCAGGAGATCTCCCCCATGATCGACGAGGTCCGCCCGTTCGACGGCGCGCACGACCTGCTGCTGGCCGTCAAAGAGCGGGGCTTCCGCGTCGTGCTGGCGAGCTCGGGCAAGAAGGACCACGTCGAGCACTTCCTCGATCTGCTCGACGCGCGCGAGCTCGCGGACGCGTGGACGACGTCCGACGACGTGGAGGCCAGCAAGCCCGCGCCGGATCTGGTGCAGACCGCGCTCGCGCGCGTCTCGGGCGCCCACGGCGTCATGATCGGCGACTCCCCCTGGGATGCGATCGCCGCCTCGAAGGCATCCGTCCCCACGATCGCGGTACGAACCGGCGGCTTCTCCCGAGAAGAGCTGACGGATGCCGGGGCCGAGAGCGTCTTCGACAGCCTCCGCGACCTCATCGACGGGCTCGACGGCACGCCCCTCGCGCGCGCGGGGGCCTGAGGCGCCGCGCGGCCCCCGCCGCATTCGCGAGACCGCACGCGGTCGTCGAGGACGCACCCGATTGCAGCCCGACGGGTGCGTCCTCGACGAAGCGGTGCGTCCTCGACGCGCGGGCGCGAGGCCCCTTCGTCGAGCCGCGTCGGGGAGGCCGCATCGCGGGCCGGGCCACACCGCGGGCCGGGCCGCACCGCAGGAGAACCGGCGGCGCGGCGAACCCGATCCCCTCAATCCGGCGGGCGACTCGAGCGGGGCCTCCCCGATCTCCTGCGTTGTGCGCGAGAGGCGCGGCGCATCCCGCCCGACCCGCCCGGCCGGCGCGCCCGGCCCTCAGCGCAGGTCGTACACCCGCTTGTACTTGCCCTCGCTGCGGGGCAGCACGCCCGGTTCCTCGACGCGCACGTCGACGGTCGTGCCGATCAGCACCTTGATGCGCTGCTGCAGCACGACGCCGGCGGCCTCGCACACCTCGCGGTCGAGGGCCGGATGCCGCTCGATGCGCACGGTCATGGCATCCATTCGTCCTTCTCGACGCAGCTCGAGCACGAAGTGCGGAGTGAGCTTCTCGATGCCCAGCACGATCTCCTCGATCTGCGTCGGGAAGAGGTTCACACCGCGCAGGATGATCATGTCGTCGTTGCGGCCGGTGATCTTCTCGATGCGCCGCATCGCCGGGAACGCCGAGCCGGGCTGCAGCCGGGTGAGGTCGCGGGTGCGGTAGCGGATGACCGGGAACGCCTCCTTCGTGAGCGAGGTGAACACCAGCTCGCCCAGCTCGCCGTCGCCGACGGGCTCTCCGCTCTCGCCGTCGATCGTCTCGGGGAGGAAGTGGTCTTCCCAGATGTGCGGACCGTCCTTGGTGAGGGCGCTCTCGGATGCCACGCCCGGGCCCATCACCTCGCTCAGGCCGTAGATGTCGACCGCGACGAGGTCGAGGCGACGCTCGATCTCGTGGCGCATCTCGTTCGTCCACGGCTCCGCGCCGAGCACCGCGACCTTCAGCGAGGTCGAGCGCGGGTCGACGCCGGACGCCTCGAGGGCGTCGGCGATCGTCAGGAGGTAGCTGGGCGTGCACAGGATGGCATCCGGCTCGAAATCCTGGATGAGCTGCGCCTGTCGCGCGGTCTGCCCGCCCGACATCGGGATCACGGTCGCGCCGAGGCGCTCGATGCCCGCGTGGGCTCCGAGGCCGCCGGTGAACAGGCCGTAGCCGTAGGCGTTGTGCACGCGATCCCCGGCACGGATGCCGGCGGCGCTCAGCGAACGCGCGACGAGATCGGCCCACCGGTCGAGGTCACCCGCGGTGTAGCCGACGACGGTGGGGCGCCCGGTCGTGCCCGACGAGGCGTGGATGCGGCGGACGTCGGCCATCCGCACCGCGAACATGCCGAAGGGGTAGGTCTCGCGCAGATCGCCCTTGGTCGTGAAGGGCAGCAGGCGGATGTCGTCGAGGCTGCGGATGTCGTCGGGGCCGACCCCGGCCTCGTCGAACTTGCGTCGGTACAGCGCGACGTTCTCGTAGGCGTGGCGCACGGTCCACTGCAGCCGCTCGAGCTGCAGCGCCCGCAGGCTCTCGAGCGGGATGGCGGTCGGATCGACGGATGCCAGGAAGTCGGGGCGCGATGCGGCGGTCAGGGTCATCGGGACACCTCCGTGGTCGTGAGCGCCTCGTCGCGCTCGGGGGCGGGGTCGTGCAGTGCGCGGGGGCCGGGGGCTTCGACAGGCTCAGCCACCGGCGCCGCCTCGCTCCCGCGCGAAACCGAGGTCCCTGAGCCTGTCGAAGGGACCGGGCCACGCTGAACGCCCGCGGCTTCGACAGGCTCAGCCACCGGCGCCGCCTCGCTCCCGCGCGAAACTGAGGTCCCTGAGCCTGTCGAAGGGACCGGGCCACGCTGAACGCCCGAGGCGTCGACAGGCTCAGCCACCGGCGCCGGCGGCCGGCGATCCGTCGTGATGCTGCGGCCGCGCACCTCGGCGACGAGGTCGCCCGTCTCATCGGTCACGCGGATGTCGTACAGGCCCGTGCGCCCGCTGCGCGCGCGGCGGGCGGCGGTCGCGGTGAGCGTCTGCCCCGCGGTGGTCGACTTCAAGAACGTGATGTCAGCGCCACCGGCGACCGTGACCCGCTCGTCTTCGTTGCACGCGATCGCGAACGCGGTGTCGGCGAGGGTGAAGACGAGCCCGCCGTGGGTGATGGCGAAACCGTTGAGCATGTCGTCGCGCACGGTCATCGAGACGCGGGACTCCCCCGGCGCGTCGTGCTCGACGACCATGCCGAGCATGCGCGAGGCGTTGTCGTTGCGCATCATCGGCCGCAGGGTCATGCCGGCACCGCCACGGGAGCCCACGTCTTGGCCACGAGTGTGAGCACGTCGTACTGCGCGACGATCTCGTCATTCTGGTTGCGGATCACGGCATCCCACCGCACCTCGCCGTACTCGTCGGTCTCGCGCGGGGTGATCTGCTTCGCCGTCAGGGCGACGCGGATGCGGTCGCCGGGTGAGACCGGGGTGACGAAGCGCAGGTTCTCGAGCCCCGAGTTCGCCAGCACCGGGCCGGGCGCGGGGTCGACGAACAGTCCGGCCGCCCACGACACGAGCAGGTAGCCGTGCGCGACGCGGCCCGGGAAGAAGGGGTTCGCGGCCGCGGACTCCTCGTCCATGTGCGCGTAGAACGTGTCGCCGGTGAAGTTCGCGAACACCTCGATGTCGTCGAGGGCGACTTCGCGTTCGGCCGATTCGACGGCATCCCCGATCCGAAGATCCGAGAGGGGTTTGCGGAACGGGTGGACACCGGCGGAGTCGGTCTCAGCTCCCGGATGCCACACCCCGGTCAACGCGGTGAGCATGCGGGGCGAGCCCTGGATCGCGGTGCGCTGCATGTAGTGGAGCACCGAGCGGATGCCGCCGAGCTCCTCGCCGCCGCCGGCGCGGCCGGGTCCGCCGTGCACGAGGTGCGGCACAGGGGCGCCGTGCCCGGTCGAGGTGCGGGCGTCGTCGCGGTCGAGGAAGAGCACGCGTCCGTTCATCGCGCCCATGCGGGTGAGCAGCTCGGTCGCGACGTCGGGGTCGTGGGTGGCGACGCTGGTGACGAGCGATCCCCCGCCGCGGCCCACGATGGTGGCGGCCTCGGCGACGTCGGCGTACTCGACGATGCTGGCGACCGGGCCGAACGCCTCGATGTCGTTGACGGCCGGGGTCGCGGCATCCGCGAAGGCGAGCAGCATCGGCTGAAGGAACGCGCCGTCGGCGGACGCTCCCTCGGGCGCCTCGGCGGATCCGACCACGAAGCGCCCACCGGCGTCGGTGAGGGCGCGGACCTGCCGCAGCACCTCGTCGCGCTGGGCGATCGAGACGACCGGCCCCATCGTCACGCCCTCGACGCGCGGGTCGCCGATGACCACGCGCTCGGCGATCTTGTCGCGCAGCGCCCGGGCCACGGCATCCGTCATGCCCGTCGGCACGATCGCGCGGCGGATCGCCGTGCACTTCTGACCCGCCTTGGTCGTGAGCTCGACCAGCAGCTGCTTCACGTAGGCGTCGAACTCGGGGGTACCGGGGGTGGCGTCGGGGCCGAGGATCGAGGCGTTGATCGAGTCGGTCTCGCTCGTGAACCGCACGCCGGGCTTCGCCTGAGCGCGCAGGCGCTCGGCGGTCGAGGCGCTTCCGGTGAACCCGACCGTGTCGCCCAGGTCGAGCAGGTCGAACAGGCCCGGAACGCTCCCGCTCACCAGCTGCAGCGCTCCCTCGGGCAGCAGACCGGTCTCGACGACCATGCGCACCCACGCCTCGGCGACGTAGGCCGTCGGGGTTGCGGGCTTGACGATCGTAGGGAGCCCGGCGAGGAAGGCCGGGGCGAACTTCTCGAGCGCACCCCACATCGGGAAGTTGAAAGCGTTGATCTGCACCGCGACGCCCGGCAGGCGCGTGTAGACGTGCCGGCCGAGGAACGAGCCGTCCTTCGACAGCGGCTCGATGGGTCCGTCGAGCACGACCTTGCCGGCGGGCAGCTCGCGCCGCGCCTTCGACGAGAAGGTGAACAGCACGCCGATGCCGCCGTCGACGTCGCTGAGCGAGTCGCGGCGGGTCGAGCCGGAGCGCTCCGAGAGGGCGTAGAGCTCTTCGCGGCGCTCGTTCAGCGCGATCGCGAGGTTCTTCAGCACCATCGCGCGCTGGTGGAAGGTCAGCGCGCCGATGCTCTTCTGCCCCGTCTCACGGGCGAAGGCGACGACTCCCGCGAGATCGAGCCCGCGCGTGCTGACGCGCACGATCTCGTCACCCGTCGAGGCGTCGCGCACGATCGCCGCATCGGGGTCGCTCTCGGGGGCCCACCAGGCGCCGTTCACGTAGCTGGGGAGGAAGGTCATGAGGCGCTCCATTCGTAGAATCCGCGGCCGGTCTTGCGGCCCAGGTGCCCCTGGGCGACGAGGTCGCGCAGCAAAGCGGGCGGGGTGAAACGCGCGCCGAACGCGCGCTCGAGTTCTTCGGCGATGCCGAGGCGCACATCGAGTCCGACGATGTCGGTGGTGCGGAGGGGCCCCATCGGATGCCGGTAGCCCAGCTCCATCGCGGTGTCGATGTCGTGCGCGGTGGCCACGCCCTCCTCGAGCATGCGGATCGCCTCGAGCCCGAGTGCGACCCCCAGGCGGCTCGATGCGAAGCCCGGCGCGTCGCGGACGACCACGGCGGTCTTGCCGATCGCCTCGACCCACTGGGTCGCTCGCGTGACGACCGCGGCGGTGGTGGCATCGCCGGTCACCACCTCGACGAGGGCCGAGGCGGGCACGGGGTTGAAGAAGTGCAGCCCGAGGAACCTGTCGGGGCGGGCGAGCGAGGCGGCGAGCGCGTCGATCGAGATGGAGGAGGTGTTGGATGCCACGACCGCGTCGCCCCGCACAGCTTCCTCGATCCGCGCCAGAGCGTCGAGCTTGAGGTCGCGATCCTCGGGCACGGCCTCGATCACGAGGCCCGCCTCGGCGAACGCTTCTGCGTCGACGCCGGTGGTGAGGGAGTCGGCATCCGGAATCTGCGTCCCCCTCTCCGCAGAGCGGGCCAGGGCGGTCTCGACGCGCTCCCGCGCCTGGGCGGCGGCGGCCTCGTCACGCTCGACGACATGCACGCGGGCTCCGGCGAGCAGGAACGCGTGCGCGATCCCGGCGCCCATGCGGCCTCCGCCGAGCACGCCGACGACGGCGGGGACGGATGCCGTGGCTTCGACGGCCGTGGAGTCGGGCGCGCCGGCGGTACCGGCGCGGGAGGGAGACGTGGTCTCGGGAAGGGTCACTTCTTCTTCCTCTCGAGGAACGCGGTCATGCGGGCGCGCTTGTCGGCGCTGTCGAAGAGCTCGGCCTGCAACTCGCCGTCGATTGCGGGGTGGTCGGCGCGGGGCGCGAGCAGCGCGCGCTTGGTCAGGATCGTCGCGCGCACGGAGTTCGCCGCGATGCGATCGGCGACCGCGTGCGCGGCGGGCAGCAGGTCGTCGGGCTCGTGCACTCTCGACAGCAGCCCCCAGGAGAGGGCCTCGTCGGCGTCGATCACGCGCGCGGTGAGCAGCAGCTCACTCGCGCGGGCGTGGCCGACGATCTCGGGCAGACGCCACGAGGCGCCGGCGGCGGCGATGATGCCGAGGCCCGGCTCGGGATTACCGAAGCGCACGCGCGGGGTGCCGAGGCGGATGTCGGCCGCATAGGCGAGTTCGGCTCCCCCGCCGAGGGCGAAGCCGTCGACGGCGGCGATCACCGGCATCGGGAGGTGCCGGATGCGATCGAACACCGTCGCATTGATGCCGCGACGCGCGTCGTCGCCCGTGCGCTCGCGCAGCTGGGCGATGTCGGCTCCGGCGGCGAAGATCCCGCCCGCACCGGTGACGATGAGCGTGCGGGGATCCGCCTCGAGTTCGGCGCACAAGGCGTGCAACTCGTCGACCATGGCCTGGTCGATCGCGTTGCGCACGTCGGGGCGGTCGAGGGTCGCGACGACGCGGTCGTCGCCGGTCTCGATGCGGAGGCGCGCTGACCCCGGCGCGCCGGTGGCCGAGCCTGAGGCGCCGGCGGCTGAGCCGCGTGCGCCGGTGGCTGAGCCTGTCGAAGCCCCCGGCCCCCGGGCTTCCCGGGTACCGGTCCCGTCGACAGGCTCAGGGACCTGGGTGGGCTCAGGGACCTGGGTGGGCTCAGGGACCTGGGTGGGCTCAGGGGCCGGCGTGACGGAGGTGGCTGAACCCGGCGCGCCGGTGGCTGAGCCTGTCGAAGCCCCCGGCCCCCGGGCTTCGCGGGTACCGGTCCCTTCGACAGGCTCAGGGACCTGGGTGGGCTCAGGGACCTGGGCCGACGTGCGCGGCTCAGCCATCGATCCGCTCCACGATCATCGCGGTGCCCTGGCCGACGCCGACGCACATCGTCGCGAGGCCGTACCGCGCGCTCTCGCGTTCGAGGCGCCCGAGCAGCGTCACGAGGAGCCGCGACCCGCTCGAGCCCAGCGGATGCCCCAACGCGATAGCCCCTCCGTCGGCGTTGACGATCTCGGGGTCGAGCCCGAGGCGCCGCATGCACGCGAGCGACTGCGAGGCGAAGGCCTCGTTGAGTTCGACGGCGCCGAGGTCGGATGCCGAGAGCCCGGCCTTCGCGAGGGCCTTCTCGGTCGCCGGCACGGGGCCGAGCCCCATGATCTCGGGAGCGAGAGCCGCGGAGGCGTTCGCGACGATCCGCGCCCGCGGCCGGAGCCCGTACCGCTCGACGGCTGCGGCGCTCGCGACGAGGAGGGCCGAGGCCCCGTCGTTGAGCGAGCTGGAGTTGCCCGCGGTGACGACCTCGCCGTCCTTCACGACCGGCTTGAGCCTCGCCAGCGCGTCGATCGAGGTGTCGCGGCGCGGACCTTCGTCGGTGTCGACGATGCCCCGACCGGTGTCGACGGCGACGATCTCGCTCGCGAAGCGACCGGCATCCTGGGCTGCGATGGCACGCTCGTGGCTGCGCAGCGCAAAGGCGTCGGTATCCGCCCGCGAGATCCCGTCTAGGCGAGCGACCTCTTCGGCCGTCTCGGGCATCGAGAACGTGGCCTTCTCACGCGCGGCGAGACGCGGGTTAATGAAGCGCCAGCCGATCGACGTGTCGAACGCCGCCCCGGGCTTCGCCCACGCCTTCTCGGGCTTCGCCTGCACCCAGGGTGCGCGTGTCATCGACTCGACGCCGCCGGCCACGATGAGGTCGGCGTCTCCCGCGCGCACGGCCTGCGCGGCGAGCGCGATCGCGCTCATGCCCGAGGCGCAGAGGCGGTTGACGGTGAGACCGGGGATGATGTCGGGAAGCCCCGCGAGCAGCACGGCCATGCGGGCGACGTTGCGGTTGTCCTCGCCCGCCTGGTTCGCGGCACCGAGGATCACTTCGTCGATCGCCTCACCGGGAACGCCAGCGCGGGCCACCGCCTCGACGACGACGAGGGCCGCGAGGTCGTCGGGACGAACGGAGGCCAGAGCCCCGCCGTACCGCCCGACCGGGGTGCGCGCACCGCCGATGAGAAACGCGTCCGCCATCGTTTTCCTCTCCCCCGCCGACTCTGGCGGGGCCCGTCCACCTCACCTGCGAGGTTTTCCGACCGATCGTTCAGTAATCATGCCACGACGGAGCGGGAGGAGGCAACGGGCGGGTGCCGAGAGGTGACGCGGGGGCGGCCGTCGTGATCGACACGCGCGCTCATCCGACCGCGGCACGTCCCCGGCGCCCGCGCGGCGGCCCGTGGGGGCAGTTCGGGCGGCGGAGGATGATCGGGCACAGGAGGACCTACCCGGCCCGCGAGATCCTCCGCCGATCGGATCTCCTCCCGCGGCGCGACCGCGCAGACGACGCCGGCGACGAGCGCCCGCGCGCGGCGAGGAAAAACGGTGCCCCCGACAGGATTCGAACCTGCGACGCCCGCGTTAGGAGTGCGGCGCTCTATCCCCTGAGCTACGGAGGCGGGGCTTTTCCAGCCTACTGCGCGGTGCGGGGCGAGGCCGTCGCACGCGATCCGGCGCCCGCGTCGTCGGAAGAGAGCGGGTGGATGCCGTGCCGCAGGCCCTCGATGAGACCGTCGTCCCAGGTCCCCGGCTCGGCGGGGGTCGCCTGGCTCAGCTCGACGCCGGCCGGACCGATCGTCGCCGCGCACACCAACAGCGACTCGAGCACGTGCCCGTCGTGCTCGTCGCGGCGCAGCACCGATGCCGACGGATCGACGGTGGAGGCCTCGACGACGTCGAGCCACGGCATCCACCATTCCGATCCCTCGGCAAGGCCCGCATCGCGGAACGCCTCGAGCCAGCGCGCGATGCGCGGGGTGCCAGGGTCGTCGACCGCGTGGTGGGCGATCATGTGGGTCCCGGGGGCGAGGGTCGTTCGTCGCGCGATAAGGCCGTCCCACTCGACGAGGTGCGCACCGTCAGCGTCGACCTCGACGAGGTTGAAGCCGCGCGTGCGAGGAGCGTCCGGGATGCCGGCGCCGACCGCATCGAGGGGGATGCTCCCCCGGCTCACCACCTCGTCGTCGCGGCGGGCCGAGAGGTCTTCGCGGTTCAGGAGCACCGCGAGTCGCCCGGCGTCGGGGTCGACGGCCAGCCAGGCGCCGCCGGCGCGGTCGTCGCGCACGCCGAGCACGCCGGGACGCTCGGGCCACCAGGCGCCGAGGCCGCGCCACGGACGGTCGCGGTCCTCGTCACGGACGGCGAGGAGACGCACGGGCTCACCCGCGCGGTGGGGGACGTCGATCACGACCGTGCACATTGCGTCAACGCTACTCGCGGGCGGAGGGGCGGGGCCGTTCGCGCTTGAGCCTCAGACGTAAGCGCCACCCTCGTGCGTCGCCGCTCACGCCACCCGCAACGTCACGAGAACAGGAGGAGTCACCGGAACAGGACGATCGGCGCTCTATCAGCCTGTTTCCGTCACATCTCCTGTTCTGGTGACGCGCCACCGGCCGCGTGCACGACCTGGGAGACTGGGGCGATGTTCGTCGTCGTCGGAGTCACCGGGGGAATCGCCGCCTACAAGACCGTGAGCCTCGTGCGGCTGTTGGTGAAGGCCGGGCACGACGTGCACGTGGTCCCCACCGCCGATGCGCTGCGCTTCGTCGGGCTGCCGACGTGGGAGGCGCTGAGCCGCAATCCCGTGACCACCTCGGTGCACGACGACGTCGCGAAGGTGCGGCACGTGTCGCTCGGCCAATCGGCCGACCTCGTCATCGTCGCCCCCGCGACCGCGAACACCCTGGCGTCGATGGCGGCGGGATTGGCATCCGACCTTCTCGGCACGACGCTGCTGGCGACGACCGCTCCCGTCGTGGTGGCGCCGGCGATGCACACCGAGATGTGGCGGCACCCGGCGACCGTGCACAACATGGAGGTGCTGCGCGCGCGGGGTGTCCACGTCGTGGGGCCCGCCGACGGCCTGCTCACGGGAGGCGACTCGGGTCCGGGTCGCATGTCGGAGCCCGAAGAGATCGCCTCGGCCGCCCTCGCCCTCGTCGCGCGGTCGGGCGACCTCGAGGGTCTGGCGGTCGTCGTGAGCGCGGGCGGCACTCGCGAGCCGATCGACCCCGTGCGTTTCCTCGGCAATCGGTCGAGTGGTCGCCAGGGCGTGGCGATCGCCCACGCCGCCGCCGAGCGCGGGGCGCGCGTGACCCTCGTCGCCGCTCATCTCGATGGCGTCGTGCGGCCCGGACCGGGCATCGAGGTCGTCGGTGTGGGTACGGCCGACGAGCTCGGACGGGCGATGGATGCCGCTGCCCCCGACGCCGACGTCATCGTCATGGCGGCCGCGGTCGCGGACTACTCCGTCGCGTCGGTGTCGGACACCAAGTTGCGCAAGCAGGACTCCCCCGGCGCTCTGACCCTCGAGCTGCGCGAGAACCGCGACGTCGTGGCAGGGCTGGTCGCGAACCGCCGCGCGGGGCAGACGATCGTCGCGTTCGCCGCGGAGACCGTCGGCAGTGATGGCGAACTGCTCGATCGTGCCCGGGCGAAGGCCGCACGCAAGGGCGTCGACCTGTTGGCCGCGAACGCGGTCGGGTGGACGCAGGGTTTCGAATCGACGCAGAACGCCCTGGTGATCGTCGACCGTGACGGAACCGTGGCCGCCGAGGTGGCCGGGTCGAAGGACGACACGGCGCACGCTCTGCTCGATGCGGTGCTGGCAGCGCGGGCGGGGCAGACGGGGCTGTCGGGCTGAGCCCGCCCGGTACGCGACCGGGGCCGGTCCGCCGTGCGGCGAAGTGGCGCGCGTGGGGCCGCACGGCACCGAGACCGGGTTCAGACGCAAGCGAGGCCGGGCCCGCCTTTCGACGAGTCCGGCCCCGGGTGCGTGGCGGGTCAGTAGCCGTACATGTATTGCAGCTCCTGAATGACCGCGAACACCTGGCCCAGGATCATGACGAGCCACACGCTGCCGATGATGAGCGTGACGACGGTGACCGCGATGGCCGCCCACACGGGCGCGAGCCCCGATCCGGTGCGACGACGCAGCACGACGCCTCGACCGATGATGTAGACGAGCCCGGTGCCGATGGCGAGGACCGTGAAGCTCCAGGCCCAGTGGAACGGACGGTCCACGCCCCGCGCGCGCAGCTGACGCCAGTCGAGGAAGGCGAACAGCACGTTCAAGGCGGCGAGGACGAGGCTCACGACACTCGCCACGATCGTCACGAGCGAGCCCGCCATCGACGGACCACCCATGCCTCCGGAGGCCAGGTCGGCGTAGACCGAGTCGCGGATGTACGACCCCCAGTCGAAGAGGAACAGGCTGAGGACGCTCACCAGGGGGAGCGCGACGATCAGCCAGATCCAGACGGTGTTGGTCTTGATGTCGCGGCGCGGGGCGGCGTCGTACCCGGCGGGCGTCGAGGCGGGGTAGGCAGGGGCGTTCGGGTATCCGGGTGCGGAGCGGTATGCGGGGGTCGAGCCGTAGGCGGGGGCGGAGGCCGGCGTCGCGCCGTACCCCGTAGTCGCGCCCGAGCCGGCAGCCGCGCCGTATCCGGGTGCGGCGCCCGAACCGGACGCTGCGCCGGAGTCCGTGGAGGAACCGTGGGCCGAAGCGACTCCCGCTGCGGCAGCTCCGCCCACCGCGCCTGCGGCGGCGGCCGCCGCAGCAGAACCACTCGAGCCGTGCGTCTGAGCCGACTCGTGCGCACCCGTCTCGCCCGGCGCCTCGACGGACGCCTGACGGTCGACCGAGCCGAGCGGATCCGGGTTCACCCTGTCGGCATCCGAGTCGTGGGAGTCCGCCGCCACGGAGTGGTCGTCGTGACCGCCAGCGCCGTATGCGGCGGCGTCGAGACCGGCAGCAGCGCCGACCGCGTCGTGTCCAGCGGCATCGTGGCCGCCCGCGTCGTCGTGACCGAGGGCGTCGTCGCCGACAGCATCGTGTTCGACAGGACCGCGCTCGGCGACATCGCCGGCTGCGTCGTGACCGGCGGCGTCGCGCCCGGCTGCGTCGTGCTCGGCGACATAGCCGGCTGCGTCGTGACCGACAGCATCGTGCCCGGCGACATCGCCGGCTGCATCGTGACCGGCGGCGTCGTGACCGGCGGCGTCGTAACCGGCTGCATCGCGCCCGACAGCATCGTGCTCGGCAACATCGCCCCCGACGGCCGCATCCGCGCGGGCGTCGTGCGCGGCGGCATCCGCCCCCTCCGTCGAGGCGCTCGACGCGCCGTCGGCGGAGCGCACCTCGTCGGTCCAGGAGGTGCCGTTCCAGCGGCGCAGCCCGCCGCCGCCGGCGGGGTCGGGGTACCAGCCGTCGGGCGGAGTGGGAGTGTCGGTCATGTCGTTTCCCCTGTCTGGTCGGAACGAACCACGGTGGGCCCGAGTCTAGTGACGCCCTCCGACGTCACCGGAAGTCGCGCGAGGCGTGGGCGACACCGACGCGCAGATCGGTGAATCCGTCGGCCACCACGTTCGTCACCCCCTCGACCGAGCGCTCGAGCATTCCCCGCACGATCAGGGCGGGCGACTCGCGCGCCACGCGGCGGTACCTGTTCCACACCCCGACCGAGCAGATGATGTTCATGAGCCCGTGCTCGTCTTCGAGGTTGAGGAAGGTGATCCCGGATGCCGTGGCCGGCCGCTGACGATGAGTGACGAGCCCGGCCACCTCGATGCGACGATCGGTCTCGAAGGTGCGCAGTTCGCGGGAGGTGAGCACTCCGCGCGCATCGAGGGCGGAACGGAAATGCGTCATCGGATGGTCGTCGGCGGAGAGCCCTGTCGCCCAGAGGTCGGACGCGAGGATCTCGTAGCTCGACGGGTCGGTGAACAGCGGAGGCTGCACGGCCACGAGGGAGTCGGGCAAGAACTCGGGGCGGTCCAGCGCCGCCGAACCCGACAGCCAGATCGCCTCGCGACGCGTGTGCCCGAGGCTCTCGAAAGCGCCTGCCGTGGCGAGGGCCTCGAGTTGGGCGGTGACCAGCCCCGTGCGCCGCACGAGGTCGCGCAGGTCGCGGTACGCGCCGTTTCGCTCGCGCTCGGCGACGATGCGCTGGGCCACCTTGGCGCCGATGCCGGTGACCCCCGCGAGTCCGAGGCGCACGGTGAATCCGCCGTCCCGCCGGTGCGCGAGCGTCTCATCAGGTTCCGACGGATCGAACTCCCCGGTGGGTGGCTGCTCCGCGTGCGCGCACGCGTCGAGCCCGGTCGGTGCGGGCCGGCTGCGGGCGGCGGTACCGCTGATCCCCTCCGACGCCGCTCTCGTCGCGGCATCCGGTTCCGCCTCGAACCGCACCCCCGTGCGAGCGCTCGCCCCCGCGCTCGCCTCCGCCCCGTCGACGGCCTCGAGCGTCGCCTCGACCCCCGAACGCAGCAGGTCGGGGCGGCGCACGATCACGCCGTGTCGACGTGCGTCGGCGGTGAGCGTCGCCGGCGAGTAGAAGCCCATGGGCTGGGCGCGCAGGAGTCCCGCGAGGAAGGCCGCTGGATAGTGCAGCTTGATCCACGAACTGGCGTACACGAGCAGAGCGAACGACAGCGAGTGCGACTCCGCGAAACCGAAGTTCGCGAACGCCTGGATCTTGGCGTACAGCTCGTCGGCGACCTGCCCGACCAGGCCGTTCTCGGCCATGCCGGCGTAGAGCGTCTCGCGCAGGGAGTCGATGCGCTCGAGCCCGCGCTTGGACCCCATCGCCCGCCGCAGCAGGTCGGCGTCTTCGGCCGAGCAGTTGCCGATGGCGACGGCCATCTGCATGAGCTGCTCCTGGAACACCGGCACGCCCATCGTGCGCGCGAGCACCGGTTCGAGCTTGGGGTGCACGTAGGTGATGGGTTCTTGTCCGAGCTTGCGCCGCACGAACGGGTGCACGGCCCCACCCTGGATGGGCCCGGGGCGGATGAGCGCGATCTGCACGACCAGGTCGTAGAACTTTCGCGGCTGCAGGCGCGGCAGCAACCCCATCTGGGCGCGGGACTCCACCTGGAACACCCCGATCGAGTCCGCCCGGCAGAGCATGTCGTACACCGCCTTCTCTTCCTTCGGCAGTGTCGACAGCTCCCAGGACTCGCCCGTGGCGTCGCGGATCAGGTCGAAGCAGTACTGCAGCGCCGCGAGCATGCCCAACCCCAGCAGGTCGAACTTCACCAGCCCCATCCACGCGGCGTCGTCTTTGTCCCACTGGATCACCGTGCGGTTCTCCATGCGGGCGTGCTCGATGGGCACGACCTCGCCCACCGGACGATCGGTCAGCACCATGCCCCCGGAATGGATGCCGAGATGTCGGGGGGCCTTGAGCAGTTCGGAGGCGAACTCGATGACCTGGTCGGGGATGTCGTGGTCGGCTCCCGACTCGAGCGTCGCGCCCCAGCGCTCGACCTGCTTCGACCAGGCGTCTTGCTGGCCCGGGGAGTGCCCGAGCGCGCGCGCCATGTCGCGCACCGCGTTCTTGGGGCGGTACTGGATGACGTTCGCGACCTGTGCCGCCCGCTCGCGTCCGTACTCGCCGTAGACCCACTGGATGATCTCTTCGCGACGGTCGGAGTCGAAGTCGACGTCGATGTCGGGCTCCTCGTCGCGCAGGCTCGACAGGAACCGTTCGAACGGCAGCTTGTAGAAGATCGAGTCGACGGCGGTGATGTCGAGCAGGTAGCAGACGGCGCTGTTGGCCGCCGAGCCGCGGCCCTGGCACAGGATGCCGCGCCGTCGCGCTTCGGCCACGATGCCGTAGACGATGAGGAAGTAGCCCGGGAAGTCCTTCATCTCGATGACCTCGAGCTCGCGCTCGATGCGCCGTCGATCGTCGTCGGACAGGTTCGGGTACTTGCGGGGCACGGCCTCCCACACCAGATGACGCAGCCACGACATGGGCGTGTGCCCCTCGGGCACCTTCTGCTTCGGCAGTGCGGGCTTGGCCCGACGCAGCGGGAAGGCGATCTCGTCGGCGAGCGTCACCGTCCGCGCCACCGCCCCCGGATACCGGGCGAAGCGCGCCGCCATCTCGACCCCCGAGCGCAGATGCGCGCCCGCGTGCGAGGGAAGCCACCCGTCGAGTTCATCGAGGCCCCGATTCGCCCGTACCGCGGCCACCGCTGCGGCGAGCAGCTGCTTCTGCGGGGCCGCGTAGTGCACATTGTTCGTCGCGAGCGTCGGGAGCCCTCTCTCTGCGGCGAGCGCGGCCAGCACGTCGTTGCGACGCGAATCGAGCGGGTCGCCCTGGTCCATGAGCTCGACGTAGACCGACCCGGGGCCGAACAACCGCACCAGGGTGTCGAGCTCGCGGGCGGCACCGGTGGGGCCCTCGGATGCCAGCGCCTGGCGCACCGCGCCCTTGCGGCATCCGGTGAGCACCGCCCACTGCGAATCCTCCGGCCCGCCGGCGCGCGCGGCGAGGTCTTCGAGGTCGTAGACGGGACGCCCCTTCTCGGCACCGGTGAGTTGCGCGTGGGTGATCGCGGCGGCCAGGCGGTGATACCCCTCTTCTCGACGGGCGAGCACGAGCAGGTGGGATCCTTCGGGGTCGGCCTCGCCGTTCTGCGGACCGGTGAGCCCGAGGGAGAGTTCCGCCCCGAACACCGTCTTGACCGCTCGGGCCTCGGCCGCCTCGGCGAAGCGGACGATCCCGTAGAAGCCGTCGTGATCGGTGAGGGCGAGCGCATGCAGGCCGAGGCGCTCGGCCTCTTCGACGAGTTCTTCGGGCGAGGAGGCGCCGTCGAGGAACGAGTACGACGAGTGCACGTGCAACTCGGCGTACGGAACGGCGTCGGCGGGGCGCTCGATCGACGGCGGCACATAGGCGCCGCGCTTGTGCGACCAGGCCGGGCTGTCTCCGCCGTCGCCGTTGGTCGGCGTGCCGGTCGGGCGTCGGGCGTCGCTGAGCATGCGCTCGAGCTCCGACCACTTCACCGGGGGGTTGTTCCAGCCCATCAGCGCACCCCTGCCCCGCGCGTGCACCCGGGCGCGACAGGCGTGACGGCCGGGACGGATCGACCCTCAGTCATAACGCCCCTCCGCTCGCCACTCGCCCTCCTCGACGACCAGCAGCCACGCGCCACCATCGGCGTCGACCACCTGGAAGCGGTGGGCGCGCCGCGCGCGCAGGGGGTCCCACCCGCGTTCGCTGATGGGCCACGGACCTGCCCACTCGCTGATGCGGCGGCGTTGCCCGGCGGTCTCGAGCACCGCCGGCGGAGCGCTGAGCACGTCGCGCTCGCCCACCGTGACGGAGGCGCCGGCGATGTCGGTGACGCCGACCGGTCGGGGTTCGGGGTAGACGACGGCCGGCAGGGGGTCGGGGAGGCTGCCGGGCCACGGCCGGGCGCGGTCTTTCGCGGTGATCGCCCTGTCGCCCCACGGCACGAGCACCTGACGCTCGGCGAGCCAGCGCCCGCCGCCGATGACGGGGGTCACCACCCCGCGATGGCCGAGCATGGCCTGTACACGCGAGAGGGCGTGGTGCACGCGCTCGTCGGGGCCGGCGCCGAACAGCCCCTTGGCGTGATGGGCGGCGGCGTCGACGGCTTCGGGCTCGATGTGCACCCCGGCCACCCCGCTGCCGAAGATGCCCTGGGCGTCTTCGGCCAACTGCCAGCGCACGCGATCGACGACACCGGCGGCGTCGAACGACCCGGGGTGCAGCCATACGCGTTCGCTGCGCTCGCCTCGCTCGCCCGTGAGCACGACCCGCAGTTCGGTGCAGACCAGATCGTGCGCTCCCAACTGCGCGATGAACTCTTCGGCCGCGACGCGCATGCCGAACGCGATCTGGTCGGCGAGCTCGAGCGGGGGTTCGAACGCCACCTCGCGGTGCAGCTCGGGCGGGGGCGTGCGCGGCTGCACCGGTTGGGAGTCGAGCCCCGCGGCCAGGGCGTGCAACCGCACGCCGCGTTCACCGAAGCGCTCACGCACCCGCTCGACGGGCAGGGCCGCGAGAGCGCCCAGCGTGTGCACGCCCAGACGCGAGAGGAGGCTGCCGAATTCGTCGTCGTCGAGCGTGGCGATCGACAGCGGCGCGAGGAACACCCCCGCATCTCCGGGCGCGACGATGCGCACCGGGTCGTCCGCGGCGGCGGACCGGGCCGCGTGCTCGGCCGTGAACACGCCGTCGGCCACGCTCGCCCGCACCCCGGAGAACCCCTCGTCGTCGAGCAGGCGGATGAACATGCGCGCCGCCTCGGCCTCGCCGCCGTAGTACCGCGCCGGTCCTCGGGACCGCAGCGCGCACAGACCGGGCCGCACGATCTGCACGCCGGGCGCCCGCTCTTCGATCCGCGCGACGACGGGGGCGAACGCCCGCGCATCGCGGACGGGATCGGCCGCCACCACCTGCAACGTCGGGCACAGCGCCTGGGCGTCGCGACGCTTCTGCCCGCGGCGCACGCCCTGCGCGCGGGCGGCCCACGAGCAGGCGACGACGAGGTTGTTGGCGAACACCGCCACCGCGGCATCCGGTTTCGGCGGGGTGGTGGCCTCGTGCGCGAACGCCGTGATGGGCCAGTCGGGGAACCACAGCACCAGGCTGCGCGTGGGCGCCTGCATCAGCCGACCGCCCGCGCACGGAAGGCGTCGCGTTCGCGCGAGACGAGCCGCTCGGCGGGGGCGCCCAGCAGTTCGATCGATCCGTCGGCGGCGGGGAGCAGCATGCGGGCCCGCCGCGCGTTCGGCGAACGGCGGCTGCTCACCGACACCGTCAGCTCACGACCCGCCAGGTATCCGTGGCCCTGCCCGAGACCCGACCACCGGGGGTCGGCGACGTCGATGACCGCCTCGGCCTGGGGCCACTCCCCCTGCACGAGCAGCACCGACCCGCGATCGCGCAGACGCGCGGCCAGGCGCGTGGTCTCAGCGCCCCCGCGTGCGGCGGAGGAGCCGGCCGGGGGCCGGACGGCGACGACCGGCAGCACCTCGGTGATCGTCGCCGTCACCGCGAGCCAGCGCGGCCCGGGGTCGGGGATGAACACGAGCCGATCGAGGTCGAGCCCGTACTTCTCCGCCGCCTCGGCGCCGAGCTCGGGCATGCCGATGACCCCGCACCAGGCGCCGTCCTGCGAGGGGCGCGCCATGAGCGCCAAGAGCAGCGACGCCGAGCGGGCGAGGGAGTACGCCGACCCCGACCGGAGCCCTCCGCCGGGCAGCAGCGAGGTGAACGCGGGATGGGTCGGCAGTACCGGGGCGTCCATGCGCCGCCCCTGCATGCGCTCGAGGCGATCGCGCAGCGCATGGATGTCGGGTACGGCCTGTACCTGGTCTCGCATGATCGCCCTCACTCCCACAGGTTAGAACATCTGTTCTATCGCCTCAATCCCTGTGGCTCGAAGATACGATCGACCTCCGACATCGGCCCCGAGCGGGGGTCGCACCCGCCCGGCACCCCGCGTGCCCTCAGTACGCGATCCGCCCGGTGCGGTCGTGGAACTCCCCGCTCGGACCGTCGCGATCGATCAGGGCCAGGGCGACGGTGGCATCCGTCCCTTCGGTGATCGTCTGGTGACCGCCGAATCCGTTGAACGCCGTCGCCGTATAGCCCGGGTCGGAGGCGTTCACCCGCATCTCGGGCAGGTTCTTGGCGTACTGCACCGTCAGGGCGATCACGGCGGCCTTCGACGCCGCATAGGGAATCGACGGGACGCCGAACTCGTCGTGCCCCGGCGTCGTCAGCCACCGGGTGAACCCGACTCCGGACGCCACGTTGACGATGACCGGGTTCGCCGAGCGGCGCAGCAACGGCAGGGCCGCCTGGGTCAGGCGCACCACGGCCATCACGTTCGTGTCGAACACCTCGGTCATCGCCGCGACGTCGAGGTCGTCGACGCCGTGGGAGGTGCCGAGCACGCCCGCGTTGTTCACGAGCACGTCGAGGGCGGGAAGGGTGGCGAACGCGGCATCCACGCTCGCCTGGTCGGTCACGTCGAGCTGCACGGCGTGAGCGCCGAGCGCCCGGACGTCGTCGCCCGTGGCGAGGTCGCGCATGCCGGCGTAGACCGTGTGGCCGGCGTCGATGAGGCGCCGGGCGGTCTCCAGGCCCAGGCTGCGGTTTGCTCCGGTGATGAGTGTCGTCGTCATGACCTCATCCTGCGCCCACCGTCGCGGCCGCCCCAGGTACGGGACGACGGGGGGGCCACCGGTACCAGGATCCCCGGCGCGCACGGGACCATGATGGAGGGATGAGCGAGTTCGCCAGCGTGCTGCGGTCGTGGCGCGAGCGCGTCCGGCCCGAGGAGGTCGGCCTCCCCGCCGGACCCGGGCGCCGCACGCAGGGCCTGCGCCGCGAGGAGCTCGCGGCCCTCGCCGGGGTGAGCGTGGACTACGTCGTGCGGCTCGAGCAGGGGCGGGCGACCCATCCGTCGGGGCAGATGCTCGGCGCCCTCGCGACGGCGCTGCGGCTCACAGCAGCCGAACGCGACCACCTGTTCCGGGTCGCCGGCAGCGCCCCTCCCCCGCGCGGCCTCGTGCCCCGGCACATCACCCCGGGCGTCCAGCGGCTGGTCGACCGCCTCACCGACGTGCCCCTCGCGGTCTTCACCGCCGCGCACGACCTCCTGCTGTGGAACGCCCTCTGGGCCGCGTTCGACGGCGATCCCCTCCGGCGCACCGGGCTCGAGCGCAACGTCGTCTGGCGTCACTTCACCCAGGGCCACGAGGGGATCGCGTGGGATGCCGTGCACGACGAGGAGTTCGCCCGCGACCTCGTGGCCGATCTGCGCTCGGCGCTCGGTCGATATCCCGCCGACCGATCGCTCGTCGACCTCGTCGCGCGCCTGCGCCGCGACTCCCCGGAGTTCGAGCGCCGGTGGGATTCCGCCCACATCGCCGAGCACCGCAGCAGCCGCAAACGCGTGCGCACGGCGGTCGGCGAGATCGAGGTCGACTGCGACGTGCTCAGCGTGCCGGGCAGCGACCTGCGCGTCGTGGTCTACACGGTGGCCCCGGGCACTCCGGATGCCGACCGCCTCGATCTCCTGCGCGTGACCGGTCTGCAAGACCTCGCTCCCCTGCACGCCTGAGCGTTCGGGGAGGGGATGATCCCGGATGCCGTGGTCAGGCCGCCAACGCCAGGTACGGCTCCCACCGCGGGTCGCTCTTGTCGACGCCGCGAACGGTCCACGAAGAGCCGTGCGGGGGCGCCGGAACGAGCCGGAGCTCCCACCGCATCTCTTGCGGGGTGCGGTCGCCCTTGATGTTGTTGCAGGCCAGGCAGCACGCCACGAGGTTCTCCCACGTGTCCTTGCCGCCGCGCGAGCGGGGCATGACGTGGTCGATGGTCGATGCCGCCTTGCCGCAGTATCCGCACCGGTGCGCGTCGCGCCGCAGCACGCCGCGGCGTGTGACGGGGACGCGACGGGCTCCCGGAACCCGCACGTAGCGGGTGAGGATGATCACGGCCGGGCGGTCGTACTCGCCGGCGGCCGCCCAGACGGGGTCCTCCTCGATGCGTTCGACGACGGTGGCCTTCTCGTTCATCACGAGCACGAGGGCTCGCTTGAACGACACGACCGCGAGGGGCTCGTAGCCCGCGTTCAGCACCAGTGTGCGCATTCCGTTTCCTCTCGAATGGCCGAGACGGCTTCTCGGATGTTCGACTCGTGACGAGGAGGGCACTCAGGGGTATGAAAAAAGGCGCTGTCTAGGCAGACAGCGCCTTCGAAGTCGCGGCGAGGCCGCGGCATCCGAACACACGATGCCGAAGAACGAGCAGCCCGAGCGCATCCATGGTGCGGATGCGCGGGCTGGTGTTCATCGGTCTTCCCTTCGGTTCTTCCGACGTCGCTGACAGGCTAACCCACCACGACACGCCCGGGGTCGGCCACTCGGGGAAACAGAAGACGGCGTGTCGGAGAACATCGTCTCCGACACGCCGTCTCGCGTGATGGTGGGGCTCAGCCCGCGTTCTGCTGCAACCAGGCGTAGGGGTCGACGACCGAGCCGTTGATGTGCACCTCGAAGTGCAGGTGGTTGGCGGTCGAGCTGCCGGTCGAGCCGACGAGGCCGATGACCTGGCCTGCGGCGACCGTCTGACCCGCCTGCACCTGACGGGTGCCGTAGGTCATGTGCCCGTAGGTGGTCGAGACCTTCTGGCCGTTGATGACGTGCTCGATGACGATCGCGACGCCGTAGCCGCCGTAGCTCTCCTGCGAGACCTTGACGACGCCGGCGGCGGCGGCGAAGATCGGCTGCCCCTGCGGCGCGAGCAGATCGACGCCCTGGTGGTAGCCGGAGTCCCATAGGCCACGGCCCAGCTTGTAGCTGGTGAGGGGCCAGCGCACCTCGCCGGAGCCCGGTGCGGTCATGTTGAGGTCGACCGACACGGAGCTCGACGAGCTGCTGCTCGACGCCTTCGACGCGTTGGCGGCCAGCTGACGGGCGCGCTCGGCGGCGGCGGCCGCGGCGGCCTCTTGATCCTTCTTCTTCTGGATCTCTTCGGCGGTGGTTGCCGAGTAGCTGCTGCGGTCGAGCGTCGCGGCGGTGGAGTCGGACGCGACGACCAGCGACTGGTTGTCGGGAGCCGACATCTGCTGGAGCGTCACGGTCTCGGCGGCCGGCATGGTCGCGGCGTACGCGGGGATCGCGACCGTCGCGACGAGGCCGGCGACCATCGACAGGATCACGGCACTGCGCACGGGCTTGCCGAACCGGCGCTGCGACGACGCGCTGCGCGCGGGTGCGGTGCGGGCGGCGGGTGCGGCCGCGGTGATCGAGGTGACCACGGGACGCTTCGCCGACGGCACGACGGCAGCGGCACGGGTGCTCTTGCGTGTGGGTCCGGTCGCGGGGACCTCGGGTAGGTCCGCAGCGGGATCGGTGTTTTCAGCCAAAGTTCCTCCGGCGCCTCTGCGCGATCACCCGGGGGCGATCACGCTGGCTCGTCAGCACTCGAATAAGGGGCACGATGTGCGGGCTTCACCCTCTGCAGACGACGAGCCGATGAGGCAAAACTGCGAGGGGTCCGACGGCGGGCTTCTCGCCTGTGGACCTTCGAAGGCTACCCGAAGATAACGAACATGTCACGCTTCAGAAGGCGTGCACGGCGGATGCTCGGGTAAGAGCGCCGCCGATCACGCCTCGGCGACGAGGAAGATGTGCGAGGCCACCTCGACGGGCAGCTCGAGGCCTTCGTCGACGCCGTCCATCTGCACGAGCACGTAGCCCTCGTTGAAGCGGTAGTCGCCGTGGGCTCCGGGCAGGACGCCCGCGGCCTTCAGCTGCTGCAGCAGCTCGGGGTCGACCTGCGCGGGTTCGGCGAGCCGGCGGACCGTGCCCGAGATGGGTCCGCCCGCGTCGGCGAGCTTGCGGACCAGGCCGACCACGCCGTCGTCGAAGGTGACGCTGCTGGCGTCGCCGAGCTGGTCGAGTCCGGGGATGGGGTTGCCGTACGGCGACTCGGTGGGGTGCCCGAGCAGCTCGACGAGGCGACGCTCGACCTGCTCGCTCATGACGTGCTCCCAGCGGCAGGCCTCGTCGTGCACGTAGGCCCAGTCGAGGCCGATCACATCGCTGAGCAGACGCTCGGCGAGACGGTGCTTGCGCATCACGTCGACGGCCTTCTGACGGCCGGCGTCGGTGAGCTCGAGCCGGCGGTCCTCCGACACGACGACCAGACCGTCGCGCTCCATGCGTCCGACCGTCTGCGAGACCGTCGGCCCGGAGTGCCCCAGGCGCTCGGAGATGCGCGCCCGCAGGGGCACGATCTTCTCCTCCTCGAGCTCGAGGATCGTGCGCAGGTACATCTCGGTGGTGTCGATCAGATCGGTCATTCAGGTGTCCTCGATGTCGCGCGGCAAGTCCTCCCAGCCTACCGACCCCCTCCGACATGAGCGCGGGCGGGCCCGGAGGCTCGCCCTAGAATCAGTGCCATGCCGCACGTGGAACTCCCCACCGATCTCCTGCCCGCCGACGGCCGCTTCGGGTGCGGCCCCTCGAAGGTGCGCGGTGCGCAGCTCGAGGCGCTCGTCACCCGCGGGGCGTCGATCCTCGGAACCTCGCACCGTCAGGCGCCCGTGAAGAACCTCGTCGCCAGCACGCGCGAGCGTCTTGCACAGCTGTTCCGCCTGCCCGAGGGCTACGAGATCATCCTCGGCAACGGCGGGTCGACGGCGTTCTGGGACGCCGCGGCGTTCGGCCTGATCGAGAACCGCAGCCAGAACCTCGTGTTCGGCGAGTTCGGCGGCAAGTTCGCTTCGGCCGCCGCGGCGCCGTGGCTGCAGGCGCCCGACGTGCGCCGCGCCGAGCCGGGCACCCGCACGGTCGCCGAGGCCGTCGAGGGCGTCGACGTCTACGCCTGGCCCCACAACGAGACCTCGACGGGCGTCTCGGCCCCCGTCCAGCGCGTGAACGCGGATGCCGGTGCGCTCACCGTCATCGATGCGACCAGCGCCGCGGGCGGCATCGACTTCGACGTCACCCAGGCCGACGTCTACTACTTCGCCCCGCAGAAGAACCTCGGCTCCGACGGAGGCATCTGGTACGCCGCCGTCTCGCCCGCGGCGATCGAGCGCATCGAGAAGATCGCGGCATCCGACCGCTACATCCCCGAGTTCCTCAGCCTGAAGAACGCGGTCGACAACTCCCGCCTGCAGCAGACGCTCAACACCCCCGCCCTGGCGACCCTGCTGCTGCTCGACGAGCAGCTCGGCTGGATCCTCGACAACGGCGGCCTCGAGTGGGCGGCCGCGCGCACGGCGGAGTCGTCCTCCGCGCTGTACGAGTGGGCGGATGCCAGTGCGGTGGCGACCCCCTTCGTCGCCGACGCCGCCGACCGCTCGCCCGTCGTCGTCACGATCGACTTCGACGACAGCATCGATGCGAGCGCGATCGCGAAGAGCCTGCGCGCGAACGGCATCGTCGACACCGAGCCGTACCGCAAGCTGGGCCGCAACCAGCTGCGCGTGGCCACGTTCGTCTCGATCGAGCCCGACGACGTGCGCCGCCTGATCGGCGCCATCGACTACACGATCGAGAACCTGCCCGGCGCCTGACGCCACGAACGACGAAGGCCGTCCCGCATCGCGCGGGACGGCCTTCGTCGTTCAGAGGTCAGTAGCTGCGGTCGCCCTCGTCGCGGTCGTCGTCGTCCGCGTCGTCGGCATCGAGGGTGTCATCGTCATCGTCGTCATCGCCCTCGTCGTCCGCCACAGCGGCCGGAGCGTCGAGCTCGTCGATGTCGACGCCGTCGAGGTCGCCGGCGTGGAAGCGCGCCTTCGGCTCCTCGTCGTCCTCGTCGTCGTCTTCTTCGTCCTCGTCGGGATCGTCGCCGTCGTGATCGTCGTCGTCACCGTGGTCGTCGTCGGTCGCGGCGGCCGCGACCTGCGCCGCCTGGTACTCGGCGAGCCGCGTGGCCCACGGCACCCAGTCGGGAGCGAGCAGCGCTCCGTCGCCGGGCAGCAGTTCGACTTCGAGCACGGTCGGCTCGGAGTCCTCGACGACCGCCACGCTGACGGTCCAGAACCATCCGGGGTACCCCGAGAGGCGCGTGTGGAAGCGCAGCGAGACGACACCGTCGTCTTCGAGCGCGTAGTCGGCGGCGGGGCCGATGGTGTCTGCGGGGGTGATCTCGCGCAACGCGGACAGCGCGAGATCGTGGGCGCCGGTCAGGCGCTCGTCCGCGGCCGACTCAGGCTTCGAAGTCATCGGCGACCTTGCGCAGGACCGCGGCGATCTTCTGGGCGTGCGGGCCGTTGGGGTAGCGACCGCGACGCAGGTCGCCGCCGATGCCGTCGAGCAGCTTCACGAGGTCTTCGACGATGATCGCCATGTCGTCGGCGGGCTTGCGCGAGCGCTTCGACAGGCTGACGGGGGCGTCGAGCACGCGCACCGAGAGCGCCTGCAGACCGCGCTTGCCGTCGGCCACGCCGAACTCGAGGCGGGTCCCGGCCTTCGGGCCCGGGGTTCCGGCGGGCAGAGCCGTGGCGTGCAGGAACACGTCCTGGCCGTCATCGGTGCTGATGAAGCCGAAGCCCTTCTCGTCGTCGTAGAACCTGACCTTGCCGGTGGGCATGGACACCTCGCTGGATGAGTGCGCGGATCGCGCGGCGGAACACGGGAGCCGATCGGATCCCGGTCTTCCAGCCTACGGCACCGCCGCCAGGCAGTAGGCTGAGCCCGATGAGCACCCGCACCTCCGGTGGCAGCACGCCGGGCGACGACATCCCCGTCCGCCGCATCGACCGCATCCTGACTTTCATGTCACTCGGCCTGGTCGTCGTGTCCATCGTGTGCTTCTTCATCGTGATCCTCGCGCAGCCGCTCGGAGTCAGCGACTTCACCCAGGGCGCATGGCCCCTGATCGTCGTCCTCCCGCTGTTCGCCCTTCCCGTCGGCTTCGCGCTCATCATCGCTCTGCTCATCATGAATTTCGTCCGAAAGGGCCGGGCCAACAGGGCCCGATGACGTGGCCGAGACCTCCGCACAACGCGCACTGGCGGTCTCGTTGAGCGCGCTCACCGACACCGAGCTCGGCCGTCTCTTCGACGAGCGGCAGATCTCGCCCTCGAGCACCTGGCGCGACATGTTCGACGCTGCGGAAGCCCTGCTCGAGCCGGCCTCGGTCGCCCGCGGCCTTCCCGCCCTCTCCCGCGACGAGGCCGAGGCGCTCGTGGCCGCCGTCGACGGCGAGGCCGCGACCGGCCGCGTGCGTGCCGACCTCGCATCCCGGGCTCTCGTCGACGACGCGGGCGTCCCCTTCCCCACGGTCGCCGATGCCGTGCGCGAGGCCCGTCCCGACGGTCTCGCCGAGCCGCGCACCGCCGCGCGCGAACCGGGCGCGGCCGAGTCCGCGGCATCCGTCGCCGCTGCCTCCGAGGCCGCCTTCACCAACGCCGCCTCGGTCGCCGACGTGCTCCTGCAGACCCTCGGGTCCCCGCTCGGGCGCATCGGATCGGGTTCGCTGGGCGCGACCGAACGCCGCCGCCTGGTCGACGCGGGAGCCGTGGAGACCCCCGCCGACGCCGATCTGCTGGTCGGACTCGCCGCCTCGGTCGGGCTGCTCGGAGCGAACGACCGTGCCTGGCTCGTCTCGCCCGCCGGTCGCGAGTGGCTCAAGCTGCCGACGCTCGAGCGGTGGCAGCAGACCGCCGTCGCTCTGCGCGACGCCCTCCCCCGTGCCTACCGCTCCGAGAACGGCGGGTGGATCCCCCTGCACCTCTGGGCCGGCGCGACCCCCTTCGACCCCGAGGCACCCGAGCGCGCGGCGCTGTGGACCGAACGCCTGACCCGGTGGGGACTCACGGATGCCGCGGGCCGCATCACACCGTGGGCTCAGCCCCTCGCCGAGGGCGGCGACGTCGACACCTCCGCGCTGCGCGAACTGCTCCCGCCCGAGGTCGACCGCGTGTACCTGCAGAACGACCTCACCGCCATCGCCCCGGGCCCCCTCGCTCCCCACCTCGACGTGCGCCTGCGGTCGATGGCCACGCGCGAGTCGCGCGCCCAGGCCTCGAGCTATCGCTTCAGCGCCGCGACGATCGGTGCCGCGATCACCGCGGGCGAGACCGCTGACTCGTTGCGCGAGTTCCTCTCGGGCATCTCGTTGACGGGCCTCCCCCAGCCGCTCGCGTACGTCATCGAGCGCACCGCGGCGGAGCACGGCCGCGTGCGCGTGATGAGCGAGGCGGCCTCGTCGCTCACGCGGGTCGTCACCGACGACGAGACGCTGCTGCGCTCGATGGAGATCGACCAGTCGCTGCGCTCGATCGCACTCACCCGCACCGACGACGCCCTCGAGTCGCACGTGTCGGCCGACGTGGTGTTCTGGGCCCTGACCGACGCGCACTACCCCGCCGTCGCGGTCGACGAGCAGGGCCGACCGCGGGCCCTCGAGCGCGCGAAGCTCGCCACCGAGCAGACTCCCGGCGCGGATGCCGATGAGACCTACGCTCCGCTGATCGCCCGTCTGCGCGCCGGGGCCGAGGACTCGGATGCCGCGTGGCTCGAACGCGAGCTGGATCAGGCCGTGCGCGCTCGCGCGGTGATCGACGTGACCGTGCGCCTGCCCGACGGCACCGCGCGCGTGTTCCGCCTCGAGGCGACGGGCCTGGGCGGCGGACGCCTCCGCGGACGCGACCGCGGCGCCGACGTCGAACGCACCCTGCCGCTGTCGCACATCGACGGCGTCGCTCCCGTCGCGTGACGCCGCGCGGCGTGCGCGGTCGGCCCGGTGTCGCCCGACCCCGGTAGGATCGAACGTTATGGCTGACGGTCCCCTCATCGTGCAAAGCGACCGCACCGTGCTCCTCGAGGTGGCTCACCCTCAGGCGGAAACGGCGCGGCACGAGCTGGCGGTGTTCGCCGAACTCGAACGCGCGCCCGAGCACATCCACACCTACCGCATCACGCGCCTGGGGCTGTGGAACGCCCGCGCCGCCGGCCACGACGCCGACGCGATGCTCGCGACCCTCGACACCTGGTCGCGCTTCCCGGTGCCCGCCTCGGTCAGCACCGACATCCGCGAGACCGTCAACAGGTACGGCCGCCTCGTGATCGAACGCAACGACGAGGGTGCGCTCGTGCTCCGGTCGACGGATGCCGCGGTGCTCAGCGAGGTCTCGCGCAACAAGCGCATCGCTCCTCTGCTGATCGGGCACCCCAGCCCCGACACCTTCCTCGTCGACGCTTGGGCGCGCGGTCACATCAAGCAGGAACTGCTCAAGATCGGCTGGCCCGCCGAAGACCTCGCGGGCTACACCCCTGGCACGCCCCACCCGATCGATCTCGCCGAAGACGGCTGGAGCCTGCGCCCCTACCAACGCCAGGCGGTCGAGTCGTTCTCCGAGGGCGGGTCCGGCGTCGTCGTGCTCCCCTGCGGCGCGGGCAAGACGCTCGTGGGCGCCGGGGCCATGGCCGACACGCGCACGACCACGCTGATCCTGGTGACCAACACCGTCAGCGCGCGCCAGTGGCGCGACGAGTTGCTGCGGCGCACCAGTCTGACGCCCGAGGAGATCGGCGAGTACTCCGGCCAGGTCAAGGAGATCAAGCCGGTCACCATCGCGACCTACCAGATCCTCACCGCCAAGCGCGGCGGAAAGTACGCCCACCTCGCGCTGCTCGATGCGCTCGACTGGGGCCTCGTCCTGTACGACGAGGTGCACCTGCTGCCCGCACCGGTGTTCAAGCTCACCGCCGACCTGCAGGCGCGCCGACGGCTCGGCCTCACCGCGACGCTCGTGCGCGAAGACGGTCGCGAAGGCGACGTGTTCAGCCTCATCGGCCCCAAGCGGTTCGACGCGCCGTGGAAGGAGATCGAGGCCCAGGGCTTCATCTCCCCCGCCGCCTGCTACGAGGTGCGCATCGACCTCCCCGCCGACGAACGGCTCGAATACGCCGCCGCCGCCGACGAGGACCGCTATCGCCTCGCCGCCACGGCACCCGCGAAGATCGAGGTCGCGCGTCGGCTCGTGCAGCGGCATCCGGGTGAGCGTGTGCTCGTGATCGGTCAGTACCTCGATCAGATCGACGAGCTGGCGCAGGCCCTCGGTGCTCCGCAGATCACCGGCGCGACCCCGATCCCCGAGCGCGAGGAGCTGTTCCAGGGCTTCCGCGACGGCAGCATCCCGCTGCTGGTGGTCTCGAAGGTCGCGAACTTCTCGGTCGACCTGCCCGAGGCCTCCGTCGCCATCCAGGTGTCGGGGTCGTTCGGCTCGCGTCAAGAAGAGGCGCAGCGCCTCGGTCGACTGCTGCGCCCCAAGCAGTCGAACCACACCGCGAGCTTCTACACGCTCATCGCCCGCGACACGGTCGACCAGGATTTCGCGCAGAACCGCCAGCGCTTCCTCGCCGAGCAGGGATACGCGTACACGATCCTCGACGCCGACGGAATCGACGCCGCAGCCGCCTGAGACATACCAGGGTGCGGCTTTCCGAGCCATATCCAGCACTTTGCTGGGTGGGATCACGATAATGAGGGCATGACAGCTCCTCGCATCCTCGTCGTCGACGACGAACCGAACATCCGCGACCTGCTCATCACGAGCCTGCGCTTCGCCGGTTTCCAGGTGCGAGCCGTGGCCAACGGCGCGCAGACGATCTCGGCCGTGCTCGAAGAAGAACCCGACCTCATCGTGCTCGACGTGATGCTGCCCGACATGAACGGCTTCAGCGTCACCAAGCGGCTCCGGGGCGCCGGCTACACCGCGCCGATCCTCTTCCTCACCGCCAAGGACGAGACGGAAGACAAGATCATGGGCCTGAACGCGGGAGGCGACGACTACGTCACCAAGCCGTTCAGCCTCGACGAGATCGTCGCCCGCATCCAGGCGATCCTGCGCCGCACGATGCAGGCCGACGAGGAGTCGATCATCCGCACGGGTGAGCTGACGATGGACCAGGACACGCACGACGTCAGCGTCGGCGACGTCTCGATCGACCTGAGCCCCACCGAGTTCAAGCTGCTGCGCTACCTCATGCTGAACCCCAACCGCGTGCTGTCGAAGGCGCAGATCCTCGACCACGTGTGGGAGTACGACTTCAACGGCGACGCGGGCATCGTCGAGAGCTACATCTCGTACCTGCGTCGCAAGATCGATCCGCACTCCTCGGAGCCGCTCATCCAGACCAAGCGCGGCTTCGGCTACATGCTGAAGTCGGGCAAGACCGCCTGAGCGGAAGGCATCGCCCCCTGTCGCACTCCGACGATTCCCTCACGCGCTGGTGGCGCGGCCTGAGTCTGCGCACCAAGGTCACCGGCGTCACCGTCGCGCTCCTCGCCATCGGTCTGTTCACCGCGGGCATCGGCACGATGGTGTTCCTGCGCACGACCCTGGTGAACAACCTCGACGAGCAGCTCGCGCAACAGGCGGCGGGAAGCATCGCCAACAGCATCTTCACCACGGCGTCGGTCGACGGGCAGACGGTGTTCTCGCAGGTCGACAACGCCCCGCAGATCGGTTCGATGGTCGTCGTTTACGGCCCCGACGGCCAGCGCGAGGCCTTCTACAACGGGACCGCGTCGACGTCGCTGCCCGACATCCCGCAGACCTTCACGCTCGAGCAGACCTACCTGCAGATCGACAAACGCATCGAGCTCGAAGACCCCACCTCGGGGCAGCACTTCCTCGCGCGCGTCGGGGTGCTGCAGCCGCAGGGCAATCCCGGCGTCTACACGCAGATGGTGATCCAGCCCCTCGCGCCGACCGATCGGATCGTGGCGGCCTACCTGGGCATCTACGCGTTCGTCGCCCTGCTCATCCTCATCGCGACCGCGTTGCTGACGCGTCTGCTGGTCACCCTCGCGTTCCGCAACCTGCGCCAGGTCGAGACGACCGCGATGGACATCGCCGCCGGTGACTTCAGCCAGCGCCTCACCGACATCGTGCCCGACACCGAGGTGGGTCGACTCAAGACCGCGATCAACGCGATGCTCGCCCGCATCGACGGCGCCATCGGCCAGCGCGACGCGACGGTCCGCCAGATGCGCCGGTTCATCGGCGACGCCAGTCACGAACTGCGCACGCCGCTGGTCACCATGCGCGGCTACGCCGAGCTGTACCGCATGGGGGCGATCCGCTCCGACGAAGACGTGGCCCAGTCGATGGAGCGCATCGAGAAGGAGGCGATCCGCATGGGCGCCCTCGTGGAAGACCTGCTGGCCCTCGCCCGCCTCGACGAGCGTCGCGACGTCTCCATCACCGAGCTCGATCTGCGCCCCATCGCGCGCGACGCCGCCCTCGACCTGCGCGTCACCTCTCCGCAGCGCGAGGTGACGGTCGACGACACGACCTCTCGAGGCGAGCTGGTGCTGCCGACCATCACCCTCGATCCGCTGCTCGATGCCGGCGGTCGCCCCTCGACCGCGGCCAGCCGTCGCCGCGCGGCGCCCCCGACCTCGGCGATGGCGATCGCGGGCGCGACGCTCTCGCGCCTCCGCCGCCGGTCCAAGGACGCGTCCGACCCGGCGACGAACACGGGAGAGACCCCCGCGGCCGCGCCCGGTGCGGGTCTGCTGCGCGCGACCCCGCGTCTGGCCCCCATCGTGCTGGGCGACGAGAACAAGGTGCGCCAGGTGGTCGCGAACCTCCTCGGCAATGCCCGCCGGTTCACCGCCGACGACTCCCCCATCGGCCTGCGTGTGGGGGTGGATGCCGAGAGCGACATGGGGTGGATCGAGATCATCGATCACGGCGAGGGCGTTCCCGAGCAGATCCGCGAGCAGATCTTCCAGCGCTTCTGGCGCGCCGACACCTCGCGCACGCGCGAGACCGGAGGCTCGGGGCTCGGCCTGTCGATCGTCGCGTCGATCGTCGACCTGCTGCACGGCACGGTCGAGGTCGTCGACACCCCCGGCGGGGGTGCGACCTTCCGCGTCTCGCTCCCCCTCGCCGACCGACGCGACGTCGAGGAGCACGCGCTGATCGAGACGCAGCCCCTCGAGCGTCTCCCCGAGGACTACCGGCCCGATCCCGACGCCTGACTCCCGACGCGCTCTCAGCGCCAGGTCCGGCTGAGCAGATCCGCAGCGCCCCGATACCTGGCGAGCCGAGCTCCGGGTGAACCGCAGCCAGGGAGCGGACTTCTCCGTCGGCCCACGGCACGAGGTCGGTGGCCTCCATGCCCGGTCGACTCCCGGCGGATCCGGCCCGGCAACGAAGAACGCCCCCTCCCGGAGGAGGGGGCGTTCTCAGGCGTCAGCGTGGATCAGAAGTCCATGCCACCGGTCGGGTCGCCCGCGGGAGCGGCGGCCTTCTCGGGCTTGTCGGCGACGACGACCTCGGTCGTGAGGAACAGACCTGCGATCGACGCGGCGTTCTGAAGCGCCGAGCGGGTCACCTTGGCCGGGTCGATGATGCCCTGTGCGAACAGGTCACCGTACTCACCGGTCGCGGCGTTGAGGCCGTGGCCCACGGGGAGCTCGGCGACCTTGTTCGCCACGACACCGGGCTCGAGACCGGCGTTGAGCGCGATCTGCTTGAGCGGGGCCTCGATGGCGACGCGAACGATGTTGGCACCCGTGGCCTCGTCACCGACGAGGTTCAGGTTGCCGAGAGCGTTCTTGCCGGCCTGGATGAGCGCGACGCCACCACCGGCGACGACCCCCTCTTCCACAGCGGCCTTGGCGTTGCGCACGGCGTCTTCGATGCGGTGCTTGCGCTCCTTGAGCTCGACCTCGGTCGCGGCTCCGGCCTTGATGACGGCGACGCCACCGGCGAGCTTCGCGAGGCGCTCCTGGAGCTTCTCGCGGTCGTAGTCGCTGTCGGTGTTCTCGATCTCGCGGCGGATCTGGGTCACGCGACCCTCGATCAGCTCCGACTCACCGGCACCCTCGACGATCGTGGTCTCGTCCTTGGTGATGATGACCTTGCGGGCACGGCCGAGCAGGTCGACGGTCGCGTTCTCGAGCTTGAGGCCCACCTCTTCGGTGATGACCTGGCCGCCGGTGAGGATCGCGATGTCCTGCAGCTGCGCCTTGCGACGGTCGCCGAAGCCGGGAGCCTTGACGGCGACCGACTTGAAGATGCCGCGGATCTTGTTGAGCACGAGCGTCGCGAGGGCTTCGCCCTCGACGTCCTCGGCGATGATGAGGAGCTCCTTGCCCTCCTGGATCACCTTGTCGACGATCGGCAGAAGGTCCTTGATGTTGGAGATCTTCTGGTTCGCGATCAGGATGTACGGGTCTTCGAAGACCGCTTCCTGACGCTCGGGGTCGGTGACGAAGTAGGGGTTGATGTACCCCTTGTCGAAGCGCATGCCCTCGGTGAGCTCGAGCTCGGTGCCGAAGGTGTTCGACTCCTCGACGGTGACGACGCCTTCCTTGCCCACCTTGTCGATGGCCTCGGCGATGAGCTCGCCGATCGCGGGGTCGGCGGCGGAGATCGACGCGGTGGCGGCGATCTGCTCCTTGGACTCGACCTCCTTGGCGGAGGCGAGCAGCTCGTCGGTGACGGCCTTGACGGCCTTCTCGATGCCCTTCTTGAGCGAGATGGGGTCGGCGCCGGCCGCGACGTTGCGCAGGCCCTCGCGCACGAGCGCCTGGGCGAGAACGGTGGCGGTGGTGGTGCCGTCACCCGCGACGTCGTCGGTCTTCTTGGCGACCTCCTTGACCAGCTCGGCGCCGATCTTCTCGTACGGGTCGTCGAGCTCGATCTCCTTGGCGATCGAGACGCCGTCGTTCGTGATCGTGGGGGCGCCCCACTTCTTCTCGAGCACGACGTTGCGACCGCGGGGGCCCAGGGTCACCTTGACGGCGTCGGCCAGCGTGTTGAGGCCGCGCTCGAGACCGCGTCGGGCCTCTTCGTCGAAAGCGATGATCTTTGCCATAAGTGTGTCGTCCCTCCCGGACGGGTGACTTCCAGATTTGGCACTCGACGAATGCGAGTGCTAATTCATTCTGGCACTCGCCCCTGGGGAGTGCAAGCCACCGGACCCCCGTGGAACGACGAACGCCGTGGCATCCGGAGTGCGGATGCCACGGCGTTCGATGCAGCGGTCAGGCCAGGCGCACGGACTCCGCCTGCGGGCCCTTCTGCCCGTTGCCGACGGTGAATTCGACGGCCTGTCCCTCCTCGAGGACGCGGAAGCCCGACATCTCGATGCTCGAGTAATGGACGAAGACGTCCTGCCCGTCAGCGACGGTGATGAAGCCGAAGCCCTTCTCGGCGTTGAACCATTTGACAGTGCCCTGGGTCATGCGAATCTCCTGTTGCTGTACGACGAGGTCATCGTAAGCACGCCGGCTACCGCCGCGAGGGGGTTCGCGGGCATTGTTGACGCGCGTGCCCCCAAGTTGTTACGCCGCGGAAACACGCGGCTCGCGGGGGCTCGCTCGCAGCGATCAGCCCGTGGGTGCGGGCGTGGCGCCGCCGGCCCGGTCGAGGCCGATCACGACGATGAGACGCTTGACCGCGCTCTCGTCGTCGGGGGTGCCGGGGTCGTCGGCCGGCTGCAGGAAGTCGCTCTGGGCGGTCTGCGCTCCGCCGATGGTCTGGGCGAGCCCCTCCGCCGCGGCGGCGTCGGCCTCGCCCTTGTAGTAGACGGTGGTGGTGGCGAAGTCGGTGGTGTCGGAGTTGCCCGTCTCGACGTCGTCGCCCGACCATCCGGCGGCGACGATCTGCTCGCGCAGCGACGCGGCCAGACCGTCCTGCGGGGTGCCGTTGAGCACGACGACCGTGTACGAGGTGTCGATCACCGACGGCGTGGTGGGCTCGGCGGAGATGACGGGCGCGGGGGCGTCGGCGTCGCCGAACGACAGGCGTCCCGACAGGACGAGCGTGGCGAAGACGCCCGCGATGATCAGCACGAGGGTGGCGATGGCCGCCCACAGGAACACGATCCAGCCGCGCGAACGCGGACTCTCGGCGCGGTGCGCCCCGACGCGGCCGGAGGCGTCCGGCAGGTCGTCGAAGCGATCCCGCGGGAAGGTCGATCTGGCCATTCGACGATGCTACCGGTCGGAGTTTTCGGGTCTTCTCAGCGAGACGCGGTACGCCCGAGGCGTGCCCGGTGGCGGTCCGCGGCCTCATCGCGACGGCGGCGCAGACGACGCACCAGCATCGGGTCGTGGGCGAGAGCCTCGGGGGTGTCGATGAGACGACCGAGCAGTTGGTAGTACCGCGCGGGCGTCAGGTCGAATTCCGCGCGGATCGCCTCCTCCTTCGCACCCGCGTGGCGTCTCCACTCACCCTCGAAGGCGAGGAACGCGAGATCACGGTCGGTCAGAGGCACGCCTCGACGTTACTGCGGGGCGCCCTGCGATCCCGGATGCCACGCCACCCACGCCCCGAGCGGATCGACCTCCGCGACGACGTCGCCGTCGAGGGCGAGGGCGAAGCCGCCGCGGGTGACACGCGGGGGCTGCGACCAGGCATCGTGAAGCCCGGGGTCGTCGAGGGTGATCCACCGCCCGGCGGCGCGGGCCGCGGCGATCACCTCCCCGCGATGGGCTCGCGGAACGTGGGCGAGCACCCCGGGCGTCGTCACGACGAGCGTGGCATCGCGCGGAGCCCGAGCGGCGAGCGCGGGCAGCGCCGCGGCCCCGTCGCCGGCGACGAGCAGGGGCGGGTCGGCCGCGGCGACGTCCAGCGCTCCCACGATGCGCTCTCGACGCCCCTCCTCCCCCGGCCACACGAGGCCGGTCAGCCAGGCGCGGTCGCCGTCGTCGCGCGCGTCGAGGGGGTTCAGGTCGATGCCCGCGCGCCACACGATCTGCGGCATCCGTAGGTCGGGCGAGCCCGTCAGCTCGCTCTCGAGCGTGACGGTGCCCGCACCATCGGTCGGATCCAGGGCGATCGTCTCGGAACCCCGGCGGTAGCGGTACGCGTAGCGGTCGGGGTAGAGGCACAGACCCGCGCTCGCCCCCACCTCCAGCAACGCGATCGGGCCGTCGATGAGCGAGAGCGCGGGGAGCAGAGCAGCGCACCGCAGCGGCTCGTTCGTCTGCACGCTGCGCCGCGCGCATTCGGCCGCCACCTCGTCGGCGTTCGCGACGACCCACCGCGCCCACGCGTCGACGTCGTCGAGGGGCGCTCCGAGAAGACGCAGTACCGCGAAGACGAGCGGCGGTTGCCGGCGCGTCTCGGGGATCCGCGCCAGAGCGGACGCGACCGCGGGGTCGTCGACGACCCGCTGCGCCCACGCCTCGTAGACCGCCGAGCGGCCGGGGGCCTCGTCTCGCGCGAAGCGCCCGTAGCGGGCGACGGTCGTCGTCACGGCATCCGGATCCACTCCCCGATCATCCCAGCTCGACCCGATCGCCCGCGCCCAGGGGAGAATGGAGGAGACGAAGGAGAGAACCCCATGACCTACGCCGTCGACAAGTCCGACGACCAGTGGCGCGCCGAGCTCAGCCCCGAGCAGTACGCCGTGCTGCGCCAGGCGGGCACCGAGCGCGCCTGGACCGGTGAGCTGCTCGACGAGAGCCGCGCCGGTTTCTACACCTGTGCCGCGTGCGGCAACGAGCTGTTCCAGAGCGGCACCAAGTTCGACTCGCACTGCGGATGGCCGAGCTTCTACGAGTCGGTGCGCCCCGAGGCCGTCGAGCTCATCGACGACAACAGCCACGGCATGCAGCGCACCGAGGTCCGCTGCGCGAACTGCGGCTCGCACCTGGGCCACGTCTTCCCCGACGGGTTCGGCACGCCCACCGGCGACCGCTACTGCATGAACTCGCTCTCGCTGAACTTCACCCCCGCCGACTCCCCCACCGACACCCCCGCTGACGGAGCATGAGCGCGCTCGAAGCCATGCGCGACCGCCGGTCGTGGTCGAAAGTCACCGACCTCGCCCCGACCGGACCCGAGCTCGAGGCGTTCGTCGCCGCGGCAGGTCGCGTCGCCGACCACAAGACCCTGCGGCCCTGGCGCCTCATCGAGATCCGGGGAACCGACCGCGACGTGCTCGCGCGCGCGCTCAACAAGGCCGACGGCAAGAAGGGGCTCTCGTCGAAGCCCCGCCGCGCCCCGCTGATCATCGCGGTCGTCGCCGATCTCAGCTCGAAGAAGATCCCCGCGTGGGAGCAGGAGGCCGTGGCATCCGGAGTCGCCCACATGCTGAGCCTCGTGCTCGACGAGGCGGGCTTCGGCGTGTTCTGGCGCACCGACGACAACACCCGCAGCAAGGTGCTCGCCAAAGCGCACGGTCTCGCCAAGGGCGAGGTGCTGCTGGGGTGGCTCTACGTCGGGGGCAAGCCGCAGCGCTCGCGCCCCGTGCGCCGCAAGACGGTGGATGCCGCGAAGCACCTCTCGCGCATGCCCGGAGGCAAGAGGCGTCGAACGCTCGACGAGACCCGCCTCTGAGGTGATCCCCACGACGCCGTCGGCTCCGGCCGGCGGCGTCGTCGTGTGCGCCGGGACCGATCAGGTGCGTCGACGCCGCCGCCACGGCACGGCCGCCACCACGACACCCGCGATCGCGACGACCGCCGCGAGCAGGGCGACCGGGGTCGAGGGGGCGGCGGGCGCGGGCCAGAGGGCGTCGAGCAGCACCGAGGTCGACAGCAGGCCGACGACGGATCCGAGTCCGAGCAGCAGCACGCCGGTGCGGCGCACGACCACCGCCGACAAGAAGATGTAGACGACCCCGACCGCCCCTCCCACGTAGAGCCACGGCGCGGTGGGGATCGCGCGCGGCGCCCCGACGACGCTGACGTGGACGAGGGCGGCGATCACCAGCACGACCGTTCCGCCGATGAAGTTCACCAGGGTCGCCGTCAGCGGGCTCTCCACGCGCACGCGCAGGCGGCCGTTCGTCCCCTGCTGCCAGGCGACGCCGGCACCGGCGACCGCGGGGACGATCAGCATCCACAGCGGCACGCCGCCGAGGGCGTCTCCCGACAGGCACACCACGACGCCGGCGATCGCGAGCACGGCGCCGACCACGCGGCGCACGGTCACCGGCACGACACCGGCCGGGCCGAAGCCGACGCGATCGAGCACGAGACCGCCCGTGGTCTGACCGGCGACGAAGCCGACCGTGAACAGGGCGACGCCGATGGTGGCGACCGTGAGGCCCTGGCTGGCGACGGTGAACGCCCCCGCGAGCCCGCCGAGCAGCATCCACGGCGGCACGGAACGCGACCGGATGCCGGCGACCAGTCGCCCGAAACCGCGGCGCCCTTCCGGCACGATCAGCGACAGGGCGATGAGGATGACCAGGCCCGAGCTGAACGAGATCGCCGCCGCGACGATGCCGTCGCCGACCTCGGCGCCGAGCGAACCGTTGATGCGCGCCTGCAGGGCCGTGAGGGCGCCGATGAGCACCGCTCCGGCGACGGCGATGCCGACCGATCCGCGCTCCGACACCGCTCTCCCTCCGCGCTCCCGCTCGGGAGCCATCGTCGATCGTACGGGCCGGGGCGGGCCCCGCAGAGCCGCCTCGGCGCCCATCGATCCGCGGCGGTGTCGCCCGCAGGGCCGATCATGCGTCAGGCTTTGCTCGTGACACAGCTGCACTCCGGATCCCACGACGTCGCGCGGATCCTCTCCTCCCTCACCGACGCGCAGGCCGAACGCGAGTTCCTCGCGGGCGCCGAACTGCACCTCCCGCGCCTGCACGAACTCTTCGTGCGCCTGTACGGCGACCGCCCCGACGGGCTCGAGCGCCTCGCGTCGGTCGTCGATCTGGCGCGACGCTCGTGGGTCTCGCGGCCCCGCGCGCTCAAGGCGCTCGATCGCGAACGTGCGAGCGACCCCGACTGGTTCGAGAGCGAGCGCATGCTCGGAGGGGTCTGCTACGTCGATCGCTACGCGGGCGGGCTCAGCGGCATCCGGGATTCCATTCCGTACTTCCGTGAACTCGGCCTCACGTACCTGCACCTCATGCCGCTGTTCGATAGCCCCGAGGGCAACAGCGACGGCGGCTATGCGGTGTCGAGCTACCGACGCGTGAATCCGAAGCTCGGCACCATGGAGGAGCTCGCCGAACTGGCGGCCGACCTGCGCCGCGCGGGCATCTCGCTCGTCGTCGACTTCATCTTCAACCACACCAGCAACGAGCACGAGTGGGCGCAGAAGGCCATCGCGGGCGAGGCGGGGTACGAGGACTTCTACCTGATCTTCCCCGACCGCGAGATGCCCGACGCGTACGAGCGGACGACCCGCGAGATCTTCCCCGACGACCACCCCGGCTCGTTCGTACAGCTCGACGACGGCCGCTGGATCTGGGCGACGTTCTACCACTTCCAGTGGGATCTCAACTACGCCAACCCCGCCGTCTTCGAGGCGATGGCGGGCGAGATGCTCTTCCTCGCCAACCAGGGCGTGGAGATCCTGCGGATGGATGCCGTGGCCTTCATCTGGAAGCAGCTCGGCACCCCCTGCGAGTCCCTCCCCGAGGCGCACCTGCTGCTGCAGGCGTTCAACGCGGTGCTGCGCATGGCCGCCCCGGGCATGTTGTTCAAATCCGAGGCGATCGTGCACCCCGACGAGGTGGTGTCGTACATCTCGCCCGACGAATGCCAGATCTCGTACAACCCGCTGCAGATGGCGCTGACCTGGGAGGCGCTCGCCACCCGTGACGGCCGCCTGCTGCAGCAGGCGCTCGAACGCCGCCACGACCTGCCGGAGGGCACCGCGTGGGTCAACTACGTGCGCAGTCACGACGACATCGGCTGGACCTTCGCCGACGAGGATGCCGCCGAGCTCGGCATCGACGGGTACCCGCATCGCCGCTTCCTCAACGACTTCTACGTGGGCCGGGCCGAGGGCTCCTTCGCCCGCGGCGTGCCGTTCCAGGAGAACCCGCGCACCGGCGACGCCCGGGTGACCGGCACCACGGCCTCGCTCGCGGGGATCGAGGCCGGCGACGCGGGGGGCGAGGACCGCGTGATCCTCGCGCACGCGCTCGCCCTGTCGACGGGCGGGATCCCGCTGCTCTACCTCGGGGACGAGGTCGCACAGCTCAACGACTACTCCTACGCCGAGCGCGCGGAAGAGGCCGGCGACAGCCGCTGGGTGCACCGACCGCACCGCCCCGCCGAGAGGTACGCCGAGCGGACGGATGCCGACACCGCGGCCGGACGCGTGTACTCGCGTCTCACGCGGTTGACCGAGGTGCGCCGGTCGACGCCGGAATTCGCGGGCAACGAGCTCGTCGCGTTCGACACGCACGTGGCATCCGTCGTCGCCTTCCTGCGCCCGGGCGACGTCGGCTTCGCGGTGCTGGTGCTGGCGAACGTCGCCGACTCCCCCGCCGAGATCGACGCCGTCACGCTGTCGGGGCTCGCGCCCGAGGCGCTCGATCTGGTCGCGGTGCACCCCGTGTGGCTCGGGGCGGGTCTCACGCTCGCCCCGCACGGCGTGCGATGGCTGCGCGTGCGCCTGCGCTGACGGATTCGCGTGGGATCCGACGAACCCCCTCCGGGCCACCCGCGGCACGTGCTCGCGTTCGTGGCCGGTGTCGTCGCGCTCTCGACCGCCGTGTGGGCCCCCGCCGGCCTGCTCGGCGCCCTGGTGATGCTGGTGGTCGGCGTCGCGGCGTTGATGTTCGCCTGGGAGGCGGGTACGCGGCCGGGTCCGCTGCGCTGGGCGGGCATCGCGGGCGCCCTTCTGGCCGGCCTCGTGACGGTGTCGTCGGGGTTCCTCTTCCTCGTCGCGCTCGCACGGACGTTCTCGTGACGCGGTAGCACGAACCGGCCCGACGGCACACCCCGGTCCGCACCGGAGGCGCTCGCCTAGCGTCGAGCCATGAACCACCAGCAACTCTCGGCACTGACCATCTCGCGCGCGAAGGAGAACGTCGACGCCGGCGGCAAGCCGTTCGCGTGCCTCATCGTCAAGGACGGCGAGATCGTCGTCGAAGCCGTCAACCACGTCGCCCAGGAGGGCGACCCGACGGCGCACGCCGAGATCCGCGCCATCCGCGCCGCCGCCGAGAAGGGGATCAGCGACCTCTCGGGCCACGACATGTACGTCACGGCCTACCCCTGCCCCATGTGCCTGGGGGCCGTCTACTACGCGCAGCCGGACCGGCTCTTCTTCGCCGTCACCCGCGAAGAAGAGGGCGAGCACTACGAGGACGGCAACCGTCTGATGACGCTCGCCACCTTCTACGACGAGTATGCGAAGCCCGTGTCGGAGCGCGCACTCGAGAGCGAGCAGGTCGCGGTCGACGACGCGACGGCGCCGTTCCGGGAGTGGACGGCTCGGCACGCGTCGTAGGCGGGCGCGGACGCGCCTGAGCCCGCGGCATCCGGGACGGACGTCTGGAGAGAGGTGCCGGCTACAGGACTTGAACCTGCAACCCCCGTATTACAAGTACGGTGCGCTACCAATTGCGCCAAGCCGGCGTGAGACGCAGAGCATCTCGATCGACGAGTCTAGAACGGCGGACGCGCCGTTCCTGACGGGTCAGGAGCGGTGCGTCCCGCTCTCGCGGTCCCACTCGAGCGACTTCCACTGCAGGAACGAGCACAGGTTGCCCGCGACCACGAGTTCGGCGGCGAGGCTCGCCATCTCGTGCGGGGTCAGCGTCAGATCGTCGGGACGCGAGGTGAGCGTCGCCTCCCAGAGGGGCTCGTCGTAGCCCGTCGGCTGCATGTAGATCGACGCCTTGGCGTTCATCAGGTTCATCACCACGAGACCGGTGTCCTGGCTGTCGGCGTCTTCTTGCTCGACGACCTTGAGCTGACCCGCGAACAAATGACCCTGCTCGCGGAACTCCGCCACCCACGCATTCAGCTGATCACGGGACCGCCGCGGCGGGGAGTCCTCGAGCTCATCGTTCATGTGACCAGAATCCCACATGAAACCGCCTTCGGAGCGGATCGTTCAGCCCGCCGGGGTCGCAGACGGCGTCGCCGAGGGAGTCGCAGACGGAGTCGGCGTCGCCGTCGAGTAGTACGCGTTGCTGTCGACCGTGAGCACGAACTGCGCGAACTCCTTGGGGTCGTCCATGTTTCCGACGTACTCGGTGCCGTTCACCAGCACGGTGGGCGTGGCGGTCAGCGCCTGGCCGTCGGTTCCGGGCAGGCCTTTGATGGCACGGTCGGTCGCCGCCTTGGCCCACGCGGTGTAGGTCTCGTCTTCGATGCACTCGCGCACCGTGGCGATGTCGCTCACGCCCGCGCCCTGCGCCATGTCGGCCAGCTGCTGGTCGCTGTAGCCGTCGGAGTCGACCGCGGGCTGATTGGTGAGCAGCTCGTGGTTGAAGGCGAAGAAGCGGTCCGACGAGTGCGTGGCCACGCACGCGGCGGCGCCGGCGGCGCGCAGGCTGTACTTGGTGCCGTTCGACTTCGAGGTGAGCATCGCGACCGGGTAGTACGTCAGCGTCGCGGCCTTGTCGGTGACCCACTTCGACAGCTGCCCGGCGTTGGCCGTCTGGAACTCGCGCGCCTCGGTCGACATGTAGTCGACGTACACGCGGATGTCGACGGGGGCGGCGGTGCCGGTGGGCTCGGGGGTCGCCGCCGCGGAGGGCTCGGCGGTGGGCGCGGCCTGCGCCGACATGCTCGCGGCGCTGCCGTCGACGGTCTGGTCGGCGAGGGGGTCTTCGACCGCCGAGGCGCTCGTGACGACGAAGCCGTCTTCGTTCGCCGCATCGGGGAGGGCCTGCGACCGCGCCTCGCGCGAGTTGAGGGCCAGCGAGACTCCGACCGCGCCGACGGCGATGACCGCGACGGCGCCGATGCCGATCAGCGAGCGACGGGCGATGCGCCACCGCGTCTGCTTCGCCTTGACCTGCTGCGCCTTCTCGCGCACCGCCTCGCGACGATCGCGTTCGGCGGGCACGTTCGGGGACTGGTCGTGGGACATGAAACCTTCCGGGCGCGGACGACGCCGCACGAAATCAGGGGGGCCGCGCGGGTGGGGCGACCGCCCATCGATGGTAGCCAGGCTGGCTGAGAAATGACCAGACACGTGCGATACTGACCCTGCGTCCAACGTCGGGCGCACGGGGTCGCCCCCGTTCATTCCATTCACTACGGATCGTCCGGCACGTACCTGCCGGTGAAGGAGAAGAAAACATGGCGTCCGTCACCTTCGACAACGCAACCCGTCTGTACCCGGGCGGAACCCGCCCCGCGGTCGACAAGCTCAACCTCGACGTCGCAGACGGCGAGTTCCTCGTTCTCGTCGGCCCCTCCGGCTGCGGCAAGTCCACGTCGCTGCGCATGCTCGCCGGCCTCGAAGAGGTCAACTCCGGCCGCATCCTCATCGGCGACCGCGACGTCACCGACGTCCCGCCCAAGGACCGCGACATCGCGATGGTCTTCCAGAACTACGCGCTGTACCCGCACATGACCGTGGCCGAGAACATGGGCTTCGCGCTCAAGATCGCCGGCGTCGGCAAGGAAGAGCGCGCCGCCCGCGTGCTCGAGGCCGCCAAACTGCTCGACCTCGAGCAGTACCTGACCCGCAAGCCCAAGGCCCTCTCGGGTGGTCAGCGTCAGCGCGTCGCCATGGGCCGCGCCATCGTCCGTCAGCCCCAGGTCTTCCTCATGGACGAGCCGCTGTCGAACCTCGACGCCAAGCTCCGCGTGCAGACGCGCACCCAGATCGCGTCGCTGCAGCGTCGCCTCGGCGTCACCACGGTCTACGTCACCCACGACCAGACCGAGGCGCTCACCATGGGCGACCGCATCGCCGTGCTCAAGGACGGCCTGCTCCAGCAGGTCGGCACCCCGCGCGACCTGTACGAGACCCCCAAGAACGTCTTCGTGGCCGGCTTCATCGGCTCGCCCGCGATGAACCTGTTCACGGCCGACCTGGCCGAGGGCGGCGTGCAGTTCGGCAACCTGGTCGTTCCCATCGAGGCCGACACCATCGGCAAGGCCAACGGCTCCGAGGTCACCATCGGCGTGCGCCCCGAAGACATCCAGGTCGCCCCGGCCGACGGCCGCGGCCTCACGGTCGTCGTCGACCTCGTCGAGGAGCTCGGCGCCGACGGCTACCTCTACGGCCACACCGAAATCAACGGCAAGCGCACCGACCTGGTCGCGCGCGTCGACGGTCGCCGTCACCCCAACGCGGGCGAGACGGTCGTGCTGGCCCCGGTCCCCGGACACATCCACGTATTCGACCTCGAGTCGGGCGAGCGCCTGACCGACCGGGCCATCGCTTCGGCCTGACCCACGCACCGACGCGGCGCGTCCCCGATCCCGATCTTCTCGGGCGGGGGCGCGCCGCCTCATTTCCCGGAGGCATCCGTGTCCGAATCGCTCAGCATCACCGCCAGCACCGTCGACCCGGGGCTTCTGCAACTCCCCTGGTCGACCGGTCTCGCCGACTGGCCCAGCAGCCACATCGTCGCCCTGCCGAAGGGCATCTCGCGTCACCTCGTGCGCTTCGCCAACCTCTCGGGGCGGGTCGTCGCGATCAAAGAGACGACCGAGGAGATGGCCCGTCGCGAGTACGACATGCTCGGCAACCTCGATCGCCTCGCCGCCCCGTGCGTCGACCGCGTCGCCGTCATCGCCGGGCGCACCGACGCCTCGGGTCGCCCGCTTCCCGCGGCGCTCGTGACGGCGCACCTGCGCTTCTCGCTCCCCTACCGCGCCCTGTTCACCCAGGTGCTGCGCCCCCACACCGCCACGCGTCTCGTCGACGCCCTCGCGGTGCTGCTCGTGCGTCTGCACAACGTCGGCTTCTACTGGGGCGACGTCTCGCTGTCGAACACGCTCTTCCGCCGTGACGCGGGCGAGTTCGCGGCCTACCTCGTCGACGCCGAGACGGGCGAGCTGCACGGCAACCGACTGACCCCCGGCCAGCGCGCCCACGACCTCGACATCGCGCGCATCAACATCGCGGGCGAGATCATGGACCTCGAAGCCGGCGGACGCCTCGAGGGCGGGGTCGACGCGGTCGCGGTCGCCGACGGCCTCGTGTCGTCCTACCACTCGCTGTGGGGCGCGCTCACCGACAAGGAGTCCTTCGGCGTCGACGAGTCGTGGCGCATCACCGAGCGCGTGCACCGTCTGAACGCCCTCGGCTTCGACATCGGCGAGATGTCGATCCGCACCGCGAGCGATGGCACCCGGGTGTCGATCCAGCCGAAGGTGGTGGATGCCGGTCACCACCAGCGTCGTCTGCTGCGGCTCACCGGACTCGACGTCGAAGAGAACCAGGCTCGTCGTCTGCTGAACGACCTCGACGAGTTCCGCGCCCGCGTCTCGCGTCTCGGCGCCGACGAGGAGATGGTCGCGCACGAGTGGCTCACCCGCGTGTTCGAGCCGATCGTCATGGCCATCCCCTGGGACCTGCGCGCCAAGCTGGAGCCCGCCGAGGTGTTCCACCAGGTACTCGAGCACCGCTGGTACATGTCGCAGGCGCGGGGCCGGTCGGTGCCGCTGGCCGAGGTGGTCAGCTCGTACATCGACGACGTGCTGCGTCACCGCCGCGACGAGGCCACCGTGATGGGGCCTCCCACCGACACGCTGTCGATCCCGACGGTGTCGGACGCCGACGCCCCGTCGACGGGCGAGGTGCCGACCACCGACACCGACCTGGTCGATTGGCGAGACCTGGTCTGACGGACCACGCACCGCAGAACGACCGAGGCCGCGGCATCCGGAAGCTGATCCGGATGCCGCGGCCTCGATGTTCCGCGGGTCAGTACCCGACGGTGAAACGCTCGCGCGAGTGCTTCGGGTTCTCGATCTCGTCGACGACGGCAACGGCGAAGTCCGCGCCGCCGATGAAGGAGTTGCCCTCGTCGTCGGTGACGAGCACGGCGCCGCCGTCACGGTACGAGCCGGTACGCTCGCCCGGAGCCCAGGCGCCGAAGCCGCCCGCGGGGTGCACGTAGAACCAGTCGCGTCCGGTGTCGTCGGCCTCGAGGTCTTCGAGGATGCCGATGGCCTCGCGCGCCTCGGGCTTGTACTCCTCGGCGAAGCCGTCGGTGTCGATCAGGCGCGGCCCGCCCTCGGCGACGAGCGATCCGCCCGCCCCTCCGACGACCCCGATGCGCACGTTCTCCGGCAGGGCCGCGACGAGCTCGGCGACCGCGGGACGCAGTTTGCCCTCCATGTCGCCGCGCGGGGCGACGGCCGAGACGACCACATCGACGCCCTCGAGCTCCGCCACCAGGCCGGGGACGTCGAGCACGGTGCCCTCGATGTAGGTGGCGCCCTCGACGCGCTCAGCGGGAACCGTGCGCGCGACCGAGACGACCGTGTGACCACGGCGCACGGCCTCGGCCACGATGTTGCTGCCGGCGTAGCCGGTGCCTCCGATGACGGCGATGCGGGGCATGGGCGTTCCTTTCGTGAGTCCAAGGGACGAGACCTCGTCCTCGACCCAGCGTGCCGTGATCTCACCGTGCGGGCAACGCGACCCGGGGTGTTCGGCGCGCTTTCGGAGGAGAATCCTCGGCGCGGGGCCTCAGAGCAGGATCTGCAGCGGGTTCTCGATGCGGGCGACGAACGCCGCGAGCCAGCGGGCGGCGAGCTCCCCGTCGAGAACGCGGTGGTCCGCCGACAGGGTGACCGACATGACCGTCGCCACCGCCAGCTCGCCGTCGTCGTCGACGACGGGACGCTTCGTCGCCGCGCCGACGGCCAGGATCCCCGCGTGCGGCGGGTTGATGATCGCCGAGAACGCGGTAGTGCCGTACATCCCGAGGTTCGACACCGAGAACGACCCGCCCTCGATCTCGCGCTGCTTGAGCGTGCCGGCGCGCGCCCGCTCGGCGAGGTCGCGCACGGTGGCGGCGAGTTCCGACACCGAGAGGCGATCGGCGCCCCGGACCACCGGCGTCGACAGCCCGCCCGGCACCGACACCGCGACGGCGATGTCGGCCGAGGTGAAGCGGCGCGTGGCGTCGTCGGTCCAGATCGCGTTCGCCTCCGGCACGTCGCGGAGGGCTCCCGCGACGGCCTTCACCACGAGATCGTTCACCGAGATGCGCGAGCTGCGTCCGTCGTTGATGCGGGCGCGGAGGGCGAGCAACTCGTCCACCCGGCAGTCGGCCTGCAGGTAGAAATGCGGGACCGTCGCTTTCGACTCCGTGAGACGTCGGGCGATCGCGCGGCGCATGCCGGTGTGGGGCACGTCCTCGTAGGCGGCGCCGGCGGGGTCTGCGCTCTCCGCGGGGTTTCCGGCGGGCGCGGCGACGGGAACGGACGCGCTCGGGGCCGCTTCGTCGACCCCCGCGGCGGCGGGAGGGACGTACGCGTCGAGGTCACGGCGCACGATGCGGCCGCGCGGGCCGGAGCCGGGCACGTCGCGCAGGTCGATGCCCCGTTCGCCGGCGAGACGCCGCACGAGAGGCGAGGCGAAGAGTCGCTGCTCCTCCCCCGCGGGGGCTGCGACCGGAGCCGCGTGGGGGGCGGGAGCGGTCGGGGGCGTCGCGGGAGCGGAGGGGGCGGATGCCGCTTCCTCGGGCGCGGCGGCGATGACCTCGTCGGCACCGCGGGCGGGCACGGCGGGCACGCGGGGGGCCGCGGCGGCGGCATCCGTCTCCTCGCTCTGGTCGTCGGCGGGAACAGCATCCGTCGCGGAGGAGCCGCCGACGGCGGCGAGCGCGGCATCGACGCTCTCGCCCTCCTCGGCGAGCACGGCGATCGGCACGCCGACGGCCGCGGCCTCCCCCGCCGCGAGCAGGATGCCGGCGAGCACGCCGGAGCGCTCAGCCTCGTAGTCGACGACGGCCTTCTCGGTCTCGATCTCGACGAGCGCCTGACCCGCGCGGACGGGGTTCCCGACCTCGACGAGCCAGCTCTGGATGGCGGCCTCGGCGGCCCCCGTGGCGATCTCGGGCATGCGGACGACGATGGCCATCAGTTCATCCCCCCTGCCGCGCGCACGCGTTCCAGACCCGCGGCGACCTCTTCGGTGCGGGCGATGGCCGCCCTCTCGAGCACCCGCGAGATGCTGGGGCTCGCCTCGCCTCCGGTGACGCGTTCGACGGGCTGGTCCAACCAGTCGAAGAAGCGCCGTTGGATCTCGTCCGAGAGCCACCCGCCGTACGACGGACCGCGCGAGCCCTGCTCGACGATGAGGACGGCATTGGTCTTGCGGATGCTCTCGCCGATCGTCTCCCAGTCCAGCGACGCGCGGTCGAGCCAGCGCAGGTCGATCGCCTCGGCATCCACCCCCGTCTGCTCGACCGCCTCGAGGGTGTGTCCCACCATCGACAGGTAGGTCAGCACCGTCACGTCTTCTCCCTCGCGGCGGACGGCCGCGCTTCCGGGCGGAATGATGTAGTCGAGGTCGGTGTCGGGCACGCGGTCGGGCGTGCCGTACAGGTCGACGTGCTCGATGACGAGCACCGGATCTTCGAGGGCGAGCGCGGCGTTCATGAGTCCCACGTAGTCCGCGGCGGTCGAGGCCGCGACGATGCGCCACCCGGCCTGCGTGGCGAAGATGCCCGCGGGGTCCATGAGGTGCTGCGAGCCGTAGCCCGACCCCATCGCGACCTTGGTGCGCAGAACGAGAGGCATGGTGTTGTTGTCACCGAACATGTGGCGCGCCTTGCCGACCTGGTTGAACACCTGATCGGCTGCCACCCACATGAAGTCGGGGTACATGAACTCCACGACCGGCCGGAAGCGGCCGTCCATCGCGATGCCGCCGGCGGCGCCGAAGAACCCGTTCTCGCTGATGGGCGTTCCGATCACGCGATCGGGGCCGTACTTCTCGGCGAGTCCCTTCGTCGCCCCGTTGGTGCCGCCGCCGAGGCGGTGCACGTCTTCGCCGAGCACGATGATGCGCGGGTCGGTCTGCATCCGCCGGTCCATCGTCTGGGCGACGGCCTCGACGAACTTGGCCTCGCGCCACGGCCCCGACCACTCGCTCGGCTCGGTCGCCGTGAGGTCGGCCAGTTCGGAGGCGTCGCCGCGGATGCCCGTGTCGACCACGGCGGGATCGGGCCAGAGTTCGGGGCGGATGCGGCGGCGACCGGGGCGATCGGGGTCGGCCTCGACGATCGCGGCGACCGACTGCGCGACGGCGGTGACCGCCTGCTCGCGGACGGCGGCCGCCTCGGCCTCGTCGATCTGCCCGAGGCGTCGCATCTCGCTCGCGACCCGCTCCAGCGGATCGCGCGCGCGCCACTGCCCCTCTTCGTCTTTGGTGCGGTAGCCGAAGGCGCTCCCCGGGTACGGGCCGTTCTGGTGGAAGAAGCGGTACACCTCGGCCTCGACGACCGCGGGACCCTCACCGGAGCGCATGCGCTCGAACGCCTCGCCCATGGCCAGGTGCACGGCGAGGGGATCCATTCCGTCGACGCGCCAGGCGGGGATCGAGAAGCCCTGCCCGCGCACCGAGAAGCGGGTGTCGGCGCTGGCCTCGTCGGCGCGCGTCGAGACGGCGTAGAGGTTGTTCTCGATGAAGAAGGCGACCGGGAGCTTCCAGGTCGAGGCGAGGTTCATCGACTCGAGCACCGACCCGATCTGGCTCGAGCCGTCGCCGAAGTAGTTGACCGAGACGTCGGTGGTGCCGGCGTGCTTCTGCGCCCACGCGTGACCGGTGGCGAGCGGCGCACCTCCGCCCACGATGGCGTTCGTGCCGAGGGCCCCCGCCTCGAGCCACTGCAGGTGCATCGAGCCGCCGCGACCGCCCGAGAAGCCCGACGCCAAGCCGAGGATCTCGGACAGCGTGCGGTCCAGCAGGGTCTGCACGTCGGGGGTGACGAGGGCGCTCGGATCGAGCACTCCGTTCGACACGTGGGTCAGGGTCTTGGCGAGGAACTGGTGGTGTCCGCGGTGCGAGCCGTTCACGGCATCCGTCGACCGCATGCCGACGATCGAGCCGACTGCTCCGCCCTCCTGGCCGATGCTGGAGTGCGCGGGGCCGTGCACGAGGCCGGCGCCGGCGAGGTCGAGGACCGCCTCCTCGAACGCCCGGATGAGGTGGAGCTGACCGAGCATCGTGCCCAGCAGGGCCGGGTCGGCCGCCTTCCAGTCGGCGGGCGTCGTCTCGAGCTGCACCCACTCGACACCGGTGGTCAGCCTCTTCCGCTTGGCCATGTCGCTCCTCACGCGTCGTTGCGTCTGTCTATACAGAATGTTCACCGTCACTGTACGATGCGATTGTCTCCAATACAAGGCGCGAGACCAAAGAAGTGCGGCAGTATGGGCGCAGAAGACGTCCGACTGGATCCAATGGAGGAGAACGGCATGGGACTTCCCGGACTGCGCGGCAGCGACCACATCGGCGTCACCGTGCCCGATCTCGACGAGGCCGAGACCTTCCTCGTCGGCGTCCTTGGAGCGGAGTTGGTGTACACCCTCCCGGGCCGCAGCGGAGAGGGCGACTGGATGACACGGCAGCTCGGCGTGCACCCGCGCACGGCCATCCGCGAGATCCGCTTCTACCGACTGGGCATGGGCACCAACCTCGAGGTGTTCGCCTACGACGCCGCCGACGGGCAGGCCCCTCCCCCGCGCAACAGCGACATCGGCGGCCACCACCTCGCCCTGTACGTCGACGACCTCGACGCCGCCGTCGCCCACCTGCGCGCGCACGACGTCGAGGTGATGGGCGAGCCGGTCTCCAGCGGGGCCGCATCGGCCGGGCAGCGGTGGATCTACTTCCGCGCGCCGTGGGGCATGCAGTTCGAGCTCGTCAGCTCCCCCGAAGGCAAGGCGTACGAGCGCGACGCGCCCACGCTGCTCTGGCACCCCGCGAGGCCCGCCGAATGAGCGGCGCCCTGCCCCCGACGCGTGATCACGGGCGAGCCGGCACCGGGATCGCCGACGTGCTGCGCGACGAGATTCTGCGCGGTGTCCACCCGCCCGGCACGCGGATCCGGCAGGAAGACCTCGCCGCCCGGCACACCACGAGCCGCCTCCCCGTGCGGGAGGCCCTGCGTCTGCTCGAGTCCGAGGGACTCGTCACCCTCGTCGCGAACTCCGGCGCGTGGGTCTCGCGCCTGACCCTCGCGGAGTGCGAGGAGCTGTATCTGGTGCGCGAGCGGATCGAACCGGTGCTGCTCGGCCTCAGCGCTCCCCTGCTGACCCCCGCCGACCTCGACGAGCTCGACGGTCTCGCCGATCTCATGGAGGGGGCGGATGCCGAGGAGTTCCTCGTGCACGACCGCGCCTTCCACCTGCTCACGTACGCCCCCGCGCGCACCGTGATGCTGGGCGACACCGTCGTCGGCCTCTGGAACCGGACGCACCACTATCGCCGCGCGTTCGTCGCCGCCGCGCACGCGCGACACGACGGCGCGGCCCACCACGACCATCGCCTCCTCGTCGCCGCCCTGCGCCGCGGCGACGCCGAGGAGGCCGCACACGTGCTCGAGCGGCACATCCGACGCACGCGCATCGAGCTCGAGCGGCATCCGGAGATCTTCGACGCCGACGCCGCACTCAGGTGATGCGCCACCCGCGGTCGACGTAGAGGTTGGTCGCCGAGACTCCTTCGTTGTGCAGCAGGAAACGGGTTGCATCGACGACGTCGGCCATCGTCGCCAGCTCGCCTCCGGGAGTCCGTGACGAGTACGCCTCGAGCACGCCCGAGGGCTTGCCGGCCCAGAAGGGGCTGTCGCCGATGATTCCCGGATGCAGGGCGTTCACGCGCAGGGGCGCGAGCTCCAGCGCGAGCGCGGTGGTGAGTCCCTCGACCCCGCCGTTGATCGTCGAGACCGTGACCGACCCGGGGTAGGGCGCGTCCTTCGCGCGACCGCCGAAGAGCACGATGCCCGTCGAGCGCTGGGGCACGAGCCGATCGAGCAGCGCGTGCACCGTCTCGGTGTACCCCACGAGTTTGAGGGTGACGAGACGCCGAGCGCGGGCGATGTCGTACTCGCGCACGGTGTTGGCGTCGCGCTCGATGGCGGCGAGCACCAGGCCGTCGAGAGGACCGACGTCGGCGAGGGCGGGCGCGATGTGCTCGGGCTCGGAGATGTCGACGGCGATGCCCCGCACGTTCGGTCCGATCTCGGCCGCCACCGCCGCCGCGACGCCCGCATCGCGACCCGTCAGGGTCACCTCGTGTCCGTCGGCGGAGAGGGAGGCGGCGATCTCGCGCCCGATCCCCGAGGTCCCGCCCACCACCAGATATCTGCGCGTCACGCTGCGCCTCCTCTTTCGTCGTCGTCGGATGCCGCGAGCAGACCACGGCGGGTCACTTCGGCGGCCGCACCCCAGTCGAGCTCGGCCAGGTCGGGGTCGTCGAGCGCGCGCTCGAACACGGCCGTCAGCGCGGCGAGGGTCGGAAGGTGCGTGCCCGTCTCGGCGGCGATCTCGGCGCTCAACCTCAGATCCTTGTAACCGAGACCGACGGTGAAGCCGGGCGGGTTGTACGCCTGCGCGGCGATCATTCCGCCGTACCCGCCGTAGACGACTCCTCCGAAGAGCGTGGAGGTGAGGATCTCCACGAACAGGCGCGGGTCGACCCCCCGCGCCTCGACCAGGGCGACCGACTCGCCGATCGCCTGGATCGCGTGGATGATGTCGTAGTTCACCGCGATCTTGACCGCGTTGGCCGTCGGAGCCTCGGCGCCGAGGGGCCAGAGGCGCGCGGCGAAGAGCTCCAGGAACGGCTCAGCGGTCTCGACGGCGGTCGCGTCCCCCGCGACGAGCACGTTGAGCTTGCCCTCCGCGGCCACCGCGGGCCGGCCGAGGACGGGCGCCGCCACGTACCCCGATCCCGCCGCGGCGAAGCGCGACCGCAGCTTCGCCGCCGCCGCCGGGCTGATGGAGGCGAGGTTGACGTGGACGCCTCCGGAAGCGGATGCCACCGCGCCGGCATCCAGCACCCCCAGGGCCGCGGCGTCGTCGGCGAGCATCGAGAACGACACCTCGAACGCCAGGGCGTCCGCGGGGGCCGCGCACGCCACCGCGCCCGCCGCGACGAGATCGTCGACGGCTCCGCGCGAGCGGTTCCACACGTGCACGTCGTGACCGGCGTCGACGAGCCGGCGCGCGAGGGCCGCGCCCATCGAGCCGAGGCCGAGGAAACCGACGGATGCCATCACTGCTCCCCGCGGCCCCACGTGGTGTTCAAGTGCGACTGCGAGTCGCGCTGGTTGTTGAGCGGACCGCCGACGGCGATGTAACGCGGGCCCGCGATGAGCAGCTCCTCGGCGGGGAACTTGGTGATGACCTCGCATCCGTCGGCCGTCACCACGACCTCCTCCTCGATGCGCGCCGCGCCCCATCCGTCGGCCGAGGGCCAGTACGTCTCGAGGGCGAAGACCATGCCCTCCTTGAGCTCCTCGGGGTGATCGAACGAGACCAGACGCGAGAAGATCGGCTTCTCCCAGATCGACAGCCCCACCCCGTGGCCGTACTGCAACGCGAACGCCGCCTCCTCGTCGGCGAAGCCGAACTCCTGCGCCGTGGGCCACACCGAGACGATGTCGGCCGTCGTCGCACCGGGCCGCACGAGCGCGATCGCACGATCCATGTACTCGCGGGCCCGCGTGTACGCGTCCTTCTGCTTCGTGCTCGCCGACCCCACCGCGAACGTGCGGTAGTAGCAGGTGCGGTAGCCGTTCCAGCTGTGCAGGATGTCGAAGAACGCGGGGTCGCCGGGGCGGATGAGCCGGTCGGAGAAGACGTGCGGGTGCGGGGAGCACCGCTCGCCCGAGATGGCGTTGACGCCCTCGACGTACTCCGAACCGAGGTCGTAGAGGGTCTTGGCCACGAGACCCACGGCCTCGTTCTCGCGGACGCCGGGGCGGAGGAAGCGGTAGAGGTCCTCGTACGCGGCATCCACCATCGACGCGGCCTGGGTCAGGAGTCGGATCTCATCGCCGGTCTTGATGCGCCGGGCCTCCATGAACACCTGCTGACCGTCGACGACGCGGATGCCGACCTGCTGGAGCGCGAAGAGGATCGGCAGTTCGATCACGTCGACGCCGAGGGGCTGGTCGGCGACGCCGAACTTCTCGAGCTCGCGCTTGATCTTGCGCGCGACCTCCTCGGCGATGCCGGCATCCGGGGGGAACGCCCCGCGCAGCGTCGAGATGCCCGCGCGGGCACCCGACTCGAGGCGCGGACGCTTCGTGCCCTCGTGCGGGGCGTGGGGGTCGGCATCCATCTCCGAGGTCGTGACGTCGAGCCACGGGTTGTACAACGCGTGATGCTTCGCCGCGGATCCGAAGTCCCACGAGATCGGATCGGTGTTGCGGGTGAGCAGGCTGAAGCGGATGAGCTTGTCCATCGCCCACGTGCCGATGTGGGTCGCCGTCATGTAACGGATGTTGGAGAAGTCGAAGGCGAGCACCGCCCCGAGCTCGGAGCGGTCGAGCTCGGCCTTGACCCGCGCCAGCCGTTCGTCGCGCAGGCGATCGAAGTCGACGCGCGCCTCCCAGTCGACACCGTTGGTGCCCGTGGTTCCGGTGTTCTTCATGTTGGGCCTTCCTAGAGGGCTGAAAGAGGGGATGTCGCGGTCGGAGGCGTTCAGCCCGACCGCACGCTCGAGGGGCGGCGGCGGCGGACGAGCAGCATGACCAGCGGCACGACGGCCGCGAACAGCACGAACGCGCCCTGGATCCAGTACTGCCACGACAGACCGAGCGAGAGGAACGCCAGGGCGCTCGTCACCGTCTGCAGGAGCAGCCCTGCCGCCGCGACGGCGAGCGCCGACCCCGACCCGCCGAAGATGCTCGCGCCGGCGATGACGACGGCGGTCACCGAGGTGAGCGTCAACGCCTGCGCGGCGTTGGCGTCGCCGATACCCGACCGCGAGTACACCGCGAGACCCGCGACGGCGGCGAGGGTGCCGGCGGCGACGGATGCCAGCAGCCGGGTGCGCGGCACGCGCACGCCCATGCGGTTGGCCTTGACCGGGTCGGACCCGGCGGCGCGCAGTGCACGGCCCCCGCGGGTGCGCTGGATGACGAACCACATCACGACGGCGAGCGCGACGGCCAGGGCGAGGATCATCGGCACTCCCGCGATCGCGAGGCCGAGGGTCGTCAGCACGTCGGCGCGGGCGGCGCCCCCCGGGCTCGGGCGCAGCACTTGGGCCACCCCGAGCACGGCGATCGAGCTCACCAGCGTCGCGATCACCGGGGGCAGCGAGAGCCGGGTGACGAGCAGGCCGTTGATCCAGCCGACCGCGGCACCCGCGGCCAGGGCGAGCACGACGCCGATGAGGAAGAAGGCGATGCCCTGTTGCGCGAAGAACGACAGGATCACGGCCGACAAGGCGGTGACCGAGCCGATGCTGAGGTCGATGCCCCCGGTCATCACCACTACGAGCTGTGCCAGGCCGACGAAGACGAGCACGCTCGCCGCCGCGAGCAGCTGGCTGATGCTCAGCGGGCTGAGGAACGCCGACGACACGAACGACGTCACGATCGACAGGGCCACCGCGAGCCCGAGCAGCACGACGGCCTGCGTCTCGCCGGCGAAGAGGCTGCGCGAGCGCGAACGTCGCGCGTGCACAGCCACCTCGACCGATGCCGTCTCCGACGACATCACCGCGGCTCCCGTGATGGCCCGCTCGTCGACCTCGTCGCCGACGAGGGTGGTCTGCACGCGCCCGCGGGAGAAGACCACGACGCGATCGCACAGTCCCTCGAGCTCGACGGCATCCGTCGACAGCACGACGACGGCGACACCGGAGGCGGCGAGCTCGCGCAGGAAGGCGTAGATGTCGACGCGGGCGCCGGCGTCGACCCCCTGCGTGGGGTCTTCGACGAGCAGCACCTTCGGGTCGCCGAGTCGGCCTCGGGCCAACAACACCTTCTGCTGGTTTCCGCCCGACAGCGAAGACACCGGCACCTCGAAGTGCGGCGTCTTCACGGCCAGACCGGCCACTCCCTCGCGGGTCAGATCGTACTCGCGGCGACGGCGGACGAAGCCGCCGGGCATCGCGGCGCCCAGTGCACCCGCGACGGCGTTCTCGCGGATCGACATCTTGCCGAACATCGCCTCGCCGATGCGATCGCCGGGGAGGAAGACGACCCCCGCCGCCGCGGCGGATCGGCGCGAACGCACCGAGATCTCGCGTCCGCCCACGAGCACCCGGCCGTCGCTCGAGCCGTTGCCGGCGATGCCGCGCAGCACGCGCCGCTGGCCGTTGCCCTCGACACCGGCGAGACCGATGATCTGTCCGGGATAGACCGAGAACGACACGTTCTCGTACCCCTCGCCGCTGAGCTCGAGGACTTCGAGGGCGGGGGTCTCGGATGCCGCCGGAGCGGCCGGCTTGTCGGGGAAGGTCGTCTCGAGCGAGCGTCCGACGATGAGTTCGACGACCTCGTCGGCCGAGAAGTCCTCGACGAGACCGCGGCCCACGACGCGCCCGTCGCGGAGCACCGTGAGGTCGTCGCCGATCTCCATGACCTCGGGGATGCGGTGGGTGATGTAGACGATCGCCACCCCGTCGGCCAGGAGCGAGCGCACCTGGCCGAACAGCCAGGCCGTCTCCTCCGGTCCGAGCGCCTCGGTCGGCTCGTCGAGCACGAGCACCCGGGGATCGGATGCCAAGGCGGCGGCGATCTCCACGAGATGCGCCTCGCGCAACGACAGCGACGACACCTGCGCGTGCGGGTCGATCGACAGCGAAAGACGGGCGAAGTGGGCGGTCACCCACGCCGCCGCCGTGCGCCGCGAGGGGCGCTTGCTCGCCGGCAGGAGCAGCAGCACGGCATCCACCACGCTCAACGAGGGCGCCAGGGCGGGGATCTGGTAGACGATCGCCAGCCCCGCCTCGCGCGCCTCGGCGGGGCGGATGCGGTCGAACTCGCGGCCGGCGAGACCGATGGTCCCGGCATCCGGCACCACCGATCCGGCCGCGATCCCCACGAGCGTGGACTTTCCGGCGCCGTTCTCGCCGAGCACGGCGTGCACGCGACCGGCGGCGATGTCGACCGAGACCGCGTCGAGAGCGGTGACACCGGGGTAGGTCTTGGTGATGCCCGAGAGAGTGAGTGCGGAGGCCACGGCCGTGGGGGTCTCGTTCATCAGCCGAACAGCTTCGTGATCTCGTCGGAGCTCAGCAGCGTCGACGGCGTCGCGTCGGACGGCGCGTCGGGCAGGCAGGCCTCTTCGGGCGTCTTCGACCCCTCGGCCGAACCGGTGGAGTCTTCGAACAGCGACAGCTCGTACAGCGAGGGCTCGTCATCCGCGGTGCCGAACTTCGCGGCGAGCGCCTTGCGCAGGGCCACGCGTCCGATCCAAGTGCGCGACGACACGGTGGCGAGCTCGTAGCCGGGGTTCTTCGCCTTCAGGTCGGCGAAGCCGCAGCTGAGGGAGTTGTCGTCGGTGGAGGTGAGGATCGGCAGAGTCTGGCCCGCGGCCTCGTACGCGCGGATCACGCCCGAGGCGGATGCGCCGTAGTCCGCGATGATCGCGTTGATGGGCGTTCCCTGCGACAGGACGCCGGCCATGGCCTGCTGCGCCTGGGCCGGGTCCCAGTTCGTCCAGATCGGCTCGCTGTTGATGAGCGTGATCTGCGGATTCGCGTCGAAGACCTCCTTGGCTCCGGCGTACTCCTGGGTCGAGACCAGGGCGCCCGAGGGGCCGCCGAAGAACACGACGTTGCCGCCGGCGCTGCCGAGCCGGTCGACGATCCACTGGGCCTTCGACTTGCCCACGAACGAGGGGATCTGGTCGGCGTAGTCGAGGTAGTCGGTGCCCGCCGTGCCCTGGGGGTCGGAGGCGAAGTTCACGACGGTGGAGCCGGCCTGCGTGGCCTGACGGATCGCGGGCAGGTGCGCCTCGCCGGGGCCGGCGTCGGGGATGACGAGGATGATGTCGGTGCCCTTGGCCGCGAGGCTCGTGATGCCGGAGGTCGTGGCCTCGAGGTCGCCGCGACCGGCGATGAACTCGACGCCCGAGATGGCGGCGCACTTGGCCGCCTCGCTCTCGATCTCGGCGAGCACGGTCTTCGACCAGGTGTTGGTGCCGTATCCGTCCACGACGCCGACCGAGACCTTCTCGCTCTCGTCGGAGGGGCAGATGCCCGAGATGTCGGTGAACTGCGACATCGTGCCGGTGCTGCCGGCGGCGATGTCGCCGGTCAGGTTGCTCGATCCTTCGCCGCCGGTTCCGCCGCCGGCGCTGTTGGTCGACGAACAACCGGCGAGCACGAGGGCGCCGAGGGCGATGGCGGCGAGACCTGCTCGCCGCGCGGGTGCTGTGGTGATCATGGGGTACTCCTCTTCGAGTGGTGATCGGGTGGAAGAACGGGTGAGGGCGCGACGGACCGCGCCGCCGGCCGCAGAGGGCTCGCGGGCGAGGGCGATCGGGATGTCAGACCATGGGCCGACGTCGCATGAGGTTCCGGATGCGGGAGGTGGTGCCGCCCAGCTGCAACTGGGCGACGATGCCGACGCCGATGATGAGCGCCTGCACGATGTTCTGCACGGCGGTGGCCTGCGTGAACGTCTGGACCAGCTGCGTGAGCTGGGCGAGGAAGAGGGCGCCGAGCGCCGTGCCCACGACGCTGCCGCGTCCGCCGGTGAGGGCGGTGCCGCCCAGGACCACCGCGGCGATCGACGGCAGGAGGTAGTCGTCGCCGGCGGTCAGGGTGGGTGTGCGCAGCAGTCCCGCGAGGAGGATGCCGCCCGCCGCGGCGAGCGCGGCCGACAGGACGTAGGCGACGATCGTGTACCCGCGGGTGCCGATGCCGAGGTTTGCGGCGCTGCGCGGGTTCTCGCCGACCAGCTCGAAGCGGCGCCCGAGCCGGGTCAACTTCAGCACGACATGGATGACGAGGGTCAGGGCGAGGGCGAAGAACACCAGGACGGGGATGCCGCCCCAGCGGCTCAGCGCGAACTGGTTGAGGGCGTCGGGGCTCTGCGTCGCGAAGCCGCCCGAGACCGCCTGCACCGTGCCGATCATGAGCGCGTTGACCGCGATGGTCACCACCAGCGGAGGAAGACCGAACAGGGTGATGACGAGACCGCTGGCCAGGCCGAACGCGGCGACGGCCACAACGGCCGTGACGATCGCGGCGGGCAGCCCCAGGGCGTCGTCCCCGCCGAAGCGGGCCACGATGAGGGCGCCGAGGGTCACGGCCCCCGGGATCGAGAGGTCGAGCCCGCCCTGCTGGATCACAAGGGTCTGGCCGATCGCGACGATCGCGATGAGGGCGGCGAACGGCAGCATCGACACGATCGCCGTCGGTCCGACGCTCCCCGGGGCGATCAGCGGGCTGATCACGAACAGTGCCGCGACCGCGATGAACGCGCGGGTGCCGGGCCAGGCCAGCACCATCCGCGCGGCGGGACCGTGGTCCTTGGGCGCGGTGCGCGGGGGTGCCGCGAGGTCGGTCATGCCGTCACCAGAGCGGGGTGCCAGGTGCCGTCCAGGCGTGCCTCGGGCATCTCGCCGAGCAGGAATTCCCGCGAGGCCTCGGCATCCGCCTTCAGCTTCGCGATGTCGACGCCGACCAGCTCGCCGTCCTTCTTCACCCGGCGCCCCTGCACGAACACGTCGCGCACGAGGCCCGGGTGAGCGGAGTACACGAGGCTGCCGATGGGGTTGTTCAGCGGGGTGAGGGCGAGCGAGCGGTCGTCGAGCACCACGATGTCGGCGGCCTTGCCCACCGCGATCGAGCCGGTCTTGTCGGCCAGGCCCGCGGCGTGGGCGCCGTCGATCGTGGCGAACTGCACCACCTCGGCGCACGTGAGGCTGATGCGCTCCAGCACTTCTCCGGTGTCGACCGAGGGGGCGTTGTCGAGGGCGCGCTGCATGCCGATCGCGGTGCGCATCGTGGCGAACATGTCACCGCCGTTCGAGCTGCAGACGTCGATCGAGAAGGTGGGACGGATGCCGGCGCGCAGCAGGCGGCCGGTGGCGGGGAAGCCGTGTCCCATCTGCATCTCGACGTCGGGGGCGACCGAGGCGGTCCCGCCGCTGTCGGCGATGAGGCGCAACTCGTCGTCGGCCAGCGTGCAGCAGTGCACGTAGGTGATCCGGTCCGACAGCAGCCCGTCGGCGTCGAGCTTGCGGATCGGGCCGGACTTGCCCCAGTACCCGTCTCCCGCGTGCATGGTGACGCGCAGGTCGAGGTCGGCGGCCAGGCGGAAGTCGGCGACGTTGACCTCGGGGGTGACGAACTGCGGTCCGCGCAGGGCGAGCGCCATCGTGACCAGGCCGTCGTCGGAGGAGAAGTGCTCGTCGCGGACACGACGCGCGTCGTCGGGGTGCACGTTGGCCGAGGGGAGGCTCCCCCACTGGTCGGCTCCGCCGCCGTGGGCGAAGACGGCGCGCATGCCGGTGTCCTTGAGCGCGGCGACGGCGGCGTCGGCGTGCGCGGGGGTGGCGAGGTTGTGCGACCAGTCGACGAGGGTGGTGATCCCCGCGTCGAGGGCCTCGAGGGCTCCGAGGTAGTTCCCGGTGTAGGTGTCCTCGGGGCGGAAGTGCTTGCTGAGGCCCGTGTGCAGTCCGGCGAGGTACTCGGTCAGCGACCAGTCCGACGCGAGGTTGCGGACGACCGACTGCCACGTGTGGCGGTGGGTGTCGACGAAGCCGGGGTGGACGATGCGGCCTCGCACGTCGATCACTTCGGCGTCGGCGGCATCCAGCCCCCGACCGATGGCCTCGATGGTGCCGTCGGCGCCGATCAGGATGTCGGTGTCGGTGAGGACCTCGCCGGGTCGGACCGCGGTGATCACGGTCCCTCCCCGCAGCAGCGTGCGCGTGCTCATGGAATGGTGACTCCCTCGTCGAACCGGAGCGTCGTCGCGCCGGTGGTGTTTCGTGATTGGATGCTAAAAAGCCTGACTGAACATGTCAAGTATTTGTTACCACTCTGCTGCACAACGTGCAGTCGAACTGCACCTCAGGCGCGTTCCCGGTACAGCGGGATGTCGATCGGAGGCTGCGGGATGAACGACCGCGCCCCGCCCATCTGCGCGTAGAGGTGCTCGTGGGAGCGCTCGAGCGCGTCGGTCGCCGCGCGCACGTCGACGTGGGCGAGCGCTCCCCCGCGCTTGACCACCTTCCCGTCGACGAACACCGTGTCGATGCAGCCGGCGTTGCCCTGCGAGACCACCGCCCCGGTCGGATCCTCCCGGTTCCACCCCACCTGGCTGATGCCCGACATGTCCACCAGCACGATGTCGGCCCTCTTGCCGGGCGTGAGCGAGCCGACGAGGTGGTCGACGCCCGCCGCCCGCGCCCCGTTCAGGGTGGCCCACCGCAGGGCGTCGCGCGTCGTCCACGCCATGCGCTGGGGCGCGCGCATGGCGGCGTACTCGGGCTCGTCGGCGCGGTACCGCGAGGCCTGCAGCACCAGCCGCGCGTGCGAGAGCATGTCGCCGCCGTTGCCCGAGACGCAGTCGATGCCCAGACTCGGCCCGGGCGTGTGGGCGGTGGTCTCCGCGATCGCGGGGTATCCCATGCCCATCTGCATCTCGGTCTCGGCGCACACCGACACCGTCACCCCGCTCCCCTGCAGCAGCTCCCACTCGCGCGGGGTGTTGAAGGTGCAGTGCACGAGCAGCAGATCCTCGGCGAGGAGCCCGTGCGCGTGCAGCACCTCGACGTCCTGGAAGAGCTGGCGCACCATGACCTGATTGGCGTGGAAGGTGATGCGCGCCCCGAGCTCCCGCGCGAGGCGGAACTCCGCCGCGACGTCGGCGACGGGCGCGATCGCGAGCTCCTGAGGGGCGATCCCGAAGCGCAGGAGCTGGTCGTCGGTGGAGAAGTAGCGCTCGCGGATCTCGGTCGCCAGCCGCGCACGGGTGGCGAGGGCGGCGGGATCCGACCCGGCCGCCGAGCCGCCGCGCGACTGGCTCCAGGTGTTGGTGGTGATCGGGGTGAGCCCGTGGGCGTAGAGGGCCCGGATGCCGGCATCCCGCAGTCCCGTGACCGCGGCGTGCGCACCGTCGGGGTCGAGGATGTTGTGGCAGTAGTCGACGATCGTGGTGATACCGGAGTTGAGGGCGTCCAGGGCGCCGACGTAGTTGCCGGCGTACATGTCGTCGGCGCGGTACAGCGGCGCCATGTGCAGGCGGATCCCGCGCAGGTAGTCGGGAATGTTGCCGTCGGCGAGGATGCCGCGCAACGCCGTCTGCCACGTGTGCCGGTGCGTGTCGACCATGCCCGGGATGGCGATCTTGTCGCGGCCGTCGATCACCTCGGCGTCGGCGACGGAGATGTCGGGGCGGATCTCGCGGATCACCCCGTCCTCGATGAGGATGTCCGTGCGCGGGATGTCCCCGAGCCGATCATCGACGGTGGCCGCCGCCACGTTGCGGATGAGAGTGCGCATGCTCGCTCCTTCGCGATCCGTGGGGTCTTCCTCGACCCGACGTTGTGCTGAACTACACGCGACTGTACAGTCACACGCAGATTTGTAAAGTCACAGCAAACGCTTGTCGGAGTCGAGGAGGACCCATGACCAGAGCGAACCCCCGGATCGCCGTGCTCGGAACCGGAGCGCAGGGCGCCAGCATCGGCGCCGACCTGCTGCGCGCCGGACTCGACGTCACCTACATCGAACAGTGGCCCGCCCACGTCGAGGCCATGCGCGAGCGCGGCATCGAGGTGCGACTGCCCGACGAGACGCACGTGACACCGGTGCACCCGCTGCACCTGTGCGAGGTGGCGACCCTGCGCGAGCCGTTCGACATCGTGTTCATCGTGGTCAAGGCCTACGACACCCGGTGGATCGCCGAGCTCATCGCCCCCCACGTCGCCGACGACGGTCTCGTGGTGGGGCTGCAGAACGGCATGACGCAGGACGCGATCGCGGCCGCGGTGGGGCCGCACCGCACGATGGGCGCGGTCATCGAGGTCGCCTCGAACATGTTCGAGCCCGGCATCGTCAACCGCCAGACGCCCGTCGCCGGCTCCTGGTTCGCCGTCGGCGCGTACGACGACTCCGCCCGGGGCCGCGAACCCGAGATCCAAGCCGTGCTCTCGCACACCGGTCGGGTCGACGTCTCCGACGACATCCGCTCCTCGAAGTGGATGAAGCTGGTCGCCAACGCCGGAGAGCTCGTACCCTCCGCCATCCTCGACCTCCCCCTCGCGTCGGCCGTGGCGCTCCCGGGCGTGCACGACTTCATGATCGAGTGCGGAAAGGAGGCGGCCCGCGCGGCTCTCGCCGACGGCAGCCGTCTCGTTCCGATCTTCGGCCTCACCGACGACGCCGTGACCGATCCCGACCGCTACGCCTCCGACCTGCTCGGGGCGGTGCTCGACAGCTTCTCGCTGCCCGACACCAAGACGACGGTGCTGCAGGACTGGATGAAGGACCGGCACGGCGAGTACGCCGAGGTGAACGGTCTGATCGTCTCGGTGCTCGAAGCCGCGGGGCAGGACGCCCCCTACAACGCCCACACCGTCCACCTCGCGCGCGAGATCGAGGCGGGGCGGATGCCGCGGTCGACGGCGAACCTCGAGATCCTCCTCGACGTGCCTCGGCGGGGCTGAGGCCGCGGGTGTTCAGGCGCGGCGCACAGAACCGGCGCACGGCGGCGGGTAGCGTGGACCCCCGAGAGGCGGGGGCTCCGTGACGGGGATCGCCGCCCTCGGACGAGGAGGCGCCGAGATGACCGACGACATCGGCAGCAGACTGCGCGACGCACGGCTGCAGAAGGGCTTCAGCCTGCGCAGCGTGGCCACCGCGCTCGGGGTTTCGGCGAGCTTGATCTCGCAGGTCGAGACGGGCAAGACCCAGCCCTCCGTCTCGACCCTGTACGCGATGGTCACCCACCTCGGCATCTCCATCGACGAGCTGCTCGGCGTCTCGCCCACCTCGCACGTGGGCGCGGCAGCCCCCGCCCCCGAGCCCGTGGCGGGCGACCCCACGGTGCAGCACGCGGCCGACAACGCCGTGCTCGACATGGAGAACGGCGTGCGCTGGGAGCGCCTCGCCGCCGGAGCCGGACCCGCTGACGCCCTCCTCGTCACCTATGAGCCCGGGGCGTCCAGCTCGGTCGAGGGCAAGATGATGCGCCACGCGGGCATGGAGTACGCCTATCTCCTCGAGGGCGAGCTCACGCTCCGCCTCGAGTTCGACACCTTCACGCTGCACGCCGGAGACAGCCTGCACTTCGACTCCGTGCGACCGCATCTCTACGTCAACAGCAGCGACGCGATCGCCCGCGGGATCTGGTTCGTCGTCGGCCGCCGCGAGCACAATCAGGCCATGCCCTCGGCGGGGCAGAACCTCGGCGCCCCGCGCGACACGATCGGCTCGGCCGTCGACGTGCTGCGCGCGATGGACGACCTCGATCGCTGAGCGCGCTCAGCGCGCCGATCCGTGGCGCGCGGGTCGACGCTGCGTTGCTGCGGGGTCGATCACCGTCTTGATCTGACGCGCGCCCCCGTCGGTCAACGGCACGAGCGCCCCTTCGGCGACCTCGTCGAGCGGAAGGACCTCGGAGGCGAGGTCGCTCCAGTCCGCGCGCGCGGAAAGCAACTCGACGGCACGCGGGAGGTCGGCGGCCATCGCGTGCGCGACGGTGCCCACGATCGTGTACTCGCGCAGGGTCCACGCGCCCAGCGGCACGGGGATCTCGTCGCGCTGGATGCCGACGGGCACGAGCACCGCCCCGGGAAGCGCCGCGGCGACCACCTCGTCCCAGCCGGCCCGCGAGCCGCTCACCTCGAACAGCACGTCGGCCTCACGACCGGCGTCCGCGAGAGCCTCGGCGAGCGAGCGCTCTCCGGCGAGCAGCGTCGACTCGGCTCCGAGCGCGCGCGCCAGATCCAACCTCTCCGCGGAGCGGTCGACCGCCAGCACGCGCGCCCCCACGGCCGCCGCCGCGTGGGTGAGGAAGGCCCCGATGCCGCCGATGCCCAAGACCACGGCATCCTGTCCCGCCGTCAGTCCACTGCGGGCGACCGCGTGCACGGCGATGGCCATCGGCTGCGCCAGGGCGAGGGTGTCGGCGGTGAGGGCGCTCGCGGTGACATCGAGCAGGGTCGCCGCGGTCACCGCCACGAACTCGGCCAGTCCCCCGTCGACCTGGAGTCCCGCGGTGCGGTACCGGCGACACAGGTTCGTGCGTCCTGCACGGCACGGCTTGCAGCGCCCGCACGAGATCCCCGCTCCGCACACCACCTGCGCTCCGACGGCGAGATCGACGCCGTCGCCGACCGCCTCGATCGTCCCGGTGAACTCGTGTCCGAGCACGACCGGCAGCTCGGTCAGCACCGGGCCGCGGGTGTACTCGGTGGCATCCGACCCGCACACCCCGCACCCGGTGACGCGCACGAGCGCCTCGCCCGGTCCCGGCGTCGGGATCTCCCTCTCCTCGATGCGCAGGTCTCCCGCGGCGTGGAGCACCGCGGCGCGCATGCGCGTCACAGCGCGGTTCCGTCGGGCACGACGATCTGCACGGCCTGGCGCGTCTCGATCATGCGCGCGAGGTGCGCGTCGTAGACCGCCGCGTGCTGCGGCGAGTCGAGGTAGGCCGTCAGCGCCGCGTCGTCGTCCACGAGGGCGACCACGCCGTAGTCGCTGGGGCTCGGACGCAGGCGCAGATTGGGCCCGCAGCGATAGGCGTGCAGCATCGGCAGAGCGGATGCCATGTCCTCGAGCGCGGCCGTCAGCGCCTCCACCTCCTCGTCGCCGACGTCGGCCTTCCAGGTGAACAGCGCGGCGTGCAGGATCATGCGGTCCTCTCAGTCCTGGGCACGGGCGACGACGTGCGCGTCGCCGTCGGTGTAGCGGTAGGGGTTCTCGATCGCCTCGTCGACGGGGATCTCGGGGTGCATGCCCTCGGCCCACGCCTTCTCGCCGAGCTTCGAGCGCACGTACTCGACCGAGGCGGCGACCTTGTCGCGCACGGGCGCGAGCGGAAGCCCGATGCGCACGCCCTGGTACTTCACCACGCGTCCGTCGACGACGACGGTGTGCACGTCGGCCGTGCCGGCCTGGTACACCACGTGGGCGTAGGGGTGCAGGATCGGCGTCATCGCGGGCGACTCGTCGTTCTTGATGAGCACGATGTCGGCGCGCTTGCCCGGGGTGAGGGAGCCGATGCGGTCCTCCATCCCGAGCGAGAGGGCGCCGCCCATGGTCGCCATCCGCAGCACGTCCTCCGCCCGGAGGCGGTTCGCGACGATCGTCTCACCGCGCGCGTGGGCCTCGAGGTGGTCGCGCGATCGGTCGGCGCTGAGGGTGGCGCGCATCGCGGAGAAGAAGTCGGCGCTCCACCACACGCTCGTGTCCATCGACAGCGAGGCCGGAATCCCGTGCTTGCGAATCGCCCAGGTCGAGGGGTATCCCTGCCCGGCGCTCTGCTCCGACTCGGTGGCCACCGACACCGTGCCGCCGGTGGCCGCGATCTTCTGGTAGCTCTGCTCGTTCAGCGACGCCGAGTGCACGTAGCAGACCTCGGGGGTCATGAATCCGGCGTCGTACATCTGCGTGATGGCGGTGTCGGTGGTCGCTCCCCACACACCGGCGTGCGTGGTGACGCGAAGACCCAGGTCGCGTGCGGCCTCGAAGGCGCCGCGCTCGGGGAAGTCGGAGGCGCCGGGCACGTCGAAGGCGAGCTGCAGGCCCATCATGTCGTTCGGGCTCGAGAAGTTCCGCGAGACGAAGTCGCGGAACTCGGGGGCGTTCGCCCATTCCCATGGGGCGCCGAGGTAGTTGCCGTAGCCGAGCACGAAGCGCCCCGGGATCTCGCGCAGTGCCTGGAGGGCGGCTTCGCCGTACTCGGGGGTGCGCAGACCGTGCGACCAGTCCAGGGTCGTCGTCACGCCCGTGTCGACGGACTCGAGGGCACTGAGGAGGTTGCCGGCGTAGACGTCCTCGGGGCGGAACACCTCGCCCCAGTTCAAGTAGTAGAAGACGAAGTACTGGCTCAGCGCCCAGTCGCCGCCGAAGCCGCGCAACGCCGACTGCCACATGTGCCGGTGCGTGTCGACGAAGCCCGGCGTCACGATGCCCCCGGAGGCGTCGATCTCGAGGGTGCCCTCGGGCACCTCGAGTCGGTGCCCCACGGCGGCGATGTCGCGACCGATCACGAGGACGTCGGCGTCGTCGAGAACGCCCTGCTCATCCATCGTGATGACGGTGGCGCCTCGGAAGACGAACGGGCGGTCGGCCGAGAACTGCTCGGCCGCGGGTGCGGTTTCGGTCATGGCTTCTCCCCATCGAGAATGTTCGTTCCTGGTTTACACTCTCTCGTAGGATCCGGCAAGAGTCCGCTTTTCGTTCAGCATTGTTGGATTAAGTCGCGGCACACACCCCATGCGTTCGCTCTCACTCCAACGAAGGAGCACGATGTCCATATCGTCCATCGCCGTGCTGGGCACCGGCGCCAATGGAGCGTCGATCGGCGCCGACCTCATCGACGCGGGTCTCGACCCGGTCTTCATCGAGCAGTGGCCCGCGCACGTCGAAGCCATGCGGGCGGAGGGGCTGCGCGTGCACACACCCTCGGGCACGCGCCACGTGCACCCGCGGGTGCTGCACCTGTGCGAGGTGGCGACCCTGCGGGAGCGGTTCGACCTCGTGCTGCTGGTGACGAAGGCCTACGACGCGCGATGGGCCTCGGCCCTCATCGAGCCGTACCTCGCGGACGACGGGGCCATCGCGGCGGTGCAGAACGGCATGACGACGCAGACGGTGGCCGACGTGGTCGGCCCCGATCGCTGCGTCGGGACGGTCATCGAGATCTCCTCGACCATGACTGAGCCGGGGATCGTGCATCGTCACGTCGACCCGGAACGCTCGTGGTTCGCCGTGGACGCCACGGCCCCACGGGGGCCCGACGTCGCCGACGTGCTCTCGCACGCGGGCGAGGTCGCCCGGGTGGACGACATCGGATCGGCGAAGTGGATGAAGCTCGTCAGCAACGCCTCGGTCCTCGTCCCGACGGCGGCGCTCGGCCTGCCCATGGTCGACGCGATCCGGGTCCCGGGCATGCGCGAGCTCATGCTCGACGCCGGCCGCGAGGCGCTGCGCGTCGCGGGTGAGCACCGAGTGCTCCCGATCTTCGGGCTGACCGAGGCGTCCATCGCCGAATCCGACGACGTCGTCGACACGATGCTCGACGTGCTCTACTCGCGCTTCACCGTGCCCGGGGCCACCACCACGGTCCTGCAGGACTGGGGCAAGGGTCGTCGCAGCGAAGTCGACGACATCAACGGCGCCGTGGTCGCGGCGGGCCGGCGACTCGGCATCCCGACTCCCGTCAACGACGCGATCGTCGCGGTCGGGCACGCGATCGAGCGCGGCGAGTTCGAGCCCTCCCTCGCCACGCTCGACCGGATGCGTCCGGCCTGAGCCGTCAGCGCGCCGCGCGCATCGTCGACACCTGGTACAGGGCGACGGATGCCGCGATCCCGGCGTTGAGCGACTCGGTCGCCGTCGAGATGGGGATCGACACGACCTGGTCGCAGGTCTCGGTGACCAGGCGCGACAGGCCCTTGCCCTCGGAGCCCACGACGATCAGCACGGGGCGGTCGGCGAGCTCGAGGGCGGGAAGCGACACGTCGCCGTCGCCGTCGAGGCCGAGCACGAACACACCCTGCTTCTTGAACTCTTTGAGCGTCGCCGTCAGGTTCGCCGCGAGCGCGACGGGGATGCGGGCGGCCGCTCCGGCGCTGGTCTTCCAGGCGGCGGAGTTGACGCTCGCCGAGCGGCGCTGCGGAATGATCAGGCCCTGACCGCCGAACGCGCCCGTCGAGCGGATGATCGCGCCGAGGTTGCGGGGGTCGGTGACGCCGTCGAGGGCCACCAGCAGCGGCACCTCGCCGCGGTCGATGATCTGCTCGAGCAGGTCCTGCGGGTGGGCGTAAGAGTAGGGCGGCACCTTGAGCGCGACGCCCTGGTGCACGCCATCGAAGCCGGCCATGCGGTCGAGCTCGGGGCGCGTGACCTCGAGCACCGGGATGCCGCGGTTGGTCGCGATCGACAGCATCTCCTTGACGCGGTCGTCCATCTCGACGCGCTGGGCGATGTACATCGCCGTGGCGGGGATCTTCGCGCGCAGCGCCTCGAGCACGGAGTTGCGGCCGGTGACCGTCTCGGTGTCGTCGGCGGCCTTGGGGCTCTTGCGGTTGGGGTTGCCGACCGCACGCACACCGGGGCGGCCCTTACCGCCGGCGGCGGCATAGCGCTCTTCGGCGGCCTTGCGCTTGCCGGCGGGGTGCCAGGCGCGGTCCTCGGCCTTGGGGGTGGGACCGCGACCCTCGAGCGCCTTGCGGGAGTGCCCGCCGGTGCCCTTGAGCGGCCCCTTCTTCTTGCCGGGGTTGCGTGCTCCCGGGCGTCCAGGCTTAGCCATCGATACTCCAATGTGTTCCGGCTGGAGTGTCTTCCAGCGTGATTCCTGCGGCGGCGATCGCGTCTCTGATGCGATCCGCGGCCGCCCAATCCTTGTCCGCACGCGCGTGTGCGCGCTGCGTGATCATCGTCTGGACCAGGGTGTCCAGAGCGGCGGTTTCGGCTCCTCCGCCGACGCTGCTCCACTGGGGAGAATGCGGATTGATCCCCAGGAGGAGCGTCATCTGCTGGACGTCCGAGACGTCCTGCTTCGCTTCATCGTACTTGCCCGCGTCGAGCAGCGCATTTCCCGACCGGATGCTGGTGTGGATCGCGGCCAGCGCCCGGGGCACCGAGAGGTCGTCGTCCATCGCCTCGACGAACTCCGTCGGAAGGCCTTCCTTCGCCTCCGACCAGCCCGGGCGAGCGACGCGCTCGGCGCGCTCGAGGAAACTGCGGATGCGACCGAGGGCCGACTCGGCCTCGGCCCACGACGCCTCGCTCAGGTCGAGGTTGGAGCGGTAGTGCGCCGCGGCGAGGGCGTAGCGCACCACGAGCGGGTCGTGGGCGTCGAGCACGTCGGCGGCGAGCGTGAAGTTGCCGAGCGACTTCGACATCTTCTGTCCGTCGACGGTGACGAGGCCGTTGTGCACCCAGTAGCGGGCGAAGGCGTCACCCGCGGCAGTCGACTGGGCGATCTCGTTCTCGTGGTGCGGGAAGCGCAGGTCGAGACCGCCGCCGTGGATGTCGAACTCCGGACCCAGGTATCGGCGCGACATCGCCGAGCACTCGATGTGCCAGCCGGGTCGTCCGGCGCCCCACGGCGATGCCCAGGTGGCCGAGGCGGGCTCGTCGGCCTTGGAGCCCTTCCACAGCGCGAAGTCGCGCGGATCGCGCTTGCCCCGGGGATCGGCGTCGGTCGCCGACTCCATCGCGTCGAGGCTCTGGCGGGTCAGCTCGCCGTAGGCCGGCCACGAGCGCACGTCGAAGTACACGTCGCCGGCGGCGGCGTAGGCGTGACCGCGCTCGATGAGCTCGGCGATCAGTTCCTGCATCTGCGTGACCGATGCGGTCGCGCGCGGCTCGTAGGTCGGGGGCAGGATGCCGACGGCGGCATACGCCCGAGAGAACTCGAGCTCCATGCGATAGGCCAACGCCCACCAGGGCTCGTCGTCGCTCGCGTTGGCGAGCACCTTGTCGTCGATGTCGGTGACGTTGCGCACGAACGTGACTCGGCCGTAGCGGTGGGCGAGCCATCGGCGCAGCAGATCGAAGGCGAGGGCGGCGCGCACGTGACCGATATGGGGACCGGACTGCACGGTGGGCCCGCAGACGTAGACCGTGACGTTCGAGGGGTCGAGGGGAACGAAGTCGCGCAGCTCCTGCGCTTTCGTGTCATACAGCCGAACGGTCACCGGGCCAGCCTACCGGCCGCCCCTCGCGGCGACCCGTGCGTGAAACACGCAGCGGTTAGGGTGCCGACGTGAACCTCACCATCCGCCCCGACGACCTGTCCGGAGAACCCACGCGCGCCCTCGTCGCCGCCCACCTCGCCGGAATGCACGAGAACACCCCGGCCGAGAGCGTCCACGCCCTCGACGTCGACCGCCTCGCCTCCGACGGCGTCACCATGTGGTCGGCCTGGATCGACGGCGAGATCGCCGGCATCGGCGCCTGCAAAGACCTCGGCGACCAGCGGGCGGAGCTCAAGTCGATGCGTGTCGTCGAGGCGCACCTGGGTCGCGGTGTGGGCCGCGCGATCCTGCGTCGCATCATGGCCGATGCGCGAGAACGCGGCATCCGGAGCCTCTGGCTCGAGACCGGCAGCACGGCCGACTTCGTCGCGGCCCGGCGGCTCTACGCGAGCGAGGGTTTCGTGGAGTGCCCGGCGTTCGCGTCGTACGCACCCGACCCGCTGTCGACCTTCATGACGCGCGAGCTCTAGGCCGGCACGACGAGCGCGGTCGCGAAGGCCGCGACCCCCTCGGTCCGTCCCGTGAAGCCGAGTCCGTCCGTGGTGGTCGCACTCACCGAGACGGGGGCGCCGCCGAGGGCGCGGGAGAGGGCCTGCTCGGCCTCGACGCGACGCGCGGCGAAGCGCGGGCGATTGGCCTGCACCTGCACCGCGACGTTGCCCACCCGCCACCCGGCCGCCGCCAGCAGGCCGACCGTGTGCGTGAGGAAGGCGGTGGCGTGCGCGCCGGCGAACTCCGGCCGATCGGTGCCGAAGTGCGTGCCGATGTCGCCGAGCCCCGCCGCGGCGAGCAGGGCGTCGACGATCGCGTGCGCGACCGCGTCGCCGTCGGAGTGGCCCGAGAGCGCCTGCTCCCCGGGCCATTCGAGACCCGCGAGCCAGAGGGTGCCCTCGCCGCCGAAACCGTGGACGTCGGTGCCCAGGCCCACGCGCGGGATGCCGGTCGCCGGCGTCGGCGCGGCCTCGACCTCGGGGGCGGCCGTGACGAGCGAACGGGCACGCTCGAGGTCGGGAGCGGTCGTGACCTTGAAGGCGCGGGCATCGCCCTCGACCGTGACGACGGGGTGCCCGGCTGCGGCGACGAGAGCGGCGTCGTCGGTGTGGTCCGCGTCGGCGGATGCCGCGGCCGCCTCGAGCACGGATCGACGGAAGCCCTGCGGCGTCTGGGCCGCGGCGAGCTCCGACCGATCCACCGCGGCGACGACCCGGCCCGCTCCGTCGACGCGCTTGATCGTGTCGACGACGGGGAGAACGGGGATCACGGCGACCGCGCCGTCGTCGAGCGCCGCCACGACGCGCTCGAACACCGCGGCCGGGGTCAGCGCCCGGGCGGCGTCGTGCACGAGAACGGTGTCGACATCGCCCCACAGGGCCGTGAGCCCCGCGGCGACGGACTGCTGCCGGGTCGCTCCGCCCGTGACGACCGTCACGAGCTCGCCCCGGTCGCCCGCGGCGTCGAGCGCGTCGGTCGTCGCGTCGCCCTCGTAGCCCTCGGGCACGACCACCACGACCTGCGCGGCCGGGGCGCAGAACACGCCCCGCAACGCGTGGTGCAGGATCGACCGGGCGTCGAGGCCGACGAACGCCTTGGGTGCTCCCCCGCGCAGGCGGGTGCCGGAGCCGGCCGCGACGACGATGACCGCGAGGTGGGGGACGGGGGTGAGAGTCACCCGATCACGCTAGCGCGAGCCGACGCACCCCGGGGAACGCCGAAAGCCCCGGCCCGCGTCATCGGTTCTCGACGACGGGGACGGGGCGTCAGCGCGGGGGTCCCGGCGCCGGAGCGTCAGGACGCGAGGACCTCGTCGAGCACGACGCTCGCGCGGTCTTCGTCGGTCTTCTCGGCCAGAGCCAGCTCGGAGACGAGGATCTGACGCGCCTTGGCCAGCATGCGCTTCTCGCCGGCCGACAGGCCGCGGTCCTGATCGCGGCGCCACAGGTCGCGCACGACCTCGCTGACCTTGATCACATCGCCCGACGCGAGCTTCTCGAGGTTCGCCTTGTAGCGACGCGACCAGTTGGTCGGCTCCTCGGTGAAGGGCGCACGCAGCACCTCGAACACGCGGTCGAGACCCTCTTTGCCGATCACGTCGCGAACGCCGACCAGGTCGACGTTGTCAGCAGGGACCTCGATGACGAGGTCTCCCTGGGTGACGTTGAGCTTCAGGTATTTCTTCGTCTCGCCCTTGATAACGCGTTCCTTGACCTCGATGATCGTGGCCGCGCCATGGTGCGGGTAAACGACGGTCTCGCCAACCTCAAAAAGCATGGAGTTATGTCCTTTCGGCAACATCCAGGATACCACAGGCCCGCATGCGCTAAGGTTCCGCCCACCCGGGGCCCCTCCCCCACCCGCACGCGGAGCGACCGTGGACGTGCGCGCGGGAACGGCCGCGCAGCGCGGACCCCGTAGGATGATCAGGATGCCGTCCGTCGATCTTGGAGGATCCGTGAAAACGCGCCTGATCGCGTCCGTCGCCCTGGGTGCCGCTGTCCTGGTGGGCACGACCGGGTGCAACCTCATCGCCCCCCAGGCGACCACCATCCCGTACTCGGCGTCCGACGGCGTGAACGTCCCCGCAGACTCCGGCCCCCTCGACGTGCGTAACGCGCTCATCGTCGTCGACGAAGAGGGCACGACCGGCAACCTCGTCGCCGCCGTCGTCAACTCGACCTCCGACCCGCTCACGCTGCGCGTCGAGGTCGGCGAGGGCTCCTCGGCCGTGCGTTCGTCGGTGAACGTGCCGGCCAACCGCACGCTGAGCCTCGGCGACATGTCCGACGACGTCGAGCCCCTGCGTCTCGACGGCATCGACGCCGCCCCCGGCACCACGGTGCCCGTGTACTTCCAGTCCGGCGACGGCCAGGGCGCCCTCATCCAGGTGCCCGTGCTCGACGGGGCCCTCGAATATCTGTCGACGCTCGCGCCGACCCCGCAGCCCTCGGGCTCGCTGACCCCGGTCGGCGGCCTGCCGACGGTGACGCCGACGCCCAGCGCGACGCCCGCCTCCTGAACGCACGCGAAGGCGCCGACGGTGATCCGTCGGCGCCTTCGTCGTTCCCGCTGAGCGGGGCCCGGGCTCAGGCCTCGAAGCGGTAGCCCAGGCCGCGCACCGTCACGAGCATGACCGGCTCGCTCGGGTTGCGCTCGATGCGCGAGCGGATGCGCTTGATGTGCACGTCGAGGGTCTTGGTGTCGCCGAAGTAATCGGTCCCCCACACCCGGTCGATGAGCTGACCGCGGGTGAGCACGCGACCGGCGTTGCGCATGAGCACCTCGAGGAGCTCGAACTCCTTGAGGGGGATGCTGATCTCGCCTCCGTCGACGGCCACCGTGTGCCGGTCGATGTCGAGCACCACGCGACCGCCCGAGAGGACGCGGTCGTCGAGGCCGGCGTCGTCGGGTGTGCGTCGCCGCAGCACCGCGCGCATGCGGGCCAGCAGCTCGCGAGTCGAGTAGGGCTTGGTGACGTAGTCGTCGGCGCCGAGCTCGAGACCGACGACGATGTCCACCTCGGAGTCCTTGGCGGTCAGCATGATGATCGGCACCTGCGAGGTCAGCCGCAGTTGACGGCAGACCTCGGTCCCGGGCATTCCCGGCAGCATCAGGTCGAGCAGGATGATGTCGGCTCCGCGCTCGCGGAAGGCGGCGAGGGCGAGCGCGCCGTCTTCGGCGATCTCCACCTCGTAGCCTTCGCGGCGCAGCAGGTAGGCGAGCGGGTCGGCGAGATCGGGCTCGTCCTCGACGATCAGAACGCGGGTCATGCGGTGTCTCCCTTCGCGGGTACGGGTGTCGTCGAGGTCTTGCGGGACTTGCGACGGGGCTTCGGACGAACGGTGTCGAGGTCGGGTGCCTCGGTCATCGGCAGTCGGATGGTGAAGGTCGATCCCCGCTCGGGGCGCGACCACAGCCGCACCTCGCCGCCGTGGCGCTGCACGGCGTGCTTGACGATCGAGAGGCCGAGGCCGGTGCCGCCCGTGCGACGCGAGCGCGCCTGGTCGGCCCGGTAGAAGCGCTCGAACACACGGTGCTGGTCGGTCTCGGGGATGCCGATGCCGCGGTCGGTGACGGCGATCTCGACCACGGTGTCGTCGAGCTTCACGCCCACGCCGACCTTCGAGCCCTGCGGCGAGTAAGCGATGGCGTTGGCGACGAGATTGCCGAGCGCCTCGGTGAGGATCTGCGGCTCGCCGCGCACCCACAGCCCCTTGGTGCCGCCGCGCACGACGGTGACCTGGGCGGCGTCGGCCTGCACGGTATAGGCCTCGAGGGCAGCGGTGACCACCTCGTCGATCGAGACGTCGCGCACATCGCGCAGCTCGTCCGAGGCCTGCAGGCGCGAGAGGCTCATGATGCGGTTGACGAGCGACGCCAGCCGCGTGACCTCGGCCTGCATGCGCGAGGCGAAGTGCCGCACCTGGGCGGGGTCGTCGGCGGCCGACTCGATCGCCTCGGCGAGCAGGCCCACGGCGCCGACGGGGGTCTTCAGCTCGTGACTGGTGTTGGCGACGAAGTCGCGGCGCATCTCCTCGACGCGCTCGCGCTCGGTGATGTCGCGCAGCACGAGGAGCGTCAGCCGGGCCGAGATCGGCGTCGCGCGCACGGCCACGAGTCGGGCCTCGGCCGGCGCCGCACCGCGACGCAGACGCAGGTTCTCGCTGATGCCGGATCCGGTGTCGCGGGCGACGCGCGCCACGCGCTTGAGCTCCTCGGCCGCGATGACCTCGCCGGCGTGCACGCCGAACACCTCGGCCGCGGGTGACAGCGCCAGCACCGTCGACGACGTGTCGCAGACGAAGGCGGGGTCGTCCATCGCGTCGAGCATCGCCTCGACGCCCTCGGGGACGTCGACCGCGGTCTGCGCCATCGAACGGTCGCGGGCGCGGAGGGCGCCGACCACGAGGCCGACGATCGCTGCTCCGACGAGGAGGCCGGCGAGGAGCGCGAGCAGCACGAGCTGCGTGTGTTCCATACGTTCAGCGTAGAGGGGTCGATTCGGCGTCACCGGCCGTTCACCCCCGCCACCGGCACGGCAGAGGCTACTATTCACTGTCACTGCACCACTCGTTAACCTTCGCTGGGAAGAATCCCCGAAGGCCGCGGGACTCCCTGTGCCGTGCCGCCGACGAGGAAGGTACCCGCGATGCGCGAAGTATTCCACCAGTCCCTCGAGGACGTCCAGAGCCGCCTGGTCGAGATCGCCGACCTCGTGACCATCGCGATCGACCGCGCCACCCGTGCGTTCGGAACCAGTGACGTCTCCCTGGCCGAAGAGGTCATCGAAGCCGACGCGATCATCGACGAGAAGGCCGTCGAGCTCGACGAGCTCGCCATCGAGATCCTCGCGCGCCAGCAGCCCGTGGCCCGCGACCTGCGCATCGTCGTCACGGCGCTGCGCGTCAGCGCCTCGCTCGAGCGCATGGGCGACATGGCCGAGCACATCGCCCAGCTCGCCCGCTCGCGCTTCCCCGAGCGGGCGATCCCCAAGGGCCTCAAGAGCACCTTCACCCGCATGGGCGAGCTGGACGTCGAGGTGGCGCGCAAGCTCGCCGAGCTGCTGCGCACGCAGGACCTACGCCTCGCCGAGGCGATCCGCGACGACGACGACGCCATCGACGAGCTGCACGTGAACGTCTTCGAGAAGGTGCTGGGCGACTCCTGGAAGGGCGAGGCCACGGCGACCGTCGACGCGACGCTCGCCAGCCGCTACCACGAGCGCTTCGCCGACCACGCGGTCTCGGTCGCGAAGAAGGTCATCTACCTGGCGACCGGCGATTGGGCCGGCGCCGACGACGACAACGTCGCGGAGCCCAGCCCGGTCATCTGATCGCGAACGACGAAGGGGGCGGATGCCATGGCATCCGCCCCCTTCGTCGTTGCGGTCTCAGTGCTTGTTGCCCTGCGCGGCCACGGCGGCGGCTCCCGCGGCGGCGGCCTCGGGGTCGAGGTACTCGCCCGGGCCGAGGGGCTTCATCTCGTCGTCGAGGCGGTACACCAGCGGGATGCCGGTGGGGATGTTCAGCTCGGCGATGTCGGCGTCGCTGATGCCCTCGAGGTGCTTGACCAGTCCGCGCAGCGAGTTGCCGTGGGCCGTGACGAGCACGGTCTTGCCGGCCTGCAGGTCGGGAACGATGTCGCTGTGCCAGTACGGCAGCATGCGGTCGATGACGATCTTCAGCGACTCGGTGTCGGGCACCTCGCCGTCGATGCCGACGTAGCGGGGGTCGCCGACCTGGCTGTACTGGTCGTCGGCGGGCAGCGGCGGCGGCGGAACGTCGAACGAGCGGCGCCAGAGCATGAACTGCTCGTTGCCGAACTCCTCGAGGGTCTGGGCCTTGTCCTTGCCCTGCAGGGCGCCGTAGTGGCGCTCGTTCAGGCGCCACGAGCGCTTGACGGGGATCCACAGGCGGTCGGCCGCGTCGAGGGCGAGGTTGGCGGTCTGGATCGCGCGGCTCAGCACCGAGGTGTGCAGCACGTCGGGCAGGATGCCGGACTCGGCGAGCAGCTCGCCGCCGCGCTTCGCCTCCGCCTTGCCCTGATCGGTGAGTCGCACGTCGACCCAGCCGGTGAACTGGTTGGTCTTGTTCCATTCGCTCTGCCCGTGGCGGAGCAGGATCAGCGTGTGAGGCATGGGTCCATGCTACCGAGGCGCGCGCCTCGCACCCGAGCCCGGGCTGGCATCATGTCGGAGTGACCCCCTCGCCCGTCGGACGCCCCACCCGGGGCACGACGGGCGTCAACCGCCTGCGCCGCATCGATCGCTGGATCGCGCGGCATCCGGTGCTGCGGCGCACCGACGATCCGCTCGTAGTCGATCTGGGTTTCGGGGCGAGCGCTGTCACCCCGCTCGAGCTCCTCGCGCGGCTACGCAGTCAGCGCTCCGACGCGGAGGTGCTCGGCCTCGAGATCGACCCCGACCGCGTCGCCCGTGCGCGGGAGCAGTCCGTGGGCGTCGAGGGAGTGTCGTTCGCGCGCGGCGGGTTCGAGGTGCCGCTGCCGGGTGGGCGTCGCCCCGCGGTGATCCGCGCCCTGAACGTGCTGCGCCAGTACGACGAGGCCGACGTGGCCGACGCCTGGGCCCGCATGTGCGCGCGGCTGCAGCCCGACGGCATCCTGGTCGAGGGCACCTGTGACGAGATCGGGCGCATCGCCACCTGGGTGGAGGTGGGGGCGGATGCCGTGCCCCGGTCGCTCACCGTGTCGCTGCGGCTGGCCGAGCTCGACTCCCCCGCCGTCGCGGCCGAGAGACTGCCGAAGGCCCTCATCCACCGCAACGTCGAGGGCGAGCGCGTGCACTCCTTCGTCACGGCTCTGGAGCGCGAGTGGGTCCGCGCCGCCGTGGTCGCCCCGTTCGGTCCCGTGCACCGCTGGCGCATCGCGATGCTCGCCCTGCAGGAGGCGGGGTGGCCGCTGCTGCGCCGCGAGCGGTGGCGGCTGGGCGAGGTCGGCGTCGCCTGGCACGCGGTGGCTCCGCGCTGAGCTCAGATGCGCGGCAGCAACGACTGCGCCTCGGCGGCCGGCATGCCCGCCGCCACCATCAGGTCGACGGCGAGCGGTCGCAGCGCGGACACGAGGTTGAGCTCGCCCACACCGCCGTCGGGGAGGAGCGCGGCCGGGTCGAGGCGGCGCGCCACGGCGGCGACGGCCTCTCTCGCGACCGGCTCGATCGAGATGTCGTCGAGGCTCTCGCGCACGAGCGCCGCACCGCGGGCGAGGTCGGAGAGCAGGTCGGCCGGAACCGGGCGACTCACGCCGTCGGCGCACAGATAGGCCGCACGTCGCGCCACGACGCGGAGGTTGCGGGTGGTGAGGTCGAGGGCCGCGCGCACGCGCTCGTGCCGCTGCAGCTCGCTGCGCTGACGCCGCAGGAACGGCGAGATGCGCGCCACCTCGCGCCCCGACTCGAGCGAGCCGCTCCACGCATCGACGTAGGTCTGCAGCGACCGCGCGCGTTCGAGCGCGCGCTCCGCGCGGACGCGGTCGCCCCGTCGCAGCGCCCGCACGATGCTCGCCATCGCCGCATCGAGCGCGTCGAACAGTTCGTCGGCGTCCCGCAGCTCGGTGCGTCGCAGGGTGCGGGGAATGAGGGCGGTGACCACGAGCGCGGCGAGCCCGCCGACCGCGCCGTCGACGAGACGCAGGAACGGTGCACCGGTGACGAGCACGAGGGCGATGAGCGACTGCGTGACCGCGGCCAGGGCGAACCCCGGTTGCGGCGAGAGGAAGCGCGCGACCACGAGCGTCAGGGCCATCGCGACCGCGATCTGCCACCACCCGGCGCCGGCGAGCAGCAGCACGAGCTCGGCGATCAGGATGCCGACGAGCATGCCGGCGACCGTCTCGGCGACCCGCCACGGCCGCGCGTCGCGCACGAGCCCGAGACTCGACACGGTCACGGTGGCCGCGAGCAACGGCACGGGGTGGCCGAGCACGAAGTGGGCGAACGCGTAGGCGGCGGTGGCGGCGACGACGATCTGCGCGGCGGCCGGGAGCGACTCGCGCACCCGGAGCACCCTGCGGCGCAGCGTGGTGCGCAGCCGGGATCGGGGCACGACGACCCCGACGGTCGTCGAGGCGTCGTCGTCGGTCATTCCGCGGAGCGGCGGCGGCCCAGGCGCGGAAGACGCGGAACGGAGGCGGTCGCCCCCGCGTCGGCGGGGACGACGGTCTCCGCGGCGGCGGCGAGGGGGCCGTCGGCGGTGTCGACGATCAGCGGGACTCCCTCGGGCGCGTTGCGCTTGACCAGCGCGAGCGCGATCGGGCCCTCTTCGTGGTGCACGGCCACCGAGGTGATCGCACCGATCACGTCGTCGCCGGCGCGCACGGCGTCGCCGCGGACGGGGAGCACGTTGTCACTGCCGTCGAGCTGCAGAGCGACCACCCGACGCGGCGGGTGACCGAGGTTGTGCACCTTCGCGACGGTCTCCTGCCCGCGGTAGCAGCCCTTCGACATGTGCACCGCGGTGCGCAGCCAGTCCATCTCGTGCGGGAGCAGTCGCTCGTCGGCATCGACCGACACGCGCGGGCGCCAGGCGGCCACCCGGAGTGCTTCGACGGCGTCGAGACCCGCGACGGAGATCTCGCCGCGCGCCGCGCGCCCGACGAGGGCGTCGAATTCCGCGGCATCCAGGATCGCCTCGGCCCAGTCGCGGTCGGCTCCCGGGTGCGGATCGACGCGGGCATAGGCCCACCCGCCGGGAGACACGTCGGGCCACGGGTCGATCCAGACCGGCGCCACGGCGGGCAGCCCGCTCACCGCGGCGCGGGTGCCGCCCACCACGAAGAGATCGGCCGAGCGGTCCTGCACCTCCACCCGCAGGCGGAAGCGCATGCGCGTGAGCCAGGCGGCGAGGCCCTCGACATCCGCCGCATCGACGATCAACCAGGCGGTCTCGCCGTCGTCGACGACGGATGCCGCGTGCTCGACGCGACCCTGCGGGTCGAGGATGAGCATCTCGGTCGACACGCCCGGGGCGAGGTGCGTGAGGGCCTGCGACGACAAGGAGTCGAGCCAGCTCCGGCGGTCTTCGCCCGACACGGACACGACGCGGCGGTCGCCCAGGGGCGCGACGGCGGTTCCGGATGCCAGGCGGCGCTGCTCCGCGACGGGCGAGCCCACGTGGCGGAGGCCGCGGTCGTCGAGCACGGCTCCGGGGATCTCCGAGAGGGAGGCCATGATCACTCCGCCCGGGCGAGACGCGCCGAGGCGTGCGAGCCGAGCTCGCGGCCCAGGGCGGCGATGTCCCACGCCCACAGAAGGTGGTTGTCGACGAGGCCGTACAGCCGCGTCGCCGCGGTGTAGGTCTTCGCGCCCGAGGCGCGCACGACAGCGTCGGTGGCGAGGTCGATGCGAGGACCCTTCACCTGCCCGACGTAGAGCTCGAGAACGCCGTCGGCGTGCACGAGGCTGACCTCGATGTCGAAGCCGCCGTCGGCGTTGCGCAGGGCCTCGACGTCGTCGGCGGTGCGCTCGACGGCCGGGGCGGTGGGGGGAAGCAGGGCGGGACCGGCATCGGCGTCGCCGGCGGGGCGGGCCAGTCGCCAGTAGCCGATCTCCGACACGAGAGGACGGCGGTCGCCCGCGTCGATCAGCCAGGCGTCGGCGGAGTAGTTGAGGAACGCGCCACCGTCGTGGCTGAAGCTCACCCGGTGGGCGAACTCACCCGAGTAGGAACGACCGTCGACCTCGTAGTCGATGACGCCAGTGCCCTCCCAGACGCCGACGAGCCACGAGAGGGGGACGAGGTCGGCAGGAAGATCGGTCGGAATCTCGATCACGAGACGACCGTCAGCGCTGACCGCGGAAGAGGTTCCAGATGACTGTTCCGGACACGAAGGCGATCGCCAACGAGGCGAGGCCGAGGAGTCCCAGGAAGAACAGTTCGAGCGCGAGGAGGTCCATGGCCCAACTCTATCCCGAGACGACGGCCCCCAGCGCGAAACCGGCCGTGATGAGACCCAGCACCACCGCGGCGCCCAGGCTGCTGATCGCCATGCGCTGGATGAAGGCCTGCGAGCGGCCGTACCAGAGCTGGACGGCGAACGAGACGATCAGGCATCCGCCCAGGGCGACGCTGATCCACTGCGCGCGCCAGTGCGCGGGGGCGAGCAGGCCGATGAGCACTCCGGCGACGGCCGCGAGCACCCACACGGCGACGATGCCGCCGAACGTACGGCGCGGCGCGAGGTCGGGGGTCGACATGTCCCCATCATCACCCACGGGTGCGCTCCCGCGCACGCGGAACGCCGGTGACACGAGCGGCGCGCCGGGTCACCCTAAGATGATCGGGTGCGCGGCAGACCGCGCGGGGAGGTCTCCTTGGCTCAGCTTCTCGTTCTCAGCTCCGCCCCCGGCGGTGGCGCGGCGTTGCCCGCGCTCGAACTGCTGAGCCACCGCGTCCGCCAGATCCCGGCCGAGGCCGCCCAGCTGGTCAACGCGCCGAGTGCCGACGTGATCTTCGTCGACGCCCGCTTCGACCTCGTCGGCGCCAAGTCGCTGTGCAAGATCCTCTCCACCACCGGCATCGAGGCTCCCCTCGTGCTCATCATCACCGAGGGTGGTCTCACCGCCGTCTCGACCGACTGGGGCATCGACGACGTCGTGCTCGTGGGAGCCGGCCCCGCCGAGATCGACGCGCGCATCCGCCTGGCCATGGGTCGGCGCAGTGCGGAACAGGTCTCCACGCGCATTTCGACGTCGGGCATCACGATCGACGAGTCGTCCTACTCGGCGAAGGTGCACGGCAAGCCGCTCGACCTCACCTACAAGGAGTTCCAGCTCCTCCACTTCTTCGCCACCCATCCCTCGCGGGTGTTCACGCGCGAGCAGCTGCTCAGCGAGGTCTGGGGCTACGACTACTTCGGCGGCACGCGCACGGTCGACGTGCACGTCCGGCGCCTGCGCGCGAAGCTCGGCGATCTCGAGCAGCTCATCGGCACCGTGCGCAACGTCGGCTATCGGTTCAACGTCTACGAAGACGACCCCCAGCCCGCGGCATCCGCCCCCGCCTGAGGCCGCGACGCGGCCACGCGCACCCCGTGTTCACGCGCGTGTCACCGACCCCTGCAATGATGTGGGGATGATCGAACACGACGCGCTGGATGCCGGACTCGGCGACGCCGACGACGACGACTTCGACGAAGCCGTAGAAGTCGAAGACGACCAGCTGCCCGACCACCGCTACCTCGACCGCGAGTTGAGCTGGCTGGCGTTCAACCAGCGCGTCCTCGAGCTCGCCGAAGACCCCACCGTCCCGGTGCTGGAACGCGCGAACTTCCTCGCGATCTTCGCCAGCAACCTCGACGAGTTCTTCATGGTGCGCGTGGCCGGCCTGAAGCGTCGCATCGTCACGGGTCTGGCCGTTCCCACCAACGTCGGTCGCGCCCCCCTCGACGTGCTCGCCGATATCTCGGCCGAAGCGCATCGTCTGCAGTTGCGCCACGCGGCGGCGTGGACCGAGAAAGTGCGCCCCGCCCTCGCCGAATCGGGCATCGAGGTCGTGTCGTGGGGCTCGCTCGACGAGCCCACCGCCGAACGCCTCACCGAGTACTTCCAGCGCAACGTCTTCCCGGTGCTCATGCCGCTGGCCGTCGACCCGGCGCACCCCTTCCCCTACATCTCGGGTCTGTCGCTGAACCTCGCGATCCGCATCCGCAACGCGCGCACCGGCCGCCAGGAGTTCGCGCGCCTCAAGGTACCCCCCATGCTCCCCCGCTTCGTCGAGATCGGCGGCGACGGGCCGGGCGTGCGCTACCTCCCGCTCGAGGAGCTCATCTCCAACCATCTCGGCGACCTGTTCCCGGGCATGGAGGTGCTCGACCACCACGCGTTCCGCCTCACGCGCAACGAAGACATGACGATCGAAGAGGATGAGACCGAGAACCTCATCCAGGCGCTCGAGGCCGAGCTGCTGCGCCGTCGATTCGGACCCCCGATCCGCCTCGAGATCACCGAGGACATGGACGAGGTCACCCGCTCGCTGCTGCTGAGCGAACTCGACATCACCGAGCAGGAGGTCTACCGCCTGCCCGGCGCCCTCGACCTGCGCGGCCTCTTCGACCTCTCGCGCATCGACCGGCCCGACCTGCGCTACCCGCCGCACGTGCCCAAGACGGCGCTGGCCTTCCAGCCGCCCGAGCAGAACGGCCGCGCCGACTTGTTCGGCGCGATCCGCAAGGGCGACGTGCTCGTGCACCACCCCTACGAGTCATTCGCGACGAGCGTGCAAGGCTTCCTCGAGCAGGCCGCCCGCGATCCGCACGTGCTCGCCATCAAGCAGACGCTGTACCGCACCTCGGGCGACAGCCCCATCGTGCAGGCGCTCATCGACGCCGCCGAGGCCGGCAAGCAGGTGCTCGCCCTCGTCGAGGTGAAGGCCCGTTTCGACGAGGCGAACAACATCGTCTGGGCGCGCAAGCTCGAGAAGGCCGGCGTCCACGTCGTGTACGGCCTCGTGGGACTCAAGACGCACTGCAAGCTCGCCCTCGTCATCCGCGAAGAAGAGGGCCGTCTGCGCCACTACAGCCACGTGGGAACGGGCAACTACAACCCCAAGACGAGCCGCATCTACGAGGACTTCGGCCTGTTCACGGTCGACGACCAGGTGGGCCGCGACCTCACGCGCCTGTTCAACGAACTGAGCGGCTACGCGATCGAGAAGAAGTTCAAGCGCCTGCTCGTCGCCCCCCTGCACCTGCGCAAGGGCCTCCTGCGGCACATCGAGAAGGAGCGCCAGAACGCCCTCGCCGGCAAGACCGCGGGCGTGCGCATCAAGGTCAACTCGATGGTCGACGAGCAGATCATCGACGCGCTGTACCGCGCCAGCCAGGCGGGCGTACCCGTGGAGGTCTGGGTGCGCGGCATCTGCTCGATCAAGCCCGGCGTCGAGGGCATGAGCGAGAACATCACGGTGCGCTCGATCCTCGGCCGCTACCTCGAGCACTCGCGCATCTTCTCGTTCGCGAACGACGGCGACACGCAGATGTTCATCGGCAGCGCCGACATGATGCACCGCAACCTCGACCGCCGCGTCGAGGCGCTCGTGCGCGTGGTCGACCCGGGTCAGGTGCGCGAGCTCACCTCGCTGTTCGACCTGGCGATGGACGACGGCACGAGTTCGTGGCATCTCGGGTCTGAGGGCGAGTGGACGCGTCACAGCGTCGACGCCGAGGGCGCCCCCCTCGTCGACCTGCAGGAGCACACGATGAGCCTGGTGCAGCGCAAGCGACGCTCGCGGACGGCGCGGTGACCGAGACCGCCGTCTACGCCGCCGGCGGTGTCGTGTGGCGCATGGTCGAGGGCAAGCTGCGGATCCTCGTCATCCACCGCACGAAGTACCGCGACGTCACCCTGCCCAAGGGCAAGGTCGACCCCGGTGAGACGCTGGCCGAGACGGCCGTGCGCGAGATCCGCGAAGAGACCGGCATCCGGGTGAGCCTCGGCGTGCCGGTCGGGGTGTCCCGGTACCGGATGCCGAGTTCGCGCACCAAGATCGTGCATTACTGGGCCGCCGAGGCCACGGATGCCGCCGTGCGCACCTCGAGCTTCGTGCCCAACAAAGAGGTCGCGGCGATCGAGTGGGTGAGCCTGAAGAAGGCGCGCAAGCACCTCAGCTACCCGGTCGACACCGAGATCCTCGACGAGTTCACGCGGATCGTCGACGAACGCGCACTGCCGACGTTCCCGATCGTGGTGCTGCGCCACGCGAAGGCCCGCTCGCGCGACGAGTGGGACGGCACCGACGCCGCCCGGCCCCTCACCCCCCGCGGACGCCGGCAGTCGCAGGCGATCGTCGGCCCCCTCCTCGCCTTCGGCGTGCGTCGGATCGTGTCGAGTCCGGCCGAGCGATGCGTGCGCACGGCGACCCCCATCGCGCAGGCGCTCGGCCAGCGCATCGTCGTGAGCGCCGCGATCAGTCAAGACGCGTGGGAAGAGGGCACCGCCGACGCGCGTGCTGTCGTCGGAGAACGCGTCCGCGCGCGCAAGCCCGTCGTCGTGGTCAGCCACGGTCCCGTGCTGCCCGACATCATGCACGAGCTGGCGTTGGCCACCGGCACCATGAGGGGCTCGTACCTCGGCAGCTCGTCGGCACTCGAGCCCGCGGCGTTCTCGGTCGTGCACGTTCCCGTCGAGCATCCCGGTGCGGGGATCGTCGCGATCGAGACGCACGAGCCGCAGGTGTGACGCTCCGTCCCGGCATCCGCGTCGTCTGGCGCGCGGTGCCCCCCGGAGTCGACCGTCGAACGGTGTCGCGCGCGGTGCTGGCGGAGCTGCTGCCGTCGGCCCGCTTCGTCTCGCGGTGTCCGTCGTGCGGCGGCGAACACGGTCGCGTGCGGGTGGAGGGGGCGGATGCCGCGGTCTCGGTGTCGTACGCGGCCGGGTGGACGGTCGTCGCGATGACGCAGGAGCATGCGGCGATCGGAGTGGATGCCGTGCCCGCCGACGCCGCGGGGCTCGAACGCGTGCTGCCGGGCGGCGCGGACGCGCTCTCGTGGGCGCGTGTCGAGGCGGTGCTCAAAGCCGACGGGAGGGGGCTCGGGGTCGATCCGGCGCGCGTGGAGATCTCGCTCGCCGCATACGGGTGGAGCGGGCGCGTGCAGGGGGCGGGGGCCGACGGTCGCGTCTGGCGGGGCGAGGATGTGAAGGCACCGACGGGCATCGTCGCGGCGGTGGCTCGCGGTGCGTGAGCGCGGGGCCCTCGCGCGATGGTCGCGCCCAGGACAGCCGGTGGGTGCACAGCGGTTTTCGGACGTGTGCGGATGCCGCGGCGGACTTCACCCGCAAGATCACCCGCTTGCCTCTGACCTGGGTTTTCAGGTCTCGTGCTCGCGGATTGCGTCCTCAACGCCCCTGGATCCGCCGAAAGTGGGTCGGATGCGCCGTGATACCCGGACTCAATGTCGGAGGTCGTCGCTAGCATGCGAACATGTCATCGGAGGCCTCGTCGACACCCGCAGGGAACGGCCCGCGTGGCCTGTCCGCGGTGCTCGCCGAGGTCCGCTCCACGGGCGCTGTGCTGGCCGCCGCGGAGGTCGCCCGCACCCGCGCTCTCGCTGAGGCCGGGCACCTCGCCCTCGACGTCCTCGCCGACCAGCGCGCGCCCGCCCGCGCCGCGCAACTGGCCCTGAGGGAGGTGGCGTCCGAGCTCGCCGCGGCCGAGAACCTCTC
>NZ_VEFS01000003.1:231784-400191 GCF_007679045.1 Microbacterium sp. BH-3-3-3 | reverse complement strand
CGACAGGCTCAGGGACCTCAGTTGCGCGGGCTCACGCGGGTCCCGGTCCCTTCGACAAGCTCAGGGACCTGTGCTGCGCGGCCTCGCGCGGGTCCCGGTCCCTTCGACAGGCTCAGGGACCTGCGCTGCGCGGGCTCACGCGGGTCCCGGTCCCTTCGACAAGCTCAGGGACCTGTGCTGCGCGGCCTCGCACGGGTCCCGGTCCCTTCGACAGGCTCAGGGACCTCAGTTGCGCGGGCTCACGCGGGTCCCGGTCCCTTCGACAAGCTCAGGGACCTGTGCTGCACGGGTCCCGGTCCCTTCGACAGGCTCAGGGACCTGCGCTGCGCGGCCTCGCCCGGGTCCCGGTCCCTTCGACAGGCTCAGGGACCTGTGCTGCGCGGGTCCCGGTTCCTTCGACAAGCTCAGGGACCTGTGCTGCACGGGTCTCGGTCCCTTCGACCAGCTCAGGGACCTGTGCACCCCGTGGGGTCAGAGCTGGGCGAGCACGTTCAGCCGCAGCTGCGCGATCACCGCGACGACGACGAACGCCACGATCGTCATGAGCGGCACCCACGCCATGAGGCGGTCGGCGACCTCGCGCACGCGCTCTCGCGGGATCACACCCTCGCGCAGCACGTGCAGCGTCACCACGAAGAACGACGGGATCACCACCGACCACGTCACCATGCACCACGGGCAGAGGGTCGCCAGCACGAACAGGCTCTGCGAGATCAGCCAGATGACGAAGCTGATCGCGAAGACGAAGCCCAGCCAGAACAGCACCCAGAACCACCGGGCGAAGCGGGCGCCGGCCAGCAGCGCCATGCCGACCACGATCGGAGCGATCCACGCGCCGAGGCCGATGATCGGGTTGGGGAAGCCGAACACGCTGCCCTGGGCCGACTGCAGGTTGGCCGAGCACTGCACGAGCACGCTGAAGTCGCAGGATGCCGCGGTGCCGGGGTTCTGCAGTTGGGCGAAGCGTTCCATCGTGAGCGAGAAGGCCGCCCACCACCCGACGACGCCCGCGAAGATCAGCCAGATCGCGACGACGACCGGACGACGGGGAGTGACGGTTTCGCTCATGGGGGCGATTCTTGCACCGCCCCGCTATGCAGTCGCTTTGAACGCGCCTGGCCGTCGCGACGCGCCCGCGAGACCGGCAGAAGGCTTCTCGTGGGCGAACGCGGCGGTTCGTGCGATAATGAAGGCTGATGTGACCGCGGCCGCGCCGCAGGAACATCACCCAGAAGACTTCGGGCGATGACCGCCCTTCGCAGCACGAGCCGCAGGCCGGCTGCAGACCGAGTGAGTTCGCGGCCCCGCCGGGTGCGGCGCCGCATGAGATTTCGTCGGGCGACGCGCGGTGTCGCCCGCCAGGGAGTACCTCCGCATGGCTGATGTGACCGACGATCAGAACCCCACCGACGACACGCCCCCCACGTCCGCGTCCGACGTGACTGCCCCCGATCTCGCGGCCCCTGCGGTCGACGAAGAAGAGGCCGCGGTTCAGGATGCCGAAGACGCGGCGTCGACCGACACCGAGGCCCCCGCGGTGCTCGACGAGGCCGCCGCGGCGTCCGAGGACGACGCGAGCGCGCCCGCCGAGGCTCCCTCCGACGAGGTGCCCGCCGAGGCCCCTGTCGACGAGGCCCCCGCCGAGGCCCCGGCTGACGAGGCTTCCGCTGCCGACACTCCGGTCGAGGCCCCCGCCGAGGCAGCGGCCGACGAGGCGACTCCGGCTGCCACAACCGAGCACACGGCACCCGAGGCCGACGCGACGGCCGAGGCGCCGGCATCCGCCCCCGAGCCCGAGGCAACCTCCGAGCCCCAGGCGGCCCCCGAGCCCACGGCCCCCGCCGAGCCCGAGAAGCCCGCGCGCCCGACCGCCGTCTCGCTCGGACTGCTCCCCGAGAACTTCGTCTCCGCCGTCTCGACGGCCCTGCACTTCTACGCCCCCGAGCTGCCGCCGCTTCCCGTGCGCGACGACTCGTGGGACCGCGACGACCGCGACGACGACGCCCCCGCTGAGCGCGGCTCCGCCAACGCGCGTCGCCGCAACCGCCGCCGCGGGGGAGTGGGCACCGGTTCCGACGAGGTCGTCGAGGCCCCGGCTCCGCCCGTGCGCCAGCGCGCGGTCGAGGTCATCACCGAGCCGCAGCGCATCAAGGGCTCCACGCGCCTCGAAGCCAAGAAGCAGCGTCGCCGCGACGGTCGCGAGGCCGGTCGCCGTCGCCCCGTCGTGACCGAGGCCGAGTTCCTCGCCCGCCGCGAGGCCGTCGACCGCGTCATGGTCGTGCGCTCCAAGGCCGGTCGCATCCAGATCGCCGTCCTCGAAGACAACGTGCTCGTCGAGCACTACGTCGCGCGCAACCAGGACGCCTCGCTCATCGGCAACGTGTACCTGGGCCGCGTGCAGAACGTGCTGCCGAGCATGGAGGCCGCGTTCGTCGACATCGGTCGCGGCCGCAACGCCGTGCTGTACTCCGGCGAGGTCGACTGGGACGGCGTCGAGACCAACAACCAGCCGCGTCGCATCGAGCTCGCCCTCAAGTCGGGCGACCGCGTGCTCGTGCAGGTCACCAAGGACCCCGTGGGTCACAAGGGTGCTCGCCTGACGAGCCAGATCTCGCTGCCCGGCCGCTACCTGGTCTACGTGCCCAACGGCACGATGAACGGCATCTCGCGCAAGCTCCCCGACACCGAGCGCGCGCGCCTGAAGAAGATCCTCAAGGAGGTGCTCCCCGAGTCGTCGGGCGTGATCGTGCGCACCGCCGCCGAGGGCGCCACCGAAGAGCAGCTGACCCTCGACGTCCAGCGCCTCACCGCGCAGTGGGAGCACGTCTCGAGCCAGATCAAGACCATCCAGGCTCCGGCCCTGCTGCACTCCGAGCCCGACCTCCTGGTCAAGATCGTCCGCGACGTCTTCAACGAGGACTTCACGCGCATGCTCATCCAGGGCGACGAGGCGCTGCAGACGATCTCGTCGTACCTCCAGGGCGTCGCCCCCGACCTGCTCGAGCGGGTCGAGAAGTACGAAGGCGAGCAGGACCCGTTCGACGCGTTCCGCGTGACCGAGCAGATCGAGAAGGCCCTCGACCGCAAGGTCTGGCTGCCCTCGGGCGGCTCGCTCGTGATCGACCGCACCGAGGCCATGACGGTCGTCGACGTCAACACCGGCAAGTTCGTCGGCTCGGGCGGAAACCTCGAAGAGACCGTCACCAAGAACAACCTCGAAGCGGCCGAAGAGATCGTGCGCCAGCTGCGCCTGCGCGACATCGGCGGCATCATCGTCGTCGACTTCATCGACATGGTGCTCGAGTCCAACCGCGACCTCGTGCTGCGCCGCCTCATCGAGTGCCTGAGCCGTGACCGCACGAAGCACCAGGTCGCCGAGGTCACCTCGCTCGGTCTGGTGCAGATGACCCGCAAGAAGCTCGGCCTCGGCCTTCTCGAGACCTTCAGCGAGGCGTGCGAGGTCTGCGCCGGCCGTGGCGTCGTCGTGCACCACGATCCCGTGGTCAAGCACCGTCCCGCGGGCTCGTCGTCCAACGGCGGCGGCAACGCCAACGGCGGTTCGTCGAACCGTCGCGGCCGCGGCGGCAACGGCCCCTCGAACGGCAACAACGGAAACGGCGGTGGCAACGCTCCGGCGCAGAACACCGGCGCAGCGGCGGCCCCGGCCGGCGGCACGCACACCATCACCGAGGGCGTGAAGTCGGCGCTGGCGCAGATCGCGGCATCCACGGTCAAGCCCACCCTCGACGATCCCGCCGTGGTCGAGGCGGCGGTCGTCGCGTCCGTCGAAGCCGTGCTCGAGGCGAAGAGCGATTCCGCCGCCGAGGCCCCGGCCCCGGCGCGCGAGAAGCGTCCGCGCAAGAAGCGCGAGCCCAAGGCTCCCCGCACCGAGAAGGACGCCCTGCTGGAGTCCGTGCTCGAGGCGCTTCCCGAGCCCAAGGCCCCCGGTCAGGGACGCTCGCGTCGTCGCGTGACCACCGCGGCCCTCACGGGTACGCCGGTCAACGCGCAGCCGACCACCGAGGCCTGAGCCCGCTTCTCCCGTGAGGGGTCGCTCTCCGTCGCCGAGCATCGCTCGGGCGAGGGCGAGCGGCCCCTCACGCGCAGGAGGAGGGGGACGGATGCCGAGGGGCCCGGCGGGCCGTCAGAACGCCGACAGTCGGCCGTCAGGCGCCGGGGCGGCGCTCTCGTGCCGTGATCCGCAGACCCGAGGCGCGCAGACGGCGCACGAGCTCCTTGCCGCCCACGTGCTCCGCGCCCGCGGCGACGAGGTCGGCGTGCCGCTCGTCGGGCACGTCGTAGTGGTCGAGGTCGAAGGCGCGGCGGGGAATGCCGGCGGCGGAGGCGAAGGCGTGCAGCTCGGCGAGATCGCTGTCGCTGACCAGGTGCGCCCACAGTCGACCGTGTGCGGGCCACTGCGGGTCGTCGATGAGGATCGCCATCCCGCGATCCTACGGTCGACACGCGGGCGGATGCTTTTGCCGGATGCCCTCCGGTGAGCTAAACTCGACCCTTGGTGCGTCGCGTCCGCTCTGTACGAGCGAGACCCCGCTGACTTTCGTCGGCCGGATCGCACCGAGACTTGGGTCATCAGACCCTCCCGACGTCATCAGACAACCGGAGCCCCGCGGCTCCCGAACGAAACAGGTGTGAAGTGGTTTACGCAGTTGTGCGCGCCGGCGGCCGCCAGGAGAAGGTCCAGGTCGGCACCATCGTCGTGCTCGACCGCCAGAAGGCGAAGATCGGCGAGAGCATCCAGCTGCCCGCCGTCCTGTTCGTCGACGGCGACGCGGTCACGACCGACGCCGACAAGCTCGCGAAGGTCTCGGTCACGGCCGAGGTGCTCGGCGAGGAGCGCGGTCCGAAGATCGTGATCCAGAAGTTCAAGAACAAGACCGGCTACAAGAAGCGCCAGGGCCACCGTCAGGACCTCACGCGCGTCAAGATCACCGGCATCAAGTAAGAGCCAGGAGACGCAGAGATGGCACACAAAAAGGGCGCAAGCTCCACCCGTAACGGTCGTGATTCCAACGCACAGCGCCTCGGCGTGAAGCGTTTCGGCGGCCAGGTCGTCCTCGCCGGCGAGATCATCGTCCGCCAGCGCGGCACGCACTTCCACCCCGGCGCCAACGTCGGCCGTGGTGGCGACGACACGCTGTTCGCTCTGGCCCCCGGTGCGGTCCAGTTCGGCGCGAAGGGCGGCCGCAAGGTCGTCAACATCGTCACCGCTGCAGCGGAGTAATCCACAGCGCTTCGGCGCTCCAGAGGGGGTGGGCTCAGCCCGCCCCCTCTTCTCGTTTTTCACGTCGGCATCGCCCGACCCTTCCCGGAAGGACCCGCCATGGTCACCTTCGTCGACCGCGTGACCCTGCACCTGCGTGCAGGAAAGGGCGGCAACGGCTGCGTCTCGGTGCGCCGTGAGAAGTTCAAGCCGCTGGCCGGTCCCGACGGAGGCAACGGCGGCAGCGGCGGCGACGTCGTTCTCGTCGCCGACCCGCAGACGACCACGCTGCTGTCGTACCACCACTCGCCGCACCGCTCCGCAGGCAACGGCGGATTCGGCATGGGCGATCACCGCTCGGGCGCCCTCGGTGAAGACCAGGAGCTGCCCGTTCCGCTGGGCACCGTCGTGAAAGACGTCGACGGCAACGTGCTCGTCGACATGATCGCCCCGGGTATGCGTTTCGTCGCCGCCCCGGGCGGCCTCGGCGGGCTCGGCAACGCGGCCCTGTCCTCTCCCAAGCGCAAGGCTCCCGGCTTCGCGCTGCTGGGCACCCCCGGCTACGAGGGCGACGTCGTCCTCGAGCTCAAGACCGTCGCCGACGTGGCCCTGGTCGGGTTCCCCTCGGCCGGCAAGTCGAGCCTCATCGCCGCCGTGTCGGCGGCGCGGCCCAAGATCGCCGACTACCCGTTCACCACGCTGCATCCCAACCTCGGTGTCGTGCAGGCCGGCGACGCGCGCTTCACGATCGCCGACGTGCCCGGCCTCATCGAGGGCGCGAGCGAGGGCAAGGGCCTCGGGCTGGAGTTCCTCCGCCACGTCGAGCGCTGCACGGCCCTCGTGCACGTGCTCGACTGCGCCACCCTCGACCCCGGCCGCGACCCGCTGAGCGATCTCGACATCATCCTCGCCGAGCTCGCCGCGTACCCCGTGCCCGAGGGCCAGGTACCCCTGCTCGAGCGCCCGCAGATCATCGCCCTCAACAAGGTCGACGTTCCCGAGGCGCACGAGCTCGCCGACTTCGTGCGCCCCGATCTCGAGGCCCGCGGCTTCCGCGTGTTCGAGATCTCGACTGTCAGTCGCTCGGGCCTGCGCGAACTGACCTTCGCCCTGGGCGAGCTCGTCGAGCAGCACCGCCTGGCCACGATCGCCGAGGCTCCCGCCGAGCGCGTCGTCATCCGCCCGCGCGGCGCCCAGAAGGACTTCGAGATCAAGGTCGAGGGCGGCACGTACGGCCCGGTGTACCGGATCCTCGGCGACAAGCCGGTCAAGTGGGTGCAGCAGACCGACTTCCAGAACGAAGAGGCCGTCGGCTACCTCGCCGATCGTCTCGCGCGCCTCGGCGTCGAAGACGGACTGTTCCGCGCCGGCGCGGTCGCGGGTGCGACCGTCGTCATCGGCCCCGGAGACGGCATCGTCTTCGACTGGGAGCCCACGCTCACCTCGGCCGCCGAGCTGATGACCGCTCCCCGCGGCACCGACCCGCGTCTGGTGCAGAACCCGCGTCGCACCTCGTCGGAGCGTCGCGAGCAGTACCACGAGCGCATGGATGCCAAGGCCGACGCCCGCGCCGAGCTCGAGGCCGAGCGCCGCGCGGCGCGTGCCGTGGGCATCACGCCCGACGGCGACTCGGCGGAGCTGCAGGAAGCGGCATCCGGTACCGAGGACGACCAGCGGTGACCGCGTCGACGCGCGCCGACATCCCCGGCGCCGCCCGCGTCGTGGTGAAGGTCGGTTCGTCGTCGATCAGCGGCGACGGTGCGCACCGCATCGACACGATCGTCGAGGCCCTCTCGCGCGCGCATGCGGCGGGGACCGAGGTCGTGCTCGTGTCGTCGGGTGCCATCGCCACCGCTCTGCCGCTGCTCGATCTGGGCGGGCGTCCGAACGACCTCGCCACGCAGCAGGCCGCCGCGGCGGTGGGGCAGAACGTGCTCATGTGGCGCTATCAGACCTCGCTCGATCGCTTCGGGCTCCTCGCCGGTCAGGTGCTGCTGACCGCGGGCGACCTCGAGAACGCCACCCACCGCTCCAACGCCCGTCGGGCCATGGAGCGTCTGCTGGGCCTCGGCATCCTCCCGATCGTCAACGAGAACGACACCGTCGCGACTCACGAGATCCGCTTCGGCGACAACGACCGCCTCGCGGCCCTCGTCGCCCAGCTGATCGGCGCCGACGCCCTGGTTCTGCTCAGCGACATCGAGACGCTCTTCACGCGTCCGCCGAGCGAAGCGGGCGCGCGTCCGATCGTCGACGTGGCCTGGGGCGACGACCTGTCGGACTTCGAGTTCGGCGCGGGCGTCGTCAACGGCGTGGGCACCGGGGGAGCGGCCACCAAGGCCTCCGCGGCCAAGCTCGCCTCCACCGCCGGCGTGGGAGTGCTGGTCACCAGCGCCGACCTCGTCGCCTCGGCCCTCGCGGGCGAGCAGGTGGGCACCTGGTTCGCCCCCAACCCCGACCCGGTGACCCTGGCAACGGGCCCCGTGGGCGCTGTGGGCGCGCCGGTACACTGAGCGCATGTCCGTGATCGCCGCTTCCGTCGACGAGCGCCTGCGTCTGGCGAAAGACGCCGCGCGCGAGATCGGGCTGCTCGACTCCGCACGCAAGAGCGCGGTGCTGCGCGCCGTCGCCGACGCCGTCGAGGCCGCGACCGACGAGATCGTCGCCGCGAACGCCGAAGACCTCGAGCGAGGGCGGGCGGATGCCATCGGCGAGGCCCTCCTCGACCGCCTGCGCCTCGACGCGGGGCGCGTAGCGGCCCTCGCCGCGGCGGTGCGCGACGTCGCCGACCTGCCCGACCCCGTCGGACGCGTGCTCGACACCCGCACCCTGCCCAACGGCCTCGCGCTGCAGAAGGTTGCGGTGCCGTTCGGCGTCGTCGGTTCGATCTACGAGGCGCGTCCCAACGTCACGGTCGACATCGCCTCCCTCGCCCTGCGCTCCGGCAACGCCGTCGTCTTGCGCGGCGGCTCGGCGGCCCAGGCCAGCAACGCCACCCTCGTGCGCGTCATGCGCGATGCGCTGAGCGCCCAGGGGGTCGATCCAGAGGCGATCCAGAGCGTCGACGATTTCGGCCGCGACGGCGCCCGCGCGCTGATGAACGCCCGCGGGCTCGTCGACGTGCTGGTGCCCCGCGGCAGCGCGGGTCTCATCGAGACCGTCGTGACCGAGTCGACCGTGCCGGTGATCGAGACCGGAGCCGGTGTCGTGCACATCGTCGTCGACGCCTCCGCGCGCGCCGACTGGGCGCGCGACATCGTGCTGAACGCCAAGACGCAGCGCCCGAGCGTGTGCAACGCCGTCGAGACGGTGCTCGTGCACCGCGACGCGGCCGACCGTCTGCTGCCCGAGCTCTTGGCATCCGTGATCGACGCCGGCGTCACCGTGCACGGCGACGAGACCACTCGCGCGACCGACTCGCGCGTCGTGCCGGCCAGCGACGACGACTGGGCGCGCGAATACGGAACCCTCGACCTCGCCGTGCGCGTCGTCGACGACCTCGACGAGGCCCTCGCCCACATCCGCCGCTACTCGACCCAGCACACCGAGTCGATCATCACCGACGACCAGAGCGCCGCCGATCGCTTCCTCGCCGAGGTCGACTCGGCCGTCGTGCTGGTGAACGCCTCGACGCGTTTCACCGACGGCGGGGAGTTCGGCTTCGGCGCCGAGGTCGGCATCTCGACCCAGAAACTCCATGCCCGCGGCCCCATGGGGCTCGCCGAACTGACGAGCACCAAGTGGCTCGGGCGCGGCGGCGGCCAGGTCCGCGCCTGACCGCCTAAAATGACAATGCGCTCTGCGCAGACACTTCGAACGGAGCACTGATGACTTTCGTGTCACTTCTCGCCCAGGTCGCCGAACAGGCCGGACACCACGAGGGCGGCAACGTGCAGGCCACGACCTTCTGGTACGGCGCCCTGGCCTTCGTGGTCTTCGTCTGCCTGAGCCTGGTCACCCTGTCGTACCGCAACGTGTCGAACCGTCACGCCCACAAGGCCGAGGCGTACACGAAGAAGCACGGCACGCCCACCCCCGAGGCGCACGGCCACTGAGGCCCGCTGTATGTCGGTGACGCGCGCCCCTCGGATCGGGGTCATGGGTGGGACGTTCGATCCCATCCATCACGGTCACCTGGTCGCCGCCAGCGAGGTCGCCCAGTCATTCGATCTCGATGAGGTCGTCTTCGTTCCCACGGGTCGCCCGTGGCAGAAAGACGACGTCACCGAGAGCGAGCACCGCTACCTCATGACGGTGATCGCGACGGCATCCAACCCGCAGTTCACCGTGAGCCGCGTCGACATCGACCGCGCCGGCCCGACGTACACGATCGACACGCTGCGCGACCTGCAAGACCAGCGGCCCGGTGCCGAGTTGTTCTTCATCACCGGCGCCGACGCGGTGGCCCAGATCCTGAGCTGGCGCAACCACCAGGAGCTGTGGGACCTCGCGCACTTCGTCGCCGTCTCGCGCCCCGGTCACGTGCTGACCACCGAGGGCCTCCCGTCGCAGAATGTGAGCCAGCTGGAGATTCCGGCGCTGTCGATCTCGTCCACCGACTGCCGCGCCCGTGTGCGCCGAGGACACCCCGTGTGGTACCTCGTGCCCGACGGCGTCGTGCAGTACATCGCGAAGCACCACCTCTACCGGAGCAAGCCATGAGCACGTCCGAGAACCCCGAGACCCCGCCCCTGACCCGTCGTCAGCTGCGTGAGCTCCGCCAGACCGGCGCGACGCCCATCATCGTCCCGCAGCCCGAGGGCGAGACCCCGGATGCCGCGGCCGTCGAGCCCGCGACCCCGACGACCCCCATCGACGAGGCGTCGACGCCGCACGAGGTCATCGATGCCGTGCCCGAGGGTGAGCAGTCGGCCGACGCCGCCCTCGCGGAGGAGGGTAACGTCGAAGAGGCGCCCGTCGAGGACGCGCCGGTCGAGGAAGCCCCGTCCGACGAGGCTCCGGCCGAGGAAGCACCCTCCGACGAGGCTCCGGCCGACCAGGCTCCGGCCGAGGAGGCCCCGGCCGACACCGCCGACGAGCCCGCGCCCGCCGTGGCCGCCCTCGACGAGCGTCCGGCCGCTGCGGCCTTCCCCCCGGCCTTCGGCTCGCCCTTCTCCGACGACGGCGCCGAGTTCGGCGTCTCGGGTCTCACCCGCCGCCAGGTGCGCGAGCAGGAGAAGATCCGTACGGCCGCCGTACCGATCATCAGCTCCGATCTCGAGCGGTCGCAGCCCGCGGCTCCGGCCCCGGCTCCCCGCGCCGACGATGCGCCGGTGCTCCCCGCGATCTTCCGCCCCTCCGCCCCCGAGACCGACGAGACGGCCGTCTCCGAGCCGCAGGGCGCCGCCTCCGTCGTCAATCCGGCGCTGGGCTCCGACCTGCTCGAGGGTGTGACGCCCGACGTCACCCTGCCCGCCTCGTTCGATCAGCTGATCACGCGCGGACCGGGCGGCACGGGCGCCGTCTCGACGCCCAATGCGCTGATCCTCTCGCAGACCCCGACCGGCGTGCCGCTGGTCGGCCCGATGACCGGCACCGGCGAGATCATGATCACCGGTTCGTTCGACCTTCCGGCGGGCCTCGGCTCGGTCGGGCACGCCCCCGGCACGACCGACGGCCATGACGCCGACGCCGTGCTTCTCGACGGCGAGCTTCCGCCCGCCTCGTCGCCCACGCCGATCGCCGCGAGTGCGGCCATCAGCACCGTCAAGCAACCCGGCGAGATCATTCGCCCCCCGGCGCCCGAGAAGGGGAGCAAGCTCCTCCTCGTGCTCGTCATCACGACGGGCATCCTCGCGCTGGGAGTGGTCGTGGCCCTCGGCCTCGCCATCACGACAGGAGTCTTCCGATGACAGCCACCGACAACGGCCGCGAGATGGCGCAGATCGCCGCCATCGCCGCCGACGCGAAGGGCGGCGACGACATCGTCGCGCTCGACGTGTCGGAGCCTCTTCCCCTCGTCGACATCTTCCTTCTCATCACCGGTCGCAACGAGCGCAACGTCGCCGCGATCGCCGACGAGATCGAAGAGAAGCTCCTCGAGTCGGGCCACAAGCGCCTGCGCCGCGAGGGCCGACAGGAGTCCCGCTGGGTGCTTCTCGACTTCGGCGACCTCGTCGTGCACGTCTTCCACGAGGAGGAGCGCGTGTACTACGGCCTCGAGCGCCTCTGGAAGGACTGCCCGGTCGTTCCGATCGAGCTGCCCACGCCGGCCAACGCCGCCGACTGAGCTGCGCGCCTTCGACGCCCTCTGCCCGCTCGGGCAGGGGGCGTTCTGGCGTGTGCCCGGGTCAGCCGTACCGTTCACGATAGCGCCGCTCCGCCGCCGGGTGCAGCGCGAGGGGCGCGGTGTCGATCAGGCTCGCCGGCGTCAGGTATTGGATGCCGAGGGCATCGGCGGGCACGAGCGCCGGGGCGTCGTCGATGAGCGCGTCAACGAGCGCGCGCACGAGGTCGTCGGCGAGGTCGCTGCGCGCGAGCAGCAGGTTGGCGACGCCGATCGTGGGGACAGCGCGCTTGGCGTCGTAGACACCCGCCGGAATCGTCGTCGCCGCGTACACCTCGGGGTACGCGCGGGCGAGACCGTCGAGGGCGGGGGTGGTGTCGATCACGGTGATCGGCACCCGGGTCGCGAGGTCGGCGATCTGCGGGGTGGGAACACCGCCCGACCAGAACAGCGCGTCAATCGTGCCGGCCGCGAGGTCGTCCACCGCTTCGCGGAACGTGCGCTCGACGACGCGGGGCGGCGTGGCCGAACCGGCCAGCCCCGACACCTCGAGCACACGACGCGCGGTGGCCGCCGCCCCCGATCCCGGTGCCCCGAGAGACACCGTCCGCCCCGCGAGGTCGTCGAGGTTCCGGATGCCGCCGTCGGCACGCACCACGCACTGCAGGTAGTTCTGGTAGACGCGCCCGATGGCCACGACGTCGGCGGCGGGATCCGCGGCCGCCGCGGAATCCACCAGCGACAGCGCGAGGTCGACGTGTCGCGCGGCGAGCAGAGCGAGGTTGTCGACGCTGCCCTCGGTGGGCAACGGTGAGATGCGCAGGCGGGTCGACGAGCTCGTGGCATCCGCCAGCAACTCTCCGAACTGCAGGTAGCTTCCGCCCGCTTCGCCGCAGCCCAGCACCAGGGGAGGGGCGGCGGTGGGGACGCACCCGGAGAGCACGGCCGTCGATCCGGCGAGCAGAGCCCACGCGAGCGCCTCACGGCGCGTCAGGGCCGTCATCGGTGCTCCCAGACGAGACGCGCCGCGAGACCGCCCGCAGCCGCCCGTGAGAGGTCGAGCCGGCCGCCCGCGGCGCGCATGAGCTGCGCCACGATCGCCAGACCCAGGCCGGTGCCCGGGCGCGAGGGCTGCGCGGTGCTCCTCCAGAAGCGCGTGCCCATGCGCTCGAGGTCGGCATCGGTCAGGCGCGTGCCCGAATCCTCCACGACGAGCTCGACCCCCGCGGCATCCGGAACGAAGTGCACCCACACCTCGGCACCGGCCCCGGCGTACTTCGCGGCGTTGTCGAGCAGCACGTCGACCATCTCCTCGAGATCCGCCTGCGCGCACGGGGCGGTCACGAGCGCGTCGTCGTCCGCGTGAAGGGTCAGCCCCGCGTCGGTGAGGCGCCGGCGGTGCCGGTCGGCGAGGCTCGCGGCCGACACCGTGCACTCGCGCACGACGCCGTCGTCGCGTGCGGCGTCGAATCCGTGGCTGCGCGCTGAGGCGCGGTGCTCGGCGTTCGCGAGGGTCAGCATACGCTCGACCGTGTGCTCGAGGCGGTCGAGGTCGTCGTCGACCGCGGAGAGGTCATCGGCGGCGTCGCCCTCGCGCGGAAGACCGTCGACGCGCAAACGGATCGCGGCGAGCGGCGTGCGCAGCTGGTGCGAGGCGTCGGCGACGAATCCGCGCTGTTGTTCAAGGCTGCTCTCGACCTCGGCCGTCATGGCGTCGAACGCCCGGCTCAGCCGGCGCAGCTCGGGCGGACCCATCGGGGGCAGGGGAGTGGGGTCGCGGTGGGCGGTGAGCGCGGCGACGGCGGAATCCAGCGCGCGCACGGGACGCAGGACCCATCGGGTCCACAGCAGCGAGGCGCCCATGAGCGCGGCCAGCAGCAGCAGGCCGATCACCCCGACGACCACCCACGCCCATGTCACCTCGGCCTTGGCCGCGGTCAGGTCGACCTCGAGCACGACCACGCCCGTCGACAGGTCGCCCGCCGCGATCACCGGCACGGCAACGAGCGCCGTAGAGGGCGCCCACGGGGTGACCCGCGGCAGGTCGAGCTGGGGGATCGCGCGCGCGGCGGCGCCGACGATGCCCGAGACGCGGTCGTCGGGCACGAGGGTCCCTGCCGCCGCGACCGGCACGCCGCGGTCGTCGAGCACCATCACCGACTCGCCGTACACCGCGTGGAAGCGATCCAGGTAGGTCTGCAGCGACGCGGCCTGGTTCTGCACGAGCGCCGTGCGCGCCCGCTGCACGACCTGGTCGAGCGCGGCGCTGCGTTGCAGCGACACCTGCTGCGTACGCGAGTCGGCGATGGACTGCGCCACCGGGATGAGCACCGCGATCACGGCGATGAGGCCGAACACCAGCAGCGGCAGGAGCACGCGAAGTCTCACGCGGCGTCCTCGAGGCGGTAGCCGAAGCCGCGGATGGTCGTGATCGTGACCTCGGGCACCTTCTGCCGCACCTGACCCAGATGCACGTCGAACGAGCGCGACGACGCCGCGTAGGCATCGCCCCAGACCTCGTCGAGGATGAGGCGGCGGCTCACCGCCTGTCCTGCCCGACGGGCGAGGGCGAGCAGGATGCCGAACTCGTTGGGCGTCAGCGCCACCTCGCGCCCACCGACCTGCACGCGGTGCGCATCCACGTCGATGTCGACGGGACCTGCCTGCACGCGCGTGGGCTCGTCGGGAGGGCTGTAGCGCCGCGTGACGGCGATGAGACGGGCGAGGAGCTCGTGCAGGCGAACGGGTTTGACGAGGTAGTCGTCGGCGCCGAGCGACAGCGCCCGCACCGTCGAGCGCTCATCTCCGCGGGCCGTCACCACGATCACGGGGATGGCGGTCACCTCGCGCAGCTGGCGCAGGGCGTCGAGGCCGTCCATGTCCTCGAGCCCGAGGTCGAGCAGCACGACGTGGGCGTCGCGGTGGCGCAGCAGCACGTCGCTGCCACGGGAGACGCGGGTGCACGTGTGACCCGCGCGCGTGAGCGCCGAGACCAGCGCTGCGGCGACGGAGCCGTCGTCCTCGGCTACGAGTACGTGCATCGCACCATCGTAGGCAGACGCACCCTCGGGCTGCGGTCGGGCGGGCCGGGTGGAATGTAAGGCGGATGTAAGGATTCCGGATGCCGCGTCGCCGGTCGACCACGATGGCGGAGACACCCCGCGACGCCGCCGGGATCGCGAGTCGGCGACGCAGGGTTCCAGAACCCTTCGACAGATCGGAACCACGATGTCAACGACGACAACGATCCCCACGAGCATGCGGCGGTCGATCTCGAACACGCTCAAAGGCTCCGCGGGCAACCTCGTGGAGTGGTACGACGTCTACGTCTACTCCGTGTTCGCGGTCTACTTCGAGTCGCAGTTCTTCAGCGCCGACGACAAGAACTCGACCATCTACGTGTGGGCGATCTTCGCCGTCACCTTCCTCATGCGACCGATCGGGTCGTGGTTCTTCGGACGCTTCGCCGACCGGCACGGACGCCGCCTGTCGCTGACGGTGTCGGTGTCGCTGATGGCCTTCTGCTCGCTCGTGATCGCCCTCGCACCGACGGCCCAGGCGATCGGCGCCGGCGCCGTCGTCATCCTCGTGTTCGCGCGTCTCGTTCAGGGCTTCGCCACCGGCGGTGAGTACGGCACGAGCGCGACCTACATGTCGGAGGCCGCGATGCCCGGTCGCCGCGGCTTCCTCTCGTCGTTCCACTACGTCACCCTCGTGGGCGGTCACGTGCTCGCCCAGACGACGCTGCTCGTGATGGTGCTGACCCTCGACGATCAGGCCATCACCGAGTGGGGCTGGCGCGTCGCCTTCGCGATCGGCGGCGTCGCGGCCGTGGCCGTCTTCTGGATGCGACGCACCATGGACGAGTCGCTCGAGAAGAGCGTCATCGCCGACACCAAGGCGGGCAAGACGCAGCAGTCGGGCTCGATGCGCGACCTGTTCGTCAACAACTGGCGTCCGCTGCTGCTGTGCTTCGCCGTGACCGCCGGTGGCACCGTCGCGTTCTACACGTACTCGGTGACCGGGCCCAACATCGTCAAGACGGCCTTCTCGGGCGGCGACGTCGTGACCGGAACCGTGATCAACCTGATCGCGCTGACGGCCCTCATGCTCATGCAGCCCCTCGGCGGGTGGCTGTCCGACAAGGTCGGACGCAAGCGCCTGCTGGTGTTCTTCGGCGTCGGCGGCGTGATCTACACGTGGTTCCTCATCACGATGCTGCCGCAGCAGACGAACGAGTTCGCGGCGTTCGCGATCCTGCTCGGCGGGTTCGTCATCCTCACCGGGTACACCTCGATCAACGCGCTCGTGAAGGCGCAGCTGTTCCCGACCCACGTGCGGGCGCTGGGCGTGGGCCTCGGCTACGCGCTGGCCAACTCGCTCTTCGGCGGCACCGCCCCGCTGCTGTACGCCGGAGCGCAGAGCACCTCTCAGGTGCCGCTGTTCATCGTCTACGTCACGGCGATCATCGCCGCCTCGCTGCTGGTGTACATCTTCGCCCTGCGCAACAAGGCGCCGAACTGGCTCGACGACGAATTGCTCATGCGCGAGACGCACGCAGCGAAGTCCCGCGAGACGGTGTCGTCCCGCTGACACGTCCCCGAGGGGCGCCTTCTCCGTCGAGGGGAGGCGCCCCTCGCCGTGCGCGTGCCCGGCGAGGCGGTTGTCGAGGGATGCCGCGGTGCCCCGCGCGCGGCGCAATCTCAGCGATCCGCACGATGTCGGTGGCATCCGGCGCCCTCGGGCTGAGGTTGTGCGGATCGCCGAGGTCGTGAGGAAAGGGGAGAGGGGCCCCGCGCGCGGCGCAAACTCAGCGATTCGCGCTTGGTCGGTGGCATCCGGTGCCCTCGGGCTGAGGTCGTGCGAATCACCGAAGTTGTGCGGCCTCGGACGGATGCCGCGGTGCCCCGTGCACGGCGTAACCTCAGCGATCCGCGCAATGTCGGTGGCATCCGGCGCCCTCAGGCTGAGGATGTGCGAATCGCCGAGGTCGTGCGGAAGGGGAGGGATGCCGTGACCTCGGCCGACCGGGAACGCACCGTGCGGGAACGAAGAAAGCCCCCGCCGAAGCGGGGGCTTTCTCTCTGGGTGGACCTGAGGGGACTCGAACCCCTGACCCCCTGCATGCCATGCAGGTGCGCTACCAGCTGCGCCACAGGCCCGTATTTTTTGTTTTCCGCCCCGTTTGAGGCAACTCCATGAGCTTACAACAGAGTTCGCGACGGCAGGAAATCCGCGCCGCCGGGCGTGTCGTCGACCCCCGTGACGGCCGTCAGGATGCGGCCGCGTAGGCGCTGTCCGCGCTCGCTCAGAGCACGCTGTCGCGAGACATACTGCGCCTTGCCCTCGGGCGTCTCGATCGCGACGGGCTCGTAGCCCCAGGCGGTCAGGTCGTAGGGCGAGGCCTCCATGTCGAGGGTGCGGATATCGCGGGCCAGCTCGAACGCATCGAGCAGCGCATCGCCGGGAACCAGCGGTCCGAGCTTGACCGCCCACTTGTAGAGGTCCATGCCGGCGTGCAGGCACCCGGGCTGCTCGCGCTGCGGTTGATCGTCGCGCGTGAGGGGCGATCGGTTCAACGGCACGGCCTCGGGCGTGAAGAACCGGAAGGCATCGAAGTGCGTGCAGCGCAGATCGTGCGCCTCCACCACGGCGTCGGTGCCCGCGCGGCCCAGGCGCAGGGGCACCGCGTGCCGCACCTCGTCGGCGCGATAGGCCATGGCCCATTCGTGCAGGCCGAAGCAGCCGAACTGGCCCGGGCGCTCGCGCGTGGCGCGTAGCAGGTTGACGATGCCGCGGTACATCGCCCCCTTCTCGTCGCGGAAGCGAGCGGCATCCACCCGCACGTCCGCGCCCTCGGCGCGGTACCAGCGCCACTCGGCGCGCTCGGGCGCCTGCTCGAGCGCGACGTCGGCGCCCGGATGCCAGCGCCGCAGGATTGCGGGCTTGTACGAGTAGTACGTGAAGAGGAAGTCCTCGACGGGGTGCTTCTCGGCACGGCTCGCGCGGGCGCGGTGCTCGGCGGTGAGAAGGTCGGCGCGCTCGGCGTGCGCGGTCGCGGCGGCGGTCCACTCCACCCGCGAGAGCGCCGGAGCCTCGAGCAGCAGCGTCACTCCACCGGTTCGATCAGCTCGGGGGAGTCGTTGCGCACGTTGCCGACCGCGGCCGACACGACGTGGTCGTCGAGTGTCTCGGCGACGTCGGGAGCGGCGTCGATCGCGGCGTCGAGGATGTCGCCCACGTTCTCGGTCGTCGGATCGAGCCAGAAGTCGGCGAAGTCGGGGTCCATGAACAGCGGCATGCGGTCGTGGATCGACCCGAGGCGCCCGATCGCGTCGCGCGTGAGGATCGTGCAGCTGAGCACCCAGCGGGCGGGGTCGTCGTCGGCGCGCGCGGGGTCTTTCCACCACTCGTACAGGCCGGCGAAGAACATCGGCGACCCGTCGGCGGGGTGGATGTAGTGCGGCGTCTTGCCGGCCTCGGTCGTCTTCCACTCGTAGTACCCGGATGCCGGGATGATCGCCCGTCGCTTGATCAGCGCGTTGCGGAACATGGGCTTGTCTTCGACCTCTTCGCTGCGCGCGTTGAACGCGCGAGCGCCGATCTTGACGTCTTTGGCCCACCCGGGGACGAGGCCCCAGCGCGCGACCTCGAGGCGCCGCACCGGGGGCTCGCTCTTGATCGAGTCGAGCACGATGCCGACCTGCGAGGTCGGGGCGATGTTGTAGGAGGGCTGGGGCAGCTCATCGGCCTCGACGTCGACGCGGAGCACCCCCACGAGCTCGCTGGCCACATTGGCTACGACGAATCGACCGCACATGCCTCCACCGTACGCGCCACCTCCGACATCGGGCCGCCCGCGCACGTCGGGCGGCCGCGCAGCCTCAGCGATCCGCACATCCTCAGCCGGAGGGCACCGAATGCCGCCGACATCGTGCGAATCGCTGAAGATACGCGGCGCGCCGGGGCCGCGGCATCCGGGGTCACGCGTCGCGCAGCCTCAGCGATCCGCACACCCTCAGCCAGAAGACACCGGATACCACCGACATCGCGCGAATCGCTGAAGATACGCGGCGCGGGGCCGCGGCATCCGGGATCACGCGTCGCGCAGCCTCAGCGATCCGCGCACCCTCAGCCGGAAGGCACCGGATGCCACCGACATTGCGCGAATCGCTGAACATACGCGAAGCGCCGGGCCGCGGCATCCGACATCAGGCGTCGCGCGAGATGACGCCCGTGTTCTGCAGGCGGTCCAGCAGGCCCGCGCCGTCGGACTCGCTCACCCACGGCACCTCGGCCGCGGAGTGATCGTCGACGACGGTGCGGCCACCGGCCAGCACGGCCTCGGCAGGCAGCAGCTTGCGGATCGCGACGGCCGCGACGTTGTCGGGGTGCTCGATCGCGAAGCCGGTGTAGATGGCGTCGTCGTGCTGACCGTCGTCGCCCACCAGCAGCCACTTCACCTGCGGGAACTCCGCGGCGAGGCGGCGCAGGTTCTGCTCCTTGTGGGCGCGTCCGCTGCGGAACCACCGGTCGTGCGTGGGGCCCCAGTCGGTCAGCAGGAACGATCCGGCCGGGAACAGGTGACGGCGCATGAAGCGCGTGAGGGTCGGGGCGACGTTCCACGCACCGGTGGAGAGGTAGATGATCGGGGTCCCGGGATGCTCCCGGGTCAGTCGCTCGAGCATCACGGCCATGCCGGGAACGGGCTGGCGCGCGTGCTCGTCGACCACGAAGGAGTTCCACGCCGCGAGCAGCGGGCGGGGGAGCAGGGTGACCATGACGGTGTCGTCGATGTCGCTGACCACGCCGAAGCGCACGTCGGAGCCGACGATGAACACGCGGGTCTCGGTGGGCTCGCTGCCCTCGACCGACATCGTGATGCTCTGCCACCCGGGCTTCAGCGTCGCGGGGAGCTTGGCGTCGATGACCCCGCCGCGATCGGCGGGGACGTTGTGCTCGACGCCGTCGATCGTCACGGTGACGTGCGCGAAGCCGACCGGAACGGCGGCGAAGCTGCGCCATCCGCGCAGGCTCTCGACGTCGCCGGTCGAGGTGCGGCGGGCCGGCGGGGCGATCAGCACGCGGCCGAGCACGCGCACCCATTCCTCGGTGCCGTACCCGGGGAAGCCCGTCACGCCGGGGCGCAGGCCCCGCGCGCGGGCGCGGCGTTCGCGCCACCGGTGGAACCGGCGCTCGAGTCGGGCGAACCAGAGCACTTTGGCGCGAGGAGAGCGAGGCATCGGCCTCAGTCTTTCACGTCACCGTCCGCAGGTTCGAGGGTGGCGCTCTCGTCGGCGAGGTGTCGGCGCTCGACGCGCTCCAGGATCTTCTTGCCCACGAACACCAGCACGAGGAACGCCGCGAGGATCCCCACGAAGATGTAGCCGGCGTAGTGGATCTGATCGCTCAGCTCGCGGTAGGTGCCGGCGGCGGTCGCCGCGATCGTGACGTAGAGCCCGGCCCAGACGATGCAGGCGGGGGTGGTCCAGGCGAGGAAGCGGCGGTAGCGGTAGCCGCTCATGCCGACCGTCAGCGGCACCAGCGAGTGCAGCACGGGCAGGAAGCGCGAGAGGAAGATGGCCGGACCGCCGCGACGGCGGAGGTAGCGGTCGGCGCGCTCCCAGTTGCGTTCGCCGAGCTTCTGACCGAGCTTCGACGCCCGAATGCGCGGGCCGAAGTAGCGGCCGAGCCAGAACCCGAGGCTCTCACCGGCCAGGGCGCCGATGACGATCGCGGCGGCGAGCACCACGCCTTCGACGGGCGAGGCGACCGCGGTGCCGGCGACGATCACCATCGTGTCGCCGGGGACGATCAGCCCGACGAGCACGCTCGTCTCGAGCATGACCGCGACACCGGCGAGGATCGTGCGCAGCACGGGATCGACGTTCTGGACGACGTCGAGGAGCCACGTGAGGATCTCGTTCACCTCCGTCAGCCTAGGGCCGCGGGCTCGCCCTAGCCTGGGAGCGTGCCAGAATCCGCCTTCCCGTTCGCCCTGCGCGACTGGGTCGATCCCGAAGCGGTGTTCCTGCACCTGTTCTCCACGGCTCCGCACGCGTTCTGGCTCGACGCCGGGGTCGACGCGAGCGCGGGCTGGAGCTGGATGGGCACGGGCGTTCCCGACGCGGCGGAGCAGCCCTTGAGGGCGGATGCCGCGGCATCCGGAACCGTCTCGCACGAAGCGGGGGCCTTCCGCGGCGGATGGGTCGGGTGGCGCTCGTACGAGGGCGACGACGCGTGGATGCGCGTGGATCGCCTGCTCGCGTTCGACCACGAGAACCGGCGCGTGTTCGCGATCGGCGACGAGACCCTGGCTGCGCGGGCCGCCGAGGCCCCACCGGCGGGTGCGGTGCCGACGGCGTCGGCTCGGGGCGCGGCATCCGCCCGCGTGACACCCGAGGGCTACGCCGAACGGATCGAGGCGTGCCGCGAGCGGATCCGCCTCGGCGACGCGTACCAGCTCTGCCTCACCACACGCTTCACCGTTCCCGGGCGCTTCGCAGCGCTCGAGGTGTTCCGCCGGCTGCGCCGCGCCTCGACCTCGCACCACGCGGGCTTCGTGCGCCGCGGCGCCACGGCGCTCGTGAGCGCCTCGCCCGAGCGGTTCGTCGAGGTGCGCGAGGGGCGCGTGCACACGCATCCGATCAAGGGCACGCGTCCGCGCTCAGCCGACGCCGCCGTCGACGCGGCCCTCGCGGAGGAATTGCGGGCGGATGCCAAGGAGCAGGCCGAGAACGTCATGATCGTCGACCTGATGCGCAACGACCTGTCGCGGGTGTGCGCCCCCTCGAGCGTGGGGGTCGACCGCCTGCTCGAAGTGGAGACGTACCCGCACGTGCACCAGCTCGTGAGCGAGGTGTCGGGTGAACTGCTGCCGGGCACGACCGTGGGTGGCCTGCTCGACGCGGTCTTCCCGGCCGGCAGCATGACCGGCGCCCCCAAACAGTCGGCGATGCAGATCCTCGCCGGCCTCGAAGCGGCCCCGCGCGAGGTGTACTCCGGTGCGTTCGGCTGGATCGGCGACGACGGGGCCGCGGATCTCGCGATGGTCATCCGCAGCGTCGTGGTCGAACCGGATGCCGCCTGGGTCGGCGCCGGAGGCGGCATCACGTGGCGCTCGGTCGCGGCATCCGAAGTCGCCGAGGTGGGCATCAAGGCCCGAGCCCCGCTGGCGGCCCTGGGAGCCGAGGTTCCGCCCGGGTGGTGACCCGCGGGTCCGATAGCCTGGAGGTTGGCCCCCGCGGCCTCCCGACCTTCACGATTGGCTTCACCCGTGTCTCAGAACACCGCACCAGACCCCCGCGAGGGGGGCTTCGACACCCACGCCATCCAGGCGAAGTGGCAGCAGGCTTGGGCCGAGAAAGACCCGTTCCGCGCCGGCGGCGACGACGACAAGCGCCCCCGCAAGTACGTGCTCGCGATGTTCCCCTACCCCTCGGGCGACCTGCACATGGGGCACGCCGAGAACTACCTCTACTCCGACATCGTGGCCCGCTTCTGGCGTCACCGCGGCTACAACGTGCTCAACCCCATCGGGTGGGACTCGTTCGGCCTGCCCGCCGAGAACGCCGCCATCAAGCGCGGCGCCGACCCGGTCGAGTGGACCTACGCGAACATCGCCCAGCAGAAGGAGAGCCTGAAGGACTACGGCGTCTCGTTCGACTGGAGCCGCGTGCTGCACACGAGCGACCCCGAGTACTACCGCTGGAACCAGTGGCTGTTCCAGAAGCTGTACGAGAAGGGCCTGGCCTACCGCAAGGACGCCCTCGTCAACTGGGACCCGGTCGATCAGACCGTGCTCGCGAACGAGCAGGTGCTGCCCGACGGCACGAGCGAGCGCAGCGGCGCGGTCGTGGTCAAGAAGAAGCTGACGCAGTGGTTCCTGCGCATCACCGACTACGCCGACCGCCTGCTCGACGACCTCAACCAGCTCGAGGGTTTCTGGCCGAGCAAGGTCATCCAGATGCAGCGCAACTGGATCGGCCGCTCCGTCGGCGCCGACATCGAGTTCGAGATCGAGGGCCGCGACGAGAAGATCACGGTCTTCTCCACGCGCCCCGACACCCTGCACGGCGCCACGTTCTTCGTCGTGGCCCCGGAGTCCGACCTGGCCGCCGAGCTCGCGGCATCCGCCGATCAGGGCGTGCGCGAGAGCTTCGAGGCCTACCTCGCCCAGGTGCAGCGCGCGACCGACATCGAGCGTCAGGCGACTGACCGCCCGAAGACCGGCGTGTTCCTCGGTCACTACGCGATCAACCCGGTCAACGGCGAGAAGCTGCCCATCTGGGCCGCCGACTACGTGCTGGCCGACTACGGTCACGGCGCGGTCATGGCCGTGCCCGCGCACGACCAGCGCGACCTCGACTTCGCCCGCGCGTTCGACCTGCCCGTCAAGGTCGTCGTCGACACCAACGCGCCCGTCACCGGCGCGATCCCGGTGATCGAGCTCGACGCCGACGGCGTGCCGATCGATCCGCTCGGCGACCTCGACGAGCTCGACCCGGTCAAGACCGGCATCGCGCTGACCGGTGAGGGACGCCTGATCAACTCCGGCACGCTGAACGGCCTGAGCAAGCGCCACGCGATCACCCGCATGATCGAAGAGCTCGAGGCGAAGGGCGTCGGCCGCGCGGCCAAGACCTACCGCCTGCGCGACTGGCTCATCTCGCGCCAGCGCTACTGGGGCACGCCCATCCCCATGCTGCACGGGGAGGACGGCTCGATCACGCCGGTCCCCGCCGACCAGCTGCCGGTCACGCTGCCCTCGGTCGAGGGTCTCGACCTGAAGCCCAAGGGCACCTCGCCCCTGGGCGCCGCCACCGAATGGGTGCAGGTCACCGACCCCGAGACGGGCCAGACGCTGCTGCGCGACCCCGACACGATGGACACCTTCGTCGACAGCTCGTGGTACTACCTGCGCTTCCTCTCGCCGAACAGCGAGACCGAGGCGTTCTCGGGCCGCGAGGCCTCGAAGTGGGGCCCGGTCGACTTCTACATCGGCGGCGTCGAGCACGCGATCCTGCACCTGCTGTACGCGCGCTTCATCACGAAGGCGCTGTTCGACATGGGCCTGGTGGAGTTCACCGAGCCCTTCTCGAGCCTGATCAACCAGGGCATGGTCATCCTCGACGGCACCAAGATGTCGAAGAGCAAGGGCAACCTCGTGCTGTTCCAGGAGGAGCTCGACGCCCACGGCGCCGACGCCCTGCGCGTGGCCCTGGCCTTCGCGGGTCCCGTGGAAGACGACAAGGACTGGAACGACGTCTCGACCACGGGTGCGGCGAAGTTCCTGGCCCGTGCGCTGCGCATCGCGCACGACGTCGACAGCGAGACCGACGTGGTCTGGGCCGAGGGCGACAAGACCCTCCGCCGCGTCACGCACCGCCTGCTGGCCGACGCCGCGAACCTCATCGAGCAGACGAAGTTCAACGTCGTCGTCGCGCGCCTGATGGAGCTGGTCAACGCCACCCGCAAGGCGATCGACGGCAAGCCCGGAGCGAGCGACCCCGCCGTGCGCGAGGCGGCCGAGGTCATCGCGATGACCCTCGACCTGTTCGCCCCGCACACCGCAGAGGAGATGTGGCAGACGCTCGGCTACACCGGCTTCGTGGGGCTCGCGACCTGGCGTCAGGCCGACCCGACGCTGCTGGTCGAAGACACCGTCACCGCCGTGGTGCAGATCGACGGAAAGGTGCGCGGCACGCTCGAGGTCTCGGCCAAGATCGGCGCCGACGAGCTCGAAGCGATGGCCCGCGCCGATGAGAAGGTGCTCCGCGCCCTCGGCGACCGCGAGATCGTGCGCGCTGTCGTGCGCCCGCCCAAGGTGGTCAGCTTCTCGACGAAGTAGGTTCTGATTCCGGATGCCACGTCCCCGACGCTCTGCGGAGTGCGGGGGACGTGGCATCCGGGGTTTTCGGGGGCGGGGCTCCTCCCCAGCGGCCGATCGCTCCGGGTTCTCCCCATCTGACCGAACTCGCCCCACGACGCCCTCCGGCCCCTCCCTACCGTGGCAGCGTGACGGACGAGACCGAGCCCGACGAGCGGTTGCGCGCGCGCACGCGCCTCGGGATCGGCGGGGTCATCGTGCTGGTGTTGCTCGCATTCGCCGTGACCATCGCGATCGGCATGTTCCGTGGAGCGACCGGAGCCGAGGTGGTCGCTCCCCAGCCGTCGTCGTCGGCGGCGTCGCTGCTGCCCGCGGAGGCCGGACTGTACGTCCACGTCGCCGGCGCGGTGCGCAAGCCGGGGCTCTACCGCCTCGACGCGGGAGACCGCGTGGCCGACGCGATCGCCCGCGCGGGCGGCTTCTCCGACGAGGCCGCACGTGACGGGGTGAACCTCGCCCGCCCGGTCGCCGACGGCGAGCAGATCGTGGTGCCCGTGATCGGGGCCGAGACCGCCGCGCCGACGGCGGGTGGCTCGGGCGGGGGTGCGGCCGGAGGCGTACTCGACCTCAACACTGCCACCCGCGATCAACTCGACACCCTCCCGCGCGTGGGGCCGGCGATCGCGGATCGCATCATCGCGTGGCGCGAGCAGAACGGACGCTTCACCAGCGTCGACGACCTGCTGTCGGTGCCGGGAATCGGGCAGAAGATGCTCGACGGCATCCGCGATCTGGTGCGCGTATGAGCGCGCGGAGAGCGGTGCGGGGGCGGGCGCTCCGCTCGGTCTCGGTGGCCGCCCTGACCTGGGTCGCCGCCGGGGTGGTGGTGGGCGTTCCGGATGCCGAGGTGCTCGCCCTCGTGCTCGCCTCAGGCGCGCTCGTCGCCACAGGCGTCTTCGTGTGGCGGCGGCGGGCCGTCGTCGGCGTGGTGGCCGTGGCCCTCGCCTGCGCCGGGGCGGCGGCGGGAGCCGTGGCATCCGTCGCGCCCGTGCGCGATCACGTCGCGGCCCTGCAGACCGAGGGCGGGCGGCAGCTCGAGCTCGACGTCACCGTCGCGGGACGCATCGACGGCACTCCCGACGGGGGAGCGTGGTTCGATGCGATCGCGGCAGAGGTGCGCGCGGGGCCGGTCTCGCTGAGCGGAGGCGTGCCCGTGCGCGTGATGGTCGACGCCGAGGGACGCGCAGCGCTCGCGGGCACGGGCATGGGGGGAGAGGTCGGCGTCGTCGGGCGCGGCATCGCGGCCGACCCCGCGGAACGGGCGGTGCTCGTGGTGCGCGCGAACGAGGTGCACGATGTGCGGCCTCCGGAAGGGCTATGGGCGTCCTTCGAGGGGCTGCGAGACGGGCTGGTCGCCTCGACGCGCGGACTCCCGCAGCCCGGCGCAGGACTGGTACCGGGTCTGGCCGTCGGTGACACCTCCAGCCTCGATCCGTCGACGGAGGCGGCCATGAACGCGGCATCGCTGTCGCACCTGACGGCCGTCTCGGGCGCGAACTGCGCGATCGTGGTGGGCGCGGCGTTCGCGTTGCTCGCACTCTGCGGTGCCTCGCGTGGAGTGCGCGTGGTCGGTGCAACCGTCGTGCTGGTCGCCTTCGTGGCCCTGGTCACCCCCGAACCGAGCGTCGTGCGGGCCGCGGCGATGGCCGTCGTCGCGATGCTCGCTCTGGCCCTCGGGCGGCCCGCGGTCGGCATCGCGGTGCTCTCGGCGGCCGTGACGGCGTTGCTCGTCATCGATCCGTGGCTCGCGCGTTCGCTCGGCTTCGCCTTGTCGGCGGGCGCCACCGCTGCCCTCCTGGTGCTCGCGCGGCCCCTCGCGGGCGGGTTGGAGCGGTGGATGCCGCGTGCCTTGGCTCTCGGACTCGCCGTGCCCACGTCGGCCCAACTCGTCTGCGGCCCGCTGATCGTGCTGATCGATCCGCACGTGCCACTGCTGGGGATCGCCGCGAACCTCGTGGCCGATCCGGCGGCCGCTCCGGCCACCATCGCGGGAGCACTGGCGTGCATCGCGCCCTTCACCTGGCTGCGCGATGGACTCACCGCTCTCGCGTGGATCCCCGCCGCATGGATCGCCGCGGTCGCCCACACAACGACCGCCGTCTCAGCGCAGAACCTGCCGTGGCCCGACGGTCTGCTCGGTGCCGCCCTGCTCGCCGCCGTGGGTGCGGCGGTGAGCATCGCGATCCTGCGACCGCGACGACTCCCGCGCCTCACGGCGCTGTCGTCGGCGGCGATGGCCGTGGTGGTCGGCCTGGTGCTCGGGCAGACCACCGTGCGCACCGTCGGCGGCCCGCTCACGGTGCCCAGCGCATGGCAGGTCGCGATGTGCGACGTCGGCCAAGGCGACGCGACGCTCTGGAGATCCGGCGAGGCGGTCGCCCTCGTCGACACCGGTCCGGAGCCCGCCGCGATGGATCGCTGCCTCACCACCTTCGGCATCGACCGGGTCGATCTGCTCGTGCTCACGCACTTCGACCTCGACCACGTCGGCGGCTCCGGGGCGCTGATCGGTCGAGCTGCGGTCGTCCTGCACGGCCCTCCGGGCGAAGCGGCGGATCAGCGGCTGCTCGAACGCTTCGCCGCGGCGGGCTCCCGCCTGCAATCCGCGTCGATCGGTCTGACGGGCACCATCGGCTCGACCCGGTGGCAGGCGCTCGGCCCTCCGCCCCGCGCCGAACCCGGTAACGACGCCAGCGTCACCCTCGACGTCGTCGGGCCGGGCTTCCCCCGCACCGCGCTGCTCGGCGACCTCGGCGAGCAGTCGCAGGCCGACCTCCGCCGGCGGCTCGCCGTGCCCCGCGTCGACGTGGTCAAGGTCTCGCACCACGGCAGCGCCGATCAGGATGCGGAGCTCTACCGCGAACTCCACCCGCGGGTCGGGCTCATCGGCGTGGGAGCGGACAACAGCTACGGACACCCGACCGCGAAGCTCCTCGGCATCCTGACCTCGATCGGAGCGACGGCGGGTCGGACGGATCAGGATGGCGCGCTGGCGGTGTGGCTCGACGCTGACGGGCGCCTGACGATGTGGCGGGAGAAGGCCCCGGCCGTCGTCCCTGCTGCGGCCATGCCGGTGCCCCGAGCGCGGGGTGGAGGCGCCCGGCGTCGGTCATCGTCGCCTCCGCCCGACGGCCGATGTCGGAGGCGGTCGGTAGGCTGGGGGAGTGACTCCGGCTCCCCGACGCTCCGCCCCCGCCAAGGCGAAGTCGGCCATTCCGCAGGTATCGTGGCGCAGTCCGCAGCCCGCACCGATCGTGCTCGTCTCGGGTCCCGAAGAGGTGTGCGCCGAGCGCGCGACGGCCGGCATCCGCGCAATGCTCAAGAGCGAAGACCCCAGCCTCGAGGTCACCGACATCCGCGCCGACGACTACACCGCGGGCACCCTGCTCTCCGTCACCTCCCCGTCGCTGTTCGGCGAGCCGCGGCTCGTGCGCGTCACCGGCGTCGAGAAGTGCAGCGACACCTTCCTCAGCGAAGCCGTCTCGTATCTCTCGCAGACGCAAGAGGGCGCGACCGTCGTGCTGCGCCACACCGGGGCGAGCGTGCGCGGGAAGAAGCTGCTCGACGGCATCCGCGCGGGCCAGGGCGGCGGCATCGAGATCGCGTGCCCCGCCGTCAAGCGCGACTCCGACCGGTTCGACTTCGCCGTCGGCGAGTTCAAGACCGCGGGCAAGCGCATCGCGCCGGTCGCCCTGCGCTCGCTCGTCTCGGCCTTCGCCGACGACCTCACCGAACTCGCCGCGGCGTGCCAGCAGCTCATCGCCGACGTCCCGGGCGACATCGACGAACGCATCGTCGAGCGGTACTACGGCGGTCGCGTCGAGACCTCGGCGTTCACCGTCGCCGACACCGCCATCGCCGGCCACTACGGGCCCGCACTGCTCGCGCTGCGTCACGCCCTGGCATCCGGAGCCGACCCCGTGCCGCTCGTCGCCGCCGTCGCGATGAAGCTGCGCACGATGGCCCGTGTCGCCGGCAGCCGCGAGTCGTCGTCGATGCTCGCTCAGCGACTCGGCATGAAGGACTGGCAGGTCGACCGCGCGCGGCGCGACCTCGTCGGCTGGACCGGCAACACCCTCGGCATGGCGATCCACGCCACCGCCCGCGCCGACGCCGAGGTCAAGGGCGCCTCGCGCGACGCCGTGTTCGCGCTCGAACGCATGATCACGATCATCGCCACCCGCGCGCCCTTCGGCGACTGATCGCGACGGCGGCCCGGCCCCGCCTCAGACGGTCCACGCCGGTCGACTGCCGGCCAGCGTCGGCGTGTCGATGAAAAGTCCCGCCGTCGGGCACAGCCGCGACCACCCCGGAAACGACGAAGCCCGCCCCGCGCAGTGCGGGACGGGCTGTCGAAAAGAGCTGCGGCTCAGAGAGCGGCGACCTGCTTCGCGATGGCCGACTTGCGGTTCGCGGCCTGGTTCTGGTGGATGACACCCTTGCTCACGGCCTTGTCGAGCTTCTTGCCGGCGGTGACGAGCGCCTTCTCGGCGGCCGCCTTGTCTCCGGCCAGCACGGCCTCGCGGGTGCGACGCACGTGCGTGCGCAGCTCGCTCTTGACGGCCTTGTTGCGCTCGCGCGCCTTCTCGTTGGTCTTGTTGCGCTTGATCTGCGACTTGATATTCGCCACGTCGACGGTCTTTCGTTTGAGTGAGTGTTGGAAGTGCCGGGCGAGCGGTAGAGGGGCGCTGCACCGGCGATCGTGGAGGTCGGGAAAAACCCCACACGCAAGCCAAGAAGCGAGTCTAACAGGTCGAGGCTTCGACCGTTGTGAGCGCCACGTTCAGCACGGCGTTGAAGACGCGCGGCCGCATCGCCGTCACGAGGTGGGTCGTGCGCGGGACGACGATGAGCTCGGCATCCGGAGCGATCGTGGTGAACAGCTTCTCGTTCATGCGCAGCTGGTCCCACTGCCCGTTGACGAACCAGAGCGGCACGTCGATCCGGCGCAGCGCCGTCAGAAGATCGAGCACCGACAGCGACGCGAGAGCGGTGTCTTGCGCGTCGAACGCGTAGCCGCCGGCTCCGAAATCCGGGCGCGTCTCGGCAGGGAGCGTGCGGTCGAGCACCCGATTGGTGAGGCCGAGGCCGCGGTCGGGCAGGCTGTCGAACCGTCGGGCGAGGAAACGGTAGGCGGCGAGTCCGATCCCGCGGGGGAGAGAGGTGCAGGATGCCGCCACGAAACCCGCGACCGGGGGAGCGTCCTGGCTCCCGGTGTAGGCGATCGACAGCAGACCGCCCATCGAGTGCCCGACGAGCAGCACGGGGCCGCGGGAGGCGGCATCCCGAACCGCCCGATCGATCGTCGCGAACGCCTCGTCGAGCGTGAACTCCTCGCCGCGGCGGGTTCCGTGCCCCGGCAGGTCGACGGCGGTGACGGGGGTGCCGCGTTCTTCCAGGTACGCGACCTGCGCGCGCCACATGGTCGCCGACGTGCGGATGCCGTGCACGAGCACGACCTGGACCGTCATGGCATCCACTGTAAAAGGCTCCGGATGCCGAGAGCCTGAGCGCTCGCGGACGGCGATGTCGGCGCACCACCGTAGAATCGACGGAACATGTCACCGCGCGCCCTGAAGCCCCTCGAGCCGTCTGCCACTCCGCCGGAGCAGATCCGCAACTTCTGCATCATCGCTCACATCGACCACGGCAAGTCGACGTTGGCCGACCGCATGCTGCAGATCACCGGCGTCGTCAGCGACCGCGATATGCGCGCGCAGTATCTCGACCGCATGGACATCGAGCGCGAACGCGGTATCACGATCAAGTCGCAGGCGGTGCGGATGCCGTGGTCCACCAGTGACGGCACGTTCGCCCTGAACATGATCGACACGCCCGGTCACGTCGACTTCACCTACGAGGTCAGCCGGTCGCTGGCGGCGTGCGAGGGAGCGATCCTGCTCGTCGACGCGGCTCAGGGCATCGAGGCGCAGACCCTCGCCAATCTCTACCTCGCGCTCGAGAACGATCTGACGATCATCCCGGTGCTGAACAAGATCGATCTTCCCGCCGCCGACCCCGACAAGTACGCCGCCGAGCTCGCCGGCCTCATCGGCGGCGACCCCGCCGACGTGCTGCGCGTCAGCGGCAAGACCGGCATGGGCGTCGAGGAGCTGCTCGACCTCATCGTCGAGAAGATCCCCGCCCCCGTCGGCACGGCCGACGCCCCGGCCCGCGCGATGATCTTCGACTCCGTGTACGACGCTTACCGCGGCGTCGTCACCTACGTCCGCATGATCGACGGGTCGTTGCAGCCGCGCGAGCGCCTGCAGATGATGTCGACGGGGGCGACGCACGAGGCCCTCGAGATCGGCGTCTCGAGCCCCGAGCCGGTTCCGACCAAGGGTCTCGGCGTGGGCGAGGTCGGCTACCTCATCACGGGCGTGAAAGACGTGCGCCAGTCGAAGGTCGGCGACACGATCACCACGCACCGCAAGCCCGCGACCGAAGCGCTGCCCGGGTACACCGACCCCAAGCCCATGGTCTTCTCGGGCATCTATCCGATCGACGGCAGCGACTACGCCGAGCTGCGCGAAGCGCTCGACAAGCTCAAGCTCTCCGACGCGTCGCTGCAGTACGAGCCCGAGACCTCGGTCGCCCTGGGCTTCGGTTTCCGCTGCGGCTTCCTCGGTCTGCTGCACCTCGAGATCATCACCGAGCGCCTGTCGCGCGAGTTCGACCTCGACCTCATCACCACCGCTCCCTCGGTGACCTACGAGGTCACCACCGACACCGGCGAGACGGTCTCGGTCACCAACCCCAGCGAATACCCCGACGGTCGCGTCGCCTCGGTGTCGGAGCCGATCGTCAAGGTCGGCATCCTGCTGCCCAAGGACTACGTCGGTACCGTGATGGAGCTCTGCCAGACGCGTCGCGGCACCCTGCTGGGCATGGAGTACCTCAGCGAAGACCGCGTGGAGCTCCGCTACCACATGCCCCTCGGCGAGATCGTGTTCGACTTCTTCGACCACCTCAAGAGCCGCACGCAGGGCTACGCGAGCCTCGATTACGAACCCGCCGGCCAGCAGACCGCCGACCTGGTCAAGGTCGACATCCTGCTGCAGGGCGACAAGGTCGACGCGTTCAGCTCGATCGTGCACCGCGAGAAGGCTTACGCCTACGGCACGCTCATGGCCGAGCGTCTGCGCAAGCTCATCCCGCGCCAGCAGTTCGAAGTGCCCATCCAGGCCGCGATCGGCGCGCGCATCATCGCGCGCGAGACGATCCGCGCGATCCGCAAGGACGTCCTCGCCAAGTGCTACGGCGGTGACATCACCCGAAAGCGCAAGCTCCTCGAAAAGCAGAAAGAGGGCAAGAAGCGCATGAAGATGGTGGGCCGTGTCGAGGTGCCGCAGGAGGCGTTCATCGCCGCCCTGTCGGGCGACGTCGAGACCAAGAAGTAACGCACCACACCGAGAGGGGTGAGCCATGCGCAGGCAGAGTTTCACCGATGACACGGTCGACTACGCAGCCGTCGGCGCCACCCAGGCGCACGACCTCATGCAGTACCCGCCCGAGCACTCCGTGCCGGCCGAGGACTCGTGGCGCATCGGCAGCGGCGAAGAGCGCTTCGCCGCCGCCGGCGAGCTGCTGCTGTCGTGGGCGCCGCTGCGCACCGGAGAACTGAGCATCACCGACGTGCGCCCCGCGGCCAACGCGGGGTACTCGGGGGTGGGTTTCGACGCTGACGGTGCCCCCGTGGCCCCCTCGAGCCTCGAGGCCGAGCAGCGCTTCGCCGCCGACGGCACCCCGTTCGTCAGCCCCGGCGCCGGAGTCCGTCTGCACGGCAAGGTCGACGGCCACCGCGCCGATGCCGAGCTGCGCGTGATCTCGGTCTTCGAAGAGCCCCGTCGTGTCGGCTTCATCCTCGGCACCGTCGGACACTCGATCGTCAGCGGCGAGGAGCTGTTCGCGGTCGAGTGGCGCGACAACGACGAGGTGTGGTTCGTCGTGCGCGCCTTCGACCGGCCCACGGCCCCGTCGTACCGCCTGTTCACGAGCCGCGTGCGCCGTCGGCGCAAGGCGCTGTTCGCTCGCTACCTGCGCGCGATCTCGCCGCTGTACTCGTCCTGATGGGCGGTCCGCTCCCGCTCGGAGACCCGGCCCCCGCCGACGGACGCCTGCCCGCCGACCTCGAGATCGACCCCACCGCCGACTTCGGTGTCTATCTGCACGTGCCGTTCTGCCGCGTGCGGTGCGGGTACTGCGACTTCAACACCTACAGCGCCAGTGAGTTGCGCGGCGCCCGGCAAGACGACTTCGCCGACACGCTGAACGCCGAGGTACGTCTGGCGGGGGCAGTGATGGATGCCGCGGGCGGTCGCCGCTCGGCATCCACCGTCTTCTTCGGGGGAGGCACGCCCACCCTGCTGCCGCCGGGGGATCTGGCGCGCATGCTCGACGCGGTGCGCGGGGAGTTCGGCATCCGCGACGACGCCGAGGTCACGGTCGAGGCCAACCCCGACACGGTCGACGACGCCATGGCGCGCACCCTCGCCGACGCCGGCGTGAACCGCCTGTCGATCGGCATGCAGTCGGCCCGGCCGCACGTGCTCGCCGCCCTCGACCGCACGCACGATCCCGCCAACGTGGCCACGGCCGTCGCCGCGGCCCGACGCGCGGGTCTCGACGTCTCGCTCGACCTCATCTACGGCGCGCCGGGGGAGTCGCTCGACGACTGGCGCGCCTCTCTCGAGGCGGCCACGGCCCTTGAACCCGACCACATCTCGGCCTACGCGCTGATCGTCGAGGACGGCACCAAGCTCGCTCGCCAGATCCGCTCCGGCGTGGTCGCTGAGCCCTCCGACGACCTGCAGGCCGACATGTACGAGCTCGCCGACGACCTGCTCGCCGCCGCCGGCTACGACTGGTACGAGGTGTCGAACTGGTCGCGCGGCGTCGAGCACCGCTCGCGCCACAACCTCGCGTACTGGCGGGGGACCGACTGGTGGGGCTTCGGGCCGGGCGCGCACAGCCACGTCGCGGGGCTGCGCTGGTGGAACGTCAAGCACCCCGCCGCCTACGCCCAACGCCTCGCCGCCGTCGAGTCGCCCGCGGCCGCGCGGGAGCGCCCCGACGAGACCGCGCGTCGGCTGGAGTCGGTGCTGCTGCGCAGCCGCATCCGCGAGGGTCTGGCGGTGTCGGAGATCCTCGGCGAGGGCCGCAAGAATGTCGCCGCGCTCATCGCCGACGGGTTGATCGAGGGGGCGGATGCCGTGCGCGGGCGCATCGTGCTGACCCGGCGCGGACGCCTGCTCGCCGACGCCGTGGTGCGGGCGCTCACGGTCTGAGCGTCGCGCGGGCGCTCCCGCGGCGGCCTCCGCGAGCCGCCCGGCGCAGTGTCGGGGCTATCCCGTAGAATTGGCACTCAAGAGACGCGAGTGCCAGACGGGAGGAGCATCGCATGGTGTCGGAACGTGGCCTTCAGGTGCTCCGCGCGATCGTGCAGGACTACGTCGACACGCGTGAGCCGGTCGGCAGCAAAGCCATCGTCGAGCGCCACGCCTTCGGGGTGTCGGCCGCGACGATCCGCAACGACATGGCCCTGCTCGAAGACGAAGACCTCATCGTCGCCCCGCACACCTCGTCGGGGCGCGTGCCCACCGACAAGGGCTACCGCGTGTTCGTCGACCACCTCGCCGAGCTCCGTCCGCTCTCGGGTGCACAGCGCAGCGCCATCACGTCGTTCCTCGACGAGGCCGGCGACCTCGACGACCTCCTCGCCCGCACGGTGCGCGCACTCACCCAACTGACCGGTCAGGTCGCGATCGTGCAGTACCCCTCGTTCGCGCGGGCCAACGTCTCGCACGTCGAGCTCGTCGCCCTCGGCGGCCCCCGCGTGCTGGTGATCCTCGTGACCGACACCGGCCGTGTCTCGCAGCGCATCTCGTTCGTGCCCGTCGAGCCGAGCGAGGCCGACGTCACCCAGCTGCGGGCCCGCGTGAGCGGTCTGCTGGTTGGCCGCAGCGTCGCCGACAGCTCCCAGCAGGTGGCCGCGGCCCTGGCCGACGGCCCCCGCCCCGGGGTCGTCGTCGACGCCCTCGCCGACGCCGTGCTGCGCGTGGTCGGCGAAGAACTCGAGGAGTTCCGGCAGGATCGCCTCGTCATGGCCGGTGCCGCGACGCTCGCCAAGCGCGAGCAGGACTTCCGCGGCAGCATCTACCCGCTGCTCGAGGCCATCGAAGAGCAGGTGACGCTGCTGCGCCTCATGAGCGAGATGGTCGCCGACGAGCAGGGCCTGTCGGCCAGCATCGGGCGGGAGAACGAGCCGTTCGGCCTCGTCGAGGCCTCGGTGCTCGCCAGCCGCTACGACGGCTCCAGCGGAGGCGCGCGCGTCGGACTCCTGGGTCCCATGCGCATGGACTACTCCTCGAACCTCGCGGCGGTCCGTGCCGTCGCGCACTATCTGACCCGGATGCTCGAAGACGACGACAGCTCTCGTTGACTTTCGAGAGATCGAGCACCCCAAAGAGAACAACCCCGCGTGAGCGGGCAGGAAGGCGATTGTGGCTGACCACTACGAGGTCCTGGGTGTCGAACGCGACGCCAGCCCCGAAGACATCAAGAAGGCGTACCGCCGTCTGGCGCGCCAGTTGCACCCCGACGTCAACCCGGGAGAAGACGCCTCCGAGCGCTTCAAGCTCGTCACGCACGCCTACGACGTGCTGAGCGACCCCGAGCAGCGCCGCCGCTACGACATGGGCGGCGACCAGAGCCCGTTCGGTGGCGGGGGAGCAGCCGGCTTCGGCGGCTTCAGCGACATCTTCGAGACGTTCTTCGGCGGCGCGCAAGCGGGCGGCGGCGGTCGCGGTCCCCGTCCGCGCTCGCGCCGGGAGCGCGGACAGGACGCCCTCGTGCGCGTCACGCTCCAGCTCGGCGACGTCGTCTTCGGCGCCCACCGCGACCTCGAGGTCGACACGGCGGTGCTGTGCGAGACCTGCAAGGGCGCGTGCACGCAGCCCGGCACGAGCGAGGTCACCTGCGACATCTGCCACGGCTCAGGTCACGTGCAGCGCACCGTGCGCAGCCTGCTCGGCAACGTCGTCACCAGCGCCCCCTGCACCGTGTGCCAGGGCCACGGCACGACGATCCCGTACCCCTGCGGAACGTGCCAGGGCCAGGGCCGCGTGCGCGCGCGCCGCACGGTCTCGGTCGACATCCCCGCCGGCGTCGAGTCGGGCCTGCGCCTGCAGCTGCCCGGTTCGGGTGAGGTCGGCCCCGCGGGCGGACCCAACGGCGACCTCTACCTCGAGATCACCGTCGAGGCTCACGAGGCGTTCAGCCGCGAGGGCGACGACCTCGTCGCAACCCTCGAGGTGTCGATGCCGGATGCCATCCTCGGAGCAAACGCGACGATCGAGTCCCTCGACGGAAGCGTCGACCTCGAAGTGCGCCCCGGCGTGCAGTCGGGCGACGTGCTGACTATCAAGGGCCGCGGAATCACCCCGCTGCGCGGCACCCAGCGCGGCGACCTCAAGGTCGGCGTGCACGTGGTGACGCCCACGCGCCTCGACAACCGCGACCGCGCCCTCATCGAGGAGTTCGCCAAGCGCACCAAGGCTCCCAAGCCGCGCCTGGCCGAGCACCAGCAGGGCATGTTCAGCAAGTTCCGCGACCGCTTCCGGCACTGACCGTGGCGCTGCACTTCGTCACCGACGAGGCGGGTGGCGCCCAGCCTGGCGACACCGTCGAGCTCACCGGATCCGAGGCGCACCACGCCGCCGCCGTGCGTCGCGTGCGCGTCGATGAGGCGGTGACGCTCGGCGACGGCCGCGGAGCCTGGCTGTCGGGCGTCGTCACCGCGGCGTCGCCGAAGCAGGTCGAGGTGCGGGTGACCGGCCGCGAGGTCGTACCCGCGCCGTCGCCGCGCTTCGTTCTCGTGCAGGCGCTGGCCAAGGGCGACCGCGACGAGCTCGCCGTGCAGGCGGCGACCGAGCTCGGCGTCGACGCGATCGTGCCGTGGCAGGCGTCGCGCAGCGTCTCGCGGTGGGATGCGAAGGCCGACAAGGGCCTCGCCCGCTGGCGCACGATCGTTCGCGAGGCGGCCAAGCAGGCGCACCGGGCGTGGATCCCCGAGGTCGAGACGGTGGCCCGCACGGCCGACCTCGTGCGTCTCGCCGAGACCTCGCTCGTGCTGGTGCTGGAGCCCTCGGCATCCGACCGTCTCACGTCCGTCGCGGCGGAAGCCTCCGACGGGCGCGACGTCGTGCTCGTGGTCGGCCCCGAGGGGGGCATCGCACCCGAGGAGCTTTCGGCATTGGCCGACGCCGGCGCTCGACTCGTGCGACTGGGCGACACGGTGCTGCGCACCTCGACCGCGGGTGCCGCGGCGATCTCGGTGCTCTCGGCGGCGCACGGGCGCTGGTGACCCGACCCTCCGCTCGCGATCTCGGCGGTTCGCGGTCCTCTCTCCGGTTCAGGGCGGATTCCGCATGTCGGGGCGTGAATTGTGCGCCCCGCAAAACAGATCCCGCCCCGAACCAGCGGTGTCGGCGCCCGGCTCTCTCATCTCCCGGTTTGGGGCGGATTCCGCATATCGGGGCGTGAATTCTGCGCCCCGAACGACGGAATCCGCCCCGAACCGCGCGAGGAAGCCACGCGCCGCGCATCGGCGCAACGGCCCCGCCTCGATGTCGGAGGCCCTCACTAGACTGGATGCCATGAGCGAACCGTCGATCTTCACGCGCATCCTGCAGGGCGAGATCCCCGCCGAGATCGTCGCCGAGACCGAGAACGCCTTCGCGATCCGCGACATCGCGCCGCAGGCGCCGGTGCACCTGCTGGTGATCCCCAAGACGCAGCAGTACCGCAACGTCGTCGAACTCGCCGCGGGAGACCCCGACCTGCTCACCGAGGTCATCGGCCTCGCGAACTCCGTCGCCGCGGAGCACTCCGACGGCGACTTCCGTCTGATCTTCAACACCGGCGAGGGCGCCGGTCAGACCGTCTTCCATGTGCACGCCCACGTCCTCGCGGGTGGCCTGAACGAAAAGAGCCTGGGTGGCTGATTCCCCCGAAGAAACCGTCTCCGACCGCATCGAGGTCGACGGCGTGGCCATGGTGCAACTGCTCGGCCCGCAGGACCGCCTGCTGCGCGTGGTCGAGAAGGAGCACCCCGACGTCGACGTGCACGTGCGCGGCAACGAGATCACGCTCTCGGGCACGCCCGACGCGGTACGCGCCGCCCGCGGCCTCGTCGACGAGCTGCTCAGCATGACCCGCTCGGGTCACGGCCTCGACCCGGCCGACGTGACCAGCTCGAACCGGATGCTGCGCTCCGACGGCGGACCCCGTCCGTCCGAGGTCATGGGCGAGGCGATCCTGTCGTCGCGCGGAAAGACCATCCGGCCCAAGACCGCGGGCCAGAAGGAGTACGTCGACGCGATCGACGAGAACACGATCGTGTTCGGCATCGGCCCCGCTGGTACCGGCAAGACCTATCTCGCGATGGCCAAGGCCGTGCAGGCGCTGCAGCGCAAAGAGGTCACGCGCATCATCCTCACGCGTCCCGCCGTCGAGGCGGGGGAGCGGCTCGGGTTCCTCCCCGGCACGCTCACCGACAAGATCGACCCCTACCTGCGGCCGCTCTACGACGCGCTGAACGAGATGATGGACCCCGAGATCGTCCCCAAGCTCATGGCGACGGGCACGATCGAGGTCGCACCGCTGGCCTACATGCGCGGGCGCACGCTGAACGACTCGTTCGTCGTGCTCGACGAGGCGCAGAACACCACGCCCGAGCAGATGAAGATGTTCCTCACGCGCCTCGGCTCCGGCACCCGCATGGTCGTCACCGGCGACATCACCCAGGTCGACCTGCCGCAGGGCGCGTCCGGTCTTCGTCTGGTGACGCGTGTGCTCGACGACATCGACGACATCCACTTCTCGCGCCTCACCAGCGACGACGTCGTGCGCCACAACCTCGTCGGGCGCATCGTCGACGCGTACAGCGAATACGACGAGAAGCGTCTGGCCGCTCGACGCGAGCGCGACGAGGCCTCCGAATTCGCCACCCGTGCGGAGCGACGCGGCCCCGGTGCCGCCGGTCCCCGCGATCACCTCCCGAGACGAAACCGCTCATGACGATCGAGATCAACAACGAATCCGACCACCAGGTCGACGAACAGGTGCTGCTGCGCCTCATGGAGTACAACCTTCAGGAGCTGCACGTCAGCCCCGACGCCGACGTGGCCATCGTGCTCGTCGACGAGGGCGCCATGGAGTCCCTCCACGTGCAGTGGATGGACGAGCCCGGCCCCACCGACGTGCTGAGCTTCCCGATGGACGAGCTGCGTCCGGGATCCGAAGACGCTCCGACCCCCGCGGGTCTGCTCGGCGACATCGTGCTGTGCCCGGCGGTGGCCGAGACGCAGGCCGTCGCCGCCAAGCACTCCACGCTCGACGAGCTGATCCTGCTCACCACGCACGGGCTGCTCCACCTGCTCGGATTCGACCACGCCGAGCCCGACGAAGAACGCGAGATGTTCGGCCTGCAGCGCGAACTGATCACCGGCTTCCAGGCCGTCGAGCGTCAACGCCGCGCATGACCGAAGCACTGCTGCTCGTCGCGGCACTGCTGCTGGTGGCCTTCGGCGGTCTCATGGCGGCCTCCGAGGCGGCGCTGGGCGTGACCTCGCGCACCGACCTGCTCGAGCTCGGCTCTTCGGGGCGCAACGCGCGCTCGCTGCGCCGCATCGCCGATGACCCCAGCGCGCACGTGACGGCGGTGGTCTTCATCCGCGTTCTCGCCGAGACGACGGCCGCGGTGCTCGTCACGGCCGCCTTCATGCTCATCTTCGACAACATCTGGCTCGCGGTGATCACCGCGGCCGTTCTCATGACGGGCATGTCGTTCGTCGCGGTCGGAGCGAGCCCCCGGTCGGTGGGTCGCCAGCACGCGCGCGGCCTGCTGCGCGGGGCGTCTCCGGTGATCCGCGGCATGCGCATTCTGCTCGGCCCGCTCGCCCACGGCCTCGTGGCGGTGGGCAACCGGGTGACCCCGGGCGTTCCGCACTCGACCTCGTTCGCGTCGGAGGAGCAGCTGCTCAGCATCATCGACGAGGCCACCGAGAACGAGCTCATCGAAGAAGACGATCGCGAGCTCATCCACTCGGTGTTCGACTTCACCGACACGTACGTGCGTGAGGTGATGGTGCCGCGCATCGACATGGTGAGCGTGGATGCCGCGGCCTCGTCCCGCGAGGCACTCGCACTGTTCCTCGAGAAGGGCGTGTCGCGCGTGCCCCTCACCGACGACGAGGCCGACGACGTCGTGGGCGTGCTGTACCTGAAAGACCTGGTGCAGTTCGGTTTCCGCGACGAGGCGGGGTGGCGCGACGCGCCGATCCGCCGCATCGCACGCCCCGCCGTGTTCGTGCCCGAGTCGATGAAGGCAGAGACCCTGCTGCAGCAGATGAAGAAAGACGCGGTGCACGTGTGCCTCGTCGTCGACGAATACGGCGGCGTCGCGGGCCTCGTGACCCTCGAAGACCTCATCGAAGAGCTCGTGGGCGAGATCGCCGACGAATACGACGCCCCCTCGACCGAGGTCGTGGAACTGCCCGACGGCCGCTATCGCGTGAATGCGCGTCTGGGCCTCGACGAGGTCGGCGACCTGTTCGGCCTCGAGCTCGACGACGAGGAGGTCGACTCGATCGGCGGTCTGCTGGGCAAGGCCCTCGGCCGCATCCCGCAGCCCGGAGCCACCGCCGAGCACGACGGCCTCATCATGACCGGTGGAGCCTCGCGCGGCCGCAACCGCGGAATCGCGACGGTGATCGTGGAGCGGGCTGAGACGATGGACGATGAAGACGCCGAGGCCGACGCCTCGTCGCGTGAGAGGAACGACAGATGACCGACACCCGATCCGGTTTCGTGACCTTCGTGGGCCGGCCGAACGTCGGCAAGTCCACGCTGACCAACGCCCTCGTGGGCGAGAAGGTCGCCATCACCAGCGAGAAGCCGCAGACGACCCGCCGCGCCATCCGCGGCATCGTCAACCGTCCGGGCGGCCAGCTCGTGGTGGTCGACACCCCTGGCATCCACCGTCCCCGCACCCTGCTGGGGCAGCGACTCAACGACCTCGTCGAGCAGGTGCTCGGCGACGTCGACGTGATCGCGTTCTGCGCCCCGGCGACCGAAAAGGTCGGCCCCGGCGATCGCCGCATCGCCGAGTCGCTCTCGGGCTACCCGCGTGCGAAGAAGGTCGCCCTGGTGACGAAGACCGATGCCGCGACGCGTGATCAGATCACCGAGCGCCTCGTCGAGGTCGACGCGTTGCGCGAGGACTGGGCGGCGGTCATCCCGCTCTCGGCCGTGACGAACGATCAGCTCGACGTGTTGAGCGACGAGCTCCTCGCGCTCATGCCCGTGGGCCCCGCCCTCTACGCCGACGACGTCACGACCGACGAGACGCTCGAAGACCGCATCGCCGAGATGATCCGCGAAGCCGCCCTGCACGGCGTGCGCGACGAGCTGCCGCACTCGATCGCGGTGACCGTCGACGACGTGGCCAAGCGCGAAGACAGCGACCTCACCGACGTGTGGGCCAACATCGTCGTCGAGCGCGACAGCCAGAAGGCGATCATCATCGGCAAGAAGGGCTCGCGCCTCGCCGATGTCGGAGCCCGCGCACGCGCCGGCATCGAGCCGCTCGTCGGCGGCCGCGTCTACCTCTCGCTCCACGTCCGCGTGGCCAAGGAGTGGCAGCGCGATCCGAAGCAGCTGGGGCGCCTCGGCTTCTGAGCGCTTCCGCAGGACATCCGACGCCGGGGGCTACGCTCAGCGGCGACGACCCGAAACGAAAGGCGTGACCATGGCGAAGAGGTGGACGGCTCCGGCTCCCGGGCCCATCGATCAGTGGAGCTTCGACGAGGTCGAGGTCGCGGCCCCCGGCTCGGGCGAGGTCACGATCCGCGTCCACGCGGCGGGCGTCAACCCGGCCGACGCGAAGCACGTCGCCTCGGCGCGTCCCGGCGCCGAGTTCCCCGTGCCGATCGGCTACGAGCTCTCGGGCGAGGTCACGGCCGTCGGCCCCGATGCCCTCGGCGGCTCCGGTGAGCTGACGGTCGGCGATGAGGTCGTCGCTTTCCGCGTGCAGGGCGCCTACGCGACCGACATCACGGTTCCGGCCCGCGACGTGTTCGCCAAGCCCGCGGCCCTCTCTCACCCCGAGGCGGCGAACCTCCTGCTCGCGGGCACCACCGCGGCCGAGATGATCCAGGTCACCCGCGTCACCGAGGGCGAGACGGTGCTGTTGCACGCCGCCTCCGGCGCGGTGGGTGTGAGCCTCCTGCAGCAGGCGCGCGAGCTCGGCGTCCGCGTGATCGGCACGGTGGGTCCGGATGCCGAGGACTCGGCCGAACGCGTCCGTCGCTACGGCGGCATCCCGGTGGCCTACGGTGACGGCCTGCGCGAGCGCGTCGAAGAGGCGGGCGAGGGCGCTCCGATCGCCGCCGCGTGGGACGCCGTGGGCACCGACGAGGCCATCGACGTCTCGCTCGCCCTCGTGGCGGAGCGCGACCGCATCGTGACGATCGTCGATCCCGAGCGCGCGAAGGCCGACGGGTTCCTCTGGATCGCCGGGGCACGGCCCGAGAGCGCCCGCTTTCGCGACATCGCGCGTGCGCGGGTGCTGGAGCTCGCGGCATCCGGAGCCCTCGAGGTGCCCGTCGCGCGCACCTACCCGCTCGACGAGGCCGTCGAGGCCGTGCGGTTCGTCATGGACGGCCACCCGGGCGGCAAGGTCGCCCTGCTGCCGTGAGCGCGTCGCCGTTCGTCCTCCCGCCGGCGCCCGAGACCCTCGAGGTGACCCGCGAGCGGGTGCGCCTGCGCCCGTTCGAAGAGCGCGACCTCGACGCCATGGCGACGTACCGCGGTGACGCCGAGGTGTGCCGCTACCTCCCGTTCCAGCCGCAGACCCCCGACGACATCCGGCACCGCAACGGCCATCTGATGGGCGGGACGAGTCTCGAGGGCGAGCGTGGCGGCGTGATGCTCGTGATCGAGCGCGTCGACGATGGCGCGGTGATCGGCGACCTCGTGCTCTTCCACCTCGACGCCGAGGCCGGGTCGGCCGAGGTGGGCTGGGTCGTCAGCCCCGCGGCATCCGGTCAGGGCCTGGCGACCGAAGCGGTGCGCGCGCTCATCGACACGGCCTTCGAGGTGTACGGCCTGCGCCGGCTCGTCGCACAGATCGACGCCGACAACCTCCGTTCCACGGCCCTCGCCGAGCGCCTCGGCATGCGACGCGAAGCGCACTTCGTCGAGAAGGAGTGGTTCAAGGGCCGCTGGAGCGACCTGCTCGTGTACGCCGTGCTCGACCACGAGTGGGCGGCCGCCCGACGGAGCGCCTCGTGAGGGACTGCTACGATCGCTGCATGCGCTTCGGTGGCCAGCTTCTTCTTAGTTGCCGCGACGAGTCCTCGATCTAAGGGCCTTCCTCGTCGCGGAGATCGTCGTCGGCCCCACCGAACGAATCTAAAGAAGCGACACATCATGAAGAACACCCAGAAGCCCACGTCCGCTCCGGTGCACAAGTACCGTCCCTTCCACGAGCAGATCCGGGTCGGCCTGCCCGATCGCACGTGGCCGTCCAAGCGCATCGAGGTCGCACCCCGCTGGTGCGCCGTCGACCTGCGCGACGGCAACCAGGCGCTGATCGACCCGATGAGCCCCGAGCGTAAGCGGGTCATGTTCGACCTGCTGGTCAAGATGGGCTACAAGGAGATCGAGGTCGGGTTCCCGAGCGCGAGCCAGACCGACTTCGACTTCGTCCGTCAGCTCATCGACGAGAACCTGATCCCCGACGACGTCACCATCCAGGTGCTGACGCAGGCGCGCGAGCACCTGATCGCCCGCACCTATGAGGCGATCGCCGGCGCCAAGCAGGCCATCGTGCACCTGTACAACTCCACGAGCGTGCTGCAGCGCGAGGTCGTGTTCCGCACCGACGAGCAGGGCATCGTCGACATCGCGCTCGAGGGCGCGCGCCTGTGCAAGAAGTACGAGGCGACGATTCCCCAGACCGAGGTCTACTACGAGTACTCGCCCGAGAGTTACACGGGAACCGAGCTCGAGTTCGCCCTGCGCATCTGCAACGAGGTGCTCGAGGTCTTCGAGCCGACCCCCGAGCGCAAGGTCATCCTGAACCTGCCCGCCACGGTCGAGATGGCCACTCCCAACGTCTACGCCGACTCGATCGAGTGGATGTCGCGTCACCTGAACCACCGCGAGAACGTCATCCTGTCGCTGCACCCGCACAACGATCGCGGCACCGCCGTGGCCGCCGCGGAGCTGGGCTACATGGCCGGGGCCGACCGCATCGAGGGCTGCCTGTTCGGCAACGGTGAGCGCACGGGCAACGTCGACCTGGTCGCCCTGGGCGTCAACCTGCTGACGCAGGGCATCGACCCGCAGATCGACTTCAGCGACATCGATCAGGTCAAGCGCACCGTCGAGTACTGCAACCAGCTGCCGGTTCCCGAGCGCAGCCCCTGGGCCGGCGACCTCGTCTTCACCGCTTTCAGCGGGTCGCACCAGGACGCCATCAAGAAGGGCTTCGAGGCGATGGAAGCCCGCGCGGCCGCCGAGGGCAAGACCGTCGACGAGATCGAGTGGGCGGTTCCGTACCTGCCGATCGACCCGAAAGACCTGGGCCGGTCGTACGAGGCCGTCATCCGCGTCAACTCGCAGTCGGGCAAGGGCGGCGTCGCCTACCTGCTGAAGGCCGACCACGCGATCGACCTGCCTCGCAAACTCCAGATCGAGTTCTCGGGTGTCGTGCAGGCCCGCACCGACGCCGAGGGCGGCGAGGTCTCGAGCGCGCAGATCTGGGACATCTTCAACGACGAGTACCTGCCCTCGACGGTCGACGACCAGCGCTGGGGCCGCTTCGAGCTGCTGTCGACGCGCTCGTCGAGCGACATGTCGGGCGACGTGCACCTCGACGTGTCGCTGCGCGACGGCGACACCACGCACCCGGCTTCGGCCGTTGGCAACGGTCCCGTCGCAGCCTTCCTCGAGATCGTGCGCGCGCAGGGGTTCGATGTGACTCTGTACGACTACGTCGAGCACGCTCTCAGCTCGGGCGGCGACGCGCAGGCGGCCGCCTATGTCGAGCTGCAGGTCGACGACCAGCGCCTGTGGGGCGTCGGCATCGACGGTGACATCTCGACCGCGTCGCTCAAGGCGATCGTGTCGGGCGTCAACCGCGCGATCCGCACCCGTCAGGACTCGGGCGCCCTGGCCGGCGTCTGACCCGCACCGAAAAGAAGACGACCGTGGCCTACGCCCACGGACACCACGAGAGCGTGCTGCGTTCCCACGCGGTACGCACCGTCGCCGACTCGGCGGCCTACCTGGTGTCTTCGTTGTCCGCCGGCACCCGCATCCTCGATGTGGGTGCCGGCCCCGGCTCCATCACCGTCGACCTCGCCGACCGGGTCTTCCCGGGAGAGGTCGTCGGGGTGGATGCCGCGTCCGACGTCGTCGAGGTGGCCCGCGCCGCCGCGGGGGAGCGCACGAACGTGACCTTCCGCACGGGTGACGCCTACGCCCTCGACGTGCCCGACGCCTCGTTCGACGTCGTGCACGCCCACCAGGTGCTGCAGCACCTCGAGCGGCCGGTCGACGCGCTGCGGGAGTTCCGCCGCGTCGCCGGGCCGGACGGCCTCGTCGCGGTGCGCGACGTCGACTACGGCGGGGTGATCTGGCATCCGCTCATCCCCGCCCTCGACGACTGGCTCGAGATTTATCACGGCGTGCACCGCGGGTCGTCGGGCGAGCCCGATGCGGGTCGGCGTCTCAAGGCGTGGGCGCGCGAGGCGGGCTTCACCCGCATCGAGGCGAGCGCGAGCGTGTGGGTGTTCGACACGCCCGAAAAGCGCGCGTGGTGGGGCGGCATGTGGGCCGACCGCGTGCTCGCCTCGGCGTTCGCCGGGCATGCGAAGCGGCTCGGTCTCGCCGACGACGCGCAGTTGCAGCGCATCTCGGACGCGTGGCGCGAGTGGGCCGCGCACCCCGACGGATGGATCCTGCTGCCGCACGGCGAGGTTCTCGCCCGCTGGTGACGCGAGGGGGCGTCGATGCGAGGATGAAACCGTGATCCGCGTCGACGCCCTCTACCGCTATCCCGTGAAGGGCTTCACGCCCGAGAAGCGCGACAGCCTCGTCATCCAGGACGACGGCCGCGTGCAGGGCGACCGCTCGCTCGTCTTCCGCTTCGCCGATGCCCTCGAGCCGGCGGATGCCACGTTCCCCAAGAGCCGCGGACTCGCGCTCATGACCTTCCCGACGCTGGCGCGCGTCGACCTCACCCTCGACGACGAGGCGCTGACGCTGCGGCTGCAGGTCGACGACATCGACGTCACCGCCGATCTCAGCGACGAGGGCCGTGCCCGACTCAGCGCGGCGATCACCGCCTACCTGCGCACGACGAGCGATGCGAAGCTGCTCGAGGCCGACGGCATCCTGCCCCTCGGTCTTCTCGGCGACGGCCGCATCGCACGCTTCCAGGACCGACCGCGCGGATTCATCTCGCTGCACGGCGCGGCCTCGGTCGAGGAGGTGGATGCCGCGGTGCCGGCGCCCGTCGACGACCGCCGCTTCCGCTCGAACATCGTCGTCGGCGGCACCGCGCCGTGGGCCGAGCTCGAGTGGCACGGCCGCGTGCGGATCGGCGAGGTGGAGTTCGAGGTGCAGAAGCCGATCGAGCGCTGCGCCGCGATCACCGCGAACCCCGACACGGGTGTGCGCGACGCCCGGCTGCTGCGGGTGCTGACGACGGAGTTCGGTCAGTCCGAGCCGACGCTGGGAATCCTGTTGCTGCCGGTCGCCGATGGGGGCACGATCCGGGTCGGCGACGAGGTCACGCCGCTCGGCTGACGCGCGCGGGGGTCAGAGCCCGGCTCACTCCGGCTCATCCATGCGGATGATCGGGATGCCGGTGGTCTCGACCGCGACCTTGCGGCGGTAGAGCTTGCGTTGCTCGGGCAGCGACAGGTCGAACAGCACGGCGAGCACGCGGATGACCGTCGTGACCGCCACGCCGATCACGGCGGCGACCGGCAGCGGCACGCCAAATGCGGCGACGGTCGCCAGCACCGCGCATCCGCCGCCGGCCGCCACGGCGTAGAGCGAGCCGACGTGCATGATGGCGACCGGCAGGCCCATGAGCACGTCGCGCAGCACGCTGCCCCCGGCCGCGGCGAGCACGCCGACGAACACCGCGGGCACGGCCGGCATGCCGAGGGCGAGCGCCTTCGAGGTGCCGAACGCGCCGAACAGCCCGATCACCACCGCGTCGAGCATGACGATCGCGCGGTTCAGGCGTTGGAAGATCCCCGACAGCAGCATGCCGACGATCGAGGCGAGCGTCGCGGTGATGAGGTACCAGTTGCTCTGCAGGGTCGCGGGGGTGAGCCCCAGCAGCAGGTCGCGGATGAGACCACCGCCCATTCCGAGCAGGATGCCGATGATCGCCACCCCGAGCAGGTCGAGGCGCCGCTGGCCCTGGAAGCCGGAGGCGAACAGCGCACCCTGCACACCGCCCAGGGCGACGGCGGTGAGATCCGCCCACAGCGGGATGACGAAGACGGACTCGTTCACGGTATCCATTCTCCGGGACGCGCGCGATCGGCGTGCGGAGGCGCGTGCGCGGCGATGGAGATACGCGGGTCACCGTGGTGCCCGCGGTGTGTAGCACCCGGGCCGCGTCGCCGTCCAGCGAGAGCGCGAGCAGCTGGGATGCGTTTTCATCGAGGGCAGGGGGCCGATTCAGTGCGCCCGGAACGTCGATGCGACCACGAGTCGCCGGGGGAGACTGCAGATGCACTGGGGGGGCGAATTCGAGCGTGGCGGTGGCCATGCTCATCGCGGGGGCCATCACCGCGATCGTGACGGCGATCATCCGACGTTCACCGTCGGCGGCGACGGCGCGGGCGACACGAGAGGGCGTGCTGTTCGTCGTGTCGACCCGGAGGTGGCAGCGCGTCCTGATCCGCACGGTCGGCATCGCGGTCATCGTGCTCGGCAGCATCCTGCTCCTGGCCGCGGCGGGGGTGAAGGATCCCGAGACGAGCATGGTCATCGCCGGGGCGGCGATGTTCGTCGGCGGCATCCTCTTCGTGTTCCTGGCGCGGGGGATGAAACGCATGCGACTGGAGGTCGCCCCCGACCTGGTGTGGTCGTTCGGTCTGGTGCGCGGACCGAACGCGGTGCCGGTGGCCGAGATCACGCGGTTGGAGCCCAACCCCGGCGACCGGTTCGGCGGCATCCTCGCGAAGACGGAGGGCACGACCCGATTCGGCGCGACCCGACTCATGCTGGGCTACCCTCAGCTGATCGACTTCCTGCAGCACACCCGCCCCGACCTGCCGATTCCCGACGGGTCGTGGCCCCTGCAGCAGAGAGCGGCGACCCCCCGCTGATCCAAGCGGCGCGCCACGGCGCTGCGCAGGCCGCTCACGGGTGGGCGGGCCGATAATGGACTGTGCCCACCTACCGCGACGAGGTCGTGGTCCTGCGTACCCACAAGCTCGGGGAGGCGGACCGCATCCTCACCCTGCTCAGTCGCCGCAACGGCAAGATCCGTGCGGTCGCGAAGGGCGTGCGCCGCACCTCGTCGAAGTTCGGGTCGCGTCTCGAGCCGTTCATGGTCGCCGACGTGCAGCTGTTCAAGGGACGCAACCTCGACATCGTGCAGCAGGCCGAGTCGCTGGGTTCGTACGGGGCCGAGATCGTGGCCGACTACGACGTGTACACGACCGCCAGCGCCATGGTCGAGACCGCCGATCGCCTGAACGAGGCCGAGGCGACGCCCCAGCAGTACCTGCTGCTGGTCGGTGGGCTGCGGTCACTGGCCCGCGGCGAGCACTCGGAGCGCAGCGTGCTCGACTCGTACCTGTTGCGCGCCATGGCCCTGTCGGGCTGGGCTCCCGGGCTCACCGAGTGCGCGCGCTGCGGCACCGTCGGCGACCACGACTACTTCCTCCCGCAGCTCGGCGGCGTCGTCTGCTCGACCTGCGCCCCGGCGGGCTCGCCGCGCGTCGCGCGCGACACGGTCGACATGCTCCGCGCCCTCATGGCGGGGGAATGGGACACCATCGACGCCGCCCCCGGACGCACGACGGCGGCGGCCTCGGGCCTCGTGGCCGCCTACGCGCAGTTCCACCTGGAGCGCGGCATCCGTTCCCTCTCGCACCTGGAGTCGCATCGATGACACCCAAGCCGTTCACGCACCGCGACGCCGTGCCGTACCGCCCCCTCGACTGGACGGGCGAGTACCCGCCGGCCTTTCCGAAGGGCGCGGTTCCCGAGCACGTCGCGATCGTGATGGACGGCAACGGTCGCTGGGCCAACCGCCAGGGACTCACCCGCGTCGAGGGCCACCGTGCGGGCGAGGCGGCTCTGCTCGACGTCGTCGCCGGCGCGATCCAGGCGGGCGTGAAGCACCTGTCGGTCTACGCCTTCTCCACCGAGAACTGGTCGCGCTCACCCGACGAGGTGCGCTTCCTGATGGGGTTCAACCGCGAGGTGCTGCACCGCCGCCGCGATCAGCTCAACGAGTGGGGTGTGCGCATCCGCTGGTCGGGCCGCAAGCCGCGCCTGTGGGGCTCGGTCATCAAGGAGCTGCAGCACGCCGAGCGCCTCACCGAGGGCAACTCGACACTCACGCTGACGATGTGCGTCAACTACGGCGGTCGGGTCGAGATCGTGGATGCCGTGCGCCGCATCGGCGACGACATCGCGTCGGGCAAGCTCAAGCCGTCGGCCGTGACCGAGAAGCTCATCCGCAAGAACCTGTACCAGCCCGACATGCCCGACGTCGACCTGTTCGTGCGCTCGAGCGGCGAGCAGCGCACCTCGAACTTCCTGCTGTGGGAGTCGGCGTACGCCGAGATGGTGTTCCTCGACACCCTCTGGCCCGATTTCCGCCGCACGCATCTGTGGGAAGCCATCGGGCACTACCAGTCGCGCGACCGCCGCTTCGGCGGGGCGGTCGACAAGCCGACGGCGTGACGCACTAGGGGGCGAGTTCCGCGCGCAGCGAGACTGCCGCCTCCATCGCGACCCGACGCATGGCCTCTCGCGTCTGCCCCCCGATGTGCGGGGTCACGACGACGTCGGCGCGACTGCGGAGCGGATGATCGGCGGGCATCGGCTCGACCTCCGAGACGTCGAGACCCGCACCGGCGACCTCGCCCGTCTCGAGCGCCGCCAACAGCGCACACTCGTCGACGACTCCACCGCGCGAGGTGTTGAGCACGACGGCGTGCGACCGCATCCGCCGGAACTGCGCGGTGGAGAGCAGGCCGCGCGTCGCCGGGACGAGCGGCACGTGCACGCTCACCGCATCGGACTGCTCCAGCAGCTCGTCGAGCGACCGCGGCTCGGCGCCTGCCGTCCGCACCTCTTCGTCGCTGAGACCCGGGTCGTACGCGAGAACGCGCATTGCGAACCCGCCCTGTCCGATCCGCGCCACGTGCCGCGCGATGCGTCCGAAGCCGATGAGACCCAGCGTCGACCCGCTGAGCTCACCCCCGATCAAATCGGCGCGATCTCCCCGACCGCTCACGGCGGCGCCGATGCCCCGCCGCACAGCCAGGAGCAAGGCGATGGCGTGCTCGGCGACCGAGAGCACGTTCGCCTCGGGGGTCGTCGTGATCCGGATGCCGTGTTCTCGAGCGAACGCCGTGTCCACGGTGTCGGTGCCGACGCCGTGGCGCGCCACGATGCGCAATCGCGGCATGCGGCTCAGCTGCGGCGCATCGAGGCGGGCCGTGCGCAGCAGAACCCCCTGCACGAGGGGAGCGACCGCGTCTTCGTCCGCGGGCTCAGCGCCCCAGCCGCGGCGCACGTCGGCCCACGTCTCGAGGTCGGCTACCGCGTCGGCGTGCACCTCGCGGGGGATCCACACGACCGGCCGGCCGGCACTGGTCTCAGCCACGGGGCGTCAGAGCGCGATTCGCGGCTCGGCGTTCGGCTTCGCCGCGCACGAGCTCGTCGGCGGCGGCGGTGACCTCGGCGATGCGCTCGCGCGGGACGACCGCGACTCCGTCGGCGTCGCCGACGACCCAGTCGCCCGGCGCCACGGGCACGCCGCCGAGCGCGACCGTCTCGCCCAGCCGGTAGGGACCGGTCTTCCAGGGCCCGGCGGGGGTCACGGACCGCGCGAACACGGGAACGCCCACCTCCCGCAGTTCGACGGCATCGCGGGCGGCGCCGTCGAGCACGATGCCGGCCACCCCGAGCGCCTTCGCCTTCTCGGCGACGAGCTCTCCGATCAGGGCCCGCGTGTCGTCGGAGCCACCGTCGACCACGAGGATCTCACCGGCGCGGATGACCTCGAACGCCGCGTGCACTCCCTTGTTGTCACCGGGTCGGGTGAGGACGGTGGCCGCGGGGCCCGAGACGACCGCACCCGCCCACAGCGGCGAGATGCCGCGCGCGATCCCGAAGCGCTCCATCGCATCGCCGATCGTGGCGGCAGCGTAGGCGCCGGGCGGGGGATACTCCGCGGTTTCGGAAAGAGTGCTCATCGTCGGGCGGTCCTCTCGTCGGGGTGGATTCAGTCGAGTGCGGGTGGCAGACCGGTGTGCTGCAGATCGGATGCCGCGGCCTCGAGCGCCTCGAGGAACACGCTCACGCGCTCCTCGGTGAAGCGCGCCGTGGGTCCGCCGAGACCCAGCACCACCGCGGGTCGACGGTCGTCGCCGTCGCGCACGATCACGGCGACGCCGCTGTTGCCGGGTTCGCGCGCCCCGTGCGAGACGGCGTGACGGTCGCGGGCGGCCTCGGTCACGGCCTTACGGAACGCCGCGGCCTCGACACCGGAGAGCTGGTCGACCGGGGCGGATGCGAGCACCTGCTCCGCGGCATCCGGACCGCTCGCGGCGACCAGCAGAGTCGACGAGGCGCCGACCAGGAGAGGCATCTCGTCGCCGACCTGCACGACGTGGCGGAGCGAGTAGGGGCTCGGCGACTGCGCGACGGCGACGCGGCGCATGCCGCTGCGCACGTAGAGACTCGCGGTCTCACCGGTCTCCTGCGCGAGGCGCGTCATGCGCTCCGCGGTCTCTTCGGGAACGGCCCACGCCGCCTCGGCGAACGCAGCGAGACGGATCAGGCGTGCGCCGACGGTGATGCGGCCGTCGGCCGCGTGTCGCAGCATGCGCTCCCCGACGAGGGTGTCGATCATCCGCAGCACGGTGGTGCGGGGGAGGGCGCTGTCGCGCACGATCTCGGCGACCGAGAGCATCGGTCGATCGGCGGTGAAGCTCTGCAGCACCTGGAACGCCCGGGTCACGGCGCGGACGCCGCCACCCTCGGCGACGGACGTCTCGCCGCTCTCGTTGCTCGCCGACATCGTCATCCCTCTCGCGTCGCACCGGTTGCGCCCGCTCTGAGATCGAGTGTACCGTCAGGTGGACATCGGAGTCCACTAGATGGACACCCCAGTCTCCACCAGATCACGAAGGAGTGACGACGTGAGAACCAGACGCGTCCTATGGAACGCGCTCGGGATCGCTGCCACCGCCGCCCTCGTCGGCGTGGCCGCGGTGAACGCCAGCGGCTCGACCGCGGGTGCCGATCCACGGACCAAACTGACCATCATGGCCCCGGCTGCGCCCGGCGGCGGGTGGGATCTCGCTTCCCGCGAATCGCAGCAGGTCCTGCGCTCGACCTCGGTCGTCAACAACGTGCAGGTGGTGAACGTGCCCGGAGCCGGCGGCACGATCGGCCTCGGCCAGTTCGTGCAGCTCGGCGCCGATCCGACGAACCTCATGATGACCGGCACCGTCATGGAGGGCGCGATCACCGCGAACGGTTCGGCCGCAAGCCTCGCCGACACCACCCCGATCGCGCGGCTCGCGGAGGACTACATCGTCTTCATCGTCCCCGCGGATTCGCCCTTCCAGACGCTCGACGACTTCGTGCGGGCCTGGCGCGAGAACCCCCACGGTCAGGCCGTCGGCGGCGGTGGCATCGGCGGCACCGACCACCTGCTCACCGGCCTCACGGCGAAGGCCGCGGGCATCGACCCGGCCGAGCTCAACTACGTCTCGTACGCCGGTGGCGGCGAGGTGCTCACCGCCCTCCTGTCGAACACGGTCGCGGTCGGCGTGAGCGGATACAACGACTTCAGCGACCAGATCGAAGCGGGCCGCCTGCGTGCGCTGGCCGTCTCGGCCGCGGAGCCGGTGCCGGGCATCGACATCCCGACCTTCATCGAGCAGGGCGTCGACGTCAACCTGCCGAACTGGCGCGGGCTGGTCGCCCCTCCCGGCATCACCGACGACCAACGCGACGAACTCGTCGCCATCGTCGAGCAGATGGCCTCGACTCCCGAATGGGAAGAGGTGCTGGAGCGCAATCGCTGGCGCGACGCGCTGCTGACCGGCACCGAGTTCGCGACCTTCATCGAAGAAGACCAAGCGCGCGTCGACGCCATCATCGAGGAGCTGGGCCTGTGAGCGGCGTCATCCCCACCGTCCCGCGCACGCATCGCGCCCGCGCCTCCGACGGGTTCTGGCGCCGTCGCACCGGACTCGTCGTCCCCGCGATCATGCTGCTGGTGGGCATCGGCCTCGTCGTCGGCACGCTCACCATGACCGTGCCGGCGAACACGGCTCCTCCGGGTCCGCAGCTGTTCCCCGCCATCGTCGCCGCCGCGGTGATCGTGCTGGCCGTGCTCCTCGCCCTCGACGTGATCCGCCGGCCCGAGCCGGTCGAGGTCGCCGACGCCGCAGCGCAGGAGAACGACGTCGACATCGACGACGAGGCGCTCATCGCAGCCGTGGAGGGGCGTGAGCCGGAGGCGCCCACGGTGCGTCCGCGCAGCAACCTGTGGGCTCTGGCCGGCGCCGTCGGCACCGTCATCGTGTTCATCGCGGCCCTCACCCCGCTCGGATGGCTGCTCTCGGGCGCCTTCCTGTTCTGGGGCATCGCCCGATCGCTCGGCAGCCGCCGCCCGATCTTCGACATCTTCCTCTCCCTGGCGATCTCCGCCATCGTGCAGATCGCCTTCTCGGGTGGTCTCGGACTCAACCTGCCGCCTGGAATCCTGGAGGGCCTCTTCTGATGGATGCGCTGGTCAACCTGGGGGAGGGCTTCGCCGTCGTCCTCACCCCCATCAACATGCTGTGGGTGCTCATCGGCGCCGTCCTCGGCACCGCGGTCGGCGTCCTGCCGGGCCTCGGCTCGGCGATGGCGGTCGCGCTGCTGCTGCCCGTCACGTTCTCGCTCGACCCGATCGGCGCGTTCATCATGTTCGCCGGAGTGCTGTTCGGTGGGCTCTTCGGAGACTCCATCGCCGGCATCCTGATGAACACCCCCGGCAACAGCACCGCGATCGCGGGCTCCATCGAGGGTCATCGCATGGCCAAGAGCGGACGCGCCGCGCAGGCCCTCGCGACCTCTGCGATCGGTGCCTTCATCGGCGGCATCATCGCCTCGATCCTCGTGGTGTTCTTCGCCCCGCGTCTCGCCGAGCTGGCAACGCTCTTCGGCCCCGCCGAGTACCTCGCCCTCGCCGTCTTCGCCTTCGTGGCGATCTCGGCCGTCGTCACCGACTCAGTGGTGCGGGGCCTCGCGGCCCTGGCGATCGGCCTCGCGATCTCGGTCGTGGGCATCGACGGAGCGTCGGGCGCATCACGCTTCACGTTCGGCCTTCCGGAGCTGTTCGACGGCATCGACATCGTGGTGATCACGGTCGGCCTCCTCGCTCTCGGCGAGGTCTTCAGCGTCGCCGGACGCCGCGGCACCCCCGACGACACGAAGCTGCTCGCCTCGAGCGGGCGCCTGTGGTTGTCGTTCCGCGAGCTCCGCCAGGCGCTGCCCGCGTGGCTGCGCGGCACGGCGATCGGCGTGCCCTTCGGCATCATCCCCGTCGGCGGCTCCGAGGTGCCGACCTTCCTGGCCTACGGCACGGAGCGCAAGCTCGACGCTCGCCGCAAGAAGCCCATGTTCGGCCGCGGAGCCATCCAGGGCGTCGCCGGCCCCGAGGCCGCCGGAAACGCCACGGCCGGTACCGCCATGGGCGCCCTCCTCGCCCTCGGCCTGCCCACCTCGGCGACGGCCGCCATCCTCCTGGCGGCGTTCCGTCAGTACGGTCTGCAGCCGGGACCGCTGCTGTTCGAGCGGGCGCCCGATCTGGTCTGGGCGCTGCTGGCGAGCTTCTTCGTCGGCATGGTCGTGCTGCTCATCCTGAACCTGCCGTTCGCACCCCTGTGGGCGAAGCTGCTGAAGGTGCCCAAGCACTACCTCTACGCCGGGATCACGGTGTTCGCGATGCTGGGCGTGTACGCCACGAGCAGCAAGATCCTCGACCTCGTGCTCGTCCTCGTCGTGGGTCTGCTCGGTTTCCTGATGCGCCGCTACGGTCTGCCGGTCGCCCCGATGCTCATCGCGATCATCCTCGGGCCGCTGGCCGAGACCGAGTACCGCCGCGCCATGGCGGTCAGCGAGGGCGACGCCGGCATCCTGGTGTCGAGTCCCATCTCGATCACGCTGTACGCGGTGCTCGCCCTGGCCATCGTGGGGGTCGTCTTCACGAGGGTGCGCGCGGCGCGGAAGCAGAGGGTCGCCGCATGACGGATGCCACGGCGTCGGGGCCCCTGGCGGGAGTGACCGTCCTCGACCTGACGAACGTGCTGGCGGGCCCCTACGCGGCCTACCAGTTGGCGCTGATGGGCGCCGACGTCATCAAGGTGGAGACCCCCGACGGCGGCGACCTGGCCCGCCGCCTCGGGACGTCGGCCGAGCTGAACGCCCAGCTGCTGGGCATCTCGTTCCTGGCGCAGAACGCGCAGAAGCGATCGATCACGCTCGACCTGAAGACGCCCGGCGGCGCCGAAGCCCTCCGTCGGTTGGTGGCGACGGCCGACGTGCTCGTCGAGAACTTCCGTCCCGGCGTGCTCGAGCGGCTGGGGTTCGGGTGGGATGCCCTGCGCGCACTGAACTCCCGCCTCATCCTGTGCCAGGTGTCGGGATTCGGCCAGACCGGCCCCATGCGTACGAAGCCGGCGTACGACCAGATCATCCAGGGGTACTCGGGGATGATGAGCGTGACCGGCACCGACGAGACGGGGCCGTTGCGCGCGGGCTTCCCGCTCGCCGACACGATCGGCGGGCTCGCGGCGGCGTTCGCGATCTCGAGCGCGCTCGCCGGGCGCGCCCGTACCGGAGTGGGCGCGGTGATCGATGTCTCGATGCTCGAAACCGCGGTCACCGCGATGGGCTGGGTGGTGTCGAACCTGCTCGTCGACGGTCACGAGCCGCGCCCGCTGGGCAACGACAACGGAACGGCCGCCCCCTCGGGGGCCTTCGCGACCGGTGACGGCATGCTCAACATCGCCGCCAACAAGCAGGAGCAGTTCGAGGTGCTGTGCACCCTTGTCGATCGGCCCGACCTCGTCGCCGACGAGCGCTTCGCCGAACGCGAGAGCCGCAAGGCGCATCGGGCAGCACTGACCGCCGAGCTCGAAGCGGCGCTGGCGGCACGGTCTGCCACGGAGTGGGAAGACGTGCTGAGCTCGGCGGGGGTGCCCGCAGCGGCCGTCCTCCGCGTCGACGAGATGCTCCGCAGTCCCCAGATCCGCGAGCGCGGACTCGTTCACGAGCTGCCCTTCCCGGGCGGCGGCGACGAACCGCTGCGCGTCCTGGGCAACGGCATCCGGATCGACGGGGTTCCTTCCGCGCCCGTCACCGCCCCGCCTCTGCTCGGCGAGCACACCGACGAGATCCTGGCTGCCCTCGGCTACACCGCCGACGAGGTCGCCGCCCTGCACGAGGAAGGCGCCGTATGAGCGACGATCAGCTGGCCCCCGTCACCGCGTGGTGGGCGACCGCCATCACCCGCATCCAGCCGGGGGAGATCGCCTTCCGCGGTCGACCCGTGCAGGATCTCATCCGCACAGCGGGGTTCGTCGAGACCATCTGGTTGATGGTCACCGGCGAGGATCTCGACCCGAAGCGCGGACGCCTGCTCGAGGCGACGCTCGTGGCCAGCGTCGATCATGGGCCCCAGGCGCCGTCGATCGCGAGCGCACGGATGGCAGCCACCTGCGGCGTCGGCATCAACTCGGCCATGGCGAACGGCATCAACGTGCTCGGCGACACCCACGGCGGTGCCGGTCAGCAGTGCGTCGCGATGCTCAACCGCATGGTCCGGGCGCACGTCGACGAGGGGCGCCGCCTCGACGACCTCGCCGCCGAAGAGCTCGCGCAGCACCGCGCGCGAAAAGCGTTCGTCCCCGGGTTCGGGCATCGCTTCCATCCGGTCGATCCGCGCCGCGATCCGCTCCTCGCCCTCGTGGAGGACGCCGTGGCATCCGGGGCCGTCTCCGGCGACCACCTGCGCGCGGGTCTCGCGATCGAGAAGGCGCTGTCGTCGCGCCGTGTGCCGATGAACATCGACGGCATCTCGGCGATCGTGTACGGCGAGCTCGGCGTCGAGCCCGAGCTCGCGCGAGGACTCTTCGTGCTGGCGCGATCCGTCGGCATCCTCGCCCACGCGTGGGAGGAGACCGGGTCGGGCCGACGCATCAAAGGCCCCCTGCCTCCTCCGCTGCTCGCCGACTACACCGGTCCCGCGGTGCCGTAGCGTCTCGGCATCCGGAGCGCGAGAATATTCGGAGGCACCGATGGATGCCGTTGACGGAATAGATCAATGATCCGAGAGGTTGCACGCGATATGACGGATGCCATCAAGATCGACGTGTGGAGTGACATCGCCTGCCCCTGGTGCTACATCGGCAAGCGGAACCTCGAGAACGGCCTGGCCGCCACGGCCGCCGACGACGACGCTCCGGTCGTCGAGATCGAGTACCACTCGTACGAGCTCTCGCCTGACACCCCCGAGGACTTCGACGGGGGAGAGGTCGACTACCTCTCGCAGCACAAGGGCATCTCGCCCGAGTCCGCGCGCGAGATGCTCGACCGCGTCACCGGCGTCGCCGCCGATGCCGGGCTCGCGTACCGCTTCGACATCCTCAAGCACACCAACACCGTGAAGGCGCACGAATTGCTGCACTTCGCGAAGGAGAACGGCAAGCAGCTCGAGCTCGCCGAGGTGCTCATGTCGGCGTACTTCCTCGAGGGCAAGCACGTGGGTCGCGACGACGACCTCATCGCCCTCGCCGTCGAGGTCGGTCTCGACGAGGCCGAGGCCCGCGAAGCCCTCTCGTCGCAGCGCTTCCGCGCCGCCGTGCGCGCCGACCAGGAGCAGGCCCGCCAGTTCGGAATCACCGGCGTCCCCTTCTTCGTCATCGACGGAAAGTACGGCGTGAGCGGCGCGCAGCCGGTCGAGGCCTTCAGCCAGATCGCCCGCCAGGTGTGGAGCGAGCGTCGCGAGGTCGCCGAGACCGCCGACGCGTGACCCCTTCTGCACAACCGGTGCCCGTTCCCGATCCGTTCGGGGGCGGGCACCCGTGCGTGCGACCGTCTGGGAGAATGGAACTGTGAATACGGCATTGGCTCCGGCGCGGACGCTCCGCATCGGCAACATCGAACTCGACGCTCCCGTCGTGCTCGCTCCCATGGCCGGCATCACGAACACGGCGTTCCGACGCCTGTGTCGCGAATACGGTGCCGGTCTGTACGTGAGCGAGATGATCACGACGCGCGCGCTCGTCGAACGCAACGACACCACGATGCGGCTCATCCGCCACCACGAGTCCGAGACCCCGCGCTCGATCCAGCTCTACGGCGTCGACCCGGCCACCGTCGAGGCGGCCGTGCAGATGATCGTGGCCGAAGACCACGCCGACCACATCGACCTCAACTTCGGCTGCCCCGTACCCAAGGTCACGCGTCGCGGCGGGGGAGCGGCCCTGCCGTGGAAGACCTCGCTGTTCCGCGAGATCGTCGAGCGCGCGGTGAAGGCGGCGGGCGACAAGCCGCTGACCATCAAGATGCGCAAGGGCATCGATGCCGACCACCTCACCTACCTCGAGGCCGGGCGCATCGCCGAGGGCGCGGGGGTCTCCTCCATCGCGCTGCACGCCCGCACGGCATCCGAGTTCTACTCCGGCCAGGCCGACTGGGCGGCGATCACGAAGCTGAAAGAGACGGTCACGAGCGTTCCCGTGCTGGGCAACGGCGACATCTGGTCGGCCGACGACGCCGTGCGCATGATGGACGAGACCGGCTGCGACGGTGTCGTCGTCGGTCGCGGCTGCCTCGGTCGTCCGTGGCTCTTCGGCGACCTGGCGCGCGCGCTGGGTGGCCCGGGAGCCGCCCACGGCGAGCCCGTCGACGCCACGCTCGGTTTCGTCGCGAAGGCCTTCCGCCGCCACGCCGAGCTGCTCGTGGAGTTCTTCGAAGACGAGGGGCGCGGATGCCGTGACATCCGCAAGCACGTCGCGTGGTACTTCAAGGGCTACCCCGTCGGCGGCGAGCTGCGCGCGAGCCTCGCGACCGCGTCGACCCTCGACGAGATCGACGAGCTGCTGGCCACGATGGAGCTCGACGCCCCGTACCCGGGCGCCGCGGCCGAGGGGCAGCGCGGTCGCGCCGGCACGCCCAAGCGCCCGGCCCTGCCCGACGGCTGGCTCGACTCCCGCGAGATCGGCCACGATGCCGGTCGCGCCCTCGCCGACGCGGAGTTGCACCACAGTGGCGGTTGAGGCGTCGCCGACGGTCGCCCGACCGCTCGGCTACGACGACGTCGACGCGGCGCGCTTCCACGTCGAGAACCACCGCTCCCAGCGCGACGACTTCGCGCGAGACCGCGCCCGCGTGCTGCACTCCGCGGCGCTGCGGCGCCTCGCCGCGAAGACCCAGGTGCTGAGCCCCGCGAGCCCCGCCGACTTCGCCCGCAACCGCCTCACGCACTCGCTCGAGGTCGCGCAGGTGGGTCGCGAGCTCGCGACGGCGCTGCAGCTGTCGCCCGACGTCGTCGACACGGCGTGCCTGAGCCACGACCTGGGTCACCCGCCCTTCGGCCACAACGGCGAACGCGCGCTCAACGAGTGGGCCGAGAACATCGGCGGCTTCGAGGGCAACGCGCAGACCCTGCGCATCCTCACGCGCCTCGAGCCGAAGTCGTTCGGCGCCGACGGCGAGCCGTACGGCCTCAACCTCACGCGCGCGAGCCTCGACGCCACGTGCAAGTACCCCTGGACGGTCGACGAGCCCGTGCCCGACCCGGGCGGTCGCCTGAAGTTCGGCGTGTACCCCGACGACGAGCCGGTGTTCCACTGGATGCGCGGCGGCGCCCCCGCCCGCCAGCGCTGCATCGAGGCAGAGGTCATGGACCTCTCCGACGACATCGCCTATTCGGTGCACGACTTCGAAGACGCGATGGTCAACCGCTACGTCGACCCCGCCCGCCTCGCGTCGCGCGTCGGTCGCGAGGGGCTGCTCGACGCGATCCAGCGCTGGGTCGGCTACGACTTCGTGCGCGACGACCTCGCCGCGGGCCTCGAGCGCCTCATGGCCATGCCCGAGTGGATCACGTCGTTCGACGGCACGCGCCCCGCCCTCGCGCGGCTGAAGAACCTCACCTCCGACCTCATCGGCCGCTTCGCCCGCGCCGCCACCGCGGCCACGCGCGAGGCCTACCCCGCCGACGAGCTCACCCGCTACCGCGCCCACGTCATCGTGCCAGCCGAGGTCGAGGTCGAGATGGCGGTGCTCAAGGGCATCATCGGTGCGACAGTCGTGTCGATCGACGGCCGCAAGGTGCTGTACCGCGAGCAGCGCCACGTGCTCAAGCGCCTGGCATCCGCCCTGTGGGAAAACCCCGGCGCGCTCGACGCCCTGCACGCCCCCGACTTCGCCGCGGCCACCGACGACGCCGCGCGCCGGCGGGTCGTGGTCGACCAGGTCGCGAGCCTCACCGACCAGCTCGCGATCGCGTGGCACGGCCGACTCGTCGGAGAAGTGGATGCCGCTGAGCTCGGCGTCTGGGCTCCCGGCGCCCGCGCGGCCCGAGGAGCGGATGCCTGATGCCCCGCATCCGCCAGTCCGACGTCGACGAGGTCAAGGCGCGGGTCAACATCGCCGACGTCGTCGGTGAGCGCGTCGCGCTGAAGTCGGCCGGCGTCGGGTCGATGAAGGGCCTGTGCCCCTTCCACGACGAGCGGAGCCCGAGCTTCCACGTGCGCCCGCAGGTCGGGTACTACCACTGCTTCGGCTGCGGCGAATCGGGCGACGTCTACTCGTTCCTGCGGGCGATGGACCACGTCTCGTTCACCGAGGCCGTCGAGCGCATGGCCGCGCGCGTCGGCTTCACGCTGCACTACGAAGACGGTGGGCCCGCGCCCGAGACGACCGGCCGCTCGCGCCTGTACGCCGCGAACGCCGCGGCGGCGGAGTACTTCCGCGCCCAGCTCATGACGCCCGAGGCCGACACGGGCCGCCGCTTCCTCGGCGATCGCGGCTTCGACGCCGGTGCCGCCGCCCACTTCGGTGTGGGCTACGCCCCCAAGGGCTGGTCGCACCTCATGGATAACCTACTGGCCGAGAAGTTCACCCGCGACGAGCTGCTGCAGGCGGGGCTCGTGTCCCAGGGGCAGCGCGGCGTCTACGACCGCTTCCGCGGGCGCCTCGTCTGGCCCATCCGCGACATCACCGGACAGGTCATCGGCTTCGGGGCGCGCAAGCTGTACGACGACGACCAGGGCCCGAAGTACCTCAACACCCCCGAGACGCCGATCTACAAGAAGGCGCAGGTGCTCTACGGCCTCGACCTGGCCAAGCGCGACATCTCGCGCTCGCACCGGGTCGTCGTGGTCGAGGGTTACACCGACGTCATGGCGTGCCACCTCGCGGGCATCACCACGGCGATCGCCTCGTGCGGCACCGCCTTCGGCAGCGACCACATCACCGTGCTCCGGCGGGTGATGGGCGATGACAGCTCGTCGGGCGAGGTCGTCTTCACCTTCGATCCGGATGCCGCCGGGCAGAAGGCGGCGCTGCGCGCCTTCGCCGACGAGAAGCGGTTCGCCGCGCAGACGTACGTCGCCGTCGCCCCCGAGGGCCTCGACCCGTGCGACCTGCGCCTGCAGCGCGGCGACGGAGCCGTGCGCGCGCTGATGGACAACAAGGCGCCGATGTTCGAGTTCGTCATCGATCAGCGCCTCAAAGACTTCGACCTCTCCAGCGTCGAGGGTCGGGCCGGCGCCCTGCGCGCGGCGGCGCCGATCGTGGCCGACATCCGTGACCCCGCGCTCCGCCCGGGCTACGTACGCGTGCTCGCGCGCCGCCTCGGTCTCGACATGCCCGAGGTGCAGTCGGCCGTCGAGCGCGCGGCCCGGGGCGCCGACCGTGCCGAGAAGCGCGACGCGCAGCGAGGCGGAGAGACCGCCGCCCCCGTCGCGGTGTCGGTGACCATGGCCTCGTTGCCCAACACGCGTGACGTCGCGCTCGAGCGGGGTGCCATGATGGCCTTCCTGCAGTACGGGCACCGCATCGAGCCCGACCTGTTCCTCCGCGCCCTACAGACGCCGTTCGGGCACCCGGCTCTCGAGGCCGTGCGCGCAGCGCTGGCATCCACCGACCTCTCCCAACCCGGCTGGGCGGTCACCGCGGTCGAGGCCGTGCGCGAGCCGTTCCGCACGCTCGCCGTCGAGCTGCTCACGGCCGCGTTCCCCGCGCGCACCGAAGAGGGTGCGGTCGTGGCGGCCAACGACCTCGCGCGGGGCGTGCTGCTGCGCGAGATCGAGCGGCAGAAGGCCGAGCTGGTGCGCGGAATCCAGCGCGTCGCGCCGGGTTCCGAAGAGGGACGCAACCTCGGCCTGCAGCTGCGGGAGCTCGACGCCGACCGGCAGCGCCTGATCGCATCCTGACGCGGAACCGCGAACGACCCGCGGGCGCAACGGCTGGCATCCGCCCCCTCCGTGGGCAAGGATGAAGGAATGCCCCGGCACCTCGACACCGACGTCGCCCTCCGCGCCGACGACCTCTCCCTCGCGCGAAGCGGGGTGCGCGTGATCGACGGGATCACCTTCACCCTCCCCGCCGCCGACACCCTGATCGTGCAGGGGGCCACGGGTTCGGGCAAGACCTCGCTGGTCTCGCTGCTGGCCGGTCACCCCGACGACGGACTGACCGTGGTCGGGGGCGACGCGCGAGTGCACGGCATCTCCGCACGGCGTCCCGGTCGGGCGCGACGCGAGTGGATCTTTCACACCGGCTACCTGCCGCAGGGCGCCGGCGCAGCGCTCCCCTCGAGACTGACCGTGCAAGACGTCATCGCCGAGCCGATCACCAGCCGCGACCGCAAGGTCAACACGCGTGCCCTCGCGGTGCGCGTGGCGACGCTGCTCGACGAGATGGAGCTTCCGCTGGGCACGGCACCGAAGTATCCGTACGAGCTCAGCGCGGGCATGCGCCAGCGCGTGGCGCTCGCTCGCGCCCTGGTGCTCGAGCCGCGCCTGTTCGTCGCCGACGACCTGTACGCCAACCTCGACCTCGAGGTGCGCGCAGCCGCCCGCGCCTCGATCACGCGCCGCCGTGACGAGCGCGGGATGGCCTCGCTGATCGTCACGAACGACGCCGATGCGCCGAAGGATCTGGATGCCGATGTGCTCGTGCTGCACGCCGGTCACGCCATCGGCCTAGGCCATGGCGACGAAGCGCTGCAGTGGACTCCCGACGGCACGCCCGAGCGACGGATTTCGGCGGGCTGATTTTTCCGTCACCCTCGCGTGCTGTTAGTATCGTGGGGTTGCCCGCCGCGAGGTGAGCATGATCCTCGGTAGCTCAATTGGCAGAGCAATCGGCTGTTAACCGATAGGTTCTTGGTTCGAGTCCAAGCCGGGGAGCCACGAACGAAAGCCCGACGCACACGCGTCGGGCTTTCGTGTTTTCTGCATGGCGCGGCAGCGCGGGATCAGATGCTCGGGTCGCGGTCCTCGGGATCGGCGCGGCTTTCGTCGAGGTCGTCCGTGCGTCGGGCTTCCGCCTCGACGGGATCGGCCTCCATATCGGGCACGATCGACGTGTCGTGTCGGTCGGTGTGCTGGGCGGCGGGGTCGGGGACGGGGAGTCGGCCAGGATCGCTCATGCCGCCATCCCACCCCTCCCGCCACGCTTCGTCATCACGGTTGACAGACAGCGGTCGAGTCGCACTTCTGCGGCGGCCCCACGAACGAACGCGATTCGCGCGCGTGAACGCGAGTACCACCGGTGTGGGCGCGTCGATCGCGTTCATGAGTGGACGAGCGCTCCGCGCGTCCACGCGTGGCTACCCGTCAGACCCCCGTCACCGGCAGATCCTGGTCGCTGCGCGGCGGGTGCGCGACGAGCTCGCGCGCCTGGGCGGCGTCGACGTGCTGGGGGAAGAGCGACCGCGAGAACTTGCCCTTCGGGTCTTCCGGGGCGCGGGGGAGGGCGATCTGAGCGCCGTCGAGGGCGGCGAGGGTCGCACGGCGCTGCTCGTCGCTCATCGCGAGGTCGCCGCGGCGGCGCAGAAGCAGGGGCGCGCGGAGCTTCTCGGGCCCCTCGAGCACGAGGAACAGCGACCGTGGGCCGCCGATGAACGTCGACGATGCCTGCAGACGGGCGGCGGTGAAGCTCGACCAGGGCACCTCGCGCGAGCCCGTGCGCACGAGGCCGGCGCCGACGTCGACCGAGACCTCGGGCAGCAGCCGCGCGACCCACATGCCCGCGCCGATCACGGCCGCGACGAGAGCGAGCACCACGATCACGAGACCGAGGGTGCTGGCGCGCGCGATCAACAGCAGGATCGACGTCATCTGCCACACCGCCACGACCGACAGGGCGAGGCCGGGGAGCGCGAACAGCAGGATCGTGCCCCGGTCGCGGGGCGTCACGAGCACCCACCCGGTGGGCGCGGCATCCGGCTGCGTGTCGGGGGCATCGTCTTCGACCCGCGCCGCCACGCGTCGCGAAGAGAACAGGCCGATCACCCCCAGCACCAGCACGAGCACCCCGATGACCGATGCGCGGAGCGTTCCGTCGTCGGTGGGGAACACCACGGCGACGGCGATCAGGCCGACGCCGAGAACGAGACAGATGATCCCCTGCAGGCGCGTCATGCGGCGCAGACGTTCGCGGTCGCGCGTGCGGTCGACGGGGGTCCATCCCGGGGCGGGCTCGGGCTCCCACGATCGGCGTCCGAGCCAGACGGCTGCGAGGGCGACGGCGGCGACGCACAGCGCGAGGCCGAGCGCGCTCACGACGCTGATCACACCGCCTGCGGGGAGGAAGACGACGGATGCCACACCCCCGGCCAGAGCGAGAACGAGAAGGACCGCTCCCGAGACGCGTGGCGACGGCATCGGCCGAGGGTCAGTTCTTGCCGGCGCCGGTCGCGCCCTTGCCGTTAGCGCCCTTGCCGTTCGACGAGCCCGGTCCGGTGCCGTTCTCCGACCCGTTGGCCTTCTCGCCGGGCGTGCCCTTGCCGTTCGACGACCCGTTGCCGTTGGACGAGCCGGGGCCCGTGCCGTTCGGCGAGGCGTTCTTCGCCGGCGGATCGGTCTGCTTCGCGGGCGTCTCGGGTTCGGCGATCTGCAGGGGAGTGTCGTCGGCGGGGGCCGGGGGCACGACCGCGGTCTCGTTCGGCGAGGTCTGGACGCTGCGAGACGACCCGCCACTGCTCTCTTCGGGTACGTTCACCGCGGGCTGCACGGCCGTGGTCCCCGCGGGCGCGGGGTCGACGGCCGGCGCGACCGACTCGCTCACCGTCGGCACGGGTGCGGGCGGGCCCACGGTGGTCGTGTCGCCCGCCGCCTGCAGAGAGAACCCGAGCAGCGGGAGTCCGATCACGACGACGACTCCGGCCGCGGCGCCGACCCACATCCAGCGGCGACGCAACGCGTCGTGGGAAGCGGCGGCAGAGGCGGGCATGAGTCGCGCGCGACGCCGACGCCCCACGGCATCCGTCGTGCTCGAGGCTGCGACCGGCACGGCCCACGGTGCCGTCTCGTCGAGCGAGTCCGAAGCCGGGTCGGACGCGGGTCGCTCGGCCGTAGTGGCGCGGGCCGCGACCGGCACGGCCCAGGGGGCGGTCTCGGCCAGCGCCGGATCCAGAGCAGCCGCGCCGGTGGACGCCAGAGGCGCGGATGCCGTCGGGGGAGAGCTCATGAGGGTGGCGGCGCGCTCGGCCACGGTGCGCGCATCGGGTCGCTCCGCGGCATCCGGTGCCGTCATCGCGGCCAGCAGCGACCGCCACTCGTAGCCGAGGTGGCCGGGGATGGTGGGCTGTCGAGCCAGACGAGCGAGGAGGGTCTCCTGCAGCGATCCGCCGCCGAACGGGTGCAGACGCGTGAGTGCCTCGATCGTCATGAGACCGAGGGCGTAGATGTCGGAGGCCGGCTGCGGCGTTTCGCCGCGCACCTGCTCGGGGGCGAGGTACGCGGCGGTGCCGATGATCGTTCCGGGGGTGGTGAGGCGGGTCGCGTCAAGCAGGTGAGCGACGCCGAAATCGGCGAGCACGGCCTCGTGGGATCGCGGACCCTGCTGCATCGGACGCAGGAGCACGTTCGAGGGCTTCACGTCGCGGTGAACGATTCCGGCGTGGTGCACGGCTCCGAGGGCCGTGGCGAGATCGTGGAGGTAGCCGGCGACCTCGGCGGGCGGGATCTCGGCCTCTTCGATGCGCCGCTGCAGGGAAGGGCCGGTGATGAGCTCCATGACGAGGTACACCTGGTCGTCGCCCGACAGGCGCGCGTCGTAGAGGGTGACCAGCGAGGGGTGGTCGAGAGCCGCGAGCACGCGGGCCTCCGACATGCGGCGCAGCGGGTCGGGCTCGGCGCTGGGATCGGTGAAGAAGACCTTGATCGCCACGTCGCGGCGCAGCACCTCGTCGCGCGCACGGAACACGCGACCCATGCCACCCGCTCCGATGCGTTCGGTCAGCACGTATCGCGCCGCCAAGACGTCGCCCACGTGGAGCATCGAGGGATCGGGGGCGTGGCTCATCGGGTCCTTCACGGGCGGCGTGCCGCCGGGTGGGCGAGAACGAGAATCGAGTTTCCCGTCGATCCGGACATTACGGGTGCCGCGGCTTCGGCGATCGGGGGTGGAGATTATTCGCGACGCGAACCATAATTGTGGTCCCTCGTCGTCGCCCCGGTCGGTTCCTACGACCCCGACTCCGACGACCACGTGGCGCGAGCCCCACTGTCGCCCACCTGCACGACGTTGACGGTGGTCGCGACGGCGACGACGATCGCCACGACGGCGATCACGACGGTGATGACGCGCGTGCGGGTCGAGCGCGCGTCGGTCGAGCGGGAGGCGGAGGCCCGGCGGCGGTTGCGGAAGAAGAACCACGCCCACTGGCCCGCGGCCACGACGAACAGACCGACAGCCCACGGCAGCAGCTGGTCGCCGAGTTCGGTGTGCTGCTGAAGGGCGGCCGACGACTCGACCTGCCGTTCGAGCGCCTCACCGGCCTCCTTCGCCAGTGGGACGAACGCGAGGGCGACGGCCGCGACGATCGGGGTCAGAATGCCGAGCTTGCGACGAGCAGCGGGCCACACGCTGCCGATGACGACCATGAGCGCCGCGAGGGGGATGAGGACCACCACGGCGTGAACCAACAGGGGATGGGCGGGAAGGCCCGCGATCTGCCACATCGCCACATCGAACCACCGTTGCGGATCGCGGCCGGGGGCTTGCGCGAAAGCGGGGTTTCGTGGTGCCCGATCTGGCTGACGTGGGAGCGGTTCCACTAAGCTTTCTCCGGCCGCGGGACGCCGGCTCGAAAGGACCCGACGTGACCGCCACCGCTTCGCCCGTGCGCCGCGATCTGCAGGGACTGCGCGCCGTCGCGGTCCTCGCCGTGGTGGCCGCGCACCTGACGGGGTGGCCGCGCGGCGGTTTCGTCGGCGTCGACGTGTTCTTCGTGCTCTCGGGCTTCTTCCTCACCGGGATCCTGCTGCGCGACCTCGCTCGCGACGGCGTCGTGCGGCTGGGGGCCTTCTTCGCGCGGCGGATCGCCCGCCTTCTGCCGGCCGCCCTCCTCGTGCTGGCCGCGGTCTGCGGGGCCTCGGCGCTCGTGTTCTCGCCGTCGCGGACCGAGAGCGTCTTCGGTGACGCGCTCGCGGCTCTGGGTCTCTCGTCGAACTGGCGCTTCGGGCTCGAGGGGCGCGACTACTTCGCCACGGTCGACGTATCGCCCCTCCAGCACTTCTGGTCGCTGTCGGTCGAGGAGCAGTTCTCGCTGGGGTGGCCGCTGCTGGTGATGGTCGCCGTCGTCGCGCTCCCGGTGGCCGCCCGTCGCGCCGCGGGCGGCCGGATCGCCGTCGGTGTGCTGTCGCTCGCCGTGGTGGCCGGGTCGGCGGCCGTGGCGATCGCGCAGACCCCTGCCGACGCGAGCCTGGCCTACTTCTCGACTCTCACGCGCGCCGGCGAACTCGCGGTGGGTGCGGCGCTGGCCGCGGCGGTCCCGCTCCTCGCCCGGGTGCCGCGCGCGGTGGGGGGCTTCGCGGGATGGGTCGGGCTCGGCGTCATCGCGTGCTCGTTCGTCGTGATCGACCCCGACTCGTCGTTCCCGGCGCCGTGGGCGGCGCTCCCGGTGGCGGGCGCGGCGCTCGTCATCGCCGGAGGGATCGGCGGCGACGCGCGGCAGCGTCACCTCTTCGTGCTCTCCAACCCTGTCGCGGTCGCGATCGGCGACGTGTCGTACTCGCTCTACCTCTGGCACCTGCCGCTGATCGTGTTCGCCGGAGTCCTCCTCGCGCCGGGCCCCGCCGCCACGGCCATCACCGCGTTGGCGATCGTCGTCATGAGCGTCGCCAGCTTCCTCGGCGTCGAGCAGCCGCTGCATCGCGCGCCGTGGCGTCGCGCGCCGCAGGGCCCGGCGGTGGTGGAGACGATTCCGGATGCCGCGCCCCCGGTCATCCGCGAGCCCGCGGCCGCGCCGCGTCGGTCCGCCCTCGCGTCCCGGCCGGCGGGCTGGGTCCCGGGTCAGCGCTACTACCCCGGCTCCCGGGGGTCGGCGATCGCGAGCGTCGACGAGGCCGTGCCCGCGGCGGTCGTGGCGGATGCCGTGCCGAACTCGACGGCATCCGCCCCCGCCTCGTCACCGGCCGAGGTCGCCGAGCGTGTCGCGCAGCCCGCTCCCGCGCGGGACTGGGCGTCATGGCGCGCGCGCTTCGCCCCGCGGGTCGCCCTCGCCGGCGCCACCCTCGCGATCGGCGCGGGAGCGACCGTGCTCGCGGTCTTCGTCGCCTACGGCGCCCCGACCCTGCCGGGCCTTCCCGGCCTCCCGGGCATCGGCGTGGTCGCGGCGCCGACCGCAGAAGACCCCGCCGACACCGCGGCCGAGGCGAGCGATGCCCTGGCGTCGCTGCAGGCCGAGCTCGCGTCGGCCGCGACCGCGACGACGTGGCCCGACCTGCATCCCTCGCTCGACGAGGCGATGCGCGCGTCGTCGAGCGACAACCGCGCCCACGACTGCTTCACCCCCGACGGCGTCCCCACTGCCGACCGCTGCACGTGGGGGAGTGCCGACGCTCCGCACCACCTCTACCTCGTGGGCGACTCGAGCGCGATGGCCTACGCCCCGGCCTTCGCCAAGCTGGCCGAGGATTCGGGGGGCACGTGGCGCGTGACGGCGGCGGGGCTCTACGGATGCCGCTTCACCGACGTGCTCGTCGAGAGCCGCGACCCTGCGGTGATGGCCGTGTGCGCGCAGCGCAAGGCCGACGTCGCGGCGATGATCGCGGCCGCCCCCGCCGACCTGCTGGTCGTCTCGAACGCCTTCACCATGGGGCGGACGGTCGACGGACGCGATCTGGGCGCCGATGCGCTGGCATCCGCCGTCTCGAACGAGGTCAGCGGATGGGCCCCGCCCGGTCGCACCGTGTACCTCGCGCCCCCGCCGCACGGGCTCGATCTCGGGCGCTGCTATTCGCCGTTGTCGGGCCCCTTCACCTGCCTGTCGGCCGTCGACGACGTGTGGACGCAGATGGAGAACGCCACCGAATCCCGCGCCGCCGCGACCGGCGACGCGGCGATCAGCGCCCTGCCCTTCACCTGCTCCGGCGGCGTGTGCCCGGCCTTCGCGGGGGACACTCCGGTGCGGTACGACGACACGCACATCACCCCCGCCTTTGCCGAGCGGCTCACGCCGATCCTGCGCGGCGAGCTGCTCGCGCGCGGCCTGTACTGACGGGCCGCGGCCCGGCCGAAGCGATTCGCTGCGAGGGTGGGGGAGTGACCTCTTACCCAGATCCCCGCACGTACGACCTCGACGCCCTGCGCGAGCGGGTGGTCGACGACCGTCGCGGCGAGGTCGACGACAGCATTCCGCAGCTCGCCGAAGCCGACCCCGCGCTCTGTGCGATCGCGCTCGCCCTGCCCGACGGTGACGTGCGGTCCACCGCGCAGGCGCGCGAAGCGTTCAGCGTGCAATCGGCGGTCAAGCCGTTCCTCTTCGCCCTCGCCCTGCTCGACACCGACGGTGCGGCGCTCGAGCGCGTCGGCATCGAGCCGACGGGGGAGTCGTTCGACGCGATCACGCTCGAGAGCGGCACCGGTCGACCGCCGAACCCGATGGTCAACGCCGGCGCCCTGCTCACCGCGTCTCTCGTCGACGGCGACGACCCCGAGGCGCGCAGCGCGCGGATCGCCCGGGGCCTCGCCGCCTTCGCCGGACGCGACCTCGAGGTCGACGACGACGTCGCGCACGCCGAACATCTGCTCGGCGACCGCAATCACGCGCTCGCTCACCTCATGCGCGCCGAGGGGACGCTCGACGCCACCGCCGACGACGCCGTGGCCGTGTACGCCCGTGCGTGCGCGACGCTGGTCGACGCCGAGACCCTCGCCGTCATGGGCGCGACGCTCGCGTTCGGGGGAGTCAACCCGCGCACGGGCCAACGCGTCGTACCCGAGGGGGTCGCGCGCGACGTCGTGTCGGTCATGGCGACGTGCGGCGTCTACGACGGCTCGGGGCGGTGGATGCGCGCGGTCGGGATCCCGGCCAAATCGAGCGTGTCCGGCGCGATCGTGCTCTCCGCCCCCGGCCGGCTGGGCGCCGCCGTGGTCAGCCCGCCGCTCGACGCCCAGGGCACGAGCGTGCGCGGCCGTCTGGTGAGCGAAGCACTCAGCGACGACCTCGCCCTGCACGCCTTCGCGTCGTGAGTCCGGGCCCGCGACGGGCCGACGCACGAAGACGACGCCACCCACCCCGCGCGTGTGAGAACATCGGCGATGGCGTGCCGCACCGGCATCCGCGAAGGAGATCTTCATGCACACGGCCGCTCGTCGCCGCGCCTCGCGCACCGTGACCATCGGAGTGGTGGCCGCTCTTGCCGCGAGCCTCACCGGGTGCGGACAGGGCTCCAACGTGTCGGAGGACTACGCGCAGATCTGCCGCGACAACTCCACTGAGAAGCGCCTACCCGACGACGACTGCAACAACCACGGCGGCAGCGCCGGCTGGTACTACTACGCGCTCGGCTCGAGCAACCGGACGGTTCCCGCGGTGGGTCAGACCGCGACGGGTGGTACCGACACCCTACCTTCCGGCAAGACGGCGGCCCGCGGCATCTCGAGCGAGGGCGCGAGCGTATCGCGCGGCGGCTTCGGCGGCTCGGGCTCCGACGGAAGCCACGGCGGCTGATGCGCCGCATCGAGCTCGACCCGCGCCCCGACTGGCAGCGCACGATCAAGCAGTCCGGCCTCATCTACTCGCGCTCCGTGCGCGACGACGGCTCCGCGGTCGAGTACTGGAACGACGGCGCCGCCTACGTCTTCACCCTGCCCGAGGTCGAGCAGCTCGAGCGCGAGACCGAAGAGCTGCACCGCATGAGTCGCGAGGCCGCGCGCTACCTCGCGACGGGAGCCCTAGGACACCTCGGTCTCACCCCGCAGGCGTTCGAGTTCGCCCAGTGGTCGCTCGAACAGGACGAACCCGACGTCTACGCCCGCTTCGACCTCGCCTACACCGGCGACGGCAGCCCCGCGAAGATGCTCGAGTACAACGCCGACACCCCCACCGGACTCATCGAGGCCTCGGTCACGCAGTGGTTCTGGCTGCAGGACCGCCTGCGCACCGGAGTCCTGCCCGCCGACACCGACCAGTGGAACGGCCTGCACGAGGCCCTCGTCGAACGCTGGCGCACCCTGCTGCACCGCTCGCTCAGCGAGGGCGAGGGCGGGCGCCTGTTCGTGGCCCACTCCGACGCCGACATCTACGGCGAAGACTGGGACACCGTCGCCTACATGCGCGACCTCGCCGGCGAGGCCGGGTGGGAGCACACCGGCATCGAGATGAAGGACATCGGCTGGCACCACGGCGCCCGCCAGTTCGTCGGCGTGCCCGAGCCCTGGGGTTCCTCGCGCAGTATCCAGGCTCTCCCCGGAGACGAACCGGGCACGCAGTACCCCGTGATCCGCAACCTTTTCAAGCTCTACCCGTGGGAAGACGTCGTCTCGGGCGACGACCGCGTCGTGGGCGATCAGGAGTTCGGTGCGCTGCTCATCGCCGGGCGCGGGCTGTTCGGCCGGTGGTACGAGCCCGCGTGGAAGATGTTCCTCTCGAACAAGCTCCTGCTCGTCGCCCTCTGGCGGCTCTACCCCGACCACCCGAACCTGCTGCCCGCCTACGCCGACGGCCCGAACGGTCTGACCGACTTCGTGGTCAAACCTGTCTTCGGGCGCGAGGGAGACGGCATCCGGGTCCATCGCGCCGACGGCAGCGTCACCTCGAACGGGCAGGAGTACCGCCGCGAAGGCCTCGGCCGCGAACGCGTGTGGCAGCAGTACCACGAGCTCCCCGACTTCCCGGGCGCGAACGGCAGCAACCACCCCGTGCTCGGATCGTGGGTGGTGAACGACGAGAGCTACGGCGTCGGCATCCGCGAATCCGACGGGCCGATCACCGACTACTTCTGCCGCTTCGTGCCCAACGTGATCGAAGGCTGACGGGCGAGGTTCCGGATGCCGGCTCCCGGCCCGTCACCGCGCGCGAGCGCTCACGCCTCGATGTCGTCGACGCCCGGGGTCCACGACGCGCCGGGCTTGCCCCACTTGCGCTTCTTGGCGATCTTGGCCACCACCCGCGCGTCGTCGTCGTCGAGACGGTCGACGTACAGGACGCCGTCGAGGTGGTCGAACTCGTGCTGCAGGATGCGCGCACGCCACCCCGACACCTCGACGCGCACCGCGTTGCCCTCGAGATCGGTGCCCGTCATGAGCGCCGCCTCCGAGCGGCGCAGCGGGAAGCGCTCGCCGGGGAACGACAGGCACCCCTCGCTTTCGTCGTCGGGGTCGGGGTAACCGGGCTCGAGCGGGCGGATCCACAGCTCGGGGTTGATCACCACTCCGCGCCAGGGCTGCCCCTCGTCGTCTTCGTACGTGTACGTGAAGATGCGCAGGCCCACCCCCACCTGAGGAGCGGCGAGACCGACGCCGGGAGCGGCGTCCATCGTCTCGAACATGTCGGCGACGAGCTGACGCACCTCATCGGTGATCGCGTCGACGCGGGAAGCGGGAGCGTGCAGCACGGGATCGCCCATGATGCGGATCGGGAGTACGGCCACGTCACCAGCCTATCCAGCGGGCGTGCGGCTATCGTCGGAGGGTGAATCCGCTCGATGCATCTCTCAGCGACGGAATCGACCAACTTGTCGGCGTCTTCCGCGACCCGCGCATCCTCCTGGGAATCCCGCTGGCGCTGCTCGGCGCGGTCTTCATGTCGTTCGGCGCCCAGTACCAGCACCGCGGCGTGCAGAAGGTCGAGCGCCTCTCGGGCGGCAAGACCACCGGCGGCCTGTCGCGCGCACAGCTCACCTCGCTGCTGACCCGCCCGTCGTGGATGGCGGGAACGGTCATGCTCGGCCTGGCGATCATCTGCCAGCTGTCCGCCCTGTCGGTCGCCCCGCTGATCCTCGTGCAGCCGCTCGGGGCCATCGCGCTCGTCATCACCACGGTGCTGAACGCCCGCGTCTCGCATCACAAGCCGACCAGGCAGTCGCTCATCGCGATCGCGCTCTGCGTCGGCGGCATCCTCGTCTTCGTCACGATTGCGGCGTTCTTCGCCACCGAGCACGTCGTCACCGAGCGCGAACTGCTGATCATCCTCGGCATCCTGGCCGTGGTCGTCGTGGTGTTCGGCATCTTCTGGGTGCTCGTGCGCCGCCGCGCCCAGGCGCTGTTCTACATCATGGCCGCGGGCGTCATCTACGGCTTCGTGGCCACGCTCGCCAAGGTCGTCATCAGCCGCGCCCAGGCCGGCAACTTCGAGTGGCTCACGCTGCTGTGCCTCGTCGCGCTGCTGGCCGCCGTCGCCGTCGGCGCCTACTTCGTGCAGACCGCCTACTCGGTCGGGCCGCCCGACCTCGTGATCGCCGGCCTCACGGTGATCGACCCGATCGTCGCGGTTCTCATCGGCCTGCTCGTGCTGGGCGAGGCCTCGTCGGCTCCCGCGTGGGCGCTCATCGGCTTCGTCATCGCCGGCGCGATCGCCACGTGGGGCGTCATCCAGCTCACCAAGCACCACCCGCAGATCACCTCCGACGGCAAGCCCGCCACCCCCCGCGTGCACTGACGGGTCGTCACGTGCCCGGGCGTGAGGGTCGTCGCCCCGCAGCCCTCGCGCGCGGGTACTTCGCGCTGCAGGCCGCGGGAGGCGCCGCCTGGTGGGTCGCCGTGTTCACCGTGCCGTTCGTGCGCGAGGCGACTCTGGGCGACCTCGACCCGGTGATCGTGGCCGCCCTCGACATCCCGCTCTTCGTCGTGGCATCCGCCCTCGTCGTCGTGCTGTCCGCCCGCGCCGCGCGGGGGGCCGCCGGCGTGACGACCCTGTGGACGCTGCTGGTGACGGTCTCGCTCGCGCTGTACGCGACGGTCACGACCCTGGCCGGATGGGGCGTGATCATCATGATCGCCGCGAGCGCCGGGTCGGTGTGCGCCTGGATGCTGCTCGCTCTCGGGCGCATCCCGACCGAGTGGCTGCTCATCGGGCCGTTCGCGTTCCGCCGCGCTCCCTCCCGCCGTTCGCCGGTGGTGCACATCGTGACAACCGTCGGGCAGATCGTTGTCTTCTGGGGACTGTTCCTCGTGGTCTTCCCGCTGATCATCACGACGCTCGAGCAGCGCTGGATGCTGGCCCTGCCCGCGCCCGGGGGCGTGAGGGTCGTCGGCGTCGTGCTCGTGGTCGCCGCGAGCGTCGTGGGGCTGTGGTCGGCCGCATCCCTCACGACGAAGGGCGACGGAACGCCCCTGCCTTCGGCCGCCACCAACCGCCTGGTGATCGCGGGACCGTACCTGCTCGTGCGAAATCCCATGGCGGTCGCGGGCATCGCGCAGGGCGTCGGCGTGGGCCTGATCCTCGGCTCGTGGATGGTCGTCGTGTACGCCCTGGCCGGCTCGCTCGTGTGGAACTACGCGATCCGCCCGCACGAAGAGGCCGATCTGATCGCGACCTTCGGCGACGACTACGTCGCGTACCAGCGCGCGGTGCGGTGCTGGGTGCCGCGATTCACCACCCGCTGAACGCGTCGCGTCGTTCGATGGCGCCCGACGGATGCCGGTAGGCTCGACGGCGCTGGGGGCGGTGGCCAAGCTGGTCAAGGCAGCGGGCTCATAACCCGACGATCGTGGGTTCAAGTCCCACCCGCCCTACCGACGCCCTCCCTCAGGTCCTCCTGAGCGGAGGGCTCTCCCTTTCCCGCCGGGCTTCGCGTCGGCGGGCTGCGGCCGGATGTCGGAGGTCGTCGCTACCTTCATCCGCGTGGCGGAACGAGTGCAGGCCTGGTGGGCGCGACGGCAGTGGTCGAAGGGGGTCGACGTGCCCTACGCGGTGGGGTCGTACCGCGAGTCGTGGGCGGCGTTCCCCGCGCTGATGCGGCAGTACCACCCCGACCTCAACGCCGGCATCGCGCTCAGCCAGGTGCCGCCCGCCGCCGACGTGCTGTTGCTGTGGCAGTGCGACGCGGGGCACCGGTTCGCCGCGACCCCCAGCGAGCAGCGCCTGCGGCCCGGCCTCGAGCGGCGGCGCAGCGCGTGGTGCCCCGAGTGCAGCGAGCAGGCGAATCCGACGCGCACCGCGGCGCTGCCCATGCGCGACTCCGTCACTGCGCCCGCCGTCACCGCGAACGCCGTGTTGCGCCCGCGCCGTGCCCGGCAGGCACCGCCCGTGTGCGACAAGACGCCGTCCCTTCCCGTCGGCGAGGCCTTCGTCTCCCCGTGTGCGCCGAAGCCCGCGTCGGCCGTCGAAGACCGACTCCGCGCCGACGTGTACGAGCGGCTCGCCCTCACCCCGGGTCTCAACGCCGTGCGGGTGGCGCGACCGTTCTTCCAGCACCTCGAGGTGTGGCCCGACCTGGTGTTCCCCGAGCTGCGCATCGCGGTCGAATACGACTCGATCGGCCGGCACGGCCTCGAACACGTCGGAAAGCGCGAGCAGGCCGACCGCCGCAAAGACCGAGCCCTGCGATCCGCGGGGTGGGAGGTCGTGCGGTTGCGCACCGGCAAGCTCGAACCGCTCGGCCCCCACGACCTGCAGCTCGCGACCTGGAACCGCGGGGCGCTCGATCGGCTGGTCGAGGCGTTCCGCGGCATCCGGGGATCACTCCTCGTCGACGCCTACGTGCGATGAGGTGCGGTGACGGCCGGAGCCGCGATCCCACTCCAGCGAGCGGAACTGCAGGTAGGTGCAGAGGCGAGCGGCGTCGAGCACCACCGAGGCCAGCCCGCCGAGCTGAAGCGCGCTCATGGTCACGTCGTAGTCGCGCGAGGGGATCGTCAGCTCCCACAGCGGATCGTCGAAGCCGCGCGGCTGCATGTAGACCGACAGAGCCGAGCCCTTCGGCCGCATGATCACGAGGCCGGTGTCGGTGTCGTCTTCCGCGTCCTGTGGAGCGACGTCGATGCGGGCACCGTTGAGCGTCGACGTCTGCATGTAGTCGTCGACCCACGACTGGAGGAGTTCCCGGCTGCGCCGCGGGGGGAAGCCGGCATCTGTGCTCACCGGCCCATCATCGCATTCTTGTCGGCTGCGGCCGGGGGCGTCGGTTTGACGTCGTGACGGAACGGGGCGCTCCCGTGCGCCGGGGCGGTAGCGGGACGCAGACTGCACGGATCGCGCCCGGAGGGTCCGTGCGACCGGGGGAGCGGGTGCCCTCCCGGCCCCGCTTCGGGTCCGGGGCCAGGAGGGGCGGACGAATCGTCGTCCGCATCGCCAGGTTAGGGGCCGGATCGGCCGTCTTGAGCGACCGGGGCGAATCTTCGGCTCACCTTGCGGGGGCCGACGCCCGGTCGGCCGGGGAGCGCAGGCCGTTGCGGAGATCTTGAGGGTCCTGTGCGCGCCGCGTCCCGAGCGATTCCCCTCCGATCAGGTCGATTCGCGCGTGTGCAGCACCGGCAGCACGTACGTGCGCTGCACCGGCCGGCTCGCCCCCTCGGTCAAGCGCCCGACAATCGTCTCGACCGCCAGACGCCCGACGTGCTGCTTCGAGGGTCGCAGGGCCGTGATCGGCGGTTCGGCGCTCTCGGCGACCTCGTCGTCGTAGGCGAGGATCGCGAGGTCCTCCGGAACGTGCCAGCCGTGATCGCGCGCGTATTGCTGCACGAGCACCGCCTGCGGGTCGGAGTGCACGAGCAGCGCCGTGGTCCCGGTCGCGCGGCACTGCGCGAGCAGGTCGGCCACGACCTCCTCGCGGGCGGTGCCGTCGAGCGCGTCGAGCGAGGCGTCTACGTCGACCGGGCACTCGAGTCCGAGTTCGGCGATTGAGCGCTCCCACCCGCGCCGCAGCTGCGACGAGGTGGGCGATCCCGCCGAGGTGAGGATTCCGACGCGGGTGTGTCCCCGCGTCGCGAGGTGGTCGGCCGCGAGCGACCCGCCGAAGACGTGATCGGTCGTGACCCATTCGAGCTTGGTGAGGGCGAGGGCGGATGCCGCTCGGCGTTCGGCGAGCACGACGGGAAGCGGAAGCGACTCGAGCCAGTACAGGAACGCCCTCCCGTCGGCGCCGGTGGTCTCGGGCGCGACGATCAGGCCGTGGAGGCTCCCCGAGTCGACGAGCGAGGCGATCTGCCGTCGCTGGTCGGCGACCGAGTAGCTCGCGCCGCGGAGCACGAGCTGCACGCCGAGCTCTGTGGCGGCGGCGCGGGCACCGACGATGATGTGCGGCCAGTAGTAGGTGAGCGAGGGGGTGACCATGCCGACCCGGAAGCGGATGGGCGCCGACGTCCGCGCGTCGACGGGAACGCTGGTGTCGAGCCGGCTGCGCAGCGTCGCCCCGCCGTGCACGCGCGTCAGGAGCCCGCGGTCGGCGAGGTGGCCGATGTCGCGTCGGATCGTCAGCTCGGCGACGCCGAGGTCGCGGGCGAGGTCGGCGACCCGAACCGATCCGGTGCGCCGCAGCTCGTCGAGGATGCGTTCGCGGCGCGACAGCCCGAAGGGCGGAGAACCTGCGCTCATGATCGGACAGCGTAAGCCGATGTACGTATCGATTCAAGAATGATCGATCGTGTTCGTTTCGCTTCCGTTCGACGCCGAGGGTGACCGACGATGTGGGCGGGCACACGGGCGTGCCCCCGCGGCGATCGGAACGGACCGACGCCGCGCCCCCGTCGAAGGAGACTCCCCATGGTCACGGCACCGATCCCCCCGGTTCGACCTCATCCCCGTCGTACAGGCCGCGTGGCGGCGGCGGCGGCGCTCGTCACGGCGACGATGGTCGGCGCGCTTCTCGTTCCGACCGCGGCGCAGGCGGCGGGGGCCGATCCGGTCACCGTGACGGTGCGCGGCACCGACGTGGCCGCGGCCGCGAAGAACGTCAACGGTCTGACCTTCAAGGGCTTCGGCGTGCTCAGCGCGAACTCCACGAGCGCCCTGCTGCTGGACTACAAGTCGCAGCATCCCGAGAAGTACTGGGAGCTCATCGAGACGCTGTTCGGCGGGGACTTCCCGATCATGAACACGATCAAGATCGAGATGGGCAACGACCGCAACACCTCGACCGGGCCGAACGCCTCGACGATGCGTTCGCGCGACGAGTACCCCAACGTGCTCCGCGAGCCCGGATTCCAGCTCGCCGCGGATGCCAAGACCGTCGCGCACGGCCCGGTGCACGTCAGCATTCTCCGCTGGAACCGCCCGACGTGGGTGACCAATCACCAGGACCAATACGTCTGGTTCAAGAACACCACCCTGGCCGCGTACCGGCAGTTCGGCTACATGATCGACTCGATCAACCCCGACGCGAACGAGACCTCCAACCCCGACCTGCAGCTGTACAAGGACTTCTCGGGGTGGCTGCGCAACGACACGAAGGGCTACGAGGGCGCCACCGCGGACGACCCGAACAACGGCTTCGCCTCGGCGACCGAGCGCGACCTCTACACCTCGATCCGCACGATCGCCGGCGACACCGTCGGCACTCCGCCGGTCGCCCTGGGCGACGGGATGACCGGCAGCGACTCTTCTCTGCGTGACGCCGTCGACATCGTCGGGTTCCACTACAGCAGCGCCGACGATCGCAACGGCAACATGAAGAAGATCGCCGAGCAGCTCGACCGCGAGGTGTGGAACTCCGAGGGCCAGTCGACGTTCTCGAACTCCGCCGACCGCCCGAACAACACCAACAGCAACGAGCAGGGCGGGGTGGGCACCTCGATGGGCGGCCCCGGCAGCGCGCTCGAGATGGGCAACTGGGTCACCACGGGCTTCTCGGCGTCGCGCCGCACGCTCAACATCTTCCAACCCGCGATCGGGTCGTTCTACGACGGCTTCCAGTACTCCTCGAAAGAGCTCGTGAACGCGCGCGAGCCGTGGTCGGGCTGGATCTCGTACGACGGTGGACTCGCGGTGCTCGAGCAGTTCACGCAGTTCGCGAAGCTCGGGTGGGAGAACTCCGACAACGCCGCCGGCATCTGGCGGGCGATCCCGCAGGCCTCGGGCAGCGAGCTCGGCACGGGCAACCCGCCCAGCGGCGCCCGGTCGGGTGGGGCGTCGTACACGACCCTCGCCGCCCCCGACGGTGCGGACTTCTCCACCGTCATCGTGAACGACAGCTCGTTCACCAAGACCTACCGCGTCGCCGTCGACGGGATGCCGCTGGGTGACGACAAGACGCTCGAGGTGTGGGAGACGCGCGCGGCCGACGCGGGGCAGGCGGCGGATGCCAACTACGTCCGTCCCCTCGCCGAGATGGCGCCCGCCGCCGACGGAAGCTACACGGTCACCGTGAAGCCGTGGTCGACGGTGACGGCCACCACGCTCGATCACGCGGAGACGCGTGCCGGGGTGGTCTCGCCCCGCGAGGGCTTCGGACGCACCGCCCCCGCGACGACGGAGTACACCGCACCCGACGGCGGCCGCGACGTGCTCGACACCGATTCCACCGGCGACGTCAACGGCGCGACCGACGACGGCTACCTGTACGCCGACGACTTCGATTACCGCGGCACAGGCGACGTGCAGGGCTACGACCCCGACACGCGCACCCTCGTCGACAGCGGCGAGGGGTATCTCTCCAGCAGGGGAGCGGCCGACAAGCCGTCTGGCACCCCGAGCGTGCAGGCCGAGGATCAGGGCGCGACCCCGCGCTACACCAACGACACGAACGGCGCGTTCGAATCGGTCGCGACTTCCGACGCCGCGCATGGACGCGTGCTGCGCCAGCAGATCGGTTCGGGCATGGCCGGCGGCGCCTGGAACGGCGGCGACCCCAAGACGACCATCGGCGACGCCCGCTGGGCGAACTACGTGGTCGGCGCCGACGTGATGTTCGAGGCCGACGGGGCGCAGTACGCCACCATCGGCGCGCGCGAGCAGGGCGGCACCGCGAACGGTCAGGCCGTCTCGGCCGCCGAACTGCGCGTCGAGCCCACCGGGGCGTGGTCTCTCCAGCGCTACGGCACGGTGCTCTCCACCGGCAACGCCTCGACGACGGCGGGTGTCGACTTCCGCACCGGCGCCGGCGTGTGGAACCGCATCGCCGTGAAGGTCGCGGGCGATGTGTACACCGCGCAGATCAACGGGGTCGACGTGGCTTCGTACACGGATGCCGCGTCCCAAGCGACCGGACGCATCCAGCTCGGGTCGAGCTTCACCTTCGTGCGCTTCGACAACCTCACCGTCGAGACGGTGCCCGGCTACACGCCGTATTACACCCAGATCATCGACGGCATGCACCAGACCAGCTGGAGCGACACCTCGGCATCCGTCCTGCGCTTCGACGACGGGTGGAGCCACGTCAACGGCCAGGGCATGTTCGAGTGGCAGCGCACCGCCTCGAAGAGCACCCGGCAGGGCGCCACGATGGCCTACACGTTCGAGGGAACCGGGCTCGACATCATCGGCACCAACTCGGGTGCTCCGACCCTCGACGTGATCGTCGACGGCGAGCAGCTCGTGGCCGCGGCGCCGACGCTGGCCGCGGGCAGCGAACGCACCGCGTACATGCTGCGGGGGCTGCGCAACGGCACCCACACGGTCGAGGTGCGCACCGCCACTGCCGACGCGCTGAACGTCGACGCGGTGGGAGTCGTCACGGCCAACGCCGACGCGAGCACGGTCGACACCACGGCCCTGGCGGCTCGCGTGGACACGGCATCCGCCCTCGACGAAGCCGAGTACAGCGTCGACTCGTGGGCGCGACTGCGGTCGACGCGCGACGCCGCTCGCGACGCGGTCGCCGATCCGGGCGCGTCCGGGCTCGACGCCGAGGGCGCCCGCGCTCTGGAGGCGCGTCTGGCGGCAGCCGTCGATCAGCTCACCCCGCGCGACGTCAGCGACGACGTGAAAGACGTCGGAACCGTCTCGATGACCCTCCCAGGTCGGACCCTCCCCGCGACGGTCTCGCTCGAAGGCGCGGATGCCGCTGTCACCTGGACCGCGGGTTCGGTGACCGCGGCGGGCTCCGCTGCCGAGCTGAGCTCGTTCACGGCGACAGGACGCACCACCGAGAAGACCGCGGCGGGCGTGTACCAGCGCCTCACGGCGACGGTGCTGACCCTCCCGGCCGATCTGACGTACTTCATCGATTCCGGTTCGTCGGGTGCGACCGCCGGCTCGGCATTCGCCACCGCGAAGGCGGCGTTCCCCGACCTGCGCAACGACAGCGCCGACCAGAAGTGGGACGGCAGCAGCACGGCCGCGACCTGGGGCTACGCGACCTCCGCGACGACCGTCGCGGCCGGTTCACCCACGGATTGGGGCACCTCGTACGTCGGCGCCGACTTCACCAAGCCGATCGTCTACAGCCTCACCCTGCCCGCCGGCTCGTACAACATCGTCGCCGTGCAGGCTCCGCGGACCGGTCTGACGACCAACGTCTACAGCAAGGTGCGGGCACCCGGGGCCGCCGAGACCACGCAGTCCGCGGTCTCGAACGGCTCCGCGACCCCTGTCGCGCAGCGGGTGAACGTGTCGGCCGACGGAGTGGTGCGTCTGGAGTTCGGCACCACGGGTACCTCGGGCTACAACGCCCGTCTCGCCCTCGTCTACGTGCAGGCGCTTCCCCGCGATCTGGGCGTGGTCGGCACGCTGAAGGCCGACGACGAGCTGCCCGCGACGGTCTCGGTCGACGGCGTCGACACGGCCGTGACCTGGGACGCCGACTCGGCCGCCCAGAAGCGCACCGAGCTGCGCAAGCTCGTGCTCACCGGTCGCTTCACCGAGGGCGGTCAGAAGGTCGTCGCCGCCTACGAGGTGATCCCCGCGGGGCTCGTGTACTACATCGACTCCGGAACCGGCTCGACCCCCTCGCCGCAGTTCACCGCGGTCCAGAAGGCCGTACCGACGCTGCGCAACGACAAAGTCGATCAGGTCTCGACCTCCGCCGACCAGTGGGGATACGTCGCCGACGGCATGAAGGTGAAGGGCTCGACCGACATCACCGACAAGTTCTCGACCGGCCTCTATCAGGACACCACGCGGCTCACCTACCGTCTGCCGCTGCCCGCGGGGCAGTACACGCTGACCGGCGGGTTCACCGAGTGGTGGGGTCTGAACCGCACGATGAACCACACCGTGTCGGTCGGCGGAATCGAGCTCGCCAAGGGCAACGTGCCGCTGACCGGGGTGAGCGGACCGCTCACGAGCGACCTCACCTTCACCCTCACCGAGGCGGCGACCGTCGACTACGTCATCACCAACGAGGGCGCGGGCAGTGAGAAGCCCGTCATCTCGTGGCTCGCCGTGAAGGACACGACCCGGGCGACGGCGCCGCAGAACGTCTCCGCGGCCGCGGCATCCGACACGTCGATCACCGTCTCGTGGGAGGCCCCGGCACAGACGGGTGCCGAGCTGTCGGGCTACCGGGTCTACGAGGCCGGCGGCACCGAGCCCGTGTGCGAGGTCGCCGAGACCACCTGCACGCTGTCCGACCTCGCGCCGGGGTCGACCCACGCCTTCGAGGTGGTGGCCGCCAACGCCGTCGGCGAGGGCGACCGCTCGGCCGCGACACCGACGATCATCCTGCCTGAGGTCCCCTCGAACGACGGGGCCACCGCCGCACCCGGCACGGGCGTGCTCTCGTCGAACGACGGCTGGGACACGGGCCTGAAAGACGGCACGTTCCAGCTGACGATGAACCTGTGGTGGGGCTCGAACGGCTCGCTGTTCACGCTGTACCGCGACGGCGAGCTCGTCGCGACCATGCCCCTGTCGATGGCGACGCCCAACGCGCAGAAGAGCGTCGTCGAGATCGCCGGGCTCGGCAACGGCACGTACCAGTTCACGGGTGAGCTGGTGAACTCGAAGGGGACGACGGCGACCAAGCCGCTCACGGTGAAGGTGACGGATGCCGCCCCCGGCAAGCCCGTGCTCTCGTCCGACAACAGCGACCGCGACGGGGCGTACTCCCTGACGGCCAATCTGTGGTGGGGCACGAACGCCACCTCGTACCGCCTGCTCGAGAACGACGTCGAGATCGCGTCGGGTGCGCTCGCCGCGGCGACGCCCGCCTCGCAGAAAGTGGTCGTGCCCGTCACCGGCCGCGCGATCGGCACGTACACGTACACGATCGAGTTCGCGAACGCCGGGGGAGCGACCACGAGCGCTCCGCTGAAGGTGGTCGTCGCGAAGTAGCGCGACACGCGATCGCCCCGCGGGTGCCTGCTGAGGCTCCCGCGGGGCGATCTGCGCGTATCGGGGTGCGTCCTGTGACGCCCTAGACGCAGGGTTACGAGCCGTGCGCCTCCTCCGACACCGGCTGCCACTCGCGCCACGTCTTCAGGCGCGACTCGTAGTCGCGCTCGGCGATGCCGAGGGGCGCCTTGCCGAAGAAGATGCGCAGCGGCGGGTTCTCGGCATCCACCACTTTCAGAATGGCGGCACGCGTGGCCTCGGGCTTTCCGGGATCGGCGGCTGACGGACGCTTGGAAGCCTGCTCGCGCACCGCCGCGTACGCCTCGATCTCGTCGCTGCGCTTGGCCGACGGACCCGACCAGTCGGTGGAGTATCCGCCGGGCTCGATGAGGGTGACGTGGATGCCGAAGTCGGCGACCTCCTGCGAGAGCGACTGCGACAGTCCCTCGAGGGCCCACTTCGACGCGTGGTACGCGCCGACGGTCGGGAACGCGCTGATCCCGCCGATGCTCGACACCTGGATGATGTGGCCCGAGCCCTGCGCGCGCATGATCGGCAGAGCGGCCTGGGTGACCCACAGGGCGCCGAAGAAGTTCGTCTCGAGCTGCGCGCGCACCTCGTCTTCGGTGAGCTCCTCGACCATGCCGAAGTGGCCGAACCCGGCGTTATTGACGACCACGTCGAGCGCGCCGAACTTCTCGTGCGCCTTCCGGATCGCGTCGATGCCGGCCGCGCGGTCGGTGACGTCGAGCTGCAGCGCGAGGAACGCGTCGGGGTAGGCGTCGACGAGCTCCTGCACGTCGTCGAGGTTGCGGGCCGTTCCCGCGACGTTGTCGCCGCGCTCCAGGGCCGCCTCGGCCCATTCGCGGCCGAAGCCCTTGGATGCGCCGGTGATGAACCAGGTCTTGCTCATGAGTGTCCTCCGAAGAGATGAGGGGGGGTGAACGCGAGCGACGCTACGCCGCGTTCTTCAGCCCTCGTGACGGCTTGACACTCCGCCGCGGGCGGTCGCGCTCCCGCTCTCGACGGCTCGGGGCGGAATCCTCACCTCGGGGCGTGAAAATCACGCCCCGAACGGAGGATTCCGCCCCAAAACCTCTTATTGAGCGGCCACCGCCGCGACCTCGCCCGGCCCGGGCAGGATCTCGCGCAGCAGGTCGTCGACCGTCACCACGCCGAGCAGACGCTCATCGTCGACGACCGTGGCCAGCTGCACGCGACCGCGGCGCATGCGCGCGAGGGCGTCGTACGCGGATGCCGTGGGTTCGAGCACCAGCGGTTCGCGGGCGATCTCGAGGGCCGGGGTCGACGGGTCGACGGCCAGGGTGTCGCGCACGTGCGCGACGCGCGAGCTCGCGCCCGCCCCGACCAGAATGCGCAGGTGCGTCGACGAGGCGGCGACGGCCTGGATGTCGGCCGCCGTGGCATCCGCCGAGACGGCCGTGGGGGAGCGGTCGGTGCGCACGATGTCGCCGACGGTGAGCGTGCCCAGGGCGATCGCCTGCGCGATCGGCTCGGAGTACTGCTTCTCGAGCGTTCCGGCCTGTCGCGAGTGCGCGACGAGCTCGCGGATCGTGTCGGCGTCTTGTCCACCGGCGGCGGCCTTGTCGACCGGCTCGACACCCGAGGCCTTCACGAGCCGGTTCGCGATGTGGTTGATCCACAGCAGGAACGGGCGCAGCGGCCAGGTGAGGGCACGGGCCAGGATGCCGGTGGCCTTCGCCGCCGTCTCGGGGTGGGCGATCGCCCACGACTTCGGCGCCATCTCGCCGATGACGAGGTGAAGGAAGGTGACCACGATCAGCGCGAGCATGAACGCGATGATGTCGGCCAGCACGTAGGGCAGGCCCCACGCCTCGAACACGGGCGCGAGTGCGTAGTCGATGGCCGGCTTGGTGATGGCACCGAGCAGGAAGGTACAGGCCGTGATGCCGAGCTGCGCGAACGCGAGCATGACGGTCAGCTCGTTCACTCCGCGCAGGGCGGCGCGGGCCGAGGCGCTGGTCGCGGCTTCCTCTTCGAGGCGGTGGCGACGGGCGGCGAGCAGGGCGAACTCGACGATGACGAAGAAGGCGCTCGCGATGATGAGCGCGGTGGTGATGAGGGCCACGGTCCAACCGTTCATCGGGTCACCTCCTCATCGCGGGTCGGCTCTCCGACCGCGTCACGATCCACCTCGTGCAGCTGCACCCGCAGTTGCGAGGGCACGTGCCGGTCGACGGCGACCACCTCGACGGCGAGCCAGCGGTCGATGTCGAGGCCCTGGATGGTCTCGCCGGCCCGCTCGGGCAGGTCGATGCGCACGACGCTGCCCACGGCGGGGAGGTCGCCGTGCGCGTCGATCACGAGCCCGGCCACGGTCTCGATGTCGCTCTCGGCGAGGTCGTGCCCGATGAGGCGCTCGAGCTCGTCGAGGTGCAGGTCGCCCGGAACGCTCCAGGCGTCGTCGCCGACGGACGAGACCTCGCTCACCTCGGCGTCGTGCTCGTCGGAGAGCTCGCCGATGACCTCCTCGGTCAGGTCTTCGATGGTCAGAATGCCGTCGAAGTTGCCGTATTCGTCGACCACGCACGCGAGTTCGTTGCGCGAGCGTCGCATGCGGTCGAGGGCCACCGGCAGCTGCATCGAGGTGGGGATGACGACGGCGGTGCGCATGACGGATGCCACGGGGGCGTCGTCGGCGGGCTGCTCACGCAACAGGTCGATGAGCTCGACCACGCCGACGGGGGAGTCCTCGTCGCCGATCACGGGGTAGCGGGTGTGGCCCGTGGCCATCAGCGCGCGCACCTCGCCGACGGTCGTGTCGGGGGTGACCGAGTCGACCTGGGAGCGCGGCACCATGGCGTGCTCGACGTCGCGCTGGGGGAAGTCGAGAATGCGGTCGATGATCATCGACAGGTCGTCGGGCAGGTCGCCGCTCTGGCGCGACTCCTCGATGATCGCCTCGAGGTCGCGCGCGGTGGCGCTCTCGTCGACGTCTTCGAGCGGCTCGATGCGCAGCAGGCGCAGCAGCGCGTTGGCCGCCAGATCGAACACCGTGATCAACCAGCCGAACATCAGCAGGTAGATGCGGGTGGGCACCGCAAGGGCCCGGGCCAGGGGCTCGGGGTTCGCGATGGCGAGGTTCTTGGGGTACAGCTCGCCGAAGATCATCGTCACCACCGTCGCCAGTAGCAGCGCACCGACGGTGCCGATGAGCACCGAGACGGTCGGGTCGACGCCCACCCCGCCCAGCAGCGTGCCGATCGACTGACCGATGAGGGGTTCGGCGACGTATCCGATCAACAGGCCGGTCACGGTGATTCCCAATTGGGCGCCCGAGAGCATGAACGACGTGCGCTTGGTGATCGCCAGAACGCGCTTCGCCTGCGCGTCGCCCTTTTCCGCTCTCGCGGTCAGACGCGAGCGGTCGACGGACATGTAGGCGAATTCCTGCGCGACGAAGAATCCGCAGGCGACGATGATCGCCAAGGTCACGATGATCCCCAACAGAAGCGTCAGGGCCGCAGCCAGCATCAGATCTCACCCCCTCTCCGGAAGAGGGGGCTCGAAGATCGGCCCTCCTGGTCGGTGGAGGTGCGGTGAGGGCTCACGGGGTTGTCTCTCTCGTGGGTCGGTGATCACTGATCCCTTCGACTTTATCGAGCGACGCGAAGCCGATTCTGAGGATTCACCTCGATGATGGAGAAAGGGATACACCGTAAGTCCAGATCGGTGCCACAATGATGAGGCCCCCATTGCTGCGCTTCCCGGCGCGGTCCCCCCGCAACACAGGTGCGATTCGTCGCGCCGGAAAAGGACCAGTAATGGGACGCCTCATTTACCGCGACCGTGCCGCGTTCGACATCGACGACCGCATCCTCGCCCACCTCCGCATCGTCGTGATGAACAAGCTGCGACGCAACGAGGGATTCATGCTCCAGCTGCCCGTCAATGAGGGCGTGCGGCAGGCGAGTCTGTGGATCCACGCCTCGAACGCCCTCGTCATGCAGTTCTACGGCGGTCGCGAGCCCGTGATCGATCGCGCTCTCGTCGACCAGATGATGCACGACGCCAGCGGCGCCGACGGCCTCACGCTCACCGCGGCGGGCATCGCCCCGCAGACCGCACCCGTGCGTCAGCCCGTGGGTCGAACGGCGCGCTGACGCTCAGGCGAGCGGGAGCACGACCTCGAATCGGGCTCCCGTCGCCGCCGGTACGCATCTGACGTCGCCGCCGTGTGCGCGGGCGATTCCGCGCGCGATCGGCAGCCCGAGTCCGACTCCGGCCGCCGACGTGCGCGAGGAGTCGAGCCGCACCATGCGGTCGAAGATGCGATCGCGCTGATCCGCGGGCACCCCGGGTCCGTCGTCGCTCACGGCGACCTCGGCGACGTGATCCCGGATGCCGAGCTCCAGCGTCAGCGCACCGGTGCCGCCCGTCGCCCGTGCGGCGTTCTCGACGAGGTTCGACAGCACCTGCGTGAGGCGGTCCACGTCGACATGGGCGGGGACAGCGGCATCCGGGATCCGCAGGTCCACCCGCAGCGAGGGATGCACGAGCGGGATCAGTTCGGCTTCGGTGCGCACGACCTGACGAAGGTCGACGTCGACCCGTTCGAGTTCGAGCCCGCGGTCGACGCGGGCCATCGTGAGCAGGTCGTCGACCAGGCGCGACGCGCGCGCGGCCTCGCGCGCCACCTGCGTCGCGAGCACCTCGCGCTCGGGCCCGTCGAGGTCGGCGCGCACGAGCGTGTCGGCCGCGGCCCGGATGCCGGCGACCGGCGTGCGCAGCTCGTGCGCCGCGTCGGAGAGGAAGGCGCGCAGCCGCGCCTCGGCCTCGCGTGCGGTCTGCTCGGCACCCACGACGTCGTCGAGCATGTCGTCGAGCGCGGTCGCCACGCGCCCGATCTCGGTCTCGGGGCGCGTCGGCCGCAGACGCCGCTCGCGCTCTCCCGCCCCGATCGCCCGCGCGACGTCGGACACCCGGTCGAGAGGTCGCAGACTCCGGCGCACTACGATCGTGACGGCGCCCGCGGCGATCACGAGCACGCCCACCGAGGCGATCGCGAGGATCCAGCGCACCTGCGCGAGCGTGTCGCCGACGCCGACCGCCGACGCCGTGAGCGTGAGGGTCGAGCCGTCGCTCAAGGTCGACTGCAGCGTCACCAGCTGGTCGTCGCCCGAGAGGGCGGAGGCGGTGACGGTCACGTCGCTCGAGGCGCTCGGCTGCGGCTGCGACCGCTCGCCGGGACTCCCGCCGGGGCCGCCGCCCGGGCGCGGAGGACCGTCGCGCAACTGCTCGGGGCTCGGTCCCGCCACGACCGAGTCTCCGCCGGCGCTGTCGATACGCACCGCGAGTCCTTGGTCCGACAACCGCTCGGCGAGGTCGGTGTCGTCGACGACCCCCACGAGAGAAGCGGCCGCGGCAGCCCGGTCGCGCAAACGGTCTTCGATCTGGCCGCGCAGGCGCGCCCCGAGGGCCACGTCGACGACCACCGCGAGCACGACCAGCAGCACCGCGACCAGCGCGAGCACCGCGACGATCGTGCGGCGCCGCAGCGATCCGGTGCGCAGGGGAGAGCCCTCGCGGCCGACGGCGGCGCTCACGCGGCACTCAGTCGGTAGCCGAGGCCGCGAACGGTGTGGATCAGGCGCGGACCGTGCTGCTCCATCTTGCGACGCAGAGCGCTCAGGTGCACCTCGACGAGATTGGGGTCGTAGTCGTCGAATCCCCACACCTGCGTGAGGATCTGCGCCTTCGACAGCGTGCGACCGCGACTGTCGGCGAACAGGTGCAGCAGGCGGAACTCCGTGGCCGTCAGATCGAGCAACGATCCCGCTCGATGGGCCGTCGCGGCATCCGGATCCACGACGAGATCGCCCACCGCGATCGTCTGGGGCAGCCGCCCGCGACGGCGCAGCACCGCCCCCGTCCGCGCGACCAGCTCGGCCATGGTGAACGGCTTGACGACGTAGTCGTCCACTCCCTCGGCGAATCCGCGCAGGCGGTCGTCGACCTCGTCGCGCGCCGTCAGCATGATGACGGCGGTATCACCCGCGGTGTGGATGACGGGCAGCAACCGGATGCCGCTGGGCCCCGGCATCATCCAGTCGAGCACCACGAGGTCGGGGCGAAAGGCGGCCAACCGCTCCGAGAGATCGAGGCCGTCGGGCGCGGCGTCGACGACGTAGCCGTCGGCGCGGAGGGCGACCGTGACGGCGGTGCGGATCGTCTCGTCGTCGTCGAGGACGAGCACGCGGGCAGGAGCGGACATCCGCCCGACGCTACGGCCCGGCGCTGAACGGGCGTTATGGCTTGCGTATGCGATGCCCCGACCCTCACCGACTTCAGGTTCGCTTCAGTCCCGCCGCGAAATGTGGAACTCGAGCCGGTGAACGCCACCGGCGGAGAGCGAGAACCATGAACGACGACAACCCCACCCAGCCGTTGCCGCGGTTCGACGAGGCCCCCGAGCCCCGCCGCCGCTCGTGGCGTCGCCCCGCGCTGATCGCGGGCGCGGTCATCGTCGCCGCGGGTCTGACGGGCGGTTCAGCCGCCCTCGCCGCGCAGACGAACACGCCGCTGACGCTGGCGACCTCGGCACCGAGCGCCGACGGCGGATCCACCGGACCCGGCGCTGCGACCCCGGGCACGGGCACCCCCACGCCCGGCTCGAGCGCCACCCCCGGCGCCACGCCCAGCGACGCGCCCACCGGAGCCCCCGCCGACGGCACGGCCCCGGCCGCCCCGACCGCCCCCGCCGACGGGTCCGGCCCGGGCGAGTGCGGCCCCGGCGGCCCCGCGGGTCCCGGCCACGGCCCCGGTGCCCCCGGCGCCGAGAAGCCGACCCCGCCGGCCGACGGCACCGCTCCGACCCCGCCCGCCGACGGCGAGAAGCCCACGCCTCCCGCCCCGCCGGCAGACGGCTCGGCACCCACCCCGCCCGCGGACGGCTCGGCACCCACGCCTCCGGCCGACGGCACCGCCCCCGCCCAGCCCGGCAGCTGAGCGCCACCGCGCTGGCCGACGCGCCGCACCTTCATGTGCAGCGCGCGGTCAGCGCGGTGCGGCACGATCGGAGGGTGGCGAACACTCGTACGCGGCCGAGCCGACCTCGTCGTCCGCCCGTCCGGCGGCGTCGCCCCACCGCTCGTGCCCGGCAGCTGCGTCGCCGTCGCATCGCCTTCGGCATCGTCGCGGCCGTTCTGGTCTCTCTCGTCGTGCTAGCCGTCATTCCGCTGGTCTCCCTCACCAGCGCGTGGACGACGGCGTGGAACACCGAGCAGCGTCGTCAGGCGATCGACTTGTCGAGCTTCGACCCGGGCACTCTGATCAGCGACGAGGCCTTCTACGACGGCGATGCCATGACCGCCGACGAGATCCAGAGCTTCCTCGACGACCAGGTGGGGGAGTGCGGCAACGATTCGTGCCTGTCGGTGTTGCGCACGGATCTCCCCGCTCGAGGTCCGGTCGTGTCGGATGCCACGGGCCAGACCGTCTGCGACGGCTACGACGGCGGCTCGCTCACGGCGGCCGAGATCATCGACCGCATCCAGCGCGCGTGCGGGATCTCGGCGAAGGTGATCCTCGTCACGTTGCAGAAGGAGCAGAGTCTCGTCGCCGGACGCGTTGCGCGCTCACCTTCGGCCGAGCAGCTCGGCGCGGCCATGGGCGCCCGCTGCCCCGACGACGCGGCGTGCGACCCGGGCATCGCGGGCTTCGCCCAGCAGGTCGCGCAAGGCACCACCGACCTCAAGTCGTACAGCGCCTCGGACTTCATGCGTCAGCCCGGCACCCATTACCTCGCGTATTCGCCCGATCCCGCGTGCGGGGGCTCCGACGTCGCGATCGCCAACGAGGCCACGGCGGCGCTGTACAACTACACGCCCTACCAGCCGAATCCCGCGGCCCTCGCGGCACGGTGGGGCACCGGAGACGAGTGCTCGTCGTACGGCAACCGCAACTTCGCGCTGTACTGGGCGCTCTGGTTCGGCTGAGCACCCAATCCCGTCGAACCCAGGTCCCTGAGCCTGTCGAAGGGACCGGAAGTCGCGCGAGGCCTCCCCTCTCAGAACCCAGGTCCCTGAGCCTGCCGAAGGGACCGGAAGCCGCGCAGTCCCGCCCCACGCCGAACCCAGGTCCCTGAGCCTGTCGAAGGGACCGGAAGCCGGGCGGGGCCTCCCCACGCCGAACCCAGGTCCCTGAGCCTGTCGAAGGGACCGGATGCCGCGCGGTCCTTCCCCGCGCCGAACCCAGGTCCCCGAGCCCGTCGAACGTCCCGAACCCCCCGCGCCCGACGCACATCGGAATCACAGTGTTGTGATTTCGTTATGAGCGGGCGATAATGGCCGGGACAACCGAACAATCGCCACACTCCATCACAGGTCGTAGGGGAAGACGTACCTGACGAAGGAGAGACCATGGCGATCACGTCTTCGCGCGGAGTGATCCTGATCCACTCCGCGCCCCGCGCGTTGTGCCCCCACCTCGAGTGGGCGGTAGGACGCGCCCTCGGCCGTGCCGTCAACTTCGACTGGGCCGAACAGCCCGTGCTGACGGGCAGCCGCCGCGCGGAGTTCTACTGGGAGGGCCCGGTGGGCTCCGGTGCGGCTCTCGCCAGCGCCATCCGCGGCTGGGAGCACCTGCGGTTCGAGGTGAGTGAAGATCCCACGCCCCGCAGCGACGGTGGCCGCTGGATGCACACGCCGGGTCTCGGCATCCACTTCGCTCAGACCGATGCGGCCGGCAACGTCGTCATCGGCGAAGACCGGGTGCGCTACGCCATGGAGGTCGCCGCGGGCGATGCGTTCGAGCTGCAGCGCGAGCTCGACGTCGCGCTCGGTTCGGCCTGGGACGAAGAACTCGAACCTTTCCGGCACGCCGGTGACGACCAGCAGATCGTCTGGCTCCACAAAGTGGGCTGAACGCGTCTGCCTCATGCGTCGGACGGGGGAGGCGCCACTACCGGAGGCCGGTGTTCACACCCGGCACCGGGACCGCGTATCCCTCGCCTGACATGCAGAACGCCCCCTGGCATCCCCGATCGCAGTCGGGGGGATGCCAGGGGGCGTTCTCGTACGGTCAGACCGAAGCGATCGCGACGACGGCGTTGTGACCGCCGAAGCCGAACGAGTTGCTGATGGCCAGCTGGTCGCCGGCACCGAGCTCAACGGGCGAGCCCGAGAGCGCGAAGGGAACGTCCGGGTCCTGCTCGGTCAGGTTGATGGTGGGGGGCGCGACGCGGTTCTGCAGGGCGAGCACCGTGAAGATGGCCTCGAGAGCGCCCGTGCCACCCAGCAGGTGGCCGGTCGACGCCTTGGTCGCCGAGACGGGGATCTCGTCGACGCGGTCGCCGAACACCGCGCGCAAGGCCTTGTACTCGTTCGGGTCACCGACGGGGGTCGAGGTGGCGTGGGCGTTGATGTGGGTGACGTCGTCGACCGACGCGCCCGCCATCTCGAGCGCCAGGTGGACGGCGCGCGCGGCGCCGTGCCCCTCGGGGTCGTTCGCGGTGATGTGGTACGAGTCGGCGGTGACGCCACCGCCCACGATCGAGGCGTAGATCTTGGCACCGCGGGCCTTGGCGTGCTCCTCGGTCTCGAGGATCAGCACGCCCGCGCCTTCGCCCATGACGAAGCCGTCACGGTCGACGCTGGCGGGCCGCGACGCGGTCTCGGGCGAGTCGTTGCGCTTCGACAGGGCCTGCATCGAGGCGAACGACGCGATGGTGATCGGGTGGATGGCCGATTCGGTACCGCCGGCGATGACCACGTCGGCGAGGCCGTCGCGGATGTGCTGCACGGCGTTGACGATCGACTCGGTGCTCGAGGCGCACGCCGACGCCACGGTGCGCGCGAAGGCGCGGGCGTTGAAGTGCAGCGAGAGGTTTCCGGCCGCCGCATTCGGCATGAGCATGGGCACCGTCATCGGCATGACGCGACGCGGGCCCTTCTCGCGCAGAGTGTCCCACGCGTCGAGCAGCGTCCAGACGCCGCCGATACCGGTGGCGAAGTCGACGCCGAGGCGGTCGGGGTCGATGTCGGGGGAGCCGGCGTCTTCCCAGGCTTCTTTGGCCGCGACCATGGCGAGCTGCGACGAGGGATCGAGCCGCTTGGCGACGGGTCGCTCGAGCACGGTCTCGGGACGCACGAGCGCCTCGGCGGCGAAGGTGACGGGCAGGTTGTACTGCTCGACCCACTCGTGCTCGAGGGAACGGGCGCCGGAGGTTCCGGCGAGCAGGGCGGACCAGCTCTCGGGTGCCGTTCCGCCGATGGGCGAGGTGGCTCCGATGCCGGTGACGACGATGCGGGGTGTGCTCATGAGCGAAAAATCCTTGGTGCGGCCGACAGGTCGTGACCGGTGGGGGCCGGAGCCCCCACCGGGAGGTGTCAGGACTGGTTCGACGTGATGAAGGTCACGGCGTCGCCGACGGTCTTGAGGTTCTTGACCTCGTCGTCGGGAATGGTGACGCCGAACTTCTCCTCGGCGTTGACGACGATCGTCATCATCGAGATGGAGTCGATGTCGAGGTCGTCGGTGAACGACTTCTCGAGGGCGACCTCGTCGGCCGAGATGCCGGTCTCGTCGGTGATGAGCTCGGCAAGGCCCGCGAGAACCTCGTCGTTGGTGAATGCCATGATGTCTCCTGTTTCTTGGGGGCGGGCCTGTCAGGCCCCGATCAGTCTAGGGTTCGACGCCGACGCGTCAGGGGAGGACGACGACCTGCGCGCCGAACACGAGTCCGGCGCCGAAGCCGATCTGCAGCGCGAGGCCGCCGCTGAGCTCGGGGTGCTCCTCGAGTAGGCGGTGGGTGGCGAGCGGGATGGATGCCGCCGAGGTGTTGCCCGTGGTCTCGATGTCGCGACCGATCACGACGGTTTCGGGCAGGCCCAGCTGCTTGGCGAACTCGTCGATGATGCGCATGTTCGCCTGGTGCGGCACGAAGGCGGCGAGGTCGCCGGGTTCGATGCCGGCGGCCTCGATCGCCTGACGCGCGACCTTGACCATCTCCCAGACGGCCCAGCGGAAGACCGTGGGGCCCTCCTGGCGCAGGGTCGGCCACGGGGCGAGGCCGTCGCGGAAGTCGGTGAGCGTGGCGTTCATGCCCACGGCATCCGCCTTCGATCCGTCGGAGCCCCAGATGGTGGGACCGATGCCGGGCGTCTCGCTCGGACCGACCACGACCGCACCCGCGCCGTCGCCGAGGAGGAACGAGATGCTGCGGTCGGTGGGGTCGACGACGTCGCTGAGCTTTTCGGCGCCGACGACCACGACGTGCGTCGCCAGGCCGGCCCGCACGAGGGCGTCGGCCTGGCCCACGCCGTAGGCGAAGCCCGCGCACGCGGCGTTGAGGTCGTAGGCCGCGGCCGGGTTCGCCCCGATGCGGTCGGCGACGATCGCCGAGGCCGACGGCGTCTGCTTGGGGTTGCTGATGGTCGCCACGATCACGGCGTCGATGTCCTCGGGCGCGACGCCCGACTTCTCGACGGCTTCGCGCGCGGCCTCGGTCGCGAGGTCGATGGCATCCGTGTCTTTGTTCGCGCGCACGCGCGTGACGATGCCGGTGCGCTGGCGGATCCACTCGTCGCTGGAGTCGATGGGCCCCACGAGGTCGTCGTTGGGCACGAAGTTCTCTCCGCGCGCGGCGCCGTAGGCGTAGATGCGCGTGTGGGCGGCTCCCTGCAGCTGACGGAGGGTGGGGGTGCTCATGCCTGGTCTTCTTTCAGGAGTGAGACGGCCGCGTCGAGGTCGTCGGGGGACTTGACTGCCACGGTGGGGGTGCCGCGCAGTGCTCGCTTCGCGAGGCCCGTGAGGGCGCCGGCGGGCGAGAGTTCGATGATGCCGGTCACGCCCTGCTCGGCGAACGAGGCCATGCAGCGGTCCCAGCGCACGGGAGACGAGACCTGGGCGACCACGAGGTCGAGCGCGCGACGGCCCTCGGTCACGACGGAGCCGTCGGAGTTGGTCCACAGCGTCGTTGCGGGGTCGGACACCTGCACGTCGGCGGCGGCGGCGCGCAGCGTCTCGACGGCGGGCTCCATGAAGCGGGTGTGGAAGGCGCCGGCGACCTGCAGGGGGATCACACGGGTTCCTTGCGGCGCCTCGGCAGCGAGCTCGGCGAGGGCGGGCAACTCGCCCGCGGCCACGATCTGTCCGCCGCCGTTGTAGTTGGCGGGGGTGAGTCCGAGCGCGTCGAGGCGCTCGAGTACGGCGGTCTCGTCTCCGCCGACCACCGCGCTCATGCCGGTCTCGACGGCGGCGGCGGCCTCGGCCATCGCACGGCCGCGGAGTCCGACCAGGCGCAGCGCGTCCTCGTCGGAGAGCACTCCGGATGCCGCCAGCGCGGCGATCTCGCCGACCGAGTGCCCCGCGACGCCGGCGACGGCGGCCGTGGAGCGGTCGTTCAGCGCAGACCACGACAGCAGGCTCGCGGCGACGATCAGCGGCTGGGCGACGGCGGTGTCGCGGATCTGATCGGCATCCCACTCGGTGCCGGCGGCGACGAGGTCGACGCCCGCCTGCTCCGAGAAGGCCTCGAGGCGCTCGCGCGCTCCATCGAGTTCGAGCCACGAAGTCAGGAAGCCGGGGGTCTGCGAGCCCTGTCCCGGGAAGACGGCAATGATCACGTTTCCATCCTGCCAACGATCGGGCCCGCGCTTATGGAGATATCGACACAGATATGCGGCGTGTCTTTGTGCGCGCCGTGCATCAGCGGGCGCATTCCGCGTTCGGTGTCCAGGACATGCCGGGCGTCGCCGACCGGAAACGGCGCGTCGTGGACACTCGACGGATGCCACGCCTCAGCGCGAAGCGGACGGTCGCCGACTGGCGAGCCCGCGACGCCGCGTGGCGTCGGTGCCGATCGAGCCGAGGATCAGCGCGGTCTGCAGGATGAGCGCTTCGCGCGGCCCCGTGGCATCCCACCCGATGACCTCCGACACGCGCTTGAGGCGGTACCGCACCGTGTTCGGGTGCACGTACAGCTCGCGCGCGGTCGCCTCGAGCGAGCGCCCGTTGTCGAGGTAGCTCCACAGCGTCGCCACGAGATCGGCGCTGTGCGCCTGCAGCGGCCGATACACGCGGTCGACGAGCGTCTGCTTGGCGACGGCGTCGCCGGCGAGGGCGCGCTCGGGCAGCAGATCGTCGGCTTCGACCGGGCGCGGGGCGTGTCTCCAGGCGCGGGCCACGGCGAATCCGGCGAGGGCCGCGCGGGCGCTCTGGCCCGCGTCGACGAGGGCAGGAACCGGGGGGCCCAGCACCAGATGACCCGACCCGAAACCGGGTTCGAGGCGCTTGGCGATCTCGGGGAAGGGGAGTTCGACGCCGTCCTCGCCACTGCTGCGGGCGGGCAGATCGGCGCGGCCGACCACGAGCACGAGACGCGAGCCCTGCACCCCGATGAGCACGTCGACGCCGAGCTTGCGCGCGGTGCGGCGCACCTGGTCGACGTCGAGTTGCGGGGGAGTGGTGCCCACCAGCACCGCGACTTCGCCGTGCCCATGCCAGCCGAGCGCGGCGATGCGGCTGGGGAGCTCGTCGTCGGCCTCGCCGGTGAGGATCGAGTCGACCACCAGCGCTTCGAGCCGCGCGTCCCACAGGCCGCGGGCCTCGGCGGCGCGCGCATACACGTCGGCGGCGGCGAAGGCGACCTCGCGCGAGTACGACAGCATCGCCTCGCGCACCTTCTCGCTGCGGCCGGCGACGCGCTCCTCCATCACCTCGACGGTGACGCGCACGAGCTGCAGGGTCTGGGTGAGGCTGACGCTGCGCAGCAGCTCACGAGGAGCCGCGGCGAAGATGTCGGCGGCGATGGCCGGAGTGGATGCCGGCTCCTCGAACCACTGCAGAAACGAGGTGATGCCCGCCTGGGCGACGAGCCCGACCGCCGAACGCCGGGCGGGAGGCATCTCGGCGTACCAGGGCAGCGTCTCTTCGAGGCGCTGGATCGTCGCCGTCGCGAGGTCGCCCGAGATGCGGCGGAGCCAGGTGAGGGTGTCGGCCTTCTCCTGTGCGGCGGCCGCGATCGCGCCCGCAGACCGGTCGGGCCCGGCCCCGCCCGTGGAGGCGGAGCCGGACCCGTCGGTGGTGCTCGTCACGCGCTCAGGCCTCGCCACCCGCGTTGCCGCTGGTGCCGGCGTTGACGTCGTGCAGGCGGTACTTCTCGATGGCCTGACCCACGACCGCGCGGTCGACCTTGCCCTCTTCGGCCAGCGCCTGCAGGGCGCGGACGGCGAGCGAGGGGCCGTCGATCTTGAAGAAGCGACGGGCCGCGGCACGGGTGTCCGAGAAGCCGAAGCCGTCGGCGCCGAGGGTCCAGTAGTTCTGCGGAACCCACTGGCGGATCTGATCCTGCACCGCGTGCATCCAGTCGCTGACGGCGACGACGGGGCCGTCGGCTTCCTTCAGCTTGTCGGTGAGGTAGGCCACGCGGGGCTCTTCCTCGGGGTGCAGGAAGTTGTGCTCGTCGGCGGCGAGACCGTCGCGGCGCAGCTCGCTCCACGAGGTGACCGACCAGACGTCGGCCGTCACTCCCCAGTCGTCCTTCAGCAGGCGCTGGGCCTCGAACGCCCACGGCACACCGACGCCCGAGGCGAGCAGCTGCGTGCGGGGGCCATCGCCCTCACCGGAGGAGATGTGGTGGATGCCGCGGACGATGCCGTCGACGTCGACCCCTTCGGGCTCGGCCGGCTGCACGTACGGCTCGTTGTAGACCGTCATGTAGTACATGACGTTGGGGTCGGGGTGGTTGCCGCCGTACATGCGCTCGATGCCCGAGCGGACGATGTGCGAGATCTCGTAGCCGTAGGCCGGGTCGTACGACACCGTCGCCGGGTTCGTCGAAGCGAGCAGCTGCGAGTGACCGTCGGCGTGCTGCAGGCCCTCACCGGTCAGGGTGGTGCGACCGGCCGTGGCGCCGATGATGAAGCCGCGTGCCATCTGGTCGCCGGCCGCCCACTGGGCGTCGCCCGTGCGCTGGAAGCCGAACATCGAGTAGAAGACGTAGACCGGGATCAGCGGCTCGCCGTGGGTCGAGTACGCCGTGCCCGCCGCGGTGAACGCCGCGAGGGCGCCCGCCTCGTTGATGCCGACGTGGATGATCTGGCCCTGCGGGCTCTCCTTGTACGCCAGCAGCAGCTCGCGGTCGACGGAGGTGTAGTGCTGGCCCTTGGGGTTGTAGATCTTCGCCGTCGGGAAGTACGCGTCCATACCGAACGTGCGCGCCTCGTCGGGGATGATCGGCACGATGCGGTGACCGAAGTCCTTCACCCGCAGCAGGTCTTTCAGCAGTCGCACGAACGCCATGGTGGTGGCGATCTCCTGCGTGCCGGAGCCCTTCTTCGGCAGCGCGTAGGCGGCGTCGCCCGGCAGCTCGAGGCCGACGTGCGTGGTGCGACGCTCGGGCAGGAACCCGCCGAGCGAGCGACGACGCTCGAGCATGTACTTGATCGTCTCGTCCTGCTCACCGGGGTTGTAGTACGGCGGCTGGTACGGGTTCTCGTCGAGCTGCGCGTCGGTGACGGGGATGTCCATCGCGTCGCGGAAGGCCTTGAGGTCGTCGAGCGTCAGCTTCTTCATCTGGTGGGTCGCGTTGCGGCCCTCGAAGTGCGGTCCGAGGCCGTAGCCCTTGATCGTCTTCGCCAGGATGACGGTGGGCTGGCCCTTGTGCTCCTTGGCCGCCTTGAACGCCGCGAACACCTTGCGGTAGTCATGGCCACCGCGCTTGAGGCCCCAGACCTGCTCGTCGGTGTAGTCCTTGACGAGCTCGAGGGCGCGGGGGTCGCGACCGAAGAAGTTCTCGCGCACGTAGGCGCCGTTCTCGGCCTTGTAGGTCTGGTAGTCGCCGTCGGGGGTGCTGTTCATGAGGTTGAGCAGCGCGCCCTCGGTGTCGCGGGCGAGCAGGTCGTCCCACTCGCGGCCCCAGACGACCTTGATGACGTTCCAGCCGGCACCGCGGAAGAAGCTCTCGAGCTCCTGGATGATCTTGCCGTTACCGCGGACCGGGCCGTCGAGGCGCTGGAGGTTGCAGTTGACGATGAAGGTCAGGTTGTCGAGGCCTTCGTTCGCCGCGACCTGCAGCTGTCCGCGGCTTTCGACCTCGTCCATCTCGCCGTCGCCGAGGTAGGCCCAGACGTGCGAGTCGCTGACGTCCTTGATGCCGCGGTTCGACAGGTACTTGTTCGACATCGCCTGGTAGATCGCGTTGATCGGACCGAGGCCCATCGACACGGTCGGGAACTGCCAGAACTCCGGCATGAGGCGCGGGTGCGGGTACGACGGGATGCCGTGGGGCGCCTGCGACTTCTCCTGACGGAAACCGTCGAGCTGCGCCTCGGTGAGGCGACCCTCGAGGTAGGCGCGGGCGTAGGCGCCGGGGGAGGCGTGGCCCTGGATGAAGATCTGGTCTCCGCCCGACGGGTCGTCGAGGCCGCGGAAGAAGTGGTTGAAGCCCACTTCGTACAGCGCTGCCGACGAGGCGTAGGTGGAGATGTGGCCGCCGACACCGATGCCGGGGCGCTGGGCGCGGTGCACGGTGACCGCGGCGTTCCAGCGGATCCACTTGCGGTAGCGGCGCTCGAGCTCCTCGTCACCGGGGAACTCGGGCTCGTTCTTCTGCGAGATCGTGTTGATGTAGTCGGTGGTCGGAACCATCGGCACGTTCAGGTGCAGTTCTTTCGAGCCCTTCAGCAGGCTCAGCATGATCTCGCGAGCGCGAGCCGGACCCTTCGCCTGGACCAGCTGGCGCAGGGATTCCTGCCACTCCCCGGTCTCTTCCGGGTCGCTGTCCTGCGGCCCCTGCGAATACGGATCCTGGTCGTGAACAGTCACGGAAGACCTTTCGTCGTCTGGCAGGTCATGCCAGAGAATCGCCATACGAGTGCGGCAACCCTTGTTCGCTCCGCACAATCAACCAGCGTCCAGCCTAGCGAGTCGCGACGACATCGGCTGCGCGCGGCGCTGGCGGGCCCGCCTCGGGTCACCGTGACGGTTCGACGTCGAGACGACGCGCCCTGTGCCAAGACATAGAGCGGCGGATGCCGTGTGCCGACGCGCCCGCCCGGTGCGGACGGTCGACCGGTCTAGCCTGAGCGCGTGAGCACGCACGAAGGGTTCCGCACGAGGCCCGAACACCGCTGGCCGGTCTTGATCGCCCTCGGCGTGGGCACGGGGCTCTACGCGGTGCTGCCGAGCGAGGCCAGCGGCATCCTGCGCTATGTCGTGGTGGTCGTCGGCATCCTGTGCGCGATTCCGATGGTCGTGACGAACCCTTCGCGTCTGACCCGCGACTCGCGCATCGGCCGCGTGTTCGCGATCGCGTTCACGGTGATCCTGCTGGTCGCCAACCAGATTGCGTTCTTCCTGCTGGTGAACCAGCTGCTGCAGGGGCAGGGGAGCGGCGCGTCGACGCTGCTCGGGGCGGCGCAGGTGTGGGCGATCAACGTCATCGGCTACGCCGTCGTCTATTGGGAGATGGACCGCGGCGGTCCCATCGCCCGCCGCCGCGACGCGCGCGCCGAGCTCCCGCCCGCCGACTTCCAGTTCCCCCAGGACTCCGACCGCGACGCGGTGAGCGAGGTGGCGCGCCGCTCGTCCGACACCGAGGACTGGGCGCCCGGCTACGTCGACTACCTGTACTTCTCGGCATCCAACGCCATGGCCTTCAGCCCCACCGACGTCATGCCGCTGTCGAGCAGGGCGAAGCTGTTCATGATGGTGCAGGCGGTGTCGGGCTTCATCCTGCTGGCGCTGGTCATCGCGCGCAGCGTGAACATCCTGAACTAGCGCGACGCCGTCAGCCAGGCTCCGTCTGACAGCAACTCCTGTAGCTCGTTGACGAGGCGCGCCGCGTGAAAGCCGTCGGCCACGGCGTGGTGCACCTGCAGGGCGAGCGGTATCAGCACGCGGTCGCCGCGCTCGACGTATTTGCCGAGAGTGAAGATCGGCGCCAGGTGCGACGACCCGTTCTCGATGTTCAGAGTGAAGCCGGTGAAGCTCGTCCACGGGACGCTCGAGACGTCGAAGGTGTTGAGGGGCGGCTCACCCTGCGGGAAGAAGTCGAGGCTGTCGGCGTATTCCGCGATCGTCTGCTCCGCGCTCTCGTGGAATGCGGCGAAATCGGAAAGATACGGAACCCACAGACACGCGAAGGTCTCCCGGGCGGGGTGGAAGACGGTGAAGGCGGGGTGCACGCGATCCCAGACGGCGGGCGCGCCGGCTTCGTCCAGCCGCATGCGGAACTCGTCCCGCCGGTTCACGATCGACGCGATCGCCCAGATCTGCGCGATGTAGGTGCGACGGCCCGACGCGCGCACGGCCGCCACGAAGTCGGTGACGTCGATCTCGACGGTCAGCGCGTAGGTGCACGGCGACGTCCGCAGGTAGTGCTCGAAGTGCTGACGCCGGGGCCACCTCTCGAGGTCGATCGGGATGAGCTGGTCCATCCGCCCATGATCCCAGGATGGGAACGGAGGGCGCGGCTCGAAGGGGTGGGCCCTGCCGGGATCGAACCGACGACATCCACGGTGTAAACGTGGCGCTCTACCAGCTGAGCTAAAGGCCCTGGTGCCTCGAGTCTAGCCCGGTAGACGCCGCACTCCTGGGGCGTGGTGTCCGGATGCCGTGACCCCACCGACCCCGCCGCGGAGCGATGCGGGCGTCGGCACGCGCGTACCGCGGATGTCGGAGGCCCGGGGTAGCGTGGGGGACGTGAATGCCGATCCCGCCGACCAGCGCAAACTGCTCGACCTCGCCGACCTCGACGCGCGTATCCACCGTGACGAGAAGGTCGCCGGCAACCCGCCTCAGGCCGTGCGCGTGCGCGAGCTCATCGCGCAGCGGGCGAGCCTCACCCAAGAGCTGACGACGCGTGCCAACGCCCGCGACGACATCAACGCCGAGCTGAAGCGCCTCGAGTCCGACGTCGCCGTGGTCGATGCCCGCATCGCGCGCGACACCGAGCGTCTCGCCGCGTCGTCGAACCCCAAGCAGGCTCAGGGCTTCGAGAGCGAGCTGACCTCGCTCAAGCGCCGCAAGGGCGACCTCGAAGACATGGAGATCGCGCTCATGGAGCGCCTCGAGGCAGCGGATGCCGCTGTCGCCGAGCAAGAGGCAGTGATCGCCGACACCAACGCGCAGGGCGCTCAGCTCAGCGCCGAGGCGAAGACCACCGTCACTGACGCGAGCACACGCCTCGACGGCGCGCGCCGTGACCGTGACGCCGTGGCCGCCTCGATCCCCGCCGACCTGCTCGGGCTCTACGAGCGTCTCGCGTCGCGCGGTAACGGCGCCGGCCTCCTGCGCGGCGGCGCGTGCGAAGCGTGCCGCATGGTGCTCCCGCCGAGCGATCTCGCCGTCGTCCGCCGCGCGCAGACCGACGAGGTCGTGTTCTGCCCCGAGTGCGGCGCGATCCTCGTCCGCACCGAAGAGTCCCGATGACCCGAGACGGCCGTGGCCTCTGACACGGTCGTCGTCGCTCGCGCGGCATCCGGGTCACTCGTCCTGATCGACCTCGACGCCGACGCGACCCCGGTCCGCTCCGTCGAAGTCGACGACCTCGTTACGGCCGTCCACGAGCGCGAGCAGGCGGGCGACGTCCGCTGGGTCTGGCCCGACACCGCGTCCGCCTACCCGCCGTTGCTCGATGCCGGCGTGCGCGTCGCGCGCGCGTGGGACCTGCGGCTCGTGCACGCGATCCTGCGCGACGCCGTCGCGGTCACCGACGACGCCGGACTCCGCCGCGCGACCGCCTGGGACGCGGCCTCCAGCGAACCCGACGCGGGCGACGCCCTCTTCGACCTGGGGGAGTCGGCATCCGGGGTCCCCGAATCCGCCGACGAGGCCGTCGCCGAATACCGACGTCAGCACTCCGCCCTCGCCGCCTCAGCGACCCCCGGCGCGCTGCGGCTGCTGGCCGCCGCCGAGTCCGCCGGTGCGCTCATCGCCGTCGAACTGCACACCGCGGGCGTGCCGTGGAGCATCGAGGCGCACGAACGCCTACTCGAGGCCGAGCTCGGGCCGCGGCGCGGCGGCGGGCTCCCGGAACGCATCGAGCAGACGGCCGCCGTCGTCCGCGACGCCCTGGGCGACCCGCGGGCCTCTCTCGACTCGCAGCCGCGTCTGCTGCGCTCCCTGCACCGCGCCGGCCTGCTCGTGCAGTCGACGAGTCGGTGGGAACTGTCGGAGCACGATCACCCCGCCGTCGCCCCGCTCATCGCCTACAAGAAGCAGATGCGCCTCTACACCGCGAACGGCTGGGCATGGCTGGCCGAATGGGTGCGCGACGGTCGCTTCCGCCCCGTCTACGTGCCGGCCGGCGTCGTCACCGGGCGGTGGGCGTCCTCGGGCGGGGGCGCCCTGCAGATCCCGCGCGCGCTGCGCACCGCGGTGCGCGCCGACCCCGGCTGGACGCTCGTGACCGCCGACGTGGCCCAGCTCGAGCCCCGCGTGCTCGCCGCGATGGCGCGCGACACGGCCTTGGCCGAGGCGGCCGCCGGGCGCGACCTGTACGCGGGCATCGTCGACCGCGGAGCCGTGGCGAGCCGCGCCGAGGCGAAACTCGCGATGCTCGGGGCGATGTACGGCGCCACGACCGGCGAGAGCGGCCGACTGCTCCCGCGGCTGCGACGTACCTTCCCGCGCGCGATGCAACTCGTCGACGACGCCGCACGCACCGGCGAAGAGGGCGGCGTCGTGCACACGTGGCTCGGCCGCACCTCGCCGGCGGCGGGGGAGTCGTGGCGCGCCCTGCAGTCGCTGGCGAGCGAGTCGGCGGCATCCGGGATCGACGAGAACCGCGCCCGCCGTTCCGCGCGCGATCGCGGACGCTTCACCCGCAACTTCGTCGTGCAGGGCACCGCCGCCGAGTGGGCCCTGGCCTGGCTGGCCGACCTGCGGGGGCGCCTGGCGGCGTTCCCCGAGACGGATGCCGATGCCCCGGCCGCGGCATCCGGTGCGGTGTTCGCGCGACGACCGCACCTGGCGTTCTTCCTGCACGACGAGATCGTCGTGCACACCCCGATCGAGCACGCGGATGCCGTCGCCGAGGCGGTGCGCGAAGCCGCAGCCGCCGCCGGGCGTCTGCTGTTCGGCACGTTCCCCATCGACTTCCCGCTCGACCTGCGCATCGGCGCGACCGCGGAGAAGGGCTGAGGACGCTCACCGGTAGACTGGCCGATGCGAATGGGTCGGCTGGACGGTCGCGTCACGGGTTCGCCCGTGCCGAGGAACGTCCGGGCTCCACAGGGCAGGACGGTGGGTAACGCCCACCCGGAGCAATCCGCGAGACAGTGCCACAGAGAGCAGACCGCCCCACGGTCCCTGAGCTTGTCGAAGGGCCGCGGGGTAAGGGTGAAAGGGTGGTGTAAGAGACCACCGGGGTCGTGGTGACACGACCCGCGAGGTAAACCTCGTCCGGAGCAAGGCCAGACAGGGGATGACGACGCGGCTCGCCGAGTCCCCGGGTAGGCCGCTGGAGCGGCACGGCAACGTGTCGCCGAGAGAGATGACCGTCCACGGGGTTCCTGAGCTTGTCGAAGGAACCCCCGGACAGAACCCGGCGTACAGGCCGGCCCATTCGCCCCCGCACACGACGACGGCCCCGCCCGCTCCCTCGAGCGATGCGGGGCCGTCGTGGCGATCGGCGGGTTACGCCCCCGGACCCGAGTTGTATCCGCCTGCCGGCGGCGCCATGCCCCCACCCGGAATGCCGCGACGCGCGCGCTCTTCGTCGGCGCGCAGGATGCCGTTCTTCACCGCGGTCCGCATGATCAGGTACGAGACCCAGATCGCGAGCGCGAGGATCGCGATGTAGACGATGAACCCGATGATCAGAACCCCGATGCCGAGTCCTGCGGCCGCGCCGCTGTAGTCGTTGCTCACGATGATTCCCCCTCTGTGTCGTGCGCGTGGATGACGCTGACACTAAGGGGCGGCAGGGGAGGGGCGCATCAGGTTTGACCCGCGCAGCGCGATTCGGTACGGATGCGCGCAGCGTCCACCACCCATCGAGTGTCGGACATATGTTCTACACTCGAACTCGGCCGGGGAAGGGGTCCGGCGCATGGGTTCGACGAGGGTCAGCGATGAGATGGTCGCTCGGGTACTGGCATCCATCGCCCCCTGCACGCTTCAGCCCGAGACCTGGGGCGCGCGCCCCATCGAGTGGTACGCCGACAAGCGCCCGGTGTGGGCGTGGGTCACGTGGCCGAACCGCGCCGCCACCCGCGAACCCGCGTGGGCGACGGGCGGCAACGACCGCGTCGTGATGCTCGAGGTGCCGTGCGAGGGCGGGCACTGGGCGCCGGTCGTCTGGCGCAATGCCGTCAGCGTGCGTCAGGTCGCCGCCGCCTGAAGACGTTTCCGGATGCCGTGTCCTCAGCTCGGGTCGGCCTTCGGTGCCACCGCCGGCAGCGCCTCGGGCACCGGCACGGCGAGCGACGCGGCGCCGATGATGCCCGCATTGTTGCGGTGCTTCGCCGGCAGGATCGGGGCGCGCAGCTTGAGCAGGGGCAGGAAGTGCTCCGAGTGCTTCGACACGCCGCCGCCGACGACGATGAGGTCGGGGCTGAAGAGGAACTCGACGTAGTCGTAGTACCACTGCAGGCGCTTCGCCCACTTCTCCCACGACAGCTCTTCGCGCTCCAGCGCGGAGTACGCGGCGAAGTGCTCGGCGTCTCTCTTGTGGCCGGCGCGCTGCAGGTGACCGAGCTCGCTATTGGGCACGAGCACGCCGTCGTAGATCATGGCCGAGCCGATGCCCGTGCCGAGGGTCGTGAGGATCACGAGGCCGTCCACGCCCTTGGCCGCGCCGTAGCGCACCTCGGCGATACCGGCGACGTCGGCGTCGTTGGCGAAGTGGATGTCACGCGAGAGGCCGTGCTCGAAGAACTTCTCGGCCTCGAAGCCGATCCACGACTTCGACACGTTCGCGGCCGAGAGCGTCTGGCCGTTCTTCACGATCGCGGGGAACGCCACGCCCAGGGGCAGGTCGTCGGGGGCCTCGAGGGTCTCGAGCACCTGCCTCACCGCGGCCAGCACGTCGGCCGGCTCCGCACCCTCCGGCGTCGCGACCTTCACCCGGTCGCTGACGAGCTCCCCGGCATCCAGATCCACGATTCCGGCCTTGATGCCGGTTCCGCCGATGTCCACTCCGACCGCGCGAGATGCATTCGTTGCCATACCCCTCAGCCTAGCCAGCCGGACGGTCGGGATCAGTAGGATCGGGGGAGCACCGGCGGTTCGCGCCGAGGGGCGCGACCCATGTGAGGAGCCATCGTGAGCGACGAGAACAAGCAGTACTGGTACAACCTCGAGACCGGCGAGGTCGAGCAGGGGTTCGAGTCTCCGGCGGTCGATCGTGCCGGCCCCTTCGCCACCGCCGAAGAGGCCGCTCAGGCTCCGGAGCTGCTGAAGAAGCGTTCGCAGCAGTGGGCCGAAGAAGAGGCCCGCGACGACTGGGGCTCCGGCTCCGCCCGCTGAACGCCCACCGAAACGAGGGATGACGATGGACAAGCAGCGCGATTTCGTCTTGCGCACGATCGAGGAGCGCGGCGTCAAGTTCGTGCGCCTGTGGTTCACCGACGTGGTCGGCACGCTCAAGTCGGTGGCGATCGCCCCGGCCGAGGTCGAGGGTGCCTTCACCGAGGGACTGGGCTTCGACGGCTCGGCGATCGAGGGGCTGACGCGGTCGTACGAGTCCGACCTGCTCGCGCACCCCGACCCCACGACCTTCCAGATCCTGCCGTGGCGCGGGGAGATCGACCCGACCGCGCGCATGTTCTGCGACATCACGACGCCCGACGGGCAGCCGGCGGTCGCCGATCCGCGGCACGTGCTCAAGCGCACGCTCGCCAAGGCCGCCGATGCCGGGTTCACGTTCTACACGCACCCCGAGATCGAGTTCTACCTGCTGAAGTCGTCGCAGCTGGGTCCCGACGGACGCCCGCAGCCCGTCGACTCGGCCGGCTACTTCGACAACGTCCCCGGCGGAACGGCGCACGACTTCCGTCGCCGGTCGGTGCGCATGCTCGAAGACCTCGGCATCTCGGTCGAGTTCAGCCACCACGAGGGCGGCCCGGGCCAGAACGAGATCGACCTGCGGTATGCCGACGCGCTGACCACGGCCGACAACATCATGACCTTCCGCACCGTCGTGAAAGAGGTCGCGATCGAGCAGGGCGTCTACGCGACGTTCATGCCGAAGCCCATCAGCGGTCAGCCGGGCAGCGGCATGCACACGCACCTGTCGCTGTTCGAGGGCGACATGAACGCCTTTTACGAAGAGGGCGGCCAGTACCAGCTGTCGAAGGTCGGGCGTCACTTCATCGCGGGCCTGCTGCGTCACGCCAACGAGATCTCGGCCGTGACCAACCAGTTCGTGAACTCCTACAAGCGACTGTGGGGCGGCGACGAGGCTCCGAGCTTCATCTGCTGGGGCCACAACAACCGCTCGGCTCTCGTGCGCGTGCCGCTGTACAAGCCCAACAAGGGGCAGTCGACGCGGGTCGAGTACCGCGCGCTCGACTCCGCCGCCAACCCCTACCTGTCGTACGCGCTCATGCTCGCGGCCGGCCTCAAGGGCATCGAAGAGGAGTACGAGCTCCCCGCCGAGGCCGAAGACAACGTGTGGTCGCTGAGCGACTCGGAGCGCCGCGCCCTCGGCTACGCGCCCCTTCCGGCGAGCCTCGACCACGCCCTCGAGTACCTCGAGGAGTCGGAGCTGGTCGCCGAGACGCTCGGCGAGACGGTCTTCAAGTACGTGCTGCTGAACAAGCGTCGCGAGTGGCAGCAGTACCGCGCTCAGGTGACGCCGTTCGAGCTGGCCAGCAACCTCGAGGCGCTCTGACGGAGGGTCCATGACCTCGGGCGATCGGTCGACCGCGCTCACCGCGCTCGCCCGCACCGGCTTCTCGCGGCTCGCCGAAGCAGATTCCCTGCTCGGCGAGCTCGAGGAGCAGCTCGGTGTGGAGCGGGCGGATGCCATGGCGCTCGCGCAGCGTGTGGCCGACCCCGATCGGGCGGTGCTGGCGATCCTGCAGGTCGCCCGGCGCGACAGGGAGGCCGTTCGCGCCGTCTCAACCGACGCCGGCGCGTGGCGTGCCCTGTGGGATCTGGTGGGCGCGTCCGACGGGTTCGCGGAGTTCTACCTGCGTCACCCCGACGAGCTGGTGCACCTCTCGGGTGCCGGGCTCACCGTGCCCGACGAGCAGACGATGCGCGCCGAGCTTCTGGCATCCGTGCACGATGTCGACGGGTTCGCGGAAAACGCGACGGATGCCGCGTGGGTGGCGCTGCGCGTGCGCTATCGGCGCTTGCTGGCCCGCATCGCGGCGTACGACCTCGGCCAAGACGACCCGGCCGGCGCGATCAGCGTCGTGTCGTCGGCCCTCGCCGACCTCGCGGGGGCGGCCCTGGAGGCGTCGCTCAGTGTCGCGCGTGCGCGGGTGAGCGGCGCGGGGCCCGGCGCGTTCCCGCGCGAGCAGGTCGAAGCAACGCGCTTCGCGATCATCGCGATGGGTAAGACCGGCGCGCGCGAGCTCAACTACGTCAGCGACGTCGACGTGATCTTCGTCGGCGGTTCGGCCGACGAAGAGGTGGTGTCCGAAGCCCGTGCCATCGATATCGGTACACGCCTCGCCGTGCAGACGATGCGCGGCATCTCCGGCGCCGAGATCGAGCCTCCGCTCTGGGAGGTCGACGCGAACCTGCGCCCCGAGGGCAAGCAGGGCGCCCTGGTGCGCAGCCTCGCCTCGCACGAGCAGTACTACGCGCGCTGGGCGAAGAGCTGGGAGTTCCAGGCACTGCTGAAGGCCCGGGCGATCGCGGGCGATGCGACGCTCGGCGCCGAGTACGTCTCCGCGATGCAGCCCCTGGTGTGGCACAGCGCGGAGCGCGAGAACTTCGTCGAGGGCGTCCAGCGCATGCGCGAGCGCGTCACCGACAACATCCCCGCGGCCGAGGTCAACCGTCAGTTGAAGCTCGGGCCCGGCGGCATCCGCGACGTCGAGTTCACCGTGCAGCTGCTGCAGCTCGTGCACGGCTTGACCGATGAACGCATCCGACAACGCGGCACGCTCGAAGCCCTCGACGCGCTGGTCGCCGAGGGGTACATCGGCCGCACCGAGGCCGAGGCCTTCGGCCGCGACTACCGCCTGCTCCGCCTGCTCGAGCACCGTCTGCAGCTGCGCGGCCTGCGCCGCACGGCGCTGCTGCCTGAAAAAGACGACGACCTGCGGGTGCTCGCGCGTGCGTCGCGGCTGGCCGACTCGGCATCCGGAGTGCAGGCCGTGTGGGAGGGCATCAAGCGCGAGGTGCGCGACATCCACGTGCGCCTGTTCTACCGCCCGCTGCTGTCGGCGGTGGCCGCCCTTCCCGAGGGCGAGCGCACGTTGTCGACCGCGCAGGCCCGCGATCGCCTCGCCGCGATCGGCTTCCGCGACCCGGCCGGCGCTCTGCGCCACATCGCCGCCCTCACCAGCGGACTGAGCCGCAAGTCGACCATCCAGCGGCACCTCATGCCGATCATGATCCGGTGGTTCGCCGACGGGGTCGATCCCGACTACGGGTTGCTGGTCTTCCGTCGCATCAGCGAGCGCCTCGGCAACACCCCGTGGTTCCTGCGGATGCTGCGCGACTCCGCCGGGGCGGCCGAGAGCCTCACGCGGGTGCTCTCGGGCTCGCGCTACATCGGCGAGCTGATGGAGTGGATCCCCGAGTCGGTCGCGTGGCTCGACGACGACGCGCTGTTGCGCCCGCGCTCGGGCAAAGCGCTCGAAGAAGAGGCGCGCGCGATCCAGACGCGCTGGCAGAACATCGACGACGCAATGCGGTCGGTACGTGCGCTGCGACGTCGCGAGATGCTCCGCGTCGCGATGGCGGCGGTGCTGGGCACGGTGTCGCTCGAAGAGCTGTCGGATGCGCTCAGCACGATCACCGAGGTCACGATCCAGGCGACCCTGCGGGCCGTCCGGCGCGTGGTGGTGCCCCCGGAAGACGACGACCTCGACTTCGCGATCATCGCGATGGGGCGCTTCGGCGGTCGCGAGCTCGGCTTCGGGTCGGATGCCGACGTGATGTACGTCTACCGGGCGAACGGCGTCGACCCGCAGCGCGCGAGCCAGTTGGCCCTCAAGATCGTCGCGGGCGTGCGCGAGCAGTCGGAAGACCACCGTCTGCCGCTCGATCTCGATGCCGAGCTCCGACCCGAGGGTCGCAGCGGCCCCCTGGCGCGCTCGCTCGACGCATACGCCGAGTACTACCGGCGCTGGTCGCTGTCGTGGGAGGCCCAGGCACTGCTGCGGGCGCGCGGTGTCGCCGGAAGCGTGAAGCTGATCACCGCGTTCATGGAGCTGGCCGACGAGGTGCGCTACCCGGTCACCGCCGACCAGAACGGGCTGCGCGAGATCCGCCGCATCAAGGCCCGGGTCGAGAACGAACGACTGCCGCAGGGCGCCGACCCCGCGCGTCACCTCAAGCTCGGCCCGGGGTCGCTGAGCGACGTCGAGTGGCTCGTGCAGTTGTTGCAGCTGCAGCACGCGCGCGCGGTTCCGGGCATGCGCACGACCTCGACGCTCGACGCGCTGAGCGCGGCGGCCGACGCGGGCATCATCGAGCACGACGCCGCCGACAAGCTCGCCGCGGCCTGGCACCTGGCCAGTCGCCTGCGCTCGGCGAACACCCTTCTTTCGGGCCAGACGAGCGACGTGCTGCCGGTCGACCGCGGAAAGCTCGACGGCATCGGCCGCATTCTGGAGTACGCGCCGCGCTCGGCGACGCAGGTCGAAGAGGACTACCTCGGCGCCACCCGCCGGGCACGCCGCGTGTTCGACAAGCTCTTCTACGGGTGAGATCGGCCGATGCCGCATGCGTGGCATCCGCCGACCTCGACCTCACTTCATCAGACGCTCGCGCACCTCGCGCCGCAGGACCTTGCCGATCAACGAGCGGGGCAGGTCGTCGACCACGATGACCCGCCGCGGCACCTTGTAGGCGGCCAGGCGCGTCTTGCAGAAGTCGCGGATCGCTTCGGGCTCGAGCTGCACGCCGTCGCGCAGCACGATGGCGGCTGCGACGTCTTCTCCGCCCTGCGACTTCGGCAGCGCGACCACAGCGGCACCGGCGATGTCGGGGTGCGAGGTGAGCACGTCTTCGACCTCGCTCGGCGAGACGTTGAAGCCACCCGTGATGATGATCTCTTTCAAGCGGTCCACGATGGTGACGAAGCCGTCGGTCGAGACGGTCGCGATGTCGCCCGTGCGCAGCCATCCGCCCCGCAACAGGGTCTCGGCGGTGTCGCCCGGTCGGTTCCAGTACCCCTGGAAGACCTGGGGTCCGCGCAGAAGCAACTCACCGGCCTCACCGAGCGGTCGGTCGACGGACGGGTCTTCGGGGTCGACCACACGGATGTCGGTGCTCGGGAACGGCACGCCCACGGTGCCTGGACGACGTGACGGCCCGATGGGGTTGCCCAGCGCCACCGGAGACGACTCGGTCATGCCGTATCCCTCGACGAGCAGGCCACCGGTCGCAGCCTCCCACCGGTCGACGGTCGCGACCGGAAGACTCATGGCCCCCGAGATGGCGAAGCGCACGCTGGTGAGGTCGATCGTGCCGCGGGCGGCGGCGCGGGCGAGCTGGTCGTAGATCGGCGGAACGGCCGGCAGGAACGTCGGCGGGCTCTTCTTCGCCGCGGCGGCCACCAGCTCGAGGTCGTACTTCGGGAACAGCACGAGCTTCGCGCCGATGCTCATCGCGAAGGTCAGGCACAGGGTGAGCCCGTAGGCGTGGAACAGCGGCAGCACGCCGTAGAACGTCTCTTCGCCGTCATGCAGCCCCGGAACCCAGGCGCGCCCCTGCATCGCGTTCGCGCGCAGGTTGGCGTGGGTGAGCACGGCACCCTTCGGCGTGCCCGTCGTGCCGCTGGTGTACTGCAGCAGGGCGATGTCTTCGAGCTGCGGACCCCGATGCTTACGCGAGAGCGTGCCCCGCGTGAGCAGCTTCGCCCACGCCGTCGGGCGCTTCGAGGTGGGCGCGGCCGTGAGCTGCGCACGCGCGGCGCGCGCCTTGGCGACCGGCAGGCGCAGGGCGAGGCGTTTTCCGAGCGGAAGGGCGGCGGTGATGTCGACGCTGACGATGTGCTCGAGCGCGAGGTCGGAGGGGAACTCCGCGACGGTGTCGGCGATCTTGTCCCACACGATCGCGAACCGCGCGCCGTGGTCTTCGAACTGGTGACGCAGCTCGCGCTGCGTGTAGAGCGGGTTGTGCTCGATCACGATCGCGCCGAGCCGCAGCGCCGCGTAGAACGCCACGACGTGCTGCGGGCTGTTCGGCAGGATGAGCGCGACGCGATCGCCCGCGCGCACGCCGAGCCGGCGCAGCCCCTCGGCCGCACGCGACACCTGGTCACCTAGTTCGCGGTAGGTCGTCGTCGCGCCGAAGAACTCGAGCGCGGTCTTCTTGCCGTACGCGGCAACGCTCGCGGCAAGCATCTCGGGCAGCGTCTGCGACGGCGCGTCGATGTCGAGCGGCACCCCCTCGGCGTAGGAGGTCGACCACGGACGCGAGGCGTAGGGGGAGTCCTGCATGCTCCCATCCTTGCGCGGACCTCCGACATCGCGGCGGAGGGGCGCCTGTGCGGATGCCGGGAACCCGGCCGGTCTGCATCGGGCCGGCGACACTGGCCATCAGGCGCGGACGGGCCTACCCTGGCGGGCATGTGCCGCAACATCGTCCCCCTGCACAACTTCGAGCCTCCGGCGACGGATGCCGAGTGCCACGACGCCGCGCTCCAGTTCGTGCGCAAGATCGTAGGCACGACGAAACCGTCACGGGCCAATCAAGAGGTCTTCGATCGCGCCGTCGCCGAGATCTCGGCATCCGTCCGGCATCTGCTCGACGACCTCGTCACCGCTGCCGCTCCGAAGGTGCGTGAGGAGGAGGCCGCCAAACGGCAGGCCCGGTCGGCGGAGCGCTACGAGGCGATCCGGGTGTTCCAGGAGCAGAAGCGTGCGGCTCGGGCCGGCTGAGAGCTGACACGACGACGCGACGCCCGCCCTCACCGCGAAAGCGAGGACGGGCGTCGAGCAGGAAAAGCTCAGACGAACTCGGTGTGGCGACGACGACGCGAACGCAGGTACGCGCCGACCGCGAGCAGACCCGCCGCGAGCACCGCGGCACCGATCGGCAGGGCCGCACCCGTCGTGGCGAGGGGCGATCCGTTGCCGCCCTGACCGGCGCCCGTGCCGGCACCGGCACCGGCGCCCGCCGACTGCGAGGGCTCAGGCGTGGGGGCCGTCGTGGGAGCCGTGGTCGGGGCCGGAGCCGCGGCCGCCGACACCGTGACCGAGGTGGTCTTGGTCGTGCCGGTCTGCGTTCCGCGGACCGAGACCTCGTAGGTGCCCTCGGCGTCAGGTGCCGTCGCCTCGAACCGGGACGATCCCCGCAGCGCGTCACGCTGGCCGAGGTCCGCGGCATCCGTCACCGCACCCGTGAGCTGCCAGTCGGCCGCGAAACCGTCGGCCGCCACGATGAAGGTGTCGCCGGGGCGCACCTCCGACGGAACCGACACGGTCGCCTCGGCGCTCAGCGCGGCGAGGTTCTGCTCGAGCGCGAGACCGTTCGCGGCGGTGAAGAACAGGTCGGTCTGATCGGTCAGGCCCACCACGTTGGCCGCGCCCGGACCGTAGCCCGCGATGCGCACCTGCGCTCCGGTGTGCTGCTGCGAGCCACCCTCGGGCGAGGTGCCGTAGGCGACGATCATCGGCTGGCCGTCGGCGGTCAACAGGTGCGTGTTCAAACCGGGGATGGCCGAACCGACGATCTGGCTGGTGTGGGCGTGGTCGGCGGTCACGACGACGAGGGTGTCGCCCTGGGTGCGCGCGAAGTCCATCGCGACCTGCACGGCCTCGTCGAGGTCGACGGTCTCACCGATCTGGCCGCACGCGTTGGCGGCGTGATCCTGCTTGTCGATGCTCGCGCCCTCGACCTGCAGGAAGAAGCCCTCGTCACCGTCGAGCAGGTCGATCGCCTTCGAGGTCAGGGATGCCAGCGACAGTCCGCTCGCGAGACGCTCGGGGTTCTCGGTGCACGACACGGCCTCGGGCAGGTCGCCGCCCGCGGTGAGGTCGGTGGCCTCGGGCCCGTTCCACCGCACCGGGAAGTTGCCCTCGCTGAACAGGCCGAGCAGCGGCTGGTCGGCGTCGGCCCCGGTGACCGCGTCGAGGCCGGCGGCGTCATCGACGAGGGTGTAGCCGCGGTCCTCGGCCTGGGCGAACAGCGTCTCGCCCTTCCAGGCGCCGGCCGCGGCGGTCTGCGTGAAGCTCGCCGCGCCGCCACCCAGGGTGACGTCGGGGCGCACGTTCAGCAGCTGCTCGCTGATCGAGCCGAGGCCGCCGTTCTCGAGAGCCTCCGACGAGCACTTCTCAGTGGTCTGCTCGGGGCCGTAGCAGCCGCGCGCCGAGATGTGCGCGATCTCCGCGCCGGGGGTCGCGTCCTGGATCTCGGCGGTCGAGACGTTGCCCGTCTTCAATCCGTTCGCTTTCGCGATCTCGAGCAGGGTGGACTGCGGCTTGTTCTGGAAGTCGACGCTGAGGCGCCCGTTGACGGTCTTGGTGCCGGTCGACCAGGCGCTGGCCGTCGAGGCCGACTCCGAGGCGTAGTTGGGCTGACCCTGCTCGTTCACCGAGTAGGTCGTGTACTGACCCGTCAGCGGCAGCGCGTCGATACCGGCGAAGCGCCCGCCCGCACCCTCGGCGTAGTTGCGGGCGACCGTGATCTCGGAGTCGCCCATGCCATCGCCGATGAGCAGGATGACGTTCTTGGCGGGGCCGTCGACGATCGACTCGCGCAGCGCGTCGGTCATGTCGCCGTCGTTGCGCGTGGCGCCGCCGTGCTCGGCCACGTCGCCGGGGGTCGCCGCGAGGGCGGGGGCGGCGAGCATCGCCACCGAGGTCGAGGCGGTCAGCGCCACCGCGACCGCGGCGGCGGCCGTTCTGAGGCGTCGAGAAGTGCGTGAGTCCATGGGGGAGTCCTTCGTCCTGTCGAGGCGGTCGTCGACCGCTGTTCCAGACCATCGACGTGAGGGCACCTCAGCCCCGCGCACAGGTGAAGATCAGGTGTCCGATCGGTTGCCACTCGTCCACTTCGGCTCGGTGCGGGGGAGCCGTCCGTAGGCTCGCAGCGATGACCCCCGCCGCCTCGCCTCCCCCCGGCCGGCGCGCCGTCGAGCGCGCGGTGCGGCTGCTGCTCGCGCTGTTCCTGCTGTGCAGCGCGTGGGCGACCACGCACGTGGATGTCGATGCCGGCGATCACGAAGGCACGGCCCACGCGGCCGTCACCGTGGGGTCGTTGGCGCACGCCGACTCGGACGGCGCACCGGCGGTCGATCTCGTCCCTCCCGTCGAGGCGGATGCCGTGCACAGCTCGACCGCTGACGGCACCACGGTCCTCGTGCTCGCTCTGGCCGCCGCGGTCGCCGTGGTGCCGTTCGTCACCCGGCGCGGACCGCGTTCGGTCGACGTCCCCGACGCGCCCCCGCCGCGGCATCCCCTCTCCCTCTCCTCCGTCTCCCGTACCTGATCCGACACGCAGCCGCCCCTCCGCGGCTCGACGGTCGTCACCCGATGGCCGGTTCCCTGTCGATTCAGCTTCGGGAGACCCCCATGTCCGCTGTTCCCGCGATACCTCGTGCCGTCCGTTCCTCGCCGCGCGGTCGCCGACAAGTGCGCCTGGCCGCCGACGACCTCGCCGAGATCATCGAGCTCGCTCTCGCGAGCCCCGGGCCCTCGACGGTCGCCACTCTCGAGCAGATCGCCGGTCACGACAGCGACGGCGCGAGCGAGGTGATCGCGCGGATCCTCGCCCGCACCCGCCCCACCCCGCGTCGCGCTGCCGCCGGTCGTGGCCCGCGCCGCGGCATCCGGATCGAGGGGGTCGTGCCCGCGGGCCTCAGACCCCTCGGCGGAGCCGACGCGCCCGCGCGAGCCGACGGGACCATCAGCGTGGTCGGCGACCCCGGAACCGGCAAGTCCACCCTGATCCGCTGGACGGCGCACCGTCGCGCCCGCCCGCTCGCGACAGTCGACCTCGACGGCGACGAGGCGGTCGATCAGCTCGTCGACGGGGTACGGCACGAGGTGGGTCCCGGCATGACCGTCGCACTGCTGAACGCCCACGGGCGCGAGCCCTCCGCCGTGGCGAGTCTTCTGGCCGCCATCCCGCGGGGATGCCTGACCCTGGTCGAGACAACGGTTCCGGATGCCGTGCCCCCGACCGACCACATCATCACCGTCGAGCTTCCCTCGGTCGACGCGATCGCCGAACTCCTGCACACCGAGGTCGACGGACTCGACCCGCGCGAAGCCCAAATTCTCGCCGCGCTCAGCCTCGGTGAAACGCCCCGCGCGCTCGTGCGCGGGATCGAACGCGCGCGCCGCTTCGCCGCGACGACCACCGTGCCCGGGGCCCGGGCGCTGCGCACGGTCACGCAGGAGAGGTTCGCGGCCCTGCCGCCCGCACGACGTCGCGCGGCCGCCGAGGCGCTGCTGCGCGACGGTCAGCTGAGCCAGCGGGCGGTCAGCGAGCTGACCGGTGTCAGTCGCGACACCCTGCGGCGCTGCGCGGTCTGAACCGGGCGGCGTGCGGCGTCACCGTCGAGTGCGCGCGGAACGGCATCCGGAATCGAGTGCCGAGCAACCGGCGCGTGCGAGGGGAGCGTCCGGTGACGCGCGTGTGAAGACACCCCCGCCGAACGCGGCGACGCCCGCCCCCGCGAAACGGCGGGGACGGGCGTCGACGTGGATGATCGGGCGATCAGACCCCGAAGTACAGCTCGTACTCGAAGGGGTGCGGGCGCTGGGCGATCGGCTGGATCTCGTTCTCGATCTTGTACTCGATCCAGGTGTCGATGAGCTCCTGCGTGAAGACGCCACCGGCGAGCAGGAACTCGTGGTCGGCGCGCAGAGCCTCGAGCGAGTCGAGCAGCGAGTTCGGAACCTGCGGGATGTTCCTGGCCTCTTCGGCGGGGAGCTCGTAGAGGTCCTTGTCGACGGGCTCGTGCGGCTCGATGCGGTTCTTGATGCCGTCGATGCCGGCCATGAGCTGCGCCGCGAACGCGAGGTACGGGTTGCCCGAGGCGTCGGGAGCGCGGAACTCGATGCGCTTGGCCTTGGGGTTGGTACCCGTGATCGGGATGCGGATGGCCGCGGAGCGGTTACCGGCCGAGTACACCAGGTTGACCGGCGCCTCGAAGCCCTTCACCAGACGGTGGTAGCTGTTGAGGGTCGGGTTGGTGAAGGCGAGGACGGCGGGCGCGTGCGCCAGCAGACCACCGATGTACCAGCGGGCGACGTCGGAGAGTCCGCCGTAGCCGGTCTCGTCGTAGAACAGCGGCTTGCCGTCGTTCCACAGCGACTGGTGCGTGTGCATGCCGGAGCCGTTGTCACCGAAGAGCGGCTTGGGCATGAAGGTCGCGACCTTGCCCCACTGCTCGCAGGTGTTCTTGACGATGTACTTGAACTTCAGGATGTCGTCGGCCGCGTGCAGCATCGTGTCGAAGCGGTAGTTGATCTCCTGCTGACCACCGGTACCGACCTCGTGGTGCGAACGCTCGAGCGCGAAGCCCGCCTCGATCAGCTTGAGGGTGATGTCGTCGCGCAGGTCGGCGGTCTTGTCGACCGGCGAGACGGGGAAGTAGCCGCCCTTGTAGGGGGTCTTGTTGGCGAGGTTTCCGCCTTCTTCTTCGCGACCGGTGTTCCAGGCGCCTTCTTCGGAGTCGACCGAGTAGAAGCTCGAGTTCTGCTTCACCTCGTAGCGGACGTCGTCGAAGATGTAGAACTCGGCCTCGGGGGCGAAGAACGCGGTGTCGGCGATGCCGGTGGAGGCGAGGTACTTCTCGGCCTTCTTGGCGACCTGACGCGGGTCCTTGCCGTAGATCTCACCGTTGCGGGGGTTGTAGATGTCGAAGATCATGACGAGGGTCTTGGCCTCGCGGAACTGATCGACGTACGCGGTCGTCACGTCGGGGATCAGCTGCATGTCCGACTCGTGGATGTTCGCGAACCCGCGGATCGACGAGCCATCGAACAGCTGTCCGACGGTGAAGAACTCCTCGTCGACGGTCGAGGCGGGGATGTTGAAGTGCTGCTGCACACCAGGAAGATCCGTGAAACGGATGTCGAGGAACTTGACGTCCTCGTCCTGGATGAACTTGAGCACCTCGGACGAATCTTTGAACATGAAGACTCCAGAGGTAGAACATTCGGGATCATGCCGGCCTCGGCCAGCCTCCTCGACCCTACCCAGAACCGGTGTCCCGGTCATATCTCGCGTGTTTCCGGGATGTTACGTCGGCCCGATTACGCTGGATGCCGTGACCCTCCCCGCAGAGAACGACTATCCGGGCCAACGGCTCGGCCTTCCCCGCGAAGGACGCGGCTCGATCGCGCGCCCGGGCCGGAGGATCGCCGCCCTCCTGATCGACGTGGCGAGCGCGGGACTCATCGGGTTCGCCTTCTTCTCCACCCCCGACCCAATCACGGGAGTGCCGTTCGCGAACCCCGTCGCGACCAACCTGATCTTCTTCGCCGTGCAGATCCTGTTCATCCCGCTCATCGGCGGAAGCCCCGGGCACCGGATCATGGGGATGCGCCTCGAGCTGGCATCCGGAGGCTGGGTCGGCCTGTGGCGCCCGATCGTCCGCACGATCCTTCTGGCCCTGATCATCCCCGCGGTCGTCTTCGACTCCGACCAGCGCGGCCTCCACGACAAGGCGGTCGGAACGATCCTCGTCCGCAGCTGACACGAAACGGCCCCCGCCTGAGCGGGGGCCGTCATCGTATGGGGGTCAGCGCGGGCGCGGAGCGCGCATCTTGGTGGGGTCGACGCCCTTGGGGATCGGCAGCGACGACAGGCCCTGCGACACCGACGACACGCGCTTGATGACGGCGGCCATCGTGGAGCGGTCGACCTTCTTGGGCAGCGCCTTGATGGTCGAGGCGAGCTTGGCGATCGGCACCTCGTCGTCGCCGTGACCGACGTAGAGCACCGTGACCGGCACACCGGCGGCCACGCGCAGCACGCGCGAGCGCTCTTCGCCGACCAGGCGGGTCAGGCGGCTGCGGTTGCCCTCGCCGATCAGCACGACGCCCCCGCGGCCGATGGCGCGGTACAGCGCCTCCTGCGTGCGCGGGTTGACGCCGACGGGCGCCTCGGAGGCCTGCCAGTTGCGGCCGAGCGACGACGACAGCACGTGACCGGTCGCGCCGGGCATGCCGTCGATCTTCTTGTACATGGCCGTCGTCGACAGGCGGGTCATCGTGATCATGCCGGCCAGGATGCCGGCGAGCAGACCGGTGACGGCCCACAGGATGACGCTCCACACCGCCAGCGGCGGGATCAGGAAGCCGACGAGAACGCCGAGGGCGATGCCCACCAGCACGATGCCGGCGAGCAAAAAGGGCAGCCACTTGTACTCCTTCTGCGTGAAGGTGTACAGGGTTTTCAGCTGCGAGAAGAAGCCCGGACGCTTCTCGGGCGTGGTGGTGCGAGCGGCCATGGTGACGATTCTATCTTCGACGCGGACTCTTCCTCCCCAGTGCGCGAATCGGCCCGATCGTCCACGGATCGAGGGGGCGGCTCCGCGCGGCCGAGGGGAGGTCGGCGACCATCGGCGCATGAGCACCGCCACGGCATCCGTCCTCGTCGAATCCTTCGACGCCTACCTTCGGCGGCGCGCCCTCAGCGCCGTCGCACTCGTCCCCGGCGAGGCCGTGACCGCCGCCGTCGGGCTGCTGCGCGGCTGCCGCGCCGTCGTCGGGAGGATCGCGGGCACCACGTGGTGGCTCACGGCGGAGGGGCGCCCCGTGGCCATCCCCGACGAAGCCGGAGGCGATCCCATCGAAGAGACGGCGTCGTGTCTGGAGCGATTGACGGATGCCGCCGGAGACGACGACACGCGAGGCCTCTTGGTCCGCGCGCACGAGACGGTGCTCACGAGACCTCCGCGGGAGTGGGACGCCCTCGAACGGCGGCTGTTCGCGCACGCGACGCCCGAGCCGCTCGTGCTGGGGCCGCTGACCCCCGCGCACGTCGCTCCGCCGTCTCCAGGCGTTCGCTTGGACGAGGGCGAATCGCCGCTGACGCTGCGGCTCGTCGACGCTGATCTGGCCGAAGCCGTCCGTGAAAGTCTCGCCGAGCTGCGCACGCGGTGGCGGTCTTCGCCACGGATGCGTATGGCGCTGATCGGTACGGCGACGGCGGCCGTCCTCACCGTCACCCTGGCAGTTCTGCTCCCGACGGGCGAGCAGCAGCCCGCGTCGGCGACCGCCACGTCGGTCGTGGCGGATTCGCCGACGCCCACCCCGACCGTCGTGCTGTCGACGGCCGAGCCCACCGACGAACGCCTTCCTCTCATCGACGACGTGATCGAGGGCGCTCGCGCGCTGTTCGGCGAGATCGACGCCTGCCAGGACGAACCGGCCTGCGTAGCGGCTCACGAGGAAAACTCGTCGTTCCCGCGCGAACCCCTGCTGCCGATGGCCGCGGCGGGGCAGATCTCATTGATCGACGACTTCGGGGGAGTGGCCGTCGTCTCGATCGAGAGCGCCGACGGCACGCAATACGTCACGCTCGTGCGCCAGAAAGACCGATGGCTGGTCCGCGCCGTCAGAACGGTCGCGGACCAGCCATCATGAGCTGGTGCTCGGTGGGATCAGATCCCGAGGTCGCCCTCGAACTGCGCCGCCTCGAGACGGGCCTTGACCGTGCCCAGGAAGCGGGCGGCGTCGGCACCGTCGATGATGCGGTGGTCGTACGACAGGGCCAGGTAGACGTACGAACGGACCGAGATCGCGTCCTTGCCGTCGACCGAGACCACACCGGGCTTCTTCACGACGGCACCGAGGCCGAGGATCGCCGACTGCGGCAGGAACACGATGGGCGTGTCGAACAGCGCGCCGCGCGAACCGGTGTTGGTCAGCGTGAAGGTGCCGCCGGCGAGCTCGTCGGGCTTCAGCTTGTTGTCGCGCGTGCGGGCGGCGAGATCGGCGATCTCGCGAGCCAGTTGAGCGATGTTCTTGTCGCCGGCGTCCTTGACGACCGGGGTCAGCAGGCCGCGCTCGGTGTCGACGGCGATCGACACGTTCTCGTGGGCCGGGTAGACGATCTCGTCGCCCTCGACCGTCGAGTTGATGATCGGGTAGGCCTTGAGGCCCTCGATCGCGGCGATGGCGAAGAACGGCAGGAACGAGAGCTTGTCGCCCGTCTTCTGCTGGAACTCGCCCTTCATGCGGTCGCGCAGCGCCGACAGCTTGGTCACGTCGACCTCGACGACGGTCGTCAGCTGGGCCGTGGCCTGCATCGACGCGACGGCGCGCTCGGCGATGACCTTGCGCAGACGCGACATCTTCTGCGTCGTGCCGCGCAGGGGCGAGACCTCCACGGGAGCGGGGGCGGCCGGGGCCGACGCGGCGGGAGCCGCAGCGGCGGGAGCCGACTTGGCGGCCTCGGCGGCCTTGAGCACGTCTTCCTTGCGGATGCGTCCACCGACGCCGCTGCCCTTGACCGAAGCCAGGTCGACGCCCTGCTGCTGAGCGAGCCGACGCACGAGCGGGGTGACGTAGGTCACGTCGTCGTTGGACGACGCGGCCGGAGCGGCGGCAGCCGGAGCCGCGGCGGGCGCGGGCTGTTCGGCGGGCTTCTGCTCGGCGGGCTTCGCCTCGGCGGCGGGGGCGGGCTGCTCGGCCGGCTTCTCCTCCGCGGCGGGCGCGGGCTGCTCGGCCGGCTTCTCCTCGGCGGCCGGGGCGGCGGGCGCCTCGGGCTGCGCGGCCGGAGCGGCACCGCTGCCGATGCGGGCCAGAGCGGCGCCGACGTTCACGGTCTCGTCTTCCTGGACGAGGATCTCCTGCAGCGTGCCGGCGACCGGCGACGGGATCTCGGTGTCGACCTTGTCGGTCGAGATCTCGAGCAGCGGCTCATCGACGGCGACGTCGTCGCCGACGGCCTTCAGCCAGCGGGTGACGGTGCCCTCGGTCACGCTCTCGCCGAGCTCGGGGAGCTTGACCTCGGTCGAGTCGCCGCTCGCGGCGGGCGCCGACTCGGCCGCGGGCTGCTCGGCGGCGGGCTGCTCAGGAGCGGCCTCTGCGGGGGCCGCCTCTGCGGCGGGAGCAGACTGCTCCTCGGCCGGGGCCTCCTGCGGGGCGTCGTCGGACGAGGCGGCGCCGGAGCCGTCACCGATCTTCGCCAGGACGGCGCCGACCTCGACGGTCTCGTCTTCCTGCACGAGGATCTCTTCGATCACGCCCGAGACGGGCGAGGGGATCTCGGTGTCGACCTTGTCGGTCGAGATCTCCAGCAGACCCTCGTCCTCCTGGACGGTGTCACCGACCTGCTTGAGCCAGCGGGTGACCGTTCCCTCGGTGACGCTCTCCCCGAGAGCGGGGAGGACGACGGAAGTGCTCATGAATATGTCTCCTTCGTACCGGATGCGGTATCTAGCTTAGTGACCGGTTTGTGGTCAGAGTGCGTGCAGCGGCTTGCCCGCGAGTGCCAGGAAGGCCTCGCCGAGCGCCTCGCTCTGCGTGGGGTGTGCGTGGATGAACGGGGCGATGTCTTCCGGATGCGCTTCCCAGCCCACGGCGAGCTGGGCCTCCGAGATGAGCTCGCCTACGCGGTCGCCCACGAGATGGGCGCCCACGACGGGGCCATCGACGCGGCGGACGATCTTGACGATGCCCGAGGTGCCGATGATCTCGCTGCGGCCGTTGCCCGCGAGGTTGTACTCGTACGCCTTCACGGCCTCGGATCCGTAACGATCCTGAGCCTGCGCCTCGGTGAGGCCGACGGAGGCCACCTCGGGGTGCGAATAGGCGACGCGCGGAACGTCGACGTCGGAGACCAGCACGGGGGAGAGCCCCGCGATCTCTTCCGCGACGAAGATGCCCTGCTGGAACCCGCGGTGGGCCAGCTGGAGTCCGGGGACGATGTCGCCGACGGCCCAGACGTGCGGGGCGGCGGTGCGCAGGCGCTCGTCGGTCTGCACGAAGCCGCGGTCGAGCACGAGGCCGGCCTCCTCGTAACCGAGACCGGCGGTGACCGGACCGCGACCGACCGCGACGAGCACATAGTCGGCGACGAGTTCGCTGCCGTCGTCGAGCGTCACCGTCACGGCGTCGGCCGTCTGGGTGAGCGTGTCGTAACGGCGACCGAGCTGGAACGCGATGCCGCGCTTGCGGAACGCGCGCTCGAGGGCCTTGCTCGACGAGACGTCCTCGGCCGGCAGCAGGTGCGGCAGGGCTTCGACGATCGTGACGTCGACGCCGAACGAACGCCAGACGCTCGCGAACTCCACGCCGATCACGCCGCCGCCGAGCACCACGACGCGGTCGGGGATGACGTCGAGGTCGAGGGCCTGCTCGCTGGTGAGCACGCGTCCGCCGATCTCGAGGCCGGGAAGGCTGCGGCTGTACGAGCCCGTCGCGAGGATCACGTCGGTGCCGCGGTACACGTCGTCGCCGACACGGACGGCGGGTCCGGCCTCGAGCGAGCCCTCTCCCGACACGACACGGATGCCGCGGGCCGAGATCAGTCCCTCGAGGCCCTTGAACTTCTTCGCGACGATTCCTTCGCGGTACGACCGCACGCGCGCGGGGTCGATACCGCCGAAGGTGACGTCGACGCCGATGTCCGCCGCGCCGCGTGCGGCGTCGGCCACCTCACCGGCGTGCAGGAGCGCCTTGGTCGGGATGCATCCCCGGTGCAGGCATGTGCCGCCGAGCTTGTCCTTCTCGACCAGCACGACGTCTTTGCCGAGTTCGGCGAGACGCAGGGCCGCCGCGTAGCCGCCGCTGCCGCCGCCCAGGATGACGACGTCGGCGGTGTGGTCGGTCATCGCGCGCCGCCCGCGGAGATCATCTCCACCAGCGAACGCACGGTGGCGCCCGTCACGCCCTTGTCGGTGTACCCGAAGGGCGCCGCCTTGTTCATGCCGACGCCGGCGATGTCGAGGTGCACCCAGGGGATGCGAGGCGCGTCGGCCGCATCGGACACGCGACCGACGAAGTGGCGGAGGAAGAGCCCCGCGAACAGCGATCCACCGGCGGGGTCGCCGATCTTCGCGTTCTGCAGGTCGGCGATGGGGGAGTCGAGGTCGTCGACCATGTGGTCGGGCAGGGGCAACTGCCACGCGAGCTCGGCGGTGCGCGCCGACGCCGCGAGGTACTCGGCCACGGCCGCTTCCTCGCCCATGACGCCGGTGTGGCGGTTGCCGAGGGCGACGGTGATGGCGCCCGTGAGGGTCGCCACGTCGACGATGAGGTCGGGGTTCTCGCGGCTGGCCGCGGCGAGACCGTCGGCGAGCACGAGGCGCCCCTCGGCGTCGGTGTTGAGCACCTCGACGGTGGTGCCGTCGAGGGTGCGCAAAACGTCACCCGGGCGCGTCGCGCGACCCGATGGCATGTTGTCGGCGATGCACAGCCAGGCGCTGACCTTGACCGGCAGCTCCATCTCGGCGGCGGCCTTCAGCACGGCGAGGACCGTGGCGGCTCCGCACATGTCGTACTTCATCCCGACCATGGACGCCGGCGGCTTCAGCGACAGCCCACCGGTGTCGAACGTGATGCCCTTGCCGACGAGGGCGACGTGACGCTCGGCGCCGGCCGGCGCGTAGTCGAGGCGCACCATGCGCGGCGGGCGGTCGGATCCCTGCCCGACGCCGAGGATGCCGCCGTAGCCGCCCTCGCGGAGAGCGTTCTCGTCGAGCACCTCGACCTCGACCGGCAGGCCCTTCACGGCCTCGACGGCCGCGTGGGCGAAGTCGGCGGGTCCGAGCCACTCGGCGGGGGTCGTCACGAGGTCCTTCACCAGGGCCACGGCGCCCGAGACGGCGGCAACGGCCGCGATGTCGGCGTCGGACGGGGCGTCGGTGCCCGTGACCGTCACCTGGGTGGCGCGGGGCTTGGCGGACTTCTTCTTGTAGTCGGCGAACCGGTAGCCGCCCAGAGCGGCTCCTTCGGCGAGCGGCTTCCAGGCCGAGGCGACCAGCGACTGCACGGCGACGTGCGCGAAACCGGTGAGCTGTCGCAGCCCCGTGCCCGCGGCATCGCGCAGGGCGGCCTCGCTCGGGTCGGTGCCGGCGCCCGCGACGGCGACCGGGGTCGACACACCCGGAACGTGCACGCGCTGGAACGAGCCGGCCGCCCCCGTGAACCCCACCGCCGACAGTGCGGCGAACAGTCCGGACCAGCCGTCCGGATCGGGCGCTCCTTCCGAAACAGTCGGGACGATCAGGAGGATCGCGTCGGCATCGGATTCGAGGGAGGGGGCGGAGGTGTACGCCACGGAGGGGAACGGCATGGGATCCATCCTAGGTTCGCCCGTGTTCGCTAGCAGCGGGACGCACCGCCGCCGACGCATTCGCGACCGCTCGTAGAGTGGAAGCATGCCCTCATCCGTCCCGCTGTACGACCGCGCCCCCGCGGCGCCGCCCGTGCCGTCGGGCCTGCCGCTCGTGATCGCTCTCACCGGGTTCACCGACGCAGGCGGGGCCGTGTCTCGTCTGGTGGAGTACTTCCGAGACGACCTTCAGCCGAACCCCGTGTTCGTCTTCGACAACGACGCCCTCCTCGACTACCGGGCGCGTCGGCCGGTCATCACCTTCGTCGAAGACCACCTGACCGACTACCGCCCCGCGCGCCTCGAGCTGTCACTCGCGCACGACTCGCTGGGGCACCCGTTCCTCCTGCTCGCCGGCTACGAGCCGGACTTCCTCTGGGAGGCCTTCGCCGAGACGGTCCTCGAACTGTCGGCGGGTCTGCAGGTGTCGTCGGTCAGCTGGGTGCACGCGATCCCCATGCCCGTCCCGCACACGCGCCCCATCGGCACCACCGTCAGCGGCACGCGCCCCGACCTCGCCGAGGCCCACTCCGTCTGGCGTCCGCACACGCAGGTGCCCTCCACCGCCGGACACCTGCTCGAATACCGCTTCGCCGAGGCGGGCGCCAAGGTCGCCGGCTTCGCTCTGCTCGTTCCGCACTACCTCGGTGACACCGAGTACCCCGCCGCCGCCTTGGCCGGGCTCGACAGCCTCACTGTGGCGACCGGCCTCGTCTTCTCCGGCGAGGTGCTGCGCGAAGAGAACCGCGAGTTCATCGCCAAGGTGACCGAGCAGGTCGAGGGCAGCGACGAGCTGACCCGCATGCTCGAGGGACTCGAGGAGCGCTACGACGCCTACATGGCCGGCTCCACCTCGGCCACCCCGATCATCCACACGGGCGACCTGCCCAGCGCGGACGAACTCGCCGCGGAGCTCGAGCGCTTCCTCGCCTCGCGCCCCGGCGACGACGACCGCCGCGGCAAGCTCGGCTGAACCCGGCGGCGAACATCCCGGATGCCGGGGGACTCGGCATCCGTCACGCTCTTCTCCCGCAGCGGCAGGCGGTGCTCTCGACCTGACCTGACCGACGGGAATGCGCGGGGGCGCGCAGACGTTGTCTACGCATAGATCCCCGGTCCACGTCAAGTCCCGGTCTGGGGATGTGAGACAATGAAGAACCTGACCCGTTGTCACCCGGTCCAGGAGCCCCGCTCCTCGGCTCGGGACTTGACAAGGGTCTTACTAGTGTCCGAGAACGACCGGCGGCCGTGCAACGTACGTTCCCGGTGAAAGGCGAAACGTGGCAGGCACGACAACCAAGACCCGCTCCCGGAGTGCGAAGGACACCGAGCTCGAGAACTCCGAGGAGACCGTGACGGCGTCGACGACGACGACCGCGAAGAAGGCTCCCGCGAAGAAGGCCCCCGCCAAGGCCAAGGCTGCGCCCGCGAAGGCGAAGACGAAGGCCAAGAAGGACGACGACCTCGAAGACGAAGAGGACGCCGAAGTCGAAGCCGACGTCGACCTCGAAGTCGACGACACCACCGACGCCGACGATTCCGACGACGCGGCCAAGCCCGACGCGAAGAAGACCGACGACGACGATGACGACGAGACCCCGGCGGCGCCCGCCGAGGCTCTTCCCACCGGCGCGATCGTCATCTCGTCGAGCGACGAAGACGACGTCCCCGTTTACTCCGCGCAGATCACCGGCGCCACCGCCGACCCGGTCAAGGACTACCTGAAGCAGATCGGCAAGGTCCCGCTCCTGAACGCGGCCGAAGAGGTCGAGCTCGCGATGCGCATCGAGGCCGGTCTGTTCGCCGAAGAGAAGCTGTCGAACATGTCGGCGGCCGAGAAGACGGGCCAGCTCGGGCTCGACCTGCAGTGGGTCGCCCGTGACGGTCAGCGCGCCAAGAGCCACCTGCTCGGCGCCAACCTCCGCCTCGTGGTCTCGCTCGCCAAGCGCTACACCGGTCGCGGCATGCAGTTCCTCGACCTCATCCAGGAGGGCAACCTGGGCTTGATCCGTGCGGTCGAGAAGTTCGACTACACCAAGGGCTTCAAGTTCTCGACCTACGCCACCTGGTGGATCCGTCAGGCGATCACCCGCGCCATGGCCGACCAGGCCCGCACCATCCGCATCCCGGTGCACATGGTCGAGGTCATCAACAAGCTCGCGCGCGTCCAGCGTCAGATGCTGCAGGACCTCGGTCGCGAACCCACGCCCGAAGAACTGAGCCGCGAGCTCGACATGACCCCCGAGAAGGTCATCGAGGTGCAGAAGTACGGCCGCGAGCCCATCTCGCTGCACACGCCCCTCGGTGAAGACGGAGACAGCGAATTCGGTGACCTCATCGAGGACACCGAGGCCGTCGTCCCCGCCGACGCGGTGGGCTTCACCATGCTGCAGCGCCAGCTCGAGTCACTCCTCGACTCGCTCAGCGAGCGCGAAGCGGGCGTGATCCGCATGCGCTTCGGCCTCGGCGACGGTCAGCCCAAGACCCTCGACCAGATCGGCGACACGTTCGGCGTCACGCGCGAGCGCATCCGCCAGATCGAGTCGAAGACCATGGCGAAGCTGCGTCACCCCAGCCGCTCGCAGTCGCTGCGGGACTACCTCGAATGAGCGCGGAGGCCAACGCCGGCAAGGCGCTCACCGTCACCGTCGAGGGCACCTCGTACGCCCGCATCCCGATCCGCACGCGGGTCGTCATGCCGGGCGACGACCTCGACGCGTTCATCCTCGAGTACGCGAAGGATGCCGTGCAGCCGGGCGACCTGCTGTTCGTCACCGAGAAGATCGTCGCGATCACGCAGGGCCGATCGTTCAAGCTCGACACGATCAAGCCCCGCAAGCTCGCGCTCTTCCTGTCGAAGTACGTCACCCGCACGCCCTACGGCATCGGCCTGGGCATGCCCGAGACGATGGAGATGGCGCTGCGCGAGTGCGGAACGCCCCGCATCCTGTTCGCCGCGGCCGTCTCGGCCGTGACCAAGGCGTTCGGGCGCAAGGGTGACTTCTACCGCATCGCGGGCGACAAGGCGCGCGCGATCGACGGTCCGACCAAGGGCACGATCCCGCCGTACAACCAGGCCGTCGTGCTCGGACCCGAGCGCCCCCGCGAGGTGGCCGCCCGCCTCAAGTCGCTGCTCGGCGGCGACCTGCAGGTGGCCGTGGTCGACATCAACGACCTGGGTGGCAACATCCTCGGCTCCACGATGGACAAGGCCGGCGAGAAGCGCCTCGTCGCGATCCTCAAGGACAACCCGCTCGGTCAGGGCCACGAGTCGACCCCGCTCGGCATCGTGCGCCACACCTGAGACACCTCGTCGGAAGGCCCGTCCCGTTCGCGGGGCGGGCCTTTCGCGTTCCCGGATGCCGCCACCTCGACAACCGAGGTGGCGGGGCCTGTCAAAGCCAGGGACCTCCCAACCGAGGTGGCTGAGCCTGTCGAAGCCACCGGACCCTTCGACAAGCTCAGGGACCTCCCAACCGAGGTGGCTGAGCCTGTCGAAGCCACCGGGTTCCACGCCCTCCCCGAACCCAGGTGGCTGAGCCTGTCGAAGCCACCGGACCCCACGCCCTCCCCGAACCCAGGTGGCTGAGCCTGTCGAAGCCACCGGAGCCCAACGCCGGCCCCGGACCCTTCGACAAGCTCAGGGACCTCCCCAACCCAGGTGGCTGAGCCTGTCGAAGCCAGGGACCTCCCAACCGAGGTGGCTGAGCCTGTCGCAGCCCCCGGACCCTTCGACAAGCTCAGGGACCTCCCAACCGAGGTGGCTGAGCCTGTTGCAGCCCCCGGGCCCTTCGACAAGCTCAGGGACCTCCCAACCGAGGTGGCTGAGCCTGTCGAAGCCCCCAGACCCACGCCGGCCCCGGGCCCTTCGACAAGCTCAGGGACCTCCCGCACCGAGCAGAAGAGGCCCGGCCCCACGCGGGGGACGGGCCTCTCGGCATCCGGGATCAGAACCCGATGGCGGCCTGGTAGCGCGGCTTGTGTCCGGTGCGGATGCCGGTCACGCTCGGCTTGTTCTCGTACACGCCGGCGCCCCAGTTGCCCTCGACGAGCACAGGGCCGTCGGGGCCGACGACGATGTCCCAGCCGACGTACTGCACCTGCGGAACGACGCGCGCGACCTCGTCGACGAACGCCTTGACCTCGTCGATCATCGGCAGCTGGAAGTCGGCGATGCGCGCGCCCGAGTCGGGATGCAGCTCGTGCACGTGACCGTGCGAGTCGTAGCCGGCGCCCAGGGCGTGGCCGTTCTCGTCGAGCATCGTGTAGAAGCCGCCGAAGGTCATCTGGTCGCTGACCGCGCCGCGGCCGAACTTCTGCGCCATGGCGAGGATGTGGGTCTTCTGTCCGTCGAAGAACGCGGTGACCCGGGTGGTGTTGACGGTGCCGGGGCAGACGGCCGCGAGGTCGTCGTGCTGGCGGATGACTTCTTCGACGAGGATTTCGCCGCGCTCGAGCAGTCCGCGGTGGAAAGCGCTCCAGTCGTCGACCTCGGCCGCGTGGTAGCGGTGCACGCCGGTGCCGGCCTGACCGACCGGCTCCTTCGTGACGATGGTGCCGAGGCGCTCGGTGAAGGCGCGCAGGTCGTCGGCGTTGCCGGCATCCACCACCATCCACTCGCGGCGCAGGACCTCGCTGAACTTCCGGTCGAACTCGACCTTGTCCTGGAACAGGCCGCGGTAGTCGGGGTGGTCGTACTTCTGCGAGATCTGGTTCGACACCGGGTGCGTCATGTACGTCGAGCGCTCGGCGGGGGTGAGGATCGCGAAGTCGTAGTCGATGTAGTCCTGGAAGCCGACGTTCTTCACACCGGCCTGGTAAAGCATGTCGGCGACGACGAGCGGCAGGGCCTTGCCGTGCTGGCTCGAGGCCTCTTTGGCTCGTTCGACGACCGAGCCGACATCGATGCGGCGGGCGCGTCCGGCGAGGTAGCGGAGGCGCGTGACGGGGGAGAAACCCTTGTGAGGCATGAGGCTCCGGGGTCGGGGATCACGGACCTCGTTAGTCTAGAGGGGTGACCTCCACGCTCCCTGCCCGCTTGCCCGAGGCCGGGGGAGTGGCACCCGTGGCCCTCGTCTCCGAGTCCGCCCTGCGCCGCAACGCGCCCCTCGCCCTCGCCGCCGGCATCGCGACCGGCGGCGACGACGTGCTCGCCGCCGACGCGTGGGGGCACGGTGCCGAGTGGGTGCGTTCGGTGCTGGAGGATCTCGGAATGGATGCCGCCCCTCTCGATGCCGCGGTCCTGTTCGGCATGCCCGGCTCGCACGCGCAGCCCGTTCTGTCGCTGCGCGGGCGCGCGCTGGGCATTAAGCCGCTGCTGCGCGGGGAGGGCGTCTCGTACGGTTACACGCATCGCGCGCCCCACGACACCACCGTGGCCCTCGTCACCGGTGGCTACGCCCAGGGGGTGGTGCGCTCTCTCGGCAATGCCGCCACCGTCGCGATCGGCGGACGTCGGCATCGCATCGTCGGGCGCGTCGCGATGGACGTCTGCGTGGTCGACGTCGAGGACGCGACCGTCGAGCGCGGGGCCGAGGTCGTCTTCTTCGGCGACCCGGCCGAGGGGCATCCCTCGCTCGAGGAGTGGACGGATGCCACGGACCTCGGCGCCGCGGAGATCGTCGCCCTCGTCGGCGTCCGTGCCGATCGGCGGGTGAGCGCATGAGCGCCGTCTACCGCGTCGACCTCGACGCCTTCGCGCGCAACCTTCGTCGCGTGCGCGAGGCGGTGGCTCCCGCGGCCCACATGCTCGTCGTCAAGGACGACGCCTACGCGCACGGGCTGGAGCCGATCGTGACGCGCGCCGTCGCCGAGGGCGTCCGCTGGATCGGCGCCTTCGACGTGGTCACGGGGGCCGCTGTCCGGCGCATCGCCGGGCCCGACGTGCGGATCCTCGTGTGGCTCATCGGCGGAGCCGACGATCTGGTAGCGGGCATCGCGGCCGACCTCGATCTTGGCATCGGCGACGAAGCACTCCTCGACGACCTCTCCCGGCTCGAGGCCGATCGGCCCGCCCGCGTACACCTCAAGATCGACACGGGCCTGCACCGCAACGGCATCCGTCCGGAACGGTGGGAGGCCGCTCTCGCGCAGACCGCAACGCTGGTCGCGGCGGGGCGCGTGGCGTTCGAAGGAATCTGGTCGCACATCTCCGAGGCCTCGGATGCCGATGACGACGACGCCCGAGCGCTGTTCCTCGCCGCGCGCGAGACGGCCCGCGCAGCGGGACTCGACCCGCGTTTCTCGCACCTGGCCGCCAGCGCGGCCGGTTTCGCGAGGGGCGAGTTCCGCGAAGACCTCGTGCGGGTCGGCGCGTTCTCGTACGGCATCCGTCCCTCCGGAGGCCCGGGGGAGCAGGAGCTCGGCATCGAGCCGATCGCGACGCTGTGGGCCACCGTGACGACCGTGGACGCCGCGGGCGTGCACCTCGACGTGGGGAGCCTGCACGGGCTGCCCAGCGCTCTGGGCGCACGCTTCGACGTGCTCGCCCCCGAGGGACCGCGACGGGTCGAGGCGATCGCGCCGACCGAGACGGTGCTCGCGCCGTGGGCCGGCGCCGCGCCGGGGGATGAGATCGCCCTCTTCGGTCCCGGCGCCCTCTCCAGCGCGACCGATCTCGCCGAACTCATCGACACGATCGGTGAGGAGATCGCGCTCCGCGTCTCGCCGACCGTCGCACGCACCTACGTCTCGACCGCCCCCTGAAACGCGGAACGGGCCCCGTCGCACTCGAAGGAGTGCGCGGGGCCCGTTCCGACGTGATGGTCTCAGTCGGCGGCGTTGAGTCGCGCCGTCTCGTCGTGCCACGAGGTGGCGATGCTGCGGAGCTTCTCTTCGTACTTGCGGCCGTGGTGTGCGCAGAACAGCAGCTCGCTGCCGTTCACCTCGGCGGCGATGTAGGCCTGCGCGCCGCAGGAGTCGCAGCGATCCGCCGCCGTCAGGCGGTGATCGAGGACGGCTGACGCTTCGGGTGCAGTCGTGGTGGTCATGTCGGGTGCCCTCCTCAGGTGGTCGTGGGCGAGTCTCCATATACAACCACGCGGATGTTTCCCTTATGCCGCGGCTTGATCACATTTCGCTGTGCGCGTACGGTGACCCGACCTCGCTGTGTGTCTGGCAGGCGATGTCGGTACCCCCGATTACGCTGGGAAATCGTGACGTCCGAGTACTCCGCCCATCATCTGCAGGTCCTCGAGGGCCTCGAAGCCGTGCGCAAGCGCCCGGGCATGTACATCGGGTCCACCGACTCGCGTGGTCTCATGCACTGTCTCTGGGAGATCATCGACAACTCCGTCGACGAAGCCCTCGGCGGCCACGGGTCGCGCATCGACATCGTGCTGCACGCCGACGGCAGTGTCGAGGTGCGCGACCGCGCCCGCGGCATCCCGGTCGACGTCGAGCCCCGCACCGGCCTCACGGGTGTCGAGGTCGTCTTCACCAAGCTGCACGCCGGCGGCAAGTTCGGCGGCGGCTCGTACGCGGCATCCGGGGGTCTGCACGGCGTCGGCGCCTCGGTCGTCAACGCGCTCTCGGAGCGCCTCGACGTCGAGGTCGACCGCGGCGGCAAGATCTACGCGATGTCGTTCCACCGCGGCGAGCCCGGGCAGTTCGCGGGCGACACCCCCGACTCGACCTTCACGCCCTTCGAGCGCAGCAGCGAACTGCGTGTGGTCGGCAAGGCGCCGCGCGGAGTCACCGGCACGCGCATCCGCTACTGGGCCGACCGGCAGATCTTCACGAAAGACGCCGCGTTCGGTCTCGACGAGCTCGTGCAGCGCGTGCGCCAGACGGCGTTCCTCGTGCCGGGCCTCGAGATCGTCGTGCAAGACGAACGGGGCGAGGAGCGCGTCGAGACGAGCTACCGCTTCGACGGCGGCATCTCGGAGTTCGCCGAGTTCCTCGCGCCCGACGCCGCGGTCACCGACACCTGGCGGCTCACCGGAACCGGCACGTTCACCGAGACCGTGCCGGTGCTGCAGCCCGGCGGATCGATGATCCCCACCGAGGTCGAGCGCGAGTGCGAGGTCGACATCGCGGTGCGCTGGGGCACCGGCTACGACACCACGACCCGCTCGTTCGTGAACATCATCGCCACCCCCAAGGGCGGCACGCACCAGCAGGGCTTCGAGCAGGGGCTCATGAAGGTGCTGCGCGCGCAGGTCGAGCAGAACGCCCGCAAGCTCAAGGTCGGCAATGACAAGATCGAGAAAGACGACCTGATGGCCGGCCTCACGGCCGTCATGACCGTACGCCTGCCCGAGCCGCAGTTCGAGGGCCAGACCAAAGAGATCCTCGGTACGCCCGCAGTGCGTCAGATCGTGGCATCCGTCGTGCAGAAGGAGCTCGCGTCGCGCTTCGCCTCGCCCAAGCGCGACGACAAGGCGCAGACCGCACAGCTGCTCGAGAAGATCGTCTCCGAGATGAAGGCGCGCATCTCGGCGCGCACCCACAAAGAAACGCAGCGGCGCAAGAACGCCCTCGAGTCGTCGTCGCTGCCGGCGAAGCTCGTCGACTGCCGCTCCAACGACGTGAACGACTCCGAGCTGTTCATCGTCGAGGGCGACTCCGCCCTCGGAACGGCCAAGCTCGCGCGCAACAGCGAGTACCAGGCGCTGCTGCCCATCCGCGGCAAGATCCTCAACACGCAGAAGGCCTCGATCAGCGACATGCTGTCGAACGCCGAGTGCGCCTCGATCATCCAGGTGATCGGCGCCGGCTCCGGCCGCTCGTTCGATCTCGACGCCGCGCGCTACGGCAAGATCATTCTGATGAGCGACGCCGACGTCGACGGCGCGCACATCCGCACGCTGCTGCTGACGCTGTTCTTCCGGTACATGCGACCCCTGGTCGAAGAAGGCCGCGTGTTCGCCGCCGTGCCGCCCCTGCACCGCGTGATCGTCATGAATCCGGGCTCCAAGCCCAACGAGACGATCTACACCTACAGCGAGCAGGAGCTGCACGCCCTGCTCGCCAAGCTCAAGCGCGGCAACAAGCGCTGGCAGGAGCCGATCCAGCGTTACAAGGGTCTGGGCGAGATGGATGCCGACCAGCTCGCGACCACGACCATGGACCGCGCCGGCCGTATGCTGCGCCGCGTGCGCGTGCAGGACATGGAGGCCGCGGCATCCGTCTTCGACCTGCTCATGGGCAGCGACGTCGCCCCGCGCCGCGAGTTCATCATCGACTCCAGCGACCGCCTGGCGCGCGAGCGCATCGACGTCTGAGCCTGCCGGGGTCCGTCGTCGAGCGGGCTCGCCGTCCTGCGGACGAGAACTCCGACACGCCGTCCCGCCGACGGCCGAACCGGCGTGTCGGCACCCGCGTCCGCACGACGGTCGAGCACACGGCCTCCGCCGCCGTCCTGCGGATTCCGCCCCCGACACGCCGCCGCTTCGGCCGGTCGGACCGGCATGTCGCCGACGGCGTCCGCACGAGGGTCTCACACGGCCCGCGACCGCCCTGCCGCCGCCCCGCCGCCGTCCTGCGGACGAAAACCCCGACAGGCCGTCCCGCCGACGGCCGGACCGGCGTGTCGGCACCCGCGTCCGCACGACGGCAGCCGCGACCGACCCGGCCCCGCCGGGCCGCGGGCTCAGCGGACGACGGTGCCGATCGCGCCGACGACGGCGTCGAGGGGCTGACCTGAGGCGTCGCGCTTGGCGCCGGCATCCGGCAGCGCACGCACCGAGCCGTCGGGGCCCACCGCGCGGGGATCGGTGCCGACCCACGCGAGCACGAGGGCGTCTTCGCCGCGCAGGAGGCGCTGAGCGCGCACTCCGCCGGTGGCGCGCCCCTTGGCGGGGAACTCCGTGAAGGCCGAGACCTTGGCGCTCCCGGCATCGGTGCCCGGCAGCGCGGCCGACGATCCGGCCACGGTCACCACCACCGCGTCGAAGGCCGAGGCCCCGACGACGGCGAAGTCGATCACCCGTGCGCCGTCGGAGAGGCGGATGCCGGCCATGCCGCCCGCCGATCGTCCTTGGGGTCGCACGGAGGAGGCCTCGAAGCGCAGCAGCTGCGCATCGCTCGCGATGAACACGAGCTCGGCGTTGTCGCCGGCGGGAGCGGCGCCCACGACCCGGTCGCCGTCGCGCAGCGAGATGATCTCGATCTCGTCCTTCGTGCCGAGCTCGGTCGCGGCGACCCGCTTGACGACGCCCTGCTCGGTGCCGAGCGCGATGGTGGGGGAGTCGACCAAGGGCACGAGGGCCACGACCTTCTCGCCCTTCGCGAGCGCCAGGTACTGCTCGACCTTCGTGCCCGCGGCGACCTGCACCGAGTTGGCGGGGACGGACGGCAGATCCACCGGCGAGAAGCGCACGAGACGCCCGGCGGAGGTCACCGCGCCGATGTCGCCGCGCGTGGTCGTGTCGACCGACGAACGGATCGCGTCGTGCTTCGACCGGCGCGCGGGCGGCACCACACCGCCGGCGGGGGCGTCGGCGACGAGCTCGGCGCGCACCATGCGTCCGGTGGCCGACAGGTACACGCGGCACGGGGCGTCGGCGATCTGCAGATCGACGGCGGCGGCCGCGGCCCTCGCCGAACGGGGCTGTACAGGTCCGCCGTTGAGCAGCATCGTGCGGCGCGGGGTGCCGTAAGCGTCGGCCGCGGCATCCAGTTCTCTCGCCACCTGCTGGCGCAGCAGCGTCTCGCTGCCCAGCAACTCGACCAGCTGCGCGATCTCGGCGTTCAACTGGTCGCGCTCGGCCTCGAGCTCGATGCGCGAGAACTTCGTGAGGCGACGCAGCCGCAGCTCGAGGATGTACTCGGCCTGCGGGTGCGAGAGGTCGAAGACCTCCTGCAGGCGCGTGCGCGCTTCTTCGCTGTCATCGGACGAGCGGATGACCTGGATGACCTCGTCGATGTCGAGGATCGCGATGAGAAGACCCTCGACCAGGTGCAGGCGCTCGCGCTTGCGCGCCAGACGGAACTCGCTGCGCCGCGTGACGACGCGGATGCGGTGATCGATGTACACCCGCAGCATCTCGCGCAGGCCCAGGGTCTGCGGCTGGCCGTCGACGAGGGCGACGTTGTTGATGCCGAAGGAGTCCTCGAGGGGCGTGAGGCGGTAGAGCTGCTCGAGCACGGCCTTGGGGTCGAAGCCGGTCTTGATGCCGATCACCAGGCGCAGGCCGTTGTTGCGGTCGGTGAGGTCGGTGACGTCGGCGATGCCCGTCAGCTTCTTCGCCTGCACGGCGTCTTTGATCTTCTCGATCACGCGCTCGGGACCGACGAGGTAGGGAAGTTCGGTGATGACGATGCCGGTGCGGCGCGGACCGAGCGACTCGATCGAGGCCTTCGCGCGAGTGCGGAACGTGCCGCGACCGTTCGTGTACGCGTCTTTGATGCCGTCGAGACCCACGATGATGCCGCCCGAGGGCAGGTCGGGGCCGGGCACGAACTCCATGAGCTCTTCGACGGTGGCATCCGGATGCTGCAGCAGGTGGATCGCGGCGGCGACGACCTCGATGAGGTTGTGCGGCGCCATGTTCGTCGCCATGCCGACCGCGATGCCCGTCGCGCCGTTGACCAGCAGGTTGGGGAAGGCGGCCGGGAGCACCTCGGGCTGCTGGAACTGACCGTCGTAGTTCGGGATGAAGTCGACGACGTCCTCGTCGAGGTTCTCGGTCAGCGCCATCGCCGGGGGAGCGAGGCGCGCCTCGGTGTACCGGGGCGCGGCGGGACCGTCGTCGAGCGAGCCGAAGTTGCCGTGGCCGTCGACCAGGGGCACCCGCAGCGAGAAGTACTGGGCCAGGCGCACGAGGGCGTCGTAGATGGGGGCGTCGCCGTGGGGGTGGAGCTTTCCCATCACCTCGCCGACGACGCGGGCGCTCTTGACGTGCCCGCGGTCGGGCCGCAGCCCCATCTCGGCCATCTGGTACAGGATGCGGCGCTGCACCGGCTTGAGTCCGTCGCGGGCGTCGGGGAGGGCCCGCGAATAGATGACCGAGTAGGCGTACTCGAGGAACGACCCCTGCATCTCGGTCGAGACATCGACGTCTTCGATGCGCTCGACGACGGGTGACGTCGCGGATGAGGAGGAACGGGAATCGGGCATAGGTGCGGCCTCGGGTCGGGCGGGCGTCGCGTCAGGACGGGGATCGGGAGTCGTGTGGAAGACTTGCCGAGATGACACTCAGCCTACCGGCGGACCCGCCGCGCTCCCGGAGCCTCACCGGTGTGGTGGAGCAGTCGATCGCCGCCCTGGCCGGCGAATCGGAGTGGTTCAACCCCGCGCGCAGTGCCATCGTGTTCCTCATCGACGGCCTCGGCTCGCACAACCTCGCCGCCCGTCGCGGTCACGCGCGCTTCCTCGGCTCGGTCGGGGGCCGGCGCGACGTGGCGCGCACCGTCTTCCCCTCGACCACCGCGGCGGCTCTTTCGAGCCTGCTGACGGGCACCGATCCGGGCGTGCACGGCATCGTCGGCTACCGCGCCCGCATCCCCGGCACCGATCTGGCGCCCAACCAGCTGCACGGGTGGGAGACCGACGGCCTCGACCCGCACACCTGGCAGCGCAGCGAGCCACTGTTCGCCCGCCACGCCGCCGCGGGACGACCGAGCTTCGTCGTGTCCCGCCCCTCGTACACCGGCACCGGCTTCACCGAGGCGACGCTGCGCGGGGCGGAGTTCTTCCCCTCCGACGATCTCGACGAGCGCGTACGTCTCGCGGCCGACCTGGCTGCGCGGCATCCGGGATCGATCACGTATCTGTACGCCCCCGAACTCGACACCGCTGGTCATCGTGACGGGTGGGAGTCCGACCGCTGGACCGACACTCTCGAGCGGGTGGATGCCGCGGCCCGCCGCCTCGCCGAGGGTATCGACGCGCACACGGGCGTGCTGGTCACGGCCGATCACGGCATGGTCGACGTGCCGGCGCACAAGCACGTGCTGCTGCGCGAGGGCGACGCACTGCTCGACGGCGTCGACATCGTCGGCGGCGAGCCGCGCATGCTCCACCTGTACACGGCCGAGGGGCGGGCGGATGCCGTGGCCGCGGTCTGGCGCGAGAGCGAGGCCGCGCGAGCCTGGGTCATGGCCCGCGACGAGGCGATCGAAGCAGGGCTCTTCGGCCGGGTCGACGACGAGGTGCGCCCCCGAATCGGAGACGTGCTCGTGGCCGCGCGCGGCCGATTCGCCTACTACGACGACCGCGAGGCCGACAGACGACCACAGCGCATGGTCGGCCAGCACGGATCGCTCACCGACGAGGAGCGCACGGTGCCGCTCCTGCGCCTCGGCGCCTTCGCCTGACGCGAGGCCGAGACGCGGCATCCGGATGCCGTCGTGCGGATCTCACGCGCGACGCGCCGTCGACAGGCACGACTCGTCCCGCGGGTCGGATGTCCGATCCGCAGGACGGCGGGGTGTCAGCTCTCGTCGGAGCGGGCGCCGAACACGATCTCGTCCCACGACGGCATCGACGGACGACCCTTCGTGCGTCGCGCGCCATCCGCCTGCGGGCGCTCGGGCTCCGGCGTCTTCTCGTCGGCGTCGTCGACGTAGCCCGACTCCGCGGCGTCGAGCAGCGCCACCGGCGGGGCCGAAGGACGCGGCTCGGGCTCGACCTCGGTCACGCCCGGAAGCGGCTCGCGCTGTCCGCGGCGCCGACGCAGGGCCTCGAGCAGATCGGCCGTCTCGGATGAGGCGACCGGGGCGTCGGGGGAGCGCTTGATGGCCGCGGCCTGCACGGCCGGGGCGACGGGACCGGTGGCCTCGACGCCCGGCTCGTCGTCGATGTCGAGACGACGCGGCCCGAAGGCTCCGCTGTCGAAGCGCGAGTCGTCTTTGGTCATGCTGTCGAGCGCACGCAGTCGAGGGATGAGTCCCTCGGGCAGCGAGCCCTGGCGGGACAGCTGGATCGCATCGGCGTTCTGCGGCGACAGGCTGCTGCGGCGCGGGTCGAAGCCCCAGCGGGCGTCGTGATCGATGCCGTTCGCGGTGAACTCGAGCTTGACCATCCAGCCCGTGCTCTCCTTCCAGCTCGTCCAGCGCTCGGCCGACGCTCCGGCCTCGGCGAGCTTCGCGCGCACGGCGGCGCCGAACGTGACGGGGGCGTCGTGCTCGAGCGTGCCGCCCAGCAGCACGGGCACGGCGAGGGCCTGAGCGACGACGTGCTCGCGCTCGGCCAGCACCGGGCCCTCGAAACGCTCGACGTCTTCGACGCGGGCGTTCAGCAGAGTCGCGACCTCGCGCGCCGACATCCCGGAGCGGATGTGCGCCTGGATCTCGCGGGGGCTCGGCCGGGGGGCACGATCGTCGTCGGCGCGGTCGCGGCGTGCGCGGCGCGCCTCGGCGCGCAGCACATCGTCGATGGCGAGGGCGAATCGCTCGCCCGCCTGCGTCGCCACGACGAGGACGTCATCTTCGGTTCCGATGACTTTGAGCTGCTCCATACGAAACACCCCTCCGATCTGCGGTCAGGGCCCATGCTGACATGCGCGCCCCGTGCTTTCGGGAATATCGCGGGCGCGCCGCGAGTTTCCCGTCTCGCCAGGACACGCACGCCCACCGGCGAGCATTTGCTTATCGGGATCGGGTCATGCAAACTATGGCCGCCCGATCGGGCACCCGATAGGGCACAGCACCACGAAATCCGGAAGTAGAGACCTGCACGCATGGCAACCGATTACGACGCACCGCGCAAGACCGAGGACGACAGCGAGTCGATCGAGGCCCTCAAGGAGCGCGTGCCCGACAAGGCGTCGGGGTCGATCGACAACGAGGATGCCGACAACCCCTCGGGCTTCGAACTGCCCGGCGCCGACCTTTCCGACATCGAGCTCGATGTCGTCGTCCTTCCCCCTCAGGAAGACGAGTTCACCTGCATGAACTGCTTCCTCGTGAAGCACCGTTCGCAGATCGCCGAAGAGAGCGGCCCCGGCTTCATCTGCCTGGAGTGCGCAGCCTGACCTGAGCGCGCTGGATCGCCGCCACCAGGCGGTCCGGCGTGCGGGTGGACACCACCCACATCGGGGTCGGATCGTCGGGGTCGGTCACGGGTACCGTGACGATGCCGTCGATCCCGCCCCGGATCACATGCCACGCCCGGTGGTCGAGACCACTCCCACGGGCGGTGCGGGCCTCTTCCGCGACGACGCCGGCGGGAACTCCCAGCAGATCGACGGGAATGTGCGCGCGACCGGCTCGCAACTCCCCGTCGCGCACCTCCACCACGGGCGAGAACGCCAGCAGGGCGACGACGATCGCGACCGACACCACCAGCCCGATGAACAGGGCGAGGGTCGTGTCGAGCGGCGAGAAGACGACGGCGGCCATCGGGCCGCAGACGGCGGCTGCCACCAGCGCCCACAACGACGGACTCAGGCGCTCGCGGTACTCGGCTGCGGTGCGGATGCCGCACCTCCTCTTCTGCATTACCCTCGGGGGGTGACCGAAACGGTGGACGTCCCAATTGTCGCATCCGAGCCCCCGGTCTTCGCCCACCCCGGCGACGCCGGAGCCGACCTGACGGCCGCCGAGGCCGTCCGCCTTGAGCCCGGCCGGCGCGCGCTCGTGTCGACCGGCGTGCGCATCGCGCTGCCCGAGGGATACGCCGCGTTCGTGGTTCCGCGCAGCGGCCTGGCCGCCAAGCACGGCATCACCATCGTGAACTCCCCCGGCACCATCGACGCGGGATACCGCGGCGAGATCAAGGTCGCCCTGCTGAACACCGACCTCGACGAGGCCTATGACATCGCGGTCGGAGACCGCATCGCCCAGCTCATCGTGATGCCCGTCCCGCCCGTGCGCTTCGTCCCCGTCGACGAACTTCCCGACAGCGTGCGCGGCGACGGCGGTTTCGGATCGAGCGGATACCAGAGCTTGCAAGGGAGCACCCGATGACCGACGACGAGTCGCAGACCACCACCACCGCCGCAGACGAGGCGGGCACCGATCTGGCCCCCGCGACCAAGAGCGCGCCCCTCGACCGCGAGAACGCGGGCCCGTTCGACGAGTCCGAGGCCAACCCCGTGCGCCCCTACATCGACCTGGGCGGCATCAAGATCCTGCCGCGAGAGGGCCTCAACCTGCGTCTCGAGGTCGAGGAGCAGACAAAGCGCATCGTCGCCGTCGGTCTCGACTACGCCGAGTCCACCCTGCAGGTGCAACCGTTCGCCGCGCCGCGCACGAGCGGCCTCTGGGAGGAGACGCGCGAGCAGATCCGCCAGCAGGTGAAGCAGCAGGGCGGCCGTGTCGAAGAGCGTGAGGGCCCGCTCGGGCCGGAGCTACTCGCCGAGGTCCCCGTGGCCGGAGCCGACGGCGCGGGCAAGCGCCTCGCGCGCTTCGTCGGTGTGGACGGACCGCGCTGGTTCCTCCGCGGCGTCATCGGGGGAGCGGCGACCAGCGACGTGGAGGCCGCGGCCGCCGTCGAAGACCTCTTCCGCTCGATCGTGGTGGTGCGCGGCTCGTCGCCCATGCCCCCGCGCGATCTCATTCCTCTCCGGATGCCGTCGACCCCCGGCACGGCATGAGCGACGACTCCGTCCGTCCCGGGCGCGAGGACGACCGCGTCCCCCTCGACCCGCCGTCGGCGGCCGACAGCGTGAGCGCCGCACTCGGCAACGCCGCGCGCCGTGCGGGCCTCGACCCCGCCAAGCACTCCAGCACCGGCGCGGCCGTCTGGGCGGCGATGGGCGGGGTGCGCGGCATCCTGGAATCCGTCCTGCCGTCACTGGCGTTCGTCGTGCTCTTCACGGTCACCATCGACCCCGAGACGCGCCAGGGCAACCTGTGGCTCAGCTTGGGCGTCTCGGTGGGTCTCGCGGTGGTCTTCACCCTCGCGCGTCTCATCGCGAAGTCGCCGCCCAACGCCGCGATCGGCGGTCTGCTGGCCACGGTCGGCGCCGCCGTGCTCTCGCTGGTGACCGGCCGCGGGCAGGACAACTTCGTGCTCGGCTTCTTCACCAACGGCGCGTACGGCACGGCCTTCCTCGTGTCGGCGCTGGTGGGCTGGCCGCTGATCGGTCTCGCCGCGGGGTACCTGCTGGGCGAGGGCACGCGGTGGCGCGCCGACAAGCGCAAGCGCCGCGCCTACACGTGGCTGTCGATCGCCTGGGCCGCGCTCTTCGCGGCGCGCCTGGCCGTTCAGCTCCCGCTGTATTTCGCGGGAGACGTGACCGCGCTCGGCACTCTGAAGATCGTCATGGGCCTGCCGTTGTTCGCGCCGATGCTCGCCGTGACGTGGCTCGTGGCGCGTGCTCTGCACCCCAGGCGCGAGTCCTGATAATATCTTGACATCAAGATAAATCCGACGCCCTGCGCGGTTAGGTCGACCTTCCTGGTTTCGACCGAGCGGCACGGGGAAGATGGAGAAATGCGGGCCTGAAGCCTGCGCATTCGCCGACGAAGGAGACGATCGTGTCCACGGTTGACAGCTTCGGTGCAAAGAGCACCCTGACGGTCGGCAGCACCGACTACGAGATCTTCCGGGTCGACACGGTCGCCGGTTACGAGAAGCTCCCCTTCAGCCTGAAGGTGCTGCTCGAGAACCTGCTCCGCACCGAAGACGGTGCCAACGTCACCAAGGAGCAGATCCAGGCGCTCGGCTCGTGGGACCCCACGGCCGAGCCCGACACCGAGATCCAGTTCACGCCCGCCCGCGTGGTCATGCAGGACTTCACCGGTGTGCCCTGCATCGTCGACCTCGCCACCATGCGCGAGGCCGTCACCGCCCTCGGCGGCGACCCGAACAAGATCAACCCGCTCTCGCCCGCCGAGATGGTCATCGACCACTCGGTCATCGCCGACCTGTTCGGCAGCGAGAACGCCCTCGAGCGCAACGTCGAGATCGAGTACGAGCGCAACGGCGAGCGGTACCAGTTCCTGCGCTGGGGCCAGACGGCGTTCGACGACTTCAAGGTCGTTCCCCCGGGAACCGGCATCGTGCACCAGGTCAACATCGAGCACCTGGCCAAGGTCGTCTACGACCGTGCTTCGACAAGCTCAGCAACCGGTGAAGAGGTCCTCCGCGCGTACCCCGACACCTGCGTCGGCACCGACTCGCACACCACGATGGTCAACGGCCTGGGCGTGCTCGGTTGGGGCGTCGGCGGCATCGAGGCCGAGGCGGCCATGCTCGGCCAGCCCGTGTCGATGCTCATCCCGCGCGTCGTCGGCTTCAAGCTCAGCGGCGAGATCCCCGCCGGTGTGACCGCGACCGACGTCGTGCTCACCATCACCGACATGCTCCGCAAGCACGGCGTGGTCGGCAAGTTCGTCGAGTTCTACGGCGAGGGCGTCGCCTCGGTGCCGCTGGCCAACCGCGCCACCATCGGCAACATGAGCCCCGAGTTCGGTTCGACCGCCGCGATGTTCCCCATCGACGACGTCACGATCGACTACCTGCGCCTGACCGGCCGCGACGAGCAGACCATCGCGCTCGTCGAGGCGTACGCCAAGGAGCAGAAGCTCTGGCACGACCCCGACCGCGAGCTGGCCTTCAGCGAATTCATGGAGCTCGACCTGTCGACGGTCGTCCCCTCGATCGCCGGCCCGAAGCGCCCCCAGGACCGCATCCTGCTGTCCGAGGCCAAGTCGCAGTTCGAGAAGGACATCCTCAACTACGCCGACACCTCGATCTCCGACTCGATCGTCGATCTCGAGGTCGACGGCACGTTCCCGGCATCCGACCCGGGTTCGGTCCCGGGCGAAGAGCACGAAGACGTCACCGACAGCGACGTGCTCATCTCGTCGGGCCACCCCGTCAACGCCTCGAAGCCCGTCAAGGTCACCACGCCCGACGGACAGTCGTACCTGCTCGACAACGGTGCTGTCACGCTCGCGGCGATCACCTCGTGCACGAACACCTCGAACCCCTCGGTCATGATCGCGGCGGGCCTGCTCGCCAAGAACGCCGTCGACAAGGGCCTCAAGCGCAAGCCGTGGGTCAAGACGACGCTCGGACCGGGCTCGAAGGTCGTCACCGACTACTACGAGAAGTCCGGCCTCGACAAGGCGCTCGAGGGCCTCGACTTCTACACCGTCGGCTACGGCTGCACGATCTGCATCGGCAACTCGGGACCCCTCATCGAAGAGGTCTCCGAGGCCGTCAACGAGAACGACCTCGCCGTCACGGCCGTCCTCTCAGGCAACCGCAACTTCGAGGGCCGCATCAGCCCCGACGTGAAGATGAACTACCTGGCCTCGCCGCCCCTCGTGGTCGCGTACGCCCTCGCCGGCTCGATGAACTTCGACTTCGAGACCGACGCCCTGGGCAAGGACCAGAACGGCGACGACGTCTTCCTGAAGGACATCTGGCCCGCTCCCGACCAGGTGCAGACGATCATCGACGCGTCGATCTCGCGCGAGCAGTTCATCCAGCAGTACGCCACGGTCTTCGAGGGCGACGAGCGCTGGAAGAACCTGCCCACCCCGACCGGCCCGATCTTCGAGTGGGATGCCGACTCCACGTACGTCCGCAAGGCTCCGTACTTCGAGGGCATGACCATGCAGCCCGACCCGGTGCGCGACATCACCGGCGCGCGCGTCATGGCGACCCTGGGCGACTCGGTCACCACCGACCACATCAGCCCGGCCGGCAACATCAAGGCGGGCACCCCCGCCGCGCAGTACCTGATGGAGCACGGCGTCGCGCAGAAGGACTTCAACTCCTACGGCTCGCGTCGTGGAAACCACGAAGTCATGATCCGCGGCACCTTCGCCAACATCCGCCTGAAGAACGAGATGGTCGCCGCCGTCAACGACGGTCAGGTCATCGAGGGCAGCTGGACCCGCGACTTCACGCAGGAGGGCGGCCCGCAGACGTACATCTACGACGCGAGCCAGAACTACCAGGCGCAGGAGACCCCGCTGGTCATCTTCGGCGGCAAGGAGTACGGCTCCGGCTCGTCGCGCGACTGGGCGGCCAAGGGCACCAAGCTCCTCGGCGTGAAGGCGGTCATCACCGAGAGCTTCGAGCGCATCCACCGCTCGAACCTCATCGGCATGGGCGTCGTCCCGCTGCAGTTCCCCGCCGGCGAGAGCTGGAAGTCGCTGGGCCTCGACGGCACCGAGATCATCTCGATCGAGGGGCTCGAGCAGCTCAACGAGGGCGTCACCCCGAAGACCGTGAAGGTCACCGCCGAGCCGAGCGAGTTCTCGCCCGAGGGCAAGCAGACCATCACATTCGACGCCGTGGTCCGCATCGACACCCCCGGTGAGGCCGACTACTACCGCAACGGCGGCATCCTGCAGTACGTGCTGCGTTCGCTGGTCTGACCCACGAACGACGGTGCCCCGGGAGCCTCGAGCTCCCGGGGCACCGTCGTTCGCGCAGAGAGTACACGGCGGCCGAACGCAAGCCGTTGCCGGGCCCGCAGCACCCCCGGAGACTAGAATCGACCCGTACGCGCGCCCCCGCGCGCACCGCACGAGAGGAGTCGTATGGCTCTCCTACCCGGTATCCATGGACCGCGCGACCTCGACGCGCTGAACCCCGACCAGCTGCGTCAGCTGGCCGCCGAGGTCCGGTCCTTCCTCGTCGAGAACGTCGCCCGCACCGGCGGGCACCTCGGTCCGAACCTGGGCGTCGTCGAGCTGACGATCGCCTTGCACAAGGTCTTCGACTCGCCCTCCGACCCGATCATCTTCGACACGGGACACCAGTCGTACGTGCACAAGATGCTCACCGGTCGCCAGGACTTCTCGCTGCTGCGCTCGCGCGGCGGCCTCGCCGGCTACCCGCAGCGCTCCGAGAGCGAGCACGACGTCGTGGAGTCGTCGCACGCCTCCAGCTCCCTCAGCTGGGCCGACGGCGTCTCGCGGGCCTTCAGCCGCACCGGTCGCCGCGATCGTCATGTCGTCGCCGTCGTCGGTGACGGCGCCCTCACGGGCGGCATGACCTGGGAAGCGCTGAACAACATCAGTGACGACAACGATCGCAACCTCGTCATCGTCGTCAACGACAACGGTCGCTCTTACGCCCCGACCATCGGGGGCATGGCGCGGTACCTCAACCGCGTGCGCACGAACGACGCCTACCGCACGCTGCACCGCGGCTCCGACACGCTCTTCCGTCGCCTGGGCCCCGCGGCACGTGCCGTCTATCGCGGCGTCCGCGGTGGCACACACGGCTTCTTGTCGCGCTTCACCAACAACGAGGCGCTGTACAGCAACCTCGACATCAAGTACCTCGGCCCCATCGACGGCCACGACTTCGAGTCGCTCATCGAGACCCTCGAGCTGGCGAAGTCGTACGGTGCTCCGGTCATCGTGCACGCCATCACCGACAAGGGCAGCGGTTACGCCCCGGCGATGAGCGACGAGGCCGACCAGTTCCACGCGGTGGGCAAGATCGACCCGATCACGGGCGAGGCACTGGGCTCGGGCGGCGGTCTGCAGTGGACCGACGTCTTCGCCGAGGAGCTCTTGAAGGTCGGCGCCGAGCGCCAGGACATCATCGCGATGACCGCGGCCATGCTCCGCCCCACGGGTCTTCAGCACTTCGCCGAGAGATTCCCCGAACGGGTGTACGACGTCGGCATCGCGGAGCAGCACGCCGTGGCATCCGCCGCCGGTCTCGCCTTCGGCGGTCTGCACCCCGTCGTCGCGATCTACGCGACGTTCATGAACCGGGCGTTCGACCAGGTCATGATGGACGTCGCCCTGCACAAGGCCGGCGTCACGTTCGTGCTCGATCGCGCCGGGGTCACCGGCCCCGACGGCCCGAGCCATCACGGCATCTGGGACCTCGCGATGCTGCAGCTGGTCCCCGGCATCCGCATCGCCGCCCCGCGCGACGCCGCGCGCCTGCGAGAAGTATTCCGTGAGGCGACCGCGGTCGAAGACGCGCCCACCGTGGTGCGCTATCCCAAGGGCAAGGTCAACGACGACGTCGAGGCGATCGAGCGACTTCACGACGGCGTCGATGTGCTGAGCCGCGGCTCGAGCGAAGACGTGCTGCTGGTCGGCATCGGTCCGATGGTGCACCTCGCCCTCGAGGTCGCGGAGCGTCTCAAGGCGCAGGGCATCGGCGCGACGGTCATCGACCCGCGCTGGGCGATCCCGGTGCAGCCCTCGATCGTCGAGCTGGCGCGCGAGCATCGACTGGTGATCACGATCGAAGACGGCATCCGCGTCGGCGGCGTCGGCACCCGCGTGCGGCAGGTGCTGCGCGAGGCGGGCGTCGACACGGCCGTCGACGAGCTCGGCATCCCCGACGAATTCATCGACCACGCGACGCGCGAGCAGATCCTCGACGACGCCGGCCTGACGGCGGCGAAGATCGCGCACGACGTGGTCGCCCAGGTGCTCGGCACGCGCATCCCCATGGCGCGGCAGACGCCGACCGGCTCGATCCCCACGATCGAGCAGTGGGAGAAGTCGCGCCCGTAAGCGCTCGATCGACGCGGAACAGGCCGGGATGCCATCATCCCGGCCTGTTTCACGTCTCGGCCCCACATCACGGCGTCACGAGAACAGGGCGATGCACAGAGAACAGGACGAAACGGCCGCAAACGCCCTGTTCTCGTCGCGCCGCCTGTTCTGGTGACGGCGCACCGCCCGCACGACCGACAGCGGCGCCGCCCCATCGGGGACGACGCCGCTGTCGTCTCCGGGGTCAGGCCCCGATGCCGCGGATGGGCGGGTGGTGGAACGTGTCGCCGAAGGCGCGCTCCGACGCCCCCTCGCGGTCGAGGTAGGGCGAGGCCCCACCGTCGATGAAGGGCCAGCCGGCGCCGAGGATGAGGCACAGGTCGATGTCCTGCACCTCGGGGACAACGCCCTCGTCCAGCATGATCTTGATCTCCTGGGCGAGGCCGTCCTGCACGCGGGCGAGGATCGTCTCGGGCGCGACGGGCGTCTTGCCGGTCACGAGCACCTTCTGCGCGGCCTTGGTCCAGCCGGTCACCCGACCACCTTTGTCCTTCTCGACGACCTCGGGCAGGGCCGCGAGCTCGTGGAAGTTCTCCGACGAGAAGAACCGGTCGGGGAACGCGTGCGCCATCGTGTCCTGCACGTGGGCGGCGACCTTCCAGCCGACCAGGTCGATGAGCTGGAACGGCCCCATCGGCAGACCGAGGGGCGCGAACGCCTTCTCCACCACCGTGATCGGTGTTCCCTCGTAGACCGCGCGAGCGGCCTCTCCCATGACCTTGGCGAGCAGGCGGTTCACGACGAACCCGGGCGCGTCCGCCGTGAGCACGGCGTTCTTCCCGAGTCCCTTCGCCACGACGAACGCGGTCGAGAGAGCGGCGTCGGATGTGGCATCCGTCTTCACGACCTCGATGAGCGGCATGACCGCGACCGGGTTGAAGAAGTGGAAGCCGACCAGGCGCTCCGGGTTCTGCAGCACCGAGCCGATCTCGGCGACCGAGAGCGACGAGGTGTTCGTGGCGAGGATCGCGTCGTCGGCGACGATCTTCTCGATGGCCGAGAAGACCTCCTGCTTGACACCCACCTCTTCGAAGACGGCCTCGATGACGAAGTCGCAGTCGGCGAACTCCGACCGGTCGGTCGTGCCGTGCACGAGGGCGCGCAGCTGGTTGGCCGTGTCGCCGTCCAGGCGGCCCTTGGCCTCGAGCTTGCCGATCTCGTCTCGAATGGATGCCACGCCCTTGTCGACCCGCCCCTGATCGAGGTCGGTGATGATCACGGGCACCCGCAGCTTGCGCACGAACAGCAGCGCGAACTGCGAGGCCATGAGGCCGGCGCCGATGACGCCGACCTTGGTGACCTTCTTGGCGAGCGCCTTGTCGGGGGCTCCGACGGGACGCTTGGCGCGCTTCTGGACGAGATCGAAGGCGTACATGGATGCCGCGAACTGGTCGCCCGTGATGAGCTCGGCCAGCGCCTCGTCTTCGCGCGCGAAACCCTCGGCCTTGGTGCCGCTCCTCGCCTTGTCGAGCAGGTCGAGCGCGACGTAGGGGGAGCGGGGCACGGTGCCGATCTTCGACTCGAGCATGCCGCGGGCCATCTTGATCGCGATGGGCCACTTCGTCAGGCGCTCGAGCTTGCCGGGCTCGTTCTTGCGCTCCACCCGGACTCGCCCGGTGAGCACGCCGTCGGCCCACCGCAGCGAGTCCTCGAGGTAGGAGGCCGCCGGGAAGATGGCATCCATGATCCCGAGATCGAACGCCTGCTGGGGCTTGAGCATGCGGTTCTGCTTGAGCGGGTTCGAGATGACGACCTCGAGCGCGTTCTCGATGCCGATGAGGTTCGGCAGCAGGTAGGCGCCGCCCCAGCCGGGGATGATGCCGAGGAACACCTCGGGCAGCGCGACCGCCGCGGCCGACGAGTCGACCGTGCGGTAGGTCGAGTTCAATGCGATCTCGAGACCGCCGCCGAGGGCGAGGCCGTTCACGAACGCGAACGAGGGCACGCCGAGCTCCGACAGCGAGCCGATCACCTGGTGACCGCGCTGCGCGATGAGACGGGCGACGTCTTTCGAGGGCAGCTTCGCCACGTCGGACAGGTCAGCGCCTGCCGCGAGGATGTACTGCTTGCCCGTGATCGCGACCGCGTGGATCTCGCCCTTGTCGGCACGCTCCTTCAGCGTCTCGAGCGTCTGCCCGAGCTCGGCGAGGGTCGCGGGTCCCAGCGTGTTGGGCCGGGTGTGGTCGCGACCGTTGTCGAGCGTGATCAGCGCCAGCACGTTGCCCGAGGGGAGCCGCACGTCGCGGACGGGGGAGTGGGTCACCACCTCGTCGCCGGTGAGGGCGTCGAGGGGCGTGAAGTCGATCGAGGTGTAGTCGGTCACTTGCGCTTCTTCTTTCCGTCGAAGAACGGGTTCTCCCAGATGACCGAGCCGCCCTGTCCCAGGCCCACGCACATGGCGGTGAGGCCGTAGCGCACGTCGGGACGCTCGGCGAACTGCGCGGCCAGCTGGATCATGAGACGCACTCCGGATGCCGCGAGCGGGTGGCCCAGGGCGATGGCACCGCCCCACGGGTTCACGCGCGGGTCGTCGTCGGCGATGCCGAAGTGATCGAGCAGCGAGATCACCTGGATGGCGAAGGCCTCGTTGAGCTCGAACAGGCCGATGTCGTCGATCGTGAGCCCGGCCTTCTTGAGGGCCTTCTCGGTCGAGGGGATCGGTCCGATGCCCATGATCTCGGGCTCGACGCCCGCGAACGCGAACGAGACCATGCGCATCTTGGGCGCGAGGCCGAACTCCTTCACGGCGCCGGCGCCCGCAAGCAGGCTGATGGTCGCGCCGTCGGTGAGCGGCGACGACGTACCTGCTGTGACCCGCCCGTGCGGGCGGAACGGCGTCTTGAGCGTCGCGAGGCCCTCGACGGTGGTCTCGGGTCGACGACCCTCGTCCTCCGTGGCGAGGCCCCAGGCGCCCTCGGCGTCCTTGACGGCGACCGAGACCAGGTCGGGCTGGATCTTGCCCGCCTCGTAGGCGGCCTGCACCTTGTGCTGGCTGGCGGCGCCGAAGCGATCGGCGCGCTCTTTCGTGAGGTGCGGGAAGCGGTCGTGGATGCGCTCGGCGGTGACGCCCATGTTCAGCGCACCCGGGTCGACGAGCTTCTCGGCCACGAAGCGCGGGTTCGGGTCGACGTTGCCGCCGATGGGGTGGCGGCCCATGTGCTCGACGCCGCCGGCGAGGGCGAGGTCGTACATGCCGACGCCGATCGAGGCGCCCATCGTGGTGACGCTCGTCATGGCGCCGGCGCACATGCGCTCGATCGCCAGGCCCGGCACGGTCATCGGCAGACCCGCGAGGATCGCCGCCGTGCGTCCGAGGGTCAGTCCCTGGTCACCGGTCTGCGAGGTCGCGGCGATCGCCACGTCGTCGATCCGGTCCTTGGGAACGTCGCCGTTGCGCTCCATCAACCCGATGATCGCCTTGACCACGAGGTCGTCGGCGCGGGTGTTCCAGTACATGCCTTTTTCGCCGGCGCGCCCGAAGGGGGTGCGCATTCCGTCGACGAAGAAGACGTCCGTCATCTCGGCCACTCTGCCTCCATAGTTTGGGATGACCCCAGCCTAGGAAGACCGATCAGGGGAGAGGAATCGGTTGTCCGAACCTACGAATCCGTGCCGGACGGCTCGTCGACCTCGTTGACGGAATCTACAAAGCTATCGACGATCACCTGTGCGGTCTGCTCAATCTGCCACGGGCGGGCACCGAGCTCGGCGAGAGCCGCGCCGACGGCCTCGACCGTCATCTCCGCGGGCGGCGCCCACGCCACGCGGCGCAGCGTCTCGGGGGTGAGCAGGTTCTCAGTCGGCATCCGGAGCTCTTCCGCCCGCGCCTCCACCGCCGGTCGCGCCGCCTTCAACCGCTGATCGGCGTCGGGGTTGCGATCGACCCACGCGCGGGGCGGGGGGAGCGTGTCGCTGGGCACGCGGTCGGGCGGCAGATCGGTGGCCTCGCGACCGGCGACGATGGCGTTCCACCACCGGTCCAGCTGCGTGCGGCTCGCCCGGCCGTTGAATTCCTTGACGCCGGCGAGGGCCTGCTTGGTGGCGGGGTCGGCCATCACGACGGCGACCAGAGCGCGGTCGGGCACGAGGCGTCCGGGGGCGACGTCCTGCTCACGGGCGTAGTCCTCGCGCGCCTGCCAGAGCGAACGGGCGACGGCGAGCGACCGGCGACCGCGCACGCTGTGCAGACCGCTGAGGCGGCGCCACGGGTCGTCGCGCGGCGGCTTGGGCTCGCGATCGAGCACGGCCTGGAACTCCTGGCGGGCGATCTCGGTCTTGCCCTGCTCGATGAGTTCGGCGTCGAGCACGTCGCGCACGTCGATCAGGTGCTCGACGTCGAGGGCGGCGTACTCGAGCCACGATGCCGGCAGGGGGCGCGTCGACCAGTCCGCGGCCGAGTGGGCCTTGGCCAGCGTGATTCCCAGCGTCTGCTCGACGACCGCCCCGAGGCCCACGCGCTCGTGACCGAGCAGGCGCGCGCCGAGCTCGGTGTCGAAGATGCGCGGCGGCTCGAGACCCCGCTCGCGCAGCGACGGAAGGTCCTGGCTCGCCGCGTGGAACACCCACTCGACGTCGCCGATGGCGTTCTGCAGGGGCGAGAAGTCCTCGATCGTCGACGGGTCGAAGAGGAACACCCCCGCCTCACGGCGGAAGACCTGAATGAGGTAGGCGCGCTGCGAATAGCGGAACCCCGAGGCGCGCTCGACGTCGACGGCGACCGGGCCGGTGCCACCCGCCAGGGTCTCGCAGGCGGCGAGGAAGCGCTCGGCGTCCTCGATGACGTTGTACTCAACCACGCGTGGGCCTCCGGGCTCCGAACACGGCAACGCCCTCCGACCCCGGGGGGAGGCCGGCGAGCATGCACACGAGCTCCGCCCACGCCTCGAGGTGCGGGCGGAAGGGACCGCGCGGCGACCATGACGCGCGAAGTTCGATCTGCGATCCCTCACCCTGGGCGGCCAGCGCCCCGAAGCCGGTGGAGAGCGTCTTGGTGGCGGTGCCCGACTCGGAGTGCCGGTCGGCACCGCGGGAGTCGAGGGCGTCGATCAGCCACGACCAGGCGACCTCGGCCAGCAGCGGGTCGATCCCGATCTCGGGCTCGAGAGGAGCCTGAGCGAAGCAGACGATGCGCCACGCCCCACCCCACGGCTCGGGCTCGTCGGGGTCGTGCAGCAGGATGAACCGGCCCGTGCCGAACGGCGAGTCGGTGGCGTGCTCCTCGGGCCGAACGTCGCCGGCGAGGGCGAGCGAGAACGGGGCCAGACCCGTCGGGGAGGGGATCTCTCGGACCACGAGATCGTCGCGGAACGAGGTGTCGCGTACCTCCGCTGCAGCTCGCGCGAAGGGGCTGTCGGCCTCCGCCGGGCGCTGGTCACTCACGGCAGCAGACTAGAGTGAGGCCACGATGAACGCTCCCAGGCGCGCCGCGGGTTCCCGCGCATCGCGGCGCACGACCACCGGCCTCGGCATCGCCCTCTCAGCTCTGAGCGTCACTCTGGCGGCCTCGGCCGCCGCTCTCGGCGCCGTGTCCCTCCGCGTCGCGCGCACGGTTGTGCGCCCCGCCGGACGCCGCCCCGACACCCGCATCGTGCGCCTCGACGCCGCCGCCCAGACGATCACGCTCGCGCGCACCCCCGACACCTCTCTGCCCGGCCGCTACGGCCTGTTCACCGTGGGCTCGGCCGACTACCTGCGCCTGGGCTCGATCGTCGGCAGCGACGAATCCACCGTCACGCGCAAGCTCCTCACCCACGTGCCCGCCGACGGCGACCTCGCGGCCGAGGCGGCGTTCAGCGGCTGGTACTTCGACAAGCCCGAGCAGCTGCACCTCCCCGTCGAAGAGGTCGACATCGACACCCCGGTCGGCGCGTGCCCCGCGTGGCTGTTCCCCGCGGCATCCGCCACCGACGTCTGGGTCGTGCAGGTGCACGGTCGCGGCACCACCCGCGCCGAGGCCCTGCGGGCGGTGCCGGTGTTCCACGACCTCGGGATCACCTCGCTCGTGGTGTCGTACCGCAACGACGGCGACGCCCCGCACAGCGCGTCGGGCACCTACGCGCTCGGGGCGACCGAATGGCGCGACCTCGACGCGGCGATCGGCTACGCCCGCCGCCACGGCGCGAAGCGCGTCATCCTCATGGGCTGGTCGATGGGCGGCGCGCTCTCGCTCCAGGCGGCGCTGGAATCGCCGCACGCCGATGTGATCGCCGGTCTCGTGCTGGAGTCGCCCGTCGTCGACTGGCGCACGGTGCTCAGCTTCCAGGGCCGCATGATGCGCCTGCCGCTGCCCGTGGTCACGCTGGCGCAGTCGACGATCGCCTCGAACTGGGGTGCCGCGGTACTGCGCAGCGGCGAACCGATCCCGCTCGATCGCCTCGACGGCGTCGCACGGGCCGCGGAGCTGCGGCATCCGACGCTCATCCTGCACAGCGACGACGACGGCTTCGTGCCCTCCGACGCCTCGCACGCCCTCGCGGCGGCTCGCCCCGACCTCGTGACGATGGAGACGTTCACCGTCGCCCGGCACACGAAGCTGTGGAACTACGACGAGATGCGCTGGACCACGGCGATCCGCGACTGGGTGCGCGCGCAGGATCTCACCCGCGACTGAGCGCGGAACGACGGATGCCGGGTCTCAGGCCTCGCGCTTGGCGCGCACCTGGCGCTTGACGCGCATGAGCATGCCGGTCATCCCGGCGATGCGGAGGGGGCTCACCGCGCGGGTGAGTCCGATGCTCTGCGGGAAGTCGTCGGGCACCGCGAGCACCTCGTCGGCCGACAGTCCCGTGAGCCCTTGCGACAGAATGCTCGCGAACCCGCGGGTCGTGGGCGCCTCGGCCGGAGCCGTGGCGTGCATCGCCACCCGCTCGTCGCCGTCGACGGTCACGATGATGTAGACCGGCGACTGGCACTCGACGACGCGCTCGCGCATCTCGGGGTGGTCGGCGTACTCGGCCGGCACCTCGGGGAGCTCGTGCGAGAACTCCAACAGCAGCTCGAGGCGGTCGGGCTCCTCGAGTTCGAGGAAGTCGTCGCGGATCTCGGCCAGGCGGGCGGGGAGGGCGGTATCGGACATCTCCGTCATCCTCCCACGCCCGCGGCATCCCGGATCAGCGGGAGGGGACCTCGCCGGGCTCGGACCCGGCGACGATCGGCACGCGCACCGCGCTGCCCCACTCGGTCCACGACCCGTCGTAGTTGCGCACGTCGTCGAAGCCGAGCAGGTGCTTCAGCACGAACCACGTGTGGCTCGACCGCTCGCCGATGCGGCAGTAGGCCACGACCTTGTCTCCGTCGGCCAGCCCCGCGCCGTCGCGGTAGATGGCGTCGAGCTCGGCACGCGACTTGAACGTGCCGTCCTCGGCGACGGCCTTGCCCCACGGCACGCTCTGCGCGCTCGGGATGTGACCCGCACGCAGAGCGCCCTCTTCGGGGTAGGCGGGGGCGGTGGTGCGCTCACCGGAGTACTCCTCGGGCGAGCGCACGTCGATGAGCGGGTTGCCGAGGTGGGCGAGCACGTCGTCCTTGTAGGCGCGCAGCGCCGAGTCGTCGCGCTCGACGACGGGGTAGTCGGTGGGCTCGACGACCGTCTTGTCGGTCGTGATCGGGCGACCTTCGGCGATCCAACGGTCGCGGCCGCCGTCGAGCAGGCGCACGTCTTCGTGGCCGAACAGCGAGAACACCCACAGGGCGTAGGCGGCCCACCAGTTGTTCTTGTCGCCGTAGATCACCACGGTGTCGTCGCGCGAGATGCCCTTGCGACTGAGCAGCTTCGCGAAGCCCTCGCCGTCGACGTAGTCGCGCACGACGGGGTCGTTCAGCTCGGTGTGCCAGTCGACCTTGACCGAGCCGGGGATGTGACCCGTCTCGTACAGCAGCACGTCTTCGTCGGACTCGACGACGACCAGGCCGGGCTGACCGAGGCGCTCCTGCAGCCAGTCGCCCGTCACGAGCCGGCCGGGCTCGGAGTAGTCGGCGAATTTGGGGGACGTGGTGTCGAACTCGACGGTCACGGAGAACTCCTCGGTCAAGGCGGCGGATGCGGCGGCATAGGGTGGACACCGCACCTTCGACCCTAGATCCGCGGCGTCGGGGCATGCACCCCCTCGTAAGACTGCGACACAGGACGGCCATGACCTCTACGCCCGCGACGACCGGCCTCATCCACCTCACCGATCGAGAGCCCGCGGTGTCGGGAGCCGAGATGGTGAACGCGCTGGTTCCGCCCCCGCAGTTCGACGGCGCGACCTTCGAGTCGTATCGGGCGGATGCCGCGTACCCGTCGCAGCAGGAGGCGAAGGAACTGCTGCAGACCTTCGCCGGCGCGCAGTCGGCTCCGGCGAGGAAGGGCGGCTTCTTCCGCCGCGCCGAGAAGACACCGCCCGTGAAGCCGGGGGTCTACCTCGACGGCGGCTTCGGTGTCGGAAAGACCCACCTGCTCGCCGCGATCTACCACGCGATGCCGGCCCGCCGGAAGTACTTCGGCTCCTTCATCGAGTACACCGCGCTCGTGGGCGTGCTCGGCTACGCCAAGGCGGTCGAACTGTTCCGCGGTTCCGACCTGCTGTGCATCGACGAGTTCGAGCTCGACGACCCGGGCGACACGATGGTCATGACGCGCCTGCTGGGCGAGCTCGTGGCATCCGGAACCCGCCTCGCGGCGACCTCGAACACCCCGCCCAACGCCTTGGGCGAGGGCCGGTTCGCCGCGCAGGACTTCCTGCGCGAGATCCAGTCGATGTCCGACAGCTTCCGCACCATCCGCATCGACGGCACCGACTTCCGCCAGCGCGCCGTCGACGGAGAGGCCCAGACGCTCTCCGACGAGGCGTACCGCGAGGCGCTCGACGCCGCGGCTGCGGGGGGAGTGGCATCCGACGACTCCTTCACCGATCTGGTGACCCACCTCGCGCGCGTGCACCCGTCGCGCTTCATCCGGCTCATCGACGGAGTGGACGTCATCGGCCTGCGCGACGTGAAGGTGCTGCACGACCAGTCGGCGGCCCTGCGTCTGGTCGCGTTCGTCGACCGCGCCTACGACGCGCAGATTCCGATCCGCGCGACCGGAGAACCCCTCAGCAGCGTCTTCAGCGAAGAGATGCTGGGCGGCGGATACCGCAAGAAGTACCTGCGCGCGGTGTCGCGTCTGGTCGCGCTCACGCATTCGTAAAGGGCGTTCATCAGCGGCTCGCGGCCACGCGAAACGCGATGTTTACCGGAGCGGCCGGGCTGTAACGCCCCCGAAACACGACTCGAACGCCCGCGGAAACCGGGGCTGACGAAACTGTGGGGACCCGACGCTACACCTGCGTCCCCGCAGAGAGGTTTCCTCCGAGATGGATCAAGGCAACACCGCATTCATCCTGATAGCAGCGGCACTCGTGCTGCTCATGACGCCAGGACTCGCGTTCTTCTACGGCGGCCTCGTCAAGGCCAAGAGCGTCATCAGCATGATGATGATGAGCTTCGGCGCGATGGGCCTCATGGGCGTCCTCTGGGTGCTCTACGGCTACTCGATCGCGTTCCCGACCACCGCTGAGGGCACGACCCAGTTCCCGTGGGCGATCGACCCGACCAACTTCAGCCTCGCCGGCGTGCTCGAGACGCCCGAGGGTGCGGCCTACCCGCCGCTCGCCTTCGTCGCCTTCCAGGCCACGTTCGCCATCATCACCGTCGCGCTCGTCTCGGGCGCCATCGCCGACCGCGCCAAGTTCGGTGCGTGGATGATCTTCGCCGGTATCTGGGCCACGGTCGTCTACTTCCCGGTCGCCAGCTGGGTCTTCAACTTCGGCCTCGCCGACGACGCCTCCTTCGCCTACGGCGGCTGGATCACGCACGGCATGCAGGACGTCTTCGGCGTCGGCGCGATCGACTTCGCCGGTGGTACCGCGGTGCACATCAACGCCGGTGCGGCCGCCCTCGCCCTCGCCCTGGTGCTCGGCAAGCGCGTCGGGTTCCAGAAGGGCGCTCACGTTCCCCACAACCCGCCGTTCGTGCTCCTCGGCGCGGGCCTGCTGTGGTTCGGCTGGTTCGGCTTCAATGCCGGTTCGGAGCTCGCCGCCGACGGCACCGCGGCCCTCGCGTTCGTGAACACGATCGCCGCCCCCGCCGCCGCTCTGCTCGCGTGGCTGATCGTCGAGAAGATCAAGGACGGCAAGCCCACCTCGGTCGGTGCCGCCTCGGGTGCCGTCGCCGGTCTCGTCGCGATCACCCCGGCCTGCGCCGCGCTGACTCCCTTCTGGGCGATCGTGCTCGGCCTGCTCGCCGGTGCCGTCTGCGCCCTGGCCATCGAGCTGAAGTTCAAGCTCGGCTTCGACGACTCGCTCGACGTGGTCGGCATCCACCTCGTCGGTGGTCTGCTCGGAACGCTGTACCTGGGCATCTTCGCCAACACCAGCGGCCTGATCTACAGCGGCTCGTTCAACCAGCTGATCGTCCAGGCGATCGCGGCCATCGCCGTTCTGGTCTACTCCTTCGTGCTCGCGTTCGTCATCGGTTTCGCAATCGAGAAGACGATCGGCTTCCGCGTGAAGAACGAAGACGAGATCGCCGGAATCGACACCGTCGTGCACGGCGAAGAGGGCTACGTACTCTCGGACGCTCGCGCCTGACCCGCATCACCCCCTGAACGGGGCGTCGCCGATTCGTCGGTGGCGCCCCGTTCCGCGTGTCTAGGGTGGGCGGTATGTCAACCACGTCTCGTCTGCTGTCGGCCGTTCTGGGGTTGTTCTCGTCGTCGAAGCCGACGCGTACGGCCGCTCCCGAGCGACCGTCGGCGCCGTCACGACGCCCGAGCGCCCCGGCGACGGCCCCAGAGGGGGCCCAGACGGTCGAGATCGACCCGCCGCGGCGTCTCACCCTCACCTACGCCCCCGAGCGCGACAACGCGCCCGACGGCGGCGAGATCGTCTGGACGTGGGTGCCGTACGAGGAGCGCGACGGTCGCGGCAAGGACCGCCCCGTGCTGGTCATCGGGCGGGCGGATGCCACCCGCTCGTACGCCGTGCGACTGACGAGCAAGCCGCACGACGGCGACCGGCAGTACCTCTCGCTCGGCACGGGGGAGTGGGACCCGCAGCGGCGGCCGTCGTGGGTCGACATCGAGCAGGTGTACCTCGTGCACGATTCGGGAATGCGGCGCGAGGCGGCCGCTCTCGACCGTAAGCGGTTCGACATCGTCGCGGCAGCGCTGAGGGCACGCTACGGATGGACCCGCGGGTGAACGAACCGCTGATCGAGGGACCTCGGGGGAGGCGGCTCTGCCTCGACTATGCGTGTCGCGTGCGCGACGTCAGCGAACTCGTCGGCTTCTACGCCTTCCATCACGTCGATGAGCGCTCGACGGTCATCGCCATCGGCGACGGGGAGCACGCGCCGATCCCCGACCCCAGCGTGGGCGACATCGCGCAGGCGCTCACCTCGGCATCCGGAACCCCGGTCGACGACGACGCCCTCGCCTCCGCCATGCGCGTCACGGTCGACGTCGCGCGGTACTGGCAGGAGCCCGACACGCTCGACCGGCTCGCCGCCGAACCGCGCATCATCGAGGCCCTCCGGCCACTCGCGCGCGAGCTGCTCGCCCACGCCGGACCGTCGTGGCGTCTCGAGCGGTCCGACCAGCAGTGGGCGGTGCAGTGGCATCTTCGCGACGGCGCTGGCCCTGTGGCCCTCGATGCGGCCGACACCCTCGAGACCTGGGACGCCGGCCTGCGCGCGGCTGAGGAGCGCGCACGACGGGAGTGGCCGACCGATCCGACAGCGCGTTTCTCGGGCGAGTGGTGGTCGGTGCCCGTCTGGATGCTGTCGACCCGGGGGAGTATCGCCGCCGCGCTCGACCTCGTCGAAGACGCCTTCGGTGACGAGGTCGCGACGGTCATCCCGGTCGCCGGTGAAGGGCGGACGCTCGAGATCCACGGACCTGCCGACTGGGCCGACCTGTGCCGGCGGTATCCGCTCGAGGTGACGGCCTCGCACCGGCACGACTGGTATCGCACGACGGGACGAGACGGGCGCTGGCTTCAGCCCGACTGGCGGCGTATCGCCCGCGAGTGGGACGCCGTGCACCTGACCACCCTCGGCTACCTCATCGGCGCGACGGGAACGATCGAGGTCGACGACGACTACGCGAGCGTCATCGCCGGCTGGGCGCCCGATTCCACCATCTGGCTGACCGACGCAGCGACCGAGAGCGGGCCGCGCCAGGACTGGAGACGAGAGCATCCGGATGCCGCGTGGACGAGGGTCGAGTGAGCCTCGCGCCCCACGGAAACGACGAAGGCCCCCGGAGAACCGGGGGCCTTTTCGGTGGGCGATACCAGACTCGAACTGATGACCTCTTCCGTGTGAAGGAAGCGCGCTACCAACTGCGCCAATCGCCCGCATCCCGAACGGGACTCATCGATCGTACCGGATGCCGAGAGGTGCTTTCGACCACGATGCCCGCCGCCGCAGATGACACGCGCGGGGCGCGTCTCGTTTTGCGCAGCCGCCCAGATCGGGTAATGTCTTACGAGTGCTCGGGGCAAGCCCCGGGAACGAAATGCGGATGTAGCGCAGTTGGTAGCGCACAACCTTGCCAAGGTTGGGGTCGCGAGTTCGAGTCTCGTCATCCGCTCGAGTGGAGGGATCTCCGTCTGGGAAACCGACGGAGAATCACGACACGTGGGTCGAACCACATCACGGTGGCGTGGCCGAGCGGCTAGGCACCGGCCTGCAAAGCCGTTTACACGGGTTCGAATCCCGTCGCCACCTCAACTCACAACAGAACAGCCTGTATAGGCGCGATTGGCGCAGCGGTAGCGCGCTTCCCTGACACGGAAGAGGTCACTGGTTCGATCCCAGTATCGCGCACCACCGAAAACCCCCGGTTCGCCGGGGGTTTTTTCGTGCGTGCGCAGCAGCGTGGCGTGCGGCCCGCCGCCTGAAGTAGCCCGTACCCCCACAGGGTCCCCCGGGATGCGGCCCGCCACGTGACGCAGCCCGTACCACCACAGACGCCTCGGCGACGCCGAGACTGCATCTCGCTGACAACCGCGCGTCAGGCTGCAGCTGAAGTGTCAGCGAGATGCAGTCTCGCGGGCAAGCGAGCCCTGCGAGCAACCACCGACGGGCACGACCACGTCGCGATGGGTCGCGGCACCAGAAAGCGCAAGCGGGGCGTCGCCACGCCGAGACTGCATCTCGCTGACGAACCTGCGTCAGGCTGCAGCCGGCTCGTCAGCGGGATGCAGTCTCGCGGGCGTGGGCGTCCACATCGACGGCCACTGACACGGAGCGGGAAGAGGCCGTTCCCGCCGCCAGTAAGGGGGGCTGCGGAGTGCCTGGCGGCGGGAACAACACGACGCTAAAGCATGTCCACCGAATGGGGGACACCTATTCGTGTGAATTGAGCCGACGTTGTGGGTTCCTTGCGCTGGCCTTGAGGTTCGCGGGGTCCGTGCCGTCGGCTCAGAGCACCCCGATGCTCTCCAGATACTGCGCGACCCGTTCGTGCTCGATCGGACTCACCGACCGCCCCTCGGGGGTGTGCACCGAGGTCAGGAGCATCATCGTCTCGTTCGACAGGCCGAACCGGAGCGTCTGAAACGACACCACCACTCCCCCCACCATCGGCACGTCATAGTTCCCCACGATCGCCACCGTAGGCAGAGACAACCTTGTCATGGAAGCGTTCCCACAGAGTCTGCGCGCATCGGCCAGCGGCCCGGACACTCCCACCGTCGTCGTGCAAGCCCCGCCGACGACACGACGGGATCGCTAGCGTGACACCATGACCGTCCCCGACACCCTCTGGCGCGAGATCGCGGCATCCGACTTCGTCACCTTCGGCACGTACCGCCGCAACGGCGAACTCGTCGCTGTTCCCGTGTGGATCGCTCGCGACGGCGACGAGCTCGTCGTCACCAGCGAGCGCACGACCGGCAAGGTCAAGCGCCTGCGCAACGACTCGCGCGTGGTGCTGCGTCCGTGCAGCCGCATGGGCAAGGTCGAGCCGGATGCCATCACGGTCGAGGCGCACGCGCGCATCGCGGGACCGGCGCAAGACGACCGCCGCGCCGACTCCGCCCTGAAGCGCAAGTACGGCTGGCAGTACCGCGCGATCATCGGCTTCGAGGCGATCGTGCGCAAGGTGCAGCGCAAGCCCGGCGACCGCGTCATCCTGCGCGTCAGTCGCACCGCCTGAGCGATCGCGCCGATATCCCGAGGGCGCGGCGCTCGCAAGGGGCTGGACCGCCTTCGTGGTCGCGCGAGAGGCTGAGCCCACGGGTCGTCAGCCGGCCGTCGCGTTCGAGTTCTCGCCGGAGACGCGCGCGGACCGGGCAGACCAGTCTGGGGGCCAGCATGGGCAAGTTCATCTACGACGGCAACATCAAGGTCGATTTCGAAGACCGGCTTCTCGCTCACCTGCAGGCCGTGATCATGGCGAAGGTGCGGCGCGGAGAGAGCTTTCCGTTCTCGTGGAAAGACGACATCAGCACGGGTGGCGGGCGCACGACCGTGTACATCCACCCCAACGTGTCGCTCGTCTTCAAGTACCACGGCAGCCGTTCTCCCCAGCTGAGCCCGGCGTGGCTACACGCACTGACCTACAACGCCAACTCCGGTCGGGGTCTGTACGTCGTGCCCGAGCCCGACGAATCCGCGCCCCGCGAGAGCGTCCGGCGCGAGGAGATGGTGTTCCGCGAGGTTCCGAACGAACAGATGCCGGAGCCGGCTCGCGCCTGAGCGGAATGACCGACGGCGGTCGGCACGTTGCAGAAGGAATGACCAACTGGACCACCGTCGCGCCGTACTTCGAGACCGACGTCGTCGCCCACCTCGCGACGCTGATGAAGGACGGATCGCCGCACTCCATCCCGCTGTGGGTCGCCGTCGAGGGGGAGCGGCTCGTCCTCTTCACCGAGGTCGACACGCTGAAGGACCGCAACCTGCGCCGTGACCCGCGCGTCGCGATCTCGGTGGTGGCCGCCGACAACCCGTACTCGATGGCGTTCGTCCGCGGCACGGCGGTGGAGCGCATCGACGGTGACGACGCCCTCGCGTACGTCGACCGCATCTCGCGGCTCTACACCGGAGAGCCGTACGGCATGCGGGAAGGGCTCGCGGTGTGGTTCATCGAGCCGACGAAGGCCTGGGCCCGCGCCTACGAAGGCTGACGCTCACCGCACCAGCGGCAGCACGCCCAGCAGCAGGATGAGCGGGGCGATCACGGCGCCGAGCAGCACGAAGCGGCTCCAGCGCACCTCGACGCCCGCTGCGACGAGCCGGTCGTGCCACAACAGCGTCGCCAGCGACGCCCACGGGGTCACGATCGGTCCCGCGTTCACGCCGATCAGCAGGGCCGCGAGGCGCACAGGGGAACCCGCGACCGACTCGAGCGCGAGGTAGGCCGGCAGGTTGTTGATGCCGTTCGCCACGAGCGCCCCCACCCCGGCGAGCTGCCAGAGCGAGACGAGGTCGTCACCGGTGCCGGCCAGCACCGTGGTGACCTGGCCGATGCCGAGCGCCTCGAGCGCGCCGACCGCCAGGAACAGGCCACCGGCGAACACCAGCAGAGACCAGGGCACGAGGCGGATGCCGAGAGCCCGCGGCGCGCGCCAGGCGAAGGCCGCGATGAGCACGACCGCGGCCCCCACCGCGGGGATCCACGGTTCGAGCCCCACCACCAGCAGGGGGAGGAGAGCCAGGGTGACGACGCCGGAGACGCGCAAGAGGAGCGTGTCGGATACGCGGGGGGAGTCGGCATCCGGATACGTCTTCGGCAGACGCCGCAGGAACACCACCGTGAGCACGACGACCGACACCGCGATCGCGATGAGAGCCGACGGACCCAGCAGGGCGAGGAACGCGACAGGATCGTGGCCGCCGCCGAGCGCCTCGGACGCCAACAGGTTGGTGAGGTTCGACACCGGCAGCACGAGAGAAGCGGTGTTGGCGAGCACCACGGTGACGAAGGCGAACGGCAGGGGATCGAGCTTGCGGGCGACCGCCATCGACACGACGACCGGCGTCAGCAGCACCGCCGTGGTGTCGAGCGAGAGGAACGCGGTCGCCACCGTCGCGAGGGCCACCACCAGCACCCACAGCAGCGCCGTGCGGCCGCGGGCGAGCTTCGCCAGACGCGCGGCCACCACGTCGAACAGTCCCGCCTTCGACGCCAGTTCGGCCACGATCGTCACCGCGACGACGAAGAGCAGGATCGGCCACACGCGGTCGGCGACGGCGATCGCGTCGTCGGCGGGGAGGGCGCCGGTGAGCAGCGCGATGATCCCGAGGATCCACAGCACGCCGCCGATGATGGCCAGAGTCACCGCTCCACTATGAGGCACGTCCGGTGCCGTCGAGACCACGCCCGCCCGGTAGCCTGGAAACGACCCCTTCAGGAGATGTTCTGTGACTGATTTCCCCGCCGATGGCTTCGCCCTCTTCCCCGACCGTTCGGTCGTCGCTCTGCGCGTGAACGGGGAGTTGAAAGACCTGGCCACGACCGTGACGGCCGACGACCAGGTGGAGCCGGTCACGATCGACAGCGCCGACGGCCTCTCGATCCTGCGCCACTCGACCGCGCATGTGCTCGCGCAGGCCGTGCAGCGTGTCAAGCCCCAGGCCAACCTCGGTATCGGCCCGCCCGTCACCGACGGCTTCTACTACGACTTCCAAGTCGACGAGCCCTTCACTCCCGAAGACCTCAAGGTCATCAAGAAGGAGATGGAGCGCATCGTCCGCGAGAACCAGCGCTTCGTGCGTCGCGTCGTCACCGACGACGAGGCCCGCGCCGAGCTCGCCGACGAGCCGTTCAAGCTCGAGCTCATCGGACTCAAGGGCGGGTCGGCCGAAGCCGCCGAGGGTGCCAGCGTCGAGGTCGGGGCCGGCGAGCTGACGATCTACGACAACGTCACCCGCGACGGCGAGACCGCGTGGAAAGACCTCTGCCGCGGACCCCACGTGCCCGGCACGCGCCTCATCGGCAACGGATGGGACCTCACCCGCATCGCCGGCGCCTACTGGCGCGGTAGCGAGAAGAACCCCCAGCTGCAGCGCATCTACGGCACCGCGTGGCCCACGAAAGACGAGCTGCGCGCCTACCAGCACCGGCTCGAAGAGGCGGCGAAGCGCGACCACCGCAAGCTCGGCAAGGAACTCGACCTGTTCTCGTTCCCCGACGAGATCGGCCCGGGGCTCGCGGTGTTCCACCCCAAGGGCGGCATCGTGCGCTACGAGATCGAGCGCTACATGCGCGAGCGCCTGCTCGCCAGCGGCTACGAGGTCGTCAACACCCCGCACATCACCAAGGGCGACCTGTTCATGACGAGCGGCCACCTGCAGTGGTACGCCGACGGGATGTACCCCCCGATGGTGCTCGACGAGGTGACGGATGCCGATGGCCACGTCTCGCGCGAGGGCCAGGAGTACTACCTCAAGCCCATGAATTGCCCGTTCCACAACCTGATCTTCCGCTCGCGCGGACGCAGCTACCGCGAGCTGCCGCTGCGCCTGAGCGAGTTCGGATCGGTCTACCGCTACGAGAAGAGCGGAACCCTCTCGGGCCTCACGCGCGTGCGCGGCATGACCCAGGACGACACCCACATCTACGTCACGGCCGACCAGGTCAAGGGCGAGCTGACGCACAGCCTCGACTTCGTGCTGCAGACGCTGCGCGACTACGGCCTGAACGACTTCTACCTTGAGCTGTCGACCAAGGAGGAGGGCAACCCGAAGTTCATCGGCGACGACACCCTCTGGGCCGAGGCGACCGAGACGCTGCGCGAGGTCGCCGAGGCCTCGGGCCTCGAGCTCGTGCCCGACCCGGGTGGGGCGGCGTTCTACGGCCCGAAGATCTCGGTGCAGGCGCGCGACGCGATCGGGCGCACCTGGCAGATGTCGACCATCCAGCTCGACTTCAACCAGCCCGAGCGCTTCGAGCTCGAGTACACCGGCCCCGACGGCGAGAAGCACCGCCCGGTGATGATCCACCGCGCCCTGTTCGGCTCGGTCGAGCGCTTCTTCGCGATCCTGCTCGAGCACTACGCCGGGGCGTTCCCGGTGTGGCTCGCCCCGGTGCAGGTCGTGGCCGTGCCCGTCGCCGCCGAGTACGGCGACTACCTGCAGGGCATCGTCGCCGATCTCAAGACCAAGGGCGTCCGCGCCGAGGCCGACCACAGCGACGACCGCATGCAGAAGAAGATCCGCACGCACACCACGCAGAAGGTGCCGCTCATGCTGATCGCCGGCGAGCAGGACCGCTCCAACGGCACGGTCTCGTTCCGCTTCCGCGACGGCACGCAGCTCAACGGCATCCCGGTCGACGAGGCCGTCGCGCGCATCACCGGCGCGATCGCCCAGCGCACCCTGGTCAACACCGCCGAGGACCTGGCGTGATGAGCGATCCGGATGCCGTCGCGGCGGGCTCGTCGTCGGACTCCGGCTCGATGCCGGCCGTCGACGGCTCCGGATCGCCCACGACCGATGCGGAGCTCGTCGACGCCGCGACCCTTCCGGGCGTGCCCGACGAGTTCCAGCGCCTGTGGACGCCGCACCGCATGGCGTACATCTCGGCGGGGCGCGAGCCGATGGAGAAGACCTGTCCGTTCTGCGCCGCTCCCGGCAAGAGCGATGAAGACGGGCTGATCGTGGCGCGCGGGAAGACGGCGTACGTGCTGCTCAACCTGTTCCCGTACAACTCGGGCCACCTGCTCGTGTGCCCGTACCGTCACATCGCGACCTACGACCAGGCCACCGATGAAGAGGTCGCCGAGATCGGCGCCCTCACGCAGCGCGGTATGCGGGTGCTGCGCGCAGTGTCGAACTGCGACGGCTTCAACCTCGGCATGAACCAGGGAGCGATCGCGGGGGCTGGCGTCGACGCGCACCTGCACCAGCACATCGTTCCCCGGTGGGCGTCGGATGCCAATTTCTTCCCCATCATCGCGAAGACCAAGGCCCTGCCGCAGTTGCTCGGCGATGTGCGCCGCACGGTCTCCGAAGCCTGGAACGCCTAGAACAGGGTTGTCCACAAGCCCGGTTCGCGGTGGCGTCGGTCTGGCTACCGTGGGGCCATGCACGCTCGCCTCCGCCCCCTCGCCCTCGGTCTCGCCCTCGTCGCGGTGCTCGGGGTGACGACCGCGTGCATCCCGCTGCCGAGTCCGCTCCCACCCGATGCGGAGGCGTCTCCGGCGACCGAGGACTCGGGCACGCCGGTTCCGGAATACAGCGGCACCGTCGCCCCCGACGGCGTCGAAGACGTCTTCGCGGAGCGCGAGGAGTATTTCCGCGAGCAGCAGCTGCCGATGGACGGGTCCCCGCTGGTGGCGGTGACGCCGGCGCAGCAGGAGTTCATCGCCCAGCAGCGCGCCTACGTCGAGCAGCAGGGCCTGTCGTGGACCGCGGCCGACGAGAGCCTGTCGCTCGCCCTCGCCGGCGACGCCTGCGAGACGGCGATCCTCAGCCGGCACGAGGTCGACGCGTCGACCCTGCAGGCGCACGTGGCGACCTCGCCCCTGTTCGCCCAACTGGTGCCCGCCGACGCGCAGGGCGACGCGCGCCTGCAGGCGGAGGCGCCGATCGCGAGCGTCATGGTGTTCGGCACGACGTTCATGTGCCCCGACGACGGCGACATGTGGGTCGCGGCGTATCAGGACGTGTACGGCGGTTGACGACCCCCTGCGCGACGCGAGGTGGCTGAGCTTGCGCGAGCTCCCGGTCCCTTCGACAGGCTCAGGGACCTGCCTTTCGCGAGGTGGCTGAACCTGTCGAAGCCACCGGACCCACGAGACCTGCGCAAGCTCCCGGTCCCTTCGACAGGCTCAGGGACCTGCCTTTCGCGAGGTGGCTGAGCCTGTCGAAGCCACCGGACCCACGAGACCTGCGCAAGCTCCCGGTCCCTTCGACAGACTCAGGGACCTGCCTTTCGCGAGGTGGCTGAGCCTGTCGAAGCCACCGGACCCACGAAACCTACGCAAGCGACCGGGCCCTTCGACAGGCTCAGGCACATGCCTTTCGCGAGGTGGCTGAGCCTGTCGAAGCCACCGGACCCACGAGACCTACGCAAGCGACCGGTCCCTTCGACAGACTCAGGGACCTGGCGTTCGCGCGGCGGCTGAGCCTGTCCAAGCCACCGGACCCACGAAACCTACGCAAGCGACCGGGCCCTTCGACAGGCTCAGGCACATGCCTTTCGCGAGGTGGCTGAGCCTGTCGAAGCCACCGGACCCACGAGACCTACGCAAGCGACCGGTCCCTTCGACAGGCTCAGGGACCTGGCGTTCGCGAGGTGGCTGAGCCTGTCCAAGCCACCGGACCCACGAGACCTACGCAAGCGACCGGTCCCTTCGACAGGCTCAGGGACCTGGCGTTCGCGAGGTGG
>NZ_VEFS01000003.1:0-231685 GCF_007679045.1 Microbacterium sp. BH-3-3-3 | reverse complement strand
GCTGAGCCTGTCGAAGCCACCGGACCCACGAGACCTCAGCGAGCTCCCGGTCCCTTCGACAGGCTCAGGGACCTGGGTTGCGCTCAGGGGCCCTGCTCAGCGCACCTGGCGCACGCCGAACTGCAGGCGCGGGTGGGCGTAGGCCTCCTGCGACTCGATGAGACGCAGTTCGCGCGACCCCGACTCGTAGGTGTTCGACAGCAGGTCGAACACGCTCGAGGCCGTGCGGGCGAGTGCGTCGGCGGCGTCGCCGGTGCGGCGGTAGTGCGCGGTGAACAGGGCCGCGGTGACGTCTCCCGAGCCGTTCGCCTTCATCGGAATCAGCGGGGTCTGCACGATCCAGGCCCCGGCGTCGTCGACGACCATCATCTCGATCGTGTCGGGCTCGCGGTCGGGGCGCTCGACGCTCGTGACGAGCACCGTGCGCGGGCCGCGGGCGCGCAGCATGTCGGCCGACTCGAGGGTCGAGTCGATGCTTCCGGGCTCGGTGTCGGTGAGGAAGCCGAGCTCGAACTGGTTCGGGGTCAGGATGTCGGCGACCGGGACGACGCGCTCGCGCAGCAGCACCGGGATCGCAGGCGCCACGAAGCATCCCGATTTGGCGTTGCCCATGACCGGGTCGCAGGCGTACACGGCATCCGGATTCGCCTTCTTCACCCGCGCGACGGCGTCGATGATGACGTCGGCGATGCCCTCGCCGCCCTGGTAGCCCGAGAGGACCACGTCGATCTCGGGGAAAACGCCGCGCTCTTCGATGCCCTGGATCACGGCCGCGACGTCGTCGGGCGCGATGAGCGGCCCGCGCCATGCTCCGTAGCCGGTGTGGTTCGAGAAGTTCACCGTGTACACCGGCAGCACCTCGACGCCGATGCGCTGCAGGGGGAAGACGGCGGCGGAGTTTCCGACGTGCCCGTACGCGACGGCGGACTGGATCGAGAGGACCTTCATGTCTCGATCCTCCCACTTCGTCCCGATCCGCGGAGCACGCCCGCGGCGGCGGCCAGGTCATCCGCGAGGGTCGTGGCCGAGGCCTCGTCGAGGTCGTGCACGGTGAGGCGCAGGAACGAGCCGTGGTCGCCGTCGCCGAGGAAGAAGGGGTCGCCCTCGCGCACCAGCCATCCGCGTCTCATGAGGTCTTCGCGCACTCCCGCCGCGGGCACCGGCAGCGGCACCCAGAGGTTGAGGCCGTCGCCCGGGCTGACCGGCAACCCGCGTGCGGTGAGCTGCGCGCAGAACGCGGCGTTGCGCGCGGCGTAGTGCACGGCCGCGCTCTCGATGCCCTCGCGGACCGCGTGATCGGTCACGAGGGCGAGGGTGAGGCGCTGGAGGATGTGGCTGACCCACGTGGTTCCGGGCGTCAGGCGCTGCCCGAGACCGTCGGCGGTGTCGGGATCGGATGCCGTGACGGCGAGGCACGTGTCGGGTCCGAGGAACTTCGACATCGAGCGGATGCGCGCCCAGCGACGCTGCGAGGCGCCGATGACCGAGTGCAGGGGAGCGCGGGACAGCAGCGAGAAGTGATCGTCTTCGATGACGAGAACGTACGGGTGCTCCGCGAGCACGGCGCGCAAGGCCGTCGCGCGATCCGCCGTGAGACTCGCGCCGGTCGGATTGTGGGCGCGGGGCGTGCAGATGACGGCGCGGACGCCGGCCTCGAGCGCGGCGCGGAGTCCGTCGACCGTCATGCCCTCGGCATCCACCGGCACGGGCACCGCCCGATACCCCCCGGTGCGCACCGTGTGCAGGGCGGAGAGGAAGCACGGGTCTTCCAAGGCCACCGCGTCGTCGCGCTGCAGCGCTTGGGCGAGGAGGCGTTCGATGGCGTCGCTCGCGCCGCTCGTGACGGTCAGACGCAGGTCGTCGTGGGGGAGTCCGTCCGCCATCCAGTCGCGCGCCCATTCCTCCAGGCCCGGGTCGATCACCGGCTCGCCGTACAGCACGGGGCGCGCCGACCGGGCGAGGGCCGCGGTCGGATCGGGGATGAGCGCCGGGTCGGGGTTGCCCGACCCCACGTCGCGCAGCACGGTGTCGGGCGCGTAGCCCTCCTGGGCGACGGCGGCGCGATCGGCGACGCGTGTGCCGCCGCGACCGCGCGCTTCGACGAGGCCCGCCTGCGCGAGCTGCCGGTACGCCGCGACGACGGTGTTGCGGTTGACGCCGAGGTCGGCCGCGACGGCGCGCACCGACGGCAGCAGGGTCCCCGGGGTCAGCTCTGCGCGTTCGATGCGCGTGCGCAGATCGGCGGCGATCTCGGATGCCGATCGGCCGGTGATGTCGATGCTCATGAGCCCCCCTGAGTCCCGAACAGCCTATGTCCTGAGCCATGCTACGGTTTGGCCTAAGCCAAAGAATCGCGCCCCGAAGCGCGGAACCACGCGCCGCATCGGCGCGGAACGGAGTGGACATGACCGACACCGGAACCTCCCGCGTCAAGCGCGGTCTCGCCGAGATGCTCAAGGGCGGCGTGATCATGGACGTCGTCACCGCCGAGCAGGCGCGCATCGCCGAAGACGCCGGCGCCGTCGCCGTCATGGCGCTCGAGCGCGTGCCCGCCGACATCCGCGCCCAGGGCGGCGTCGCGCGCATGAGCGACCCCGACCTCATCGACGACATCATCGCCACGGTGTCGATCCCCGTCATGGCGAAGGCCCGCATCGGTCACTTCGTCGAGGCGCAGATCCTGCAGGAGCTCGGCGTCGACTACATCGACGAGTCCGAGGTGCTCTCGCCCGCCGACTACGTCAACCACATCGACAAGTGGAACTTCACCGTCCCCTTCGTCTGCGGGGCGACCAACCTCGGCGAGGCCCTGCGCCGCATCACCGAGGGCGCGGCGATGATCCGCTCCAAGGGTGAGGCCGGCACGGGCGATGTCTCGGAGGCGACCAAGCACATCCGCACGATCCGCGGCGAGATCAACGCCCTGCGCGCCAAGACGAAGGACGAGCTCTACGTCGCGGCCAAGGAGCTGCAGGCGCCCTACGACCTCGTCGCCGAGATCGCCGAGACCGGCGAGCTGCCCGTCGTCCTCTTCACCGCCGGGGGAGTGGCCACCCCGGCCGACGCCGCGATGATGATGCAGCTCGGCGCCGACGGCGTGTTCGTCGGCTCCGGCATCTTCAAGTCGGGCAACCCCGCCCAGCGCGCAGCGGCCATCGTGAAGGCGACGACCTTCCACGACGACCCCAAGATCGTGGCCGAGGCGTCGCGCGGACTCGGCGAGGCGATGGTGGGCATCAACGTCGCCGACCTCCCCGCCCCGCACCGCCTGGCCGAGCGTGGCTGGTAACACCCCGCGCGTCGGAGTGCTCGCGCTGCAAGGCGACGTGCGCGAGCACCTCGCCGTGCTGCGCGGGCTCGGCGCCGACGCGCAGCCCGTGCGTCGACCCGAGGAGCTCGCCGCCGTGGAGGGCCTCGTGCTCCCCGGCGGCGAGTCGAGCGTGATCGACAAGCTCGCGCGCGCCTTCGGCCTGTTCGACCCGATCCGCGCCGCGATCGCCGACGGCATGCCGATGTACGGCACCTGCGCGGGGCTCATCCTGCTCGCCGACCGCATCGACGGGGCGATCACCGGCCAGCAGACGTTCGGCGGCATCGACGCGCGCGTGGCGCGCAACGTCTTCGGCAGCCAGACCGCGTCGTTCGAGACCGAGCTCGAGGTGCCCGTCCTGGGCCATCCACCGGTGCACGCGGTCTTCATCCGCGCGCCCGCGGTGGTGGAGTGGGGTCCGGATGCCGCGCCCCTGGCGACCCTCGCCGACGGACGCGTCGTCGCGATCGAGCAGGGCGCCCTGTTGGGGACCGCGTTTCACCCCGAATCGACGGGGGAGACGCGTTTCCACCGCCGCTTCCTCGATCACGTCGCGGCCAGACGCGGCATCCACGCCCCCGCGCTCTAGACTGGAAGCTATGTCCGGACACTCCAAATGGGCCACGACCAAGCACAAGAAGGCGGTCATCGACTCCCGTCGCGCCAAGTCGTGGGCCAAGCTCATCAAGAACATCGAGGTCGCGGCGAAGCTCGGTGGAGCCGACCTCCAGGGCAACCCCACCCTCTTCGACGCCGTGCTCAAGGCCAAGAAGACCTCGGTCCCCAAAGACAACATCGACCGCGCGATCAAGCGAGGTGCGGGCATCGGCGGCGAGGCTGTTGAATACGCCTCTATCATGTACGAGGGCTACGGCCCGAACGGCGTCGCGTTCCTCATCGAATGTCTGACCGACAACAAGAACCGCGCCGCGGCCGAGGTGCGCACCGCCCTCAGCCGTAACGGCGGAACACTCGCCGACCCGGGCAGCGTCGCCTACAACTTCAGCCGCAAGGGCGTCATCGTGGTTCCCTCCGAGGGCACCACCGAAGACGACGTCATGCTCGCGGTCCTCGAGGCCGGCGCCGAAGAGGTCGAGCCGCACGGCGAGGGCTTCGGCGTCATCACCGAGGCGAGCGACCTCGTGTCGGTGCGTTCTGCTCTGCAGGACGCCGGCATCGAGTACGACTCCGCCGACGTCGAGTTCGTGCCCTCGCTCAAGGTCGAGGTCGACGCCGACACGGCCCGCAAGGTGTTCCGCCTCATCGACGCGCTCGAAGACAGTGACGACGTGCAGAACGTCTACACCAACTTCGACATGACGCCCGAGGTGCAGGCCGAGCTCGAGAACGACGAGTAAGGGCGCGCCCTGAGCTCGACCACGACCCCTGCGCCTACCGTGGGGGTCGTGGCATCTTCCCTGCGCGTCCTCGGCATCGACCCCGGCCTCACGCGCTGCGGCATCGGCATCGTCGACGTCGCTCCCAACCGCACGGCCACCCTCGTGCACGTCGGGGTGGCGCGTTCGGCACCGACCGATCCGATCGAGAAACGTCTCGCGGCCATCGCCGCCGGCATCCGCGAAGTTCTTCTCGCCCACCAGCCGCACGTCGTCGCCGTCGAGCGCGTGTTCGCACAGAACAACCGCCATTCGGTGATGGGCACGGCCCAGGCCAGCGGCATCGCGCTGCTGCTCGCCGCCGAGCACGGTCTCACCGCCGCCACGCACACGCCCAGCGAGGTCAAGGCCGCGATCACCGGCTACGGCTCGGCCGACAAGCTGCAGGTGCAGACGATGGTCGCGCGCGTGCTGCGCCTCGACTCTCTTCCCCAGCCGGCGGATGCCGCGGACGCGCTGGCCATCGCGCTCTGCCACGCGTGGCGCGGGGGAGCAGCCGCAGCTCCCGGCGGCGCGGAGCTCACCCCCGCGCAGCGCGCCTGGCGCGACGCCGAGAAGCGACGGACACCGCCGACGCGTGTCGCTCGAACACATGTACGAACCGATGCGTAGGCTCGGAGCATGATCTCTTCGCTGCACGGGACGGCGGCCCACGTCGCCGACGACTCGCTCGTGATCGTGGTGGGCGGCGTCGGTTTCTCCGTCGCCGTCACCTCGCAACTCGCCCGCACCGTCCACGTCGGCGATGACGTGCACCTGCACACGAACCTCATCGTGCGCGAAGACGCCCTGTCGCTCTACGGCTTCGACACCCGCGAAGAGCTGACCGTGTTCACGCAGCTGATCAGCGTGACCGGCGTCGGACCGAAGTCGGCCCTCGGCGTGCTGTCGTCGCTCACCGTTCCGCAGATCGCCCAGGCCGTCGCCGACGACGACGACGCCCCCTTCCGCCGCGTGTCGGGCATCGGCCCCAAGACCGCGAAGCTCATCGTCGTGCAGCTCGCGGGCAAGCTCGCCGTGATTCCCGCCACCGCCCCCGCGGCCGTGTCGGCGCACGGACAGGTGCCCCTGCAGGTGACGCAGGCGCTCATCGGCCTCGGGTGGACCGAACGCACGGCGGCCGAGGCCGTGGCATCCGTCGCCGAGAACGCCTCCGACGCCGACCGCGCGTCGGTGCAGGCGCTGCTGCGACTGACGCTCGCGCTGCTCGGCCCCGCCCGCAAGGAGAGCGTGAGTGGCTGACGTCCGCGACGCCGGCACCCCCGACGACGAGGTCGAGCTCGCGATCGAGGGGGCGCTGCGCCCCACCTCGCTCGCCGAGTTCGTCGGCCAGCAGAAGGTGCGCGGTCAGTTGCAACTGCTGCTCGACGCCGCACGCATCCAGCAGCGCTCGCCCGACCACATCCTGCTGTCGGGCCCTCCCGGGCTCGGCAAGACCACGCTCGCCATGATCGTCGCGCACGAGAGCGGCCGCCCCCTTCGCCTGTCGAGCGGACCGGCGATCCAGCACGCGGGCGACCTCGCGGCCCTGCTGTCCTCCCTCACGCCGGGTGAAGTGCTCTTCATCGACGAGATCCACCGCATGGCGCGCTCGGCCGAAGAGATGCTGTACCTCGCGATGGAGGACTTCCGCATCGACATCATGGTCGGCAAGGGTGCGGGTGCCACCAGCATCCCCCTCGACCTCGCCCCCTTCACCCTCGTCGGCGCCACCACCCGATCGGGCCTGCTGCCGAACCCGCTGCGCGACCGCTTCGGCTTCACCGCCCACCTCGAGTACTACGAGCCCGAAGAGCTCGAGCAGGTCGTCACGCGTTCGGCGTCGATGCTCGACGTCGGGCTGCCGGGCACCGCGCGCTCCGAGATCGCGCGCCGCTCGCGCGGCACCCCCCGCATCGCGAACCGCCTGCTGCGCCGCGTGCGCGACTACCTCGTGGTGCACGGGCCGTCCGCGGGCGCCGAACACGGCGACGCCGACGTGCGCACGGTCGGTGCCGCCCTCGACCTCTACGACGTCGACTCCATCGGCCTCGACCGCCTCGACCGCGCCGTGCTCGACGCGCTCGTGCGGCGCTTCCGCGGGGGACCGGTCGGACTCAGCACGCTCGCGGTCGCCGTCGGCGAAGAGCCCGAGACGATCGAGTCCGTCGTCGAGCCCTACCTCGTGCGCATCGGATTCATGGGCCGCACCCCCCGCGGCCGCGTCGCCACCCCAGAGGCGTACGACCACCTGGGCGCCCCTCACCCCGACGGCCTGCTCCGGTTCAGCCAGGGGTCATGACCTATACTCGGCGGGGGATTCCCCGACCCCCGCTCTACCCCCCGCTAGGCAGTGCCGCACGGCGCGCCTGACTTTGAAAGGTGCACCGCCTCGATGGATATCGCCCGGTTCTTCTCCGATTACGGCCTCATCATCCTGCTCATCGGCCTGCTGGTCTTCATGTTCTGGAGCTCGCGCCGCCGCATGCAGAAGCAGAAGGCCGAGCAGGAGAAGAAGGCCCGCGAGACCGTCGCCGGCGCCGAGGTCCTGCTGCAGGGCGGCCTGTACGGCACCATCGTCGAGTACGACGGTGAAGACCTCGACAAGCCCGCGCTGGTCGAGATCGCGCCCGGCGTGGTCATCAAGGTGCACAGCCAGGCCGTGCTCCGCATCGTCGACGCCGCCCAGGGCGCCGTCACCGAAGACGAGTTCATCGAGGCCGAGGAGTCCGAGGCCGAATACATCGCGGGCGTCGCCGACCACGACATCACCTCGATCAGCGACGACCAGCGCGCCGCCCGTCAGCACACCGAGGCCGAGCAGACCGACAAGGACCGCCCGCAGGCCTGACCTCCGCTCTTCCGCCGTACTCGCCCGCCGCACAGAAAGCCGACTCCGTGGCGCCCTCGACTCCTGTCCGTCATGCCTGGCGCGTGTTGACCGGACTGCTCGCCATCACCGGCGTGCTGTTCGGCATCAACGCGCTCGGCGTGTACACCTTCAACGCCAGTTCCTGGTCTCCCGAGCTCGCGCTCGACCTCCAGGGCGGCACGCAGATCATCCTGCAGGCCCAGACCACCGACGGCGCCGCGCCCGACAGCGATCAGCTGCAGCAGGCCGTGTCGATCATCCGCCAGCGCGTCGACGCCTCGGGCGTCGGCGAGGCCGACGTGGCCACCGAGGGCGGACAGAACATCGTCGTGCAGATCCCCGGCCAGGCCGACGAGGCCACCCGCCAGCGGATCCAGAGCGCCGCGCAGCTTCAGCTGCGTCCCGTGCTGTTCACGGGCTCGCCGGCCACGACGTTCGTCGGCGCCGACGGCAACTCCACGCCGTACCCGACGCCCGACCCGAGCCTGCCGGCCACGCCCACCGCGTCGCCGACCGACGCGAGCGACCCGGCGTACATCACCCCGGCTCTGCAGGCGCAGTTCCTCTCGTACGACTGCGCGAACCCGCCGAGCAACCCCGCGCAGGCCCCGGCAGACCAGCCGATGATCACGTGCGGGCTCCAGGACGGCACGAAGTACATCCTCGGACCCGTCGAGCTCGACGGAAACGACATCGTCGACGCCACGAACGGCCAGGAACAGAACACCGGCCGCTGGGCCGTCAACCTCGTCTTCAACGACCAGGGCACCCAGAAGTTCGGCGAGATCAGCCAGCGCCTTTACGGCAAGCAGGCACCCTTCAACCAGTTCGCGTTCGTGCTCGACGGTCAGGTGCTGTCGGCTCCCTCGATGAACGGCATCATCCTCGACGGCCGCCCCAGCATCACGGGCAGCTTCACGCAGGAGTCGTCGAAGGCCCTCGCCGACCAGCTGAAGTACGGCGCCCTGCCGCTGAGCTTCACCGTCGTCAGCAGTGACACCGTGTCGGCGACACTCGGTTCGCAGCAGCTGCAGGTCGGTCTGATCGCCGGCCTCATCGGCCTCGGCCTCGTCGCGATCTATTCGCTGATCGTCTACCGGGCCCTGGGCACGGTGATCATCGCGTCTCTCGCCGTGATGGCGGTGTTGACCTACGCCGCGATCTGCATCCTCGCGTGGCGCGCCGGCTTCCGCCTGTCGCTCGCCGGTGTCGCGGGTCTGATCGTCACGATCGGCTTCACCGCCGACTCGTTCATCGTGTACTTCGAACGCATCCGCGACGAGTTGCGCGACGGCAAGTCGATCACCGCGGCCGTCGAAGACGGATGGGGTCGCGCCAAGCGCACGATCTACATCTCGAAGTCGATCAACATCCTCGCCGCCGTCGTGCTGTACATCCTCGCGGATGCCACGGTGAAGGGCTTCGCGTTCACCCTGGGCCTGACCACGGCGATCGACATCCTGATCTTCATCCTGTTCACCCACCCGGTCATGCAGCTGCTGGCGCGAACGCGCTTCTTCGGCTCGGGCCACCCGCTCTCGGGGATGGACCCCAACGCGCTCGGGGCCGTCTACCGCGGTCGTGCGGAGTTCCGCGCCCCGGTCGTCGACAGCGGTCGCTCCAAGCGCTCGCGGGGCGAGGCCGCACGTCGGCAGACGATCGCCGAACGCAAGCAGGCCGAGCTCGCTGCCGCGTCCCGCGGCGATAGCCGCTCCACGAAGGAGGGAGACGACTGATGCGCTCCATGTCTCAGCTCGGAAACGACCTCTACTCCGGGAAGACCTCGTTCCCGTTCGTGCAGCGTCGTCGCCTGTGGTTCATCATCGCGGCGGTGCTCGTCATCGGCGCGGCGCTCGTGCCCTTCATCCGCCCCGTGCAGTTCTCGATCGAGTTCACGGGTGGGTCGCAGTTCACCGTGTCGAACCCCGCGAGCTTCGACCAGTCGCTCGCGACGAACGCGGTGACCTCGGTCGTGCCGGGCGCGCAGACGCGCGTCACCACGATCAGCGACCAGGCCGTCCGCGTGCAGACCGACCAGCTCGGCAGCGACCAGACGCAGGCCGTCTCGGCCGCGCTCGCGAGCGCGTACGACGTGCCCTCCGCCGAGGTGACCGACTCGTTCATCGGTCCCACCTGGGGCGCCGACGTCACGCGTCAGTCGCTGTGGGGTCTGGCGATCTTCCTCGCGCTGACCTTCCTCATCCTCGCGCTGTACTTCCGCACGTGGAAGATGTCGGTCGCCGCGATCATCGGCCTGGTCGACGTGCTCGTCATCACCATCGGCGTGTACGCGGTGTTCGGGTTCGAGATCTCGCCCGCGGCGGTGATCGGCTTCCTCACGATCCTCTCCTACGCCCTCTACGACACCACCGTCGTCTTCGACAAGGTGCGCGAGAACACGAGGGAAGACGGCGAGATCTCCGGCCGCACCTTCGCGGAGTCGGTCAACCTCGCCGCCAACCAGACGCTGATCCGCTCGATCAACACGACGGTCGTGGCCGTGCTCCCGGTCGGTGCGATCCTCTTCATCGGTGTTCCGCTCGGTGCCCGCACGCTGAGCGACATCTCACTGTCGATTTTCGTCGGCACGATCGTCGCGGCCTACTCGACCCTGTTCGTCGCCGTGCCGATGTACGCGCTGCTGCGCGAGTCGGAGAAGCCCATCGCCCAGCGCGACGCCCGCGTCGTCGCCGCGCGCGAGAAGGCGGGCGTCCCGGCCTGAGGCCGGGGCCCCGCCGCTCTCCGGGGCATCGCGCGGGGCGTAGACTTGATCGACTGGCCGTGAGGAAGGGGTGGCGATGACCGAGACCGCATCCTCCGCGCCGCCGCCGTCCTCGCTGCGACGCCTCGTGCCGCGCATCTTCTCGCGAGCCGCCCGTCGCGACGACGTCGACAAGCTGCTGCGAACGGTGCGCACGCATCACCCCAAGGGTGATCTCGCGATCATCGAGCGTGCCTACGCCGTCGCCGACAAGGCGCACGACGGACAGAAGCGTCAGAGCGGCGAGCCGTACATCACGCACCCGCTCGCCGTCGCGCAGATCCTCGCCGAGCTGGGGTTGGGACCGAAGGCCATCGCCGCGGCCCTCCTGCACGACACGGTCGAAGACACCGACTACCCGCTCGACGAGCTGGCCGCCGACTTCGGCGACGAGGTGGCGATGCTCGTCGACGGCGTCACCAAGCTCGACAAGGTCAAATACGGCGACAGCGCGCAGGCCGAGACCGTCCGCAAGATGATCGTGGCGATGTCGAAAGACATCCGCGTGCTGCTGATCAAGCTCGCCGACCGCCTGCACAACGCGCGCACCTGGGGCTTCGTGCCGCCCCACAAGGCGGCCAAGAAGGCCACTGAGACGCTCGAGATCTACGCCCCGCTGGCTCACCGCCTCGGCATCCAGGCGATCAAGAGCGAGCTCGAAGACCTCTCGTTCGCGGTCATGCACCCCAAGCTCTACGCCGAGATCGAGAGCCTCGTCAAACAGCGCACCCCGCAGCGCGAGCAGTACGTGCAGAACGTGATCGACGCCGTCGACGCCGACCTGCGCGAGCTCCGCGTGCGCGGGCGCGTCATGGGTCGACCGAAGCAGCTGTACTCGGTGTACCAGAAGATGGTCGTGCGGGGCCGCGAGTTCGATGACATCTACGACCTCATTGGCATCCGCATCCTCGTCGGGACCGTGCGGGACTGCTACGCGGTGCTCGGCGCAATCCACGCGCGGTGGACACCGCTGCCCGGGCGGTTCAAGGACTACATCGCCACGCCCAAGTTCAACCTGTACCAGTCGCTGCACACGACGGTGATCGGCCCGGGCGGACGCACGGTCGAGATCCAGATCCGCACGAACGAGATGCACCAGCAGGCCGAGTTCGGCGTGGCCGCGCACTGGAAGTACAAAGAGCGTATGGCCGGCGGCAAGACCGACGCGAAGGCCGTCGACGCTGACATGGCGTGGATCGCGCACATCTCCGACTGGCAGGCCGAGACCGCCGACCCGGGGGAGTTCCTCGACTCGCTGCGCTTCGAGATCGGCGCCAAAGAGGTCTACGTCTTCACGCCGAAGGGGCGCGTCGTGGGTCTTCCCACCGGCGCCACCCCCGTCGACTTCGCCTACGCCGTGCACACCGAGATCGGCCACCGCACGATGGGCGCCAAGGTCAACGGTCGCCTCGTGCCGCTGGAGTCGACTCTGCAGAGCGGCGACGTCGTCGAGGTCTTCACCTCGAAGAACCCCGATGCCGGCCCCAGCCAGGACTGGCTCGGCTTCGTCAAGAGCACCCGCGCGCGCAACAAGATCCGCGGGTGGTTCACCAAGGAGCGTCGCGAAGAGGCCATCGAGCAGGGCAAGGACTCCATCGCGCGCGCGATGCGCCGGCAGAACCTGCCGCTGCAGCGCCTGATGAACCAGGACTCGTTCACCGAGGTGGCGCGGCAGTTCCACTACGAAGACGTCTCCGCCCTGTACGCCGCGGTCGGAGAAGGCCACGTCTCGACCCAGTCGGTCATCGAGAAGGTCACCGCGCTCGTCAGCGCCGAAGAGACCAACACCGGTCCCATCGACATCCCCGTCGGGCGCAGCCGCGCCCCGCGCGGCGGAGACTCCGGCGTCCTCGTGCGCGGAGCCCCCGACATCCTCGTCAAGCTCGCCAAGTGCTGCACGCCCGTGCCCGGCGACGAGATCGTCGGCTTCGTCACGCGCGGCAGCGGAGTCTCGGTGCACCGCGGCGACTGCACCAACGTGCGCTCGCTCAAGGAAGAACCCGACCGTCTCATCGAGGTCGAGTGGGCGCCGACGACCAAGAGCGTGTTCCTCGTGCAGATCCAAGTCGAGGCCCTCGACCGCTCGGGTCTGCTGAGCGACGTCACGCGCGTGCTCAGCGAGCATCACGTCAACATCCTCTCGGCGACCGTATCGACCACCAACGACCGCCTCGCCCTGAGCAAGTTCGTGTTCGAGATGGGCGACACCGTGCACCTCGACCGGGTGCTCAACGCCGTGCGCCGCATCGACGCCGTCTACGACGTGTACCGCGTCACCTCGTCGTAAGGCCGGCGTCTCACGACCGAGGCCGCGTGCCGGTCTGCCCGTGCGCCGTCTCGCTCGATTCAATCGTGGATCGTCACGGCGGCCGGGGGATCCGACGCGTCAGCTCGTGGCCTGCGACTCGGACCAACCCGCCGCCGTCTGCGCGAGCACGTCGGCGGCGCGACGGGCGAAAGGGAATCGCGGATGCCGCGCGAGCCACTCGACCGCGTCATCCCGAGCTCCGGGATCATCGGCGGCCCACATGCGAGCGGCATGACGCTCGGTCTCGTCGTCGCTGCGCGCGAGGTCGACGAGGGTGCGTACGGGTGCGGTGACCGACACCCCCGCCACCTGCCGCACGTCGGCGGCCGCAAGGCGCACCTCGTGAGACACGACGCGCGCGTCGTGCGGCGCGCGGGCGCGGGTGGCCGCGACGCGCTGCACGTGGTGTCGATACGGTTCGGTCAGCACCCCGCCGTGGATCCACGCCGCGCTCAGGCGGATCGCCGCCCACCGCTCACCCACGAGCGGGGCGATGCTGCGCGCGCGCATCCACGGCGTCTCGACGGCATCGGCGGGGATGTAGCCCGCCCCGAGCGGGACCAGGATGCCGTCGAGGCACGCAGCGGTGAGCTCGGCGATCGACAGACGCTCACCGGGGAAGAACAGGAAGGGCGACACCATTCCGCCAGTGTGGCGGGAACGGTGTCGCCCCGTGACGGAAGTCCGTCAGCCTGTGGATAACCCGGTGGGTCGGCCTGTTCAGCCGCCGAGAGCGCGCAGCCAGGTGCGGCGCGCCTCGAGGGCCTCCTGCGTCTGGGCCACGGCGCGCTTGTCGCCCTTGGCCTCGGCGGCGGCGAGCTCGGCCTCGAGCTTGTCGATGGCGTCGGTGAGCTGACGCGTCATGTCGTTGGCGCGCGCCTTCTGCTCGGGATCGTTGCGCTTCCAGTCGGCGTCTTCGCGGGTGCGCACGCTCTGCTCGATGTTGCGGAGCTCGTCGTCGAGGGCGCGCTCCTTGTCGCGGGGGAAGATGCGACCGATCTCGTCCCACTGACGCTGGATCGCGGTGAGCTTCTGGCGCGCCGTGGCGATGTTCTTCTCATCGACGATCGGAGCGGCCTCCTGCAGCAGCACGCGCTTCTGCTCGATCTTCTCCTTCGACGCCTCGGCGTCGGCCGACTCGCGCTCGATGCGCGCGCCGTAGAGCGCGTCGCCGGCGGCCTTGAAGCGCGCCCACAGGGCGTCGTCGACCTTGCGGCCGGCGCGGCCGGTGGCCTTCCACGCGTCGAGCAGATCGCGGTACGCGCCGATGCCGTCTTCGCCACGGGGGGCGAGTGCCTCGGCACGCTCCACCAGGCGGGTCTTCGCCTCGCGCGCGGCCTTGTGGGTCTCGTCGAGCGACGAGAAGAACTCGCGGCGGTGGCGGTCGACCGTGGCGCGGGCGTCGCGGAAGCGGCGCCATAGCTGCTGGGCGGTCGACTTCGACAGGCGCGGACCGTTCTGCTGGTGGGCCTGCCACCGGTCGAACAACGCGGTCATGTCGGCCGTCATCTGCTTCCACTGCACCGTCTGCGGGTCGCGAGCGGCCAGGGCCTCGGCCTCTTCGACGATCGCGGTGCGCTCGCGCACGGCCTCTTCGGTGGCCTGCTTGGCGGCGACGGCCTCGGTCTCACTCGCCTCGGCGAGTTCGGAGGTGAGGGCGTCGACGCGGGTGATCAGAGCCGAGAGGTCGCCGACCGCTGCGGCACCGTCGAGCTTGCCGTGCAGCGCCTTGGCCGCGGCGCGCAGGTCGGACGCCGAGGCGCCACCGCGACGGTGACGGGTCTCGAGCAGCGTGACCTCGCCGGCGAGGTCGGCGAACTTGCGTTGGAAGTAGGCGAGGGCCTCGGCGGGGGTGCCGTCGGGGTACTGCCCGACGACGCGCCACTCGTCGCCCTCGCGGACCGACACGGTGCCTTCGTCATCGACGCGGCCCCAGGGCTCGGTCGACGAGGTGGAGGCCTTCTTGCCGGGCGGGGGACCGGGCACGCGCGCACCGGGGCGGGGGCCGGGGGCCGCCGGGGCGGCGGGGGCCTCATCGTTCGCGGACGCGTCCTCGGCAGGGGCGTCTTCGGCGGGAGCCTCAGCGGCGGCAGCGTCCTCAGCGGGGGCGTCCTCGACGGCGTCCGCGGCGGGAGCCTCGTCCGCAGGAGCACCCTCGGCGGGCGCGTCCTCCGCAGAGGCATCCTCGACGGAGGCCTCGTCAGCGGCGGGGGCGTCAGCCGCGGCCGCGTCTTCGACGGGGGATTCCTCGGCGGGAGCGTCCGACGTCTCATCGGCGGAGACCGGGGCCGTCAGGTCGTCGGAGGCCGCGGCATCCGGAGCCTCGACGGCCTCGGCCGTCTCGGCGCTGTCGGCCTGGGTGGTGTCGACCTCGACGTCGTTCGCGGCGTCGCGCGGGTCGGAGGACTCGGGGGTGGGGACGGAAGTCACGGGTAGCACCTCATCGCGGCAGAACCGCCTGGGGGAGAAGGACCCTCCGAGCCTAGTACGCGCGGCCCCCGCGAGACAGGATCAGGGCGTCGGCGTCGCCGCGGGAGCAGGCGCGGAGGGGGAGGTGTCGGGCGTCGACGCGGGCGTGGCGGGCGTCGACGGCGAGGGCGCGGGAGCACCGGGCCCGGCCACGAAGTACGCGGTCTGCACGCCGATGGCTCCGGCGATCACGACGAGACCGACCACGACGGCGAGTAGGTTGTCGCGCCGACGGCGTCGTCCCTGTCGCTCGTGCAGCTCGAGCCGCGCCTGGTAGGTGCGGGCGCGCTCGCGCTGCTCCCGCGTCTGCCGGTCTTTTCCGCGCGTCGCCACCATCGACTCCTCTCGCCCGTCACGGGCCCTTCGATCCTACAAAGCGGCGCCCGCGCGACATTCCCGCCCGCGCCCGTCGCGGTCCGCCCGCCCGGGCTCGATGTCGGAGGCCGCGGTTAGCCTGGAGGGGTGACCCCTTCCTCCGCCCTCTTTCAGGGCCAGACGCCGCTCGCCGTGCGCATGCGGCCGACCAGCCTCGACGAGGTCGCCGGCCAAGGGCACTTGCTGCGACCGGGATCGCCGTTGGTCACACTCGCGACGACCGACTCCTCGTCATCCGCGTCGGCGGCCTCGGTCATCCTCTGGGGCCCGCCCGGCACCGGCAAGACGACGCTCGCCCAGGCCATCGCCCGATCGTCGGGGCGACGCTTCGTGGAGTTGTCGGCGATCACCGCGGGCGTCAAAGACGTGCGCGAGGTCATGCAAGAAGCCCTCACCCAGCGCGATCTGTACGGGCAGTCGACGATCCTGTTCCTCGACGAGATCCACCGCTTCACCAAGGCCCAGCAAGACGCGCTGCTGCCCGGCGTCGAGAACGGCTGGGTCGTGCTCATCGCCGCGACCACCGAGAACCCGTCGTTCTCGGTGATCTCGCCCCTGCTCTCGCGCTCGCTCCTGCTGACCCTGCGTCCCCTCGGCGACGACGACCTCGGAGCCCTGGTGGATCGCGCGGTGGCCGACCCCCGCGGCCTCGCCGGACGCGTGGTGCTCGACGACGACGCCCGGGCGGCCCTGGTGCGCCTGGCCTCCGGCGACGCCCGACGCGCCCTCACCGCCCTCGAGGCGGCGGCCTCTGTCGCGGGCGACGATGCGGGGGCGACCGCACCGGCCGTCCGCGACGCCGAGGACGAAGACGACTCCGACGACGACGACGATCCCGGTCCGTTCACCGGCGGGGGAGACGAGCTCCCCGTCATCACCGCCGACCACATCGCCCAGGCCGTCGACCGCGCCCTGCTCCGCTACGACCGCCAGGGCGACGAGCACTACGACGTCATCAGCGCCTTCATCAAGTCGGTGCGGGGGTCGGATCCGGATGCCGCGATCCACTACCTCGCGCGCATGATCGAGGCGGGCGAGGACCCCCGCTTCATCGCGCGGCGCCTGGTCATCTCGGCCGCGGAAGACATCGGCATGGCCGACCCGCAGGCCCTGCAGATCGCGGTCGCCGCGGCCGACGCGGTCGCGTTCATCGGCATGCCTGAGGGACGCATCCCCCTTGCCGAGGCGACCGTGTACCTCGCCACGACCGCCAAGTCGAACGCCGCCTACAACGCCATCAACGCCGCGATCGCCGACGTGCGCGCGGGCGGGTTCGGACGCGTGCCGATGCACCTACGCGACGCCCATTATCCCGGCGCCAAGCGACTCGGGCACGGCAAGGGCTACAAGTACGCGCACGACAGCGACATCGGCATCGTCACGCAGCAGTACCTGCCCGACGAGCTCGTCGGCAAGCGGTACTACGAACCCACCAGTCACGGTGCCGAACGCGACGTGTCGGCGCGTCTCGAGAAGATCCGCCGCATCCTCGAGGGGCGCTGACGCGGCATCAGGCATGCTCCCGGCGCGCTCTGATAGCATGAACCGGCTCGAAACAGGGTTTTCGGGCATCCCCTCCTTCCTGTGATCACCTTCCGGTGCGCCCCGGCGTGCGCTTCGGATCGGGCGGAAGGGGGCGATACGCCCGTGAGCCGTGAAAGGCGCGGCCACGTCATCGGAAGGAGAACTTCGTGACCACGAAGTCTCAGGACCGCCGCAAGGTGCGTCTGTCGCGCGCCCTCGGCGTCGCACTCACCCCCAAGGCCGCCCGCTACCTCGAGAAGCGTCCCTACGCTCCCGGTGAGCACGGCCGCACCAAGCGCAAGGCCGACAGCGACTACGCCGTCCGTCTCCGTGAGAAGCAGCGTCTGCGCGAGCAGTACGGCATCCGCGAGAAGCAGCTTCGCATCGCGTTCAACGAGGCCCGCCGCACCGACGGCCTGACCGGTGAGAACCTGGTCGAGCTGCTCGAGATGCGTCTGGACGCCCTCGTCGTGCGTTCGGGCTTCGCCCGCACCACCGCGCAGGCTCGCCAGCTCGTCGTGCACCGCCACATCATGGTCGACGGCCAGCTCGTGGACCGCCCGTCGTTCCGCGTCAAGCCGGGACAGCTGATCCACGTCAAGACCAAGAGCGAGGGCCTCGAGCCCTTCCAGGTCGCCGCCGCCGGTGGGCACGCCGAAGTGCTGCCCCCCGTTCCGGGCTATCTCGAGGTCGACCTCTCCACGCTGCAGGCGAAGCTTCTGCGCCGCCCCAAGCGCGCCGAGGTTCCCGTGACGTGTGAAGTTCAGCTCGTCGTCGAGTACTACGCCGCCCGCTGATCTCAGCGAGCAGAGAAGGGCGTCGGGTTCTCCCGGCGCCCTTCGTCGTTCCCGGGTCGCGCTGTCACGCCGCCCTTCGTCCTTTCGGGGTCGCGCTCCCGCGTGGCCCTTCGTCGTTCCCGGGTCGCACTCCCGCGCGGCCGTTCGTCGTTCTCAGCCCGAGCACCGGCCTCCCCGGACACGACGCAGGAGATCCGCCGTCAACGGTCGGCAATCCGGGGGCAACGGGCGGATCCGCGTCCGATCTCCTGCGTTGTGTCCGCCCGGACTTCCTGCCGGCGCCGGGCACCCGTCGCGGGCGAGAGGGACGCAACGCAGCAGTCTCGGCGCCGCAGCCCTACGCACGCAGGGCCGCGAGCCACCGATGAGGCAGAACTCCTGCGTCGTGTCAGGACACGCGGCCGCTCCGACACGGCAGCGCTCCGCGACGCGACGGCGGCGGGAAGCGCCCGCAGGCGGCTGGGGACGGGCCGACTCCACGGCATCCCGTCGGTGGACGCGCGCGCCGCGGGGGCCGTCGCTTACGATGAGGGATGCCGCGATCGCGGCGTCGTATCGAGGAAGAAGTGGTGATCGTGAAAAGCCTCGTCTGGTTCGCGTTGGGTATCGCCGGTGGTTTCGTCGCCGCCCACCTGGTCAACAAGGACCCGCGCGGGCAGGAGGTGCTCGCCCAGCTCGACTCGCGCATCGGCGAGTTCACCGACCGTATGAGCGACGCCTACCACCAGCAGGAGACCCGACTCTCCGAGATCATCGACGACGCCAAGGGCGTCGCCGCCGCCGCTGTCGACAAGACCGCGGATGCCGTGGGCGACGCCGCCGCTACGGCCACGAAGGCCGTTTCCTCCTCCGACTGACCTCCCTGCGGCATCCGTCCCCGAACACCGGGGCGAATCCGCACGCGCACGGAAAGACCCGCCATGAAAACCGCCGAGATCGCCCAGCGCTTCCTCGACTTCTTCGAGAAGAAGAACCACACGATCGTCCCCTCGGCCTCGCTCGTCACCGACGACCCGGCCCTGCTGTTCACCGTGGCGGGCATGGTGCCCTTCATCCCGTACCTCAGCGGTGTCGTGCCGCCGCCGTACCCCCGCGCGGCCGACGTGCAGAAGTGCATTCGCACCAACGACATCGAAGAGGTCGGCAAGACCCCGCGTCACGGCACCTTCTTCCAGATGCTCGGCAACTGGTCGTTCGGCGACTACTTCAAGGAAGACGCGATCCGCTTCGCGTGGGAGCTGCTCACCGCGCCCGAGTCGGAGGGCGGACTCGCCTTCGACCCGAAGGATCTGTGGGTCACCGTCTACGAAGAGGACGACGAGGCCCGCGACCTCTGGCTGAAGCTCAGCACCCTGCCCGACGAGCGCATCCAGCGCCTCGGCAAGGACACGAACTACTGGTCGACCGGCCTGCCGGGCCCCGCCGGCCCCTGCTCGGAGATCTTCTTCGACCGCGGTCCCGCATACGGCATCGACGGCGGTCCCGCGACCGATGACGACCGCTACGTCGAGATCTGGAACCTCGTGTTCATGCAGTACGAGATCACCAACGTGCGCACGAAGTACGACTTCGACATCGTCGGCGAGCTGCCCGCGAAGAACATCGACACCGGCATGGGCCTCGAGCGCATCGCGTTCATCAAGCAGGGCGTCGACAACATGTACGAGACCGACCAGGTGCGCCCCGTGCTCGACCTGGCCGCGAAGCTCGCGGGCAAGTCGTACGGCCAGGAATCGCACGAAGACGACGTGCGCCTGCGCATCGTCGCCGACCACGTGCGCTCCTCGCTCATGCTGCTCGCCGACGGCGTGACCCCCTCGAACGAAGGACGCGGCTACATCCTGCGCCGCATCATGCGCCGCGCGATCCGCTCGATGCGCCTGCTGGGCGTCGAGGGTGCGACCTTCCCCGAACTGTTCGCCGCCTCGCGCGACGCGATGAAGGAGTCGTACCCCGAGGTCGAGGCCGACTACGCGCGCCTCTCGGCCTACGCGATCGCCGAGGAGCAGACGTTCCTGCGCACGCTCGCGGCCGGGTCGGCGATCCTCGACCAGTCGGTCGTCGAGGCCAAGAACGGCGGCGGCATTACCCTGTCGGGCTCCGAGGCGTTCCTCCTGCACGACACCTACGGCTTCCCGATCGACCTGACGCTCGAGATCGCCGAAGAGGCGGGCTTGTCGGTCGACCGTGCCGCGTTCGACACGCTCATGCTCGAGCAGCGCACGCGCGCCAAGGCCGATGCCCGCGCCCGCAAGGGAGCGATCGCCGACCAGAGCGCATACCGCGAGTTCCGCGCGCTGGGCGAGACCGTGTTCACCGGCTACACCGAGATGCAGACCGAGTCGAAGATCCTCGGCATCCTCGTGCAGGGCCAGGGCACCGACCGCGCGTCGGAGGGCCAGATCGCCGAGGTCATCCTCGCCGAGACCGCCCTGTACGCCGAGTCGGGCGGCCAGGTCGCCGACAAGGGCGTCATCGTCGGCCCGGGCTACGAGCTCGAGGTGCTCGACGTGCAGCGCCCCGTTCCGGGCCTGGTCAGCCACACCGTCGAGGTCACCACCGGCGAGGTGTCAGTCGGCGCCCCCGCGACGACCGTGGTCGACGCGCTCAACCGCCACGCGGCTCAGCAGGCGCACACCGCGACGCACCTCGTGCACGCGGCCATCCGCGACACGCTCGGCAAGAGCGCGACGCAGACCGGTTCGCTCAACCGCGCCGGTTACATGCGCTTCGACTTCAGCTGGGGCTCGGCGCTGTCGCCCGAGACCCGCACCGAGATCGAGGACATCGCTAACAACGCCGTCCGCGACAACCTCGAGGTCACCACCCGCGTGATGTCGCTCGACGAGGCGAAGGCCGCCGGCGCCATGGCGCTGTTCGGCGAGAAGTACGGCGACACCGTGCGCATGGTCGACATCGGCGGCCCCTGGTCGCGTGAGCTGTGCGGTGGCACCCACGTCGCCCGCAGCGCTGAAATCGGCCTGGTCAACCTCGTCGGCGAGCAGTCGGTCGGCGCCTCCAACCGCCGAGTCGAAGCCCTCGTCGGTCTCGACGCCTTCCGAGACCTCGCCGCCGAGCGCGCGATCGTCTCGCAGCTCAGCTCGAGCCTGAAGACGCCGCGCGAGCAGCTGCCCGCGCGCATCGCCGAGCTCGCCGCCAACCTCAAGGCCGCCGAGAAGAAGATCGCGACCTTCGAGGCGCAGGCCCTGACCGGTCGCCTGCCGCAGCTGGTCGAGTCGGCCGTCGCGGTCGGAACGGTGCGCGTCGTCGCACAGAGCCTGGGGGAGGGCGCGTCGGCCGACGACGTGCGCTCGCTCGCGCTGCAGGTGCGCGACCGCCTGGGCACCGACCCGGCCGTGGTGGCGCTCGCGACCGTCGCGGGTGGGCGTGCCACCGTCGTCGTCGTCACCAACGACGCGGCGCGCGAGCGCGGTCTCGCCGCGGGCGCCCTGGCCAAGAACGCCGCCGGTGTGCTCGGCGGCGGAGGCGGCGGACGCCCCGATGTCGCGCAGGGCGGTGGAACGGATGCCGCGGCCCTCCCGCAGGCGCTCGACGGCATCGTCGCCGACGTGCGGGCGACCACCGCGTGACGGAGTTCCGCCGCGGTATCCGCCTCGGCATCGATGTGGGGCGCGCCCGCGTGGGCGTGGCGCGCTCCGACCCCGACGGCGTGCTCGCCGTTCCGGTCGAGACGGTCCAACGCAAGAAGGAGCCGGTGCGACGCATCGTCGCCCTCGCCGCCGAGTACGAGGCGTTCGAGGTGCTCGTCGGTCTGCCGCTGAACCTGCGCGGCGACGACACGCCCTCGACCACCGACGCGCGGGCGTTCGCCCAAGCCCTCGCCGACGCCCTGCCGATGCCGGTGCGCTTGGTCGACGAGCGTCTGAGCACGGTGTCGGCGCACGGCGTCTTGCGGGAAGCAGGACGTTCCCAGCGCGATTCTCGTAGCATTGTGGATCAAGTCGCCGCTGTGGTCCTGCTGCAGCAGGCGCTCGACGTGGAGCGACAGTCCGGCGAGCCGGCCGGACCCGCCGTCACACCGGGACAGGAGCCCGCCTGACAATGCCCGAGAACCAGCCCCCCGAGAACGATCCGTTCGCCGACCTGTACGGCCGTCTGCCCGACCCCCGCCGGGCCGCGCGGTCTTCATCCGGCGACGACGCCGCACCCCCGTCGCGCCGGGCCGCGCGCGAGGCCCGGCGCACGTCGACGGGTCCGACCCCCACTCCCGAGTCGTCCGACGCCCCGACGCCCGACGCCGCCCCGCGCTTCGATGCGGCCCGCCGTGCCCCCGAAGACACCCCCGTGGCTCCGCCAGTCGAGACCGCGCGCCCCACCGCGCAGGACAGCCCAGCCCCCGCGCCCGCCCCGCGCGCGGCCGACGACGGCCCCACCGTCGTGCCGACGGCCGTCCCGGCCGCGGAGGTTCCGGATGCCGCGCCCCGGCGCACGGCATCCGCCCCCGCTCTCCGCGGAGACGACCTGGCCCAGCCCGGCCCGGTCCGCCGAGGCAACGATGGCCCCGCCCTCTCGTCGGAGGCCGCCCGCCGCGCCGCCGCCGCGGAGCCCGCACCCGCGGCGCCGCAGCCGACCGCCCAGCCTGCATCCGAGCGATCCGCAGCGGCCCCGCACGCCGCACAGACCCCCGCGCCGTCGGACCGCGACGCCCGCCGCGAGGCCCAGCGCGAGCCCTTGCTCGTCGGCGCCGGAGCCGCCGCCGCAGGCTCCTCGGCATCCGGTGCTCGTTCCGCCGCCTCGGGGTCGCTCGAAGACCTCTTCACCGGCCAGACGACCACGCACGACATCGGCGAGCACGCCCCGCGCGCGGCGAAGAAGCGCAACCGGATCGCCGGGTGGATCGCCCTCGCGATCGTGCTCGTCATCGTCGGTGGCATCGGCGCCGGCGGCCTGTACGTGTGGAACACGTACGGCGACCGAGTGCGCGAGTTCCTGGGCACGAGCGAACCGATCGAGTACGCGGCCGGCGAGGCCACCGGCGAAGCCCGCGTGACGATCGTCGCGGGCGACACCGGCGAATCGGTCTCTCCCAAGCTTTTCGACGCGGGCGTGACCAAGGCGTCGAACTCGCTGTACAAGTACATGGTCGACAACGCCGTGGGCTTCACCTTCCAGCCCGGCGTCTACAAGCTGCAGCAGAAGATGACCTCCGAGGCGGTCATCGCGGCGCTGAAAGACCCGGCCACCCGACTGAACTACTCGGTGCAGCTGCGCGAGGGCCTGACCCTCAACCAGTCGCTCGACCTCATCGCGGAGCAGCTCAAGATCCCGCGCGCCGACCTCGACGCCGCGACCGCCGATCCCTCGCAGTACGGGGTTCCGGCCTCGACGCTCGAGGGCTGGATCTTCCCGGCCACGTACGACTTCGACGAGGGCGTCACCGCGCAGCAGGTCATCCAGACCATGGTGCAGCGCACCGTGCAGTCGCTCGACAAGGCCGGAGTGCCCGAGGGCGATCGCGAGCGGATCCTCATCATCGCCTCGATCATCGAGCGCGAGGCACGCAGCAGCGAGGACTTCTACAAGGTCTCGCGCGTGATCGAGAACCGCCTGCAGCCCGACAACACCGAGACGCACGGCCTGCTGCAGATGGACTCCACGGCCCAGTACGGCGCGAACGAACTCGACGCCGGTTCGTCGTCGTCGAGCGAGAACGCGCTCACGAGCGACAACCCGTGGAACACCTACATCCGCCCGGGGCTCCCCGTCGGACCGATCGCGAATGCCGGCGATCTCGCCATCGACGCGGCCATGCACCCCGTCGACGGCACCTGGTACTACTTCACGACCGTCAACCTGGCCACCGGTGAGACGGTGTTCTCGACCACCTACGCCGACCAGTTGAAGGCCGTCGACCAGTTCCAGGCCTGGTGCCGCGAGAACCCCGACGGCGGATGCTGACCGGCCCGACCCGGCTGGCCGTCTGGGGCGACCCGATCGCACACTCGCGGTCGCCCCGGCTGCACACCGCGGCCTACGGCGTGCTCGGGCTCGACTGGGAGTACGACCGACGCCAGGTCGACGACGCCTCGTTCATCGGTGAGATCGAGGCCCTCGACGCGACCTGGCGGGGGCTGTCGCTCACGATGCCGCTCAAGCAGGTCGCTGCGGCCCGCGCGGCGACCCTCGACGACGACGCGCGCCTGACCGGCGCGGTCAACACGTACCTGCTGACCGCCGACGGACCGCACGGGTTCAACACCGACGTCGGCGGCCTCGCCCGCGCCCTCGAGGAGTACGGCGTACGCGCGCCGCGGATGGTGCGCGTGCTCGGCGCGGGGGCGACGGCGACCTCCGCGGTGGTCGCCGCGGCCCGAGCCGGTGCTGCGACCATCGAAGTCCGCGCCCGTCGCCCCGAAGCAGCCGCACGGCTCGCGGAGCTCGGCGCGGCACTGCGTGTCGAGGTGCGGGCGCGGTCGCTCGACGATCCGCGTCTCGAGTCGGCGGATGCCACGATCGCGGCGCTCCCGGGCGGGACCGACCTCGGCCCGGTCCGTACCGCCTTGGCATCCGCCTCCGGACCCCTCGTCGACGTCGTCTACGGCGGGTGGCCGACGCCACTCGCTCTCGCCTGGGAACGCGCGGGCGTCGCCGCGCACGACGGCCTCGGCATGCTGCTGCACCAGGCCCTGCTGCAGGTGCGGGTGTTCGTGGGGGAGGACCCGGCGCGGCCCCTCGCACGCGAGCCCGAGGCGCTGGCCGCAATGCGCATCGCGCTCATGGGAGACTAGGAACATGCTTCGCGTCCTCACCGCCGGCGAGTCCCACGGCCCCGAACTGATCGCCCTCATGGAGGGGATGCCGGCCGGCGTCCCCGTCTCTTCGGCCCAGATCCGCGCCGAACTGGCGCGTCGGCGACTGGGCTACGGCCGCGGCTCGCGCATGAAGTTCGAAGAAGACGAGCTCACGCTCTCGACCGGCATCGTGCACGGCTTCACCATCGGCAGCCCCATCGCGCTGCGCATCGGCAACACCGAGTGGCCGAAGTGGACCGAGGTGATGAGCCCCGAGCCCGTCGAACTCTCCGACCGCTCGCGCGGCCGCGGCGCCGCCCTCACGCGCCCGCGCCCCGGCCACGCCGACCTCGTCGGCATGCAGAAGTACGGCTTCGACGAAGCGCGGCCCATCCTCGAGCGCGCCTCGGCCCGCGAGACGGCCGCGCGCGTCGCCCTCGGCGCCATCGCCCGCTCGTTCCTGGGCGAACTCGGCATCCGCCTCGTCAGCCACACGCTGTCGATCGGTCCGGTGCGCACGCCCGAAGACGCAGCCCTTCCCACTCCCGATGACGTCGACCGTCTCGACGCCGATCCGCTGCGGTGCTTCGACGCCGACACGTCGGCCGCGATGGTCGCCGAGGTCGACGATGCGAAGAAGTCGGGCGACACCCTCGGCGGTGTCGTCGAGGTGCTCGCCTACGGCCTGCCGCCGGGACTCGGCTCGCACGTGCAGTGGGACCGCCGTCTCGACGCGAAGCTCGCGCAGGCGCTCATGAGCATCCAGGCGATCAAGGGCGTCGAGGTCGGCGACGGCTTCCTCACCACCACCCGTCGCGGATCGCAGGCGCACGACGAGCTCTTCGCCACCGACGGCGGCATCACACGTTCGTCCGACCGCGCGGGAGGCACCGAGGGCGGCATGTCGACCGGCACCGTGCTGCGCGTGCGCGCGGGCATGAAGCCGATCGCCACGATCCCCAAGGCGCTGCGCACCGTCGACGTCGCCACCGGCGACACGGCCGCGGCCCACCACCAGCGTTCCGACGTCTGCGCCGTGCCCGCCGCGGGCGTGGTCGCCGAGGCCATGGTCGCCGTGACCCTCGCCGACGCGGTGCTCGAGAAGTTCGGGGGCGACAACGTCGCCGAGACGCGCCGCAACCTCGAGTCGTACCTGGCGAACCTGCCCGAGACGCTGCGCACGAGCGACGCGTCCGACGCGGCGCTGCTCGCGCATGACCTCGCCTGAGCGGGTGCCCGCCGACGAATCGCACGCCGGGGGTCCCGGGCTTCCGGGGGCTGCCGGCAGCGCGGCGGCATCCGGTGTCTCCGGCGCACCCGGTGTCTCCGGCGCACCCGGTATCTCCGGCGTGCCCGGCAGCGCGGCGACACCCGGGCCCGACGGTGCTCCCGGTCCCGCCGTCGTGCTCATCGGTCCGATGGGCGCCGGCAAGACGAGCGTCGGTCGTCGCGTCGCGCGTGCGCTCGGCACGACCTTCACCGACACCGACAAGCTCGTCGTGCGCGACCACGGACCCATCCGCGACCTGTTCCTCGCCCACGGCGAGCCGCACTTCCGCGCCCTCGAGCGCGAGGCCGTCGTCGAGGCCCTCGGGCGCGGCGGAGTCGTCGCCCTCGGTGGGGGAGCCGTGCTCGACCCGCTCACCCGCGAACGCCTCACCGCGCATCGTGTCGTTCTGCTGACGGTGTCGCCGCACGTGGTGGCTTCGCGCATCCACGGCGACGAGCGTCCCCTGCTCGGCGGCGAAGACCCGGCCGAACGCTGGCTGCGCATCTTCGAGGAGCGCCGGCCCATCTACGAATCCACCGCCCACATCGCGTTCGACACGTCATCGGGGCCGTTGTCCCGCGTGGTCGACGACATCGTGGCCTGGGCGCAGAGCGTCCCGGCCCAGGAGGCACCATGAGCGACACCACGACCATCTCCGTCGCCGGCGACCCCGGTTACGACATCACCGTCGGCCGCGGGCTGCTCGCGACCCTGGGCGAGAAGCTGCCCGCCGGAGCGCAGAAGGTGCTCATCGTGCACCCGCCGACCCTCGCGAAGCAGGCCGAGGCGCTGCGCGCGCAACTCGTCGGCGACCGCCAGGTGCTGCTGGCCGAGATCCCGGATGCCGAGCAGGGCAAGCGCGTCGAAGTGGCGGCGTTCTGCTGGCAGGTCATGGGACAGGCCGACTTCACCCGCACCGACGTCGTGATCGGCTTCGGCGGGGGAGCGGTCACCGACCTCGCCGGCTTCGTCGCCGCGACCTGGCTCCGCGGCGTCGCGCTCGTGCAGGTGCCCACCACGGTGCTCGGCATGGTGGACGCCGCCGTCGGCGGCAAGACGGGCATCAACACCGCCGAGGGCAAGAACCTCGTCGGTGCGTTCTGGCCTCCGGTCGCCGTGGTCTGCGACCTCGACCTTCTCGACACGCTGTCGAAGAACGAGGCCACCGCGGGGTTCGCCGAAGTGGTCAAGGCGGGCTTCATCTGGCATCCGGAGATCCTCGACCTCATCGAGGCCGACCCGACGGGCATCGTCGACCCGCGCGGTGACGCGTTCCGTCGCTGCGTCGAGCTCGCGATCGACATGAAGGCCCGCGTCGTCGGCGAAGACCTGCGCGAGGCAGGGCTCCGCGAAGTGCTGAACTACGGCCACACCCTCGGCCACGCGATCGAGCACGCCGAGCGCTACCGCTGGCGCCACGGCGCGGCCATCTCGGTCGGCATGGTGTTCGCCGCCGAGCTATCGCGTCTGGCCGGTCGTCTGTCCGACGACGTCGCTCAGCGTCACCGCACGGTGCTGGAGTCGCTGGGCCTTCCGACGACCTACCGCGCCGGCGCGTTCCAGACGCTCAAGGCCACCATGCAGCGCGACAAGAAGAGCCGCGGCAGCATGCTGCGCTTCATCGTGCTCGACGACCTCGCCCGCCCGACCGTGCTGCAGGCTCCGGACGAGTCGCTGCTGTTCGCGGCGTACCAGGAGGTCGGTGCGTGAGCACCGCACGGTGCCGTGTGGAGAAGGCGCGCGCGTGAGCGTCGCCGTGCGCCGCGTGCGCGCGGGGGAGGGCGACCGCGTCCGCGCTCTGCGGCTGCGCGCGGTGAGCGACCCGGCGGCATCCATCGCCTTCCTCACCACCCTCGAGCAGGAGCGCACGCGCGCGCAGGAGTTCTGGGACGACCGCGCCTCGGCCGCCGCCGCGGGTGAGGCGGCGGCGATGTTCATCGCGGAGCGCGACGACGCGTGGCTCGGTTCGGTGACGGTGCTCGTGCGTCGCGTGGGGGAGGTCGACCACACCGGTCGTCGCATCAACGACGCGCGCGCCGACGTGGTCGGGGTGTACGTCGCGCCCGAACTCCGCGGCACGGGGGCGATCGACGCACTGCTCGACGCCGCCGCCCGCTGGACCCGCGAGCAGGGCTTCGACACGCTCGCCCTCGACGTGCACGCCGACAACGTCCGCGCCCAGGCCGCCTATCGCCGCGCCGGGTTCGTCGCGACGGGCGAGGAGTTCACCGGCCCGATCGGCCCCGAGCTCGCGATGAGCCGCTCGCTGCGCACGCTCTGACGCGCGGGTCTCGCCGCGCACGCAGAACCCCGCCTACGCGAAAGCCCCGCCTCACGGAGAGACGGGGCTTTCGCGTCAGAGGTCAGACCGTGGCGGGAACGCGGCGCTCGGCGGCGAGACCCAGCTGATCGGTGGGAACGTCCTTCGTCTCGCGAGCGGTCAGGGCGCTCACCGAGGCGATGACCGCGATGATCGCGGTGAAGACGCTGATCACGACCCAGCCGCCGGCCGACCCGCCACCGAGGGCGGCGACGATGCTGGGCGCGAAGCCGGCCATGAGGAAACCGAGCTGCGTGCCGATCGCCATGCCCGAGAAGCGCACGCGCGTGCTGAACATCTCGCCGTAGAACGAGGGCCACACGGCGTTGGCGGCGGCGTATCCGCACGAGAAGGTGAGGATCGCGAGACCGAAGGTCAGCAGGTCGTTCCCCGCGCCCATCGACAGCATGTAGAACGGCATGAACACCGCCGACGACAGCGCGCCGTAGATGAACACGGGCTTGCGTCCGACGCGGTCGGCGAGCTTGCCGAACAGCGGCTGCGTGAACAGCGCGACGACGTTGGCGACCACGACGAGCCACAGGGTGACGCTGGCCGCGAGGCCCTGCTCCTTGCCGTAGGCGATCGCGAGCGTGCCGAACACGGTCGAGACGGCGGCGATGAACGCACAGCAGATCACGCGCAGCACGTCGCGCCAGTGGTTCTTCAGCAGGGGGATCAGGGGCATGCGGGCGATCTGGCCGGTGGCCTTGGCCTGCTCGAACTCGGGCGTCTCGTGCAGGCTGCGGCGGATGAAGAACGCCACGATCACGACGACGGCGCTGAGCCAGAACGGGATGCGCCAGCCCCACGAGAACTTGATGTCGTCGGGCAGCGCGACCACCGGAATGAAGATGAGCGCGGCGAGGATCTGACCGCCCTGCGTGCCGGTGAGGGTCCACGAGGTGAAGAACGACCGACGCCCGTCGGGGGCGTGCTCGAGGGTGAGCGACGAAGCGCCCGCCTGCTCCCCGGCGGCCGAGAGTCCCTGCGCGAGGCGGCAGAGCACGAGCAGCACCGGAGCGAACCAGCCGATCTGGGCGAAGCCCGGCAGGCAGCCGATGATGAAGGTCGACAGACCCATCAGCACGAGCGTGAACATCAGCACCTTCTGGCGACCGATGCGGTCTCCGAAGTGGCCGAGGATCACGGCGCCCACGGGACGCGCGATGTAGGCGAACCCGAAGGTCGCGAACGACATCACGAGGGCCGCCTGATCACCCGACGGGAAGAACACCGTCGGGAAGATGAGGGCGGCGGCCGAGCCGAACAGGAAGAAGTCGTAGTACTCCACGGCGCTTCCCATGAAGCTGGCGGTGGCCGCCTTCACGGGAGTCTTCCGCGTCGTTGCGGTGGTGGTCATGGACGAGTGCTCCTTAGCGGGAGAGGGCCGGACCGACGGGGACGTCGGTGGTCGAGCCGGGGGTGACGAGGTCGAGGAAGTGGGCGGTCATGCGGTCGGGATCGGGTCGCGTCCCGGTGATGAGGGCGAAGGCGTCGACGGCCTGGTGGACCGCCATGCGTCCGCCGCTGAGGGTGCGGCATCCGCGCTCGCGCGCGGTGACGAGGAGTTCGGTGTCGAGAGGGCGGTAGACGATGTCGGCGACCCACAGCTCGGGGCGGAGCAGGTCGGCGTCGAGGGGGAGTCCCGGGTGCTCCGCCATGCCGACGGGGGTGCAGTGCACGAGGCCGTCGGCATCGGCGAGCACGGCGGGGAGGTCGGCGGGGGAGGAGGTGTCGACGACGGCGAGCGGATGCCGCGCCGCGAGGTCGTCCGCGAGGCCCTGCGCCCGCGCCGGGTCGAGGTCGACGATGCTCAGCCGGGCGGTACCCAGGCGCAGCAGCGCGTCGGCGACGGCCGACCCTGCCCCGCCGGCGCCGAGCTGGACGACGTGCCGGGTCTCGGCATCCGGGAGCCCGTCGGTGAACGCCGCGGCGAAGCCCGTCGTATCGGTGTTGTGGCCGACGCGTCCGGTGGGGGTGAAGAGCACGGTGTTGACCGCGCCGAGGGCGGCGGCGACCGGGTCGATGCGGTCGAGGTGCGCGAGCACGCTCTGCTTGCAGGGGTGGGTGACGTTGACGGCGTCGTAGCCGAGGCGTTCGGCCCAGGCGAGCACGTCGCCGATGCGGTCGGGGTCGATGCCGAGAGCCGTCAGGTCGAGCGGACGGTAGACGTAGGTGAGCCCGAGCGCACGCGCCTCGGCCATGTGCATGGGCGGCGTCAGCGACGGGAGCACGCCCGTGCCGATGAGGCCCACGAGATAGGGGTGCGAGTCGATCACGGTACTCCTTCGTCTCCGCGACACCGGCTTATGTACTAACCGGTACGTTCAGAGGAAACCACGCTCGCGTCGCGGTGTCAACGACGAGATCCCGGATGCCGGGGACCCGGGGCCCACGCGCGTGTCCGGTGGCTTCGACAGGCTCAGCCACCTGCGAACCGAGGTCCCTGAGCTCGTCGAAGGGCCCCGGCCACGCGGGTATCCGGCGGCTTCGACAGGCTCAGCCACCTGCGAACCGAGGGCCCTGAGCTTGCCGAAGGGCCCGAGCCCACGCGCAGGACCGGTGGCTTCGACAGGCTCAGCCACCTGCGACGCGAGGTTCCTGAGCTTGTCGAAGGGCCCGAGGCCAGCGGGTATCCGGTGGCTTCGACAGGCTCAGCCACCTGCGACGCGAGGTCCCCGAGCTTGTCGAAGGGCCCGGGCCCACGCAGGTGACCGGCGGCTTCGACAGGCTCAGCCACCTGCGAACCGAGGGCCCTGAGCTCGTCGAAGGGCCCGAGGCCAGCGGGATGCCCGGTGGCTTCGACAGGCTCAGCCACCTGCGAACCGAGGTCCCCGAGCTTGCCGAAGGGCCCGAGCCCACGCGCAGGACCGGCGGCTTCGACAGGCTCAGCCACCTGCGAACCGAGGTCCCCGAGCTTGTCGAAGGGCCCGGGCCCACGCAGGTGACCGGCGGCTTCGACAAGCTCAGCCACCTGCGACGCGAGGTCCCCGAGCTCGTCGAAGGGCCCGGAGCCAGCGGGGTGTCCGGTGGCTTCGACGGGCTCAGCCACCTGCGAACCGAGGGCCCTGAGCTTGCCGAAGGGCCCGAGCCCACGCGGGTATCCGGTGGCTTCGACAGGCTCAGCGACCTGCGAACCGAGGTCCCTGAGCTTGCCGAAGGGCCCGGGGCCAGCGCAGGTGACCGGTGACTTCGACAGGCTCAGCCACCGGCGTCAGCGCGCGGGGGCCGTGAGCCAGCCGACCACCACGTCGCCGATCACCGCGCGCAGGTGCGGGCGACGGTCGGGGGAGGCGAGGTCAACGTCGAACAGGTGCCCGAACGTGTACTGGTTGGCGACCTGGAACACGCAGTACGCGCTGATCACCAAGTGCACGTCGATCGCGTCGACGTCGGCACGGAAAAGGCCGTCGGCGCGACCGCGCTCGAGGATCTCGTCGAGCAGACCCTTCGCCGGCTTCGACAGCGTGCGCAGTCCCTCGATCTGACGGATGAAGGTGCCGCGGTGGATGTTCTCGATCGCGACGAGACGGATGAACGCGTCATGCCCGACGTGATGGTCGTAGGTCAGCTCGGCGAGAGCGCGGATCGCATCGACCGGGTCGGCGTGATCGACGTCGATCGCTCGTTCGGCCTCGCGGATCCCGCGGTACGCCTCCTCGAGGACGGCCCGGTAGAGCCCCTCTTTGCTGCCGAAGTAGTAGTAGATCATGCGCTTCGTGGTGCGCGTGCGGGCGGCGATCTCGTCGACGCGGGCACCCGAGAACCCGTCCTCGGCGAACACCTCGGTCGCCACCGCGAGCAGTTCGGAACGCGTGCGTTCGGCGTCTCGACGTGCCTCGGCCATGGCTTCAACCTACTGGACGGGGGGAGTGGACCCCGTTTGTACTAACTGGTACATTCAGCCGCCATGAAGACCTCGATGGCGACCGTCTGCATCAGCGGCACCCTGGCCGACAAGCTCCACGCGTGCGCGGCGGCCGGATTCGACGGCGTCGAGATCTTCGAGCCCGACCTGCTCGCCGCCCCCGAGAGCCCCGAGGAGATCGCCGCGATCGCCGCACGCCTCGGCCTCACGCTCGACCTCTACCAGCCCATGCGCGACGTCGAGGGCGTCGACGAAGACGCGTTCGCCGCCGTCCTGCACCGCGCCGAGGCGAAGTTCCGGCTCATGAACCGCCTCGGAATCGACCTCGTGCTGTGCTGCAGCAACGTGGCCACCGCGAGCATCGACGACGACGACGTCTCGGCGGGGCAGTTGCGCCGACTGGGCGATCTCGCTCAGGGCTACGGCATCCGGATCGCCTTCGAAGCCCTCGCGTGGGGGAAGTACATCGACGACTACCGCCGCGCGTGGCGCGTCGTCGAACGCGCCGACCACCCCGCGGTCGGGGTGTGCCTCGACTCGTTCCACATCCTCTCGCGCGGGCACGACCTCGCCGACATCGCCCTGATCCCGGGGGAGAAGATCTTCTTCGCGCAGCTCGCCGACGCCCCGCGGCTCAGCATGGACGTGCTGTCGTGGAGCCGGCACCACCGGCTGTTCCCGGGCGAGGGCGACTTCGACCTCGCCGACTTCACCGCGCGCGTCGTCGATGCCGGGTACACCGGTCCGCTGTCGCTCGAGGTGTTCAACGACACGTTCCGCCAGACCGACGCCCGCCGCACCGCCCTGCACGCGCGGCGCTCGCTGCGCTGGCTCGAGGACGCCGTCGCGCGCACCCTCTCCGCGCCCTCGGCCGACCTGCGGATGCTGCCCGACTCCGCCGCCCCCTCGGGCGTGGACTTCGTCGAGATCAAGGCCGAGGACACCTCCGCGGTCGAGGAGCTCCTCCACCAGCTCGGTTTCACCTCTCGCGGTCGACACCGCACCAAGCCCGTGACCCTGTGGACCGCGGGCGAGGCCCGGGTCGTGCTCAATGAGCAGCACGCGCGCGGGTGGGAGCCGCGACTGGCCGCGATCGGGCTCGAGGTCGACGACGCCGAGGCCGTCGACCTGCGCATGCACGAGCTCCGCGTTCCGCGGGCCTACCGTCGCACCTACGCCACCGAGGAGCGGCTCGACGGCGCCGTCGCCCCGGACGGCACCGAGGTGTACTGGGCGCAGGCCGCCGACGAGGGCGAACCCGCGTGGGTCGCGGAGTTCGAGCACGGCGAACCCGAGACTCCGACGACCGTCGCGGGCGTCGACCACGTCAGCCTCTCGCAGCCGTGGCAGGCGATCGAAGAAGCCACGCTGTTCTACACCGCCGGCTTCGCGCTGCGCGTCGACAGCAGCACCGAGGTGCCGGGTCCGCAGGGCCTCGTCGCGAGCCGCGTGCTCGGCTCGCCGGGCGGCGAGGTGCGCCTGCCGCTGAACGTCGCGCCGCCGATCCTCGCCGACCAGCGCGCCGGGGCCGCCCTGCCCCAGCACGTCGCGTTCGCGTGCACCGACGTGCGCGCGCTCGCCCGCGCCGCCCGGGAGCGCGGCTTCATTCCGCTCGCGATGCCCGGCAACTACTACGACGACCTCGCCGCGCGATTCGAGATGACGGATGCCGCGGTCGACGAGCTGCGCGAGCTGCACCTCGGCTACGACCGCGACGCCGCGGGGGAGTACCTGCACTTCTACACGCGCACGATCGGCGAGGTGTTCCTGGAGTTCGTCGAGCGCGTCGACGCCTACGCCGGATACGGCGCGGGCACCGCCCCCGTACGCCTGAGCGCGCAGGGCCGGCGCTGATAGCGTGCCGACCATGACCACGCCCCGTCGCCTGCTGCTCGTCAACGGTCCGAACCTCAACCTGCTCGGCACCCGGCAACCCGAGATCTACGGCCGCGAGACCCTCGCCGACGTCGAGCGGATCACCTCCGACGCCGCCGCGCGGTTCGGGCTCGAGGTACGCGCGATCCAGAGCAACCACGAGGGCGTGCTGATCGACGCGATCCACGCCGCCCGACTCGACTGCGCCGGCATCGTGATCAACGCCGGAGGGCTCACGCACACGTCCGTGTCGTTGCGCGACGCCCTGGCATCCGTCGACCTCCCCGTCGCCGAAGTGCACATCTCGAACATCCGCGAGCGCGAGAGCTTCCGGCACTTCTCGTACATCGAAGACGTCGCCGTCGTGCACGTCATCGGCGAGGGCGTGCCGGGCTACGCACGTGCGGTCGAACGCCTCATCGAGGTCATCTCGGGCCGCGCCGACGGCTGACGGCGCGCATCACGTAGACTCTGACGTCGGGCTCTCGCCCCACATCGACTCACGAAACGGAATATCGGCACTCATGGCATCCACCGCAGACATCAAGAACGGCGTCGTCCTGAACATCGACGGTCAGCTCTGGAGCGTCGTTGAGTTCCAGCACGTCAAGCCCGGAAAGGGCGGCGCGTTCGTCCGCACGAAGCTCAAGAACGTCATGAGCGGCAAGGTCGTCGACCGCACGTTCAACGCCGGCGCCAAGATCGACCTCGAGAACGTCGACCGCCGCGACTTCACCTACCTGTACAACGACGGTGAAGGTTTCGTCTTCATGGACGTCGCCGACTACGACCAGATCACCGTCGGTTCCGCCACCGTGGGCGACGCCGCGAACTTCCTGCTCGAGAACCAGCAGGTGCAGATCGCGCTGAACAACGGCAACCCGCTCTACATCGAGCTTCCGCCGTCCGTCATCCTCGAGGTGACCTACACCGAGCCCGGCCTGCAGGGCGACCGCTCCTCGGCCGGCACCAAGCCCGCCACCGTCGAGACCGGCTACGAGATGCAGGTTCCGCTGTTCCTCGAGACCGGCACGAAGATCAAGGTCGACACTCGCACCGGCGAGTACCTCGGCCGCATCAGCTGACCTTGAGCGCCCGTACCAAGGCGCGCAAGCGCGCCCTCGACATCCTGTTCCAGGCCGACGTGCGCGGCGAAGAGCTCGCGATCATGCTCGCGACAGAAGCCAAGCGCGCCGCCTCCGAGCCCGCTCGCGAGGCCTCGTGGCTCTACGCGCGCGACATCGTCGACGGAGTGATCGACAACCGCGACGCGATCGACGAGCAGATCACGACGTTCTCGAAGGACTGGTCGCTGCAGCGCATGCCCGCCGTCGACCGCGCCCTGCTGCGCATCGGCACGTGGGAGATCCTCTACAACGACGACGTGCCGACGGCCGTCGCGATCGACGAGGCCGTGGAGCTCGCGAAGGAGTTCTCCACCGACGACTCCGGTTCGTTCGTGCACGGCGTGCTCGCGCGGATCGCGCGCTCGTCCTGAGCAGTCCCGACGTGGTGCGACGCGGCCCCGACCCCCGGTCGGCGGTCGCGTCGCGTCGTTTCACGAGCGGGGCGGATGCCGCGTGCGCGCAGGTCGACGGACCGGTATCGGGTCGCGCCGAGTCGAGGCATGGCGCGGCGGATGCCGCGTGCCCGCCGCCCGGCCTGCCTACGACGGGTCGCATCGTCCGGCCCCGCGGCGGATACTCACGCATGAACGGTGTCGGCGCGCAGGAACGTGAACTGCACGCGTTCCTGCGCGCGGAAAGCGTTCATGGGTGGCCGCGCGCGTCCCTGTCGGAGGTCCACGGAAGGATCGCCGCGTGACGTCGTGGCGTGAGCTCATCCCCTCCGGCGGCGCTGCGTCGTACGAGGCGCTCGCGCTGGGCGTCGAGCTGCGTCAGCGCGAGGCGTACGACCCGGGCCGGTGGGAGGCGCGCGCCGTCGTGCCGGTGACCCCGCGCCTGCTCGCGCAGCGCCAGGACGACCTGCAACTCGCGGCCCGTCCCCTCGTGCGGGGGTCTCGCGAGGCCTGGATCAAGGCGGATGCCACGTGGGAGACGGTCCGCCGCTCGCCCGCTCGCTTCGACCCCGCTCACGTCCACTGGTTCGCCGAGCTGTTCGCTCTCGCTCAGGCCTTCCGCACGACGGGCCCCTTCGCGCCCGCCGGCGACACGATCGCGCTCGACACCGTCACCTCGCCCCTGCTGTGGCCGCACCTGGCGGCGGCAGAGCGGCTCGGCATCCCGCTCGTGTCGATGAACCCCCAGCAGAACGTGCGCCTCGCGAGCGCGGCGATCGCGCGGGTGGCGCTCGACGCCGTGGGCGGGGGAGCGCTGCGGATCTCGGCCGACCTCACGCTCGACGGCGACACCGTCGACGCGACGCGAGCGCGCGCGATCGGCGCGTCGGGGCTGTTCGCGTTCGAACTCGATCGCGACCCGGTGCCGATCGTGCTCGCTCCGGTCGCGTTGCCCGAGCCCCTGCCGACGCTCCTCGGCACCGCGGGGGTCGACGTACCCCGCGACGAGGCCGACGAGTTCGTCGCCGAGGTGTACCCCCGGCTCGCGCGGCGTGCGCCGCTGTCGGTGGGTGCGGGTGTCCCGACTCCGCCGCCCGATCGCCCGACGCTCGAGGTCGCGGTGGCGTACGCCGACGACGACGTCGCCTATCGGCTCGAGTGGGTGTACCCGGGTGGTCGCCGCGTGGCGTACGACGCGGCTGATGACTCGGAGCGCGACCTGCGCGCCGAGGCGCAGATCGGCGAGCGGTTCGAGACCGCGTGGATAGCGGCATCCGATCTCCCCGTGACGCCCCGCGCGAACCTGCACGACGCGGATGCCGCCGTGTTCGCGACCCGGGTGCTGCCCGCGATCGACGTGCTCGACGAGGTGCGGGTGCGCATGACCGGCACGGCGCCGACGTTTCGCGAGCTGAGGGGCGACCCGTCGCTGCGGATCACGGCGGTCGAATCGCTCGATCGCGACTGGTTCGACCTCGGCATCGTCGTGACGATCGAAGGTCGCCTGATCCCGTTCGGGACGCTGTTCTCGGCGCTCTCGCGGGGGCGCACGCGCATCAAGCTCTCGGACGGCGCGTGGTTCTCGCTCGCGCACCCGGCTCTGCAGCGACTTCGCGACCTGCTCGAAGAGGCGGCCGCCCTCGACGAGTGGGAGACCGGTCCGCGGCTTCCCCGCACGCACCTGACACTGTGGGCGGAGTTCGAAGACCTGGCCGACCAGTCCGAGGCCGCGGTTGAGTGGCGCGGCCTGGCGCGGGCGTTGCGGGATGTCGCAGAGGTGCCCGAGGTGCCGACGCCGAATGGGTTCCGCGCCGAGCTGCGCCCGTACCAGCGCGAGGGTCTGTCGTGGCTCGCGCTGCTGCACCGGCACCGGCTCGGCGGGATCCTCGCCGACGACATGGGGCTCGGCAAGACCCTGCAGCTGCTCGCTCTCATCGCCCACGCGAAGGCCACGGGGGAGCGGCGGCCCTGGCTCGTCGTCGCGCCCACCTCGGTGCTGCCGACGTGGCGCGACGAGGCGGCGCGCTTCGCCCCCGACCTGCGGGTCGCGGTGGTCGAAGCGACGGCCGTTCGCCGTGCGTCCGCGATCACCGACATCGCCGGGGGTGTCGACATCGTCGTGGCCCCCTACGGGGTCGTGCGGGCGGATGCCGCGGAGTTCGGCGCCGTGCACTGGGCCGGCGTCGTGCTCGATGAGGCGCAGTTCGTGAAGAACCCCGCGACGCGGATCCATCGCGCGATCGCGGCGTTGCAGACCGACGCGGTGTTCGCCGCCACGGGGACGCCGATCGAGAACGGTCTCGACGACCTGTGGGCACTGCTCTCGCTCACCGCTCCGGGGCTGTTCCCCTCGATCCGGCAGTTCCGCGAGGACTACACCCGCGCGATCGAGCAGCTGCCCTCCGACGCCCCGACGGCCCTGTCGGCGGCCGCGGCGAGCGCGCACCGCGAGAAGACGCTGGATCGACTACGCCGTCGGGTGCGGCCGTTCCTGCTGCGGCGCACGAAGGACGTCGTGGCATCCGACCTCCCTCCCAAGCAGGAGCAGGAGATCGCGGTTCCTCTCGGTCCCGCGCATCAGGAGCTGTACGACCGTGTGCTGCAGCGCGAGCGGCAGAAGGTGCTCGGGTTGCTCGACGATCTCGATCGGCAGCGCTTCATCGTGTTCCGGTCGCTCACCTTGCTGCGCATGCTGGCCCTCGCGCCGGGGCTCGTTGACGAGCGCGATGCGCATCTGGGGTCGGCGAAGCTCGACGTGCTGCTCGACCGTCTCGTCGAGGTGGCCGCCGAGGGACACCGTGCCCTGGTGTTCAGTCAGTTCACGTCGTTCCTCGATCTGGCGGCCGAGCGACTGGATGCCGCCGGTCTCGCGTACGCGCATCTCGACGGGTCGACGGCTCGTCGGGGGGATGTGATCGACGGGTTCCGCGAGGGGGATGCTCCGGTGTTCCTCATCAGCCTGAAGGCGGGTGGTTTCGGTCTGACCCTCACCGAGGCGGAATACGTGTTCCTGCTCGACCCGTGGTGGAATCCCGCCGCCGAGAATCAGGCGATCGACCGGGTGCACCGCATCGGTCAGACCAAGAGCGTGTTCGTGTACCGCCTCATCGCGGCGGGCACCGTCGAAGAGAAGGTGCGGGCGCTGCAGCATCGCAAGGCGGCGCTGTTCGACGCGGTGATCGATGACGACGACGCGTTCGCCGCAGCCCTCGACGCGGACGACATCCGGGGGTTGCTCGGGCCGTGATCCGCTCCTCGGCTCAGGAGAGCAATCCGTCGACGATCGCTCCCGCGGCGTCGAGGAGGTGGTCGGCGCCGGCAGCGATGTTCAGCACCCCGTTCACGAGGGCGTCGGCATCCATCACCTGCAGGAGCCCCTCCCCGATCTGGCCGATGACATCCTCCGACGTCTCACCGAGCTCATCGAAGTCGGCTCCGAGAGTGGCGAGCCACGCCTTCTCGACCCCGAAGATCACGGCGTAGGGGAGCAGCCGCTCGTTGAGCGCGAAACGCGACGCGGTGTCGCCGGGTTGCTGGAGCGACCCGGTCGGAGACTGCAGGGCGCGCAGACGCTCGGCCTCGGCGACGAGGAGATATCGACGGATGCCGTCGAGGTGCATGCGCCGTTCGGTCGCGGCCGGCGCGAACCGGCGGGATCGGCCCGGCGGAACGACGATGAGTGCCGCAGCGAGAAGAGCCCCGGCGCATAAGGACACGGCGAACGGCGCCGGGGGCGGGGGCGTGGCGAGGAAGACCCCCACGGCGAGGACGAGCAATGCGGTCGCCCAGCGGATGAGGGACCGACCGGAATATCACCCGCTCAGCAACCCCTCCGTGGTGAGGGCGAGTGACCGGGCGTCGACCAGTCTCCGCGCGCGTCGAGCGGTCCGTCGTCGGTCGCGGGAGAGTCGCCGTGAGAGGCGGCTCGGGGTCGCTTCACCGCAGATCGTGTCGAGCAGTCGGCGTTCTTCGTCGGTCAGGACCGCGCCGGCGATGAGTTGGACCGCGATCCCCGCGCGTGCGGTGCCGCTCTCGGTCAGAAGGCGCACTCGTCGGCGGACCGCGAGATCGACGAGTCCCGCCGCGAGGGCGCGCCGATCTCGACCGGCGAGGATCGCGTCCTCGATGACCGACGCACCCGCCAGCGGCGAGAACTGCACGACCAGCGAGCGCGGAAGGCGTCCCGCGTTCGCTCGCGCGACGATGGCGCACGACAGCAGCACTCCCGCAATGATCAGAAGGGTCGTTGCTGCAGCCATGTCGCGACGGTAGGGGGACCCTCGCCGTCGTCTCGCGATCCGCGCGTCGCCCCGGGAGCGGGTGATGTCAGCGCCGGTGGGTCGACGTCCCTCAGGTGTTCGGCGCCGCTCGCCGGAGTCGTCGCCGAACATGCCGCGGATGCTTTTCACCCACGCCCGTTGTTCGTGGGCCCCCGTTCGGACTCCGACGAAGCGGCATCCGGGATCTCAGCCGAGCTCGCCCGTCACGAACTGCGCGGTGCCGTGACCGAACGACCAGTCGGCGTCGCCGTTCTCCGTGATGCTCACGACGAGGTCTTCTCCGCCGATGTCGAGGCGGTCCTTCAGGTTGCGGGCGAGGGCGCGGTACAGAGCGACCTTGGCGTCTTCCGTGCGCGCCTTCGATGCGAACCGCACGATGACGAGTCGCTCGCTGCGGGTGATCCCGAGACCGGTGTCGAGGGCCACGAGCTCGAACGGTTCGTGCTGGGTGAGGATCTGGTACCGGTCGGTGTCCGGGACGTCGAACGCTTCGACGACGGCATCCTGCACGGCATCCATCAGCGTGCGCAGCTGCGTCTCGTCGTACTGTCCGCGGATGGTGTCGATCATGGCAAGGGGCATTTGGGGGTCCTTTCGTCGGTACGCCCGGCACGGTACTCGCGCCCGGTATGCGGGGGAGTGGCTTGACGGGGACTTCTCGACACCGGCGCACTCCCCGGGCTCTCGCAGTCCGCCCCGCGTAGACTCGACGGGTTCCGCCCACGACACAGGAGCGTTATGAAGATCACCGGCCTCGGCCACGCGGGAATGTTCATCGAGACGCGCGGCGGCAGCATCATCTGCGACCCCGTCATCGGTCCGAGCTTCTTCGGCTCGTGGTTTCCGTTCCCCGACAACCGCGCCCTCGACTGGGAGCGGTTCGGCAAGGCGGACTTCCTCTACATCTCGCACCGCCACCGCGATCACTTCGATCCGGCGATGCTCGAGCGGTACGTGTCGAAAGACATCAAGGTGCTGCTCCCCGAGTACCCCACCGATGACCTCGAGCAGGACCTCCTCGCGCTCGGCTACACCAACCTCGTGCGCACCGAGGCGGGTGTTCCCCTGCAGTTCGGTGACCTGAAGCTCATGGTGACGCCGCTGCGCGCGCCCTCCGATGGTCCGATCGGCGACTCGTCGCTGTCGCTCGACGACGGAACCGCCTCGATCCTGAACCAGAACGACTCGCACCCCCTCGATCTCGACAAGCTGTTCGACTTCGGCAAGCCCGACGCGTACTTCACCCAGGTGTCGGGTGCGATCTGGTGGCCCATGGTCTACGACCTGCCGCAGGACGCGAAGCAGAACTTCGCCAAGCTCAAGCGCGATGCGCAGAACAAGCGCGCGATGTACTACATCGATAAGGTCGACGCCGAGCACGTGTTCCCCATGGCCGGTCCGCCGATGTTCCTGCGCGAGGAGCTCTTCCGCTACAACGGCACCGGCATGGACGACGACTCGATCTTCACCGACCAGCGCGAGTTCCTCGCCCACATGAACGAGCAGCGTCCCGACCAGAAGGGGTACCTGTTCCTCCCGGGCACCGAGGTCGAGGTGCAGGGGTCGGATGTCACGGTCACCCAGACTCTGTACACGGATGCCGAGGTCGAACGCGTCTTCGGCGACAAGTGGAACTACCTGGCCGAGCAGCGCGACAGCCGCCAGGCCGAGGTTCAGGCGGAAGAGGCGACGCGCGCCGAGATCATCCCGCCGGCCGAGATGCTGGCCGCCCTGAAGGAGTGGTGGGAGCCGCTGCTGCGTCGCGCCCGGGTGATCCGCAATGGCGTGGGCGGCATGGTGCGGTTCCGCATCGGCGAGCTCGACATGGTCGTGGACTTCCCGAAGGCGAAGCTCCGCGAGTACGCCGGCGAGGAGTGCATTTACTGGTACACGATCCCCGCCGACCTCGTGTCGACGAACATCCGCGATCACGAGATCGACTGGTCGAACTCGATCTTCCTGTCGATGCAGTTCGAGGTGGGTCGTTCGGGCAAGTTCAACGAGTTCCTCACGACGTTCCTGAAGTGCCTGTCGCGCGACCGGATCGAGTACGTCGAGAACTGGTACGCCGAGCAGTCGGACCAGACCGAGGATGCCGAGATCGACGGCTGGACCGTTCAGCGTCGCTGCCCGCACCTGCGTGCCGACCTGACGAAGACCGGCAAGATCGAGGACGGTGTGCTGACCTGTTCGCTGCACGACTGGAAGTGGGATCTGGCGTCGGGTCGGTGCCTGACGACGACCGGTCACCCGATCCGTTCGACCCGTGCCGCCGAACCGGCCGAGGTTGCCGCGAGCTGACCTGTGCCGGGGTTCCATCACGTCGAGGTGTGGGTCGCCGACCTGGCTTCGGCGCGTGCCGAGTGGGGATGGCTGCTCACCGCGGTCGGATTCGAACGGACCGGCCAGTGGTCCGAGGGCGAGACGTGGAGTGCGGGGGACGGCCCCTACCTGACCCTGACGACGTCGCCGAACCTGTCGGGACCCGAGCATGATCGGCGCGCTCCCGGCGTGAACCATCTGGCGTTCCTCGGTGGTTCTCGGGCGCAGGTGGATGCCGCGATGGCCGCGGCGAGCTCTCACGGGTGGCGGTCGCTGTACCAGGAGCGGTATCCGTTCGCCGGTGGTCCTTCGCACTACGCGGGATGGCTGGAGAACTCCGCGGGGTTCAAGGCGGAGATCGTCGCAGACGAGGACTGACCCGAGCACGCGCGTTCGTGTCACGACGGGCGAGCGGGCGGTCCACGGCGCGAGGCGCGACGGACGGGGCTGCGGTGAGGCCACGGGTGACGTAGTCGAAACGGGAACGGCGAGCGCGGCAGCACCGACGGCGACGGCGGGCACCCACGGCGTGTCTGAGGAATGCGGCCCCAGCGCATCCGGTCACACTGGACAGGTGCAGCCGGAGCAGATCGTGGTGAAATCCGACGACCCGCGGTGCGTGGAGCTCGAGGCCGCCGGGTGGGTGGTCGTTTCACGATCATGGGCTGCGCAGGTGACGGCATCGAGCGTCGACATCGAGGTGCTCTCGGGCGCGGTTCGGCGCGGCCGTCGTCACGGTAACGTGCGGGAGATCGAAGACGGCGACCTCGAGTCCGTTCTCCTGCTGGACTACATGACGCTGGCCGACTATCCGGGCGGGGTCGCGACTGAGCATGATCCGCTGACGACATCGACCGCTCGCGTGACACACACGAGGCGAGGCTTCGGCGCCTTCGATGGCGGCGGCCGGGCTCTCGCGGTCACCTACGTCGACGTCGACGGTCGCGCCGCCGAGACCGACTTCACGGTCGTCGCTGCAGAACTCCGCGGGTTGGGCATCGGCACGGCGGTGAAGGCGGCCTCCCTGCTGGCGCTTCTACGCGACGGTGTCGAAGTGTTCCGAACCGGGGGCGCCGAAGAGAACCGCGCCACTCTCGACTCGAACCGGAGCCTCGGATACGTGGTCGACGAGGAATGGATCACTCTTTCCCCTCGGCACGACGCCGAGATCAGGTGACGACGGCGTTCACCGCGGACCGCCCGCGCCGACCGAGCCACGACAACGAGCTCTCTCCCACGTGGGCGATCCGTACCGTCGAATCCTCGGTCACGCCGCGTCGAAGCGACGCGGAGACCTCGACCGCAGCAGCGTGGGCGGGCGCACCTCACCCGTACGCGGATCAGGCGGGGCGTGCAACCAGTACGAGTCCCGCCCGGTCACGGAATCCCGCTCGCGCACGATCTTCTCGCCCCGATTGTGCAGACCCAGGTGATGGTTCCGGCAGAGGGGGACGCCGTCGTCGACGTCGGTTCTGCCCCGATCCGCCGCCCAATGGTCGATGTGATGCATCTCGCACTGCGAGATGGGGGCACGGCATCCGATACCGACGCACCCGCCGTCGCGCACCGCGATCGCGATCCGCTGGGCACGGGTGAACAGCCGCTGGTGTCGACCGACGTCGAGCGGCCGCCCCGCGTCGCCCACGGAGACCGGCACGGCGCCCGCATCGCACAGGTAGCTCTCGACGACCCCGCCGGGGAGGGCGGACCCGCCGTCTTCGAGGTGTCCGACTCCGCGCACGGTGGTCACGACACCCATCGCCTCGGCGCCAGGGGACTCGCCCTCCACCAGCGACGGAGCCTCCACCAGCGCCGATGCCTCCAGCACGATCCGCACGCCGGGTTGCCGGTCGCCGAACGCCTGCGCCGGATCGGCGGCGGCGCCCGTCCGCATGACGGCCATCAGCGTGTCGTAGGCGATCTGCTCGCCCGACCGCTCGTCGGGTGCGTCGGCGACCACGGCATCCGGATCCACGAACCGCGGACCCCGTCGCGGACGCAACGCCGCCTGGAGGATCGCATCGACCCAGGCCGCCGCATCGTCGTCGAACACGAACCGTCCGTGCCGCTGCCCGTGCTCGTCGACCCATGAACGATACGACCGGGCGGCGAAGCGCTCCTCGAACCGCAGGGTCACCCCGACCGGGTCGAGACGGTCCCGCGCGATCCGCGCGGACGCCCGCAACTCCTCGACCGGCAGGTGCGGCGCTTCGGCGATGAGCCGCTCGACGGCCGCCACCCAAGCGCGGGGGAGGAAGTCCGGATCGAGCTCGGAATACCTCTCGACCGGCGGCTCACCCAACCCCACGCGGATCGCCTGGAACTGAGCGTGACTGAGCGCCCCGTCACGCAGCGCCCCGCCGGCCCGTTCGAGCCATTCGCCACCCGCCGACGACACCGGCGATGCCGTGTCGCGAGGCCCGTCGTCACCCACGACGCCTACGGCATCGAGCAGGTCGCCCCCGGTCTTGACCGACCGCGTCACCTCGCGCCTGCTCCGCCCGGTCAGCGTCTGCAGCAACTCGGTCGCGTTGCGGTGCCCCTGTCGTTGGGCCAGCCCCGCCCCACCAAGCTCTCGCGCCGACCGTGCGTCGATCACCCGGGCCGCACACGCCGCCAACACGTCGAGGGCGTTCAGCGCCGCGGTGATCTCGGCCATGACCCCGACGATCTCGCGATCATCGAGGGCGGAGAGCTCCCGCCCCGCGATCAGGCCGACGACGCGCTCGCTCGCCACCCGAAGGCGGTCGACCGGCGCGCTCACTTCCATAGAACAAATGTACGAATGAACCACTCGAGCCGCCAGCGGCCAACCGCGACACCACCCGTAACCGCTCGAGGTTCACCCGCCCGCACCCGCTAGACTCGACGAAGAACCACAGCAACCTTTAACCCCGTCCCGTGAGGCGGAGAAGGGAGCGGCGGATGAATACGCGCACCGTCATGCACGATGCCGATATCGCCCGCGCTTTGACGCGCATATCGCACGAGATCCTGGAGTCCAACAAAGGACCGGAAGGACTCGTCCTCCTCGGCATCCCGACCCGCGGCGTCACGCTCGCGAACCGGATCGGCCCCCTCGTCAGCGAGTTCGGCGGCACATCCGTCCCGGTCGGATCGCTCGACGTCACGATGTACCGCGACGATCTGCACCGCAACCCCACGCGGGCCCCGCGTCGCACCGAGATCCCCGCCGGCGGCATCGACGGCAAGGTCGTCGTGCTCATCGACGACGTGCTGTTCTCGGGTCGCAGCATCCGCGCCGCCCTCGACGCGCTGCAGGACATCGGCCGCCCCGCCGCCGTGCGCCTCGCGACGCTGATCGACCGCGGCCACCGCGAGCTGCCGATCCGCCCCGACTTCGTGGGCAAGAACCTCCCGAGCGCCCGCGACGAGCGCGTCAACGTGCGCCTCGCCGAGATCGACGGCGTCGAAGAGGTGACGATCGAATCATGAGGCACCTCCTCGACACCCAGCACCTGTCTCGCGAAGACGCCCTCGAGATCCTCGACGTCGCCGAAGACATGGCCGACACCCAGCGCCGCGAGGTCAAGAAGCTCCCGACGCTGCGCGGCAAGACGGTGGTCAACCTCTTCTTCGAGGACTCCACCCGCACGCGCATCTCGTTCGAAGCCGCCGCCAAGCGCCTCTCCGCCGACGTCATCAACTTCTCGGCGAAGGGCTCGAGCGTCAGCAAGGGCGAGTCGCTGCAGGACACGGCGCAGACGCTCCAGGCGATGGGGGCGGATGCCGTGGTCATCCGCCACGGCGCGTCCGGCGCCCCGCGCACCCTTGCCACGTCCGGCTGGATCAGCGCCGGTGTGGTGAACGCCGGCGACGGCACCCACGAGCACCCCACGCAGGCCCTGCTCGACGCCTTCACGATCCGCAAGCGCCTGTTCGGCGACGACAGCCGCGGTCGCGGGCTCGACGGCATCCGGGTCACGATCGTCGGAGACGTGCTGCACTCGCGGGTCGCGCGGTCGAACGTATGGCTCCTGCACACCCTGGGCGCGCACGTGACGTTGGTGGCTCCGCCGACGCTGGTGCCGCAGGACGTCAGCCGCTGGCCCGTCGAGGTCGACTTCGACCTCGACCACGCGATCGCCGCCGGTCCCGACGCGCTGATGATGCTGCGCATCCAGCTCGAGCGGATGTCGGCGGCGTATTTCCCGACTGAACGGGAGTATTCCCGCCGGTACGGGCTCGACGCACGGCGTTTGCAGGCGCTTCCGGGCGGTAGCATCGTTCTACACCCCGGTCCGATGAACCGAGGTCTGGAGATCTCCGCCGAAGCCGCCGATTCGCCTCGCTCGACGGTGCTCGAGCAGGTCACGAACGGCGTCTCCGTGCGGATGGCCGTGCTGTACCTGCTGCTGGCGGGCGAGCGCCCCGACACCGAGAAAGAGGACCTCCGATGAGCCACGCCCCCGCACAGACCCTTCTGGTTCGCGGCGCGCGCGTCGAGGGTCATGACGCCACCGACCTGCTCGTGCGCGACGGTGTCATCGTCGAGACCGGCTCCGGCCTCTCGCACCAGGGCGCGACGGTCGTGGATGCCGACGGTCTCGTCGCCCTGCCGGGCCTCGTCGACCTGCACGTGCACCTGCGCGAGCCCGGGTACGAGGCATCCGAGACGATCCTCACCGGTTCCCGGGCCGCCGCCGCCGGTGGATTCACCACCGTCTTCGCCATGCCGAACACCTCCCCGGTCGCCGACACGGCGGGCGTGGTCGAGCAGGAACTCGCCCTCGGCGAGGCCGCCGGCTACGTGCACGTGCAGCCGATCGGCGCCGTGACCGTGGGGCAGAAGGGCGAACGCCTCGCCGAACTCGGCGCCATGGCCGACTCCCGCGCTCGCGTCCGTGTGTTCAGCGACGACGGCTTCTGCGTGTTCGACCCGATGATCATGCGGCGAGCGCTGGAGTACGTGAAGGCGTTCGACGGCGTCATCGCGCAGCACGCGCAGGACCCGCGCCTGACCGAGGGCGCGCAGATGAACGAGGGCGCCGTCTCGGCCGAGCTGGGTCTCACCGGTTGGCCAGCGGTCGCCGAGGAGTCGATCATCGCGCGCGACGTGCTGCTGGCCGAGCACGTCGGCTCGCGCCTGCACGTGTGCCACCTGAGCACCGCGGGCTCGGTCGACATCATCCGCTGGGCCAAGAAGCGCGGCGTCAACGTCACCGCCGAGGTCACCCCGCACCACCTGCTGCTGACCGACGAGCTCGTGCGCGACTACGACGCGCGGTTCAAGGTGAACCCGCCGCTGCGTCGTGAAGAAGACGTGATGGCCGTACGCGAGGGCCTGGCCGACGGCACGATCGACATCGTCGCCACCGACCACGCCCCGCACCCCGCCGAGGCGAAGGCCTGCGAGTGGGCGGCCGCCGCGAACGGCATGGTGGGTCTCGAGAGCGCTCTGCGCGTCGTGCACCACGCGATGGTCGAGACCGGCCTGCTCGACTGGGCCGACGTCGCCCGCGTGATGTCGGCGAACCCGGCCCGCATCGGACGCCTCGACGGACACGGCACGCCCGTCGCCGCGGGGCAGCCGGCGACCTTCACGCTGTACGACCCGCGCCCCTCCCGCACGTTCGGCCTCGACGACCTGCGCGGGCGCAGCACCAACTCGCCCTACCTCGGCCGTGAGCTGCCGGGCGAGGTGCGCTGGACCGTGCGCGCCGGCATCCCGACCGTCGTCGACGGTGCCGTGCTCGACGCTCCCGGGGTGCTCGCATGAGCCGCGAGGGCGCCCTCGTCGTGATGATCGGCGTGGCCCTCGTGCTGCTGGCCGTGCTCGCCTGGGCCTGGGTGCGACGAACGCGGCGCGATGCGCGCTTCACGGCCCCGGTGGGGGAGCTGCCCGCAGACGCCGTCGAAACGGCGGTGTTCTCGGGGCTCTACGTCGCCACGACCCGACACGACGAGCCGCTCGAGCGTCTCGCCATCAAGGGTCTCGGCTTCCGCTCCCGCGTCGACGTCACGGTCACCTCGGCCGGCGTCGCCCTCGACCTGCAGGGCCAGCCCCGCATCGCGCTCACCCGCGACCGCCTCGTCGACGCCTCTCAGGCCACGGTCGCCATCGACCGCGTGGTCGAGCGCGACGGCCTGACGCGCGTCAGCTGGCGCATCGACGACGACACGATCGTCGACACCTACCTCCGTCCTCAGGACGCCTCGGCCAAAGCTCTGGCCGACGCGATCCGCCCCCTCACCTCGACAGGAAGCGACGCATGACCGCCCTGATCCCTTCCGCGCGCCTTTCGCGCGACCCGGCCGTCCTCGTGCTCGAAGACGGCACCCGCTACACCGGCCGCGCCTACGGCGCTCGCGGCGAGACCCTCGGCGAGGTCGTCTTCGCCACCGGCATGACCGGCTACCAGGAGACGATCACCGACCCCTCGTACGCGGGCCAGATCGTGCTGCAGACCGCGCCCCACATCGGCAACACCGGCGTGAACGACGAAGACCCCGAGTCGCGTCGCATCTGGGTCGCCGGCTACGTCGTGCGCGACCCCTCGCGCATGGTGTCGAACTGGCGCGCGAACCGCTCGCTCGACGACGCGCTCGTCGAAGACGGCATCGTCGGCATCTCCGGCATCGACACCCGGGCCGTCACGCGCCGCATCCGCTCCGAGGGCAGCATGCGCGGCGGCGTCTTCTCGGGCGAGGCCGCGGACCTGGATGCCGAGGAGCAGCTGCGCCGCGTGCGCGAGGCCCCGGGTATGGCGGGTCGCAACCTCTCGGCCGAGGTGTCGGTCAGCGAGGTCGAGGTGACCCCCGCGACCGCCGAGCGCATCGGCAACCTCGCCGTGCTCGACCTCGGTGTGAAGCAGTCCACGATCGACAACCTCGCCGGGCGCGGTTTCGATGTGCACGTGTTCCCGCAGTCCGCGACGATCGAGGAGATCCGCGCGATCGAACCGGTCGCGGCGTTCTACTCGAACGGCCCCGGCGACCCCGCGGCATCCGACCAGCACGTCGAGCTGCTGCGCGCCGTGCTCGGCGACGGGCTGCCCTTCTTCGGCATCTGCTTCGGCAACCAGCTGCTGGGCCGCGCCCTCGGCTTCGGCACCTACAAGCTGCCGTTCGGCCACCGCGGCATCAATCAGCCCGTGCTCGACAAGACCACCGGCCGCGTCGAGATCACCTCGCAGAACCACGGCTTCGCGGTCGAGGCGCCGCTCGATGAGATCGTCGACAGCCCCGCCGGCTTCGGCCGCGTCGAGGTCAGCCACATCGGCCTGAACGACAACGTCGTGGAGGGCCTGCGCGCCCTCGACATCCCGGCGTTCAGCGTGCAGTACCACCCCGAGGCCGCCGCCGGCCCGCACGACGCCAACTACCTGTTCGACCGCTTCCGCGAGATGGTTCTCGCGAGTCAGGCCCTTCGACAGGCTCAGGGACCGGATGCCGCTGCTCTGGCCCCCTCCGACGCTCAGGACTCGACCCAGGAAGACAACAATGCCTAAGCGCGACGACATCCACTCCGTCCTCGTCATCGGATCCGGCCCGATCGTCATCGGTCAGGCCTGCGAGTTCGACTACTCCGGCACCCAGGCGTGCCGCGTGCTGCGCGAAGAGGGCGTGCGCGTCATCCTCGTCAACTCCAACCCCGCGACGATCATGACCGACCCCGACTTCGCCGACGCGACCTACATCGAGCCGATCACCCCCGAGGTCATCGAGTCGATCATCGCCAAAGAGAAGCCGGATGCCGTTCTCCCCACCCTCGGCGGACAGACCGCTCTGAACGCGGCGATCCAACTGCACAAGCGCGGCATCCTCGAGAAGTACGACGTCGAGCTCATCGGCGCCGACTTCGACGCGATCAACCGCGGCGAGGATCGCCAGATCTTCAAGGAGCTCGTGCTCGAGGCGGGCGCCGATGTCGCGGCATCCGTCATCTGCCACTCGATGGACGAACTCCTCGCCGGCGCCGAGAAGCTCGGCTACCCGCTGGTCGTGCGCCCGTCGTTCACCATGGGCGGCCTCGGCTCGGGCTTCGCGTACGACGAGGCCGACCTGCGCCGCATCGGCGGCGCGGGCCTGCACGACTCGCCCACCAACGAGGTGCTGCTCGAGGAGTCGATCCTCGGGTGGAAGGAGTACGAGCTCGAGCTCATGCGCGACACCGCCGACAACACGGTGGTCGTCTGCTCGATCGAGAACGTCGACCCGGTCGGCGTGCACACCGGCGACTCGATCACGGTGGCGCCCGCACTGACCCTGACCGACCGCGAGTACCAGAAGCTGCGCGACATCGGCATCGACATCATCCGCGCGGTCGGCGTCGACACCGGTGGCTGCAACATCCAGTTCGCGGTCGACCCGGCGACGGGCCGCATCATCGTCATCGAGATGAACCCGCGCGTCTCGCGTTCGTCGGCGCTGGCGTCGAAGGCCACCGGCTTCCCGATCGCCAAGATCGCCGCGAAGCTCGCGATCGGCTACCGCCTCGACGAGATCCCGAACGACATCACCAAGGTGACCCCGGCGAGCTTCGAGCCCACGCTCGACTACGTCGTGGTGAAGGTGCCGCGGTTCAACTTCGAGAAGTTCCCGGCCGCCGACACCACGCTGACCACCACCATGAAGTCGGTGGGCGAGGCGATGGCGATCGGCCGCAACTACACCACGGCCCTGCAGAAGGCGCTGCGCTCGCTCGAGAAGCGCGGGTCGAGCTTCCACTGGGGCGAGGAGTCGCGCTCGGTGGAGCAGCTGCTCGAGATCTCGAAGACCCCGACCGACGGCCGCATCGTGGTGCTGCAGCAGGCCCTGCGCAAGGGCGCCACGCCCGAGCAGGCGTTCGATGCGACGGCCATCGACCCCTGGTTCATCGACCAGATCGTGCTGATCAACGAGGTCGCTGAGTTCATCGGCGACGCCGTGAACCTGGATGCCGACACCCTCCGCGTCGCGAAGGAGCACGGTTTCAGCGACGCCCAGATCGCGCAGATCCGCGGGCTCGACGAGGCGGAGGTGCGTGAGAGCCGCTACGCGCTCGACGTGCGCCCGGTCTACAAGACCGTCGACACCTGCGCGGGGGAGTTCCCGGCCCTCACGCCGTACCACTACTCCTCGTACGACGCCGAGACCGAGGTCACCCCCTCCGACCGCACGAAGGTCGTCATCATCGGCTCGGGCCCCAACCGCATCGGTCAGGGCGTCGAGTTCGACTACTCGTGCGTGCACGCCTCGTTCGCGCTGTCGGACGCCGGCTACGAGACCGTCATGGTCAACTGCAACCCCGAGACCGTGTCGACCGACTACGACACCTCCGACCGGCTGTACTTCGAGCCGCTGACGCTCGAAGACGTGCTCGAGGTGCTGCACGCCGAGGCGCAGTCGGGCACGATCCTCGGTGTCGTCTGCCAGCTCGGCGGACAGACGCCGCTGGGCCTCGCGAAGGGCATCGAGGCCGCCGGGTACACGATCCTCGGCACGAGCCCCGAGGCGATCGACCTCGCCGAGGAGCGCGAGCTGTTCTCGCGCCTGCTCGACGAGGCCGGACTCGTGGCCCCGCGCAGCGGCACCGCGATCGACGTCGAAGGCGCCGTGACCGTGGCCGAGGAGATCGGCTACCCCGTGCTGGTGCGCCCGAGCTTCGTGCTCGGCGGTCGCGGCATGGAGATCGTCTACTCGACCGACGCGCTGCGCGACTACTTCGTGCGCGTCGCCGACCAGGCGATCATCGGCCCCGGCCTCCCGCTGCTCGTCGACCGCTTCCTCGACGACGCGATCGAGCTCGACGTCGACGCGCTGTTCGACGGCACCGACCTGTACATCGGCGGCGTCATGGAGCACCTCGAAGAAGCCGGCATCCACTCCGGTGACTCCTCGTGCACCCTCCCGCCCGTGTCGCTCGGTCGCACCGAGGTCGACCGCGTGCGCGAAGCGACCCTCGCCATCGCGAAGGGCGTGGGCGTGAGGGGTCTGCTGAACGTGCAGTTCGCGATCTCGGCGGGCGTCCTCTACGTCATCGAGGCGAACCCGCGCGCGAGCCGCACGGTGCCGTTCGTGTCGAAGGCGCTGGGCATCCCTCTCGCCAAGGCCGCCAGCCGCATCATGGCCGGCAACACCATCGCCGAGCTCATCGCCGAGGGTCTCCTGCCCGAGCAGGACGGCTCGCGCGTGCCGCTCGATGCTCCGGTCGCCGTCAAGGAGGCCGTGCTGCCGTTCAAGCGCTTCCGCACCGCCGACGGGCACACGGTCGACTCGGTCCTCGGACCCGAGATGCGCTCGACCGGTGAGGTCATGGGCATCGACCGCGACTTCCCGACCGCGTTCGCGAAGTCGCAGGAGGCCGCGTACGGCGGCATGCCGACCTCGGGAACCGTGTTCATCTCGGTCGCCGACGCCGACAAGCGCGCCGTGATCCTGCCCGCCCACCGTCTGCAGGAGCTCGGTTTCTCGTTGCTCGCGACCGAGGGCACCGCGGAGATCCTCGCGCGCAACGGCATCCGGGTGAAGGTCGTCGAGAAGTACTCCGAGACGCAGGGGTCGGACCAGCAGAACGTGGTCGACCTGATCAACGCGGGTGAGATCGACATGATCGTCAACACCCCCTCGGGTGGCACGGCACGAGCCGACGGCTACGAGATCCGCGCGGCGGCTGTGGCCGCCGACAAGGCCCTGTTCACCACGATGGCCGTGCTCGGCGCCGCGGTGAGCGCCCTGGGTGCGATGAAGGACGGCTTCGAGGTCCGCAGCCTGCAGGAGTACGCCGTGGATCGCGCGGCGCGCCTGTGAGCGAGACGTTCGGTCAGCGACTCTCCGCCGCCCTCGACCTGCACGGCGCCCTGTGCGTCGGCATCGACCCCCACGCCGCCCTGTTATCGGCGTGGGGGCTGGATGCCACGGCCGAGGGCGCGCGGGAGTTCGGCCTGCGCACCGTCGAGGCCGCCCACGGGCGGGTCGGCGTGGTCAAGCCGCAGGTGGCGTTCTACGAGCGCTACGGCTCCCGCGGGTTCGCCGCCCTCGAAGACGTGATGGCCGCCGCGCGCGACGCGGGGCTCCTCGTGATCGCCGACGCCAAGCGCGGCGACATCGGCACGACGATGGAGGGCTACGCGCACGCCTGGCTCGCGCCCGGTTCTCCTCTCGAGGCGGATGCCGTGACCCTGTCGCCGTACCTCGGCGCCGACTCGCTGCGCGAGGCGTTGGCGCTGGCCGTGCACCACGGCAAGGGCGCGTTCGTGCTGACCGCGACGAGCAACCCCGAGGCGCGTGCGCTGCAGAGCGCGATCGTCGACGACGCCCTCGCGGTGGGCGATCGCGAGCACGTCGCGGCCCGTGTGGCGCACGACGTGAACCAGGCGAACATCGGCGCCCCCGGAGCCCTCGGCCCGGTCGGCGTCGTGGTCGGCGCCACCGTCGATCGCTCGGCGTTCGGGCTGGGCGACGTGGCGCTGGCGGGCATGCCGATCCTCGCTCCCGGTTTCGGCGCGCAGGGGGCCGCGCCCGCCGACCTGCGCCGCTTGTTCGGCTACGTGGCATCCGCCGTCGTCGCGAACGAGAGCCGCAGCATCCTCGCGGTCGGACCCGACCGTCTCGCCGCCCGCATCGACGAGCGCGCCGCGCTCTACCGGGAGTCCCTGCATGGCTGAAACCCGTCGTCCGCCCGAGGTCGACCGCGCCGCCGCCTCGCGCCGCGCCGTCGAGGCTCGTCGCGAGCGCGCCGCGCTCAAGCGCGACGTGTCGACCCGCGTGATCTCTCCGCAGGAGCTGCTGCGCCGCGGCCTCGCCGACCCGCTGTCGGCGGCCGGGGCGATGCGCGTGACCGAGTTCCTCACGGCGATCCCCGCGATCGGCGAGAGCAAGCGCGACCGCATCCTCGCTTCGCTCGGCATCTCGCCGGTGAAGCGTCTGGGCGGTCTGGGCTCGCGTCAGCGCGACGCGCTGCGCTCCTACCTCGACACGCGCTGGCCCGAGCCCGGTCCCCGCGAGGGACGCAGCCGCCTCATCGTGCTCGCCGGCCCCACGGCCGTCGGCAAGGGCACCGTCGCCGCGCACATCAAGGAGCACTACCCCGAGATCCACCTCTCGGTCTCGGCGACCACGCGCAGCGCCCGCCCGGGAGAGGTCGAGGGCGAGCACTACTACTTCGTCGACGACGCCGAGTTCGACCGTCTGGTGGCGGCGGGGGAGTTGCTGGAGTGGGCTGTCGTGCACAACAAGAACCGCTACGGCACGCCGCGCGCTCCGATCGAGCGCGTTCTCGCCGAGGGCGGCACCGCCCTGCTCGAGATCGACCTGCAGGGCGCCCGTCAGGTGCGCGCGGCCGATCCGTCGGCCACCCTGGTGTTCCTCCTGCCCCCGAGCTGGGACGAGCTCGTGCAGCGCCTGGTCGGGCGGGGGACCGAGGATGCCGAGGAGCGGGCCCGTCGGCTGCGCACGGCGCGCGTCGAGCTCGCCGCGCAGAACGAGTTCGACTACCGCGTCGTGAACGACGAGGTGGCCCACGCGGCCGCCCAGGTCGTCGAGCTCGCGTCGGCGCAGCACTGAGCCGACCCGCCCGGGCCGCAGCGCTCGCTTCTGCACAGAGCGTCCGGTTCGGGGCGCGATCTGCACCTCGGGGCGGGAATTTTTCGCCCCGAGGTGCGGAATCCGCCCCGAACCCGCTCCGCCCGACCCACCCGACGCCCCTCGGCACAGCCCGCGCCGGCGTCGGCTAGAATAAGAGGATGCTTCGGCGCTCGAGCGCCGCATCCACCCCATCCCGCCGAACCAGGAGGTTCCCCATGGCCGGACGTGACAAGGGCATCATCGACCCGCCCATCGACGCTCTGCTCGACAAGGTCGACTCGAAGTACCAGCTCGTGATCTACGCGTCCAAGCGCGCGCGCCAGATCAACGACTACTACTCCGACCTGCACGAGGGAAACCTCTTCGACAACGTGGGACCGCTGGTCGACTCCACCGTCGAAGACAAGCCCCTCACGATCGCGCTGCACGAGATCCACGAAGACAAGCTGCGCCTGCGCGCTGCGGAGTGATCCACAGCCGACGCATTTCGTGATCTGTTCACAGATGTGACGATGCCCCGGGCGGCCCACCGCCGCCCGGGGCATACTTGTGCCCGTCCCCAGCCCTCAACTTTTTCGGAGTCGTCTTGACCGACCTGCGCCTGTTCACGTCCGAGTCCGTCACCGAAGGACACCCCGACAAGATCTGCGACCAGATCTCCGACAGCATCCTCGACGCGATCCTCACCGACGACCCCACCGGTCGCGTGGCCGTCGAGACGCTCGTCACCACGGGGCTCGTGCACGTGGCCGGCGAGGTCTCCACGAGCGCCTACGTCGAGATCCCCGCCATCGTGCGCAACGTGGTCAACCGCATCGGCTACACCTCGAGCGACACCGGCTTCGACGGCGAGTCGTGCGGCGTGAGCGTGTCGATCGGTGCGCAGTCGTCCGACATCGCCGCGGGCGTCAACAAGGCGTTCGAGCAGCGCGAGCGCGGCTCCGTCGATCCCCGCGACCTGCAGGGTGCGGGCGACCAGGGCATCATGTTCGGTTTCGCGACCAACGAGACGCCGCAGCTCATGCCCATGGCCGCCTGGACCGCTCACCGCATCGCCGAGCGCCTGGCATCCGTGCGCAAAGACGGCTCGCTGCCGTTCCTGCGTCCCGACGGCAAGACCCAGGTCACGCTCGGCTACGACGGGCACGTGCCGCGCACGGTCGACTCGGTCGTGCTGTCGACGCAGCACCACCCCGACATCTCGCAGGAAGACCTGCGCGCCGAGGTGCAGGCCGCGGTCATCGACCCGGTGCTCGCCGAGACCGGTCTCGCCCTGCCCGACGTGAAGTACTACATCAACCCGGCAGGTCCCTTCGTCATCGGCGGACCGAAGGGCGATGCGGGCCTGACCGGCCGCAAGATCATCATCGACACCTACGGCGGCGCCTCGCGTCACGGCGGCGGTGCGTTCAGCGGCAAAGACCCGTCCAAAGTCGACCGCTCGGCCGCCTACGCCATGCGCTGGGTCGCGAAGAACGCCGTCGCCGCGGGTCTCGCCGACCGCCTCGAGGTGCAGATCGCCTACGCGATCGGCAAGGCCAACCCCGTGGGCCTGTACGTCGAGTCGTTCGGCACGGCGCACGTGGCCGACGACGTGATCGTGAAGGCGATCCGCGACGTGTTCGACCTGCGCCCGGCCGCGATCGTCGAGCAGCTCGACCTGCTGCGCCCGATCTACGCGAAGACGGCGACCTACGGCCACTTCGGCCGCGAACTGCCCGACTTCACGTGGGAGCGCACCGACCGCGTCGACGAGCTCCGCACCGCCGCCGGACTCTGAGAGTGCGTGGGGGAGTGCGCCCCGGCTCGATGATCGACGCAGCCCCCGGGGACCGATCTCGTGAGTGAGCGGCGCGTCGCGCGCGTGCAGCTCGAGTCGCCCGTGCCCCAGCTCGACCGACTGTTCGACTACGCCGTTCCGCACCCGCTCGTCGCCGATATCGCTCCGGGCGTGCGGGTGAAGGTGCCGTTGCGCTCGGCCGGTCGCATGATGGACGCCTTCGTCATCGAGGTGGTCGCCGACGACGGCACCGAGCGACCCCTGTCGGCGGTCGAGGCGGTCGTCTCGCCCATGCCGGTGCTGCCCGAGCGGCTGTACACGCTGGCCCGACGGGTCGCCGACCGCGCGGCGGGCTCGGTGAGCGACGTGCTGCGCTTGGCGGTGCCCAAGCGCATGGTCCGCGCCGAGAAGGCGTGGGCGGCAGCCCCGGCTCCCAAGACGCCCGAGGTGGTGCCCGCGGCCCGAGAGCGCGCCACGGCCCTGCTGCAGCCCTACCCGGGGCTCGCCGACGCCCTCGACGCGGGGGAGCGACTCGCCGTCGACGCCCCGCCGCATCCGCATCCGGAACTCCCGCGCGGCGCGTGGGCCGACCTGCTCGCCGCGGCCGCCGTGCACACGCTCGCGCGGGGGCGCAGCGCCGTGCTCGTCGTGCCCGACTATCGCGATCAGGCGCAGGTGCTGGCTGCTCTGGCCGAGCTCGTGACTCCGGATGCCGTGGTGCGCGACGACTCCGACCAGTCCGGTCCCGCGCGCTACGCCCAGTACCTGCGCGCCCTCGTGCCGGTGCCCTGCATCGTCGTGGGCCGCCGCTCGGCCGTCTACGCCCCCGCGCACGACACCGGCCTCGTCGCGATTTGGGACGACGGCGACACCCTGCTCGCCGAGCCCCTGTCGCCCGGCGTGCACGCCCGCGACGCCGCCCTCGTGCGGCAGGAGCTCGAGGGATCGGCGCTGCTGTTCGCCGGCCACACCCGCACCACTGACGTGCAGCGCCTCGTCGAGGTCGGCTACGTGCGCGAGGTTCCGCAGGCGCGTCGCCAGAGCCCGCGGGTCGTCCTCAGCGCCACGCGCGAGGGCGAGCAGCGGCAGTCGCGCGTTCCGTCGTCGGCGTTCGCGGCGGCGCGCGAGGCTCTTCAGCACGGCCCCGTGCTCGTGCAGGTCGCCCGCCCCGGTTACGCCCCGTCGCTCATCTGCGCCGATTGCCGACGCCCGGCGCGCTGCCAGCACTGCGCCGGCCCGCTGCGCGCCGCCCGACCGGGTGCCGTGCCCGTGTGCGCGTGGTGCGGGCGGAGCGCCCACGCGTGGGCCTGCGGGCACTGCGGCTCGACCAAGCTGCGCATGGCCTCCTCGGGCAGCGAGCGCACCGCCGACGAGCTCGGCCGCGCCTTCCCGAACACGCGGGTGATCGTCGCCGACGGCGCCCATCCCGTCGCCGAGGTCGACGCCACTCCCGCCCTCGTGATCGCCACGCGCGGGGCCGAGCCGCTCGCGCGGGGCGGCTACAAAGCCGTGATCCTGCTCGACGGCGACCGGATGCTGCAGAACGAAGCCCTGCGCATCGCCGAGCACTGCCTGCGCTGGTGGTCGAACGCCGCCGCCCTGGCCGCCCCCGGCGCCCCCGTGCACCTGGTCGGCGTCGCGGGACCGGTCGCCCGGGCGCTCGCGACCTGGACCCATCCGGCGTACGCGCGCGGAGAACTCATCGAGCGCCTTCCCCTGCGGATGCCGCCCGCCGTGCGCGTCGCGAGCGTCGACGGACACGCCCGGAGCGTCGACGTGCTGCTCGAATCACTGCGCGAGAGCGTGCCCGACCTCGACCCGCTCGCGATCCTCGGCCCGGTCGACACGTCGGAGACGCCCGACGTCGCGACCTCCCGCGCACTGGTGCGCTTCGACTACGCCCACGGCCGCGCCGTCGCCGAGGCCCTGCGCGCCGGGGTGATCGCCGACGCCCTGCGCGCGCGCAAATCGCGCAAAGATCGCGGCCCCAAGCCGCGCAGTACGCTCAGAGTCCGCCTCGACATCCCCGAGCCCGACCTCTGAGCGGGTCACGCACCCGTCACGACCCCGAGACTCTGAGGAGACCCATGCGCCTCGTCTTCGCCGGCACACCCGCCGTCGCCGTCCCCTCCCTGCGCGCCCTCGCGTCGGGGCCGCACGAGATCGTCGCGGTCGTCACGCGCGACGACGCGCCCCTCGGCCGCAAGCGCGTGCTCACCCCGTCGCCGGTCGCGCAGGCCGCCGAAGACCTCGGTCTGCCGATCATCAAGGCCGACCGCCTCGACGCCGACGTCACCGCCCGCATCGCGGAGTTCGAGCCCGAGCTCGGGGTGATCGTGGCCTACGGCGGACTCGTGCGCGAACCGCTGCTGTCGACGCCCGCGCACGGCTGGATCAACCTGCACTTCTCGCTGCTCCCGCGCTGGCGCGGCGCCGCCCCCGTGCAGCGCGCGCTCATGGCGGGCGATGCGGTCACGGGCGCGAGCGTCTTCCAGCTCGTCGCCGCGCTCGACGCGGGCGACGTGTTCGCCGAGGAGCGCTACGAGGTGCCGACCGGGGCGACCTCGGCCACGGTCCTCGACGACCTCGCCGAGATCGGGGCTCCGCTGCTGGCCCGCGTGGTCGACGGCATCGCCGACGGCTCGGCGACCGCGACGGCGCAGCAGGGCGAGCCGACCCTCGCGCCCAAGCTCACCCTCGACGACGGCGCCCTCGATCTCACCCGGGATGCCGAGAGCCTCCTGCACCAGATCGCCGGAGTCACGCCCGAACCCGGGGCCCACACCACCCTCGACGGAGCGCGCTTCAAGGTGCTGCGCGCCGCCCCCGCCGATGCGCCCCCGTTGCCGCCGGGCCGGGTCGCGGCATCCGGAAAAGACGTCGTCGTCGGCACGGGGACCACACCGTTGCGCCTCGACACCGTGCAACCCGCAGGAAAGGGAGCGATGAACGCGAGCGATTGGTTCCGCGGCCTCCGCACCGACGAGCCGGAGCTCGGCGCATGAACGTGCAGGGAGCCCGTGCCGTGGCCTACGAGGTGCTGCGCGCCGTCTCGGGAGACGAGGCGTACGCCAACCTGCTGCTGCCGCACGCGATCACCCGTCAGAAGCTGGATGCCAAAGACGCAGGTCTCGCGACCGAGCTGACCTACGGCACCCTGCGCCGACGGGGCACGTACGACGCGATCATCGCCTCCGCCGCCGACCGCACGGTCGATCGGATCGACCCGGCCGTGCTCGACGCCCTCCGCCTGGGCGTGCATCAGCTGCTGTCGACCCGCGTCGCCTCGCACGCCGCGGTGAACGAATCGGTCGAGCTCGCACGTCGGCACGGCGGGGGCCGCGGAGCCGCCGGCTTCGCCAACGCGGTGCTGCGCCGGGTGTCGCGCGACAATCCGGGGCAGTGGATGCAGACCATCTCGGCGGCCGCGCGCAGCGACGACGAGCGCCTCGGCCTGACGACCTCGCACCCGGTGTGGATCGTGCGGGCGCTGCGCCGCGCCCTCACCGCCGAGGGGCGCGCCGACGAGCTCGACGGACTGCTCGAGGCCGACAACGTCGCGCCGCGCGTGGCGATGATCGCCCTGCCCGGCCTCGCGGAGGTGCCGGATGACGCGACCCCCACGAGGTACGCCCCGACCGCGTTCACCACCCGTGGGGGAGACCCCGAGGGGCTGATCCGCTCGTCGGGCGGCACGATCCGCGTGCAGGACGAAGGGTCGCAGCTCGCCGCCCTCGCCCTCAGCCGTGCCCTTCCCGTGCGCGAGGGCGAGCGCTGGCTCGACCTGTGCGCCGGGCCCGGCGGCAAGACCGCGTTGCTCGCCGCCGAAGCCCTCGCCCACGGGGCGACGCTCGACGCCAACGAGATCGCCCCGGCGCGAGCGGGGCTGGTGCGCCAGGCCGTGGCATCCGTGCCCCTCGACGTCGAGGTGAGCGAAGAGGACGGGCGCGAGCGCGCGGCGCGGATGCCGGGGGAGTACGACCGCGTCCTCGTCGACGCCCCGTGCACCGGCATCGGGGCTCTGCGACGCCGGCCCGAGGCGCGCTGGCGCAAGACGCCGGCCGACGTGCCCGACCTCACCGCACTGCAGCAGGAACTCGTGCTCGCCGCCTTCGAGGCCCTGAAACCCGGGGGAGTCGTGGCCTACGTCACGTGCTCGCCGCACCTGGCCGAGACCTCGGGCGTGCTCGCCGAGGTGAAGCGCGCGCTCGGCGACGCGGTCGAAGAGCTCGACGCGCGCGCGGTGGTGCGCGAGATCGCCGAGGCCGAGATCGACCTGCCCGACCAGGCCGACGGGTCGCTGCGGGCGCAGCTGTGGCCGCACCGGCACGGCACCGACGCGATGTCGATCGCGCTGCTGCGCAAGCGCTGAACCGCGTCCGTCCCACGCGAGCCCCCGCGTGAGTCGCCAAGACCTGTCGCTTCCGTAGTCCGTGAAGCGACGAACTCTGGCGACTCACGCGATCCGCACCGGCGCCCATAATGGTCGGGTGCCTACCGACGCCCCGCGCATCAACCCGAGCATCCTCGCCGCCGACTTCGTGAACATGGAGGCCGAGCTCGCGCGCATCGCGGGAGCCGACTTCGTGCACGTCGACGTGATGGACAACCACTTCGTTCCGAACCTCACGTTCGGGCCGCAGATGGTGGGCCGCATCCAGGAGACCAGCCCCGTGCCGCTCGACGTGCACCTGATGATCGACGACCCCGACCGCTGGGCTCCGGCGTACGCCGAGCTGGGTGCGGCATCCGTGACCTTCCATCTCGAGGCCGCGGCGTCTCCCGTCGCGCTCGCCCGGCAGCTGCGCTCGATGGGCGCGCGGGCCGGAGTGGCCGTCAAGCCCGGAACCCCGGTCGAGAACCTCTTCGACTCGCTCAACGAGTTCGACCAGATCCTCGTGATGACCGTCGAGCCCGGCTTCGGGGGGCAGTCGTTCATGCCCGAGACCATGCCGAAGCTGCGCTCCCTCGCCGACGAGGCGAAGCGCCGCGGGGCCAGCGTCTGGCTGCAGGTCGACGGCGGCATCGGCGAATCCACGATCGCCCAGGCCGCGGAGGCCGGGGCCGACACGTTCGTCGCGGGCTCCGCGGTGTTCGGCGCCGACGACCCCGACCGCGCGATCCAGTCGCTGCGCGCCTCGGCCGCCCACCACCGCCACTGAGCCCGGCCGGCGAACTCCACGCTCGGGGATTGCTCCCCGCCCCGCGCGCACACGCCGCGGACAGCCCCACCCCCGCCGACCCGATACCCTGGAACCGTGAAAACTTTCGACGACCTGTTCGCGGAACTCAGCGCCAAGGCCGTCGAGCGACCCGCCGGCTCCGGCACCGTCGCTCAGCTGGATGCCGGCGTGCACGCCATCGGCAAGAAGATCGTCGAAGAGGCCGCCGAGGTGTGGATGGCCGCCGAGTACGAGACCGACGAGGCCGCCGCCGAAGAGATCTCGCAGCTGCTCTACCATCTGCAGACGCTCATGCTCGCGAAGGGCCTGTCGCTTCAAGACGTCTACCGACATCTCTGAGCCGCGCTCTTCCCCCTCCAGCTCACACAACACGAAAGCCCCCGTCATGCTGCGAATCGCCGTGCCGAACAAGGGGTCGCTCGCCGAGACCGCCGCCGAGATGCTCTCGGAGGCCGGTTACACCGGACGTCGCGACTCGAAAGACCTGTACACCGTCGACCCCGTGAACGAGGTCGAGTTCTTCTACCTCCGTCCGCGTGACATCGCGACCTACGTCGGCTCGGGTGCGCTCGACGTCGGCATCACCGGTCGTGACCTGCTGCTCGACGCCCGCATGCCCGGCGCGCGCGAGGTGGAGTCGCTCGGCTTCGCCGGTTCGACGTTCCGCTTCGCCGGTCGCCCCGGTCGCTTCACCGACATCGCCGACCTCGAGGGTCTGCGCGTCGCCACGGCCTACCCGGGTCTGGTCGACGCATTCCTCGACGAGCGCGGCATCGCCGTCGACATCGTCCCGCTCGACGGGGCGGTCGAATCGGCCGTGCAGCTCGGGGTGGCGGATGCCGTGGCCGACGTCGTCTCGACCGGAACCACGTTGCGCCAGGCCGGTCTCGAGATCTTCGGGCCGGTGCTGCTCGAGTCCGACGCCGTGCTGATCGCCGGTCCCCAGGAGGCCGAGGGCACCGACACTCTGCTGCGCCGCCTGCGCGGCGTGCTCGCCGCCCGCACCTACGTGCTGATCGATTACGACCTGCCCGCTCACCTGATCGAGCAGGCCGTCGCCGTGGCCCCGGGCCTGGAGTCGCCCACGATCTCGCCGCTGCGCGACCCCGAGTGGGTGGCCGTGCGGGTCATGAGCCCGCGCCGCGACGTCAACCAGGTCATGGACGCCCTCTACGCGATCGGCGCGCGCGCGATCCTCGTCACCGAGATCCTCGCCGCGAGGCTCTGATGACCCTCGCGCGTCGCGTCATCCCCTGCCTCGACGTCGCCGCGGGCCGCGTCGTCAAGGGCGTCAACTTCCTCGACCTGCGCGACATGGGCGACCCCGTCGAGCTCGCGAAGCTGTACTTCGAGCAGGGCGCCGACGAGGTCACCTTCCTCGACGTGACCGCCACGGTCGACGAGCGCTCGACGACCTACGACGTCGTTCGCCGCACGGCCGAACAGGTCTTCATCCCGCTCACCGTCGGCGGGGGAGTGCGCTCGAGCGACGACGTCGCCCGCCTGCTCGCGGTCGGCGCCGACAAGATCGGCGTCAACTCGGCCGCGATCGCGCGACCGGCCCTGATCGACGAGATCGCCGACCGCTTCGGCGCGCAGGTGATCGTGCTCTCGCTCGACGTCAAGCGGGCGGCATCCACCCCCTCGGGCTTCGTCGTGACCACCCACGGCGGCCGCACCGAGACCACGCTCGACGCCCTCGAGTGGGCGCGCGAGGCGGTCGAGCGCGGAGCCGGCGAACTGCTCGTCAATTCGATCGACGCCGACGGCACCAAGCAGGGCTTCGACCTCGAGCTCGTGCGCCTCATGCGCCAGGTCGCCGCGGTCCCCGTCATCGCCTCGGGCGGGGCGGGCGCGCTCGAGCACTTCGCCCCGGCCGTGCAGGCCGGCGCCGACGCCGTGCTCGCGGCATCCGTGTTCCACTCCGGCCAGCTCACCGTGGGACAGGTCAAAGACGCCATGGCCGCCGAGGGGATCGAGGTGCGCCGATGAGCGTCGACCGTGTGAAGTACGACGCCGACGGTCTCGTGGCCGCGGTGATCCAGCAGTTCGACTCGCGCGAGGTGCTGATGGTGGGGTGGATGGATGCCGAGGCCCTGAACCGCACGCTCACCACCGGTCGCGTGACGTTCTGGTCGCGGTCGCGGCAGGAGTACTGGCGCAAGGGCGACACCTCGGGCCACATCCAGCTGGTCAAGGGCGCGCGCCTGGACTGCGACGGCGACACCCTGCTGATCGAGGTCGACCAGATCGGCGCCGCGTGCCACACCGGCGACCACACCTGCTTCGACTCCGACGACCTGCACCCGGTCGTGGGGGAGCGCTGATGCGTCGCGCCCGCTCCACGGCGGTGCTCGCGATGCTCCTGACCGGCGCGATCGGGGTGATCGCGTCGACGCAGACCTGGATCGACGTCACCCTCGACGACGGATCGCAGCAGACGCTCGCGGTGCCCGGCGCCGAGGCCCTGCCCGTGCTCACCCCGCTGAGCCTCGCCGCCCTCGCCCTGGGCGCCGCCCTCTCGATCGTCGGCCCCGTAATGCGGTACGTCTTCGGCGCGCTCGGCGTGCTCATCGCCGCCCTCGTCGGGTTCGGCACCGCGCAGCTGCTGTTCGCCACCCCCGTGTCGGCGACCGCGGCGACCGTCACCGATGCGACGGGGATCTCGGGCACGGATGCCGTGGGAGCGCTGGTCCAAGACCTCTCGCTCACGCCGTGGCCGGCCGTGACCTTCGTCGCGCAGGTCGTGCTGCTCGCGGCATCCGTCTTCACCCTCGTCACGGCGCGACGCTGGGCCTCGGGCGCGAGCCGCAAGTACCGCACGGCCGAGGAGGCCGCGGTGACCGGCACCGGTCGTCCGCACGACGCGATCGACTCGTGGGACGACCTCTCGCGCGGCGACGACCCCACCGCCTGAGCGATCCTCGCGACATCGAGACGTCGGCGCGGGGACGGCACCACCGTTTCGGTAGACTGGACGCACGCTTTCCCCCGCGCTGCGCGCGACTGTAAGGAGCCCCATGAGCAACCCCATCGGCGATCCCGGCCACGGACACTCGCCCGCCGCCTGGACGACCGTGATCATCATGCTGGTCGCGATCACGCTCGGCACGCTGTTCTTCTGGTTCGACATGCCGGTCATGGTGTGGGCGTCCGTGGGTCTGCTCGTGGTCGGCGCGATCGTCGGCTTCGTCATGACCAAGGCCGGTTACGGCGCGAACGGCGCGAAGTCCAACCCGAAGGCCCACTGATCGTGCTGGCCGATCTCACGGCCGGAGCGGTGGAAGACGCCGAGCAGCGCGCCCAGGCGCGTCCGCTCGCGGAGGTCGAGCGCGACGCCCTCGCGCAGACCCCGGCTCGCGATGCCCTCGCGATGCTCGCCCCCGCCGACCGCGTGAAGATCATCGCCGAGGTCAAGCGCGCGAGCCCCTCGCGCGGCGACCTCGCCTCGATCCCCGACCCCGCTCGTCAGGCGCGCCTGTACGAAGAGGGCGGGGCCTCGGCGATCTCGGTGCTCACCGAGGCGCGCAAGTTCAAGGGCAGCCTGGCCGACCTCGAGGCCGTTCGTGCCGCCGTCAGCGTTCCCGTGCTGCGCAAGGACTTCATCGCGACGCCGTACCAGGTGCTCGAGGCCCGCGCGTCGGGCGCCGACCTGGTACTGCTCATCGTCGCGGCCCTCGACGACAAGACCCTCGCAGAGCTTTACGGCCTCGTCACCGACCTGGGCATGACCGCCCTCGTCGAGACGCACTCGGCCGATGAGCTCGAGCGCGCGTCGCAGCTGGGCGCGAAGCTCATCGGCGTCAACGCGCGCAACCTGTCGACCTTCGAGCTCGACCGCGACCTGTTCGGTTCGCTGGTCGAGCGTTTCCCCGCGGATGCCGTGAAGATCGCCGAATCGGCCGTCCTCGCCCCCGCCGACGTGGCGCACTACCGCGCGGCGGGTGCCGACGTCGTGCTCGTGGGCGAGGCCCTCGTCACCGGCGACCCCGTCGCCACGCTCCGCGCGTTCCTCCAGGAGTCCTGATGACCACCGTGCCCGACCAGAAGCTGCGCGACCAGAAGGGGCCGTTCTTCGGCGACTTCGGCGGGCGCTACATGCCCGAATCGCTCATCGCGGCGATCGACGAGCTCACCGAGGTCTACGAGTCGGCGATGGCCGACCCGGAGTTCCACACCGAGCTGCGGGCTCTGCTGCACGACTACGCGGGTCGCCCCTCGGTGCTCACCGAGGTGCCGCGCTTCGCCGCGCACGCGGGAGGCGCGCGCGTCTTCCTCAAGCGCGAAGACCTCAACCACACCGGCTCGCACAAGATCAACAACGTGCTGGGCCAGGCGCTGCTGACCAAGCGCCTCGGCAAGACGCGCGTGATCGCCGAGACCGGAGCCGGCCAGCACGGCGTCGCCACCGCGACCGCCGCGGCCCTGTTCGGCCTCGAGTGCGTCGTCTACATGGGCGAGGTCGACACCGAGCGCCAGGCGCTCAATGTGGCCCGCATGCGCCTTCTCGGCGCCGAGGTCATCCCCGTCACGACGGGCTCGCGCACGCTGAAAGACGCGATCAACGAGGCCTACCGCGACTGGGTCGCCTCGGTCGAGACGACCAACTACATCTTCGGCACCGCCGCGGGCCCGCACCCCTTCCCGGCGATGGTGCGCGACTTCCAGAAGATCATCGGCGAAGAGACCCGCGCGGAGTTCCTCGAGCGCCTCGGCCGCCTCCCCGACGCCGTGTTCGCGTGCGTCGGCGGCGGATCGAACGCGATCGGCATGTTCGACGCGTTCCTCGACGACGAGGGCGTGGCCCTCTACGGCGTCGAGGCGGCGGGCGACGGCGTCGACACCCCCAAGCACGCGGCCTCGATCGAGCGGGGTCGCCCCGGCGTCCTGCACGGTGCGCGCACCTACGTGCTGCAGGACGAAGACGGCCAGACCACCGAGTCGCACTCCATCTCGGCCGGACTCGACTACCCGGGCGTCGGTCCCGAGCACGCGTGGCTCGCCGACATCGGCCGCGCCCAGTACATCCCCGCCACCGACGACGAGGCCATGCAGGCCCTGCGCCTGCTCTCGCGCACCGAGGGCATCATCCCGGCCATCGAGTCGGCCCACGCCCTCGCCGGAGCCCTGCGCATCGGTCGCGAGTTGGGTCCGGATGCCGTGATCGCCATCAACCTCTCGGGTCGCGGCGACAAAGACATGGACACCGCGGCGCGCTACTTCGACCTGTACGACGCCCAGCACGCGCCCGAGGGTCCCGAGGGCGCCGCGCAGACGCGTGCTGCGGAGACGGTGGCATCCGCCCCCGGCTCGCCCGTCGACGTGACCCCGGCCCCGGACGCCGCCAGCGGCGCGGGAGTCGAGCTGTGACCTCTCGCGTCTCGGCGGCCATCGACGCCGCCCACGCCGAGGGCCGTGGTGCCTTCGTCGGCTACCTGCCCGCGGGCTTCCCCGACGTCGCGACCAGCGTCGAGGCGGCCGTCGCGCTGGCCGAGGCCGGCGCCGACGTCATCGAGCTCGGCCCGCCCTACAGCGACCCGGTGATGGACGGCCTGGTCATCCAGGAGGCCACGCAGACGGCGCTCGCGAACGGGTTCCGCATGCGCGACCTGTTCACGATCATCCGCGAGGTCACCGCGCGCACCGACGTGCCGGTCCTCGTGATGACCTACTGGAACCTCGTCGAGCAGTACGGCGTCGACCGCTACGCCGACGAGCTCGTCGCCGCGGGCGGTGCGGGCCTCATCACGCCCGATGTGACCCCGGATGCCGCATCGCAGTGGATCGAGACGAGCAAGCGCGCCGGCCTCGACCGCGTGTTCCTCGCCGCCCCCACCTCGTCGGACGAGCGTTTGAAGATGATCGTCGAGGCCTCCACCGGCTTCGTCTACACCGTGTCGACCATGGGCATCACGGGGGAGCGCACCTCGCTCGACGCCGCCGCGCGGAACCTCGTCGAGCGCCTGCGCTCGTTCGGTGCCGCCCACGCATGCGTCGGGATCGGCATCTCGAACGCCGAGCAGGTCGCGGGTGTCGTCGAGTACGCCGACGGCGCGATCGTCGGAACCGCGCTGGTCAAAGCGCTCCGCGACGGCGGCGTCGAGGGGCTCTCCTCGCTCGCGAAGGAGCTGTCCGCGGGCGCTTCGAAGCGCGCCTAGACTCGTCTGCATGACGTTCGCCCTCTCGAGCGCCGCCTCCGGCGTGCTCGCCAGCATCCCGAGCCCGACGATCTCCTACGTCGATCTCGGTCCGCTCCGCATCCACTTCTATGCCCTGTGCATCGTCGCGGGCATCATCGTCGCGGTGTTCCTCACGAACGCGCGTCTGACGCGTCGCGGGGCCGAGAAGTGGGTCGTCATCGACATCTGCCTGCTGGCGGTGCCCCTCGCCATCGTCGCGGCGCGCATCTACCACGTGGCCACGCACGCGGGCTTCTACTTCGGCCCCGGCTCCAACCCGTGGAACATCACGCAGCCCGGATCGGTGTGGGCCATCTGGGAGGGCGGCATCGCCATTTACGGCGCCCTCATCGGCGGCGCGATCGGCGCCTTCCTCGGGTGCAAGTGGACCGGCATCCGCTTCTGGACCTTCGCCGACGCGCTCGCGCCGGGCCTCATCATCGCCCAGGCCATGGGTCGCTTCGGCAACTGGTTCAACCAGGAGCTCTTCGGCCAGCCCACCGACCTGCCCTGGGGTCTGCAGATCGACTCCGGCAACCCGGCCATCCCGGTCGGCCTGCCCGCCGGCACCCTGTTCCACCCCACCTTCGCCTACGAGGTCATCTGGAACCTGCTGGGCGCCGCGGTCATCCTCTACGTCGGCAAACGCTTCACCCTGCAGTGGGGCAAGCAGTTCGCGATCTACCTGGTCTGGTACTCCGCCGGACGCATCGTGTGGGAGTCGATCCGCGTCGACCCGAGCGACATCATCCTGGGGCTGCGCACGAACGTGTGGGCCGCGATCTTCGGCGTGATCCTCGGCATCGTGATCTTCATCGTGCAGTCGCGTCGCCACCTCGGTCTCGAGCCCTCGCCCTACGCGCCCGGGCGCGAGTCGAAGGCTCCGGGGGCTGTAGACTCAGGCGACCCCTCTGACTTCGTCGACGTGAGCGAGCCGCCCGCGACGAGCGACACCGTCGGCACCAGCGCCACAAGCAGCCCCGCCACGAACTAACACTCTGGGCCGACGTCGTCCCATTCGAAGCATCAACGTGAGGACGGTTGATATGGCTTCCAGCCTGCGCTCCGACACCGTCGGAGGCACGTTCCCCGCCCGACAGGGAATGTACGACCCGTCGTTCGAGAAAGACGCCTGTGGCCTCGCCATGGTCGCCACTCTCCGCGGCGAAGCCGGTCACGACATCATCGACCTGGCGCTGACGGCGCTGCGCAACCTCGAGCACCGTGGCGCCATCGGCTCCGACGCGGGCACGGGCGACGGCGCCGGCATTCTGACCCAGATGCCCGACGCGTTCCTGCGCGAGGTCGTCGACTTCGACCTGCCGCCGGTGGGGGAGTACGCCGCGGGCATGATCTTCCTGCCGCTCGGCCACGACGAGCGTCAGGCCATGAAGTCGGGCATCGAAGAGCTCGCGCGCCACGAGAACCTCGAGGTGCTCGGCTGGCGCGAGGTGCCCGTCGAGACCGAGAACCTCGGCAAGCTCGCCTTCGAGGCGCGTCCCGCGTTCGAGCAGCTGTTCGTCTCGCGCCCGGCCACGGGCGACGAGCCGGCGCTGTCGGGCATCGCGCTCGACCGCCGCGTCTACCGCCTGCGCAAGCGCGCGCGTCACGAGCTCCAGGCGTACTTCGTGTCGCTGTCGAGCCGCACGCTCGGCTACAAGGGTATGGTCACCACGCTCCAGCTCGAGCCGTTCTACCCCGACCTCTCCGACGAGCGCTTCGCCTCGGAGCTCGCGGTCGTGCACTCGCGATACTCCACGAACACGTTCCCGTCGTGGCCGCTCGCGCAGCCGCTGCGCATGCTCGCGCACAACGGCGAGATCAACACCGTCAAGGGAAACCGCAACTGGATGCGCGCGCGTCAGTCGCAGCTCGAGTCCGAGCTCATCGGCGACGTTCGCCCCCTGCTGCCCATCTGCACCGAGGGCGCGAGCGACTCGGCGTCGTTCGACGAGGTGCTCGAGCTGCTGACCTTGACGGGTCGCAGCCTGCCGCACGCGGTGATGATGATGGTGCCCGAGGCCTACGAGAAGCAGGCCACGATCGACCTCGACCTGCGCGCCTTCTACGACTACCACTCCATGCAGATGGAGCCGTGGGACGGCCCCGCCGCGCTGATCTTCACCGACGGCACGCTCGTGGGCGCCACCCTCGACCGCAACGGACTGCGCCCGGGCCGCTGGACCGAGACGACCGACGGCCTCGTGGTCATCGGCTCCGAGACCGGTGTGCTCGACTTCGCGCCCGAGCGCATCAAGCGCCGCGGCCGCCTGCAGCCGGGCCGCATGTTCCTCGTCGACACGGCCCAGCGCCGCATCGTCGAAGACGAGGAGATCAAGGCCGACCTCGCCGCCTCGCAGCCGTGGGGCGAGTGGGTCAGCAAGGGCCGCGTCAAGCTCAGCGAGCTGCCCGAGCGCGAGCACATCGTGCACCCCATCGCCTCGATCACGCGCCGCCAGCGCACTTTCGGCTATACCGAAGAAGAGGTGCGCATGCTGCTGACCCCCATGGGTCAGGGCGGCACCGAGCCGCTCGGCGCCATGGGCAGCGACGCACCCGTCGCCGTGCTCAGCGACCGCCCTCGTCTGCTGTTCGACTACTTCTCGCAGCAGTTCGCGCAGGTCACCAACCCGCCGCTCGACTCGATCCGCGAAGAGGTCGTCACGTCCCTCTCGCTCGGTCTCGGTCCCGAGCGCAACCTGCTGGCCTGGGGTCCCGACCACACGCGCACGGTGACCCTCGACTTCCCCGTCATCGACAATGACGAGCTCGCGAAGATCCAGCACATCGACACCGCCCTGCCGGGCCGGTCGTCGGTGACGATCCGCGGTCTCTACCGCGTCGAGGCCGGACACAAGGGTCTGCAGAAGCGCCTCACGCAGATGTGCACCGAGGTCGACCAGGCCATCGAAGACGGCGCCGAGTTCATCGTGCTCAGCGACCGCGACTCCAACAAAGACCTCGCGCCGATCCCGTCGCTGCTCATGCTCGCGGCCGTGCACCACCACCTCATCCGCAAAGAGACCCGCATGAAGGTCGGTCTCGTGGTCGAAGCCGGCGACGTTCGCGAGGTGCACCACGTGGCGACCCTCATCGGCTACGGCGCCTCGGCGGTCAACCCGTACCTGGCGATGGAGACCGTCGAGTACCTGGTGCGAGCGGGCTTCATCACCAACGTCACGCCCGAGAAGGCGGTCAAGAACCTGATCTACGCGCTCGGCAAGGGCGTGCTGAAGATCATGTCGAAGATGGGCATCTCGACCGTGTCGTCGTACGCCGGCGCCCAGGTGTTCGAGGCCGTGGGACTGTCGCGCGACTTCATCGACGCGTACTTCACCGGCACCGAGACCAAGCTCGGCGGCGTGGGACTCGACGTCATCGCGGCCGAGAACGCCGCGCGCCACGAATACGCCTACCCGCAGGACGCGGCGGCCCGTGCGCACGAGCGCCTGTGGACCGGTGGCGAGTACCAGTGGCGCCGTGACGGGGCCCCGCACCTGTTCAACCCCGACACGGTCTTCCGTCTGCAGCACGCCACGCGCGAGCGCCGGTACGACATCTTCCGCGAGTACACGCACCTGATCGACGACCAGGCGCACGAGCTGAAGACCCTGCGCGGTCTGTTCGGCCTGCGCACGGGCCTGCGGCCGGCCGTGCCGATCGACGAGGTCGAGCCCGTCTCGGCGATCGTCAAGCGTTTCTCCACCGGCGCGATGAGCTACGGCTCGATCTCGAAAGAGGCGCACGAGGTGCTCGCCGTCGCGATGAACCGCATCGGCGGCAAGTCGAACACCGGTGAGGGCGGAGAAGACGTCGACCGTCTGCTCGACCCCGAGCGTCGCAGTGCCATCAAGCAGGTGGCATCCGGTCGCTTCGGGGTGACGAGCCTCTACCTGACGAAGGCCGACGACATCCAGATCAAGCTCGCGCAGGGCGCCAAGCCCGGCGAGGGCGGTCAGCTGCCGCCAACCAAGGTGTACCCGTGGGTGGCGCGCACGCGCCACGCGACCGCGGGCGTCGGGCTCATCTCGCCCCCGCCGCACCACGACATCTACTCGATCGAAGACCTCAAGCAGCTCATCTTCGACCTCAAGCGCGCCAACCCCTCGGCCCGCATCCACACCAAGCTGGTCAGCCAGTCGGGTATCGGTGCGGTCGCGGCGGGTGTCGCGAAGGCGCTGAGCGACGTCATCCTGGTTTCCGGTCAGGACGGCGGCACGGGCGCGAGCCCCATGAACTCGCTCAAGCACGCCGGCACCCCCTGGGAGCTGGGCCTGGCCGAGACGCAGCAGACGCTCATGCTCAACGGCATGCGCGACCGCGTCGTCGTGCAGGTCGACGGTCAGATGAAGACCGGTCGCGACGTCATCATCGGGGCCCTGCTCGGTGCCGAGGAGTTCGGCTTCGCCACCGCTCCGCTGGTGGTCTCGGGCTGCATCATGATGCGCGTGTGCCACCTCGACACCTGCCCCGTGGGCGTCGCGACGCAGAACCCCGTGCTGCGCGAGCGCTTCACCGGCAAGGCCGAGTACGTCGTCAACTTCATGGAGTTCATCGCCCAGGAGGTGCGCGAGTACCTCGCCGCCCTCGGCTACCGCTCGATCGACGAGATCGTGGGTCGTTCGGAGCTCCTGGATGCCAACGAGGCGATCCAGCACTGGAAGGCGCGCGGCCTCAACCTCGCGCCGATCCTCGAAGGCCCCCGCTTCGCCGACGACGAGCCCCGCCGCCACGCGCGCAACCAGGACCACGAGCTCGAGGAGCACTTCGACGTGCAGCTCATCGAGCGCGCACAGGACGTCATCGCGCACGGCGGTCAGCTCACGATCGACCTGCCGATCCGCAACACGGCCCGCGCGGTGGGGACCATGCTCGGCCACCACGTCACCAAGGCGCGGGGCGAGCACGGCCTGCCCGAGAACTCGATCGACGTGCGCCTGACCGGCTCGGCCGGACAGTCGTTCGGTGCGTTCATGCCCGCCGGCATCACGCTGCGCCTCGAGGGCGACTCGAACGACTACGTCGGCAAGGGCCTGTCGGGCGGCACGATCGTCGTGCGCCCGCCGCGCGGTTCGACCTTCGCCGCGTCCGAGAACGTCATCGCCGGAAACGTCATCGGCTACGGCGCCACGCAGGGGCAGATGTTCCTCAACGGCGTCGTAGGCGAGCGCTTCCTCGTGCGCAACTCGGGTGCGACCGCGGTCGTCGAGGGCGTGGGCGACCACGCGCTCGAGTACATGACCGGTGGTCTCGCCGTGATCCTCGGCGCCACGGGCCGCAACCTCGGCGCCGGCATGTCGGGCGGCCAGGCCTACGTCTACAAGCTCGACCGCGACCTCGTGAACCGCGAGGCCATGGCATCCGGTGAACTCGAACTCGGTTCCCTCGGAGCGGGGGATGCCGAGATCCTGCGCGACCTGCTCGAAAAGCACGTCGCGGAGACCGATTCCACCCTCGCCCGTCGTCTGCTCGACGAGTTCGAAACCGAGGTGGACAACTTCGTCCGGGTGCTGCCACGCGACTACGCCGCCGTGCTGCAGACCCGCCAGGAGGCGGTGTCGGAGGGGCTCGACCCCGACGGCGACGTCGTCTGGAAGCGCATTCTGGAGGTGACGGGTGGCTGACCCGAAAGGTTTTCTCAAGACCACGGAGCGCGAGCTTCCGAAGCGTCGTCCCGTTCCGGTCCGCATCATGGACTGGAAAGAGGTGTACGAGCCGGGTGATTCGGCCGTCATCAAGCGCCAGGCCGGTCGCTGCATGGACTGCGGCATCCCGTTCTGCCACAAGGGCTGCCCGCTCGGGAACCTGATCCCCGAGTGGAACGACCTCACGTGGCGCGGCGAGGGCCGTGCGGCCATCGAGCGCCTTCACGCGACCAACAACTTCCCGGAATTCACCGGTCGCCTGTGCCCCGCGCCCTGCGAGAGCTCGTGCGTGCTCGGCATCAACCAGCCGGCCGTCACGATCAAGCAGGTCGAGGTCTCGATCATCGACGAGGCGTTCGGCAACGGCTGGGTCGAGCCCGAGCCGCCCGAGCGCCTGACCGGCAAGACGGTCGCCGTCGTCGGCTCCGGCCCCGCCGGACTCGCCGCCGCCCAGCAGCTCACGCGCGCCGGGCACACGGTCGCGGTGTTCGAGCGCGACGACCGGATCGGTGGTCTGCTGCGCTACGGCATCCCCGACTTCAAGATGGAGAAGCGCCACCTCGAGCTGCGCCTGCGCCAGATGCAGGCCGAGGGCACGCGTTTCCGCGCGGGCGTCGAGATCGGCAAGGACATCTCGTGGAGCGACCTGCGGGCGCGCTACGACGCGGTCGTGGTGGCCACCGGCTCCACGGTGCCGCGCGACCTCGCGATCCCGGGCCGCGACCTCGACGGCGTGCACTACGCGATGGAGTACCTCATCGAGGGCAACAAGGCCGTCGCGGGCGACCAGGTGCCGCACCAGATCACCGCCGAGGGCAAGCACGTCGTGGTCATCGGCGGTGGCGACACCGGCGCCGACTGCATCGGCACCGCGCACCGTCAGGGCGCGCTGAGCGTGACCAACCTCGCGATCGGCAAGCAGCCCCCGTCGGAGCGCCCGGCCGAGCAGCCGTGGCCGATGATGCCGAACCTGTTCGAGATGGCATCCGCTCACGAAGAGGGCGGGGAGCGCACGTTCCTCGCCTCCACCGTGGAGTTCCTCGGCAACGCCGCGGGCGAGGTGCGCGCGCTGCGCGTCGCCGAGACCGAGTACCTCGACGGTCGTCGCGTGCCCAAGAGCGGCACCGAGCGCGAGATCCCCGCCGACCTCGTGCTGATCGCCATGGGCTTCACCGGCCCCGAGCGCGAGGCGCTCGAGCAGCAGCTCGGCACGCAGTTCACGAACCGCGGCAACCTCGAGCGCGACGCGACGTACGCCACCACGACGCCCGGCGTGTTCGTGGCCGGCGACGCGGGTCGCGGTCAGTCCCTCATCGTGTGGGCCATCGCCGAGGGTCGCGCCGCGGCCGCGGAGGTCGACACGTTCCTCATGGGCGAAACGGTGCTGCCCGCACCGGTGCGCCCGACCGATGTCGCCATCGGCCTCCTGCCCGCCTAAGCTGGCAAGGGCCGATCGGCCACTTCCCGAAAATCCTCACGGAGCTTGTAAACGGATGAGACGCGCCAAGATCGTCGCAACACTCGGGCCCGCCACGTCGTCGTATGAGATGGTTCGCGCCATCATCGACGCCGGGGTGGACGTCGCCCGCCTCAACTTGAGCCACGGAGATTACTCCGTGCACGACGCCAACTTCGCCAATGTGCGCAAGGCCGCGGAGGACGCCGGTCGCCCGGTCGCCGCCCTCGTCGACCTGCAGGGTCCGAAGATCCGCCTCGGCAAGTTCGAGAACGGTCCCCACGACCTGCTGCCCGGCGACATCTTCAAGATCACCGTCGAAGACATCCTCGGCACAAAAGAGATCGTCGGCACGACCTTCAAGGGTCTGCCCCAGGACGTCCGCCCCGGCGACTTCCTGCTGATCGATGACGGAAAGGTGCGCGTCGAGGTCGTCGAGACCGACGGCACCGTCGTCACCACCCGCGTCGTCGTGGGCGGTCCGGTCTCGAACAACAAGGGCATCAACCTGCCCGGCGTCGCCGTCAACGTCCCTGCCCTGAGCGAGAAGGACGAAGCCGACCTCCGCTGGGGTCTGAACGCCGGTGCCGACCTCATCGCGCTGTCGTTCGTGCGCGACGCGAAGGACATCGAGCGCGTGCACGAGATCATGGCCGAAGAGGGACGCTACGTGCCCGTCATCGCCAAGATCGAGAAGCCGCAGGCGGTCGACAACCTCGAAGAGATCATCGACGCCTTCGACGGCATCATGGTCGCCCGCGGCGACCTCGGCGTCGAGCTGCCGCTCGAGGCCGTGCCGATCGTGCAGAAGCGCGCGGTCGAGCTCGCCCGTCGCATGGCCAAGCCCGTCATCGTGGCGACGCAGATGCTCGAGTCGATGATCAACAGCCCGGTGCCCACGCGCGCCGAGACCAGCGACGTCGCCAACGCCGTGCTCGATGGCGCGGATGCCGTGATGCTCTCGGGCGAGACCAGCGTCGGCGACTACCCGGTCGTCGTCGTCGAGACGATGGCCCGCATCGTCGAGTCGACCGAGGAGCACGGCCTGGAGCGCATCGCGCCCCTGACCAACAAGCCCCGCACGCAGGGTGGCGCCATCACCCTCGCCGCCGTCGAGGTCGCCGACTTCGTCGAGGCCAAGTACCTCTGCGTCTTCACCGAGTCGGGCGACTCGGCCCGTCGCATGTCGCGCCTGCGTTCGACGATCCCCATGATCGCGTTCACGCCCGAGCCCGGCATCCGCCGCCGCCTGGCGCTGACGTGGGGCGTGCGCTCGACCCTGGTCGAGCACGTGTCGCACACCGACAAGATGTTCCTGCAGGTCGACGACTACCTGCTCTCGCACGACCTGGCCAAGGTCGGCGACAAGGTGGTCGTGATCTCGGGTTCCCCTCCCGGAATCGCGGGCTCGACCAACGACCTGCGCGTGCACCGCGTGGGCGACGCCGTGCACGGTGCGGCTCCCGGTTACCAGGAGGTCTGACCCTCCGACGACGCGCGCCGGTTCTCCGGCGCGCGTCGTCGCGTTCCCCCCGGTAAGTTGGGAACGCAACACCTGCCGGTGTGGCGGAATGGCAGACGCGGAGCACTCAAAATGCTTTGTCGCAAGACGTGTGGGTTCGAGTCCCACCACCGGCACGCTTTCCCACATCCCGGTCGAGACCGGGGTTGTCCGCATTCGTCGTTCTAGGATGGTCCCGTGACTGATCAAGAAGCCGCTCCGGCTACCGCCCCGACCGCACCCCGCCGCGTCGTCGTCGCGGAAGACGAGTCGCTCATCCGCCTCGACATCGTCGAGATCCTCCGCGACAACGGCTACGACGTCGTGGGCGAAGCGGGCGACGGCGAGACCGCCGTCCAGCTGGCCACCGAACTGCGCCCCGACCTCGTCATCATGGACGTCAAGATGCCGCAGCTCGACGGCATCAGCGCCGCCGAGAAGCTCAGCAAGAACCACATCGCCCCCGTGGTGCTGCTCACCGCGTTCAGCCAGAAAGAGCTGGTCGAGCGCGCGAGCGAGGCCGGCGCCCTGGCCTACGTGGTCAAGCCCTTCACGCCCAACGACCTGCTGCCGGCGATCGAGATCGCGCTGGCCCGCTACGAGCAGATCATCACGCTCGAGGCCGAGGTCGCCGACATGGTCGAGCGCTTCGAGACCCGCAAGCTCGTCGACCGGGCCAAGGGCCTGCTCAACGAGAAGATGGGCCTGAGCGAGCCCGAGGCCTTCCGCTGGATCCAGAAGGCGTCGATGGACCGCCGCCTCACCATGCAGGACGTCGCCAAGGCGATCATCGAGCAGCTGGCCCCCAAGAAGGCCTGACGCTCTCTGACACGGAATGGATGCCACTTCGGTGGCATCCATTCGTCGTTTCGCCCCGGTGATCCGCGGCACCAGGTGGCTGAGCCTGTCGAAGCCACCGGTCACGCGCGGGCCCTCGCGACACAGGTGGCTGAGCCCGTCGAAGCCACCGGACACTCGCAAAACCCCGACCCTTCGACAGTCTCAGGGCCCTCCACCCGCCATCAGCGCGCGGGGGCGTCCTTGATGAGGTTCGTGATGCGGATCGTCGAGCATCGGCGGCCCTGCTCGTCGGACACCGCGATCTCGTGCACGGTGAGCGAGCGGCCGAGGTGGATCGGGGTGCAGACGCCCGTGACGATGCCCGAGGTGGCCGAGCGGGTGTGCGTGGCGTTGATGTCGATGCCGACCGCCAGACGCCCCGAACCGGCGAAGAGGTTCGCCGCCATCGAGCCGAGCGATTCGCCGAGCACCACGTATGCCCCGCCGTGCAGCAGGCCGACGGGCTGGGTGTTGCCCTTGACGGGCATGGTGGCGACGCAGCGGTCGACGGTGAACTCGACCCATTCGATGCCCATCTTCTCGGCGAGGGCGCCCATTCCGCGCTGCTTCGCCCAGTCGAGGCCGGCGGACGTGTCAGGGGTCGTGGAGGTCATCATCGCCTTCGATCGGGCCGGGCCGGGGGAGTGTCCGTGGTTCTCGTTACGCTGGAGGGGTGACGGATGCCGAAAAGCCTACTCTCCTCGTCGTCGACGGCCACTCGCTGGCCTATCGGGCGTTCTACGCGTTGCCGGTCGACAACTTCTCGACGAAGGACGGCCAGCACACCAACGGCATCTACGGGTTCCTGTCGATGTTCGTGAACCTCGTGAAGGCCGAGAAGCCCACTCATCTCGCCGTGGCGTTCGACACGTCGCGGCAGTCGTTCCGCACGCGCGAGTACGCCGAGTACAAGGCGAACCGCAGCGAGTCGCCCGCGGAGTTCAAGGGGCAGATCCCGCTGCTGCAGGACTGCCTGCGCGCGATGGGCGTTCCGGTGCTGACCAAGGAGGATTTCGAGGCCGACGACATCCTCGCGACCCTCGCCACCCAGGGCGAGGAGCAGGGCTTCACGGTGCTGATCTGCTCGGGTGATCGCGACACGATCCAGCTCGTGACCGACGACGTCACGCTGCTGTACCCCAATGTGCAGGGCGTCTCGCAGCTCAAGCGCTACGACACCGAGGCCGTCATCGAGAAGTACGGCCTGCCGCCCGCGCAGTACCCCGAGATCGCCGCCCTCGTCGGCGAGACGAGCGACAACCTGCCGGGCGTGCCCAAGGTCGGCGAGAAGACCGCCGTGAAGTGGCTGACCCAGTGGGGCTCACTCGATGCCCTGCTCGAGAACGCCGACAAGATCACCGGCGTGGTGGGCAACAACCTGCGCGAGCACATCGACGGCGTGCGCCGCAACCGCTCGCTCAACCGTCTGCTGCGCGACGTCGAGCTCCCCGTCGGCCCCGGCGAGCTGAAGATGCACCCGCTCGACGCCCAGGCCGTCCGCGACATCTTCGCTCGCCTCGAATTCCGCACGCTGTTGCCGCGCGTGTTCGACGCGCTCGGCGGCGACGCGGGCATCGTCGAAGAGCAGCGTCCCACCGCGACCGCTCCGACGCCCGCGCAGCTCGATGCCGCTGCCCTCGCGGAGTGGGCCGCGGCGGCCACCGGCGAGGTCGGGGTCACCGTGACGCTGGCCGACGGCGCGCCCACCGCGATCGGACTCGCCTCGGCCGACGCCGCGGTCGAGGCCGAGTGGACGCCGGCGGTGCGCGACGCGCTGGCCGAGTGGCTGGCATCCGACGCCCCCAAGGTCTTCGCCGACGCGAAGCCCCAGATCAAGGCGCTCGCCCGCGACGGCGTGACGGTGGCCGGCGTGGCGTTCGACGTGATCCTCGCCGGGTGGCTCGTGCGCCCGAGCTTCCCCGACAAGACGCTCGGCGACCTCGTGGAGCGCATGCTCGACGAGAAGCTGCCGGTCGCCGACCCCACGCAGTTGGTTCCCGAGACCGAGGGCGCGACCCCCAGCCAGCTGTCGTGGTTCACGCGCCGCGTCGCCGAGGCGCAGCGCGCCGACATGCCCGAGACGGTCGCGAGCGTGCTCGACGACATCGAACTGCCCACGCTCACCGCCCTCGCCGACATGGAGCTCGCCGGTGTCGCGGTCTCGCACGAGAAGCTCTCGAGCTTCTCGACCGAGCTCGGCGCCCGCGCCGATGCGCTCGCGCGCGACGCCTACGCCGCGATCGGTCACGAGGTCAACCTCGGTTCTCCGAAGCAGCTGCAGGAGGTGCTGTTCGACGAGCTGCAGCTGCCGAAGACCCGCAAGACCAAGAGCGGATACACGACGGATGCCGCGGCCCTCGCCGACCTGCAAGAGAGCGCGCCGCATCCCTTCCTCGACCTGCTGCTGCGCCACCGCGAGGCGACGAAGCTGAAGCAGATCATCGATGCGCTCGATACGGCCACCGGTGCCGACGGGCGCATTCACACCACCTATGTGCAGACCGGCAGCCAGACCGGGCGCCTGTCGAGCACCGACCCGAACCTGCAGAACATCCCGATCCGCACCGAAGAGAGCCGTCGCATCCGCGCGGCGTTCGTCGTGGGCGAGGGCTACGAGACGCTCCTCACCGCCGACTACTCGCAGATCGAGATGCGCATCATGGCGCACCTGTCGGGTGACCCCGGGCTCATCGAGGCCTTCAACTCGGGCGAAGACCTGCACCGCTTCGTCGGCGCGCGCGTCTTCGGCGTCGAGCCGGCCGAGGTCACCCCGGCCATGCGCACCAAGGTCAAGGCGATGTCGTACGGCCTGGTCTACGGCCTGTCGGCGTTCGGCCTGTCGAAGCAGCTGCGCATCGAGCAGTCCGAGGCCAAGAAGCTCATGCTCGAGTACTTCGCCCGCTTCGGCGCCGTGCGCGACTACCTGCGCGGGTCCGTCGAGCAAGCTCGCCAAGACGGCTACACCGAGACGATCTTCGGTCGACGCCGGCCGTTCCCCGACCTCACGAGCATGAACCGCGTGCTGCGCGAGAACGCCGAGCGCGCCGCGCTCAACGCCCCCATCCAGGGCAGCGCCGCCGACATCATGAAGGTTGCGCTGTTCCACATCCAGCGCGATCTCGCCGACGCCGACCTGCGCTCGCGCGTGCTGCTGCAGATCCACGACGAACTCGTGGTCGAAGTCGCGGCGGGGGAGTGGGACGACGTCGAGAAGATCGTGCGCGCGCGCATGGCCGACGCCGCCGACCTGTCGGTTCCGCTCGACGTGCAGATCGGCCGCGGCGGCGATTGGGACGAGGCCGGGCACTAGCACCCGCGGTTGCCGCGCCCCGCCGCTGAGCCCGGGGCGCGGCATCCGGAACCACCGGCGACGCGGGGCCGCGCTGCGCGTGGTCGCACCGGGGCGCCGCATCCGGAACGGTCCACCGCGACGTGGCCGACACGTGCGGGTGGGGCGAGCGCTGGCATCCGGAACCGCCCGAGGGGGCGTGCGCGCGCGGCGCGCCTTGCCTAGGCTCGGAAGATGACTGACGCACAACGCACCCCCACGCCGATCGACACGATCGCGGACGCGTGGGTCGACACCCTGGCGGAGAAGGACCCGACGCTCGCGACCTACATCGGCCGCTTCGAGCACAACGGTCGCTTCGGCGACTACAGCCCCGCGGGCGCGGAAGCCCTCGTGTCGGAGGCGCGCTCGACGAAGTCCGCGCTCGAGGCGGCGGAGGCGACCGACGCGATCGACACGGTCACCAAGATGGACCTCGTGCGTGAGCTCGACCTCATGATCGAGCAGCACGAGGCCAAGACCCACCTGCGCGACCTGAACGTCATCGCCTCGCCCGCGCAAGACATCCGCTCGACCTTCGACCTCATGCCCACCGCGACGGTCGACGACTGGTCGACGATCTCCGACCGCATGAAGGCGCTGCCGGCGGCCATCGACGGCTACGTCGCGACGCTGCGTCAGGGCATCGCCGAGGGCGTCGTCCCGGCGCGCCGCCAGGTGAGCGAGGTCGTGACCCAGATCGCTCGCTACACCTCCGACACGGGCTTCTTCGCCGAGTTCGTCGGAGACGCCGCCCCCGAGGAGGGGCAGCTTCCGGCGTCGCTCGCGCGCGACCTCGCCGCGAACTCCAACGCGGCGCGGGTGGCCTACGACAGCCTCGCATCGTTCCTGTCGAAGGAGCTCGCGCCGGCCGCGGGAGAGGTCGACGCCGTCGGTCGCGAGGTGTACGCCCTGCAGTCGCGTCACTTCCTCGGCGCGGAGGTCGACCTCGACGAGACGTACGAGTGGGGTGTCGAAGAGCTCGCGCGCATGGTCGCCGAGCAGGAGGCCATCGCGAACGAGATCCTGCCGGGCTCCACGGTTGAAGAGGCGGTGGCGTTCCTCGAGAAGGACGAGTCGCGCAAGCTCCGCGGCACCAAGGCCCTGCGGGAGTGGATGCAGCGCACGAGCGACAAGGCCGTCGAAGAGCTCGGCCGCACGCACTTCGACATCGCCGAGCCGATCCGCCACCTCGAGTGCATGATCGCCCCGACCAACGAAGGCGGCATCTACTACACCGGCCCCACCGACGACTTCTCGCGCCCGGGTCGCATGTGGTGGTCGGTGCCCGAGGGCGTCGACACGTTCGACACCTGGCGCGAGCTGACGACGGTCTACCACGAGGGCGTTCCGGGCCACCACCTGCAAATCGCCCAGGCCGTGCACAACCGCGCCGCGCTCAACTCGTGGCGCCGCCTGCTCGCCGGCACGAGCGGCCACGCCGAGGGCTGGGCACTCTACGCCGAGCGCCTCATGGAGCAGCTCGGCTACCTCGACGACCCGGCCGACCGCCTGGGCATGCTCGACGGCCAGCGCATGCGCGCTGCGCGCGTCGTGCTCGACATCGGCGTGCACCTGCAGAAGCCCCGCCTCGACGGCACCGGCACCTGGGACCACGACTACGCGCTCGCGTTCATGCTGAAGAACGTCAACATGAGCGAGGAGTTCGTGCGCTTCGAGGTCAACCGCTACCTCGGCTGGCCCGGACAGGCGCCGTCGTACAAGGTCGGCCAGCGCATCTGGGAGCAGGTGCGCGACGAGGAGCAGGAGCGCCACGGCGCCGACTTCTCGATGAAGCAGTTCCACACGCGCGCGCTCGACATCGGCGGCGTGGGGCTCGACACGCTGCGCGCGGCTCTGGCCTCCGCTTGATCTCCTCGAGGGGCGTCACCACGGTGGCGCCCCTCGCCGGTTTCGGGGAATACCCGGCGCCCGCGTAAAGTTCATTCATCCGAATGCAAGGAGACCTCATGGACGTTCGCCCCCTCGAGCTCGGCCTCGACACCTTCGGAGACATCTCGCGCGGCCCCGACGGGTCGCTGCAATCCGACGCGCAGACCATCCGCAACGTCGTGGAACAGGCGGTGCTGGCCGACCAGGTCGGGCTGTCGTTCTTCGGCGTGGGGGAGCACCACCGCAAGGACTTCGCGGTCACGAGCCCCGAAATGGTGCTGGCCGCCGCGGCCGCCCGCACCGAGAACATCCACCTCGGCAGCGCCGTGACGGTGCTCTCGAGCGACGACCCGGTGCGCGTGTACGAGCGCTTCGCGACGCTGGACGCCGTCTCGAACGGCCGGGCCGAGGTCATCCTCGGGCGCGGCTCGTTCATCGAGTCGTTCCCGCTGTTCGGCTACGACCTCGCCGACTACGAGCAGCTCTTCGAAGAGAAGCTCGAGCTGTTCTCGCTGCTGCGCGACGAGAAGCCCGTCACCTGGTCGGGTCGCACGCGCGCTTCGCTGCAGGATGCCGATGTGTACCCCAAGACCGAGAACGGGCTCAAGGCGTGGGTCGGCGTCGGCGGTTCTCCCGAGTCGGTGGTGCGCACGGCGCGCTACGGCTACGGACTCGTCCTCGCGATCATCGGCGGATCGGCCGCGCGCTTCCGGCCCTACGCCGACCTGTACCGCCGCTCGCTCGACGAGCTCGGCAAGCCGCAGATGCCCATCTCGGTGCACTCGCCCGGCCACGTCGCCGAGACCGACCAGCAGGCCTGGGAAGAGGCGTTCGAGGGCGTCGCCGAGCTCAACAACACGATCGGCCGCGAGCGCGGCTGGCCCGAGTACAACCGCATGCGCTTCCAGCACGACGTCGGGCCCGAGGGGTCGATGTACATCGGATCGCCCGAGACGGTCGCCACCAAGATCGCCGCGACCGTGCGGGCGCTCGGCAACTCGCGCTTCCAGCTGAAGTTCGCCAGCGGCTCCATCTCGCACGACAAGCTGATGTCGAGCATCGAGTTGTACGGTACGAAGGTGCTGCCCCTCGTCCACGACATGCTCGCCGACACACCGACTCAGACGCCCGCCAGCGCCTTCGGCATCCGGTGAGCACGACCACCGACACCATCCGGGTGTCCGAACGCCTCGATGCACTGCCGTTCACGCGGCGGCACGGGCGGATCCTGGGTGGGTCGGGACTGGGCTGGGCCCTCGACGCCATGGACGTCGGGCTCATCTCGTTCGTCATCGCCGCGCTGAGCGTGCAGTGGCGGCTCGCACCGACCGAGGCGTCGTGGATCGCCTCGGCCGGCTTCGCGGGCATGGCGATCGGCGCGAGCCTCGGCGGACTGCTCGCCGATCGGTTCGGTCGGCGTCACGTCTTCGCGCTGACCCTGCTCGTCTACGGCGTCGCGACCGGGGCAAGCGCTCTGGTGGGCGGTCTCGCCGCCCTACTCGTGCTGCGCTTCGTCGTGGGCCTCGGCCTGGGCGCCGAGCTGCCTGTCGCCTCGACCTACGTGAGCGAGTTCGCGCCCGCCCGCATGCGGGGTCGCCTCATCGTCTTCCTCGAGGCGTTCTGGGCGGTGGGCTGGACCGCCGCCGCCCTCATCGGCTATCTCGTCGTGCCGTCGTCGGCCGACGGCTGGCGCTGGGCGTTCGCGCTCGGCGCGATCCCCGCGGTCTACGCCCTCGTCGTTCGCTGGGGCCTGCCCGAATCCCCGCGATGGCTGGCGTCGCGCGGACGCAACACCGAAGCCGTCGCGATCGTGCGCGACCTCGAGGCCGCCGCCGGGCGCGTGTCGCTCGAGCCCTCGACGGAGGGGGTCACGGCATCCGCCCCCGCTCCGCGCCCGCGGGTGAGCGCCCTGTGGGCCCCGGCGCTGCGGATGCGCACGGCGAGCCTGTGGGTGCTGTGGTTCTGCGTGAACTTCTCGTACTACGGCGCGTTCATCTGGATTCCGACGATCCTCGTGAGCCAGGGCTACGACCTCGTCCGTTCGTTCGGCTTCACGCTGATCATCACACTCGCGCAGCTCCCCGGCTACGCCGTCGCCGCGTGGCTCATCGAGGCGTGGGGGCGCCGCCCGACGCTCGCGGTGTTCCTTGCCGGGTCGGCGGTGTCGGCGGTGTTCTTCGGCACGGCATCCGGAGAAGTCGCCGTGATCGCCGCCGGCATGGCGCTGTCGTTCTTCAACCTCGGCGCGTGGGGCGCGCTGTATGCCGCGACGCCCGAGACGTATCCGACGTCGCTGCGGGCGACCGGCTCGGGATGGGCCGCAGGAGTGGGGCGCATCGCGTCGATCCTCGCGCCGTTGGCCGTGCCGCCGCTGCTGAGTTTCGGGGGAGCACCCCTGCTCTTCGTCGTGTTCGCCGGCTTCTTCGCCGTCGCCGTGGTGGCGGCGCTGTTCCTGCGCGAGCAGCGCGGGCGCGCTCTGGCGTAGGTCGCGCGTCCAGATCTGGGCGGCGCTGTTCCTGCGCGGGCGCGCGCTGGCGAAGGTCGCGTCCCCGCACGGAGCGGCACCCGGCCCGCTCCGGTTTAGGCTCGAGCCATGGCATCCGTGCGCTACGTCGCGATCGGCGATTCGTTCACCGAAGGAGTCGGCGACGAACTGCCCGACGGCACCGTGCGAGGGTGGGCCGACCTGGCTGCGCAGGGGTGGGCGGATGCCACGGGCGAGCCGATCCAGTACGCGAATCTGGCGATCCGCGGCAAGCTCGTGAAACCCATCGTCGACCAGCAGCTCGAACCGGCGCTGGCGTTGAAGCCCACGCACCTGTCGTTCAACGGGGGCGGCAACGACATGCTGCGCCCGCGCACCGGCATCGAGCGCATCGTCGACGTGTTCGATCACGTCGTGCGCCGCTGCGACGAAGAGGGCGTGCAGCTCATCGTGCTCTCGGGCGCGAACCCCTCGGCGGGCCTGCCGCTCGGGCGGGTCGTGCAGGCGCGCGGCGACCGCCTGTCGCACGCCGTCGAAGATCGACTCGCCTCGCGCCCCGACGTCATCACGGCCTACAACTGGTTCGACCGCGAGCTCGCCGGCGGGGCGTTCTGGTCGGTCGATCGGCTGCACATGAACGCGCGCGGGCACCACCGCGTCGCGGCGCGCGTGATCTCATCGGTCGGTCTCACCCCGCCGACCGACTGGTGGCACCTGCGCGAGATCCCCGAGATCGAGCGGCTGAAGGGCACCGCCTACTACCGCGAGCACGTGGCTCCGTGGGTGCGGCGGCGGTTGAGCGGCACCTCGTCGGGAGACGGTCGCGAGCCGAAGTTCGGCGGCGGGTGGGTCGAGCTCGCGCCGGGCGGCTGAGCCCTCAGGGCGTGCGGCACTCCGCCGTCAGCGAGAAGTGCAGCATCCCGTCGATCGTCGAGCGATCGCGGGCCGAGAGACTCACCGTGCCGTTGTACCGCAGGTCTTCCTGCATCGCGCGGTCGGCGGAGTAGCCCTCGGCGCTCCATGCGTCGAGGATCGCGGCGTAGGAGGAGGCGTTGTCGTCGGTGCGGATGGCGAGGTCGTACGCGGTGGTCCCGTCGCAGGCGAGGTCGGATGCCGCGGGCGCGGTCACCGCACCTCCTGCGGCATCCGTCACCGGCGCGCCCGCGGCCTCGAGGGTCAGCTGCACCATGCGGGCGAGTTCGACCCGCGCGTCCGTCGCCGGGGAGGGGGCGGGGCCCTCAGCCGGTTCGACGGCGGCACGCGGCGGCGGGGGAGTGTCTTCCTCGGCGGCCAACCCGCCTGTGAGACCGCAGTCCGTGTCGGTCACGAGCCGCGGAAGGACGAACGACGGCGCCGAGGCGACGCTGAGTCGTTCCGTCGCGCTCTGGAAGGTGTTCCAGACACGGAGGGTGTAACCGTCGGTGACCGCGATGTACGACCCTTGGTCGAAGGGCATGTGACCGTCGTCCACCTCGGTGCGACCGACCGACGTCCCGATCGGGCCGTCGAGCCGACGAACGCTGCCGGAGGCCCCGAAAAGGAACGCGCGCTCGGTCACGACGTACCCGGTCTCGCATCCGTTGGCGACGATCGGGGTCACCGGTTCGTCCGTCAGAGAGAAAGCGAGGCCTCCCAGCACCGTCGCCACGAGTGCGATGGCGCGAAGTGGGCCCAGGAGCATCCACCACCACCTCCGCGCGGGCACGGCGAACACGATCACCGCGAGCGACACGATGGCTGCCCCGATGCTGCCGGTAACGATGACCTCGCCGGTCCACGGACCGATCACGACCTCACGCGCGCCCGCGCTGTCGAGCGAAATCGGCCAGACGACGGCGACCAGCGCGATGAGCAGCAGGTAGGACACGCTCGCCGCGACCACCGTCCGACGCCGCACCATAGGCGCACGCTGAGCGGAGACCGGCGTCCCTTCGTCATCCCCCACGCGATCACTCTGGCAGCGCTCGCTGGGCGAACCCCGCACACCGCGCCCATGGGTTCGAGGAGCAGACTGAGCACATGACTCTCGCGATCGTCACCGGAACCACCAGCGGCATCGGCCTGCACACGGCCATCCAGCTCGCGCAGCAGGGGGTGACGGTGATCGCCACGGTGCGCGACACCGCGCGCGCCGATGCCCTGCGCTCCGCGGCATCCGACGCCGGTGTCGAGCTCGACATCCGGGCCCTGGATGTGACGGATGCCGCGGCGGCTCGGGCCCTGGTCGAGGCGGTGGGTCCCGTCGACATCCTCGTCAACAACGCCGGTCGCGGCGCCGTGGGCACGCTCGAACAGATGAGCGACGACGACCTGCAGGAGCAGCTCGAGACGAACTACCTCTCGGTCGCACGCCTGACCCGCCTCGTCCTCCCCGGGATGCGCGAGCGGGGGAGCGGACGCATCGTGACCGTGACGAGCGTCGGGGGAGCCGTGGGCCAGCCGTTCGCCGACGCCTACTGCGGCGCGAAGTTCGCCGTCGAGGGGCTCATGCAGTCCCTCGCCCCGGTCGTGGCGCCGTTCGGCATCGACGTGTCGATCGTCGAGCCCGCCGCCGTCGCCTCGTCGTTCACCGACTCGGTGCACCGCGCACCCGCCGGCCCGTACGCGGAGCAGCAGCAGGCGTACCTCGACCGCGCGGCGACCTCGTTCGCGTCGGCGCAGTCGGCGGAAGACGCCGCGAAGACGGTCGTGGAGGCCGCGACGACCTCGGCTCCGCGGTTCCGTTGGCAGACCTCCGAGGCCGCGGTGCGCTTCGCGGGGCTCTCGCTCGCCGATCTCGACGGCTCGCGCGTGCTCGGTGTGACGGCGGGCTGGGTGCGTCCGGGGGAGTGACGAGCTGCACGCCGGAGCCCACCGACCGGCGTGAGCGCGCGCGCAGAGGGTGGCTCGTCGACGTCGAGGCGACGGGCCGCTAAGACGGCCTCACCGCCGGCTCCCACGAGCACACGGCATCCACCAACTCCGTTACCGTCGACCCACTGTCGAGTCTCAGGACGGGCTTGTCGACCGTCGACAGCCACAGATCATGCCGGGCGCGACTGCGGCCGTCGAACCCGGGATCGTCGTAGCCCGCAGCCCAGGCCCTGAACTCGTGCCAGGCGTCGTCGTCGTGGGGAAGGCCCCCGCGTCGACCGACCTCACGGGCTTCGAGCCGGCGGAGCCTCTCCGTGGGATCGAGCGCGATGAAGACGATCGCGTCGCACTCCGCGACGACCGACTCTCCCCACCCGAGCATCGAGCCCGACAGCACCCACGCGGGCCGCCCCACGAAGATCCGGCGCATCAGCGCCACCCGCTCCGCCTCGCCTCTCTTCCGCGTGAACGGGGGAGTGGTGGGCACCCAGAAGTAGTCGTCGGCGTCCACGTGCGGCACCGCCCAACGTGAGGCCAGCGCATGGCCCAACGTGGTCGTTCCACTGCCGCTGCCACCCAGGATGTGGACGCGAGAAGGCTGCATCTGGTCAGTTCACCTCGCCCGAAGGTGCAGGTCGCTGTTCAGGCACGACCGGTGATCCGGGCGAACCACGCCTTGACCCGGCGCGTCTGACGGTCGGTGTAGTCGTTCGACAAGCGCATCGCCTCGTCGGTGATGTCGGCGCCCGCGTGGATGTTCGCCAGGGCGCGCAGCGCGCGTTCCTCCTGCGTCGCATCGTCGTCGTCGGGCATGCGGCCAGCCTAACCATGCGGGTCCGACCGTGGCTCGGGGTGCCGATGCGCGAGAACGGGACGGAATGGTGGGGAGCCGGCATCCGGATGCCGGGAAGCCCTGCTCACGTCAGTCCGGGACGATTCCGGATGCCGAGTCCGTTGCGCGCTCGTGGAGTGCCCGGACGGCGGTGACGAACGACTCGGGCGCCTCCTGAGGAACGTCGTGTCCGACGTCGACGCGCTGGTACCCCACCAGATCAGGGAAGTGTTCTCGATGCACGCGTTCCGGCAGGGGGGCGTCGAGCGGATCGGCGGTCGCATCGATCACCACCGTCGGGACGATGATCGGCGGTTGACGCGCGATCAGTGTTTCGCTGGCTTCGTGCGCCGGATCGCCGATCGCCAGACCGTAACGATGTCGGTAGGAGTGCACCACGGTCGCCACGAAGTCGGAATTGTCGAACGAGGGTCGGGTGCGCTCGAATGCCCCATCGGGCGCGGCCCAGGTCGGGGACCATTCACGCCACAGCTGTCGAGTGAGCTCGGAGCGGTACAGGTCGAGACCGCGGCGGCCTCTTTCACTGTGGAAGTACCACTGATACCAGTTGCGACTCTCCTCATCGGGCGGGGAAGGAGTCGTCGCCATCGCGGCGATGTCGTGCACGTTGTACCCTCCGACCGTCACGAGGCCCCCGATCATCTCGGGCCACAGCATCGAGGCGACGCACGATGCTCGTCCGCCCCAGTCGAAGCCGCCCACGATGGGCCGTTCGAGTCTCAAACCGACGATGAGGTCGCGGAGGTCGGAGGCGAATGCCGCCTGTTGTCCGGATCTGTGGATCAAGGGGGACAGGTACCGAGTCGATCCGTAGCCCCTCATGAACGGCAGGACGACGTGCGCGCCCGCCGACGCGAGTTGCGCGGCGACCTCGTCGTAACACCGCGGGTCGTAGGGGAAGCCGTGGGTGAGGACCACAGGCCATCCCTCCCGCGAGCCGTAGCGCTCGTAGGCGATCTCGACCTGGGAACCCTCGACGAACTCGATGTCACGCACACGCCCATCCTGCTCGCGCGAACGAGTGCCGGGGAAGGGGTTCGCGGGTGCGCCGGCTTCGTCGTCGGGCATGCGCCCCGCCTAACGATGCTGTTGCGATCCGTGCGATCGCGACCGGGGGCTGTCAGAGTGACCCCCATGTCCCCGGCATCAGGAGCGACGGCGCAGCCTGCGGATCACTACGACGCGTTCGCCGAGGCGTATGCGCGTGCGAACGAGAACGGCCTGTTCAACCGGTGGTACGCGCGGCCGGCCGTGCTCGACCTGCTCGGCGACGTGAGCGGACGACGCATCCTCGACGCCGGATGCGGCTCCGGACCATTGCTGGCCGACTTGGGGGAGAGGGGCGCCGAGGTCGTCGGCTTCGACGCGAGTGCGCAGATGATCCGGCTCGCCCGCGATCGTCTGGGTGCCGACGCCGACCTGCGGGTCGCCGATCTCACCGAGCCCCTCCCGTACGAGAGCAGCACCTTCGACGATGCCCTGGCCGTGCTGGTGCTGCACTACCTCGAGGACTGGGCGGGGCCGCTGGCCGAGTTGCGCCGAGTGCTGAAGCCCGGCGGTCGCCTGATCGTGGTGGTCAATCACCCGGTGATCCCCCCGGTGATGTACCCCGAGATCGACTACTTCTCGACCGTCCCGAACGACGAGGAGTACGACTTCGACGGCGTCTCGGCGACATTGACGATCTGGTACCGACCGCTGAGCGCGATGCCCGCGGCGTTCAGTGCGGCGGGATTCCGGATCACCGCGATCGACGAGCCCGGAGTCTCACCGGACACACCGGTCGATCTGTTGCCGCCGAAGGCCGTCGAGACTCGGCGCTTCCTCGCTTTCCTGTTTTTCACGCTCGAAGCGGACGGAAGCAGTGACGGGATGCCGCTGTGAACATCCACCACGAGGACGGAAATGCCCTTGACCGAGCCGCCCGGGAAGAACCGCGGGCTTCACGGATTCGCGACGCAATGCCCGGCAGAGAAGCTACCGTCTGTGATGCCGGTCGAATTCGCGGGGAATGCTGAACGAATGCCTTTGACGTTAGGTCCGCTGTTGCTCGACGCCGGCATCGACGAGACACGAGCGCTCGTCATCCGTCATGCTTTCGTCACGGAGCCCGAAGAAAGCGGCCTGACCGGTCTGCACGCTGATTCCACTCACGCCGAGATCCTCGCCTATACCGCGACGCAGTCGTCGGATCCGCGAAGATTTCCGACGGTGCCGCCGCCCCTTTGGATCGTCTTCCTCCGGGAGGGCGGTGATCAGGCGCGACTGTGGGGGGTCGTCGAAAACCGTGGGGAGATCTCCCGCAATGAGGCCGTGCGGACATTCGACATCGTCGAGACCGACCACATGGACGAACTCCGGGGCCGCCTCGTCCTCGGCTGGCGGTCGCCGCGAACCTGGCGGATGAACGCGACGACGGCGAGCACCTACCCCGTCGCCGGCATCGCCGACGCGGAACCCATCCCGTTTCCCGGCTTCGATCGACTCATCCTCAACCACGCACAGCTGAAGGCGGTGATGCATGAACCGCGGTACGCGTCGTGGCGCACGGCCTTGTCCTCCGTGCTCGGCATCTACCTCATCACGCACACCCGTGACGGTCGCCACTACATCGGCAAGGCGGACGGCGAGGAGAGCATCCGACAGCGATGGCACGCGTACGCGACGAACGGACACGGGGGCAACATCGAGCTCAAGCGGCTGGACCCGTCCAGCTTCCGCTTCTCCCTCCTGCGAGTGTTCGATCCCGCGACTCCCACCCGGGAGATCAATGCGGCCGAAAGCCATTTCAAAAACGCACTCGACTCGGTGCGGTATGGCTTGAATCGCAACTGAGCGCGGCACACGCGTTCGCACGCCTGAACGGGGGAGTGTCCGCCAAGCGGGGGCGCACCCCATCGCGATCGAGATGACACCGGGCTCAGCGCATCACGCCGAAAGCGGTGGGAGACTCACGGGATGACTACTTCGCCCGGCAATGACCGTCGCCTGCGAATAGCGACGGGCGTCTTCGAATTCATCGAATCCGAGGTGCGCCCATTCCTCAGGTCGGGAGGGCGTTTGTGGTCGAAGGGGTCTGCCGGCTATCCGAGTCGGCTACGGCAGATGCTCAGCGGATTGGACGACGGATATCGGGTCACCTTCGCCACGAGCGACGCCCTGCGACTTCCCGTCAGCGAGCGAGTCGTCGAGCACGTGATTCCGATCAAGCGGATCGTGATCGAGATCGTCGACCCCTATCAAGCGGATCCTCGTTCGAACAGCCACCGGGGGCCGATTGCCGACGGGCCGGCGACGTCACCGGAGCATCTGCTGCGCATCCTCGACACTCTGACGCAGAAGTGCTGGGTGACGAAGGACGAGCACGATCTACTGAACCGCGCGGGTGCCAGCTTTCAGTGGGACGCACCCGAGGGGGACGGATGGGCACGCTACCGCCGGGCCCGAGTCGCGCCGGTCCCGCTCGCAGGGGAGGCGACCACACCTTTCGGAACCGACGGCCACCGGAACAAACTGACATAATGTGCATTATCGGCGCACCTAAAACGACGGCGACCGACCGCTGCAGTCGGCTCCGACCCAGGTGAACCAGACTTCATTCAGATGCATACTCCAACGGCGCAAGCAAGTGCTGATTCACCGCTGAGATTATCTGTCAGCATCACCTCATGGCCGCTCGCGCTCCGCACACCGACGACGTCGATGATCACGCCGTCGACACCCTGAGCGCTCTGGCGGCCGCCGTCGCAGAGGGCGATCGCGCAGCGTTCGCCCAGCTGTACGACCTCACCTCCGCCCGGGTGTTCGGAGTGGTGCTCCGGGTGGTCGTGAATCGCGCTCTGGCCGAAGAGGTGCTCCAAGAGGTGTACGTCTACGTCTGGCAGAACGCGTCGAGATTCGTCGCCTCGAAGGGCAGCCTGCAGGCGTGGATCAGCACGATCGCGTATCGCCGAGCCGTCGACTGCGTGAGGGCGACGCAGGCGTCTCACGACCGGGACCGGCACGTGGGATCGAGAGCTCTCGTCTGGGACGCCGACGTGGCCTCGGATGCCGTCGACCACTACCTCGAACGCGCGCACCTTCACGCCGCTCTGGCTCAGCTCTCCCCCGATCAGCGGCTCTGTGTGGAGCTGGCCTACACCGCCGGCCTCACGCAGTCGCAGATCGCGGCCCGCCTCGGCCAGCCCCTGGGGACGGTGAAATCCCGCACGCGAACCGCCCTGAGAGAGCTGCGTCGCATCCTTCACGGACACGCCGGCCTGGGCGTGGGGGCGGTGGCATGACACCGGCGGTCGGCATCATCCCAGGCTGATCTCGACGACGCGTCGGCTCGACCAGCCCGCGGCTCACCATCTCAGCCGGGTATGGCTCGCTCTCGTCGACGCAGCGCCGCCTCGGTCACCGACATGCCGACGACGGAGAGCAGGGCGACACCGGCGAGGCCGATGGTGAGCAGCGCGAGCCCGTCGAAGAGCAGCCACTCGGCGAAAACTCCCCCGAGCACGTTGCCGAGAAGGTAGCCCGCTCCCACGACGACCGAGTACGCGCCCATGATGAGACCACGATCGTCGCGATGATCCGCCGAGATCTCACTGAGATGGATGAGGGCGGCGGGCGTGAATCCGGCCTCGAGGAACACGCCCACCGCGACCATCGGAAGGACGACCACGAGGGACGCTCCGTGATTGGCGAGGAGCAATCCGAAGGATGCCAGCATGGCTCCGGCCACCGTGACGAACAACACGGGAAGCGTCGGGAACCGGCCGATGAAGAAGGCCCAGAACACGATGCAGGCGCTGAAGAACAGCACGTAGACGCCCAAGACGGCGGATAGTCCCGCCTCATCGCCGCGGAACGCCCCGGGGAACAGCTGGTCGTCGACGGTGACGTCTCCGGCGAGGACGAACGTGATCTGCGAGGTGACCCACGTTCCGAGGATCGCGTTCACGGCGATCCATGCCGGAAGGAACGCGAGGAGCCGAGGCTGGGCCAGGACCCCCACCCGTTCGCGGAGCGAGACGCGCGAGGCGGGTTGCGTGAGCGCGGCCGCGGGACGAACACGAGCGAAGACGAGAATGGCGGTCGCGACGTACACGACGGCCAGGGCGACGAACGTCCAGAGACCGAGCGCGCCGTAGAGCAACGGGCCCGCCACGGCTCCGAGGGCGATTCCGCCCGACGAGGACAATTCGTAGAGGCTCGTCAGCCGCCCGCGACGCCGCCGGTCGCCGTCGGTGGCGTCAGCCAGAAGCCCGAGTGTCGCGGGGGCCGAAATCGCGGCGCCCGCGCCGTCGAGCAGTCGCGAGCTGCCGACGATCACCACGACCAACGCGAGCGGGGGAACCGCCGCCAGCACCGAGGCTCCGGGGGTCAACAGGACGCCGCCGGCCGCGAGGAGCGGGGCTGCGATGAGGAAGACCCGGCGCCCGCGCCGATCGCTCGCCGATCCGGCGACCGGCGCGAGCACGAGCTCCGCCAGAAAGCTGACGGCCGACAGAATTCCCAGCAGCAGTGCCCCCACCGACGTGCCCTGCCGCGAGAGATCGACGAAGTACGACCCCAGCGCGAGCGCCCCGGCGGCCGAGGCGGTCCGCAGAAGGAGCTGGGCCACGATGACGGCACCGGAGCCCGACGCCGCGACCCGAGGCCCCGACGAAGACGACGGCGGGTTCATGACGGGCCCCTCACGCCGAATCCGCGCCGAGGGTGACCCGGTCGGCGAGGTCGGCGGCCACGGCCACCAGATGACCGCCCTTGCGCTCGGCCCTGCCGATTTCGCGCGGGTCGGCCGCGTCGCGTTCGAGCAGATGCCACGGGTGCGCGTCGATGTCGGCACCCCCGGTCGCGCAGGCGAGAAGAGCGAGGGGTTCGAGCAGTCGCCACCGGCCCCGCGGTCGCTGCATGTCGACGATGCCGGCGCGTCCGCCCGGCCGCACGGCGGCGCACGCGCGACGCCACGCCTCATCTCGATGCGGGATCACGCTGAGCGCATAGGTGGAGAACACGGCATCCGCTCCCCGTCCGCCGGTCGCGGCGAGGATCTCGCGGGGGTCGACGGTGGCGGCGTCGGCTGCCAGGAGCGTCACGACCGCGTCCCACCCCGCGGCGGAGACACGACGGCGCGCGACGGCCAGCATGTCGGCGCTGCGATCGATGCCGATCACGCGACCCGTCGGCCCGACGGCGGCCACGAGACCGGCGAAGTTCAGACCCGTGCCGCATCCGAGGTCGATCACGACGTCTCCGGGGTGAAGGTCCAGAAGGCGGATGCCGGCCTCACGGCCCGCCCCGTACACCCATCGCTCCCCCGACAGCACGTCGTACCATCGAGCGCCCACGCCGTAGCGACGCAGTGGTGTCGTCATCGCCCCACCCCCTCTCTCCCCCACCCTAGGCTTCGAGCATGACCTCTTCGCCCCCTCGACGTGCCCGTCCGCTGACCTCGGCGGAGGCGGGCCGCGTCGAGTGGGATCTCGTCGTCGTGGGCGCGGGCAGCGCCGGTCTGGTGGGAGCCCGCACCGCGGCGGCGCTCGGGGCGCGGGTGCTGCTGATCGAGGCATCCGGCTTCGGCGGGGAGTGCCTCTACACGGGCTGCGTGCCCTCCAAGGCGCTCATCGCGGCCGCCGACGCGGCGCACGATGCGCGAGCGGCCGCGCGACTGGGCGTGCACGCGGGCGAGGTGCGTGTCGACTTCCCCGCGGTAATGGCGCACGTGAAGCAGGCGATCGCCGAGATCGAACCCGTCGACTCCCCCGAGACGCTTGCGGAGACGGGCGTGCACACTCTGCGCGGCCGCGCTCGGTTCGACGGACATCGGTCGGTGGTGGTCGAGGGTGTCGGCATCCGCTTCCGAGACGCGCTCATCGCCACCGGCAGTTCTCCGATGGTTCCGCCGGGGATCGACGACCTGCTCACCAACGAGACGTTGTGGGATCTCACGGAGCTCCCCGAGACGTTGATGGTCATCGGTGCGGGCGCCGTCGGATGCGAGATCGCCCAGGCGATGGCGCGTCTGGGGAGCCGGGTGACCCTCGTCCACCGGGGGGAGCGCGTGCTGCCGAAGGAGGATCCCGCGGCGAGTGCTCTCGTGATGGCCGCTCTCCGGGCCGACGGTGTCGAGGTGCGCGTCGGCACGACCGTCGAGACGGCCGAGCACACGGGCGGACGGACGCTCGCCCGTCTCAGCGACGGCACCACCGTGATCGCCGACCGCGTGCTGGCCGCGCTCGGACGCCGCGTCGACACCACCGGATTGGGCCTGGATGCCGCGGGCGTCGAGGTCGACGACTCGGGAGCGATCCGGGTCGATCGCACTCTCGCCACGAGCAACCCGCGCATCCGCGCCGCCGGTGACGCCACTCCCCTGCCGCGCTTCACCCACACGGCGGGGATGTTCGCCAGCGTCGCCGCGACAAATGCCGTGCTCGGCTTGACGCGACGCATCCGTCTCGACGATGTCCCGCGCGTCACGTTCACCTCCCCCGAGGTCGCCGCGGTGGGAGTGTCGACCGCAGTCGGCGAAAGCGCGGGGCTGCGCGTGGTCGAGACCGGGCACGACGACCTCGACCGAGCGATCGCCGAGAACCTCACAGCCGGCTTCACCCGTCTCGCCGTCGACCGGAAGGGACGCGTGGTCGGCGCCACGATCGTGGGACCGAGGGCCGGCGAATCGCTGGGCGAGCTGTCGACGGCGGTGTCGCTCGGCCTCACGGTGCGCGCACTCGCAGGCGTCATGCACGCCTACCCGACCTACTCCGACGCGGGCTGGAACGCGGCCGTTCGCGATGCGCAGAGCGCCTTGCGCCACGGGGCGGTGGCCGCGGTGATCCGACTGCTCCGTCGCGTACGGCGGCGGCGCACCTGATCGGCGATCGTCACCGCAGCAGGCGGTAGCCGGTCACGACGCGTTGCGCGGCGCTGATCCCGACGAACAGGCTCCACACCAAGGCGATCTGCCACGCCCAGAACGGCAGGATGAGCCAGAGGGAGTGCACGATGATCGTCTCGGTGCCTTCCGCGATGCGTCCGAGGAACGACAGGGATCGGCCATCGTCCAGCTGACGACCGGTGCGTTCGGCGATCGACGAGAACGCCAGGAAGGCGGTGCCGTTGACGTAGTACGCGACCAGCACGAGCAGGAACGGCCACCACGGCGCCCCGTACGCCGCCGTCGCCCCCCACGCGACGCCGAAGACGCCCACTCCGTAGGCGATGAAGTCGGCGGCGATGTCGAGGAATCCCCCGGCGTGGCTCTCACTCCCCCGGCCTCGGGCGCGGCGCCGGCGCGCGAGGGTGCCGTCGAGCCCGTCCGCGACGCGAGAGAGCAGCCACAGCACAACCGCCGCCCCCCACCACTGCGCCGCTGCGGCCCCCGCTGAGATGAGGGCGAGGACGAGCCCCGCGACCGTCAGCCGATCGGGCGTGATGCCCGGACGATCGAGGGCCGCCGCTGCGGCCTCCAACGGAGCGGAGAGCGCGGCGCGCATGGTGCGGTCAAGCATCGGGCGCTCCGGCGCTGCGGCGACGCCGAACGACGGCCCCCACGACGAGTCCTCCCGCCAGCAACACGCCGACGGCGGCCAGCGCGACCCAGAACTCGGGACCGAGCTCCCAACCGAACGCACCGAGGGCGACGTACGCGGCGGATCCCGGAAGAATGCCCACCGCGGTGCCGATCGCGTAGTCGCGCCGACGAACCGAGGTCAGGCCCGCGCCGTAGTTGATGAGGGTGAACGGAATGACCGGAATGAGCCGTGCACTCAAGACGGCGACGAGTCCGCGTCGGCCGATCGCGGCGTCGAGGCGGGCCACCCGCGCACCCGTGAAACGTTCTACGGCCTCGCGGCCCAGCGCTCGCCCGATCAGGAACGACGCCGCGGCCCCCAGCAACGCGCCCACGTAGACCATCGCGAAGGCGACGGGGAAGCCCCAGACCAGTCCGGCCGCGATTCCCAGAACGTTCTTCGGGGCCGGACTGAGCGTCAACGCGGCGTAGAGCACGGTGAAGAGCACCGCGCCCGCCCACCCGGCCTGGCTCGACCAGGCGCGGATCTCCCCGACGTCGTGCGGCATGAAGACGAACCCAACCGTTGCGACGACGGCGACGAACACGAAGAGAAGCACCAACCGGAGGACGGGTCGGCGCTTCGCCCCGCGCGCCGGCACGTCTGTTCCGCTCGGTTGCATCGATCACCCTCCGCTACCCCATACCCTAAAGCCGCACGCGACCTGCGGTCGCCGGTCCCGACCGAGGAGCCTCATGACCCCCCTTCGACACCGACGTCGACTCGCCGCGATGACCGTGGCCACGGCATCCGCCCTCTTCGCCCTCGCCGGGTGCGCCGCACCCGCCGCCCCCGAAACGGCGGAGTTCTCCGACTGGGATGCCGTTCTCTCGGCCGCCCGGGGCCAGACCGTGCAGTTGTGGATGTACGGCGGTGACGATCAGGGCAACGCCTACGTCGACGATGTGCTGACCCCCGCGGTCGCCGAATACGGGGTGACCCTCGAGCGCGTTCCGGTCACCGACACGCGCGACGCGCTCAACCGCGTGTTCACCGAGCTCCAGGCCGGCCGCGACGACGGCAGCGTCGACCTCGTGTGGATCAACGGCGACAACTTCCGCACGGGCAAAGAGGCCGGAGCGTGGCGCTGCGGCTGGACCGGCCTGCTCCCGTCGATGGCGGGCACCGGCGCCGACGACCCTCTGCTGCAATCCGACTTCGGCACGCCGGTCGACGGCTGCGAGGCACCGTGGCACAAGGCGCAGTTCACGCTGGCCTACAACGCCGAAGCGATCGCCGATCCGCCGACCACCCTCGCGGGCGTGCTCGACTGGGCCGACGCTCACCCCGGGCGCTTCACCTACCCGGCGCCGCCCGATTTCACCGGCTCGGTGTTCGTCCGCGAGGCGCTCGCGAGCGTCTCCGGCGGGGCAGACGAGGTGCCCACCGCGTTCTCGCAAGACGCCTACGACGAGCTCACGCCCGCGCTGTGGAACCGCCTCGACGAGCTCGCCCCCCACCTGTGGCGCGGGGGCGACACCTATCCCGCGAACGAGACGGAGCTCGGGCAGCTCTTCGCGGACCGTCAGATCGACATGACCATGACGTACGGCCCGGCCACCCTCACCGCTCTCGTGGCGGACGGAACCTACCCCGCTCAGACCAAGGTCCTGACACTCGAGGACGGCACCGTCGGCAACGCCAGCTTCCTCGGACTGCCCGTCAACTCCGACGCCGCGGCGGGCGCGATGGTCGTGGCGAACGTCGCGCTGTCTCCCGAGCAGCAGGCGAAGAAGGCCGAGCCCGAGGTGTGGGGGCAGTTCCCGGTCCTCGATCTGGACGCTTTGTCGGCCGAGGATCGGGAACTCTTCGATGCGCTGCCGACCTCGCCGGTCGTGCCGCCCTACGACGAGCTCTCGCGCAACGCCCACGGCGAGCTCGCCGCCGAATGGGTCCCGGCTCTCGACGACGGCTGGCGGCAGAACGTGCTGCCCCGGTGACCTGGGCGCCCGTCGCCCGGCGCACCGGCTCGACCCGCGAGAAACTGCTCGGGGCGGTCCTGGTGCTGCCCGCGGTCGCCCTCGCCCTCGTCGTGGTGGGCGGTGGCGTGGGAGCGACGGCCCTTCAGGCCTTCGGCCTGCTGCCGGTGGTCGGTCGGCCGAGGCCGGGGACGGGGGCGTTCACCGCGCGTCCCGGTGAGCTCTTCGCGGCGATCGGGGTCTCGCTGAGCGTCGCCGTCGTCGCCACGGCGGTCGCGGTCGTCGTCGGCACGACGGCCGCCGTGGTCATCGTGTCGCGCACCCGCAGCAGCCGGGCCGTGGCGACGTTGGGCACCTTGACCGTGACGATCCCCCACCTCATCGCCGCTGCGACCGTGGGCCTGCTGCTGTCGGATGCCGGTGTGCTCCCGCGCCTGTTGGGGATCTCCCCCGACGACTGGGCGCCCTGGGTCGGCGGTCCGCTGTGGGGCGCGGCGATCGTCGAACTGGCGTGGAAGGAATCGGCGTTCATCGCCCTCATCGTCACGGGAACGCTCGCCACCCGCATCCAGACGTACGACGAGACCGCAGCGCTCCTGGGCGCGGGACGTGCACAGCGGTTCCGCCATGTGCTGCTGCCGCTGACGGCGCCCACGATCGTCATCGGAGCGGCGATCAGCTTCGTCTACGCGCTGGGCTCGTACGAAATCCTCTGGTTGCTGGGCCGCACCTCCCCCGAACCGCTACCCGTCCTGGCGGTTCGGCTGTTCCAGGGGGTGTCCCTCGATGCGCGGAACGAGGCCGCGGCGGTCGCGCTGGTCACCTGCGTGCTGGCGCTCGGCGCGGTCGCCCTCACCTTCGCCGCGCTCCGGCGGACGGCGACGTGGCGATGACCTCGGTGGACAGCCCTCTGACCCGATCGCGCGGCGCCGGGAAGGTGGTGCGCCGCGCGCTCGCCGTCGCGCTCGTGGTGTGGTTCGCGCTGCCCCTCCTGCCCCTCCTGCTGTGGTCGTTCGCCGACAGCTGGAGTGTCCCCGCCCCCCTGCCGACGGCCGTGGGGGTGCGCTCGGTCGATGCGGCGATCGCCTTCGGCGCACTCCCCGCCCTCGGCCGCTCGCTCGTGCTCGGCGTCGTCGTGGCCATCGCGGCCACCGCGATCGGCGCCCTCGCTGCTCGAGCGCTCACCTTCGGTGCCGTTCCCGCAGCGCGTGCCGTCTCGGTGCTGCTGCTCGCCCCCATCGCCCTTCCACCGTTCGCGGCCGTGCTCGGCGTCAACGTCGTGCTGCTGCGCGCGCATGTGCCCTCTGTGATCGGCGTCGCGATGGTGCTCACGGTCATGGCCCTGCCCTACACGGCCTTCGTGATGCGCACCGCGTACGGCGCGTACGACCGCTCGTACGAGGAGGAGGCGCGGTTGCTCGGCGCCGGGCGGCTGCAGGTCTTCCGCCGTGTGCAGCTGCCCCTCATCGCGCCCGCCCTCGCTCGGGCCGCGTTCCTGGCGTTCCTCGTCGCGTGGAGCGACTACATCGTCACCCTCATCGTCGGAGGCGGAGAGGTCGTCACTCTGCCGCTCGTCGTCGCCTCGGCGGCTGCTGGCCTGGGTAACGACGCCGCCGTCTCGCTGATGTCGCTGTCGGCGGTCGCTCCGCCCGTTCTCCTCCTGCTCGGTGTGCTGGCCTTCGGGCGTCGGCGTCGAGCCCTTCCCGTGAAAGAGATGGTGGCATGAGCACCGACCTGGTCCTGACGGGCCTGACCAAGACCTTCGCCGCGTCTCCGAACCCGGCCCTCGACGACCTTTCACTGACGGTCACCGCGGGCACCTGCACGGCCGTGCTCGGCCCCAGCGGGTCGGGCAAGTCCACCCTGCTCCGCGTCATCGCGGGGCTCGAGACCCCCGACCAGGGCAGCGTGTCGATCGCGGGACGTGACGTCGCCGCCGTCGCCGCCGAACGTCGCGGCGTGGGGATGGTGTTCCAACGATCGCTGCTGTTCCCGCACCTGTCGGTTCTCGACAATGTCGCCTTCTCGGACCGCGTCGCCGGAATGCCACGGGCCCGCGCCCGCGAGCGAGCCGAACGCTACCTCGACACGGTGCGACTGACGGGTTACGGCCGTCGCCGCGTCGGCGAGCTATCGGGCGGGCAGGAGCAACGCGTCGCGATCGCCCGTGCTCTCGCCGCCGAGCCGGCCGTGCTGCTGCTCGACGAGCCATTCAGTGCCCTCGACCCGGCCCTTCGAGCCGACATGCACGAACTTCTCGAAGCGGTGCGCGCCGATGTCGCGCCCACGATCCTGCTCGTCACGCACGATCGCGACGAAGCCGCGCGCGTGGCCGATCGCATCGCTCTGGTCGAGCACGGACGACTGCTGCACGAGGGCACCGTCGCCGACGCCTATCGACGGCCCGGGAGCGTGCGCGCCGCCGAGCTGATGGGCGGACGCAACGCCGTCCCCGGTCGAGTGCGCAACGGCGTCCACCGCAGTGTGCTCGGCGAGATCGCCGCCGCCGGGGTCGACGAGGGCCCTGCGACCCTCCTCTTCCGACAGGAGGACGTGCGGGTGGACGAGCACGCGGATGCGGCTTCGCTCCGCATCGTCGGGATCGTCCTCGTGCGGCGACCGACGGGTGCCCGAAGTGAACTGACGGTCGGAGCGGGTGGCGTCGAACTGCACGCCGAGGTGCCGTCGATGTCGCCGCTGAGCCCCGGCGACGAGGTCGTACTGTCGGTGCCGGAAGCCCTCGCCCACGTCGTCGCCCGCTGAGGACGCCGGGGCGCCTCAGACGACCCGCGTGCCGGTCTCGCGCACGGCGGTGAGCCCGGAGGGACGAGCGGTGACGGTCGCGCCGGGACGCACGGTCGGCAACGGCAGGATGCGCGGCAGCTCGACGTTCTCCTGCGGGTCGAGCACCGAGTGCTGCACGCAGGCGGGAACGAGGCGGCCGTCCTCGGGGTGGGACATGGCGTACATGCACGCCCCGAGGCGCTCCTGGGTTTCGCGCAGCAGCGGATCGTCGGCGACGACGCCCTCTTCCATCATCTTCCAGGCGGGGGCGACCTGCTCGGCATCCATGAAGTTGTGAATCACGAACGTCTTGAACGACACCTTGCCCCGACGCGCGGCCGCCGCGACCTTGCGCACGCCTCCCGCCCGACGCAGCACGCGACTCATCAGGCCGAGGAGCGGAGGGATGTCGCCCGGGTGTGCGGCGAGAGCGCGCACGACCTTGATCACGAGGACGTGACGGGGGATGCCGCCGAAGATCATCCCACCGAAGTGGGAGAGGAACCGATCGCGCGCGGCGATGTCCTTGGCGTCGTCGGGGTCGAGCACGGGGGCGAAGGTCTTCCCGACGCGCACGCCGACGCTCGAGCGATTGCACCGCGGGTCACCGAACTGCGTGGCCTGCCAGGGCAGTTTCTGTCCCGCTCCGGCCTCGATGCGCTCCCACACCGCGTCGATCGTGACCTCGCCGAAGTCTTCGCGCCAGCGGCGATCATCGCCGATGAAGGCCGCGGGCTGGAACGACATCATGTCGAACGGCATCTCGAGGACGTCGCGAGTGACCTCCTCGACCTCGGCGACGTTCGAGGGAGTGACCGTCATGTTGTGCGCGAGATAGCTGCTGACCCCGTGGTCGCGCTTGAGATCGACGAACATGCGGGCGAATGCCTCGCGGAAGGGGTTCAGCTCGGCCTCGCTGTGCGGGCGAACGGCACCGCGGCGCCCGCGCATGAGCGAGTCGAAATGCGCAGCGAACGACACCTTGTCGAAGCGGGGCTTGCCGTCGGCGTCGAGCACGACATCGAGCAGGTAGTCGTAATCGAAATCGCCATGGGTCATCGACATGGGTTCGCGCCCGACGGCTCGCATGGCCAGGAGCGAACGCGCGTGATCCTCGGCGCTCAGCAGGCTGACCTCGCCGCCGATGAGCTGCGCGTGCGCGCGCGGACCGCGGACCTCGCGCAGGAAGTCCATCTGCCGGATGACGTTGTCGACGGTGTGTTCGCCGTCGATGCGCACCTTGTTGGCGTCCGCCGAGTGGTAGCACGGCGAGCACGTGAGGTTGCACTTGGGGAAGACGCCGTGCGTCCCCTCGCAGCCGACGGCGCTGCGACCGAGAAGTTGACCCGGGGTCTGCGCGTGAGGAGGGAGCTCCGCCCACCGGCGGTCCAGTGCTCGTCTCGTCTCGGGGTGGATCGGGCGGGTGTCCAGCTCGAACCGTCGCAGGGCCGTTGCAAGTCGCATGTCGTCCTTTCGTGGCGTCATCGCTCACCGGGCATTCGACACACACGTGCGTTCGGTTTGCCCGAAGCCTCATTCTGCCCCGGTCGCACCCGGGTGAGGCCGTCTTCGCGCCGCGGCCGGACATCCCGCCGGACGACCCGTGCGCGCACGGCCCCGTCGACCTCGTCAGCGCCGCGTCAGGTTGCCTTCGGCCCACTCGCCGAGCTGACCCAGGATCGTTTCCATAGTCACTCTGATCGGAGAAGCGCATGACCTTGTTCCGTCTCGATGCCAGCATCCTGCCCGCCACCTCTGCCAGCCGCGAGCTCGGCGATCTCGTCGAGGCCGAATGGCTCGCCGCGCACCCGTCGTCGACGGTCGTCCGCCGCGATGTCGCCGCCGACCCGATGCCCGCCACCGCCTGGCGCGACGCGGTGACCTCGGGCTTCACCCCCGCCGACCAGCACACCGACGGCCAGCGTGAGGCCATCGCGCTGCGCACCCGCCTCGCCGACGAGCTGATCGACGCCGACGCCCTGCTCTTCACCGTTCCGCTGTACAACTACGGCGTCTCGCAGCACGTGAAGACCTGGTTCGACCTCGCCTACACCGACCCGCGCATCGACCCGCAGGGCACCGCGCTCCGCGGCAAGCCCGCCACCCTCGTCACGGTGCTCGGCGGCAACTACGAGCCCGGAAGCCCGAAAGAGGGCTGGGACCACTCGACCGGCTGGCTGCGCCGCGTCTTCGCAGACGTGTGGGGACTCGACCTCACCGTCGTGCACCGCCCCTTCACCCTCGTCGGGGTGAATCCCGCGCTCGACGCGTTCGCCGACGTGGCGGCAGGACTGAAGACGGATGCCGAGCAGGCCGCCGTCACCGCCGGGCGCACCCTCGCCGCGTCGCGCGCCGCCTGACGCCGGCACGTCCCGACTCGCCCGCCACGGACCGCTCCGGCGAACCGTGGCGGGCGAATCCCGTCACGCCCGGGGTTCGAACACCTCCGCGAGGAACGCCTTCATCGCGGCCCAGCTGCGCCGCTCGGCGGTCGCCTGAAACTGTGCGCCGTGCTCGGGGGCATCGGCATCCGGAAGCGTGAAGGCGTGCATCGCATTCGCGTACGACACGAGCTGCCAGTCGACAGACGGCGCCGTTCGCAGGTCGTTCTCGAAGGCGAGCATCGCGTCGTCGGGTGCGACGGGGTCGGCGGCGCCGTGCAGCACCAGCAGCTTCGCGGTGATCTGCTCCGCCTCGCCCTCGGGGCCGGTGAGCAAGCCGCCGTGGAAGCTGACAACCGCGTCGACGTCCGCGCCCGTGCGGGCGAGCTCGAGCACCGACGACCCGCCGAAGCAGTAGCCGATCGCCGCGGTGCGGTCGGCGTCGACCGACGGCTGCGCGCGCAGGGAGGCGAAGGCCTCGGTCAGACGTTTCCTCCACAGCGGGCGATCCTGGTAGAAGCCGCCGGCCACACCGGCCGCATCCTCGGGAGCCGGTCGCACGTCGGCGCCGTAGACGTCCGCCGCGAAGGCCGTGTAGCCGAGGCGAGCGAGCATGTCGCAGCGCATGCGCACGTAGTCGGTCACACCGAGCCAGTCGTGCACGACCATGATCCCCGGATGCCGCCCCTCCCCCGCCGGGTGCGCCAGGTATCCGCGGTAGGCGACGCCGTCGGCTTCGTAGTCGACGTCGCCGGACTCGATTCCGGATGCCGGGAGGGGTTCGCGATCGAGGATGTCGGTGAGGTTCGGGGCGTAGGTCGTCATTCTGCGGACGCTAGACCGCGGAGATATGGACCGGCCGGGTCTTGCGCGCTCGCCCTCTCCGCTCCTCCCTCTCAGGCCTACACTCGGCGCTGACGGCGACCGCCGTCACCTCCGGCCGGAGAGGAGCGCGCGTGCGCGAACGGGTGATGGATCTCGTCTTCCTCATCGGCGTCGCCCTGAAGGGCCTCGACGGTCTGGTCGAACTGGTCGGCGCGATCGTGCTGCTGGTGACGACCCCCGGTCAACTGCTGCACGTCGCGCAGCGGCTGACGGCGCACGAGCTCGCGCGGGAGCCGAACGACGTCCTCGCCAACGCGCTGCTGCACAGCATCAAACAGCTCGGATCGGGCACCGTGGTCTTCCTCGCCGTGTACCTGCTGCTGCACGGCGTCGTGAAGCTGGCCATCATCGTCGCCCTGATGCTCGGCACCCGGCGCGTGTACCCGTGGGCGATCGCCGCGATCGGCGCCTTCCTCGTCTACCAGGTGTACGAGCTGTTCGTCTCACCCAGCATCGGGCTCGTGCTGCTCACGGTGTTCGACCTGATCATCCTGCTGCTCACCTGGCGCGAGTGGCGGCGGGGTCGTCCCCTGCGCCAGACCTGGCATTCGACGCTCGACTGGATCCTGCGCCGGCCGCAGCCGCAGCACTAGCTAGCGAGGCATCGCCCCGCGGCATCCGCCCCCGTCATGCCCACCCCCGCTCCCCCGCTACGCTCGAACCGATGACTCCCCACAGCGCTCCCCCGAAACGGCCGGGCGCATGAGCGGGATCTTCACCGGTTTCGCGGTCGTCGGCCTCGCCGTGGTGGTGGGCTACATCATCGCCCGCATCGACCTGCTCGGACCTCACGCGCGCCATGTGCTGAGTCGCCTGACGTTCTTCGTGCTGTCGCCGTTCCTGCTCTTCACGGTGCTGGCGAAGGCCGACGTGGCGACGCTGTTCTCCGCGCTGCTGCCGGTGTCGATGATCACCGCGGCGGGCGTCATCCTGGTCTCGGTCCTGGTGTCCGCGCTGATCCTGCGCCGGCCCGTGGGCGAGACCGTGATCGGCGCACTGTCGGCCGGGCAGGTCAACAGCAACAACATCGGCATCCCGATCTCGCTCTACATGCTCGGCAACGCGGCCTACAGCGCGCCGGTGATCCTGTTCCAGTTGCTGATCCTCATGCCGATAGCCCTGTCGATCCTGGATGCCGCGACCTCGGGCTCGCGCAACATCGGACGCATCCTGCTGCAGACGACGAAGAACCCGATGCTCATCGGCTCGGCCCTCGGCGTGCTCGTGGCGCTGCTGGGCATCGACCTGCCGCCGATCGTGTTCGACCCGCTCCAGTTGATCGCCGGTGCGTGCGTGCCGGTGCTGCTGATGTCGTACGGCATGTCGCTGTACGGCCAGCGAGTGCTCACCGAACCGGGGCGCCGCGTCGACGTCGTCATCGCCTCGGCTCTCAAGCTCGTGGCGATGCCCGCACTGGCGTGGCTCGTCGCGACGCTGTTCGGTCTGCCGGCCGACCAGGTGTTCATCGTCGTGGTGCTCGCGGCGCTGCCGACCGCGCAGAACGTGTTCAACTTCGCCCAGCGGTACGGGGTGGGCGAGATCCTCTCACGCGACGTCGTGTTCATCTCGACCATCGGCTGCCTGCCGGTGCTGTTCGCGGTCGCGCTGCTGCTCGAGCACTCCCCCGCCTGACGTCCGCGCGGGGCGTGACGGCGTGCGTCGACGGACCCGCGAAGTTTCACCTTCGGGTCTAGGGTGAGCACTGTTCCCAGCGTTCGCACAGAAAGGCTCGCCATGTCGCCCTCGTCAACGACCAACCCCGCCGTCGGAGCCGTGCGCACCGCGCTCGCCGTCAGCGGAGCCCTCTCGCTCGTGATCGGCCTGATCATCCTCATCTGGCCGGGTCGCACCGCCCAGGTGGCCGTCGGCATCATCGCCGTCTACGTCATCATCGCGGGCCTCGTGAACATCGGAATCGGCCTGTTCTGGCGCTCGGGCTGGGCGCGCATCGGCTACATCGTGCTCGGCGTCCTGTTCATCGTCGCCGGCATCTTCTCGTTCGCGAACCTCCCCGCGACCACCGCGTGGCTCGGCGTCTTCATCGGCACGCTCGTCGGCATCCTGTGGATCATCGAGGGCGTCGTCTCGCTCACCACCGCGAGCCACCAGTCGAAGGCCCGGGCGTGGACGATCTTCTTCGCGATCATCAGCATCGTCGCCGGCATCGTGCTGCTGTTCTCGCCGCTGCTCGGCGCCGTCACGCTGTTCATCCTGATCGGCTTCTCGCTGATCGTGCTCGGCATCTTCCAGATCGTCCGGGCGATCCAGTTCGGCAAAGCGGTCTGACGCGGAACGACGAGGGCCCGGATGCCATGGCATCCGGGCCCTTCCCGACTCACGCGACCGGCAGGTACCGCCGCCACCAGTCGAGCACCGCATCGAAACGCTGCACGCGGTGCTGCGGACGACCGGAGCGCGTGAGCTCGTGGTCTTCGCCGGGGAAGACGAGCATCTCGGCGTCGACGCCGTTGCGCTTCAGCGCCGCGTAGTAGCGCGTCGCCTGGTCGAGCGGGCAGCGGTAGTCGAGCTCGGAGTGCAGCACCAGCGTGGGCGTGCGCACCCGGTCGACCACGGCCATGGGGCTCTGCGCCGCGACGAGCTGCGGATCGGTGCCGACGTACTCGTCTCCGAAGAACGATCCGATGTCGCTCGAGCCCGGGAAGGCCGCCGGGTCGAGGAAGCCGCGCTCGACGATCGAGGCCGCGAAGCGGTGCTCGTGCGCGATGATCCAGGCGGTGAGGTATCCGCCGTACGAGCCGCCCATGACCCCGACGCGGTCCGCGTCGAGGCGCGACTCGGCCGCGATCACGCCGTCGAAGAAGTCCATGACGTCGAAGAAGTCGAGCGTTCCCATGCGGCGGCGGATCGCGCGACCGTGCGCGCGACCGTAGCCGGCGCTGCCGCGGGGGTTGCTGTAGACGACGGCGTATCCGGCGTCGACGAGCACCTGCGTCTCGTCGAACAGGTGCACGCCGTACGAGGCGTAGGGGCCGCCGTGGATCTGCAGGATCACGGGGAACGGCCCCTCGCCCTCGGGAACGGCGACCCACCCGTGCACGGGCGAGCCGTCGCGGCCGGTGATCTCGTGCTCGACGGGCACGACGACACCGCGTTCGGCCGCGCCCGCGCCGAAGTGCGTCAGCGCCCGCACCTCGCGTCCCTCGAGCAGCACCAGCTCGCCCGCTGATTCGGGAGAGGCGACGGATGCCACGACCCGGCCGTGCGCGACGGCGTGGCCGTTCACCTCGAGGTCTCCGCCCAGCACCTCGGTCACCGCGCCGGTGCGCGTGACGCGCAGCAGGCGGACCCGACCGCGGGTGCGGTCCTGCACGAGCACGTCGTCGCCGTCGAATGAGAGGTGGCTCCCCACCTCGCCGAGGTCGATCGACTCGGCATCCGTCAGCGCATGGGGTCCGTCGGGCTCGAGGGCGAACAGGGCGACGCCCGGTGCCACGAAATCGGCCCCGCTCTCGCCCACGTCGTGCGCAAGGAGGAACACCGCTCCGTCCGGAGCGACCGACACCTCCGACACCGACAGGTTCTCGGCCGTGCTGAGCACCTCGCGCTGCTCTCCGCTGTCGACGGCCACGGCGACCACCCGGTCGCGCAGGTCGCGCCGCGCGGTCTCGATGACGTCGGGAACGCTCAGCAGCTCCGCGCCGTCGGCGCTCCACGCCACGCCTCCCCAGCTCGTCTCGCCGTGGGTGAGCTGGGCGGCGGGCTCGGGCACGATGCGCTTCTCGGGCGTCTCGAGGGCCGGCGCCGGCAAGTAGAACGGCTCTGCGTCGGTCGCGGGCACGTCGACGACGAACAGCTGCGCGGGACGATCAAGGTAGCCCAGCCCGTTGGCGTGCCAGCGGATGCCGGTGATGCGGCGCGGCGGCTCGGCCGCGGCATCCCGCCCCTCCACCGTGCCGTAGCGGCCGGGTTCGGGCACGCGCGCGGTGAAGGCGAGGCGGCTGCCGTCGGGGGAGAACGCCAGAGCGGTCACTCCCCCGGGCTGATCGGTGACCTGCACGGGCTCGCCCCCGGACGCGGCGACCACGAAGACCTGCGCGCGGCCCTTGTCGTCGGCGCGCAGGAACGCGATCGTCGCGTCGTCGGGCGACAGGCGTGGAGCCGTGTCGGCGACACCGCGCGTGAGACGGCGGGGCGAGCCGGCGGGCAGGTCGACCCGCCAGAGCTGCCCGACCGTGCGGTCGGCGGCGAGGTCGGGGCGCGAGGTCGCGAAGACCGCGAAGGCCCCGGAGGCGGCGATCGTGGGCCGACCGACCCCGGTCAGTGTCTCGATGTCGGTCGGCCGCATGCTCACTCGCCTCCGAACGAACCCGTGTCTCCGACGAGGCGGGTGTTGTCGGCGGGCACCGGGTCGACCGCGGCGCGGGCCACCTCGGCGGCGAACTCCGACACGTTGTAGAGCTTGCCGGCGTCTTCGCGGCGGGCCGAGATGGCGCCGGGGTTCGCGCGCTCGAGCAGGGTGGCCGTGATGGTGCCCTCGATCATGTCGCCCGAGACCACGGTGAAGCCGATGCCGCGCTCTTCGAGGGCGGGGATCTTCTCGCGCAGGGCGTCTTCGCCGGCGCGCTTCGACAGGGCGACCGGCTCGTACTCGGGCATGGTCGGCGTGGTGCGGATGAAGTGCGCCTGGTGGCTGGTGACGAAGACCACGCGCGCGTCGTCCTTCAACAGCGGCAGGGCCGTCTCGAGCACGTTGACCTGCGCGTCGCGGTTGAGCAGCAGAGCGTAGTCCTCGGCCATGCCCGACTCCATGCCGCCCGAGGCGTTGAGCACGAGGATGTCGAGGCCGCCGAAGGTGCGCTCGACCTCGTCGAACATCGCCTTCACCGACTCGGGATCGGTGAGGTCGGCGCCGACCACCAGGGCCTCGACGCCGAGCTCGCGCAGCTGCGTGGCGAGCTTCTCGGCGCGGGGCGCCTTGTTGCGGAAGTTGATGACGACGTTCGCGCCGGCCTCGGCGAAGTAGCGGACGGTGTCGGCGCCGATGCCGCGCGACGAACCGGTGACGAGGGCGGTCTTGCCGCTCAGCGAGCCGGACGGGAGGGTCTGAGACACGGAAGTACTCCTGACGATTCGAAAGATCGACTCCCCAGCCTACCGACCGCCTCGCCACCGTCTCGGGTGACGCAGTCTGTGGGGTGGTTGAGAAGCGGCCCCGGTGTCGTACCCCGGTGCTACGTTCAGCCTCAGGAGGTGCGACATGGACGTTCTCTCCACTTTCGACACGTGGGCCTGGATCGGGTGGCTCGTGTTGATCCTGGTCTTCCTGGTCGTCGAAATGCTCACCGGTGAGCTGACGTTCCTCATGCTGTCCGTGGGCAGCGTGGTGGGTCTGGCCGCCGACCTGGTGGGCGCACCGCTGTGGCTCCAGGTGATTCTGGCCGCCCTCGCCGCCGGTGCGCTGCTGACGTTCCTGCGGCCGCCGCTGCTGCGACGCCTGCACCGCGGCGCCGACACCCGCCCGTCCAACGTCGAGGCCCTGCTCGGCCTCGAGGGTCTCGTGCTCTCGCGCATGTCCCCGTCGGTCTCGGGGCAGGTCAAGCTCGCCAACGGCGACGTCTGGACCGCACGGGCCGAGAGCGACACCCGGATCGACCCCGCCACGCGCGTCGAGGTCGTCCGCATCGACGGCGCCACCGCCGTCGTGCGCCCCACGCAGCAGCGCGCCCACGACACCGCCAGCGACTAGGAGGCCGCGATGAACATCGACACTCTCATCCCCGTCACGATCGGCTGGGTGCTCGCGATCGTGGTGGCGGTCTTCGTCATCGTGGTGCTGTTCCGCTCGATCCGCATCATCCCGCAGGCCCGCGCGGGGGTGGTCGAGCGCCTCGGCAAGTACCACAAGACGCTCTCGCCCGGCCTGAACCTCGTCGTCCCCCTCGTCGACCGCGTGCGGCCGCTGCTCGACATGCGCGAGCAGGTCGTCTCGTTCCCGCCGCAGCCGGTGATCACCGAAGACAACCTGGTCGTCTCGATCGACACGGTCGTCTACTTCCAGGTCACCGACGCGCGCGCAGCGACCTATGAGATCGCCAACTACCTCGGCGCGGTCGAGCAGCTGACGACCACGACGCTGCGCAACGTCGTGGGTGGCCTCAACCTCGAGCAGGCGTTGACCAGCCGCGACAACATCAACGGCCAGTTGCGCGTGGTCCTCGACGAAGCCACGGGAAAATGGGGCATCCGGGTAGGACGCGTCGAGCTCAAGGCGATCGATCCTCCCCTCTCGATCCAGGACTCGATGGAGAAGCAGATGAGGGCCGAACGCGACCGCCGTGCCGCGATCCTGACCGCCGAGGGCTCGAAGCAGTCCCAGATCCTCGAAGCCGAGGGCCGGCGTCAAGCCGCGATCCTCGAGGCCGAGGGCGACAAGCAGGCCGCGGTCCTGCGCGCGCAAGGCGAGGCCGAGGCCATCCACTCGGTGTTCACGGCGATCCACGAGGGTCGGCCCGACGACAAGCTGCTCGCCTACCAGTACCTGCAGACGCTGCCGAAGATCAGCGACAGCGCCTCGAGCAAGCTGTGGATCATCCCGAGCGAGTTCACCGAGGCCCTCAAGGGCATCTCGGGGGCGTTCGCCTCGCGCACCGGCGACGGCGACTCCCCCGCGGTCGCACCGCGCCCCTCCGCACCCTGATGACGCGGCATCCCTACCTCTCCCCCGACGCTCCGCGTGTGCTGGCCCATCGGGGCCTCGTGACTCCGGATGCCGCGGCCCTCGGCATCGCCGAGAACTCCTTCGCGGCGGTGGCCGAGGCCCACGCCGCCGGCGCGGTGTACGTCGAGTCGGACTGCCACCTGACCGCGGATGGCGTGGTCGTGCTGTTCCACGACGACGACCTGCAGCGCGTCGCGGGCGACCCGCGGGCGATCGCCGACGTGCGCGTGCACGAGCTCGAAGAGCTGATGGCCGACCGCGGCGGCTTGAGCACCCTCGCGCAGGCGCTCGAGGCGTTCCCCGAGGTGAGGTTCAACCTCGACGTGAAGGCTGCGGCCGCGGCCGAGGGCGTCGGTCGACTCGTCGCCCCTCACGCGGAGCGCGTTCTGGTGACCAGCTTCTCCGACGAGCGACGCCTCGAGGCACTGCGCGCCGCGGCCACGGCCGGAGCCGCCCAGCGCCCGGCCACCTCCCCCGGTTCGGCGACGATCGCGCGTCTGGTCGCGGCGCGCGCACTGCACCAGACCCGCCGTGTACGGGCGCTGCTGGCCGATGTCGACGCTCTGCAGATCCCCGAGAAACAGGGGCCGCTGCGGCTCGTGACGCCGGGTCTGCTGCGCGACGCGCATGCGGCCGGCGTCGAGGTGCACGTGTGGACGGTCAACGACGAGTCCGACATGGCGCGGCTGCTCGACGCGGGTGTCGACGGCCTCGTGACCGACCGCGCCGACGCTGCTGTGGCGTTGGTGAACGAACGGGGAACGGCGCCTGTCTGAGCATCCTCTGTGAAAGCTGCCACGACGCCCGCTCTTCGAATAAAGCGCACAGGTGCGAACGTTATACATGGGGACCGACGAGAGGACCACAAAATGGCAGACCGCAGTCTCCGCGGCATCCGACTCGGCGCCCAGAGCCTCCAGAGCGAAGACGGCGTCGTGTTCCACGACCGTGCACAACACACCTATGTCTGCAGCACCTGCGGACGCGAGACCGTCCTGACCTTCGCGGCTGACGCCGAGGTTCCCGACGCCTGGGAATGCCGCACATGCGGCGCCGAGGCGCTCCTGCGTGTCGGCGACAACATCGCGACCGTCGACCACTCGGGCGACAAGGCCGCCCGCACGCACTGGGACATGCTCCTGGAGCGTCGTACGCTGCCCGAGCTCGAGGAGTTGCTCGAAGAGCGCCTCGCCTTCGTGCGCGCCCGTCGTGGCGCAGGCAACGAGAAGCTCAGCGCGTAACCCGCTGCGCGACGAAGATTCAGACGCCGGTCCCCTCGGGGGCCGGCGTCTTCGTCGTTGCGCGATGGCCGCATCGCACCCGCCGCGGCGACGACGCCCGACGTCGTTCTCGGATGCGTGCTGTTCAGGCCCGCGGGCGACGGCGCCGCACCGCGGCGACCAGGCCCGCCGCCAGCCGCTGCTCAGGCCTGCGGGCGACGGCGGCGCACCGCGACCACGAGACCCGCCGCGAGCAACGCGACGATGCTCCCCCACCCGATCACGATCTTCACGGCGGGACCGATGACGACCGCGGGGGTGAGGCCGGTGCGCAGCGGCACCTCGGTGAGCATGTGCCCGGCGGTGTCGATGGGCAGGGCGTCGAGGGTCGCCCCGTCGGGGGCGATCACCTGGCTCGTGCCGACGGTCGAGAGATTGACCACCGAGCGCCCGGTCTCGATCGCGCGCATCTGCGCGAAGGCCAGCTGCTGCAGGTTCTCGTCGGTGCCGCGGAAGTCGGCGTTGTTCGTCTGGAACATGTAGACCTCGGCGCCCTCGTTCGCCCCGTCCCACACGACGTCGTCGTAGATGACGTCGAAGCAGATCGCGAGGCCCACGCCGATGCCGTTCAGATCGACGAGCGGGCGCGCGGTGCCGGGCGTGTACTCGCGCCCGATGAGGCCGATGAGGTCGGGCGCGAAGGGCTCCCAGAACGCGCGGTCGGGCACGTACTCGCCGAAGGGCACCGGATGCCGCTTGTCGTAGGTCTCACCGGTCTGCCCGTCGGCGGTCCACAGCAGCGAGGAGTTGAACAACTCCGATCCGCGCTCGGTCACCGCCGAGACCAGCAGCGGCGCGTCGAGGCGCCGCGACAGCTCGGACAGCGCCGCGGAGGTCTGCGCGTTCGCGGTCGGGTCGGAGTCGACCCCGCCCTCCGGCCACAGCACGACGTCCATGTCTTCACCGAAGAGGGGGGCGGATGCCGCGAGCTGGGCGTTCAGCACGGCGTTGCGCGCGCGCTGGTCGAAGTAGCCCGCCGGGCCGTTGCCCTGCACCGATCCCACGCGCAGCGACCCCGCGGCGGTCGTGGGGAACTGCGGCAGCACGACCAGCACGGCTAGGAGCGCCGCGACCGGGATTGCGCGCACCGCGCGACGCACGCGCCCGCCCCGCACGACCTCGATGAGCATCGCGCACGCGAGCACGACGAGGAACGACAGCCCCGACATGCCCACCCACGACGCGACCTCGGCGAACGGTCCGTTGACCTGCGAGACGCCGATGCGCCCCCAGGGGAATCCGCCGTAGGGCCACGAGCCCACGATCTGCTCGCGCAGGGTCCACAGCCCCGCGACGAGCGCCGGGAGCAGCAGCAGGCGCCCCACACGCCCCGGGACCACCCGCGGCAGCCACCGGTACGCGAGGGCGATCGGCGCCGCGAGCACCGCCGTCAGCAGCGACTCGAGCACCGACAGGGCGAGCCACGGGATCGGGCCGAGGTAGCGCGCCGTGAACAGCAGGTTGACCGAGAAGAACGCCGCCCCGAAGAGGAAGCCGATCAGCACGGCCGACCAGAAGCGGCGCCCGATCAGCACGACGAGGGCGAGCACGACGGCGGGGAAGGCCATCGGCCACCATGCCAGGGCGGGGAAGGCGGTGACGAGCAGGAGGCCGGCGACGACCGACAGCGGCGCCGCGAACGCGAGCCGCACCAACGGCGCCCGGGTCGGGGCCACCGCGGCGGCGGTGGTCGTCGATGCGGCGCTCATGCCGACGTGTAGGCGACGATGCCGCGGCGCACGGCGTCGAGCGCGGTGCGAGCCGTTCCGGCCAGCTTGGGCTCGGCCACGAGCGAGATCTGATCGAGCAGGTCGATCGTCTGCTTCGCCCAGCGCACGAAGTCTCCGGCGGCCATGTCGGCGAGGGTCAGGACGCTGTCGAGCGGGAGGCCCTTCGCCCACGCGTGCATCGCCGGCGCGAGGCCGGAGGCGGGCGACTCCGAGCCCGGCAGCCGGTGGTCGCGTTCGAGGTCGTCGAGCTCCTGCCAGAGCGTCTGCGTGGCGTCCAGGGCCCCGCGGAAGGCACCGCGCGGCAGACCGCGCTCGCCCGGACCCGCCTCGTCGCGCCGCGGCTCGTACACGAGGCAGCAGGCGAGGGCAGCGAGCGACGGGGCGTCCAGCCCCTCCCACAGCCTCTGGCGCAGCGACTCGGCCACGAGCAGGTCGCGCTCTCCGTAGATGCGGCGCATCGTGCGCCCGGCACGCGTCAGCACGGTGGCACCGTCGTCTTCGATCGCCACGTACTCCAGCGCCGCGAGCACCTCGACCACGCGGTCGAACACGCGCGCAACGGTGCCGGTGCGCTGGTCGATCTGCTGACGGGTCTTGTCGGTGCTGCGCTTCAGCTTCCAGTAACGCTCCGCCCACCGGGCGTGGGCCTCGCGGTCGGGGCACGACTGGCACGGGTGCCGCTGCATGCGCTTGCGCAGCGACTGGATCTGCTGCTGCCGCTCATCGCGCAGACGGCGCGGCGCCGTGGCATCCCGTCGATTGATCTTCTCGAGATCGCTCAGCTCGCGCCGGATGGTGGAGTACTCGCGGAAGTCGCCGCGGTCGCACGTCATCGCCTTCTCGTAGCCGGCGAGCGATTCCTCGGCCTCCTTCACCTGGCGGGCGAGGCCCACCACCGAGCGGTCGGCCTGGAACTGCGCGAACGACGACTCGAGGATCTCGCGCGCCCGCGCCCGACCGAACTGGTCGATGAGGTTCACGGCCATGTTGTACGTGGGCCGGAAGCTCGAGTTGAGCGGGTACGTACGGCGCGAGGCGAGGGCGGCGACCGACTGCGGGTCGAGCCCCTCGGTGAACTGCACGACGGCGTGGCCCTCGACGTCGATGCCGCGGCGACCGGCGCGACCGGTCAGCTGCGTGTACTCCCCCGACGTGATCGCGACGCGCGCCTCGCCGTTGAACTTCTCGAGCTTCTCGAGAACGACGGTGCGCGCCGGCATGTTGATGCCGAGCGCGAGCGTCTCGGTCGCGAAGACGACCTTGACGAGCTTGCGGCGGAACAGCTCTTCGACGACCTCTTTGAACGCCGGCAGCAGACCGGCGTGGTGCGCGGCGACGCCGCGCTCGAGGTTCTCCCGCCACTCCCAGAAGTGCAGCACGGCGAGGTCTTCGTCTTTGAGGGTGAAGGTCAGCTCGTCGACGATCTGGCGGATCTCGACCCGCTCCTCGGCGGAGGTCAGCCGCACATTCGCCCGGCGCAGTTGCTGCACGGCCGCGTCGCAGCCGGCCCGGCTGAAGATGAAGAAGATCGCGGGCAGCAGGTGGTTGCGCTGCAGCAGCTCGACGACCTCGGGTCGGTCGATGCGCTCGATGCGCGGGCCCTGCTGGGCGCGCAGCGGTTTGTGCCCGCCGCGCCGCTGGTGCGCGTGGCGCGGGCCGCCCGCGTGACGCTGCGAGCGGTACTCCTGCGCGCGCCGGTTGTTCTCGTATCCGCCGGCGTTGCCGCCCCGGATGCGCAGCAGCTCCTGGTTGACCTGCGCGGTGGCGACTCCGGCCCGGTCGTCGAACAGCGGCAGCAGGTCGCCGCGCACGAGCACGTGCTGCTCGAGCGGCACCGGCCGGGTCTCCGACACGATCACCTCGGTGTCGCCCCGCACGGTGTCGAGCCAGTCGCCGAACTCCTCGGCGTTCGACACGGTCGCCGACAGCGACACGAGCTTGACCGACGGCGGGAGGTGGATGATCACTTCCTCCCACACCGCCCCGCGGAAGCGGTCGGCGAGGTAGTGCACCTCGTCCATCACGACGAACCGCAGTCCGCGCAGCGCCGGGGAGTCGGCGTAGAGCATGTTGCGCAGCACTTCGGTGGTCATCACGACGATGCGCGCCGAGGCGTTGATGTTGGTGTCGCCGGTGAGCAGGCCGACCTCGTCGTCGCCGTAGATCTCCTGCAGCTCGTGGAACTTCTGGTTCGACAACGCCTTGATGGGCGTGGTGTAGAACGCCTTGTCGCCGGGCTCGAGCATCGCGAGGTGGATCGCGAATTCGCCGACGATCGTCTTGCCGGCACCGGTGGGAGCGGCCACCAGCACGCTCCGGCCATCCTCGAGGGCGTGGCATCCGGCGATCTGGAAATCATCGAGCTCGAAGCGCTGCATCTCGGCGAAATCCGCCGTGTGCGGGTGCGTGGAACGGGCGGAGGCGCGCGCGAAACGCTCGGCCGGACTCGGCGAACTCACGCGAGAGGCCCCGACGGCATCTCCGCCGCGGCGAGTCGGCGGGCCTTGCGCCGGTCGAACAGCATCGAGACGCCGGCGGCCGCGAAGAACAGCACGGTGAGGATGCCGGCGAGCAGGAACATGCTGATGATGTCGGCCGCGGGGGTGGCGAGGGCCGAGAACAGTGTGGCGATGAGGATGGCCACGCGCCAGCCCTTGAGGATCGCCTTGCCGCTCATGACGCCGGCCACGTTGAGGGCGACGAGGAACACCGGCAGCACGAACGCGACGCCCACCACGATCAACAGCTTGAACACGAAGTCGTAGTAATCGACGGCGTTGTAGAAATTGACGCCGCCCTCGGGGGTGAAGCCCCACATGAGCTCGATCACGTGCGGGACGATCAGCAGGCCCACCCAGCAGCCCACGAAGAAGAGCGGGACGGCGGATGCCACGAACCCGACCGTGTAGCGGATCTCTTTGCGCGTGAGCCCGGGCATGATGAACGCCCAGATCTGCCAGAGCCAGACCGGCGCCGAGAGGAAGATGCCGATCGTGAAGGCGATGCGCATGCGCAGATCGAACGCCGAGGTCACCGAGGTGAAGTTCAGCGCCGAGAAGTCGTCGCCACGCCTCTCAGCGATCACGCGGATCGGCTCGGTGATGAGGTGGATGATCGGGTCGGTGATGGCGAAAGCCACCACCATGCCGACGACGAGCGCCAGCGCGGCGATCATGAGCCGCTTGCGCAGCTCGACCAGGTGCGCCCCGATCGACATGCGCTTGTCGCGCCGCGGCCCTTCGGGCACGTCGATGCGCGGCGGACCTGCCGTCACCACGGGTTAGACGGTGGGGTCGGTCGACCTGCGCGGCTCGGGGGCGACGGACGGCGCAGTGCCGGCGTCGGTGGCGCGCGGGGCTTCGGGGGCGGCAGCGACCTCGTCGTCGCGCTTCATCTCTTTCATCTCGCTCTTGAACACGCGGGCCGACTGGCCCATGCTCTTCGCGAGCGCCGGCAGCTTGGCGGCACCGAAAAGAAGGAGGATCACAGCGAGAACGGCGAGCAGGTGCCATCCGGTCAGACCTTGCAACATGAGGACTCCTCGACTCGTTCGTGCGGAGCTTCAGTCTAACCCGCGTGGTTGCGGCGGGCTTCAGCCACGGCGCGCGGGCGGAAAACGGACGCGATCAGCGGTACTGCGCCAGTCCGGCCGCCGCCCAGGCGGCCGCGGCACGACGTGCCCCGGCCGGTTCGAGCAGTTCGACCTCTCCCCCGCGGCGGGCGGCGAGGCGTTTGAGGCTCTGCTCGTCGGCGAGGCGGAGGGATGCCACGGCGGTGCCGTCATGATCGTCGTCGACCTCGGCGCGCTCGAGGTAGTCGGCCAGCAACGGCGCGACCGCGCGGGGGAAGCGGAAACGCGCGACCACCTCGTCGTCGCTTGGGGCGAACAACTCGGGCACCGGGTCGGCTCCGTGGATCGCCGGGGTGTCGGTCACGCTCGGCGCGCTCACGCGGTCGAGGTGGAACGTGCGCACCGCTTTCCGAAGGTGGTCCCAGCCCTGCAGGTACCACTGGTCGTTCGCGATGTGCACCTTGATCGGATCCACCGTGCGGGTGGTCGGCTCGGCGCCCGGCGCGCGGTAGGTGAAGGTGACGGCCACGCGGGCGCGCAGCGCGCGGTCGACCACGTCGCGCACGCCGTCGACCGGGCCGGGTGCCACGATCACCGGCGGCGGCGCGGTGGCGGCCCCTCGCGCGAGCTTGGCGAGCAGCGCCGTGACGAGCTCGCTGTCGCCGAAGCCCGGCAGGCTACGGGCGAGCTGGAGCCCGGCGAGAAGGGCAGCGGCTTCGCGCGCGGTCAGCCGCGGCGACCGTTCGAGGCCGACGGTGTTGGTGATGGCGATGACGTCGTCGCGGTCGAGCAGATCCCAGTCGATGTCGAACAGGTCGTGCGGCAGCTGCCAGTAGCCGCGTTCTCCGGGAAGACCGATCACGGTGAGCCGCTCGACCATCGCGCGCATCTCGTCGGGGGTCACGTCGAAGTCGGCCGCGGCCTCGGCCACGGGAACTTCGCCCTTGCCGAGCAGGTAGGGCACGAGCTGCAGCAGCAGGGCCGCCCGGTCGAGGGCGGCGACGGGGCGTTCGGGGATCACGCGGCACCCCCGTGCAGCACGACGGTCGCCTCGAGGCGACGGATGACCTCGGCCCGCAGGTCGGCGGGCTCGACCACGCGCACCTCGGGTCCGTACGAGGCGAGTTCGTCGGCGAAGACGTGCAGGTCGACGTAGGGCACGACGATCCCCTGCGGGGCGTCCTGCGGCGCCTCCTGGGCCCGACGCGCGAGACGCAGCGAGGCCTCGGTGCCGGGATGCACCTCCAGCAGGGCCAGCTGACGGGCGGCGACCGCACGGAGCCCCGCCACCGCGCGCTCGCCCGCGCCCTCGAGCAGCTCGGGGGCGAACTTCTCGCGGCGCACGGTCACGTCGCCGACGATCCGCGAGAGCAGGAACGTGCGATCGGCGTCCATGTTGAGGTCGAACCCGTACACGTGCCAGCGCGCCTCGTACTCGACCAAGGCGAGGGGGCGGATGCGCCGCTCGCGCGGCTGCGCCTCGCCCGGGCGCAGGTAGGTGAAGGTCACGACGCGGTTCTGCTCGATCGCGCGCTGCAGCGTCGGGAACGAGGCGTCGCGCACGCGGATGCGCGGGGCGTAGCCGATGATCGGCTCGTCGACGACGATGCCGAGCGCGCGGATCTTGCGCAGGCCGCTGCGCGCGTCGGCCGAGAGTGATTCGCTCCCCCACACGCCGCCGGCGATGTTGAGCAGCGCGACCTCGGCCGGACTGAACACGATGTCGTCGGGGAGCGCGTACTCCGCCGTGGGCACGCGGTAGCGCGCCTCGCGCAGGTCGTCGGGGTCGGCGCGGTTGCCGATCGTCTCGATCGGCACGCCGAGTCCGCGGAGGTTCTCTTTATCGCGCTCGAACATCTTCTCGAGCGCGTCTTTGGAGGCTCCGGCCTCGAGCTGCTCTCGGTAGCCGGTGACCGACGACAGGATCGTGTCCTTGGTGAGCCCCTGCTCGGTCGCCATGAGCGCGACCACGAGGTTCACCAGGCGCTCTTCGGGAGCGCTACGAGACGCAGTGGCGGACACTCGCCCATCCTAGGCGCGGTTGCGCGGCCCGCCGCGGTGCCGCGGCAGGCGGATCGTCGGGCTCAGCCGACGGTGCCGAGGATGTCGACCACGTAGACCAGCGCGCTACCGGCCGGCGCCTTGAGGATCTGCTGGTCCTGGTCGGTCTGATCGGCGGGGACGACGACGAGCACCTGGGAGCCGACGGTCTGCCCCTCGAGGGCGCTCGCGAGCGCCGGCGGCAGGCCCGAGACCTTCGCCTGTCCGGGCGCGCCGTTCTTCCAGGTCGACGCGAACGTCGTCTTGGCGCCCCACGCGACACCCTGCAGGTGGATGATCACCGAGGAGTCGGCGGTGACGGTCTCGCCGTCGCCCTTCTCGATCGTCTGCGAGCGCTCCTGGGTGGGCGCGTCTCCGGCGGGCATGACCACACCGGGCGTGCCGTCGGGTGCGCGCACGACCGAGGGCATGCCCGAGTCGGCGTTGTACTGGTCGGCGCCGTTCGCAGCCGGGAGGAACACCTTGCGCACGTCGAAGACGAAGATCGCGCTGTCGCCCTCGTCGATGCCGAGCGCCTGCGCACCCTGCGCGCCGAGCTGGTCGCCGGGGAGGGCCACGGCCACGCGCGAGCCCTCGGCCACGCAGTGCAGCATCGGGGTGAGCGAGGGGATCGCCTGCGTGAGACGCACGATCGGGGTCGCCGAGGCCACGTCGGAGGGATACTGCGTCGCGATGACCTGCGAGCCCGTGGTCGCGTCGAGCACGGTCACGTCGACGAACGCCAACTGGTCGTCGGCGGTGATGCGCTGACCGTCACCCTCGATGAGGGTCTGCGTCCCGGCCTGCGAGGGGACGAAGGGCGAGCGCACCGAGACGGTGGGCGCGGAGCCGAAGTCGCCACTGGCGTCGACCACCGCGGCGATCGAGCTGTCGGTGGGGGTCGGGCACGACGAGGCGGCGGATGCCGAGCACCCGACGAGGCCCATTCCGGCCAGGGCGGTCACGGCAACGAGAGCGGGGAGTCTGCGCACCGGAACAGTTTAGGCGGTCGAACCTGTGTCCTCCGACGCAGCCCCCGCGACGGACTGCCGCACGCCCTCGGCCGACTTCTGCGCCTCGCGCACGCGCTTGCGCAGGTTCTTGTCGGTGATCTCGCGATCGCCCACCGCGCCGGGGGTCCACAGCTCCACGTCGTCGTCGCCGTAGCTCGACTTCGACGCGCGGCGCTTGACCTCGGGCGGGATCGCTCCGGGTGCGAGACGGCGCGCCGTGATGAGGAAGCCCGTGTGCGCGACCATGCGGTGATCAGGGCGCACCGCGAGACCCTCGACGTGCCAGCCGCGCACCATCGTCTCGCTGGCATCCGGCTCGGTGAACAGCCCCGTCGCGCGGATGTACTCGGCCACGCGGCTGAGCTGCGTGGCGGTGGCGATGTAGCAGAGCACGACGCCGCCCGGGGTGAGCGCGTCGGCGACGGCGTCGATGCACTCCCACGGGGCGAGCATGTCGAGCACGACGCGATCGACGGATGCCGGCTCCACGGCATCCGGAAGGCTCTGCACCAGATCGCCCACGACGACCTCCCACGTGGCGGGGGCCTCACCGTGGAACGTCTCGACGTTGGCGCGGGCGACCTCGGCGAACTCCTCGCGGCGCTCGAACGACAGCAGACGGCCGGCCGGTCCGATCGCGCGCAGCAGCCACAGCGAGAGGGCGCCGGAGCCGACGCCGGCCTCGACGACCGTGGCCCCGGGGAAGATGTCGGCCTGCGCGAGGATCTGCGCGGCGTCCTTGGGGTAGACGATCGCCGCTCCGCGCGGCATCGACATCACGAAGTCGCGCAGGAGCGGGCGCACGGCGAGGTAGTCGTGGCCTGCGCTGTTGGTGACGACGCTGCCGTCGGGCTGGCCGACGAGCAGCTCGTGCTTCAGCACGCCGTTGTGGGTGTGCAGCTCGCCCGCCTCGCGCAGGGTGATGGTGTGCATGCGACCCTTGGGGCCGGTCAGCTGCACCCGGTCGCCGACCCGGAAGGGGCCGCTCAGGTGGGGGGTCTCGCTCATCGGGTGATCCGCGTCTCGTCGGGGTGGATGGGGGTGTGCGCGGCGTGCAGCGCGCGGAGGTCGGAGGCGGTGCGTCCGGAGAGGCTGGGCCACAGCTGCGCGGCGCCGACGCCCTCGAGCGACACCATGTGCGGCACGCCGAGGCTCACGGCCCCGCTGGCGATGGCCGAGCGCAGCCCGTTGGGCGAGTCCTCGATCGCGACGGTGTCGGCGATGTCGACGCCGAGCGCCGCGGCCGCCTGCAGGTAGGGGTCGGGGAAGGGCTTGGGACGTTCGACGTCGTCGCCGGCGACCACGACGTCGAACGCCGGGAAGTCGATCAGGTCGGCGACCGTCAGCGCCATGCGGCGCATCGACATGGTCACCAAACCGGTCTTCACACCCGCCGCGCGCAGGTCGGCGAGCAGCTCGTACGCGCCCGGGCGGAACGGCACGCCGACGGTCGCGAGCTGGCGCAGCACCTCGTCGGTCAGGTACGCGATGATCTCGTCGACGCTCCACGGCACGCCGGCGTTCTGCAGGAGCCCGGCCGAGTCTTCGAGCGCGAGGCCGACCATGCCGAGGGCCTGTTCGTGCGACCACGTGCCGCCGAAGCGCTCCACGAGCGGGGTCTCCGCGGCCATCCAGTACGGCTCGGTGTCGACGAGCGTGCCGTCCATGTCCCACAGGACCGCGGCGAGGGCGGGAGAAGTCATCGTTCCATCGTATCGAGCGCGGGTGTCGCGCCCGCACCCGCTCCCCACCACCGTCGGCGCTTCAGCGGTCGGACCCTCCGGCCGCGGTCTCGCCCGTACGCCTATTCTGGAAGTCAGCCCCGACGGGGCAGAGGAGGTTGCGTGGACGCACTGGGTCGCCGGATCATCGTCGCCGCTTTCGACGGCTGGAACGACGCCGGAGAAGCCGCGTCGGCCGCCGCCGCGATGCTGCGGGCGGATGCCGAGTACGAGGTCGTGCACACGGTCGACCCCGAGCTCTACTTCGACTACCAGTACACGCGCCCGCAGGTCGGACTCGACGCCGAGGGGCGTCGCACCCTGACCTGGCCCGAGGCGAAACTGCTGCGCCCCGTCGAGCGCTCCGACGACGCCGAGATCTGGCTGCTCGTGGGAGTGGAGCCCGCCCGCGCGTGGCAGGCCTTCGCCGCCGAGTTCATCGACGTCGCGCTGCGCGAAGACGTCACCGGCTTCGTCGCGCTGGGCTCGATGATGTCCGACGTGCCGCACACCCGGCCCATCTCGGTCTTCGCCGGCAGCGACAACGAGGTGGTCCGCCAGGAGCTCGGACTCGAGCGGAGCCTGTACGAGGGACCCGTCGGCATCCTGAGCGCCATCGGCGTCGTCTCCGAGACCGTGGGCATTCCCACCGCCAGCCTTTGGGCGAGCGTGCCGCACTACGTCGCCGGTCACACCCCGTCGCCCAAGGCCACCCTCGCCCTTCTCGAGAAGCTCGAGGCCGTCACCGGCATCACCGTGCCGCGCGGCGACCTCGAGGTCGAGTCGCGCGCGTGGGAGGCCTCGATCGACGCCGCCGCCGCGGACGACGAGGAGATGACGGAGTACATCCACCAGCTCGAGCAGACCCGCGACACGTGGGACTCCCCCGAGGCCTCGGGAGACGCGATCGCCCAGGAGTTCGAGCGGTACCTGCGTCGGGGCGGCGACGGCCCGACGAAGCCCGGCCGCGACGACCCGCCGCGTCGCTGACCGCCGGGTCCCGGCCCTTCGACAAGCTCAGGGACCTCGCGCTGCAAGGTGGCTGAGCCTGTCGAAGCCACCGCACCCCACCGCGCCGCCCGGCCACTGACCAACGGGCCCCGGCCCTTCGACAAGCTCAGGGACCTCGCCGAACCGAGGTGGCTGAGCCTGTCGAAGCCACCGCACCCCACCGCCCTGCCCGGCCCTTCTACAAGCTCAGGGACCTAGCCGAACCAAGGTGGCTGAGCCTGTCGAAGCCACCGGGCCCCACTGCCCTGCCCGGCCCTTCGACAAGCTCAGGGACCTCGCGTTGCAAGGTGCTGAGCCTGTCGAAGCCACCGGACCCCACTGCGCCGCCTGGCCGCTGAACGCCTGGTCCCGGCCCTCCGACACGCTCAGGGACCTGGCCGAACCAAGGTGGCTGAGCCTGTCGAAGCCACCGCACCCCACCGCCCTGCCCGGCCCTTCGACAAGCTCAGGGACCTCGCGTTGCAAGGTGGCTGAGCCCGTCAGGGACCCCTCCACCGCACACGACGACGGCGCCGCCCCGATCGGGACGGCGCCGTCGTGGCATCCGGGATCAACTGGCGATGATCGTCGACTCCGCGGGGATGACGCCGAGCACCAGCAGCACCATGATCAGCACGCCGAGGGCGACGCGGTAGATCACGAACGGCAGGAAGCTGCCGCGCTTGAGGTACTGCATGAGGAACGCGATCACGACGTAGCCGACGACGAACGCGATGATCGTCGCAATGGCCGTCTCGCCGAGCGTGTACGGGCCCGTGCCCTCGTCGAAGCTCTTGTAGAGCTCGAACAGACCGCTGGCGAACACCGCGGGCACGGCGAGCAGGAACGAGTACTCCGCCGCGGCGGTGCGCTTGTATCCGAGCGCGCGGCCGAGCGTCGTGGTGGCACCCGAGCGCGAGACGCCGGGCACGAGCGCGAGGGCCTGGGCGAAGCCGTAGGCGATGCCGTGCGGGTAGGTGAGGTCGTCGAGGTCTCGGCGACGCTTTCCGTAGTGGTCGGCGAGACCGAGCAGGATGCCGAAGACGATGAGCACGATGGCCGTGATCCACAGGCTCCGGAAGTTGTCGCGGATGAGGCTCTGCAGCAGCACACCCAGAAGGGCGATGGGGATCGTGCCGATGATGACGAGCCAGCCCATGCGGGCGTCGGGGTCGTTGCGCGGCACCTTGCCGGTGAGCGAGCCGAACCACCGCGAGATCACGCGGACGATCTTCTTGCGGAAGTAGATCAGCACGGCGAGCTCGGTGCCGATCTGGGTGATGGCGGTGAAGGTCGCACCCGGGTCGGTCTGCGACGGGAGGAACTCGCCCACGATGCGCAGGTGCGCACTGGAGGAGATGGGGAGGAACTCGGTCAGGCCCTGGACGAGCCCGAGGATGATCACCTCGAAGATGTGCATTCGGTCCTTCAGTACGTTCGGAGGAGGTCGGCGAGAACTCGTCGACCGAACTCGAGCGCGTCGACGGGGACGCGCTCGTCGACACCGTGGAACATCCCGGTGAAGTCGAGATCGGCGGGGAGTCGCAGCGGCGCGAATCCGTAGCCGGCGATGCCGAGGGCCGACAGCGCCTTGTTGTCGGTGCCGCCTCCCATCAGGTACGGCAGCACGGGCACGCCCGGGTCGTGTCGGCCGAGCTGGGCGACCATGGCGTCGACGAGGTCGCCCGAGAACGGCACCTCGAGCCCGATGTCCTGGTGCACGATCTCGATGTCGACGTCGGGTCCGACGATGCGGCGGATGTCGGTGAGGGCGGCCTCTTCGGTCCCCGGCAGCACGCGCACGTCGATGAGTGCCTCGGCGCGGTCGGGGATGACGTTGTGCTTGTAGCCCGCGGTGAGTCCCGTGGGGTTGGTGGTGGTCCGCAGCGTCGAGCGGATGAACGCGGATGCCGCGCCCGTGCGCAACGCAAGGGCGTCGGGGTCGCCGGCGTCATCACCGGTGATGTCGGCGAGGCCCGCCAGCAGCTGGGAGGTCGTGTCGGTGAGGCGAATGGGCCACTCGGTGCGGCCGAGGGCGGCGACGGCCTCGGCGAGCTTCGTCACGGCGTTGTCGGGGTGCAGGCCGCTGCCGTGGCCGGCGCGACCGCGGGCGACGAGCTTGAGCCAGACGAGGGCCTTCTCGCCGACCTGCAGCAGGTAGGCGCGACGACCGCCGACGGCGATCGAGTAGCCCCCGACCTCGCTGATGGCCTCGGTCGCGCCAGCGAACCACTCGGGGCGGTCGCGGATGACGAGGGCCGACCCTTCGACCCCGCCGTTCTCCTCGTCGGCGAAGAAGGTCACGATGATGTCGCGCTCGGGCTGCTCCCCCGCGCGCACGAGCTCGGCCACGGCGGTGAGGATCATGGCGTCCATGTCCTTCATGTCGACCGCGCCGCGGCCCCACAGCACGCCGTCGCGGATCTCTCCCGCGAACGGGTCGACGCTCCAGTCCTCGGCGACGGCGGGCACGACGTCGAGATGCCCGTGCAGTACGAGGGCCGGCTTGTCGCGGTTGCGCCCCGGGATGCGCGCGCACACGTTGGTGCGGCGCTGGATCGGCTCGTAGTACTCGGTTTCGAGGCCGAGGTCCTCGAGGTATGCCCCGACGTACTCGGCGGCCTCGCGTTCGCCGTTCGCCCGGCCTCCGCCGTAGTTGGAGGTGTCGAACCGGATGAGCTCGGATGCGACGTGCGCGACCTCGGGCAGGTAGGGGACGACCTTGGGCATGGCCACTACGGTACCTGCGGCGGGGCCGCTCCCCCGACGCGTGACGCCCCGCGACGCGCTCCGCCGGCGCGCAGGACGCGCCCGGGCTGCTGCACCGGTTCGAGGCGCGGCCCCGGGCATGGTAATGTCGTTCCTCGTTGCGAAAGCGACAAATCACCCAGATGCGCGGGTGGCGGAATAGGTAGACGCGCTAGCTTGAGGTGCTAGTGCCCTTTAACGGGCGTGGGGGTTCAAGTCCCCCCTCGCGCACACACGAGAAAGCCCCCCGGGTTCATCCCGGGGGGTCTTTCTCATTTCTGCGACAGGGTAGGGCTCGGACCCGTGCGGGGTTGGGCCCCTGGCGCCCGAGAGGCTCCGCTCGGCTCAGGCCATGCGCCCGAAGGTCGCGTCGATGCCGACCATCTCCATCGCGGCGGTGGCCTCGATCAGCTCACGCAGGTCGGCGTTGGCTCCGGGCGAGAACTCCTCGAGGCGTTCGGGCGAGATCGTCATCGGCGCTCCCGCGGGAGCCTGCTCGCTGGCGTCCAGCTGCGTCCCGTCGTTCGAGGGCGAGGCGCCCTGGAAGATCTTGCCGGCTTCGGACTGGTTGCCGAGGTCGAACGAGTACTGCTTGCTCTGGAGTCCCAGATCGACCAGCCGCTTGACCTCCGGGAACTGCTCGGCGTTGGTCTTCGGGATCGGCAGCGAGGTGCGCCAATTCACCCCGAGCGTCTCGAGCGCCTTGGCGTAGGCGTTCTCGTGCGCCTGATCGCGGACGATCAGGTACGAGATCGTGCCGCGCGCCATCTTGTTGTCGGTCATCTCGTAGAGGCGGCACTTCTGCAGACGGCCGGTCGATTCGAGCATCAGGTTGTACAGCAGGTCGAGGACGAGATTGCCCGAGTTGTACACGTAGCTCCCCGACCAGGGGTTGCCGACGGAGTCGACCGGAAGCGCGCCCTGCGCTCCGACCAGGTAGTGGTGGATGTTCCCGTGGTCCACGGCGATGCTCAGCGGGGTGGCTCCGCCCGCCCCGGGCTGGTCGACGGGGTCGGCGGGCGTGCCGTGGTAGCCGGGCGAACCGTCGAGAAGGCGAGAGATCGTGGTGCCGATCAACTCGACGTGGCTGATCTCCTCCGTACCGATCCCCTGGATGAGGTCCTTGTAGGCCTTTCCCGACGGACCGCGGAAGTTCATGCTTTGGAAGAGGTACTGCATCATGGTGCGCATCTCGCCGAACTGCCCGCCGAGCCCTTCTTGGAGCGCGTTCGCGGCGGCCGGATCCGGCTCGTCCTGAGCGATGTCGTTGATGAATTCCTGCAGGTGAAAGTACATGTTTCCTCCAAGGGGGTGGGTGGCCGACAGTGCGCCCGAAACGCTCCGTCGCCGAGCCCGTAGCCATGGCGGGCGTCGGCGACTACCCTGCCCGGTGGCCAGCGGCGCCATCCGCTCTCCCACCCCCACGGCATCCGGAACCCCCGTCCCCGATCCCGTGACGCTGCGGAAACACCGATGTGACATCGCGCGCTTAGCGTCGGGCCATGGCTTCTTTCCACGTGCCCACGATCGACATCTCGGCGTGGGTGGGTCCCGGTCCTGACCATGCCCGCGCGGCGGTGGTCGCGGCGGTCGACCACGCGTGCCGCACCGTGGGATTCATGCAGATCGTGGGGCACGGGGTTCCGGATGCCGTGATGCACGACCTCGAGGACGCACTGGACGAGTTCTTCGGCCTCCCGCTCGAGGCGAAGAAGGCGTACGTGCGACCGGCGGGCGAGAACCGCGGGTACAGCCCGCCCAAGAGCGAGTCGCTCAGCTACAGCCTCGGGGTGGATCCGGTGACGCGCATGAACGACTTCTTCGAGGCGTTCAACGTCGGCACGTCGTGGCAGGAGTATCCGGGCGCGTCGGTGTCGCCCGACGATTACGCGACGAACACGTGGCCCGCCGAGACGGCGCTGTTCGAGCCGGCCGTTCGCACCTACTACGACGAGGCGCGACGGGTCGCCCACACGCTCACCCGCATCTTCGCCGCGGCGTTGCGCGTGCGCGACGACTTCTTCGACGGGCTCACCGACCACTCCATCGACGTGCTGCGGATGAACAACTACGCCCTGCCGCCGGGGTCGATCGAGCTCGGCGCCGAGTTGACGGGCATGGGCGAGCACACCGACTTCGGGCTCGTGACGGTGCTGTGGGCCGACCAGGTGGCGGGCCTGCAGGTGCTCGGGCTCGACGGCTCGTGGAACGACGTCGCGCCCGCCGACGGCGCGCTGCTGGTCAACCTCGGCGACGTCGCCGCGCGACTCACCAACGACAAGTGGCTCTCGACCCTGCACCGGGTGAAGCCGCCGGTGATCGACGGCACGATCGAGCGGCGGCGTTCGGCGGCGTTCTTCCACGACGGCAACGCGGATGCCGTGGTGGGCCCCCTTCCGCACTTCGTCACCACCGAGGCTCCTGCGCTGTACGAGCCGGTCACGGTGAGCGAGCACATCGCCGCGAAGCTGGCCGGGTCGCGTGCCGGGCGCAAGAACGTCTCGGCGGTGCGCGAGGCCGCGCGGGTGACCGCGGCGAGCCGAGCCTGAGCGCGGGTGGCGCTGCCCGAGGGCAGCGCCACGCCCGGCGTCAGGCCGCGGACACCCCGAACAGCAGGCCCAGCACGTAGGTGACGGCGGCGGCGCCGAAGCCGATCGCGAGCTGGCGCAGACCCCGCTTCAGCGGCGACGCACCCGAGAGCAGGCCGACCATGGCGCCGGTGCCGAGCAACGCGATGCCGACGAGCCCCAGCGCGAGGGCGACGGCCGGGAAGCCGGCCATGCCGAAGATCCACGGCAGCACCGGGATGATCGCGCCGGACGCGAAGAACAGGAAGCTCGAAAGGGCCGCTCCCCAGGCGCTGCCGACCACGTCGTGCGAGTTCTCGCCGGGGGCGGCGGCGACCGGCGCCGAGCCCGCCTGCGCGGCGGTGACGACCTCGCGGGCCTTGTCGAACGCGGCATCCGGATCCATCCCGCGCGTGCGGTAGACCAGGGCGAGCTCGTTGGCGTCGAGGTCGAGGTGGGGCAGGGCCGAGTCGGCGAAGTCGCTCTCTTCGGTGGCCTCGAGCAGTTCGCGCTGCGAGCGCACCGAGACGAACTCCCCCGCGCCCATCGACAGGGCGCCGGCGAGCAGACCGGCGATTCCGCTGAAGAGCACGAAGCTCGGCGCGACGCCGGTCGCCCCGACACCCATCACGAGGGCGAGGTTCGAGACGAGTCCGTCGTTGGCGCCGAACACGGCGGCGCGGAAGGTTCCCGACAGTCGGCGGCGGCCGCGCGCGGCGAGTCCGCGGACGACCTCGTGGTGCACGCGCTCGTCGGCGGCCATCGCGGCCGTGGCGTAGGGCTCGTCGGCATAGGGCGAGCGCGCTTCGGCGTTCTGCGCGAGGGCGAGCACGAAGATCGAGCCGAACCGGCGGGCCATCCAGGAGAGCAGGCGTGTTCCGATGCCGGGCGACGGCAGGCGCTTCGGCGTCTCGCCGAGGAGGTCGATCCAGTGCTGCTCGTGTCGGCCTTCGGCTTCGGCGAGCTCGAGCAGGATGTCGCGCTCCTCGCCGGTGCGGCGCGACGCGAGCTCGCGGTACACGCGCGCTTCGGCGCGTTCGTCGACGAGATAGCGCGCCCAGCGGCGGCGATCGCGGGCGGTGGGTGTGGCGAGGTTCGTCACGGGGCTCCTTCAGGTCGTCCCCCACCGTAATGAGGGCGATCCGGGCCCCCGGGCGCGTCGGTCGATACTGACAGCATTTCGGCTCCCCGAAGCCCGGAAAGACGCGGATGCCGAGGGGCCCATGCCAGCATTTCGGGGTCGCGAAAAGCGGGGTCGCGGGGCCGAGGTCGGGTAACGCGGCCGGCGGCGAGGCGCATCGCTCGGGCAACGGCGTCGGGCCCTTTGTGGCCTTGAAACTGCATTTCGCTGACGAGTCGGTTGCAGCCTGTCACCGGAATGTCAGCGAGATGCAGTTTCGCGACGCGGAGCGCGCGGGTGGCCCACGCCGACCCGCAGCCCGGACGAGACCGCAACCCGCCCGGATCAGGAGTGCACGCGCCGGCGCAGCACGTCGATGCGCGCCTGCAGCTGAGCGACGGTGGCGTGCGAGACGGCGGGGCCTCCGCAGATCCGGCGGAGCTCGGCGTGCACGAGGCCGTGCGGTTCGCCGGTCTGGCGGGCGTACAGCCCGACCATGGTGTTGAGCAGCTGACGCTGCTCCTTGAGCGTGCGGTGGAGAGGGGCGGGGAGCCCGCCGTCGTCGACCGAGGCCGGCTCGACACCGCTCTCCTTCTCGGTCGCCTCGCGGGTCGAGCGGTGGCGCGACTGCCGCGTCGCGCGCGACATGAGCACCTCGTGCACCTGCTCGGGCTCGAGAAGGCCCGGGATGCCGAGGAACTCCTCCTCCTCGATGGTTCCCGGGACCGCGAGCTGCCCGAACTCCTGCCCGTCGAACAGCACGCGGTCGAAGTGCGCGAGCGAGCCGAGCGCCTGGTACTCGAATTCCTGCTCGAGCGCGTCGGAGGCTTTGTCCTCGCGCTCGGCGGCATCCATCATGTCTTCTTCGGCGTTCCACTGGTCTTCCGCGTCGCTGTCGCGGTCGAGGGCGTGGTCGCGCTGCGCCTCCATCTCGCCGGCGAGGGCGAGCAGTTGCGGGACGTTCGGCAGAAAGACACTCGCGGTCTCACCGCGACGACGGGCACGCACGAAGCGGCCGATCGCCTGCGCGAAGAACAGCGGGGTCGAGGCGCTCGTGGCGTATACGCCGACGGCGAGGCGCGGCACGTCGACGCCCTCCGACACCATGCGCACGGCGACCATCCAGCGCGTCGTCCCCTTCGAGAACGTCTCGATGCGTCCCGAGGCCTCCGCCTCGTCGGAGAGCACGACGGTGACCTTCTCGCCGCTGATGTCTTCGAGGATGGCGGCGTAGGCGCGCGCGGCGGTCTGATCCGTCGCGATGACCAGGCCACCGGCATCCGGAACCGTCTCGCGCACCTCAGTGAGGCGGCGATCGGCGGAACGGAGCACCGCGGGGATCCAGTCGCCGTTGGGGTCGAGCGCGGTGCGCCAAGCCTGCGAGGTGATGTCCTTGGTGTTGTCCTGGCCGAGCTGGGCCTCCATCTCCTCGCCCGCCTTGGTGCGCCAGCGCATCTGCCCGGCGTAGACGAGGAAGAAGACGGGGCGCACGACGCCGTCGTCGAGGGCGCGGCGATAGCCGTAGGCGTAGTCGGTGCGCGAGAGGCGGATGCCCTTCGAGTTCGGGTGGTACTCCACGAACGGGATCGGCGCGGTGTCGCTGCGGAACGGGGTTCCCGACAGCAGCAGGCGACGCGTGGCGCGGTTGTAGGCCTCGCGGAGGGCGTCTCCCCAGCTGAGGGCGTCACCGCCGTGGTGCACCTCGTCGAGGATCACGAGAGTCCGGGCATCCATCGTCAGGCGCTGGTGCACCTCGGCCTTCACCGCGACCTGCGCGTAGGTCACCGCGACGCCGTGGTACTGCCGCGAGGGTGTGGCGTGCCGGTTGGAGAAGAAGGGATCGAGACGGATGCCGACGCGTGCCGCCGCTTCCGCCCACTGGGTCTTCAAGTGTTCGGTGGGAGCGACGACGACGATGCGGTCGATCACGCGACGACGCATGAGCTCGGAGGCGAGGCGAAGGGCGAATGTCGTCTTACCGGCCCCGGGGGTGGCCGCCGCGAGGAAGTCGCGGGGACCCTTGCCGACGCCGTCGGGCCCGTCGGAGCCGAAGTATTGATCCAGCGCTTCGGCCTGCCATGCGCGCAAGCGCTGCGCGGTTCCCCACGGGGCGCGCTGCGGGAACGACGGAGACAGGTGCTCTGCGGCGAACGAACCGAAATGCGGCTCGGTGCCGTCGAGCGATCCATCGATCTGCGGGTCGGCGATCGCCCCGGGCGCGGGGTCGGCGGCGACGGGTGCGGTGGCGTGCGCCGGGTCGACGGGGGCGTCGGGGGATGTGGGGGCTTCGGGGGCGGATGCCGGGGACGCGGCATCCGGAGTCGTTCTAGGAGGCGCGGGGGCGCCGAGGGTGGCCGGAGCGGGGATTGCGACCGGGCCCGGGCTGGCGATCGGGCCGGGGGTTGCGACGGGGCCAGGACTTGCGACCGGACCGGGACTCGCGACCGGACCGGGACTCGCGACCGGGCCGGGAGAGGCGATGCGGGGAGTCGCCGTTTCGGCGGCGGGGCTCGTGTGCGGGAGGGCCGAGGTGCGGGCTTCTTCTTCCAGCATCGAACCTCCATCCTTCGCGAGCGCGAACATCCACGATAGGTCACTCCCGCGCTCCCCGTCGCGGGGCGCGGATGGCGGCCCGCCGCCTGTGCGTCGGTCGGAGGTCGCCGGGCGGGCAGAACGCAGGAGTTGAGGCATCCGCCCCGTGTCGTGGCCAGTTTCTCTGCATGGCCGGGTCGGGCGCGTCGGAAACTCCTGCGTTGTGGACGTCGGCGCGGGCGGCGGGCGGCGCCGGGGCGGGCCGACGGGGCGCCCGGGGCACGCACCGCTCGCTCGCAGTGTCGGAGGCCGGGGGTACCGTGGAAGGCGGAGGTTTCGATGACACTCGATCCGCACTCGCCCCGCACCTCGCCCACGCCCGACAATCCCGGCCCCCACCCGTGGCGCCGCTTCGTCGCCCTGGGCGACTCGTTCACCGAGGGCATCGGCGATCCGCTGCCCGACGGCGGCCATCGCGGCTGGGCTGATCGCGTCGCCGAGGTGCTCGGCGCGCAGGTCGACGACTTCGCCTACGCCAACCTTGCCGTGCGCGGGAAGCTCATCGCGCAGATCGTGGCCGACCAGATCGAGCCCGCACTCGCGCTCAAGCCCGACCTCATCACCATCTCGGCGGGCGGGAACGACGTCATCCGGCCGGGCAGCGATCCCGACGCGGTATCGCGGCAGTTCGAAGACGCCGTCGCGCGCCTCAGCACCAGCGGGGCGACCGTCGTCGTGTTCACCGCGATCGACACGGAGTTCACGCCGGTGTTCCGCGGCATCCGGGGCAAGGTCGCGATCTACAACGAGAACATCCGCTCGATCGCCGACCGTTACGACTGCGTCGTCGCCGACCAATGGGGTCTGAAAGAGGTGCAGGACATGCGCTTCTTCGACGACGACCGCCTGCACTACAACTCCCTCGGTCACCACGAGGTCGCCCGCATGGTGTTGCGAGCGCTCAACGTGCCGAACGACCTCGAGCCGATGAAGGCCGAGACCATGGCCATCACCACCTGGCGCGCCGCCCGCGAGAAAGACTTCGTGTGGGCGCGCGAATACCTCGTGCCGTGGGTGCTGCGGCGCCTGCGTCACCAGTCGTCGGGCGATCACATCCGGGCCAAGCGACCCGAGCCGCTCCCGATCGTGACTCTCGCCCCGGGTCCGGATGCCGCGGGCCCCCGCGAGACGCAGGTCTGACCCCCGTGCGCACTCTTCCCGACGCGGTGGGCGCTCTCCTGCAAGCGGCTGATGCCGACACGCTGCTGCGCGACGCCGACGCGCTCGCCGAGGCTCTCGCCGACGCCGGCTGGGCTCCGGAGGTCGAGAGCGGTCGCTTCAGCGCCGAGGGGTGGGACGTCGTGTCGTCGGCCTGGCCGCCGAACCTGTCGGTGTTCCGCGACGGCGACCTGCTCGATGTGCGTCGAGACGCCCTCGCGATCGCCGCGACGCTGCACGCCGAGCCGCAGCGGTGGGCCTTCGAGACCGAGGGCCCCGACTGGTCGGGCTGGACCACCGACGACCCGCGGTGGGACGACGACCAGATCGACTGGCTTCTCTGGCACGGGCAGGGCGTCGTCGTCGAGCTGTTCACCGCGCCCGCGGTTGCGGGTGAGGTGCCCGCGCACCTGCACCTCGCGATCGAGCGTGCCGACTCCCCGCCCGAGGGGCTGCCGCGAGACGATGCGCGCGACCTCCGCGTGGCATCCGAGGGGAGCATCGTCGAGCGGTGGTTCCTCGTGGGTGAGAGCGACCTGCCCGACGAACTGCTCGCCACGCTCGAGGCCGACCCCGATCAGCGCGTCAGCGCAGCCGCGGCGTCGGAGCGCCGGATGCGCGACGGCGGGTTCGACGACCCGACCGGCTGAGCCGCTCTAGGCGGGTCTCCGTCTCAGACCCGCCGCCCCCGCCCGAGCTCCCACAGCGCCACCGCGCTGGCAGCTGCGACGTTGAGCGAGTCCACTCCCCCGGCCATCGGGATCGTCACGACGGTGTCGGCCGCGGCGAGCGCGTGACGGCTGAGTCCGTCTCCCTCGGATCCCATCAGCAGGGCGACGCGTTCGTGCCCGGCGGCCGAGAAGGCGTCGAGGGTGACGGCGTCGTCCGACAGGGCGAGGGCCGCGAGGTGGAATCCGGCGTCGTGCAGAAGGGGCGCGGCATCCGACCATTCGGGCAGGCGCGTCCACGGCACCTGGAAGACGGTGCCCATGCTCACGCGGACGCTCCGCCGGTAGAGCGGGTCGGCGCAGCGCGGCGTGACGAGCACCGCGTCGGCGCCGAGGGCGGCTGCGGAGCGGAACGCCGCACCGATGTTGGTGTGGTCGACGATGTCTTCGAGCACGACGACGAGCCGCGCGTCGCGCACGATCTCTTCGACGGATGCCAGCGCGGGGCGATGCATCGAGGCGAGGAGCCCGCGGTGCACGGTGTACCCGGTCACCTGCTCGGCGATCTCGGCCGCGACCACGTAGACCTCGGCGTCGTCGCCGACCAGGGCGAGCGCGTCGGCGAGGAACTTCTGTTGCACGAGCACCGATCGCGGGCGGTGCCCGGCACGCAGCGCGCGGTCGAGCACCTTGGCGGACTCGGCGATGTACAGCCCACCCGCAGGCTCGCTCACCCGGCGCAGCGAGACGTCGGTGAGGTCGCGGTAGTCGGCGAGGCGCGGGTCGTCGGCGGAGTCGAGCGGGATCACGGGCATTCCCCCATCCTCCCAGCACGCCCCGCTCGCCCCGCTCGCACGTTGAGTGTCCACAACACCCCGCCCCGTCCGTTGCATACGGCGTGTCGTGGACCCTCAACGGGGGGGGGACGCGCCGCGCGTCACGCGACGTGCAGCGCGCGGCCTCCCGCGATCACCAGGGCCCGCTCGGGTTGGCGCACGAGAGCGTCCATGGGGTTCTCGGCATCCACCAGCACGATGTCGGCGCGAGCGCCCTCGACGAGGTCGTGCACGTCGCGGCCGACCGCCCACGCTCCCGCGCTCGTGGCCAGCTTCACCACGCGCAGCAGGTCGTCGTCGCGCACGAGTCCCCCGGCGCGGGCGTACTGCCAGGCGATGCCGAGCGTGTCTCCGGTGCCGTAGGGGCTCCACAGATCGCGGATGCCGTCGGTGCCGAGCCCCAGCGCGACTCCGGCCGCGTCGAGTTCGGCGAGGGGCAGCTGCGTGTTGCGCAACGGCGCGACGGTGGTCATGCTGACTCCCGCCTCACCCATCGCCGCGAGGAGGTCGCGACGGCGGGCGGGCGCGAGGTCGGCGACGGCGAATCCGTGCGCGATGTTCACGCGTCCGCCGAGTCCGTGCCGCTGAGTGCGTTCGATGAGGAGCTCGATCTGGAACGCCCCGAGCTCGGCGGGGTCGTGCAGGTGGATGTCGATGCCGACGCCCGTGTCGGCGGCGAGCGCGACGAGGGCGTCGATCTGGCCCACGGGGTCGCGGTCGATCGTGGCGGGGTCGAGCCCGCCCACCCAGTTGACGCCGTCTCGCCCCGCGGCCTCTCGCAGCAGGTCGAGCACACCCGGGCGGCGCAAAATCCCGTCTTGGGGGAACGCGACGATCTGCACGTCGAGGGCGCCCTCGTATCGCGCGACCGCCTGTTCGACCGCCTCGATGCCGCGCAGGCCCACGCCGAGGTCGACGTCGACGTGCGAGCGGATCGCCGTGGTGCCGTGACGCACGAGTTCGCGCAGCACGACGGCCGAGCGTTCGATCGACGGGATGCCGAGGGCATCGCGCTGAGCGCGCTCGTGGCGGATGCGCCCGTCGGTGCCGCCCTCTCCCCCGTACGACTGCCACGGCAGGCCCCACCACGACTTGTCGAGGTGCGCGTGCGCGTTCACGATGCCCGGGAGGGCGAGGAGCCCCCGCCCGTCGAACTCGCGCACACCGATCGGATCGATGGCCGCGGGCCGGATGGCGGTCATGCGACCGTCGGCGATGTCGATGTCGACGGCATCCGCTCCCCACGGCCGCACGCGGCGGAGACAGGTGACATCGAGCATGGCCGGAGGCGACAGGGGGGTCATGGCCCCAGTATCCGTGGGCGAGCGCGCGGCTCGAGGGTGCCGCGCTCGACGAGCGATGATCCGGATGCCACGACCGGGGAACCACACCGACCCCTCGCCGCGCGGGTCCGGGTCTGCGGCTCGGGGGTGCCGCGCTCGACGAGCGATGATCCGGATGCCACGACCGGGGAACCACACCGACCCCTCGCCGCGCGAGCCGGGGTCGACGGCCCGCCATAGACTCGATACGACGGAGGTGCGCATGACCGACACGGTGCAGGATGCCGAGTTCTCGGCATCCGTCGATCGTGCCGTCGAGGTTCTGGCCGGCCGTCGCGTGGCCGTGCTGACGGGCGCGGGGGTGTCGACCGATTCGGGGATCCCCGACTATCGCGGCAAGGGTGCTCCCACGCGCACGCCGATGACGGCGCAGCAGTTCCTCTCGAACGCCGATGCGCGTCGTCGGTACTGGGTGGGCAGCCACCTCGGCTGGAAGGTGTTCGCCGCCGCCGAGCCGAACGACGGCCATCGCGCGCTCGCCGCGCTCGAGACGGCGGGTGTCGCCAACGGCGTGATCACGCAGAACGTCGACGGACTTCACGTGCGCGCCGGCAGCGGACGCGTCGTCGAGCTGCACGGCACGATGCGCCGCGTCGGGTGCCTGCAGTGCGGGCAGGTATTCGACCGCCGCGATCTGGCCGAACGCGTCGAGGCCGACAACCCCTGGATCTCCCTCCCCGAGAACGTCGAGCTCGGCCCCGACGGCGATGTCACCCCGGCGAGCGCCGACGGCTTCGTCGTTCCCGTGTGCTCGGTGTGCGGGGGCACTCTCAAGCCCGACGTCGTGTTCTTCGGCGAGTACATCCCGGTCGAGAAGTTCCGCGAGGCCGAGCAGCTGGTGCACGCCAGCGACGCGCTCGTCGTGGCGGGGTCGTCGCTGGTGGTCAACTCCGGTATCCGGCTCGTCGAGCGGGCACGGCGCAAGCGTCTTCCGGTCGTGATCGTCAACCGTGGAGCCACGCGCGCCGATCAGCGCGCGGCCGTGAAGATCGACGGCGGCACGAGCGACGTGCTGAAGGCCTTCGCCGAGCGGCTGCCCGGACTGCTCTGACTCCGGCGACGTCCGCGGCGGCACGAGCGACGTGCTGAAGGCCTTCGCCGAGCGGCTGCCCGGACTGCTCTGACGGCCCGACGCCTCTCGGCATCCGGTCATCCCGCGCCGGTTAGGCTCGAACCGTGACGATTCTGACTCTGGTGCGGCATGGCGAGACGGCGTGGAACTACGAGGGGCGCATCCAGGGGTCGACCGACATCCCCCTGAACGACACGGGTCGTCTGCAGGCCCGTGGCATCGCCGACACCCTCGCCGCGGAGTACGCCGGCCGTGAGGTCGTCGTCGTCTCGAGCGACCTGGGCCGTGCCGCCGAGACGGCCGACATCATCGCCGCCGCCCTCGGCACCGAGGTCTCGCACCGCTTCCCCGGCCTGCAGGAGCGCTCCTACGGCGAGGCCGAGGGCATGGACGCGCCCACCTTCTACGACACCTACGGCCCGTGGCACGCGGCCGATGTGCCCGGCGCCGAGACCTGGCCGGTCGTGCGCGAGCGTGCGCTGGCCGCGCTCGCCGAGGCCGTGGCATCCGCCCCCGACGGCGTCGACGTGATCGCCGTCGCGCACGGGGCGCTCATCCGCGAGGTCATCATGTTCGCCACCGACGGAGAGTTCCCCCGCGAGGGCGAGCGCCTGCCGAACTGCTCGGCGACGACGTTCCGCCTCGATGGCGACCGTTGGGAGATGCTGGCCTACGCCGGCGTCGCGAGCTGACCCGAGCCCAGGTCCCTGAGCCTGTCGAAGGGACCGGCACCCGCGGACACCCAGGACCCCAGGTCCCTGAGCCTGTCGAAGGGACCGGAACGCGCAGACCCAGGACCCCAGGTCCCTGAGCCTGTCGAGAGGACCGGAACGCGCAGACCCAGGACCCCAGGTCCCTGAGCCTGTCGAAGGGACCGGAGACCGCGGACACCCGGAACCCGCAGACACCCGGTGGCTTCGACAAGCTCAGCCACCTCCCACGCGCGAACCCCGGTCGCTGACCCCGGTGGCTTCGACACGCTCAGCCACCTCACTCGCGCGAACCCGATCGCTGACCCCGGCGGCTTCGACACGCTCAGCCACCACCCACGCGCGAAACCCGGTCGCTGAGCCCGGTGGCTTCGACACGCTCAGCCACCACCCACGCGCGAACCCCGATCGCTGACCCCGGCGGCTTCGACACGCTCAGCCACCTCACCCGCTCACCCCGCCCGTGCGATAAGCGAGCGGGCGTGGCGCAGGATCGGCTCGTCGATCATGCGCCCCCCGTGGCGGAACACTCCCCGCTCCCCCTCGGCCGCCGCGAGCACTCCGCGCGCCCACTCGACCTGCTCGGGGGGTGGGGCGTACGCCTCGCGGATCGTCGCGACCTGCCCGGGGTGGATGCACGCGGTGGCCGTGAATCCGGATGCCACGGCATCCCGCGCCTCGTCCGAGAGTCCGTCCAGGTCGGCGATGTCGACGTGCACGGCGTCGATCGCCCTCTTGCCGAACGCCCCGGCGGCGAGCAGCACCCGGGCCCGCGCGAGTCGAGCGATGTCGCGGTACAAGCCGTCGTCGTGGCGGCTCGAGGTTCCGCCGACGCTCGCCACGAGGTCTTCGGCACCCCACATGAGGGCAACGACCTGCGGGAGCGCGGCGATCTGCTCGGCGGCGACCACTCCGCGCGCCGTCTCGCACAGGGCGATGACTTCGTACCCCTCGAGAGGGGCGAGGGATGCCGGGTCCTCGGCCTTCGCGACCATCACGCGCCGCACGCGCGTCCGCGCGAGGGCGTTGAGGTCGAGCGCGAAGTCGGGCGTCTCGGGTCCGTTGACCCGCACGATCACGCGGTCGGGGTCGGGATCGGCGGCGATCAGCTGCGCGCGGGCGTCGGCCTTGGCATCCGGGGCCACGGCGTCTTCGAGGTCGAGGATCGCGGCATCCGCCCTCTCGAGCGCCTTCGACAGCCGCTCCGGGCGGTCGCCGGGCACGAACAGGAGTGCGGGCCCGAGCGCGAAACTCACGCCGCCGCCTCCTGCGCCCACACCAGCACCGTGCGGGTCGCGGTGGCGACCACCTCGTCGTTCTGCGAGCGTCCGGTGTGCTCCATCACGACGATCCCCTGTCCGGGGCGCGACGCCGACGGCCGCACCGAGACGATCTCGGTCTCGGCGATCAGGGTGTCGCCGACGAACAGCGGGGCCGGGAAGCTCACGTCGGTCAGCCCGAGCTGCGCGACGAGCGTGCCCTGGGTGAGCTGTCCCACCGACAGGCCCACGAGGGTCGACAGCGTCCACATCGAATTCACCAGCGGACGCCCGAACGGCTGGGTCGCCGCGTACGCCGCATCGAGGTGCAGCGCCTGCGGATTCATCGTCAGGGTCGTGAACACCACGTTGTCGGCATCCGTCACCGTCCGCCCGGGCCGGTGCGCGTACCTCTCACCGACGACGAACTCCTCCAGATACAGGCCGCGCTGCTCGATCATGCCGCCACGGTACCCGTGAGCCCCAGCGCACGCGAGATCACCATGAGCTGCACCTCGGTCGTTCCCTCGCCGATCTCGAGGATCTTGGAGTCGCGGTAGTGGCGCGCCACGGAATACTCGTTGATGAACCCGTTGCCACCGAACACCTGTGTCGCATCCCGCGCGTTCGCCATGGCGGCATCGCTCGCGGTCATCTTGGCGACGGCGGCGTCGACGGTGAACGGCTTTCCGGCGTCGCACAGGCGCGCGGCGTGCACCCACGCGAGGCGGGCGGTGTGCACGCGGGCGTGCATGCGCGCGAGCAGGAACTGCATGTTCTGGCGCGTCGACAGGCGCTCGCCGAAGACGGTGCGGCTGCGGGCGTAGTCGACGGCGGCTTCGAGGCAGCCCTCGGCGGCTCCGGTGGCGAGCGCGGCGATCGCGACGCGGCCCTCGTCGAGCGTGCGGAGGAAGTTCTTGAACCCGTGCCCGCGCTCACCGAGCAGGTTCGCCTCGGGAACCCGCACGCCGTCGAAGGTGAGCGGATGCGTGTCCGAGGCGTTCCAGCCGACCTTGTCGTACGCGGGACCCACGGTGAAGCCCGGCGTGCCGTTGGGCACGATGATCGTCGAGATCTCGGGGCGGCCCGCATCGGTGCGCCCGGTGACAGCGGTGACGGTCACGAAGCGGGTGATGTCGGTGCCGGAGTTGGTGATGAACTGCTTCGTCCCATCGATCACCCATTCACCGCCCTCGAGCCGCGCAGTCGTGCGGGTGGCGCCGGCGTCGCTGCCGGCCTCCGCCTCGGTGAGTCCGAATCCGGCGAGCGCGCGACCGGCGACGAGGTCGGGCAGGTACTCCGCCTTCTGCGCGTCGGTGCCGTAGCGGTAGATCGGCATGGCACCCAGGCCGACTCCGGCTTCGAGGGTGATGGCCATCGACTGGTCGACGCGCGCGACGCCCTCGATCGCGACGCACAGGCTCGCGTAGTCGCCGCCCTGTCCGCCGACCTCCTCGGGGAACGGCAGGCCGAAGAGCCCCAGGTCGCCCATCTGCTCGACCAGGTCGAGGGGCAGCATGTGGGCGCGGTCGGCTTCGTACGAGCGCGGCGCGATCACCTCGTCGGCGAACTCGCGCACCATCGCGCTCAGTTCGCGCTCGTCGTCGGTGAAGGCCTGCTGGCTGTCGATGCTCACGAGAGGGACTCCTTGTGGGAAGGGATGGGGGCGGATGCCGGGATGCCGGCGGAATCGTGCGGTTCGGGGTGGGAGGAGGGAAAGGTGACTGAGACGGCACTGCGGGTCCCGGGCCCTTCGACAAGCTCAGGGACCTCGGTAGCGGCGGTGGCTGAGCCTGTCGAAGCCTCCGGCGCGAGAGCACTGCGGGTCCCGGACCCCTCGACAAGCTCAGGGACCTCGGTAGCGGCGGTGGCTGAGCCTGTCGAAGCCCCCGGCGCGAGAGCACTGCGGGTCCCGGGCCCTTCGACAAGCTCAGGGACCTCGGGAGCGGCGGTGGCTGAGCCTGTCGAAGCCCCCGGCGCGAGAGCACTGAGGGTCCCGGGCCCTTCGACAAGCTCAGGGACCGGCGTTACGGGCGTCACCGTCGCGACAACCGCGTCTCGCGCGACCTGCGCGCCGGCCGCCGTGCGCAGGCGCACCGTCCCCGCGTGCGGGCTCACGACCGTGTGCTCCATCTTCATCGCCTCGATCGTGACGAGGCGGGCGCCCGCGTCGACGGCGTCTCCGTCGGCGACGTGCACGGCGACCACGGTGCCGGGGAGCGGAGCGACGAGGTCGGGGTCGACGGCCCCGGGCGCGCGGCCCGCGGCGACGCGGCGACGCTCCGTGGCATCTCGCCGCGACACCACTCGCAACCGGTGCGCTCCCCCGTCGGCGTGCACCCAGTACTCGACCGGTCCGCCCGTCACGACCGCCTCTCCAGCGGTACCCGGCGCGACAGCGTGCACCTGCCCGGCGTCGTCTTCCAGCGACACCGTGCGCGCAGCCACCGCTCCGCCGGCACGCCAGGCCCCCACGCGTCCCCAGACCGAGCCGTCAGCCGGGTTCCCGGCATCCGCGACTCTCTGCGCCACGGCGGCGAGCGCGGCCGGCGACGGTTCCGGAGCCACCGGGGTCCCGCGCCGATCGAGCAGCCCCGTGTCGAGGTCACCCGCGCGCACGGCGGGATCGGCGAGCAGAGCCCGCAGATCCGCGATGTTCGTGTCGACGCCGAGCACGATCGTGTCGGCGAGGGCGGCGTCGAGTCGCGCGAGGGCGGTCTCGCGGTCGGGTCCGTGCGCGATGACCTTGGCGATCATCGGGTCGTACAACGAGCTGATCACACTGCCCGTCTCGACGGCGCTGTCGACGCGGGCGGATCCCGGATGCCACAGGCCCACGGTCCCGGTCGCGGGGAGGTATCCGCGGGCCGGGGTCTCGGCGTACACGCGTGCCTCGATCGCGTGTCCGTCGAGGCGGATCTCGCCGAGCTCGAGCGCGAAGCCCGCCGCGACCCGCAGCTGCTGCTCGACGAGGTCGATGCCGGTGACCATCTCGGTCACGGGGTGCTCGACCTGCAGGCGCGTGTTCATCTCGATGAAGAACGGCTCGTCGAGCCGGTCGCCCGCGACGAGGAACTCCACGGTGCCCGCGCCGAGGTAACCGACGCTGCGGGCGGCGGCGACGGCGGCCTCGCCCAGGCGGGCGCGCGTCGCGGCATCCACGACGGGTGAGGGAGCCTCTTCGATCACCTTCTGGTGCCGCCGCTGCAGGGTGCACTCGCGCTCGCCGAGCGAGAGGGCCGTGCCGTGCGCGTCGGCGAGCACCTGCACCTCGATGTGGCGCGGGCGCTCCAACAGCCGCTCGAGCAGCAGGGTGTCGTCGCCGAAGGCCGCGGCGGCGACCCGTCGCGCGGTCGCGAGGGCGTCGGCGAGGTCATCGGGCCCGGTGGCGACGGTCATGCCCTTGCCGCCCCCGCCGGCGGAGGGCTTCACGAGCAGGGGGTATCCGGCGCGATCGGCTTCGGCGGCGATCTCGGCGTCGGAGAGACCGGTCGCCGAGAACCCCGGCACCGTCGGCACGTCGTGGGCCGCGACGTGCTCCTTGGCGCGGATCTTGTCGCCCATCACCTCGAGCGCCTCGACTCCGGGGCCGACGAAGACGATCCCCGCCGCGGCGCACGCGCGGGCGAAGCCGGCGTTCTCGCTGAGGAAGCCGTAGCCCGGGTGCACGGCATCCGCCCCGGACGACACCGCGGCGGCGACCACCGCGTCGACGTCGAGGTACGAGGGCACGCGCACAGCGTGGTCGGCTTCGCGGGTGTGGGGCGCGTCGGCATCCGCGTCGGTGAAGACGGCGACCGAACGGATGCCGAGACGCCGCAGCGTCCGGAACACCCGGCGCGCGATCTCGCCGCGGTTGGCGACGAGAACGGTGGAGAAGGGGCGAATGGTCATGTTCACATCCGGAAGAGGCCGAAGCCCCGGTCAGCCAGCGGCACGCGACTGACGACGTCGAGCGCGAGCCCGAGCATCGTGCGGGTGTCGGCGGGGTCGATCACGCCGTCGTCCCAGAGTCGGGCGGTGGCGTAGTACGGGCTGCCCTGCTCTTCGTAACGGTCGCGGATGGGTTTCTGGAAGGCCTGGTCGTCGGCATCCGTCCACTGATCACCGCGCGCGGCGCGCTGGTCGCGCGTGACGGTCGAGAGAACGGATGCCGCTTGCGCCCCGCCCATGACCGAGATGCGGCTCGAGGGCCAGGTCCAGAGGAACCGCGGGTCGTACGCGCGGCCGCACATGGCGTAGTTGCCGGCGCCGTACGAGCCGCCGACGAGGACGGTGAGCTTGGGGACGCGGGTGGTCGCGACGGCGGTGACCATCTTGGCGCCGTCTTTCGCGATGCCTCCGGCCTCGGCATCCCGCCCCACCATGAATCCGGTGATGTTCTGCAGGAAGAGCAGGGGGATGCCGCGCTGATCGGCGAGCTCGATGAAGTGCGCGGCCTTGAGCGCCGACTCGCTGAAGAGAACGCCGTCGTTCGCGATGATCGCGACCGGGTGCCCGTGCAGGCGCGCGAAGGTCGTGATGACGCTCTCTCCGTACAGCGCCTTGAACTCGTGCAGGGTGCCGGCGTCGACGAGGGTGTCGATGATGGCGCACATGTCGACGGGCTGCGTGACGTCGGCGGGGACGATGTCGTAGAGCTCCTGCGGATCCCGAGCGGGATCGTTCGGCGCCTCGACCTGCCAGACCGGCGCGGGCGTCTGCGGAAGGGTCGCGACGATGTCGCGGACGATCTCGAGCGCGTGCTCGTCGTCGTCGGCGAGGTGGTCGACGACTCCCGAGCGGCGGGCGTGCAGGTCGCCGCCGCCGAGCTGTTCGGCGGTGACGTCTTCGCCGATAGCGGCCTTGACCAGGGGTGGTCCGCCGAGGAACACCGTGCCCTGGTTCCGCACGATCACGCTCTCGTCGCTCATCGCGGGGACGTAGGCTCCACCCGCGGTGCACGAACCCATGACGGCGGCGATCTGCGGGATGCCGCGGGCCGACAGCTGCGCCTGGTTGCGGAAGATACGGCCGAAGTGCTCGCGGTCGGGGAACACCTCGTCCTGCATCGGCAGGAACGCCCCGCCCGAGTCGACGAGGTAGATGCACGGCAGGCGGTTGTCGAGGGCGATCTCCTGCGCGCGCAGATGCTTCTTCACCGTCAGGGGGAAGTACGCCCCGCCCTTCACGGTGGCGTCGTTGGCGACGACCATCACGTGGCGCCCGTGCACGAAGCCGATCCCGGCGACGACCCCGGCACCGGGAGCCCCGCCGTCGTAGAGGCCGTGGGCGGCGAGGGGTGCGACCTCGAGGAAGGGACTGCCCTCATCCAGCAGGCGGTCGATGCGGTCGCGGGGGAGGAGCTTGCCGCGGGCGGTGTGACGCTCTCGCGCGGCGTCGGATCCACCGCGGGCGGCCGTGGCGAGGGTTGCGCGCAGCTGTTCCGCGAGGTCGCGCTGGGTGGGCGGCGCGGGGGTGGCGGGCGCGGCGTTCGGTGACGTCTCGGGCGCTGGCGCGGTGACCGGTGCTGTGCTCATGGCGGCTCCGTCTCGGGGCCGCATCGTCGACGGCACCGTCGTTCCGGTCGGGGTCGTTTCCGCCGGAGGGGTTTTCAGTTAATGTTGGCTAACTGAGATTCCAGGCTAGCCCGAGCGGATGCCGATGACAAGAGCAAACGACGAGCCTTCAGGGGCCGACGGCGAGACGCGCGCTGACGCGGTGACCGCGGTCGCACCCGCTCGCGTCGACGTCTCGCCGGACGACGCCTCCGGCGCGGCACGCGACCGCGCGACGGGCCCGACGCCTGACCCCGCTTCCGGCACCGCCCGCGACCGCGCCAAGGCCGACCGCCGCGCGGCCCTGCTCGCCGCCGCCGCCCGCCTGTTCGCCGAGCGCGGGTTCGACGGCGTGACCCTCGGCGACATCGGCGAAGCCGCCGGAGTGAGCGGCCCGGCCGTCTATCGCCACGTCGCGGGCAAGCAGGCGTTGCTGGGCGCGATCCTCGTCGACGTCAGCGAGCGGTTGCTCGAGGGCGGGCGCCGGGTTGCCGGGTCCTCCGTCGCGCACACAACCGCAGACCCGGCCCCCACCTCCCGTGGGGCCGAATCCCTCCGCGATCCTGCACACACGGCATCCGCCCCCGACCGTCCTGCGGATCGCGGCGCCGACGCGCCGTCTCTCGCAGCCCCAAAGCCGCGTGTCGCGGCTGATCTCCGCACGACGGCGGCGCCCGCCGACACCGCGCTCCGCGCGCTCGTCGACTTCCACGTCGCGTTCGCGCTCGCCGAGGCCGATGTGATCCGCGTGCAGGACCGCGACCTGGATCGCCTCTCCCCCGACGACCGCCGCACGGTGCGCAATCTGCAGAACGCCTACGTTGCGGTGTGGACGGAGGCGCTCGCCACAGCGCTCCCGGATGCCGAGTCCCCCGCCGAGCGCCGCGTGCGAGCCCTGGCGTGCTTCGGTCTGATCAACTCGACCCCGCACAGCGTGCGCGGAGTGCCCGCGGCTCGCGTGCGCCCCACTCTGACCCGCATGGCGCTGGCGGCGCTGACGGCCTGAGTCCCCGCCATCCGCCCCGCAGCCGGCGCCCGGCTAGGCGCGCCCGCCTGGCACCCCTCAAAACCGGAAGGTGCCGAGGGCGACCACTCCCCCGGCACCCCGTCGATGCACCGCGCGACGACAACGCCGCCGCGGGTCGCTCAGCGCAGCAGCATCGCCCTCCCGGGCTCGCGCAGCACGCCGGCGACGTCGGTGAGGAATCGCGCGGCCTCGGCCCCGTCGACCAACCGGTGGTCGAACGAGAGGCTGAGGGTGAGCACGTCGCGCAGGGCGACCTCTCCGTGGTGCTCCCACGGCGTACGCCGCAGAGCGCCGACCGCGAGGATGCCCGCTTCGCCGGGATTCAGGATGGGCGTTCCGGCATCGACGCCGAACACGCCGACGTTGGTGATCGAGAACGTCCCGCCGGTCATCGCGGCGGGAGCGGTGCGTCCGGCGCGGGCCGTCGCGGCGAGCTCGGCGATCGCGTCGGCGAGGTCGACGAGGTCGAGCCGGTCGGCATCCGGGATCACGGGAACCACGAGACCGCGGTCGGTCGCGGCGGCGATCCCCAAGTTCACGTAGTGGTGCTCGACGATCTCACCCGCCGCTTCATCCCACTTGGCGTTGAGCGCGGGAGTCCGCCCGAGCGCCAGGCACACGGCCTTCGCGACGATCGCGAGCACGCCGATGCGGTGCCCGTCGAGCGCGCGGTCGGTCTTGAGCGACGCGAGCAGTTCGGTGGTCGCGGTGACGTCGAGGGTGAGGAACGTCGTCGCGTGCGGAGCCGTGAACGCGCTCTGCACCATCGCCGCGGCCGTGTGCTTGCGCACTCCGCGGATCGGCGTGCGTGTCACCCGGTCGCTGGACCGGCCGGTCGGGGGGACCGTCGACATTGAAGCGGGGGCGGATGCCGTGACCTCGCCCACCTGGCCGCGCGCCACCGTCCCACCGGGGTGAGCGGGGGCGGATGCCGCGACCTCGGGCATCGCCCGAGTGCGCGCAGCGAACTCCTCGACGTGGCCGCGCGTGACCATCTCACCCGGGTGGGCTGCGGCGACCAGCACGAGGTCGACCCCGAGGTCTTTCGCGAGCTTGCGCACCGGCGGGGTCGAGCGCGGACGCTCGAGAGGCAGGTCGATCGGACCGGTCTTGACGACGTCGTGGGGAGCGGCCTCGCGCACGGCGTGGTCGGAGTCGATCACCGCGGTCCCACCGCCGCGCGCGCGTCGCTTCGGACGGTTGCCGGATGCCGGGGCGGCGCCGTACCCGACGAGGTTCGGGGTCGCGCGGGCGGCGATGTCGTCGGCGGGGGCCTCGAGCGGTGCCTCGGTGACCGTCTCGACGGCGCGGCCGGCCCCGGCCTCTCGAGTCGCCTCAGCAGAGGGGGCCGCCGGGGTACCGGCATCCGTCCCGCCGAGGTCGAACGACACCAGGGGTGAGCCGACCTCGACGACGTCTCCGGCCGCGGCGTGCAGACCCTGCACGGTGCCGGCGTACGGCGAGGGGATCTCGACGATCGCCTTCGCCGTCTCGACCTCGGCGATCGTCTGGTTGAGGGTGACGGTGTCACCCTCGGCCACGTGCCACTGCACGATCTCGGCCTCGGGAAGCCCCTCGCCGAGGTCGGGAAGCAGGAACTCGGCGATCATCGAACGCCTCCTCCGATCGTGCCCGCAATCCGCCCTGCAGCACTGCGCTCCGCGATCATCGAACGCCTCCCTCGACGGTCGCGGCGGATGCGCCGCCGGTGGGCGAAGAGCCCGCACCGCGCTCGAGCACCAGATCCACCGCGTGCAGGATCCGGTCCAGATCGGGCACGTGGTGCTTCTCGAGCTTCGACGGCGGGTAGGGGATATCGTGCCCGGTGACGCGCCGCGGCGGCGTCTCGAGGTAGTGGAAGCACTCCTCGGTGATGCTCGCGATGAGCTCCGCGCCGACTCCCGCTTCGCGCGCGGCCTCGTGCGTGACGACGACGCGTCCGGTCTTGCGGACGGATGCCGCGACCGTGTTCATGTCGATCGGCGAGAGCGAGCGCAGGTCGATGACCTCGAGCGAGATCCCGTCGTCTTCGGCGGCGACGGCGGCGTCGAGGGCGGTTCGCACCTGGGCGCCGTAGGTGACGATCGTGGCATCCGTGCCCTCGCGGGCGACGCGCGCGAGGTGCATCGGCGGGGCGTCGGCGAGGTCGGCGTCGAGATCGACCTCGCCCTTGGAGTGGTACAGGCGCTTGGGCTCGAAGAAGATCACCGGGTCGTCGGAGGCGATCGCCTGCTGCAGCATGACGTAGGCGTCCTGCGGGTTCGAGGCGGCGATCACGCGGAGTCCGGCGGTGTGCACGAAGTACGCCTCGGGCGACTCGGAGTGGTGCTCGGCCGCGCCGACGCCTCCGGCCCACGGGATGCGGATGACCAGCGGCATCCGGATGCGACCGTTGCTGCGGTAGTGCAGCTTCGCGACCTGGCAGACGATCTGGTCGAACGCCGGGTAGACGAAGCCGTCGAACTGGATCTCGACGACGGGTCGGTAGCCGCGCAGGGCGAGGCCCACCGCGGTGCCGACGATGCCGGCCTCGGCGAGCGGGGTGTCGACGACGCGCTGCGCGCCGAAGCGCTTCTGCAGGCCGTCGGTGACGCGGAAGACGCCGCCGAGCTTGCCGATGTCCTCGCCCATGAGCAGGACTTTGTCGTCGTTCTCGAGTGCCTTCGACAGGCCCGCGTTGATCGCGGAGCCGAGGGTCAGGGAAGTCATCGCGACATCTCCTTCTCGTCGCCGTGGGGAGCTTCGGGCACTGCCGCGTTGATCGCGGAACCGAGGGTGAGGGAAGTCATCGCGACATCTCCTTCTCGTCGCCGTGGGGAGCTTCGGGCACTGCCGCGTTGATCGCGGAACCGAGGGTCAGGGAAGTCATCGCGTGCCCTCCTGCTCGAACCCCGCGAGGTAGTCCATGTACTCGGCCTTCTGCCTTTCGACTCCGGCATGCGGTTCCGCGTACACGTGGTCGAACATGGTCTCGGGCGCACGCGTGGTCGCTCCGATGCACGCGGCGCGCACGTCGGCGGCGAGGGCGTCGGCGGCCCGGGCGACCTCATCCATGCCGGAGTCGTCGAGCATGCCCTCGGCCCGCAGGTAGGCCTCGAGCCGGGCGATCGGGTCGCGACCGGCCCACCGCTCCACCTCGTCGGCGTCGCGGTAGCGGGTGGGGTCGTCGCTCGTGGTGTGCGGACCCATGCGGTAGGTCACGGCCTCGATGAACGAGGGCCCTTCGCCGCGGCGGGCACGGTCGAGGGCCCAGCGCATGGCGGCGACGCAGGCGAGGGCGTCGTTGCCGTCGATGCGGAGGCTCGGGATGCCGAAGCCCGGCGCCCGGCCCGCGATGGGGTACTTGGCCTGCACAGTGACGGGCTCGGAGATGGCCCACTGATTGTTCGAGCACACGAACACCACGGGGGCGCCGTACGACGAGGCGAACACCATCGCCTCGTTGACGTCGCCCTGGCTGGTGGCACCGTCGCCGAAATACGCCACGGCCACATCGGTCGAGCCGTCGCGCTGCGCACCCATGGCCCAGCCCGTCGCGTGCAGCGAGTGCGCGCCGATGATGATCTGGGGCGGGGCGACGTTGATCGACGCGTGGTCGTAGGCGGAGTGCTCTTCGCCGCGCCAGGCGAGCACGTAGCCCTCGGGCTTGGCGCCGCGGGCGAGCAGCACGCCGTGCTCGCGGTAGCTGGGGAAGGCGAAGTCGCCGGGAGCCATGGCGTGGGCGGTGCCGACCTGCACGGCCTCCTGGCCGCGGCAGGGCGCCCACAGGGCGAGCTGACCCTGGCGCTGCAGCGCGACGCCCTCGGCGTCGAGGCGACGGGTGAGCACCATGTCGCGGTGGAGGGAGCGCAGCTCGTGCGGCGAGAGGTCGGCGATCCAGGGATCGAGCTCGGCGTCGGCGATACGAGTGCCGTCCGGCTCGAGCAGGCGGAGGACGTCGTCGACGTCGTCCTGGGGGTCGTGGTCGTCGGCTCTTCCGGTCGAAGAGTCTCGCGTCTGGGTGTACGTCATCGTCATCCCTCCAGGTGCGGCCCGTGGCTCCTCGTGAGAGCCGGGGCGATCCGGGTGTCGGCAACAGCGCCGACGTGGCCGACCGTACGCGCGGAATGCACCCCGCTCAAGACCTCGTCGTCATATTGAGCACTGTGCCCATTGCAGACGGCCCCGGCGCTGCTAATGTTTCGCAGCATGAGCAAGCTCGACGCGGTCGACCTCGACCTCCTCCGCGCCCTGTCCGCCGATCCGCGCGCCACCGTCGTCGCGCTCGCCGAGAAGCTCGGCCTCTCGCGCAACACCGTTCAGGCGCGCATGAGCCGCCTCGAACGCGGTGGGGTGTTCCTGTCGTACGAGCGGACGTTGTCGGCGGAGGCGCTGGGCTTTCCGATCGAGGCGTTCCTGCAGGTGACCGTGCGCCAGGCCGAGCTGCCGATCATCCGCGAAGAACTCGCCAAGGTTCCCGAAGTGCTGCAGGCGCACGGGCTGAGCGGTCAGGTCGACCTGCTCGTGCGCGTCGCGTGCCGTGACACCCAGCACCTGTTCGACACCGATGCGCGCATCCTCGCGATCGAGGGCGTCGAGCGCACCGAGACCTCGCTGGTGATGGGCGAGGTGATCGGCTACCGCGTGGGCCCGCTGATGCAGCTGGCACGCGAGGAGAACTAGCCGCGAGGTCCCTGAGCCTGTCGAAGGGACCGGAACCCCTGAAAGACCGGTGGCTTCGACAGGCTCAGCCACCTCCGAACCGAAAGCCCCTGAGCCCGCGAGGTCCCTGAGCCTGTCGAAGGGACCGGAACCCGCGCCGGCCTACGGCGCCGGCACCACCGGGATGCTCGCCGTCTCGGTCTTCTCCTCGACCGCGCCGCCGGCGTCGAGCCGCACGAGCACGACGCCGACGAGGATCAGCGCACCGCCGACGAACTGCACGGGAGCGGGCGTCTCGCCGAGCAGCAGCCAGGCGAACCCGAGGGCGAACAGCACCTCGCTGAGCCCGACGAATGACGCGAGGCGCGAGCCGATGAGCGGCACCGCGATCACCCCGAGGGCGTACCCGACCGTGGTGGCGACGCCGCCCACCCAGAGCAGGGGCAGGATGCCGGGAACCTCGAGCCCCGCGAGCGACACCGTGATCGAGGGTGCGGCGAAGGGCAGGATCCCGGTGGCGACGAGGATGCCCATCAGCACGGTTCCGGTGATCAGGCCTCCCGCGGCGAGAGCGAGGGGCGGGAGATCGTCGCCCGCGCGCCCGGCGATGACGAAGTAGGCGGCCGCGCACACGGCGGCGCACAGCGCGAAGATCGTCCCCAGCAGGTCGAAGCGCGCCCCGCTGATGTCGACCACGAGCACGAGGCCGACCATCGCCACGACGGAGCCGATCAGCACCGCCTTCGAGGGAGCCGTGCGGGTGCGCGCCCAGACCGCGAGCACGAGCAGCACCGGCGCGATGTACTGGATGAGCAGGGCGACGGCCACCGGCATCCGCTGCATCGCGGCGAAGTAGAACAGCTGGCATCCGGCGACGGCCGTGAGGCCGAAGGCGAGGATGAGCAGTCCGTGTCGGCGGATGAAGCCGCGCTGTCGGCGGATCGCGAGGATCAGCGCGGGCGACAGCAGGAGCGCCGCGACCCCCATCCGCACGAGCAGGACCGCCCCGAGCGACCAGCCCCCGTCGAGCAGGGGCTTCACGAACGGACCGCTCGACGAGAACGCGAGGGCCGAGGCGACGGCGATCACGAGCCCGGTGACGGCTCCGGAGCCGTGTGGGGTGGGGCGCGGAAGGGTGACGGACGAGGTGGTCATGCGAGCCTGCTGTCAGGAGTGAAGAACGTTTACACTCGTGACAGTACGACCCGCGCCTGTCAGGAGTCAACATGGTCTTCATTCGTGACACCGAACTGGTGCTGCGCGCTGCCGTCGAGCTGGTCAACACCCTGCCGCAGACCGATGTCAGCGGCGTCGACACCCTCGAGGAGGTCGAGGCCCTCGAGGCCTTCACCGAGCGTCACGGCTACACCGGGTCGCGCACGCGCGATGCGCGCGAACTCGCGGCGGTCCGCGGCATCCGCCCCCGTCTTCTCGAGCTGTGGAGCACGGATCGCGACGGGGCGGTGCCCCTCGTGAACGCCATGCTCGCCGACGGTCGGGCGCTCCCCCAGTTGGTGCGGCACGACGGGCTCGACTGGCACATCCACGCGAGCGATCCGGCCGATCCGTTGGCGACGCGCATCCTCGTCGAGTCGGCGTTGGCATTCGTCGACGTCATCCGTGCGGACGAATACGCGCGCGTTCGCGTGTGCGACGCCGACGACTGCGCGGGCGTCTACGTCGACTTCTCGAAGAACGGCTCGAAGCGCTACTGCGACGCCGGCAATTGCGGCAACCGTATGAACGTCAACGCGTACCGTCGCCGCAAGGCCGAGGCTCCGGCCTGACCGCGGGGCGGGGATCTTCCCCTCTTCTGCGGCGATGACACCTGCCCGGGGGGGGTGACGCACCGCACTGATCGCGATCGCGTGCGGACCCACGTTCGCCGTATGGATCGCCGACCCGTGATGCGCGTTTCGTGGGCGGATGCCGAGAACCCGCCCGACCTTCCCCTCGGGCGCTCCGTCTCGACGCCGTCGGCGCTCGGCCGTCTCGCGCTCTCGTCTACGGTCGAGGCATGAGCAGCACCGCGACGGTCCGCCCAGCCACCCTCGACGACGCGGACTCGATCGCCGCCGTTCATGTCGAGACGTGGCGTGAGACCTACACGGGTCTCATGCCCGATGAGATGTTCGACGACACCGCCCTCGAGCGGCGGCGTGGGGCGTGGGCGTTCATGCTCGGCGCCGACGCGCCCCCGCTGACCATCGTGGTCGCCGAACGCGACGCGCGGATCGTCGGGTTCGCCCTCGCCGGGGCGTCGAAGGGCGCCGACGCGACGAAGGGATTCGAGCCGACGCGCGATCTCACCCTCTTCGCGATCTACCTGCTGGCTTCAGAGCACGGCACCGGTGTCGGTCACGCCCTGCTCACGGGGGCCATCGCCGACCGTCCCGCTCAGTTGTGGGTCGCGAGCGCGAATCAGCGCGCGCGGGCGTTCTACGAACGGCATGGCTTCCGCGAAGACGGGGTGTCGTTCGAGGATGCCCACATCGGCGGCATCGTCGAACTGCGCATGGTGCGGTAGCGAGCCCGCTCGAGCCGAGCCCGATGTCTCCAGCCTGGCTCGGCACCTTCGCTCAGCACGAGCCCCCGCTCACTCCGCGTCCACGAACCCCCGGATCGCCGCCGCCGCAGCCTGAGGCGTCTCGTAATGGATGAGGTGTCCGACGTCGGGGATCTCGACGAGCTCGGCTCGCGGGAACAGCGTCGCGAGGTGACGTTCCGCTTCGATCGGCGTGATGTCGTCTTTCTGCGCGGCGATGAGCAGCGTGGGTTGAGCGATGCGCGGCGCGAACTCGCGCACGTCGTGCGACACGCTCGTCACGAAGGCCTCGTGCAGCACATCGCGGTCGGCGAACCGCGAGAAGTATTCGTCGTGCTGCTCGTGAACGAACCGCCGCAGTTGCGGGTCGCGTGTCTTCGCCATGGCGTTGCTCATGACGCGGACGATGAGTCCGTTGCGCAGAAGCCCCTCGCCGATCGCGCGAGGAAGCTTCGCCCCGGCCAGGTAATAGAACACGGCGAGGCGGGTCAGAATCCCTCGCGGCCCCTCGAGCGCGGGTGCACCGATCGGGTTGACGAGGATCAGTCTGGGCGTCGACAGCCCTCCGGCGACAGCGGCCGACGACACGATCGAGCCGAACGAGTGGCCGAGGATCACGGCATCCGGAGCGACGTCTTCGACGAAAGCGCGCAGCCACGCGGCGTAGGTGTCGAGGTCGTGCGGGCGCCCGACGAGAGGGGCCGTCTCGCCGAACCCGGGAAGATCGGGCGAGATGACCCGGATGCCGGGAAGGTGCGCCACGACGGGATCGAGCCCGTGGTGCTCGCCGCGGAAGCCGTGCACCGCGACGATCGTGGTCGCTGCGGAATCGTCGCCGTAGACCCAGTACGCGGTCGTGCCACCGAGCACGTGCGCCTCGCGTCGCGTCACGGGGATCGCGGCGAGCAGTTCGGCGTACGGATTCGGCATGGGTCGAGTCTAGGAGGGGGTTCCGACATCGACCTGGGCGCTGCGACGGAGCCCCTCCGCGCCCCGCGCGAACGCGTCCGACCCGCGCCCCCACGTTCGGGCATCCGGGCGCCGCGACGGAGCCCCTCAGCTCCCCGCGCGAACGCGTCCGACCCGCGCGAGCGCGTCCGCCCCACGCCACCACGTTCGGGCACCTGGGCGCCGCGACGGAGCCCCTCCGCTCCCCGCGCGAGCGCGAATCCGGCCCCCGGCCGAGCCGCGGCATCCGCCCCGGTCCTCCCCCGTCGACCCCGGTGCCTGCGCGCCTGGCCGCCCATGTCGGAACCCCGCTCTACCGTGGGCGCATGACCACGTGGCAGGCCGAGCCGCTTCCTTTGTTCCAGACGCCCGAGTGGGCGCGCCTCATCGGCGTGTTCGATCTCGAGACCACCGGGATCGACGTCGAGAACGACCGCATCGTCACCGCGCACGTCGGCGTTCTCGACGTCGACGGACACGTCGTCGACGCCCGCGACTGGCTGGCCGATCCGGGTGTGGAGATCCCGGCCGGGGCGGCCGCCATCCACGGCATCAGCACGGAACGCGCCCGGGCCGAGGGCGCTCCGGCGCCCCGCGTGGTCGGCGAGGTCGTCGAAGCGCTGTCGGCGCTGTTCGCGGCGGGGATCCCGGTCGTGGCCTACAACGCGCCGTTCGACTTCTCGCTGTTGAAGAACGAGGCGATCCGGCACGGCGTCGAGCCCATCGCCGCTCCCTCGCCGGTCATCGATCCGCTCGTCGTCGACAAGACGTACGACCGGTATCGCCGCGGAAAGCGCACGCTGTCGGTCGTCGCCGAGCACTATTCCGTGCCGCTCGAGTCGGCGCACGAGGCCTGTGCCGATGCCGTCGCGGCGGGTCGGCTCGCCCTCGCGCTGGCCGAGAAGTTCGGTCCCTGGATGCCGTCCACCCTCGACGAGCTCCACACCCGCCAGATCGGGTGGGCCCGCGCGCAGGCGGCGAGCCTCACCGAGTATTTCATCAAGATCGGGCGACTGGATGCCACGGCTCCCCCGGTCGACGGAGCGTGGCCGATCCGCTGAGTGGTGCTAGCGAGGTTTTCTGCGTCGCGAGCGGTTGCCTGATCCGCTGAGCGGGACCAGTTGCGACCTCGCCACGGCTTCCCCGCTCGATGACGCGTCAGTGGTCCGTGAGCGGTCAGGATCCTGATCTCGAACGGTGTCCCCGGTCGACGGCTTCTCACATAGCCGCGACCTCGGCTCGGCTCTCCGGTCGACAGCGTCGGGCGGCCTCACTGCACGACCTCGACTCGGCTCCCCGGCGGACGCGTCGGGCAGCCCCACTGCGTGATCTCGACTCGACTCCCCGGTCGACAGCGTGGGGCCGGCCCGCCCCTCGATCTGCCCTGCCGGTCCGATCCTGCCGAGCGGTCCTGCCACCGATTCAGCCTGGCCCTCAGCGCCGGTGCGAACTGTAGTCCCCGTCCCCGATCCCGCCCGTGGCCTGGACTTCTCCCGACCACGAACCCAATGTCTGAGGTCCCCGATACCGTTCTCCCATGACCAGCACCGCCCCTTCCGAAGACCGGCCGCGACCGGTGTTCCGCGAGACCGACGGTGCGCCCTGACCCAGCGATGACGAGCTCGAGATCGAGGCCCGATGGGCGGCGATACGCGAGTCCGCAGACGTCGACTGGTGGCCGTACGATCAGCCCACGCACCAGTCCGACGCACTCAGCGCAGTGCCCGAGGTCGAGTGGTGGGCGGATGCCGACGACGACGCCCCCTGCGCCGTGAACGGCGTGGTCATTCCGCTCCTCGTCGGCGACTCGCCCGCGTCCGAGTGGGCGGATATCGCGGGAGCACCGTCGGAAGTCCCCCGCGAAGCGTCCAGCGAGACCGCCCCGCAGAACGCCGTCGATCCGTTCGACGAGTTCCTGTCGGCGGATGCCGATGACGGCGACGTCGACGCCCCTCTCCATCGGCTGAAGGCCGTCGCGCGGCTGCGCCAACGGGCGACCGCGGAGGAGTACCGACTCATCGCGTCCATCCTGCAGTCAGCTGCCGAAGACCCCACTCCGTGGGCGGGACCCGATCCGACCCGTGACCCCTCATGGAGCGACGCACGTCGGCGCACCATCCGCGCCGTCCGCCGCGATCGCGCGGACATGGCCGAACGCGCCGCCGTCGCCGAGATCGCCGTGCGTCTCCGCCTGTCCGAGCAGACCGTCCGCACGCGCGCGGCGCACGCCCGCACCCTCGACGAGCGCACCCCTGCGGTCTGGCAAGAGTTCAGCGAGGGGCGCATCTCGGAGCGCCACGCGGTCGAGGTCGCTCGACTGGCGTCGTCCCTGCCCGACGAGCCCGAGCCGTTGCAACGATTCGATGAGCAGGTGTGCGAGCGAGCCGTGGTGCTCACACCCGCGAAGTTCGCCGTCGCGGCGCGCGTCATCCGCGAGCGCGTCCACGCGGAGTCCCTCGAAGAGCGTCATCATCGCGCGGCGGCAGATCGCGGCGTCTGGATGTCCGCCGAGCTCGACGGCATGGCCTCGCTGAGCGCCCTCCTCCCTGCCGATCGGGCTCGTGCCGTGATGTCGCGCCTCGACGGAGTGGCTCGCTCTCTCCGCGCCCTCCCTGACGAAGACCGGACTCTCGCGCAGCTGCGCGCTGATGCTCTGGCCGATCTCGTCGCGACGGTGTCCTCCGGCGCCCCCGAGCCGGCGCGAGTGGAAGCCGCCACCTCGGACTCACCGCCGGCAGGGGCATCGATGTCGACCCAGCCCGCGGTCGCTCCGCCGCAGGTCGCTCCGCCGCAGGTCGCTCCGCCGCCGATCGATTCACCTACGATCGATGCACCCTCGTTCGATTCACCGCCGGTCGCTCCGCCGCACGTCGCTGCGCCCCCGGCCGCTTCGCCCCCGGCCGCTTCTTCCCAAGCCGCTTCGCCACCCGCCTTCGCCGCACCGCGTTCCACGCCCTCCGCAACGGTGATCGTCACCGTCCCCGCCCTGACGCTGCTCGGCGCATCCGCCGAACCCGCCACGCTGGAGGGCTACGGCCCCATCGATCTCGACACGGCCCGTCGCCTCGCCGGCAATGCGACCTCGTGGATCCGTCTGCTCACCGACCCCGTGACCGGCGCGCCCCTCGCTCTCGACCGCAAGACCTATCGAGTTCCGCTCGCGCTTCGTCGTTGGCTCGGCGTGACGCATCCGACGTGCGTCTTCCCCGGATGCAATCGGGCCGCCCGCGAATGCGACATCGATCACCGCACGGCGTGGGCCGAAGGCGGAACGACCGACGAAGACAACCTCGACCCGAAGTGCCGCCATCACCATCGACTCCGACACGAAACGCTGTGGGAGCCGTCCGCCTCGCCCGACGGTGACCTGACATGGCGTTCGCCGCGGGGCGAGACCTTCGACGCGGATCCGCCGCCGTTCTAGAACTCACGCGCGGATCCGGGGAAAGCTCATGCCCGCGGTCGTGCCCCCTGCGTCCGAGCCCACCCGGTCAAGTCCACAGGAGCGAGCCCACGCTGTGGAGCACACGAACCCGCCAGCTCGACTCACTCCGCCTGCAGCGCCCGCCTCCACGCCACTTCCCGCTCCAGCTGCCCCGTACGACGGAACATCCGCACCTGATACGTATTCGCGAGAACGCCCGCGAGCTCGTCCCGATCCGCGGGCACGAACCCGAGGCTCTGCCAGAACCCTCCCGACCGACGGCTGAAGAGCCAGGCCGTATGCGCACCCTCGGCGGCTGCTCGCTCGAGAGCGAAGACGGCCAAGGCGCGACCGTGGCCCAGCAATCGTCGCTCGGGCGCGACCGCGACGCTCCGGATCAACACATGCCGCCCGTCAGCGCTGACTTCCCATCCCGTGCTGCCGATGATCCGACCGGCGCCAGCCCGAGCGGCGTCAGCCGTATCGGCGCCAGCCCGAGCGGCGTCAGCCGTATCGGCGCCAGCCCGAGCGGCGTCAGCCGTATCGGCGCCAGCCCGAGGAACATCAGCCCGACCAGCGCCAACCTCATCGGCACCAACACCAAGAGCACCACCCCGACCAGCGCCACGCCCTCCGGCACCACCATCACCGGCCTCAACCCGACGAGCACCGACGCCACAGGCACCGTCCCCACCAGCCCTCTTCCCACCGACGCCCTCGCGCTCCACCCACAGGCGCACCGTCGGCGCGTCGAGGCCGGCCACGGTCAGATCCGCCTCGCGCAGAAAGACCTCGATCTCCGCGATCTCCTCCGCCGTCCGGCACCGCTGCAACTTCATCGCTCCAGCAAACCAGCCCGGCGCAGACACCGACCACCCGCCCCACCACCCCCTCCAGCCACACGCCCAGCCCCACACTCCCGACCACACCCGCCCACCCCACACTCCCGACCACGCGCGCCTGCCCCACGCCCTGCCACACTGATCCGGTGACCTTCCGCATCGCCACCGTGCAGGCCGAAGCCCGACCCGGAGCCCTGCTCCACAACGTCTCGCGAGCGGCGCACCTCATCGCCGCGGCGGCGGAGGCGGATGCCGATGTGGTGGTGTTCCCGGAAGCGTTCCTCACCGGCTACGCCGACGAGGTCTTCGCGGCGCCCCTTCCCGACCTCCACGACCTGCAGTGGCAGGATCCTCTCCGACGCATCGTCGACGAGACCGGCGTCATCGCCATCGTGAACACCGCCCTGCAGACGGGCGGCAGACGCACCCTCACCGACGTGGTGTTCGCTCCCGGACGTCCACCGTTCGCCGCCTACGCCAAACAGCACCTCCACGCCCCCGAACGCGAGATCTTCGACGCCGGCGAGCGGGGCTTCTCGTTCGAGGTGAAGGGCGTCCGCGTGGCGTTGTCGGTCTGTTACGACGCGAATTTTCCCGAGCATGCGGCCGCCGCCGCGGCATCCGGTGCTCTCGTGTACGTGAACAGCGGCGCGTACTTCCCCGGGGGCGAGCGGCGACGCGACCTGCACTACGCCTCGCGAGCCCTCGACAACGGCGTGTACGTCGTCTTCAGCGGACTCGTGGGCGCGCCCAGCGACTTCATCGGCGGTTCGGCCGTGTTCGATCCGCTCGGTCGTCGCGTCGCCTCCGTCGAAGGTCGTGAGGGGGTCGCGGTCGCCGCCATCGACCTTGCCGTCGTCGCCGAGGCGCGCGCCGAGCAGCGCATGTGGCGAAACCGCCGCGACGACCTCGGAGGATACGAGAACGCGGGAAAGCTCACGTCGAGGGTCTGAGGGCAGGCACGCATTCGCGTGGACACACACGCGACGACGGGGCAGCGGGTGCAGTTCGTCGTGACCGGCGCTCGTCGGCAGAACGACCCTGAAGGATGCGAGACCGCGCGACACCGCGCCGTCCGCTGCACCCCGCAGCCGAGCCCGCCGCCCGACGCACCCCACGCACCGACGCACCCCACGCAACCAATTCGGAAAAGCGAAAGCCCCCCATCCCGAAGGACGAGGGGCTTTCGCTGCGAGAACCGCTGCGGATCAACGACCGCCGAAGTTCTTGAAGCGCTGGTTGAACTTCTCGACGCGACCGGCGGAGTCCATGATGCGCTGCTTGCCCGTGTAGAAGGGGTGCGAAGCGGACGAGATCTCCACGTCGATGACGGGGTACTCCACGCCGTCGAGCTCGATCGTCTTGTCGCTCGAGACGGTCGAACGGGTGAGGAAGGTGTCGCCCGAACCGAGGTCGCGGAAGACGACGGCCTTGTACGTGGGGTGAATGTCAGTCTGCATGGGAGGTCCTTTGAGAAGTGGTGTCCTGGATTCTGCCAGGACGTCAAAGTCTGCGGCGCCGAAGGCACCAACGTCAGAGTCTATCAGGCCCGAGCAGTGCCCTGACACGAGGGCGCCGGTTCAGCCGACACCCGGATCCGAACTCTCAGACCGCGCGGGCCACGTACCGCCCGGCCTCGCGCGTCAGCGAGATCTCGAGCCCGACCGACATAGGGAGTCGAGCGCGAGAAACGCCCGGATCCGAACTCTCAGACCGCGCGGGCCACGTAGCGCCCGGCCTCGCGCGTCAGCGAGATCTCGAGCCCGACCGACAGACGGAGTCGAGCGCGAGAAACACCCGGATCCGAACTCTCAGACCGCCCGCGCCGCGTAGCGCCCGGCCTCGCGCGTCAGCGAGATCTCGAGCCCGACCGACAGACGGAGTCGAGCGCGAGAAACACCCGGATCCGAACTCTCAGACCGCCCGCGCCGCGTAGCGCCCGGCCTCGCGCGTCAGCGAGATCTCGAGCCCGAACGTCTTCGTGAGGTTCTCGGCCGTGAGGGCCTCCTCGAGAGGACCGGATGCCACGACCTCGCCGTCGCGCAGCAGCAGCACGTGCGTGAAACCGACCGGGATCTCCTCCACGTGATGCGTGACCATCACCATGGCGGGCGTGGTCGGCGCCTGCGCGTAGCCCGACAGCAGGGTGAGCAGCTCTTCGCGCGCACCCAGGTCGAGGCTCGCGGTGGGCTCGTCGAGCAGCAGCAGCTCGGGGTCGGTCATGACCGCTCGAGCGATCTGCACGCGCTTCTGCTCGCCGTCGCTGAGGGTGCCGAAGGTGCGGTCGGCGAGGTGGTCGAGCTTCCACTCGGCGAGCACGCGAAGTGCACGACGCTCGTCGATGTCGTCGTAGTCTTCGCGCCAGCGACCCACGACCGAGAACGCGGCCGTGAGCACGACGTCGAGCACGGTCTCTTCCGGCGGCACGCGACGCGCCATCGCCGACGAGGCGAAACCGATGCGCGGACGCAACTCGAACACATCGGTGCGACCGAGACGCTCCCCGAGGATCGTCACCGAACCCGACGTGGGGTGCAGCAGGGTGTCGGCGAGCTGGAGCACCGTCGTCTTGCCCGCGCCGTTCGGCCCGAGCACGACCCAACGCTGGTCGTCCGACACCTCCCAATCGAGGTGGGACACGATGTCCCGCGCGTTCCGGCGGACGACGACGTCGGAGAACTCGAGCACCTGGGGCATGGATCTAGCCTACTGTCCGAGACAGGGGCTCCCGGATGCCACGCGGCCCCTGTGGAGAGTGCCGGAGCGCCCCCGCGCCCGTCGCGCGCGGCGATTTCCGAGACGTCCCCGGTCGTCGTGCCGCACATCGCGACCGCGGCCGCCTACCTCCCCGCGACCTCCGCGTAGAGCGCCGCGGTGGTCTCCGCGATGGCCGCCCAGCTGAAGTCCTCGACGGCTCGCGTGCGACCGGCTTCTCCGTAGGCCCGGGCGGTATCGGCATCCGTCACGACCTCCGTCAGCACGCGGGCGAGATCGTCGACGAACCGCTCGGGATCGACGGGCGTTCCGGTCCCGTCCTGCACCTGCTCGATCGGCACGAGACGCCCGGTCACGCCGTCGACGACGACCTCGGGGATGCCGCCGGTCGCCGTCCCGACGACCGCTGCGCCGCACGCCATGGCCTCGAGGTTCACGATGCCCAGCGGCTCGTACACCGAGGGACAGACGAACGTCGTCGCCGAGGTGAGGATCGCGCTGAGCTCGTTGCGCGGCAGCAGCTTCTCGATCCACACGACCCCGTCGCGGGTGGCCTGGAGCCCCCGGACCAGCTCCTGCACCTCGGCCATGATCTGCGGGGTGTCGGGGGCGCCGGCGCACAGGATGAGCTGCACCTCGGGCGGCAGCTGCTCCGCCGCGCGCAGCAGGTAGGGCAAGCCCTTCTGGCGGGTGATGCGACCGACGAAGACGACCGAGGGGCGCGACGGATCGATCCCCTGCGACGCGAGGAACGCGTCATCCGACACCGGATGCCACGACTCGGTGTCGATGCCGTTGTAGATGACCCGCACCTTGGCGGGATCGAGCGAGGGGTAACTGCGCAGGATGTCGTCGCGCATGCCGGAGCTCACCGCGACGACCGCGGCGGCCCCCTCGTAGGCGGTCTTCTCGATGTAGCTCGAGACGGCGTAGCCGCCCCCGAGCTGCTCGGCCTTCCACGGGCGCAGCGGTTCGAGGCTGTGCGCGGTCACGACGTGCGGGATGCCGTGGAGCAGGGATGCCAGGTGCCCGGCGAAGTTCGCGTACCAGGTGTGCGAGTGCACGACGTCGGCGCCGGCGATGTCGGACACGATCTCGAGATCGGTGCCGAGCGTCTGGATCGCGCCGTTGGCGGAGGCGAGCTCTGCGGGCACACCGTATGAGGTCACGTCGGCTTCGTCACGGTCGGCGCCGAACGCGCGGACCTGCACCTCGGTGCCCTCGGCGCGCAGCGCCTTGACGAGCTCGGTGGCGTGGACTCCGGCTCCGCCGTAGATCTCCGGCGGGTATTCCTTGGTCACGATGTCGACGCGCATGACACGAACCGTAGTACAGCGAAAGGCGCGCCGCAGACGTGTTTCCGCAGCCGCATCCGCCCCTTAGTGTGGTGCCATGCCTGCAGCGCCGAAGGTCTTCGGAATCATCCTCGCCGGCGGCGAGGGAAAGCGACTCATGCCCCTCACGGCCGATCGCGCCAAACCCGCCGTTCCGTTCGGCGGCCAGTACCGCCTGATCGACTTCGCCATCTCGAACCTCATCAACTCGGGGCTGCGGCAGCTGGTCGTGCTCACGCAGTACAAGTCGCACAGCCTCGACCGTCATATCTCTCAGACGTGGCGCATGTCGCCGATGCTCGGCTCGTACGTCGCCTCGGTCCCCGCGCAGCAGCGACTGGGCAAACGCTGGTTCTCGGGCTCGGCCGACGCGATCCTGCAGTCGATGAACCTCATCCGCGATGAGAAGCCCGACATCGTCGTCGTCATCGGTGCCGACCACGTGTACCGCATGGACTTCAAGCAGATGCTCGACGCGCACATCGCCTCGGACGCGAAGGCCACCGTCGCCGGCATCCGTCAGCCGATCTCGCTCGCGAACCAGTTCGGCGTCATCGACACCGACCCCAGCGACCCGACGAAGATCCGCGCGTTCCTCGAAAAGCCGCAGAGCCCGGCAGGCCTCGCCGACTCGCCGCACGAGGTGCTCGCTTCGATGGGCAACTACATTTTCGACGCCGACGCCCTCGTCGACGCCGTCACGCACGACGGCGAGCTGCCGACCTCGGCCCACGACATGGGCGGCGACATCGTCCCCTACTTCGTCGACCGCGGCGAGGCGGCCGTCTACGACTTCCAGCGCAACGACGTGCCCGGGTCCACGCCCCGCGACCGGTCGTACTGGCGCGACGTCGGCACGATCGAATCGTTCTACGACGCGCACATGGATCTGATTTCGACGCTGCCGATCTTCAACCTGTACAACAACGACTGGCCGATCTTCTCGCAGACCTTCAACGCCCCTCCGGCGAAGTTCGTCCGTGACTCGGTCGGGCGCATCGGCAACGCGATCGACTCGATCGTGTCGCTGGGCTCGGTGCTGTCGGGAACCCACCTCGAGCGCAGCGTCGTCGGCCCGTGGGCCCTCGCGGGCGGCGGATCGACGATTACCGACTCGGTGCTGTTCGATAGCGTTCAGGTGGGTGCGGGAGCGCGGATCCACCGCGCGATCCTCGACAAGAACGTGGTGCTCGAGCCCGGGGCGACCATCGGCGTCGATCGCGAGCGCGACCTGGCCCGCGGTTTCACCGTCACCGAGACGGGCATCACCGTCGTCGGCAAGGACGTGCACGTCCACGCCTAGTCGTGAAACGCGGTTCCGGATGCCGAGAACCTCCGGATGCGAAGAGGGGGCGGTGACCGCGAAGGTCGCCGCCCCCTCGTTCGCAGCGATAGGAGGTGGGGAGCTTGCCGCTCCGCGTCAGACGCCCACGCGCTCGAACGCGTCGCGCGAGACTCGGCCTGCCCGCTACCCGTTCAGCTCCGCGTCGGACGCCCACTCGCTCGAACGCGTCGCGCGAGACTCGGCCTGCCCGCTACCCGTTCAGCTCAGCGTCAGACGCCCACGCGCTCGAACGCGTCGCGCGAGACTCGGCCTGCCAGGTACCCGTTCCGCTCAGCGTCAGACGCCCACTCGCTCGAACGCGTCGCGCGAGACTCGGCCTGCCCGCTACCCGTTCAGCTCCGCGTCAGACGCCCACGCGCTCGAATGCGTCGCGCGAGATGCCCTTCTCGAGCACGACCTTCGACCATTCCTTGGCCGTGTGCAGGCTGTGATCGCGGTAGTTGCCGCAGCTGAACGCGTCGGTTCCGGGCACGTCGTCCCACTGCACGTCGTCGACGATGGCGCGCAGCGAATCGCTGATCGCATCGACCAGGGCGGCCACGTCGGGCTCGCCCCACATGATGACGTGGAAACCGGTGCGGCATCCGAACGGCGAGATGTCGATGAGGCCGTCGATGCGGTCGCGCACGAGGCTCGCGAGCAGGTGCTCGATCGTGTGGAGTCCGGCCGTCGGGATCTCCTGCTCGTTGGGCTGCACGAGACGCAGATCGAAGTTGGAGATGACGTCACCGCGCGGCCCCGACTCGGTGCCGATCAGGCGGACGTACGGCGCCAGAACGGCGGTGTGGTCGAGGGTGAAGCTTTCGACATCGGCCATGAGGGGTCCCTTCTCAGGAGTCGGCGGTGCGAAAAGCCTACGCGGGGGCTCCGACATCGCCCCCGCGCATGACGCCGTGCGACGAGAGCGCAGTTGCGCAGATGCGACCGGTCGTGGACCGCGCGACCCCCGACTCACCCGCTAGGGTCGAGCGCGTGCCTGCGCCCGCTCGTTTCCTCGTCGTGCTCGATGCCGACTCCACCCTGATCCGCAACGAGGTCATCGAACTCCTCGCCGACGAAGCCGGCCGCGGTGCCGAGGTCGCTGCGGCGACCGAGGCGGCCATGCGCGGCGAGGTCGACTTCGCCACGAGCCTGCGCTCACGCGTCGAAGCCCTCGCGGGCGTCTCGACCGAGGCCTTCGCTCGCGCGATCGCACGCATCGAGCCGACTCCCGGCGTGCGCGAGCTCATCGCCGCGGTGCACGAACGCGGAGGGATCGTCGGAGTCGTCTCCGGAGGCTTCCACGAAGTGCTCGACACCATCGCGCCCGACCTGGGGGTCGACGTCTGGCGCGCGAACCGGCTCGTCGCCGACGACGGCCGCCTCACCGGCGAGGTCGACGGAGAGATCGTGGATGCCACGGCCAAGGCCGGCACGCTCCGCCGCTGGGCCGACGAGAACGGCGTCCCCCTGCGGTCGACGTTCGCGATCGGCGACGGCGCGAACGACCTCGAGATGATGAAGACGGCCGGCCTCGGTCTGGCGTTCAACGCGAAGCCCGCCGTACGCGAGCGGGCCGATCTGGTCGTGGGCGACGTGGATCTGGTGCAGGTCATCGCCCTCCTCCCCCGCTGACGCAGGGATCCCGCGCGAATCCCAGAGCGGGCGGATGCCGTGGGGCTCTCGGGTCGCGCGGACGGCAGGAGCGGTCGAACCGACGCCTGATCTGCTCTTTATCAGATGCACTCGCCGATGTCGGAACCCCGTCCTACGCTCGCAATATGGACGTCATCCTCGTACCCGGACTCTGGCTCACCGCGTCGTCATGGGACGACATCGTTCCCGCTCTCGAGGCGGCAGGGCATCGCCCGCACGCCCTGAGCATGCCCGGCCCCGCCGTCGGCGACCTCGTGATCGACGACTGGGTCGACGCCGTCGTCACCGAGATCGACCGTCTGGACCAGCGCGTCGTGCTCGTCGGACACTCGGGCGGGGGCAACGTCGTCTGGGGCGCGGCCGACCGACGCCCGGACCGGGTCGCGCGGGTCGTCCTCGTCGACACGATCGTGCCCCACCCCGGCGCGATGATCTCGGAGTTCCCCGTCGAAGACGGCGTGGTGCACTTCCCCGGGTGGGAGTTCTTCGACGCCGACGACACCGCCGACATCGACGAAGAGACGCGCACCCGCACGGCGACGCAGGTCGTCGACGTACCGGGTCGCGTGCCGACCTCGCCCATCACTCTCGGCGACGAACGACGCTTCGAAGTCCCTGTGACGGTGCTCTCAGGTCAGCTCGACGCCGAGTCACTGCCCCGCGTGCTCGCCGACTGGGGTGACTACGCCGATGAGTTCGGCAAGATCCGCGACGTCGAGGTCGTGCGACTCGGGTCGGGCCATTGGCCACAGTTCTCGCAACCCGAGAAGTTCGCCGAGAAGCTGGTCGCCGCCGTGCGCTGAGAGGCACAGCGGCTCGAGAAGCCGATCGAACGAGCGTCCTTCCAGCCGCGCCGGGTTTGGTGGCCCGCGCCGTCGCTGTAGGGCGCCGGGGTTGGTGACCCACGCTCTGGGGCGCCGGGTCAATGACCGACAATCTGGGGCGTCGGGGTTGGTGACCGACGCTCTGGGGCGCCGGGGTTATTGACCGAGGCTCTGGGGCGCCGGGGTTGATGACCGACGCTCTGGGGCGCCGGGTTCAGTGACCGACGCTCGCGGGCGTCGGGGTCAGTGCCCCATGCCGAGGCCACCGTCGACCGGGATGACCGCGCCCGAGATGTAGGCGGCGTTATCTCCGGCGAGCCAGGTGACGACGCCCGCGACCTCATCAGGCGAAGCGAAACGACCGGCGGGGATGCTCTTCTTGTACTCCGCCTGCGTGTCGGCGGGGAGCTCAGCCGTCATGTCGGTCTCGATGAACCCGGGAGCCACGACGTTGGCCGTGATGCCGCGACCGCCCAGCTCGCGCGTGAGCGAACGGGCGAAACCGACGAGGGCGCTCTTGGACGCCGCGTAGTTGATCTGTCCGGCCGAACCGTAGAGGCCCACCACGCTCGAGATGAGGATGACGCGACCCCACCGCGCTTTGAGCATGCCCTTCGAGGCGCGCTTGACGACGCGGAACGCGCCGCCGAGGTTGGTGTTGACCACGCTGTCGAAGTCGTCCTCGCTCATGCGCAGCAGCAGGGTGTCCTTGGTCACTCCGGCGTTGGCGACGACGACGGCGATCGGTCCGAGCTCAGCCTCGACCTGCGAGAACGCCGCGTCGACAGCAGCGGCATCGGTCACGTCGGCGCGCACGGTCAGGGTTCCCTCGGGGCCTTCGCCCGAACGGGCGGTGACGGCGACCTTCCAGCCCTCCGCGACGAAGCGCTCGGCGATGGCGCGACCGATCCCCCGGTTTCCTCCGGTGACGACGACGACGCGGTCCTGAGACATGGTGAGACTCCTGCGCTTGCGGGTGACGGAACCGGCCCAGCCTACCGACGACCGGGCCGGGACACCGCGAGCACACCGAAGCAACGACAGCCCGCCCGACATCTCGCCGCCCAGCCGTTCCCGACTCAGCCGTTGCAGACTCAGTCGTTTGACACGGGTGGAGACGCGCTGGAACGCTGGTGAAGACCGCAATGAAAGGGACTCCCGTGAGCGACGACCGCACGACCGATCCGAACCAGCCCGGATACACCGACGGCGCCTCGCCCTCGAACGGCGCCCCCTCCGCGTCGCCCTACGCCCCGCAGAGCGACACCGACTCCACGAGCGCCACCGCGAGCGGAACCGGCGACGCCGCGGCATCCGGGACCACGGCCTCCGAAAACACGGGCTCCGGAAACGCGGCATCCGGAAACACCACTCCCGACGCGCCCGCCTACGGGGCTCCCCCGGCTCCGCCGTACGGGGCCCCCGATGCCCCGTCGGCACCTCCCGCGCCGCCCTACGGCTCGGCCTACGACGCTCCCGCGCCCGACGCCGCGGCATCCGCCTACGGCTCCGCCCCCGCAGCTCCGGCCTCCGACCAGCAGGGCTACGGCCAGACGGCGTACGGACAGCAGGCCTACGGGCAGCCCGCCTACGGACAGGCATACGGACAGCAGGCGTACGGACAGCAGGCCTACGGGCAGCAGTACGGCTACACCGCCCCGCCGAAGACCAACCTGCTCGCGATCCTGTCGCTGATCGCCTCGCTCGTCGGTTTCATCATGTTCCTGCCCGTGATCGGACAGATCGCCGGCGTGATCATGGGCCACATCTCGCTCAAGCAGATCAAGACCACCGGAGAGCGCGGCCACGGCATGGCCCTCGCCGGTCTGCTGATCGGCTACATCAGCCTCGGCCTGATCGTCCTGTTCGTCATCGGCATCTCGATCCTGATCGCCTCGACCGCGAACTCGACCAGCTCGGGCTACGGCGTCTGACGCCCCCGTCGCGCACGACGAGCCGCCGGACGCAAGGCGTTCGGCGGCTTGTCATGACGTCGAACAACCGGCACCGCAACCCCGCCCCATGACATTCCTGCGGGCGTACCCTGAGACCACTGTGAAGACATCGCATCGAGCCCAATCCGCGACGTCGCTTCCCCAGGCTCCCCGGGATGACGCCGACACCCGTTTCGCCAAGTACATGGTGATGATGGGTATCCGTATCGCGTGCTTCATCGCCATGGCGGTCATCACCCCGTACGGCTGGTACACCTTTGTCTTCGCCGCCGGGGCGATCTTCCTCCCCTACCTCGCCGTGATCGTCGCCAACGTCGGCCAGGACGCCTCCAACCGGACCGTCATCAACCCCGAGCGCGCGATCGAAGCCCCGGTGACGCCCACGGCGACCGTGGCCCCCGCCGAGGGTCCGATGGTCATCCGCATCGCCGAGACCCCGCGTCAGGATCCCCCGCGCGACGACCGCCCGTGACGGCGTCGACGTCAGCGGGAAGCGCGCGCGTCGAATGCTCCCGAGCCGGATGCCGTGACGACGCCGTCTGGGCTGTGCACTGGCGCAACCCGCGCATCCACTCCGCCGACCGCCGCAAGACCTGGGTCGCGTGCGAGGCGCACGTGTCGTACCTGCGCGAGTTCCTGAGCGCCCGCGACTTCCCCGTGCGGGTGGAGGCCCTGTCGAACGAACCGGCGTGAGCGCCGCGCCGACCGACGTACCCTGGAAGACGTGACCGGAGCATTCGACGACGCAGCGCGACACGGTGCCGGGTCGTCGATCGTGAGCCGGTCGTCGAGCTTCCGCGGCATCCGGATCGTCCGTGACGACGCCGCCGTTCACCGAGGACACCGCTCATGAGCCGCCGCGAGACCCCCGCCGCCGCCCGGTGGGCGATGTACGTCGGCGTGGCCATCCTCTTCGCGATCGCCTGCGGATTCCTCTCGAACTGGCAGTTCTCCCGCAACGCCGAGCGCAGCGAGCAGCTCGAGCTCGTCGCGAACAACTACGACGCCCCGCCCGTCGCCCTCGGGGATCTGCTCGCCCCCGGGGCGCAGCTGACGCCCTCCGACGAGTGGCGCCCCGTGCGCATGCAGGGCGAGTACCTCACCGACGAACAGCTGCTCGTGCGCAACCGCGCGCACGGCGGCTCGGCCGCGTTCGAGCAGCTCGTGCCGTTCCGCCTCGACGACGGACGCACCTTCCTCGTCGATCGCGGATGGCTGCCGCCGGGCAACCAGCAGTCCGTCCCCGATGTCATCCCCGATCCGCCGTCGGGACAGGTGACCGTCGAGGTGCGCCTCCGCCCCGAAGAGGCCGCGCCCACCTCCGGTCGCAGCGCCGATCCGGGTCAGGTGCCGACGATCAACCTGGGCCTCGTCGCCGAGCAGACCGGCCCCCTCGAACCGGGCGCGTATGGACTGCTCATGTCGGAGACGCCCGCGCCGCAGACCGCGCCGAACACGGTGGATCCGCCCAGCAACGACCCCGGCCCGTACCTGTCGTACGCGGTGCAGTGGATCCTCTTCGCCGTCATGGGCTTCGGCTTCATCACCTACGTGATCGTCAACGAACGCAAGCTGCGCCGCGAAGAAGCGGAAGACGCGGACGAAGAGGGTGACGAGCTGATCGAGGTGACCCCCGAGCCCGAGAGCGTCACGACCGAGAAGCGCCGCGTCGACCCCGTCGCCCTCCATCGCGCGCGAAAGCGCCCGAAGGATCGCGACGCCGACGACGAAGACGCGCTGCTCGACCAGCGCTGAGAAGAACCGGCAGGATGACGGCATGCCCCTCATCATCCGTCGCGCGAACCCCGACGATCTCGCCGCGGTCCGACTGATCGGGATCTTGAGTTGGCCACCCACCTACGGCCCCGCACGTGGCGCGGAATACGTCGTCGACGGCCTCGACCGCTACTGGAACGAAGAGGCCATCGGCTCCGCGATCCGCGAGGGCCGCATCGATGTCGCCTTGGATGGCGGCGACGTGGTCGGGATGGCCGAGATCGATCGCCTAGGCGACGACTTCGTGCTCTGGAAGCTCTACGTCGCGCCGGGTCATCAGCACCGCGGGGTCGGCCGCCGACTCGTCGAGGCGGCTAAGACGCGCGCTCGCGCGAACGGCGGCGATCTCGTCACCGAGTACGACGTCGGCAATCCGGCCGTACGCGGCTTCTATCTGCGTGCGGGGTTCGTCGACGATGTCGCGCCGTGGCCCGGCACCGACGCCGTGTGGATGCGGTCGCCGCGCGAGACGCCTGTCTGATGAACGGATGCCGGTGGGAGGACGATCATCGTCGGAGACCGTGCACACAAGGTGTGGTGGCGATCCTCGTCGATCGCCCGCACTCACCGATGACTAGATAGATCATCCCGAGGGGCGAACATGTCCGCGATCTGACGGAGGCCATCCACATGAAGATCGGCGGAGGCTGCTTGCGGTCGCTTCGCATGCACATGTCCCCACGGCCCGCGCCGAATGTGAGCCGTCTTCATGCCGGCGGCGCGGGCTGGCAGGACATCGTTGTCGAGTCGGTCTCCCACGTAAAGAATGCGCTCCGGCGGCTGCCCCGCGGCGGTGACGACATGTTCGAAGAACCCGGGCGCAGGCTTGCGAATTCCCCAGTCCGCTGAGGATCCAACGAAGTCGGCTTCGACGCCCGCGTCTCTGAGATCCGCCGCGATGCGCCGAGGTTGATTGCCGGCAATGCCAACGTCCAGACCTGCGTCGCGAAGACGCTGCAGAGACTCCATGACGTCGGGATAGATGTCGGGTAATCCCACTTCGACGGAGGCCGGAGTCGCTACATCGAGAGCCGACCAGACGTTACGGTGGTCCTCTCCACGCTCGATGAAAACGCCCAACAGTCCCATCACCGTGAATGGTGAGGCGCCGACACTATCGGCCATAGCTGCCCACATTCGAGACTCGTCGACAAGTGTCTCCCCGACATCGAAGACCACGCAGCGAATGCCAGCGACGGAGAACGAGCCCATCGTCCGATGCTCTCATGAGGCGATTCCGGACTGCGGCCGCGCAAGGTCCCGCAACGCCGACGACGAAGACGCGCTCCGAACGGCGCGGCTGCCCGCCCCCGCGGCATCCGGAACGAACGCGCGAAGCGCCGCGGGCTGTTACGCCAGAGTGATCAGATCCGCGTAATCGCGGCCCCAGATGTCTTCGACACCGTCGGGCAGGATCAGCACGCGCTCGGGGTTGAGCGCCTCGACCGCACCCTCGTCGTGCGAGACGAGCACGACGGCACCCTCGTAGTGCGACAGGGCGCCGAGGATCTCTTCGCGCGAGGCGGGGTCGAGGTTGTTCGTGGGCTCGTCGAGCAGCAGCATGTTCGCCGACGACACCACGAGCGTCGCGAGAGACAGACGCGTCTTCTCGCCACCCGAGAGCACACCGGCGGGCTTGAGCACGTCGTCGCCGACGAACAGGAACGAGCCGAGCACCTTGCGGGCCTCGGTCGCGGTGATGTGCGGCGCCGACGACATCATGTTCTCGAGCACCGAGCGATCGACGTCGAGGTTCTCGTGCTCCTGCGCGTAGTACCCGATCTTCAGGCCGTGACCGGGCTCGAGCTGTCCGGTGTCGGGCTGGTCGACGCCGGCGAGGATGCGCAGCAGCGTCGTCTTTCCGGCACCGTTGAGGCCGAGGATGACCACGCGCGACCCGCGGTCGATCGCGAGGTCGACGTCGGTGAAGATCTCGAGCGAGCCGTACGACTTCGACAGACCGGATGCCATGAGCGGAGTCTTGCCGCACGGTGCGGGCTTCGGGAAACGGAGCTTGGCGACGCGCTCGTCCTGACGCACGTCATCGAGGCCCGACAGCATCTTCTCGGCGCGGGCGACCATCTGGTGGGCGGCCGCGGCCTTCGAAGCCTTCGCACCGAAGCGCGCGGCCTGCAGCTGCAGCGCCGTGGCCTTCTTCTCGACGTTGACGCGCTCCTTCTTGCGGCGCTCCTCGTCGGCCACCCGCTGGCGCAGGTAGTTCTTCCAATTCATGTTGTAGACGTCGATGACCTGGCGGTTCGCGTCGAGGTAGAACACGCGGTTGACGGTCTCGCCCACGAGCTCGACGTCGTGCGAGATCACGATGAGCCCGCCCTTGTAGCCCTTGAGGAACTCGCGCAGCCACACGACGCTGTCGGCGTCGAGGTGGTTGGTCGGCTCGTCGAGGATCATCGTCTGCGCGTCGGAGAAGAGAATGCGCGCGAGCTCGATACGGCGACGCTGACCACCCGAGAGGGTCTTCAGCGGCTGGTCGAGGATGCGGTCGGGAAGCGACAGGTTGTGCGCGATCGACGCCGCTTCGGCCTCGGCCGCGTATCCGCCGGCCGACTCGAACTCCTCGGTGAGGCGGCCGTATTTCTTCATCGCCTTCGCCGCGACGGCGGGGTCGTCGTCGCCCATCGCCATCGACGCCTCGTGCATGCCGAGGGCGAGCGAGCCCAGCCCGCGGGCGTCGAGGATGCGCGTGCGTGCGAGCATCTCGGGATCGCCCGAGCGGGGATCCTGGGGCAGATAGCCGAGCTCACCGGAGCGGTCGACGCCCCCGTTGGAGGGCAGCAGGTCGCCGGCGAGCACCTTGGTGAGGGTGGTCTTTCCGGCGCCGTTGCGTCCGACGAGGCCGATCTTGTCGCCGTCGGAGACGCGGAACGCCACGTCTGACATGAGCACGCGGGCACCCACGCGGATCTCGAGGTCGTGCACGGCGAGCACAGCGAACGTCCGTTCTTCGGGGATGGGGAAGCAGGCCGACATGGCCAGCCACCCAGTATAAGACGCGCCCCTGCATGCCCGCCGACAGCCGAATCCCCCGAGCCCGCTCCCGCCCACGGGAGGGGGCGCAAGGGTCGACGAACATCCCGGATGCCGTTGTCTCGGCGTCGAGACGAAGGCCCGGGTCCAGCGGCATCCGGGTTTGCGTTCTCACCCGAGGTCTGACCTAAACTAAGCCTATCCTTACCTAACACGCAGGAGGCTCTTCGTGTCCCGATTCCGCGCACTGGCGGCACTCGCCGTCGGTTCCGCCCTCGTCCTCACCGGCTGCGCCGGCACCTCGGCCGCCCCCGGAGACGAGGCGGCGCAAGGCTCCGACGACGTCTTCCCCGTCACCGTCGACAGCGCTCTCGGCCAAGCGGTCATCGAGAAAAAGCCCGAGCGCGTGGCCACCGTCGCGTGGTCGAACCAGGAGGTCCCCCTCGCTCTCGGCATCGTGCCGGTCGGCATGGCGAAGGCCACGTGGGGCGACGACGACGGAGACGGCATCCTCCCCTGGGTCGAAGACAAGCTGACCGAGCTCGGCGGCGAGACCCCCGTGCTCTTCGACGAGACCGACGGCATCGACTTCGAGGCCGTGGCCGACACGCAGCCCGACGTCATCCTCGCCGCCTACTCGGGACTCACGCAGGAGGACTACGACACGCTGTCGAAGATCGCGCCCGTCGTCGCCTACCCCGACGCCGCGTGGGGCACCACCCTCGACCAGATGATCCAGCTCAACTCCAAGGCCCTCGGTCTCGAGAGCGAGGGTGAGGCCCTCATCGAGCAGATCAAGACCGAGTCGCAGGCGGCCTTCGACGCCCACCCCGCTCTCGCCGAGGTCGCGCCCCTGTTCGCGTTCACCGACCCCACCGACCTCAGCACCATCACCTACTACACCTCGCACGACCCCCGCTCGGGGTACCTGCACGAGTTCGGCATGCCCGAGCCCGAGCAGGTGACCAAGACCTCGAGCGAGATCGACGCGTTCTACAGCGACATCTCCTCGGAGCAGGCCGACGTCTTCAACGATGTGGGGCTGTGGATCACCTACGGCAACACCGACGGCTCGACCCTCGCGCAGCTCCAGGCCGACCCGCTCCTGTCGAAGATCCCCGCCGTGGCCGCCGGCCACGTCGCGGTGCTCGAAGACGGCACGCCTCTCGCGGCCTCGGCGAACCCCTCTCCCCTCTCGGTGAGCTGGGGCCTGTCGAAGTACCTCGACGTGCTGACCGCCGCCCTCGGCTGATCCCCGCCCCCGGACACCTCGAATCGCGCCCACCGTGAACTCCCGCACCGCCGTCGCCGACGCCCCACCCGACACCGCTGATCTGCGGCGATCGACGGGCCGTCGACTCGGCTGGCTGCTGGCGCTCACGGTGGGCGTGGTCGTGATGTGCGCGGCATCCATCGCCTTCGGCACGCGTGACGTGTCGATCGGCGAGATCTTCTCGGCGTTCTCGGGGGGCACCGGGGTCGGTGAGGCAGTGGTCGCCACCCGCATTCCGCGCACGGTGCTCGGGCTGCTCGTCGGGGCAGCCCTCGCGATGGCCGGGCTCACCATGCAGGCGGTCACCCGCAACCCGCTCGCCGACCCCGGCATCCTCGGCGTCTCCGCCGGAGCGTCGCTGGCCGTCGTCACGGGCATCGCGTTCTTCGGCCTGTCGAGCTCGCTCGGATACATGGGATTCGCCGTCGTGGGAGCGGCCGTGGCCGCGGTGTTCGTCTACACGGTCGGCTCGCTTGGGCGCGGCGGCGCCACTCCCCTCAAGCTCGCCCTCGCCGGGGCGGCCACCACCGCCGCGTTCGGCTCACTGTCGAGCGCGATCCTGCTGCCGCGCGTCGACCTTCTCGAGGTGTTCCGCTTCTGGCAGATCGGTGGCATCGGCGGTGCCACGTGGGACCGTGTGCAGATCGTGCTGCCGGTGCTCGCCGCCGGAGCCCTCGTGTGCATCCTCTGCTCACGCGGCATGAACTCCCTCGCCCTCGGCGACGACGTCGCGACCGGGCTCGGCGAGCACGTCGGACGCACGCGCCTCATCGCCTCCGCGGGTGCGGTCGTGCTGGTGGGCGCCGCCACCGCCGTCGCCGGCCCCATCGCGTTCGTCGGTCTCGTCATCCCGCACATCTGCCGACTGCTCATCGGGACCGATCACCGGTGGCTCGTGCCGTTCTCGGCGCTCGGAGGCGCGATGCTCCTCGTGGGAGCCGACGTCGTCGGTCGCCTCGTCGCGCGCCCCACCGAGATCGAGGTGGGCATCCTCACCGCCCTCATCGGCGCCCCCTTCTTCATCTGGATCGTCCGCCGGCAGAAGGTGCGTGAACTGTGAGCATCGTCCTGCAGCGCCCGGCCGCGGTCGGCGCCCTCGCCCGCGGACGCCGAGCCCGCACCCGGCGCCGGATCGGCGTGACCACCGTGCTCGCCGTCGCCGTCGTCGTCGTCTTCGCGGTGACGCTCATGGTCGGCAACACCTTCTACACCCCCGATCAGGTATTCCGCGTCCTGCTGGGCCAGACGGTCCCGGGCGCCTCGTTCACCATCGGCGAGCTGCGCCTGCCGCGCGCGAGCCTGGGCCTGCTGTCGGGACTCGCCTTCGGCATGGCCGGAGTCACGTTCCAGACGATGCTGCGCAACCCTCTCGCCTCCCCCGACATCATCGGCATCTCCTCCGGGGCGAGCGCGGCCGCCGTCATCGCGATCATCGGCTTCTCGCTGTCGGACGCCCTCGTCTCGACCTTCGCCCTCGTCGGCGCCCTCGCCACCGCCGGCGCGATCTACCTGCTCTCGCGAAAAGGCGCCTTCACCGGCACGCGACTCGTGCTCATCGGCATCGGCGTCGCCGCCATGCTCGACAGCGTCACGACGTACATGCTGAGCCGCGCCGCCAACTGGGACCTCCAGACGGCGATGCAGTGGCTGACGGGAAGCCTCAACAACGCCTCCTGGGGTCGGGTGCTCCCCCTGGCCCTCGCGGTCGTCGTCATCGTCCCGCTCATGATCGGCAACACCCGCTCGCTCTCGGTCCTCCGCCTCGGCGACGACTCCGCCGCGGGTCTCGGCGTCCGTGTGGAACGCACGCGTCTGCTCCTGATCGTCGGGGCGGTCGTGCTGCTGGCCGTGGCGACGGCCGGTGCCGGGCCCATCGCCTTCGTGGCCTTCATGGCCGGTCCGATCGCCGCGCGCCTCATCGGCCCCGGCGGATCCCTCCTGGTGCCGGCCGGGCTCGTCGGTGCCCTGCTGGTCATGTTGTCCGACCTCGTCGGCCAGTTCGCCTTCGACAACCGCTACCCGGTGGGTGTCGTCACGGGCGTGCTCGGCGCGCCGTATCTCATCTACCTGCTCATCAGGACCAATCGCTCCGGAGGCTCGCTATGACCGCGAACCGCACTCTGTCGGCCGAGGGTCTCACCCTCGCCTACGCCGACCGCACCATCGTCGACGACCTCGATCTCGTGCTCCCCGCCGGGCGGATCACCGCGATCGTCGGCGCGAACGGGTGCGGCAAATCGACGCTGCTGCGCGCGCTCGCTCGCCTGCTCCCGCCGAAGGCCGGTCGCGTGATCCTCGACGGCAAGGCGCTGCACGAGCGGCCCACGAAAGAGGTAGCGCGCATCCTGGGGCTGCTTCCGCAGAGCCCCATCGCTCCCGAGGGCATCGCCGTCGCCGACCTCGTCGGCCGTGGTCGCCACCCGCACCAGCGTGCCCTCGCCCGCTGGAGCGCCCGCGATTACGAGGTCGTGGCCGAGGCGCTCGCCGCCACGGGGATCAGCGACCTCGCCGACCGCGCGGTCGACGAGCTGTCGGGCGGCCAGCGGCAACGCGTGTGGATCGCCATGGCGCTCGCTCAGGAGACCGACATTCTGCTGCTCGACGAGCCGACCACCTTCCTCGACGTCGCCCATCAGGTCGATGTGCTCGACCTGCTCACCGACCTCAACCGCGACCGGGGAACGACCACCGTCATGGTGCTGCACGACATGAACATGGCGGCCCGCTACGCCGACCATCTCGTGGCCCTGCGCGACGGACGCGTCGTGGCCGCCGGCGACCCGAGCGCCGTCATGACCAGCGAGCTCATCGCCGAGGTATTCGGGCTCGACGCTCTGGTCGTGCCCGACCCCGTGTCGGGAACCCCCCTCGTCCTTCCGCGCGGACGCCACCACGTCAGCGTCCGCACGCCGTCCGTCGCCACCACCCGGGAGTCCCACGATGTCGTCCCCTCTTGAGACTTCGCGGTTCTTCCGCGTCCGCGTCGCCCGCATCACCGACCTGACCCCGAGCTTCCGCCGCTTCACGTTCGTCGGCGATGACCTGCACGAATACGGCGACCCCGGTTTCGATCAGCGCGTGAAGATCGTCTTCCCCACCGCCACGGCCGATCTCGACACGATGCCGACCGGCGGCGACTGGTGGACGGCGTGGCGCGAGCTTCCCAATGATGCGCGCCCGCCGTTCCGCACCTACACGACCCGCGCCGTGCGTCGCGCCGAGCGGGAGGTCGACATCGACATGGTCGCCCACGAGGTGCTCGGCCCGGCATCGGCGTGGATCGAGAACGCACGGCCGGGCGACGAGGTGCTCATCTTCGCCCCCACGGTCGCGCTCACCGACGTGAGCTTCGGCGTCGACTTCGTCCCGCCCGCGCAGACCGGCGACTACCTCCTGGCGGGCGACGAGACCGCCGCCCCCGCGATCGCCGTCATCCTCGAGCAGCTCCCCCCGGAGGCCACCGGAACCGTCGTGCTCGAGGTCCCCACCCCCGAGGACTGCTCCTATCTCCCCCGGCATCCGGGATTCGACTTCCGTCTGGCCGCGCGGTCCGCGGGCGACCGCCACGCGCACCTCGTCACGGCCACGCGCGACGCCGCGTTCGCCCTCACCCCCGACGGCCACGGCGACGAGGTCGAAGAGGTCGACATCGACGAGGGCATGCTGTGGGAGGTCCCGCGCACCGCCAAGGGCGGAGCCGCGCTGAAGAAGGCGCCGCTGTACGCCTGGCTCGCCGGCGAGGCCTCGGCGATCAAGACCCTCCGACGCCACCTCGTCACCGAGCGCGGAGTCGACCGTCGCGCGGTCGCGTTCATGGGCTACTGGCGCACCGGACGAGCCGAGGTCTGATTCCGGATGCCGTGACCCGGTGTCACCCCTCGGTCGCGCCCCGCGTTCTCTCGACGCGCCGACCGCTCATCCTTGTCGAGCCAGCGCGCCGATGCGCGTGATCGCCTCGCGCAGCACCTCGGGCGCGCACCCGACGTTGATGCGCACGTGGCCGATGCCCTGCTCTCCGAACAGCGGTCCGTGGTGCAACGCGACCTTCGCCTCGCGGCGGATGTGCGGCGACGGGTTGTCACCCCACCCGTACGCCGACACGTCGACCCAGGCGAGGAAGCCCGCGTCGGGCAGACGGTAGCGCGCCAGCGGGAGGTGCTCGGCGAGCAGCTCGGCGAGCAGACGGCGGTTGTCGTCGAGCGCGACCAGGAGCGATGCGAGCCAGCCGTCGCTCTCGGCCGCGAAGGCCGCGCGATTGGCGATCACGCCGAACAGACCCGCGCGCCACTCCACCTCCCACGGCAGTGACCGCACGACCGCGGCCGTCTCCTCCGAGCCGGTGACGATGACCGCGCACTTGAGACCGGCGAGGTTGTAGGTCTTGCTCGCGCTCGTCACGGCATAGCCGACCGCGGCGGCCTCGGGCGCGGCATCCAAGAACGGCGTGAACACCGCGGGGGCGTGCGTGAGCGGAGCGTGGATCTCGTCGCTCACGACGCTCGCCCCGTACCGCTCGGCCAGACGCGCGAGTGCGGCGAGCGACGCGCGCGCGTGCACCGTTCCGGTGGGGTTGTGCGGATTGCAGAGCAGGATCGCCCGCGCGCCCGCGGCGAAGGCGCGCTCGATGCCCGCCAGGTCGAGTCTCCACGTCTCGCCGTCGTCGACGAGGGGCACACGCTCGACGACGGCGCCCGCCTCTTCGACGGTGTCGTAGAACGGCGGGTACACCGGCGGCGTCACGATCACGCGATCACCGGACGAGGTCACGGCCCGCAGCACCTCGACGACGCCCATCATCACGTCGCCGGTCCACCGGATCCTCGACGGGTCGATCGTCCAGCCCCACATCCGCTGGGCGTACGCGGCGAAGTCGACGTCGATGCCGGGCCGCGGCGGGGTGTACCCGGTGTCGCCGATCTCGACGGCGCGATGAAGAGCCGCGGTGATCGCCGGTGCGAGCGGGAAGTCGGTCTCGGCGACGAACATCGGGATCACGTCGTCGTCGTACGAGCGCCACTTGGTGCTGGAGCGCTGACGCAGAAGGTCGAGAGGCAGGGCCTGCAACGGGGTGACGCTCATCCGGAAAGCCTAATCAGGGCACCGGATGCCGCGCACCCGGCGCGTCAGAGGAAGACACACGGGCGCGGGCCTGCGTTCGTCGCGGTGCTCGACGCTCGCGAAGCGCCGGGACCTCGGCATCCGGAAACCACGAACGCCCACCCCCGTGAGGGATGGGCGTTCGCGTGAGTTCTTCTTTCAGATCGCGGAGCCGAGGGCGCAGGTCTCTCGAGCGGTCGGATTCGGATCCTGCGTTCAGATCGCGGAGCCGAGGGCGCAGGTCTCTCGAGCGGTCGGATTCGGATCCTGCGTTCAGATCGCGGAGCCGAGGGCGCAGGTCTCTCGAGCGGTCGGATTCGGATCCTGCGTTCAGATCGCGAAGCCGAGGGCGCGCATCATGTCGCGGCCGTCGTCGGTGATCCGCTCGGGGCCCCACGGCGGCATCCACACCCAGTTGATGCGGAAGCGATCCACGACGTTGTCGAGGGCCTGGGCCGTCTGCTCTTCGAGCACATCGGTCAGCGGGCAACCGGCCGAGGTGAGGGTCATGTGGATGACGAGCGCGTCGTTCTCGTCGTCCCACGCGAGATCGTAGATGAGGCCGAGGTCGACGACGTTGATCCCCAGTTCGGGGTCCATGACGTCTTTGAGAGCCTCGGTGACCTCGTCGTACTTCTCGGGAGCGAGGGTTGCGGTCATGTAACGATCCTACGCGTCGATCGGGGTACCGGCCTCGAGGAAGCGGTCGTAACCCTCTTCTTCGAGTCGGTCGGCGAGCTCGGAGCCGCCCTCTTCGACGATCCGGCCCTTGACGACGACGTGCACGAAGTCGGGGCGGATGTAGCGGAGGATGCGGGTGTAGTGCGTGATCAGCAGCACACCGAGGTCGGTCTGCTCCTTGGCGCGGTTGACGCCCTCCGACACGATCTTCAGCGCGTCGACGTCGAGGCCGGAGTCGGTCTCGTCGAGCACCGCGATCTTCGGCTTGAGCAGCTCGAGCTGAAGGATCTCGTGGCGCTTCTTCTCGCCACCCGAGAAGCCCTCGTTGACGTTGCGCGCGGCAAACTTCGGGTCCATGCGGAGGTTCTCCATGGCGCCCTTGACGTCCTTCGTCCACGAGCGGATGGCCGGAGCCTCGCCGTCGATGGCCGTCTTGGCGGTGCGGAGGAAGTTCGTCACGGTGACGCCGGGAATCTCGACCGGGTACTGCATGGCGAGGAAGAGGCCCGCGCGGGCGCGCTCGTCGACACTCATCGCGAGCACGTCTTCGCCGTCGAGCGTGATCGAGCCGCTCGTCACGGTGTACTTGGGGTGACCGGCGATCGTGTACGCCAGGGTCGACTTGCCGGAGCCGTTGGGGCCCATGATGGCGTGGGTCTCACCGGTGCGCATGGTCAGCGTCACGCCGTTGAGGATCGGGGTCGTACCGTTCTCCGTCTCGACCGTCACGTGGAGGTCGCGGATCTCGAGGACAGACATGGTGTTCCTTACTCGTAAGTCTTCAGGTCGTGGGCGTTGTCGTGAGCGGCGCTCAGGCCGTCGCCTTGGTGACGGCGGGATCGATGAGCACGTCGTCTCCGTCGATCACGACCTCGTACACGGGGACCGGCTCGTAGGCCGGGAGGTTCAGGGGGCGACCGGTCTTCAGCGAGAACGCCGAGCCGTGCGCCCAGCACTCCAGCGTCTCGCCCTCGACGAAGCCGTCCGACAGCGAGATGTCGCCGTGGGTGCAGACGTCGCCAATCGCGTGGACCTCGCCGTTGCCGTCGAGCACGACGGCCATGGCGACGCCGTCGATCTCGACGCGGCGGGCTTCGTCCTGCACGAGCTCACTCAGGGCGCAGGCGCGCGAGGCGCTCACGCGGCGGCCCCTTCGGCCAGCTCGTGCTCGATGGCCTCGATGAGCTCGGTCTCGAGCTCGGGGATGCCGATGCGCTGCACGATTTCGGTGAGGAAGCCGAGCACGACGAGGCGACGGGCCTCGTCTTCGGTGATGCCTCGAGCCTGCAGGTAGAACAGCTGCTCGTCGTCGAAGCGACCCGTGGCGCTGGCGTGGCCGGCGCCCTGGATGTCGCCGGTCTCGATCTCGAGGTTCGGGATCGAGTCGGCGCGGGCGCCGTCGGTGAGCACGAGGTTGCGGTTGGCCTCGTACGAGTCGGTGCCCGTGGCATCCGGTCCGATGAGCACGTCGCCGATCCAGACGCTGCGCGCGCTCTGGCCCTGCAGCGCACCCTTGTAGAGCACGTCGCCGACGGTGTGCGGACCCTTGTGGTGCAGGTAGACCTGCGACTCGAGGTGCTGACCGGCGTCGGCGAACGACAGGCCGTACAGACGCCCCTCGGCGCCGGGGCCCGAGAGCTCGACCGACGGGTTCACGCGCACGACGCCGCCGCCGAAGCTCACCACGACGTGCGTGAGCTTGGCGTCGCGGTCGACGCGGGCCTGGTGCGATGCCGCGTGCACGGCATCGTCGTTCCAGCGCTGCACCGACACGACCGTGAGGTCGGCACCGTCGCGCACGATGATCTCGACGTTCTGGGCGTGGTCGGCCGTGCCCTCGTGACGCAGCACCACGGTGCCGCGCGAATTGGGCTGCGCGTCGATCACGACGTGGGCGTGCGCGAGGCCGCCCGTGCCGGTCAGGCGCACCACGACGGGCTCGTCGAGCTCGACGCTCGCGGGGATCCGCAGCAGCGGAGCCTCGGTCTCGTGGGTCCAGGCGAGGGCCGCGGGCAGGTCTTCGGGGCGGAAGTGCTCACCGCGCGGCGCGTCGCCGGCCGCGAGGCGCAGCTGCTCCACGGCATCCGGCGCCTGCACGTCGACGGTGATGACGCCGGTGGGGCCGGCCTCGTCGACGAACAGCGGAGCCAGGCGCGCGATCGGGCTGAGCTTCCAGTTGACCTCGCGCCCCGTGGGGGTGCCGAAGTCGGCCGGGTCGAACGAGGTCAGACGCTCCGAGCGCGTCTGCACCGGAACGACGGATGCCACGAGGGCTGCCGGGTCGATGTGACCCTCGGCGGCTGCGGGAGTTTCGGTCGCAGTCGTCATTTAGCCTACGGATCCTTCCATGCCCATTTCGATGAGCTTGTTGAGTTCGAGCGCGTACTCCATGGGGAGCTCCCGCGCGATGGGCTCGATGAACCCGCGAACGATCATGGCCATGGCCTCGTCTTCGGGCATGCCGCGCGACTGCAGGTAGAACAGCTGCTCTTCGCTGACCTTCGAGACCGTGGCCTCGTGACCGAGCTGCACGTCATCGACGCGGATGTCGATCGCGGGGTACGTGTCGCTGCGCGAGATCGAGTCGACCAGCAGCGCATCGCAGCGCACGGTGTTGGCGGAGTGGTGCGCGTTGGCGTCCACCCGCACCTCGCCTCGGTATCCGGCACGACCGCCACCGCGGGCGATCGACTTCGAGACGATCGACGACTGCGTGTACGGCGCCATGTGGATCATCTTCGCGCCGGCGTCCTGGTGCTGACCGGGACCGGCGAAGGCCACCGAGAGGGTCTCGCCCTTGGCGTGCTCGCCCATCAGGTAGATGGAGGGGTACTTCATCGTCACCTTGGAGCCGATGTTGCCGTCGACCCATTCCATGGTCGCGCCCTCGTGGGCGACGGCACGCTTGGTGACGAGGTTGTACACGTTGTTCGACCAGTTCTGGATCGTCGTGTAGCGAACGCGGGCGTTCTTCTTCACGATGATCTCGACCACGGCCGAGTGCAGCGAGTCGCTCTTGTAGATCGGAGCGGTGCAGCCTTCGATGTAGTGGACGTAGCTGTCCTCGTCGGCGATGATCAGCGTCCGCTCGAACTGACCCATGTTCTCGGTGTTGATGCGGAAGTACGCCTGCAGCGGGATCTCGACGTGCACGCCCTTGGGGACGTAGACGAACGAGCCGCCCGACCAGACGGCCGTGTTCAGCGCCGCGAACTTGTTGTCACCGGCGGGGATGACGGTGCCGAAGTACTCCTCGAAGAACTCGGGGTGCTCGCGCAGAGCGGTGTCGGTGTCCATGAAGATGACACCCTGCTGCTCGAGGTCTTCGCGGATCTGGTGGTAGACCACCTCGGACTCGTACTGCGCGGCGACGCCGGCGACGAGGCGCTGGCGCTCGGCCTCGGGGATGCCCAGCTTCTCGTAGGTGTTGCGGATCTCTTCCGGGAGGTCTTCCCAGGTCTGCGCCTGCTTCTCGGTCGAGCGCACGAAGTACTTGATGTTGTCGAAGTCGATCTCCGACAGATCGGCACCCCACGTGGGCATGGGCTTCTTGCCGAAGAGCTGGTAGCCCTTGAGACGCGTCTTGAGCATCCATTCGGGCTCGGACTTCAGGGCCGAGATGCCGCGCACGACGTCTTCGTTGATGCCGCGCTGGGCGAGGGCACCCGCCGCGTCGGTGTCGTGCCAGCCGAACTCGTATTGCCCCAGGCTTTCGAGCTCTGGTCGGTCGATGAGGACATCGGACATGGTGATCACTCTCCTTCTCGGGCCACAACGGTGTCATCCGCCCCGACATTCCGGACTCCGGTCGAAGTCCCAGGAATGTCGCTGGTGGGCCCGCTCGAAGGCGCTGGCTGCGCGCCTAGACTGTCGTGGGTGCGGTTCGCGCGAGCGCTGCACCCGGACCCTTCGATTCTACAGGCAACACCCGCTCCCGGCATGGCACCCCCGCTCTCCCGACGGCCCGGAGCACTTCGACGCCAGGAAGCCGTACGCATGCCCTCCGCCTCGTCCCCCACCGCTTCGACCGACGCCGCCGCGTCCCGCGTGCCGGCCCCTCTGCGCCGCTTCGTCGCGTGGCTGCCGACCGAAGTCGACGCCCGCGTGCGCGTCTTCGCGTGGCTGTCGTTCGTGGCCGAGGTGCTCATCATCGGCACCGGCGGCGCGGTGCGTCTGACGGGGTCGGGCCTGGGCTGCCCCACGTGGCCGCGCTGCACCCCCGACTCCCTCGTCAACACCCCCGAGATGGGCATCCACGGCATCATCGAGTTCGGCAACCGCACCCTGACCGGGCTCGTCGGCATCCTGGCCCTCGCCGTCGTCGTGCTGGTGTGGCGCATGCGTCACGAGCGCCGGGTGCTGTTCGTGCTCTCGCTCATCGTGCTCGTCGGGATCGTCGCGCAGGCGGTCGTGGGCGGCATCACGGTGCTCACCGGCCTGAACCCCTTCATCGTCGGCTTCCACTACATCGCCTCGGTGTCGATCGTGGCGGTGTGCGCGGCATTCCTCGTCTTCATGAACCAGCCGGCCGGCCCCCGCGCCCTCGCCGTGCCGCGCGGCTTCGCCGCCCTCGTGCACGCCGCCACCGGCGTGCTCGCCCTCACGATCGTGTTCGGCGTGCTCACCACCGGCGCCGGCCCCCACTCCGGAGACGCCGCCGCGGGCCGCAACGGCTTCGACGCCGAGGTGCTCGAGCACGTGCACTCGTGGCCCGGATACGCCCTGTTCGTGCTGACGCTCGCGATCGTCGTGCTCGCCTGGCGCCTGCGCCTCGACGTCCGCCGCTGGGCCGTCGCGCTGCTGGCCGTCGAGCTCGTGCAGATCGCCGTCGGGCTGTACCAGGCCCGCAACGGCCTGCCCGAGATCGCCGTGGGCACCCACATGGTGCTCGCGGCCCTCGCCGCCGCGACGATGACCGTCGTCGTACTGCGCCTGAAGCGCCCCGCCGTCGTCGAGGCGCCCGCCGCGCGTCGCTCCACGGCATCCGCCCGCAGCTGACGCTCTCGAACCGCACGGGCGGGGCGTTCCGGATGCCGGGAACCCGGCCCATCGCGAAACGTTACCCGGGCGCACCGACCCTTATACGCTCATAGGCCATTCATCGGCGACCCCTATCTCGCGCACCGACGGGTGGGTCATGGTTGACCGTGGCACTTCGGTGTCCGCCGTCCCGTCGTCCCCCGCTTCGGGACCCGTACCCGACACCCCCTGTCGGAACGACAAGGAGTACTCCCCATGAAGACCCGTCCCCGCTTGGTGACCAGCATCCCGTTCTGGGTGCTCGTCGTCGCATCCCTGGCCGCCGTCGCCGGCGGACTCGCGATCGTCCTGAACGGGATCGACGCGATGGAGCAGGTGCTCAACGATCCCAACGCCACGGTCGTGCAGGTCTACGTCGGCCAGTCGTGGGTCGTCGTGGGCGCCGCGGTGCTCGGCGCCGGCGCGATCGGCATCGCTCTGGCGCTGGCGCTCGGTGCTGCCGCAACGCTGACCCGTCGCCCCGACGTCGCAATCGAGACCATCGACTGGAACAGCGACGACGAGACCGTCGCCGAGAGCGCTGCCCCCGTCGCTCCGTTCGCCCCGGCCACCACCGCCACCCCCCTCGCGGTGGAGGACGCCGACATCGAGACCCCCTCGACCGCGACCGCTCCCCCGCAGGCCGCCGCCGCAGCGAACCACGACGCCCCCAAGCTCGACACGGGAGACGACGCCGCGCGTCGCTGATCCCGCGAGACCGAGAACGCCCGCTCCCCTCCTGGGGGCGGGCGTTCTCGCGCGTGGGCGGGGCTCAGGGCGAGCGGCGCGGGCGGGCGGGCGGGTGGAGCAGGTCCAAGGGGCGGATGCCGCGGAGTCGGGTCACGCACACTGCGGAGCCGGGCCACGCCTCGCGGCCCCTCGAGCTCACGGCATCCGGAAACGCGAACGCCCGCCCCGCGAACGGGACGGGCGTCGACGGGACGGATCAGAAGGGCAGCAGCGGGTCGACCGCGATGGCCACGAACAGCAGCGTCAGGTAGGTGATCGAGGCGTGGAACACGCGCATCGGCCGCGGCTCGCCCCCGCGCACGGCGCGGGAGTAGAGGCGGTGCGACTCGTAGATGAACCAGCCGCCGAAGACGAGGGCCGAGACGGTGTACACCAGGCCCATCGGCGCGACGGGGATGAGCAGCAGCGAGCACGCGACAGTCGCCCACGCGTACAGGATGACCTGCAGGCCGACCTGCGAGCCGCTGCGCGTGGCGCCGAGCATCGGCACGTCGACCTCGTCATACTGGGCCGCGTACTTCATCGACAGCGGCCAGTAGTGCGGCGGCGTCCACAGGAACACCAGCGCGAACAGGATGAACGGCACGAGCGACAGTGAACCGGTGACCGCCGACCAGCCGATCAGCACCGGGAAGCAGCCCGCGATGCCGCCCCACACGATGTTCTGCTCGGTGCGGCGCTTGAGGATCATCGTGTAGATCACGACGTAGAAGAAGATCGCGGTCGCCGACAGGGCGGCGGCGAGCAGGTTGGTGAAGGCCCACAACCAGATCGTCGAGACCGCCGCGAGCGTCCACGCGAACGTCAGCGCGCCGCGCGGCGAGACCTCGCCCGTGACGAGGGGGCGGTTGACCGTGCGCTGCATGTGCGCGTCGATGTCGCGGTCGAGGTACATGTTGAACGCCGCGGCCGAGCCCGCACTGAGGGAGCCGCCGATGACCGTGGCGAAGATGAGCCACAGGTTGGGCAAACCCTGCTGCGCGAGGATCATCACCGGCACGGTGGTGACCAGCAGAAGCTCGAGGACGCGGGGCTTCGTCAGAGCGACGTAGGCCCGGAGAGTGCGTCCGACGGAGCGGCGATCGGTCGTCGCAATGACGTGCGACGTCGTCGAGATGTCCATCGTCCCCCGGGGTAAGCGCGTATAGAACCTCAATGATTCTAAGCCATCCCCACCACAGGTCCGGCCGCCTGTCGACCCCCGTCACAGACGGCAACCGCGACGGGCGATCTCGCTATGCTGGCCAGTGAACGCGCGCCCCGCGCCGACACCCCACCCCACTCCCACTCCTACGGTGGTGAGCGCGACGTCGGATCGTGAACCGGGCGCAGTATCGAGAAAGGCGACCCTGTTGTCGGACTTCGAATGGGATGACATCGATCGGCGCGCGGTGGACACCGCACGCATCCTGGCGGCGGACGCCGTCGAGAAGGTGGGCAACGGCCACCCGGGGACGGCCATGTCGCTGGCCCCCGCCGCCTACCTGCTCTACCAGCGGGTGCTGCGCCACGACCCGGCCGACACGCACTGGCCCGGCCGCGACCGCTTCATCCTCTCCGCCGGACACTCCTCGCTCACGCAGTACGTGCAGCTCTACCTCGGCGGCTTCGGCCTCGAGAAGAAGGACCTCGAGGAGCTGCGCACCTGGGGCTCCTTGACCCCCGGCCACCCCGAGTACGGCCACACCGACGGCGTCGAGATCACGACCGGACCGCTCGGCCAGGGCCTGGCCTCGTCCGTCGGCTTCGCCTACGCCGCCCGCTACGAGCGCGGCCTCTTCGACGCCGAGACCCCCGCCGGCGAGAGCCCGTTCGACCACTTCGTCTACGTGATCGCCGGTGACGGCGACCTCCAGGAGGGCGTGACCAGCGAGGCCTCCTCGCTCGCCGGCCACCAGGAGCTCGGCAACCTCATCGCGATCTACGACTCCAACCAGATCTCGATCGAAGACGACACCAACGTCGCCTTCACCGAAGACGTCCAGAAGCGCTACGAGGCCTACGGCTGGCACGTGCAGACGGTCGACTGGAAGAAGACCGGCCAGTACGTCGAAGACGTCGCCGAACTGCACTCCGCGATCGAGGCCGCGAAGGGCGAGACCAGCAAGCCCTCCCTCATCATCCTCAAGACGATCATCGGCTGGCCCTCGCCCGGCAAGCAGAACTCCGGCAAGATCCACGGCTCCGCCCTCGGCGCCGACGAGCTGGAGGCCACGAAGGAGGTGCTCGGCTTCGACCCCGAGCAGCACTTCGCCGTCGCCGACGACGTTCTCTCGCACACGCGCCAGCTCGTCGAGCGCGGCGAGGCCGAGAAGGCCGCCTGGCAGGAGAAGTTCGACGCGTGGGCCGAGGCCCACCCCGAGCGCAAGCAGCTGTGGGACCGTCTGCAGGCCCGCGAGCTGCCCGGCGACATCGCCGACGCGCTGCCCGCCTTCGAGGCCGGCAAAGACGTCTCGACGCGTGCCGCCAGCGGCACGGTGATCAACGCCCTCGCCGCCGAGCTCCCCGAGCTCTGGGGCGGTTCGGCCGACCTCGCCGAGTCGAACCTCACCACGATCAAGGATGCCAAGTCGTTCATCCCCTCGTCGTGGTCGACGCACGAGTGGTCGGGCGACCCCTACGGCCGCGTGCTGCACTTCGGCATCCGCGAGCACGCCATGGGCGCGATCCTCAACGGCATCGTGCTGCACGGTCCCACGCGTCCGTTCGGCGGCACCTTCCTCATCTTCAGCGACTACATGCGCCCGCCGGTGCGTCTGGCCGCCCTGATGAACATCCCCACGATCTTCGTCTGGACGCACGACTCCGTCGCCCTCGGTGAGGACGGCCCCACGCACCAGCCGATCGAGCAGCTCGCGACCCTCCGCGCCATCCCGAACTTCGCCCTCGTGCGTCCGGCGGATGCCAACGAGACCTCGGTCGTGTGGCTCGAGATGCTGCGTCGCACCGCCGGCCCTGCCGGCATCGCCCTCACCCGCCAGAACATCCCCGTCTTCGCCCGCGGCGAGGGCGAGGCGTCCGGCGACGAGTTCGCCTCCGCGGCGAACGCCGTCAAGGGTGCGTACGTGCTGGCCGAGGCCGCGAACGGCGAGCCCGATGTGATCCTCATCGCCACCGGCTCCGAGGTGCAGCTGGCCGTCGAGGCCCGCGAGAAGCTCGCCGCCGAGGGCGTGCACGCCCGCGTCGTGTCGGCTCCCTCGCTCGAGTGGTTCGCCGAGCAGGACGAGGCCTACCGCGAGTCGGTGCTGCCGTCGTCGGTGAAGGCGCGCGTGTCGGTCGAGGCCGGCTCCGCCCTGAGCTGGGCGGGCATCGTCGGTGACGCCGGCCGCTCGGTCGCGATCGACCACTTCGGTGCGTCGGCCGACTACAAGACCCTGTTCCAGAAGTTCGGCATCACCACCGAGCACGTCGTCGAGGCCGCGCGCGAGTCGCTGGCCGCCGCGAAGAAGTAATCAGAGGAGAACCAGAATCATGAGCACTCCCACCGCCGACCTCGCCGCCCAGGGCGTCAGCATCTGGCTCGACGACCTGTCGCGTCAGCGCATCCAGTCCGGCAACCTCGCCGAGCTCATCCAGTCGCGCAACGTCTCGGGTGTCACCACGAACCCGACCATCTTCGCCGGCGCCCTCTCGAAGGGCGAGGCGTACGAGGGTCAGGTCAAGGAGCTCGCGGCCGCCGACGCCAGCGTCGACGAGGCGATCTTCTCGATCACCACCGACGACGTGCGCGACGCGTGCGACATCTTCACCCCGGTCTTCGACGCAACCAACGGCGTCGACGGTCGCGTGTCGATCGAGGTCTCCCCCGACCTCGCCCACGACACCGAGGGCACCGTCGCGCAGGCGAAGGACCTCTCGGCCCGCGTCGACCGCAAGAACGTGCTGATCAAGATCCCCGCGACCAAGGCGGGCCTGCCCGCCATCACCGAGGTCGTCGGCGCCGGCATCTCGGTCAACGTCACGCTCATCTTCAGCCTCGAGCGCTACGAAGAGGTCATCGACGCCTACCTCGCCGGTGTCGAGAAGGCGCAGGCCGCCGGCCACGACATCTCGACCCTGCAGTCGGTGGCGTCGTTCTTCGTGTCGCGCGTCGACACCGAGATCGACAAGCGTCTGGCCGCCATCGGCACCGACGAAGCAGCCGCGCTCAAGGGCAAGGCCGGCATCGCCAACGCGCGCCTGGCGTACGAGCTGTACGAGAAGAAGTTCTCGGAAGACCGCGCCAAGAAGTTGCTGGATGCCGGCGCCACGGTGCAGCGTCCGCTCTGGGCCTCGACCGGCGTCAAAGACCCGGCGCTGCCCGACACGCTCTACGTCACCGAGCTCGTCGCCCCCGGCACCGTGAACACGATGCCGGAGAAGACGCTCGAGGCCACCTTCGACCATGGCGTGATCGAGGGCGACACCGTGACCGGTGCCTACGCCGACGCGCACGACGTGTTCGACCGCCTGGCCGCGGCCGGCGTCGACGTCGCCGACGCGACGCAGGTGCTCGAAGACGAGGGTGTCGAGAAGTTCATCGCCTCGTGGCACGAGCTGCAGGACACCGTCAAGACCGCTCTGCAGGCCGGAAGCGCCCAGGCCGCGAAGTGAGCTTCGCCGTCAAGGTCACCGGCCACGTCAAGTCGGTCGTCGACGCCGAGCTGCCGGGACTCACCGGCTCGCTCATCGCGTCGGGGATCACGGCGTCCGACCCCACGCTGTGGGGCACGGCCGCCGAAGACGAGGCGTCGCGTCGGTTGGGGTGGGTGCGGGCGGTCACCGTCTCGCGCCCCCTCGTGCCCGAGATCACGGCCCTGCGCGACGAGCTCGTCGCGCAGGGCGTGACCCGCGTCGTGCTGGCGGGCATGGGCGGATCCTCGCTCGCCCCCGAGGTCATCGCGCAGTCGGCCGGTGTGCCGCTCGTCATCCTCGACTCGACCGCTCCGGGCCAGGTGCTCGCCGCGATCGACGGCGATGCCGAGTCCGGCGGGCTCGAGAAGACCGTGCTCGTCGTGTCGAGCAAGTCGGGCTCGACCATCGAGACCGACTCCGCGAAGCGTGCGTTCGAGGCCGCCTTCCGCGACCTCGGCATCGACCCGGTGCAGCGCATCGTCGTGGTCACCGACCCCGGTTCGCCGCTCGAGCAGTCGGCTCGCGCCGACGGCTACCGCGTCTTCACCGCCGACCCCACGGTCGGCGGTCGCTACTCCGCGCTCACCGCCTTCGGCCTCGTGCCGGCCGGCCTCGCCGGAGTCGACATCGACGACCTGCTCGACGAGGCGGACGCCACGCTGCTCGAGGTCGCGATCGACTCCCCCGAGAACCCGGCGCTCGTGCTGGCCGCGGCCATCGCGGGTGGCGGAGAGCTGCGCCGCGACAAGCTCGGCCTCGTCACCGACGGCAGCCACCTGATCGGCCTGCCCGACTGGATCGAGCAGCTGATCGCCGAGTCCACCGGCAAACAGGGCACCGGCATCCTGCCCGTCGTCCTGCTCCCGGTCTCGCCCGAGCTCGAGTCGACGCCCGACGACCTGCAGGTCGTGCGCTTCGTCGACGACGCGGACGCCTTCCACCTGTTCGACCGCCACACCGGCGAGGTGCTCGTGAGCGGCTCGCTCGGTGCGCAGTTCGTCGTGTGGGAGTACGCCACCGCGATCGCCGGTCGCCTGCTCGGGATCGACCCCTTCGACCAGCCCGACGTCGAATCGGCGAAGGAGGCGACGCGCGGTCTGCTCGACGCGCAGCCCGCCCCCACCGCCCCGGCGTTCGTCGTCGACGGCGTCGAGGTGCGCGTGTCCGACCCGGCCCTGGCCGCCGACGGCACCATCGCGGGCGTGCTCGACGCGCTCTGGCGCACGGTGCCCGCAGACGGCTACGTCAGCGTGCAGGCGTACGTGAACCGACTCGACCTCGCGCAGCTCGCGGGGTTGCGCGAACTCGTCGCCGCCGACTCCGGCCGGCCGACGACCTTCGGGTGGGGACCGCGCTTCCTGCACTCCACCGGGCAGTACCACAAGGGCGGACCCGCCAACGGCGTGTTCCTCCAGATCATCGAACGCACCGACGTCGACCTCGAGATCCCGGGGCGACCGTTCACGTTCGGACAACTCATCCAGGCACAGGCCGCGGGCGACGCGAGCGTGTTGGCGGAGGGCCACGGCCGTCCCGTCGTCACGCTGACGCTGACCGACCCGCAGGTCGAAGTCCTCTCACTCTTCGAGGCGGCACAGTAAGCATGGTCGTAGAGATCACACCGGGTCACAATCCCCTCCGCGATCCCGAGGATCGCCGACTGAACCGGATCGCCGGGCCCAGCGCCCTCGTGATCTTCGGCGTCACCGGCGACCTCTCGCGCAAGAAGCTCATGCCGGCGGTCTACGACCTCGCCAACCGCGGCCTGCTCCCTCCCGGCTTCGCGCTCGTGGGCTTCGCCCGCCGCGACTGGGAGGACCAGGACTTCGCGAAGGTCGTGTACGAGTCGGTCAAGCAGCACGCGCGCACGGAGTTCCGCGAGGAGACGTGGAAGGAGCTCCTCGAGGGCATCCGCTTCGTGCAGGGCGAGTTCGACGACCCCGAGGCGTTCGCGCGCCTGCGCGAGACCGTCGACAAGCTCGACGTCGAGCGCGGCACCATGGGCAACCACGCCTACTACCTGTCGATCCCGCCGAAGGCCTTCCCCCTCGTCACCACGCAGCTGAAGGCGTCGGGACTCGTGGGCGACAAGGCCGACGGCGTCAACGGCTGGCGACGCGTCGTCATCGAGAAGCCGTTCGGTCACGACCTGGCATCCGCTCGCGAGTTGAACGAGGTCGTCGAGAGCGCGTTCCCCGCCGACTCGATCTTCCGCATCGACCACTACCTCGGCAAAGAGACGGTGCAGAACATCCTCGCGCTGCGCTTCGCGAACGAGCTGTACGAGCCGATCTGGAACCGCAACTACGTCGACCACGTGCAGATCACCATGGCCGAGGACATCGGCGTGGGCGGTCGCGCCGGGTACTACGACGGCATCGGTGCGGCGCGCGACGTCATCCAGAACCACCTCCTGCAGCTGCTCGCGTTGACCGCGATGGAGGAGCCGATCAGCTTCAACGCCGCCGACCTGCGCGCCGAGAAGGAAAAGGTCCTCGCGGCGGTGCGCCTGCCCGAGAACCTCGCCGAGGCCACCGCCCGCGGGCAGTACGCCGGCGGATGGCAGGGCGGAGAGAAGGTGCTCGGCTTCCTCGAAGACGACGGGATGAACCCCGACTCGGTCACCGAGACGTACGCGGCCATCAAGCTCGAGATCAACACGCGCCGCTGGTCGGGCGTTCCGTTCTACGTGCGCAGCGGAAAGCGGCTCGGACGACGCGTGACCGAGGTCGCCGTGGTGTTCAAGCGCGCTCCCCAGCAGCTGTTCTCGCACAGCCAGACGCAGGAGCTCGGTCAGAACGCCCTGGTCATCCGCGTGCAGCCCGACGAGGGCGTCACGATCCGCTTCGGCTCGAAGGTCCCCGGCGACGGCACGCAGGTGCGCGACGTCACCATGGACTTCGGCTACGGGCACGCCTTCACCGAGGCGAGCCCCGAGGCCTATGAGCGCCTCATCCTCGACGTGCTGCTCGGCGACCCGCCGCTGTTCCCGCGTCACGAGGAGGTCGAGCTCAGCTGGAAGATCCTCGATCCCATCGAGGAGTTCTGGGCCGCTCAGGGCGGTCCGCTCGAACAGTATTCGCCCGGGTCGTGGGGGCCGGCATCCGCCGACGAACTCCTCGCCCGCGACGGCCGCACCTGGAGGCGCCCGTGATCATCGATCTGCCCGACACCACCGTCAGCGCGATCTCGAAGAGTCTCGTCAGCGTGCGCGAAGAGGGCGGCGCCGTCGCCCTCGGTCGCGTGCTGACGCTCATCATCGTCACGCACCACGGCGCTGAAGAAGAGGTCATCGCCGCCGCGAACGACGCCTCGCGCGAGCACCCCATGCGGGTGATCGCGGTCTCCCTCGGCGACAGCGACGAGGAGCCGCGTCTCGACGCGCAGATCCGCGTGGGCGGCGACGCCGGCGCGAGCGAGGTCGTGGTGCTGCGCGCGCACGGCCCCGCGGGATCGAATGCCGAGAGCCTCGTGACCGGACTCCTCCTGCCCGACGCCCCCGTCGTGGCGTGGTGGCCCGCCGAGGCTCCCGAGACCCCGTCGACCTCCGCGATCGGTCGCATCGCGCAGCGTCGCATCACGGATGCCTCGTCGCAGGCCGATCCGGCGGCGTGGGTCGCGCAGCTCGGCGAGCACTACGCGCCCGGCGACACCGACTTCTCGTGGACCCGCGTGACGCGCTGGCGCGAACAGCTGGCCGCGGTCCTCGACCAGCCGCCGTTCGAGCCGGTCACCGCGATCGAGGTGCGCGGTGCGGCGGATTCCCCGTCGACCGCCCTGCTGGCGGCCTGGCTCGGCATGAAGCTCGACGCGCCCGTCGACTACGCCTACCTGCCCGCCGACGAGTGGGCCAGCGGCATCAAGTCGGTGCGCCTCACCCGTCCGAGCGGCGACACGCTCCTCGAGCGGCCCGAGTCCGGTGTCGCGGTGCTCACGCAGCCCGGTCAGCCCACGCACGATCTGGCGTTCCCGCGCCGCACGCTGCGCGAGTGCCTCGCCGAAGAACTGCGCCGCCTCGACCCCGACCTGCTGTACGGGCGGGTCATCACCGAGGGTCACGACCTGCTCCTCGCCGCGAGCGAGCGGAGTGCATCGTGACCGAGAACGGCGCCGTCAAGCAGGTCATCATCAAGGCGGACGCCGACGCCCTGGCATCGTACGTCGCGACGCGGTTCATGAACCGCGTCGTCAAGCGCGTCGCCGAAGGCAAGCGCATGCACGTCTGCCTCACCGGCGGCACGATGGGCGGAGCCGTGCTGCACACCGCGGCGAAGGACGAGCGGGTCGGCGAGATCGACTGGTCGCTCGTGCACTTCTGGTTCGGTGACGAGCGGTTCGTGCCGCGCGACTCCGACGACCGCAACGAGAAGCAGGCCCGCGAGGCGTTCCTCGACCACCTCGACATCCCGGCCGAGAACATCCACGTCGTCGCCTCGACCGACGACGGGCTCGACCTCGATGCCGCCGCGATCGCCTACGCCGACGAGCTCGCGCAGTTCGCCCCCTCGGACCGCAGCGAGACCGGCCCCTGGCCGTCGTTCGACATCTGCTTCCTGGGCGTGGGTCCCGATGCGCACATCGCGTCGCTGTTCCCCGACCGGCCGGAGATCTCGGTCACCGACCGCGCAACCGTGCCGGTGCGCAACTCCCCCAAGCCGCCGAGCGACCGCGTCTCGCTGACGCGGCCGGTCATCAACTCGTCGAAGCGCGTCTGGATGGTCGTGGCGGGAGCCGACAAGGCCGCCGCCCTCGGTCTCGCCCTCGCGGGCGCGAGCTACCAGAGCGTCCCGGCCGCCGGGGCGAAGGGCCGCCGACGCACGGCGTTCTTCGTCGACGAGGTCGCCGCCGATCAGGTGCCCCCGCAGCTCATCGACCGCGAGTACTGAGCCTCGACCCTTCTGCAGAGACCGGATGCCATGGCATCCGGTCTCTGCTTCTTGCTCGGTGTACTCGCGGCTGACGTCTCTTGTCGTGGGCGGCCCGTGCTCGTACGATTCGGGTGGGGGGCATCCTGATTCGCGCGAGGAGCGTTCGGATGCCATTTGTTGGACGTGAGCGAGAAGTACGGGTCGCGTCGGACCTGGTCGGGTCGGGCAGTGGATCCGCGGGCCTGTTCGTCGGCGAGAGCGGGTCGGGCAAGACGGCCCTGGCACGTGAGCTCGCCGCTCGACACGGGGCCGTGCTGGTTACCGTCAGCCCGAACGAGCGCATGTGGCCGCTGTCGGGCCTCACCGCGGTGGCCGCCGCCCTCGACGACGGACGCCGGGCGGCTGTCGACGGCGTGCTGGCTCGCGGTCGCGACTGGCCCGAGCACCTCATCGCCGAGGAAGTCAGCCGCACCCTGCACCTCGTGCGCGGCGGAGCGTGCGTCGTGGTGATCGACGACCTCGACGACATGGACAGCGCGAGCATCACGGTGCTGTCGTACGTGTTCGGGCGCCTCCGCGGCACGGGCGTGAGCGTGCTGGCCACGAGCGGGACCCTGGAGGAGCGCCACGACTTCGCGGGCATGATGCAGACGCGCGTCCGTCGGCTGTCGTTCGACGAATCGGTGGATCTCGCCCGCTCCGCTCTCGGCGACGCCTCGGCACCCGCCGTGCTGCGCATCGTCGCCGAGCTGTCGGCGGGTGATCCGGGCGTGCTCGCGGGACTCCGCCTGAGCGCCGCGGAGGCGACCGGCGACGAGCCGCTGAACGTGCCGCTGCGCCTGCGCGATCAGGCCCCCAGCCGCCGGCAGCGGCGCGAGGTCCGGGCGTTGGATCCGCGGTGGGGCGAGCTTCTCGACCTGCTCGCGGTCGGACCGGTGTACGGCACCGATCGTCTGCGGCGCGCAGCGCGTGAGAGCGGCGCTGACGTCGACGACCTCGTGGAGGAGGGACTCGTCGTCGTCCGCGGCCAGCTCGCCCGCATCGCCGACCCGGCGCGCCGCCTGCGCCGCCACGCCGGCCTCGGAGCCGACGACCGGCGGCGCCTGCACGCGCGCGCAGCCGACGACCACGCGGGGGCGTACCCCGCCATCCGCGGGTGGCACGGCAGCTTCCTCGAGCCGCACGCCGACCGCGAGCCCCTCCTCGCGGGAGCCGTCCTGCTGGCCCACGAGGGCGAGGCGATGGCGGCCGTCGAGTTCGCCGAGCGGGCGCTGGCCGGTGACATCGACGAGGCCCTGCGTTCGAGGCGTCTCGTCGACCTCGGCGAGGCCCTCGTGTTCGGCGGGCACGACGAGCTGGGCCAGCACTACCTGCGCCGCGCCGGGGCGAGTTCAGACCCCGACACGCGCGCCCGCGGGGCGATGGCGCGGCTGCGCGCGCTCTCGGTGGTCGACCACGTCGTCGACGACAGCGTCCTGACGCACGTCGCACCCGGCGTCGGCGCCGAGGCCGCGGCATCCGAGAGACTCCTCTGCGAGAGCGCGGCCCTGCACCTGCACCGCGGAGAGGTGCACCTGGCCGCCGAGCGCATCTCGACCGCCGTGGAGATCGGCGTCGCCTCCACCCGCACGGCGCTGCTGGCGCACATGACGCGCGAGTTGGGCGGCCACTGCCCGGAGGTGTCCCCCGTGCACCTCATCGAGGCGGGCGAATCCCCCGCCGACGAGGCGATCCTCACCGCCGGCGTGCAGCTGCTGCGCGAGGATTACGCGTCGGCGCGACAGACGATCCGCGCCCAGCTCGACCGCCGGCCGCGGCTCGCTCCGCTGTGGCGCGAGCACCTCCTGCGTCAGCTGGTCACCGCCGAGGTGCGCGCCGGCGACCCGACCGCCGCGCGCGAGGCGGTCACGGCCTGGCAGCACGAATGGCTGCCCGGTCGTCGGCCCGACGCGGCGAGCACGCTCATCCTCGCCGCGGCGGCGCTGCTGGAGACTCCACCCTCGCGTACCGCCGAGCTCGTCCGCCAGGGACGCGAGCGTGCGCGTCGCGAGCGCGCGACGGCGCTGCTGCCGTGGTTCTGCGCCATCGACGGACTGCTCGCCCTCCGAGAGGGACGACCCGCGGATGCCGTCGACCAGCTCCGCACCGCGCAGGCGACGGCCCCCGACGCCGACCCCGCCGTCATGCGCATCGCCGCCGATCTCGTCGAGGCCCTGTGGCTCGCCGGACGCCGCGCCGAGGCCCTGCACGAACTCGACCGCCTCGAGCGGCTCGCCGCCGCCTCTCCCCGGCGGTGGACGCAGCTCGCGCTCGCCCGCGCCCGCGCCGTGTGCCGCTCGGCGCACGAGGGGGCCGCCGCGTTCTCCGAGGTCGCCGCCCTCTTCCGGCCCGACGACGCCCCCTTCGAGCGCGAGAACCTGCGTCTCGCGCGGCTGCGCTGCCTGCCCGACGACCCCACGGGCGCGATCCGCGCCCTCACCCCGGCGTCCGAGGGGTCGCTCGACACCGGCGCGCTCTCGCCGAACGAACAGGACATCGTCGCTCTCGTGGAGCGCGGCCTGCGCAATCGCGAGATCGCCGCAGCCCTGTACATCTCGCTGCGCACCGTCGAACTGCGCCTGACCGGGATCTACCGCAAGCTCGGGATCACCTCGCGCGTGCAGCTGATCGCGCACTTGCACGGCGCGGTGGGCTGAGCGGGAGGTTCTGCACCCTCGAGGTCACCTCGCGTGCACGCACGGGCGGTCGCGCGCGTGGACGGAGCGTCGGGCTGAGCGCTGGCTCCCGCATGCGGGAATCACCGCACCTGCACGGCTCGGAATCACCTCGCGTGTGCAGCCGATCGCGCATCTGCGCGGAGCGCGAGCCGCGCCGTCGCCGCCGGGACCGCGGCGGGGCGTCGGTCGGGACTGCGCCAGCGACCGTCGGAAGGTCGCCCGAGCGCCGCGGTGAGCGCGCGCAGGCACAGGGCCGCGTCCCAGACCCGCATGAGCGGGTACAGCAGCATCGCCACGCGCGGCCGCGTTCCCGACACCAGGCAGACGAAGGCGCTCATCGTGAGGTCGACGAGCAGGAACCCCAGCAGCAGCGGTCCCACCGGCAGCACGGCGGCGACCTCGGCGGCCGTGGCGGCGACTTCCCCGCTACCGAGCGCGCCCACCAGCGCCGCCGCGGTCGCGACGAGCAGCACCGGCAGCACGGCCACGAGTACGAGACTCGACACGACCGTCTCGAGGGCGAAGAGACCGACCGAAGCCCAGAAGACCCCGCGGTGAGGACCGTGCCGGCGCACCGTCTGCCAGAAGCCGAGGCTCCACCGCCGCACCTGCGATGAATAGTCGCGCAGCACGCCGGGATCCTGGGTCTCGGCGATCGCGCACTCCGGGTGGAAGGCGATGCGTCCGAGCTTCTTGGCGTGCACCTCGAAGGTCATGTTGAAGTCCTCGATCGACAACCCGGGCGCGTCGATGTCGATGCGGTCGAGCACATCCGTGCGGTACAGGCTCGCGAAGCCGGGCACGATCGCCACGGCATCCGCCCCCTGCGCCGCTTGGCCGAACTTGTGCAGGTACTGCGTGCACACGTAGGTGCGCTCGCGGTACGCGGTGAGGAAGCGCCCCATGCGCGTGGCAGGGGCCTCCGTCGACGTCGTCGCCCGCCCCGCGACGGCCACGACGCCGTCGTCGGTGAACTGCGGCAGGGCCGTGCGCAGGTAGTCGGGGCGTGGGCGGGAGTCGGCGTCGAGCAGCAGCAGCAGGGCGAAGCGCTCGGCGATGCGGAAGTGCTTGAGTCCGGCGCGGATCGCCCCGGCCTTGCCGCGGTTGGGCCGCAAGTCCCACGCCACGGCCCCCGCGTCGCGCGCGCGGGCGACGGTGGCATCGCTCGAGCCGTCGGAGACGACGAAGACGTTCCCCTCCGGCACCAGTCGACGGGCCGCGAGCACGGCGTCGGCGATGACGAGTTCCTCGTTGTGCGCGGCGATGAGCACGGCGACGTCGGCGGGGCGGTAGTACATCGACGGCGCCAGCAGGCTCGCGGCGGGCCGACGCTCGGCGACGAGCCGGCAGAGTGCCGCCAGGCCCCAGACGAGCGTGGACACGCCCACCGTGCAGACGGCGACGAGCACGACGAGAGCGGAGGTCATGGCATCCCACCTCTTCGGGTCTTCGGGGCGAGGGTTTCGGGTCGCGGTTTCGGGTCGCGGGGCGGCGGCGGCATCCGGATCGCGTGTACGAGACGAGCGAGCGGATGCCGTGTCGAGCCCGACCGTACGCGAGCAGGGCCCCGCTGCGACCGCGTCGGCCCGCAGTCGCTGTTGCGGTTTCCCGCATATCCGGTTGCGGTCCGCGGGACCCCGCATGATCGCCCCGGGTTCCTTGACCCGCCCGTGCCCGGCGCAGCACTGTGAACCGCGGATCAGCTCCGATACCACCTCGCCAGCTGACGCACCACCCGATTCGTCCGAGGGGGCGCCGCATTTCCCCCGCCGTCCTCTCGGACCCGCTGTTGGAGGATGAAGATGTCCACGATCGACGTCCGCGCTGACGAACTCGCCCCGTCTCAGCCGCGTACTCACGACACCGCCCCGCTCACCCCGCCCTCGCCGGCGTTCGACTTCGACGTCGCGATCGTGGGGCTCGGCTACGTCGGACTCCCGACGGCCCTGGCCTACCACGCCAGCGGCTCGCGGGTCCTGGCGCTCGACGTCTCGCCCCGCCGGCTGCGCACCATCGCCGCGCGCGGCGCCGACCTCATCGACACCGACCGCGAACGCCTCGACACGGCGCTACGGACGCCCGCGGCGTTCCGCCTCACCAGCGACACGGCCGAGCTCTCGCGGGCCGCCGCCATCATCGTGTGCGTACCGACTCCGGTCGACCACCAGCAGGTCCCCGACCTCGCCCCGCTGCGGGCGGCATGCGCCACCGTCGTCGCCGCCGCCCGCCCCGGTCAGCTCGTCATGCTCACCTCGACCACCTACGTCGGCTGCACGCACGACCTCGTCGAGGCTCCCCTGCGCGAGCGCGGGTTCGAGATCGGCCGCGACGTGTTCGTCACCTTCAGCGCCGAGCGCATCGACCCCGGCAACATCGGCTTCGCGCAAGAGGTCGTCCCCCGCGTCGTGGGCGGCGCCACCCCGCAGTGCGAGGAGGAGGGCGCGCGCCTGCTCGCCCGCTACGCCGCGCGGGTGCACCGGGTGTCGAGCCTGGCCACCGCCGAGATGACGAAGCTGCTCGAGAACACCTTCCGCGCCGTCAACATCGCCCTCGCCAACGAGTTCGCCGACATCTGCGGAGCACTCGACGTGCCCGTCACCGAGGTGATCGAGGCCGCGAGCACCAAGCCCTACGGCTTCATGGCGTTCTACCCCGGTCCCGGGGTCGGCGGGCACTGCATCCCGTGCGATCCGCACTACCTGCTCTGGCAGCTCAAGGCGCTGCACGTCGACGCGGGGGTCATCACCGAGGCGATGACGCGCATCGCCGCACGCCCGCGCCGGGTGGTCGACCGCATCCGCGACGTGCTGGGTCGCGCCGGCAAGGGCACGCTCGGCGCCCGCGTGCTCGTCGTCGGCGTCACCTACAAGCCCGACGTCGCCGACCTGCGCGAGTCCCCCGCCCTCGAGATCATCGACCACCTCATCGACGTCGGCGCCGAGGTGCAGTACGTCGACACGCACGCCCCGCACATCCACCTCGATTCCGGTCGCGAGCGCGACTCGCTGCCCGATCCGGCGGCGTTCCACCCCGACATCGTGCTCGTGCACACCCGCCACCACGACGCCGACCTGGCGTGGCTCGACGGCGACGCGGTCGTCGTCGACGGCACTTACCGCAGCTCCGACATCGCCGGGCGGGTGCTCCTGTGAGCGGCGTTCCGGTCTACCCCGCATCCGGAGGATCGCACATGAAGACACTCGTCACCGGCGGCGCCGGCTTCGTCGGCAGCCACCTCGTCGAACACCTGCTCGATCGCGGCGACGAGGTCGTCGTGCTCGACGACCTGTCCACTGGGTCGGCGCGCAACCTCGCGGGGGTGGCCCACGACCCGCGGCTCGAGATGATCCACGGCTCGATCCTCAACGCCAAGACCGTCGACACCGCCATCCGCGGCTGCGATCGCGTGTTCCACCTGGCCGCTGCGGTGGGCGTCAAGCTCATCGTCGAGCAGCCGTTGCGGGGCCTGCGCATCAACATCCACGGCACCGAGAACGTGCTGACCGCCGCGATCGAGCATCAGGCCTCGGTCCTTCTGGTGTCCACGAGCGAGGTCTACGGCAAGAACACCGCCGACCGACTGCGCGAGGACTCCGACCGCATCCTCGGCGACCCGCTGCTGTCGCGCTGGACCTATGCCGGAGCCAAGGGCATCGACGAGGCGTTCGCGAAGGCGTACTGCGACCAGGAGGGTCTCGACGTCGCGATCGTGCGCCTGTTCAACACCGTCGGTCCGCGCCAGACCGGGCGCTACGGCATGGTGCTGCCCAACCTCGTGGGCCAGGCGCTGCGCGGGCACCCGCTGACGGTGTTCGGCGACGGCCTGCAGACGCGGTGCTTCTCGGCCGTCGAAGACGTCGTCCCTGCGATGGTGCAGATCGAGCGCGACCCGCGGGCGCGTGGGCAGGCCTACAACCTCGGCGGGGCGCGCGAGATCTCGATCCTCGATCTGGCGCGCGAGATCATCGAAACCCTCGACAGTCGCAGCGAGATCGCGCTCGTGCCCTACGAGCAGGCCTACGCCGCCGGGTTCGAAGACATGCGCCGGCGGGTGCCCGACAACACCAAGGCCCACGACCTGGTGGGCTACGAGCCGCACACCTCCCTCACCTCGACGATCATGCGCGTCGCCGCCGATCTGCTCGCCCGCGAGAGGCTGGGGTCGGATGCCATGCCCCTGGCCGGCGCCGGGACGTTCCGGGGCGTGGTCTGATGTGCGGCATCACCGCGTACCGCGGCCCGTCCGCCGCCGCGTCGCGGGCGCGCGCTGCTCTCGAGCGGCTCGAGTATCGCGGCTACGACTCGGCCGGCGTCGCCGCACGTCACCCCGACGGGACCCGCGTGCACCTGCGCACGCTCGACGGCGTCGCGGCGCTCGCGGAGCCAGTGGGCGAGAGGGCGGCGGATGCCACGACCGCGGCGATCGGCCACACCCGCTGGGCCACGCACGGTGGGGTGACCGAGTCGAACGCCCATCCGATCGAGGACTGCGGCGGGCAGCTGTTCATCGTGCACAACGGCATCGTCGAGAACGCCGACGTGCTGCGGGCCCACCTGATCGCGGCGGGGCACCGCTTCGCCAGCGAGGTCGACAGCGAGGTCATCGTGCACCTCGTCGAGCAGGCCCACCGCCCGGGTGTCGGCCTCGGCGACGCGCTCGCCGACGCGGTCACGCGTCTCGAGGGAACGTGGGCCGTCGTCGCCCTCGACACCCGCACGGGCGCTCTGGCCGCGACCGCGCACGGCTCTCCCCTCGTGTTCGCCGAGGGCGACGAGGGCGCGTACTTCGCGAGCGACGTCGGGGCGATCACGCCGGTCGTGTCGGCCTTCCGCGTGCTCGAAGACGACGACGTCGTCGAGGTGTCGGCCGAGGGCATGCGGTGGCATCGCGCGGGCGGCAGCTGTCGTCCGCGGGGCCTCTGGCCCGTGCCGAAGACGGCCCTGCTGTCGACCAAGGGGCGTCACCGCGACCACATGGGCAACGAGATCGACGAGCAGCCGCTGGTCGCCCAGCGCGTGGTCGACGCCCTCGCCCCCGCGATCACCGACGGACTGCTGTGGCGCGGGCTCGGCCTGCCGCCCCTCGACGAGATCGACCGCGTCGCCATCATCGGCTGCGGCACCTCGCTGCACGCGGGGCGCGCGATCGCGGGCGTCTTCTCGCGCGTCGGCGGTCTGCCCACGCGCGCCCTCGTCGCCAGCGAGGCCGCGCACGAGGTGTGGGAGCCCCGCACGCTGGTGATCGCCATCAGTCAGTCCGGAGAGACCGCCGACGTGCTGCGGGCCCTGCAAGGGCTTCCTGCCGAGCACGGCACGGTGCTGGCCCTCACCAACAACCCCTCGTCGTCCCTCGCCCGGCGCGCCGACGCCGTGATCGACTGCCTCGCCGGTCCCGAGATCGGGGTCGCGGCGACGAAGACCTTCGTCGCGCAGGTGCTCACGGGTGTCTGCGTCGCGCTGTCGGGGCTGACCGTCTCGCATCGGGCGGATGCCACCCTGCTCGACGCCGACGTCCGTGCCCTCACCGCGACCCCCGAGGCGCTGTCGACGGCGCGCGACACGTGGCGGGGCCCTGCCGCGACCCTCGCGGCCGAGTTCGCCCGGGCGTCGGGCTTCCTCTTCCTCGGCCGCGGCGCCGGACTCGTCTACGCCGCGGAGGGCGCGCTCAAGCTGAAGGAACTGTCGTACCGCTGGGCCGAGCACCAGCCGGCGGGTGAGCTCAAGCACGGGCCGTTGGCCCTGGTGGATGCCGGCACTCCGGTGTTCGTCGTCGACGACGGCGACCCGCGCCTCGAGGTCGACATCGCCGAGGTGACCGCACGCGGGGGCCGCGTCATCCGGCTCGGTGAACGCATCCTCCGCGTGGGCGGACTCCCCCTCCACCTCCCCCGCACCGGGCCGTCGTGGGGGCCGCTCGAGACCGTCGTGCCCCTGCAGATGTTCGCCCGAGAGCTCGCCCTGCGCCTGCATCGCGACGTCGACAAGCCCCGCAACCTGGCCAAGTCGGTGACGGTGTCCTGAGCTTTCCTCCCCCCACCTCGCCCCGCACGAAAGGCAGTCCTCCATGACCCGACGAGACCTCCGTATCGCCCGGCGGCGCCCACCCACGTCTCCACGCCGACCGTGGGTGCGCGCCCTCGCGGTGCTCGCGACCCTCGGGGTGGCGGTGGCGGGCTCCGTCGCGCTCGCCCCCGCCCCCGCCGAGGCGGCCACCCGCACCGTCGTCAGCCTCACGTTCGACGACGGCAACGCCGATCAGCTGAAAGCGCTGCCCGCGCTCCAGGCCAACGGCATGAAGGCGACCTTCTACATCCCCTCCGGCTACATCGGCGCGTCGACCTACATGACCCGCACCGACCTGACGAACCTCAAGAACGCCGGCATGGAGATCGGCGGGCACACCGTCAACCACGCCGATCTGACCGCGGTCAGCCTCGACGAGGCCACGCGCCAGATCTGCCAGGATCGCAAGAACCTCACCTCGTGGGGCTTCAACGTCCGCAGTTTCGCCTATCCCTTCGCCGACGCGAACGCCGACGTCGAGAAGGCCGTCGCGGCGTGCGGATACAACAGCGGCCGCCTGCTGGGCGACATCAAGAGCCGCTTCGGCTGCTCCGACTGCGGGTACGCCGAGAGCATCCCGCCCGCCGATCCCTACGCCCTCGCCGCTCTCGACCAGGTCGACTCGACGTGGACGCTCGCCGACCTGCAACAGGGCGTGACGAACGCCGAGAAGAACGGCGGCGGATGGGTGCAGTACACGTTCCATCACGTCTGCGACGACGCGTGCGACGATCTGGCGATCTCCACCTCGGTGTTCAGCCAGTTCCTGTCGTGGCTCAAGACCCGGCAGGCGGCGGGCACCGTCGTCAAGACCATCGGCAGCGTCGTCGGAGGCACCACGAAGCCCGTCGTGAACGGCCCCTCCGTGCCGGCGGCGACCGGATCGACCAACGGCATCGTCAACCCGAGCATGGAGACCGGCGCCCCCGACTGCTGGATGCGCGGGGGCTACGGCAGCAACACCGCCGACTTTAGCACCGGCTCCCCCGCGCACACGGGCAACATCGCCAGCGGGATCACGATGAGCGACTACGTCGACGGCGACGCGAAACTCCTGCCGCAGTTCGATCTCGGCCAGTGTTCGCCGACGGTGACACCGGGGCGCACCTACGCGCTGCGCGAGTGGTATCAAGCCAGCGGACCGACGCAGTTCGCGGTCTATCTGCGTTCGACGACGGGCACGTGGTCGTACTGGACCTCGAGCCCCTGGTTCGCCTCGGCGACGGCGTGGACCGAGGCCGACTGGACGACCGCGGCGATCCCCGCCGGCTACAACGGCATCAGCTTCGCCCTGAACATCTTCGGCAACGGAACGCTGCGCACCGACGACCTCGGTCTGTACGACAGCGCGAGTGCTCCGCCGGTGACCGCCCTGACGAAGACCGCTCCGCTCGCGAAGACCACTCCGGGCACCCCGCAGGGCCCGATCGAGACCGTGCACCCGACCGAGAGCGACCTCAGCGGATGACGCGACCCCCTCGCCGGACGGCGGCGATCACCCCCGCGGTGGTCGCCGCCGTCGGCGGGGTGGGACGACGATCCCGGATGCCGCGCCGGCACCGCCCCGCCACGGCGGTCGCCCTGGCGGTGCTCGCCGTCGTCGGCGTGACGGCGTGCGCCCCCGCGCAGCCCGACCGTCCGCAGACGGGATACCCCTGGCACACCGACATCGTCTCGACGACGTTCTGGGTAGGTGAGGTCTTCGACCCGAACGCCTCCGATGGCAGCCAGCGCATCTCGACCTACGACTCCGACTGGCTGGGGTCGTACGGCGGATGCGACGGCGTCGTCGACGGTGACTCGTGCCGCACCGAGGCCCGCACCGCGGCCGACGACTACTTCCCCACGCGCATGACACCGCGCGAGAACCCGTTCTACCTCGACCTGCCCTTCGACGACGTCAACGACGACGAGGGCTTCGCGACCCGGGGAGAGGTGGTCCCGTGGGCGGGCAGCGGGCAGTACGCGGCCATCGCCGACGATCCGACGCAGAGCCTGATGAAGAATCGCTGGGTGGTCCTGCGCAAGGGCGACCGCACCTGCTACGGCCAGATCGAAGACGCCGGCCCCGGCGAGTACCGAGACGCCGCCTACGTCTTCGGCGCCGACGACCGGCGCCCCGCGAACGCCCGCTACAACGGCGCGGGCCTCGACGTGTCGCCCGCTCTGAACGGCTGCCTCGGCTTCGCGGAGCTCGACGGCGACGACGACACGGTCGACTGGGCCTTCGTCGACGACGCCGACGTGCCCGACGGACCGTGGACCAGGATCGTCACGGATTCCCCCGTCCGCTGAGCGGATGCCGTGCACGAGGGCGTCTGCTCGCCGGACGCCGAGAAAGCAGAAGGGCCGGATGCCATGGCATCCGGCCCTTCTGTGAGATCAGGCGCGTCGGGTCACTGTCCGCGACGGTCGCGCAGTTGCTGCAGCGCGTCGTCGAGGAGCGAGGCCGCCTCTTCGTCGGAGCGGCGCTCCTTCACGTACGCGAGGTGCGTCTTGTAGGGCTCCGCCTTGGCGAGCGCCGGCGGGTTGGCCTTGTCGCGCCCGGCGGGAAGGCCGGAGTGCGGGGAGTCGATCGTCTCGGGGATCTCATCGTCGGGAATGCCGGCGGCGAAGTAGCGCACCGTCTCGTTGCCGAGGGCGTCCCAGTACGACACGGCCACGCGATCCGCGTGGAAGCCGTGATCCTGCTCGCCCATGGGGCCCGCGCCGACGCGCGAGCCACGGATGGCATTGCCGCCAGTGGCCATGTCAGATCTCCGCGAATTTGGTGAGGAGACCGAGACCGACGATGGTGACGAACCACACCAGCGCCAGCACGATCGTGAATCGGTTGAGGTTGCGTTCAGCCAGGCCCGACGAACCGAGGGCGGAGCTCATGCCGCCGCCGAACATGTCGGACAGACCGCCACCGCGACCCTTGTGAAGCAGGATGAGCAGGGTCAGCAGGAGGCTGGTGATGCCCAGGAGCACCTGCAGGACGAACTCGAGAATCTGCACTGTCGAAAGCCTTTCGCGAGCGGCCAGTCGACCGCACAAGCGTCAAGTATACGGGGACGCGTCTCAGACGCACGGATGCCCGCGGCGGTGAGCCGCGGGCACCCGGGAGAAGGCGTCAGACGCCGACGTGCTTCTGGAAGCGGATGATCGCCGCGAACTCGTCGACGACGAGGCTCGCGCCACCCACCAGGGCACCGTCGACATCGGGCTCGCGCATGAAGCCGGCGATGTTGCCCGACTTCACCGATCCGCCGTAGAGCACGCGGGTGCGCGCTGCGGCATCCGCACCGAGCTTGTCGGCGACGACCGCGCGGAGCTTCGCGCAGACCTCCTGGGCCTGATCGGGCGTCGCGGCCTGACCCGAGCCGATGGCCCAGACCGGCTCGTACGCCACGACGATGTCGGCGTCGGAGGACACGCCCTCGAGAGCGACCTCGAGCTGACCCACGGGAACGGCGCTCGCGCCGAACTTCTCGAGGTCTTCCGAGGTCTCACCGACGCAGATCACCGGGACGAGACCGTGGCGGAGGGCCGCCTGGGTCTTCGCCGCGATGACGTCGTCGGTCTCGTGGTGGAACTGGCGACGCTCGGAGTGCCCGATGATCACGTACTTCGCGTCGAGCTTGGCCAGGAACTGGCCGGAGATCTCACCGGTGTACGCGCCGGAGTCGTGGGCCGAGAGGTCCTGACCGCCGAGGGCGAACTCGATCTTGTCGGCGTCGAGCAGCGTCTGCACGGTGCGCAGGTCGGTGTAGGGCGGGAACACCGCGACCTCGACACTGCCGTTCTCGTGCTTGGCTTCCTTCAGCGTCCAATGCAGCTTCTGGACGAACGCGACCGCCTGCAGGTGGTCGAGGTTCATCTTCCAGTTGCCGGCGATGAGGGGGGTTCTGGTCACTGCCATCCGAGGACCTCCAGTCCGGGGAGCTTCTTACCTTCGAGGAACTCCAGGCTGGCGCCGCCACCCGTGGAGATGTGACCGAACGCCTCGTCGGCGAAGCCGAGCTGACGCACGGCCGCCGCGGAGTCTCCGCCGCCGACGACGCTGAGGCCGTCGACCTCGGTGAGCGCCTGGGCGATGGTCTTAGTGCCGGCTTCGAACGCCTTCATCTCGAACACGCCCATCGGGCCGTTCCAGAAGACGGTCCGCGAGCCGCGCACGGCCTCGGCGAAGATCTCCGCCGTGCGGGGTCCGATGTCGAGGCCGAGACCGGACGCACCGAAAGCGGTGTCTTCGAGGGCGTCCGCGTCGGCGACCACGTGGTCGGCGTCCGCCGAGAACGAGGCTGCGACGACGGCGTCCACCGGCAGCACGATCTCGACGCCGCGCTCCTTCGCCGAAGCGATGTAGCCCTTCACGGTGTCGATCTGGTCCTGCTCGAGCAGGCTCGCGCCGACCTTGTGCCCTTCGGCGACGAGGAAAGTGAACATCATGCCGCCACCGACGAGGAGCTTGTCCACGCGCGGCAGCAGGTGTTCGATGACGCCCAACTTGTCGCTGACCTTCGAGCCGCCGAGAACGACCGTGTAGGGGCGCTCGGGGTTCTCGGTGAGACGGTCGAGGACCTCGAGTTCCTTCTGGATGAGAAGACCGGCGGCCGAGGGCACGAGCTGGGCGAGGTCGTAGACGCTCGCCTGCTTGCGGTGCACGACACCGAAGCCGTCCGACACGAGGGCGTCGCCGAGACCGGCGAGCTCACGGGCGAAGGCCTGACGCTCGGACTCGTCCTTCGAGGTCTCCCCCGCGTTGAAGCGGAGGTTCTCGATGACGGCGACCTCACCGTTCTCGAGCGAGGCGACGGCATCCCGAGCCGACTCGCCCACCGTGTCGCGCGCGAACGCGACAGGCTGGCCGAGAAGCTCGGACAGGCGCTGCGCGACCGGCTCGAGGGAGTACTTCGGGTCGGGGGCCCCGTCGGGGCGGCCCAGGTGCGAGCATACGATCACACGCGCGCCGGCGTTGATCAGTGCGTTGAGGGTCGGCAGCGACGCGCGCACGCGGCCATCGTCCGTGATGATCCCGTCCTTGAGAGGAACGTTGAGATCACAACGGACGATGACGCGCGTGCCGGCCAGCGACCCCAGCGAATCGAGGGTGCGCAGAGCCATGGAGGGTCAGAGACGCTCGGCGACGTACTCGGTCAGGTCGACGAGACGGTTCGAGTAGCCCCACTCGTTGTCGTACCACGACGAGACCTTGACGAGGTTGCCGCTGACGTTGGTCAGCTCGGCGTCGAAGATCGACGAGTGCGGGTTGCCCTGGATGTCGCTCGAGACGATCGGGTCTTCGGTGTACTGCAGGATGCCGTTGAGGCGACCCTCGGCAGCGGCCTTCTTGTACACCTCGTTGACCTGGTCGACGGTCAGACCCTCGGTGGGCGTGACGATCGTGAGGTCGACGATCGAGCCGGTGGGAACCGGAACGCGGTACGACGAGCCGCTGAGCTTGCCGTTGAGCTCGGGCAGCACCAGGCCGATGGCCTTGGCGGCACCGGTCGAGGCGGGGACGATGTTGATCGCCGCACCGCGCGCGCGACGGAGGTCGCTGTGCGGGCCGTCCTGCAGGTTCTGGTCGGCGGTGTAGGCGTGAGCGGTCATCATGAAGCCGCGCTCGATGCCGAAGGCCTCGTTGAACACCTGGGCGAGGGGCGCCAGGCAGTTCGTGGTGCACGACGCGTTCGAGATGATGACGTCGGTCTCGGGGTTGTAGGTCTCTTCGTTGACGCCCATGACGATGGTCGCGTCGTCGCCCGTGGCGGGAGCCGAGATGAGGACCTTCTTGGCACCACCGGTGATGTGCTTCTTGGCGTCTTCGGCCTTGGTGAAGCGACCGGTCGACTCGATGACGATGTCGACGCCCAGCTCGCCCCAGGGGAGGTTGGCGGGGTCGCGCTCTTCGAAGACCTTGATGGTCTTGTCGCCGACCGTGATGGAGTCAGCGGTGTACGAGACGTCCTCGGTCAGCACGCCGCCGACGGAGTCGTACTTGAGGAGGTGCGCCAGCGACTTGTTGTCGGTGAGGTCGTTCACCGCCACGATTTCGAGGTCGGCACCCTGCGCGAGAGCCGCGCGGAGGTAGTTGCGTCCGATACGGCCGAAGCCGTTGATTCCGATCTTGACGGTCACGGAATATCTCCTGAATCAGTTGTGCGCGAGAAGCGCGTGATTGCGGTGTTCGCTGGCGGACAACGGCGTCCCGGTGGGGTGCCCCACCGGGACGCCGCACCGTTTACGACAGTACCAGCAGACCCGCGGTCTTCTCTCGGGCGGCCGCGAAGCGGTCCTGGGCGTCGGCCCAGTTGGCGATGTTCCAGAACGCCTTCACGTAGTCGGCGCGCACGTTCTTGTAGTCGAGGTAGTACGCGTGCTCCCAGACGTCGAGCAGGAGGATCGGCACGGTGCCCGCGACGATCTGGCCCTGCTGGTCGAAGAACTGCTGGATGACGAGGTTCTCGCCGATCGAGTCCCAGAACAGACCCGCCCAGCCCGAACCCTGCACGCCGAGGGCGGCGGCGGTGAACTGCGCGCGGAACGCGTCGAACGAACCGAACTGGTCGTCGATGGCCGACTCGAGGTCGCCGGTGGGCTTGTCGCCACCGTTGGGCGAGAGGTTCGTCCAGAAGATCGAGTGGTTCGTGTGGCCGCCGAGGTTGAACGCGAGGTCCTTCTGCAGGCGGTTGATGTTGGCGAAATCGTTCTTCTCGCGCGCTTCGGCGAGAAGGTCGAGAGTGGTGTTGGCGCCGTTGACGTAGGTCTGGTGGTGCTTGCTGTGATGCAGCTCCATGATCGTCGCGCTGATGTGCGGCTCCAGCGCCGAGTAGTCGTAGGGCAGTTCGGGCAGCGTGTACTTCGCCATGTTCTCTACTTCCGAATCGGGCGCTGCCCCAGACCTCTGTATCGAGACGACTTGCCGAGACGACGTGCCGAGACGACGGTCGAGGAATCGAGCAGCGAGGGTGACGTCTTCATCCTATTGACGGTCAACGCCGCACCCCCAGGGTTGCTTCCCCGAATGACGGAGAGTAGACGGCCCGGGCGCGTCGCGAAGGGCTGGCCGGAGGCCGCGAGACCCTGACGACGGCAGGACCATCGGGGGCGGATGCCGCGGAACCGGTGTCAGCGCGAACGCGATGCCGTGAGCTCACGGCATCCGGGGAGATCTTCTCTCCGTCGTCGGCGCCGACGGGCACGGCGGCCTCGGTGCCCGGGATCCCGTCGACTTCGGCAGGTCTGATCCGGGTCAGTCGTCCGCGCCGACGGGCACGGCGGCCTCGGTGCCCGGGATCCCGTCGACTTCGGCCTTCTTGTCGGCCATCGCGAGCAGGCGGCGGATGCGACCGGCGACGGCGTCCTTCGTGAGGGGCGGGTCGGCGTGGTGGCCGAGCTCGTCGAGGCTCGCATCGCGGTGGGCGAGGCGCAGCTCGCCCGCCTGCTGCAGGTGCGGGGGAACCTCGTCGCCCAGGATCTCGAGCGCGCGTTCGACGCGGGCGCACGCGGCGACGGCCGCCTGGGCGGAACGCCGCAGGTTCGCGTCGTCGAAGTTCACGAGGCGGTTGACCCCCGCGCGGACCTCGCGGCGCTGGCGCATCTGGTCCCACTCCCCCGCGGTGCGACGTGCGCCCATCTCGTAGAGCGCGCCGCGGATCGCCTCGCCGTCGCGCACGACGACGCGCGGCACTCCGCGCACCTCGCGGGCCTTGGCCGGGATGCCGATGCGGTGGCCCGCGCCGACGAGGGCCATCGCGGCCTCCGACGAGGGGCACGAGATCTCGAGAGCTGCGGAGCGGCCCGGGTCGCTGAGGGTTCCGGCGGCCAGGAACGCGCCGCGCCAGATCGCGCTCAGATCGGAACGCGAGCCGGTCGTGAGCTTGTTCGGCAGGCCGCGCACGGGGCGACGGCGCTGGTCGAGAAGACCCGTCTGGCGCGCGAGGGTTTCGCCGGCTTCGATGACCCGCACCGCGAACAGCCCGCCCGTGCGTCCGCCGGAGCCCTGCACGTGATGCAGCTCGGGGCGCACGCCGTAGAGCTCCATGAGGTCGCGGGCGACACGGCGCGCGAGCACGTCGGAGTCGAGTTCGGCCTCCACGGCGACGCGGTTGGCGATGGAGTGCAGACCCCCGGAGAAGCGCAGGAGGGCCGTGAGCTCGGCGACGCGCGCGGTCGGGCGCGGGTCACGGACGGTGATGAGCTCGGCCTTCACGTCGGCGGTCAGGGGCACGGTTCTCCTCGGGTGGGGGGCGGCGGGGACGACGTTACAGCCTACTCGCGACCGAGGTCGCGGTGAGCCACCCGCACGGCCACCCCGGGCACATCGGCCAGACGTGCAGCGAGCTCGCGCGCCATCACCACCGATCTGTGCTTACCCCCCGTGCAGCCCACTGCCACCACGGAATGACGCTTGTTCTCGCGTTGATATCCCTCGAGCACGGGGCGCAGCGCCGCCGCGTACGACCCCAGAAACTCCTCGGCGCCCTGCTGGCCCAGCACATATTCCCGCACGCGGGGATCCTCACCGGTGAGCGGGCGCAGCTCGTCGTTCCAGAACGGGTTCGGCAGGAATCGCATGTCGGCGACCAGGTCGACGTCGGGCGGCAACCCGTACTTGAACCCGAAGCTCATGAGGGTGACGGTGTGACGCGCCGCGCCCTCTTCGCCGAACAGCTCGACGGTGCGCAGCGACAGCTGGTGCACGTTGAGGGCCGAGGTGTCGATGACCACGTCGGCGGCCTCGCGCACCGGGGCCAGACGCTCGCGCTCGCGCCGGATGCCGTCGAGGATCGTGCCGTCGTGCTGCAGGGGGTGCGGGCGGCGGACCGCCTCGAAGCGCCGCACGAGCACGGCGTCGGAGGCGTCGAGGAACACCACGCGCACCTGCCGACCGGCCTGCAGGGTGCGCATCGCCTCGGGGAGGTCGCCGAACAGCGTGCGCCCGCGCACGTCGACGACCACGGCCACGCGGGGCACGGCACCGCCGGCGAGTTCGGTGAGCTCGAGCAGGGGCCGCAGCATGCGCGGGGGGAGATTGTCGACCACATACCAGTCGAGGTCTTCGAGCGAGTTCGCGACGGTCGATCGCCCGGCGCCCGACATGCCCGTGACGATCAGCACCTCACCTGGCTCGTCTCGTGCCGGTTCCATGGGTGACCGCCTCCCGTCGTGTCGTTCCAGCCTACCGAGCCAGATGGGTGTGGATGTTCTCGGCGAGGGTCGGTCCGATGCCCGGGAGCTCCATGATCTCGTCGGGTGTGGCGTTCTTCAGCGCCGACACCGAGCCGAAATGCCGCAGCAGCGCCTTGATCCGCGAATCGCCCAGGCCGGGGACCTCGGCGAGGACGCTCGTGATGTCGCGCTTGCGGCGCTTGCGCTGATGCACGATCGCGAAGCGGTGGGCCTCGTCGCGCAGGCGCTGCAGCAGGTACAGGGCCTCAGAGGTGCGCGGCAGGATCACGGGGTACTCCTCCCCCGGCAGCCAGACCTCTTCGAGGCGCTTCGCGATGCCGCACAGCGCGATCTCCTCGTGACCGGCGTCGGCGAGGGCGCGGGCGGCCGCGGCGACCTGCGGCTGACCGCCGTCGACCACGAGCAGCTGCGGGCGATAGGCGAAGCGCGGGCGCTTGCGCGCCGTGACGACCTCGCCGTCGGCCGTCGCCTCCGCCGAGTCGGGGGCGGTGACGATCGCTCCGCCCATCGTCTCGGGCTCGATCTCGTCGGGCCTGTCGAGGTAGGCGAGGCGCCGCGTGAGCACCTGGTACATCGAGTCGGTGTCGTCCGTGGTCTCGGCGACCCCGAACGAGCGGTACTGGTCTTTGCGCGGGAGCCCGTCTTCGAAGACGACCATGGATGCCACGACGTTGGTGCCCGCGAGGTGCGAGATGTCGAAGCACTCGATGCGCAGGGGCGCCTCGGTCATGCCGAGGGCCTCCTGCAGGTCGGTCAAGGCCTGCGACCGCGCCACGTAGTCGCTCGTGCGGCGGGTCTTGTGCAGCATGAGGGCCTGCTGGGCGTTGAGCGTCGCGGTCTTCAGCAGGTCGGCCTTGCGTCCGCGCTGGGCCACCTGCAGCGTCACGGGCCGGCCGCGACGCTCGCGCAGCCAGTCCTCGAGCTGTTCGGCGTCGTCGGGCAGCTCGGGAACGAGCACCTGACGCGGGATGTCGGTGGCATCCGCGTCGCCGTAGGTGCGCTGCAGCACCTGATCGACGAGCTCGGCGCCGGAGATGTCGATCTCCTTCTCGATCGTCGTCGCCCGCACACCGCGCACGCGCCCGCCGCGCACGACGAAGTGCTGGACGGTCGCGGCGAGCTCGTCCTCCGCGATGCCGAAGAGGTCGGCATCCGTGTCGGAGGCCAGCACGAGCGCGCTCTTGCCGAGCACCGCGTCGATGGCCTGCAGGCGGTCGCGGTAGTGCGCGGCCGACTCGTAGTCCATCGCCGCCGAGGCCTCTTTCATGCGGGCCGTGAGCTCGCGTGCGAAGCGCTGGTCGCCGCCCGACATGAACGAGACGAAGTCATCGACGATCGCGCGGTGCTCCTCGATCGTCACCTTCATCGAGCAGGGGCCGCCGCAGCGACCGATCTGGCCCGGGAAACACGGTCGACCGGATGCCATCGCCTTCTTGTACGACGAGTCGCTGCACGTGCGGATCGGGAAGACCTTGATCATCAGGTCGATGGTGTCGTGCACCGCCCAGACCTTGGGGTACGGCCCGAAGTACTTCGCCCCCCGGATCTTCGGGTTGCGCGTGACGATGACCCGCGGCGCCTCGTCGGCGAGGGTGATCGCCATGAAGGGGTACGACTTGTCGTCTTTGTAGCGGACGTTGAAGGGCGGATCGAACTCCTTGATCCACATGTACTCCAGCTGCAGCGAGTCGATGTCGCTCGGCACGACCGTCCACTCCACGCTCGCCGCCGTCGTGACCATGCGGCGCGTGCGCTCGTGCAGCGAGTGCAGCGGAGCGAAGTAGTTCGACAGACGCGCGCGCAGGTTCTTCGCCTTGCCGACGTACAGCACGCGCCCGTCGGCGTCACGAAACCGGTAGACCCCCGGGTTGGTGGGGATTTCTCCGGCCTTCGGTCGGTACGAAAGCTGCGACATCCGTTCTCGGGATGCCACGGCTCAGCCCGCCGCGCCCACGAGCTCCCGCTCGGCGCTTCCGGCGTCCGTCGCGGTGTTGCGCTGCGCGCCCGTGCGACCCGTCTCGAGCAGCTCGGCGAGGAACGCGCCCGTGTGGCTCTCGGGCACCTTGGCGACCTGCTCGGGGGTGCCCGTCGCGACGATCGTGCCGCCGCCCGCGCCGCCCTCGGGCCCGAGGTCGATGACCCAGTCGGAGCTCTTGATCACGTCGAGATTGTGCTCGATCACGATGACCGTGTTGCCCTTGTCCACGAGACCGTTGAGCACCTTGAGCAGCAGCGAGACGTCTTCGAAGTGCAGACCGGTCGTGGGCTCGTCGAGCACGTAGATCGATCGGCCGTTGCTGCGGCGCTGGAGCTCGGTCGCGAGCTTGACGCGCTGCGCCTCGCCGCCCGAAAGGGTGGTCGCGGACTGGCCCAGGCGCACGTAGCCGAGGCCCACGTCGACGAGGGTCTTGAGGTAGCGGTGGATCGCCTGGATCGGCTCGAAGAACTCGGCGGCCTCGGAGATGGGCATCTCGAGCACCTCGGCGATGTTCTTGCCCTTGTAGTGCACCGACAGGGTGTCGCGGTTGTACCGCTTGCCGTGGCAGACCTCGCAGTCGACGTAGACGTCGGGCAGGAAGTTCATCTCGATCTTCAGCGTGCCGTCGCCCGAGCAGGCCTCGCAGCGTCCGCCCTTGACGTTGAAGCTGAAGCGCCCGGCCTGGTAGCCGCGGACCTTCGCCTCGGGCGTCTCGGCGAAGAGGCTGCGGATGCGGTCGAACACTCCGGTGTAGGTCGCGGGATTCGAGCGCGGGGTGCGGCCGATGGGCGCCTGGTCGACGTGCACGACCTTGTCGAGGTTGTCGAGCCCCGTGACGCGGGTGTGCTTGCCCGGCACGCGCCGCGCGCCGTTCAGCTTGGACGCGAGGACTTCGTACAGGATGCCGTTGACCAGGGTCGACTTGCCCGAGCCGCTTACGCCGGTGACGGCGGTGAGCACGCCGAGCGGGAAGTCGGCGGTGACGTTCTGCAGGTTGTTCTCGCGCGCACCGACCACGCTGACCTGGCGCTTCTTGTCGATCTTGCGGCGCTTCTTGGGTGCCTCGATCGAGCGGCGACCCGAGAGGTAGGCGCCGGTGAGCGAGGCCTCGTCGTCGAGGAGCCCGGCCAGCGGACCGGAGTGCACGACGTTGCCGCCGTCGACGCCGGCGCGGGGTCCGATGTCGACGACCCAGTCGGCGGCGTGGATGGTTTCTTCGTCGTGCTCGACGACGATGAGGGTGTTGCCGAGGTCGCGCAGCGTCTCGAGGGTCTGGATGAGACGGCGGTTGTCGCGCTGGTGCAGGCCGATCGACGGCTCGTCGAGCACGTAGAGCACGCCCGTGAGTCCGGAACCGATCTGCGTGGCCAGGCGGATGCGCTGCGCCTCACCGCCCGAGAGCGTGCCCGCCGCGCGACCGAGGCTGAGGTAGTTGAGTCCGACCTGCAGCAGGAAGTCGAGTCGCGCGCGGATCTCGCGCAGCACCGCCGCGGCGATGGTCGCTTCGCGGTCGGTGAGCGTGAGGTTCGAGAAGAACTCGCGCGCGTCGGCCAGGCTCATGCGCGAGGCCGCGGCGATCGAGGTGTCGTCGACGAGCACGGCGAGCACCTCGGGCTTCAGACGATCGCCGTCGCACACGGCGCAGGGCACCTCGCGCAGGTACTCCGACCAGCGCTGGCGCTGCGTGTCGGACTCGGCCTGCAGGTACTGGCGCTCGATGTAGGGGACGACGCCCTCGAAGCCCGAGGCGTAGCGCATCTCGCGGCCGTATCGGTTCTTCCACTTGACGGTGACCTTGTAGTTCTCACCGCGCAGCACCGCCTGCTGGACGTCGTGCGAGAGGTCTTTCCACGGGGTGTCGAGCGAGAAGTCCAGGTCGCGGGCAAGACCCTCGAGGAGGCGCTCGTAGTACTGGAACAGTCCCTTGCCCTGCGTGGTCCAGGGCAGGATCGCGCCCTCGCGGATCGAGAGCTCCTCGTCGCCGAGCATGAGGTCGACGTCGACCGACATGCGGGTGCCGAGACCGGAGCAGACGGGGCAGGCGCCGAACGGCGCGTTGAACGAGAACGTGCGGGGCTCGATCTCGGTCAGCTGCAGCGGGTGCCCGTTGGGGCACGCGAGCTTCTCGGAGAACGACTGCCATGCGTCGTCGCCCTCTTCGTCGACGTAGTTGACCTGCATGATGCCGCCGGCGAGGCCCATCGCCGTCTCGACGGAGTCGGTGACGCGGCTGAGGTTGTCTCCGGATGCCACGAGCCGGTCGACCACCACGGCGATGTCGTGCTTGTAGCTCTTCTTCAGCGTCGGGGGCTCCGACAGCTGCACGAGCTCACCGTCGACTACCGCGCGGGCGTAGCCCTTGGCGCTCAGCTCTTTGAAGAGATCGACGAACTCGCCCTTCTTCTGCGTGACGACGGGGGCGACGATCTGATAGCGCGTGCGCTCGGGCAGCTCCATGAGCTGGTCGGCGATCTGCTGCACCGTCTGACGCTGGATGCGCGCGCCGCAGTCGGGGCAGTGCGGCACGCCGATGCGCGCCCAGAGCAGACGCATGTAGTCGTGGATCTCGGTGATGGTGCCCACCGTGGACCGAGGGTTGCGGTTGGTCGACTTCTGGTCGATCGACACCGCGGGGCTGAGCCCCTCGATGAAGTCGACGTCGGGGCGGTCGACCTGGCCGAGGAACTGACGCGCGTAAGCGCTCAGCGACTCCACGTACCGACGCTGGCCCTCGGCGAAGATCGTGTCGAACGCGAGGCTCGACTTGCCCGAACCCGACAGCCCCGTGAAGACGACGAGGGAGTCGCGCGGGATGTCGAGGTCGACGTTCTTCAGGTTGTGGACGCGGGCACCCCGGACACTCAGCTTTCCGCTGGAGCCGGAATTCGCCGCAGAGGAGGGCGAGGAGACGGGAACGATGGGCACCTGTTAAGTCTAGGTCGGACCTCCGACATCGGCCCCGGGTTCGCCCCGGGCGCACGAATGTGCGAAGGTGCGAGCCCTCCGATCACGGCCTCGGATCCGCCGCGAAGGGGGCGAGCCCGTCGCGCAGCGCCCGCAGCGCGCGCTCGTCGACGCCCACGCGCTCCATGATCTTGCCTGGGACCTCGAGAGCCGCCTCACGCAGCGCCCGGCCCTCGTCGGTCAGGTCGATGTCGAGCACGCGCTCGTCGTCGGCGCGACGGGAGCGCACCACCCGCCCTTGCGCCTCCAGGCGCTTGACCAGCGGCGAGAGTGTCGCGGGTTCCATGGCGAGCTCTCCGGCCAGGGCACCCAGGGAGCGCGGCGCCTGCTCCCAGAGAGCGAGCATCACGAGGTACTGCGGGTGGGTGAGCCCCAGCCGCTCGAGCACCGGCCGGTAGATCGACACCACGTTGCGCGCGGCCGTGACGAGCGCGAAGCACACCTGGTTCTCGAGCTTCAGTGGATCGTCCACGCACCCTCCCAAATACTTAGTACACTAATGATCATGACACGAAAGGATCCGGAACGCCCGCCGCTGCGCGAGCGCGTCCGCGAGGCCGGGGGCTGGTACCAGTACCTCAACACGCGACTCATCCGCGTCGCCGGGCCGGCGTCGGTCGGCCCGTACGAGACCACGCCCGAACCCGTGCGAACGGGACGCCCCTGCCCGCTGTGCGGTCACGCGATGACCGAGCACAGCGTCGACCGGTCGGGACCCAAGCCCCTGCTGCACTGCCCCTGAGCCACCCAGCGCCGGTGGGCTGACGCGCAGGAACACCCGTCCGACGGCACCACCGGTTGCCCCGAGGACCTCGGTGCTGCGCTCAGCGCACGGGTCCGCGGGCAACGGCGCGGCGCTCAGCGCACAGACCGGAGAGCCACCGCGGCGCTCAGCGCGCAGGCCGCAGGGCTTCGGCGCTGCGCTCAGCGCACACTTCCGGCGCCGCACGCGACGCTCAGCGTCCAGCCGACGGCGGCCCGTTCAGTCGAGGTCGGGCCTGCCCTGCTCGTCCAAGGGCCAGCCGGGATTGACGGCGATCTCCCACGGGTGCCCGTCGGGATCGACGAACACCCCGGAATAGCCACCCCACGGCGTCTCCGCGCCTGTCCGCGCGAGTCGCGCCCCGGCCGCTTCGGCGTCGGCCAGAATGGCATCGACCTCGGCGACGTCATCGACGTTGTGGGCCAAGGTCACTCCGCCCCATCCTCCGCCGTCCTCGACTCCCGAGTCCGCGGCGAGCTCTGCGCGACCCCACAGCGCGAGCACCTGGCCGCCGGTGTCGAAGAACGCCACCTCGCCGGCGACCGACGAACGGTGCTCCCGCCACCCGAGCGCGCGGTAGAACGCGACAGCGCGATCGAGATCGGCCACTCCGAGAGTGACGAGCGTGACGCGCTGCTGCATGACGACCCTCCCGGTCTCAGGCGTGACCCGCGCGCTCCATGGCGCGCAGCTCCTTCTTCATGTCCTGCACCTCGTCGCGAAGGCGTCCGGCGAGCTCGAACTTCAGCTCCGACGCGGCCGCCAGCATCTGCTGGGTCAGGTCAGCGATCGTCGACTCGAGCTGGTCGGCACCCTCGGCCGCGATCCCGGTCCGGCGCAGAGACGGTGTGGGCGACTTGCCCTTACCCGCCTTGTCGTTGCGTGCCAGCAGCTTCTTCGTGTCGGAGGCTTCGCGGTTCAGCACCTCGGTGATGTCGGCGATCTTCTTGCGCAGCGGCTGCGGGTCGATGCCGTGCTCGGTGTTGTAGGCGATCTGCTTCTCTCGGCGACGCTCGGTCTCTTCGATGGCCTTCGCCATCGAGTCGGTCATCTTGTCGGCGTACATGTGCACCTCGCCCGACACGTTTCGGGCGGCACGGCCGATGGTCTGGATGAGGGACGTGCCGCTGCGCAGGAATCCCTCCTTGTCGGCGTCGAGGATCGCGACGAGCGAGACCTCGGGAAGGTCGAGACCCTCGCGGAGCAGGTTGATGCCCACGAGCACGTCGTACACGCCGGCGCGCAGCTCGGTGAGCAGCTCGACGCGGCGGAGCGTGTCGACGTCGGAGTGCAGGTAGCGCACGCGCACCCCGTGCTCACCGAGGAAGTCGGTGAGCTCCTCGGCCATCTTCTTGGTCAGGGTGGTGACCAGCACGCGTTCGTCTTTCTCGACGCGGATGCGGATCTCTTCGAGCAGGTCGTCGATCTGCCCCTTCGAGGGCTTCACGATGATCTCGGGGTCGACGAGTCCGGTGGGGCGGATGATCTGCTCGACCACGCCGTCGGCGATGCCCATCTCGTAGCGTCCCGGGGTCGCCGACAGGTAGACCGTCTGCCCGACGCGCTCCTTGAATTCGTCCCACCGCAGCGGGCGGTTGTCCATGGCGCTGGGCAGGCGGAAGCCGTGCTCGACGAGCGTGCGCTTGCGCGACGCGTCGCCCTCGTACATGGCACCGATCTGCGGCACCGTCACGTGCGACTCGTCGATGACGAGGAGGAAGTCGTCGGGGAAGAAGTCGAGCAGAGTGTGCGGCGGATCGCCGGGCATGCGGCCGTCCATGTGCCGGGAGTAGTTCTCGATGCCCGAGCAGAAGCCGAGCTGCTGCAGCATCTCGAGGTCGAACGACGTGCGCATGCGCAGTCGCTGGGCCTCGAGGAGCTTGCCCTGCATCTCGAACTCTTTGAGGCGCTCCTCGAGCTCGTGTTCGATCGTGCCGATCGCGCGCTGCACGGTCTCGGTGCCTGCGACGTAGTGCGACGCCGGGAAGATCGGCACCGAGGCCATCTTCTCGATCACGTCGCCCGTGAGCGGATGCAGTGTGTACAGCGCCTCGATCTCGTCGCCGAACATCTCGATGCGGATGGCGTACTCCTCGTACACCGGGATGATCTCGATCGTGTCGCCGCGCACGCGGAAGTTGCCCCGCGAGAAATCGACGTCGTTGCGGTTGTACTGCATGGAGATGAACTTGCGGATGAGCGCGTCGCGGTCGTAGCGCTCCCCCACCTGCAGCGCGACCATCGCGCGCAGGTACTCTTCGGGCGCGCCGAGACCGTAGATGCACGACACGGTCGAAACCACGACCACGTCGCGGCGCGAGAGCAGCGAGTTCGTGGTCGAGTGGCGCAGGCGCTCGACCTCGGCGTTGATCGAGCTGTCCTTCTCGATGAAGGTGTCCGTCTGGGGCACGTAGGCCTCGGGCTGGTAGTAGTCGTAGTACGACACGAAGTACTCGACCGCGTTGTTGGGCATGAGCTCGCGGAACTCGTTCGCGAGCTGCGCCGCGAGGGTCTTGTTATGGGCGAGCACGAGGGTCGGCCGCTGCACCTGCTCGACGAGCCAGGCCGTCGTCGCCGACTTTCCGGTACCCGTGGCACCGAGCAGCACGACGTCGGTCTCACCCGCATTGATGCGCCCGGCGAGCTCGGCGATCGCCTGCGGCTGATCGCCGGACGGGGTGTACTCGCTGATGACCTCGAAGGGACGGACGGAACGCGTGGCCTGCATGATTCCAGCGTAGGCGGGACCTCCGACATCGGGGTCGGCTTGCGTTCGCCCAGCGCGAGCGCGACAGCCGGAACGCACCGGCGTGCGGTCTCAGCCGGCGGTGATCCGTTCCCAGAGCCGGTCGACCTGCGCGCGGGTGTCGTCCATCGTCGTCGCCGTGTCGATCACCACGTCGGCCAGCGCGAGACGCTCGTCGTCGCCGACCTGCGAGCCGATCCGGGCTCGGGCGTCGGCATCCGTCATCCCGCGATCGTGCACGAGGCGGTGCACCCGCTGCTCGGCCGGGGCGTAGGCGACCACGACGAGATCCCACGCGTCGCCGCCGCGCGCCTCCGCGAGCAAGGGCACGTCGTAGACCACCACCGCAGCGGGATCCGCGGCGAACGCCTCCTGGAACCGGCGCTCCGACTCGGCGCGGACCGCGGGATGCACGAGGGCGTTCAACGCCGCGAGCCGCTCGGGATGCCCGAACACGCGCGCGCCGAGGGCAGCGCGATCCAGCGCTCCGTCGGGGCGGATGACCTCGGCCCCGAACTCGCGCTCGATCGCGGCGAGCACCGGGGATCCCGGAGCCTGGACCTCGCGCACGATGGCGTCGGCGTCGACCACGACGGCACCGTGGGCAGCGAGGAGAGAGGCGATGGTCGACTTGCCCGAGGCGATGCCGCCGGTCAGCGCGAGAAGAGGCACCCGACGAGGATGCCACACGCGCCACCCCCCAGCGGCGATCCGCCGCGTCGTCTAGCATTCGAGAAGGCCGCCGCCCGCTCGGCCCTGAAAGCTCCGCCATGTCCGCCACGCGCACCACGGTCGTCATCGAAGACGACCTCGACATCCGTCTTCTCGTGTCGACGGTGCTCGAGGGAGCCGGGTTCGTCGTGCACGCCGCCGCGACCGGACTCGACGGGATCGAGCTGGTCCGTCGACACGATCCGTCCGTGGTCACTCTCGACGTGAGCATGCCCGGCATCGACGGGTTCGAGACCGCTCGGCGCATCCGCGCGTTCAGCACGACACGCATCCTGATGGTCAGCGCCCGTGCCGACGATGCCGAGCAGCGCGCCGGACGCGAGGCCGGCGCCGACGACTACCTCACCAAGCCGTTCCGCCCACGCGAGCTCCGCCAGCGCGTCGAATCGCTCTTCGCCGCCTCCGCCTGAGCGATCAGACCACCCCGAAGGGCTGCGCGCCGGTCACGGCGGCCTGCGCGGCAGCCTCGTCCGCGCGCGCGATGAGCGCGGCGGCGTCGAACCCGTGGTCGGCGGTGAGCGCCATGCCGGTGCCCACCACCGGAACCACCGACGGCCCGAGACGGGCGAGGTCGGCGACGACCCGCTCGTGCAGGATGCGCGCGATCCGCCTCACATCGGTGGTCGCCGTGGTGGTGAACGCCACCGCGACCCCGGCGGCATCGACCTCTCCCACGAGGGCCATGGTGGGCGCGTGACGACGCACCGACGCCCGGAACTCTCCCGCGATCGAGTCCGCCTCGTCGGGCCCGAAGGCCACGGCGACGCGCCGCAGGTCGTCGATGCGCACGCCGATCAGGCCGACGCCCTCATCGGCGCTCTCGGCGCGCGCGCAGACGATGGTCATCGTCGCCTCGAACGATTCGCGGAACAGCACGCCGTCGGCATCCACCGACAACGACTTCGCCGTGCCCGGCCCGCGCAGGGCGGACTCGTTGGCCCGCAGAGCCGAGGTCACCACGACCGCCGCGATCACCAGCGTGATCGTGAGAAGCGACGACACCCGCGTGTCGAAGACCGTCCGGAACAGCTCGCTGTCGGGACCCACGCTGAGGAAGACGACCGTGCGGACCACGAACCACACCGCCTCGATCCCCAGGACCAGCGTCAACCCGGTGGAGCTCCACCGGCGTCGGATCGCGCCGCGACGGGTTTCGACGGCACCGGCCACAGCGAGGGCGGCGTTGCCGAGGAACAGCGCCACCGCTCCGGCCCAGTCCCCGCCGTCGGGACCCGCGGCGAGGGCCGCGACGACGACGATCAGCCCGACGGCCGCGACGATCAGCGCGGGAATGCGCACCGAGCGCCTGTTGAAGGCGACGCACCCGAGCCAGATGAAACCGGTCGCCGCGACGAAGGCGCCGTTGCCGAGCGCGATCGTGAGGAAGACGTCGGGCAGCAGGAGCCAGCCCAGGTAGCAGAGGGCCGAGAACGTGCCCGCCAGATACGCACTGGCCCAGAGCCGGCCGGGCAGGCCGTCCTTGAGCATGAGCGTGTCGAGCAGGTACATCACGGCCGACACGACGATCACCACCGATGCGGCGGTCTGCAGGCTCAGCAGGTCGAGGTTCATGCGCCCTCCTTCGGGTCGCGCGGCAGCCGCACGGTGAATGTGGCGCCTTCGCCCGAGGCGGTGCGCACGGTGATCTCCCCGCCGTGCGCGCGCGCGAGGTCGCGACTGATGGCGAGCCCGAGGCCGCTGCCGTGCGTCGAGGTCTTGCGTACGGCGTCTCCGCGGAAGAATCTTTCGAACAGGCGCGCCTGCTCGCTCGGTGAGATCCCCGGGCCGTCGTCCGCGACCACGATCGACAGCGACTGCACGTCGGCGGTGACCGTCACGGTGATCGAGGCGCCGCGGGGGATGTACTTGACGGCGTTCGAGAGCAGGTTGTCGACGATCTGACGCACGCGTCGGGCATCGACGACGGCGCGTATCGGGGCCATCTCACCGGTGAGGATCCGGATGCCGTGATCTCGGGCCCGCGGTTCGATCGACTCGATCGCGGCGCGGACCAGCGCGGCGATGTCGGTGGGGCTGCGGTCCAGTTCGATGGCACTCCCCCCGCCCGAGGCCGTGGACTGCGAGAGGATGTCGGCGACCAGTTCGAGCAGTCGGGAGGCGTTCCGCTCCGCGATCTCGAGCCGGTCGCGCGCAGCGTCGCCGAGGGTGTCGTCGTCGAGCACCAGGTCGAGGTAGCCGATGATCGAGGTCAGCGGGGTGCGGAGTTCGTGCGAGACGCTCGCGACGAGGTCCTCGCGCGCACGGCGGGCCTGCTCCTCGACGGTGACATCGCGCGAGACGACCACTCCCCCGGCGTCCACCCCGCCGGGGGCGGGGAGGCGGCGCGCGGTCACGCTGAGGGCGCGCCGGTCCTCCCCCGGGAGCCCGTACCAGACCATCTCGCTCTCGAACACCTCGCCGGCGCGCGCGCGGGCGAGCGGGCTCGCCGAGGCGGCGATGGCCGTCGAGCCGTCCGCGGCGAAGACGGCGATCTCGTGCCCGAAGGCGTCGGTCGTGTTGAGCAGCAGCCCGTGCGCGGTGTTCGTCACGGCGAACTCGCCCGTCGCGGTGATGCGCGTCACACCGAAGTCGACGGCATCCAGCACCTCCGTCACGAGGTCTTCCTGCCGTTGCGCCCGCTCGACGGCGCGACGCAGCTCGGCCGATTGCTTCTCGAGAAGGGCGCGTTGCGCTCTCGCCCGGCGCGCGGTGAGGTGGGCCATCGACGACAGCGCCGCGATGATGAACGGCAGGATGAACGTCGACGACGCGAAGCGCTGCTCGTTGTCGGTGATGGTCTGGTGCAGCAGCAGGATGCTGACGACGCTCGAGACCCCGACCACTCCCCGCAGTCCGAACGACCCGCCGATCCATAGCGCCGGGAACGCCCACAGCAGCCCGAGGCCGGCGACGGGGGCGCTCTCGCGCATCACGGCGATGACGACCACGTCGGCGCCGGGCAGGAGCAGGAGCGCCCAGCGCGGCAGCGTCTCCCAGCGCACCAGCACGGCCGCGATCGTGCCCGCGTAGACGACGGCCGCCCCGACGAAGAACAACGACGGATCGCGCACCTGTCCGAGCACGATCGACACGATCACGCCGATCGTGGCCGCTGCGGCGAGCAGCGATTGGTTCGAGACGATGCTGCGCCGCAGGCCGAGACCTTCGCTCGGGTTGAAGGGCGCCATGGCCTCGACCATAGCGTTCTCCCAGGCGCCGCCGCGGGAGGTGGGAGCGGTTTCTCGCGCGGACCCTCCGGTGAGGCGCCGTCTCGGTCCCGCCGGCCGGCTCAGAAGCCGAAGTCACCCCCACCGAAATCGCCGCCGCCGAAGTCGCCACCGAACCCGCCGCCGGCGTCGCCGCCGAATCCACCGCCGATGTCGCCACCGGCATCCGCTCCCCCGGCATCCGTCGCCGAGGCATCGGCCGCGCCCGCGCCGCCCGCGGCGTCATCAGCCGCTGCACCGTCGGCGTACCCCGCGTCGTACCCGGGATCGAAGAGGGCTCCGACCAACGCGGACCCGACGACGTATCCGCCGATCGTGCCGAGCATCGAGGCGCCGAGCATCGAGCCGAACCCGGGGCCGTTCGAGAACGAACGGCCGGCGAACGTGCGCTCCATGAAGCCCGGCTGCCGGTACTCGGCGCGGGTGGCGGCTCGCGCCAGCGCGTCGGGGTCGTCGGTGCGGGGTCGCTCCGCGGGGTCGAGCCCCGACGACAGCTCCTGCAGCACCTGCTGACGCTGCTCCGGGGAGAGCTTGCCGAACGCCTCGGCGTGCACCTGCTCGACGGTCTCGGGCGGAGCGGTGCGCAGCAGATAGCGGTATCGCTCGATCGCCTGCTCGTGGGCGGATGATCCGGATGCCGCGGGCGCGGCGCCCCGCACGGCCTGAGCCTGCGGCGGGGGCGGCGCGTACCGGCCATCGGTGTCGCGCAGCTCGCTCGCGGTCCCGCGGGGCGCGGGAGGGACATCGGCGCGTCCGGAGTCGTCACCGGAACCGAAGAGTCGATCGAGGAAGCCCATGCTGGTCGCCTTTCTGCGGGTGTGCGCCCACGCTACGGGGCGCGACACGGCCGAGACAGGGCTTGCGCCCGCATCCTCAACCGCGCCGCGCGAGGGCCTCGCTCACCCAGCGCGCGTACCGCGCCCACGGGTCGTCGACACCCGCGGTGAGGCCGGCGATGTGCGCGTCGAGCGCGGGACTGCGGCGGAACCACTCGGTCCGCCCGAACCGCTCGTCGGCGAACAGCGCGTGTCGCCGGCGCTCGACGAGCCGGTCGCCCGGCTCGAACGCGAGGAGCTCGTCGTGCCAGATTGCAGCGAGGCGGCGACGCGGGTGGGCGGTGGTGCCGATCTTCACGCGGTCGTCGAAACGCAGGTAGTAGACGACGTCGACCCGCGGAGGGGGGAGTTCGTCGTCGAGCGGTTCTCCGTGCCGCCACTCGCACACCGCGCACAGCCATCCCGACGGCCAACGGACGCCGAGACGCGATCCGCACACGAGGCACGGGGTGGGGAGGACGTCGGTGACGCCCTCGCGGGCGGCCGACCAGTCCGAACTCACCGCGAGGTGCCAGGCGCACAGCGCAATGGGCGCGTCGGGCTCGACGACGCCGACGCAACCGACGACGAGACAGGGAGGAGAGGGGGGCACGGCGTCAGGCTACGCGCGGCCTCCGACATCGCGGGCGGCCGCCGTCCGTCACCGGTGGCGGCCGCCCGCAGACGTCAGTCCTCGACGGTCGGCGCCTCGAGCAGCAGGAAGAGGCCCGCGTAGGGTCCGAGCTCGAGCGAGAAGCTCTGCAGCTCGTCGACCCGACCGACCGTCTCGCCGGTGGAGGCGTCGACAGCGGTGCTCTGCGGCACGAGCCACTCCGAGCGCACGGTGCCCTCGATCGTCTCGTTCGAGAAGTTCAGCACCGTGATCTGCAGAGGCGCCGTGTCGTCGCGACGGTCGCCCCCGTCGAGGCGGTGCACCATGACGAGCATGCTCGGGTGACCGACCTGCGGGATGTCGACCTGCGACGCGACGGCGATGCCGTTCTCGCTGCGGATGCGGAGAACCTCGCGCAGCCCCGAGAGGAACGACTCGGGGTCGTTCTGCTGGGTGCCGAGCGAGCCGTACAGCGACCGCGCGCGCGGGATCCCCGACATCGACGACGACGCCTCGGGCGCGACGTCGAGCAGATCGTGCCCTCCGCGCTCGATCCACCGGGTGTCGCCCGACGAGATCAGGTGCCGCACGTCGTCGGCGGGGAGCGTCAGCGACCCGGTGAGGTCCCACCCCGAGAGGGCGAACACACCGGGCTGCCACGAGTTGTACTTCGCGAGAAGCAGGTGCGCGTCGCGGATCGCCGGGATGTCGGCTTCGGTGATGTCGTCGAGGGTCGCCTTGCCCTGGGTGGCCGCGATCAGCGAGGCCGAGGTGCAGGCGATGCCGTTCTGCGTGAAGACGAGGTTGTAGTCGGCCTCGACCGTCAGCTTCTCGGTGAGGTCGGCGCGCACCATCTCGGCGATCTCTCCGCCGCTGTACTCCTCGTGGCGGAAGGGGTAGAGGGTGTCGCGGTGCGTGGTCGCCCAGTGCACGAGCTCGTAGGTCAGCTCGTCGTGGTTCTGCAGACCGTGCACGAGCTGCACCGGCTCCACGCCCGTCTCGAGAGCCGTGTTCAACGCGAGACGGAGGAACTCGGTGTTCGCCGTCGCGAGCGCGTGGTGGTATCCGGGCCGGGTCACGAAGTCGTAGGAGAGGTCGGCTCCCACCGCGCCGGTGTCGCGGATGTCCTCCATCGTGAGGTTGAGCTCCTGGAAGGTGAACCCGCCCACCTTGCGGACCATGCCCGCGATGATGTGGTTCGCCGCGTGCGAGAGCGGGTGTCCTTCCGACCACGCCGGAAGTCCTTCCGCGCTCTTCTCGACCCCGAGGAAGCCGTTCGCGTCGAGACGCAGGGCGCTCGTGCCGAGGTCGCCCAGCGAGTGCAGGGCATCGCCGATGACGAGGCGCATGCCCGCGAACGTGGGGTCGAGCCAGTTGATGGAGGGCTGTCCCTCCTTGAAGTAATGCAGGTAGACCCATCGGCGCTCGAGGCCGTCGGTTCCCACGACCGGAGCGGTGGTGCTCCAGTTGGTCTCTTTCACGCCGGGGGTGTAGAAGATCACGCGCTGCAGCTCGCCGATGATGTAGCCACGGGCGCTGAGTTCGCGCTCGGTCTCGGAGTCGAGGTTGACCGAGTCGCGACCGGCGGGGACCTCGGGCAGCAGGTCCCAGTCCTCACGCGGGATCTCGACCATGTGGTAGATGCCCGGGTAGTCCTTGTACGCCATCTCGGCGAGGCGGAAGTCGGCGCCCTTGCCCGTGTGACCGGGCACGATGTCGTCGATGACGCTGCCGCCGTGCGACTCCGCCACGTCGGCGACCCGGCGGAAGGCGTTCTCGTCACCGAACTCGGGGTCGATTTGCGTGCTGATGCGGTCGAAGTGGCCGTCGACGCTGGGCGTCTCCTGCCAGCCCGTGATGCCGCCGGCGCGCTTGACCGGACCCGTGTGGATGCCGTTGATCCCGACCCACTCGAAGGCCTCCCACAGCGCCTCGTCACCGAGTGCTTCGAGGAACGACTCCCCCGGGCGCGTGATCAGCGAGATGGGGTAGGCCGTGAACCAGACGTCGGTCGACTCGATGGCGCGGCGCGCATCGGGCCGGGCGTACGGGTTGCGCCACATCGACGGCTGACCCGACAGCTGCCGGCTCAACACGTCGGCATCCTTCAGCATCGACTGGCGGACCAGCCACTCCACGTAGGAGGGGTTGCCGCCGTTGGCGTTGCGCGGGTCCGTGAGGAAGCGGCGCAACGTGCCACCGCGGAACTGATCCCGCGGGCGAAGGCGCCGCGGCCGCGCCGGATAGCGCTGCTCGTCGTAACTGATCTCGGTCGTGGCCTCCGCCACGTCGTCGGCCTCGACACGCTCCGCGTCGAAGTGATCCGCATCGACCACGGCGTCATCCGCCATGGTCCGCTCGTCGGCGTCATCCACGCGCGACCTCCCTCTCACGTCACCATCGACGCTAGTCGGTTCCCCCGACATCGAAGGTGGCCATTGACCTCGCCCGTCGGTGTGTCGGTCAATCCGTGGGTCACGCGGCGTCGCGCGGCGCGCGCAGAGCCGCCACCGCGAGCACGAACGCCGCACCGCACATCACCAGGACCGCTCCGACGAACGGCGCCCACCCGAGCGAGCCGAACAGCAGTCCCAGCGCCCAGCCGAACACGCTGGAGCCGGCGTAGTAGCCGAGGTAGTACAGAGACGACGCCTGGGCGCGCGCGCTCGGCTCGGCGGCGACGGGTGTCCATCCGGATGCCACGGCGTGGGCGCCGAAGAAGCCGGCGGTGAACAGCAGCAGGCCGGGGATCACGGCGATGAGCGTCGGCACGAACATCAGTGCGGCGCCGGCGCTCATCACCCCGATGCTCCAGAGCAGCGCGGGGAGCCGGCCGTGCCGGACCGCCAATACTCCCGCGCGCGGCGATGACGCCGTGCCGGCGAGGTAGGCGAGGAACAGCAGGGTCACGAGCGCCGGCGCGAGGGCGAACGGCGGAGCCGTCAGATGGAAGCCGAGGTAGTTGTAGACCGCGACGAAGGCCCCCATCAGAAGGAAGCCCTGCGCATAGAGCGCGAGTTGCACGGGCGATCGCAGGTTGGAGGCCAGCCGTGCGCGGATCGTCGGCCCCCGCTCCCGACGGGCGCGGCCGGGGACGAACCCGCGTGCCTTCGGAACGAGGCCGAGGAACAGTACGGCCGCGAGCACGCAGAGCACGACGACGGATGCCACTCCCCACCGCCACCCGGCGAGTTCGCCGATCCAGCCCGAGAAGACGCGTCCCGACAATCCGCCTACCGTCGTTCCCGCGATGTAGGAGCCTGCGGCCGCGGCCACGTGGCGCGGCGACACCTCCTCACTGAGGTAGGCGAGCGCGACGGCGGGGACGGCGCCGAGCGCCGCTCCCTCGAGGAGGCGGAGCGCCAGCAGCACACCCATGTCACCGGCGAACGGCGTGAGCGCCCCCAAAACGGTGGCGACGAGGAGGCCGATCGTCATGGCGGGGACCCGACCGATGCGATCCGCGACGATCGACCACGGGATGACGGCCGCCGCCAGACCCAGCGTCGACGCCGACACGGTCAGCGCGGCCGCCGCGGGGCCGCCGCCGATGTCGGTGGCGATGGCGGGAAGGACCGCCTGGGTGGCGTACAGCTGCGCGAAGGTCGCGACTCCGCCGAAGAAGAGACCGATGAGAAGACGTCGGTACTCGCGGCTGCCCGGTACGTGCCCCGAGAACCCGCTCACGTTCTCGACCCTACCCGGCCCGGATACGACGAAATGCCGCCGTATCCCCTCCTGTCGGTGGGGGTGCGACGGCGTCATGCCGAGTGCGGGCGTGTGAGCACGCCTGTAAATGCGAAATGGCCACCCAGCTTTTGGGTGGCCATTTCGACTTAAAGGAAGTCCGGCGGTGTCCTACTCTCCCACAGGGTCCCCCCTGCAGTACCATCG
>NZ_VEFS01000002.1 GCF_007679045.1 Microbacterium sp. BH-3-3-3 | reverse complement strand
GACGACAACGGCACACCCCCACCCTTCTGACACACGCACCACCCCGCACCCACGCCTCCCTGCGCGCGCTCCTCCCCGCGCGCGCTCCTCCCTCCCCGCACGCCTCGCAGACGCGCCCGCATCGAACACACGCACGCGCCTCGAGCAGGCGCACCCGCGCCCGCGCCGATGCGCTCGCCTCGAGCAGACGCGCCCGCGCCCGCGCCGATCGACACCCAACCTTCTGACGCGCGCCGCCACGCACCCGCACCCGGCAGGCGCACCCACGCCCTCGGCGACTCATCCCCACACCCCGGGCGCGCACCGCCCTGCACCCGCGCCCGTCAGGCCTGCCCGCGTTGTGGAGACGCACTCGCGCTCGGTGCAGGCGCGCGTCCCCGTGTCGGCGGTCCGCGGTCGGCATCAGCACCCGCGCTGAGCAGCCGCGCGCGCCTCGAGCAGACGCACCCGCCTTGAGCAGGCGCGCTCACGCCGAGTGCGAGCGCACGGGCATCTCCGCATCGGCGGTCGGAAACGACAGCCGGGCCACGCGAACGACGAACTGCCCAGGCCGCATCACCCGGTCAAGGCTGGGGCGGCAGAGCCTCGGAATCGATCCAGCGCGACAGCGTCGCCGCGGCATCCGCTCCCCCGGCGCGCTCGACGGCGCGACGGAAGTCGTCGGTGGTGACGAGGGCGTGGCGGTGCTCGGCGGTCCACGACCGCAGCAGGTCGAAGAAGGCGGCGTCGCCCAGCTGACGGCGCACCGCGTGAAGGGTGAGCGCCCCGCGCTTGTAGACCCGATCGTCGAACATGTCGTCGGGCCCGGGATCCACCAGCAGCAGATCGCGCGGTTTCGCCGCCAGGCGCGCGTAGTACTCGCCCACGCAGGTCTGCACGGTCGGTCCGCCCGAGTGCTCCGACCACAGCCACTCCGCGTAGCAGGCGAAGCCCTCGTTGAGCCAGATGTCGCTCCAGCGCGCCAGCCCCACGCTGTTTCCGAACCACTGGTGCGCGAGCTCGTGCGCGACGAGGCGCTGGGCGGCGGGAACGAGGTGGTTCATTCCGAAGACGGCGAGACCCTGGGCCTCGAGGGGGATCTCGAGCTCGTCGGCCGTCACCACCAGCGTGCACGCGGGCTGGGGGTACGGCCCGAACAGGGTGTCGAAGAGCCGCAGCATCTCGGGCACCGGCGCGAAGGCGCGATCGACGGCAGCGGTGAGGGAGGGCGGCGCGCTCACCGTCACGGCGGGAACGACCCCGGTGCCGGAGCCCGCGAGCGGGCGCGTGCGATAGCGCCCCACGTGCACGGCGGCGAGGTAGGTGGCGGTCGGCACGTCGGAGACGAACGTCGTGGTCACCCGACCTCCTCGACGCGAGCTGACGCCCTCGACTCCCGTGGCGACCGCGGTGTAGCCGTCGTCGACGGTGATCTCGATCCGCATCGCAGCCCGGTTGTCGGGCCGGTCGTTGCAGGGGAACCACGTGGGGGCTCCGACGGGCTGTCCCGCCACGAGGGCGCCGTCGGTGAGCTCCTCCCACCCGACCGCGCCCCACCGCGACCGCCGCGGCGCGGGCGCACCCGCGTACGCCACTTCGATCTCGAACGCCTCCCCGGCGCTGAGTCCCCGCGCCGGCGTCACCCGGAGCACGCGGGGCCCCGGAGTGAAGCGCACCGCCTCTCCATTGACCTTCACCCGCGTGGTGCGGAGTCCGACCAAATCGAGCGCGAACGAGGTCACGGGTTGGCGGGCGACCGCGGAGATGGTGGCCACCCCGTCGAGGCGGTTCGTGCGAACGCGGTATCCGAGTACCAGGTCGTACGACGTCACGTCGTACGAGAGATCGCCACTCTGCGGGGCGTAGGCGTCGGCGCTCACGAGGTCGACTGGTAGGCGCGCACCTTGACCGCGCGCCAGGGGCCGATGGGGTTGCCGCTCCACCGCGAACCGACGGGCACCGTCTCTCCGCGCATGACGAGCGACGCGGGTCCGACCGTGGCGTGCGCCCCGAGGGTCGAGGCGGGCAGCACGACGCTGTGGGGGCCGAGCGTGGAACCCGGTTCCAACTCGACGGTGTCCATGCTCATGATTCGATCATGGAACAGATGCGTCTGAACCACGCATCCGCGGTTGACGGTTGACGCGTCGCCCAAAGTGACCAGGTCGGGCTCGGGCAGCCAGTAGCTGTCGCACCACACGCCCCGGCCGATCTTGGCACCGAGGGTGCGCAGCCACACGGCGAGCGCGGGCGTCCCCGCGGCCGCGCGGGCGAACCAGGGAGCGGCGACCATCTCGGTGAAGGTGTCCGACACCTCGGTGCGCCAGACGAAACTCGACCACAGCGGCTGCTCGCCCGCCCGGATGACACCCACGATCGCCCACTTGGCCGCGGTCGACACCCCGGCGGCCACGGCTCCCGCGGCCAGCAGCACGATGCCCGAGAGCAGCAGCGTCCCCACCGGACCGACCGTGTCCCACAGCGCGGCGAGCGCGAACAGCACGCCCAACCCGATGGCGCAGGTGACGACGACGGGCACGAAGCGGCACAGCTCCCACAGCGTGCGCGCGAGCCGCAGACCGGCGGTGGGCCGGTACGTGCGCGACTCGTCGCCCTCCGCCGACAGGCGACGCAGGCGCACGGCGGGTGAACCGAGCCACGACGACCCCGCCTTCGCCTTGGGCGGGGCGGCCGAGAGCACCGCGACCAGTCCGTCGCGAGGCACGCGGTGGCCGGGGGCTGCCATACCGGAGTTGCCGAGGAAGGCGCGCTTGCCGATGCGCACGGGGCCGATGCGCATCCATCCGCCGTGCAGCTCGTACGAGGCGATCATCGTGTCGTCGGCGAGGAACGCGCCGTCTTCGATGCGCGCCATGGACGGAATGAGCAGCACGGTCGAGGCCTCGACGTCGCGACCCACGCGCGCGCCCAGCATGCGCAGCCATATCGGCGTGAACAGCGACGAGTACAGCGGGAAGAGGATCGTGCGCGCGGCGTCGAGCAGTCGCTCGATCGTCCACGCCTGCCAGGCGACGCGGCTGCGCACCGGGTGGGGGCCCTCGACGAGCCCGATCGACAACAGGCGCACGAGCAGCACGACGGATGCCGCGAACACGAGCCCCGTCACGGCCACGGCCGGAACGAGCCAGGCGAACGCCGCCCCGACGGCCTGCGCGAGATCCGCGCTGCCGCGCAGCCCCTGGGCGAGCACGAGTCCTCCGACGGTGAAAGCGGCGAGCGGCAGCAGAGCGAGCACGACGGCCGACACCGCGTACGCCCACAACCATCGCGTGGGGGCGGCGGGCCGCTCGCGCGGCCAGTCCCGTGCGATCCCGCCCACCCGTTCGGCGGGCGAGCCGGCCCACGACTGGTCGGCCTTGACCCGACCGAACACCGCGGAGCCCGGCGCGATCTCGGCCCGTCGACCGATGCGGGTGCCGGGCGCGAGAGTAGATCGCGCGCCGACCGTCGCCCCGGCCCCGATGCGCACCTGGCCGATGCGCACGAGGTCGCCGTCGATCCAGTACCCGGTCAGATCGACCTCCGGCTCGATCGAGGCGCCGTCGCCGATCACGAGCATCCCCGTCACGGGCGGCAGGGCGTGCAGGTCCACGTCGCGGCCGATGCGCGCCCCCAGGGCCCGCGCGTAGTACGACACCCACGGCGCTCCGGCCAGGCCGACGGCATCCACCTGGTCGGCGATCTGCTCCGCCAGCCACAGGCGGATGTGCACCCCGCCGCCGCGCGGATAGTCGCCGGGGCGCACCCCGGCCAGCAGGAGGCGAGCGGATGCCACGGCGATGGCCATGCGCCCGAACGGGGTCGAGAAGATCAGCAGGCCGATGCCGAGCACGGGCCAGGAAACGGAGGGCAGCACCTCGAAGCCGGGCACGGTCTGCAAGATCGCGGATGCCGTGAGCAAGTACAGCACCCAGCGCACGCCCGACAGGATGAACAGCGGCGCTCCGAGCAGCGTCTGCACCCACTGGGTCGATCGCGGGGTGGGCGCGGCCCGATGGAACGACGCGGGCGCCTCGTCCTTGAGCTGCGGACCGAGGGCCTTCGCCATCGCGCCCAGGCGCGGCACGTCGTAGATGTCGGCGACCGAGAACTCCGGCACGCGCGCGCGGATGCGCGAGACCAGCTGCGCGGCGGCGAGCGAGCCGCCTCCGAGGTCGAAGAAGTCGGTCTTGCGGTCGGTGACGGGCAGCCCCAGCACGGCCTGCCACTGCTCGGCCAACCACGCCTCGTCGGCGGAGAAGTCGGTGGCCGCGGGCGTCTCGACGCCGGGCAACGGCCACGGCAGCGCGGCGCGGTCGACCTTTCCGGAGGTGCGTACCGGCAGGGCGTCGACGACGCCGAGCAGGGGGATGGTCGCCGCGGGCAGCCGCTCGGCCAGCGCCGTCCGCGCGGCGGACCGATCGAGCTCCATCCCCTCCTCCATGACGAGGTAACCCACGAGCACCGGCACCCCGGCCTCGGTGGTGCGCACCGCGACCGTCGCGGCGCTGACATCGGGCAGGTCCTGCAGCGCCGACTCGACCTCGCCGAGCTCGATGCGTCGACCGCCGACCTTCACCTGGTCGTCGGCGCGCCCCTGGAACACCAGGCCCGCCGGGTCGAAGCGCACGAGGTCACCCGATCGGTAGGCCCGCTCCCATCCCAACGTCGGCATCGGCGCGTACTTCTCCGCGTCCTTCGCGGGGTCGAGGTAGCGGGCGAGGCCCACGCCGCCGATGATGAGCTCTCCCACCTCGCCCTCGCCGACCGGCAGGCCCTCGGCGTCGACCACCGCGAGCGACCAGCCGTCGAGCGGCAGGCCGATGCGCACGGGGAGCGATCCGTCCAGCAGCGCCGCGCACGCGACGACGGTGGCCTCGGTGGGGCCGTAGGTGTTCCACACCTCGCGCCCCTCCGCGACGAGTCGCGCCGCCAGTTCAGGCGGGCACGCCTCACCACCGAAGATCAGCAGGCGCACGTTCTCGATCGAATCCGCCGGCCACATCGCCGCGAGCGTCGGCACCGTCGACACGACGGTGATGCTCTGGCGCAGCAGCCACGGGGCGAGGTCTTCCCCCGAGCGCACGAGCGAGCGCGGCGCCGGCACGAGGCACGCGCCGTGCCCCCAGGCCAGCCACATCTCCTCGCACGAGGCGTCGAAGGCGACGCTCAGTCCGGCGAGCACCCGGTCGCCCGGACCCAACGGGTCGCCCTGCAGGAAGATGCGTCCCTCCGCCTCGACGAACGCCGCCGCCGACCGGTGCGAGACGGCGACTCCCTTGGGCACCCCGGTGGAGCCGGAGGTGAAGATGATCCACGCGTCGTCGTCGACGCCCGGGGGCGCGACCACGGGGACCGCGTTGGTGCTCGGGTGGGGCGCGTCGCCCTCGTACAGGCGCACGAGGTCGGCATCCGGATCGCTTGCGACGAACTCCCCGTCACCCGCCACGATGCCTTTCACCCCCGCCTCGCCGAACACCAGGCGCGCGCGCTCGTCGGGGTCGTCGGCGTCGACGGGCACGTAGGCCGCCCCGGCCGCCATCACCGCGAGGATCGACACGTACAGCTCCTTCGAGCCCGACGGCATCCGCACGCCCACGCGGTCTCCGCGGCGCACCCCGGCGGCGTGCAGCGCCGCGGCCGTGCGCCACACGCGCGCCAGCAGTTCGCGGTAGCTCAGCGCGCCCGATCCGTCGTCGATCGCCGAGGCTTCCGGATGCCGCGACGCGACGTCGCTGAGGAGGTCGATCAACGTGCGGGCGGGGGCAGCGGCGTCCGTTCGATCGAGCGGGGCCTGTGCGGCGAAGGCGGGTGTCGTCACGGGCGAACAGTACAACGCCCAGGAAAACGCCCCGGAACGGCGTACCCGGTTCACCTCCCGTTCACCCGCACAACGCAGTCTGTTAGCAGTCGCTGTTTACCGTGCCGGAGAGCCCTGCACCGGGTTTCCAGTTCCCGACATCCGAAGGATTCACACAGTGAAGATCTCCCGCCTCGCCCAGCTGGGCACCGTGGCCGCCGTGGCCTCTCTCGCGCTCGCCGGTTGCGCCGGCCCCTCGGCCTCCGGTGGCGACGCCGCCGGCGCCTCGGCCTCCCCCTCCGACTCCGGCGTGGCATTCACGGTCGACACCGCCCTCACGGGCACCATCACGTCGGGCGGCTCGAGCGCTCAGTCGAACGCGCAGGCCGCGTGGACCGCCGCGTACAACGCCCAGGCCAAGGGTGTCACGATCAACTACGACAAGTCGCAGGGCTCCGGCGGCGGTGTCACCAACTTCCTGAGCGGCGCCTACGACTTCGCCGGCTCCGACGCTCCCCTCACCGCCGACCAGACCACCCAGTCGAAGGCGCTGTGCACCGAGGGTGGCGTGAACATCCCCATCTACCTCGATGGCGTCGCGATCATCTTCAACATCCCCGGCGTCACCGACCTCAAGCTCTCGGGCGAGACCATCGCGAAGATCTTCGCGCTGCAGATCACCGACTGGTCCGACCCGGCCATCACGGCCGACAACGGCACCGCGCTCGCCGCCGGCCCCATCACCACCGTCGCGCGCTCGGACGGCTCGGGCACGACCACGAACTTCACCAACTACCTCGCCGCGACCCAGTCGTCGGTGTGGACCTCCCCGGCCGGTAAGGACTGGCCGATCGAGGGCAACGTGTCGAAGCAGAAGGGTGGCTCGGGCGTCGTCGAGGCCGTCAAGGCCGGCACGGGCACCATCGGCTACGCCGACCACTCGGCCATCGGCGACCTGAACGCGGCGTCGATCGTCCAGGACGGCACGGCCATCGCGTACAGCGGCGAGGCCGTCTCGAAGACCTTCGACCTCGCGGCCGTCGAGGCCAGCAACGGTGTGACGGGTGACCTGTCGAAGAAGTTCGACTACTCGAAGCTCACCGCCGAGACCTACCCGATCCCGCTCGTGTCGTACGCGATCACCTGCACCTCGTTCAAGGACGCCAAGCAGGCCGAGCTCGTGAAGTCGTACCTCGGCTTCATCACCAGCACCCTCGGTCAGCAGGTCGCCGCCAAGAACGCCGGCTCGGCTCCGCTGCCCGAGTCGGTCCTCGAGGCCGCGCAGGAGACCCTGTCGGCCATCAAGTAAACATCTCGTCGGACTCGGCCCGGCTCGCATCCACTGCGGGCCGGGCCGGGCTGATCGGAACGGTCGACCACCGTCGAACGCTCCGCTGAGCCGAAATCCTCAGAGAACACCCGATCGAGGAGAACCCATGACCCGTGCCGAGCGTGAGGTCCCCCGTGACTGACACCGTCACCGAACCCGAGACCTCGCCCGCCTCCCCGCCGCCGTCGCAGCCTCGCTCGAGCATCGTCGGCAAGCGTCGCGTCGGCGACTCCGTCTTCCTCGGTCTGTCGACCACCGCCGCGGTGTCGATCATGATCATCCTCGCCGGCGTCGCGATCTTCCTGATCCTGCGCGGCCTCCCCGCCATCACCGGCAACTGGACCGAGGGCGATCTCGCCGGCTACCAGAACGGCCAGTGGACCAACTTCTGGCAGTACGTCGGCCCGCTGCTGTTCGGCAGCATCTGGGCGGCGCTCATCGCCATGGTCATCGGCGCTCCGGTCGCGATCGGCATCGCGCTGTTCATCTCGCACTACGCCCCGCGCCGCATCGCCGGATTCCTGGGCTACATCGTCGACCTGCTGGCCGCGGTCCCCTCGATCGTCTTCGGCCTCTGGGGCATCATCGTCATGCGCCCCCTGCTGCTGCCGGTCGGCGAGTTTCTCAACCAGTACCTCGGCTGGATCCCGCTGTTCCAGGGTCCGGTCTCGTCCACCGGCTCGACGATGCTCACCGGTGGCGTGGTGCTCGCCGTGATGATCCTCCCGATCGTCACCTCGATCACCCGCGAGGTGTTCCTGCAGACCCCGCGCCTGCACGAAGAGGCGGCCCTCGCCCTCGGCGCGACGCGGTGGGAGATGATCCGCCTGTCGGTCTTCCCCTACGCCCGCAGCGGCATGGTCTCGGCCACGCTGCTCGGCCTGGGTCGCGCGCTCGGCGAGACCATGGCCATCGCGCTGATCGTGTCACCCAGCCTCATCTACTCGGTGCTCCTGCTCACCGACGGGTACAACTCGCAGACCATCGCCGCCAACATCGCGCTGAACTTCCCCATCGCCACCGACCTGCAGCGCTCGGCGCTGATCGGCACGGGCCTGATGCTGTTCGTCGTGTCGCTCGCGGTCAACATGTTCGCCCGCTACATCATCGGTGCGACCGGACCCGGGTCCAAGGGCCGCAAGAAGGGCAAGCGTTCATGACCGTCACGGCCCCCTCCGCTCCCCTGGCGCTGACCAGCGGGCAGCTCCCCCGCTACATCGAGCCGATGATGCTCGTGGGCGTCGCGATCGTCGTCGCCGGCGTGCAGCTGCTGCTCGGCGGCTTCAACCTCGCGACCTGGCTGATCATCACGGCGATCATCTACCTCATCGCGATCGGCGTCGGCTCCACCATCGTCGAGAACCGCCGCAAGGCCGTCGACCGGGTGGTGCGCGGCCTCGTCACCGTCGCGTTCCTGCTGGCCGTGGCCCCACTGATCTCGACCCTCTGGACCGTCGTCTCCAAGGGCCTCGCGGTCGTCAACTGGAACTTCATCACCCAGACCGGCGGATCCACGTTCGACCCGAACACCCTCGAGGTCGTCGCCACGGCGGGTGCGTGGCAGGCCATCGCCGGAACGCTGATCATCACGGGTATCGCCGCGCTCATCTCCGTGCCGATCGGCATCCTCGCCGCGGTCTACCTCGTCGAGTACGCGCAGCCGAACAACCCGCTGCGCCGCGCCATCACCTTCCTCGTCGACGTGATGACGGGCATCCCCTCGATCGTCGCCGGTCTGTTCGCGTTCTCGCTGTTCAGCCTGGTCATCGGTCCGAAGGCGTTCAGCGGCTTCTCGGCATCCATCGCCCTCTGCGTGCTGATGATCCCCATCGTCATCCGCTCGACCGAAGAGATGCTGCGCCTGGTGCCCGCCGACCTGCGCGAGGCGTCCCTCGCCCTGGGCGTGCCGCGGTCGGCGACGATCATCAAGGTCGTCCTGCGCACCGCGGCATCCGGAATCATCACCGGCGTCGTGCTCGCCGTGGCCCGCGTGGTGGGTGAGACCGCGCCGATCTTCATCGCCGCCAGCTTCACCGACAACTTCAACGCCAACCCCTTCGACGGACCCATGCAGACGCTCCCCGTCATGGCGTACACCGCGTACAGCTTCCCCGGGCAGGACATCGACGCGTCGCAGGCCAACGCCTGGGGTGCGGCCTTCCTGCTCGTCGTCCTCGTCGTCATCTTCAACCTGATCGCCCGTATCGTGGCGGCGGTGTTCGCGCCCAAGGCGCGCTGAGCCCAGAAAGGCACTCACTCGTGTCCAAGAGCATCGAGGTCCAGGACCTCAACGTCTACTACAGCGACTTCCTCGCGGTCGAGGGCGTCTCGATCGACATCGAGCCCCGCTCGGTCACCGCGTTCATCGGTCCCTCGGGCTGCGGCAAGTCCACGTTCCTGCGCACGCTGAACCGCATGCACGAGGTCATCCCCGGCGGTCACGTCAAGGGCCGCGTGCTCATCGACGGCGACGACCTCTACGGTCCCGGCGTCGACCCCGTGCTCGTGCGTCGTCACGTCGGCATGGTCTTCCAGCGCCCCAACCCGTTCCCGACCATGTCGATCCGCGAGAACGTGCTGGCCGGCGCGAAGCTCAACGACAAGCGCATGTCACGCAGCGACGCCGACGCCCTCGTCGAGAAGTCGCTGCAGGGCGCCAACCTCTGGAACGAGGTCAAGGACCGCCTCGACAAGCCCGGCGGCGGCCTTTCGGGCGGTCAGCAGCAGCGTCTGTGCATCGCGCGCGCCATCGCCGTCTCGCCCGACGTGCTGCTGATGGACGAGCCCTGCTCGGCCCTCGACCCCATCTCGACGTTCGCGATCGAGGAGCTGATCGGCGAGCTGAAGAGCGAGTACACCATCGTGATCGTGACGCACAACATGCAGCAGGCCTCGCGCGTGAGCGACAAGACGGCGTTCTTCAACATCGCCGGCACCGGCAAGCCCGGAAAGCTCATCGAGTACAACGACACCGCCTCGATCTTCACCGCGCCCAGCGTCCAGGCGACCGAGGACTACGTCTCGGGTCGCTTCGGATAAGCACCCCGCGCACCGCGAAGGCCCCGCTCCGGCGGGGCCTTCGTCGTTCACGCCTCAGTCCCGCGGGCTCAGTCCCGCGGGCTCAGTCCCGCGGGCTCAGTCCCGCGGGCTCAGTCCCGCGGGCTCAGTCGCGCGGGCTCAGTCGCGCGGGCTCAGCAGGTAGGCGTTCAGCTCGTCGGTGAACGCGCGGTCGACCGGAACCGACGTGCCGTCGACGGAGCGGATCGGGGCGGCGAGCCGCACGCTCGACAGTAGCCACGCGGCATCCGCCGTCGTGAGATCGGTCACCGGGACCGTCTCGTACGCCGTCGAGAAGCCGCGCGCCTCGAGGAACGAGAACAGACTCAGCTGGGTCGTGCCGTGCAGGATGCCGGCGGCGGGCGACGGGGTCGCGAAGCGATCTCCGACGCGCAGGACGACGGATGCCGTGGGAGCCTCGAGCACGAATCCGTCGGTCGTGACGAAGACGGCGTCGTCGGCTCCGCGCCGTTGGGCCTCGCGGATGGCCGCCATGTTCACGCCGTACGACAGCGTCTTGGCACCCAGCTGCAGCCACGGCGCGTGCGCGGGGGCGTCGAGGGCGTAGCCGCGGTCGAGGGTGACGACGTCGACACCCTCGCTCCGGGAGCGGAAGTTGTCGGGCGCCGTGGCGAGGGTGATCCACGCGGTCGGGGTCGGGCCCTGCTCCACTCCGCGGCTCAGGACGAGCTTCATGACGTTCTCGCCCGAGCCTGCCTCGGTCGCGACGCGGGCGATCGCCGCCCGCCACTGCGCGGGGTTCGGCGCGGGCAGCTCGCAGAGCTCGGCGGAGCGCGCGAGGCGGGCCAGGTGCGGGCCCACCTCCTGCACGTGCCCGTCGACGACGCCGAGCGACTCGAAGATCCCGTCGCCGCGCTGAGCGCTCAGCTCTCCGAGCGGAAGGACGGGCCCGTCGGGGTCGACGACGCGGAAGGTCGCGTCCCAGTCCTCTCGGGTGTCGTCGGATGCCGCGGGGTCGAGCAGAAGAGCGGAACGCCAAGCCATACCGCGAGCCTAGACGCGGGAAACGACACGCCCGGGGCTTGTCAACGGGGCTGTCGGAGGGAATGCCACCGCGCCGGTCTTGTTACACTCTTCATGCCGGGCCGCAGTAACCCCGGGCTCCATCTTCTGCCGCTTTGAGCGGCCTTGCGCCGAGAGGCGTTCTGCGGTCCGGCACTTTTCTTTTCCGCGGTGTGTTCTCCCGCGGAGCGCTCACGTCAACGCGTCGCGGCGCCAGAGAGCGGCGGATGCCGAGAGATCTTCGGCGTAGGTCGCCAACCGCAGGGCGCGCGTGGTCAGGGCACTCGCCCGCTCCGACTCGGTGTTCTCGTAGTCGTCGGCGAGGTGGGTCGAGCCCGCTGCCTGCACCCGGCAGAACGCCGCCGCGCGGTCGAGGGCGACGGCGAAGTCCCCGTCAAACAGACCGCGCAGGATGGTGTCGATGAGCGCCACGAGCTCTTCGGGTCCGGCGGGAGCCGGGGCCCCGGCCACCACGGCATCCACCGTCGCCATCTCGACCCGGCCGCGCTCGTACAGCAGGGCGGCGGTCGGGGCGTCGTCGTGGATCATGAGCTGCAGCAGGTAGAGCCGCCACAGTGCCCCGGGAAGCGACCGCGCGGGCGAGCGCGACCACAGCTCGGCGATGTCGTCGATGCCGTGGTCGTCGGTGAAGGCGACGAGACGTTCGACTACGTCGATGCTGGGGTCGGCCCGCACCCGGGACAGCAGCGCCTGAGCGGTGCTGTGCGCGACGCGCGACACCTCGGCGGGGTCCTCGGCGGAGAACAGGCGGTCGAAGAGCTCGGCGGGGCGCCGGACCGGCTTGTGGAACTCGCGGGGGGAATCGCTCATGCATCCAGGCTAGAGCGTCGGCCCCGGAGGCCGGGCCGGGCTCAGGCGGGGCGACTCACGCCGTGGCGACAGCGAGCACGGGGGCCGAGCTCGGCGTGCCGTCGGGCGAACCGCCGGCGGGTTCGACGGTCACGGCGATGACGTCACCGCTGTGCATCTCGCCCGTGAGCTGGGCCGTGGCGTTGCCGTCGGCATCCGGCTCGAAGATCCCGGCCGGGATCGCGATCTGGTCCTCACCGCGGACGAACCACAGTTCGTAGGTCTTGCCGTCGGGCAGCGCCGGCATGCCGTCGGCGACGAGCACGCTCTTGCCGCTCGAGGGCGACCAGTGGGCCGTGGCGACCGTGCCGTCGGGCATGGTGGCCGAGGCCGACTGCGCGTCGGGCGCGTCTTCGATCTGCTGGAGGGCCACGACCGCGGCGGGCGGGGCGAACAGCTGACTGACGGTGACGGCGCCGAAACCGAGGACGAGGACGGCGGCGAACGACGCGGCAAGCGCGAACCAGCGGCGGGCACCCCAGCCGGAGGCCGACGACGCGCCGACCGTGACAGCCTCGCGCTCGGGCTCGATGACGGCGGGCCCGGCCGCGGCGTAATCCTCGTCGTCGACGACGGATTCGTTCGGAGATGTGGATACCGCTGAGTCCTGCGGGAGCTCGGAGATGCGGGCGAACAGCGACGCACGCACGGACGGCGGGGGCTCGACGGGCTCGACGGAGTCGCCGATCGCGGCGACCGCATCGACGGCGTGGCGCACGTGGTGGTCCCAGTTCGGGTTCCCCGCGAGAGCCTCCTGGTACGCGCGCTCATCAGCCTCGGAGAGCGCGTTGAGCGCGTGTCCGACGGCGAGGTCGGCGAAGTCCCTCTCGTTCACTTGTCCACCCCCATTTCCATCCTCAAGCGCGACAGGCCGTCGCGCATCCTGGTCTTGATCGTGCCGAGCGGTGCCCCGACGAGGGTTGCGATCTCACTTTGGCTGTACCCACCGAAATAGGCCAGCGTGAGTGCTTCCTTCTGTGCTTCGGGAAGCGCCGCCAGTGCATCGACGACGCGCCGCCCTTCTATTTTCATCTCTACTTTTTCCGATACGGCGTCGTAAGCGACATCCATATCGCGGAATCCTGCGCGCACATCGCGATCCACGCTCGACTGCGATGACCGCACGCGGTCCACCGCTCGACGGTGCGCGATCGTGAGAACCCACGATCTTCCTTGCCCTCTGTTCGGAGTGAAGCGCGCAGCGGATTGCCAGATTTCGAGGAAGACCTCCTGCAGAACCTCTTCACTCTGCGACCGGTCGACGAGCACGCGCAGGATGAGACCGAACACGCGAGGGGACAGCGTGTCGTAGAGCTCGGCGAAAGCGGAGCGGTCGCCGTCGGCCACGCGCTGCAGCAAGGCACCGACGTGATCGGCAGGCGCAGGCCCCTCATCGGGGAGGTCGAAGCCGTCGATCACCATGCGTCCCATCATTGCGTACGTCTCCGCGTGGGCACGCGTGCGTGCGCGCGCGTCGCGCGTGAGCTAGCGCCCGCGGCCTTCCCGCCCCCTTCTCCGGCGCGAAGCGAACTCGTCCAAAAATATTATCGGGAATATTTTAAACCCTCTGATCTGGTATTTATCGTCGCCCGGATGCCGTTACGCCGGGCGAATCGCAACATTCCGCAATCCGATGCGACGGGGGTCCCGAATGCCCTGTGTAAGCCGCTCCACGGCGAACCGCCCCTCGCACCGGGGTGTCCCTGACGGGTCGCAGACGCGATCCGGACGATTTCGGAGGAATGTCATGCTCACCAACAAGAAGCCCGTTATTGCTGGTCTCGCCCTCGTTCTGGGCTCGGCCTTCGCACTCACCGCCTGCTCGGGCGGCTCCACCGCCGGCGGCTCCACCACCGACGAGTCCTCGTCGATGCCGTCGATGTCCGCATCGCCGTCGATGTCGGCTTCGTCCAGCGCCATGGACCCGGCCTCCAACCTCGTGGGCCCCGGTTGCGCCGACTACGCCGCCGCCGTTCCGTCCGGTGCCGGCTCGGTCGAGGGCATGGCCGCTGACCCGGTCGCCGTCGCCGCGTCGAACAACCCGCTGCTCAAGACGCTCACCGCAGCCGTCTCGGGCCAGCTGAACCCCGACGTGAACCTGGTCGACACCCTGAACGGCAGCGAGTTCACCGTCTTCGCCCCCGTCGACGACGCGTTCGCCAAGATCGACGCCGCGACCATCGACTCGCTGAAGACCGACTCGGCCACCCTGACCAAGATCCTCACGTACCACGTGGTCCCCGGCCAGCTCTCGCCCAGCGAGATCGACGGCACCCACACCACCGTCGAGGGCCAGGACGTGACCGTCGCCGGCTCGGGTGACGCGATCACCGTCAACGGCTCGACCAACGTCATCTGCGGTGGCGTCCAGACGGCCAACGCCACGGTGTACCTCATCGACTCGGTGCTGATGCCCCCGATGTAAGTCCTCGGACGCGCGGCGACGCGCATCCGACCGATCACTGAGTGATCGATCCTGACGGCGAGCGCCGGACCCCAGGCGAGGGGGTCCGGCGCTCGCTTTCGTTCGTCACGAACCCAGGACGCGGACGATCTCGTCTTGCACGAGCCGTGCCGCGACGGGGCCGGCGTTCATGAACCAGGGGTCGAAGTCGACGATCGTCGTCTTCCCGTCTGCGACGGCGGAGAGCGTCGACCACAGCGGGGCGTCCTCGATGAAGGAGACACCCTGCCCTGTTCCCCCGTAGAACACGTGATCGGCGTCGGCGAGGTCGATCTGCTCGGCGCTGATCTCCTGCGACGTCTCGTCGAACCGCTGCGACTCCGGGCGTCCGAGACCGAGGTCTTGAGCGATCCCGCCCGCGAACGAGGGCACGCCCATGATGCGCGTGCGATCGCCGGTCGACTGCAGGAACGACACCGTCGGCTCCTCTACGGCGTGCGTCGCGGCGAAGTCCGCGCTGTCGCTCTGCAGCGCATCCAGCACACCGCGAGCCGCTCCCTCGTCGCCCAGGGCGTCGGCGATCAGCAGGAAGTCGCTCTTCCAGTTCACTCCGTTGCCCTTCGTCACCACCGTCGGCGCGATCGCCGACAGTGCGTCGTAGAGCGCCTCGCCGCGTGTCGAGTTGATGAGGATGAGGTCGGGCGCCGCCTGCGCGATGGCCTCGAGGTCGGGCTCGGTGCGTTCTCCGATGTCGGTCATCGCGTCGAGCGACGCCGCGTCGTCGGCGAACGCGTCGCGCAGGTACTGCGGGACGAGCCCGCTGTTCTCGGCCCGGGTCGCGGCAACGGGGACGTCGCCGAGCGCGAGCACCGCATCGAGCTGCCCCGTCGAGACCACCGCGATGCGCGTCGGCGCGGCCGGGACCTCGGTGACCCCCTCGAAGTGCGTCACCTCGCGGGGGAAGACGCCGTCGGCCTCGTCGGAACCCATGCCCGGCTCGAGATCGCGCGAGACGACCCACTCTCCGGTCGCCGCGGCTTCGGCATCCACCTTCGAGGTGGGGGCGGCAGGGCCGGCGCAGCCCGCGAGGGCGACGACGGCCACGGCACCGAGAGCGGCGACGAGGGGACGGAAACGGTGGCGGGAAGACAGGGAACGAAAAGCAGTCACAGGGTTAGGTTATCCTTACCTTTGTGCTCGACATCCACCCGGCCGTGTCTGCGGATGCCGACTCCCCGGCGCGCCTGCGTCGCCGCTCGCGAGCGCGCATCGCCGTCGTCACGCTGGGCCTCACCGTCGTCTTGATGGGCGTGATCGTGTCGAGTCTCGCCGTCGGATCGCGGGCACTCTCGCCGCCCGACGTCGTCTCGGCGCTGTTCTCGGATCGCACGGATGCCGGGGGCGTCATCGTGCACCAGTTGCGCCTGCCGCGCACGATCACCGCCGTGTTCGCGGGCGCGTGCCTCGGCGTGGCCGGGGTGCTCATGCAGGCGCTCACCCGCAACCCGCTCGCCGACCCCGGACTTCTCGGGGTGAACGCGGGCGCCGCCCTCGGCGTCGTCGTCGCGATCGCCGTGTTCGGCATCGGGACCGCGAGCGGCTACGTCTGGTTCGCCTTCGCGGGGGCAGCCGGCGCGGCCGTGCTCGTCACCCTCGCCGCCCGACCCGGGCGACGCAGCGACACCGTCGGGCTCGTGCTCGCGGGGGTCGCCCTCAGTGCCTGCCTCGGCGCGCTCGTCCGCATCATCACGCTCGCGGACGACGACACGTTCGAGTCGTTCCGCTTCTGGGCGGTCGGTTCGTTCGAGCGACGCGATCCCGGCGTCGCCGGCCAGCTGCTCCCGTTCGCCGTCGTGGGCATCGTGCTGGCGGTCGTCGTCGCGCGCGGCCTCGATCAGCTGCGTCTCGGTGACGACCTCGCCCGAGCACTCGGCGTCTCCCCGCTCCCGGTGATCCTCGGCGCGGGTGCCGCGATCACCATCCTCTGCGCGGCGGCCACCTCCGCGGCCGGCCCCCTCGCGTTCATCGGACTGCTGGTCGCGCACCTCGTCCGCGGATCGGCGAGCGGTGGCCTTCGCTCCTCGCTCCCCCTCGCGGCGGTCGGCGGCGCCACCCTGACGCTCGCGAGCGACGTCATCGGTCGCGTCATCGCGCTTCCCGGCGAGGTGGAGGCGGGGATCGTCGCCGCCTTCGTCGGCGCTCCCCTGCTGCTGTGGCTGATCCTGCGGAAGACGCCGTGACCGCGCTCGTGCGACGCCGCTCCCGCCGTCCCGTGATCGCCCTCGGCGTGACGCTGGTCGTCGCCGCGGTGGCGGCGGTGGTCGGGCTGACGACGGGTTCGTTCCAGGCGTCGGTGGGAGACGTGGCATCCGCCCTCTCCGGCACGGGCGATGCGCGCACCTCGCTCGTCGTGCTGGGCCTGCGGGTTCCCCGGATCTCGGCCGCGCTCGCGATCGGTGCCGCCCTCGGGCTCGCCGGGGCGGTGTTTCAGACCCTCGCCCGCAATCCGCTCGCGAGCCCCGACATCGTCGGCTTCAGCGCCGGCTCGGCCACCGGGGCGTTGATCGGGCTGACCCTCATCGCTCCCACCGCCTCGCCGGCGGCCGGTGCGTGGATGGGCGGGCTGCTCACGGTCGTGGTCGTCATGATGATCGCCCGGCGGGTCGGGATCTCGCGCGAGAAGACGATCCTCGCGGGGATCGCGCTCAGCATGCTGCTCTCGGCCGTCAACGACTACCTGCTCACACGTGCGCCGCTCGAGATCGCGCGCAACGCGACGCAGTGGCTCTTCGGCAGTCTCGTGGCCGCCTCGGCATCCGACGTCGCCCTGCTCCTCGGCTCGCTGATCGTGCTGTCGGCGGTGCTGGTCGTCGTGCACCGCGACGTCCGCGCGCTCGAGCTCGGTGACGACACCGCCCGCTCGCTGGGTGTGCGCACGGGCCGCGCCAAGCTGGTGCTCATCGTCGTGGCCGCGCTGCTGACCGGCACGGCCACCGCCGTCGCGGGACCGATCGGCTTCGTCGCCCTCGCCGCACCCCAGCTGGCGAGGAGGGTGATGGGCACCAGCGGCATCCCCCTCGTCGGGTCGGCCGCGATCGGCGCGACGGTGCTGCTCATCGCCGACGTCGTGGCGCAGCGGGCGCTCGCTCCCCTGCAGATCCCGGTCGGGCTCGTCACGGGCGTGGTGGGCGGGGCGTACCTGTTCTGGATCGTGGCGCGCACGCGCCGGTGAACACGCGGGCCCGTTCGCGCCCGGTACGCTGGAGACATCAGGGCCTGTAGCTCAGTTGGCAGAGCATCGGACTTTTAATCCGCGGGTCGAGGGTTCGAGCCCCTCCGGGCCCACTCTCTCCCTCTCGGAGCACTACGCCGTCGGACCGGACGCGACGCTCTCCGCCGCCGTCGCGCGCTTGCGCCGCCAGAGGTGCGTTCATCCCCCCGCTCTGCGCCCACGACGCACCCGCTCGACGGTCTCGGCGGCTGCGACACCGGCGAGAAGGATCGCGGCCGCGATCGACAATCCGAGCGCGTCGAGGACAGGCAAGAGAAGGGCCATCCCCGCAAGCACGGCCAGACCGACGAGGCCGAACAGCTGAGCTCTCGGCCACCGCCGTTCGAGGGTGCGCCGGAACAGCACGGTGCCCGCGAGGAAGAGGAGGGGCCCGCCGACGATGACGATGGTCGCGGCGGCACTTCGCTGGTCGGGATGCGAAAGCATTTCCTTGTCGCCCACACTCAGCAACACGATCCCGCCGATGATCGGAAGGTGCACCCAGGTGTACGCCGTGCGAGCGAGTCGGCCTGGTTCGTCCGACGCCTCGATCGCCTCAGCGCCGACGCGCTCGCCGTGATCGAAGTAGATCCACCACGCCGCCGCGGCGGCGACGAACGCGGTCACCAGCGACGCCACCGATGACGTGGACGACTCCTTCTCGACGAAGGCGAGGCCGGTGACGAGCAATCCCTCGCCGACCGCGATGAGCACGAAGAGCGCCGTGCGTTCGGCGATGTGGGGGCCGGACAGATCCCACGACTGCAGCCGCACTTTTCCTCGACCCGGTATCGGGTACCCCAGGATCGTGCCGAGCAGTTCGAGAGCGAGCGCCGCGGTCCACAACGGCAGTTGCCCGGCAGGGGGCAGCACGGCACCGACGATCCAGAGGGCGCCCCCGACGACGGTCCATCCGAGGATCAGAGCGAAATCGTGCGCCGCCCTCCGGTCGTGACGAACGGTCGCCCACACGATGAATCCCGTGCGCCCGATCTGCAGGACGACGTAGGCCACGGCGAACGCCCACGCTCGATCACCGAAGGCCTCCGCGATCGAGACGCTCATCACGAGCGCGACGAACCCCAGAGCGACGACCACTCCGCGCACGGGAAGCTTCACAGGGTCGAGCCAATTGGTCACCCAGGTGGTCGACACCCACGCCCACCACAGTGCGCACACCATGATGACGCCCTCGAACGCGCCGAGCGGAGTCTGGTTCTCGAAGAGGTAGGCGGACAACTGCGTCAGCGCGAGAACGAACATCAAGTCGAAGAACAGCTCGACGTACGTCACCCGGTCCGCGCGCGAGGAGTCCGTGGGGCGCAACACGTCGCGGGCCATCCCGAATGCCATGCCTCATCCTGGCACCGACGCGTGGGGTCTAGACGGCGAACCGCTCACCGACCCGAGCCGGCCGTCAGCCGATCAGCTCGACCCCGAACTCCGCCACCACGGCGCGCATCTCGGCGAGGTAGCGCTGCGCCTGCTCGGTGAGGGGGATGGCCGTGCGACCGATCCAGCCGATCTCGATGCGCTCGTCGACATCGAGGGGCACGGCGACGATCTCGGGGTCGAGGTCGTCGCTGATGATGCCGGTCGAGATCGTGTAGCCGTCGAGGCCGATCATGAGGTTGAAGATCGTGGCGCGATCCGAGACGCGGATCTCCTGGCGGCTCGACAGGGTCGAGAGGATCTCCTCGGCGAAGTAGAACGAGTTGTTCGCGCCCTGGTCGAAGGTCAGGCGCGGCAGGTCGGCGAGGTCGTCGAGACTCGCGCGCTCGCGCCCGGCGAGAGGATTGCGCCGCGAGACGAAGATGTGCGGTTCGGCGCGGAAGAGCGGATGGAAGGCGAGTCCCGAGTCCCGCAGCAGCTTGTCGAGCACGTTGCGGTTGAAGTCGTTGCGGAAGAGCACGCCGACCTCACTGCGCAGGGTGCGCACGTCTTCGATGATGTCGAAGGTGCGGGTCTCGCGCAGGGAGAACTCGTACTCCGCGGCATCCGTCGCCTTCACCATCCGCACGAACGCGTCGACGACGAACGAGTAGTGCTGCGCCGAGACGCCGAGCAGGCGACGCGAAGGCGGGCGCCCCAGGTAGCGCTGCTCGAGCAGCTCGGCCTGCTCGACGACCTGGCGGGCGTAGCCGAGGAACTCCACACCGTCGACGGTCAGCGTGACCCCGCGCGCGGAGCGGGTGAGCAGGTCGCGACCGACGCGCGTCTCGAGGTCGCGCATCGCCGCCGACATCGTGGGTTGCGCGACGAACAGCAGGTCGGCCGCCGCGCTGATCGAGCCCTCGGCCGCGACCTCGATGAAGTACTGCAGCTGCTGCAGGGTGATGCCGCTCGATCGCCTAGCCATAGTCGAAGGCTATACCTCTGCATAGTTCAACGGAATTACCCGATGACTCCGGTCGAAGCGCACCATGAAGACACGATCACCGCACGGCCCACCCGGCCCTTCTCGATTGGCTCGCCATGGCGAACGACATCACGTTCCGCATCTCCACCACCCGCTTCGACGAGGACTACGCGCCGTCGAGCAGCTCGCGGATCACCACCAACTTCGCCAACCTCGCCCGGGGCGAGCACCGCCAGCAGAACCTGCGCAACGCCCTCGCGATGATCGACCGCCGCGTGAACGACCTCGTCGGCGGCGGCGCGGATACGTACAGCGTCGAGCTCGACATCGTCTCGGCCCACCTGCAGTTCGACGACGACGCCGGCGCCGACCGCGAGTTCCCGCTGCTGGAGGTGCTCGACATCCACGTCGTCGACACCACCACCGGCGAGCGCCACCAGGGCATCGTCGGCAACAACTTCTCGTCGTACCTGCGCGACTACGACTTCAGCGTGCTGCTGCCGGCGGCCAACGCGGACGGCAAGCCCTTCACCCTGCCCGAGGACTTCGGCATCCTGCACGGCAAGCTCTTCCAGCACTTCCTGGGCTCCACCGCCTACCGCGAGCGCTACGCGCAGTCGCCCGTCGTGTGCATCAGCGTCTCGACGAGCCGCACCTACCGCCGCACCGGCGTCGAGCACCCCGTGCTCGGCTTCGAGTACGAGCAGGACAGCTTCAGCCTCACCGACGAGTACTTCGGCAAGATGGGCCTGCAGGTGCGCTACTTCATGCCGCACGGCAGCGTCGCTCCCCTGGCGTTCTACTTCGAGGGCGACCTGCTCGCCGACTACACCGACCTACAGCTGGCCGGCACGATCGCCACGATGGAGACGTTCCAGAAGATCTACCGCCCCGAGATCTACAACGCCCACTCCCCGGCCGGCGAGGTCTTCCGTCCGACCCTCGAGCACGGCGACTTCACGCGCACCGATATCGCCTACGACCGCGAGGAGCGCAGCCGCCTCGGCATCACGCAGGGCCGCTACACCGAGGAGCACTTCGTGACGCCGCACCGCGCGGTGCTCGACGCCTGGCTCGTCGCCGACGCCCTCCCGACCCGATGACTTCCCCGGAGACCCCCACCGTGAACGCGCTCATCCCCACCGCCCTCGTCGGCAGCCTCCCCAAGCCCTCGTGGCTCGCCCGCCCCGAGGTGCTCTGGTCGCCCTGGGAGCTCGAGGGCGACACCCTCGCCGAGGGCCAGCACGACGCCCTGCGCGCCGCCGTCCAGGAGCAGGAGCGCCGCGGCATCGACATCGTCAGCGACGGCGAGCAGACGCGTCAGCACTTCGTCACGACCTTCATCGAGCACCTCGAGGGCGTCGACTTCGAGAACCGAGAGACGGTGCGCATCCGCGACCGCTACGACGCGAGCGTTCCCACCGTCGTGGGCGCGGTCGGCCGTCGCCAGCCGGTGTTCGTCGCGGATGCCGCTTTCCTGCGGCAGCAGACGGATCGCCCGATCAAGTGGGCCCTTCCCGGCCCGATGACCATGATCGACACCCTCGCCGATCGCCACTACCGCAGCCGAGAGAAGCTCGCCTGGGAGTTCGCGACCATCCTCAACCAGGAGGCCAAGGAGCTCGAGGCGGTGGGCGTCGACATCATCCAGTTCGACGAGCCCGCGTTCAACGTCTTCTTCGACGAGACGAAGGATTGGGGCATCGCCGCCCTCGAGCGCGCGGTCGAGGGCCTGCGCGCCGAGACGGCCGTGCACATCTGCTACGGCTACGGCATCAAGGCCAACACCGATTGGAAGGCCACGCTCGGCGCGGAGTGGCGCCAGTACGAGCAGTCGTTCCCGCTGCTGCAGAGCTCGAGTATCGACATCGTGTCGCTCGAGAGCCACAATTCGCACGTGCCGATCGATGTGATCGAGCTCATCCGCGGCAAGAAGGTCATGCTCGGCGCCGTCGACGTGGCCGGCCACGACATCGAGACGCCCGACGAGGTCGCCGACACCCTGCGGCGCGCCCTGGAGTTCGTCGACGCCGACAAGCTGATCGCGAGCTCGAACTGCGGCATGGCCCCCCTGCCGCGCCAGGTCGCGTTCGACAAGATGAGCGCGCTCTCCGCCGGCGCCCGCATCCTGCGCGACGAACTGGCGCGCGTCCCGGCCTGACGCGCGCACCGGGTCATCCGTGGCAGAGTCGGTCCATGCCCATCGCTGCCGATGACCCCCGCCTGACCTCCGCCTTCACCGCGTCTACCGCACGGTACGACGACGTCCCGTTCGCGCGGGCGGGTGTCAGCGGCATCCGTCTACCCCGCATCTCTCTCGGTCTGTGGCAGAACTTCGGCAGCGGCCGCACGCTCGACTCGCAGCGCGAGATCCTCCTGCACGCGTTCGACCGCGGGGTCGTGCACGTCGACCTCGCCAACAACTACGGCCCGCCCTACGGCGCCGCCGAGTCGACGTTCGGCACCGTTCTCGACAGCCACCTGCGCCCCTACCGCGACGAGCTGTTCCTCTCGACGAAGGCCGGCTACGACATGTGGCCCGGCCCCTACGGCGACGGCGGATCCCGCAAGTACCTGATGCGCTCCCTCGAGCAGAGCCTCACCCGCATGCGCACCGACTACGTCGACGTGTTCTACTCGCACCGCGTCGACCCCGAGACGCCCATCGAAGAGACGGTCACCGCCCTCGTCGACATCGTGCGCAGCGGCAAGGCGCTCTACGTCGGCATCTCGAACTACCCCGCCGACCTCACCCGCCGCGCGCACGAGCTGCTCGCCGCCGAGGGCGTGCGCCTGTTCGTGCACCAGCCGCGGTACTCGCTGTTCGACCGCACGCCCGAGGCCGACCTGTTCCCGACGCTGCGCGACCTCGGCGTCGGCAGCGCGGTGTTCTCGCCGCTCGCTCAGGGTCTGCTGACGGCCAAGTACCTCGACGGCACCGTTCCGGCCGACTCGCGCGCCGCCGACAGCCGCTTCCTCGACGGCAGCGCCCTCACCGACGACTACCTCGAGCGCATCCGCGGCATCGAGGGCGTCGCCCGCGAGGCGGGACTGTCGATCCCGCAACTGGCGGTGGCGTGGGTGCTGCGCGACCCCGTGGTCACCACCGCGATCATCGGCGCCTCGCGTCCGAGCCAGGTCGACGACGCGGTGCACGCGAGCAAGGCCACGCTCTCCGACGACGTGATCGCCGCCCTGGAGCCGTTCGCCGCCCCCGTGGGCGCCGCCGTCCGCTGAGCGCAGGCATATCGCCCGCGGTGACGCAAGCGGCACGGCATCCGCTGCTCGATCGTGTGGGGTGGACACCTCACGACGCGAGCAGAGGAGTCACCATGGGAGTCGGACGTTGGATCGGGACCGGAGCGGTCGCCCTCGCGGGCGCCGTCATCGCCCGCACGGCCATCGGGCGCGCCGCCGCCGCGGGGACCGTCGCCTACCGGGTCTGGAAGGACCCGAAGGTGCAGAAGATCCGCCGCAAGGTGATCGCGAAGATGAGCAAACAGCGCGGCGTCCGCACGAACACGCGCTGAGTTCTCCCGGCGTTCACGCGACCCTCGTACCCTCCGGGTGAGGAGGTCGACGGATGCCGAAGAACCTGCGGTCCCGCATCGCCGTCGTCGCTGCTGCGGCGGCGGCGATCGCCGTTCTCGGCGGGGGCGTGCTGATGTTCGGCCTCATGGCCGATGAGACGCGCTTCCCCCGCTCCGACCCCGCCTTCGACGCGTTGAGCGCGCAGGTCGGCTCGATTCCCGGGGTGACGGACGTGCAGAGCGAACGCTGGGTCGAGGCGCCGTTGTTCGTCCAGCCGCACACGTCCCTCTCGGTGACCGTCTCCGATGACGACCTCGACGAAGTCTGGCGCCTGGCGTGCGCGTCGGAGTATTCGGATGCCGTGTCGTGGGGTTTCGACGTGGTCACCGTCGCCGACACGCGCGTCTCCTTCGCGGGCGAGGCCGACGACGGGTGTCCCGACGTCGGGTTCGATCCCGCCCCGGTCGTGACCGAGATCGGCCGACTCGCGCCCGGGGAGACCGTGCAGGCCGCGATCTGGGACGGTGCGCGCCTGGGGATCTCGACGATCGACGGCCGCGAGATGGCGGACCGCCTTCTCCCCCTCGTCGCCGGCGCCGACGCGCTGCGGACGGCCGCGGGCGTCGGCCCCGGCACTCCCGTGGAGGTGAGCGGCCCGCAGCTGGGCGTCGTCGTCGGCCCCGGCGAGGCGCAGCGCTATCACGACCTGCTCGCCCGACTCATCGACACCTATGGAGCCACGGCGCTCTTCCTCGGCGGCGGGGGAACCCCCATCGACGGGGCCGAGAAGGTGCAGCTCACCGCCCCCGCCGAACACCACGCGGCGATCGAGCGCGAGATCGCCGCCTCGGGTCTCCCGATCGCCGACCTGCCAGTGGCGTTCCTCTCCTGATCGGGCGACCGGTCGATCCGATCAGCGGCGCGCGGTCTCCTCGCCGAGCGGGAGCGGCGAGAGCGGCTTCGTCTCGGCGAAGGCGAACGTGGTGTCGATCGAGGCCAGCGACGGGATCGCGCGCAGGTGCTCCCGCAGCAGGCGCTCGTACTCCGCGAAGCTCGGCGTGACGATCCGCACGAGGTAGTCCCAGTCACCCGCCAGCAGGTGCGCCTCGACGATGTGCGGGATCGCGCGCAGGCGCTGCTCCACGGCATCCACCGTCGCCCCCTCGTGCGTCGCCAGGCGTAGTCGCACGAACGCGGTGATGCTCAGCCCGACGACCTTCGAGGCGACGACGGCGCGATAGCCCTCGATGACCCCCTGCTGTTCGAGGTGGCGCACGCGCCGCAGGCACGGCGAGGGCGAGAGGCCGACACGATCGGCCAGCTCCTGGTTCGTGAGACGGCCGTTCTGCTGCAAATCGTGCAGGATCCGCTTGTCGATGCCATCGAGAGCCGTCATACGGCAGATTCTGCCAAGACCAACGATTCCCGGGCAACTTTCGCAATCGCCTGCCACCGGCGAATCCCTACGCTCAGCGGGTGACCACGTTCGCCCTGCCGCGCCACCCCGCGCTCGCTCGCTTCACCGTGATCGGCCTCGCGGCCGTGGCCGCGGTCGTCGCGCTCTGGTCGTCGTTCGCCCTGTCGGCGCGGGCCCTCGAGGGAGCCGGACTGACGATGGGGGATGCCGCGATCGTGCGGTTCGCGGTGCCCGCGCTCGTGCTGTCGCCCTGGATCCCCCGCACGCTTCGCGCTCTCCGCCGGGAGCGGGCGCTCATCGTCGCGCTGGTCTTGCTCGCCGGACTCCCCCACTACCTGCTGTTCGCGTGGGGCGCCCACCTCACCTCCGCCGCCCTGACCGGCCTGCTGGTGCCCGGGACGGTGCCCCTCTTCGTCACCCTCCTGCTCTTCGCGCGCAGCCGGCGCGGCATCCCCCGCCGTCGAGCCCTCGCCCTCGCCGCCATCGTCGCGGGCGTCGCCGCCAGCGCGGTCTTCACCGGCGGATCGGCCGGCCCCGGCGGCATCGCCGTGCTGCTGGCCGCGGGGTTCGTGTGGGCGGCGTACACGGTGGGCCTCGCTCGCACGCGCCTCGACCCCGTCGGGGTGATCGTCGTCGTCTCGCTCACTTCACTCCTCGGTGCCGCGGTGCTCGCCGCAACCGGCGCCCCCCGTCGCACCTGTTCTCGGGCTCCATCGACCTGGGAGCCCTCGGCGGCTACGCCCTCGTGCAGGGCATCGGGACCGGCCTGCTGTCGACCGCCTGCTACGTCGTGGCGGTGAAGAACCTCGGCAGCAGCATCCCCGCGGCGGCCGGCGCGCTCAGCCCCGTGCTCACCGCGGTCGTGGCGGCCCCCCTGCTCGGCGAGCCGGTCACGGCCGGACTGGCCCTCGCCCTGGCCCTCATCGCGTCGGGCGTCGCCCTCTTCGCACTCACCCCCACGGCATCCGTTTCCCCTTCCGCTCCGAATGAGGTGTGAGGCCTCGTCACGCGTGCGCGACGGCCGGAGATGAGGGATGCCATGACCACCGACACCACGGCGAAGACCGACCGGAAGGCGTCGGTGCGCCGCCCCCACGCCTGGATCTGGGCCGCACTCGCCGGAATCGTATCGGCGGCAGCACTGCTGGCGGTCGCCGAGGCCCTTGCGGCACTGGTCGCCCGCTCGGCGAGCCCGATCCTCGCGGTCGGCTCGTTCATCGTCGACATCGTCCCGCGCCCCCTGAAGGAGCTCGCGATCACCCTGTTCGGCGAGAGCGACAAGATCGCCCTGCTCGCCGGCGTCGGACTCGGTGCCGCCGTCGCGGCCGCCGTCGCCGGTGTCCTCGAATACCGCTTCCGCTTCGTCGGGGTCGTGCTGCTCGGCATCGGCGGAATCCTCGCCACCGCCGCCATCGTCACGCGCACCGGCGCCGGCGCCCTCAGCTGGCTCCCCCCGGTCGCCGGCACCATCGCCGGCATCCTCGTGCTGATGCTGGCCATGGTCCGCCTGCGTCGCTGGGTGGCGGCCGCCACCGCGCAGAACGTCGAGGCCACGGGCACCGACCGCCGCCACTTCCTGCTCTTCACCGGCCTCACCGCCGTCGGCGCCGTCGTCGTCGGAGTGGGCGCACGTGTGCTGAACGCGGCGACCTCGTCGGTCGCCGCCGCTCGCGACGCCCTGCGTCTGCCGGCCGCGCGGTCGACCGTCACCGTCCCCGCGGACGCCAACTGGGAGATCGACGGCCTCAGCCCGATCATCACCCCCAACGCCGACTTCTACCGCGTCGACACGGCGCTGAGCGTTCCCAACGTCGACCCCACCACGTGGCGCCTGTCGATCGAGGGAATGGTCGACAACCCCATCGAGCTCAGCTTCGACGACCTCGTCAACATGGGCCTCGACGAGTACGGCGTGACCCTCACCTGCGTGTCGAACGAGGTCGGCGGAGACCTCGTCGGCAACGCGATCTGGACGGGGCTGCCGATCCGCGACGTGCTGCGGATGGCGGGTGTGCAGGCGGATGCCGACATGGTGCTCTCCGAGAGCGTGGACGGCTTCACGGCATCCACTCCCCTCTCCTCGCTCACCGACGACAACCTCGACGCGATCTTCGCGGTGGCCATGAACGGCGAACCGCTGCCCTTCGAGCACGGGTTCCCCGTGCGCATGGTCGTTCCGGGTCTGTACGGCTACGTCTCGGCGACGAAGTGGGTCACCAAGCTCACCGTGACCCGCTTCGACAAGGACGAGGCGTACTGGACCCCTCGCGGGTACGCCGCGCAGGCGCCGATCAAGATGTCGTCGCGCGTGGACACCCCCAAGATCGGCACGCCGATCGCCGCCGGACCCGTGGTCGTGGCCGGAATGGCCTGGGCCCAGCCGATCGGCGTCGAAAAGGTCGAGGTCAGCATCGACAACGGCGAGTGGCAGCAGACGCAGCTCTCGACGCCCATCAACGCCCAGTCATGGGTGCAGTGGAAGTTCGACTGGACCGCCGAGGCCGGCACGCACTACATCGCGGTCCGGGCCACCGACGCGCAAGGCAACGTGCAGATCCAGGACCAGGCGCCCATCGCCCCCGACGGCTCGAGCGGCTGGCAGCGCACCCTCGTCACCGTCTCGTGACACGGGAGCGGACCGGTTCGGCGAATGTCAATCGCTGTCGGTCCGCCCCACCGGGGGGCCATGATCGATGCATGGCTTCAGCGAGTATCCCGACCCGCGCCCGTGCCGTCCGATGAGCAGCGTGCCCGAAGAACCCCCGACTCCGCCCGTCGCGCCCGGGGTCGACCCGGCGCACCCGTTGACGAGCATCCGGCGCTCGATCCCTCAGGACTGGGACGAGCAGGTCGACCTCTTCGCGATCGTCAAGCTCGACAGCGGCGGGTTCGTCCGCGGCTGGAACCTCGGCGCGGAGCGCATCAAGGGCTACAGCGAAGACGAGATCCTCGGATCGCACTTCTCGCGCTTCTACCGTGAAGAAGACCGCCGACGCGGGGTGCCCGACTCACTGCTGGCCGCCGCGCAGCGCGACGGTCACGTCGAAGACACCGGCTGGCGCCTGCGCAGCGACGGCTCGGAGTTCTGGGCCCGCGTCACGATCTCGGCGATCCGCAACGACCAGGGCCAGGTGCTCGGGTTCGTCAAGATCGTGCGCGACCTGACCGGCGAGAAGCAGGCCGCCGACGAGCGGGTCGCCCTGCAGCGCACCTTCGCCCACGACCTGCTCTCCCCCGTGACGGCGCTGCGCGGCTACCTCGACCTGATCGGCGAGGAGATCGGCGACGACAATCGCCTGCTGCAGCGGGCCGGCGAGGCGAGCGACCACATGGTCGCGATGGCCGAGGCGCTCATGGCCAACGTCAACCCGGAGTCGACGCGCGGTCGCCACCGCGCCACCATGGATCTCGTCGCCCGGGGCGCCGTCGCACTCGTTCTCCCGGGCGCCGCGTCCGAGCGCGTCGTCTATGCGCAGATGGACCCCGTTCCGGTCTGCGGAGACGTCCTGGGTCTGCGCCGCGCCATCGCGAACGTGCTCGAGAATGCGGCCAAGTACTCCGACGACGAGATCGAGATCTCGGTGTTCGAGACCGACGAGGGTGCCGCCGTGCGCGTGCGCGACACCGGCCGCGGCATCCACCCCGACGATCTCTCGGTGATCACGAACGACGGCGAACGCGGCCGCTACGCCGCGAAGGGCGACGGCGGTCAGGGTATCGGGCTCGCCAGCGTACAACGCGTGGCCAATGCCCACGGCGGTCGACTGCGCCTCGTCAGCGCACCCGGCGAGGGCACCACGGTGACCCTCTCGATCCCCCGCACCGACGACGACGACCCGACCGGGTGCGTGTAGCCGAGCTCACTCCGCCGAGTGGGTCAGCCGCGCACCGGCTGCCTCGAGCTCGGCGAGAGCGGTGGCGCTGGAGTCGGGGTGCACCCCCGCGATCAGGTCGGTGAACACCCGCACCCCCCGACCGGCCGCCAGCGCGTCGAGGGTCGAGGCCCGCACGCAGTAGTCCGTCGCGATCCCCACCAGATCGATGTCGCGGATGCCGTGGGCCTCGAGGATCTGCGCGGCGGTCTCACCCTCGTCGGACACTCCCTCGAAAAGCGAGTAGGCGGGCTTGCCCTGCCCCTTCTTGAGGTGGTGCGTGACCCGCGAGGTGTCGAAGAACTCGTCGTAGTCGGCGCCAGGGGTGCCACCGACGCAGTGCACGGGCCACGAGTCGACAAAGTCGGGGGTCGACGAGAAATGCCCGCCGTTGTCGTCATCGCCATGATGCCAGTCGCGCGAGGCGACGATCACGGCGTACTCCCCCGCGTGACGCTCGAGGAAGCGCGAGATGCGCTCGGCGACCGCATCCCCTCCCTCGACGCCCAAAGCGCCGTGCTCGGTGAAGTCGTTCTGGACGTCGACGATGAACAGGGCCCGGGTCATGCCTCGAGCCTAGGCGCGTCGGCATCCGCCCGCTCCTGCCGGCCGAGCTTCGAGGGCCACCAGATGCGTCGACCGAGGTCGTACGCGAGGGCGGGCACGAGCAACGAGCGCACCACGAAGGTGTCGAGCAGCACACCGAAGGCGACGATGAAGGCGATCTGCGCGAGGAAGAGGATCGGGATGACGCCGAGCGCCGCGAACGTGGCGGCCAGCACGAGTCCCGCCGAGGTGATGACGCCGCCGGTGGCGACCAGGCCGCGCAGGATGCCCGCGCGGGTGCCGTGCGCGAGCGACTCCTCCCGCACGCGCGACATCAGGAAGATGTTGTAATCCACCCCGAGCGCGACGAGGAAGACGAAGCCGTACAGGGGGACGGCGGGGTCGGCGCCCGGGAAGCCGAAGAGGCCATCGAAGACCAGCGCACTGACGCCGAGGGCGGCGCCGAACGACACCACCACGGTTCCCATCAGCAGCAGCGGAGCCACAATCGAGCGCAGCAGCGCCATCAGGATGAGCAGGATCACCACGAGGACGATCGGGATGATCAGCGAACGGTCGCGGATGGACGTGTCGATGGAGTCGATGTCGGTGGCCGTGACGCCGCCGACCAGGGCGGTGCCCTCACCCAGCCGGTCGGTGAGATCGACGCGCAGCTGCCGCACCGCCTCGTCGGCGGCGGGCGAATCCGCGGTGTCCGAGAGCGTCGCCGCGAGCAGTACGTCGCCGTTCGAGACGGTGGGCGCGGGGGCGGGCGTGCCGGGAGGCCCGAACGCCGTGGTCTGCAGGGCGCCGTCCACGACGCTCACCGGCGACTGGCCGCCGGGCGCGTCGCCGCTGAGCACGGCTACGGCGTCGACGCCTGTCGCTCCATCGAGCACCTCGACGGCCTGAGCCGCCTGCGCTTCGGGGACCAGCACGTACGCGGGGCTTCCCGAGCCGCCCGGGAAGTGCTCGGCGAGCGCGGCCTGACCGTCGCGCGCCTCGGACGCCCCCAGCACCAGGTCGCTCGCGGGCACGCCGTCGGCGCGCAGCTGCGTCACCCCGACGCACGCGGCCAGGAGCACGAGCGTGCACACGATCCAGACGGGGCGGGCCCGACGCGCGACGAAACGCGCCTGCCGCGGCCACAGGCCCTTGGCGGGCTGCGTGAAGTCGTCGGGCAGGGCGGTGCTGCCCGGCTTGGGCAGGAAGGGCCAGAACGCCGCACGACCCACCAGGGCGAGCAGGGCCGGAAGGAAGGTCAGCGCCGACAGCACCGCGAAGGCGATGCCGATCGAGGCGATCGGACCGAGGGCCCGGTTCGTCGCGAGATCCGACAGGAGCAGGCAGAGCAGGCCCGCGATGACCGTGCCACCCGAGGCCAGGATGGGCTCGAACGCACCGCGCCAGGCACGGGTCGTGGCATCCCACCTCTTGCGACCCTCGCCGATCGCCTCGCGGAAGCGCGCCGTGTATAACAGCGCGTAGTCGGTCGCGGCACCGATCACGAGGATGAACAGGATGCCCTGCACCTGGCCGTTGAGCACCACGATGCCCGCGTAGGCGAGCCACCAGACGGTCAACAGCGCCACGCACAGCGCGAACACCGAGGTCAGCAGCACAAGCACCGGCAGCAGCGGCGAGCGGTAGACGATCACGAGGATGACGAAGACCGCGATCAACGCGACACCGAGCAGCAGCCCGTCGATCCCGAGGAAGCCCTTGGCGAGATCGGCGGTGAAGCCGGCGGGACCCGTGACCCACGCGTCGATGCCCGCGGGCACCTCGGCGGACACCTTCTCGCGCACCTGCTCGACGACGTCGCGCACCTCGCCCGAGCTGTCGATGGGCACGAAGATCTGCGCGGCCTGCCCGTCGTCCGAGACCACGGGTGGCGACGCCTCCCCGCTGACGCCGTCGAGACCCGCGATGTCGGTGGCGAGCGTCTGCAGGTCGGTCACCTGCTCATCGGTCAGGGCACTGCCGTCGGCGGACGAGGCAACGACGATGGCCGGAATCGTGTCACTGCCCACGAAATCGGTCAGGCGCTCGCTGACCCGGGTGGCATCCGCCGACTGAGGCAGGAACGACGACTGGTCGTTGGTGGCGACCTGGTCGACCTTGCCGAAGAACGGTCCACCGATCGAGCCGCCCACGACCCAGAGGAGCACGAGAAGGCTCGGGATGCCGATGCGCAACCAGCGCGACGCCGTCGATCGATCGTCGAGGCGGCGTGAACGGCGGCGGGCGGGCGCGGGAGCGTCGGGCATATTGCTAGCTTATCTAGCGATATGGTCCGTTCGTCAAGTCCGACCTTCGCGGGCCGCGCGGGAGCCGGGCATGGATCACCCGCGCGCGAACAACAGCACGATCGAGATCACGAACGCGATGGTCCCGAGCGAGAGCACCCCGGCGGCCAGCAACGAGACGAACCGTACGAGCGGCGACGACTTCGTCAGACGCATGCGGTGCGCACTCCCCCGGCGATAGAAGATGTCGGTCATGTCCGCGGCGCCGACCTTCGCGTCGTCGTGCGCGGACAGCGGCGCCTCGTTGACCCCGCCGTCGTCGTCGAACCACCGCACGACGCGCCCACCCTCGACGTGCTCCACCACGGCGCGTGCGGGCATCCACGTGCCGTCGGCGAGGAAGAGGAACACCGCCGCGAAGGCGAGGAGCAGACCACCGCCGAGGCCCACCCACGTGAAGATCTCGATGACGGCATCGAGGGCATTCGACACGGGGGCTCCTGCGGGGTAGCGGGCGGAAAGACGCCGTCGCGCGAGCGCGGAACGAGGCGCCCCTCAGCCTATCGGGCGCCGTCACCGGCCCCCGGCTCGTCGCGCGGGATACAAAAAGGCCCCCACCCGGTGGAAGCGGGTGAGGGCCTTCGGAGCCGCCTAAGGGAATCGAACCCTTGACCTATTCATTACGAGTGAATCGCTCTGCCGTCTGAGCTAAGGCGGCACGTGCGCGCTGTCGCGTGCACGATCATCGATCTTACATGCTCCAGCGGGCCTCGCGGTACGCGGGTCAGTAGTCCCCGGTCGCCGAGCGGTCAGCGAGGATGTCGCGGCTCGACGACAGACCGAGGCGCGTGGCCCCCGCCGCGATCATCTCTTCGGCGGCGGCGCGGGTGCGCACGCCGCCGGAGGCCTTGACCTCGGCGCGATCGCCGACGGTGCGCTTCATGAGCTCGACCGCGTGGACGCTGGCGCCGCCGGCCGGGTGGAAGCCGGTGGAGGTCTTGACGAAGTCGGCACCGGCGGCGACCGCCGCCTCGCACACGGCGACGATGGCCTCGTCGCTGAGCGCTGCGGACTCGATGATGACCTTCAGCACGGTGGGCGCGGGAGCAGCCGTGCGCACGGCGCGGATCTCGGCCTCGACCACGTCGTACGAGCCCGCGATGGCCGCACCCACGTCGATGACCATGTCGATCTCGTCAGCGCCCTGCGCGACCGAGAGGGCGGCCTCGGCGGCCTTGACTTCGGCGTGGTGCTTGCCGCTCGGGAAGCCGCAGACGACGGCGAGCTTGAGCCCTGCGGGCAGGTCGACGGGCAGGAACGACGGCGAGATGCACACGCTGTAGGTTCCGAGCTCGGCGCCCTCGGCGATGAGGCGCTCGACGTCGGCGCGGGTGGCCTCGGGCTTGAGCAGCGTGTGGTCGATGTAGCTCGCCAGGTCGGCGATGGGCGCGGTCATAGGGGTCTCCTCGAGATGTGACATGACAAGCCTAGGCGGGTGGGGGTCGCGACGCTGTGCCGCTACTCGCAGCGGAGTCCCACCGCGGGGACGGTGCCGTCGACGAGGTAATCGTCGACGGCCGAGTTCACGCAGTCGTTGCCCTTGTTGTAGGCGAGGTGTCCCTCGCCCACGTAGGTGACGAGAACGCCCTGCGAGAGCTGCTCCGCGAGCGCCTGCGCCTCGGTGTAGGGCGTGGCCGGGTCACCGGTGGTACCCAGCACCACGATGGGCGGGGAGCCCGGCGCCGTGATCTTCTCGCGGACGCCGGTCGGCGGCGCGGGCCAGGCGGCGCACGCGTCGGGCCCGATCCAGTACGGAGCGACGACGGGAGCCTTCTGTTCGAGCTCGGCCAGCAGCTGCGGGTCGTCTCCGTCGCCTTCGTCGGGATAGTCGACGCAGTTGTAGGCGCGCAGCGCCTGCATCGTGTTGTCCTGGTACGTGCCGTCGACGCGTCCGTTGTAGAAGTCGGCGAGCTGGAAGGCCACCGTGGCGTCGCCGTTCTGCACGTCGGCGAGCGCCTGCCGCAGGTAGGGCCAGTTCTGATCGCTGTACAGCGCCGCCACGATCGAAGTTACGAGCGTGTCGGCCCCGAGCTGTCGCCCGTCGCCGGCGGTGAGCGGGCGCGCATCGACGCGGGACAGCAGGGACGACAGGTCGTTCATCGCGTCGTCGACCGAGCCGGTGAACGGGCACTCCGACGAGGTGAGGCAATCGGCCATGAAGGCGCGGAGGGCGTTCTCGAACCCGACCGCCTGGGCGATTCCGCTCGCGCTGGACGGAAGGCTCGGGTCGATCCCGCCGTCGAGCACCATGCGTCCGACCCGCTCGGGGAACAGGCCCGCGTACGTGGTACCGAGGAACGAGCCGTACGAGAACCCGAGGTAGTTGAGCTTCTCGTCGCCGAGCACCGCGCGCAGCAGGTCCATGTCGCGCGCGGCGTTCGCAGTCGAGACGTACGGCAGGATGCCGTCGCTGTTGTCGGCGCACGCCTGGGCGAAGTCGGCCTGACGCTTCTCGAGCGCGGCGTTGCGCTCGTCGCTCCCCCGCTCACCGGGCGGGATGTCGTACAGGAAGGCGTCCATGCCGGCCGCGTCGTAGCAGGTGACGGGCGCGGACTGCCCGACTCCGCGCGGGTCGAACCCAATGACGTCGTAGTCGCGCGTCAGCGTCTCGTCTGCCACGAGCGAGAGGGAGTCGCGCACGGTGTCGACGCCGCTCACGCCCGGGCCACCCGGGTTCGTCAAGAGCGACCCGAGAGGTTGACCCGACGTCGCGCGGTGGCGGATGACGGCCAGCTGCAGCTCGCCCGCCGAGGGGTCGGCGTAGTCGCGCGGCGCCGTGACGCTCGTGCAGTCGAAGCCGGCGGATCCGCAGGGCTGCCAATCGAGCGTCTGACCGTAGTACGGCAGCAGCGAGGAGTCGATGCCCTCGGTCTGAGGCGTGAGCGACGGACCGTCGACGGGGGCCGTGGGCGGGATCTGCGCGTAGAGGCACCCGCTCAGAACGAGGGCGAGGCCGGCGAGACCCGCCGCGGCAGCGGTGATGCGCCTGCGCAGGCTCACGGGGTCGATCCGTTGGCGACGGTGATCATCAGACTCTCCAACGCCAGCACCGGGGCGGCGTTCTGCTCGAGGTTGCGGCGAGTGACCGAGATGCGGTCGAGCACGCCGAGGGTGCGGGCGGGCGACCACTCGCTCGCGAGGGCGCGGAGCGCGTCGATGCGCTCGCTGTTGACGAGGTCGCCCTCGCGGCCGTACTGGATCATCACCACGTCGCGGAACAACGACTGCAGGTCGGTGAGCACGCGGTCGATCCCGTCGCGCAGGCTGCGCGTGGCGCGACGCTTCTGGTCGTCTTCGAGCGCGTTGACCTGCCCGCGCACCGAGGGCGGCACGGCGACCCCCTCGGCCACTCCGAGCATGCGCAGCAGAGAGCGACGCTCTTCTTCGTCGCGGGTCGCGGTGAGCGCGTTGGCGTCGTCGGTCGCCAGTCGCACGATGCGGCTCGCCACGTCGACGGCGTCGCCGATGCCCCGCACCGCGAGCACCGCAGCGAGCGTCTCGGCCCGCCGGGCGCGGGCGTCGTCGTCGGTGGCCAGGCGCTGCGCCATGCCGATGTGGCGTTGCGCGTGCCGGGCGGACTCCTCTGCGACCTCGGGGGTCACTCCGGTGCGTTCGACGATGAGCGCCGCGACGTCGGCGACGCTGGGCTCGGCCAGTCGCAGTACGCGGACGCGCGAGCGGATGGTCGGCAGCAGGTCGGCGTCGCTGGGTGCGCACAGCACCCAGACGGTCTTCTCGGGCGGCTCTTCGAGCGCCTTCAACAGCACGTTCGAGGTGCGCTCCGACATGCGGTCGGCGTCTTCGACGACGATCACGCGGTGTCGCCCGAGCGAGGGGGCGAACGAGGCGCGCTCGACGAGACGGCGGGCCTCGTCGATGCGGATCACGACCTGCTCGGTGCGCAGCGCGGTGAGGTCGGGATGGGTGCGCGCGAGCACCTGCCGCTGGGCCTGCTCGTCGCCGGGGTCGGCGATCAGCGCGGCGGCGAAGGCGTAGGCGAGGGTCGAGCGACCCGACCCGGGCGGACCGGTGATGAGCCACGCGTGGGCGAGGGCGGAGGGGTCGGATGCCGCGGTGCGCAAGCTCGCGACCGCTTCGTCTTGCCCCCACACGGCGTCCCACGGGAAGGGCGCCGGACCGGCGGTCCGGGACGACGGCTCGATCACGACGGACATGGGCCCAGCCTATCCGGGGGGTCGGACACCGCCGTCGGTGCGCGGCTGTGCATCCCCTGGTGACCCGTGATCAGCCCAGTCGCCGGCCGACGGCCTCGCGTACGCGCGCCGCCAGCTCGTCGGCCGGGCGAGCGGCGTCGAGCACCAGGAAGCGCTCCGGCTCGTCTGCGGCGAGCGCGAGGAACCCCTCTCGCACGCGGGCGTGGAACTCGCTCTTCTCGGCCTCGAGGCGGTCGAACGGCTTGTCGTCGGCGTCGAGGCGCGCTCGCGCCGCCGCGGGATCGAGGTCGAGCAGCACGGTGAGGTCGGGTAGCAGCCCTTCGGCCGCCCACAGCGACAGCGCGCGGACGTCGTCGGCGTCGAGCACCCGCCCCGCGCCCTGGTAGGCGACGGAGGAGTCGAGGTAGCGGTCTTGGATGACCACGCCGCCCCTCGCGATCGCGGGCCGCACGAGGGTCTCGACGTGGTGCGCGCGGTCGGCGGCGTAGAGCAGGGCTTCGGCGCGGGAAGCGACGTGACCGCGGTGATGCAGCACGATGTCGCGGATGCGGACGCCCACCTCGGTCCCCCCGGGCTCGCGCGTGCGCACGACCTGTCGGCCCTGGTCGGTGAGCCACTCCTCGAGCAGCGACGCCTGCGTGGTCTTGCCCGCGCCGTCGCCGCCCTCGAACGTCACGAACAGGCCGGGCCCCCCGGCCGCCGCGGCCCGAGGGACCTGCAGCGGCCGGGTGGTGTCGCCGGTCACGACTTCTTCGCCGGCGCCTTGCGCGTGGTCGTCGCCGTGGCGGCGGTCGTCTTCGCCGCCGTCGTCTTGGCCGCGGTGGTCTTCGCCGCCGTGGTCTTCGCCGCGGTGGTCTTCGCCGCCGTCGTCTTGGTCGCCGTGGTCTTCTTCGCGGCGGTCGTCTTCGCGGCCGTGGTCTTCGCGGCCGTGGTCTTGGCCGCGGCGGTCTTGGCGGCCGGCGCCTTGCGTGCCGCAGTCGCCCGCTTCGGCGCCGGTCCCTTCGCGCGCTTGTCAGCGATCAGCTCGACGGCGCGCTCGAAGGTGATCTCCATCGCGTTCTCGCCACGCGGCACCGTGGCGTTGGTCTCGCCGTCGGTGACGTACGGACCGAAGCGACCGTCCTTCAGCTTGAGCGGCTTGCCGCTGACCGGGTCGGCGTCGAACTCCTTCAAGGCGCTCGAGGCGCGGCGAGCGCCGTACTTGGGCTCGGCGTACTTGGCCAGCGCCTCCTCGAGGGTGATGTCGAAGATCTGCTTCTCGTCGTCGAGCGACCGAGAATCGGTGCCCTTCTTCAGATACGGACCGAACCGACCGTTCTGGGCGGTGATCTCCTCGCCCGACGTCGGGTCGGCGCCCACGACGCGCGGCAGCGAGAGCAACTGCAGGGCGGTGTCCAGCTCGATCGTGTCGACCGACATCGAGCGGAACAGCGAGGCAGTGCGGGGCTTGGGGGCCGCGTCCTTCTTCGTCGCGCGCTTCTTCGGCTGCTCGACGACCTCACCCGTGGCCTGGTCGACCTCCTCGGGCTCCTCGGCGTCGACCTCTTGCACGTAGGGACCGAAGCGGCCGTCCTTGACGACGACGAGCTTGCCGTTCTCGGGGTTCTCGCCCAGCACGCGGTCGCCCGCGACCGGAGCGTCGATGAGCTCCTGCGCCTTCTGGGGCGTGAGCTCGTCGGGAGCGAGGTCTTCGGGGATGTTGACGATGCGCGGCTTGGCGTCGGCGTCGGCCGTCGGGTCGGTGACCTCGAGGTAAGGACCGTACTTGCCGAAGCGCAGGGTCGCGGTGTCGGTGATGCGCGTGGAGTTGAGCTCGCGCGCGTCGATCTCGCCGAGGTTGTCGACGATGTGACGCAGGCCCACCTGCTTGTCGGAGCCGAAGTAGAACGACTTCAGCCACTCGGTGCGGCGCTGCTCGCCGCGGGCGATGGCGTCGAGGTCGTCTTCGAGGGCGGCGGTGAAGTCGTAGTCGACGAGGTCGGCGAAGTGTTCTTCGAGCAGTCGCACGACGCTGAACGCGAGCCAGCTCGGCACGAGCGCCTGACCCCGCTTGGTGACGTATCCGCGGTCGAGGATGACGCCGATGATGCTGGCGAAGGTCGACGGGCGACCGATCCCCTTCTCTTCGAGGGCCTTCACCAGGCTCGCCTCGGTGTAGCGCGGCTTCGGCGAGGTGCTGTGCCCCTTGGGCTCCACGTCGCTGACGACGAGCTCGTCGCCGACGGCCACCGCGGGCAGCGACTGGTCGGCGTCGTCGTCGTTGCGCTTCTCGTCGGCGCCTTCCTCGTAGGCCTCGAGGAAGCCCTTGAAGGTGTAGACGGTGCCGGATGCCGTGAACTCGGCCGTCTGCGCGCCCGCCTGCACCGTGAGCGTGACGGTCGTCGTCTCGTACTTGGCATCCGCCATCTGGCTGGCGACGGTGCGCTTCCAGATGAGGTCGTAGAGCTTCTGCTCGTCGCGGTCGAGCGACGAAGCGAGCGACGCCGGCGTGCGGAAGGTCTCACCCGAGGGACGGATCGCCTCGTGCGCCTCCTGCGCGTTCTTCGACTTGCTCTTGTACATGCGGGGGTTGGCGGGAACGGCCTTGTCACCGTAGAGCGCCACGGCCTGCGCACGGGCGGCCGAGATGGCCTGGCCCGACAGCGCGACCGAGTCGGTACGCATATAGGTGATGAAGCCCTTCTCGTAGAGCCGCTGCGCGACGCCCATGGCGTGCTTGGCGCTCATCGAGAGCTTGCGACCGGCCTCCTGCTGCATCGTGGAGGTGGTGAACGGGGCGCGCGGGCTGCGGGTGCCGGGCTTCGCCTCGACCTTGGCGACCGTCGCGCGACCGGCGGCGGTGATCGCCTCGGCCAGGGACCGGGCCTGCTCTTCACCGAGCACGACGACGGCCTTCTTCAGCTGTCCGTTGTCGTCGTAGTCGCCACCGCGGGCGATGGGAGCGCCGTCGAGACGATTCAGGCGCGTGCGGAACGACGACCCCGCCTGCGAGGCGAGCGCTTCGACGTCCCAGTACGACGCTGACACGAACGCCATGCGCTCGCGCTCGCGCTCGACGACCATGCGGGTGGCGGCGGACTGCACGCGGCCGGCGCTGAGGGCGGTGCCCTCGCGACCCGAGCCTACCTTTCGCCACAGGACCGGCGAGACGTCCCAGCCGTAGAGGCGGTCGAGGACGCGGCGGGTCTCCTGCGCGTCGACGAGCGAGACGTCGAGCTCACGCGTGTGTTCGGCCGCTTCTTTGATGGCGTCCTTGGTGATCTCGTGGAAGATCATGCGACGCACGGGAACCTTGGGCTTGAGGACCTCGAGCAGGTGCCACGCGATGGCTTCGCCTTCGCGGTCACCATCAGTGGCGAGCAGGACTTCGTCGGCCGTCTTGAGCGCGCGCTTCAGCTCGGCGACGGTCTTCGTCTTGCGATCGTTGACCACGTAGAAGGGGTCGAAGTCGTTCTCGACGTCGATGGAGTATTTGCCGTACGCCGCCTTCTTGTCAACCGGGATCTCCTTCTTCGACGCGAGGTCGCGGATGTGACCGACCGAGCTGAGCACCTCGTAGTCGTCGCCGAGGTATCCCTGGATCGACTTCATCTTCGTCGGGGACTCGACGATGACGAGCTTCTTTCCGTTTGCCACTGGGGTCCTTTCTTCGATGCACACCATACACACGCCTCCCTGTTCGGGTTCCGGGAGGTCTCACGGGCTCACCGGCTTGGGGGTCCGGCTCGCGAGCGCGCATCGAGGGAGATTCCACCGTACGCCCCGCCGACGGTGACGGTGGCGACGAGGCCTGCGACATCGCACTCTCGCAGGGTCGCTCCGCCGGCCGCGGCGATGCGTCCCGCTTCGTCGCACGGGGTGCCCGTCACCGCCCCGCTCGCCGCGTCCGCCGCGGCGAGCGCGGCCGCATCGGCCGTCCCCGCGAGGCGCGACGCGGCGATCGCGGCCCCGCCGACGCAGCCGAGGCCGACGGCCAGCGCCGCCACGACGGCGACCACCCCCACCGTCGCCGTCGCGCCGGCCATCAGTGCCCGCCGTCCAGGGCGCACGCCCGGGCGGCGACGGGAGGGAGAGGAAGGTGCAGCGGCACGGGGGCTGAAGCCTCGACGCATACCAGGTCGTCCGAACGCTGCACCGTGGCCGTGGCCCCGATCTCGGCGACCCGCGCGAGCCCGCTCTCGTCGCCGCGGCCGAGGAGCCGTGCCGCCTCGGTGGCGGCGTGCTGCACGCGGATGGTCGCCGCCGCCGTGCTCAGCGCACCGACCGCCAGGGCGAGCACGACCAGTACGGCGGGCAGGGCGACGGCGAACTCGGCCGTGACCGACCCCCGTTCACCGAGCCGTCGGCCGGGCTCACCTCTCGACGCGCCCGCTACCGCGATGCGAGTACACCCGCTGCGCGACCAGGGCATCGTCATTGCACCGTCAGGGCGCGGCGCACCAAGTCGGTGAGGATGCCGCGCACCTCGTCGCTGCGCATGATGACGACGAGCAATCCCGCGAAGGCGACGGCGGCCACTATTGACCCATTGAGGCGTAGAAGCCTCACCCGGCCCAGTCGAACCCATAGGATCGTGCCCTATGTGGTGGAAACGGGTGGTGTTCTGGGCTCGTGTTGCCGCAATCGTATGGGTCGCGCTCGTAGGGCTTAACGAGGTACTCACCTTCTATAAGGTCTACGAGCCGAGTCCGAATCTGCAGCCGACCATCTGGCTTGTGTCCGTCCTTCTGCTAGGCGTCGGCAGCCTTGGGAACCTCATCGGGGATGCCGTTCGCGATCGGTTCGCCGTGAAGAGGGGCAAGCTGGACAGCGCGATGATGTCCATGATCATCGAGCTCTGCGCGGACGGCTCGCTTCGTTTCGACGACCTGGGCGGATCGGTGTACAAGCCTGCGTGGCTCCCTCGGTTCGTCCGTGATTCCTCCGGCGAAAAAGTTCAGCGGCTGAAGCGAGTGCACCGCTTCCGGCCGTCCGCATCGTCTCCGCCCTCGGGGATCTCCTGGACAGCACGGACGGGCGCGGTGGGCGAATGCTGGTCCCTACGAAGGCCGGTATATAAGGACTGGCACGCCGTGGCCTCGAGGTACAAGGAGCCACTGACAGCGACGGAGTTCGCGCGGGTTTCCAAAGCCACTCGGAATGGATTCTCGCTCGATCAGTTCAACGTGATCGCAAGCAAGTACTCCGAGTTGCTTGCAGTGCCCGTGTACGACCCGCAGAACGATGCAAAGCTCATCGGCGTCGTTTCTGTCGACCGCCTCTTTGATCCCGACGTCGCCTATACCAAAACGCTCGATGCATCACCCAAGAAACGCCTGGTCTTCGCCGCGTCTGCGGCCATCGGTATTATCCTCAAACCACAAGCGAAGACAGATTGAGAGGGGCAACACTGTGCACGAACTCTCGAAGGAGGAGGAGCGGTACTTCCGCACTCTTCAGAAGCTTGACCCGAGCGACGACATGCGACGCATCGTGGAGCACGCGAAACAAGACCTACGCGAGCGTGAGACTCATGTTGTCCGCGGCCTAACTCGGGTCAAGGGTTTTACCGCCGAGTGAGAGCCGCAGGGCCTGCGAGTCACTTTGATCGAGTCCGGGCAGCCTTATCAGGGCCCCGGCGATAATGAGCGCGACGCTCTGCTCGTCAGCATCACGCATCCATCGGGCGAGCGGGACGTGCGCTGTCGCCTGTCGGTCGGCTTTCTCCTCGGCTCGCCAGTAGGCGCGCAGCGCAGCCGAATAGGCGTCGGGGTCGCTGCTACCCGCGAGCGCGGCGACGCGGTCGTCTGCGCGTGCGACGGCCGCCTCGGCGAAGTCCCGGCGACGCTCGCGCTCGTCCTCGACGAGCTGCGCGAGGCGCTGCGCTTTCTTCTCGTCGTAGGAGCGAACGCGCGCCTTGAGCGTGGCCGGGTGTATCCGGCGACCGAGTCCACCCTCGGCGATAGGAAGGGCCGATCGGTCGCTCGCTTCGACGCGGTTCCCGCGGGCGTAGAGGTGCGCCCACCGCTCCTCGATGAGCACGCGGGCGACAAGCTCATCCCGGTCGACCATCGGTGTTCCTTTCGCGTTCCCGTGGAAGGGGCGAAGCCCCCGCGGTGGGTTAGTCCACGGGGGCTTCTGGCCGCATGCGGCCCTACTCGGCCGACTCAAGCCGAGGGTTTGCTCGTCCTAGGTGCGGACGAGGAGGTGGACGGTCGTGGTGTGGCCGGTCGCCTGCGTGTAAGCCCCAGCGATCGACTCGATCGAGACACCGCTCGAGTTCGTGGCGCCGGCGTTGACGGCCTTCGCCGCGGCGAGCTTCACGGCGTCGAAGTCGACGGCATGCTGCGGCTGATTGACGGTCTGTACGTTGGTCGTGACGGGCATGCTTGCCTTCTTTCGGTTGTGGTGTGCTCGGGGCTCTAGGTGGTCCATCTCGGGATCAGACGGACCGTGTGCGCCCTGCGGTGGCGGCGCGCGGAGTCGCGGGCTTCGTCGGAGTTAGTGAACGGTCCCGCTGCGTAGCCGCAGTCGCACACGACGAGATCCCCCGTCTCGGGCGACTTATCGACTCGGCAACCCACGGCTCAATCCGAGGAGCGGTTGAACGCTTCGCGGATGCGGCGCCGCTTCCGTTCGAGGTCTGTCTCGACGCCGGGGTCAACGCCGAGGGCGGCTCGCGCCTGCCGCTCCGAGTTGGTGCCGCTGTAGTCGGTCGTGCGGGCGATCGCCATTGCGGCCTGTCGCTCCGAGGTGGACAGGGAGTCGCTCGACGCCTCGCTGACGTCCTCGTTGAGCTCGAGGTCGTCGCCCGCGATGAGCGCGGCCTGCTTCTCGTCATTGCTGCGACGGGAGCGGAGCTCGGCGAGAAGAGCGGCCTCGCGGGCCTTGAGCTGTCGTGTGCTGCGGTCGATCATGACTGTTCTCCTTCGATGACGGGTGATGCGGCGGGGAGCATGCGGTCGTGCAGCGTGAGCCAGGCGACGGCCGCCCTGCGGTCAGCGGCGAGGGTCTGCGCGTGGTCGTACACGTCGCAGTGGGCGGATGCCTCGCACTCGGGGAAGATGCGCCCGTGAGTGTCGAGGAGCTCGCGGCACTTGCCGCACACCATCACGCACGCTTCGCCCTCTCGCTCGGGCGCCGACACCGCCGGACGGCGAAGCGCAGAGTGCGGCGTGAGGATGACATGGAACGCCTTCGCGGCGATCTCGCGGTCACACGCGACGCAAGCGAACGGCGCGAGCGTGGTCGAGGCGACGCTCACGATGTGCCCTCGGCCGCTTCGGTCATGGTCGAGCGGATGCGGGCGACCTCGAGCATTACGCCGAGGACTGCGACGGTATCCCCGTCTCGGTGCTCGATCGCGTCGACCGCGCACCGGGTGATCTCGTCGAAGAGCTCGGCGAGCGTCCACGTCCGGTCATCCGGTGCGCCGAAGTCTCGATCGACCGACGTGCTCAAGCGGCCTTCTCCTTCGCCGCGGCCTTGCGCTCGGCGGCCTGCTCATCCGCGCGGGTGATCCAACGCGACAGCCAGCCGAGAGAGTGCTCGAGCTCGTCAGCGGCGAGGCTCGCGATCACGTTCGGATAGCCGCCGTCGTTGAGATCGTCGGCCGCCGTCTTCGGGGCGACGTGCGCCGGAATGGCCATGCCGTTTGCGATCTCGGCGGAGCCGGCGAACAGGGAGACGACGGCGTCGAGGCGAGCCGACGCATTGCGGGTCATCTCGAGCGCGGTCGACAGGCGCAGCGAGCAATCGGCGGCTTCGTCTCGTGCGGCCTTGCGCAGCGCCTCGAGGTTCTCACGCACCGCCGCCATGTACTCACTGCGAGCGGTCGTGAGGTAGCTGCCCGTCGAGGCCGCTTCGAGTTCGAGATCCTCGACGGCCTGAGTCGCCGCGACCTTCCGCGAGCGCACCTCCGCCGGGTCGACCTTGCCGCCGGTGGCGCCCGCGATGATCGCCTCGGCGTTGGCGAGCTCGTCGAAACGCTCGAGCATCGTGCGGGCCGATGCGAGCTTGCGCTTGATCTCGGCGTCGGCGTCGAGGGCCTTGTCGAAGGCGGCAAGCGCCTTCTCGATCGCAGGTACTCCGGTGCCGCGGACGACGAGCGTCGTCGTGAATCCGGCGCCCGAGGCGGCGCTGTAGCCGACGGACTCAATGCTCATGCTGGTGGTGGTCATGCTTCATCTCCTTTGTTGAGGGGGAACGTCTTGACGGTGGGGAGGGTCAGCCAGGTGCCCTGGCCCTTGCGCGTGGACTTGAGTCGTCCCGCGTTGATGAGGTCGCCGACGTAGGTCTGCGCGGCGCTTCGACTGCCGACCTCCCACTCGACGAGGTTCTGAACGAACTCGGAGCGGGTGATGCCCGTCGATCCGTAGGCGCGAGTGAAGTGCGCCAAGGTCTCCTCGAGGCGAGCGGCCTGCTTGCCGGAAGGGCTGCCCTCGCCGGGGGCGACTGCCTTGAGGACGAGGGTGTCGTGCTCCTCGATGCGCTCGGCGCGGAGCTGCGCGATCTCGCCGTCGGTGCCGTCCTTCTGCTTGACGGCCGTGAGCGTCAGCATCCCCGCCTCGCCGGCCAGCTTGAGGACGGTGTCGACGTTGCCCTCGAGTGCACTGGCGCCTCGGTAGTCGCCGGACTTGCCGGAGTGGTGGACGAGGAGGACGCTCGTCTTGCCCTCGCCGGCGCGCTTGATCTGCTCGGCGGCATTCGTCACCCGAGTCATGGCCGTGTTGTCGTTCTCCTCGGCGCCGCCTGCGACCTTGACGAGCGTGTCGAGGATGACGAAGCGGAAGCCACGCTCGCGGACGAGCTCGGTGAGTTCGGCCACGTCGGCATCGCTCGTGAGGTTGACCGGCTCGGGGTAGATGAAGAAGTCGGGGATCGGCTTGCCGCCGTTGAGTTGCCAGGCCAGAGCCGCGACGCGCTTCTGGATGCCCGCGACACCTTCGGCGGCGATGTAGAGGACCGGTCCCTGATCGACGGGGCGCCCCGCCCATGAGTGGCCGAGGGCGACGCACGCGGCGAGCCACAGGGCAAGGAACGTCTTGAAGGTGGCGGGCGGTGCGTAGAGCATCGCGACGGTGTCGAGATTGAGCACGTCCGGCACGAGGGGATGAAGCGGCGGGCGATCCATGAGTGCGGCGTAGTCGAGCATGGCGCTCGCGACCGGCGGTCGATCGTTGCCCTCGTCATTGAGCTCGCGGGCGATCTGACGACGCTCGCGCTCACGGTTCTTCCGCCCCTGGTATTCGAGCGCCTCGAGCAACTTGCTCGGAGTCTCGAGGGGGCGGATCGCGCGGGAGAGGGCGCCGTGTCGATACCCGCGCTTCGCGGCCTTCTTCGCCGCGCGAAGCTCGTCGCCCTCCATCTCGGGCGCCGCATCGACGATGCGTCGGCAGACCTCACGCTCGACGATGTACTCGCTTGGGACACGCATCGCCGCCGCGTGGGCCGCGGCCTCGATACGCGCAGGGTCTTCCGTGCGCCGGATGCCGTCGAGGATGACGGAGAAGTCCGCCTCGACGTCAGATCGCGACCGCGGGACAAGACTCATGCGCGACCCTCGCGAAAGACGATGTCGGCGACGATCGCCTCGGCCTGCTCGCGCTGACGCTGGTGCTCGTCGGCGTGGCGGCGTGCGACGCGCTCAGCGGCCGTGAGACGGACGATCTCAGCCTCGTAGTACGCGAGGCGCTCCTCGGTCGACGTGGGCGGCGTGGTGAGCTTCTGGGCCGCGCGCTGCGAGGTCTGAGCGGTGACGGCCTGCGCGTAGCGAAAGGCGATGCGTCGGCGCTGCGTGGAGGTAGATCCCTCGGGGATGACGTCGGCGGCGTCGGCGCGCTCGAGCCAGACCGCCTCGACGTCAGGGTCGGAGAAGCGGTCCGGCTTGCGCCCCTGCTCTTCCCGCACTGTGGCGGGAAGTCCTGCGGCGAGACGCGCCTCGCGGTGCGCAGCCCATCGGCTCTCCATTCCGCGGCGACCGGCGGCGCTCTGTCGCGGATCGATCTGCCCGCTCATCGCAGCGCCGCCGAGGGGCGAAGGAGAAGAGCGAGGCGAGCACGCGACGAATCGCTGAGAGGCGGCGCGGCGCTGGCGATGCGGGAGGCAACGTCCCCCTCCGGGGTGGCGCTCTCCGCTTTCGTGTCAACTACCATGCTCGTCCTTCCGAGAAGGGAGCGTCATCCGCCGGGGACGTTCCCCTGCGGCGTTTCGTTGTAGCTGACAGTTATGACTGTAGGGCCCGGTCCGACATATGTCAAACGAAATAGTCCTCTGACCGGGAGTTTCACTGAGTATCTGAGTTCTTGGCGAATGGTCATCACTCTTCTCTGCACCCTGCCGTGTCCAGCGGCTTGTCCAGATCCCAGGCCCCTATAGGGGGGCCTGTCCTGGACGGACAGCTTGGACGATCTGGACAACTTGGACGAACTACGGAATACCCGCGGAATGACGCGGATCAATGCCGTCGCCTGTCGACCTGGACAACCTGGACAGCCGGTCGGCCGCGAAGTCTGTCCAAGTCGCAAATCTGGACAGAGTGAGGAGTCGGAGTCGGCCCGTCGCCTATGTCTCGCACGCGATCAGAGTTAGGGGTCGCCGGTCACTTCCGTCGCCAGCGGCAGAGGGCGCAGCGCCACAACGTCGCCGCGCAAGGCTGAGTAGTTGAGAACGTGCATAACGTCGCTCGGATACGCCGAGTAAGCAACGGCGCCCGCTGTCGCTATCCGGGCGTACCCGACTGAGTAGTTGCGTGCCGGGAGCGTCTTATCCGGGATGCGGATAGTCGTCGAAGCTAAGACGAGCGGCGTCCACCGAATGCGACAGCTTGGCGATGGTAAGCAGCGTGTTATCGAGCCATTCGTCGCTGATCGCGAAGGCCTCGGGCTTACTACCCAGGCGCCAGCGGTAGAGGCGCTGCTCATCGTCGATCGTCGCGGGGCGGGCGTGCAGAACGGCGTTCCGGAGCGTCGCCGCCTCGGACAAGGCCTCGCCGCCGGCACGGATGAAGGCGGCGACCTCTGCCTCACTGATCCGCTTCGACGCGTCGAGCAGTCGCGATGCAATCGTTCCGGTGGTCTGCCCTGCGAGGTGGCCCGCGGTGAGACTGTCCGGTACACAGGCGCGAAGCCGGTAAAGGTCGCCGAGGACGGTCCACTCGAGCGAGGACACCGCGTAGGCGAGCTCACCGATCCGTCGCAGGTAGTCGTCGCCAGGAGACGCGAAGCGAGAGATCATCAGCCGAGGCTAGCGGCGACTCGCGCACCGGCGACGTCGATACGATCGCGACATGACGACCCGAATGACTGTCGCCCTGTCGGTACTTGGACTAGGGCTGGCCGTCGCGGCGCTAGCCGGCATTCCTGCATTCGTGGAGAACCGAGCAATCGGGGACGCCATGACCGTCGCCGGGTTCGCCGTGACCGCGGTCGGCCTGGTTCTGGTTCTGCTCGCGGCCCCAGGACAGCGGCGTCAGAACAGATTTATCGAGCGCAGCACGAAGGTGGACATCGAGCAGCTCAAGGTCGAGCGTCGCGCGCTTCTTCGCACGAAGGCGGAGATCCTGCCCAGGCTGGTCGAGGCTCGGAAGTACGAGGAGCGAACGCGAACCGATCGAATCATGGCCGGGAACCGTCTGAATGCGCGCGAAGAACTCCGCCTCGTGGAAGGCGAGAACAGCGTCAATGAGGACAGCCTTGAGCGGAACACGAACGAATTTGCGCGCATCGGCATTGATGACCCGGACAAGGGGTTGAATAACCGGGATCTCTAGAGGGCTCCGCTAGTCGTGCCACTCAAAGTCGACGGTCTTCGCCATTGCCTCGTCGCTCATATTCCGGCGGTTGCCCTGCCCGACTGAGTGGACGATGACGGTCGCGAGCGCCTCGAGGATCGCACGCTTGCGCCCGAGGCTCAGCGTGTCCCATGTTGCCCGTACGTCGCTCGCGCCCACGATGCCCGCGAGCGCGTCGACGTCGGCGCCCGAGCGCAGCTTTTCGTCGATCTCGGCGACGCGGGCGTTCGCGCGCTTCGTGAGTCGCACGCGCTCGGCGCGGTCAATCAGCCCGTCCATTTCGTCGTCGCCCGCCTGACGGATCGCGGTCGCGAGGCGCTCGCGCTCGGCGCGGAGGGCGTCGGCGTCGCCGCGCTCGCGATCGTCGAGGAGGTCGACGGCGTCGGGGCGGGCGAGGCGGGCGACGATGACGCGTTCGACGAAGCGGTCGAGAGGGTCGCCTCGTCGCATGAAGTGAGCCATTGAGCCGCACCGGTAGCTGTGCACGCCCTTCTCGCCGCCGCCGGCGCGGATCGGCATGCGGCACACGCCGCACACTGCGATGCCTGACAGGAGCCAGCGACGGGAGGGGCCGGGGGACGTCTTGCGCTCGGGGTGCTCGAGTCGCGCCTTCGCGGCCTCCCACTCTTCGACGCTGACGATTGGCTCCCAGCGCCCCGGCGTTGTCGTGCCGCGGGTGAGGGCGCGCTGGTCGTACTTCTCCGCGGCCTCGAGCGGCATTCGAGCGCAGTAGTAGGGAGACATGAGCATCCGGCGCAGCGTTGTCGGGGTGAACGGCACGCCCTCGGGGTGACTCTTGGTGGGGACGGTCCGTCGCCCTCGTGCGTTGAGGTCGCGTGCGATCGAGCCGAGGGCGACCCCCGCGAGAAACGCGCTGTAGATCTCTCGCACGTCGGCGGCGCGGTCATTGTCGCGTTCGGCCGGCGTTCCCGGCTCGCCCTTTGGGCCGTCGATGACGTAGGCGTCGCCGTCGCCGCGGTCCTTCGTCGGGACCCATCGGTAGCCGTAGGGCACGCGACCCGAGGTCGGGATGCCGCCGCTCTCGCGGGCACGTCGCGCGTTGTTCGCGTTCACCCGTCGCTCGGCCTTGATCTCGACCTCGGCGCGGGCGACGGAGGTGAGAAGGTTCGCCATGAGTCGCCCGTTGACCGTCGTGAGGTCGATGTTCTCGTCGATCGTCACCACAGCGACTCGAGCGGCCGCGAATGCCTCGAGGGCCGCGAGGGATCGCCCGAGGCGGTCGAGCTTGCGCACGATGAGCACGTCGAAGCGACCGGCGCGCGCATCCTCCAGCATCCGGGAGAAGGCGGTGCCCGCCTCGCGCGCTTTGTAGCCGCTCACGTTGTTGTCGCTGTAGACCTCGACGACGTCGAAGCCCTTGGCCGATGCCAGGTCGCGGCATCGCGCGATCTGATCGGCGAGGAGCTCGTCAGCGGCGACCGACTGACGGGCGTAGATCGCGGCGCGGGTCTGCGACTTCGGGGTCATGACCTAAGCATGCCCTAATGCGACAATTGCCGCCATCGTGGCGACCGCGTACTCGGCCGTCGCCGCCCCCCGTTCGTCGAGGAAGAGCGCACCCGCCCGCGCCGACGTGAGGGAGGGAAACGGGAGCAAGGAAGAACCCGAGTCGCGATGAGGGAAGAGAGGCATGTCGTTCTCCAGGGGTAGAGGTGGGGAGGGGATGACTCCGCGGGCCGACGGCGAGCGGAGGGCGCGGTCGCGCGGGATCGCGGGTCAGGGGAAGGCGTTCGATCGGACGATGCCGAGCACCAGCGGAACGACGGCGAGGAGGAGGAACGCGGGGAGGGTGCAGACGGCGAGCGGAAGCAGCAGCCGCGTCGACAGCCGCGCTGCGGCCGTTCGCCCCTCGGTGCGCGCGCGGTGGCGGGCGAGCCACGCGTCGCCGCGGAGCAGCTCGACGGCGGGGACACCCGCCCGGGTCGCCAGATCGAGCGTCCGCTGCACGGCCGCTGTCGCCTGATCGTCCTCCCCGACGTCGGCGAGGCCGCCCATAAGCGCGCTCGCGCGGTCGACCGACACTCCCGCCGACAGCGCGACGGCCCACAGCTCGGGCTCCAGACCCGGAATGCGTGCGGCCGGGCGAGCTCGGCGCGCGAGCGCTCTCGTCCAGAGTCGCGCCCCGACCATGAGGAGGCCCCCGATGACCAGGCACGGCGGTCCGAGGGGATCGGTGACGAGGATGCTCACGGGGTCGAACCCCATCGCGTACCCCATCGGCACCCCGAGCACCGGCAACCAGCCGAGCAGCCGGGCGGTCGAGGTGGGCTCGGCCAGCGCGACGGCCACATCGGCCGACACCTCCGAAACATCGCGCAGCGCCACGACGGCCCCGCGCAGCGTCTCGGCAAGGGGAGCTCCGGTCTCGACCGCGACGCTCCAGATCGCCCCGACCCCGATCCACGAGCCGCCCGCGGCGACCAGCACGGGTCCGACGTCGACGCCGCGTCGCGCGGCATCCGCTGCGGCGTTCACGACGGCACCGCCTCCGGCTGCGAGGTGCGACCACGCCGCCGCCGGTGCAGCGCCCCCGGCCATGAGCGTCGCCAACCGCGCGACGGTCTCGATCGCGTCGTCGTCGCCCGCGGCCGGACGGGCGGAGGGCCGTGTCACTCCCACTCCCGCGCCTCGATCAGCAGTCGACCGTCGCGAATCGCGGGTCGCCCCCATGCCGCGACACGGCGGCGCCCGGCGACACGCTCCACGTGCACGATCGCCGCAATCGCCCCCGCCGTCTGCCGTGCCACCGCCCCGGCATCCATCCCCGCGAGAGCGCCCAGGGCCTCGAGCCGGGGCGCGACGTCGACGAGGCTGTTGGCATGGAGCGTCCCGGCTCCCCCGTCGTGGCCGGTGTTCAACGCGAGCAGCAGCTCGCGCACCTCTTCGCCGCGCACCTCGCCGATCACGAGCCGGTCGGGCCTCATGCGCAGCGCCTCGCGCACGAGACGCGACACGGGGATGCCTCCGACGCCTTCGATGTTGGCCTGGCGCGCTTCGAGAGCGACGTGATGGGGGTGCGCTGGTCGCAGCTCGGCGACCTCCTCGATCGTCACGATCCGTTCGGTGTCGGCGACGCAGCCCAGGAGAGCGGCGAGGAGAGTGGTCTTCCCGGCCCCCGTCGCGCCGACGATCAGCAGGTTGTCGCGCCGAGCGACGAGTCCCTCGAGCCGGCCCCTCTGCGCGGCGTCGAACATGCCGGCACCTTCGAGCCTCGCCATGTCGGGTGCGGACCACACCGGCACGCGCACCGAGATGCACGTCCCGGTCGCGGCGACGGGCGCGAGCACCGCGTGCACGCGCACCCCTCGCGCCCACCTCACATCGACGCAGGGAGAGGCGTCGTCGAGGTGCCGCCCTCCGCGCGCGATGAGGCGGACGGCGAGTCGTCGCACCTCCGCCTCGCTGGCCCGCCACGACGGCACGCGGACGATGCCGTCTCCGCGGTCGACGAAGAGGCCCCGTTCGCCGTTGACGAAGAGATCGGTGACAGTGGGGTCGTCGAGGAACGGGCGGAGGAACGCCAGCGCCGCGTCGTCGCGATCCGCGTCCGTCGCGTCGACGACGGACGGAGCGGGGAGGGAGGGAATCGACATGACGACGACCGTAGGGACCGGTCGACCGCGCCCGCTGACCGGATCGGTCGATCGGTGGAGAGACGGAGCGATGAGTCATCTGGGGAGGAACCCCGCGCCTCGTCGCGCGGGAGGACCGTCCGAAAATGAAGGGGGCGGCATCCCTACAGTGGGGGGCGAGGGATGCCGCCACGCGCCGGGGAAAATTGGGGGGCTCCCCCGACGCGGTGCCGGAAGCGATGTTCGGGCGGTAGACAGCGTACGCGCGCCGGAGGGCGCCACCAACTTTCCAGACGTATGCAACGCGATATATCAGTTGTTTCCCTGCTGCGCCGACCGATCACCGCGATGCCAACTATCGGAGGTGGCCCGTGTCGGAGGGTGTCGCTAGCGTGACCGACGTGACGACGCTGCGCATGGGCGCCGGCGTCCGTGAACGCGAAGGAGCGCCGCGATGAGCAGCCAGATCGACCACCTCCTCAACGAGACCCGCCGTTTCGCCCCGTCGGCCGCATTCGCCGACGCCGCGATCGGCGACCGGGCGCTCTACGAGCGCGCCGCCGCCGACCGCGAGGGCTTCTGGGCCGACCAGGCGCGGGAGCTGCATTGGCACACGCCCTTCACGAAGGTGCTCGACTGGTCGAATCCGCCCTTCGCCGAGTGGTTCGCCGACGGCGAGCTCAACGTCGCCTACAACTGCCTCGACCGCCACGTCGACGCCGGCAACGGCGACCGGATCGCCTTGCGTTGGGAGGGCGAGCCGGGAGACACCCGCAACGTGACGTACGCCGAACTCACCGACGAGGTGAAGCGTCTGGCGAACGTGCTCACCGATCTCGGCGTCGAGAAGGGCGACCGCGTCGCGCTGTACCTGCCGATGATCCCCGAGGCGATCTCGTCGATGCTCGCGGTCGCCCGCATCGGCGCGGTGCACTCCGTCGTCTTCGGCGGATTCTCGGCCGACAGCCTGCGCGCGCGCATCGACGACGCGGGGGCGAAGGTCGTCATCACGGCCGACGGCGGCTGGCGCAAGGGAAAGGTGTCACCGCTCAAGCCCGCGGTCGACCAGGCCCTGGCCGATCGCAACGGGTCGGGCGTCCAAGAGACGGTCGAGCACGTCGTCGTGGTCAAGCGCGGCGGCAACGAGGTCGAGTGGACCGATGAGCGCGACCTGTGGTGGCATGACGTCGTGCCCCAGGCATCCGGCGAGCACGAGGCCGAGGCCTTCCCGTCCGAGACCCCGCTGTTCATCCTCTACACCTCCGGCACGACGGGAAAGCCCAAGGGCATCCTGCACACCTCGGGCGGATACCTGACGCAGGCGGCGTTCACGAACCGGGTGGTGCACGACGTCCACCCCGAGACCGACGTGTACTGGTGCACCGCCGACATCGGCTGGATCACCGGGCACACCTACGTCACCTACGGTCCCCTCGCCAACGGCGCCACACAGCTCCTCTACGAAGGCACCCCCGACACCCCGCACCCGGGTCGCTGGTGGGAGCTCATCGAGAAGCACAAGGTGTCGATCTTCTACACCGCGCCGACGGCGATCCGTTCCTTCATGAAGATCGGTCGCGACGTGCCGCAGAAGTTCGATCTGTCGTCGCTGCGCCTGCTCGGCTCGGTCGGTGAGCCCATCAACCCCGAGGCGTGGGTCTGGTACCGAGAGATCATCGGCGCCGACGAGACGCCGATCGTCGACACCTGGTGGCAGACCGAGACCGGCGCCATCATGATCTCCGCGCTGCCGGGCGTCACCGAGACGAAGCCGGGCTCGGCGCAGGTGCCCGTGCCCGGCATCTCGATCGCCGTCGTCGACGACGCGGGCGAACCGGTCGGCAACGGCAGCGGAGGACTCCTCGTGGTCACCGAACCCTGGCCGAGCATGCTGCGCGGCATCTGGGGCGACCCCGACCGCTACCGCGAGACGTACTGGGAGAAGTTCGCCGACAAGGGCTACTACTTCGCCGGCGACGGCGCCCGCCTCGACGACGACGGCGACGTGTGGCTGCTCGGCCGCGTCGACGACGTCATGAACGTCTCGGGGCACCGCCTCTCGACCGCCGAGATCGAGTCGGCCCTGGTCGGTCACGAGGGCGTCGCCGAGGCGGCCGTGGTCGGCGCGAGCGACGAGACCACGGGTCAGGCGGTCGTCGCCTTCGTCATCATCAAGAGCCGCTACCTCAAGCAGAACCCCGTCGAGGGGCTCGGCGACGAGCTGCGCAAGTGGGTCGGCCAGCAGATCGGCCCGATCGCCCGCCCGCGCGACGTCTACATCGTGGGAGAACTGCCCAAGACGCGCTCGGGCAAGATCATGCGCCGCCTCCTCCGCGACGTCGCCGAAGGCCGCGAGGTCGGCGACACCACGACCCTCGCCGACACCGCCGTCATGAGCGTCATCAGCGCCCAGGTGAAGTGAGGAAGATCCCGGATGCCGTGATCCATGGCATCCGGGATCTTCAACGTTCGAAAAGCACGGGGAGCGGCCGTCGAGCTAGGTACTGTGGTGTCGGGAATCGACATTCGAGGGGGACGAGGATGGCGGATCGCATCCGGATCGATTTTGGCCGCGTCAGCCAGACCGTCGAGACGCTTCGCAGCGCGTCGTCACGCATGGGCGCAGAACTCGATCAGCTGGACGCACAGCTCGCTGCCATGGAGAGTGGTTGGCAGGGCGAGGCGCGTGAGGCGTACTCCCTCGCGCGGACGCGGTGGGAAGAGCAGATGCGCGCCATGCAGGCTCTGCTCGACGGCTGCGCCGAAGTGCTCCTACGGACCGGGACGGCGATCGCCGACGCCGAGTCGGCGCTCGCACGTTCATTCTGACCGCCTTCCCCCTCCTCCCGCGAGTGGCTGCACCCGCAATCGGTCGCGGCGATGGGTTGCGCACGTAGACTGCGACCGTGATTTTCGGCAAGCGTAAGCGCGAGGAGGCTCTGCGCGAACGGGCCCAGCTCCGAGCGGAGATGGAGGGCAGCGGGTGGGCCTGGTTCGCCAGCCAGCCCGCACCTCCGTACGAGCTGCGCGAGGCAGCTCTGCGCGGCATCCGCCGCAACGACATCTGGACGGTTGCGGTGATCGACGTCGCCGAGGGGTCCGTCGCCGGGCACCGCTGTCGCGCGGGCCGCCTGATCGGGTACGAATACGGCACGACGAACAGCGGCATTCCGCACGGAGATCGGCGGGAGACGAACGCGGTGTGGATCGATCTGCCTGCGCCTCTCCCCGAAATCAGACTGGTCGACGCTGCATCGACGCAGAAGGACTACGGGCTCCCACTTCCGCCGCTGGGTCCCGGGCGCACGGCTGACGGCCGTTGGACCGTCGAGGGATTCGTGCCTTCCTTCGCCGAGGACCTTCTGACACCGCAGACCCTCGATGTGCTCGCAGAGATGGTTTCCGTGAGCGCCGTGGTCATTCGCGCCGGCGTCGTGCTCGCCTACGGCTTCGAGCCCTACGACGCAGGCCACATCCGCAGCGTCGCGACGACGCTTGCGGGCGTGATCGAATCCGTCCCCGAACGCGCATGGGGTCGCGCCGATCCCCTGGTCGCGGGCACGGGGGTCTTCCCGCGTCGTCTCGAGGGTGGTGCCGGACTCTCCCTCGGCCAGCGCCTCATCCGCCCGGACTGGAAGGGGTACGGCCTCGAGGGCAAGGTGCCATGGCAGGAGGCGCCCGACGCTCAGAAGCACGTCACGATGTCGCGCCAACAAGCCATCGACGTCTGGGACGTTCCACCCGGCACGCCGACTGGTGTGTATGTGGGCACGCGGTCGGGAGGCTCGCACCTTCCGACGGTCGCGTCCACGATGGGCGGCGAGCGGTAGACGACGGCGCGCCACCGCGCGATGTCACTGCTGGCGCGCAGCTTCCGTATCATCCAGGGCTGCCAGAGGGCCCCGCAATCCACCCGTGACCTCTGCCACGAGTGCAGCAGAAGCCTCGGAGTGGCCGGTCTCGTCGACCGCAGCGATCAAATTGCCCTCCAGATCGAGCAGCGCCTCGCGGATCGTCGTCGAGACGAGCCGTCCCAGGACCTGTGGGCCCAGCGCGGCTCCTCGCGGCGTGATCTGCAGATCGGTCAGAAGGCCCCGGGCCGACACCGTCGCCGTGACTTCGCCGAGGTAGGACGAGGCTGTGCCCCGCGCCGCGTCCATCGCCCGCTGAGCGGCCAGGATCTCTTCTCCGCGTGCGCGCGCAGCGGCGTACTGCGCCTCACGCAGGGCGAGGCGCTCCCGCGTGGGCTGCGGTACCCCTGAGGAGTCGCCGGGGCCGCTCACGACTCGGCCCCCGCTTCGGTGGACTTCGTGATGCCGCTGTTGATGCCCTTCACGGCGTTGACGAGATCGACGGACTGGACGCTGACCAACACGTCGACCTTTCTGTCGAGGGTGCCTTTGATGGTGCCCGCGTTGATCTCGAACTTGCGTCCGAACTGCGTGAACGTCTCGACGATGTCCTGTATTCGGCGCATGACCTCCTGGATCTTCTCCACCCATCGCGCGACCTGGGGTACGCGTTGGGCGATCTTCGCGCTGCACTGGGCGACGACGGCCGGCAGGCCGACGCCCACGGTCGCCATGGCGATGACGACCGCCTGGATGAGCTGACCGACCAGATCAGCGATGATGCCCTTCACGATCTCGTACACGACTTGCACGACGGAAGCCGCGAGACGCAGTCCGTTGGCGTTGCTGTGGGCGGCGTCGGCCAACGAGCGCATGAGGGTCGTCAAGCCGTTGGCGACGGTCTCGTAGCCGGTGGCCGCCGCGCCCTCCCACGACTCGCGCAACCCGGCGAGCGCGCGGTCGCGATCGTCGGCGATCGCGGTGAGCGCCTCCCCCACGTTGTCCCAGGTCCCGCCGAGCGCACGCACCATCTCCGGACTCCCGGTGAGGAGTTCGAGTTCTTCATGCAGCGGGCTCATGTAGTCGAGGAGGAACGCCGCGCACGACGATACGAGCGTGGCAATGGGGTTCGCGATGACGCCGACGACGTCGAGAGCCGATCCGGCGACGTCGATCACGCCCGAGGTGATATTGCCGTTACCGAAGTCGCGAACACTGTCGGCGATTCCTCCCGCGATGGGAATCGCCCCGAGGATGGCTTCCCCGCTCGCTCCGCTCTCATAGGTGGGCGCGACGAGCAGGGACATCAGATGACCTTCGCGATCTCGGAGGCGAGCACGTCGTCGAGGAGGGCGTAGGCGCTCCCCGCTGCTGAGACGGCGGTCGCCTCTGCGGACAAAGCGAGCTTGAGTGCGCCCAGCCCCGCAACCGTGGTCGCTTGCTGCGTGCCGACGACGGGTACGAGGAAAGAGCACAGCAGCCCGAAAGCCTCGGGCGAGAGAGAGACCGCTTGCAGCGCCGCAACCGCCGCCGCGTCGAACCTCTCCGCCGAACCGTGAAGAGCGGACGCGTGCGCGTGCAACGCGTCGGCCTGGACATCGAGATCTGTCATCAGCGATTCTCCTCGTCTGTGATCCCGTCGACCGCTTGAACACGACGGAAAAGCTCGTCCAACTGCGCCGAGAAGTCAACGGTCTGCTGGGGGAGGTAAGGCTGCAGGATGGCCGCCTGCAAAGGCTCGGCCTGACGCTTGACGTCGTCGATCGCACGCTCCGTCGCAGTGAGGATCGCCTCCGCGATCGAGCGACCATCCGAGCGAGAGACCCCGGCGGACAGAGTCACCCCCGTCACGATGCCCTGGTGATCGACCGTCACCGTCGCCTCGTCATCTTCGCTGCTTCCCACCCCGGTGAGAGCGGCGAGCTCCCCCGACAGGTTCTCCGCGACGTCGGATAGCTCCTTGGCTTTTTCCAACTGACCGGCGATCGCGATCAGCATCTGCGCGGCGTCGTTCATTCGAGCCCTCCCCCCGGTTATTGGCTCGGCCCGATGCTATCGAACCTCATGCCGCGCACGGGGAGGGTCCGGCTCACCGGCGTCGGGCGTCGACCACTTCCTGCGCCCGTGCGACGACGAACGCCAGGAGGGCGCGCACGGCCGGGAAGATGCCCGCCACCCAGATGACGGATGCCACCGCGTCGCCGACGTAGTGCACGCCGATGTACACCACCGACAGCATCATCGCCGCGACCAGCACGACGCCCACTCCGATCGCCAGGGCGCGCCAGCGGGTCGCCCACGACACGCAGATCAGCGCCGCGGCGAAAGCGGCGACGAACGCGACGTGGCCGCTCGGGAACGACGGGTCGGCCGTCGTCCCGACGGCGTTCACCACCTGCTCCGACAGGCCGGGGCGAGGCCGCTCGACGACGAGCTTGATCGCTTCGGCCGAGCCCCAGGTGAGCGCGATCGTCCCGACGAACGCGAGGGCCGCCTGCCACCGACGCGTGGCGAAGCCGACGACCGCCGTCGCCACGACCATGATCCCCGCCGCCGAGACCGGTTTGACCGCACGATAGAACCCCTCCGCGATCGCACCGAGGGCACCGAGGTGCGAGCGGTGCACGACACGGGAGAGCCCGACGTCGAGCGGCACGAGCCGCAGGAGGAAGCCGACAGCGACGAGCACGAGCACGGTCGCCACGGCGGTGAGCACCAGCCGACGCGGGTGGGCGGCGGGGGCCAGGAAGGGGTTCGAGGCGGCGGCGGACGACGCGCCCGGCACGACGGAGGTGGTCATGAGCACGAATGATCCTCCCCGCCACTTCAGAATCCGCCGTGACCGGCGACCGGCGGCACGACGAAGGGGGCGCCCCGACACGCGGGACGCCCCCTTCGATCCGGATGCCGAGGAGTCGGCATCCGGAATTCCGCTCACGCGACCGAGAAGACCACCTCGACCTCGACGGGGCTGTCGAGCGGGAGCACCGGCACTCCCACCGCGGAGCGCGCGTGCGCCCCGGCCTCGCCGAAGACTTCGCCGAGGAACTCGCTCGCACCGTTGATGACGCCGGGCTGCCCGGTGAATTCGGGGACGGATGCCACGAAGCCGGTCAACTTCAGCACACCGGTGAGGTTGTCGACGCCTCCCACGAGCGCGGCGGCCGCCGCGATGGCGTTCAGCGCGCACTGACGGGCGTAGGTCTTGGCATCCGCGGGGCTGACGAGCCCGTCGGTCTCGCCGACCTTGCCGGTGGCGGGGAGTGCACCCTGCACCATCGGAAGCTGGCCCGAGGTGTAGACGAGGTCGCCGTGGCGCTTCGCCGGGATGTACGACGCCACGGGCGGCACGACCGCGGGCACCTCGACGCCCAGAGCGGCCAGACGCTCCGAGACGGTCACTGCTGCCCCTCGAACTGCTTGGCGGCGGTCTCGGCGGCACCGAGACCCGCGTTCGCTGCGCCTCCGCCCGTCGGGCGCTTGAGGTAGGCGACGAGTCCACCCTCGGGGCCGGTCACCACCTGCACGAGCTCCCAGCCCTGCTTGCCCCAGTTGTTGAGGATCGCGGCGGTGTTGTGGATCAGCAGCGGCGTGGTGAGGTACTCCCACGTGATCATCTCGGGCTCCCGGAGGTTGCTCGGAGCGCGCAGCATCTGCGCGCGGGGGCGGACGCGTACGCGCGCAGGGCTCACCTTCGAGGCATCGCCCAGCAACGTCGCTTATCCTCAAGCCTATGCCCGAGAACAAACGAACGGCTAGCGGTGCCCTCGGCGGCATCGTCGGCCTCGTCGGCCTGAGCGCGGTCGCCGGACTCCTCGTCACCGCTGCCGTGACGCCCGCCATCGCCGTTTCCGGCGCGGCGGCCTCCAGCGCCATCACGATCTTCGACAACATGCCGAGCTACCTGCAGCCCGACGAGCTGATGCAGCCGACGACGCTGATGGCCGGCGACCAGGTCCTGGCCAAGTTCTACGACCAGAACCGCTCCCCGGTCACCTTCGACCAAGTCAACCCGGTCATGTACGACGCGATCCTCTCCTCCGAGGACCCCCGCTACTACCAGCACGGTGGTGTCGACCTCATCGGTACGACCCGTGCACTGCTCAGCAACGCCTCGGGCGGCGAGACGCAGGGTGGATCCTCGATCAGCCAGCAGTACGTCAAGAACGTGCTCGTGCAGCGTTGCGAGCGCGACGCCCGTGCGATCCCCGCCGTGGAGGCGACGGACAGCACCCCGGCGGTCGAAGCCAAGAGCCGCGACGAAGTTCTGCAGGCGTGCGCGCTCGAGGCCATCCAGTCGGACGGTGCCGCGGGCTACCAGCGCAAGCTGCAGGAGATGCGCTACGCGGTGCAGCTCGAGAAGGAGTACACGAAGGATCAGATCCTCCTCGGGTACCTCAACATCGCCAACTTCGGCGGAACCACGTACGGCATCGACGCCGCCGCGCGGTACTACTTCAACACCCCCGCCGCGAACCTGACCGTCGGACAGTCCGCGATCCTCGCCGGCATGGTGCAGAACCCCAACCGCTTCCGCATCGATCTGCCCACCGGCAGCATCAGCGACGGCGAGACCGCCTACAACAAGGCTCCCGACGGCTCGATCGACGATGTCGACCAGGGCACAATCCAGGCGCTGTACACGCTGCGCGACAACGGCGAGATCACGCAGGACCAGCTGGTCGCCGCCGCCGACGGCTACAGCGAGACCAAGGGCCGCCAGCTCTACGTGCTGAGCCGCATGGAGGCCGACGGCAAGATCACCCACGAGCAGTACGTGTCGTTCGCGATCGAGCCGATCACCCCGGCGATCACCCCGACGACCCAGGGCTGCGCCGCCTCGGCCGCCCCGTACTTCTGCCAGTACGTGGTCTCGACGATCCTGAACTCCCCCGCGTTCGGCGAGGGAACCGACGACCGCGTCAACGCGCTGCGTCAGGACGGTCTGACGATCCAGACGACCCTCGACTGGAACGTGCAGAACGCCGCTCAAGAGACCATGAGCGAGAACGCGCCGACCAACCTCGACCCGGCCCGCTACGACAACCTGAAGTTCGGTGCCACCGCCGTCAGCCTCGAGGCCAAGACCGGTCGCCTGCTCGCCCTCGCGCAGAACACGAAGTTCACGCAGGACCCGACCCTCGCCGACTCCGACCCCTCGTACAGCTCGATCGTCTTCGCCGGCGATTCCGACAACGGCGGATCGATCGGTTTCAGCGCCGGATCGACGTTCAAGCTGTTCACCCTCATCGACTGGCTCGAGAAGGGGCACTCGCTCAACGAGACGCTGAACGGTCGCCTGCAGCCCGTCCCCAACATGAAGAACTCGTGCCAGGGTCCGTGGGTCAACACCACGAAGTACACGATCAACAACTTCAACGAGAGCCGCGGCTACGTGGGAACGCCGATGATGTTCACGCGCGACTCGCTGAACACGGGCTACCTCGCCATGGCCGCCGAGCTCGACCTCTGCGACATCGCCAACGTCGTGAAGAAGATGGGCGTGAAGACGGGCGACGGCAAGGAGATCTTGATGGCGAACGCCAACGAGGTCATCGGTAGCGACAACATCTCGCCGATCGCCATGGCCGGCGCCTTCTCGACGGTCGCCAACGGCGGCACGCGCTGCCCCGCGAAGGTCATCGACAAGGTGACCGCGGCCGACGGCTCCGAGCGCCCCATCCCCGACCAGCAGTGCGAGACCGCACTGACACCCGAGATCGCGGCGACCGCCGCGTACGCCCTCCAGGGCGTCATGCAGGGTGGCGGAACGGGTTCGCAGGCCAACCCCGGCGACGGCACCCCCGTGCTCGGTAAGACCGGTACGCACGAGGCCCACGAGACCTGGATGATCGAGTCGTCGACCAACGTCACGACCGCGGTCTGGGTCGGCAACTGGGACGGCGGCACCGTCAGCCTCTTCCAGAAGTTCGCCAACGGCCTGCAGCTCAGCGACATGCGCTACCGACTGGCACGTGACGTGCAGCGCGCGGCCGACGACGTCTACGGCGGCGACCGCTTCCCCGACCCCGCGAGCAACCTGCTGCGCACGCAGCAGCGCGACCTCCCGAACGTGGTCGGCCAGAGCATCGACAGCGCGACCTCGACGTTGCAGAACGCCGGCTTCCGCGTGACGGTCGGAGACCCGATCGATTCCGAGCTCGGCGGCGACCGCGTGGCCGCGCAGAACCCCGGTGGCGGCTCCGCCCCCGCCGGTTCGCAGATCACCCTGAGCCCCGGCAACGGCAAGGGTGGCACCGTGCCCGACGTGGTCGGCCGCAGCATCAACGCCGCGCAGAACGATCTCAAGAACGCCGGTTTCACCAACTTCTCGATCGGCGACTGCAAGAAGAGCGACAAGGCCCCCGATGGCGGCCAAGTCACCGCCAGCAACCCCGCCGGCGGCACCGCGGCCAACAAGGACACCCCGGTCGTGCTGAACGTCAGCGCGAAGGACTGCCCGTGAGCCGCGCCTCCCGCGTCGCCGCCCTCGCGCCCCTCGGGGTCGCGGGGGCGGCCGCTGTCGGGGCGGCCGTCTGGGGCATGGGCGTCGAGCGCTACCTGTTCACGGTGCGCTACCACGCCCTGCGCGTGCTTCCGAAGGGCGCGGAACGGATCCGCGTCCTGCACGTTTCCGACGCGCACATGGCGCCCTGGCAGCACCGCAAGCAGGAGTGGATGGCGCGCCTGGCCGACCTTTCGCCCGACCTCGTCGTGAACACGGGAGACAATCTCGGTCATCGCGATGGGCTCACCGGCATCCGGACCGCCTTCGCCTCCCTGCGCGGCGTCCCCGGACTCGTCGTGCACGGCTCGAACGACTACCAGGAACCCGCGCCGCGCAATCCGCTGCGCTACTTCCTCGGACCGTCCGGGCACGTTCCGGCTCACAAGCACCTCGACATCGATGCCCTCGATCGGTTCTTCACCGCCGACCTCGGGTGGAAGGTCCTCGACGACACGGCCGTCTCGCTCGAGGTGAAGGGCACGCGGATCACGGCCTTCGGCGTGAACGACGCGCACCGCAACTGGGATCGGCCCGAGCTCATCCCCCCGGTCGTCTCGAGACTGGATGCCGGCGACCTCACCCTCGGTGTGATGCACGCCCCCTACCGGCGCACCCTCGACGCCTTCACCTCGTTCGGCGCCGACGTGCTTCTGGCCGGGCACACCCACGGCGGACAGGTGCGCATCCCCTTCAGCAGCAAGGCGCTGGTGTCGAACTGCGACCTGCCCCTCGACCAGGCGCGCGGTCTGAGCGAGTGGACGCACGACGGGCGAACGGTGCCGTTGAACGTCAGCGCGGGTCTCGGACACTCCATCTACGCCCCCGTGCGCTTCGCGTGCCGGCCGGAAGCCACGCTGCTGACGCTGCTGCCTCGCTGACCGCTTCTGCACAGCACCAGAACGGACCGATCCCTCCACGGATCGGTCCGTTCTCGCATCGGCGGCGATCGCCCCTCACGCAAGATCGAGTCTCTTCCAATCGAAGGGACTCGCATGCAGCACTCACCACCTCCGTCACGGCGCCGTCGGGCGGCGTTCGCCGCCGCCGTCGCCGTACTTCTCGGCGCCGTCGGCTTCGCGCCCGCCGCGCACGCCGCCGACCAGGGCACCGGTTTCGGCACCTGGGCGCCGTTGTCGTCCACGGGTTGGCACGGATCGATGCGCGTCGGCGACGTGCACACGTACTGCATCCACCCGGGGCTTCCGGTGGCGACCGGTGACACGACCGACCACGGCGAATCCTCCGACGTGAACGGCCTCAGCCCCCAGCAGCTGGTCTCGATCAACCACCTCGTCGGCACCTACGGTCAGACCGACGACCCGGTGCAGGCGGCGAGTGTCGGCTGGGCGGTCAAGGCGATCGTCGACCGCGACACCACCCTGCATTCGTGGGGCTACACCGGCGACGATCTGCGCGGCGCCATCGACCACATCATGCGGCGGGCCAGCCCCGAGAACAACGTCTCGGTCCAGAACCTCGCTCTGACCTACCTCGCTGAGGCCGAGGCGTTGGCGGTCCCGCGCGTCGGCGGAACGCTGACCCTCACCACGCAGGCAGACGACCCCACGCGCGGCACGGTGACCGCCGACGTCGACCCCACGGCGTCGGGCACGCTGCGGCTCGAGAACGCCGTGTTCGCCGACACGGGCGCCGCGGAGCGATCGGGGGTCGTGGGAGGCATCGTCTACCCGATCTCCGCCCCGGTTCCCGCCGCGAACGACGGACGACCCTATGCGGTCCGCGCGACGGGGACGTTCACCGTCGAGACCGCCGCGATCCGTTCGTACACCACCCCCGATCAGCAGCAATCAGCCGGGCCCGCACGCCCCACGACCTTCGAGCTGACCGCCGAAGACGCCACCACGCGCCCCGTGCGCTTCGCGCCGCACATCTCCACCTCGGCGCACCTGCAGGACGGACGATTCGTCGACGAGGTCGCCGTCGAGAGCGACGAGCCGTGGCCGCGTCTCGAGGACGGCTCGTTCGTCGTCATCTCGGCCACGGCCGACGTGTTCGCGACCAGCTCGTTCCTGGCCGAATCCGACGAGATCCCCGCGGGGCTGGACCCCGTCGCGCACCTCGAGCTCCGCACCGATCCGGCCACGGGAGGCGGCGTCTACCGGGTGCAGAGCGACACCCTTCCCGGCCCCGGCGTGTACACCGCCGTCTGGCGCATCGATCGCGGCGCCCAGGATGCCGAGACCATGGAGCACCTCTCTCCCGGCTTCGTCTTCGTCGAGAGGTTCGCCTCCCCCTCGCAGACGACGCAGTGGGGGGATCCTCCCCCGGTGCGGGTCGACCCGACCCCCGCGGCGAGCACACCGCCGCCCGTGACGTCGAGTCCGCCCGCGTCGACTTCGGCCGCCCTCGCCGCGACCGGGATGTCGGCGGCGGCGATCGGAGGAACCGGCGGGATCGCGGCCGTCGTCCTGGCGATGGGGATCGCCGCGTGGGGCATCGCGCGGAGAAGAGGCACTCCGCGCACCTGATCGCGCACGAACGGCCTCGATCATGACGCGCCCGGGTCCTGCCGTGGTTCGGAGCATCCGCTTCGACAGGGTAGACTTTTCAAGTTGCAACGGGGTGTGGCGCAGCTTGGTAGCGCGCGTCGTTCGGGACGACGAGGCCGCAGGTTCAAATCCTGTCACCCCGACCACAACACAGAAGGCCCTCCGCGGGATCGCGGGGGGCCTTCTTCCTGTCCGGCGGATGGATGCGCCGCTCCGTCGGCTCGCGGGTCACCGGGCCGGAGGCGGCGAATCGCTCGTGGTCACGAAGATCGGCGACGTCGAGACCTCCTGCGTCGAAGACGCCGCGGTACCGGTGACCGCGGCCAGGCGCGCCCCGTCGACGCTCGTGACCGTCAGGTACGCCTTGCCCGTCGCCGGGAGCGTCACCGACGTCGTCGAGGTGTCCGCCGACGACCGGGTCGTGCGCCACATCACCCGCGTGGTGACCCCCTTGTCGTTCGAGAACACGTACGACTGCACGTCGCCGGCGAGCGTGTCCGTGCGCACGTAGTGGAAGCCGTCGAGTTGTGACCGCAGGACGTAGAACGCGACCGCGGCCTTCTTCGGCTGGAACCCCTTGACGTTGTCCGTCGCCTGACGGAACAGGCCGAAGTTGTACTCCGTCTCGGTCGGGCCGTAATCGAGCGCCTGGTACCAGTTGACGAGAGCGATCTGCGGGCTCGCCTGCGGCGCGATGAAACTGTAGACGAGCCGGTCGGCCTGCTGTTCCTCGGTCCCGACCTTCGCGGGGTTGCCCTTCTGCTCGGTGGAGATCGACCACCCGACTTCCGTCATGTACAGCGGCTTGCCGACACCTCGATTGTTCTTCTTGATCAACCGCGTGATCTCGTCGGCGACCTCGCCCAGGCGCTGCGGCGTGAGCCCGTAGGGGTGGTACGAGAAGGCGTCGCCGTAGGCGACTCCCCCCGCCGAGAAGAAGTCGCGCCACCAATCGAGGCTGACACCCGCGAGTCCCCCCGCGACGATGACGACATCCGGATGCCGCGACTTCACGAACGGATAGACGACCTTCGCGATGTCGAGATAGCACGCCGCCGTCGCGCCGCAGGCGCTGTTGTTCGTGCCGTTGAACTCGTTGAGCATCTCGACGGTGGTGACGTGGGGGTGCGCGGTGAGGAATGCGTCGATGTACTTCGCGTACGCGCGGATCGCCTCGGGCGACGACGGGAGGCGGCCCCCGTCGTACAGGGGATTGCCGCTGCCGGCCGTCCAGACGAGCGACATGTCGTTCTGATCATCCTCGTCGAGCGTGCGCTGGATCGACGGCGGGGTCGAGTATTCGCCGGCCGACAGCTCGAACTGGCTCCAGTACACCGAGTCGCGTCGCGACGAGAAGCCCAGTCCCTTCAGCATCGGGATCAGACGGTCCATGTTGACGCTGTAGACGCTGTTCGGGTGCGCGCTCAGGGTCTGCACGCTGTAGTAGCGATCGTCCGCGGGGGCGGGGCCGGTGACCCCGAACGCGGCGGTGACGTCTCCATCGGACGGCGAGGAGAGGGTCACCGTGTAGTAGCCGGTCGGCACCCGCTGCGCGACGTCGATGGTGAGGGATCCGTCGTCGGGCTCGGCGGTGCCGGAGACCACCTCGTGACCACCCTCGTCGGCCACGCTCCACGTCACGCTCGCGCTCGCCCCCGACACGGCGAACGACACCGCCCCCGGGTCGGAGAAGATGAGCGTCGGGTTCTCGAGGACGAGATGCGACGACGAACTCACCCGCTGCACTGCGAACGTGAGGACGAAGGCGGCGACGACCACGGCCGCCACGACGAGAACGATCGTGGTCGCCCACGCTGCGCGTCGGGTTCTCATCCGTTGCATCCTTCGCGGGCTCCGTCGGGCACGTCAGCTCATCGTAATCGCGCGACGAGTCGGCGCCGTCCCCCGCGTCGCGCGCACCGACCCGCGGTCGCGACAACGAAAGCGCCCCCGACGCCTTCCGAAACGGGAAGGCGCCGGGGGCGCTGGCTCATCAACCTCAGCGGGCCGAGCGGCGCACCTTGCGGAAGCCGAGGGCACCGAAGCCCGCGAGCAGGAGTGCCGCAGCACCCCATGCGAAGGGAGCCACGTCGCCCATACCGGTCACGGCGAGGCCGCCACCGTTACCGCCGTTGCCCGCGCCACCGTTGCCGGATCCACCGTTGCCGTTGCCGCCCGGAGCGGGGGTGCCGCTCGGGGAGGGCGACGGCGCCGGAACGGCTGCGACGGCGAAGCTGACCGTCGCGGTGCTGGAGACACCCTCGACGGTCTGGGTCGCGACGACCGCGTAAGAGCCCTCACCGAGGGCGGCGGGCAGCACGATCGACCAGGTGCCGTCTTCGTCGACAGTGGTCTCGCCGACCTTGGCGTCGTTGATCGTCACGACGACCTTCGCACCGGCGACACCGGTGCCCGAGACCGAGGTGGGAACAGCCGCGCCGCTGTAGGTGGCGCCGTCCTGGATGCCCGAGATGGTCGGAGCCGACGGAGCGACCGTGAACGACGAGGTGGCCTCGGCGGAGGTCTGCCCGTCACGCGCCTGAACGGCGGTGACGGAGTAGGTGCCGATGCCGAGGTCGGTCTTGACCGACCACTGTCCGCTGGCCGAAACCTTCGCGGTGCCGGTGGCGTCGCCGCTCAGCGTCACCGTGGCGCCGGCGAGGCCGGTGCCCGAGATGGCGGTGAGCTCGTTCTCGACGATCGAGCCGTCGACGGGCGAGACGATGACCGGGGCCTCGGCCTTGACGACGACCGAGGCGTCGACCTTGGCCGAGGTGTTGTAGCCGTTGACGGCCTGCAGCGAGAAGTCGTAGTCGCCCAGCTTGTCGGGGGCGGGGAAGCTCCAGTTGCCGGAACCGTCGGTGGTCGCCTCGAAGGCGTCGCCCGCGGCGGGGGTGACCTTCACGGTCGAACCGGCGGGCGCGGTGCCCGAGATCGTGCCGCCCACGGCGACCGATCCGCCGTCGGCGGGGGTCGTGAGAACGGGAGCGTCGATCTTCAGCGCCACGGTGTAACCACCGGTGCGCTCGAGTCCGGCCTGGAGGTCGGCGGCCCAGAGGAAGGCACCCGTGGGGTCTCCACCCGAGACGACGCCCACGGCGGTCGAGCCCTGGAACACCGAGCCGCCGGAGTCACCGCTGAGGACGGTGCCGGGGGCACCCTCGACCGCGAATCCGTAGACCCAACGGGCATCGCCCGCCTCTTCTTCCACCTGCACCCAGCCCTCGGCCGTGACGGTGCCGCTGGTGAGCCCCGTCGTGCGACCCGACTTGGACGCCGGCTTGTCGAGCTGGGCCTTGCCCACCGCGCGCACGTCGGTGGTCGACTTCGACAGATCGCTCGGCGTCGACCAGTCGGTGATCTCGGGGAGCAGATCGAGCGTGACGTTGGTCACGTCGATGGTCGCGATGTCGACCGACGAGGCGTTTCCGTTCGCGCCCTCGCTGTTGCCCGGGCCGCCGAACTGCGAGAAGCCGAGGGTTCCGAGCGGAGCACCGATCGCGGGCTGGGTGCCGCCGGCGGCCTCGTCGCGGGAGGGGACGGTGAGGAAGCTCTGCGTGAGCGTGCCGTCGGCGTTGCAGTGGCCGGCGGTGATGACGGCGGGGTCGCCCTCGGGGGTCCACCCGCTGAAGCCGACCGAGCACAGGGCGCCCGAGGTGTCGTCGATGGGCGAGACGTAGCCCGCACCGCCGACGACGTCGGTGGCGGCCAGGGCCGAGATCTTGCCGATGTTCTTGACCACGACGTTCGAGGTGGAGTCGACGAAGGCCTTGGCGGTGCCCTCGAGCTCGGCCTCGTCGGTCGAGGTGAAGATCACGACGTTGCCGGAGCCGTCTTTCGCGACGCCCTCGACCTGGTCGTTCTCGGTCATCAGCTTCTTCGCCGTGGAATCGAACTGGGGTCCCGAGGTCGGGGCGGTGGACTCCGCCTCACCGGCGAAGGCGACAGCCGGGGCCAGGAGTCCGGAGGCGGTGAGCGCCAGAGCGGCGGACGCACCGGCCCACCCCAAGCGCTTCATGTTTCGTGTCATCGTCTCTCTCACGTGTCTCGTCGGAAGACGCACGGCGAGCAGGACGGGAACCGCGATCGGGCCCCCACCCACCTCTCAGCGTCGCGCCTACCCTACGACAACCTGAACGTTCGTTATGAAGTTCTTTTCGCTTTCCGTCATTCATGAGAGGACTCTCATGCTTCCCCGGGATCGTTCGGCTGCGTCTCCTGTCTGCAGCCGACGCCGTGGAGCACTTCGGGATCGAACCACCCGCGGCGGAACGCCTTCCCGTGGGGGACGCCGCCTCGTCACCCGCAGCCTCGCCTGAGGGGCCGTCGGGAGATCCGCGGCCTCCCGCCTAGAATCGACACGACCCCGCGCCGCATCTGTAGGCGTGCGCGCAACGACCACCTGATGCCAGGAGCACCCGTGCCCGACACCACGCCCCGCCTCGTCGCGTTCGATCTCGACGACACCCTCGCCCCGTCGAAGTCGCAGATCGACCCCCGCATCGGCGAGCTCCTGCTCGCCCTCGCGGCCCGCGTCGAGGTGGCGATCATCTCCGGAGGCCAGTTGCAGCAGTTCCGCACCCAGGTGGTCGAGCGTCTGCCGCAGGCCGACGCCGCGCTCCTGTCGCACTTCCACCTCATGCCGACCTGCGGCACGCAGTACTACCGCCTGAACGCCGAGGGCATCGAGACGGTGTACGCCCACTCGCTCACCGACGACGAGAAGCAGCGCGCCCTCTCCGCAGTGCGCGAAGAGGCCGAGCGCCTGGGTCTGTGGGAGGCCGAGCCCTGGGGCGACATCCTCGAGGACCGCGGCTCGCAGATCACGTTCTCGGCTCTCGGCCAGTCGGCGCCGCTCGAGGCGAAGATGGCGTGGGACCCCACGGGCGAGAAGAAGAACAGCCTGCGCGAGGCCGTCGCCGCCCGCATTCCCGACCTCGAGGTGCGCTCGGGCGGGTCGACCTCGGTCGACATCACCCACCGCGGGATCGACAAGGCCTACGGCATGGGCAAGCTCGCGGAGGCGACCGGCATCTCTCTCGACGACATGCTGTTCGTCGGCGACCGCCTCGACCCCGACGGCAACGACTACCCCGTGCTCGCCATGGGCGTCGAGTGCCAGGCCGTGCACGGCTGGGAGGACACCGCAGCGTTCCTCGACGAGCTCGTCCCCACGCTGCCCGAGCGCGCCGAGAGCTGAGCCCCGAGGGCCGGGCCATCCGCGCGCGCTGACGCCGACCCGCGCTCGAGCGCGGGCGGCGTTCGCCCGTCAGAGGATCTGACCGATGGGCTCGCGCTTCTCGGCCTGGAACCGGTCTTCGGTGCGCCCGTAGGCCCAGTACCCCGACAACGACACCTGCGACCGCTCGAGCTGCCACTGCCCGAACACGATGTCGCGCAGGGCCTTCATCGCCTCGCGCTCCCCGTGGGCGAACACCTGCCCGCGTCCGGGGAGCGGATGCCACTGCGAAACGGCCTCCGCGAGCACCGGCGTCGCGCCGGCGGGGGCGTCTCCCCGGTGCACCCAGGTGAGGGCGATGCCCTCGGGCGCCCGCAGGGTCACCTGCTCGTCGGGGCTCTGCACCTCGAGGAACGCCGCCCCCACGGCATCCGGAGCCAGAGCCTCCAGCGCCGCCCCGATCGCCGGCAGGGCCGACTCGTCGCCGGCCAGGAGGTGCCAGTCCGCTGTCGAGTCGGGGGCGTATCCCCCGCCGGGCGACGAGACGACCAGGCGCTCCCCCGGCTCGGCGCGGGCGGCCCAGGGGCCGGCGAGTCCCTCGTCGCCGTGCACGACGAAGTCGATCGTGAGCTCGTCGCCGTCGACCGCCCGCACCGTGTACGTGCGCGTGACGGGGAGGTCATCGGGGGCCAGCGTCTCGCGCAGCGCCGCCAGGTCGTACGGCGGCTCGAGACCCAACTCGGGCTTGGCGAAGGTGATCTTGACGTAGGCGTCCGTGTGCGGGCTCTCGCGGAACGCGGTGAGGTCGGTACCGCGCGCACGGATGCGCACGAGGTGCGGGCTCAGCCGCTCACGGGAGACGACGGACAGCACGTGCTGCGGACGCGGCGGGCGCGCGGGGCGATCGGACACGGTTCTCCTTATCAAGACGGGTGCGACGCCCGTCGACGGCTCAGACGGGCGTAGACGACCTGTCGGCGGTCACGGCGACACGCGCCGCGTCGGCGACGGCGGCGTCGGCGGGGTCGGACGGGCTCAGAGCCTGCGCCACCTCGGTGTAGTAGTCGGCGATGTGCCGGCGGATGCAGTCCCGCGCCTCGGCGGCGTCTCCGCGTTCGACGGCGTCGACGATCCGCCGATGCTCGCGCCGCAGCCGCTGCGCGGTGCTCGCCCAGTCGTCGAGCCGCAAGGCCCCGGCTCGCGTGTAGGCCTCGATCGAGCTGCGGAGTCCGGCCATCATGGCCGAGACGACGGCGTTGCCCGACGCCTCGGCGAGGGCCTGATGGAACCGCGCGTCGAGAGCGAGGAACTCATCGGATGCCAGGGCGTCGGCATCCATCGCGTCGAGCACCTCCACGGTGTCGGTGAGGTCGGCCTCCGCGCCGGCGAGGCGTTCGGCGACGTCGCACTCGAGCACGATGCGCGTGCGCACCACGTCGCCCAGCGGGAAGCCGTTGGCGGCGACCTGCAGGCGCAGGAAGGCGGCGAGGCCCCCGCGCGGGGTCGTGACGATCATCGCGCCCGCCGTCGGACCGGATCCCGTCGCGGTGCGCACCACGCCGAGCACCTCGAGCACGCGTACCGCTTCGCGCACGCTCGATCGCCCGACGCCCAGCTGGGTCGCGAGCTCGCGTTCGGGCGTCAATCGATCGCCGGGGGCGAGCCGGCCCTCGCGGAGGTCGCCCTCGATCCGCTCGAGCACCACCTGCCAGGCGCGTGGAGCGCTGTTCGGCATGGCATCCTCCGTCTGCGCGGACCTCACGGTGTGGCCCGACCACATCACCCTACGCGCGTGTCCGCGCGGCGACAGGGGGTTCAGGCGTCGGCGGCCGTGCGGTACCCCTCGGGGTTCGTCGTCTGCCAGTTCCAGTAGTCGCGGCACGCGTCGTCGATCTCGAGTCGCGTGCGCCAGCCGAGCACCTCGCCGGCCTTGGTGGGGTCGCAGTAGGTCGCGGCGACATCCCCCGGGCGGCGGTCGAGGATCTTCTTGGGCAGTTCGTGCCCCACGGCCTTCTCGAACGAGGCGATGAGCTCGAGCACGCTGACCGGACGACCGGTGCCGAGGTTGAACACCGCGTGACCCGGCTGCGCCTGCTCGAGAGCGGCGACGTGACCCTCGGCGAGGTCGACGACGTGGATGTAGTCGCGCAGACCCGTGCCGTCGGGGGTGTCGTAGTCGGAGCCGAAGACGCCGATCTCGTCGAGCGAGCCGATCGCCACGCGCGAGACGTACGGCATGAGGTTGTTGGGGATGCCGGCGGGGTCTTCGCCGATGAGACCCGACGGGTGCGCGCCGACCGGGTTGAAATAGCGCAGCACCGTCACGTTGAGATCGGGGTTCACCCGCGCGACGTCGGCGAGCACGACTTCGTTCATGCGCTTGGACTTGCTGTAGGCGTTCGAGAGGTCGACGCTCGTGGTCGACTCCTCGGTGAAGGGCAGGTCGGCCGGGTCGGAGTACACCGTGCCGGTGCTCGAGAAGACGAAGCTCCGGATGCCGCGGGCGATACCGACCCGCAGCAGAGCGAACGTGGTGTCGAGGTTGTTGGAGTAGTACTCGAGGGGCTTCTGCGTCGACTCGCCCACGGCCTTGAACGCGGCGAGGTGGATGATCGCGTCGATCGGTCCGTGGTCGTCGAAGGCGGAGGCGACGACGGCTTCGTCGGCGGCGTCGCCGATGATCAGCGGCGCGGGCTTGCCGGTGATCTTCTCGACCCGCTCGGCGGCGACGGCGTGCGTCCCCGACAGGTCGTCGAGCAGGACGACGTCATGACCGGCTTCGAGCAGGGCGACGGCCGTGTGGGTTCCGATGTAACCGGCACCGCCGGCCAGGAGTACGCGCATGCCTCCAGGCTATCGGTCGACGCCGACGCCGATCGTCACGCTCACGCTCGCGGCGGCCCTCAGCGGCCGTCGAGCCGCCCGCCCGACTCGCGCAGGTAGCAGGCCGCGCACATCGACTCGTAGGTGACTTCGCCCGCGATCTGCCCCTCGTCGATCGCGACCTGGTCGCCATCGAAGACGAACCTTCCGCCGACGAGACGCGCGTTGAAGATCGCCTTGCGGCCGCAGCGGCAGATGGTCTTGAGCTCTTCGAGGCTGTGGGCGATCTCCATCAAACGGGCCGATCCCGGGAAGGCCTCGGTGCGGAAATCGGTGCGGATGCCGTACGCGAGCACGGGGATGCCGTCGAGCACCGCGATGCGCAGCAGGTCGTCGACCTGCGCCGGGGTGAAGAACTGCGCCTCATCGACGAGCAGGCACGCGACGGGCGCGTGCCCCGCCGCAGCATGGAACACCTCGCGCAGGTCGTCGGCGGGCGCCACGAGGAAGTCGACCGAACGCTTCACACCGAGTCGGCTGTCGATCTGGTCGGCGCCCTTGGTGTCGATCTCGGGCTTGGCCAGCAGCACGCGCTGACCGCGCTCCTCGTAGTTGTACGCCGCTTGGAGCAGGGCCGTCGACTTGCCGGAGTTCATCGCCCCGTAGCGGAAGTACAGCTTCGCCACGAGCGCCTCAGGGGTTGATCGAGAGGGCCTGCGCCGTGGCGTCCAGCTCTCGACGGGCGACGTCGGGTCGCGTGTTCAGCGACTCCCCGTAGCTGGGGATGAGCTCGCGCAGACGCGGCTCCCACGCGGCCATGCGCTCGGGGAAGCACGTCTTGATCAGGCCGAGCATGATCGACACGGCCGTCGAGGCGCCCGGCGAGGCGCCGAGGAGACCGGCGATGGAGTGGTCGGCCGAGGTGACGACCTCGGTGCCGAACTGCAGGACGCCGCCCTTGTCCTTATCGCGCTTCATCACCTGGGCGCGCTGACCGGCGTCGAGCAGCTCCCAGTCGTCGTCCTTCGCGGTGGGCATGAACTCGCGGAGGCTGTCGACCTTCTTCGCGTGCGTCTTGAGCAGCTCGCTCACGAGGTACTTGATGAGGCCCGGGTTGTCGACGGCGACCTTGAGCATGGGTCCGATGTTGTGCGGACGAACCTGCGTGACGATGTCGAGCATCGAGCCGTTCTTGAGGAACTTCGGGCTGAAGGTCGCGAACGGTCCGAACAGCAGAGCCGACTCCCCGTCGACGACACGCGTGTCGAGGTGCGGCACCGACATGGGAGGCGCGCCCACCGAAGCCTGCGAGTAGACCTTGGCGCGGTGCTTCGAGACGATGTCGGGGTTCGAGGTCTTCAACCACTGCCCGCCGATCGGGAAGACGCCGTAGCCCTTGATCTCGGGGATACCCGAGCGCTGGAGCAGCTTCAGCGCCCATCCGCCTGCACCCACGAAGACGAACTTCGCGTTGATGGAGCCCGGGGTGCCGCCGATGACGTGGCGGTACGAGACCTCCCAGGTGCCGTCCTTCTTCTTTTTGAGCTTCTTGACGTCGTGGTTGGTGGCGACCTCGACGCCCTTCTCGCTCAGGTTCGCGAAGAGCTGGCGCGTGAGCGAGCCGAAGTCGACGTCGGTGCCGGCGGGCACGCGGGTGGCGGCGAAGGGCTCGCCCTTGCGACGCTTCTGCATCAGCAGCGGAGCCCACTGGTTGATGACGCGGGAGTCCTCGCTGTACTCGATGCCGGCGAACAGCGGCTGCTGCTTGAGCACCTCGTAGCGGCGACGCAGGTACGCCACGTCTTTCTCGCCGCGCACGAAGGTCATGTGCGGGGTCGCGTTGATGAACGTCGACGGCTCGTCGAGCACGCCCTCGGCCACGAGCGTCGACCAGAGCTGGCGGCTCTGCTGAAACTGCTCGTTGATCGCGACGGCCTTCGACGGGTCGAGCGCTCCGTCTTTGCTGTCGGGCATGTAGTTGAGCTCGCACAGCGCCGCGTGGCCCGTGCCGGCGTTGTTCCAGGCGTTGGAGCTCTCCTGCGCGACGTCGCTGAGGCGCTCCAGCACCGCGATCTTCAGATCGGGCTGGAGGTCTTTGAGCAGCGTGCCGAGAGTGGCGGACATGATGCCGCCACCGATGAGGAGAACATCGACGTTTTCAGTCACCCGTCGATTCTAGGTGCGGGCCGTGAGGTGTCTCGACATCGAGAGATCGGTCGGTTCGATGTCGAGACACCTGACACCCGGCATCCGGATGCCGTGTCCTCAGGCGGTCGCGAGACGCTTCTGGGCGACGAGCTCGGCGATCTGCACCGCGTTCAGCGCCGCGCCCTTGCGCAGGTTGTCGTTGCTGATGAACAGTACGAGGCCCTTGCCCTCGGGGGCGGACTGGTCGGCGCGGATGCGGCCGACGTAGCTGGGGTCGGTGCCGGCGGCCTGCAGCGGAGTGGGCACCTCTTCGAGGCGCACGCCGGGGGCGTCGGAGAGCAGCTCGCGGGCGCGCTCGGGCGAGAGGTCGCGCGCGAACTCGGCGTTGATGCTGAGCGAGTGACCCGTGAAGACGGGGACGCGCACGCAGGTGCCGGCGACGCGCAGCTCGGGCAGCTCGAGGATCTTGCGGCTCTCGTTGCGCAGCTTCTTCTCTTCGTCGGTCTCGTTGAGGCCGTCGTCGACCAGGTTGCCCGCGAAGGGGATGACGTCGAACGCGATCGGGGCGACGTACTTCTCGGGTGCGGGGAAGTCGAGGGCCGAACCGTCGCGCACGAGACGCTCGACACCGCCCTGCGCGAGCACTCCCTCGACCTGGCCCAGGAGCTCCTGGGCACCGGCGAGGCCGGACCCCGAGACGGCCTGGTAGGTGCTGACGATGAGGCGCTCGAGGCCCGCCTCGGTGTCGAGCACCTTCAGCACCGGCATGGCGGCCATGGTCGTGCAGTTGGGGTTGGCGACGATGCCCTTGACGGCCTCGTCGATCGCGTGCGGGTTGACCTCGCTGACGACCAGCGGCACCTCGGGGTCCATGCGCCAGGCGCTGGAGTTGTCGATGACGAGCGCGCCCGCCTCGGCGAAGCGCGGCGCGTGGGCGCGCGAACCGGTGGCGCCGGCGGAGAAGAGGGCGACCTCGACCCCCGCGGGATCGGCCGTGGCGACGTCTTCGACGACGACGGAGTGACCGCCGAAGTCGATCGAGGTGCCGGCGGAGCGAGCGGTGGCGAACAGCCGCAGCTCGCGGATGGGGAACGAGCGCTCGGCGAGGATCTCGAGCATGACGGTGCCGACCTGGCCGGTGGCGCCGACGACGGCGAGGGAGATTCCGGAATCGGAGATGCGGGTCATGCGAGTGTCCTTGCGTTCGGGATTTCGATGATCTTACCGGCAGGCGCAGACGGCTCTTTGCGAACCCGTTACACCGCGGAAACAGCGCGCTCTATATTGTGTTCACGATGAACACTTATGACGGATCCTCCCCCGTGCGGATCGCCGTTCTGCAGGCCCGCGGAGAGCCCGGCGACGTGCCCCGCAACCTCGAGCGCATCGCCCGGGCCGCACGCGAGGCGCGGAAGGGCGGAGCCGAGATCCTGGTCACCCCCGAGATGTTCGCGACCGGCTACAACATCGGTCCGCGACTCGGCGAGGTCGTGACCGATGACCTCGTCGACCGCCTGCGCGAGGTCGCCGTCCGGGCCGGCATCGCCCTCGTCGTGGGCACCGGCCTGCGCCGCCCCGACGGCATCGCGAACGCCGTGCTCGTGATCGACGCCGAGGGCACGGTGCTCGCGCGGTACGACAAGACGCATCTCTTCGGCGACCTCGACCGTTCGCTCTTCGTCGCGGGCGAGACGCTCGGTCCCCTCCTCACCTGGCGGGGCCTTCGCCTCGGTCTGCTCATCTGCTACGACGTGGAGTTCCCCGAGAACGTCCGAGCCCTCGCCGTGGCCGGCGCCGATCTGATCCTCGTGCCGACGGCGCAGATGGAGCCCTACGCCTTCATCGCGGAGCACCTCATCCGCGTGCGCGCGTGGGAGAGCCAGGTCGCGATCGCCTACGCCAACCGCGTCGGGTCGGAGGGCGATCTGAGCTACGTCGGGCGCAGCAGCGTCGTGGGTGCCGACGGCGTCGTTCTGGCCGCCGCGGGCCCCGACCGCGACGAACTGCTGCTCGCGACGGTCGACCCCGCCGCGATCGAGCGCTCCCGCGCCGCGAACCCCTACCTGCGCGACCGGCGTCCCGACCTCGCCTCCGCTCCCTCCCCGCAGACCGCCCCCCGGCAGCCCGACCCCGTCACCCGCAACGAAAGGCCGCCCGCATGACCCCCACTCCCCCGACACCCCCCGGCGTGAAGCGACTCTCGGGTCGACTCGGCACCGGCTCGATCGTCTTCATGGTGATCGCCGCCGCCGCTCCCCTCACCGTCATCGGCGGCAACGTGCCGATCGCGGTCGGCTCGGGCAACGGCGCCGGCGCCCCGGTCGGCTTCCTGCTGGCCGCGCTCGTGCTGCTCGTCTTCGCCGTCGGCTTCGTCACGATGACGCCCTACGTCCGCGATGCCGGAGCGTTCTTCTCGTACGCCTCGGCGGGGCTCGGCCCGCGCGCGGGACTGGCCGCCGCCTTCGTCGCCCTCGTGGCCTACACCGCCATCCAGGTCGGCGTGTACGGCTTCCTCGGGTGGGCGCTCGGAGATCTCGTGACGTTCTTCGGGGGGCCGACCCTGCACTGGGGCGTCTACGCCTTCGTCGCGCTGATCCTCGTCGCCGTGCTCGGCTACCGACACATCGAACTGTCATCGCGCGTGCTGGGGATCGCCCTGGTCGCCGAGATCACCGTGGTCGTCGTGCTCGACGCCGTCATCTTCTCGACCGGTGGCGCCGAGGGGATCGCGTGGTCGACGTTCTCGGCCGAGAACGTCTTCAGCCCCGGCCTCGCCATCTCGGTGCTGTTCGCGCTCACCGGGTTCATCGGGTTCGAGGCGACGGCCGTCTTCCGCGACGAGGCGCGCGACCCCGCCCGCACGATCCCCCGCGCCACCTACCTGGCCGTCATCATCATCGGCGTCTTCTACGCCGTGTCGTGCTGGGCGCTGATCACGGGCGCGGGCGCCGACGGCGCGGTCGCTCTCGCGAAGGCGACGCTGGCGGGCGACGCGAACATGCTGATGGACCTCACCGGTCGCTACCTCGGCCCGATCTTCCAGGACATCACGCAGGTGCTTTTAGTGACGAGCCTGTTCGCCTGCGTGCTGTCGTTCCACAACATCATCGCGCGCTACCAGTTCACCCTCGCCGGTCGCGGCGCACTCCCCCGGCGCCTCGGCGTCGTGCACGGGCGCCACGAATCGCCCGCGTTCTCGTCGATGGTGCAGACGATCACCGCCGCGGTCATCGTGGGTGCGTTCGCGCTGTTCGACGTCGAACCCCTGGTCGGCGTCTTCGGCTCGATGGCCGGGGTCGCCACGGTCGGCATGGTGCTGCTCATGCTGCTCACCTCGGTGGCCGTGCTGGTCTTCTTCTCGCGCAATGCGCAGGTGCGCCGCGCCCTCATCGGCCGCGCGGTGGTCGCCCCGATCGCCGCGGTGATCGGCCTGGCGCTCTCCCTCTGGCTGGTGCTGTCGAACTTCACGCTGGTGACCGGAGGAAGCGTCGCCCTGTCGATCGTGCTCGCTCTGCTCCCGGTGGCCGCGGGTGTGGTCGGTGCGGCGTGGGGCGGGCGACGCCGTATCGGGGAGATCCAGGTACCGGATGCCACGCCCACCGCCGCGATCGCCGTCGCCCGCGCGCAGGATGACATGATCGACGGATGACGACGGAGAGTGCCGATGCCGCCGCGGCCCCGGCACTCTCGTCGATCGTCCCGCTCTCGGCATCCGACGCCGTCCGCGCCCGACTGTGCCTCGCGATCGAACTGGGCCTGCTGCCGCCCGGTGCCCACCTGCCCTCGGATCACCGCGCGGCGGACGCGTTCGGAGTCAGCACGGCGACCGTGCGCCGGGTGTTCGAGACCCTGACCGAGGAGGGACTGCTCGAGCGGCGCCGCGGCCGCAACGGCGGCACGTTCGTCTCGGCCCACGCCGACATCTCGCGCTGGGCGAACGACCCGGCCGTGGTCCGACTGCGCGGCGAGACCCCGACGGTGCGGGTCCTCATCGCCCAGCGCGCGCTGATCGAGTCGTCCCTCGCCGCCGAGGCGGCCTGGCACCGCGACGACCCGACCGCGATCGCCCACCTGAATGCGGCTCGGCAGGCGAGCGCCGACGCGTCCGCCGCGGACGACTGGTCGCAGTTCCACGAGGCAGACGTGCGGTTCCACCGCGCGATGGCCGCGGCGGCGCTCCAGGACTGGGCCCTCGAGACGCACCGCACGACCGCCGACGCGCTCTACGGCTACTTCGTGCCGTACCCGATCGAGTACCTCCGCGGCAGTAACGACGAGCACCTTGCGATCCTCGCCGCCGTCGAAGCCGGCGATGCCGAGCGCGCGGCGGCTCTCGCGCGCGAGCACGTGCTCGAGCTGCGCGCGTCGATGTTCATCTCGGCGCGACCCAGCGGCATCCGCTCGTCGTGAGCGTCGACCGCCGCGGATGAGCCGGGCGGATCAGCGACCGGTGCCGGCGTGGACCGTGGCCTCGGCGTCGCCGTCGAGACCGTACGCGGTGTGCACGAGGCGGGCGGCCTCGGCGAGGTCGACGCCGCGCACCACGACCGAGATGCGGATCTCGGAGGTCGAGATCATCTCGATGTTGACGCCCGCCAGGCTCAGCGCCTCGAACAGCGTCGCCGAGACGCCCGAGTGCGTGCGCATGCCCGCGCCGACGACCGAGAGCTTGCCGATCTGATCGTCGTGCACGAGGCTCTGGAACCCGACCTCGGACTGCTCGCCCGCGAGGGCCTTGAGCGCGACGGAGGCGTCGGTCTTGGGCAGCGTGAACGAGATGTCGGTGCGACCGGTCGCCGCCGCCGAGACGTTCTGCACGATCATGTCGACGTTGGCACCGGACTTGGCGACGATCTTGAAGATGTCGGCGGCCTTGCCGGGCACGTCGGGCACGCCGATGACGGTGATCTTGGCCTGGCTGAGGTCGGTGGCGACGCCGGCGACGATGGGCTCTTCCATGGTGGCTCCCTCGGGGACGAGCGGGTACTTCTTCGACGGGTCGAGCACCCAGGTGCCCTCGTTCGGGCTGAACGTGGACCGGGCGTGGATCAGCACGCCGTGGCGCCGCGCGTACTCGACCGCGCGGATGTAGAGGACCTTCGCGCCGTTGGCGGCGAGCTCGAGCATCTCTTCGCTGCCGACGCGGTCGAGCTTGCGCGCGAGAGGCACGACGCGCGGGTCGGCGGTGAAGATGCCGTCGACGTCGCTGTAGATCTCGCAGACGTCGGCCTTCAGCGCCGCGGCGAGCGCGACGGCGGTCGTGTCGGATCCGCCGCGACCGAGCGTGGTGATGTCGCGGGTGTCGCGGTTGAATCCCTGGAAGCCGGCGACGATGACGATCGCGCCCTCGTCGAGCGCCTCGCGGAGTCGGATGGGCGTGACGTCGACGATGCGGGCCGCGCCGTGCGTGGCATCCGTGATCATGCCCGCCTGGCTGCCGGTGAACGAACGCGCCTCGAAGCCCATCGAGTGGATGGCCATGGCCAGCAGCGCCATCGAGATGCGCTCTCCGCTGGACAGCAGCATGTCGAGCTCGCGCGGCGCGGGGATCGGCGCGACCTGACCGGCGAGGTCGAGGAGCTCGTCGGTGGTGTCGCCCATGGCGCTGACGGCGACGACGACCTCGTGGCCGGCGCGACGCGTGTCGACGATGCGCTTGGCGACCCGCTTGATGCTCTCGGCGTCGGCGACGGACGAGCCGCCGTACTTCTGGACGATCAGAGCCATGAGGAGAACTCCCGGAGGGGTCGTGCGTCGGGATGCCACGACGCCGGCGCTGGTGTCGCGCCCGAGGATCATCCTAAAGGCGCGCGCATACCGCCCCCGTCATGCACGTACTGTCATGCGAGCGCCCAGCCGCCCGCGGATAGGATCGACGGGTTCCACCCCCTCCCCCCTGGAGCGATCGGATGCCGCTCACCCCCGGCCACTGGCTGTCGTCGCTGCGCCGTCTCGTGCACACCGACGACGCGTCGTCGTCGCCCGACACGACCCTGCTGCCCGTCATCGACGAGGCGCTGTCGACGCGCATCCTCGATCTCGCGATCCGCATCGGCGAGACGATGCTGGTCGTCGGCGCGCCCGCCAACGAGGTGACGCTCACGATCGTGCGCGTGTGCGGGGCGTACGGACTCGACCCCGTGCACGTCGACGTGACCTACAACTCGATCACCATCGCGCACAGCCGGCCGGGGGCGACCCATCCGACGACCCTGCTGCGCGTCGTGCGCGGCTCGGTACCCGACCACGCGAAGCTGCAGCGCCTGCAGGCCCTCGTCGAGGAGATCGCGAACGGCCTGGCCCTCGACGACGCCATCTCGCGCTGCCGCGCCATCCGGCGCCTGCCGTTCCGCTACCGCCCCGCGATCGTCATCGTCTCGCAAGCCTCGCTCGCGGCCGGCGTCGCCATCATGTTCGGTGCGAACTGGCTCGCCCTCGTGCTGTCGTTCATCGCCGCGGCGCTCGCGGCGACCACGCAGCACATCATGGCCCGTGCCCGCGTGCCCTACTTCTTCGCCCAGATCGCGGGCGGCTTCGTGCTCACCGTCGTCGCGGCGCTCTCCCCCCTGCTGCGTTACACGGGCCTCGACGCGGCCGCGGCGATCAGACCGTCGGTGATCGTGGCATCCGGGATCGTGCTGATGCTCGCGGGACTCACCGTCGTCGGCGCGGCCCAAGACGCGATCGACGGCTTCGCCCTCACCGCCACGGGCCGCATTCTCGAGCTGACGACGCAGACGCTCGGCGTGGTACTCGGAATCCTCGCCGGTCTCGAGACCGTGCGCGTCATCGGTCTCGGCATGTCGCCGCCGTCGACGGCTCTGCCGCTCGGACCCGTCGCCCTGCAGTTCGTGGGCGCCGCCGTCATCGCCATCGCGGTGGCGGTGTACAACGGCGCCGGCGCACGCATCGTCGTGGTCAGCGCGGCGCTCAGCCTCGTCGCCTGGGCCGGGTACGTCGCGGCGACCGGGGTCGGCTTCGAGGTCGCGGCCGCGAGCGGCGTGGGCGCCTTCGTCGGCAGCTTCGCCGGCATCGTGGTCGCCTACCGCCTGCACGTGCCGTCGGTCGCGATCACGACCGCGGCGATCCTGCCACTCGTGCCCGGTGCCGCGGTGTTCCGCGGACTGCTCGGCGTGGTCGAGTCGGGCGACGACCCCACCGTGCTCATGACCGGCGTGACCACCCTCGCGGGGGCGGCGACCATCGGTATCGCGTTGGCCGTCGGCGCCTCGCTCGGCATCTACCTCGGCCAGCCGGTGCGCGCGACGCTGAGCAGCGTCACCCGGGTGCGGGCGCGCGTGCGGCGGTAGTCGCGGGCGGGCGGCGCAGACTCTCCGAGGCCGAGGTCAGAGCGTGCGGCGGCCCTCGAAGGCGCGACCCAAGGTGACCTCGTCGGCGTATTCGAGGTCTCCGCCGACGGGGAGTCCGGATGCCAGGCGGGTGACGCGGATCTCGAGCGTGTGCAGCAGCCGGCTGAGGTAGGTCGCGGTCGCCTCGCCCTCGAGGTTGGGGTTGGTCGCGAGGATGACCTCTTGCACCGTGCCGTCGGCGAGGCGCTGCATGAGCTGGGTGACGCGCAGGTCGTCGGGACCGATGCCGGCGATCGGGCTGATCGCCCCGCCGAGCACGTGGTACAGACCGCGGAACTCGCGGGTGCGCTCGATCGCGGCCACGTCTTTCGCGTCTTCGACGACGCAGATCAGGGTGGCGTTGCGACGGGGGTCGCGGCAGATGGAGCAGCGCTCCTGCTCGGTGACGTTGCCGCAGATCTCGCAGAACTTGACCTTGTCGCGGATCTCGCCGAGCAGAGTCGACAGTCGCGAGACGTCGAACGACGGCGACTGCAGGATGTGGAACGCGATGCGCTGGGCCGACTTCGGGCCGATGCCCGGCAAGCGGCCGAACTCGTCGATGAGGTCTTGGACGATTCCGTCGTACATCAGTTGAACCTCGTCGGGGGCTCGTAGGGTTCGTCACGCACGTAGGTGGCGCCGAGCATCTGTCGCACGACCGCCTCGCCGTAGCGCTGCACGCCGCCGCCAAGCGGGGGCATGCGCGGAACGACGACCGGCGGCAGCGGGGCCTCGGTCTCGTCGGCGGGCGGGATCACGTCGTCGTCGTCGACCTCTTCGGGGGCCGGGACCGACCGGGCCACGTCACGGGGCGGGAGCACGACACCCTCGCGCACGGGGGTGGCCGGTGCGATGCCCGCGGAGGCCTCGTCGGGTTCGTCGTCGACCGCCAGGGCGGTCGGAGCGCGGAACGCCGACGGCGCGGCGCCGTCGGAGGCCGGGATGGGCGCCACGGCCCACTCGGTCACCGACGAGGCGTACGGGGCCGACGAGGTCGCGGCGCGCGGCGCGGGGGGCTGCTGCCCGCTCGGTCGCGTCGCCTGCGGGCCGGCGGGCGCCGGGCCGGCCGGTCCGCGCGGAGCGCCGCCCTGACCGCCGGGGCCACCGCCCGACCCACCGGGGCCACCGGGCTGGTCGCCCTCGAGGCGGGCGAGGTACTTCACTCGGACCCCGAGCACGGCCTGGATCGCCTGCCGCAGGTCTTCGCTCGGGCCGCCCTCGGGCGTGCGGGTCTTGAACGCCGACAGATCGTTCGTCGTGCGGAACGCGAGGGTGAGCACGTCGTCGTCGTACGCGACGACAGTCGAGGTCGACACGATCAGCCATGAGGCACGGCTCGCCACCTCGAGCTGACCCAGCACCTCGGGCCACGCGTCTCGTACGTGCGCCAGGTCGATCGGGCCGACCGGGGTCGCCGGCGGCGTCGGGGCGGACGGCTCGAGCGGGAAGGCCTCGTCGGATGCGGGAGCTTCGCCGGGCGCGGGAGCCGCGTCGGCGGGCTCCGCCGCAGCGGCACTCTCGGCTGCCGCGTCGTTCTGGGCTGCCGCGTCGGGCGCGGGGGTCGCGTCGGGCGCGGGGGTCGCGTCGGGCGCGGGGGTCGCGTCGGGCGCGGGGGTCGCCGTCGGCTCAGCCGCCGCAGCGGGCTCGACGCGTTCCGAGGGCTCGGCTGTGCCGGTCGCCTCAGCGGGCGGGGCCGTGGACGCCGACTCGGGCTCCGACGCCGGCGCGGCTTTCGTCGTGGACTCGGGCTTCGCGACCGGTTCGGGCTTCGCGTCCGGCTCGGCCTCCGCGACGGAATCTGTTGCTGAAGTGCCTCCCGACGTCGAGACGGATGCCGCCGAGGGCGCTCTGTCGAAGGGGTGCGCCTCGTCGTCGTCGGGCATGGCGAGAGCCGGTTCGACGGCCGTCGCAGGCGAGGCCGCGCGGGTCGGTGCGGGTTCGTCGAACACGGAAGCGTCGCCGTCGTCGAACGGCGGCGGAGCGTCGTCGTCGGTGAAGGGCGGCGGGGCGTCATCGTCGGAGGGGGCGCTGCCGGCCGTCGCGGGGGCGGCGACGCGGTTCGTCGCGGGCGCGGGCGCGGGCCTCTCGGCATCCGCCGGCGTCGGCTCGGGGCGACCGGGAGCCGCGATCCGCGGGGCGGCGACGCCCGGAGACGCCACCGCGGGGGCTGCCCCGCCCGGCGACGCGATGCGGGGGGCGGCGACCCCAGGAGAGGCGATGCCGGGGGAAGCGACGGCCGGCGAGGCCACGGTCGGTGAGGCCACCGCCGGTGAAGCGATCTTCGGGGAGGCCACGGCCGGCGACGAGGCGCCGCCCGATGAGGTACCGGGCGACGCGATGCGCGGGGCCGCCGCGGGAGCGGACGACACCGCCGACTGGGTCGACGGGGCGGCGATGTCGGCCGCGGGTGACGCGGGACGCCCCGTCGCGGGGGCGACCTGCGCGGGGGCTGCGGCATGACCGCGCCCTGCTTCGATGTCGTGCGCCGTGGCGGGCGATCCGCCCTGAGCGACACCCGCGTGCGTGAGCACGCGCGCCACCAGCAACTCGAGCTGAAGACGGGGCGAGGTGGCGCCGGTCATCTCGTCGAGCGCGGCCACCACGAGGTCGGCCGTGCGGGACAGACGGGTGGTTCCGAAGGCGGTGGCCTGCCGCGACATGCGCTCCAGCTCGTCGTCGGGGACACCGCGCAGGACCGCGGAGGCGCCCGCACCCGTGGCCGCCACGATGATCAGGTCGCGCAGGCGCTCGAGCAGGTCGTCGACGAACCGGCGGGGATCTTGGCCGGTCTGCACGACACGGTCGACGGCGGCGAAGGCTCCTCCGCCGTCGTTCGCGGCGAAGGCGTCGACGACCTCGTCGAGCAGCTCGGAGTGCGTGTAGCCCAACAGCGAGACCGCGCGCTCGTAGCGCACGAGCACGTGGCCCGCGGGTTCGGTCGCCGAGCCTGTCGACGGGTCACTGCCGGCGATGAGCTGGTCGAGCAGCGAGAGGGTGTCGCGGGGCGACCCGCCACCGGCGCGAACGACGAGGGGCAGCACGCCGGCTTCGACGCTCACGCCCTCGGTCTCGCAGAGCTCTTGGACGTACTCGAGCATCGCGGCGGGCGGAACCAGCCGGAACGGGTAGTGGTGCGTGCGCGAGCGGATGGTGCCGAGCACCTTCTCGGGCTCGGTGGTGGCGAAGATGAACTTCACGTGGGCCGGAGGCTCTTCGACCAGCTTGAGCAGGGCGTTGAAGCCCTGCTGCGTCACCATGTGCGCCTCATCGAGGATGAAGATCTTGAAGCGGTCGCGCGCGGGGGCGAAGATCGCGCGCTCGCGCAGGTCGCGGGCGTCGTCGACACCGTTGTGGCTCGCCGCGTCGATCTCGACCACGTCGAGCGACCCGCCGCCGCCGCGCCCCAGCTCGACGCAGCTGTCGCACGTGCCGCAGGGGGTGTCGGTGGGACCCGCCGCGCAGTTGAGGCAGCGCGCCAGAACGCGGGCCGAGGTGGTCTTTCCGCAGCCGCGCGGACCCGAGAACAAATACGCGTGACCCACGCGGTCGCTGCGCAGGGCGGTCATGAGCGGCTCGGTCACCTGCGACTGCCCGATCATCTCGCCGAACGCCTCGGGGCGGTATCGGCGGTACAGGGCTGTCGTCACTCCACCAGCCTACGGCGTACCTCCGACATCGCCTCCGCGCCCCCGACGATCGACCCTCGGACCGCGGGGAACGGCGGAGATTCCGGCGACGGAGGACGCGATCGCCCCCTGGCGTCCTCCCCTCCCCGGTCCTCCTCCCGCGGGCGGAGAGGGCGCCCCCGAACGCCGAACGCGGCGACCCCCGCAGGGTGCCGCCGCGTTCGGAGCTCAGAAACCGCCGTCGAGTCCGACCGCGATGGGTGCCTCGTCGTCGCCGACGACCGGGATGGTCGCGGTGACGATCGGCACCGACGCCGACAGCAGCGTGCCGTCCTCGCGCACGGAGCCCTCGAGCTGGCGGATCGAGGGACGACCGGGCCGCACCGGCCCCTGTCCGTGCAGGGCCACGCGCACCGTCTCACCCGGCGCGACGGTGTAGTCCACCCCGCGCACGGCGAAGGTGACGGGGCCGCCCTCTCCCCCGGCGCGAAGGGTCAGCGCCGACGCGGTGAGGGTGATGTCGAGGCGCGTGCCGTGCCAGTGCAGCACGTACGACAGCTCGGGCCAGTCGGCGGGCAGACGCGGGTCGAAGGTCAGCAGACCGAAGTGGTCGCGCATGCCGCCGAAACCGCTGACGAGGGCCGTCCACACCCCACCGGCCGAGGCCACGTGCACGCCGTCAGAGGCGTTGTGATGCAGGTCGCCGAGGTCGACGAACGCGGCCTGACGGAAGTACTCCAAGGCGAGGTCCTGGTAGCCGACCTCCGCCGCGAGGATCGACTGCACGACCGCCGACAGCGTCGAGTCGCCCGTGGTCAGCGGGTCGTAGTACTCGAAGTCGGCGAGCTTCTCGGCATCCGTGAAGTGATTGCCCTGCAGGAACAGCGCGAGCACCACGTCGGCCTGCTTGAGCACCTGGTACCGGTAGATCACCAGCGGGTGGAAGTGCAGCAGCAGCGGACGCTGATCGGGCGGGGTGTTCTCGAGGTCCCAGATCTCGCGCTCGAGGAACACGGCGTCTTGGGGGTGGATGCCGAGGGCCTCGCTGAACGGGATGTGCATGGCCTCGGCGGCCTTGTCCCACCGCTCGGGCTCCGACGGGTCGAGGTTCATGCGATCGGCCATGTGCGCGTACGCGTCGGGATCACGGTCGGCGAGATCGCGGACCGTGCGCGCGGCGAAGCGCAGGTTGAACCGCGCCATGACGTTGGTGAACAGGTTGTCGTTGACGACGGTGGTGTACTCGTCGGGCCCGGTGACGCCGTGGATGTGGAAGGAGTCGCGCTCCCCGTCGTCGGAGCCGTCGCTCGAGCGCCAGAACCCCAGCGTCGCCCACAGGCGGGCCGTGTCGACGGCGATGTCGACGCCCTCACGGGCGAGGAACTCCTCGTCGCCGGTCGCCCGCACGTACTTCGCCAGCGCGTAGGCCACGTCGGCGTTGATGTGGTACTGCGCCGTGCCCGCGGCGTAGTAGGCCGAGGCCTCTTCGCCGTTGATGGTGCGCCACGGGAACAACGCCCCGGCCTCATTCAGCTGGTGCGCGCGTTTGCGGCCCGCGGGAAGCATGAGGTAGCGCATGCGCAGCGCGTTGCGGGCCCACAGCGGCGACGTGTACGCCAGGAACGGCAGCACGTAGACCTCGGTGTCCCAGAAGTAGTGCCCGCTGTAGCCGGAGCCCGTGACGCCCTTGGCCGGCACGCCCTGCCCGTCGGCGCGGGCGGCCGCCTGCGCGAGCTGGAAGAGGCACCAGCGCGTGGCCTGCTGCAGGTCGCCGTGACCGCCGATGCGCACGTCGGAGCGATCCCAGAAGTCGGCGTACCAGGCGATCTGCTTCTCGACGAGCCGGTCGACGCCCGTCTCGACCGCGCGATCGAGCGTGCGGCGGCAGCGGTCGAGCAGCTCACCCGTGGGAACGCCACGCGAGGTGTGGTAGCTCACGAGCTTGGTGATCGTGGTGGGGACGCCGGCCCGGGCGTGCACCCGATAGACGTTCTTGGCGATGTCGGGCTCGATGAGCTGGCGCGAGGTGTACTCGTTCTCGGTCTCGACGAGGTGGTCGGCGATGACGGCGAGCGTCATGGCCGACTCGCTGACCTCGTAGCTGAGGGCCGAGCGGTCGCCGTCCTGCCAGTACTCGCGCGGCTGCAGCACGCGGTCGCTGAGCTTCTCGGTCTTGCGCGGGTCGAAACCGGACTGCTTCGATGCCATGGGCGAACCGCCGTAGATGCCCTCGCCGTCCTGACGGTTCAGCAGCTGGCTGCTCACGGTGACGGGGGCGTCGGCATCGAGCACGGTGACGGTCAGGCGCAGCACCGCGAGGTGCTTCTCGTCGAACGACACGAAGCGCTCGTCCTCGATGCGCACGCGCTTGCCCGAGGGCGTGACCCACAGGAGGTTGCGGCGCAGGATCCCCTGACGCATGTCGAGCACGCGCTCGTACTCCCGCACGTCGGCGACGTCGAGCGACAGCGGCTCGTCGTCGACGTAGACGCGCATGACCTTGGCATCCGGAGCGTTGATGATCGTCTGACCGACCTCGGCGAAACCGTAGGCCTGCTCGGCGTGACGGATCGGGAACGTCTCGTGGAACCCGTTGATGAACGTGCCCTGTTCGAGCGCGAACCGCCCCTCGATGGAGTTGCCGCGCAGTCCGAGGTAGCCGTTGCCGACCGCGAAGAGGGTCTCGGTGACCCCCACGTCGTCGAGCGAGAACTCGGTTTCTACGAGACGCCATTCGTCGATGGGGAAACGATCGCGATCGATCATCACGTGCCTTCCAGGGCGAGGGGGCATCCCGCGCGCCCGCGGTGAGTCGGGTGGGTCGCGTGCAGGCGACGGCTCAGTCTACGAAGGCCGCGAGGTCGTCGACGACCACGGTGGCCCCGGCGGAGGCGAGGTCGTCGGCCCCGACGCCGCGATCGACGCCGACGACGACCGCGTATCCGGCCGCGACGGCCGACTTCACGCCGCTCAGTGCGTCTTCGACGGCGACGGATCGGGCCGGGTCGACGCCCAGCATGCGCGCCGCCTCGGCGAACACGTCGGGTGCGGGCTTCGACGACAGGTGGTCGCGCTCGGCGACGACGCCGTCCATGACGACGGGGAAGCGATCGCGGATGCCGGCGGCGTCGAGCACCTCGACGGCGTTCTTCGAGCTCGACACGACAGCGATGGGGACCCCGGCCTTCTGGAGCACGTCGAGAAGGGCCACCGACCCCGGGTACGGCGCGATGCCCTCGCGGCGGAGGATCTCTGAGAAGACCACGTTCTTGCGGTTGCCGACTCCGCACACGGTGTCTTCGGAGGGGTCGTCGGAGGGATCGCCCCACGGCACCTCGACGTCGCGGCTGCGCAGCAGGCTCGCCACGCCGTCGTAGCGCTTCTTGCCGTCGACGTACTCGAAGTAGTCGCGGTCGGTGTAGGCCGGCTCGATCTTCCACGCGGCGAACAGCTCGTCGAACATCGTCTTCCACGCCCGCATGTGCACCTCGGCGGTGGGGGTCAGCACGCCGTCGAGATCGAACAGCACCCCGTCGAACGTCGTCAGGTCGGGCAGATCGGCGGTGGGGGTCATGGGGAACTCCGGGTCGAAGAAGACGATCGCCCCAGCAGGGCGGGGTCAGCGTAACGGGACGAGGTGTCTCAGCGGGTGACCGACAGGGTCTGCCGCGCGATCTCGAGCTCTTCGTCGGTGGGCACGACGAGCACCTCGACGCGCGAGGCGTCGGTGGAGATGCGCCGGATGCCGCGTCCGCGCGTCGCATTGCGCTCGGCGTCGATCTCGACCCCGGCGAACCCGAGAGTCGCCATGGCCTCGGCGCGCACGGCGGCGGCGTTCTCGCCCACCCCCGCGGTGAACGAGATGACGTCGACCCCGTCCAACTGCGCGAGGTACGCGCCCGCGTACGCGCGCAGGCGATGGATGTAGACGTCGAAGGCCAGGCGCGCCGCCGGGTCTCCCGCCTCGCGTCGCTGCTGGATGTCGCGCATGTCGGACACTCCCGCGATGCCGAGCAGGCCCGAGCGCTTGTTGAGCAGCGTGTCGAGATCGGCGGTCGACATCTCGGCGCGGCGCGCGAGCTGCAGCAGCACCGCTGGGTCGAGGTCTCCCGAGCGCGTGCCCATGACGAGCCCCTCGAGAGGCGTGAGGCCCATCGAGGTGTCGACCGAACGCCCGCCCTCGATCGCGGCGACCGAGGCGCCGTTGCCGAGGTGGAACACGATCTGCTTCAGCTCGGTGAGCGGGCGACCCACGAAGGCGGCGGCTGCCTCGCTGACGAACTTGTGGCTCGTGCCGTGGAAACCGTAGCGACGGATGCGGTGGGCCTCGGCGACCTCGCGGTCGATCGCGTACGTGTACGCCTCGGGAGCGAGCGACTGGTGGAAGGCCGTGTCGAACACGGCCACGTGCGGAACGTCGGGGAACGCCTTCTTCGCCGCGACGATCCCCGCGAGGTTCGCGGGATTGTGGAGAGGCGCCAGGACCGACAGCTCGTCGATGTTGATCTCGACGAGCGGCGTCACGACCGTGGGCGCGAAGAAGCGCGCACCGCCGTGCACGACACGGTGACCGACCGCGACCGGGGCGCGCTCGTCGAGCGAGGGCCCGTGCGCGGCGAAGGCGTCGAGCATGACGGCGAAGCCCGCGGTGTGGTCGGGGATCTCGCGCTCGATCGTGTAGGTGGCATCCGTCACCGTGGGCGCCGGAGCGTCGGGAGCGGAGAGGGCCGCGGCGGTGATGGTGTGGGTCGCCGTTCCCCCGGTCCCTGAGCCTGTCGAAGGGTCGCCGATGCGTTCGACGAGACCGGATGCCAGCACCCGCTCGTGCGCCATGTCGAGCAACTGGTACTTGAACGACGACGAACCGCTGTTGACGACGAGGACGACGCTCATTGGGTGCCCCCCTGGGCCTGGATCGCGGTGATCGCGATGGTGTTGACGATGTCGTCGACGAGGGCGCCGCGCGAGAGGTCGTTGATGGGCTTGTTCAGACCCTGCAGCACGGGGCCGATCGCGACGGCCCCGGCCGAGCGCTGCACGGCCTTGTAGGTGTTGTTGCCCGTGTTGAGGTCGGGGAAGACGAACACCGTCGCGCGACCGGCGACCTCGGAGTCGGGCATCTTGGCCCGGGCGACGGCCGCGTCGGCCGCGGCGTCGTACTGGATGGGTCCCTCGACGAGCAACTCGGGCGCGCGCTCGCGCACGAGGGCGGTCGCGGTGCGTACCTTCTCGACGTCGGCGCCCGTGCCGGACTCGCCCGTCGAGTACGACAGCATGGCCACGCGCGGCGCGATGCCGAACTGCTCGGCGGTGGCGGCCGACGACACGGCGATGTCGGCGAGCTGCTCGCTCGTGGGGTCGGGGATGACGGCGCAGTCGCCGTAGACGAGCACGCGGTCGGCGAGGGCCATGAGGAAGACGCTCGAGACGACCGAGACGCCGGGGGCGGTCTTGATGATCTCAAACGCGGGGCGGATCGTGTGCGCCGTGGTGTGAGCGGCGCCGGAGACCATTCCGTCGGCGAGGCCGAGGTGCACCATGAGCGTGCCGAAGTACGACACGTCGGTCACGGTGTCGGCGGCCTGCGCGAAGGTGACGCCCTTGTGCGCGCGGAGCCGGGCGTACTCGGTCGCGAACTTGTCGACGTGCACGGCGTCGAAGGGGCTGAGCACCTCGGCGTCGCGGATGTCGATGCCGAGCTCGATCGCGCGCCCACGCACCTCGATCGGCTCGCCGAGGATCGTGAGGTCGGCGATGCCTCGCGAGAGCACGGTGGCCGCCGCCCGCAGCACGCGGTCGTCGTTGCCCTCGGGCAGCACGATGCGGCGCTTGTCGCTGCGGGCGCGGTCGACCAGGCCGTACTCGAACATGAGCGGGGTGACCACGCTCGGGCGGGCGACGCCCAGTTCGCGCGTGAGGAGTTCGGTGTCGACGTGGCGCTCGAACAGGGCGAGGGCTGTGTCGTAGCGGTGCTGCGAGTCGGCGGCCAGGCGACCACGCGTGTTCATGATGCGCACCGCGGTGTCGTAGGTGCCGAGGTCGGTCGCGATGATCGGCAGGGGCGAGCCGAGGCCATCGATGAGGCGCACGATCGCATCGGGCAGCTCGAACCCGCCGTTGAGCACGATGCCGGCGAGAGAGGGGAAGGTGCCCGAGGCGTTGGCCAGCAGGGCGGCGATGAGCACCTCGCTGCGATCGGCGGGGATGACGACGACCGCGGACTCTTTGAGCCGTGGCAGGACGTTGACCATCGACATTCCCGCGACGACCACGTCGAGCACCTCGCGGGTCAGCAGCGCCGGGTCGCCCTTGATGAGCTCACCCTCGACGGAGCGCAGCACGCCGCGCACCGAGGGGGCGATGAGGAAGCGGTCTTCGGGAAGAGCCCAGACGGGCACGCTGCGGCGTTCGGCCGCGGTGCCGACGGGCAGCGCGTCGACGACCTGACGCACGGATGCCGTGATCTCGTCGAGGTGATCGGGATCGGCGCGGTTGGCGATCACGGCGAACAGCGCCGCCCGCTCGTGCTGCAGTTCGGAGACGGCGAGCGAGGCGATCTGTCCGACCTCGTGCGGGGTGCGTGCGACCGACATGCCCAGCGTCTCGCTGTGACCCTGCTGCGCACGACCGCCGAGCACGAGGAGCACGGGGGCGCCCAGGTTGGCCGCGATGCGGGCGTTGTAGGCCAGCTCGGCGGGGCTGCCGACGTCGGTGTAGTCGCTGCCGATGATGACGACCGCGTCGCACTGGGCCTCGACGGCCTTGTACCGCTCGACGATGCGGGCCAGAGCGGCGTCGGCGTCGTCGCGCACGTCGTCGTAGGTCACGCCCACGCAGTCGTCGTAGGCGAGGTCGACGCTGTCGTGATCGAGCAGCATCTCGAGCACGTAGTCGCGCTCGGCCGTCGATCGCGCGATGGGACGGAACACCCCCGCGCGCGGCGTGACGCGGCTGAGGGCGTCGAGGACGCCCAGAGCCACCGAGGATTTGCCCGAATGACCTTCGGCCGACGTGATGTAGATGCTCTGCGTCACGGAGCCAGCCTATTGCGGGCCTCCGACACCGCCGCGGGGTTGCTTCGGTGTCGAGTGATCAGGAGGGGTCCACCGGCACGAGCCGGGCGCCGACCCTCCGGAGATCCGCGGCGAGCGCCGTGTCGGGGTCGAGGTCGGCGATGATCCCCGCGACCCCGTCGAGCGGCAGGATGCCGAAGCGCGAAGCCGCACCGAGCTTCTCCTCGCTCGCGAGGACGAACGTCTCGGCCGCGCGGGCCGCGAGAGCGCGCTTCATGGCCGCCTCCTCGGCATCCCCCGTCGACAGCCCCGTTTCGGGGTGAACCCCCGTCACGCCTAGGAAGAAGAGGTCGGCGCTGACGTTCTGCGCCGCTTCCATCGCCGCGGCCCCGCAGGCCACGGCGGAGTGCTTGTAGAGGCGCCCGCCGAGGATGATGACCTCGGCGTCGTGGTCGAGGAGCGCGGCGGCGATCGTCGGCGAGTGGGTGATGATCGTGCCGCCGAACGAGCGCGGCAGCAGATCGACCATCGCCAGGGTCGTCGTCCCGCCGTCGAGCAGCACGGTGGAGTCGGGCTCGATGAGGGCGACCGCGGCGGCGGCCACGCGCTCTTTACTCCCCCGCGCGACCTCGCGACGAGCGGCGTAGTCGGCGACGGCGGGCGAGGCCGGGAGCGCCCCGCCGTAGACGCGGACGGCGAGGCCCGCGGCATCCAATTCTCGGAGGTCCCGGCGGATGCTGTCTTCAGAGAGACCCAGCTCGACGGCGATGTCCTTCACGACGAGACGGCCGTCGCGCCGGAGCCGGTCGAGCAGGGCGTCTTTCCGGGCGGCAGCGAGCATGGTCCACAGTGTTGCACGTTTCTGCACTATTGTTCCGAGTCATGACCGACCCTCGCCCCGGCACCACCGTCGCCGATCACCGCGGCCGCACCGGCCTGCACCTCACCGGCCGCGACCTCGACCGCAACCCGCGGGTGGAGGTCACCGACGTCGACCTCCTCGCGGCCGGCTGGCACGTGCTGCGGGCGACGACGTTCCGCTACCGCGGCGACGACGGCGAGTGGACGACCCTCACACGCGAGACCTACGACCGCGGCAACGGTGCGACGATCCTGCTTTACGACCCCGACCGGCGGACCGTGCTGCTCACCCGGCAGTTCCGCTACCCCGTCTACGTCAACGACCACCCCGACGGCATGCTCATCGAGACCGCCGCGGGCCTGCTCGACGACGACGACCCGGTCACCGCGATCCGTCGCGAGGCCGAGGAGGAGACGCGGGTGCGCGTCGATGAAATACAGCACGTGTTCGACGTCTACATGAGCCCGGGATCGGTCACCGAGCGCCTGCACTTCTTCGCCGCGGCCTACGACGGCGCCGACCGCGAGGGCGATCGCGGGGGCCTGGCCGAGGAGGACGAGGAGATCGAGATCCTCGAATACGACATCGATCTGGCGATGCAGATGATCCGGGACGGATCGATCCATGATGCCAAGACCATCATGCTGCTGCAGTGGGCGGTGCTCGACGGGCCCTTCGCCCGGCATTAAGGCGCGGTGTCGAGCCACAGAGTCGGGCATCGGGGAAAAGAAAAGACCCTCCGCGCACCCGGTAGAGCCTGGTTACCCTTGCTACGTTTCCGTCCTGGGGGAGTTGGCCGGGATACCGCCACGCGGAGAGCCGTCGACTAGCCTACCCGACTCATCGGCGTCTCCCCGCCGCGATCCAGCCGCGCGCATCCGTCGCCGGGATTCACCGCCGAAACCGGCCCCGCGACGACGGCACGCGGCGCCTCACGCCTGCAGCGCCAGCGCGGCCGCGCCCAGCAGCGGTCCGTCGCCGTCGAGTCCCGACCCCACGATGCGGCAGCGGCGCGCGTAGGCGTGCAGAGAGGCGGCCTGGGCCGCCGCGCGCACCTGATCGATGTAGTCGGGCGCGACCTGCGAGAACCCGCCGGCGATGGCCACGGCCTCGAGGTCGCACAGCGTGGCCGCGGCCGCGATCGCCTGCCCGACGGCGGTGGCCGAGCGGCGCACCGCGCGGACGGCGATGTCGTCACCCGCCGCGTGCGAGGCGGCGAGATCGAGCCCCGTCAGGCCCTCCCACCCCTGGGCGCGTGCCCACGCGACAGTGCCGGGTCCGGCCGCGACGGCTTCAAGGGTCGAGGCGACGACCTCGCCGTCGTCGATGGTGCGCACGAAGATCTGGCCGAGGTGTCCGGCATTGCCGCTGGCGCCCCGCACCGGCTCGCCGGCCAGGACGAAGCCGCCGCCCACGCCCGTCGACACCACGATGGCCATCGCGTCGTCGCAGCCGACCAGGGCTCCGCGCCAGTGCTCGGCGAGGGCGATGCAGGTGCCGTCCAGGGCCAGGTGGATCGGACCGTCGACGAGTCCGTCGAGCACCTCGTCGATCTGCAGGCCCGCGGCCAGGGGAAGGTTCAGCGGCGACACCGACCGCGACGGGAGGTCGACGGGACCGGCACTGCCCACCCCGATCGCTCCCACGCGGGCACCGGGCACCGCGGCGAGCGCGGCGACGGCGGCCTCGCGGACGTAGCGGGCGATCTGCGCACGGTCGGCCTCGCGCCCCGTCGGGCGCCGGGCCACGCTCGCACGCTCGACCTCTCCCTCGACGGACACGAGGGCCGCGTCGACCTTGGTCCCGCCGATGTCGACGGCGAGCACGTGAGTGAACGGGAGGGTGGTCGCGGTGTCGGGCATGGGGCTCCTCGGGCGGATCGACGCCCCCGATCCTAGGGGTGCAGCCGTGCGCCCCCTGTGCACCCGGCTCTTTCCGACCCGCCGCACCATGACGCGGGTTACGATCAGGTCACGGCGGCGAGGATGCGCCGCCGCCCTCCACGACACAAGGGATGCCATGGACGAGACGGTCACGCCCGAGGCGACCACGCGGACACGCCGCACCGACACGAGCCCGCGCCCGGGCGTCGACATCGGCCTGGACGCCGCGTCATTCGCCCAGCTGACCGGCGACATCGTGGCATCCGTCTCCCGCGTGATCGACGGCAAGCCCGATGCCGTGCGCAGCGCCCTGATCGCGTTGCTCGCCGAGGGACACCTGCTGATCGAAGACGTTCCCGGCGTCGGCAAGACCATGCTCGCGCGGGCCCTGGCCGCCACGGTCGACGCCGACGTGCGGCGCATCCAGTTCACTCCCGACCTCCTTCCCGGTGACATCACGGGCGTGTCGGTGTTCAACCCGGTGCAGCGGCAGTTCGAGTTCACCCCCGGTGCCGTGTTCGCCAACATCGTGATCGCCGACGAGATCAACCGCTCCTCCCCCAAGACGCAGTCGTCGCTGCTGGAGGCGATGGAGGAGCGCCAGGTCACCGTCGACGGTCGGACCCACGTGCTCCCCTCGCCGTTCCTCGTCGTCGCGACGCAGAACCCCCTCGAGATGGAGGGCACCTACGCGCTGCCCGAGGCGCAGCGCGATCGCTTCCTGCTGCGCATCTCGATGGGGTATCCGGATGCCGCGGCCGAGGCGCTCATGCTGCGCCAGCGCGACAGCGTGAACCCGCTCGACGGACTGACTCCCGTGGTGACCGCGCGTCAGGTGACGGCGATGATCGCCTGGGCGCGCGGCGTGCACGTGGCGCCCGCGCTCGAGGACTACGTCGTCGCCCTCGCGCAGGCGACCCGCAGCCATCCCGACATCCGCCTGGGGGCGAGCCCCCGCGCGACCCTGCAGCTCGTGCGCGCGGCGAAGGTGCGCGCGGCCCTCGACGGTCGCGCCTACGTCATCCCCGACGACATCACGGCGCTGCTGTCGCCGGTGTTCGCCCACCGTCTGATCGCCAACCGGTCGGCGGCCGGCGGTCGCGCCGGGGCCGCCGTGGTCGCCGACGCGCTCGATCGGATCGCCACGAGCGTCCGCGTGCCGCTCGCGCCGCGACCGTGAGGCCGGCCGTGCGGCGCTGGTGGCCGTTCACCGTCCGCGGCACCGGCGCGGTGCTGCTGGCCGTGGCCTCGTTCGTGATCGCCCAGCGCGCCGGCATCCCGGAACTGTTGTACTTCGCCTCGCTGCTGGCGGCGCTTCTCGCGGCCTCCGGCATCGCCCTGCTGCTCACGCGGGGCGCGGGCTCGGTGACGCGCACGATCACCCCGGAGGTGCCCGAGGTCGGCGCCCGCGCGAGCGTGCTCGTGCGCGCGGGTCTGCACAGCGCGCTGCCGACGGGCCCCGGACGCTGGCGTGACGCGCTGCCGTCGGGTCTCTCGGGTCGGGCGGAGGGCGCTTCTCCCGGCCTCTCATCGACGCTCGCGGGCGCGGGCGGAGCGATCGAGGTGCGTTACGAGGTCGTCGGCACGTCGCGCGGCATCCATTCCCTCGGTCCGTTCGAGGTCACCACGACCGATCCCTTCGGCCTGGTCCGGCGGCGGCTCGCCCTCGGGCGCCCCACCCCCGTGACCGTGGGTCCGGCCGTGGTCGACCTCGCTCCCCTGCCCACCGCGTCGGGCGAGGCCGGCGGGTCGCGCCAGACGACGACGATGCAGTTGGGCCAGGGCGCCGACAACCTCGTCGCCCGGCCCTACGCCCCGGGCGATTCGATGCGGCGCATCCACTGGCGGGCGACGGCCCACCGCGACACCCTCATGGTGCGTCAGGAGGAGCAGGAGTCGTCTCCGGCCGCGACGGTCGTGCTCGACCGCGCGCTGTCGCGCTGGTCGCCGCTCGCCGCGCACGCGCCGGGCGCCGATGCGGCGTTCGAGACGGCAGTCAGCGCGTGCGTGTCGGTCATCGCACGTCTCGTGCACGAGGGCTACACCGTCGACGTCGTCGACAGCGACGGGGCCCTGCTCACGGATCCCGTCGAGGGCGGTGACGACGTCGACGCCCGCCGGACCGCGGCCGGTTTCGCGAGCCTGCGTGCGCGCCCCGACGACCCCTCGCACCGCATCGTGCCCGCCTCGGCCGGCGCGCTGCTGGGCCCGGTCGTGGTGGTCACCGGACGACTGGGGGCCGACGATCGTGCTTCGCTGGGGACCGTGGCGCGACATTCGGCGATGCCGGTGCTGATCGTCGTCGCGGACGAGGGTTTCGACACCGACCTCGACGGCCTGCGCGCCGGCGGATGGCGTGCGTCCCTCGTGCGGTCAGGCGGCGAGGTCGCCGCATCGTGGGACGACGCCATGGAACAGGGGTATTCCCGTGTCGGCTGACCTCACGGTGCTGCGCACCCCGCGTCGACGTCGCGATGCGACGATGCTCACCCTGGGGCTGTTCGCGGCCATCGTCTCGGCGATGCTGCCGGTCTTCTCGGTCATCGCGCCGGGCCCGTGGGTCGCGGGCGCCGTCGTCGTGACGGCCGGGGTGCTGGGCGCGGGCCTGCTGGTGCGCATCGCCCGCCTGCCCGCGATCCTCGCCAGCGCCATCGAGCTCGGTGTGTGGGTCGTGCTGCTGACGGCGATCTTCGGTCGCACCACGGCGCTCCTCGGGCTCATCCCCACCCCCGCCACCTTCGCGAGCGTCCCGGGTCTGCTCTCGGGGGCGTCGGAGGAGATCCGCCTCGGTGTCGCCCCCGTCGAACCGGCCGTCGGCCTGGCGTTCCTGCTCGTGGGAGCGATCGGCGGACTCGCCCTGGTGCTGGATCACGTCGTGCTCACGGCCCGGATGCCGTTGCTCGCCGGCGTCGGTCTCGTCGCGGTCTCGTTGATCCCGACCATCGCGATCCCCTCCGACGTCGACATCGTCGCCTTCGTGCTGCTGGCGGCCTCTCTGCTGTTCCTCTTGCGCGTCGACACACGCGCTCGGGCGATCGCGGTGTCCGACCGCGACCCGGCCCCGCGTCGCCTGGGCGCCTCGTCGACCGCGCTCGGCGTGGCCGCCGTCGCCGTGATCGTCGCCGTGGTCGCCACCCCGCTGCTGCCCCAGCCGGGCCTGCGTTTCGCGACCGGCGGGACCGGCGGTATCGGGACGACCATCAACCCCAACCTCGAACTCGGCAACGACCTGCGCCAGCCGCGCGAGGTCGACGTGCTGACCGTGCGCACGACCGGGCCGACCGCCCCGTACCTGCGTGCCGTCACGCTCTCGCGCTTCGACGGCGCCGTGTGGGAACCCGACAGCTCCGATACGGTGCCCGTGCCCTCCGACGGGCCCGTGTTCGACCGCGTGGGCGTCGACCAGGACATCGCCCTGGCCGATTGGTCGACCACCGTCACCGTCGATCAGCTCGACAGCCCGTGGCTGCCCGTGCCCTACCCCGCCTCGACCGTCACGGGACTGTCGGGCGACTGGCTGGGCATGCCGCAGAACCGCACCGTCGTCACCCGCGCCGGCTCGACGCGCGACCAGGTGTACGAGGTGCAGGCGAACGTGCCCCGGCCGACCCTCGAGCAGATCCGCGCCCGTCAGGTCGGCAGCCCCGACCTCGACCCGGCGCTCACCTCGCTGCCCCCCGACGTCCCCGCCATCATCGGCGACACGGCTCGACAGGTGACGGCCGGCGCGAGCACGTCGTACGACGCGCTGATCGACCTGCAGACGTGGTTCCGCAGCAGCGCGTTCCGCTACTCCCTCGATGCGCCCGTCGAGGCGGGCTTCGACGGGGCGGGGATGGATGCCGTCGCCGACTTCCTGCAGGTGCGCGCAGGCTACTGCGTGCACTACGCCTCGGCGTTCGCGGTCATGGCGCGCTCGCTGGGCATGCCCTCGCGCATCGTGATCGGGTACCTGCCCGGCACGGCCTCGAGCATCCCGCAGCAGGGGGGCATCGAGTACACGGTCACCTCCAGCCAGCTGCACGCGTGGCCCGAGGTGTACTTCCAGGGCATCGGCTGGGTGCCCTTCGAGCCGACCAACAGCCTCGGCGTGCCCACGAACTTCGCCTCCAGCTCCACGACAGGGGGAGCCGCCCCCACGACCCCCGAAGAAGACGCGGCCGTTCCCTCGACGGCTCCGTCGCCGGCGGCGTCGTCGGCGGATCGCGGAGACACCGGGGCGGTGGAGGCCGGAGGCGCGGGCGTGGCCGCCCGCACCGGCACGGCGTGGATCCCCTCCGTCGTGATCGCACTCGCACTGCTGCTGCTGGCTGCCGCACCGTCGGTCGTGCGCACCGTCGTCCGGCGCCGTCGACTCGCCGCCGCACGGGCGGGAGACCCGGTGGCCGCGTGGACGGCGATGCGCGAAGACGCCGTCGATCTCGGCATCCCCTCCCCCGCGAGCGTGTCGCCGCGCGCCTACGCCACCCAACTCGTCGACGAGCACGGCGTGGACGCCGACGACGTCGATCTGCTCCGCGCAGCGCTCGAAGAGGTCAGCTACGCCGGAACGGAGCCGGATGCCGCGGCGGGACCCGCGCTCGCCGACGCGGTCGAGCGCATCCGCACGCAGTTGGCGTCGGGCGCCTCCCGCACGCGACGCCTCGTGGCACGGATCGCGCCGCGCTCCCTCCTCGTGCGACCGGGGGCCGAGGCCCCGGAGCGCGAGACCACCCCCGTCTGACGAGCGAAAAGCGCCACCCCCTGAGGGGTGACGCTCTTCGTGTGGCGGAAGTGACAGGATTTGAACCTGCGAGGCGAGTTACCCCGCCTACATGGATTCCAGCCATGCTCCTTAGGCCGCTCGGACACACTTCCAAGGGACGATCTTACACGGCGCTCCGGCCCCGCTCGAACCGCCACCGCGTCCGGGCCACCCCCCGGTCAGAGCACGCTCTTGGGCAGGCGGTGCAGCGTCACCGCCCCCACGGCGCGGAACGGATGCAGCGGATCGGGCGCTTCCGACCCCGTCGGTCCGCCCAGCTCGCTGTGCACGAGGGCGCTCATGACCGCGTACGCGTCCATCCGGTCCCAGCCGCGCTCGTCGACGAGGTGGTCGAAGACGTCTTCGTAGCCGCGCCGGACGCTCTCCTGCACGGGGTCGCCCAGGCCGACGAAGATCCACTCCTCGTCGGTCTCGACGCGGGGCGCGCGCAGAGCGGCATCCGGGATCAGATCGATCGAGACCACGGCCACGCCCGCCGCCTCGATCGCGACGAACGACGACTCGCCGCGGGCCATCACGGCGTGGATGTCGCCGATCGACAGCAGCGCCCCCTCGACCTCGACGGGCAGGTACACCGTGGCGCCCGGGGCGACGTCGGTGAGGTCCATGTTGCCGCCGAGCGCGGTCGTGGGCATGACGGTGGAGTTCTGCCCCGTCGCCGGCGCCGTGCCGATGCACCCGATCATCGGACGCGCGGGCACCACGTGCCGCTCGGTGAGGTGAACTCCCTCCGCGTCGATCGGGATGCGCCGGCTGACGACGTGGTCGGGCATGCGGTGCTGCAGCGCTCCGGCGCCGGGGAGGCTCTGCGACCAGCCGTAGTCTCCCAGGCGGATCTCGTGCACGTGCACCGCCAGGGCGTCGCCCGGCTTCGCCCCCTCGACGTACACCGGACCCGTCACCGGGTTGATCGGCGCCTGGAGGGCAGCGAGATCGCCGTGGTCGTGCAGCTCGGCGTACACCGCGTCGTCGGTCTCGAACGCGATCCTCTCGCCGGTGCCGGGGCGGATGCGCAGCACCGGGGGCACCGAGGCGTCGTACCCCGGGCGACCGTGCTCCTTACCGAGCCGGTGCTCGAAGGTCATCGGGACGCCACCTCTCCGCCGCCCTCGCCGGCGGTCGCCGTGGCGTGCTCGGGCAGGGGTCCGGTGGCCCCGCCGCTCTTGCGGGCGAAGATCACGTAGACGATCGCGCCGACGACCAGCCACAGGATGCCGCCGATCTTGGCGGTCATATCGGCGTTGAGCAGCACGTATCCGATGATCAGGAAGCCGACCAGCGGCACCACGAGGTGGAGCAGGTAGTTCTTCGACTTCTTCTTGCCGAGGTAGTACGCCGCGACCGACACGTGCAGCAGCATGAAGCCGAGCAGGGCGCCGAAGTTCACCAGCGACGAGATGACGGCGATCTGGCCGACGAAGAACAGCACCAGCACGAGCGAGATCGCGCTCACCAGCAGGATCGCCGCCATCGGCACCTGGCGCGAGGTGACCTTCGACAGGAAGGCGGGAAGGCGCCGGTCGCGGCTCATCGAATAGAGCAGGCGCGAGGTCGCCGCCTGGGCCGCGACCGCGTTGGCGATGCCGACCGCGATGACGTTGACCGCGAGGAAGGCGGTCGCCCACCCGCTGCCGGCGGCCTTGGCCACGAGCAGGAAGAAGGCGTTGTTGACCTCGTCGTCGCCGAAGGCGATCGTGCCGTTGGCGAGGGCGCTGGCGAACCAGGTCTGCGCGATGAAGAGCACCGCGACCACGAGCAGGGCGATGATCATGGCGCGACCGCCGGACTTCCGGTCACCCGTGGACTCCTCGGCCATCGTGGAGATGCCGTCGAAGCCGAGGAAGCTCAGCACCGCGATCGAGAGGGCGGTGGCGATGAGCGCGGGGTTGACCTTCTCGGCATCCCACAGCGGAGCCATGGTGAACTCCGCGCCGGGGATCGTGCCGGACGACAGGGCGACCATCGCGATCACGACGAAGATCACCACGAAGGCGAGCTGGATCGCGAGCATGACCCGGTTCGCGATCTTGATCGAGCCGATGCCGAGCACGTTGATGACGGTGTTGATGATGACGAACGAGACGGCCCAGATCCACTGCGGGACGTCGGGGAAGATGCCCGCCATCGACGAGGCCGCGAACACGTACAGCAGCGTCGGCACGAGCAGGTAGTCGAGCAGGATCGCCCAGCCCGCGAAGAAGCCCACCGTGGGGTGCAGACCGCGACCGACGTACGAGAAGACGGAGCCGGCGATCGGGAACGCCTTCGACATCTGCGCGTAGGCGAGGGCGGTGAAGATCATCGCGATCACGCCGGTGAGGTAGACCAGCGGCACCATGCCGCTCGCGGCGTTGAACACCACGCCGAAGATCGCCCACGGCGCGATGGGCACCATGAAGACGAGACCGTAGACCACGAGGTCGAAGGTGGACATGGAGCGCTTGAGCTCCTGCTTGTAGCCGAACGACTCCAGCGACTGCTGGGCCTCGGGGGCGGGGTGCGACATCGGGTCTCCTGGTTCGGGTGGGGTGGGGCGGGTGTCAGGGAAGGGGCGCGAGGAAGTCGGCGATGACCGTGCGGAAGGCGTCGGGCATCTCGAGGTGGGTGCAGTGGCTCGCCCCGGCGAACACGTGCGAGCGGGCGCCGGGGATGTGCGCGACGAAGGGCTCCCACGTCTCGGGGGTGGCCTCGTCGAACTCGCCGGCGACCACCAGCGTGGGCACGGCGACCTGGGGCAGGCGGTCGATGATCGTCCAGTCACGACCCGTGCCGACGACGTGGAACTCGTTCGGCCCGTTCATCGTGAAGTAGACCGTGGGGTCGGCGAGCATCTGCTGCTCGCTGTCGACGAAGTCCTGCGGCATCGGCGTGACGCGGCACACATGGCGCTCGTAGAACACGCGGGTGGCCTCGGCGTACTCGGGGTCGTCGAGGGTGCCGGCGGCCTCGTGCCGGTCGAGGGCGTCGCGGGCGTCTTCGGGGAGTTCGGCGCGCAGTCGCGCCGCTCCCGCGAGCCAGAGGGCCATGGATGCCGGGGAGTTGCAGATCTCCAGGCTTCGCAGCCCCGCGGGCTGACGCACGGCGATCTCGGCGCCGAGCATGCCGCCCCACGACTGACCGAGCACGTGGTACTCGTCGAAGCCGAGCGCTTCGCGCAGGTTGTGGAACTCGTCGACGAACAGCTGCGGCACCCACTGGGAGGCCGAAGCGTCGGGGTGGTGGGAGCTCTTGCCGCACCCGATCTGGTCGTAGTGCACGACGGTGCGACCGGTCAGCTCCGCGAGGGCGTCGAGGTTCGAGACGTAGTTGTGCGCCATCCCGGGGCCCCCGTGGAGCACGAACAGCGGCGCGGCGCCGGTGGGCTCGGTCGGTTCGGTGAGGCGGGCCCAGGTGAAGCCGTCGCGGAAGGGAACGGTGATCTCGCGTTGCGTGGAGCGGTGCATGCAGTCATGGTGGACCCGTTAAAGGTGCGTTGGCAAACCTTTTCTGCGGAATTAACATGGGAGAAACGACGGGAGCCCATGGCCGACACCGACGACGCCTCCCTGGTGGAGCGCGTGACCGATCGATTGATCACCGCCGTGGCGGTGGGCGAGTTCCTCCCGGGCACCCGTCTTCCCGCCGAGCGCAACCTCTCTCCCCTCCTGGGCGTCGGACGCACCACGGTGCGCGCGGCCCTCGACGACCTGTCGACACGCGGCCTGATCGAACGGCGTCGCGGACGGAGCGGCGGCACGTTCGTCGCCGAAGACTGGCCCGACTCGATCGTGGTCGGCGTCGACCGGTGGTTCGAGGAGCGATGGAGCGACCTCGTCGACGCGTGCACGGCGAGCTCGATGCTGCACTCCTCGCTCGCGCGCCTGGCCGCCGAGCGGCGCACCGACGCCGACATCGCCGCGATGCGGGGCCGCCTCGACGACTTCCACGCGGCGGAGTCGGGCGACCCGAAGCAGCGCGCCGACAGCCTGCTGCACCTCGCCATCATCGACGCCGCGCACAACACCGCGCTGCGCGACATCCTGCTCGAGCACGAGCGACACCTCTCGCTGTCGGCCCCGGCGCACCCCTGGGGCGACCGGGGAAGTCACCTCCGCATGGAGACGCGCGCCGCCCGCGAGCACGACGCGATCGTCGACGCGATCGTGCAGGCCACCCCCGACGAGGCCGCCGAGCTCGCGCGCCGACACGTGCAGATCGACCTCGAGCTGTTCACCGAGGCGCGGGAGTTCGCCCGTCGTCGCGCCGCCGAGGCCGCCGCCGGCTGAGCCCGCGCCCACACGCGTCCGCCTCACGCCACGATCACCGCGAGACTGCATCTCGCTGACACGCCCGTTGCAGACTGCGGCCGTTTCGTCGGCGAGATGCAGTTTCGGCGCGATCAGGCCTCGCGCAGACGCTCCTCGAGACCGGCGCGCACCGCGGGCCACTCGTCGCGCAGGATCGAGAAGTACAGCGTGTCGGCCACGCTGCCGTCGGGAGCGATGCGGTGCTGTCGCAGGCGCCCCTCGCGGGTGGCCCCGAGACGCTCGATGGCGCGCGCGCTGCGCTCGTTGCGGGCGTCGCACCGGAGCGCCACGCGATTGACCTCCCACGCCTCGAACGCGTGGGTGAGAAGCAGCATCTTCGCGGCGGGGTTGGTGCGACCGCCCTGGAACGCGCGGCCGTACCAGGTCGTCCCGATCTCGACCCGCCCCTGCGCGGGCACGTACTCGTAGAACGTCGTGGCGCCGCGGACCTCACCGGTCTCGGCATCCCGCACCGTGAAGGCGTACAGCCCCGGCGTCGCGCGCTGCTGCTCGACGCGCGCGGCGTAGGCCTCGACCGAGTCCGCCCAGGGCGTGGTCATGCGGCTCCACAGCTCCGGGTCGGTCAGCGGCCACGCCTCGGCCGCGTCGTCGGCTCGAGCGGGAGACAGGCGGATGCCGTGACCCTCGAGGACGATGTCGTGCGCGGTCATCGTGCCTCCAGTTGAGCGATGAATTCGTCGGCCGCGGCGACCTTGCGGCGGAGGTCCTCCCGCCGCTGGTGCGCCTCGTCGCGGATGTCGGCGAGCCGCGCGCGCAGCGCCTCGTCGGAAGGATCGGCCTCGAGGCCGTCGACCACCGAGAGCAGCTCCCCCATCTGCTCGAGGGAGTAGCCGAGCGGCTTCATGCGGCGAATGAGGAGCAGGCGCGACTCGTCGTCGGCGGTGTAGAGACGGAAGCCACCCTCGGTGCGGGCCGAGGGACGCAGCAGACCGATCTCGTCGTAGTGACGGAGCGTGCGGATCGACAGCCCCGTCCGCTCGGCGAGCTCGCCGATCTGCATGGGTCGCACCTCGGTCATCGCATCCCCGATCCCGCAACCCTCTCGTTACGGTAGAGTCTAGTTCGTCGCGATCGCGACCCCCCTATTCTTCCCCGCGCCGACGCGGGTCCCCTCCCCTACCTCCTGGAGACTCTCCATGACCTCTGCCCTCGCGCGCCCGCGCACCGAGCCCACCGTCCTGCAGGCCCTGCGCTCCCCCCGCCTGCTCACCCGCGAGGTGCTCGCCGGCCTCGTCGTCGCCATCGCCCTCATCCCCGAGGCGATCGCGTTCTCGATCATCGCCGGCGTCGACCCGCGCCTGGGCCTGTTCTCGTCGTTCGTCATGGCGGTCGCCATCTCGTTCCTTGGCGGACGCCCCGCGATGATCTCGGCCGCCACCGGTGCGATCGCCCTCGTCATCGCCCCCGTCGCCCGCGAGCACGGTGTCGACTACCTGCTCGCGACGGTGATCCTCGGCGGCCTCCTGCAGGTGATCCTCGGCCTGCTCGGGGTGGCCAAGCTCATGCGCTTCATCCCGCGCAGCGTCATGGTCGGCTTCGTCAACGCGCTCGCGATCCTCATCTTCACGGCGCAGGTGCCCCAGCTGATCGGCGTGCCGTGGGCGGTCTATCCGATCGCCGCGGCGGGCCTTGCGATCATGTACCTGCTTCCGCGCCTGACCAAGGTCGTGCCCGCCCCGCTCGTGGCGATCGTGCTGCTGACCGGCGCCGTCGTCGTGTTCGGCATCTCGGTGCCGACCGTCGGCGACCAGGGCGCCCTTCCCGAGAGCCTTCCCGCGCCGCTCGTGCCCAACGTCCCGCTGACGGGCGAGACGCTGGCGATCATCTTCCCGTTCGCGATCGCCATGGCCATCGTCGGACTGCTCGAGTCGCTCATGACCGCGGCCCTGGTCGACGACATCACCGACACCCCCTCGTCGAAGACGCGCGAATCGCTCGGGCAGGGCGCCGCCAACGTGCTGTCGGGCCTGTTCGGCGGAATGGGCGGGTGCGCGATGATCGGCCAGACGATGATCAACGTCAAGGCGTCGGGGGCCCGCACGCGCATCTCGACCTTCCTCGCGGGCGTCTTCCTGCTGGTCCTCGTTCTGGCGTTCGGCGATGTCGTCGCGATCATCCCGATGGCGGTGCTCGTGGCCGTCATGATCGTCGTCTCGGTCGCCACCTTCGACTGGCACAGCATCCGCCCCGCGACTCTGCGGCGGATGCCGGTGAGCGAGACCATCGTCATGGTGCTCACCGTCGCCGTGACGGTGTGGACGCACAACCTCGCCATCGGCGTCGGTGTCGGCGTGATCGCCGCCGCCGTGCTCTTCGCCCGCCGCGTCGCGAGCCTCACCCGCGTCACGCGCGAGGTCGGCGGCGACGTCGCCCGCTACACCGTGGAGGGCGAGCTGTTCTTCGCCTCGAGCAACGACCTCACCACGAAGTTCGCGTACCACGACGACCCCTCGCGAGTGGTCATCGACCTGTCGCGCTCGCACGTGTGGGACGCCTCGACGGTCGCCGCCCTCGACGCCGTGCGCACGAAGTACGCGCACGTGGGCACCACGGTCGAGCTGGTGGGCATGAACGACCACGCCTCGCGCTTCCACGACCGCCTCAGCGGAGAGCTCGGCGCGGGCCACTGACCCGGCGCGGGTGACCGCTTCGTGTCAGGAGCGCAACGTCGTGGAGGGCGTCTCTCCGAACTCGCCGCGGTACATCGCCGCGAACCGGCCGAGGTTCGAGAAACCCCAGCGCGCCGCGATCGCGGCCACGGTGTCGACCGACGGATCGGCGCTGCGCAGCTCGGCGCGCGCGGCGTCGAGACGCACCCGGCGCAGGTACTGCATGGGCGTGCGACCCGTCGCGGCGCGGAAGGCGTACTGCAGCCCGCGGGGCGACAGGCGCGCCGCCTGGGCGATGTCGGCGAGCACCACGGGCTCCGCGGCGTGCGCTTCGACGTACGCCTTGGCGCGGCGCACGGGCGCGGGCAGCGGTCGCGAGGGTCGACCCGCCGCGAGGGCGTCGGTGAAGGTGGTCGGGAAGGCCAGGAGCGACGCCTCGAGCATGAGGGTGCGCGCCTGCTGCTCGATGAGTGGGGTGCGCTCGGGCGAGCGCAGCAGCACGTCGCGCGTGTACTCCCACGTGCGCGACCAGTAGCGCATGCGCTGTTCGCTCACCGGGGCGTAGCCCGTGGCGCGCACGCGCAGGGTGTCGTCACCCGAGAGACGGCGCGCGGCCTCGTCGAAGTCGGTGCGCGAGAACGAGACGGCGGTGCCGGCGATCCTCCCCGTGAAGGCGATCTCGAGAGGACGATCGACCACCATGAACGGCACGGCCGCGTCGATGCGCTCGCGACGATAAGTGGCCGAGACCCGCGGGCCGGCGATACGGCCGACGACGACCTGGTCGAGCGGGTCGGATTCGACCAGCATGGTGGAGCCGATCGTGTAGTCGCAGAACGCGAACCCCGGCTCGGATGCCGCGTGCCAGGTGAGCGCCGGCTGAATCGCCTCGGCTCGCGAGATGCGTGCACCGGGGACGACCGTCTGCCACAGATGCTCGACGGTCTCGGCGTCTCGCGTCTCGATGTTCGTATGCTCCACGAAGTGTCCTCATTCGTCCGGGATCGACGGCGATAACCGGCGCGATAGCGCAGGTGAATGCGGGAACGCTCCCACGCAGTCGATACGACGAATGCGAATTTCGCGGATGCCCCCCATCCGTCTTTCCACCGTATCTTTCCCGCGCGCATTCATGCGCATTTCGACTTGATCAGCCATAAAATGAAGCGCTCAATACAGAATGCGCATTCGCGTGAGTAGTCCTCGGCCAGCGGAGACGGGCCGCGCGCGAGGCCATAATGGGAGGGTGACGCCGCCCGGCGCCCCGCCCGCCGAAGGGACCCGCATGCCGTTCCGCACCATGACGACCCTGCAGACCTGGGTCGACGACTTCCGCGCAATGGGGTACGACCACGCGGAGATCCTGCGGGTGATCCCGCAAGACGGCGACGACGGCTCCGACACGGGTCTGATCGCCGCGCAGCTGCGCAGCGTGTCGACGACGTTCTTCATCTCCCCCGGCCCCGAACAGGGATCCACCGAGTGGGCCGTCACCTTCGAGCCGCGCGAAGACGCCGCACCGCTGCCCGCCGGACGCGTCATGGCGCTGTCGGGCGAACTCGCGACGCTCAGCGCTCTGTGCTCGTTCCTGCAGGCGCGCTCCGAAGCGTTCGTCGCACGCTCCTGACCCGACGCCTCGTCGGCGACGTGATCCGCGGGCGATCCGGACGGTCGCCGATGCTCAGCTGTCGGTGGCCCCGATGAGCTGATCGATGACGCTGGCCGCGATGGCGGCGTGGGCGGGGTCGAGATCGGCGACGGCCTTCTCGATGCCCGCGTCGAACGCGCGCAGGTGACGCCAGGGCTCGGCGTCGAGATCGACGGTCGCGGTGATGTGGTTGACGCGGCGATCCTCGTCGTCGAGGTCGCGGCGCACAGCGCCGCGCTGCACGAGGCGGTCGATGAGGGTCGTGACGCCCGCGGAGGTGATGCCCAGGTGGTCGCGCACGTGCGAGGGACGCGCGCCCGGGTTCTCGGCGACGAACATGAGGGCGCGCGCGTCGAGCTCGTTGAGCGAGAGGACGCGCCGCGCTTCCGCGGCCGCCGTGCGGCGGGCCTCGCCGTAAGCGAGCAGCGCGCGACTCAGGTCCGACCCCGGCGAGGGGGGCGTCGAAGCACCGGTAGACGTCTGCACGAGGCACGATCGTACTCACTGCAACCCAGAGCGCCGCCCGCTTGCGCCCGCGCGCCGTCATCGTGACACTCCGGGCCGACGCACAGGCCACCCTTTCGCGAACGCCCCGCGGGTCGGCCCGGCGGCGGAGTACGTGGTTCCCGGCCGGGCATGCTCACCGTGTCACCGCTGTCAAGGGCGCGTCTCGCCGCGCATCGCGGGGTGAGGACTGAGGTCACGACCCCGTCGGGAGACGGGCATCCCCGTCGGGAGACGGGAGCGAGGAGAACGACCATGATCTACGGACAGCAGAGCGGACGGCAGACGGGCTCGGTGTGGAGCATCGCGATGACCGCCGCCATGGGCAACGGCATCGGCCCGCGCTCGATCGATGAGGCCCCCCAGCCGTCGGCGACGGCGCCCGCGACGAAGCGGTGGCCCTGGTCGCGCACGCACGAGGTCGGCGAGGCGAAGGAGGTCGCGCCCCCGGCGTGATCGACCGCCCCTTCACCCGACGCGTCGGTTCCTTCCCCCGGGAGCCGGCGCGTCGGCTCGTTCACGGAGGCGAACCGGGTCGTGTCCCGGCGTTCATGCGATGGTCTCGTGGACGTAACCCACCACTCGGGGTCGAGCCTTCAGCATGGGACGACCGCGTCCGCGGTGCCCCACCCCCGGCCCCGAAGGCGACTGACGATGACTCGACCCATCCGTGTGCTCTCGCTCTACGAGGGCTTCTTCGCCGGCGGGGCGCGCATCCTCCACTCCGACGTGGTCGCCGGCCTGTCGCAGGGCGGGGCGCAGCAGCACCGCGTGCTCTCGCTCACCTCCGCCGCGCGTCGCGACGCCTCGATGCAGTTCGCCCGTGACGACACGCGCTTCCGCCGCCTGCAGCAGGCGGGGGTCGTCATCGACACCTTCGACCGCATCGTGGGCGATCGTCCCCTCGCCCCCGAGGAGTTCACCGCGACCGAGCTCGCCCGGGCCGCCGCCCTGTTCACCGAGGCCGACGTCGTGCTCTCTCTGAAGGAGCAGCCGCTCAGCCTCGTCGTCGCGCTGGCGCGTGCAGGTCTGCTCCCCGACCGCCCGATCGCCGCGTGCCTGCACCGCTCCGACCCGACGCACTCCGGCCCCGCTCTCGAGTGGTTGACGGATGCCGCGGGCAGCGGCGCCGTGACCGCCACGATCTCGTGCGCCGAATCGACCTCGCTCGCCTACGCGAACGCCGGTGTCGTCACCCGCGAGGCGCGGGTGATCGACAACGGCATCGATACGCGACGCTTCCGCCCCGGCACGCGCGTGCAGCGCCGGCGCATCCGCGCGGGCCTCGGCATCCCCGACTCCGCCCCCGTCGTGCTGCTCGCCGCGCGGTTCGACGCGATGAAGGACCCCGGGCTCTTCCTCCGCGCGGTCGCCACGCACGCGCGCCGCGCGCCCGGAGCGCACTACGTCATGTGCGGCTCGGGCATGACGGCCGACAACCCCGCGTTCCGCGCCCTGCGGGCCGAGAGCGGAGTGGGCGAGTCGGTGAACCTGCACGCGCTCGGGCTGCGCGAGGACATGCCCGAGCTGTACCGGATCGCCGACATCGTCGCCCTCACGAGTGCCTTCGGCGAGGCCTCGCCGCTCTGTCTCGTCGAGGGGGCGGCATCCGGAGCCGTTCCCGTCACCACCGACGTCGGCGACGCCGCGCGCATGATCGACGGGTTCGGCCTGGTCACCGCCCGCGACGAGTCGTCGATCGTGGCGGCGTGGACCCACGCCCTCGCCCACCGGCCCGCCCTGCGCGCCGCGGCCGTCGCCGCCCGCGGGCGCCTCGACCGCCGGCGCATGATCGACGACTACCGCGGAGCCATCGCGGGGCTACTGTTGGCGGACCTGGTCGCCGTCTGAGGCGCTGGCACGAGAATCGGCGCACGACAACCGGTCTCCGATCCGCGCCCTGTCGGGTGAAACCGTGTCAAGGTGAGGCATGACCGCCCGCATCGTGTCGATCGGCACGGCCCTGCCCGATACCCGTGTCTCCCAGTCGACATTGCGCGACCTGTTCGCCGCGCAACCCGGGTTCGACCGCAAGAGCCAGCGCCTCGTCGGCGCGGCGTTCGACGCCGCCGCCATCGACACTCGCCACGTCGTGCTGCCGCAGCTGGCGGGCACCGAGGTCGAGGGGCTCCCGGTGCGCGACGGCGACACCCTGCTGATGCCCCCGACGGGAGCGCGCAACGATGAGTACCGCCGCCGTGCGCCCGCCCTCTTCGCCGCGGCTGCCGGGGAGGCGCTGTCGGGCTCGGGGTACGGGGCCGACGCGGTGACCCACGTCGTGACGGTGTCGTGCACCGGCATGTTCGCCCCCGGGCCCGATTACCACCTCGTGCGCGACCTCGGACTCTCGCCGGCGGTCGAGCGCTACCACCTCGGCTTCATCGGCTGCGCGGCGGCCATTCCCGCCCTCCGTCTCGCTGCCCGCATCGTCGGCGACGACCCCGCGGCGGTCGTGCTCGTCGCATGCTGCGAGCTGTGCTCCCTGCACTGGCAGACCTCCTCGCACCCCGACCAGATCGTCGCCGCCTCGGTGTTCGCCGACGGTGCGGGAGCGGCGGTCGTGGCATCCGGAGACTCCTCGCGTGACGGCCTCGACCTCGACGGGTTCGCCACCCATGTGACCGACGACGGCGAGAAGGACATGGCCTGGACGGTCGGCGACTCGGGGTTCGAGATGACCCTGACCCCCGAGGTTCCGCGGATCATCGGTCGCGAGATCTCGGCCATCGCCGACGACGTGCTGGGCGACCTCTCGGCCGTCGACGCGTGGGCCGTGCACCCGGGCGGGCGCAGCATCCTCGACCGCGTCGAGAACGCCCTGGGTCTGGATGCCAGCGCCCTCGCCCCCTCGCGCGAAGTTTTGCGCCGACACGGCAACATGTCGAGCGCGACGCTGCTGTTCATCCTGCGCGACCTGCTGGCCGATGCGGAGCGCGTCGAGGGCGACAGGGTGGCCGCCCTCGCGTTCGGGCCGGGGCTCACGGTGGAGGCGGCGCGGCTGACGATGCGCCGCACCGGCGCGTGAGCACGCTGGCCCGGCGCGACACCGCGCTGACCGAGCTGATGGACGACCCCGACTGCGACCCCCGCGCACTCGCCGCGACGTATCGGCGGTTCGACGTCGTGAACCGTCTCGTCTCGGCGTGGGGGCACGTGTACCGCACGCGGGTGCGTCCCGAGCTGCGCGCCCTGGGCCGACCGGCGCGCGTGCTCGACCTCGGATGCGGGGGCGGCGACGTCGTGGTGCGGCTGGCGGCGCTGGCCGCGCGAGACGGACTCGAGGTGGAGTGGGTCGGAGCCGACCCCGATCCGCGTGCCCGCGAGGCCGCGCGCGAGCGGGAACGATCCGGCGTGCGGTTCGTCGCGCAGGGGTCGGACGATCTGCTGGCCGCGGGCGAGAGGTTCGACCTCGTGATCTCGAACCACGTGCTGCACCATCTCGACGCCGACGGGCTGCGGCGCTTCGCCGACGACTCGCTCGCCCTCTCGCGCGGACGCGTGCTGCACGCCGACATCGCCCGCGGGCGCCTCGCCTACGCCCTGTACGCCGCGGGGATCGCCCCTCTCGCCGCCGGCACCTTCCTGCGGGTCGACGGGCTGCGCTCGATCCGGCGGAGCTATCGCGCGCCCGAGCTCGCAGCGGCCCTCGGCGCGCCCTGGCGGGTGGAGACCCCCGCGCCGTTCCGGGTGCTCGCCGTGGCTCGAGGGCGGGCGGATGCCGATGACTGAGGTGCTCGTGGTCGGCGCCGGCCCCGTGGGGCTGGCGTTGGCCGCCGACCTGCGCGCGCGGGGCGTCGACGTCGCCCTCGTCGAACGTCGCAGCGAGGCCGGAGCGGGAACGCGGGCGATCGGCATCCACTCCCCCGCCCTCGCCCTGCTCGAGGCCTCGGGCGCCACCGACGGGATCCTCGACCGAGCGGTGCGGATCGCGCGCGGAGAGGCCCGAGCCGACGGACGCCTGCTCGCCGCGATCCGCTTCGATCGCCTGCGGGCGCGCCACCCGTACGTGGCGGCGCTGCCGCAGTCCGACACGATCGAGGTGCTGACCGCCCTCGCCCCGCCAATGCGGCGCGGGGTGACCGTGGAGTCGCTGCGGGCGGAGGCGGACGGCGTGCGCGTCGGCGTCGCGGGGGCCGACGACCTGCGCGCGAAGGTCGTGGTCGTGGCATCCGGATGGGCGGGACGCTCCCTCGTCTACCGCGACGGGGCCGTTCGCACCCACCACTACCCCGATCGCTACGTCATGGCCGACGTCACCGCGCCGGGAGGGCCGGTCGCCCGCGTGCACCTCGAGCGCGACGGCGTGGTCGAGTCGTTCCCCCTCCCCGACGGACGTCGGAGGCTCGTGGCCTGGGCCGGGCGGGACGAGGTTCCGGATGCCGCGGCCTTCCTGCACGACGCGGTGGCGCGCCGAACGGGGGTCGAGGTCGACACGGCCGGGGCGTCGAGCTTCGGCGTGCGACGCGCGGTGGCTCCTGCACTGCGTCGCGGCCGGGTGATCGTCGTCGGCGACGCCGCGCACGAGGTGAGCCCGATCGGCGGTCAGGGCATGAACCTCGGACTGCTCGACGCGCTCACCCTCGCCCCGCTGCTCGCGCCGTGGGTGCGCGGGGGCGACGAGACCGGTCTGGATCGCTGGCAGCGCGACCGCCTCGCGTCGGCCCGGCACGCCGCGCGCCTCGCCTTCCTCAACACCCTGCTGGGCCGCGCCTCCGGCCCGCGGGCGCACGCGGCCCGTTCCGCCGCGCTCCGCACCGCTCTGCGCGGACCGGGTGGCGCGCTGTTCACCCGGGCCTACGCGATGCGCCTCGACCGGGCGGCATCCGGAACCTGACGAGCAGTTCTCACGCGATGACGAGCTGGGCGGCGAGCAGGAGGGCTGCGAGCATCGTCAGCTGGAACACCGCGCGTCCCGGGGGCCGCACCAGCACGAGCACCGCGGTGACGACCGCGACCACGACCACGGCCGCGAAGAACACCGCCCCGACGGCATCCGCCCCACCCGACGGCCCGAGCAGCACCGCCAGGGCTCCGACCACGATCCCGGCCGCGGCGATCAGCACCGACCCGCGGGCACCGAGGCGGTGCGGCAACCCGCGCACGCCGGTGCGGCGGTCGTCGTCGAGGTCGCGCACGACGTTGGTGAGGTGCACGGCGGCGCCGAGCGCGGCTCCCGCCAGTGCCGCCCACGGCGCGGCGAGCGCCGGGTCGGGGCCGGCGAGGGTCGCGAACGAAGGGAAGAGACCGAAGCTCAGCACGAACGGCACGATCGAGAGCGGGGTCGACTTCAGGCCCGCGTTGTAGGCCCAGGCCGAGGCGAGGGCGATCGCGTGCGCCGCGACGAGAGCAGCCCCTAAGGGTGCGGAGAGCAGCAGGGCGACCACGAGGGCTCCGACGGCCACGGCCAGCGCGCGCTCGGGGGTGAGGGCTCCCCCCGCGATCGGCTTGTCGGTGCGTCCGACCGCGGCATCGCGGGCGCCGTCGATCGCGTCGTTCGACAGTCCGACCGAGACCTGCCCCGCGAACACCGCCACGACCAGCAGCCCCAGGCGCCACGGCTCGAGCCCCGCCGCGATGCCCAGCGCGAGTGAGAGGACGGTCACGACGAGCGTGGGCCCCGGATGGGTAGCCCCCCACAGGGCCCGCAGGGGCGACGTCGTGGTCGCGGCATCCGTCACGGGTCCGACGCTACCGCGCGGCGGCGGTCCGGTGGCCCGCGGCGGGGTCGCCGGGCACAACGGCGGGGATCCGGCGCGACGCGCCGCGGATCGGCATCCGGGAACGGCGTGTCCACCGGGCGGCCCGCCGGTGCGCACGGGCGTCGGCGGTCGGTACGTCAACCCCCGCGGCATCCGATCCCCTCCCGCCTACCGTCGCGAGCGCCGGGGCAGCAGCGTTCCGCAGAAGCCTCGAAGGAGACCCCGATGCCCCAGGTCGTCGTCATCACCGGAGGATCCCGCGGGATCGGCCGTGCCACCGCCCTGCGCTTCGCCCGCCAGGGGGCGCGTCTCATGCTGGTGGCCCGAGACGAGGAGGCGCTCGCGTCCGCCGCCGCGGAATGCCGCGCTCGCGGGGCCGAGGTGCAGACCGCGTCGATCGACCTCGCTCTCGCCGACGGCCCGCAGCGCGCCGCCGACATCGCCCTCCTCCGGTTCGGACGCATCGACGTGTGGGTGGCCTCGGCATCCGTCTTCTCGTACGGGTCGATCGCCGACACCCCCGATGCCGTGCGCGACCGGGTCATCGAGACCAACCTCACCGGCCACATGCGCGCGGCGCGGGCGGTGCTCCCCCACTTCCTCGCCCGCGGCACCGGGACGATCGTTTTCGTCGGCTCGCTGTACGCGCAGGTGGCGGGCCCGTACGTCTCGTCGTACGTCGCCGCGAAGCACGGCCTGCTCGGATTCACGCGGTCGCTGCGGCAGGAGATGCTCGCGCACCGCGGCATCCGGGTGAAGATCGTGGTTCCGGCGAGCATCGACACCCCCATCTACCAGCGCGCCGCCAACTCGACGGGGCGCACGCCCTTCCCTCTGCCGCCGGTGGTGTCGGCCGACCGCGTCGCCCGGGCCGTCGTGCGGGTGACGCGCGGGCCCCGTCACGAGGTCGGCGTGGGAGCGGCGCAGTTCGTGACCCGCCCCCTGCAGTTCTTCGCGCCGCGCGTGTACGACCGTTTCATCCGCGCGCTGCAGCACGCGCTGGGACTGCGGCGTCGCCCCGCGCCGACGACCACCGGAGCCGTCCTCGCTCCCCAGCACGATCCCGGTGCCGTGAGCGGGGGCTGGTCGCGGATCCCGCTGCGTCGCCCGCGCTGACCGTGTCGGGAAGGGCCACGGATGCCGACGCGCACGGGGCTCGCGTCAGGGCCGATGGGCTCGGCGAGGTGCGCCAATTGCGCATGCAGGGTCTTGGCACTCTCCTGGGCCGAGTGCTAATCTGATCGCAATTGAGCCACATGGACTCAACTTCACAGAACATCGGGGATGCCGAGTCCCGACCGATCGAAAAGGAGAACGACCATGGCCACCTACGACCCCTTCCGCGACCTCGACCGCCTCGCGTCGACGCTCCTCGACGCCCGCCGCGGCGGTGGTCCGCGACGGATGCCGATGGACCTCTACCGCGACGGCGACCACTACGTGCTCGCGGCGGACCTCCCCGGTATCGACCCCGGCTCGGTCGACATCGACGTCGACGGCCAGCTGCTCACGATCCGCGCCGAGCGCACCCTCGGCTCGGGCGAGGGCGTCAAGTGGATCACGCGCGAGCGCGAGACGGCGTCGTTCGTCCGCCAGCTCAACCTCGGGCAGGGCATCGACACCGACGGCATCAGCGCGTCGTACCGCAACGGGGTGCTGAGCGTGACGATCCCGGTCAGCGAGAAGGCGAAGCCGCGCCGCATCGCCGTCTCGACCGACGAGCACGACGGTGCCATCGAGGCGCACGAGAGCACGCCTCAGCTGATCGAGCAGTAGTCCGCACGCGACGATGCCCCGGCCCCCTCATCGAGGGTCGGGGCATCGTGCGGTGTTCGCGAGACGTCTCAGAGGTCTTCGGGAGCGAGGTCGCCCTGTCCCTCTTCGCCCAGCTCGACAACGCCCGGGTCCATACCCTGCGAGTCGGTGCCGGTGGACTCGGGGTGAATGTCCTCGAGCGGGATGTCGCTGTCGTCGGCGGGGATCTCGGCCGGGTCGGCACCCGTCGCGGTGGCAGGGTTGATGTCGTCGGGGTCGGCGCCCTCGTCGATGGCGGTCGTGGCGTCCCACTCCGCCTGGGCGGGGTCGAGCGTGGGATCGGGCTCGATGGAGGTGTCGCCGTCGCGCAGCGGCTGCACGCCCGCCATAGCCGCGTCGGAGGGAGTGGGGTCGATCGAGGCGTCGCTCATGAGAGGGTCCTTTCGTCGCAGACGCGAAGCCGCGGGTGGCGCGGCTCTCTCATCAAACGGGGCCGCGGTCATCGGCCGGTGCCCCTTGACAGGTCCCTGCGACCGTCGTCGCCGTCGTGAGCGGCACCTGTCAAGGTGCTGGCGGCGTCTACGCCGATGACGCACGGTGGGACGAACGAGAGGATCCCCCATGCCCGACCCCCGTTCCGCCGTGCCCGCCCGCGCGACCCCGCGCATCGTCGTGATCGGCGGCGGCAACGCCGGACTGTCGATCGCCGGGCGCCTGCACCGCGCCCGTCTCGGCGACATCACCGTGATCGAGCCGCGGGAACAGCACGTGTTCGCTCCCCTGCAGTCCCACATCGCCGGCGGCGCCGCCCGCGCCTCGGAGGCCGTCCGCCCCCAGGCCGACGTCATCCCGCCGGGGGTGAGGTGGCTGCGCGACGAGGCGTTCACGGTCGACCCCGACGCCCGACGCGTGCACCTGGTGTCGGGCGGTCGCATCGACTACGACCAACTCGTCGTGTGCGCGGGCCTCCGCATGGCGTGGGAGCAGGTTCCGGGCCTTCCCGAGGCGATGGCGGATGCCACGGGCATCTCGAACTACGACTACGACCTGGCGGCCAAGGCCTCGCCCGCGCTCCGTGACTTCCGCTCCGGCACCGTGGTCTTCACGCAGCCACCCGAGCCCGCGTCGTGCGGAGCCGCGGCGCAGAAGCCGATGTACCTCGCCTGCGACTGGTGGCGCTCGATCGGCGTGCGCGCCGGCATCCGCGTCGTCTTCGTGTGCCCCGACCCCGTGCCCTTCGGCATCCCCGCCATCGACCGCGAACTTCAGCGCAAACTCGACGAGTACGGCATCGAGGTGCACTACAGCCGGGAGCTTCGAGCGGTGGATGCCGCGGCACGGACGGTGACGATCGGCCACGGCGACGCCGAGGAGACGATCGCCTACGACCTGCTGCACGCCGTCCCTCCGCAGCGGGCGCCCGAGTGGATCGCCGGCAGCGGCCTGGCGGCCCCGGACGACCCGCACGGCTTCGTCGACGTCGACCCCGAGAAGTTCCAGCACACCCGGCATCCGGAGATCTGGGCCCTCGGCGATGCCGCGACCGTCGCCACGCGCCGCTCGGGCGGAGCGATCCGCCGCCAGGCCCAGGCGCTGGTGCAGAACATGACGGCCGTGCTGGCCGGGCGCGCGCCCACGGCGACCTACAACGGGTACAGCGTGGTGCCGTTCACGGTGTCGCGCGGCACCGTCGTGTTCGCGGAGTTCGACCGCCAGGGCCGGCTGCAGCCGAGCGTCCCGTTCTGGCGCTCGCTGTATCGCGAGCGCCGGCTCTCGTGGATCGCCGACCGCCGCGTGCTTCCGTGGGTCTACTGGCACCTGATCCTGCGCGGCCGCGCCTGACGCGTCTCCCCCGCGTATAGGCCACGAGGGCCGATCCCTCAACCCCCGGGGTGCGGGCGGGTGGGCGCACGAAGACTGGGGGCAGCCCCGGAAGACACACAGGAAGAGGACACCATGGCCCAGGTCATCGAAACCATCGACGTCGACGTTCCCGTTCGCGTCGCCTACAACCAGTGGACGCAGTTCGAGGAGTTCCCCCACTTCATGAGCTTCGTGGAGTCCATCACGCAGAAGTCCGAGACCCTCACGCACTGGAAGGTCAAGATCGCCGGAGCCGAGCGCGAGTTCGACGCCGAGATCACCGAGCAGCACCCCGACGAGCGCGTCGCGTGGAACAGCGTGGGCGGCGACGAGAACCACGCCGGCGTCGTGACCTTCCACCGCCTGTCCGACACCGAGACGCGTGTCACGGTGCAGATCGACTGGGCCCCCACCGGCGTCCTCGAGAAGCTCGGTGCCGCCTTCGGCGCCGACGACCACTCGGTCAAGAAGGACCTCGACAACTTCAAGAAGTACATCGAATCGCGCGGCACCGAATCGGGCGCCTGGCGCGGCGACGTCAGCTGACGTCACCTTCCGAACGAAAGCCGGGCTCGTCCATACGGACGGGCCCGGCTTTCGTCATGTCGGTCTCACCACTGCGGGTGAATCTCCGCCCGCAGACGCCGGTCGTACACGTCGCGCACGAGGGTGTCGAAGGCCGCGAGGTCGAAGCCGCCGTCGATCAGGTCGGCCGCGGCGGCGTTCGCGGTGGCCTGCTGCACCGAGCGGGCCCCCGGGATCACCGAGGTGATGCCTTCGCGCGACGCGATCCAGGCCAGCGTCGCCGCGGGCAGCGTCACGCCCTCGGGCAGGGCGTTCTTGAGCTCGTCGGCGGCCGCCACTCCCTCGTCGAACGGCACGCCCGAGAAGGTCTCGCCCTTGTCGAACGCCTCGCCGTTGCGGTTGTACGTGCGGTGGTCGTCCTTGTCGAACGTGGTGTCGCGCGTGTACTTGCCCGACAGCAGACCGCTCGCCAGGGGCACGCGCGCGAGCACGGCCACGTTCTTCTCGGCCGCGAGCGGCAGCACCTCGTCGAGCGGCTTGAGGCGGAACGGGTTGAAGATGATCTGCAGGTTGGTCAGGTTCGGCCGCTGGAGGGCCGACAGGGCCTGGTCCATCGTCTCGACCGAGGCGCCGTACGCGGCGATGACGCCGTCGCTCACGAGCTGGTCGAGGGCGTCCCAGGTCGCGTCGTCGTCGATGACCGCGGACGGCGGGCAGTGCAGCTGGACGAGGTCGAGGGTGTCGGTGCCGAGCAGGCGCCGCGAGCGGTCAAGCCAGCCGCGGAAGTTCTCGATCGTGTAGTTCTCGGGCACCTGGTCTTCACGGCGGCCCATCTTCGTCGCGACGGTGATGCCCGTGGCATCCGTGCTCCGAAGGAAGGTGCCGATGATCTCTTCGCTGCGGCCGTCGCCGTAGACGTCGGCGGTGTCGAAGAGAGTGACGCCGGCGTCGGCCGAGGCCGCGAGCACCGACAGGGCCTCGTCTTCGCTCACCCCGCCCCAGTCGGGGCCGAGCTGCCAGGTGCCGAGGCCGATCGCCGAGACCTCGCGGCCGGTACGAGAGAGGGGACGCTGCTGCATTGCGGTTCCTTTCGAAGCTGTTCCGAGCCTACCCACGGGCTCCGACATCGTCGGCCGCAGGCTCCGGATGCCGCGACCCGGTGACGCGCAACCCCGGTCCACCCCGATGGATCGGCGCCTAGCGTGGCGGCACACCCACGGAAGGAACACCATGGACAACCCCGCCGACCACCTGCCCGGAACCGACGAGGAGAACCTCGTGCCCGAATCCGACGGTCTCACCGCCGACGTGCCCGCCGGCGCCGCCGGTGCCGACACCGGGGCCGTGGGAGCCGCGCGCATCGACCCCGACGACGAAGCGCGTGTGCAGGGCGTCTCGAGCCAGAACGACCTGCCGGGGGTCGGCACGCGCAACGCCGACGGAGAGCGCGAACACGGCGGCGACGGGGGCTCGACCTCGCGTCACACCGAAGACATCGACAGCGCAAACGCGGACGCCGACCACACGGCCGACGAGTCGGCCGAGAAGACGCCGGCCTCGCCCGCGCCCGCCGATGACGGCCCCGAGCCGCACGTCGACGGCGACGACCCGATCGCGAAGTTCCAGCCGGGGGTCGGTCGCGATTCGGCGGCCTCGAGCCGCATCGCGCAGACGCTGCCCGACCCCGACCGGGCCTGACGAGCGCGGCGGGGGCGGCCGGGAGAGCCGGTCGCCCCGCCGCGCTCGGGGCTGCCCTTCGACAGGCTCAGGGACCTTCCACCGGCTCGGGGACCTTGCGGGTTCGGGGTCGCTTCGACAGGCTCAGGGACCTTCTGCGGGGTCAGGGAGCTTCTGCGGGTTCGGGGCCCTTCGACAAGCTCAGGGACCTCAGACAGGATCGCGCTCAGTGCGCGAGGCGCAGGGCGTCTTCGGCGAGGTGGAAGAAGTCCCGCGTCGCGCCGGTGACCGCCGCGGCATCCGTCGACGACATCATCAGCACCACGATCGCCTCGCCGTCGTCGTCGCGCACGAACCAGCTGCCGGTCACGACGCCCCGACTCGAACCGCCCTTGAAGGCCACGTAGGGCCAGGTGCCCACGTCGAGGCCCTGCCCGGGGTTCTCGCTCAGGATGCCGAGCACCTCGGCGTCGCCCGTCTGCTGCAGTGTTCGGTGCACCCCGGCGACATCAGCGGCCGAGGCGAACCAGTCGAAGCCGTCCTCCCACGCCGGCGCGACGACCGCCGCACCGTCGACCGCGAGCGGTGCCGCATCGATGCGGTCGAGCAGAGCACGCTTGCCCGCGACATCGGCGGCGGCCCACTCCTCGCGGAGCGCCGGATCCCCCCAGCCGAGGGTGAACAGCTCCTTCGTCGAGACGAACGGCACCAGCACCGCGGGGTCGGCATGTCCGCTGCGCGCGACCGCAGCCTCGACCCTCTCGCGGCCCAGTCGGCCGATCAACAGGTCGGTCGCGGTGTTGTCGCTGATGCGGATCATCGCCGAGGCGGCCTCGCGCACCGTCACCTCGGTGCCGGTCGGTTCGTCCTGCAACTCGCCGGAGGGGAGGCTGCGGTCGGCGTCGCCGAGCACGAGCACCTCGTCCCACGACAGGTCGCCGGATGCCACGGCATCCGCCACCGCGAGCAGCACGTACAGCTTGAACACCGACGCGAGCGGGGCCGATCGCGCGCTGTCGATGTCGAGCATCTCGTGGACGCCGCGGAGCACCAGCGCGCTGACGTCGCCCGGCAGGGCGCGCAGGCGCTCCTCGACCTGGTCGAGCGAGGTCGAGGGCTCCCAGGGCGTGGCGGCCGGCCCGAAGATCATGCCGGTGATGCGGTCGTCCGCGTCGATCGAGAGGGTCAGGTCGAAGGGATCGCCCAGGCTCCCGGCGACGGTGGCGAGCGCCTGGGTGTCGGTGCCCTGGTAGGCGGTGACGGTGAAGGGAGCCGCGGGCCGGATCTGCCGATTGAGCAGCTCGGCGACCTGCTCCGCCGACACCTGCTTCTGGAAGTCCTCGTGGAGCACGCGGGCCCAGGTTCCGGGCGTCGCGTCCTCCTCGGCTTCGAGCTGGTCGAGAACCCACGTCATCCGCTCCCCCACCGCTGTGGAGGGGATGTCGACGGATGCCGCGCGACTCGCACGCGACTCGGGGGCCGCGCTCGTGCACGCGGCGAGCGCGGCGACGGCGAGGACGGACAGGGCGGCGGCGAAGCGACGGGCGAGAGTCACGGTGGTCCTTCCGGGGGGTGGGGATGCCTCCACGCTACGGATCTCTCACGCCCCGTCGCCTCCCCCTGTCGAGGGAGATCAGCCGCGCCCGATCACCGCCTCACGAACAGGAAGGCGGTCGCCGCCAGCACCACGAAGACGCCTCCGGCGATGCCGTAGGAGGTCCCGTTGGTCGTGCGCGTGACATCGGCCGAGCGCCCGACCTCGGGCAGAGCGGGCAGCGGGGTCTCGGCCCGAGCGCGCGTGGTTTCGACGATGAGCGCGGGCGCGGCGGAGGGCAGGCGCACGGCGGCGTACCCCCACTCGACGCTGAACTGGTTGAGGTTGACCGTGAACGAGGAGGCGCTGTTGCCGACCTCGAGGGCGGCTGCGAAGGCCGACACCGCCTGGGCGCCGGGCTTGAGCTTCGGGTCGCGATAGGGCGGCTCGACCAGGGCGTCGTACGCGACGGGGGCGGGAAGGGTGATCCAGCTGTCCTGCTCGTGGGCATTCACCGTTTCATCATGCCCATCGCATGGCACCTCTCGGTCGCGATGACGCGCACGGTCACGGCCTCACTAGCATCGACCCGGCGAGAGGATGCGGGAAACCATGATCGAAGCAGACGGTGCCGACGCTGAGACCGCGGCGCATGCGCACCGCGTGATGCCGGGCGAGGCGCCCGACCGGCCCCGCGTCGTGATCGCCGGGGCGGGCGGATTCGTGGGCGGAGCGCTCCGCGCGGCGTTCGCGGACGACGGCTACGAGGTGGTCACGATCGGTCGGTCGGGGTCGATCGTCTGGGGTGACACCGCGGCCATCGCCCGCGCGGTCGACGGCGCCGCCGTGCTCGTGAACCTCGCCGGAAAGATCGTGTCGTGCCGGTACACCGACGCGAACCGCGACGAAATCCTGCGCTCGCGCGTCGACACGACGAGATCGTTGCACCGCGCCGTGAGCGCCGCCCGGCGACCACCCCGCGTGTGGATGAACGCCTCCACCGCGACGATCTACCGGCACGAGACCGAGAGCGGCAACGACGAGGTTGACGGCATCATCGGCGAGGGGTTCTCGGTGGATGTCGCCACGAGCTGGGAACGCGCGTTCTTCGACGGCGACCTCCCCGGCACCCGGAGGGTCGCCCTGCGCATGGCGATCGTGCTCGGCGACGGCCCCGCCACCCGCATGCTGTTCGCCCTGGCCCGCCTCGGACTCGGCGGGCCGCAGATCGACAGCTGGTGGTTCCCGCATCGCCGCTATCGCGGGATCGGCGCGCACCCCACGGGCCCGACCCTTTCGGGATGGCACCGGACCTCGGGCCGCCAGCGGTTCAGCTGGATCCACATCGACGACGTCGTGGGGTCGGTGCGGTTCCTCCGCGATCGCGAGGATCTCGCCGGTCCTGTCAACCTGTCGGCCCCGGACGTGAGCGACAACCGCACGCTGATGCGCGAGCTGCGGCGCATCGCGCGTGCGCCGTTCGGTCTGCCCGCCTTCCGCTGGATGCTCGATCCCGCCATGGCCGTGCTGCGCAACGAGCCCGAGCTCGTGCTCAAGAGCCGCTGGGCCGTGCCGCGCGTCCTGCAGGAGGCCGGCTTCGCGTTCCGCCACGACAAGCTCGGACCCGCGCTCGAGGCCGTCGCGGCGCAGCACCCGCCGCGGGCGCGCGATCTCTTCACCGCCTGAACGAACGAACGCCGCCCGCCGCGACGAGTGTCGCGAGGGGCGGCGTGGTAGACGCGGAGCGTCAGGCCTTGCGGCGGATGAAGCGCATGAGGGCGGCGATCACACCGATGATCAGGATGATGATGCCGATCCACAGCAGGAACTTGACCGCCTCGACGAAGACGCCGAGGAACAGCAGCACGAGACCGACGATGACGAGGATGATGGCGAGAGCTGGCATGTCTCCACCCTGCCCGGCGTCCGCGATCCGGCCCACGCCCTTGACACCGTCGACGGCGCACGGCAGAACGCGTGTCAAGAGCCTCGGGCACGCGGCATCCGGGGACTACCGTCGATTCCACCACAACCCCGAGGAGGCGGCTATGGCTGATCACCACGTTCCCGGCCACGACGGCGACCACGCCGACGGACATGCGGGCGCACACGGCACCGGACCCGGCGAGGGCGAGTACACCGACGTGCAGTTGCCCGACGGCACCGCGGATCGCGGCAGCGCCGACCAGCCCGGCGAGTACGTCGACCGCGAGAACGCCGACGGCAGCGCCTCTCGTCCGCGTGCCGACGAGGCGGGCGCCTACACCGACGTGCAGCTGCCCAGCGGCGACCGAGACGACGAAGACGTGAGCGACCCCGGCGAGTACACCGACCGCGATCGCTGAGCGGTCAGCGTTCGAGCGTCGTGCGCGGCGAGACGCCGTAAGCCGCTCGGTACGCGGTGGCGAACACGGCGGGATCGCCGAAGCCCCATCGCGCCGCGACCTGCTCGGTGCTCGTCTCGTCGGCGTGCGCATCGAGCAGGTCGGCGTGCGCGGCGCTGAGGCGGGCGAGTTCGAGGTAGCCCTCGGGCGACTCGACGACCTGCCCGTTGGCGGCGAACGCGCGACGAAGCCCGTCGACCGAGGTGCCCGCGGCGCGAGCGGCGTCGTCGACCGTGACCGGCAGCGAGGCGTGATCGTCGATCCACGCGGCGGCGGCGTTGTAGATCGACGCCTGGGCCGCGGCCGACGCGCGTCGCTCGCGCGGATCGCCGACCAACGCGAAGCTCTCGAGCGCCGCGACCGACAACGCGCGGTACACGTGCGCCCGCACGAGCGGTTCCGCGAGGACCGGCAGCTGCGTCAGGGCCCATCGCTGGGTCGCCAGCCAGTAGTCGCGCAGGCGCGGCGAGACGGGGTCGGTCCCGGCGAAGCGCACGGTGAGCTCGTCGTCACCGTAGATGGTGCACGCGGTCTGCGTCAGTCGTTCGGCATCGAACGAGACGACGTCGAGACGGCAGTGGTCGGCGAGGGCGCGCAACTCGTCGCCGGGTTGGATGACACCCGGAGCGACGCTGAACTCCCCGTCCCAGCGACCGATCCGCCAGGCGTACCCGGGCGTCGAGCTGCACACGTAGAAGCGGTCGGATTCGTAGGCCAGATCGACGCGGGAATCCCACTCGAGTCGTCGCAGTGCGAACGCGCCGTCGCCGACGAGACGCTCGGCGTAGACGGCGTCGTCGGCCTGCAGGTCGACGTGACCGTACTGCGCGCGCAGCCACGCATCCGTCGCGGCGATGTCGTCCGTGCGGACCGAGGTGTCGTAGAAGTCATTCATGGTGCGAGATACCGTTCACCCGAATGACGCGGCACCGAAGCCCATGATAGTTAACCCGCAGCCTCACACCCCTCAGAAGGACACGACCATGGCCGACGCGCCCACCATCCGTCCGATCACCACTGACGACGCGGGAGAGGTGCTGACCATTCAACGCGCCGCCTTCGCGAGCGAGGCGCTCATCTACGGCGACCCCGACATGCCGCCGCTCACCCAGACGCTCGAAGAGCTGCGGGCGGAGCTCGTCGAGAACCTCGGGTGCGTCGCGGTCGACGCACACCGCATCGTCGGAGCCGTCCGCGCGCGCCGCGACGGGGAGCTGCTGCTGATCGGCCGCCTCGCGATCGCGCCCGACCAGCAGGGCGCGGGGCTCGGTTCGGCGCTGCTGGCGGCCGTCGAGCAGCGCGGCCGCGATGAAGGGGCGACGACCGCGGAACTCTTCACCGGCGGCCTCAGCGAGGCCAACCAGCGCCTGTACGAGCGCGAGGGCTATCACCGCACCGAAGAGACCGCCGACGGCGAGATCTTCTACCGCAAGCCGCTCACCGACTGACCTGCCGGAGCGAGATCCCTGAGCCCGTCGAAGGGACCGGAGGCTTCGACAGGCTCAGCCACCTACGCCCCGCTTCGCACCATCTGCCGGAGCGAGGTCCCTGAGCCTGTCGAAGGGACCGGAGGCTTCGACAGGCTCAGCCACCTGCGCCCCGCCCCGCACCACCTGCCGGAGCGAGGTCCCTGAGCCCGTCGAAGGGACCGGAGGCTTCGACAGGCTCAGCCACCTGCGCCCCGCCCCGCACCACCTGCCGGAGCGAGATCCCTGAGCCCGTCGAAGGGACCGGAGGCTTCGACAGGCTCAGCCACCTACGCCCCGCCCCGCACCACCTGCCGTAGCGAGGTCCCTGAGCCCGTCGAAGGGACCGCAGGCTTCGACAGGCTCAGCCACCTACGCCCCGCTTCGCACCATCTGCCGGAGCGAGGTCCCTGAGCCCGTCGAAGGGACCGGAGGCTTCGACAGGCTCAGCCACCTGCGCTCCGCGAACGACGGAGGGCCGCCGTCCGAACCCCGGACGACGGCCCTCTCTGCGCACGACGCTTACGGCGTGGGCATGCCGCCGTTGACGTTGAGCGTCTCGCCGATCACGTAGCTCGACTCCGCCGAAGCGAGGTAGACGTACGCCGGGGCGAGCTCGGCCGGCTGGCCCATGCGACCGAGAGGGGTCTCCTCGCCGAACTCGTCGACCTTTTCGTCGGGCTGACCGTCGGTGACCTGGAGCGGGGTCCAGATGGGGCCGGGAGCCACGGCGTTGACGCGGATGCCCTTGGGGGCGAGCTGCTGACCGAGCGCCTTCGTGAAGGTGTTGATGGTCGCCTTGGTCGAGGCGTAGTCCACGAGGATCGGCGCCGGCGAGTAGGCCTGGATCGAGGTCGTGTTGATGATCGTCGAACCGGGCTTCAGGTGCGGCACGGCCTCTTTGCAGATCCAGAACATCGCGTAGACGTTGGTCTTGAACGTGTCGTCGAACTGCTCGTCGGTCAGGGTGGTGACGTCTTCGTTGAAGATCTGCTTGCCGCCGTTGTTGACGACGATGTCGAGGCCGCCGAGGCCCTCGACCGCCTCCTTCACGAGCGTGCGGGCGTACTCGCGCTCGCGCAGGTCGCCGGGGATCTGCACGACCGTGGCACCGGCTTCGCGGAGGATCCCGGCGATGCGGTCGGCATCCTCCTTCTCCTGCGGCAGGTACGACATCGCGACCGAGGCGCCCTCGCGGGCGAAGGCGATCGCGGTGGCGGCACCGATGCCCGAGTCGGCGCCCGTGATCAGGGCCTTGCGGCCCTTGAGGCGCTCGGTGCCGACGTAGGTGTCCTCACCCAACTTGGCCTTGGGCGTCAGCTCGGCGTCGAGGCCGGGCTCCTTCTGGTCCTGCGACTGCGGGTCGATGTCGGCGTACAGCTTCGACGGGTCGGTGAACGTGTACTGCGTGCTCATGGCGAGTCCTTTCAGGGGGGGGTGGATGCCGGGACCGGAGGCCCCGGTGGAGGATCAGTGACCGCCGAGGTCGGCGGGGTCGACCACCTCGCGGATGACGAGGGCGGCGTTGATGAGGGCGAGATGGCTGAGTGCCTGCGGGAGGTTGCCCCAGAAGGCGCCGTCGTCTTCGGCGATCATCTCGGAGTAGATCCCGACGTCGTTGCCCTGGGCGACGAGGGAATCCATGGCCTCGATCGCCTCGGCGTGCCGGCCGACGCAGGCCAGGGCGGTCGCCCGCCAGAAGGCGCACGCGACGAAGGTGTGCTCCTCCTGGTCCATGCCGGTGTAGCGGTAGACGAGGTGGTTCTCGGTCGTGAGGCGCTCGGTGATGGCATCCACCGTCTTCGACATGCGCTCGCCCCGGTCGAAGCCCGTCGGAGCGTGCAGCAGCACCGAGGCGTCGAGGTCTTCGCTGCCGGGGGCGAGCGTGTAGGTCTGCAGGTCTTCCGACCAGCAGTGCTCCCCGACCCAGTGATGGATGCGGTCACGCTCGGCGCGCCAGCGGTCGCCGTTGTCGGGGATGTGGCCGCCGGTGGCGAGCCACTGCGCATCGTCGAGCGCCTTCCAGCAGCCCATCTTCGACGAGGTGTAATGCCGCAGCTCGGGGAGCTCCCACATGCCCGAATCCTCGAGACGCCACAGGTCGCACGTGCGGTCGGCGACGTCGGCGAGCAGACGCCCGGTCTGGATGTCGAGGCGGTTGCCGGCCTCGACGTAGGTGCGACAGAGGGCGATGAGGTCGCCGTAGACGCCGAGCTGCAGCTGCCCCTGCGCGGGGTTGCCGGTGACGACGGGCTGGTTGCCGTTCCATCCCGGCACCTGGTGCTTCTCGAGCCCGATCTCGGCGTCGCCGTCGAGGGTGTACATCACCTGTACTTCGGGGCCGTTCTTGCGGATCGTGCGCAGCAGCCACGAGATCGCGGCGTGCGTCTCTTCGCGCAGGCCGAAACCGACCCAGGCGTGCGCGGTGTAGGCGAGGTCGCGCACCCAGGCGTAGCGGTAGTCCCAATTCTTCCCCCCACGCGGGTTCTCGGGCAGCGACGTCGTCGCCGCGGCCGCGATCGCACCGGTCGGGCTGAACAGCAGGAGCTTGAGGGCGAGGGCGCTGCGCTGCACGTCGTCGACCCAGGGACCGTCGTACGAGAACTCGTCCGACCACATCTCCCAGCCGCCGATGGTGCGGTCGATCCCGCGGTCGACGTTCTGCGCGTCGGGGACGCGCAAGGGCTCCCCCTCGGTCGCGGCGATCACCAGCAGGTGACGCGACCCCTTCTCGGTCGTGAAACCGCCGTCGATACTCTCGTTCCCGGCATCCGGATCACCGTGAAGACCGTGCTCGTGACCCGTCACTGCGAGCGACACGTGGCCGATGCGCATGATCGAGAAGCCGTCGATGCGCTCTGTCCAGGGGGCGGCGGAGCGCAGCATGGTGCCGGGCTGCACGCACCAAGCGAACTCGACCTCGCCCTTCACGCCGTCGACGCGGCGGGCGAGTTCCGCCCACGGCAGGCGACCGGCGATGCCGGTGACCATCGCGTCGGTGACCGTGGCGACCCCGGTGTCGGTCGTGAACGTCGTCTCGAGCACGTTCGTGCGCGGGATGTAACGACGGGTGACGGTGTACTCCCCGACCGGGGCGAGCTCGATGCAGCCGCCGGACGACTCGTCGACGAGGCGCGCGAACACGGGCCGCGAGTGGATGTTGGGCAGCGGCAACCAGTCGACCGAGCCGTCGAGGCCGATCAGGGCGACCGTGCGGCCATCGCCGATCGCGGCGTAGTCGCGAAGGGGGCGAGAGGGCGAGGGCGGATGCAATGGCACGACTCTCACGCTAGGAACGCGGCGGCGGCACGGAGCCGGGGTTGTCGATCCCCGGGTGAACGGCTAGAGGCGATCGGCGGTACCCCGGCTTCGCAACCCCCGCAACCCCCGCTGCGAGTGCGTGCGTCGCGCCTAGCGTCGATATCGACCGTGAGTGAAAGGAACGCGCATGTCCACTACCACCAAGGACGCCCCCACCAAGAACCGTCGTCGCCCCGCGCGCGGAGGCAGCGGTCCCGAGACCACCGACGAGCAGAACGCCGAGAAGGGCTTCCAGGCGTCGGAGAAGCTGACCGACTCGCTGCAGGCCGTGCTCGTCGACCTGATCGAGCTGTCGATCCAGGGAAAGCAGGCCCACTGGAACGTCGTCGGCAAGAACTTCCGCGACACGCACCTGCAGCTCGATGAGATCATCGACGCCGCACGTGAGTTCAGCGACGAGGTCGCCGAGCGCATGCGCGCTCTGCACGCCCTGCCCGACGGCCGCAGCGACACCATCGCCGAGACCACCACCCTGCCGGAGTTCCCCCAGGGCGAGGTCGACACGTCGGAGGTCATCGACCTCATCACCCAGCGTCTCGACGCGACGGTCGGCACCGTCCGCGAGGTGCACGACGACGTCGACGACGAAGACCCCACGAGCGCCGACATCCTGCACGGTGTGCTCGAGCGCCTCGAGCAGCTGTCGTGGATGGTCAGCGCCGAGAACCGCGTCGCCCGCAAGTCGTAACACACGCAGAAGAGACCGGATGCCGGGGCCCCGGGGCCTCGGCATCCGTCGTTCGTGCGCGGGTTCCCCCGGCTTCGCCGCTCACCCGCGCGCGATGAGGAACGGCGGGTGGGGGCCCTCGAGGCGGGCCACCGTCGTTCGGATCTCGGCGAGGGATTCACTCACGGCGATGAAGCGCGCGCCCACGGCGACGAAGCGCTCGTCCGTGCGCGCTTCGAAGCGCGCGAGGTCGAGCTTGAGGCCGACGAGGGATTCGTCATGGATTGCGGAACGGGCATCGGCCCGGTCCATGCGCTCGTCCATCCGATCGAAGCGCGCGTCCATCCGGTCGAAGCGCGCGTCCATCTGGTCGAAGCGTGCGCCGACTTCGGCGAAGCGCGCGTCGGTGCGGTGTCCGACACGACCGATCATCCACTTCGTGCCCCCGAGGATGGTCGCCGAACCGGTGACGAGCAATCCGATCGCTGTCGACAGCAGGGGGATCGTCTCCATGGCCCGGTCCTTTCACGATGAGATGCCCCGACTGTAGATCACGGTGCGGGCTGCCCGCGGGCAGCTGTCGTGAGACTGTGCACGAATGCACCCGATCGCCCACTGTGGAGAAGGCCGCCGCCGCGCGTGCCAGGTGGCGGCGACGGCTCGGCGACACGATGCGCCCGCGTCGCTCCGATAGCGTCGGAGCATCGACCGAGACGGGGGCCTCATGGACGACGACACCGACCTGCGCCGACGAACGGGCACTGCGTGGTTCGTGCTGCTGGGGCGGCGGGCGGCGTGGCGGGTCTGCTGCCCTGGTTGCTGACCGGGCCGTTCCTGCCGCTGCAGAACCTGGGCGAGGGGCAGGATCCCGCGAAGGTCGGGCCCTTCGTGATGCTGCCCTACAGTCAGTACGCGATCACGACGATCATCGTGCTGCTCGTCGTCGGGGGCGTCTTCGCCGGGATCATCGCCCGCGCGCGCCGGTCGCGTCCGGGCCTGGCCCGATCATTCGCCGCGCTGGGCGGGCTCGTGATCGTTCAGGTCGTCGCGATCGTGCAGACGGCGGCGACCACCCGCTCGGTACTGCAGCAACGCCACCGGCCGCATCTCCACCATGGTGTTCCCCGTCGCAGGGGCCGCCGGGGCAACGACGACGGTGACGTTCACGTACGACTCCTCACACCGTGTGACGAAGGTCGCGCAACAGCCGGGCATCGACACCACCTTCGCCTACTCGTTCGGTCGAACGGTAGTGACGGATGCCAACGGGAACGCATCCGCCTACGCCTACGACAACACCGGCAAGGTGACCAACACCAAGGACGCGCTCGGACGCGGGCGGTCGCAGTCTTGGACAGCAAACAACGACATTGCCACCACCACCGATGCCTTCGGCACCGGTCAGACCACGTACACGTACGACGGGTCGAACAACCGCACCGGAGCTCAGCTTCCTACCGGCGCGGCCGCGGCGGCGCAGTACGCCATCGGCACCAACTGCTCCGCCCCCGACACGGGGACGGCGTTCCAGCCCAAGTGCTCCACAGATGACGCGGGCAACAAGAAGCAGTACGAGTACGACAGCGCAGGCAACCCAACCAAGCAGTCCGACACCAGCGGCAGCAACCCCGTGGTGGAGTTCGAGAAGACCTACGGCACCTGCGGCGGCTTCGCCGGCCAGGTCTGCACCACGAAGGACGGCAACGGCAACGTCACCAGCTACCTCTACGACAACAAGGGCGATCTACGAAAGGTCACCCCGCCGGCACCGATGGGGGAGACCGCGTACACGTACGACTCGCTCGGGCGTGTGGCATACGTCACCGACGGCAACGGTTACACCACCTCTTACCAGTACGACGTGCGCGACAAGACCCTGCTGACGACGTTCCACAACACCGCCAACGTCGCCATGGAGTACTACGACAACGGGCTCGAAAAGTCCCGCACCGACTCCGCCGGCGGGGCACGCACCTTCACCTACGACACCCAGGGCCGTCTGCTCGAGGAAACCGGGCCCCGCTCAGGCGTGAAATCGACGTACACGTACGACAAGGTCGGCAACATCACCAGCTACCTCGACGCCTCAGGTCAGGTGCGTTACAACTACGACGCCGCCAACCAGCTCACCACCGTCCTCCAAGGCGGAGCCGCCAACTGCACGGCGCCGAACCCGGATGACTCCGGCTGCATCCTCTTCGAATACGACGTCAACGGAGCAGAGACCAAGCGCATCCTGCCTGGCAACGCCACCATCGAAACCGCGCGCGACGCAGGCAGCCGCCCCGGACGCATCACCGCGAAAACCTGGGCCGGCACCACTGTCGTCGACATCGGCTACAGCTACGCCAAGCCCGGCACCAGCGATGACCGCGCCAACGTGCAGACCCGCACCTCCTACAAAGAGCAGGGCATCACCGACGGCGCCGTCTCCACCTACGCGTACGACTCCCGCAACCGACTGACAAACGCGACCGAGAAGACCGGGTCGACCACCTCAGCGTCCTGGGCATACACCTTCGACGCCAACGGCAACCGCACCTCCATGGCCCGCACCGGGTCCACGGGCATCACAGGGAACAAGAACTTCACCTACAACGCCGCCAACCAGCTCGTCGCCGCCACCGGCGACACCATGACCTGGACCTACGACGCCGCCGGCAACCAGACCCGCGACGGGTCAGGCTTCGCCTCCAGCTACGGTGTCCGCAGCCAGACGCGCTACCTCGGAGGCGTTGCGAACACCAACTTCGCCGTCGGCAACACCGAACGCTACGGCGACGGCACCGGCCTTAACTTCGACAACGGAGCCGGTGGGCTTATGCGCCGAAGCGACGGATCGACCACCGACCAGGGGTACACCCGCACCCCCGAAGGGGCGGCACTGTCGTACAAGAGCATCGACAACAAGCGGTTCTACTACGTCACCGACCACCTCGGATCCGTCGTCGGCATATTCAACAGCGGCGGCGGCTACCTCGGCGGCTACAGCTACAGCCCCGACGGCGAAGAACGCGCCACCGGACCCAACGCCCGCATCGCAGAAAACCAACTCCGCTACATCGGCGAGCTGTCCCTCGGCGGCGGGTTTTACAAATTTGGCTCGCGATACTACGACGCTAGCCAGGCCCGCTTCACGCAGATGGATCTGACGGGCCAAGAAAAGAACCCGTACGGCTACGCCAGCGGAAACCCGATAAACATAACTGATCCGTCGGGGAACGCCGGGCTTGGCTACTTCGACATCCTCGGGTTGATACGGGACATCGGGGGAGCGGCCGCAGCCCTCCACAGTGGCGACCCACAACAGATAGCTGGGGAAGCGACCGGTCTGATTGTAGGCACGCTAACGGGCGTAATCTGTGCAGGTGTAACTGCCGGGTTGACCGGTGGTCTCGGCTTGATCGCCGGGGCTGGATGCCTTGCTCTCTCTACCGGTGTCGCGTACGGCGTTGTCGGACAATTTACATAAGGAAAAAATGAAGTCAAACACTATGGGCGGGGTGGTCATCTTCGGACTGCTCGGCGCGCTATGCGCTTTCATATTCTTCGCGAACATCGGCGATGCAAGCGGCCCGGAAGTCGGTGCAAACCGCCTTCTCGGCTGGCCAACCTGGGCATTTGGGCTGCTCGGAATGGTAGCGGCCATCGTACTAATAGCGGTGCTCTTGATTAATGAAAGGCGAAACAAAGGTTGATCTCGTTGCACCATCGACCTGCGCTTCAAGTATGAATAGTTCAACGTCGACAACGACAAACGTTTTGTGACTATGGACAAGGCATCGATCATCTACATCGCTGGCGTAATCCCTCTAGGCGCCGCGACGATCGCATTCGCCGGCGCGGGATGGTGGGTGCCGGCGATCCTCACCGGGATTGCCGCCGGGACGCTTCTATTCTGGGCACGCCGCGCAGTGGCCGAACGAGGTTTGCCGCAGGATGATGCGTCCTCTGAGGCGGACGCCGAGAAATAGTTATCGTTCGAGGTCGGTATCGAGCCTTCGGTACAGCCCCGAGCTCACTTGCGGATGAACGGCCCCTCCTGCCTGGAGGGGCCGTTCATCGCTCGCCTCAGCTCGAGCGTCTCAATCCAGCAGACGCACTAGCAATGCGCCGCTAGACGGCAACGCCGATAATGGATCTTATGTCAGTTTAGCGACACATGGGGCGAACAGAGCCGGCCGCTTCAAGCGCGCCACCGACTCCGAGTTCTGCTTTGCCGTGTGCTTCGACTCCCGGGATGAGAAGGAGCGCTTACTGCAGCGGGCCGGCCTCACGGACATCGGCGACAAGTACCTCGATGGCCGCGAGGTCGCAGACCGCCTCAGCCGCATACGCCGTACGACACCGCCCTCCGCCTGGAGCTCGTGATCGTCGACCCCGCGGCGCTGCACTTTCTACGCGAGCTGAACCTGCTCGGCATCCCCACCGCCGGCGGGCTCAACAACGTCTCGTACGGCATCGCCACGCAGGCGTCGCTCCTGTCGGAGGATCACCTCGTCGTGTCGGACCGCTGTCCCGGCTTCATCGCCGAGGCGCCGGGATACTCGTGGGACGCGAAGGCCGCACTGCTCGGCAAGGACGAACCGATCAAGGTCAACGACCACTCGCTCGACGGCGGCCGGTACGTCATCGCGACCACCGAGAACATGTGGCGCCCGGTGCTCGACTGGCCGGCTGAGGTGGTTGTCGTCGCAGCCAGCAGGTTTCCGAAGCCGGGGGGAAGCGTCGAAGTAATCGGCACGCAGACGTTCGAATCGGCTCGCTTCCAGAACCGTTACGGCCGCCTGACCTCCATGCTTCGGCGAACTATCGGCCAGACCACGTATCCCGAGCTATCAGCGCTTCTGAGCCTGCAAACCGGCAGCGCTCCTCCATGCGAGATCACCCTGGACACGACGCGCGGCCGTGTCACCTTCGTGGCCGAAGGATTCACCAACGGGCGCCTGAACTTCATCGTTCTACACGTAAAGTCCAAGCTTTCCGGACCGAAGCTGAAGCTCGTGTCGACCGATGGGTTCGAGCTCCTGCCCAGCTGAAGGGCGGACTCAAGCGCCACATCTGGCGCAACTTGATACCCCGCGAGAGGCACTTGAAAGGCGACTAGAGCGCAGGGCTACCCATTGCGGCGGGTGATCGCACCACCCAGCCCGCCGTGCTTGCGAACGACTGTGCTACCGACACTTTTGTCGCCGACAACATAGCGCCCGGTCGTTGCGCTGCGCTCAACGGTACGGCCGGATCGGCGGAGATTGTTCGCTGCCTTCTCGGCCAGCTCCTCCGCGAGCTTCTGCGACTGTTCGCTGTATCCGCTCATCGCTGCCACCACCTTTTGTTCGGTGTGGGGTTCATGGCGTCGTTGATGACGTTAGCCACTCCGATTGCCATCTCATTATCCTCGTCTCGAGCCCAAGGCGCATCTATCAATGCTTTGAGTACCGATAGACCCATCTCCGACTCGCCACGTTTCGTGCTGACGGCCTTCTCACAGGCCCACGTGAAGCGGCTCCACCACTGAGAAAGCGCGTCAGCATCCTGCTTCTGCTGGCGATCGCTGCGAGAGTTGTAAAAAGCGATGGTAGCCGCGATGCCAGCACCGACCACGGCCAGGCTGCCGCCGAAGCCGGCAGATGTCAGAAAAGCCCCCCACCACTGCCCGTCCGGGTAGGGCGGCGGGATTACAAAACCCCCAATGCCGCCAACAACCAAACCGATAGCGACGAACAGCCACCACAACCTCGGCAACCGCCGGGCCCTGGACTCTGGCTCGTGAGGACCCAGGTCAGCTGTCATGCGGCGAGCCTACGTTGAACCGCCAGATGGGTTGTTTCCCGACGTACGCCAAGTTGCAACCTAAACGGGCGACGGGATCAGAGAAAGGCCCCAGAATTCCAGCCGGACGACTGGATCTGGGGCCCCTCGTTGTTCCTACGAATCTAGCGAATCCACCGACAGGTTGGAGCACGACAGTTTCTTTCCGGGTCTCCCCGCGTGCGCACACCGCTTCGCGACCGAGACCACGTCGCCGTCATCCGAGCGGCGATCGGTTCGGGGCTGCGAAAAGTCCGGCCTTGCCACCAGGGCCGATGACGCTTGCCCCGAACGCCGCCTCGAGAGCGAATGCATTCAGAAGGAGTGCTCGCCGAGGATTAGCGTCCCGCTGGCGCCAGCCTGTCCTCCCCCATCTCAACCAGCTGAGCGACGATCTCGCGGGGCGAGCCGTCCCCGACCATGTCTTGCAGGAAAGACGTCTCGTCCAGCATTCGATCCCGCTCAGCGCGGCCCTCCGGCGGAGTGTGGTGGAAGAGCTGCCCGGCACCGTAGGCCTGTTCAACCTGTGAGGTGGTGTGCCCGATGCGCTTGAGGTCATACATGCGGAGGACCTCTGCGACGGCTGCCGTGTCAGCGAGATCAACGCCTCGCAATAACTTGGCGAGCATGATGTGGTCGGCTGTCGCTGACCGTCTTACAACCTCCGCCGAGGGTGATATTGAGCGGGGGCGCAGGATCGGTGCGGGCGACAAGCTGTATAGGTCATCGCTTTACACGTCCCAGGCGGAGCGCCTTCAGTCCCCCACGTGGTCGGGACGAACCGCTGCATATCAGAAGTCGATGGATCTGCTGGAGCGACATGTCTCCCTCAGCGACGTGCCTCTCACCCGCGTGGAGATTCCGTACGAAGACGTCTCGTTGCCGGCCTATTTTTATGCAGCAGAGACGTCTGACCTCGCCCCCGCCCCCGTGATTATTCAGTGGAACGGGCTCGACTCCACGAAGGAGATGATGTACTACTCGGGCTTCCCTCAGATGCTCGCGCGGCGCGGTATCTCCACCCTCATGGTCGACACGCCGGGGTCCGGGGAAGCGCTTCGGCTGCGCGGTCTCACAGCTCGCCATGACACAGAGACGTGGGCATCGGCCTGCATCGACTATCTCGAGACGCGCGACGACGTGGACGCCGCGCAGATCGGTATCGTCGGTTGGTCGTTGGGCGGCTATTACGCGCCCCGTGCTGCTGCGTTCGAGAAGCGTCTTAAGCTTGTCGTCGCGTGGGGAGCAAACCACGATTGGGCCGAGGTGCAACAGGGCCGACGGCGCCGCGAGGGCGAGAATCCGGTTCCGCACTACTGGGAACATGTGTTCTGGGTTTGGGGCGTTGACAACATTGACGACTTTCTTCGAGTCACCAAGGACATGCACCTGAACGGGGTCGCCGAGAAAATCACGACTCCGTTTCTTATCACGCACGGCGCGAATGACCGACAGATCAACGTTAGATACGCCGAACTCACCGCCGCGCAAGCCGTCAACTCCTCGAAGCTCGAACTACGCATTTTCAGTGAGCCTGAGGGCGGCACGGAGCACATCTCCATTGACAACATGCCCTACGTCGCGGGTTATATCGCCGACTGGGTGGCGGAGACCTTCTCGGAGATCCGCGTCTAGTCAGCTTCTCCCCGTCACACGGGTTTTTCTCCCTCATATCGAGCTTGGTCGCTTAGCGCGCTCCCAGGACCAACGGGAGCTGCTCTAAGGCGCAGCCTGACGCGCCGAAACACGGGCGGCGCAATCGATAGTCAGGTATCTTTTCAGCGCCCGAGCCCGGGGCGTTGCACTTGAATTGATGCAGGTCGCGCTCGTCGTGACCCCTTGCCGTTCTCGGATGCGCCCTTGACTGCCTCTGTCGCTGGTTTGGCATTGCCTGTGTCCGCATGCATTTTTGCGATTATGGCCTCGTGTTCGATCCCCTTGCCCTCGAGGTTGCGTGCGTCGTTTGCTCGGCGTCGTGCTGAGTCATACCTGGGAGGGGCCACGGCGCGTGCAGGCTGAGCCGCGCGAACGTGGCGCGAAGCCTCAACATGGGCTTGGATCGGCTGTTCAGAGGCCTCAAACACGTTCTCGGCGCGCCGGTCAGCGCCTCCGGTCTGGCGATCCGCGCGGTCGGCTTCACGCATCAGTAACGCCGCCTCGGCTTCCTCACCCGTACCACGCTGCCGCACTGACTCGGACTGCCGGCGCAGCAGCTCCGCGTCGACGGCTGCTTGCACGGCCCGAGGGTCGCCGCCGGCTGCGTCGATGTCGACGCCGTAGCGGGTGCGCAGCTCGTCGCGCATGTGCGCCTCGGCGCGCGCTGCCTCGGGCTCCTCGTGGCGCCAGGCGCGTGCCGTGGCCAACGTCGCGCCGATCTGCTCGGGGGTCGCACGATTCCACCAGTCATTCCGGTAGACGCCGCTGAGCTCAACGCGCGTGGACTGCCGTTCGGCCTGCATCCGGGATGCCAGCTCGCGGGCTTGCTGGGTGCTCTCGGCCTGGGCGCGCCGAGCTGCTTCCTCGCGCTGTCGGGCGATGATTTCGCCCACGCGGCCGGCGGCGGTCATCGCGACGCGGAGCTGCCCCTCGAACGCTTCGGAGATGCCGTCGCTCTCATCGGCCATGACGTGCTCCTCTCATCGTTCCGCGCCTCGGTCAGGGCTCGGGGTTGCGGTCGTGCGGGGCGGCGCCGGCTCGATCGTCGACGGGAGCGGCGAGCCCGGTCCCTTGCGACGGTTCTCCCCGGCGCGGTTGATCTTGTCGAGCATGTCGCGGGCCATGTCGTTGATATCCGCCGACGTCGCGTGACGCGGAGCGGGGGCCGGCGTGGCCGTGGCGGTCGCGGTCTTCGCGGGTGCCGGCAAGGCGTCGTGGACGCGGCGCAGTCGCTCCCGAACGTCGGTGGCGAGGGCCTGGGCGTGGCGTGCCTGTCCTGCGGCCTTGGCGGCGTCGTAAACGGCCCCGGTGAGGTTGGCGAGCTGTCGGAGTATGGCCGCTTGCGCTGCCGTTCCCTGACCGCCACGCATGGCGCTCGCGAGCAGCATCGCCGCGCCGCCGGCAGACACGCGCCCCGCCTTCTGGGGCTTCGTGTGGCCGCGGTAGGTCTGTGCCGACTTCGCCAGCTCGTCGGCTGCGGCGGCGAGGTCGCCAGGCACTTCCTCAACGGCGTTGGACCACGCCGCGAACGCGCCTGAGGTCTGTCGAGCAACGCCGCCATTCGCTAGGGATGCCGTCCAGGGCGTGCAGAGCGATCACCCCGCCAGGCTGTGCGTGACCACAGCGCCGACGCCCGGGCTCGTGCTGAGGTCATCGGGCGTGGCCACGTCCATAAGCCTTTCGGCCGAGGCTGCCGAGTGGTTCGTCGCCGCCCACTTCGCCCTCGTCAACACGGGGAAATCTCCGGCTCGCTTCCGAGACGTCCAACGACAAACGCTGGAGGCGCAGCCGCCGCGCATCGTGCCGCCCTTCCTGCGGGACTGACGGCCGCAGCCGCCCCCGGGCCGGAGCCGACGAAGCACGACGCGGCGTCAGTCCGCGACGGCGGTACGGCGCCGGGCCAGCGCCTCCGCAATCGCGACCACCGCGAGCGCTTCGGGTCGCGAGGGCTCCGCCGCCCGAATGGCGAGCACCTCGGCCGGGGCGATGTCGTCGATCTCGACATAGGCGAGGCCAGCCCGGCCGTAATGGGTCGCCGCCGAGGCGGTAGCGATGTTGACACCGACCCCCGCGACGCAGAAGTCCATAAGCCCCTCCACACCGTCAGCGACGCCGACGACCCTCGGCGTCGATCCGTCCGGACGAGGGTCGACGAGCCACCAGGCGCGCGCAGCGTTGTGCGCTTCGACGGGCACCACGAAATCGAGACCGTTCGTCTCGTCAATCGACACGGAGTCGCGGGAGGCGAGCGGGTGTTCCTCGCGCACGACGAGCACGCGCGGCTCCACGAGGAGCGTCGTACTATCCACCCGCGGATCCGCCGGGGCCGGCCCGAGCGAGAGCACCAGGTCGACGGTTCCGTCGATGAGTGCCCGCTCGACGTCCATGAATCCGAGCCGCCTCAGCTCGACGCGCACGTCGGGCAGACGTCGTAGCGTCTCGGCGATGATGTCGCTGGTCAGCGCCCCCGCGCCCGTCGCCACGATTCCCACCTGGAGCGGCGGTGTCGCGGTCGACGCGCGCGCCCACCGCGCGACCGCCTCGTGCGCGGCGACCGCCTGGAGCGCAAGGGGCACCAGCTCGCGCCCCGCGGTCGTCAACTCCACCGCCCGGGGCGTGCGCAAGAACAGCTGGCGTCCGACCTGCTTCTCCAGACGCGAGATCTGCTGACTCAGCGAGGGCGGGCTGATGCGCAGCCGCTGCGCCGCCCGGGTGAAGTGCAACTCCTCGGCGAGCACCGCGAAGTAGCGCAGGGCAGGCGACGAGATCTCCATCCGCCCACGTTAGACGACGGCACACACCGCGACCCCGTACATGACATCCACAGCCGTCCAGTGTTAGACGATGCCTCACGCTCCTTCACGAAAACGTACTGGCTCGGCGCGGCCGCCGCGCGCAGAGTGGGAAGGGTCCGACGACGTACCCGGAGGTTCCCCATGTCGCACAGCGCCCTTCCCGCCGGCCCCGCCCCCTACTTCCTCGGCGAAGCCGACGGCGACAAGCTCGTCATGTTCGACCAGCTGTTCACGCTGCTGGCGACCGCTCCGCAGACGAGCCGCGAGTTCGACGCCTTCCTCACCGAGGGGCGTCCCGGTCGACCCGTCCCCCCGCATTTCCATGCCCTCACCCACGAGACCTTCTTCGTGCTCGAGGGCGCGATCCGCCTGTGGGTCGACGATCAGAACGGTCACCGCGAGACCCGCGTCCTCGAGGCCGGGCACTTCGGCTACGTGCCGAAGAACACCATCCACTCGTACCGCATCGAGCAGACGGGCAAGATCTTCGGCGTGACCTCGGGCGGGTTCAGCGACTTTTTCCGCGCCGTCGGCCGACCGACCGACACCGCGGGCATCCCGGAGCCCGACGCGTTCCACATCCCCGACTTCTCGGTCATGGCGGCCGAGGGCGCCCGTCACGACGTCAACTTCGTCGCGGACTACGCGCTCTTCGACTGACGCCCATGACATGCGATTCCGCCCGCATCGATCGTGAAGTTGTCTACGCGAGCGTCCCGGGCTTCCGGCCGCTCGTGCTCGACCTGCACCGCCCCGCCGAGACCGGCCCGTCTCCCGTCGTGCTGTTCCTGCACGGCGGAGGGTGGATGGTGGGGAGCCGAAGGGCGTTCTGCTTCTTCCCGCCGGACGAGACCTTCGGCCGACTGGTGAACGAGGGATGGGCCGTGGCATCCGTCGACTACCGCCTGTCGAGCGAGGCCCCCTTCCCCGCGCCGCTTGAGGACGCCCGGGCCGCACGCCGGTGGCTGGACGATCACGCCGCGGAATACGATCTCGACCCACACGCAGTGGCGGTGTGGGGCGAGTCGGCCGGCGGCCATCTCGCGGCCCTGCTCGCTCTCGAACCCGACGCCGGGATTCGAGCCGCGGTGGACTGGTACGGCCCCAGCGACCTCGCGGACGTGCCGCCGGCACCCACCCCGGCCGGCCCGCCGAGCCGGGAAGCCCGCCTCCTCGGCGTCGACCCGTCGGAGGAGCCGGATGCCGCTCGCGCGGCGAGCCCCCTGCATCACGTTCACGCGGGGGCGCCACCCTTCCTCCTGGCGCACGGCCTCGACGACCGCGCGATCCCCCACCACCACAGCGAGCGCTTCGCCGCCGCACTGCGCGAGGCGGGGGTCGACGTCGAGCTGCAGCTCGTCCCCGGGGTCGGACACATCTGGTCGGGCCTCGACGACAGCGCGATCGTCATGGATCCCGCCGTCGCGTTCCTCCGCCGCGCCTTCGGTAACGCGGTATGAGCGGCCCTCCGCCCGGCATCCACGCCCGGGCCTTTCTGACCTGGTGCGCGATCTTTCCCCTGGTGACGCTCGGCTCCCTCGCTCTCGAGCCGTTCGCCGAAGGCTGGCATCCGGTGCTCCGGACGTTCGTTCTCACCCTCGCCGTCGTCCCGCTCGCGGTGTACGTCGTGGTGCCGCAGTTGCTGCGCCTGCACGGAGCGTGGACGCGGAGACGCCGGACGCGATCGTGAGCGCGCCCGCGCAATCAGCCGATCACGACGGAGCGGCGAGCGAAAGCGCGGGCGCCCGTCAGCCGTTCCGCCCGCGCGCCGCGACCGGCCACCGCTCTCCGACAGCGCCATCGCGGACGACGACGACCTCGTCGACGAGGTTGGGGACGAGGCATACATGGTTGGGGATGACGCGAAGGCGCGAGCCGAGCTCAGGCAGGGCGACGTCATCGGGGAAAACGACGGTGGCGTGATGCTCGGAGAGTGCCGCGATGCGCGCGGCGGGGTGCTCAAGGATCCGGCCGAACCCGCTGACGTAGGCGGGCCTGTCGCTCCCGAGGATCTTGCTCCCCGCGTCGAGGATCACCCGCCGCTGGTCACCGTCCTCGGAGCGACTGACCACCGTACTCAGGACGGTGAGGGCGACCTCGTCCAGGGCGTGGTGACCGAGCTCGACCTGCTGCGCGTCGCCGAAGACATACACTCCCGGCCGCAACTCCGACACGGCACCGGCGGGTGTCGCGAGTACGCTGGGAGTCGAGCCGCCGCTGATCCAGACGTCGACCCAGCCGGCATCCGCGAGGGAGCGCGCCGCCTCCGCGAGAGCCTCTCGTTCCTGCCGCGCCGCTTCCTCCGCGTGCCCCGGGGCGTAACTGTGCCCGGGGAACGTGAACACGCCCGCCACGTCCAGCCCGCGCGAACGGGCGGCCGACGCGATGCTTCCGACGTCGGCGGGACGCACTCCGCTGCGGTGGTGCCCACTGTCGACCTCGATCATGACCGACACGTCTCGCGCGGCCGACGCGAGGTGGGCTGCCGCCGCAGCGATGCCTTCCGCCGAGTCGACGCCGAACATGACCTTGGCCCGCGCACTGATCGCCCTCAGCCTCACCGCGGCGCGCGCGGTGATCCACAGCGGATACGCGATGAAGATGTCGTCGAAACCGTGGTCCGCGAACACCTCGGCCTCACCGATCGTGGCGACCGTGATACCCCGCGCCCCGGCATCACGTTGAAGTCGAGCGATCTGCGGGATCTTGTGCGTCTTCACGTGCGGTCGTACCACGACTCCCCGAGCGCACAACTGCTCGTGCATCCTCGCGATGTTGGAGAGCATCCGGCCGTGATCCACCAGCACCACGGGCGTGTCGAGGTCGTCCATCAGATCGTTCACGTCATCCCTCTGTCTCTCGCTGTTTCGTCAGCACGTCACGGAGCTCCGCGGGCGTGGCGCGGATGTCGCGGCGCCTGTGGCGCGGCCGTCTCAGTCGATCGCAATCAGACGAGACACTCGGTCCAGATGCGCTCGGATGAGACCGGAGAGATCTATCCCCCCGCCCGCCACCACCCACTGCAGCTGCAGACCGTCGCTGACCGCGATGCACTCGCGCGCGAGAGCGCGGTAGTCGAGGTCGGAACGGATGGCCCCGGCTCGCGCCTCCGCCTCGAAGCTGGAAGCGATGTCCTCCACGGCGCGCTCGTACCGCTGCGCGAAGAGGGCGTGCACGGGGCTGGAGGGGTCGGCCGTCTCGGCTGAGACGAGCACGAACAAGGTGATCAGCGCCGGGTCCGAGGCGATCGTGTCCGAGATCGACTGGAGCAGCTGAATGGTCCGGATGCCATCGGGCTCGCCGCTCGCGGCATCCGCCATCCCCTGGGCGACGTCGAGCCGGTGCTCGACGATCGCGAGGAGCAGGTGCTGCTTCGTCGGGAAGTGGTGCGTCAGCCCCGGCGTCGTGATGCCAACCGCGCGCGCCACCTCGGCGAGAGAGGTCTGCGAGTAGCCAGCCTCGAAGAATCTCTGCGACGCGACGGCGAGGATGCGTTCGCGCCGCTCCCGGCCGACCGCGTACGAGCCCCGTTTCGTCCCTCGTGCGACCACGGAAGAAGCGTACGTGACGAAACTTTCGCGAAAAGCTTGCATGTAAGGTTTTCACGTCGTACGCTCGCCCTGCGCCGCAGATCTGTGCGACGCGAGCGAAGGAGCACCCGATGAGCGAGCAGCGCTGCCGCGATCTCCGCGTCGAGCACGAACGGCGCCCTCTTGCGGTCGCCTCCCCGGAGCCGCGCTTCTCGTGGGTCGCCGACCACGCACAGACCGCCTACCGCATCGAGGTCGTCGATCGGGCCGGCATCACCGTCTGGGATACCGGACGCGTCCCCGACGGCGCCGGCGCCCTGATCCCCTACGCCGGGCGCCCGCTCCGTCCACTGGAGGACTACACCTGGCGCGTCACGAGCTGGTCCGCGTACGGCGAGCTGCGCGAGGAGTCCCACTTCGGAACCGCGCCCGATCTGTCCCGGTGGGAAGCCCCCTGGATCGAGCCCGCGCAGTCGCCGACCGAGCTGGAGCGCTGGTCGCTCATGGACTGGATCCGAGGATCTGGACCCACAACCGACCCGTCCGAGCGACTGCGCCCCGTCCAGCTCGTGCGGCAGCGCATCGCGTTGACGGAGGCACCCGTTCGAGCTCGCTTGATGGTGACGGCACGCGGCGTCTACTCGGCGTGGCTCGGCGGCGAGCGCGTGGGCGACGAGGCACTGGCCCCGGGGTTCGACAGCTACCGGCACCGCATGAGCGTGCAGACCTACGACGTCACCGAACACCTGCAGGGCGGACCGACCGTCCTGGCCATCGCCCTCGCCGACGGCTGGTGGGCGGGCCGCATCGGACTCACCGGTTCGAGTGCGCAGTTCGGCGACCGCACCGCCGTGACCTGGGAGCTCCACCTGACGATGCCCGATGGGCGCACCGAGATCGTGCGCGCCGGAACGGGTGCCATCAGCGCGGAGGGCCCGTGGACCTACGCCGACATCTTCGTCGGCGAGCGCTACGACGCCCGCCGCGCGCAGCAGTGGACCTCGACCACATTCGACGATTCCGGATGGGCACCGGTCGCGGTGCGGGAGGGCGAACTCAGCCCTCTCGTCGCGTTCTCGGGAGAGCCGGTCCGCCGAGTGATGGAACTGCCCGCCCGGTCGGTCACGAGGACGAACGACGGTGTGGTCGTCGACTTCGGGCAGGTCATCGCGGGGCGCGTGCGCCTGCGCATCCCGGCGCTGGCACCGGGATGCGAGATCACGATCGAGCACACCGAAACGCTCGATGCCCAGGGCGACTGGTTCGTCAACATCTCCGGCATCAACAAGGAGCAGACCGACGTGTACGTCTCCGACGGGCGCGCGGTCGAGTGGGAACCGGAGTTCACATTCCACGGCTTCCGCTACGCCCGCATCCGCGGGCTGGACGCCCTCATCGCCGACGACGTCTCGGCCATCGTCATCTCGAGCGACTTGGAATATACGGGTCGTTTCGAGACGTCCGACCCGCGCCTGAACCGCCTGCACGAGAACGTCGTGTGGAGCCAGCGTGGCAACTTCCTGTCGATCCCCACCGACTGCCCCCAGCGCGAACGCGCCGGCTGGACGGGCGACATGCAGGTCTTCGTCGCCGCTGCGACCAACATCGCGCGAGTGACGCCGTTCGTGACCCGCTGGCTCGAGAACCTGCGGGCCGATCAGCTTCCCGACGGGCGGGTGCCAATCTTCTCCCCCCGGTCGGCATTCGATGACGAAGCCATCACCACCGCCTCGGGCTTCGGGTCAATCGTCGCCGCGGCCGGCTGGAGCGATGCCATCGCGATCGTGCCGTGGACGCTGTACGAGCGCACCGGAGACGTGCGCATCCTCGAGGACAACTACCCGGCGATCCAGGGGTGGATCGCCTTCCAGACCGCGACGGCTGCCGCCGAAGTCCCGCCCGCTCTCGCCGGCGCGGAGCTCTCGGCCGAGCGACGCGAACGCCAGCGACTGCTGTACAACACGGGTGAGCACTTCGGCGACTGGCTGACGCCCTCGACCATGGAGGGCAAGCCCACCCACGAGGCCATCGGCATCGCTCCGGCCCTCACCTCCGAGTTGGCGGCCCCGATGTTCCAGGCGCACACCCTTACCCTCGCCTCGCGCATCGCCGCCGTGCTCGGTCGCGCGAACGAGAGCCAGGAGTACGCGTCGCGCGCCGACGAGGTGCGCGACGCCTTCGCCCGCGAGTACGTCGGCGCCGACGCGTCGCTCCCCGTCGAGCTGCAGGGCATGTACGCCTTGGCCCTCGGGCTCGACATGATCCCCGACCACCTGCGCGATGCGGCGGCCGGTCGCCTCGTCGACCTGGTGCACGCCCGTGGCGACCACCTCGACACCGGCTTCCTGTCAATGCCCTATCTGCTCGACGCGCTCTGGGACGCAGGACACCGCGACCTTGCGCGCGCGGTGCTCTGGCAGGACCGGGCGCCGTCGTGGTTGTACGAGGTCGACCGCGGCGCGACAACCATCTGGGAGACCTGGGATGCCGTGGCCGCGGACGGTTCGGTTCGGGAGATGTCTCTGAACCACTACGCCTTCGGCTGCGTCGACGACTTCCTCGTTCGACGGTTCGCGGGCGTCGCGCCCGCCGCCGCGGGGTGGCGTCGCGCGCGCATCGCCCCGGACATCGAGGCCCCCCTCGACCGCGTTTCGGCTGCGGTTGACACCCCGTTCGGCGAGATCACGAGCACATGGCAGCGCCGCGGCGAGGTCGTCGACGTCGAGGTCGTCCTGCCCTTCGGGGTCGAGGCCGAGCTCGTGCTCCCCGACCTCACCCTCACCCTCCATCCCGGAAGGAACGAGGTCACCGCCGCATCCTCCGTCCGCCTCACCGTTTGACGTTCCACACCACCCCTGGCACCACCCATCGTTCGAAGGAGAACACCGTGTCACGCATTGTTACCTCCGTGCACCGCACGTCGCCCCGTGCCCGAGACGGCAAGCCCAGCCTGGGCTTCCTGATCACGCTCGTCGTCGCCGTCGCTGCGGTCAACGGCACCCTGCTGTCCAACGCGATACTCACCCTGTCGCTCAAGTCCGCCGCGATCGACGCTGCGGGAGCAACGACGGTGCTCTCGATCGTCGTCGGTATCGGCAGCGTCTTCTCGTTGATCGGCTACCCGGTCTTCGGTCGACTCAGCGACCGCACTCTCGCCAAGATTGGTCGCCGGCGGCCTTACCTGTTCGCCGGGGCGGCGCTGCTCGCCCTCGGCGCGGTGGTGACCGTCGTCGCCTCGAACGTCCCCGTGCTCACCCTGGGCTGGATCATCACCACTCTCGGCGCGGTGTCGGCGCTCGTCGGCGCGACCGCCCTGGTCCCCGACCAGGTCGCCGCCGAACACCGTGGGCCCGCCTCGGCCATGCTGGGGCTGGGCTCGCCGCTCGGCGCGATCGTGGGGATCTTCCTCGCCCAGTTGATGCAGCCGAACCTCGCCGCCATGATCTTCCTCCCCGCGGCAGTGTCGGTTGTGGCCGTGCTCGTGCTGGCGTTCACCATCTCCGACGTCGCCCTGGCACGCCAGGAGCGACCCCCGTTCCTCCTCCGTGAGTTCCTCGCGACGTTCTGGGTCAACCCGGTGCGCCATTCTGCCTACGGATGGGCGTGGTGGAGCCGGTTCATGATCTTCGTGGGCGTCGCGGCGGTCAACGCGTATCAGGCCTTCTACCTCATCATCGTCCACCACATCGATCCGGCGACGGTGGGCACCGCGATCCTCGTCGCCGGCGTCATCAGCACCGCTCTGTCGATGATCTTTGCCCCGCTGCTGGCGAAGGTGTCCGATCGCGTCGGCCGCCGTAAGCCCTTCGTCATCGCCTCGGCGGTCGTGTTCGCGATCGGCCTCGGTCTGACGGCGATGGCGACGACCTACCCGATGTTCCTCATCGCTGTCGCGGTGATCGGCATCGGACAGGGCGTCTACTTCGCCGTCGACTACGCCCTCGTCATGGACGTCCTACCCGACGCGAAGAACCCCGCCAAAGACCTCGGCATCATGAATCTTGCGAACGCCCTGCCACCCACGCTCGTGACAGCCGTCGCTCCCGCCCTTCTGTCGATCGGGGCATCCGCCACCAATCCCCAGAACTTCACGGCGCTCTTCCTCGCCGGCGCCGCCGCCGCGGTCGTCGGCGCCATCCTCATCGTCCCGATCCGGGGCGTGAAGTAGGCGCTCCCTCCCGAGGCCACGCCCTTGTCGGAGGCGCCGCGAAGAAACACGGAATCGACACCCAACCGCGCCGGGCGGTCGCCTGCAGCATCGCAGGCTGCAGGCGACCGCGACACCAGCGCACGTGAGACGAAAGTAGAAATGACCGCTTTTCCCGAAGGTTTCCAGTGGGGCCTCGCCACCGCAGCGCATCAGGTCGAAGGCAACAACCAGGCCAACGACTACTGGTTGCTGGAGAACGTCGAGGGGACCGTCTTCGCGGAGCCCTCCGGTAGCGCCATCGACCATTACTCCCTCTTCGAATCCGACATCGCGCTCATCGCCGGCCTCGGATTCACCACATACCGGTTCTCCGTGGAGTGGTCGCGAATCGAACCCGCCCCCGGTGATTTCTCGCACGAGGCGGTCGAGCACTATCGCCGGGTGCTCGAGGCGTGCCACCGCCATGGCCTGCGGCCCATCGTCACCTACCATCACTTCAGCTCGCCGACGTGGCTCATCGCCCGCGGCGGGTGGGAGAACCCGGAGACTGTCGACCTGTTCGCCGCCTACGCCGCGTTCGTTACCCGCGAGCTGGGCCATCTGATGTCCGCCGTCTGCACGATGAATGAGCCCAACCTGGCGGACCTGATCCACAATCTCGGCATTCTGGAACTGTCGGCGCACACGCGGGCGGGCAAGCCGATGTTCGCGAATGCTGCGCGCCGTCTGGGAATCGACCCAGAGAAATTCGCGTCCTTCCAATTCAGCGCCGGCGACGCGGCGTTCGCCGTGAAGCATGCCGCGCACCGCGCTGCGGTGGAGGCGATCCATGGCATCTTGCCGGACCTGCCGGCGGGCTGGACTCTTGCCAACAGTGCGATCCAGAGCCTGGGGGGATCCGAGGAGCGCGCGGAGACGATCCGGATCAACACGAACATCCGCTATCTGGAAGCGTCGCGTGGTGACGACTTCGTCGGCATCCAGACGTACGGACGTTCAATTGTCGGGCCCGACGGGCTCGTCCACGCTGGCGACGATGTCGAGAAGAACCAGCTCGGCGAAGAGATCTACCCCTTCGCCCTCGAACAGACGATCCGCGAAGCGTGGAGCGTGGCCGAGACCCCGGTCCTCGTCACCGAGAACGGCCTCGCCACCGAGGACGACTTCCAACGCGTTCGTTATGTCCAGACGGCCTTGGAAGGTGTCCGCAATTGCCTCCGCGACGGAATCGACGTGCGAGGTTACATCGCGTGGTCCGCATTCGATAACTTCGAGTGGATTTTCGGTTATCGACCAAAGTTCGGCTTTATCGGTGTCGATCGAGAGACCCAACGGCGTCTCGTCAAGCCCAGTGGCCAGTGGCTCGGGGCACACGCGGCGAGCAACGGACGAATGCTCTGAACTCTGCCGCCCGCTCGTGCCGGGCGTGATGGGGGATGCCCCCTCACGCGAACGAACCCGGGCGACCGTGACGACATGATCGCCGCGAACCAGTTGATGACCATTCTGCAGTCGTGGTCCCAGGGCGTTCAGGTGTGGGGCCGTGACGGGATGCGCAAGCTCTGGAGCGCGTCGAACGTGGCGATCTACGGCGGCGGTGTGAAGGAACCGGAGTTCCTGAACGAGCTGTCCCAGATGATCGGTGACTACGACCGTTGGCGGTTCCTGGCGTCCCGGGCCGCGGTCTCGCTTGCATCGCGCGGTTGGGCTCGCGATCGCGACTCGTGAGTAGGGTCAGGGATGCGGCGGCGTGAGCCTCGCCACTAATGATCGGAGCCCAAATGATCGGTTTACTTGTGGCGATGACGTCGGGAGCCCTCGCAGTTGTCGCCGTCGCTTTTGTCGCGGGCGTGGCCCTGACGCGCTGGCGTAGCAGCCGCGTCAGCCCTCGATTGGATCCCGAAATGCGGCGTGCGGCTGAGGACATTCGGTCGCAAATTGATCGAGGCCGCGGTGGTCTTCGTTGACGTGGGCATACTAGGCCGACCGCGCTGTGCGTGATCGGCCTAGGCTGTCACACCCTGCAGGTAGCTGACGACTGAGGGATCCGTCACCGCCGGCGCGGTCGCGCCGGTAGCCCTTGCCCTCTTCACGTGGCGACTATCAGGGAAACTGATAGTCACACGTTAGGTCAGTTTTCTGACCTAACGCCGCGGGCTCCCACGGCGCCTGATCTCACGGATATGCGACTCCGATCTTGGCGAATGCCTTCGACGTCGCAGCGTCCGTGGCCAGCATGATCACATTTCCGTCGATGTAGACCGCATCGGTGGTGCCAATCTCAATGCCGCCGCCAGCAAGCCAACTTTTCGCGGCCGAAGCGGACGGCAGCTCCCAGAGGAACGCCAGGTCGCCATCGGCGCCAATCTTGCAAGAAACAGCCTTCTCGACCGGTGGCTTCGCCGCCGCATCGATGGGGCGGCCGCAGCCCGTCTTGTCGAGCACGTCTGCGATCGACATTGCGGCCACGACCGTCGATGACGGCGAAGCGACGGGCAAGGCGGACTTTGACGCAGAGTCCCCCTCGGACGAAGCCTCCCCGCCCGAGCACCCCGCCAATAGAAGAACGCCGAAGACCGCTGAGACGGCCGCAACCTTTCGCATGCGCGACAGCGTATCGACCCCAGAGGGAGACGCCGCGCCCGTCCTCCACGTCACCAAAGTCGCGCCGATCCCGAGTCGGCCCGCATCCGCATCAGCGCGATAAGGAAGGTGTCCCGCGAAGGAACCTCGTGGAACGCGCCTCTCATCAGGAGCGCCGCCCTCTCGGCGTACATGACTGTGGGGCGAGCCCCCTCCCCTGTCGCGGCATACACGTCTCCTTAAGACGAGACTATGCCGGCTTCCGAGCCCACCCTTTCCTTCCTAAGGGTGGATCCACTCGACAAGTGATTGCGGCCAAGCCACCTCAATCTCGCCCCGGTTGGTCGACAATCAAGCGTGGAACGCATTCGGTTCCCCGTCACGGAAACAGTTCAAACCCGCCAAGCTCGTCCCGAGCTCAATGTCCGCGGCAAGGGGCAGCCCCAGGACACGGGCGGGTGTATCGGTAGCTGCACGCAGGGCGAGCTCCGCGGGGACCCCTGCCGCGGTGGCTACCTGTACGGCATGTGCCATGGTCAGTGTGGACCCCGCAAGGGTGTCGGTTCCGCTGAGGGTCGATTGTCCCTCGTTCACGTCGACGTCGAGGCCGCCCAGGCTATAGCGACCGTTGCCGAGTCCGGTGGCCGACATGGCGTCCGTGACAAGCACCACGCGAGATGCGGCGGCATCGAACAACGTACGCACCATGACCGGATGCACATGGTTTCCGTCGGCGATAACTTCGATGGCGACGTGCTCGCGAGACAAAGCGGCACCGACGGGGCCGGGGGCACGGTGTCCCAGGCCGGGCATTGCGTTGAATGCGTGGGTCAGCAGGGACGCTCCCCGATCGAACGCTTCGGCGGCCTGGTCGTAGGAGGCGTCCGTGTGCCCGACGGCGACGACCACCCCCTGATCCACGAACGCGGCCGTCGCCTCTCGCGCGGCGGCGATCGTCCAGGCGGACGTGCGAGCTGCGGAGTTCAAGGCCACGTCCAGCCGGAAGCCGGCGGCGCGCGACTCGCTCGCGCTGCGCTCGGCTCAGGCCACGGAGTCGGAGGAGGCATCGGGCGCGGGCCTGGTCAACTTCGGCATCCTCGTGACCGCGACTGTAATCGACCCGAGCAAGGAGGCCGACGCTCGCGCGGCGGTCGACAACCTCGGCGCGACCGCTCGGCTGCGGCTGCGCCCGGTGTGCGGGTCACAGGACAGCGCCTTCGCCGCGGCTCTGCCCCTCGGGCTCGTGCTGACCAAGCACGTAGCTGTCCCGGCGATGCTGAGGGAGGGAATCTGATGAGCCCTGATCTGATCGCGCTGCTCGCGTTGGGCGGGTTGATCCTGCTCGTCGTGGTGGGTGCGCTCGTCTTCGTCCGCACCGGGCGCAAGAACACCGCCACGGGCGCGGGCGCGTCCGGTGGGTCGCTCACCTCTCGCGGGTGGAGCGGCCCCGGCGGCGGTTCGTCGACGTACCTACAGCCCGTCCCGGAGTGGCGCGGCACGACGGTGCAGACGTGCGGCCTGTGGCCGTACGCGATCGGCGCCGGTACGCCGATGGTGGGCGTGCCGCTGGGTCGCCACATTCACACGGGGGCGACGCTCTGCGCCGACCCGATTTCGTGGTTCCAGCGGGCGAAGCTCATCAGCAACCCGTCTGTGTTCGTGCTCGGTAAGCCCGGGCTCGGCAAGTCGACGGTCATCGCTCGCATGGCGTCGGGACTCGCCGGCTACGGCGTGCAGCCCCTCGTGCTGGGCGATCTGCGCCCCGACTACGTGGAGGTCATCCGCGCGCTCGGCGGTCAGGTCATCACCCTCGGCCGCGGGCGCGGATACCTCAACGTGCTCGACCCCGGCGAGGCCAAGGAGGCCGCTCTGCGCCTCATCGAGGCCGGTTTCCAGAAAAAAGCCAACGAGGTACTGGAAGACGCCCACGGTCGCCGCCTGGCGATGGTGTCGTCCCTGCTGACGATCCAGCGCAAGTCGCCGCCGACCGACGTCGAGGAGTCGATCATCGACCAGGCCCTCCGCGTGCTCGATCGCAACATGGAAGGCATCCCGGTGCTCGGTGATCTGCTGGCCGTCGTGCAGAAAGGCCCGGAGGAGCTGCGACAGGTGGCCGTCGACCGCGGCGACTTCGACAAGTACCAGGAGATTACGCGTGGCCTCGAAGCGTCGTTGCTCGCCCTGGCGACCGGTAGCGGTCGCCTCGGCGGGGTGTTCTCGCACCACACGACGAACCCCATGGCGCTCGACCGTCCGGTGGTCTACGACATTTCCGCGATCGGTGAGGCTGAGGGCGATCTGCGCGCGGCCACGCTGCTCGCGTGCTGGTCGAACGGCTTCGCGACGGTGAACATCGCCAACGTCCTCGCGGACGCTGGCCTGGAACCCCGACGGCACTACTTCGTCATCATGGACGAGCTGTGGCGCGCCCTGCGCGCCGGAAACGGCATCGTCGACCGCGTGGACTTCCTCACCCGACTCAACCGTCAGGTGGGCGTCGGCACGGCGATGATTTCGCACACCATGGCCGACCTGAGCGCCCTCCCGGAGGAGGACCGCTTGAAGGCGAAGGGCTTCGTAGAGCGCGCCGGCATGGTCATGTGCGCGGGTCTGCCGTATACGGAAATGCCGGAGCTCACGACGGTCATCCCGTTCTCTGAGGCTGAGCAAGAGCTGTTGACCGCGACGAGTCGGTGCTCTACCTGGTGCTGCTGACGGCCGTGGCCGTGCTGGCCGCGCTCACGGCGTGGGTCGCCTGCGTCCTCCTCGCCGCCGCGCCGCGCGCCGGCGCGGGTCTCGGCCTGGTGGTCGGGGCCGCGGCGGGGGGATCGTGGCTCGCGACGTTCCTCTTCCCGTTGTTCTCGTACACCTCTCCGTTCGAGGCCCTGCTGCCGGTGCTGCCGTACGTCTCCCCGGTTCTCGTCGGCCTTGCGATCGTCTGGACGGGTGTCTCGACCATCGGGCGGGTGCTGACGGGCCTCGTGGGACTCGTGCTGGTGTGGCTGGTCCCGGCTCTGACGACGGCGCTGTCCTCGGCCGCGGGGACGCGAGTGCTCGCCCGTGATCTGCCGGGTATGGCCGATTTCGGTGCGCGCGTCTTCGTCTCGGCATCCACCATGCCGGAGATCATCGTGCCGCCACTGGTGACGACCGTGGTGGTCGCCGTGGTCGGTCTGGTGCTCCGCCGCGTCGTCGGTCGGCGCCCCACCGGGGGAACCGCGGGTTAGAGGCGGATCACCTCGGTGACGCGCACGATCGCCGTGCCCTCCTCCTCGGAGGCGGCGAGGTCGACCTCGGCGCGGATGCGCCAGTCGTGGTCGCCGGCGGGGTCGTCGATGATCTGCTCGACGCGCCAGACGCCGTCCGCAGCGGACGACTCGTCGATGACGACGAGGGCCGAGGAGCGCGCCGCTCCCCCGGTGCCGATCTCGTCGTGCTCGTCGAAGTAGGCGTCGAGGGATGCGGGCCAGTCGACGTCGGGATCGAGTTCGACGAGCTCGTCGTCGCGCTGGAGAGCGGCCAGCTGCACGCGGCGGAACATCTCGTTGCGCACGAGCACGCCGAACGCGCGCCGGTTGGTGAGGATCGACGGCGGAGCGGGCGGAACCACCGGAGCCGTGGGATCGTCGGCCGGGTTGATCAGCTGCTCCCACTCGTCGACGAGACTCGAGTCGACCTGACGCACGACCTCGCCGAGCCACGCGATGAGATCGAGCAGGTCGGGGGTCTGCGCATCGACCGGAACCGTCTGGCGGATCGCGCGGAACGCGTCGCTCAGGTACCGCAGCACGAGACCCTCGCTGCGGGCGAGCTGGTACAGCGAGACGTACTCGCCGAACGAGCACGCGCGTTCGTACATGTCGCGCACGACCGACTTGGGCGACAGCTCGAAGTCGCGGATCCACGGCTGGCTCGAGGCGAACACCTCGTACGCCTGTGCGAGCAGCTCGTCGAGGGGCTTCGGCCAGGTGATCTCCTCGAGCAGCTCCATGCGCTCGTCGTACTCGATGCCCTCGCGCTTCATCGCCGCCACGGCTTCGCCGCGCGCGCGGAACTGCTGCTGCGACAGGATCGGGCGCGGGTCGTCGAGGGTCGACTCGATGACGCTGACGACGTCGAGCGCGTAGTGCCCCGTGCCCACCGACGACGCCGCCGGCACGGCATCCGGAGCCCTCCCGAGCTCGACCTCGGGGTCGAGCATCTCGATCGCGGCGAGCGCGAACGGCGAGAGGGGTTGGTTGAGCGCGAAGTTCGGCTGCAGATCGACGGTGAGGTGGATGCCGTCGGCATCCGCCTCGACGACACCGGCCTGCACGAGGGTGCGGAAGATCGCGAGGGCTCGACGCGCGAGTTCGTACTGGCGGGCGCGCGACTCGTGGTTGTCGAAGACGAGCGAGCGGACGTTGCCGAACACGTCGCCCCCGCGGGCGATGACGTTGATGAGCATCGCGGCGCTCAGCTTCATCTGCGGCTGCAGCGGCTCGGGCTCGGCGGCGACGAGGCGGTCGTAGCTCTGCTCGGTCCAGTTGACGAAGCCCTGCGGCGCCTTCTTGCGCACGATCTTCTTCTGTTTCTTGAGGTCGTCGCCGGCCTTGAGGATCTGCGCGGCGTTCTCGATCTCGTGGTCGGGCGCCATGACGACGACGGTTCCGGCGGTGTCGTAGCCCGCGCGGCCCGCGCGACCGGCGATCTGGTGGAACTCGCGCGCCGAGAGCTGGCGCATGCGCGTGCCGTCGTACTTGGTCAGCGCGGTCATGAGCACGGTGCGGATCGGCACGTTGATGCCGACGCCCAGGGTGTCGGTGCCGCAGATCACGCGCAGAAGACCGCGCTGGGCGAGTGTCTCGACCAGGCGGCGGTAGCGCGGCAGCATGCCGGCGTGGTGCACGCCGATGCCCGCGCGCACGTAGCGCGAGAGCGTCTTGCCGAAGCCGGTCGTGAAGCGGAAGCCGCCGATCGCCTCGGCGATCTCGTCGCGCTGCTCGCGACCGATGATGCGGATCGACGACAGCGCCTGGGCGCGCTCCATCGCCGCGGCCTGCGAGAAGTGCACGACGTAGATCGGCGCCTGCTTCGTGTCGAGCAGCTCCTGCACCGTCTCGTGCACGGGCGTGCGCGCGTACTCGAAGTGCAGCGGCACGGGCCGCTCGACACCTGTCACCCGCGCGGTGGGCCGGCCGGTGCGACGCGAGAGGTCGTCGGCGATCTCGGTGACATCTCCCAGGGTGGCCGACATGAGGATGAACTGCGCGCGGGTCAGCAGCAGCAGCGGCACCTGCCAGGCCCAGCCGCGGTCGGCCTCGCCGTAGTAGTGGAACTCGTCCATCACGACCTGGTCGACGTTCGCGTCGGCCCCTTGCCGCAGGGCGAGATTCGCGAGGATCTCCGCGGTGCAGCAGATGATCGGAGCGTCGGAGTTGACCGACGAATCGCCCGTGACCATGCCGACGTTCTCGGCGCCGAAGATGTCGACGAGGGCGAAGAACTTCTCGCTCACGAGGGCCTTGATCGGCGCGGTGTAATACGTGCGCCCGCCGCGGGAGAGGGCGGCGGCGTGCGCGGCGACCGCCACCAGCGACTTGCCCGTGCCGGTCGGGGTCGACAGGATCACGTTCGCGCCCGAGACGATCTCGATGATCGCCTCGTCCTGCGCGGGGTAAAGCGTGAGCCCTCGCGAGCCCGCCCACTCGACGAAGCCCAGGTACGCGGCATCCGCATCGGCGCCGACGGGAACGTGCTCGAGAAGGGGGGTCACTCCCCCAGCCTCTCATCCGCGCCCTTCGACAGGCTCAGGGACCACCCTTCGACAAGCTCAGGGACCACCCTTCGACAGGCTCAGGGACCACTGCGCACGAGGTGGCTGAGCCTGTCGAAGCCACCGGAACCACGCGAGGCGACTGAGCTTGCCGAAGCCTCAGGGACCGCCCTTCGACAGGCTCAGGGACCGCCCTTCGACAGGCTCAGGGACCGCCCTCCGACAGGTTCAGGGACCGCCCTGGATGCCGCCTGCCGCGACCGCGGGTCGGTCCTCTCCGTCGCGGTCCGCGAAGACCCCGACGTTCTCTCCGTCGAAGACGAACTGCACGCTCGTGCCGAGGGGGAACCGCTCGACGAAGGCCTCGGGCATGCCGTCGGCGACGACGAACTGCACGGTCGCGGGGAACACTCCCGCGCCGCACCCGCCGTAGACGAAGTTGCCGCGGAAGCCGCGCGAACCACCCTGGTCGACCTCGTCGGTGTCGAGGAGGTACAGGCAGGGGCTGCGGTTCTCGCTCGCGTCGATCTGCACGTACCCGGCGAAGGCGGTCACGCCGAAGTAGTCGCGGTAGCCGCGGGAGTCGAGTCCGCGGTCGCCGAAGATCGAGGGGACCGTGGCCGCGGGATCGGGCACGAGCACGTCGACCTGCGACGCCCCCGTCGCCGTCGACACCGGAACGAGCGCCACCCCCGACGCCGTGGCGGCGCTCGCGAGGGCGGTGACCGCCGCCAGAGATATCGCCCACGCCCAGAAGCTGCGCTTCGACCGCACGAGCGGGCGGCGCTCGCGGGGCGTCTCGTGGTCGCGACCTGCGTCATCGTCGGACGGCGTCTCGTCGGTGCTCGCGACCTCGAGGGGGCGGGAGGTTCCGGATGCCGCGGCGGCGGCGTCGACGGCAGGCCGGGGCGGCAGCGGGGGCGGGTCGACCGGGGTCGGAGCCGGGGTCGCGCGAGCCCGTCGCTCCTGCTCCTCGAGCTGTGCGAGCCGCTGCTGGGCTGCGGGGTCATCGGCGATGTCGGCGTCGGGTCCGTACGCCCGTGCGCGCAGGAGCTGCAACTCCTGGAGCACGTCATCGTCCATGCTCTGAATGGTTCCACACCTGGACGCCCCCGGGGCCGATCGCGGTATATGCGCGGGAATAGATCGAGGAGTGTGATGTTGTATCCGACATGCGCTCCTTCGGCACACTCTCCTTCGGCCACTACGGGCCCCTCGGCGGTGGGCGTCAACTGACCGCCGGCGACTCGATGCTCCAGGCGATCGATCTCGCCCAGGGCATGGACGACCTCGGGGTCAACGGCGTCTCGTTCCGCGTTCACCACTTCGCCCGCCAGCAGGCCGCCCCCATGCCCCTGCTTGCCGCGATCGCCGCCCGCACCTCGCGCATCGAGGTCGGCACCGGCGTGATCGACATGCGGTACGAGAACCCGCTCATGCTCGCCGAGGAGGCGGCATCCGTCGACCTCATCAGCGGCAATCGACTCGCCCTCGGCGTGAGCCGTGGCTCACCCGAGTCGGTCGTGCGCGGCTACGAGGCGTTCGGCTACACGGGCTCGCAAGACCCGCGCGGCGGCGACATCGCCCGCGAGCACTTCGACCTGTTCCTGCGCGCGATCGACGGCGAGGGTCTCGCCGAGCGCGACCCGCACAGCCCCTTCGGCGGCGGCACCGGCCTGCAGCGCATCGAGCCGCACTCCCCCGGACTGCGTCAGCGCATCTGGTGGGGTGCCGGCACCACCGCGACCGCCGAGTGGGCGGGACGCCTGGGCGTCAACCTCATGTCGTCGACGCTGCTCACCGAGGCCGACGGCACGCCGTTCGACATCCTGCAGGCGCAGCAGCTCGACGCCTTCCGCGCCGCGTGGCGCGAGGCCGGACACCCGGGTGAGCCCCGCACCTCGGTCAGTCGCAGCATCTTCCCGATCGTCACGGCCGAAGACGAGATGTACTTCAGCGGTTCGGCCGGCAGCGACCAGATCGGCGTGATCGACGGCATGCGCTCGACCTTCGGCAAGACCTACGCCGCACCCCCCGAGGTGCTCGTGGAGCAGCTGCAGAACGACGCCGCCGTCATGAGCGCCGACACGCTCATGCTCACGATCCCTTCGCAGATGGGCGTCGACTTCAACCTGCGCCTGGTGGAGAACTTCGCGAAGCACGTCGCCCCTGCCCTCGGCTGGCAGTCGACTCTCTCCACCGCCTGATTCGCGAGTGCCCGAACGGGCCCCGATGCCGATTCCCCGGCATCCGGGCCCGTTCCGTCTACGGTGGGGCGGTGAGCGTCGTCATCCGCACCGCCCGGTTCCCGCGCGACGGTGAGTCCGTCTCGATGCTCGTCGGCGACTACCTCCGTCGCACCGAGTCCGAGAAGGCCGAGCACGGACTCGTCGACGCGGATGCCGCGATGCCCGCCCGCTACGCGCGCGAGATCGACGATCCGGCCGACGTCTTCGCCGACCGTCGCGTGCTCATCGCCGCGGTCGACGATGAGGACTGCGGCGTCGTGGTGATCGCGCGCTCAGCCGAGGGAGGCGAGATCTCCCGCTTCTGGACGACCCCGGCCGCCCGCGGTCGCGGCGTCGGTTCAGCGCTGCTGGCCGCCGCCGTCGACGGTGCGCCGCGACCGGTGCGGCTGTCCGTGTGGAGATGGCGCGAGCCCGCGCTGTCGCTGTACGCGCGCGCCGGGTTCGAGGTCGTGCCGTCGTGGGACGAGCGGCCCGACCTGGTCTGCCTCGAGCTGCGGTGATCCGAGCGGCGCCGATCAACGCGCCGCGGCGGGGATCACCGGTAGCCCGTCAGCTCGTGCGAACGCGCGATGGTCTGCGACACGAGGTACTCACCCCACGCCACGGCATACGCGCCGAGCGAGGCCCACACCCACCCCGAGGGCAGGGCGCCCGCGAGACCGAGCAGAGCCGCCACCGTGAGGGCGACCACGACGACGAGCACCGGCACCGTGGCGCGGGCACCGACCGTGGCCCCGTCGCTCCGCCAGATGACGAGCAGCGCCCCGGCCGTGGCGACCAGCAGGATCACCGGCGTGAACCAGGGCCCCAGGGCGCCCATGGTGATCGCGGCGCCGATCCCGGCGATCGCGAGGGAGGCGGTGCGCAGGGCGCGGATCCTCGTCGAGGAGGGCGAAGCGGCGATGGGGGTCTCCTTCGGGTGCGCGCGAGTCGGTGACGCGACTCGGCGGTTCCAGGGTACCGACGCCGCGATACGACTCTGCTGGGCGTTCCTGCCTACGGTGGGCTCGTGGGCATTTCCCTGACGCGCCTCGACGCGGCCGATCCCGACGACCGCTCTCCTTCGCGCGGGCCTGAAGTCACGCTCTCCGGCGAGCTGCGCTGCGCCGACGCGGCCGAGGCGGAACGCGTGCGCGCCCACCTCGACGAGCACGTCGCGCTGACTCGCGCCGAGCCCGGATGCCTGTCGTTCGAGGTCACTCCCACCGCTGACGAGCTGGTGTGGCGGGTGGCGGAGCGCTTCGTCGACGAGGCCGCATTCGACGCCCACCAGCGTCGGGTCGCCGCGAGCACCTGGGGGCGGGAGACCGCCGGGATCGAGCGGTCGTACGTGATCCGCGGGCGGGTTCGGGATGACGAGGCCCTCGTCGCCGCGGCCTGGGCAGCCGAGCAGCACCTGCTGGATCCGTCTGTGCGCTCCGACCCGCAGGAGGCGGGCCGACTGCTCGATCCCTCGTTCGTGGAGTTCGGTCAGTCCGGCCGCCGCTGGACGCGCGACGAGATCGTGGCCGCGCTGCAGAACGAGCCGGGCACCGACCCCTCCCCCTCGCTGAGCGAGAGGGAGCACCGAGTGCTCGGACCCGACACGGTGCTGCTGACGTACCTGCTGCGGTTCGAAGATCGCGTCAGCCGCCGGTCGTCCCTCTGGCGGTGCGACCCCGCACCGCGGTGCCTGTTCCACCAGGGGACGCCGGTCGGCTGAGCTCACCCCAGCGTCGGGTAGGTCGTGTGCTCCTTCGGCGCGGGCTCGGGGTGCACGGAGCGGAATGCGGCGAGGTCGCGCACGTTCTTCTGCACGGCGACGACGGCGAACAGGCTCATCGCGAATCCGATGCCGTAGAAGCCCTTCTCCGACAGCAGCAGCTCGGCGTTCCACAAGCCGACGGCCATGAGCGTGAGCGCGACGAGCAGCATGCTCCACGCGACGCCGAGGTATGCGCCGGTGACCGGGATCTCTTCCGCACGGTCGCGCACGGCCTTCTGCACCGAGATCGCGGCGAACAGCCCGAGCAGGAAGACCGAGAGGTAGAAGCCCTTCTCGGCCAGCGTCATGTGCGCGCTGTACAGGCCGATGAAATACACCGAGGTGCCGAGCCCGAGTGCCACCCAGGAGGCCCCCACGAAGGCTCCGGTCGGCCGACCGAGCACCTGCGGTGTGTGCGTGTCCGTCATCTTTCCCACCCCTTCGTCGATCCCCGCGCGGGGATATATGCCGTGGCGGAGAAGCTAGCGGAGGTCGTATGTCGAAAGTGAGATACGCGGCTCGGATGTGGACGATCTCCCGATGCCGAGGCCTGGGGAGAAGCCTCGTCAGGGGTGGCCGACGGGCTTCTGCCTGCCCGCGTCGCGGCCGTGCTCGCGCTCGAAAGCGACGATGGCACCTCTCGCCCTGACCAGCATGACGATGCTCGCGGCCAGCAGGACCGCCCAGAGGACGAGAACGATCCACCGCCAGCCGGCGGTGCCATCGGACTCGACGAGGGGCACGATCTGGAGCATCAGATCGAGCGCCGATACCGCGATGGCGGCGATCGGGTAGGCCAGACCGCGCGAGAGGGTCATGCGTCGCTGGATGAGGGACGGGGCCTGCGGCTGGTCGGGCACGTCTCTTCCTATCGCGCTGGTCGGTTCGCGCGGAAGCCCTTGCCGCTGTCTCGGACCGTTGTCCCCGGCCGACGTCCCGGGCCGATGTCGGAGGTCGGTGGGAGCATGTTTACATGAACAGCCGCCCCGTCGCCGACGACGCGGACGAGCTCGCGCTCGACGAGATCGTCGAGGCATTGATGCGGGTCGACGCGTCGATCGCGAAGCTCGAGGCGGAGCGAGCGCGGCTGCTCGGCCGGGCGTTCGCCATCGCCACGGCGCGGACCGCGCACTCGCCCGCGGCCGTGCAGGAGCGCGAGCTCGCGCTGCGGTCGGTGGCGGCCGAGATCGGCGCAGCACTCCGGTGGCACGACCGCACGGCGCAGCGCCGCCTGTCCGAGGCGGCGAGCCTGGTCGACGACTTCCCCGCCACCGTGGAGGCACTGGCCGAGGCGCGCATCACGGCGCGGCACACCGAGGTCGTCCGCGAGATCGGTGCGTGCCTCGTCGACGAGCCGAGCCGACGGCAGTACGAGCGTCGAGTGCTCGCACGGGCCGAACGCGACACCGTCGCCGGCACTCGCGCGTTCGCCCGCGCCGTGGTCGAGGAGCTGCAGCCCCGCTCGATCGACGAGCGCCACGACGAGGCCGTCCAGCGGCGCCGTGTGTGGGTCGAAGACGACGTCGACGGCATGGCGCAGCTCGGGGTGATCGACAGTGCCGCGAAGATCCGGGCGATGTTCGACCGCCTCACGCGCCAGGCCCGCGCGGTGCGCCAGGTCGCGCACCTCGCGGGCGACGACGGTGGGGTCGACGACACGAGATCGATCGATCAGACCCGCGCCGACCTGCTGTGCGACCTCGTCCTGGGCGGCCGGCCCGTCGTTGATCCGACCCAGGCGCACCTCCCCGGGGGGCTCGGGGCGATCCGTGCCGAGGTCTCGGTCGTCATTCCGGTGCTCACCGCCGTCGGCGCGAGCGAGCGGGCGGCGATGCTCGACGGATGCACTCCCGTCGACGCCGACACGGCGCGCGAGCTCATGGCCGGGGCACCCGGGTGGGAACGCCTGCTCACCGATCCCGTGACCGGTGTCGCCCTCGCCGTCGACCGCTACCGGCCGACGCCCGCGATGCGTCGCTTCGTGCGCATCCGCGACGTGCACTGTCTATTCCCCGGATGCCGCCAACCCGCCCGACGCTGCGAGATCGACCACAACCTGGACCACGCGAAGGGCGGCGCGACGCACCTTTGCAACCTCGCCTGCCTGTGCAAGCGCCATCACGTGCTCAAGACCGAGACCGCGTGGACAGCCGAGCAGCAGCCCGACGGGAGCATCGTGTGGACCAGCCCGTTGGGTCGTCGCACCACTGACCCGCCGGAGCGGCGAGTCACCTTCGCGCCCGACCCCGACCCGCCGCCGTTCTGACGTGCGACGGCCCCTCCGGCTGGCCCGTTTCTGCCCGACTCAGCGGCCCCCTCACGCGGCGGCGCATCCGCGCGAACACCCGCTCGCCAGCACCCTCGCCTCCGCCACGCGCGAACACCCTCGCGTCCGCCACGCGACGGTGGTTGGCTGGCCGGCATGCGACGCGTCCTCATCCTCGGCGGAACAGCGTGGCTGGGCCGTGCCATCGCCGCTCATGCCCTCGCGCACGGCGCCGAGGTCACGTGCCTCGCCCGCGGCGACTCCGGCGACCCCGCGCCGGGTGCGCGGCTCGTGCGCGCCGACCGCGACGACCCCCACGCTTACGCCGACGTGCGGCACGACTGGGACGAGGTCGTCGAGCTCTCGTGGGACGCCGGGTTCGTGGCATCCGCCCTCGAGGCCCTGGCCGACCGCGCCGCGCACTGGACGCTCGTGTCGAGCGTCTCGGTGTACGCCCACTCCGACGTCCCCTTCGCCGACGAAAGCGCCGATCTCGTCGAGCCGCGGGATCTGACGGCGTATCCGGATGCCAAGGTGCACACCGAACGGCTCACCGCGGCGCGACTGCCCGATCGGGCTCTGCTCGCCCGGGCTGGACTGATCGTCGGTCCGGGCGACCCGAGCGACCGCTACGGTTACTGGCCGGCTCGGTTCGCCCGCGGAGGCCGCGTGCTCGTGCCCGCGACCGCCGGTCGGCACGTGCAGGGCATCGACGTCGACGACCTCGCCGCGTGGATCGAGCTCGCCGGGCGCACGGGAGTGACGTGGCCGATCAACGCGGTCGGCGAAGAGCTGCCGCTCGCCGCGGTGCTCGCCGCCGCTCGCGACGCCGCCGGGGGCGACACCGCCCGGGGGCACGCCGATGCGCCGGTCACCGAGAGCGTGCCGCTCGACGACGACACCCTCTCGGCGCGCGGGGTGCAGTACTGGGCCGGGCCGCGGTCGCTGCCGTTGTGGCTCCCCGCCGAGGCGCGGGGCTTCTCGCGGCGCAGCGACGCCGCCTTCGTGGCATCCGGGGGTCGTCGACGACCGCTCGCCGAGACGATGCGTCGCACGCTCGACGACGAACGCGCGCGCGGAATCGATCGCCCGAGACGCGCCGGACTGACCCCCGCAGAAGAGGCCGAGGTGCTCGCGGGCTAGCGCTGCGCGCGGGTCAGCGACCGTTGCGATCCGCTGCCGACCGCGGCGGGGCCGAGGCCACCTCGAGTCGGTCGAGGCCGCGCAACGACGTCCAGATCAGTTCTTCGCCCTTCGCGGCGTGCTGCGAGGCCCGCACCGCGCGCTCGTCGGCCCACGAGTTCAGCACGTGGCCGGAGTGTCCGCGCACGTGCTCGAGCACCACGTCGGGGAGCCCCGCGGCCCGACGGGCGTCGCGCGCGGCGATGAGCGCCTCGAGGATGCCCTGGTTGGCGACCGGCTTCTTCGCGCTCGTGACCCAGCCGCGGCGGCGGTGGCCGTCCATCCACTTCGAATACGTGTCGATGGCGTACTTCGAGTCGGCCTGCACGACGAGTTCGCGCACGTCGGGGTGGTCGGTGATCGCGTGCAGGAGACCCAGCAGTTCGCCGATGTTGTTCGTGCCCTCGGGGATCGAGCCCGCGGCCCAGTGCCCGTCTTCGCCGACCCACGCCCAGCCCGCCGGCCCCGGATTGCCCTTGCAGGCGCCGTCGGTGGCGACGACGTATCGGTCGGAGGGCGCGGTCGCGGAGGAACTGCTCATCCCTCTAGTCTCCCCTGCCCGAGGGAGCGCCTTCACCCGTGGGATCCGGCCCGCATGGTGAGCACCCCATCACACGCGTGCGAAACGGCGGGTGAACGCGAGAGGGGCTCGCCGGGACGACGGGCGACGGCGCGCTCTGTGCGCCGCGCGCCCGTGTGAATCTGGCGCGACCCGCTCTCGCGTCTTGCGCACCCCTCGAGAAAGCGTCCCGCCATGTCGACGTCGTCCCCCGCCCCGACCCGCGCCCGCCTCCACCCCGCCGCGGTCGTCGCGCTCGCGACGGGTGGGGTGATCATCCTCGGCGCCATCGCGTTCCTCGTGTGGCTGCTGACGGCAGGACAGACGACGCCCAACGCCGCCGCGACCGACAAGCTCGTGCAATGGCAGCAGGTCTTCGAGACCTACCGCGACGCGAACAGCGGCCTGCCCGACGTCGCCGCCGGCGGTTACTGCCTCGGCACCGGCTTCCCGGTCGGCGCGGGAGGCACCCCCAACTGCCGCGACTACGACGGCAACACCTTCTACACCGAAGAGGCCAGCGCCCCGCTGATGCAGGCGCTGGCGACGACCGGTCCCCTCCCCGAGGGGGTTTCGGCGCCCGTGCGCGGCACGGTCGGGCCCTACGCGATCGTCGACGACGCCGGCATCCACCTGCTCACCGCCGAAGACGGCACGTGCGAGGCCCCCGCCGTCGAGGTGTGGAACGACGGCGGGGGCCTCTTCATCTGTCAGATCCTGCTCGAGCGCTGACGCCGCCCCGACCCGCGCCGGGGCCGCTCGTCAGTCGCGACCGCTCTCGGCCTTCTTCTGGCCGGCTTCGAGCACGTCGCCCGCGGGCAGCTCCTGGTGGCCGCCGAACTGCAGACGCATCGCCGAGAGCACCTGGTTGGCGAAGTGGTCCTCACCGCGCGAGGCGAAACGCTCGAACAGCGACGCCGCCAGCACGGGCACGGGCACGCCGGTGTCGACGGCGGCCTTCACCGTCCATCGACCCTCACCCGAGTCCGACACGCGACCGGCGAGGCCGTCGAGCGTGGGGTTCTGCGAGAGGGCGGCGGCGGTGAGGTCGAGCAGCCACGACGAGATGACCGACCCGCGACGCCACAGCTCCGTGACCCGCGCGGTGTCGATGTCGAACTGGTAGAACTCGGGCTCCTCCAGCGGGGCGACCTCGGCGGAGTGCTCGCCCTGGTGCAGGCCCGCGTCGGCGCTGTTGAGCACGTTCAGTCCCTCGGCGAGCGCGGCCATGATGCCGTACTCGATGCCGTTGTGCACCATCTTCACGAAGTGTCCCGAGCCCGACGGACCGCAGTGCAGGTAGCCGCGCTCCTCGGTCGAGTAGTCGCCGGTGCGGCCGGGTGTGCGCTCGACCTCGCCGGGGCCCGGGGCGATCGTGCGCAGCACCGGCTCGAGGTGGGCGACGGCTTCGTCGTGGCCGCCGACCATGAGGCAGTAGCCGCGCTCGAGACCGAAGACCCCGCCGCTGGTGCCGACGTCGACGTAGTGGATGCCGCTGTCGTCGAGCTTCTTCGCGCGGCGCACGTCGTCGCGGTAGTTGGAGTTGCCGCCGTCGATGATGATGTCGCCCGGCTCGAGCACCGCGGCCACCTCGTCGACGACGGTGCCGGTGAGGCCGGCGGGGATCATGAGCCAGATCGCGCGCGGCTTCTCGAGCTTCGAGGACAGGTCGGCGATGCTGGTCGCTCCCGTGGCCCCTTCGGCCACGAGGGCCTGCACGGCGTCCTGGTTCACGTCGAACACGACGCAGTCGTGACCGTCTCTCATGAGCCTGCGGACGATGTTGGCGCCCATTCGTCCGAGTCCGACCATGGCGAGTTGCATTGGTACCCCGTTCGTCGTGGATCACGGCCGCCGCGAGCGGCCCCTCCGCGAGTCTAGGAGCGCCCGAGGGCCCCGGGCATCGGTGCTAGCCCTGGAAATCCTCGGGATCGACGTCGTCGAGGAAGCGACGGAACTCCTCGACCCGATCCTCGTCGGCCGCGGCCTCGAGCTCGACCGCCTCGTCGGGTACCCCGGCCTCGGCGAAGACCGCCTCGGCCACGAGGATCGCCGCATCGGCGCGGGCGGCCAGGGCGATGGCATCCGAGGGTCGCGCGTCGAAGGTGCGGGGGCCGACCGGGGTGTTCAGCACGACCCGCGCGTGGAACGTGCCCTCGTCGAGGTGCGTCACCTCGACCCGGTCGACCGAGGCCGACAGCTCGCCGAGCATCGCGGTCATCAGGTCGTGCGCGAGCGGCCGCGGCGACCCCGAGCCCTCGATCGCGACCAGGATCGACATCGCCTCCTGCGGACCGATCCACACGGGCAGGACGCGGTCGCCGTGGCTCTCGACGTCGACGGGCTTGAGCAGGATCACGTGCTGCTGGGCGGGATCGAGCGCCACCCCGACCACGCGCACCCGGATCATGGGGCCCATCGTACGGGCACGCGGTGGTCGGTCGTCAGCGCAGGATGCCGAGCGATCGGGCCGCCGACACCGCCGCGGTGCGGGAGGTCACGCCGAGCTTGGAGAAGACGTGCGCGAGGTGCGACTTCACCGTGGCGTCGGTGATGTGCAGGCGCCGCGCGACGTCGGCGTTCGACGCCCCGCGCGACACGAGGCGCAGCACCTCGATCTCGCGGACCGACAGCGTCACCCGCGGTTCGCGCAGGCGCGCGAGCAGGCGCCCCGCGATGGCCGGGGCCAGGGCGCTCTGCCCGGCAGCGGCGGCGCGCACGCCGGCGAGCAGCTCGTGCGGCGGCGCGTCTTTGAGCAGGTATCCGCTGGCGCCCGCCTCGACCGCGCCCAGGATGTCGCCGTCGGTGTCGTAGTTGGTCAGCACCAGCACGTAGGGCGGGGCGGCGAGCGCACGCACGCGGCGGGTGGCGTCGGCTCCCGCGGCCCGGTCGCCGAACTGCAGGTCCATCAACACGAGTTCCGGGGCGAGGTCGGCGGCGAGCGCGACCGCCTCGTCGGGGGTCGAGGCCTCGCCCACCACGGCGATGTCGGGCTCGGCGTCGAGCAGGGCCCGGACCCCGGCGCGCACGACGGGGTGATCGTCGGCGATGACGACGCGGATCACGACGCCCCCACCGGCAGGGTCACGGTGAGAGTCGTGCCAGCGCGAGGGGCGCTGTCGACCTGGATGCGCCCGTCGAGCTGGTCGACCCGCTCGCGCATGGCGCGCAGCCCGAAGGAATCGGTGGCGGATGCCGTGGACTCCGCCCGCTCGATATCGAACCCCATGCCGTCGTCGGTCACGGTCAGCCGTACGCCCTCTTCGACGGACGCCAGCAGGATGCCGACGCGGTGGGCCCGCGCGTGCTGTCCGACGTTCGCGAGCGCCCCCTGCGCGATGCGCAGCAGAGCGGTCTGCGCGTCCATCGGCAGCGACACCTCCGCATCGAGGTCGAGGTCGACCTCCACGCCCTCTCGGCTCCCCCACCCGGTGGCGAGGCGTTCGAGCGCCGACGCGAGCCCGCGATCGAGGCTCGGGGGCGCCAGCTCCCGGATGAACCGACGGGTCTCGGCCAGGCCGTCGGCCGCGGTCTGGCGCGCGAGGCGCACGTGGGCGATGCCGGGGCCCGTGGCATCCGCCCGCTCCGCCGCGTGCAGCAGCATCTGGATGCTCGACAGCCCCTGCGCGACGGTGTCGTGCAGTTCGCGGGCGAGGCGCGAACGCTCGGCGAGGGTGCCCTGCTCGCGTTCGGCGGCGGCGAGGCGGTCGCGGGTGGCCAACAGCTCGGCCATCAGGGCCTCGCGCTCGGCCGCCCGCTTCTCGAGCGCCGAGTAGCCCAGTCCGATCAGCAGGGCCACCCCGGCGCCCACGATCGGTCCCACGACGCCCCCGACGCTCAGACCGCCGTGCACCGCGAACGCCACGATGGTCAGCGCCGTGGTCAGCACCACGGCGATCGGTCCCACCCCTCGCGGCAACAGGTGCAGGTACAGGAAGAACAGCGGGAAGACGAGATAGGCCGCCTCGGGCACCAGCCACACCAGCGCCGCCCACACGAGCGTCAGCGCCACGATCCACACGATGCCCCACGCGCGGCGTCGCGTCCGGGCGACGACGAGGCCCGAGAGATAGACGAGGCCGAGGACACCGGCGAGCACCAGCGCCACGAGGGAGCCGTTCGTCACGAGCACGCGCACCACGACCAGCGCGAGCAGCCCGCAGAACAGAACGTGCAGGCCGACGCGCAGGCCCGCGAAGACGGGGGCGAGGGTGCGGTGCGGCATGTCGGTGTCCAGGCTACGGAAGCCGCGCCCCCGACGGATCATCCGAAAGGTGGAGAGCGGGTTCGCCCGTTGCCCCGATGACGCGGACGCGTCCGCTGACCACGCTGGAGGGGTACCGGTGAGATCCGCCGGCGGAAGGAGGCGACGTGTACGTCGCATGGCGCGATCTGCGGTTCGCCCGCGGGCGGTTCGCCCTCATCGGGGCGGTCGTCGCCCTCATCACCCTCTTGGTCGGCTTTCTCTCCGGCCTGACCGGCGGTCTCGCCGCGCAGAACGTCTCGGCGGTGCTCGCCCTGCCCGGCGACCGGCTCGTACTGCAGCCCACCGCCGACGCCGCGGCCACGTTCGCCGAGTCGGCGATCGACGACTCCACCGTCGCCGCGTGGCGGGCGGCACCGGGCGTTGAGAGCGTCACCGCGGTCGGCATCTCGCAGGCGCGAGCGGAGGGCCCCGGAGGCTCGGCGGGAGTCGCCCTGTTCGGGCTCGACTCTCCCGCGTTCGGCGTGAGCGCGGCGGGCGACGACGAGGTGGGCCTGTCGTCCGCCGCGGCGACGGCTCTCGGAGCCGGGGTCGGCGACACCGTCACCCTCGCCGGAGCCGCCTTCCGCGTGTCGTCGATCGGCGCCGACCTGTCGTACAGCCACACGCCGGTACTCGCCCTGACTCCCGGGGCGTGGCGCGCCCTCGACGAGCGGCTCGGCGGCACGGGCGCGGCGACGGTGCTGGCCGTCACCGGCACTCCCGCGTGGGATGAGGTCGCCGCCGAGACCGGCACCACGGCATCCGCCCCGTTCTCGAGCCTCACGGCGCTGCCTACGTTCCGCTCCGAGATCGGCTCGCTCGCGCTCATGATCGCGATGCTGTTCGGCGTCTCGGCACTGGTGGTGGGGGCGTTCTTCACCGTGTGGAGCATGCAGCGCGCCGGCGACGTCGCCGTGCTGAAGGCGCTCGGTGCCAGCACCCCGGCCCTCGTGCGCGACGCCCTGGGGCAGGCCCTGGTCGTGCTGGTGCTCGGCGTCGGCGTCGGGATCGGCTTGACCGCCCTGCTCGGAGCGCTGGCCGGGGGCGCGTTGCCGTTCGTGCTGAACCCCCTGACCACCCTCGCGCCCGCCGCCATCATGATCGCGCTCGGCCTCGCCGGCGCGGCCGTGTCGCTGCGCACCGTCACCTCGTCCGACCCTCTCACTGCTCTGGGGAGCACCCGATGATCCTGCTCGACGACGTCACCCTCACCTACCCCGACGGCGACGCCCGCGTCACCGCGGTCGACCGCGTCACCCTCGAGGGGCGGTCCGGGGTGCTCACCGGCATCACCGGCCCGTCGGGCTCGGGCAAATCGAGCCTGCTCGCGCTGGCGGCGACCCTCGTGCGGCCCGACTCCGGCCGCGTGATGATCGCGGGAACGGATGCCACGCGGCTAAGTCGCTCGCAGGCCACGACGCTGCGCCGCGAGAGCATCGGCATCGTGTTCCAGCAGCCGCAGTTGCTCCCCGCCCTCACCGCGCGGGAGCAGCTGCGGGTGATGGCAGAGCTCGGCGGCTCCGGTCGGCGCGAGCGTCGCGCCCTCGTCCGCGGTCGCGTCGACGAGCTGCTGGATGCCGTGGGGCTCGCCGCCGTCGCCGATCGCCGCCCGGCGCAGCTATCGGGCGGGCAACGTCAACGCGTGGCGATCGCCCGTGCCCTCGTGCACGAGCCCTCGGTGCTGCTGGTCGACGAACCCACCAGCGCCCTCGACACCGCACGCGGAGCCGAGATCATGGGCCTGCTTGCGCGGCTGACGCACGAGCGGCAGACGGCCACCCTGCTCGTCACGCACGACCTCGTGCACCGCGAGGTGCTCGACGAGACCGTGGAGGTGGTCGACGGGCGCGCGGCGCTGGTCACCACCCGAACGCGTTGAACCAGTCGCGTCGGTGATCCGCTTCGGCGCGCGACTCGTCGCCTCGCCACGAGTCGTGCGCCGACAGCGTGCCCTCAGCGGTCAGTTCGACGAACGCCCAGCAGACGGGGCAGACAGCCCGACCGTCGGGGAAGCCGTCGTCGAGTGTCGGCGCGGGTTCAGCCTCGGTCCCCGCTCCGCTGCACGCGGGCGGGTCGGCCTGGAGGTCGTTCCACAGCAGGCGTCCGCCTTTGCGGTGGTGCAGCCCGCGGTGGCCATTCTCACGGGTGCAGATCTCGCCGTTTCTTCGACTGAGGCAGAGTCTCCGGGCGGCGCCCGGGAGTGCCGCCAGCGTTCTCGTCATCCTTCGATTGTCTCCGCTGCGAGCGCAGCGGGGGCATCGCCGGGATGCGAACGGGGCGATGGGGGCCGGTGGGGAAGGGCTCGGTGGTCATCGCAGACCACCACCGGTACGACGAGCGAACATGTCGACCTCCTGATGATTCGACGATCCGTCAGGAGACGCCTCCGGCCGAGGGGGTTGACAGGACGGGAGACGGTGCTAGTCATACCCCTCGGGGGTATGCTGGGACCATGCACGGATACGAGGGCCACAAGGACGACCTGCTCAAGCGCCTCCGCCGCGCCGAGGGCCAGGTGCGCGGCATCGCCCGCATGGTCGACGACGACAAGTACTGCATCGACATCCTCACCCAGGTGTCGGCCGTGACCAAAGCCCTCGAGAACGTCGCCCTCTCACTGCTCGACGACCATCTCTCGCACTGCGTCGCCGAGGCGGCCGCTCAGGGCGGACCCGTCGCCGAAGAGAAGCTCAAAGAAGCCAACCAGGCGATCGCCCGCCTGGTCCGATCGTAAGGAGTCCCCCATGACAGAGCAGCGCATCGAACTCGGCCTGAGCGCCTCCACCCCGACCTCGGGCGGCTGCGGCGACGCGTGCGGCTGCGGCCATGGCGCCGCGGCATCCGCACCCTCTTCCCGCCCCGCGACCGACGAACTCCGCGTCGAGGGCATGACCTGCGACCACTGCGTGCGCGCGGTGACCGAGGAGCTCAGCGCCCTCGACGGCGTCGAGGTCCTCGACGTCGAGCTGCACGTCGGAGGAGCCTCGATCGTGCGCATCGCCTCCACCGGAGCGGCCGACGAGACCGCCCTCGCGGGTGCGATCGACGAGGCGGGCTACACGCTCGCCCGGTGAGACCGGCTCGGCGAACCGCGGTCAGGCGCCGCGGCGCACGAGCACGTCGACGGCCGCGTGGAACGTGAGGTGTTGCGACACCTCCACCGCGCGGTCGTAGCGCGTACCGCCGAGGGCGACGAAGACCGCCCCGACCACTTCGACGTATCCGACGATGTATCCGCCGCGGGCGACCTCGTACAGATCGAGGTCGATGCGCGTCCACGGGATCTCGGTGATCGTCTCGAGCGCGGACGACGCGACCGGCGACGGGGAGATCACGGTCGGGGTCGTCGGTGCGGAGAGAGCGGCGAGCTTCGCGGCGGCGCGAGCGGCGGCTTTCAGAGAACCCGAGCGACTGAGCGGTGCTTCCATGACCATGTGAGAACTCCTTGGGTCGTTCGGGTTCTCTCACAGTGCACCGCAGACCCCGGGCCCGCGCCGGGGTTGACGGATCCGACGATCAGCGTTACCCGCGATCAGACCGCGGAACGGGCCGGTCGACCGCGCCGCGGACGCTCCTCCGACAACCCGAACGGCTCGGCTCCGACCGTGAGCTGCTCCACCTCGTCGAGCCAGCGCAGGTCGGCCCCGAGCCGCGCCCGCCGCGCCGCGCGCACGATGGCCGCCGGCACGGCATCCGCCCCCTCCTCGTCGACCCGCGCGAGCGCCTCGCGCACGGCCGCGCGCTGAGCCGACAGGATGCCGTCGACGTCGGCGCCCGGCAGAGTGACGGCGAGGGCGATCTTCAGCGCCACCTCGTCGCGCCCCTCGGCCAGCGACGCACCGGCGAGCCAGGACCGCGCGTCGTCGCGACCGGCGGCGGTGGGCTGCCAGAGCACGTGGGCCTCGTCGTCGACGCCGATGCTCTCGATCAGCCCGTCGCGCTCGAGGCGCTCGAGCGTGGTGTACACCTGGCCGACGTTCACGCGGACCCCCGTGCGCCGCTCGTACTCGGCCCGCAGCTGCGAGCCGTAGCAGGCGCCGCGATCGAGGATCGCGAGCAGGCTCTGACGCACCGACATGCGGCCTCCGGACGGGTTCGGGAAAAGACTTGCTCGGTAAGCCCCAATCTAGACCGGCGGAGGTGGTTCGACGCCGAATCATCGCCCTTCGGCGCTCCGACGGCGCGGCGTAGCATGTGGTCTGACCACATAATCCGGTTCGATCGGAGGCTCCTGATGGAGTGGCTCGACCCCCTCGCCCTCGCCCGCTGGCAGTTCGGGTTGACGACGCTGTACCACTTCCTCTTCGTGCCCCTGACGCTGGGGATGTCGCTCATCGTGGCGATCTTCCAGACCGTCTGGTACCGCACGGGAGACGTGCGGTGGCTGCACATCACGCGCTTCTTCGGGAAGATCTTCCTGATCAACTTCGCGATGGGCGTGGTCACCGGCATCGTGCAGGAGTTCCAGTTCGGCATGAACTGGTCGGCCTACTCGCGCTTCGTCGGCGACGTCTTCGGCGCCCCGCTCGCCTTCGAGGGCCTGCTCGCCTTCTTCCTCGAGGCGACCTTCATCGGGCTGTGGATCTTCGGGTGGGACAAACTCCCCCGCCTCGCGCACCTCGCCAGCATCTGGATGGCATCCATCGGCGCCACCCTCTCGGCGTACTTCATCATCGCCGCGAACGCCTTCATGCAGAACCCGGTGGGCTATCAGATGTCGGCCGACGGCCACCGCGCCGAGCTCGTCGACTTCTGGGCGATGCTCACCAACCCGGTGGCCCTCGCGGCCTTCCCGCACACGATCTTCGCCGGCTGGATGTTCGCGGCCATGATCGTCGTCGCCGTCTCGGCCTGGCACATGGCACGCGGGCGCAACACCGACATGATGCGCAAGACGCTCCGCTTCGGACTGTGGGGCACGCTCGTGTCGTTCGTGCTCGTCGCGATCGTCGGCGACCAGCTGAGCCTGGTGATGGTCGCGACCCAGCCCATGAAGATGGCGGCGGCCGAAGCGACCTTCAACACCGTCTGCGGGCAGGACGCCTCGTTCTCGATCTTCACGCTCGGCACCCCCGACGGAACCAGCGAGCTGTTCAGCATCCGCGTGCCGTTCCTGCTCAGCATCCTGTCGACGCACTCGCTCGACGGCTGCGTCGAGGGCATCAACGACCTCAACACCCTCTACAGCCAGCAGATGTTCCCGCAGTTCGCCGACCAGGTCGACGGCAACTTCGCCCCCGTGCTGTGGGTCACCTACTGGGCGTTCCGCTGGATGATCGCCCTCGGCGGCATCGCGGCGCTCGTCAGCGTCGTGGGCCTGTGGGTCACCCGCAAGAACGCCAAGCGCCCCGTCGCCGGCTGGATGTGGCGCATCGCGATCTGGGCCGCTCCCCTGCCCATGCTCGCGAGCCTCGTCGGATGGGTGTTCACCGAGATGGGCCGTCAGCCCTGGATCGTGTTCGGCCTCATGCTCACGCAGGACGGCGTCTCGCCGAGCGTGCCGGGCTGGAGCGTGCTGATCTCGCTCGTCGCCTTCACCCTCGTCTACCTCACCCTCGCGATCGTCGAGTTCGGTCTCATCGTCAAGTTCGCGCAGAAGGGCCCCGAGCCCCTGCCGGATCCGGATGCCGTGCACGACGACTCCATCGAGAACACCCCCACCACGGTCTACTAGGAGCAGGAAATGGATCTCGCGCAGCTCTGGTTCTGGATCGTCGCCTTCCTCTTCGTCGGCTACTTCGTGCTCGACGGGTTCGACTTCGGCGTCGGCATGTCGCTCCCCTTCCTCGGCAAGGACGACATCGCCCGTCGGCAGATCATCAACACCATCGGTCCCGTGTGGGACCTCAACGAGACGTGGGTCATCGTGGCCGGCGCCGCGCTGTTCGCGTCGTTCCCCGAGTGGTACGCGACGCTCTTCAGCGGGTTCTACCTGCCGCTGCTGGCGATCCTGATGGCTCTGATCGCCCGCGGCGTCTCCTTCGAATACCGCCACCAGCGCGATTCGCTCAAATGGAAGCGGTCGTTCGACCGCATGATCGTCATCGGCTCGGCCGTGCCCGCATTCCTCTGGGGAGTCGCGTTCGCGAACATCGTGCAGGGCGTGCCGCTGGATGCCGACCACGAGTACGCCGGCACCGTGCTGACGCTGCTCAACCCGTACGGCATCCTGGGCGGTCTCACCACCCTGAGCCTGTTCTTCCTGCACGGCGTCTACTTCGTGGCCCTCAAGACCGACGGGCAGGTTCGCGCCGACGCACGGGCGCTCGCGAAGAAGGCGGGCCTGCTGACGATCGCGCTGGCCGCACTCTTCCTGGTCTGGACCATCATCAACGCCGCGAACGCCGAGGCGCCCCTGCTGCTCGGTGTCGTCGCCCTCGCCGGGGTCGCCGCCCTCACCCTCATCGGGTCGTGGGTCGCGAACCTGCGCGATCGGGAGGGAACCGCCTTCACCCTCGGGGCCGTCACGATCGTCGCCGCCGTCGCCGCGCTCTTCTTCGCGCTGTTCCCCAACGTCATGCCCTCGACCCTCGCGGGGGGCGCGAGCCTGACGATCGACAACGCCTCGAGCACCGACTACACGCTCACGATCATGAGCTGGGCGGCACTGATCTTCCTGCCGCTGATCCTGGCCTACCAGGGGTGGACCTACTGGGTGTTCCGCAAGCGCGTGACCCGCGCCCGCATCGAGAAGGCCGCGCTCGTCGCGCACTGAGACCCCCGCCATGAAACCCGTCGACCCCCGCCTGTTGCGGTACGCGACCGCGTCGCGGAGCTTCTTCGCCGTGACCGCGGCGATCGTGCTCGCGCAGGCGGGGGTCATCGTGGGCTTCGCCTGGGCGCTCACGAGCGCGCTCGTCGGGGTGATCGAGGGGCGCACGCTGAGCGAGGTGTGGGGTTTCGTGGGAATGGCGACCGCACTCGTGGTGCTGCGCGGAGCGCTGATCGCCGCCTCCGAGCGGGTGTCGGCCCGCGGCGCCGCGGCCGCCTCGCTGCAGCTGCGCGACGCCCTCGTCTCGGCCGTGACGCGCCTCGGCCCGCGGTGGCTCGGCGCCCGCAATGCCGCCGGCCTCGCCGTGACCGCGGGGCACGGTCTCGAGGCGCTGGACGCGTACTTCGGCCGCTACCTGCCGCAGCTGGTGGCCACCGCGATCACCATGCCGATCCTCATCGGCACCATGACCCTCGCCGACCCGCTGTCGGGGCTCATCGTCGTGCTGACGATCCCCCTCATCCCGGTGTTCATGGTGCTCATCGGCCTCGCCACCCGCGGCGTGCAGCAGAGGCAGTACCGCACGCTCGGCCGCCTTGCCGCGCGCTTCGCCGACACCGTCGAGGGGCTCGGCGCGCTGAAGGCCTTCGGACGCCAGCACCGCGCGGCCGACTCCATCGAGACCATCACGCGCGACTACAAGCGCGAGACGATGACGGTGCTGCGCGTGTCGTTCCTGTCGGGGTTCGCGCTGGAGTTCCTGGCCTCGATCTCGGTCGCGATCGTCGCGGTGACCATCGGCTTCCGCCTGCTCGCCGGCGATCTCTCGCTGCTCGTGGGGCTGTTCGTGCTGCTGCTGGCCCCCGAGGCCTACCTGCCGCTGCGTCAGGTGGGCGTGCAGTTCCACGCAGCCTCCGAGGGAGTCGCCGCGACCGAGGAGATCTTCAACGCCCTCGACGCCGCGCGCTCCGCGCGGGAAGGACAGACTCCGGATGCCGCGCCCTCGACGCTCGGATCGACGGTGGCCCTCGACGGCGTGCGGGTGCATCGCGAGGGCCACGCCCTGCCGACGGTCTCGCTCTCGGCGGGTCCGGGCGAGGTGGTGCTGATCGCGGGACCGAGCGGCGTGGGCAAGTCGTCGCTGATCGCCGCTCTGCTCGGCTACGCGGAGCACGACGGCCGGGTGCTCGTCGACGGGGTCGCCGTGCCGCACGCCCGCGCCGTCGTCGCCTGGGCGGGCCAGCGTCCGGGACTCGTGTCGGGCACCGTCGCCGAGAACGTCGCGCTCGGCTCCCCCGCCGATCCCGCCGAGATCGCTGCCGCCCTGGCCGACGCGGGGGCGGCCGACATCGCTCCCGGTACGCCGCTCGGCGCGGGCGGCGCGGGTCTGTCGGGCGGCGAGGCGCAGCGCGTCGCCGTCGCGCGCGCCCTGTACCGCAGCCGGGTCGTCGGAGCAGCGGTGCTCGTGCTCGACGAGCCCTCGAGCGCTCTGGATGCCGACACCGAGGCGCACCTGTGGGACACGCTGCGCCGCGAAGCCGATGCCGGCCGGGGCGTGCTCCTGGTCTCGCACCGCCGGTCCGCCCGCGCGATCGCGGATCGGGTGATCGAGCTCTCGCCCCCGCGCGACGCAGCCCGACAGGTCCCTGAGCCGCCCCCCGAGGTCCCTGAGCCTGTCGAAGGGACCGGGACCGTCCACAAACTCACCTCGCTCCATCCGGAGGTGCGCTCATGAACAACCGCGTCCGCGGCATCCTGCGCTCGGCCCTGCCGACCCCGCGCCGCCTCGCACCCGCCCTCCTGTCGGGCTTCGGTTCGGCGGCGAGCGCCGTCGCGCTGATCGCGGCGAGCGCGTGGCTCATCACGCGGGCGGCCGAGCAGCCCCTCGTGATGTACCTGTCGGTCGCCGTCGTCGGGGTGCGCGCGTTCGCGCTGTCGCGCGGGGTGTTCCGCTATCTCGAGCGCCTCACCGGTCACGACGCGGCGCTGCACCAGCTCGCCGGGGTCCGCGCCGACCTCGTGCGCGATCTCGTGCCCCTCGCCCCCGACGGACTCGCCCGCTCGCGCCGCGGCGGTCTGCTCTCGAGCGTGGTCGACGATGTCGAAGAACTGCAGAACCTTCCCCTGCGCGTGGTGCTGCCGCTGGTGACCGCGGGAGTCACGGCCCTCGCCGCCGTCGTCTTCACCGCGTTCGTGTCGTGGCCGGCCGCTCTCGTGCTGCTGCTGTGCCTCGCGCTGGCCTTCGCGGTCGCCGTCGCCGTGGGCTGGGCCGCCGGAGCCCGGGCGGAACGCTCGATCGCCCCCTTGCGCGCCGCCGTCGCCGACGCGGTGCACGACCTGCTCGCGAACCTCGACGTGCTCACGGCCTACGAGGCTCTCGATTCCGCGCGCGAGCGCGTCCGGCACGCCGATGCGGCGCTACGCCGGGCGATCGTGCGGCGCGGCGGCGCGCAGGGCCTCACCGCGGGGGCGGTGTCGGTGCTGGCGGGTGTCGCCTCGCTCCTCGCTCTGATCGTCGCGGCGTCGGGGGTCACCGCCGGCACGCTCTCCGGCCCCGGCCTGGCGGTCGTCGTGCTGCTGCCGATGGCCGTGTTCGACGTGTTCGGCCCGGTGCCCCTCGCCCTCGCGTCGTGGCGGCAGGTGCGCGCCGCGGTCGAACGCCTCGCCGAGGCCGTGCCCGACACCGTTCCCGCGGGCCTGCCGCGCGACGAGTCGACCCCGACCGGCGTGGCCCCGGCGCTCGGCGCGGGCCTCGAGCTGCACGGCATCCGCGCGCACTGGCCCTCCCGGGCCGAGACCGACGGCGACGCGGGCCGGCTCACCGACGTCTCTTTGCGCGTGGCACCCGGCGAGACCGTGCTCGTGACGGGTCCCAGCGGCGCGGGCAAGACGACCCTCGCGCACGTGCTCGCGCGCTTCCTCGATTACGAGGGGTCGTTCCGCCTCGGCGGCGTCGAGGCGCGGGAGCTGTCGGGCGACGACCTGCGACAGACGATCGGCCTGATCGACCAGGCGCCGTACCTGTTCGACGAGTCGGTCCGCCAGAACCTCCTGTTCGCGCGCGACACCGCGACCGACGACGATCTGTGGGATGTGCTCGACCGGGTCGGCCTCGCCGACTGGACGCGGGAGCGCGGGGGCCTCGACGCCCGCGTGGGCGACCGCGGCGGTCTCGTCTCCGGCGGGCAGGCGCAGCGCCTCGCCCTCGCCCGTGCGCTGCTGCGCGACTTCCCGGTGCTCGTGCTCGACGAGCCGACCGCGGGCGTCGACCCCGCGGCATCCGATGCCCTTCTTCTCGATCTGCTCGGTGCGGTCGGGCGCGAACGCGCCGTGGTGCTGGTCTCGCACGTCGAGGTGCCCGAGGGCCTGGTCGACCGCGAGGTGCGGCTCGAGGGCGGGCGGGTCGTCGGCGTCTGAGTCAGGATGCCGGCGCGAATCGCACCCGCGCGGGATCGATGCTCCAGCGCACCACGTCGCCCGGGCGCAGGCCCGCCGCCTCGGCCGGTGAGACCTCGGCCACGACCTCGTCGGTGAGCACGCGCACGCCCGACGGCGTCGGTTCGAGGGCGACCACCGTCGCCGCCCGCCCCTCGCCGAGGCGCACGTCGCTCGCGCGGAAGAGCGCGGCCAGGGCCGTCCCGTCGACGGGCGCAGCATCCGCCGACTCGAGCCGCAGGTCGCCCCGCTGCCAGGCGCCGCCCCGCGCCTCGCCGATGAGCCGCTCGAGACCGGCGATCTTCGCCGCCACCTCCGTCGCCGGTGCCGACAGCACCTCGCGCACCGACCCCTGCTGCGTGACGCGGCCCCGCTCGACGATCACGAGACGATCCGCCAGGGCCGCCGCGTCGACCGCGTCGTGCGTCACGGCCACCGTCGTCACCCCGGCGAGGCGCTCGCGCAACATCGCGCGGATCTCCGATGCCGTGACGGCGTCGAGGGCGACCAGGGGCTCGTCGAGCAGCACGACCCGGGGCTCGGCGGCGAGCGCGCGGGCCACCGCGACGCGCTGCTGCTCTCCGCCCGACAGCTCGGCGGGGCGGCGATCCCCGGCGCCGGGGAGCCCCACGCGCGCGATCCACTCGTCGGCGGCGGCACGGGCGACGGATGCCGCGACCCCGGCCGAGCGCGGACCGAAGGCGACGTTCTCGCGCGCGGTGAGGTGGGGGAACAGCCGGGCGTCCTGACCGAGCAGCACGATCCCGCGCTGCATCGGAGCCGTCCGCAGGCGCGGCGTACGGTCGAGGACGCGCCCGTCGACCGAGATCTCCCCGTCGTCGAGCGGGGTGAGACCCGCGAGCGCGCCGAGCAGCGTCGACTTGCCCGCGCCGCTGCGCCCCATCACGGCGACGGTCTCGCCGGGGGCGACGTCGAGGGCGATGTCGACGGCGAAGTCGCGTCGGCGCACGACGACGCGAGCGCTGAGCGCGGCGGCATCCGGGATCGTCATCGCCCCACCCCCGGGCGCCATCCGCGCACGAGCAGCAGCACGGCGACCGCCGTGACGAGCAGCAGCAGAGAGAGGGCCACCGCGGTGCCCTGCGACACCCCCGCGCCGTTGAACGCAGTGTAGATCGCCAGCGGCATCGTCTGCGTGACGCCCGGGCGGTTGCCGGCGAACAGGGCCGTCGCGCCGAACTCGCCGATCGCGCGGGCGAAGCACAGCACGACCCCCGCCACGATTCCGGGCGCCGCCAACGGCAGGGTGATGCGCCGCAGGATCGTGGCGCGCGACGCCCCGAGAGAGGCGGCGGTGCGCTCGAACCCCACCCCGGTGCTGCGCAGGGCACCCTCGACGGCGAGCACCAGGAAGGGCAGGGCGACGAACACCTGCGCGAGCACGACGGCGGGCGTCGTGAACGGCAATCCCAGCGCGCCGAGGGGGCCGGTACGCCCGAACAGGTACAGCAGCGCCACGCCGCCGACCATGGGCGGCAGCACGAGCGGCACGGTCACGAGGGCCCGCAGCACCGCCGCCGTGCGCGCGGGACTGCGCGCGATCAGCAGAGCCAGAGGGATGCCGACGACCGCGCACACCGCGGTTGCCACCACCCCCGTTCCGAGCGACAGGCCGAGGGCAGACAGCGCGGCGGGCGAGGTGACGTCGCTCCACAGCGTCGCCCACTGCACGCGTGCGACGAGGGCGGTCAGCGGAACGAGCAGGAACAGCAGTCCGATCCCGGCGGGCACGACCAGCCAGCGAGGAACGAAGCCGCCGCCGGTCACGGAGCCCGGAATCCCGCGTCGGAGAGGATCTTCTGCCCGTCGTCCGATAGCACGAAGGCGGTGAAGGCCGCGGCCGCCTCGGGGTTCGGTGCGTTGGTGAGAGTGGCGATCGGGTAGGTGTTGACCACCGTGTCGGCGCCGTCGGGCACGATCGCCTCGACGTCGCCGTTGCCCTTCGCGTCGGTCGCGTACACGAGTCCCGCGTCGGCCTCGCCGGCGGCGACCTTGGTCAGCACGGCGGTGACGTTCTGCTCGCTGCTCGCCGGAGTGACCGCGACCCCGGCGTTCGACAGCAGCGTCTGCGAGGCGGCACCGCACGGCACCTCGGCGGCGCACAGCACCGTCGTGACCCGCGCGAGGTCGGCGAGCGTCGCGACCTTTCCGGGGTTGCCCGCCGGCACGGCGATCACGAGCGTGTTGCCCGCGAACGGCTGCGGGTCGGGAGCCAGGTCGGCGACCTTGGCCATGTTCTTCTCGTCGGCCGAGGCGAACACGTCGGCGGGGGCACCCTCGCCGATCTGCGTCGCGAGCGTGCTCGACCCGTCGTAGACCGCGCTCACCGTGATCCCGGGGTGGGCGGCCTCGAACGCCGTCGCGATCTCGTCGAACGAACGCTGCAGCGAGGCGGCCGCGTACACCTCGACCGTTCCGGTGAGGGAATCGGCGGATGCCGAGGGGGCCGGGTCTGCGCCCGGGCTCGCGGACGCGCAGCCCGAGGCGAGAACGGCGACCGCGCCGAGGATTGTCAGAAGGCGGAGGGAGCGACGCATGGGGTCCTTTCGGCGACCCGGCGGCTCGCTTGTCTACGATTATTCCGCATTCGCGGAGTTCGACGGCCATTCCCTCCCGATTATGCCGCGAAACTGCATCCCGCTGACAACTGCGCGTCAGCCTGACGTTGACTTGTCAGCCAGATGCAGTCTCGCGTGCGGCAAGCGGCCGAGCGGGCGCGGCAAGCGGCCGAGCGGGCGCGGCGAGCGGCCGAGCGGGTCAAGAGCGGGCCGAGCTGCGCGCGTCAGCTGCGCGGCTTCTCGACCGTGACGACCGTCGCCTTCACCGACGCGACGGCCAGCGACCCCGGCTCGAGCGCCAGCTCGCGCGCCGCCTCGGCCGACATCAGCGACACCACCCGATGCGGCCCGCACTGCAGGTCGACCTGCGCCATCACGCCGTCGACCTGCACGCGCGTGACGAGCCCGACGAAGCGATTGCGCGCGCTCGAGGCAACCTTGGTGGGGTCGTCGGGCTCGGCGGCGAGCGCCACGGCCCGCTCCGCGAGAGCGGCCCCGGGGATCTCCACCGGCGTCGCGCCCGTGGTCGGCAGCAGCCCCAGGTCGATCCAGCGGCGCACGGTGTCGTCGCTGACGCCCAGCAGGCCCGCCGCCTGCGCGATGCGGAAGGTGTTCGTCATGCGACGACCGTACCGCCCGCGGTGGCCGGGACGCCCGGCGAGAGCGGCTCGCCGTGGCGGCATCCCGGCTCACCGCCCGACCCCACCGGGACTGACCTAGGCTCGACCCATGGATGCCGAGCACGCGAGCCCGACGCGACGGCCGGTGGCCGTGGCCCTCGGCGCGACCGTGACGTCATCGGGGGCCACCGCGCTCCCCTCGACCGGCGCCGCCTCTCCGGCATCGGGCGCGACCGCCCTCCCGGCGACCGGCGCCCCCTCTCCGGCATCCGGCGCGACCGCCCTCGCCGCGACCGGAGCCCCGCAGGACGGCGGCCTGCTCGACCGCTTCGGCCGCGTCGCGACCGACCTGCGCGTTTCGGTCATCGACAAGTGCAACCTGCGCTGCACCTACTGCATGCCTGCCGACGGGATGCCGTGGCTCCCCCAGACGCAGCTGATGTCGACCGACGAGATCCGCCGCATCGTGCGCGTCGCGGTGCAGTCCCTCGGCGCGGAGGAACTGCGGATCACGGGCGGCGAGCCCCTGGTGCGCAAGGACCTCGAGTTCATCATCGCCGGCATCCGCGAAGACAACCCCGACCTGCCGATCTCGATGACCACGAACGCCGTGGGCCTCGATCGCCGCGCCCAGGCTCTGAAGGACGCGGGCCTCACCCGCCTCAACGTCTCGCTCGACACCCTGCACCCCGAGACCTTCGCCGAGCTCACGCGCCGCCCGCACCTCGACAAGGTGCTCGCGGGGCTCCAGGCCGCGCGCGCCGCCGGCCTCGGCCCCATCAAGATCAACGCGGTGCTCTTGCGCGGCGTCAACGACACCGAGATCGTCTCGCTCGTCGACTGGGCCGTGACGAACGGCTTCGAGATGCGCTTCATCGAAGACATGCCCCTCGACGGAGACCGGTCGTGGATGGCGACGAACGTCATCGCCGCGCGCGACATCCGCGCCGAGATCGAGACGGCGTTCTCGCTCACCCCCGATCCGCGCGGTCGCGGCGCCGCCCCCGCCGAGCGGTGGGAGGTCCGCCGCCCCGGGGAAACGGCCGTCGCCGGACACATCGGCATCATCTCCTCGGTCACCGAACCCTTCTGCGCTGCCTGCACGCGTACCCGCGTCACCGCCGACGGCAAGGTGCGCTCGTGCCTCTTCTCGCACGAAGAGACCGACCTCCTCTCGACCCTTCGTGCGGGCGCCGACGACGCCGGCATCGCGCAGGTCTGGCGGGAGGCCATGTGGGCCAAGCCCCGCGCCCACGGCTCCGACCGCGTGGGACTCGCGCGCCCCGACTTCGTGCAGCCCGAGCGCACGATGAGCGCGATCGGCGGATGAAGCCGCTGGTCGAGCCGGTGGCCTCGCTCGCCCCGGAAGAACTCATCCGCACCGCTCGTCACGCCGTGCTCGCCGCGATCGGCGAGGAGGGCCAGCGCCGCCTCGCGGCAGCGCGCATCGCCGTCGTCGGAGCCGGCGGTCTCGGCTCCCCCGTGCTGCTCGCACTGGCCGCGGCCGGAGTCGGCGAGCTCGTCATCATCGACGACGACACCGTCGAGCGCACCAACCTGCAGCGCCAGCTCGCGCACCGCATCACCGACATCGGCACCGCCAAGACGGCCTCCGCCGCGCGCGCCGTGCGTGACCTGTCGCCCCTCACCGTCGTCCATGAACGAACGGTACGACTGACCTCCGACAATGCCTCCGAGCTCTTCGCGGGCGCGCATCTCGTCATCGACGGCAGCGACACCTTCGACACGCGCGAGGCCGTCGCCGCCGCGACCGAGGGCCTCGGCATCCCCCTCGTCTGGGGCGCCGTGCAGGAGTGGGCCGCGCAGGTGACCGTGTTCTGGTCGGCCCCGCCCGAGGGGCACGCGCCCGTCGTGCTCGGCGACCTCTTCCCGACGGGCTCGGCGGGCGAACCACCCACGTGTGCCCAGGTCGGCGTGCTCGGATCGCTGTGCGTGCAGGTCGGCGGGATGTTGGCCACCGAGGCGATCAAGCTCGTCACCGGCGCGGGCGACCCCCTGCTCGGCCGGCTCGTCGTGATCGATGCCCTGCGCGCCCGCCACGACGTGATCCCGCTCTCCCCCGCCGCCCGCCCCGCCGTTTCGTCCTGACCCCGGAGGCCCCGATGACCCCGCTGCTCACCGTCGAGGAGCACCGCGTCCGCGTGCTCGACGCCGTCTCGGTCCTGCCCGTCGAGACCGTGCGCCTCGCCGATGCGGCCGGCCGCACGCTGGCCGCCCCCGTGCGCGCCGCTCACGACCTGCCCGGCTTCGACAACTCCTCCATGGATGGTTTCGCGGTCCGCTTCGCCGACGTCGAGGGGGCGGATGCCGAGAACCCGGTGACCCTGCGCGTCGTCGCCGATCTGCCCGCCGGGTCGTCCGACGACCCGTCGTTCGGCGCGGGCGAGGCGGTGCGCATCATGACGGGCGCGCCGGTCCCCGCCGACGCCGACGCGATCGTTCCGTTCGAAGACACCGCGGGAGGCCTCGCCGACTCCCTGGGAACCATCGACGTGCGGCGGGCACCCGCGGCATCCGGAGCCTTCATCCGCCGCCGCGGCGGCGACACCCGCGCGGGCGATGTCGTCCTGTCGGCCGGCGAACGCCTGGGGCCGTTCGCGCTGGCCGCGGCCGCCGCGGCGGGTGTGGCCGAGCTCGACGTGCACCGTCGCCCGCGGGTCGCCGTCGTGTCGACCGGCAGCGAACTGGTCGTCCCCGGGGTCGTCCCAGGGCGCGGTCAGACCCCCGACTCCAACTCGACGCTCCTGACCGGCCTGGTCGCCGACGCCGACGCCGACGTGACGGTCATCTCGTCGCTGCGAGACGACGCGAACGCGATCCACGCCCTGCTCGAGCACGCGGGCGACGTCGACGTGATCGTCTTCAGCGGGGGCGTGAGCGCGGGAGCCTACGAGCCCGTGCGCCAGGCCCTCGAGGGGCGCATCGCCTTCGAGAAGGTCGCGATGCAGCCCGGCAAGCCGCAGGCCTTCGGCGTGCTCGACGACGGCCGGCTCGCCTTCGGCCTGCCCGGCAACCCCGTGAGCGTCGCGGTGTCGTTCGAGGTGTTCGTGCGCCCCGCCCTTCTGGCCCTACAGGGCCGCACCGTGATCGATCGGCGGATCGCCCGGCTCACGGCATCCGAGTCCTGGACCACCCCGCCCGGCCGCCGCCAGTACCTCCCCGCGGTGATCGACCTCGTCGTCGGCACCGTGCGCCCCGCCACGGCGGGCGGATCGGGCTCGCACCTGGCCGCCTCTCTCGCGCGCGCCGAGGCGTTCGCGATCGTCCCCGCCGAGGTGTCCACCGTGTCGGTGGGCGACCCGCTCGATGTCATGCTGATTCCATGACCTTCACCCACCTGGACGCCGCGGGCCACGCCCGCATGGTCGACGTCACCCTCAAGCAGCCCACCGTCCGCACCGCCACGGCGCGTGGCTTCGTGCGCTGCGCCCCCGAGGTGGTCGCCGCCCTCCGCGACGGCACGGCCCCCAAGGGCGATGTGCTCGCGGTGGCCCGCATCGCCGGCATCCAGGCCGCGAAGTCCACTCCCGCCCTCCTCCCCCTCGCGCACGTGATCGGGGTGCACCGCGCCTCGGTCGACCTCGCGATCACCGACGAGGGCGTCGAGATCGAAGCCACCGTCGGCACCGCCGACCGCACCGGCGTCGAGATGGAGGCCCTCACGAGCGTCTCGGTCGCCGCCCTCGCGATCGTCGACATGGTGAAGGGCATGGACAAGGGCACGGTCATCGAGAACGTGCGCATCGTGTCGAAGACCGGCGGCAAGTCGGGCGACTGGATGCGTCCCGGAGAAGACGCATGAGCGTCCGCGTGCGCTACTTCGCCGCTGCGGCGGAGGCGGCGGGAACGGATGCCGAGGACCGCGCCGAACCGTCTCTGACGGCCCTGCGCGAGGCCGTCGTCGCCGACCACCCGGCTCTGGGCGAGATCCTGGATCGTTGCGCCGTGCTCGTCGACGGCACCCGTCACGACGACGACGTCCCGCTCGCGGGGGTCACGCACGTCGACGTGCTTCCGCCCTTCGCCGGCGGCTGAGCCCGGGCTCGCGCACTCCCTCACCCGCCCGCCGCCACCCTTCCTCGCAGGGAAGCGGCATCGCACCCTGTTTTACTGGCCGCATGTCGACCGCCCGCCGCACGGCCTTCTTCGTCACGCTCGTCCTCGGCTCGGCCCTCGCCGTGCTCGCGGTCTGGCCGCAGCTGGTCGGCGCGCAACGGCTGCAGGTGTTCGCGCAGCTGATCCCGTTCCGTGGACCTGTCGCGCTGGCCTTCGCCGTGCTCGCAGCCGTCGCCGCGCTCGTCGCCGTGCTCCGACGTCGGTGGGCCGTGTCCGCGGCGCTCGCGATCGTTCTCGCGGCAGCAGCCGTCGGCAACGGCGCGGTGGTGCTGAGTCGCGGCTTCGGCGGCTCGATCGCCGACGGCGAGGTCGTCGTGGCCGCGTGGAACACCTACGGGGGCGGTGCCTCACCCGACAGCATCGCGCGGCTGGTGCGCGAGACGGGCGCCGACGTAGTCGTCCTCCCCGAGACCGATGCCGTGGCGGCGGCGACCGTCGTCGACCTCCTGGCCGGCGACGGCATCGGCATGACCGCAACCACCCGAGAAGCCGACCCGGGCGACGACCCCATTCCGACCTCGCTCCTGCTCTCCACGTCGATGGGGCCGTACGCCCTCGACGCGTCGGCGGGCTCGACGCCGGGAGTGCCGAGCGGCGTGTACCGCCCCGTCGGCGGTGACGGGCCGACGATCGTCGCCGCGCATCCGCTGCCGCCGTTGCCGCTGATCATGACGGAGTGGACGGAGGGGATGGACTGGGTCGCGGCGCAGTGCACGGGCCCCGATGTCATCCTCGCGGGCGACCTCAACTCGACCCTCGACCACCTCGCGGGCCTCGGCGAGGGTGAGGCGACGGTCGGCGGATGCCGGGATGCCGCCGCCGACGCGGGAGCGGCCGCGCTCGGCACGTGGCCCGTGCGCCTGCCGACGGGTCTCGCCGCGCCGATCGACCACGTGCTGGTCGGGTCGGCGTGGGAGGTGCGCTCCTTCGAGGTCCGCACCGATTTCGACGACGCCGGGAGCGACCACCGCCCGATCGTGGCGACGCTGTCGCGCCGGTGAGCGGCGCGGAGCGAACCTAGCCGCCCAGGCCCTTCCACTCCGTCGTCCCGTCGGCCTCGACCTGTCGTTTCCACACGGGCAGGTCGGTCTTGATCGTCTCGATCACGGTGCGGCACACCTCGAACGCCTCGGCGCGATGACCGGATGCCACGGCGATGACGACGGCGGCCTCCCCCACGCCCAACCGGCCCACGCGGTGGCTGACCGCGACGATCGCGTCGGTGCCGGCGGTCGCGCTCTCGGCGATGCGCTGCAGCGCCTGCTCGGCGTCGGGGTGCGCGCTGTACTCGAGCGCGACGACCTGACCCGTGGCGTCGGGGTCGATGTCGCGCACGCGCCCGACGAAGGTCGTGACGGCGCCCGACGAGGAGTCCTCGACGGCGTCGAGGTGCGCGTCGAGATCGAGAGGCGTCTCGGACAGGCGGGCGATGCGGACGGCGCTCATGCGTGGTCTCCTCCGGAGAGCTGGTCGAGCACGTGAGGGGCGAGCTCGGCGATGACGGCGATCCCGGATGCCACGGCGCGGGTCGACCCCGGCAGGTTGACGATCAGGGCGCCGGGGTCGGCGATCCCCGCGAGGCCCCGCGAGATGACGGCCATCGGGGTGTCCGCGAGGCCCCGCCGACGCAACTCCTCGGCGATGCCGGGGATCTCGCGGTCGAGGACGCGTGCCGTGCCCTCGGGCGTGCGGTCGGTGGGGGCGATGCCCGTGCCGCCGGTCGTGACGATGAGCCCCGGTCCCGCCGCGACGAGTGCGCGCAGCGCCGTCTCGACGCTGTCGGCGCCATCGGGCACGACGACCGCGTCGTCGCAGGCGAACCCCGCCTCGCGCAGCAGTGACACCGCGAGGGGTCCTCCGCGGTCTTCGCGCAGCCCTGCGGCCGAGCGGTCGGAGACGGTGAGGACGCGAGCGTGATGAGGCACGCGGCTCAGCCTACGGGCGCGACACGAGAGCGGGGCAGGCCTGCGGCCAGGCGAAGCTCACGACGAGGGGGCCGCGGTCGTCTCGACCTCGGCGATCTCCGGCGCGATACGCCCGGCCTTCGCCTTCGGCTCGAGGTCTTCGCGCTGCACGTGTTCGGCGGCGGCGGTGATGCGCCGGGCCATGCCGCTGAAGATCAGGCCGTGGAACGGCAGCACCGACAGCCAGTAGAGCCGCCCGGCGAGCCCGGTCGGGAAGAACAGGGCGCGCTGGTCGAACCGCGCCCCCTCGCCCTCGGGGGTGGCCCGCAGCTCGAGCCAGGCCCCGCCCGGCACCTTCATCTCGGCGCGCAGACGGAGCAGGTGACCGGGCTCGATCGCTTCGACGCGCCAGAAGTCGAGGGCATCGCCCACGGTGACCACCGAGCGGCTGCGCCGGCCGCGGGCGAGGCCCACGCCACCGACGAGGCGGTCCATCCAGCCGCGGATCGCCCACAGCAGCGGCGAGGAGTACCAGCCGTTCTCGCCGCCGATCCCCTCGATCACCGACCACAGCTGGGCCGAGCTCGCCGTCGTCGTCATGGTGCGGATGTCGGTGTACACCAGGCGCCCCGACCACTCCGGGTCGCTGGGCAGCGGGTCGCTCGGGGCACCCGACACCTCGGAATCCTGCCAGCTGGTCTCGATCGCGTCGTCGTTCACGCGTCCCAGCGCGCGGCGCACGGCCTCGCGGTACGGCATGAGCCCGCCCTCGGGGCGCGGCACGAGATCGTCGATCGCGCGGTCCTTGACCACGCAGTCGTTCTGCAGCGACTCGACGAGAGGGCGCGCGATCGCCTTGGGGATCGGGGTGACGAGGTTGACCCAGTGCGAGGCGAGGCGCGGGGTGAGCACCGGCAGCGATGCGATCGCGCGCTGCGGCAGCCCCGCCTCCATGGCGTAACCGTTCATCATCTGGCCGTAGCGCAGCACGTCGGGGCCGCCGATGTCGGCCGCGCGGTTGACGTTGGGGGCGACGCGGGCAGCGCCGAGCAGGTAGTGCAGCACGTCGCGCACGGCGATCGGCTGGATGTGGTTGCGCACCCACTTGGGCGCGGGCATGTAGGGCAGCACGTCGGTGAGGTGGCGCACCATCTCGAACGAGGCCGAGCCCGAGCCGATCACGACGCCCGCCTGCAGCACGAGGGTGGGCACGCCGCTGCGCAGCAGGATCTGCCCCACCTCGACGCGCGAGCGCAGGTGGGCCGAGAGCGTGGCGTCATCGGGGTGGAGCCCCCCGAGATACACGATGCGCGAGACCGATGCCGCCGAGGCCGCGTCGGCGACGGTCTGGGCCGCGACCCGGTCGGTGGCCTCGAAGTCGCGGGCGCTGCCCATGGAGTGGATGAGGTAGTAGAGCACGTCGACGCCGTCGACCGCGGCGCGCACGGCGTCGACGTCGGTCGCGTCGCCCGCGGCGGTCTCGACGTCGTCTCCCCACGGGAAGGCGCCGACACGTCGCGGATCGCGCGCGAGCACCCTGACCCGGTAGCCCGCCGAGAGCAGCCGCGGCACGAGCCGCCCGCCCAGATAGCCCGTGGCCCCGAGGACCAGCGCGAGGGGTGCAGACCCGTCGGATCGCGGCTGCGCGACCAGGGCTGGTTCGCGGCCGGTGGGGGCGGAGAGCTCGCTCATGCCGGTCACGGTACGCCGCCCCTCCGACATCGCCGGGGGCTTGACCTCCGGCGGAGAAGTCTGCGGATCCGTGGACTAGCAAATCGCCGAGCGCAAAGCCTGGACTGGAAACGCGAGCGCGATGGGGGTAACGGTAGAAGGATGAACGAGAAATCCCCCTCGGCATCCGGAGCCCCCCGGCTCGAGGTCGACGACGTCATCGTCGTCGACACCAAGCGCGTCCGCACCGCCATCGGCGGCACCGTCGTCGGCAACTTCATGGAGTGGTTCGACTTCGGCATCTACGGCTACCTCGCCGTGACGCTGACCGCGGTCTTCGCCTCCGACGTCCCCGCCCCGTGGGGCCTGCTGGTCACCCTCCTCGGTTTCGCGATCTCGTTCCTGGTCCGCCCGTTCGGCGGGTTCGTGCTCGGCCCCCTCGGCGATCGCATCGGCCGTCAAAAGGTGCTGTTCCTGACGATGGCCATGATGGCCTCGGCGACCGCGCTGATCGGCCTCCTGCCCACCTCCGCCCAGATCGGGCTCTGGGCGATCATCCCGCTCTACCTGCTGAAGATGATCCAGGGCTTCTCCACCGGCGGCGAGTACGCCGGAGCCACGACCTACGTGTCGGAGTTCTCCCCCGACAAGCGCCGCGGCTTCTGGTCGTCATGGCTCGACGTCGGTTCGTACGTCGGCTTCGCCGCGGGCGCCTCGGCCGTCGCGATCACCACCGCGATCACCATGTCGATCTCGGGCGAGAACGCGATGATCGACTACGGCTGGCGCATCCCGTTCCTGCTCGCCATCCCGCTCGGCATCGTGGCGATCTACTTCCGCCTGCGCATCCCCGAGACGCCCGCCTTCGAGCAGGGCGGATCGACCGAGATCGACGCGAGCGACCCGATGGCCCGGCAGGGCCTCGTCGGCATCGTCCGCCACCACTGGAAGGCGCTGCTGATCGGCATCGCTCTCGTGGCCGCGACCAACACCGCCGGCTACGCCCTCACGAGCTACATGCCGACCTACCTCGAGAAGGAGGTCGGCGTCTCGAACATCACGGCGGCGGTGGCGACGGTTCCCGTGCTGCTGGTGATGTCGGCCGCGCTCCCCCTCATCGGGCGGTTGAGCGACCGCATCGGCCGCAAGCCCGTGTATGCGATCGCCGCGGGCTCGGCCCTGGTGCTGCTGGTGCCGGCGTTCCTCATCATGCAGATCGGCGAGCTGTGGGCCGTCATGATCGCGCTGTGCCTCGCGGCCGTGCCGGTGGCGTTCTACGTCGCGATCTCGGCATCCGCTCTTCCGGCGCTCTTCCCCACGGCCTCGCGCTTCGGAGCGATGGCCGTGGCTTACAACATCGCCGTCTCGCTCTTCGGCGGCACGACCCCGTTGTTCAGTCAGGCGCTGATCGACCTCACCGGCAACACCCTGATGCCGGCGTTCTACATCATGTTCTTCGCCGCGCTCGGACTCGTCGCGCTCCTGGCGATGAGCGAGACCGCCAAGCGTCCGCTCCTCGGGTCGCTGCCCACGGTCGAAACGCCGGCCGAGGCCGAGGCCCTCGTCGAGGGGCAGGACGAAGACCCCTTCCTCGACACCTCGACCATGCCGCTGGCGATCCGCCGCTCGTAGCGGTGACGTGGAAGGGGGCGGATGCCGAACACCTCGGCATCCGCCCCCTTCCACGTTCTCGGGGTCAGCGCCGTCGGCTGTTGCCGAACAGGCCGCGGATGACGCCGTTCACGATGCTCTTCGTGGCCCCGCGACCCAGCAGGCCGTCGAGCCCCGAGGCGGGCGCGCTCGTGCGGCTGCGCGGAGCGGCCGTCGACTTCAGGATGCGGTCGTACTCCCGCTGGGCCTTCTTCTGCGCCTCGGCGTTGGCCTTGTCGATCGCGGCCTTCTGCTTGGCGTATCCGGCGGCGTCGGCGGCCTCCTTCTTCGCCCGCTCGTCCGCTTCGCGCGCCTCGGTCGCCGCCTGCATGCGCGCACCGAGGATCTCGCGCGCCGACTCGCGGTCGATGGGCGTGCCGTAGGTCGAGAAGAGGGCGGATGCCGTCACGGTCGCGGCCATCGTCTCGGCGGCGATCGGCGACATCGAGGCGCGGGGCGCGAAGATGCGCGTCCACGCGACAGGGGTGGGTGCCCCCCGCTCGCTCATCACCGTGATGATGGCCTCACCCGTACCGAGCTCCTGCAGCACCCGCTCGAGGTCGTAACCCGAATCGGGGTAGGTGCGCACGGAGGCGCGCAGCGCCGTGGCGTCGTCGGGGGTGAAGGCGCGGAGCGCGTGCTGCACCCGCGAGCCGAGCTGGGCGAGCACGTCTCCCGGCACGTCCTTCGGGGTCTGCGTGACGAAGAAGACGCCCACGCCCTTCGAGCGGATGAGCCGCACGGTCTGCGTGATCGCCTCGAGGAACGCCTTCGACGCGTCACGGAACAGCAGGTGCGCCTCGTCGAAGAAGAACACGAGCTTCGGTTTGTCGACATCGCCCACCTCGGGCAGCACCTCGTAGAGCTCCGCCAGCAGGTACATGAGGAACGTCGAGTACAGCTCGGGGCGGGCGGCGACGTTCGGCACCTCGAGCAGGCTCACGATGCCCGCCCCCGAGGCGTCGGTGCGCAGGAAGATCGAGACGTCGAGCTCGGGCTCGCCGAAGAAGGTCTCGGCGCCGGCGGCCGAGAACGCGACGAGCTCGCGCAGGATCACGCCCGCGGTCGCCGCCGACAAGCCGCCGATGCCCTTCAGCTCGGCCTTGCCCTCGTCTCCGGTGAGGAAGGTGAGCACCGCCCGCAGGTCGGACAGGTCGACGAGGGCGAGCCCCTTCTGATCGGCGTAGTGGAACACGAGGCCCAGGCTCGACTCCTGCGTCGCGTTGAGTCCGAGCACGCGGCTGAGCAGCAGCGGACCGAAGCCCGACACCGTGGCGCGCACGGGGATGCCCGAACCCACATCGTCACCGAGCGCGAAGAACTCCACGGGGAACGCCCGCGCCGACCAGTTCTGGCCCAGGGCGGCGGTGCGTGCGGAGAGCTTCTCGCTGGGCGTCCCCGCGGCGGCCAGGCCCGACAGGTCACCCTTGATGTCGGCGGCGAACACCGGAACGCCGTTCTCCGAGAGCTGTTCGGCGAGCAGCTGCAGGGTGCGCGTCTTGCCCGTGCCGGTGGCGCCGGCGACGAGGCCGTGGCGGTTCGTCATGGCCAACGGAATGCGCACGGGCACGGCGGGCACCGGTCCCCCGTTCACGAGCACGCCGAGATCGAGCGCTGCGCCGGTTCCGGCGTACCCGGCGGCGATGCCCGCGACCTGCGCTTCGGTGAGAGGCGCGTCGGGGGCGGGGGTTCCCGATGCCGCGGGGTGTGCGGGAGCGGCGGGGGTTGCGGGAGCGGCGGGGGTTGCGGGAGCGGCGGGGGCTGCGGGGGTCGCGGATTCGACCTCACCGCCGGGCGCCGGCGTCTGTTCGGCGGCCGGGGTCGCGGCATCCGGCGACGGCGTCCCCGACGCGGATCGGGCCCGTGCGGCGGCGGCTTCGGCCGCGGCGAGTTCCGCCCGCGCCCGCGCCAGCCTCACTTCTGCTTCGGCGGCCTCCGCCTCGGCGCGAAGACGCGCCAGCTCGGCATCGGCTGAGGTCGGATCGGAGGGCACGGCACCGGGCTCGCTCATGCGCGTCAGCCTACGACGAGGTCGCGGCCTCGGCATCCGCCTTGCGCGCGCGTCTGATGGCCAGTCGGTCCTCGTCGCGGGCACGCAGGCGGGAGAACGCCGCGGCCAGGATCAGCGCGGCCCCGGCGCCGACCAGGGCGCCGCCCACGGTGTCGGAGAGCCAGTGCGCGTGCAGGTACGTGCGGCTGAACGCCATGAGCACGACCCACGCGACGCCGACGATGCGCACCCAGACCTTCGGGAAGAGCACCGCCGCCACCACGGCGATCGTCGCGGCGTTGGCCGCGTGCCCCGAGGGGAACGAGCCGAAGTCGCTGAGGATGAGGATGTCTTCCGGGCGCGCGCGCCCGAACGTGTGCTTGAGCGCCTGCACGAGCAGCGCACTGCCGACCGAGGCGCTCAAGAAGTACAGCGCCGACCATCGTCGTCGCGAGAAGAACAGCGCGGCCGCGCCCAGCACCGGCACGATCAGCACCGCGGTGAGGTGGCCGCCGACGGTGTCCATGAAGATCGCGAAGACGTACACCGGCTGCGACGGAGCCGAGGCGAAGAGCTGGTTCCACCACGTGTCGATCGCGAAGGGGCTGGGGCCGCGGAAGAACACCCACGCGCCCAGACCGCACGCCAGAGCGACGAGCACGATGCCGACGGTGGCGCGGAAGCGCTGCGGGCGCGTGTCGAGCACGTCCTGAGTCGCTGTGGCATCCATCGCCTCATGATGCCGGGTCGGCGCCACCGAGGGAATGGCCCCCGTCAGCGCGGGGCGTGCAGGGGCCGTTCTGCTACTGTGTGCGCTCCCACGGGTGCGAGGGTCACGGCGCGAGACGCTCGACGGTGCGCGGGCGCACCAGCAGCCACAGCGAGAGCACGCCGATGACCGCGCAGCCCAGCATGACCGAGGCCATGGTCGTGGCGGTGATGCCCGAGCCGACCGACAGCAGTCCGACCAGCGGCGAGATGACGCCGGCGATGCCGAAGTTCGCCGCACCGATGATCGACTGCGCCGTGCCGGCGGCCTTGCCGTGACGATCGAGGGCCAGCACCTGGGCGCAGGGGAAGGTGAACCCGCACGCGGTCATGAAGAAGAACAGCGGGATGATCGTGCCCCAGAGTCCGAGCCCGAGCTGGTCGGTCAGCACGATAGCCCCACCGGCGACCACGAGCACCGCCGTCGAGACGGCCAGCACCCACTGCGGCCCGAAGCGCGCCGCCAGACGCGAGGCGATCTGCACGCCCACGACGACGCCGATCGAGTTGGCCGCGAACAGCACGCCGTACTGCTGGGCGTTGAAGCCGTACGACACCTGGAACAGGAACGACGACGCCGACAGGTACGAGAACAGGCCCGAGAAGGTCATCGCGCCGATGACGAGCACGCCGATGAAGACGCGGTCGCGGAAGACGCTGCCGTAGCGCTGCCACACGGTGGTCGAGCCGGGGCCCCCACGACGGGCGGCCGGAAGCGTCTCGGGGATGAACAGGATGGCCGAGACCAGCATGACCGCACCGTAGACGGCGAGCACCACGAAGATGCCGCGCCACGGCATGACCAGCAGCAGAGCGGAGCCGGCGAGCGGGGCGAGCACCGGGGCGACGCCCGACACCATCGCCATACGCGAGAGCATCACGACGAGGCGCTTGCCGCCGAACAGGTCGCGGATGATCGCCGCGGCGACGACGCCGCCCGCAGCGGCTCCGGCACCCATGAGCACGCGCGCGATCGAGAGGGTCTCGAGCGTCGGGGCGAGAGCGGCGAACACGCTCGCGACGACGTGCAGGGCGGTCACCGACAGCAGCGGCACGCGGCGGCCGACCTTGTCGCTGAGGGGCCCGACGATCAGCTGACCGAGCGCGAAGCCGATCATCGTGCCGGTCAGCGTGAGCTGGATCGCGGCCGCGGTGGTCTGGAAGTCGGCCTCGAGGGTGGGGAACGCCGGCAGGTACAGGTCGATCGTGAAGGGCCCGAGGGCCGTCAGCGCACCGAGAACGATGATGTAGAGCAGGCGGCGCGACGACGGGATCGCGTCTCCCGGGTGCAGCACGATCGGCGCGGTGGCGGGGTTCTTGCCGAGCGCGCGGATGGCGCCGGTGTGCGTCTGCGCGGAGCGGGAGTCGGAGGAGACGACGGGAACGGAAGCAGTATCGAGCACGGGGGTTTCGTTTCGCAGCACGGACAGCCCGAACGGGTCGGGCTGAGAAAGTTTTGGGGGGAATATCGAACCTCGAATCGATTCGACTTCGTTCATACTAGCGCGCAGACCCCCTGCGCCACCATCCGGGCTCGCGGGTTCCTCCCAGGCCGTCAGCTCATTCACCCGAATAAAATGGACCCGTCGGCGGCTGCCGATGCGTCCCGCCCACCAGAGAGACGAACACAGCGCATGACCTCTTCCTCCGACAAACGTGCCAGCGGAAACCCGGCCAAACAGGCGCAGATCGACCTCACCGTGAAGCAGCAGCGCGAGCAGAAGCGCCAGGAGAAGCTCGCGGAGTACCAGAAGCAGGTCGCGAAGCGGAAGCGCGGGAAGCTCGTGTGGTGGGTCGTCGGTTCGACCGCGGCCCTCGTGGTGATCGGCCTTGTCGTCGCCTCGTTCGCGTTCGCCCCCGCTCCCCCCACCAGCTACCAGGCGGGCAACAGCACCGGCCGCGAGATCGACGGCGTGCAGACGTTCGAGAACCGCTCCGATCACGTGCAGGGCACCGTCACCTACGAGCAGACCCCGCCCGCGGGTGGCCCCCACAACCCGATCTGGCTGAACTGCGGTGTCTACACCGAGCCCCAGCAGAACGAGAACGCGGTGCACTCCATGGAGCACGGCGCCGTCTGGATCACCTACGACCCCGAGCGGGTCGACGCAGCCGGCATCGACGCCCTCAAGGCCGTCATGCCCTCGAGCTACGCCCTGCTCTCGCCCTACCCCGGCATGGACACCCCCGTCGCGGTCAGCGCGTGGAACCACCAGCTGAAGGTCGACGACCCGTCCGACCCGCGCATCTCGGAATTCTTCACGGAGTTCTGGCGCAGCCAGAACGCCCCCGAGCCGAACGCCGCGTGCTCCGGTGGAGTGAACGGCCCGGGCCGGGCCTGATGACCGACGACACCCCGGTCGCGCGCCCCGCCGTCCGGTGGGCCGTCGTCGCACTGGTCGTCGTGGCGATCGTGGCCGTGGCGTTCGCGATCGGACGCTTCACCGCGTTCGGCGCGACCGCCGCGCCCGCGCATCCCTCCGACACGTCGGCGGATGCCGGCTTCGCACGCGACATGCAGGTGCACCACACGCAGGCGGTGCTCATGGCGATGGAGATCTACCCTAAGACCTCCGACGACGAGCTGCGCAGCCTCTCGTACGACATCGCCACCGCCCAGTCGGGCCAGCGCGGCGAGATGTACGGGTGGCTCGTCGAATGGGGGCTCCCCCAGTCGTCGTCGCAGCCGCTCATGACGTGGATGGAGAAGTCGGGCGAGCACAGCCACGGCGACACCGCCACGCTCACCGAGCAGCAGCTGCTCGATGAGATGGGCATGGCGACCGACGCGCAGCTCGACGAGCTCCGCAGCGCCGAAGGTCAGCCCGCCGACTGCCTGTTCCTGCAGCTCATGATCCGCCACCACGAGGGCGCGATCCCCATGGCGCAGGCCGTCATCGAGCTCGGCAGCGATCCCCGCGTCAAAGAGGTCGCCGGCGCGATCGTCACCGGCCAGTCGGCCGAGCTCGACGCGATGCGCGACATCCAGTCGCGCCTGGGCTGCAGCGCCTGACCGCCCGGCGCGACGCGCGCCGCGATCCGGACCGCCCGCGCCCCGCGGCATCCGCCCCACCCCACCCGTGAACGCGATCCGCTCGCGTCGACGGTCTCTCCTCGCGTCTTTGCGGGCGGATGCCGTTCATGCACGCGCCCCCGGCCGATATCCCCCGCCACCCGGGCACCTCGCCACCCGGCGCACCTCGCCAGCCGGCGCACCCCGCCACCCGGCGCACCTCGCCACCCACCGACCGCCGGGAACGACGAAGGGGCGCGACACCCGTGCGGATGCCGCGCCCCTTCGGTCGTGACGGGCTCAGCCCTTCGTCGCTCCGGCCAGCAGGCCGCGCACGAAGAAGCGCTGCAGCAGGAAGAACACGATCAGCGGCACGAGGATCGAGATGAACGTGCCCGCGGACTGCAGGAACCACTGGTCGCCCCAGGTGCCCGACAGCGAGTTGAGCGATTGCGTCAACGGCAGAGACGACGATGGCGCGAAGATCGTCGCCACCAGCAGGTCGTTCCACACCCAGATGAACTCCAGCACTGCGAACGACGCGAGCGCGGGGGCCGCGAGCGGGAGGATCAGGCGGAAGAAGATCTGCCCGTGACCGGCCCCGTCGACGCGCGCGGCCTCGATGACCTCGGCCGGGATCTCGGCGATGAAGTTGTGCAGCAGGAAGATCGCCAGCGGCATCGCGAAGATCACGTGCGCGATCCACACGGTGGCGAAGCTGTGCTCCACCCCGCGCAGGTCGAAGCCCGGGAAGATCGTGACCTCGTTGATCGTCAGCCCGCGCGAGAACAGGCTCAGCAGCGGCACGAGGGCCATCTGCAGCGGCACGATCTGCAGCGCGAAGATGAAGATGAAGAAGAAGTTGCGGCCCTTGAAGTCGATCCAGGCGAAGGCGTACGCGATGAGCGAGGCGACCGCGAGGGCGAAGAGCACGACCGGGATCGTGATCGCCAGCGAGTTCAGGAACGACTGCGCCAGCGTCAGGGCGGTTCCGCCCGAGGTCAGCGCGAGCCGATAGTTGTCCAGCGTGAACGCCGGGTCGACGAACACGGTCCACCAACCGGTGGACTGCGTGTCGGAACCCGGACGGAACGACGTGATGAACAGGCCGAACGTCGGGATCGTCCAGAAGAAGGCGATCACGATCGCCGCGATCGTCGCGCCCTTCGAGGTGAGGCGCTTGCGCGCCATCGCCTCGTGCTTGCGCGTGTCGCGGGCGACCTGGCGGGCCGAGCGGTTGTCGGTGGTGGGCTCGATCACCACGGTGGAGGTGGTCATCGCACTTCCCTCTGCTTCCGGATCTGGCGCACGTTGAAGATGATCAGCGGCAGCACGAAGATGAACAGCACCACGGCCAGCGCAGCGGAGTGCCCGTAGCTCTGGAATCGCTGCTGCTGGTTGACCATCTCGAAGGCGAGGACGGTCGAGTCGTTACGTCCACCGGTCATGACGGCGACGATGTCGTAGATCTTCAGCGCACCGATCGCGATGGTGGTCAGCACGACGATGAGCGACGAGCGGATGCCGGGGACGGTGACGTTGATGAAGCGCTCCCAGGCGCTCGCGCCGTCGAGCTCGGCGGCCTCGTTCTGCTCCGGCGGAACGGCCTTGATGGCCGCGGACAGGATCACCATGGCCAGACCCGTCTGGCTCCAGATGAAGACCACGACCAGCAGAAGGGTGTTCACCAGCGGCGCCGCCGACAGCCACGAGATCGGCTGACCGCCGAAGGCCGTGACGATCGCGTTCAAGACGCCGAGCTGGTCGCCTTGGCGGAAGTCGTAGACGAACTTCCAGATGATTCCGGCGCCGACGAACGAGATCGCGAACGGCATGAAGATGAGGACCTTGAGGTATTTCTCGCCCGCGGCCCGGTCGATGAAGACGGCGTACGCGAGACCGATCGCGGTGGCGATGGTCGGGGCCAGCAGCACCCAGATGAGGGTGTTGATGACCGACCAGAAGCCCTCGGGGTTCGTGAAGGTCCAGATGTAGTTCTCGAAGCCGACGAAGTTGTCGCCCGTCTTGTCGAAGAACGACTGGAAGAACGTGGTGATGGCCGGGTAGACCAGGCCGATCAGCAGGAGGATCGCCGCGGGTGCGGCGAAGAGGATGAGCTGGAACAGGTAGCCGGCGCCCTGGCGTGAGCGGTAGTCGGCGTAGAAGAGGATCGCGCCCAGGATGACAGCGATGCCGAGCACGTAGACGACGGCGTTCTGGTAGGGCCGCAGCAGCATGAAGGCCAGCACCGGGATCGCGAAGCACGCGATGAGGCGGAGCCAGAAGTATCCCTTGCCCGCGCGCGGCGCGTACTCGATGAGCAGCAGCAGGAGGGCGACCACCACGCCGAACACGACGATGACGAGCGGGATCTGCACGAGGGGGCTCAGGCCGCCCAGCCAGATGAAGAAGCTGTTGAGGGAGAAGCCGAGGGTGGTCGGCTTGGTGTCGGCGGGAGCGCGCGTCACCATGAACAGGAAGAGCGCCACCGCGAGGATGAGGCCCACGAGGACCACGATCGTCGTGGTCCGTCTCGTGGCGGCGGTGCCGCGCGATGCACGGGCCTCTCTGCCACGCGGCGGTGGCGACGCCGCCGGCGTCGTCTCCGCGTTCTTGATGTCGGTCATGACGTCCCTCCCGAACACGCCTTCGTGCTCATCGATGAGTGCCCGTTAGCAACAGGGCGGATGAGAAGTATGGACCCGGTGGGCCGCCCGCGTCGCGGACGGCCCACCGGTTGATCTTCCAGGGTCAGTTGTCGTAACCGGCCTGGATGTCGCTCAGCACCTGGTCGGTGGGCGTGCCGTCGATCCAGCTGACCATGCCCTTCCAGAACGAGCCCGAGCCGACGGTGGCCGGCATGAGGTCGGACGCGTCGAAGCGGAGCGTGGTGTTCGGGTCCTGCAGCGTCTTCATCGCCTCGGTGAGGAACTCGCTGGAGGCGAGCGACGGGTCGGCGCCCTTGTTCGCGGAGATGACGCCGCCGAGCTTCACGCGAGCGTTGGCGAAGTCGGGGGTCGACATGAACTCGGCGACCTTCTGGACGGCCTCGTTGTCGGAGAACGTCGCGACGAACTCGCCGCCACCCTCGACGGCCAGCTCGCCCTCCTTGACGCCCGGGAGCAGGAACGCGTAGACGTCGCCGTCGGGGGCGATCGTCGGGGTCGCGCCGGCCGCGGTCTTCACCGTGAGGAAGTTGGCCGAGAGGAACGACGCCTGGTGCGTCATCGGGCAGCTGCCGTCGGCGACCTTCGCGGCCACGTCGGCGAACGCCGTCGAGTTGATGCTCTTGACGTCACCGAAACCGGCGTTGACGTACGACGGGTTGAGCAGGATGTTGCCGACCGCGTCGAAGGCTTCCTTGATCTGGGGGTCGGTGAACTTGACCTCGTTGGCGACCCACTGGTCGTAGACGTCGGGGCCGGACTGGCGCAGGACCATGTCCTCGATCCAGTCGGTGCCCGGCCAGCCCGACGCGGCGTCGGAGGCGAAGCCGGCGCACCACGGGGCGGCGCCGGTCTTCTGCTGAATGGTCTGCGTCAGGGTCATGAGCTCGTCGAACGTCTTGGGAACCTCGACGCCCCACTCCTTGAACTTCGCCGGCGAGTACCAGACGTAGCCCTTGAGGTTGGCGAGCATCGGGGCGGCGTAGAACTCGCCGTCCTGGGTGCCGTAGGACTTCCAGTCCTCGCCCCAGTACTCGTCGACGTTCTTCGACACGGTGTCGGACGCCTTCTGGACGTCTCCGGTGCCGATGAGGGTCTTGAGCAGACCGGGCTGCGGGACGATCGCGATGTCGGGGGCGTCGCCACCGGACACCTTCGTGACGATGTTGCCCTCGAAGCTCTTGTCGCCGGTGTAGACGACCTTGATGCCGGTGTCCTTGGTGAACTGCTCGAAGCTCTGGTTCAGCGCGTCGGCCTCGGTACCGGTGATGCCGCCGGAGATGCGGACGGTCGTGTCGCCTCCCGAGCCGCTGCCGGTGCCGCCGCTGCTGTCACCTTCGGCGCAGCCTGCGAGGGCGATCGCTCCGACCGCCAGCAGCCCGACGGGAGCCAGCAGGCGATACCGCTGTGACATACCCATGTGATCTCTCCTCTTTGAGTTCAGTGGTGCATCGGAACCTGTCAGGAACCGATTCCAGGCAACCGTAGATGCAATCCCGAAGAGTTGCAACCGGTCCCACATCACGAACCGATAACTCCCGGAATCACGCGGGATCTCGGCCTGGATCCGACGCGAAACCGGTTCCAGTTCGGGTCGATCTCGGATACGCTACTTCGACGTCGACACGGACGTCGACCACGGGAAGAAAGATCACGCATGAGCGGAATCGCCGATGTGGCACGCCTCGCCGGGGTGTCGAAATCGACCGCGAGCCGTGCTCTCACGGGCGGCGGCTACGTCTCCGACAGCACGCGCCGACGCGTCGCGGACGCCGCGGAATCCCTCGGCTACGTGCCCTCGACGAGCGCGGTGAGCCTAGCCACCGGACGCACGCGCACCATCGCCCTGATCGTGCCGAAGGTCAACCGCTGGTACTTCGGATCCATCGTCGAGGGCGTCGAACGCACCCTCATCCCCCTCGGATACGACGTGACCCTGTACGTCGCGGAGCCCGGGTCGGACGACCGCGAGACGCTGTACTCGACCTATCTCGCGAGAAAGCGCTTCGACGGCATCATCGCCGCGGCCCTCGAGCCCGACGACGCCGATCTCGAGCGGCTCGCCAACATCGGCAAACCCGTCGTCAGCATCGGCAACCCGCTGACGGGCGTCCCCACCCTCGGCCTCGACAACGTCGCGATCACGCGCAACATCACCGAGCACCTGATCGCGCTCGGCCACACCGACATCGCCTTCGTCGGCAGCACCCCCTCGACCGACGCACCCGCGAAAGACGTCGACGAACGCTCGATCGGCTACCGCAACACCATGAATGATCACGGCCTGGCCGTGCGCATCCGCAGCGTGCCGGCGACGCTCACCATCACCGACGCGTACGCGGCGGCGGTGTCGTTCCTCGCCGACACGGCGACGCGTCCCACCGGGGTGGTCGCCGCGTGCGACGAGGTCGCGATCGGCGTCATCATCGCCGCGCGCAGGATGGGCATCTCGGTACCGACCGAATTGAGCGTGGTCGGCATCGACGGTCACGACTACGCCGAGATGTTCTCGCTGACCACCGTTGAGCAGTTCCCCGAGGCCCAGGGCGTCGAGGCCACCCGCCTGCTGCTGTCGATGATCGAGGGCACCAGCCAGCCGCCGTGGCGCACGCCCGCCGAGACCCGTCTCGTGGTGCGCGCCTCCACCGCTCCCCCGCGACCGGCCTGAGCCACCCCGGCCGCGCGACCGGCCGGGAACGACGAAGACCCCGGATGCCGCGGCATCCGGGGTCTTCGTGCGACTCGAGGTCAGTCGGCGTTGCGCGTCGCGCGTCGGCGGACGACGAGGCCGAGACCCAGCAGAGCGAGCGCGGCGAGCACGCCGGCACCCATCCAGGCGGTGTCGGTACCGGTGAGTGGCAGCGCGCCGGGCTGTCCCGGGGTTCCCGGACCGGCGGGCTGCCCCGGCTCGCCGGGTGTGCCGGGCTGTACCGGAGTGCCCGGGTCGACCGCGGCGTCCGTCACCCGCACGGGCACCGTCGCCGTCGTGCCCGTCGCGGTGGTGAGGACCACCTCGAGGGACTCACCGGCGTCGGCCGGCACGGTCACCGACACCTGAGCCGCGCCGTCGACCACGGGCACCGTGACCGGGGCCGCGGAGCCGACGGTCACCGTGAGCTCGGTGGTGAGGGGGCTGCCCAGCGAGGTCAGGTCGAGCTTCGAGACGCCGAAGCTGATCTGGCCCCCGCGCTGCACCTCGGCCGGAGCCCCCGTCACCTGCACCGCGCGAGCGGCGAAGTCGGGCGTGAGCCCCGGGTTGGCCTGCAGGTAGGCGATCCAGCCATCGCGGTCGATGAGACCCGAGTCGCGCGTGTCGGCACCCTCGGTGAAGACCGAGAAGGCGTCACCGCCCTGCAGCAGGAAGCTGAACGTGCCCACCCGGTACTCGGCCTCGGGAGTGACGGCTGCCCCGTCGATCCAGATGCCCGTGATGCGCTCGCCCGCGGGGAGCGACGCATCGTAGGTGTAGCGGACGTTCTCGGACACCCCGAGCGCGAGCGTCGCGGCGCGGCCGGCCTCGTCGCCCCACTGCTGCTCGAGCAGGCGGCGCAACTGGTCGCCGGTCAGCGTCGTCGTGCCGAGGTTGTTCACGAACGGCAGGACCGCGTTGGCCTCGGCGAACGTGATCACTCCGTCGTCGCCCCGCAGCAGCTCGGCGCGCAGCCCACCCGGGTTCACCAGGGCGATGTCGGCGCCGCCGCGGTCGGGGTCGGCCAGCGTCGTGCGCAGCGCATCGGCGACCAGGCCGCCCAACGCCGAGGCGCTCGAGCGGTCGTCGCGCGTGCCACCGGTGTAGACGCCGTCGACGTAGGCGCCGCCGGTGAACGCGGTGGTGATGTCGGCCGTCACCGAACCGACCGGCTGCGAACCGACGCGGTCGGCCTCGGCCAGGGCGGCGTCGACGATGGCGTCGACCTCGGCGACCCGCGGGTAGGTCGCGATCAGCTCGGCGTCCAGCGCCGCGCTGTTCTCGGCGGTCTTCTCGGGGTCGTCCTCGACGGCCTCGGCCGCCAGACGGGGGACGTTGCGGGCGGTGTGACCGACGACCTCGCCGCTCTCGCGGTCGACGTCCAGGACCACCTGGCCGATGTTCGCGCCGTAGCTGCCGGTCTGGAGGATCGGACGCGTGCCCTCACCACCGGGGATCGGTGCCTCCCACACGTACTCCTCGTGGGTGTGACCGGTGAAGATCGCATCCACATCGGCATCCGTCTCCGTCACGATCCGCGCGAAGGCGCCGCCCTCGGCGACGGCCTTCTCGAGGGTCTCGCCCGCCGACGCGCTCGCGCTGGCACCCTCGTGGTACTCGGCGACGATGACGTCGACCTGGTCGCGGATCTCGCCGACCACGCGGTTGACCTCGGCCACCGGTTCGCGGAACTCGACGCCTTCGATGCCGCTCGGGGTGACGAGCGACGCCGTCTCCTCGGTGACGGCGCCGATCACGCCGACGCGCAGACCGTCGACCTCGAGGATCTCGTAGCCGGGGAGCATCGGCTGACCGTCGCGGTAGACGTTCGCGCCGAGGTACTCGAAGTCGGCGAGGTCGGAGACGCGCCCGAGCAGGTCGTCGGCGCCCTTGTCGAACTCGTGGTTTCCGACTCCGGATGCCGCGAGATCGAGCGCGTTCAGCACGTCGATCGTCGGCTTGTCACCGGCGTTCGACGACGCGAACAGCGAGGCGCCGATGTTGTCACCGTTGGAGAGGAACAGCGTCTTGTCGTCGCCGCCCTCCGCGCGCAGCTGCTCGATCGTGCCCGCGAACTTCACGGTGTTGGCGTCGATGCGCCCGTGGAAGTCGTTGATGTTGAGCAGGTTGAGCTCGGTGGTCGACGACAGGTCGACCCCCACGACGACGGGGTCGTGGTCGCTGGAGCGGTAGGGCGAGGCGTCGTAGAAGTTCAGCGCGTTGTAGTTGTAGCGGCTGTACTCCAGGGCGAGGGCCTCGACGGCGTTGATGTTCCACACGTCGACGCCGGTCACGAGGTCGCGCGCCGAGGGCGACGCGAGCACGTGGTCGAGCGACCCGGACTGCCCGCTGAACGAGTACGAGTACTTGCCCGTGCCCGCCTCCAGCGGCTCGTAGCCGAACGAGCGCAGCGTCTCGATCGGGTCCTCCTGCGTGTAGGAGTTGAAGTCTCCGAGCAGGAACACCTCGTCGGTGCCGACCTGCGCGGAGCGCTCCTGCGCGAAGGCGCCGAGCGCTTCGGCCTGACGCACGCGGTCGCCGTTGAACGCGCCCTGCACGCCGTTGGCGTTGTCGCCGGTGGCGGCGGGTCGGCTGTCGCCCTTCGACTTGAAGTGGTTGACGATCGCGAGCATCTTCGCGCCCTCGTCGTCGACCGGCGCGAAGGCCTGGGCGAGCGGCTGGCGGGCGTTGGCGAACGCCGGGTCGTCGAGGATGACGCTGTCGCCCACCGTGGTCACGACGGCCTTCTTGTAGATGAAGGCCGTGCGGATGACGTCCTCCGACGCAGGCACGGCGGCGGGCGAGGGCACGAAGGCCCACTCCTCGGCTCCGAGGGCGTCGTTGAGGGCGTCGACCAGCGTCGACAGTGCGTCGTCGCGGTCCTTGCCGAACTGGGCCGAGTTCTCGATCTCCTCGAGCGAGACGACGTCGGCGCCCAGACCGTTGATCGCAGCGACGATCTTCGCCTGCTGACGCTCGAGGTTCTCGGCGTTCGCGGCACCGCGAGGACCGGGGGCGGGGCACGTGTCGGCCGTGACGGGGTTGCCGTCGCGGTCGTCGTAGGTCGAGGTGCACCCGACGCTCTCGGCGGTGGTGGTGAAGTAGTTCAGCACGTTGAAGCTCGAGATCTTCACGCTGCCGCCGACCGGCTCGGGAGCCGAGGTGCGGGTGTTCGCGAAGGTCGCGGGCTGCACCGTCGAGGCGTTGTCGACCGTGAGCTGCTGGGTCGGCTGGAACTTCCACGCGTTGTTGCGGTAATCGAGGATGACCGGCTGCGTGAACGTCACCGGAGCACCCACGCGCACCGGGTCGGTGAGCGAGACGTAGGGCAGCGGAATGCCCTTGTTCGCATCGTTCAGGAAGTTGATCGACGCCCCGTCGTCGAGCACCACGGCCCGAGCGTTGTTGTCAGCGACCGCCGCCACGTACTCGGGGGTCGCGGGACGAGCGACGTCGGTGGGGGTGCGCAGCGGCGTGGTCCCGGCGGCGAGACCGACCTCGGCGTACTGGTTGGTGCTGTACGAGTTGGTGACGGTGAAGTCGCCCTGAGGCGCCAGCAGCATCCCCTCGAAGCGCTCGCGCTCCTCGTCGGTCTGGGGCCAGCCGATCTCGGCCGGCGACACGGCGTCGGCGTCCTCGGTCAGGATGCTGACCGCAGCGGCATCCGCGGTGATCTGGGTCTGGCCGGAGAACTCGCCCGCCGTCCCGGTCACCTCGACGTAGTCGCCCTGCGCGACGAGCGCCGTCGCGGCCGAGCCGTAGACGAAGATCGCGTCGGATGCCGTGTGGGTCGCGGCGTCGACCGCTCCGCCGGTCCCCGGGGTCTGCAGGAAGAAACCGTTGTACCCGCCCGTGGGGTATGCGGCGGTGACGATGCCGCGGGTCGTGACGGTCGTGCCGTCGAGTGGGGTCGTGGCGCCCGTGCCCTGGATCTCGCGGATGGGCGTGACGACGTCGGGAGCCGGAGCCGAGGGCTCTTCGGTCGGCTCGGGGTCAGGCTCGGGTTCGGGGGCGGGGGTTCCGCCGGCGGAACCCTGGGGCGTGACCGTCGTGGCGTTGGTGAAGTCGGCGGAGTTGTCGTCGGTGTCGACGAAACCCGAACGCACGAGCGAGTTGGGCACGGAGTTGCCCCCGTCGACCGTCGCCGCCGCCGTCTCGAAGCCGACCGCCGAGCCGTAGCCGACGAAGTCGACCACGCGGTCGTCGTCGACCGAGCCGGCGGGAAGGGCGAGTGACTCCGCCACATCGGCGAGGAACAGCTGGCCGTTCGTCCCCGAGGGGTTCAGGCCCGTGCTCGTGAGGTCGGCGGCGGGCAGGGCCGCGCCAGTGGCGCCGTTGCCGGGGAGGGCGATGAGGTAGTAGCCGCCAGCGGCGATCGAGCCGGTCAGGCTCTGCGTGTTCGCACCGGTCGGGGCGCTCTCGCTGGAGGCCGAGCGGTACTGCAGCGACCACCCGCTCAGGTCTTGCGCGGTGTCACCGGCGTTGTAGAGCTCGACGAACTTCTGCGAGAACGGAGCGTTCGCGCTCCCGCCCTTCAGGTAGGCCTCGTTGATCACCACCCGGGGGCCGTCGGCCGCGAAGGCGGGGAGCGGGACGAGGGCGGAACCGAGCAGAGCCGCGCCGAGGGCGGCGCTCAGGACGGTCGTGAAACGGCGTGCGGGCACGCGCGACACATCGGAAAGCATGGGTCTCCAGATAACGACGAACGTGGGAACGACGTCGCGTGGGGGGATCGACGGGGGTTCTCAACGACCGTAAACGATCCGCATACCCTTTTCCCAGACTCACAGGTTTCGTTTGCGTGAACTCCGTCCGAGGCTCCGACCGGGAACGACGAAGCCCCGGATGCCGTGGCATCCGGGGCTTCGTGTGCATCGCGTTACCGCGACCGTGAAGCGTTATTACTTCAGGGTCACCGTGGCGCCGGCGGCCTCGAGGGCCTCCTTGGCCTTGTCGGCGGTCTCCTTGTTCGCGCCCTCGAGCACGGCCTTGGGAGCACCATCGACGACGGCCTTGGCCTCGCCGAGGCCGAGCGAGGTGAGCTCGCGGACGACCTTGATGACCTGGATCTTCTTGTCACCGGCGGCCTCGAGGACGACGTCGAACGAGTCCTTCTCCTCGACCTCTTCGGCGGGGGCAGCGCCACCGGCGGCGGGGCCGGCAACGGCCACGGGGGCGGCAGCGGTGACGTCGAAGGTCTCCTCGAACGCCTTGACGAACTCGGAGAGCTCGATGAGGGTGAGCTCCTTGAACGCGTCGAGCAGCTCTTCGGTGCTGAGCTTAGCCATGTTGTATCTCCTTGATCGGGTTAATCATCCGGGGCCGGGTCAGGCCGCGGTGTCCTGCTTCTCGCGCAGCGCGTCGACCGTGCGAACGGCCTTCGACGGAAGCGCCTGGAAGACGTATGCCGCCTTGGTCATCGTCGCCTTCATCGCGCCGGCGAGCTTCGCCAGCAGGACTTCACGGCTTTCGAGATCGGCGAGCTTGTTGACCTCATCCGCGGTCAGAGCGGCGCCATCGAAGTAGCCGCCCTTCACCACGAGCTGAGGGTTAGCCTTGGCGAAGGCACGCAGGCTCTTCGCGACGGCGACAGGGTCACCGTGCACGAACGCGATGGCAGACGGGCCCTTGAGCTCGTCGTCCAGTCCCGTGACCCCCGCGTTAGCCGCGGCGATCTTGGTCAGCGTGTTCTTCACCACGGCGTAATCCGCGTCCTGACGGATGTCGTTGCGCAGCTGCTTGAGCTGGGCAACCGTCAGACCGCGGTACTCGGTCAGCAGAACGGCGGTCGAGCTCTCGAAGTTCTTCGTGAGCTCGGCGACCGATGCATCCTTCTGCGCCATGGCCACTCCTTGTGTGAACGAGGCGCTCCGCGATGGCGGGGCGCCGGCCGAAGACACCGGGGTCCGGACAAAAAAGAAGAGCTCCGGCGCAAGGCACGGAGCTCGATTCCCGAAGGAGAGTTCGTACACCTGCGTTGGTCCCCTGCTTTTCAGCAGACGCTTCGATCGGAATGCGAGCACTCCGATAACCGACGGTCTTTGGCTTGCCCCCACTGTACCCGATCCCCCGGGCCTGCGCCAATCCGCCCGCGTCAGGAGACGCGGGGTTCGGGCAGCAGAGCGCGGGTCATGCGCACGATGCGCGACGGAGTGCGCGCACCGAGCCACACGGTGCACATCGGCGCGTCGCCGCACGCCCACTCCGCGCACCACGCGTGGATCGCCTGCGCGAGCCGCTCGCCGCGCGGACGCAGTTCGCCGTCGATCGTGCGGTCGAGCCAGCTGACACGCCCGTCCCCCGCGTCGACGACGCCGACCTCGGCGGCGCCGCACACCTCGACGACGACGGTCAGGTGCACGGCGGGCGAGAGCGCGGCCGCGATCCGACGCATCTCGGCGACGTTCTGCGCGTCTCCCCCGAGCAGCACGGCGCCCTCGATGTCGCACCAGCGCCCGCCGTCGGGGCGCTTCGCGGCGTGATCTTCGGCGGGCATGCAGACAACTTAGGGCACCCTTACCTGCGGCACAAGACCCCGGATGCCGACGCGCCGCGCCTCGCATGCGCTCCACGGGCGAGCGGGGTTAGGGTCGAACGCATGTCCCCCGAGCTCGTCGCATCGCGCAGCGCCGACCTCGACGCCCGGATCGTCGCGGACTCGCGTGATCGCGTCGCCTGGATCCGCGCGCGCAGCCGGGGCATCACCGCGACCGACGTCGCGACGCTGACGAGCCACAACGCCATCGCGCGAGCGGCGGATGCCAAGCTCATGGGCTCGAACTTCTCGGGCAACGCCTTCACGGCGCACGGTCGTCGTCGCGAGCCCGAGATCGCCGCGTGGGTGGCGGCGACCCACGGCATCCGCCCCTCCTCCGCGCTCTACCACGCGGTCGTCGAGAAGCGTCACCTCGCCACCCCCGACGGCGTGGTCGTCGACGGCGAGGGCCGCATCGTGCTCGCCGAGATCAAGACGACCAACAAGGCGTGGCGCTCGATCCCCAAGACCTACATGCGTCAGATCTGGTGGCAGCAGCACGTGCTCGGCGCCGAGCGCACCCTCGTCGCCTGGGAGCAGCATGACGGCTTCGTCCCCCTGCACGACGAACCGCGGTGCCAGTGGATCGACCGCGACGAGCGCGAGATCTCCAAACTGGTGGGTCTCGCCACCTCCCTCATCGACGAGCTCTACCGCCGCACGATGGAGGCGCGTCAGCCGCGTCCCGAGCCGGTCCGCCCCGAGCCCACGGAGAGGTACCGCGCTCTCGCGCTCCTCGATTAATAGTTGACGGAAGTCAAGCAATAGGCGTATCGTTGACATCAGTCAACTAATCGCGCCATCGTCGTCGCGGCATCCGTCCCCCCTTTCGTGGAGCTCCCGCATGACAACCTCTTTCCCCGAGGCGCCCGCACAGCGGCGCGTCCTCCCGGCCCTCATCGGCCTGCTGCTCGGCACGTTCGTGTCGATGCTCGCCTCGACCGTCGTCTCGACGTCGCTGCCGGTCATCGTCCACGACCTGTCGGGCGACCAGAACGCCTACACCTGGGTCATCACCGCGACCCTGCTCACCACCGCGATCTCGACCCCGATCTGGGGCAAGCTCGCCGACCTGTTCAACCGCAAGGTGCTCATACAGATCGCGATCGCGATCTTCGTGCTCGCCACCGCGGCCGCCGGGTTCTCGCAGAACACCGACATGCTGATCGGCTTCCGCGCGGTGCAGGGCCTCGGTGCCGGCGGTCTCGCCGCCCTCAGCCAGGTGATCATGGCCGACATCATCAGCCCGCGCGAGCGCGGCCGGTACATGGGCCTCTTCGGCGCCGTGATGGCCGTCGCCACCGTCGGCGGCCCCCTGCTCGGCGGTGTCATCACCGACGCCTTCGGATGGCGCTGGAACTTCTTCGTCGCCCTCCCCTTCGCCGTCGCCGCCCTGCTGATCCAGCAGCGCACGCTGCACCTCCCCGCCCGCCCGACGCGCAAGGTCAAGATCGACTACCTCGGCATCGTGCTGCTCTCGGCCGCCGTCTCGCTGCTGCTCGTCTGGGTGACCAACGCCGGCAGCACCTTCGAGTGGGCCAGCACCGAGACTTTCCTGATGGTCGGCGGCGCGGTGCTCGCGGCGATCCTGTTCGTCGTCGTCGAGCTGCGCTCGTCGGAGCCCCTCGTGCCGCTGACGCTGTTCCGCGACGCCACCTTCACCCTCGCCACGATCGCCTCGATCGCGACCGGCCTGGCGATGTTCGGCACCTCGGTGTTCCTCAGCCAGTACATGCAGATGGCCCGTGGCGCCACGCCCACCGAGGCCGGCGTCATGACCATCCCGATGATCGGCGGCCTGCTGGTCTCGTCGATCGTCGTCGGTGCGCTCATCTCGCGCTTCGGTCACTGGAAGCCGTTCCTCATCACCGGCGGCGTGCTGCTGATCGCGGGGACGTTCCTGCTGTCGACGATCCACTACGACACCAACTTCGCGCTCGTGTCGCTGTACATGGCCCTGCTCGGTGCCGGTGTCGGCATGACGATGCAGAACCTCGTGCTCGTCGTGCAGAACACCGCCAACCCCAGCCAGATGGGTGCGGCCAGCTCGGGAGTCACGTTCTTCCGCAGCCTCGGCGGCACGATCGGCGTCTCGGTCATGGGTGCGGCCCTGGCGAGCATGGCGACGAGCCTGTTCACCGACCGCGCGGCCGACCTGCAGGCCGCGATCATGGGCCTGGGCGAGAAGGGCGCCGCCGTCGCCCAGACGCTGCAGTCGGGAGCCATCCCCCAGGTGTCGACCCTGCCCGAGAGCGTGCGCGTGATCGTCGAGGACATCTACGCCCAGTCGATCGCCCACTCGTTCCTCATCGCGGTGCCCGTGGCGATCGTGAGCCTCATCGCGATCGTGTTCCTGCCGAACCGTCCCCTCACCCGCATGACGACGACGGAGCGCGTCGCCGCGAGCGAAGCCGACCTCGCCACGGTCTCGGTCCCCGAGGCGATGGCGACGCTCTCGGCCACGGGAACGATCCCGACTCAGGATGCCGCCTCCCCGCGCCGCGCACGTCGTGACGCCGGGATGGGAGAGGATGTCTGACGTGAAGAGCGAAACGGACGACGAGCGCCGCGAGGCCGTACAGGCCCTGGAATCGTCGTTCTCGGAGCTCATGACCGTGTTCCGCCGCTTCGTCTCCGAAGCGGCGGAACGCGTGAGCCCGGGGATGCTGCCGGCGACGTTCAAGGCCCTCTCGGTCGTCAGCCGCTTCGGACCGCTCACCCTCTCGGCCCTGGCCGAGCGCCTCGCCGCCGACAAGGGATTCCTCAGTCGCGGGATCAGCGAGCTCGAGGATCTCGGACTCGTCACCCGCACGCCCGACCCGAACGATCGTCGTTCGCGCCTGATCGCCGTCACCGAGCTCGGGCACACCCGCTTGGCCGATGCCCGCGCCCCGCACGAGAGCCGCCTCTACGACGCCATCGCCGATTGGACCATCGGCGACATCCGTCACCTCTCGACGCTGCTGCACGCCCTCGCCGTCGGCGAAGTCCCCTCGCGCGACTGACCGGCAGCGGGGGCCGACCGCGGAGGGCATCGGGCGATCCCGGATGCCGTGGATCCCGGCCCTCGACGGGCTTCGCGACACGGTGACCGACGCGTAACACCGGCGAGACAATGGCGCGATTGACTGGGCGGACCGCAGCGAAGTCGCTGCGTAGCGACGTCACGAGAGAGAGCGCCCGATGAGATTCCGATCGACGCGTCCCGAGGCCGCCCTCCAGCCCGCCCCCGCGCTGCCCGAGACGATGCGAGCGGTGGTGTTCGATGCCCCCGGTTCCGCCGAGGTGCTCCGGGTCGCCGACGTCGCGGTCCCCACTCCGGTGCTCAGCGAGGTCCTCGTGCGGGTGATCGCCGCCGGCGTCAACCCGATCGACGCGAAGACCCGCGCGGGACGCGGCATGTCGGCTGCCATCGACGCGTGGCCGGCCGTGCCGGGGTTCGACGTGAGCGGCGTGGTGGTGCGCACCCCCTTCGACGCGCACCCGTTCCCCGTCGGCACCGAGGTGTACGGCATGGCCGCCTTCCCCCGCACCCCCGGGACCTCGGCCGAGTACGCCGTCGTTCCCACGCTTTCGCTCGCCCGCAAGCCCGCCTCGCTCTCGCACGTCGAGGCCGCCGCCGTCCCCCTGGCCGCGCTGACCGCCTGGGGACTCGTCGTCGAGACGGCCCTCGCGCACCAGTGGCAGCGCATCCTCATCCACGCCGGCAGTGGCGGGGTGGGGCACTTCGCCGTGCAGTTCGCCGCCTACTTCGGCGCGCACGTCATCGCGACCGGCTCGACGCGCAACCTCGAATGGCTCCGCGAGCTCGGAGCCGCCGAGGTCGTCGACTACACCGCGACGCGCTTCGAAGACGTCGTCCACGACGTCGACGTGGTCATCGACCTCATCGGCGACGTCTCCGACGACACCGGCACGCGCTCCCTCGAGGTGCTGCGCCCCGGGGGCCTGCTCATCGAGGTGCCGACCGGCGCATGGCCGGGCTTCCGCGAGGCGGCCGCGGCCCGCGGCATCCGTTCGACGGACTACAAGACGATCCCCGACGGCGGCGCCCTGGCGACCATCGCCCGCCTGCTCGATTCGGGTGCGGTGCGGGTCTACGTCGAGCACGTGTTCGACCTCGCCGATGCCGCCGACGCGCACGTCGAACTCGAGCGCGGGCACACGCGCGGCAAGATCGTCCTCTGCGTCAGCGACGACTGACCGGCGGATGCCGCGGAGCCGGGGGTCACCCGGCTGCGAGCATCCGCCGCCCCTCGCCGACGATCTCGTCGGCCACCTCGTCGAGCAAGGGAGAGGTGAGGTTCCACTGCTGCCAGAACAGTGGCACGTCGACCGGATCGGCACCGAGCCGCACCAGGCGACCCTGGGCGAGCCCCTCGGCGGACTGGAATCCGGGGAGAAGCCCCCACCCGAGCCCGAGCCCGACCGCTGCGGCGAAGTCCTGCGAGGCGGGCACGCGGTGCCGCGGAGGATCCGCCGGCGAGACCCCGCGCCGCAGGAGCCACTGCGTCTGCAGGTCGTCTCGTCGGTCGAAGTCGACGATCGGCGCCACCGCGAGCGCGTCGGCGTCGACCCCCCGAGCGAACCACCGCTCGGCGAACCCCACGGTCGCCACCGCTTCGTAGCGCAGCACCCCGAGTGAGCGCACCCGGCACCCGGCCACCGGGGTCTCGCGCGAGGTGACGGCGGCCATGACCGTGCCGCTCTCGAGAAGCCCGGCCGTGAAGTCCTGGTCGTCGCGGTGCAGGTCGAACACCACCGCGCGGCGCGCCGCCACGCGCGCCAGCGGGGGCAGGAACCACGTCGCGAGCGAGTCCGCGTTGACGGCGAGGGCGACGGATGCCACCGAGCCCTCCTCCGCGCCCAGGGCGGCCAGGGCGTCGTGTTCGAGCAGGGCGAGCTGGCGGGCGAGGCGCACCACGGCGTCGCCGGCCTCGGTCGTGCGTACGGGCTTGGACCGCACGAGCACGACGCGTCCGAGTTGGTCCTCAAGCGCGCGCAGCCGCTGGCTCACCGCCGACGGGGTGATGTGCAGGCGTCGGGCGGCGGCGTCAAGGGTGCCCTCGTCGACGACGGCGGCGAGGGTGCGAGCGAGATCGAGCGGGACCGGCATGAAGCGATGCTAATGGTTCATCAGAATAATGAGCTGTTCTTTTCTTCTGGGCGACCGTAGCGTCGTCGTCGTGCTCCCCTCCGTCTTCGCCGGTCTCGGCCTCGGCCTGTCGCTCATCGTCGCCATCGGCGCCCAGAACCTCTTCGTGCTGCGCCAGGGCATCCGGCGCGAGCACCTGCTCGCCGTGGTCGCGGTGTGCGCTCTGTCCGATGCGATCCTCATCGTGCTCGGCGTCTCGGGCGTCGGGCTCGTGCTGCAGGCCGTGCCGTGGCTGCTCATTGTCGTGCGCTGGGCGGGGGCGGCGTTCCTCGTGGGGTACGGCGTGCTGGCCGCGCGGCGCGCCCTACGGCCGAGCGGCGAGACCCTGCGGGTCGACGGGGGCGCGGCATCCGCCCCCTCCCCCCGCGCCGGAGACGCCGGCGGTACCGCCGTGCGCACGCGCCCGGCCCGGACCACGCTGGCCGCCGCCCTCGCGACGTGCCTCGCCCTGACGTGGCTGAACCCGCACGTGTACCTCGACACGGTGTTCCTGCTGGGCTCGGTCGCCTCGACCCACGGCGACGATCGATGGGCCTTCGCTCTGGGCGCCTGTGTGGCGAGCGTGCTGTGGTTCACCTCGCTCGGCTTCGGCGCCCGCTGGCTCGGGCGGTGGCTCGACACCCCGCGCGCGTGGCGCATCCTCGACGCGGTGATCGCCGTGGTGATGTTCGCGATCGCGATCTCGCTCGTCCTGCCGCACTGAGCGGCGATTCGCCGGCCGCGGGGCATCCGCGGCCCACGGGACGACGAGAATGGACCCATGCGCACGGCGACGATCACGGTGAACGGACGCGTGCAGGGTGTGGGGTTCCGCTACGCACTGCACGACGAGGCGCAACGGCTCGGGCTGCGCGGATGGGTGCGCAACCGCCGCGACGGCTCGGTCGAGGCGCAGGTGGCGGGCGATCCCGACGCCGTCGAAGCCCTCATCGCCTGGGCGCACGAGGGTCCGTCGACGGCCCGCGTCGACGACGTCGATGTGATCGAGGGCACCACCGATCCCGGCGACGGGTTCGAGATCCGCGCGACCGCCTAGAGCGGAAGACCCGCCCGCAGCTCGGCGAGAACGTCGGCGGCATCATCCAGACGCGCGAGGCCCGCAGCCTGGCCCAGCCACAGCGACAGCAACTCGGCGTCGCCGCTCGCCGCGGCGGCCTGACGGAACACTCCCGTGAGCCAGTTCTGCGCCGGGAAGGGCGCGATCTCGCCGGACTCCTCGATCGCCCGCACCGCGTCGTTGGGCACTCCGCGCGCGAGCCGACCGCTCATCGCCGTCGTCAGAACGGTGGTGGTGTCGGATGCCGAGGCGATCGCCTCACGATGCGCCCGCGTCGCCGCCGACTGCCTCGTGCGCAGGAACGCGGTGCCGACCTGCACGCCCTCGGCCCCCAGGGCGAAGGCCGCGGCGACACCCCGACGATCGGCGATGCCCCCCGCCGCGATCACCGGCACCCCCACGGCGTCGACGACCTGGGGCACGAGGGCGAACGTGCCGACGAGCGAAGCCGAGGCGTCGCGCAGGAACGAGACCCGGTGACCACCCGCCTCCATTCCGGTCGCCACGATCGCGTCGACACCCGCGGCATCGAGCGCGCGGGCCTCGTCCACCGACGTGGCCGTTCCGATCACGCGGATGCCGAGCTCTCGTGCGGTCGCGAGGGTCGCGGCATCCGGAACGCCGAACACGACGCTCAGCACGTCGGGGCGCGCGTCGAAGACGGCCTCGAGCTGCTCGGCCACGGGCGGGATGAAGGCGCGCGGCGCCTCGGGGCGGGAGATGCCTGCGCGCGCGAAGAGGTCGCCCGCGGCGTCGACGTAGCGCTGCAGGTCGACGTCGTCGGGGGTGACCTCGTCGCCCCGCGGCATCCACAGGTTGACGGCGATCGTCTTGTCGGTCGCCGCGCGCAGAGCAGGGACGGTGTCGCGGATGCGCTCGGCCGCGTAGCCGTAGAGGCCGAACGATCCGAGCCCGCCCGCCTCGCTGACCGCGGCCGTCAGCCCCACCGACGACAGGCCGCCGAACGGGCCGAGTACGATCGGCACCTCGACGCCGAGCACCTCCCGCAGACGCGACATGATCAGTCCATCGGTCGCAGGAGTCGGTCGAGGAAGCGCTTGGTGCGCTCCATCTTGGGCTGACGCAGGATCTCGGACGGAGTGCCGCGCTCGACGATCACTCCCCCGTCGAAGAAGAGCACCTCGTCGGCGACTTCACGGGCGAAACCGAGCTCGTGCGTCACGATGACCATCGTCCAGCCCTCGGCCGCGAGTTCGCGGAGTACCGTCAGCACCTCGCCCACGAGTTCGGGGTCGAGGGCACTGGTGGGCTCGTCGAAGAGCAGCAGCTGCGGCTGCAGCGCGAGGGCGCGCACGATGCCGACGCGCTGCTGCTGTCCGCCGGAAAGCTCGGAGGGATACGCGTCGCGCTTCTCGGCGAGGCCGAAGCGGGTCAGCAGAGTGTCGGCGCGGGCGATGGCCTCGGCCTTCGCGACGCCGTGCGCCTGCGTCGGCCCCTCGATGACGTTCTGCAGCACCGTCAGGTGCGGGAACAGGTTGTGGTGCTGGAAGACCATCGCCGACTTGTCGCGCAGCGCCGTGCGGTCGGCCTTCGACACCTTGCCACCGAACTCGACCACCGGACCCTGATCGAACGCCACGACGCCGGCATCCGGGGTCTCGAGTCCGTTCAGGCAGCGCAGCACCGTCGTCTTGCCCGACCCCGACGGACCGATCAGCACGAGCACGTCACCGCGGCGCACCTCGAGATCGACGCCGTCGAGCACGCGGTTCGTTCCGAAACTCTTCTGCAGCTCGGTCGCTGCGAGCAGCGGGGCGGACGGTTCAGTGAGCGACATGGCGGTCCAGCCTCTTCTCGAGGGCGTTCTGCCCGAACGACAGCACCAGGCAGAACAGCCAGTAGATCAACGCCGCCTCGAGGTAGACGGCCATGAATTCGTACGAGAACGCCGCGATGTTCTGCGCCTGGCGGAAGAGCTCCGTGACGAGGATCAGCGACGCGAGCGAACTGTCCTTCACCAGCGAGATGAAGGTGTTCGACAGCGGCGGCACCGACACCCGGGCCGCCTGCGGGAGGATGATGCGGGTCAGCGTCTTGGTCGGCGACAGGCCGACGGTGTGCGCGGCCTCCCACTGCCCGCGGGGGACGGAGAGGATCGCGGCGCGGATGATCTCGGCCGCGTAGCCGCCGACGTTCAGCGAGAAGGCGATGACCGCCGCCGGGAACGGATCGATCGTGAGCCCCAGCGACGGCAGGCCGAAGAAGATCACGAACAGCTGCACGAGCAACGGCGTCCCGCGGATGACCGAGATGTAGAACCGGGCGATGCCCGACAGCACGAGGTTGCGCGAGAGGCGCATGAGCGCCATCAGCAGGGCGAGCACGAGACCGATCGCGAACGAGGCCAGCGACAGCGGAATGGTGCCGGTGAACCCGGCCAGCAGCATGGGCCAGAACGATTCGACCAGGAGCGACCAGACGTCGTTCATGGGCTTCCTTCCTCGCGCGGGCGCGGATCACCCGCGGCGGACGCCGCAGCGGATCATCCGCCGTCCACGCTACGGGTGGGTGGCGGATGATCCGCGGGGCTTTACATCGGGCTTACTGGGTGACGTCTGCGCCGAAGTACTTCTCGCTGATCTGCGCGAGAGTGCCGTCGGTACGAAGCTCGTCGAGGGCGCCGTCCACGGCATCCGCCAGCTTGTCCTGACCCTTCTTGAACGCGAACGCGCTCTCGGAGGTGTCGTCGGTCTGCGCGGCGATCTTCAGGCCCGTGGGGCTGTTCGTCTTCTCGTAGTCGAGGTAGGTGAGCTGGTCGTTGACCGTGGCGTCGACCCGGCCCTGCTTGAGCAGCGCGACGGCCTGCGCCCAGCCCTCGACGGCTTCGACCTGGGCACCGCTCGAGGTCGCGAGCTCGTACCAGTTGCTGGTGAGCGACTGCGCGGTGGTCTTGCCCGACAGGTCGGCGAAGCTCGAGATGCCGTTCTCGTCTTCGGTGGTGACGATCACGCCACGCGACACCGTGTACGGCGAGCTGAAGTCGTACTTCGCCTGACGGTCGGGGTTGATCGAGACCTGGTTGGCGATGACGTCGAAGCGACCCGCATCGAGGCCCGCGAAGATCGCGTCCCACTGGGTCTCCTGGAACTTCACCTGCAGGCCGAGCTTGTCGGCGACGGCCTTGGCGATCTCGACGTCGAAGCCCGTGAGCTCGCCGGCGCCCTCGTGGTACGAGAACGGGCGGTAGGTGCCCTCGGTGGCGACGGTCAGCGTGCCGCCCGAGACCAGACCGAGGTCGGCGCCCGCGGCGGGATCGGTCGTGGAGGAGCCGCCGCTGCAGGCGGTCAGCGCGAGGGCGCTCAGGCCCAGGGTGGCGGCGAGGACGGTCAGACGGCGACGGGGCATAGCTGTTCCAGACATGTGTGATGTGGGGGGGGTGGCGCGGTGCGGCGCCGGACGTGGTCGGTGCGCGAGCGCACCCTCCAGCAGAACACGCCGCGGCAGCGGAGTCTTCCCGGATGACGCTGTATTGCACGATCGTGCACGCGCCGGCAACGCAGAAGCCCCGCCGCGCAAGGCGCGACGGGGCTTCCGAAGTGACGGATGTCACATGATGGAGTTGACGTCCAGCGGGATGCCGGGGCCGAACGTGGTCGACACGGCGCCCTTCTGGATGTAACGGCCCTTCGAGCTCGACGGCTTGAGGCGGACGATCTCCTCGAGAGCGGCGGCGAGGTTCTCGTCGAGCTGCTCAGCGGTGAACGATGCCTTGCCCACGACGAAGTGCACGTTGGCGTGCTTGTCGACGCGGAACTCGATCTTTCCGCCCTTGATCTCCTCGACGGCCTTGGCCGGGTTGGGGGTCACGGTGCCGGTCTTGGGGTTCGGCATGAGGCCGCGGGGTCCGAGGACCTTACCGAGGCGACCGACCTGGCCCATGAGCTCGGGCGTGGCGACGGCCGCGTCGAACGCGGTGTAACCGCCGGCGACCTTCTCGATGAGCTCGGTGCCACCGACCTCGTCGGCGCCGGCGGCGAGAGCCGCCTCGGCCGCGGGGCCGTTGGCGAAGACGATGACGCGCGCGGTCTTACCCGTGCCGTGGGGCAGGATGACCGTGCCGCGAACCATCTGGTCGGCCTTACGGGGGTCGACCGCGAGCTTCAGCGCGACCTCGACGGTCGAGTCGAACTTCTTCGAGCCGGTCTCCTTCGCGAGGGCGACGGCCTCGGTCGGGGTGTAGAACGTGTCGGCCGCGATCTTCTCAGCAGCGGCGCGGAATGCCTTGGACTTGGTAGCCATTGTTATCTCCCTCAGTCCTCGACCGTGATGCCCATGGAACGGGCGGTGCCGGCGATGATCTTCGAGGCGGCCTCGATGTCGTTCGCGTTCAGGTCGGGCTGCTTCGTGGTGGCGATCTCGCGGACCTGGTCCTTGGTGAGCTTGCCCACCTTGACCGTGTGGGGCGTCGACGAGCCCTTGGCGAGACCGGCGGCCTTCTTGATGAGCTCTGCGGCGGGGGGCGTCTTCAGGATGAACGTGAAGCTGCGGTCCTCGTAGACGGTGATCTCGACGGGGATGACGTTGCCGCGCTGGGCCTCGGTCGCCGCGTTGTACGCCTTGCAGAACTCCATGATGTTGACGCCGTGCTGACCGAGCGCCGGACCGATGGGGGGCGCGGGGTTGGCCGCACCCGCCTTGATCTGGAGCTTGATCAGGCCGGTCACCTTCTTCTTGGGTGCCATATCCTTTTCCTCTCTCGAGCGGGGCCGTGGCGGCTCCCTCTCTCCCGCACACCCGGCGGATTCCGGGCAGCGGTCGTCGCGCGCTGACGCACGCAACCTGCCCATCATACGCGACGTGACGCCCGTCGGCATCCCACCCTCCCGACGCAAGGAGAGCGGCGCCCGCCGGGAACGGCGAACGCCCCGCCGGACGAGCCGGGCGGGGCGTTCGCGAAGACGCGGGTGGGCGTCAGACCATCTTGGTGACCTGGTCGAACGACAGCTCGACCGGGGTCTCGCGCTCGAAGAGCGACACCAGCACCGTGAGCTTGCCGCTCTCGGGCTTGATCTCGCTGATCGTGCCGGGAAGACCCGCGAACGAGCCCTCCTTGATCGTGATCGTCTCGCCGGTCTCGAAGTCGACCTCGGCGGGGATGACGCGCTGCGCGGTCGGAGCACCCTTGACGGCGCCGCCCTTCGCGGGAGCGGACTCTTTGACCTCGACGAGGCTCTTCAGCATGTTGAAGGCCTCTTCGAAGCGCAGCGGCGTGGGGTTGTGGGCGTTGCCCACGAAGCCCGTGACACCGGGGGTGTGACGCACGACCGACCAGGTGTCTTCATTGAGGTCCATGCGCACCAGCACGTAGCCGGGGATGCGCACGCGGTTGACCATCTTGCGCTGGCCGTTCTTGATCTCGACGACGTCCTCCATGGGGACCTCGACCTGGTAGATGTCGTCCTCGACCTCGAGCGTCGACTTGCGCTGCTCGATGTTGGCCTTCACCTTGCGCTCGAAACCGGCGTAGGAGTGGATGACGAACCACTTGCCGGGGAGCGACCGCAGCTCGGCGCGGAACGCCTCGTACGGGTCGGCGTCTTCGTCGGTCTCTTCGGCGTCGACATCGGTCGCGGCGTCGGCCGGCGACTCGGACGCCTCGGCCTCGTCGACGACGGATGCCGCGGCGGAGACCTCGTCGACGAAGTCCTCGTCGAGCACGGGCGCGTCGGGCTCGCCGTTGATGTCGGGACCGTCGTAGGGGGTGACCTCGTCGGCGGCCTCGGCGGCCTCTTCGGCCTGCTCCTCGGCGAGGGCGTCGGTGAGCACCTCGGCGGCGGCCTCGGCCTCGCTGGTCTCGTCGATCTCGAGAGCGTCGTTCACGATCGCGTCCGCCTCCGGGTCGGTGATGTCGATGTCGCCGAGGTCGGCGTCGTCGGTGTCGGTCTCGTCGTCGACGACGTGCACGGCGGAGTGCTCGGCCGAGTCGGAGGCGCGCTCCTGCGACTCGAGCACGTTGCCTTCTTGGGCCTCGTCGTCCTCGCTGGACTGCTCGGCTGCCGTCGCCCAGTCGGCGTCGTCGACATATCTTTCAGACACTGTGATCTCTTCCGTTCAGAGGCGGCCGCTCCAGGCGCCGCGCGTCCGTCCAGACGCGGTCAGGCGCCGGCGGTACCGGGGACGCCGAAGACGGCGGTGGTGATCCACACGAACAGCACGTCGAGGCCGTAGACGATCGCCATCATGACGACGACGAACCCGAGGACGACGGCGGTGAACTTCAGGAGCTCCTGCCGCGTCGGCGTGACGACCTTGCGCAGTTCTGCGAAGACCTGACGAATGAAGAGAGCGATCCGCGCGAAGAAGTTCAGCTTCTTCTCGCGGGGCGCGCCGCGGTCTGCGACGATCTCGCCCTTCGCCTCTTCCTGCGTCATCGAACCACCTAGGTCTGTCTGTGTGCCAGCGTGCGCTGTGCGCAGGGCGGACAGGAATCGAACCTGCAACCTGCGGTTTTGGAGACCGCTGCTCTGCCAATTGAGCTACCGCCCTAAGATCCCGACGGGATCCAGGATTCGAAACCGACATGCGTTCCGCCTGGAATCTCTCGGGGAGGGATGCCGCGTGCCCGGGGGCACGGCGAAAGAATGCAGATTTCGACTGCACTCCCCAGTCTATGTCATGAGGTCGGACCTGGCGAACCGAGCCGGCCCCACCGGGCATGTCGCGGAGCGCGCCGCACCCCTCGGTCGGAGCGCATGAGAGCGCGCGGACCGAGGGGTGCGGTGGGGGGTCACGCCGAGCGGATGAGCTTCTTGTTGACGAACTCGTCGGCCGCCAGCAGGCCCATCTCTCGCGAGGTGCCGCTGCGCTTGACGCCGCCGAAGGGCAGCTCCGGCGAGTCGGCGAGCACGAGGTTGACGTAGACCATGCCGGCCTCGATCTTGTCGGCGATGCGCTGGGCCTGCTCGGCATCCGTGGTGAACACGTACGAGCCCAGGCCGTAGCCCGTGTCGTTGGCCAGGGCCACTGCCTCGTCTTCACCCGAGACCCGGTAGACCACGCCCACGGGGCCGAAGAACTCCTCGCCGTAGGCGTCCATGTCCTTGGTCACCCCGGTGAGGACGGTGCCGGGGTAGAACGCCCCGTCGCGCTTTCCGCCGACCTCGACGGTGGCGCCCTGCGCCTGCGCGCGCTGCACCTGCTCGTCGAGCCGCTCGGCCGCGGTCAGCGACGAGAGGGGCCCGAGCACCGTGTCGTCGGCGAACGGGTCGCCCACCTTGGCCTCGCCGAGGGCGGCGGTGAACTTCGACAGGAAGCCCTCGTACAGGTCGTCGGCGACGATGAAGCGCTTGGCCGCGTTGCACGACTGTCCGTTGTTGTCGAGGCGCGCGTCGACGGCCGCCTGCACCGCGGCGTCGAGGTCGTCGGTGGACAGCAGGATGAACGGGTCGGACCCGCCGAGCTCGAGCGCGACCTTCTTGAGGTTGCGGCCGGCGATCTCGGCGACCGCGGCACCCGCGCGCTCCGAGCCGGTGACCGAGACGCCCTGCACGCGACGATCGGCGATGATGGTCGCCGCCTGGTCGTTGGTGGCGCGGATGTTGACGTAGGCACCCTCGGGGAGCCCGGCGTCGCGGTAGATCGCCTCAAGCGCCTCGGCCGACTCGGGGCACTGCGGCGCGTGCTTGAGGAGGATCGTGTTGCCCACCGCCAGGTTCGGCGCCGCGAAACGGGCGACCTGGTAGTACGGGAAGTTCCACGGCATGATGCCCAGCAGCACGCCCAGCGGGGAGCGGCGGATCACGGCGGTGCCCTCGGCCGGGATGTCGAGCGGGGTGTCGCCGGTGATCTTGTCGATGTTGTCGGCGTAGTACTCGGTGATGTCGGCCGCGAAGTCGACCTCGCCCAGGGCGGCCTCGAGGGGCTTGCCCATCTCGCGCACGATGATGGCCGCGAGCTCGTCGCGGCGCTCGCGGTGCAGCTCGGCGACGCGGCGGATGGCCGTGGCGCGCTCGGCCGGGGCGGTCGCCGCCCACACGCGGTAGCCCTCGTGGGCGGAGGCGATGGCCTCTTCGACCCCGGAGTCGCTCAGCGTGTCGTACTCGGCGAGGGTCTCGCCGGTGGCGGGATTGACGACGGCGTAGTCGCTCATGGTGCTCCTTTTCGTTTCGTTGTCAGGTCGTGCGGCGACGGCGGGCGCTGGCGGGCGCCTCGCGTCCCAGGGTCTCACCGCGGAAGAAGCCGGGGCTCTTCACGCGCTGGGCGATCATGAGGACGATCCCCACCACGATGATGACCACCGTGATGACGAAGACCAGGCCCACTCCCCCGATCTCGGAGCCCGAGCCGTAATCGGGGCTCGCGCTGTCGATCAGCGTGGTGACGAAGAGCACCGCGAGGATCACTCCGCCCACGAGCGGGGCGAGCAGCGTCAGCAGCACGTTGCGCACCGAGTCGAACCACTGCTTGCGGAAGTACCAGACGCACGCGAAGGCCGTGAGGCCGTAGTAGAAGCAGATCATCGCGCCGAGGGCCGTGATGGTGTCGGTGAGCACGTTCTCGCTGAGCACGCGCATGACGGCGTAGAACACGGATGCCACGATGGCCGACACGATGGTGGCGTAGCCGGGCGTGAAGAAGCGCGGGCTGACCTTCGCGAACTTCGCCGGCAGGGCGTCGTAGTGCGCCATCGCGAGCAGCGTGCGGGCGGGTCCGACGAAGGTCGCCTGCAGCGACGACGCGGAGCTGGTGAGCACCGCGAGCGAGACGAGGAAGGCGAGGGGGCCGAGGATCGGTCCCGAGAGGTGGAAGAAGACGTTCTCCTGGATGTCTTCGTTACCCAGTCCCAGTTCGCCCGTGCCGTTGCCGGCGAACATCAGCAGCGCGACGGCGATGAAGAGGTACAGCGCCACGATCAGGAACACCGTGACGGTGGCCGCGCGACCGGGGGTCTTGTCGGGATCCTTCGTCTCCTCGTTCATCGTGAGGATGACGTCCCACCCCCAGAAGATGAAGATCGACAGCGAGAGCCCGGCGGCGAACGCGCTGAACGAGTCGACCTCGAACGGGTTGAACCACGACAGCTGCACGGGGCTCGCGTCGAAGGCGTTGCCGTTCGTCATCTCGACGACCGCCGCCCCGGCGAACACCAGCAGCACGAGGATCTGGAAGCCGACGAGGCCGTACTGCAGACGCTGGGTGGTCTGCAGGTCGCGGTACGACACGATCGTGGCCAGCAGCATGAACAGCAGGCACACCGCGATGTTGATCGGCACGACCCGCGTGAGCTCGGCGATCTCTGCGTTGCCGCTGATCTGCGCGATCAGAAGGAACAGGAAGTCCACCGCGATGCCGGCGAGGTTCGACAGCACGATCACGGTCGCAGCGATCAGACCCCACCCGGCCATCCAGCCGACCCAGGGCCCGAAGGCGCGGGCCGCCCAGGTGAACGAGGTGCCGGCATCCGGCATCCGGGAATTCAATTCGCGATAGCCGAGGGCCACCAGCAGCATCGGGATGAACCCGACGAGGATGATCGCGGGCACCTGGAACCCGACGGCCGAGACCGTCGGACCGAGGGCCCCGGTGAGGGTGTAGGCGGGGGCGATGGTCGAGATGCCGATGACGACGGCGCCGACCATGCCGATCGAGCCGACCCGGAGTCCCTTGTTGGAGATGCCGGTGGTGACGGCGCTGTCGGGTGCGGGGCTCGCCTCGTTGCGAGAAGTGGTCATGAGGAGGTCTCCGAGGTGCGGGGCACCACGATCATGGGAACGGGCAGGGCGCGGAGGATCCGCCCTGCGGTGGAGCCGAGGAACAGCCGGCGCGGCTGGGCCAGCCGGCTGGAGCCCACGAGGGCGATCTCGCCCGGCATCCAGTCGATGCGCGACACCGCGTCTTCGATGTCGGAGCCTGCGCCGACGACGGCCTCGGCCTCGATCTCGGCGGGGAGGGCCGTGCGGACCGACTCGAGCACGCTCTCGGCGTGCGCCTGACCGGTCAACCGGGTCAGCGACGCGTCGACGCGCCCCGGCAGGTCGACCCCCGCGAGCGAGAGGAGTCGCAGCGGAGCGTTCGCCCGGCGGGAGACGGATGCCGCGGTGTCGAGCAGCACGTCGGCTCCGGGGCGGGTGCCGATCGCGGCGGTGATGCGCGGGAGCCCCACAACGGGATCGACGTCGCGTGCACCCTCGGGAGCGAGGGCGACGGGGACGGGAGCGGAGTGCACGAGCTCTTCGGCGGTCGTGCCGAGGCGGTGCCGGCCGCGCGGCCCTCCCCCGCCGGTGCCGACGACGATGACGGCCGCCCCGAACTCCTCCGCCGCCGAGACCAGGCCGTCGGAGACGGACGACGCGAAACGCACGTGCCCCCGGATGCCGGGATACGGCGCCAGCGCCTCGCGCAGCCAGCCGCGGGCGGTGTCCTGCACGAGACGCTCGTAGCCGGCATCCGTCGGGATCGAGACGTTGTTCTCGGCCGAGGGCAGCACGACCACGACGTGGACGGACGTGTCGAGCACGGCACCCAGTCGCGCCCCGAGGGCGAGGGCGTCGGCGCCCGCGTCGGTCGCCGTGTAGCCGACGACGACGCGGTCGCCGCTCATCCGCGCGTCCGCTCGAGGATCTCGTCGGCGGCGCGGTGGCCCTGACGGATCGCTCCGTCGACGTGCTGGTACCCCGCGCCGGCCATGTCGCTGCAGGCGAGGTGGATCGCGCCGACGGGCTCGCGCAGGTCGGCGCCGTAACGGTGCAGACCGCCCATGTCGAAGCTCGCGGCGTACGCGCCGCGCGTCCACTCCTCGGTGCCCCAGTCGCTCTCGTAGTAGACGACGGGGTTCTTCGCCTCGGGGCCGTAGTAGTGCGACAGCGACTCGAGGATGCGCTCGCGGCGCTCCTCGGCGCTGAGACGGAAGACGTCGTCGGCGTTCTGGTCGGACACGAAGCCGACCAGGGTGCCGCGCTCGTCGCCGTGGTTGGTGTTGTCGTAGGCCTCGTGGACGAGCTCGTACGGGCTGAAGGCGGTGCCCGACAGGCCCTTGTCACGCCAGAACGGCGTCTCGTAGACGGCGTGCACCTTGATGACGAAGCCCATCGAGATGTGCTGGTGCATCTGGTGCTGCACGCGCGGCAGCGGGGGCTCGAACGAGATGCGCGAGTAGAGCACGGGCGCGAGCGCCAGCACGGCGAAGCGGGCGCGCACCGTGACGCCGTCGGCGATCACCGTGACCCCGTCGGACGAGGACTTCGCCGCATCGACGCGGGCGGTCAGCGCACGCAGGTCGGCGACGCGCTGCCCCGTGGCCGCGTCGGCGGGGCTCGCGGGGGTCGCCGATGCGGCACCCCAGACGATGCGGCGCACGGGCTGGTTGAGGATCACGTCGTCGCCGAGGCGCTCGGCGAGCAGTTCGGGAACCTGCTGGAGGCCGCCGGCGACACGCTTGTCGAGGATGAAGTCGGCGTCGACGAGGTTCGAGTACGAGCCGGCGGATGCCGCCATGAGCAGCGACTGCAGCAGCGAGAAGGTGTGCGTGGGCTTGGTGAGCATCGCCGAGCCGGTCGCGAAGGCGAGGTTGCGCACGGCCTCGTCGTCGTCGGTCTGCTCGCGCAGCCAGGCGTCCCACGAGATCTTGTCCCACTCGGCGGCGTTCGGGTGCTCCCACGGCTTGTCGGGGTCGATCTCGGCGACCATCTGATCGAGACGCGCGGTGATGTCGTCGATCGCCTTCTCGGTCTCGGGCGCGACGGGGAACATCTCGCCCGTGAAGCGCTTGGCGTCGCCGCCGGGGCCGACGTAGACGCTGTCGCCCTCGCGGTAGCGGCTGTAGGTCTCGAGCCCGAGGTCGGCGACGGTGTCGATGAGCGCCGTCTGGTCGGGCGAGACCCACTGGCCGCCGAGCTCGAGCATCGCGCCGTCGACCACGTCGGTCCACAGGCGCCCGCCGACGCGGTCGCGCGCCTCGAGCACGACGACCGACAGTCCGGCCGTGCGCAGGTCGTTGGCGGCGGTCAGGCCGGCGGCGCCGGCTCCGATGACGACCACGTCTCGGGTGATCTCGTCCATGGAAGCGTCCTTAGGTTTGTCGTTCGAAGTCGGAAAGTGTGGCCCCGACGGCGGCGGGCTCTCGGGTCTTCCGCCGCCGTCGGGACGCCTGTCAGCTGCGCGCGAGGGCCGCGGCGACGACGTCGAGGCCCTCGGCGAGCAGGTCGTCGCCGATCGACAGCGGGGGCAGGAACCGGATGACGTTGCCGTAGGTGCCGCAGGTGAGCACGATCACGCCTTCGGCGATCGCGGCCTTGGCCACGGCTGAGGTGAGCGCGGCGTCGGGGGCGCCGGTGGCGGGGTCGACGAACTCGGCGGCGATCATCGCGCCGTGGCCGCGCACGTCGCCGATGCGCGGATCGCTCTGCTGCATCTCGCGGAGGCGACCGAGCAGCAGCTCGCCGATCTCGCGGGCGCGCCCGACGAACCCTTCGTTCTCGAAGGCGTCGATCGAGGCCAGGGCGGCGGCGCAGGCGATGGGGTTTCCGCCGTAGGTGCCGCCGAGGCCGCCGGTGTGCGTGGCGTCCATGATCTCGGCGCGGCCCGTGACCGCCGCCAGCGGCAGACCGCCGGCGATGCCCTTGGCCGTGGTGACGAGGTCGGGGACGATGCCGAAGTGCTCGCTGGCGAACATTGCGCCGGTGCGGGCGAAGCCCGACTGCACCTCGTCGGCGATGAAGACCACGCCGTTGTCGCGGCACCAGTCGACGATCGCGTTGAGGAAGCCGTCGGCGGGGACGATGAACCCGCCCTCGCCCTGGATGGGCTCGATGATGACCGCGGCGAGGTTCTCGGCGCCGACCTGCTTCTCGATGAGCGAGATGGCCTTGGCCGCGGCATCCGGTCCCGAGAGCCCGTCACGGAACGGGTACGACAGCGGAGCGCGGTAGACCTCGGCGGCGAAGGGGCCGAAGCCGCTCTTGTACGGCATGTTCTTCGCCGTCAGCGCCATCGTGAGGTTGGTGCGGCCGTGGTACGCGTGGTCGAAGGCGACGACCGCCTGACGACCGGTGAACTTGCGGGCGATCTTGACGGCGTTCTCGACCGCCTCGGCGCCCGAGTTGAACAGCGCGCTCTTCTTCGCGTGGTCGCCGGGGGTGAGGCGGTTCAGCGCCTCGGCGACGGACACGTACGAGTCGTAGGGCGAGATCATGAAGCACGTGTGCGTGAAGGCGGCCACCTGCTCCTGCACGGCCTTCACGACCGCGGGGTGGGCGTTGCCGACGCTGGTGACGGCGATGCCCGAGCCGAGGTCGATGAGCGAGTTGCCGTCGGCGTCGACGACGACTCCCCCGCCGGCCGCGACGGCCTGGATGGGCACGGTGTGGCCGACTCCGGATGCCACGGCGGCGGCCTTGCGCTCGAGGAGCTCCTGCGAGCGCGGGCCGGGGATGGCGGTGACGAGGCGGCGCTCCTGCGGAAGGGTCGGACCGCCGACGAGGGGAAGGGTGTCGAGGCTCATGGCGGCGATGCTACGGACGCCGCCACGGAGCCCGCACTCTCCTGCCTGTACAGTCGCAAGCGCCCTCATATACGTCTCGTACAGGAGAATCCATGGCCGACAACGCCGTCGCCCCGCCGAGCCTGCGCGCCCTGCTCGCCCGCACCGACTTGCACCTGCGCCTGGTCGTCGACGAAGCCGAGCTGCCAGACGGCAGCATCGACCGGGCCGTGCGGTGGGTGCACTCCAGCGACCTCGCCGATCCGACGCCGTTCCTCAGCGAGGGGCTCGTGCTGCTGACCACGGGCACGCAGTTCGCCGACGCCGCCCCGGCCGACTACGACTCCTACATCGGACGCCTCCTGGCGCGCGGGGTGCGCGGACTGGGCTTCGGCACCGAGGTCGTGCGCGAGGGCATCCCGGCGGGACTGTCGGCGGCGTGCCTGGCCGGCGGGATGCCGCTGTTCGAGGTGCCCTACCGCACCCCCTTCATCGCGGTGGCCCGCGCCGGCGCCGAGGCCATCGCCGCCGAGTCGTACGCGCGGCGCAGCTGGTCGCTGTCGGCCCAGCGCGCCGTCTCGCTCGCGGCCCTCCGCCCCGACGGCCTGTCGGCGACCCTCGCCGAACTGTCGCGGCAGCTGGACTGCTGGGTCGGCCTGTTCGACGCGGCCGGCACGCTCAGCACCGAGCACCCTCCGGCGCGACTCTCCTCCCCCGCCCTCGACGCCGTCGGAGCCGAGGTCACCACGATGCTCCGCCGGGGAACGCGCGCCGCGTCGACCGTGCGCCCGGACGACACCTCGGTGAGTCTGCAGACCCTCGGCCGCGGCGGGCACCTGCGCGGAGTGCTCGCGCTCGCGGCCGACGACCTCGACCACGAGGCGCGCAGCGTCGTGACCGCCGTTGTCGCGATGGCCGCCCTCGCCCTCGAGCAGCAGGACGGCCTCGGCCGGGCCATCGGCACCTTCCGGGCCGGGCTCGTGCAGTCGCTCGCGACCGACGATCCCGCGCTGGCCCGGCGCGCGGGCCGCGACCTGTTCGGCCCGCTGCCGACCGCGCCGGTCGTGGTGGCGCTGACGCCCGCGGCATCCGCCCGCTCCACCGCCCTCGCCGAGTGGCTCGAGCTGCGCGCACAGGAGCGCCGCGGCGAAGTGTTCTTCGGCCGCGGCGACGACGGCCTTGTCATCGTCGTACCCGCCGGCGCGCGCGACACGCTGGCCGAGGTCGCCGAGCGGTTCGAGATCGTCGTCGGGTGCTCGGCACCCACCGGCTACGACGCGTTCTCGGCCGCCCTGACCCAGGCGCGCACCGCGCGCGACCGGCTGGCCACGCCCGGCGTCGCCGACTTCGCCGACACCGCGCGGGCGGGTCTTCTCGCCGCCCTCGGCTCCGAGGCCGCGCGCACCGTCGCCGCCGGCGCACTGGTTCCGCTGCGGACCTACGACGAGGCGCAGGGCTCGGCGCTGCTCGAGACCCTGGATGCCTGGCTCGCCCACGACTGCTCGCACGAGGCGACCGCTCAGGCCCTCGGCATCCACCGTCACACCGTGCGCGCCCGCGTCGCCCAGGCCGAGCGCGTGCTCGACCGCGACCTGTCGTCGTTCGGCGCGCGCGCCGAGCTGTGGGCGGCACTGCGGCTGGCGAAATAGGCCGGGCCGCGGGCGCCGTCGTGCGGACGGGACGCCCGACACGCGCTGCCGCGGGCGCCGTCGTGCGGAGGTGACGCCCGACACGCGCTGCCGCGGGCGCCGTCGTGCGGACGGGACGCCCGACACGCCGGATGCCGGTGCCCCTGGCCCGGCGCGTCGCCCGCCGGATCCGCACGACGGCGCAGCCCCCGCGCCCGCTCAGCACCCGCAGCTGCGGCGCACCACGACCCTGGCCTCGAAGACGACGTCGAACGCGCCACCGGACGGAGCGGCACCCGCGGTTCCGGCGAGGATGCGGGCCGCCGCGCGCCCCATCGCCTCCATCGGCTGACGCACGGTGGTCAGGGCCGGAGTCGTCAGGCGCGAGCCGAGGGTGCCGTCGAAGCCGGTGACCACCACGTCGTCGGGCACGCGCAAGCCCTCGGCCTCGAGGGCGTCGAGCAAGGCGAACGCGTGCTGATCCGACGCGCAGACGAAGGCCTGCGGCATCCGCCCCGCCGCGATCAGCGCGCGCACCTGCGGCACGAGGTCGTCGGCGCCCCGGACGGTGGCATCCACGACGCCCGGGCGAGACCGGATGCCGCGATCCTGCAGTTCCGCGAGCATCGCGTCGTGACGCTCGACCACGTCGGCCGCCTCCGGCCGCCCCACGAACGCGAGATCGGTCGCGGCATGCTCGTCGATGAGATGCGACACGAGGGCGCGCATGCCGCCGGCATTGTCGACGCGCACACGGTGATGCGCGTCATCGGCGGGAGCCGTGCTGAACAGCACGATGGGGATCGACGGCGAGTGCCGGGCGAGCGTCGGTGCGGTCTGCGGCGACGGGAAGATGGCGAGCCCGTCGACGCGCCCCACGGTGTCGGCGACCGACACGTCGGTGTCGGACCCGCTGCTGAGCATCACGGGCCGCCCGAGCGCCCAGCACTCGAGCTCGAAGCCGCGCTGCACCTCGTCGACGTACAGGGGGAAGGCTCGAGGGTCGCTCAGCACCTCGTCGTCGGTGTCGTCCCAGCCGATGGGCGACCCGGTGTCGAGCCGCGGCGACTTCAAGCCGCTGAGCGGCCGTGCGAGCGGATCAGGGCGCTCCAGCAACAGGTCGAACGCGTGCAGGCCGAGAGTCCCCGTGCGACCGCGCGCGAGGCCGCGGGCGGCCGCACTGGGGGCGTACCCGAGACGTCGCGCGGCATCGAGCACGCGTTCGCGCGTCGCGTCGCTGAGCTTGTCGGGTCGGCGGAACGCGAACGACACCGACGCGATCGAGACGTTCGCCTCTTGCGCGACGTCGTACACGGTCGGTCGACGCGTCGCCTGTCCCTCCGCCATCGGCCGCTTTACCCCCTCTGCCCCGCAGTCACCAGCGCGTCCGTGAGCTCCAGCCCATGGTGCACGGGGAAGACGGGATCGCCGGTGTCCGACGGTACATCCTCGCGGGAGGAACGCACGGCATCCATCGATCGGGGGATCTCGATAGGCAGGCGACCGCGCGGCAGCACGCGCCCGGTCAGCGCATCGAGCACGGCGCGCGCCGAGCTGCCGTAGTCGGCCACGATCGCCGCCGCGTGGCCCACGAACGGGGTGAGGATCGCCGGGCGGTCGAGGTTCACGACGATGACCAGCGGGCAGGATGCCGCGATCTGATTCAGGCGGTAGACCAGGCCGGGCGCGAACTCGAGCGAGCCCTGGTGGAACCACGCCTCGAGGAACAGGTCGTCGCGCGGGTCGAACGGCGCCCCGATGCGCACGATCGCCAGATCGGCCTGCAACGGGTCGGCGACGACCTCGCCCAGTTCCGCCACGTCGTCGGCCCGGAACCCCTCGGCGTACACGGCACCGACCGAGCGCAGCGGAAGAACGGGGCGGCCGTCGCGCTCCTCGTTGACGAGCACCGTCAGCGAGCGCGCCTGCGCCTCCTCGCCGAGAGCGCGGAACTCCGGGTTGCCGACGATGCGCTCGGCGGCATCGACGTCGACGTAGGGGTCGTCGAAGAGGCCGAGCTCGAACTTCACGCGCAGCAGGCGGCGCACCGATTCGTCGATGCGCTGCTCGGACACCCGGCCCGCGCGGACGAGCTCGAGGAGCATCTCGACGCACTCCTCCCCTCCGAACTGGTCGGAGCCGGCATCGAGGATCTTCTCCATACGCTCGACGGCGGTGAGGTGCTCGACACCCCAGGCGCGGGCAGGCAGCACCTGATCGCCCACGTGGTTGTCGTTGACGAGCTCCCAGTCGGTGACGACGACACCGTCGTAGCCGAGCTGCTCGCGCAGCAGGCCCGTCACGATCTGCCGGTTGTAGCCGAAGCCGACCTCCTCGATCGCTTCGCCGTCGACCTCGAGGCCGATCGGCATGCCGTAGTACGGCATCATCGCGGCGGTGCCGCGGCGGATCGCCTCGCGGAACGGCTCGAGGTGGTAGTCGAACATCCCGCCCGGGTACACCTGCTCGCGGCCGTAGGGGAAGTGCGCGTCCTCACCATCCTGCTGCGGCCCTCCGCCGGGGAAGTGCTTGGTCGTGCAGGCGACGCTGTCGGGCCCCAGCTTCTCGCCCTGGAACCCCCGCAGGTACGCCGCGGTGAACTCCGTCACGCGCGCGGCATCCTGCCCCAGGGTCTGCGCCTGCCGCCCCCACCGGGGCTCGGTGGCCAGATCGATCTGCGGGTGCAAGGCTGCCCGGATCCCCACGGCGACGTACTCCCGGCGCGCCACCTCGGCGAACCGGCGCACCGTCTCGACGTCGTCGAGGGCGGCGAGTCCCAGCCCCTCCGGCCACTGCGAGAAGGGACCCGCCGAGAACGCGACACCCGTGTTCTCGACGAAGGCGTGCCGCGGGTCGGTGCTGATGGTGACCGGGATGCCGTGCGGCGTCGACTCGGCCAGCGCCTGCAGGTTGTTGTTCCAGGTCGCCGCCTGACGGGCCGTGCGGATCGCGTGCACGTTGAAGTGGTTCATGTTCTTGTGCACGACCACCGTGGTCGTGGGCGACTTCGAGATCGCGCCCGGCGCCTCGAGCACCTCGCCGTCGTCGCCGACCTCGATGACGGTCTGGAACATCAGACCGACCTTCTCTTCGAGGCTCAGACGCCCCACGAGATCTTCGGTGCGTTCGTCGGCGCTCCGGCGCGGGTCTTCATAGGGGTCCATCACGCCGTTGCCGTTCAGGTCGCGGAAACGCGTCCCGTCGGGGGCGGTGGAGAAGCGGGGGGAGGTCATGGGGTCCTTTCGAGGGCTCGGGTCTCGTGCGGGGCGCGTGGCCTTCGCGTCACTTGAGACCGGTCGAGGCGATGCCCTGGATGAAGTAGCGCTGCAGGAAGACGAACAGCAGGATGATGGGCGCGATCACCAGCACCGACCCCGCCAGCAGCAGGCCGTAGTCCGTCGCGTTCTGGCCCGTCGAATACAACGACAGCGCCACGGGCAGGGTGTACTTCGCCTCGGTCTGGGCCGCCACCAACGGCCAGAGGAAGTTGTTCCACGAAGCGAGGAAGGTCAGGATGCCGAGGGTCGCCAGCGGCGGGCCGCAGAGGGGCATCACGATGCGGGCGAAGATGCGCAGCTCCCCCGCCCCGTCGATGCGCGCGGCCTCGAGCAGCGGGTCGGGGATGCCGAGCATGAACTGCCGCATGAGGAAGACACCCAGCGGCGTCGTCACGAACGGCAGGATCAGCGCCGCGTAGCTGTCGACGAGACCGAGCGACGACACCATCACGAACAGCGGCACGAAGGTGACCACGCCGGGCACCATCAGCGTCACCATCACGACGATGAACAGCGCCTTCTTGCCCGGGAAGTCCATCTTCGCGAGCGCGTAGCCGACCATCGAGCAGAAGACGAGATTGCCCGCCACCGTCAGCACCGCGACGAGGAAGCTGTTGCCGAAGAACTGCCCGAAGTTCAGTTGCCCGAACCAGGCGGCGAAGTTCTCCCAGGTGAACTGCTGGGGCCACCAGGTCGGCGGGCGCTGCAGGATCTCGCGCTGGGTCTTCACCGAGCCCAGCAGCATCCACGCGAACGGCAGCACCCAGACGAGCAGGCCGACCACCAAGACGACGGAGGTGAGCAGACGACCGGGGGTCATCCGGTCGGCCGGACGACGTCGACGACGGGGCGCCTCGGTCGTCTCGACGACGGCGGCCGGAGCCGCGGGAGTGGTGAGGGTCATGACGGCTCCTGACGTCAGTCCTGCGAGCGCAGCAGGCGGAACTGCACGAGGCTGAGCAGCGCGATGGCCAGGAACAGCAGGTAGCTGGCCGCGGAGGCCGTGCCGTACTGCCCGAAGCCGAACTGCTTGAACGTGTAATAGGCCACCGAGAGGGTGGAATTGAGCGGACCGCCCTGGGTCATCACAAAGGCCTCCTCGAAGAACTGCAGGAAGCCGACCGAGATGAGCACCGCGCCCAGCAGCAGCGTGGGACGCAGCAGCGGGAGGGTGACCGAGGTCAGTCGCCGCCACGACGAGGCGCCGTCCATCAGGGCGGCCTCCTTGACGTCGGTGGGGATCGCCTGGAGTCCGGCGAGGAAGATCACCATCAGCGTGCCGACGTTTCGCCACACCGCCATCGCGATGAGCGACGGCAAGGCCGTCGAGGTGTCGTTGAGCCAATCGGGCCCCTGGATGCCGATGATCGCCAGAGCTGAATTGAGAAGCCCCTCGGGCTGCAGAATGTAGCGCCAGACGACGGCCACGGCCACGATGCTCGTCACGACGGGGGCGTAGAAGCCCACGCGGAGCACCGAGACGATCCGGCCCTTGCTGGCGTTCAGGGCGAGCGCAAGAGCCAGGGCGAGCGCCATCGTGACCGGGATGCCGACGATCACGAACGTCGCCGTCACCCCGAGGGAGGTGAGGAAGACGGGGTCGGAGAGGACGCCGGCGTACTGCTCGAGCCCGACGAAGTTCACCGCGAAGGGCGAACGGATGTCCCGCGAACGGAAGTCGGTGAACGACATGGCGAAGGACCCGACGATCGGCACCACCATGAACACCGCGAAGACCGCGACGAACGGCAGGGCGAAGCCCCACGCGACCCATCCCTGGCGCCGGCGGCGGTTCGACACCCCGCCGGCGCGGACGCGACCGGGGGCCGGAGCCCGCCCGGTCGCACCCACGACTGCCTGCGTCATGATCTCAGCCCAGACCCAGCTGGTCGGCGGTGGCCTGGAGTTCCTTCAGACCATCGGCCGGGGACTGCTGACCGAGACGGATCTTCTCGAGCATGGCGTCACCGGCGGCGGCCACCTGCACCCAGGTCGTCGTCGCGGGCACCGACTTGGCCGTCTCGAGCTGCGTGCCGAAGGCGGCGAGGGTCGACGACGACGCCAGCGCATCGTCCTTCCACGCGTCCTGCACGGCGGGCAGGTCTCCGGTCGCGGCGTACCACGACGCCTGCGTCTCGGGCTCGGTCAGCCACTGCACGAGCTTCCACGCAGTGGCCGCATTGTCGGAATCGTCGAAGACCGCGAGGTTCGCGCCGCCGCTGAACGAGGTCGACGACTCCTTCGTGGGCAGGACCGCAGTGGTGAACTTGTCGCTGAAGCCCTCGCCGCCCAGTTCTTCGAGCTGTCCGATCAGGAACGGTCCGTCGATGAGCATCGGGGTCGAGCCCGCCACGAAGTCCGCCTCCTGCGCGCCGGCCGAGCGATCGGCGGCGGGGTTCGCGACGCCGTCGGTGTAGAACGACTGGTAGTACTCGTAGGCCTCGACGGCCTCCGGGGTGTCCAAGGTCCACTCCGACCCGTTCTCGAGCGCGACGCCGTTCGACCACGGCATCCAGAGATTGCCCTGGAACGAGTCGTTGCCGGCCGGGAGCCGCATGCCGTATTGCGCGCCGCCCTTGGACTGCATGTCGGCGGCCATCTGCTTCAGCTCGTCCCACGTGGTGGGGGCCTGGTTCCAGCCGGCCTGGGCGGCGATGTCGGTGCGGTAGTACAACACGCGGGTGTCGACGTACCAGGGAACACCGGTCGCGCGGTCGTCGATCATGGTCGAGTCGAGCGCACCGGGGAAGATGCCGTCGGTCGACAGGTCGGTCGGAACGGTCTGGAGCGCGTCGCCGAAGTCGGCCATCCACGTCGAGCCGACCATCGCGAGGTCGGGGGTGTTGCCGCCCGCGATCGCCGTCTGGAACTTGCTGTACGCGGCATCCCACGGCACGGGGGTGACGTCGACGGTCACACCGGGGTTGGCTTCTTCGAACTGCTTCACGAACTCGGGCAGGGCCTCGCCCTCAGCACCCATCGCCCACATCGTGAGCGTGCCCTCGGCCTTCGCGTCGCCGATCGTCGAGGCCTCAGCGGCACCGGAACCGGTGTCGGAGGCGCGTCCGCAGCCCGTCAAGGCGATCGCGGCGACCGCGACGACGGCCACGGCGCTCCATCGGGTGATCTTCATCGTGTTCCTCCTCGAACCTGGGCGACCGTCGTCGGTCGCCTTCTGCACGTCGTGGTCAGTTTATGCGCATAACCTGGATAACCGCAAGGCGCGAGTCCCGCGGCTGTGGACGCCCGGCTGTGCGTGCGGAGGTCACTCCGGGCGTGCCGTCCTGCGGATGCGAGCCTCGACGCGCCGCGGGTGCGCGGATCCCTCCGCGCGTGCCGTCCTGCGGATGCGAGCCTCGACGCGCCGTGCGCCCGCCCCTCCCGCCCGGCGTGTCTCTCGCGGCATCCGCAGGACGGCGAGGCGCCCGCGGCGCCCGGACAATCCGGCCCGCGTCAGCCGGTAGGCCCGACCGCGGCATCCGTCGGGCCCGACCGCGGCATCGCCCGCCGGCGACTCGCACGTCGCGGGCGCGCCGTCCTGCGGACGAGAACCCCGACACGCCGGATCGCGCGATCCTCGGACGGCGTGTCTCCGCCGCGGTCCGCACGACGGCATCCCCTGACCACATCCCCTGACCACATCGACACCGGACGAGCCGCGTAGGTGCGGCTGATCCACAGGACAAGATCCTCGGAGTTCGTCCACAGACAGCGGCATCCACCCCGCGCGCTCTCGCCGCCTCGCGACACAGTGGCCGCATGTGTTCCGCTGGCAGCCGCATCCGTCGCCGTCTCGACCTCTACCGCGATGGATGGTCGCGCGCCCGAGTGGACCGCGCGGTGGCGTCCGGAACTCTGGTGCGCCTCCGGCGTGGGATCTACGCGGATGCCGACATCTGCACGCCCCGTCGGACCGCGGCGCAGCACGGAGGGGCACTCGCCTGCGTGACAGCGGCGCGGCACCTCGGTCTCTGGGTGCTCACCCCCTCCGGCGACCAGCACGTCGGACTGACCCACGACGGTCACGGACTCGCCCACGCGGCGTGCGCGTGCGTCGAGCACTGGGATCAGGACCGAACCGACCGGTTCGCGACACCCGGCGTCATCCGCATCCTGCGCCAGATCCTGCTGTGCCGCGGTGTCGAGGAGTTCTTCGTCGCCGTCGAATCCGCGTTGCACCTGCGAGCGATTGCGGCAACCGATATCCCCCGGCTCGCCTCAGGCCTGTCGGCTGACGCGCGGCGTGCACTGCAGTTCGCCCGTGACGACGCGGAGAGCGGACTCGAGTCGCTTCTGCGTTGGCGGCTCCGCCATCTGAACCTCGACGTGCGCACACAGGTGTCGGTCTACTCGGTGGGCAGAGTCGATCTCCTCGTCGGAGACGCCCTCATCATCGAGGTGGACGGGGTCGAGAATCACGGCGGAGCCGACCACCGCCACAAGGATCTGCGTCGCGACGCTCGAGCCGCCGCGTGGGGGTTCGTCACCCTCCGTTTCGACTACGCCCTCGTGGTTCACGACTGGCCGACCGTCGAGGCCGCCATCCTCGGCCTCCTGACGAGAGGCCTCCACCGGCGCTGAGGCCTCCGCCCCACCCGGGTTTCGCTGTCATTCCTTCCGCCGTCCTGCGGACCACACCCCCGACACGCCGTCCGGCCACCCCGCCCCCACGGCGTGTCACGTCTCCAATCCGCACGACGGCGAACCACCCCCGGCACACCCACACCCGCCGTCCTGCGGACCACACCCCCGACACGCCGTCCGACCGCCCCGCCCACACGGCGTGTCACGTCTCGGATCCGCACGACGGCGGACCGAATCGGGGCGGATGCCGCGAGCGCGGCGGCCCGAGGGCGTCAGCCGCGCGGCTCGAGGTAGCCCCGCACGAACTCGAAGAACAGGGCGGACATGTCGACCGATTCGTCGAGGAGCCACTGCTGCTGCAGGCCGTCCATGACCGCGCTCAACAGGCGCGCCGCGCGCTCGGGATCGACGTCGGCGCGCACCTCGCCCGCTGCCTGGCCGGCGCGCAGCAGGTCGGCCGCGGTCTCGGCGCTGCGGCGGTAGCGCTCGGCGAACGCCGCGTGCGAGGGGTGCCCCGGGTCGCTCGCCTCGGCGACCACCAGCGTGTACAGCGAGGTCAGGCCGCGGGTCGTGGCGTTGTGGGCGACGACCTTGCGCATCTGCTCGACGAGCGTGTGCTCGCGGGGGTCTCCCGCCGCTGCTCGCACGCGCTCGTCGCGCTGCCGCAACACCTCGGCGAACAGTTCCTCCTTCGACGAGAAGTGGTGCATCACGCCGGCCGGGGTCAGCCCGACCCGCGTCGCGACCTCGCGCAGCGACCCCGCCGTCACACCCGACCGCCCGAAGACGACGACCGCCTCGTCGACGATCCGCTGCCGGGTCTGCTGACCCTTGGAGTAGCTCCCGCGGCGAGCGCGCGGTGCGGTGGCGTCGGTCATCGGCATCCTCTCCCCCGGGCGCGACGATGCCCGGCACCCCACGGGAACCGGGCATCGAGCGATCGAGACGTCAGCGGCGCGAAGTGCCCCACGACGATCCGAAGACCTGCTGTTCGATGGCGGGCCGGAGGTTCTGCTCCATCCTGTCATCGACCATGTAGTCCTTCAGGCTGTCGCCGGTGAGGGCATTTCCGATCGCGGCCATGATCATCGACTGGTCGAGCGACAGGTAGCGTTCGGCGATCGTTCCACTGCCGACCGCGACGGCGTCGTAGAAGCCACCGGGCCCATAGGCGCCCATCTTCTCGAGGCCGCGCAGGTTCTTCAGCACGCCCTGGCGGTCGTAGGGCAGCGCCAGGAACGACGCGTGCGGGGTGACGACGCCGTCGCCGAACGTCGGGTCGGGGTTGGTGCCCTCGCTGCAGCCGGGGCGATCGACGTCGACGTCGGTCTCGGCATCCGAGGTGTATCCGTCGGAGCGCATGCCGGCGATGTCGACGCCGTACTCGGCGTACCCTCCGAACGGGTTGCTCGCCGGCGAGAAGCCCCACGAGCCGTAGCCGGCCTCATCGAGACCGTGACGCTTCTGGATCTCGACCGTGATCGGGTGGTTCACCGCCCACGACGTCGGACCCCATTCGGTCTCGGGAATGAGCAGGTCGGGCATGAGGGCCTCGAACATGCTGCCGCCCCAGCTCGGCACGAACGACATGCCGTCGTACGAGTAGACGCCCTCGTAGACGTCGACGCCGTCGTAGGTGCGCGTCTCGCCGGTGGGCAGTTGCTCCTGCCAGGCCCAGTCGCAGCCCGCGGGCATCGTGCGGTGCGTGCCGTAGAGACCGGATGCCGGGATCGAGCCCTCGGAGATGCCGAGGTAGGTCGCGATGCGGCTCTCGCTGACGGTCGTGTCGTAGTGGTGGCAGGTGTAGAACGCCTGCTCGCCGCTGCCGTTGTACATGAGGGCCTCGACGGCGCAGCCGTCTCCGGGAGGGGCCTCCCAGAAGCCGCCGCGGTTGGTGCCCGCGGGGAGGTTTGCGGCCCCGGCGGAGTCGAAGAAGGCCGAGAAGTCCATCGAGTGGTACAGCGCATCGGCGCGGTCGGCGAGGGTGGGCTCGGCCTCGCGCACGATGCGCAGCGCCGCTGCCAACCATCCGTTGTCGACGGTACTGAGGAACGGGTGGATGACCTCGCCCGAGGTCGGGAAGATCTCGAGCTTCGCGCCGGTGTCGGGCGCGTACCAGTTGTAGTACATGCCACTGCCGTCGTTGCGGTCCATGGTCTCGAGCGTCGACACGGTGGCGGTCAGTCGCTCGCGCGCCTCGTCTGCGTCGATGATCCCGAGGTCGCGCGCGGTGACGGTCGACCAGAGGTAGCCTCCGATGTTGGTCGGCGAGGTGTATCCGGATGCCGTGGCGGCCTCGAGCGCTCCGCCGATGTTGTCGTCGGGCAGGCCGGTGTTCGCGTGGGCCATCGCCGCCATCGACTCCCAGGTGTCCGCGGCGTAGCGCTGGAGGTCGCGGGCTTCGGGACCGGCGTGCGGAGGCGGCCCCGCGTGCGCCGGCGGCCCCGCGTGCGGCGGGGGTCCCGCGTGCGGCGGGGGTCCCGCGTGCGGAGGCGGCCCCGCGTGCGGGGGCGGACCGGGCTGTCCGGGCGGGGCGGCGAAGGCGGGGGATGCCGCGGCGAGACCGCCCACGACGAGTCCGACGATCGCGGTGGATGCCGCGAGGGTGTGCTTCATGACTGGCTCTCCTCATCGAAAGCGCTCCGGGGGGACGGAGCTCACGTGGGAGATACCTTACACGTGTCAGGTTTTCGATCAACCCCCGCCCGCCGTCCCGCGGATGCGGGAGCCGACACGCCGAGTTCGCGGCATCCGGAATCGGCAGGTCACACCCGACATCCGCACGACGGCGCTGGTCGGCGCCCGCACGACGGCGCCGAGTCCGCACTCCGGCGCCGGACCCGGCCTCCGCACGACGGCCCCGTCCCCTCACCCGCGCGGGGCGTGCGCCTCGAGGAACTCGTACATCTCGGTCGTGTCCACGCCGGGGAACGCCCCGGTCGGCAGGGTCGCCAGCAGGGTGCGGGGCGTGCGCACGTTGGGCCAGGCCTGCCCGCGCCATGCGTTCTCCAACGAGGCCGGAGCACGGCGGCAGCACGTCTCGACGGCGTGCCGCGACACCCCGCGGTTGGGGGTGTCGCGTCCCCGGAACCACTTCGTGTCGTCGAAGCGCACGCCCACGCTCACCGAGTGCGCGCCCTCGCTGGACTGCTCCACGCGGGCGGTGCACCAGTAGGTTCCGTTGCCGGTGTCGGTGTACTGGTAGTACGGGTTGAAGCGGTCGTCCTCGTCGAAGACCACGCGGCTCGTCCAGCGCCGGCAGCACATCTGTCCCTCGATCGACCCGAGGCGGTCGGTGGGGAAGTTCACGTCGTCGTTCTCGTAGGCCTTCGTGATGGTGCCCGACTCGTGCACCTTCAAGAAGTGCACCGGGATGCCGAGGTGCACGGTCGCCAGATTGGTGAAGCGGTGCGCGGCCGTCTCGTACGACACCGAGTAGGCGTCGCGCAGGTCTTCGATGCTGATCGTGCGCCGCTCCTTCGCCTCACGGAGGGCGGGCACGACGTGCGCCTCGGGCATGAGCAGGGCCCCGGTGAGGTAGTTCGTCTCGACGCGCTGGCGCAGGAACTCGTCGTAGCTCGTCGGCTCGCCGTGGCCGAGCATGCGGCTCGACAGCGCCTGCAGCACCGCCGCGCGGGGGTCGCCCTTCGCGACCTTCGTCGACAGGTACAGCCGGCCGTTCTTCACGTCGGCGATGCTCCGGGTCGACGAGGGCAGGTCGGGCACGTAGTGCAGCGTGAAGCCGAGGTGCGCGGCGATGTCGCTCGCCCCGCGCTGGGTGAGGGGACCGCCGGGGTGCTCGATCGCGGTGAGGATCCCGGATGCCGTGCGCTCGAGGTCGGGGAAGTGGTTGTCCTGCGTGCGCATGAGCCGGCGCAGCGCCACGTTGGCCCGCCGCGCCTCTTCGGGTGTCGCGGAGCGCTCCTCGCGGAGGCGCTCGATCTCGCCCTGCAGCGCGAGCATCGCCGAGAGCACCTCGTCGGGCACCGACCGGCCGACGCGGAACGGCTCGATGCCGAGCGCCTGGAAGGTCTGCCCGCGCATCGCGCGCTCGACCGAGATCTCGAGCGCGGCGCGCGCGTCGAGGGGCTCGGCGTCGAGGATCTGCTCGAGCTTGCACTCCAGCGCCCGCGCGATCGCCTGCAGCAGGGTGAGCTTCGGCTCGCGCCGGCCGTTCTCGATCATCGACATCTGGCTCGGGGCACGGCCGACCGCCGCGGCCAGCTCGTCGAGCGTGAGGCCGCGCGCGGTGCGCAGCTGACGGATGCGTCGGCCGATGGTGAGGGTGTCCACCTCGTCATCGTCGAACGGGAGGGATGCCGAAGAAGCAGAGACGCCGGTGTCCATACGTCATGTTCTCACCGGAACAGAAGATCGCGCGATCTTCACACGACAAATGCACTCCGAGGGGGTTGTTCTTCGCCGACAGTGGTCTCCACGGGGCACCGCAGCCCCGGCATCCGAAGGAGAACGCTCATGACGATCCAGGCCACCCCCGCCCAGCAGCCCCTGCGCCCCGGCGACCAGACCGAGACCGCCGACGAGATCCGCGCCGCGTGGGAGAACGACCCGCGCTGGGACGGCATCGAGCGCACGTACTCGGCGGAAGACGTCGTGCGCCTTCGCGGCAGCGTCCGCGAGGAGTCCACCCTCGCCCGTCGCGGCGCCGAGAACCTGTGGAACCTCATCCACACCGAGGAGTACGTCCGCGCCCTCGGCGCCTACACCGGCGGGCAGGCCGTGCAGCAGGTGCGCGCGGGGCTGAAGGCCATCTACCTGAGCGGGTGGCAGGTCGCCGCCGACGGCAACCTCGCGGGGCAGACCTACCCCGACCAGAGCCTCTACCCCGCCAACAGCGTGCCCGCGGTGGTGCGTCGCATCAACAACGCGCTGCTGCGGCAGGACCAGATCGAGCGCGCCGAGGGCGAGATCACGCAGGACTGGCTCGCCCCGATCGTCGCCGACGCCGAGGCCGGGTTCGGCGGTTCGCTCAACGCCTACGAACTGGCCCAGTCGCTGATTTCGGCCGGAGCCGCCGGCATCCACTGGGAAGACCAGCTCGCGAGCGAGAAGAAGTGCGGCCACCTCGGCGGCAAGGTGCTCGTGCCGATCCAGCAGCACATCCGCACCCTCAACGCCGCGCGCCTGGCCGCCGACGTCGCGGGGGTGCCGACCGTCATCATCGCCCGCACCGACGCCCTGGCCGCCGACCTGCTGACCAGCGACGTCGACCCGCGCGACGCGGAGTTCCTCACCGGCGAGCGCACGAGCGAAGGCTTCTACCGCGTGCGCCCGGGCCTCGACTCGGTCATCGCCCGCGGCCTCGCCTTCGCTCCCTACGCCGACCTCCTCTGGGTCGAGACGGGCGAGCCCGACATCGAGCTCGCACGCCGCTTCGCCGAGGCGATCCACGCCCGCTACCCGGGCAAGAAGCTCGCCTACAACTGCTCGCCGAGCTTCAACTGGAAGCGCCACCTCGACGACGAGCAGATCGCCACGTTCCAGGCCGACCTGGCCGCTCTCGGCTACGCCTTCCAGTTCATCACGCTGGCCGGCTTCCACGCCGTGAACCACTCGATGTTCGACCTCGCTCGCGGGTACGCCGAGCGCGCCATGAGCGCGTACGTCGAGCTGCAGGAAGCCGAGTTCGCCGCCGAAGCGAAGGGCTACACCGCCACGCGCCACCAGCGCGAAGCGGGCACCGGCTACTTCGACGTCGTCTCGACAGCGCTCAACCCCGACAGCGCCACGCTCGCCCTGGCCGGCTCCACCGAGACCGCGCAGTTCCACTGAGCCCTCGCCCGCTCCCACCCACCCCTCGTCCCACTTTTCGCAAACCATGTCCCACTTTCGGCTGCCTGGGCCACCCCCAGGCCGCCATTTTCGGGACATGGTCCGAGAAGCGGACGCGCCACAGAAAGCCACGACCATGACCCTCATCGACACCTCTCCCCCGCCCACGACCTCAACCCCGCCCACCACCGCGACATCGCCGACCTCGACGACCGCCACCGGCACGAACGCCGAAGGGCACCGGATGCCGAGCACCTCGACATCCGCCCCGCACCTTCGTCTCGACCGGCCCCTGCACGGGCGCGACGGCGAGATCCTCACGCCCGCGGCCCTCGCCTTCGTCACCGAGCTGCACGACCGCTTCGCCCGGCGTCGGCACGACCGCCTCGCCGCTCGCCTGCGCCGCCGGTTCGAGATCGGCACGGGCGACGACCCGCACTTCCGCGCCGACACCGCGCACATCCGCGACGACCCGTCGTGGCGCGTGGCCGGAGCCGGCCCGGGGCTCGAAGACCGCCGCGTCGAGATCACCGGTCCCACCGATCCGAAGATGACGATCAACGCGCTCAACTCCAGCGCGCGGGTGTGGCTCGCCGACCAGGAAGACGCGACGAGCCCCACCTGGAGCAACGTCATCGGCGGGCAGCTGTCGCTGTTCGACGCCATCCGCGGGCAGCTGTCGTTCACGAGCCCCGAGGGCAAGCGCTACGAGGTCACCGCCGAGCGCACCCCCACGATCGTGATGCGCCCGCGCGGCTGGCACCTGCCCGAGAAGCACGTGAGCTTCATCGATCGCGCGGGGCGCGAGCTCCCGGCATCCGGATCGCTCATCGACTACGGGCTGTACGTCTTCCACAACGCGCACGCCCTGATCGCGGCGGGCCGGGGACCGTACTTCTACCTGCCGAAGATCGAGTCGGCCGAAGAGGCACGGCTCTGGGACGACGTGTTCTCGTTCACCGAGGAGCGCCTGGGCCTGGCCCACGGCACGATCCGCGCGACCGTGCTGATCGAGACGCTGCCCGCGGCGTTCGAGATGGAGGAGATCCTCTTCGCCCTGCGCGACCACTGCGCGGGCCTGAACGCCGGACGGTGGGACTACATCTTCTCGATCATCAAGACCTACCGCGGCCGGGGCGCCCGCTTCGTGCTCCCCGACCGCAGCGAGGTCACGATGACGGTGCCGTTCATGCGGGCCTACACCGAACTGCTCGTGCAGACGTGCCACAAGCGCGGCGCCTACGCGATCGGCGGCATGAGCGCCTTCATCCCCAACCGTCGTCGTCCCGAGGTCACCGAGGCGGCGTTCGAGAAGGTGGCCGCCGACAAGCGGCGCGAGGCCGGCGACGGCTTCGACGGCACGTGGGTGGCCCACCCCGACCTCATCCCGGTGGCGCGCGCCGAGTTCGACGCGGTGCTCGGCGACGAGCCGAACCAGCTCGGGCGCACCCGCGACGAGGTGGCTGTCGACCCCGCCGACCTGCTCGACGTGCGCATCGGCCTGCCGGTGACCACGGCGGGGGTGCGGGGCAACGTCTCGGTGGCGATCCGCTACATCGAGGCGTGGCTGCGGGGCCTGGGCGCTGTCGCGATCGACGACCTGATGGAAGACGCCGCGACCGCGGAGATCTCGCGCTCGCAGATCTGGCAGTGGATCCACCAGGATCACTCCACCGCCGAGGGCATCGCCATCACCCGTGGCTTCGTCGAGGAGCTGATGACCGAGGTGCTCGCCGACGCTCCCCGGTTCGAGGGCGACCGCTTCGACGACGCCGCCGCGGTGTTCCGCGAGGTGGCGCTGCGCGAGGAGTTCCCCGCGTTCCTCACCCTGCCGGCGTACGCGAAGTACCTGGACTGACTCACCGGATGCCGAGGGGCCGGGGCCACGAGCACCGGCCCCTCGGCATCCGGACGTCAGCGCGCGGCGGACCGGAAGCGTCGGGGCTTGCCCTCGCCGAGGTCGCCGAGACGCTCGACGCGCTCGAGCTGGACGGGCTGATTGAGCAGGGCCCGCAGTGCCGCCTCGATCGCCGTGCCGTCGCCTCCGGCGATCCGCACCTCGAGCCCGCCGTCCGCTCTCTGCTCCACCGTCCAGCCGTGCGCGCCGTGGCTCTGCAGCTGCTGCGTGAGGTCGACCGACGGCACGCGCGCCCCCGCGGCGCTGAGGAAGTCGGTGTGCTCGCGCCCCTCGAGGTCGGCGATGCCGACGCCTCCGCCGGGGAGGTCGACGAGCCGGCCGAAGTCGCCGGTGCGGTACCGCACGAGAGGCAGCAGGGGGTTCTCGCCCGCGGTCACCGTGATCTCGCCCATCGCGCCGTCGACGACCGGCTCGCCCGCTGCGTCGAGCACCTCGACGTGCACGCGCCGGTCGAGCACGCGGAACGGTCCGTCGTCGGTGCGCACCGCGATCGGCCGGGTCTCGTGCAGGCCGTACACGTCGAACACGGGGCACGAGAACGCGGCCTCAAGCTCCGCGCGCAGCGGCGCCGACAGCGCCATCGCCCCCGAGAACAGGGCCAGCGGGCGCACGACGGCCCGCAGCTCGGGGGTCAGCAACTCGGACAGGCTCGTGGGGTTTCCCGAGATCACCTGCGGATCAGCGTCACGCACGAACGTCGAGCGATCGGATGCCGCCCGCCAGGCGCCCCGATCGAGGTTGACCCGCGCCATGGCGCGCTGGGCGAAGCCGCTGACGATCGACACGTACGTGAAGGCCTGGCGCTGCTGCAGCACCCACATGAGCGCGAGCCGCTCGGCATCCGGTTTCCAGTCCACTCCCGCCTCGCGCACCAGGCGGACGAGCAGGTGGAAGCCGCGCGCCACCTCCTCGACGTCGTCGGGAATGACGAGGGCCGCCCCCGTCGACCCCGAGCTCGTGCCGTGCAGCATGCGGTCGAGGTCGGCGTCGAGGGGAACGAACGCCGAGATGTCGGCGACGAGATCGGCGCGCCCGATCAGAGGGAAATCCTCGAGGGTCCGAAGCCCCGTCATCCGACGGTAGAACGGCAGCGCGCGGGCGCCGGCGAGGTGCTCGTCGAGCCACCCGTCGAGCGGCAGCGGCGTGCGCGCGCGGTCGACGGCTTCGGCCGAGAGGCGATCCCCCGTGGCGTGCACCCACGCGGGGGCCGCGGGGTGCGTGCGCCAACGCTGCAGCCGCGCGGCGCCGTCGGCGTCGAGGGTCGGCCAGCGCTCGGCATCCGTCAGCACCGCCGCCGACCCCGGTCGGTACTCGCCGAGCGCGAGCGGGTCGTCGGGGTCACTCACTCGAGTACCTCGCGGCGGCCTCCCGAGCCCGCGCCTCGGCCAGGCGGCGGGCGATCTCCTCGCGGTGTCGGTAGGCGGCGTAGGCCTCGGCGAGCGCGGCGTTCCGGCGCAACGAGTCGCGCGCGTCGAGGAGGGCGCGTGCGGTCTCGCGGTCTTCGCCGGCCGGCAGGAAGCCCGCCCACAGCAGGAAGATGCGCGCCGCCTCTTCCCGCCGCTCGGCGTCGGCGAGCCAGTCGCGCGGATCCACCACGGGCGCGAGGCGCAGCGCCAGGGCGTCGATCGCGCGCGTCACATCGCCGCCCGCCGGTGACGGGACGAACGGCTGCACGAGGTCTTCGCTCGCCACCACCCACAGACCGATCGCCGCGCCCGTGCGCACCCGCGCGTCGTCGGCATGATCGACGGATGCCAGGGGGCGGCCCAGCACGTCACCGGCGAGCGCGCGCAGCGAGACGTCGTCGTCGAGGAACGGCCGCGGCACGCTCGACAGGCGCGCGGCGATTTCGTCGACCCCGGGGCCGGGCCGGGCGCTCGCCCACGCCGTGTTCTCGGGCGGCGCGATCGCCGACCACGCGCTCAGCAGATCGTCCGCCTCAGCCACCGAGCACCTCCGCCAGTTGGGCGCACACCGCGGGTGCGTCCTCCATCCGTTCGATGTAGATCACGTCGTATCCCGCCCGCAGCGCCGGCTCCGCGACCCGGTGCTGTCGATCGAGCACGACCAGGGTCGCCGTGCTGAGCGTCTCGCGCACCCGGGGCGCGACATCGGCGCGAGCGGGGTCGCCGTCGCCGAAGAGCGAGGTCAGCCCGTCGTCGGAGAGAACGACGAGGTGACGGCGGTGCGCGGCATCCGGAGTCCCCCGTCCGGCGTACCTCTTGTCGAGCAGGTCGAGGGGGAACGTCGTGCCGCCGGCGAAGAAGTGGGCGAGGTCGGCGATCGTGCGGGCGGGGTCGCGGGAGTACTCCTCGTGGCCGGCGACCTGGCCGGGCCCCGAGAAGCTGGTCACGCGGACCCGCCCCCCTCCGCGCAGCACCGACAGGGCGAGGATCGTGCCCGCGAGCACGGCGGGCGAGCCCGTCTGCGGCTGCGGCATCGAGCCCGAGCTGTCGATGTAGAGGTCGAGATCGATGCTCGACGACACCGGCGGCGGATCATCGACCAGGTACGAGCGCCGCAGCGTCGTCACCCCCGGGACGACGACCCCGCCCGCCTGCAACGTCGCGGGCCAGTCGAGGTCGGCGAGGTCGTCACCGGTCTCCCAGCTCTCGAACGGCCCCGGAAGATCGGCCGAGACCGCGCGCGGCAACCGTTGGGTGAACGGACGCACCCACCGCGTCGCCTCGGCGCGGTACCAGGCCGCGATCACGGCAGCCTGGTCGGCGTCGGCGTACAGCTCGAGAGTTTGCGCGATCCCGAGGGCCTGCCCCGTGGCCGAGCCTTTCGCCACCGACGCGGCCGCGGCCCCTGCGGAGGAGGGGACGGCGCCGCTCAATCGCCGGTCCGACAGCACCCGACCGAGCTCCGAGGGGGTCGGGGCGGCGGCGTCGGCCGCGCAGGTGCCGCCGGGGAGCGCGCCCGCGCCGTCGGTGCGCGGGTCGATGAGGTACGGCGCCACCACGACGCCGAAGCGCAGAGCTCCGGCCACGGCGTCGCCCGCGAAGGTGCGCACGAGCGAGGCGAGCACGTCGGCGTCGAGCGCGGGTCGCGTGACCGTCGCCTCGGCCAGTTCGTCGGACACGCGCTCGGCGGCCTTCCGCGCCTGCCGCAGCGCCTTCTCGGCGGCGCGATGCTCCGCGGCGATGCGCGTCCACGGCAGTTCCTGCTTCTGCTTCGGCGGGCGTCGGTCGGGCGCTGGCGGCTCGGGGTCGCAGAGGGTTCCGCCCGGCAGGTTCCACAGCAGCTCGTAGGTGCGCAGGTAGACCCACCACAGCGGGCTCGGCGACGAGCGCGACGCGCGGTACAGCTCCCGCGACAACCGCACGATGCCGGGCTCGCCCGCGCCGTCGCGCCGTCGCTGCAGGATGGCGACGCGCGCGTTGACGAGCAGGTCGGTCCACAGGTTCGACATCAGCGCGAGATCCGCGTCGCGCAGGGCGGGAGCACCCGCGGCCTGCAGGGCCCGGGCCATCTGATGGCGGATCTTCAGCGCGTCCAGGCGCGTGCTGGGGGCGAGCACGTGGTGCCCGAGCTCGTGCGCGAACACGCTCTCCATCTCGTCGGCTCCCCCGAGCCGCGCGACCATGACCGGGTCGACCGTGACCACCGGCGGAAAGGTGAACCACGCGGGAGCGCCCTGCCCCTCGCCCGCGCCGGGAGCCATGCGCGCATCGTGCAGCCGCACGCCCCACAGCCGCTGCGCCGCCTCCCACGCCGCCAGGTCGCCGCCGACCGGCGCGGTCGTCGTGCTCACGCGGGCGCCGCGACGTGGATCCACGCCAGGTACGAGTCGGCGAAGGTGAGGACGGATGCCGCGCCCGCGGCGCCCGGCTCGGGCTCGTCGTCGAGCGGGCTCAGGCGCGACCCCCACACGTCGGCGTCGATGCGCCACCACCGCTCCCCGGTGCGCACGGCGAACGCGCCGTCGGCGTCGAGCGGTCGACCGTCGGCCGGCGGCGCCGTCCACGCCCCGCCGAGGCCGCGGAAACCCCCGACCGCGCAGACGTAGCCGTTGGCCTCGCGGCGGCCCGGCCACCAGTACCGGTCAGCGCGCTGCCGGTCGACGAAGGCGCCGAGGTCAGCGGCATCCATCCCCAGGGCGGCCGCCGCGGCCGCCCCGGCACCCGACGACCGCGCCGCGTCGATGCTGCGCAGGGCGTCGTCGCGCAGGCCGAGCGCACCGGCCCGCCAGCCCGCGATGCCCGCGAGGGCGACGGGGTCGATGCCCTCGGCGGCCGCGCGTCCCGCGGCGAACGACACCGCGTACCTCTCGGCCGAGCCGCCCGCCGCCGCGACGTTGCGCCCCGCCAGCGCCAGGTCGAGCCCCTCGACCGGCACCGGAGTACCCACCGGCGGGGTGTGATCGGCGAGGTGGCCGGGGCGTCGGATCACGAGCGCCCCTCGAGCCAGCGCAGGTAGGCGGTGTAGCGCTGGTGCAGGTACTTGAGCGCCATGAGGTCGTCGAAGTCGCGCCCGTAGAGCTTGCCGGTGCCCGCGACCGTGCGCAGGCGCGCCTCGATCTGGGTGAGGCGGCGACCGGCCTCCACCGTCCCGACGCCGTCGAGGCCCGCCTCGAGCTGCGCGAGCAGCTCGCCGACGGGATCGTCGGTCCCGCGACCGAGGGCGTCGAACTGCCGGCACGACTCGGCGAACAGGTCGGCCAGCCAGCTCATCACGTCGGTGCTCAGCTCGCGCTCGGCGCCCACGTCGAAGCGCGGATGCGTGGGGTTGGGCAGCAGCTTGCCGCGCAGCACGAACGGCAGCATCGCGCCCACGTCGGCGACCGACACGGCGTCGCGGCCGCGGAACCAGGCGACGGCCTTGGCGTAGACGATGAGGGTCTGCAGCGCCCGGACCGACAGGCCGTTGAGGGTCTGCGCGCCCAGGTCGGTCATGAGGTCGGCCCCGGAGTTCGCCTCGATCGCCTCGGCGACCCGGCCACCCGCCGTGGTCACCGTGTCCTTCGTGCGGTACTCGAACCGGCGCCCACCGCCCTGCACGAATTCGAAGTGGCCGAGGAAGAACTCCAGCCTCCGGCGCACCTCGGCCGGCACCGGCACGGCACGGATCGCCGCGCGCATCGACGACTGCTCGTCGGGGGCGAACACGAGCTCGGCGGGCACGTGCTCCTCGGGCTTCTCGCCCGCTTCGACCCGCGCGACGAGCTCATCCAAGAAGCGGCTGTTGAAGCCCGCCGCGGGCACGGTGACGTCCATGCGGTCGCGCAGCGCCTGGATGACGGGGAAGGTGCCCCCGCCCGCGTCGTCGTTGGCGGTGAAGAACCAGCTCTCCACGCCCGAGGCCGGGGCCGTGCGACGCATCTGATCGTGGCTCTCGACGTAGCCCTCGGCCACCATCGTCAGCAGGGCCGACTGGGTCTTCGTGGGGATGCGGTTGTACTCGTCGACGATCTTGACGGGCCGCGTCAGCCACTCGCGCCACGCGATGCCGATCTCGGCCAGGCTCGACGCGTTCATCAGATCCCGCGGCAGAGGGATGCCGACGAGGTCGCTGATCGACAGCTGCGGCTGCCCCTGCTGCACGCCGCGCCGCACCTCCTCGGGCGTCGAGCCGGCGAGCACTCCCATGAGCACCGCCACCGTGGTCTTGCCGCGGCCCGGCCCGCCGATCAGCAGGCACTTGCCGCCGACCGCGAAGCTCAGCAGCGGCAGCAGCACGTTCGAGGAGTACGACGGCTCGTTCGGCAGCGTCAGCTCGGCGCCGGCGTCGCCCAGCTCGAACGTGAGCGGGCGCCCCGATGAGAACTCCACGTCGTAGTAGGGCGAGATGACCGCGCGGTTGACGATCCAGTAGTACGTCTGCCGCAGCTTTTCATCGAGCGGGGGCGCGGCCGGGGCGGGTGCCTCGCGGAACAGGTCGGCCGCGGCGAGCGGGGCGACCCCGTCGGCGGCATTGGACGTCGTGGGTGACTCGGAGAGCTTGTGCCAGCGGTCGGCCATCGCGCCAGCCTAACGTCCGGCCCGTCGCCGCAGCTCCTCTTGCTCGGCGAGCGACCGCCCCTCCATCGGCGGGGCGAACGACGTCGCCCGCGCCACGGCGTCGCGCACGGCGGGCAACGCCTGAGCGAGTCGTTCGGCGACCGACCCGCGCACCTCGAGCCAGGGCACGGACTGCGCGGCGAGCACCTCGCGGAAGCGCTCCTGCATGTCGGCGCGGATGTGCTCGCCGTCGCGCATGCCGTCCTGCACGAAAGGGATCTCATCGCCGGTCAACACGTACAGCACCGGCGGATGGGCGGCGGCCCGGGCATGCAGGCGATCGGCGACGAACCCGACGTACCGCTCGTGCCAGAGGGCCGTCGCCAGCACGTCGGTGTCGCACACGAGCACCGGGGTGGGGACCCGCCGCAGCGCCTCGTCCTCCCAGGCGATCTGCCGATCGACGACGAGGTCGAACTCGTCGCTGCGCCAGGGGGCGTCGAGCCCGCCCTCGCGCGTCTCGCTCAGCTCGCGTCCGTACTCCGGCACCCACAGCGTGCCGAGCTCCGCGGCGAGCGCCTCGGCGAGGGTGGTCGACCCCGTCGACTCGGCACCCAGCACGACGACGCGCGCGGCGAGGTCGGCCCGTGTGACGGGCGACAGTTCCGACCAGTGCGCGGCGAGATCCGCGCGGATCGCCGTGCCCGAGACGGGGTTGATCACGCGACCGGGGTCGACCTGCACCCACTCGGCACCCAGGCGCCGCGCGAGCTCTGCGCCGTAGTCGTCGGAGGTGAACACCACGTCGGCGGGCTCGTCGAGCAGGCCCGCGATGGTCGCGGTGTGCGCGTCCCACGCGGTCTCGGAGGCGAAGTCGACGGGGGTGTCGTCGACGAGGTCGACCACGCGCACGCTCGGGTGCCCCTCGCGGATCCACGCGACCCTCCGCTCGAGCGGGATGTTCTCGACGGATGCCGCGATCACCTGGACCGTGACGCGGTCGCAGGCCCGCGCCGCGGAGCGGATCAGATGAGCGTGCCCGGCGTGGAAGGGGTAGAACTTGCCGACCACCACGCCGTGGCGGAACCGCCGCTCAGACACGCGCGTCCGCGGGCGCGGCGGTGGGGCTCTCGCGCATGACCCGGGTCCACCCCCGCCACCCGCCGATGCACAGCACGATGAACAGGGCGTAGAGCGCGGCGATGATCCACAGGCCGGTCGCGATCGACAGGCCGACGAACGCGACGTCGACCGCGATCCACACGCCCCAGTTCTCGATCCACTTGCGATTGAGCATGTACTGGGCGACGAGGCTGGCCGAGGTGGTCGCGGCATCCGCCACCGCCACCTGGGAGTCGGTGAACGTCGCCAGCACCCACGTCAGCACGGCGGTGCCGACGATCGCCACGGCGATCAACCAGGGCACCGCTCGGCGCGGTGTGCGGGCCACGTATCCACGGTCGTGCTCGACGCCGCGCGTCCACCGGATCCACCCGTGCACGCCCAGCACGAGGTAGACCAGTTGCAGCGCGGCCGAGGCGTAGAGGCCCGCGGGGACGAACACCGCGAGAAAGACGACGTTGTTGGCGATGCCGATCGGATAGGTCCACACGTTGCGCCGCGCGGCCAGCACCACGCACACGGCACCCGTCGCGAACCCCAGGATCTGCATCCACTCGGCCAAGATCCACTCGATCACCTGTCGAGCCTAGGGGCCGGCGACGCTACGGTCGTGCGGGGTCGATCGGCGCGAACGGGCGCAGGCTCTCGCGCGAGGTGAGCTTGGAGGCCACGAGCGACCCGGCCACGGCGAGGAAGATCGGCAGCAGCAGCGTGAACCCGGTGTTCGTGAACTCGATGATGAGCGCGATCGCCGTGAAGGGGGCGCGCATGTTCGAGGCGAGGAACGCGGATGCCGCGACGATCGCGAGCGCCGTGCCGTCGGCACCGGGCCACACGAACGCCCAGCCGGCCGCAGCGGCCGCACCGAGCGCGGCACCGATCGCGACCGACGGCTGCAGCGTGCCACCGATCGCCCCCGAGCCGAGCGACGCGGTCGTCGCGACGTACTTCAGCACGGCGAGCGCGATGAGCAGCAGGGCCGGCTGCGACAGGTCGAAGCCGGCGGTGGCGAGAGCCCGACCGTTGCCGAGGATGAGCGGGAACGCGGCGCCGAGCGCGCCGACCGCGGTGAAGGTCAGGGGCAGGACGACCAGCAGCTTCCACCCCTGGGGACGGAAGCGCGACAGCTTCTTCGTGATCGTCGCGAAGCTCGTGGCACCCCATCCCATGAGGGGTCCGATGAGCACTGCCGCGACGATCAGCGAGGCGTTCACCTCGAGCGATCCCACCGTGTACAGCGAGCCGTCGCCGACGAGAGGGCGTGCGACGAGCGTCGCGACGGCGCTGACGGTCAGGGCGACCACGGCCGCTCCCACGCTGAACTGCGCGAGGAGGATCTCGACGGCGAAGAGCGCACCGGCCAGGGGGACGTTGTAGACCGCGGCGAGACCCGCACCTGCGGCTGACGCGATCAGGATGCGGCGCCACCGGGGGTCGAGGCCGAACCACCATACGATCTTCGATCCGGCCATCGCCGACAGCTCGCGCGGCGCGACCTCCTTGCCGATCGAGGCGCCCATCGCGACCGACCCCACTTGCAGCACCGTGTCGACGAGGGTCTCCCACCACGGCATCCGGGCCCCGTCGACCCCCTGCTCGACCGTGGCGAGCGTGCGGCCGAAGCGGCGCAGCAGGTACCACCCGACGGCGGCGACCACACCGGCCCCGCCGACGGTGACGATGGGCAGCCACCACACCGACGGGTACGCCAGACCATCGAGGAACGGACCCTCTTCGTGCCCCCACACGAGGTGCTCGAGGCTGTGCACGATCCACACCAGCAGCAGCACCGCGAGGCCCGTGGCGACTCCGGTGATGAGGGTGGCGATACCGAGGCGGAGGAGCGTTGCCAATCCCCCGCGGCGGGAGCGCACGGGAGAGGCGGGAGCGGCGGTCACCCGGCCACGCTAGTGGAGCCGTGTTTCGGAGTCGTCACGGCCCTCGGCTCGGGCGGGCGCGAACAGTAGGCTCGGAACCGTGACTTCCCGCGCCCCGCTCTCCCGCAAGCTGTCCGCCATCGCCGAGTCCGCGACCCTCAAGGTCGACGCCAAGGCCAAGGCCCTCCAGGCCGCCGGCCGACCGGTCATCTCCTACGCGGCCGGCGAGCCCGACTTCGCCACCCCTTCGTTCATCGTGGATGCCGCAGCGAAGGCGCTGCACGACCCGAAGAACTACCGCTACACCCCCGCCGCCGGCCTCCCCGTGCTGCGCGAGGCGATCGCCGCCAAGACCCTCCGCGACTCGGGCCTCGAGGTCGCGCCCTCGCAGGTCATCGTGACCAACGGCGGCAAGCAGTCGGTGTACCAGGCGTTCCAGACGGTGGTGAACCCCGGCGACGAGGTGCTGCTGCCCGCCCCGTACTGGACCACCTACCCCGAAGCCATCGCCCTGGCCGACGGCACGCCCGTCGAGGTGTTCGCCGGGGCCGACCAGGACTACAAGGTCACCGTCGCCCAGCTCGAGGCCGCGCGCACCGACAAGACCACGGTGCTCGTGTTCGTCTCGCCCTCGAACCCCACCGGCTCGGTCTACTCGCCCGAAGAGACCGCCGAGATCGGTCGCTGGGCCCTCGAGCACGGCATCTGGGTGATCACCGACGAGATCTACCAGAACCTCACCTACGAGGGCGTCAAGGCCGTCTCGATCGTCGAGGCCGTGCCCGAGCTCGCGGGGCAGACCATCCTCGTCAACGGCGTGGCCAAGACCTACGCCATGACCGGATGGCGCGTGGGCTGGATGGTGGGACCGGCGGATGCCATGAAGCTCGCCGGCAACCTGCAGTCGCACTTGTCGAGCAACGTCAACAACGTCGCGCAGCTCGCCGCCGCCGCAGCGCTCAACGGACCCCAGGACGAGGCGGAGCAGTTCCGCCTCGCCTTCGACCGCCGTCGTCAGCTGATCGTGTCGGAGCTGTCGAAGATCGACGGTGTCGAGGTGCCCAACCCGCTGGGCGCGTTCTACGTCTACCCCGACGTGCAGGGCCTGCTGAACCGCACCTGGGGCGGCGTCACGCCCACCACCTCGCTCGAGCTCGCCGACTTCATCCTCGAGCAGGCCGAGGTCGCCGTCGTGCCCGGCGAGGCCTTCGGCCCGAGCGGATACCTGCGCCTGTCGTACGCTCTGGGCGACGACCAGCTGCTCGAGGGCATCCAGCGCCTCCAGCGCCTGTTCGCCTGATCTTCCACGTCCGTCGGGGCGGTCGCCGGGATTCCGGTGGCCGCCCCGCGGTCGTTCCCGGCGGGTCGCCCGCGACCGTCCTGCGGACGCCACGGCCGACACGCCGACCCACGGCATCCTCGACCGGCGTGTCGACGCCCGCATCCGCAGGACGGCACCGCGGACCGTGCGCGAGCGCCCGCGACCGTCCTGCGGACGACACGGCCGACACGCCGTTCCATGGCACTCACGACCGGCGTGTCGACGCCCGCATCCGCAGGACGGCACCGCGACTCGCGCGCGAGCGCCCGCGACCGTCGTGCGGACGCCACGGCCGGCACGCCGACCCACGGCACCCACGACCGGCGTGTCGACGCCCGCATCCGCAGGACGGCACGCGGATGCCGGAACGGGCGGGGCTAGAGCTCGACGTTGACCAGCACCGGCTCGGGCTGCAGCAGCAGGCCGAACTCGGCCTGCACGCGACTCTGCACGAAGCGCGCGAGCTCGGCGATCTCGGCCGCGGTCGCCTCTCCGCGGTTGGTCAGGGCGAGCGTGTGCTTGGTCGAGAGCCCGGCGCGAGAGCGCGGGAAACGGAAGCCGCGCGACAGACCGGCGTTCTCGATGAGCCAGGCCGCGCTCACCTTGACCTGCCGCGACACCACGGGGGGCGGGGGCAGGATGCCGTCGAACGCGGCGAGCGGAATGACCGTCACCGGATCGAGCACCGGCGTCAGAGGCCACTTCGGGCACTCGGCCGGGAGGGTGCGGGCGAAGGCCTCCGAGACGATCGCGTTCTGGAAGAACGAGCCCGCGCTCCAGGTGTCGGGGTCTTCGGCGTCGAGCACCATGCCCTTGCGGGCGCGGGTGGCGAGCACGTGCTCGCGGATCCACCGCAGCGACACCGCCTGGCCCGGTTCGAGACCGAGCGCTCCGCGCAGCTGGTCGCCCGCGATCGGTCGCTCCTCGGCACCGACGCGCTCGAGCTCGAGCGTCACCGACACGATCACCCCGGGCCGCTCGGGCTCCGACCCGTAGTGGTGCTTGAGCACCGAGGTGCGGAAGCCGAGTCCGAGATCGGATGCCGAGACGGTCGAGACCTCGCCCGTGGTGGCATCCAGCAGCTCGACCTCGACGAGGGTCTGCACGATTTCCTGGCCGTAGGCTCCGACGTTCTGCACGGGGGCGGCGCCGACGGTGCCGGGGATGCCCGACATCGCCTCGATGCCGGCGAACCCGCGCGCCACCGTTTCAGCGACCAGGGCGTCCCAGTCGTGCCCGGCCTGCACGCGCAGCCGCACCGTGCCCTGGTGCGAGCCCGGCAGTTCTTCGATGCCCGAGGTGCGGATGCGCACGACGGTGCCCTCGAACGGCTCGTCGCCGACGAACAGGTTCGAGCCGCCGCCGAGCACGAACCACGGCTCGCCCTCGGCCCAGACCTCGCGCAGGGTCGCGACGAGTTCGTCGGCCGATCGCGCCTCGATCAGGCGCGCGGGCGCACCACCGGTGCGCAGCGTGGTGAGCTGCGCGAGCGGAACGGATTCGACGTCGGGCATCAACCGAGCCGCACCCGCACCTGCGCCTTGCCGAGGACCGTGGTCTCGGCGAACGTGACGGTCAGGTCGATGCGGGCGGTCTCGTCGTCGACGGCTCCGACCTTCGCGCTGACGTGCAGGTCGGCCCCGGTCTCGGGGTCGACGACCACCGGGCGGGTGAAGCGCACGCCGTACTCGACGATGCGTCCGCTGTCGCCCAGGGCTTCGGCCAGCGTGCCGACGGCGATGCCCATCGTGAGCATTCCGTGTGCGAGGACGCCCGGGAGCCCGACGGCCGCGGCGACGTCGTCGCGGTAGTGGATGGGGTTGAAGTCGCCCGAGGCGCCGGCGTACCGCACGAGCGACTCACGGGTGAGGTGGACGGAGCGTTCGGCGACGACCTCGCCGACGGTGAACGGGCTCATGCGCCGGCCTCCCCTGCGAGCAGGACGCTCGTCGTCGTGACGACGTGGGCGCCGTCGGCATCCACGATCTCGGCCTCGCTCGTGATCATCGCGTTGCCGCCCATGGTGCGGATGCCGGTGACCGAGAGCGTCGCGACGAGCTCGTCGCCTGCGACGATGGGCCGCGTGTAGCGGAACCGCTGCTCGGCGTGCACGAGGCGCGACAGCTCGATTCCGGAGTCGGGGTCGCCGAGCAGCTGCTGCAGCGTGAGGTCTTGCACGACCATCGCGAAGGTCGGCGGGGCCACCACATCGGCGTATCCCAAGGCGCGCGCGGCCTCGGGGTCGGTGTGCTGCGGCGCGTCGGCGAAGACGGCGCGGGCGAACTCGCGCACCTTCTCTCGGCCGACCAGGTAGGGGACGGTCGGCGCGAAGGCACGACCGACGAGTTCGGGGTTCACGGGCACCCGCTCAGTCTATCGAGCGGGGTCGCGCCGCCGCGGGGGGGGTCAGCGCTGGTGGCGCCCGCGCACGGCCTTGACCGCCATCTGCGAGGCGATGAAGACGAGGAAGATCGCGAACAGCACGTTGCCCACGAACGGGTCGACGAACTTCGCGATGAGGGCTCCCACCGGGGTGGTGAGGCACGCCGCGACCCCGATGAACAGGGCTGCGCGCACGTCGACGTTGGAGCGGCGCAGGTTGCCGACCGTGCCCGAGATCGCCGTGGGGATCATCATGAGCAGCGACGTGCCCTTGGCGATGAGGTCGCTCGTGCCGAACAGCAGCAGCAGGGCGGGGACGACGATGATGCCGCCGCCGACGCCGAGCAGGCCCGCCAGGGTCCCGGTGATGACACCCAGCAGCGCGAGGCCCGGTCCGGTGATCCAGGTGAGCTCGAGTTCCGCGTCGCGCGAGGGGATCACGAAGAACAGACTCACCATCACCACGACGAGGAAGGCCACGAACGCCCAGCGCAGGGCGGTCTGCGACAGCTTGGGCAGCAGCCACGTGCCGATCTGCGCGCCGACGACGGCGAAGGCGGCCAGGATCAGCGCGGGGAGCCACGCGACGTGCCCGTCGATGGCGTAGGTGATGACACCGACGGATGCCGTGGGGACGATCGCGGCGAGGGAGGTTCCGGCCCCGAGACGCTGATCGAAGCCGAGCAGCAGCACGAGCAGGGGCACGATGACCGTGCCGCCACCCACGCCGAACAGTCCGGACATGAGACCGGCGAGGAGGCCGACGCCGATGCAGACGAGATACAGGCGGGCGGAGCGCGTGGGGCGGGTCTCGAAGGTCACGCCGACAAGTCTTCCACCGTCCGGGCGCAGCGCGGACGCGGTGACTCTCCCGGAAAAGAAAGCGGCCCCCGGTGGTCCGAAGCCGCGTCCACCGGGGGCCGTCGCCCTCACAGGTCAAGCAGGACGGTGACCCGAACACCGGACTGCGACCACTCGCGCGAGGGTGCGACAGGAATGACGATATGACCCCCGGCATCCGGGTCACGACCCATTGACTAAAGTATCTAGGACTGCTAGTTATTTAAGTTGCTGAAGGTTTGGTACCGCTCCCGGGAATGCGTCATCGGATGCCGCGGTTCACCCCTGCATGACGACTGTAGGAATCATCGGAGCAGGCAACATCGGTTCGGCCCTGGCGAAGGGCTTCACGGGTCTCGGTTACGACGTGGTCATCGCCAACTCACGGGGCCCCGAGACGCTGAGCGACCTCGTCGCCTCGGTGGGTGAGCGCGCCCGCGCCGCCACGGCGCAGGAGGCCGCGGAGGCCGGAGACATCGTCGTGGTGACGGTGCCGCTGAAGGCGATCGACGCCGTTCCCGTCGCCCCGCTCGTGGGCAAGACGGTGCTCGACACGAACAACTACTACTTCGAGCGCGACGGCCACATCGCCGAGCTCGACGACAAGAAGACCACCACGTCGCAGATGCTTCAGGAGCACCTGCCCGAATCGACCGTGGTGAAGGCCTTCAACCACATCCCGGCCGCCGACATCACGACCGACGGCTCCCCCGCCGGCACGGAGAACCGTCGGGCCCTGGCGACCTCGAGCGACTCCGACGAAGCCGTCGCCCTGGTGACGCGCATCTACGACGAGTTCGGCTTCGACACCGTCAACGTCGGACCGCTGAGCGAGAGCTGGCGCGTCGAGCGCGACCAGCCCGCCTACGTGGTGCGCCAGAACCGCGACGAGCTCGAGCAGAACCTGGCCCGCGCCCAGCGCTGACCCGCGTCCCTCGCGCAGACGAACGAACCCGGCCCCCGCTTCTGCGGGAGGCCGGGTTCGTCATTTCAAGACCCGGGGCGTCAGAGAGCCGCGAGGGCCTGATCCACGTCGGCGACCAGGTCGTCGACCGACTCGATGCCGACCGACAGGCGCACGATCGTCTCGGGCACCGCGAGCTCCGTGCCGCGGACGGAGGCGTGGGTCATGGCATCCGGATAATTCACGAGCGACTCCACACCTCCCAGCGACTCGGCGAGGGTGAACAGGCGGGTCGACTCCGCGAAGCGGCGGGCCGCCGCACCGTCGGCCAGCTCGAGCGACACGATGCCGCCGAACCCGCTCATCTGCCGCGCGGCCAGCTCATGACCGGGGTGCGAGGGCAGGCCCGGGTAGTACACCTTCGCGACGCGGTCATGGGCGAGCAGGTGCTCGGCCACCGCCTGCGCGTTGGAGCTGTGCCGCTGCATGCGCACGGCGAGGGTCTTGATGCCGCGCGTGGTCAGGTAGGCGTCGAACGGTCCCGACACCGCACCCGCGGCGAACTGCAGGAACTTCACCTTCTCGGCGAGGTCGGCGTCGGCGAACGCCAGCGCGCCGCCCACGACGTCGCTGTGGCCGCCCAGGTACTTCGTCGCCGAGTGCACGACGACGTCGGCGCCGAGCGACAGCGGCCGCTGCAGAGCCGGCGAGGCGAAGGTGTTGTCCACCACGACGAGGGCGCCCGCGGCGTGGCCGAGGGCGGCGAGGCCGGCGATGTCGGTGATGCGCAGCATGGGGTTGCTCGGCGTCTCGACCCAGACCATGCGCGGCGCGCGCTCTTCGATGGCGGACGCCACGGCATCCAGATCGCTCATGTCGACCACGCGCAGCTTCACGCCCCACGGACCGAGCACCCGCGCCAGCAGGCGATAGGTGCCGCCGTACACGTCGTTGCCGAGCAGCACCTCGTCGCCGGGCACGAGGGCGGCGCGCAGCAGCGCGTCTTCGCCGGCGAGGCCGGACGCGAACGAGAGGGCGCGCGCACCGCCCTCGAGGGCGGCGATCTGCGTCTCGAGAGCCGTTCGGGTCGGGTTGCCGCTGCGGCCGTACTCGTACCCGCCGCGCAGGCCCCCGATGCCGTCCTGGGCGTAGGTCGTCGAGACGTGGATCGGCGGGATGACCGCGCCGGTGGCCTCATCGGGCGCTTGGCCTGCGTGGACGGCGAGGCTGTCGAAACCGCGGGCGGCGTCGTGGGTGCTCATGCGGAGTGCTCCTGGGTGGGGGTGGGAAGGACGGATGCCGCGGCGGACACGTCGTAGCCGCGCGCGGTCATCCAGTCGTCGTCGAAGATCTTGCTGAGGTAGCCGCGGCCGTGATCGGGCAGGACCACGACGACCACGGCATCCGCCGGCAGCTCCCGCGCGACGCGCAGCGCACCGACGACGGCCATGCCGCTGGAGCCGCCGACGAGCAGCCCCTCCTCGCGAGCGAGACGGCGGGTCATCGCGAACGACTCCGCGTCGGAGACGCGCTCGTAGCCGTCGACGAGGGTCGGGTCGAACGCCGCCGGCCAGAAGTCCTCGCCGACGCCCTCGACGTCGTAGCCGTGGATGTCGTCGCCCGAGTAGATCGAGCCCTCGGGGTCGACCCCGACGATGCGCACCGCCGAGCCGGCGACCTCGCGCAGGTATCGGCCGGTGCCGGTGATCGTGCCGCCCGTGCCGACGCCGGCGATGAAATGCGTGAGCCGGCCCTCGGTGTCGCGCCAGATCTCGGGACCGGTGGTCTCGTAGTGGCTGCGCGGTCCGTTCGGGTTGGCGTACTGGTTGGGTTTGAAGGCCCCGGGGATCTCGCGCACCAGGCGGTCGGAGACGCTGTAGTACGAGTTCGGGTCGTGGGGCTCGACGTTCGTGGGGGTCACCACGACCTCCGCGCCGTAGGCCCGCAGCACCGCGCGCTTGTCTTCGGCGACCTTGTCGGGCACAACGAAGACGCACCGGTACCCGCGCTGCTGCGCGATCAGGGCGAGACCGACGCCGGTGTTACCGCTGGTGGGCTCGACGATCACGCCGCCCGGCTGCAGCAGGCCGTCGCGCTCCGCGGCATCGACGATGTTCGCGGCGATGCGGTCTTTGGCGGAGCCGCCGGGGTTGAAGTACTCGATCTTCGCGAGCACCGTGGCGGCGATGCCGTCGGTGACGCGAGAGAGGCGGACGAGGGGGGTGTTGCCGACGAGGTCGGCGACGCTCTGGGCGTAACGCACGGTGGAGTCCTGTGGGATCGGTGCGCCGGAACGGCGCGGCTGACGGGGTCGTCGAAAGAGAACGCGAGAGCGTTCAGCGACAACAGCGACAGGTCAGCACGCGGTCAGCATACCCGAGCCGGCGGTTCATGACACGGCGCCGAGAAACTCGTCGAAACTCTGCGCCGGCCGCCCCGTCACCGTCGCGACGTCGGACGACACCGCCGCGAGGTCTCCGCTCGCGATCGCGGTGTAGGTGCTGACCCACGCGTCGACCTGCCAGCGCGGGGCGCCGTAGCCCGCGCGCGAGGCATAGGCCTCGTCGACGGTCTCGTCGTGGAAGCGCACGGGATTGCCGCGGACGGCCGAGATCTTCTCGGCCACCTCGGCCAGGGTCAGCGCCTCGGGCCCGGTGAGGTCGTAGGCGGTGTCGGCGTGGGCGGCCGGGTCGAGGAGCACCGACACCGCGGTCGCGGCGACGTCGGAGCGCGAGACGAGCGAGCAGCGTCCCTCGCCGGCGGGGCCGCGGATCACGCCGTCGTCGCCGGCGAAGAGCTCCATCATGTCCATGTAGAAGTTGTCGCGCAGGAACGTCCACGACATGCCCGACGCCCGGATGATCTCCTCCGTGGCGGCGTGGTCGCGCCCGAGCGTGAACACCGCGTCGGGCGCCGCCGCGAGGAACGAGGTGTAGACGATCGAGCGCACCCCTGCTGAGGCCGCGGCCTCGACGAACGTGCGGTGGTGCTCTACGCGGTCGGCCGTCTCCGACGCCGACACCATGAGGAGCGTCTCGACCCCCTCGAGGGCCGCGCGCGCGGCATCCGCATCGGAGTAACGGGCGACGCGCACCTCGGCGTCGGGCAGGTCGGGAGCGCGCGTCGCGTCGCGCACGATCAGACGCTGACGGATGCCGCGGGCGGCGAGGTCGCGCGCGACCCGCCCTCCGACGGAGCCGGTGGAACCGGTGACGGCGATGACGGGCGGCGTGGACATGCGGCCTCCGGGGACGAGGGGACGGTGATCCCAGCGTAAGCCGCCGCGCCCCGGTCGGGCCCGGATCCGGTCAGGAGGCGGGAGCGACCAGTCGCGACACGCGCACGCGCACCGACGCGGGCACGTCGTCTCCCCCGGCGGCGCGAGCCGCGGCAGCCACCGACGCCGCGACCTCCGCCGCGTCGTCGTCGAGCGACACCCCGATGCAGACGGTGATGGCCCGAACCCCACCGGCCTCGTCGACCGCGGCGAGCGACCCCTCGACGTCGGTGACGTGCTCGAAGGCTCGAGCAACGACGGGGCGCGCCGAATAGCACTCGCGCACGCCCTGCACCGCCGTCACCGCCAGGTCGATGCGCGGAGCGAGTTCCGCTGCGTTGATGCCCGTCATCACTCTTCCCCCTCGTCGATGTGCACGTCGCCCACGGTGACGTCCACCCGTCCGACCCGCAGGTCGCCCTGCCTGTCGATGGCCGAACGGATGCCGTCGCGCATCTCGTCGACGGCGTCGGTCATCGCGCGACCGAACCGCACGCTCACCGTGACGGTGACATCCAGCGGAGCATCGGGCTCGGGCTGGTCGAGGCGCACGCGTCCGACCAGCACTCCCTCGATGCGGTCGCCGACCGTGCGGATGAGCTCGTAGAGCGCACCCTCCGTCACGACCAGTTCGGTTCCGTCGTCGGTGCGCGCCAGGGGGATGTCGCGGCCGGCTCGGAATTCGCGCATGACCTCGCGCATGATGCTGTCGTACCAGGACTCGGCGATCGGTTCGCTCGCCTGTTCGTCGACGATCTCGCGCGACAGTCGTCCCATGCGCTCCATCGACGCCAGGATCGCCTGGCACTCGGCATTGCGCTCGATCGCGGGGATGCGGGGGGTGCGTCCGCGGTCGAGATACGCGGAGAGGTCTTCGAGGGAGTAGCCCGACCCCCCGATGTCGTCGTCGTGCTCGCTCATCCGGGTCACCTCCACTCCTGCATTCGTTCCAACACGGTCTTGCGGGCCCGAGCCAGTCGACCGCGCACGGTCGCCGCGGATTCTCCGACCTCGACGGCGATCTCGTCGTAGCTGTGGCCGCCGACCTCGCGCAGCACCCACACCACGCGGAGGTCTTCGGGAAGCTCGGCCAGCACCCTCTTCAACGCATCCATCTGCGACGACGTCACGACCGAGCGCTCCGGATCGTCGCGGCCGGACACCATCTCCTCTTCGATCTCCTCCGAGATCTTCCGGGAGCGCAGACGATCGGTCGCTTTGCGCGACACGATCGTCGTGAGCCAGCTTCGCACCTTCTCGGGTTCGGTGAGATCGGGCAGACGCCGCCACGCCGTGATCAGGGCCTCCTGCACGCAGTCGTCGGCGTCGGCGCGCGAGCCGGTCAAGCGCGTGGCGAAAGCCACCAGAAAAGGAGCGTGCCTTCGCACCAGCACGCCGAAGGCGAGGTGGTCGCCATCGGCCGCGCGCGATGCGAGGAACGCATCGGTGGCGGAGGACAGAGAGGGCATTGCGGTTCCTGTCGGTGCGGTTTCGGGATCGGGCCGTGGGCATAGCGAAACACCCCGAGCCGAAAGGGGTGCGACATCTTGACGAACGCGTCGCCGCGTGGCAGGGGCGCCGGGGCCGCCCGTCAACCCGCGGGTCGATGTCGAAGGGCGCCGCTATCGTCGTCGCCACCCCAACATCCCCGGAGGACTCCCATGCGCATCGCCCTCACCGGTTCATCCGGCAAGCTCGGCACCGTCGTCGCCCGCGAACTGCGCGCGGCCGGTCACGACGTCATCGGCCTCGACGTCCGCGGCGAGCGCGGCCCCGGCTTCGTCCAGGTCGAGCTCACCGACTACGGCCAGGTGATCGACGCCCTCGCCGGCGTGAACGACCAGCACGACGGTTTCGACGCGCTCGTGCACCTCGGGGCGATCCCGGCCCCCGGCATCCGCTCCGACGTCGCGACCTTCCACAACAACATGACGAGCACCTTCAACGTGTTCTGGGCGGCCGTGCGACTCGGCATCCGCAAGGTCGTCTACGCCTCGAGCGAGACGGTGCTCGGTCTGCCCTTCGATGTCCCGCCGCCCTACATCCCCGTCGACGAGGAGTATCCGCCGCGCCCCGAGTCGGTGTACTCGCTGGTCAAGACGCTCGAAGAGCGCATGGCGGTCGAGCTGGTGCGCTGGCACCCCGATCTCTCGATCACGGCGCTGCGCTTCTCGAACGTCATGGTGCCCGAGGACTACGCCGAATTCCCGTTCGACGACGACGCCCGCACGCGCAAGTGGAACCTGTGGGGCTACATCGACGCCCGCGACGGCGCCCAGGCGATCGAGCGTGCGCTCGAGACCGCGCCGGTCGGGTTCGACACGTTCATCATCGCGGCGGCCGACACCGTCATGACCCGGTCGAACGCCGACCTCGTGGCCGAGGTGTTCCCCGCCGTCGAGACGCGCGGCGACCTCGACGACACCCGCACGCTGCTGTCGATCGACAAGGCCCGCCGACTGCTCGGCTATGACCCGCAGCACTCGTGGCGGGACGAACGATGAGCGAGAACGCCTCCGACGAACCCGTCATCCCGCTGCCCACCGCCCAAGAGAAGGAAGTCAGTTTCCTCGCGCGCAGCGGAGCGGTGGTGACCCTCCGCCTCATCGACACGGGCCGGTTCGAGCTCAAGCTCGACACCCGCGGCGACTACACCGCCGAGCTGCGCTACGACGGAGAGACCTTCGAGGTGAGTCCCGCACCGGGCGTGCACGCACTGGGTGGAAAGGGCCTCACCGCGACCGAGCTGTACGAGGGGTTCTGACGACGTTCTCTGACGAGGATTCCGGCCACGGGCGCAAGCCCGAGCGCCCCGTCGCCCCCGAGCGATTGACTGGGGTCCTCGACCCGCCCGGAGGATCACCGTGAACCACGACGCCGACACCTACGACATCGCCGTGATCGGGGCCGGGCCCGCGGGCACCGCCGCGGCCCTGCGCGCCGCCGAGCTCGGCGCCTCGGTGGTGGTGCTCGAGGCCGGACGCGTCGGCGGCACGTGCGTCAACACCGGCTGCGTCCCGACGCGCGTGCTCGCCAAGGCCGCGCGCCTGATGCGCGAGACGCGCTCCGCCGACGACTACGGCATCGTCGTGAACGAACCGCGCATCGATTGGGCCGCCGTCGTGAATCGCGTCCACGAGCGGGTGGATGCCGTGCGCTCCATCAAGCGCGAGGCCGAGCGTTTCGCCGCAGCCGGCGTCGACCTGGTGCACGAGGGTCGCGCGCGCTTCGCGGACGATCACACCCTGGTCCTCGACAGCGGACGCCGGATCCGCGCGGAGTCGATCCTGGTGTGCGTCGGCGGTCACTCGCGGCGTCTGCCGATCCCGGGCGCCGATCTGGCGACCGTCCCCGAAGACGTGCTCTCGCTCACCGCACTCCCCCGCCGCGTCGCCGTCATCGGCGCCGGCAACACCGGAGCGCAGCTGGTGACGGTGTTCCGTTCGTTCGGGTCGGAGGTCACCCTGCTCGACGTCGCGCCGCGTGTGCTCATGGCATCCGACGCCCGCATCTCCGAGGTCATCGCGTCGTCGTTCCGCGCGAACGGTGTCGACGTGCACACCGGCATCGACACGGTCGAAAGCCTCGAGCAGTCCTCCGACGGAGCCGTCACGCTCGCATGGAGGGCGGGCGGTGGCACCCGCACGACCGAGGTCGACGTGGTGATCATGGCCACCGGCTGGCCCGCCGATGTCGACGACCTCGGTCTCGAGAACGCCGGGGTCGAGGTCGTGCGCTCGGCGATCCCCGTCGACCGGTACTTCCGCACGATGGTCCCGCACATCCTCGCCGTCGGCGACGCCAACGGACGCGACATGCTCGTGCAGGCCGCGCAGTTCGAGGGCGAGGCGGCGGCCGAGAACGCGGTGCTCGGGGCTAACAGGCGAACGCCGCACCACCTGCTCCCCGCGGGTGGATTCACCGACCCCGACTACGCGGGCGTGGGCCTCACCGAAGAGCAGGCGCGCGACCGCGACCCCTCGTGCGTGGTCGCGACCGTGCGCTTCGCCGACCTCGACCGGGCCGTGATCGACGACCGCGAGAACGGCTTCCTCATGCTCATCGCCGACCGCCGCCGCGAGCTCGTGCTCGGCGCCCACGCGGTGGGCGAGAACGCGGTCGAGGTCATCCAGTCGGTGACCACGGCGATGGCCGCGGGGATCGACGTGGCGACCCTTGCGGGGGTGCGCTTCGCGTATCCGACCTACAGCGCGGTCATCGGCAACGCGGCGCGTGCGCTGCTGCGCGCGGACTCCCCCGCCCTGCTGGAGTGACACACTGACATCGTGAGCTTCGCCGATTCCGCCACGACCTCGGGCGCCCCCGCGCGCCGCGGGCGGCCCGGATACGACCGCGAGGGCCTGCTGGCCGTCGCCGTGCAGTTGTTCAACGAGCAGGGCTACGACGCCACGAGCGTGGCCGACCTCGCCAAGCGTCTCGGACTGACCAAGTCGGCGCTATACCACCACTTCTCCTCGAAGGAGGAGCTGCTCGCGGTCGCGCTCGAGGCGGCCCTGGGCGGCCTCGAAGCCGTGCTCGACGAGCCCGGCGCGCGCGAGGGTGCGGCATCCGACCGCCTGCGTCACGTGCTCACCGGCGCGACCGACGTGCTGGTGGCGCAGCTGCCCGCCGTCACGCTTCTGCTGCGGGTGCGCGGCAACAGCGCCGTGGAGCAGGCCGCGCTCGAGCGGCGGCGCGTCTTCGATCACCGCGTCACCGGACTCGTCGCCGAAGCCCAGGCCGAGGGCAGCGTGCGCGACGACGTCGACGCCGCCGTCGCCGCCCGCCTGCTGTTCGGCATGATCAACTCGGTCGTCGAGTGGTACCGCCCCGGGGGCAGCGTCGACGGCGACCGCCTCGGGGCCGACATCGTGCGCATCGCCCTCGACGGCCTGCGCACCGCCTGACCCGGCGCCCTCGCCTCGCGCGTGCTCCCACGACACCACGAAGGGGCCCCGCGCCGTGCGCAGGGGCCCCTCCTCGGCATCCGGGATCACGCCCGCAGATCGACGCCCTTCGGCTCCGTGATGAGCGAGACGGCGCCGAGCGAGATGAGCGCGGCGATCGCGATGTACACGCCGATCGTCCACGAGGCGCCGGTCGAGCGCAGCAGGGCCTCGGCGATCATCGGGGCGAAGGCTCCGCCCATGATCGCGCCGAGCGCGTAGCCGATCGAGACGCCCGAGTACCGCACGTTCGCGGGGAACATCTCGGCGTACAGCGCGGCCTGCGGTCCGTACGACAGGCCGAGGCCGAGCGTCATCACGAACAGCGCCACGAAGTACCAGACGATGTTCGCGGTGTCGATGAGGAACCACATCGGCACGGCCCACACGGCCAGCAGCAGGTAGCCGAGCTGGAAGGTGCGCACGCGTCCGAGACGGTCCGAGAGTCGGCCGCCCCACAGGGTGAAGCCGAGCCAGCCGAAGGATGCCAGGGTCGTGGCCAGCAGCACGGTGGGGCGATCCATGCCCAACGCCGTGACGGAGTACGTCGCGAAGAACGCGATGAGCAGGTAGCCCGCGGCGTTGTTGCCGATGAAGACGAACGCCGTCAGGGCGACCTGGCGCCAGTTCTTGCGGAACAGCTGACCGAGAGGGGCCGACGACTCCTTGCGGCGGCGCACGAGGTCTTCGAATACGGGGCTCTCCTCCACCGCGCGGCGGATGACGTATCCGACGACGATGAGCACGATCGAGAAGAGGAACGGCACGCGCCAGCCCCACGCGAGGAAGGCCTCGGCCGACATCGACGAGGTGAGGATCCACAGCGTCGCGGTGGCGAGGATCATGCCGACCGGCACCCCGATCTGCGGGTACGCGCCGAAGTAGCCGCGGCGGTTGACCGGGGCGTGCTCGACCGAGAGCAGGGCCGCACCGCCCCACTCGCCACCGGCCGAGAAGCCCTGCAGCACGCGCAGGAGAATGAGCAGGATGGGGGCGGCCACGCCGATCGCGGCGTAGGTCGGGAGCACGCCGATGAGGGCCGTCGAGACGCCCATCATGATGAGCGTGAGTACGAGCATCTTCTTGCGGCCGAGGCGGTCGCCGAGCCATCCGGCCACGACGGCACCGAGCGGGCGGAAGAGGAACGAGATGCCGATCGTCGCGAACGACAGCACCTGGGCGATGGCCGGATCGGTCTGGGCGAGAGGGGCGAGGAACAGCGGCGCGAGCACGAGCCCCGCCGCCTGGGCGTAGATGAAGAAGTCGTACCACTCGATCGAGGTGCCCACGAGGGTGCCGGCGAGCACGCGCCGTTCCTCTCGCGAGATACCTGCGGTGGCACGGGTGGATGCCGGGGCGTGGGTGGTGGCCATGAGAACTCCGTCGTTCTGTGGGCAGGGCGGTGGATCTCGATCGGATCTGTTACCGACCGAGCGTTCAGTAATAGTGTCAGAGCCGGACGCGCTCGACAAGAGCGCACGAGTCGGCTGCGCACGAGCGTGGCGGAAGGAGCAGTCATGCCGGTGTGGAGCATCGTCCCCGGAGCCCTCGACGAGCGTCTCGGCATCACCGTCACCGAGCAGTCGGCCGACCGGGTCGCGGCCTCGATGCCGGTGGAGGGCAACACGCAGTCGCTCGGGCGCCTGCACGGCGGGGCGACCGCCGCCCTCGCCGAGGCAGTCGGCTCGTGGGCGGCCATGATCCACGCGTCGGGCTACGACAAGGTCTGCGTCGGGGTCGACCTCAACATCACGCACCACCGCGGGGCAGGTGACGGGCGGATCCACGCCGTCGCCACGGCGGCGCACCGAGGTCGACGTCTCGCGACGTACGACGTCCACGTCACCGACGACGACGGCAGGCCGATCGCGACGGCCCGCATCACGAACCTGCTCGTCGACCCGGACGCGAAGCCCTAGCCGGACGGCGCAGTCGACGCCGGGCAAGGCATCGCGACTCTGACATCCTGGAACGCATGACGGGTATCCGAGGGGTTGCGCCACCCCCATGCGGCGCAACCCCTCGCCCGTCGTCGTCAGACCCGAACATCGGACGACGGGCATGCGGGTGCCCTCTCGAAGCCGGAGACGGCACCCACCCCCACCAGTGCTGTGTCACCCCCGCCGCATTCCTTACACCGGGGTCGAAAAGTTTTTTCCGCGGCTCCGCCGTAAGGTTCACCGCCCTGGCGACACAGCCCGGGTACGAGCACGAGGAAAGACGGCGGTGACGGACGACGCGGGCTTCGTGGCGCTCTTCCGTGAGCACTACAACGCGGTCAGACGGTTCATCGAGCGACGCGTGTCGGATCGCGAGGCCGCCGACGACCTCACGATGGAGTGCTTCGAGATCGCGTGGCGCAAGCGGGATCCGCGAGAGCCGTTCGGATTGCCGTGGCTGTACCGCACGGCACGCAACCTCATCGCGAACGAGTACCGACGACGAGACAGGGAGGGGGCACTGTGGACGCACATCGAAGACCAGGTGCGCACTCTCTCGAGCTCGTCGGAGGGCGAGATGATCGGACGTCTGGTCGACGCGATCCGCGAGCTCTCCGAACGCGAGCGGGAGATCCTCTGGCTCACGTACTGGGAGGAGCTCTCGGCGGCCGAGGTGGGGATCGTCGTCGGCGCCAGCGCGGGGACCGTCTGGACCCGGTTGAACCGCGTGCGGGCGAAACTCCGGCCCTTGCTCGAGGGGACCACCGTCTCGGCGGAGGAGGTGTTCGATGACCGACGATGATCTGACCCGCGCCCTGCAGCGCCTCGATCCGGCGCGCACCCCCCTCGACGCCCCGATCCCGCTCGACGCCGAACGTCGAGCCCGTGCCTTCGCCGCATCCGCGCAGAACACGCGCCGCCGACCGGCCTTCGTGACGTGGGGCTCCGCCGCCGCGGTCGTCGTCCTCGTGCTGGCGATCGTGACCGGAGTCCTGTGGATGCCGAGTTCGCCGGCATCCGCCCTCACTCCCCAACCTCTGGCGTTCACCGTGATCTCCGACGACGCCTCGCAGGTGATCGCGCAGGCGCGGCAACGCCTGACCGACGGCACCGGACCCGCCGAGCCCGAGCGCCGCTCGCTCTCTCTCGGCTGGTACTTCAGCGGGTCGCCCGACGAGGCCGAAGCGACGGTGTTCCGCCGCGAGTGGGTCGACGTCCGGTGGAACGCCGACCTGTCCGGTTCGGTCGTGACGACCGCCGCCGAGGCGACGAACGCGGCGGGAGACACGGTCCCGGCCGGAGAACCGACGCCGGGCACCGTCGTGGGCGACCTGACGTTCGTGCAGAACCAGTTCGCGCCCCTCTCCCCCACCCCACCCGAGCCGACGGTCGACGCGATGCGGGCACTGGTGCTCACCTCGACGGGCGCCGGCGATCAGTTGACGGCGGGCGATGCGATGCTCGGGGCACGCGCCCTGCTCGGCGAGTGGACGCTCACCGGTCCGCAGCAGGCAGCCCTGCTCGAGGTCGTCGGCCAGGCCCCCGGACTCCGCGTGGTCGGAACGGCCTTCGACCGCCTCGGCCGCCCGGTCGTCGGTCTCGCCGCGGTGCCGTCGGGGCTGACCACGTCGGAGTCGACTCTGTTGCTCTCGGCCGACACGGGGCGCATCGTCGGGTTCGAATCCGCGCTCCTCGCCGACAGCGACACCCTGAAGCTCCCCGCGGGATCCATCACCGATTACACCCTCTGGGATGTCCTCGACAGGAAGGCGGACACCGAATGACCAGCACCGACCAGCTGCACCCCGACATCGCCGCGGCCCTCCGCGAGATCCCGGGCGGCGTCGTCATCGACTCCCATCACGCCGAATGGCCCGAGCTGGGCATGACCATGGACGTCCCCTCCGGCACCGAGCGCGCGGTCGGAAGCTGCGCCGACGGCAACGTCTGCGCCTTCAGCGGATCGAGCCTCTCGGGCACGCGCGTGTCGTTCTCGACGTGCGGCACCTACTCCCCCGGCATCACCGTGCGCTCGATCGCCGACGCGCGATCCTCCGGTTACGTCCAGGCGCGTTCGTCGTCGGGCGCGGTGCTGGCCACGGCGATCGCGACCTCGTGGGCGAACGTCTCGGGCACCGTCGCGACGCTGAACTGCGTGCCCTGAGCGCAGCTCACCGCCAGGGGCGCTCCGACCGCCGGCGCCAGTAGTCGTCGGGATCGGTCGCGAGCTCGTCCGGGGCCGCGACGGGGCCCGCCTGCACCCCGCGGCGCAGGTGCGCGGCCGTCGTCGCTCCGCTGAGCACGATGTCGGCCCAGGGCTGCGCTCGTGCGGCGCCGAGGGCGAACACGTCGGGCGAGAGTCCGGATGCCAGGCGGTCGAGGCGGCTGCCCGACTCGGCGTGCGCGAGCTCGCCGTTGGCGAGAGCCTCTTTCACCACCACTGTCCAGCCGTCGCCGTGGGCCGTCTGCAGGGCCGGCGCGACCGAGGTCTCGAGCAGGTTCCACGTCGACTGCACCACCGAGAAGGGGTGCTCATCGACCGCGAGGGCGGCGTGGATCACCTCGCCCTGATGCGGCCCGCTCGTCGACAGGCCGACGCGGACGCCGCGGTCGCGCAGGGCGCGCAGCCGGTCGAGCAGGACGGCATCCGACAGCGCGGGACTGTCGGGGGTCACCGAGTGGATGAGGGAGAAGTCCGGAGCCGAGCCCAGCGCCGCCAGCGTCTCGGGCCACTGCCGGTCGAACATGGCGACCGAGTGCTCTTTGCGCTCGTGCACCGCGGCATCCATCCGCCATTCACCGACGTAGGCGTAGCCCCACTTCGAACCGATCGTCAGCGCGGCGCGACGCTCCGGATGCCGTGCGAGCCACGACCCGAGGAACTCCTCCGCGCGCCCGTACGAGCGGGCCGCGTCGACGTAGCGGATGCCGAGAGCCCACGCCTCGTCGAGCAGCGCGTGCGCACGGTCGCGCAACGCCTCGATCGAGCGCGAGGCCGGATCGCCGAGATCCTCGTCGCGGGCCGTGGTGATGTAGGCGGGGCGGCCGACGGCGGCGAGGCCGAGACCGAGGCGGGCGACGTGCATGCTCCGACGCTAGCGGCGGGGAACACGACACGACAGCGCGCGGTTGCACCCGCCATGACCTTGCGCGACCCGTACGCCGACGACCGGCAGCCGATCTGCCCGGCGTGCGGGGTGACGATGCATCCGCTGCTCGACGAGCAGGTCACCGCCGACGAGTGCCGCGAGTGCGGCTTCCAGGTCGACTGGGCGGCACCGGATGCCGCGCGGCCCGACGACGATCGCGGCTACCGCGACCGCTGGGCCGACGAGAGCTGAGGCCCCGACCCCCGCGGCGTCAGCGTCCCGACGCCGGCACCACCAGGTCGAACTCGGCGTCGAGCGCCGCGATCTCCGCTTCGGCCGCGGCGACCGTACGGGCGCGCTCCGCGGCGGGAAGCCACGACGCCTCGAACGAGGAGACGGCCATGCGGCGCACCTGGTCGGCGGTGGCTCCGATCTGCTCCGAGACGATGCGGTACTCGGATGCCAACGTGGTGGGGAACATGCCGGGGTCGTCGGAGCACGGGATGACGTTGAGGCCCGCGTCGAGCATCGCTGAGATCGAGGCGCGTCGCCACGGACGCCACGACCGGCGCGAGGTGGTGGAGGCGACGGTGAAGGCGACCTGCTGATCGCGTAGCCGCGCGACGACCTCGTCGTCTTCGAGCACGTAGTAGCCGTGGTCGATGCGGTCGCAGCCGAGCTCGTCGAGACACGTGATCGTGTTGACGGCGGTGGGGGCGTGCTCCGACGAGTGGGCCGTGCGGCCGAGGCCCGCCTCGCCCGCGAGCCGGTACGCGTCGACGAAGCGCTCGGGGGGACCTGCGGTCTCGAGGTTGTCGAGGCCGATGCCGGCGACGTAGGGGTGCGGGTTGTCGACGACGCGGCGCACGACCTCGAGGGCTTCGTCGCCGCTACGGCTGCGGTCGATGCCCTGGATCATGAGCCCCGTCATACCGAAGTCGCGCTCGGCACGGCGGATTCCCTCGGCGTAGGCCTCGACCGCGCCCGAGTAGCCGAGCGAGGCGAGATGCGGCGGGAGCGCGTCGAAGAAGAGCTCGAGGTGACGGGTACCGCTGAGGCGGTGGGCGTCTTCGAAGGCCTCGTAGACGATGCGGGTCAGATCGTCGGCGTCGCGCAGCACCTCGACCACCCAGTTCGACACCTGGAACAGCGAGTACGACACGGCGGGCTCATCGGCGCCGCGCTCCTGAGGCACCGGGATGCGGGTGTGCCGGTACAGGGCGGGATCCGGCGGCAGCGAGTTGATGTCGGCGAAGATGCGCTCGGGGTCGGCCGGCAGGGCGAGCGACTCCCGTCGCGCCAGCTCGGCGAACGTCGCGGGGCGCACCGTGCCGATGAGGTGGCAGTGCAGATCGGCCTTGGGCAGGCGGTGGAGGTACGCGGCGGGCAGGGGCTGTGCGGACATGGTGGAGCCGTTCGTGCGTGGTGGAGCGGAGGGGACCCGGCCACCGAGCGGGGGGATCTCGGTGGCCGGGCGGGCGGTCGCCCGGCGTGGGGCACGGACGACCGGTCGGGGGGTCAGCGCGAGGTGACCTCACGGGCGAAACGTTCGACCCACTGACCGCGGTTGGGGAGGATCTCCGCCGGGTCGAGCGTCGAGTAGCCGGCGGCGACCGGGTCGGCGGCGATGTCGCCGACGACGGCGGTGATCTCGGCGGGGATCTCGGCGTCGAGGGCGACGGGCAGGTCGCCGACGATCTTGGCCGACTGGCTCTGGGCCTCGGTGGAGAGCAGGTAGTCGACGAAGGCGTAGGCGCCCTCGACGTTCGGCGCACCCGCGGGGATCATGGCGCGGTTGGTCGCCATGTAGCGACCCTCGGTCGGCGCCGTCCACGCGACCGGCTCACCCGAGGCGATCAGCGTGGTCGCGAACCCGCTCAGCGCGTCGGCGGCGACGATCTCGCCCTGCGTGAGCAGGTTGGTCACCTCGGTCGACGACGAGTAGAACTGCAGGATGCCGGGGGCCCAGCCGCCGATGGTCGAGTAGGCCGTGTCGATGTCGAACGGGCCGCTGCCGAACGCGTCGGCGACGCCCGAGACGGCGAGCTGACCGGCGGTGACCGAGATGTCGGGAAACGCCAGGCGACCGCTGAGGGCGGGGTCGGCGTAGAGCGACCAGTCGGCGGCCTGCGCCGCGGTGACCTCGCCGGTGTTGTAGATGGTGCCGTTCAGCTGGTAGCTGTACGCGGGGCCGTCGAAGCCCTCCTCGACGGCGAAGTCGGCGATGTTCGCCAGGTTGGGCACGTTCGACTCGTCGAACGACTGGAACAGGTCTTTCTCCTGTCCGGATGCCGCGAAGGTGTCGGAGATCAGCATCACGTCGATGCCGGGATCCCCAGCGGCCAGCTGCAGCTGCGACAGACGGTCGGCGTTGCTGCCGGTCTCGACCTCGACCTTGATCCCGGTCTTCTCAGTGAAGGGGTCGATGACGGCCTTCTGGAACTCCTCGACGCCGAACGGGAAGGTGCTGACGACGATGGTGTCGCTCGCCGCGGCATCGCCGCCGCCGGAGGAGCCGGAGCATCCCGTGGCGATGAGCGCGGTGGCGACGAAGACGGACGAGGCCGCGAGGATGCGGCGGGGGGTGCGGTTCATGCGGTGTCCTCTCGAACGGCGGGCGGGGCCGGCCGACGTGTGCGGTGGGGCGGGGCGGGTGGAGCAGGCAGGGGAAGCGCGCGGGTCAGGCCGCGAGCCGGATGAGTCGCGCGGCGGGTGCCGACACGGTGACGCTCTGGCCCGGGCGGGCCGTGACGTCTTCGTCGCGGACGTCGGCGACGAGGCGGACCGTCTCTCCGGCGCGGTCGACGGTCTCGACGGTGACGAGGCGGTCGACGCCGCGGTACGCCACGTCGGTGACGACGCCGTCGATCGAGAGTCCGGATGCCGCCGACGCACCGAGTGTCAGGTGCTCGGGCCTCACGGTGGTGAGCGACCCGTCGGCATCCGTCACGAAGTTCTCGTAGCCCAGGAACTCGGCGACGAACCGGTTGGCCGGAGCGCCGAACACCTCGGAGGGAGCACCCTCCTGCATGATGCGGCCGGCGCGCATGAGCACCATGCGGTCGGACATCTCGAGGGCTTCGTCCTGATCGTGGGTGACGAGCACGACGGTGAGGCCGGTCTCGGCCTGGATGCGACGGATCTCGGCGCGCATCTGCACGCGCAGGCGGGCGTCGAGGTTCGACAGGGGCTCATCGAGCAGCAGCAGGGTCGGGCGGATGGCGATCGCGCGGGCGAGGGCGACACGCTGCTGCTGCCCGCCCGAGAGCTTCTTGGGCCGGCTCGCGGCGAGGTGCCCGAGCCCCACGAGGTCGAGGGCCTCGGCGACCCGGCGTTTGCGTTCGGTCGGGGCGACCTTGCGCAGCTTCAGGCCGTAGCCGACGTTCTCGGCCACGCTCATGTGCGGGAACAGCGCGTACGACTGGAACACCATGCCGAGGCCGCGCTTCTCGGGAGGCAGGCGCGTGGCATCCGTTCCCGCGATCATGATGCGCCCGGAGGTGGGCTGCGTGTAGCCGGCGAGCATGCGCAGCGACGTGGTCTTGCCGCACCCGCTCGGGCCGAGCAGCGTCGTGAGCTTGCCCATGGGGATGGCGAGGTCGATGTCGTCGACGGCGGTGAAGTCGCCGAAGCGCTGGGTGACCCCGACGAATTCTGCTGCAGTGGTCATCGGTTGATCCCTCCGAAGATGCGGGCGAAGCCGACCGTGCGTTCGGCGATGACGGCCACGACGACCGTGCCCGCGAGGATGATGGTGCTGGTCGCCGCGACCATGGGGTCGTAGCTCTGCTGCACGTAGTCGAGCATCGTGACCGGGAGCGTGCGGAAGTCGCGGCTCTGGAGCAGCAGCGACAGCGGCACGTTGTTGAACGAGGTGACGAAGCTCAGCAGCCCGGCGGAGAAGATGCCGGGGCGCAGCAGCGGCAGGGTCACGGTGAAGAAGGTGCGCACCGGCGAGGCGCCGAGGCCGCGGGCGGCTTCTTCGACACCGGGGTCGGCGAGCGCGAGCGAGGCACCCGTCACGCGCACCGCGTACGGGAGCATCAGCACCGTGTGACCGATCAGCAGCACGGGGAAGTTGTCGAGACGCAGACCGATGATCAGCTGCTGGTAGAGCGCCAGGCCGACGACCAGCTCGGGCACGATCAGCGGCGACAGGAACAACCCCTCGACGATGCCCTTGCCGGGAAGACGGCCGCGATGGATCGCCAGGGTCACCGGCACGCCGATCACCAGTGCGAGCAGCGTTGCGAGCAGGGCGAGCTCGAGGCTCGACACCAGGGCCGACAGGAACGGGTCGTACGAGAAGGCGGCTTCGAACCAGCGCAGCGAGAAACCCTCGGGCGGGAACTTCAGCGAGCGACCGGCGGTGAACGCGGTGGCGACCACGAAGAGGATCGGAACGATCATCACGATGTAGCCGGCGACGGCGAGCGAGGCCGCGACGGGACGCGAGGTCTTCACGAGGTGGCCCCCCGTCGTCCGACGACGGCCGACAGCCCCGACACCGCGAAGACCAGGACGGTCATGATGATCGCGGTCGCGCTGGCGGCGGCCCAGTCGATGCTGACGCTCGAGTACGAGTAGAGCTGCGTCGACAGCATGCGCTGGCTCGACCCGCCCAGAAGGTACGGCGTCGTGTAGGCGGTGACGCTCCCGGCGAAGACCAGAGTCGCCGCCACCACCATGCCGGGAGCCGACAGCGGCACGACGATTCCCCAGAAGGTGCGGGTGCGACCGGCGCCGAGTCCGCGGGCGGCGTCGTCGAGGCCCGGGTCGACCTGGGCGACGGCGGAGTAGCACGAGATCACCGCGAGCGGGAGGAAGAGCTGCGTGAGGCCGAGCACGATCGCCAGCTCCGTGTAGAGCAGCTGGGGCGCCTTCTCGACGAGCCCGAGCCCGACGAGCAGTTGTCCGACCGCGCCGTTCGAGCCCAGCAGCACGAGCCAACCGAAGGTGCGCACGACGTTGCTGAGCAGCAGCGGGAAGATCGCGAGGGCGAGCAGCACGCCCGCCCAGCGGGAGGTCGAGCGGGCCAGCAGGTACGCGATCGGGAAGCCGAGCACGATGCAGACGATCGTGACGATGAGCCCGAGGCCGACGGTGCGTCCGATGATCGCGAGGTCGTAGGGGTCGGTCAGCATGCGGCCGAGGCGCTCGAAGATGTCGAGCGCGCTGACTCCGGGAGGTGCGAAGAGCATCGCCACCGAGGGGACGAGGAACCCCACCAGCAGCAGCGCCAGCCCCGGCAGGGCGAGCAGTCCGGTACGGCGTGACAGCACGGGCGGACTCCGTTCGTGAGGGGGTTTGCAACCGGTTGCGCAACCGGTTGTTACCACCGTAGGGCGCTCGTGAGCCGAAATGCGACCCCTCGTGTAAACAGCGTGTAAAACGCCGTCCCGCCGCCAACGCAACCGGTTGTCACGGCTCAGTAGGATGATCGGACTGTGCGCGAGGCTCGCGTCAGCGGAAGGGGAATCCGTGACGACGCTCGCCGACGTCGCCGCTCTGGCCGGTGTGGCCAAGTCGACGGCATCCCGGGCGCTCGGGCGCCCCGATCTCGTCGCCCCCGAGACGGTCGCGCGCGTTCGCGCCGCCGCGGTGCAGCTCGGGTTCGTTCCGAATCGCGCGGCCAGTCACCTCGCCCGTGGCGACAGCGGCATCGTCGCCCTCGTCGTGCCGACCCTCGACAACGCCTTCTTCACGCCCATCATCGCCGGGGCGCAGGCCCGCGCTCGCGCATCCGACCTGCAGCTCACCGTCGCGGTGCACCCGCTCGACGACGCCGACGACATCGTGGACCTGGGGCGCCTCATGCGTCAGGTCGACGGATGCATCCTGGTCGCCCCGCGCGCGCCCGACGTTGTCGTGCGGGAGGTGGGCGCCTTCGGCCCGACAGTGCTCGTCGACAGGGAGGTCGCGGGAATGACCTCGCTCGTCGCCGACACCGCGCGCGCCTTCGCCGACCTCGCCGCGCGCTTCGCGGACGACGGGCACCGGGCGATCGCCTACCTGGGCGGTCCGGAGGGATCGTGGCAGGATGCGCAGCGGAGCGCGGCGATCGACCGGGCGGTCGGCGACCGCGTCGCACTGACCCGACTGGGACCCTTCCCCGCGACCTTCGCGGCCGGGGTCGGTGCGGCCGATGCGGTGGTGACCTCGGGTGCGACCGCCGTGGTGCCCTATGCGACGTCGATCGGGCTGGGACTCGTCTTCGCGCTGAGGGCGCGGGGAGTCTCGTCACCCGGCGAGATCGTCGTGAGTGCCGAGCGCCTGGTCGCCGAGGCCATCGGGGCCGACGAGGTGCCGGCGATCGACGTGGACGGCGACGAGCTGGGCCGCGAGGCGATGGCCGCGCTCGTCGATCTGCTCGCCACCGGCGCCGACGCCGGCGAACGACGCCGCCTCGACGTGGCGGTGCACTGGCCCGAGACCACCCCGGTCTGACGCATCCCGGGCCGGTGCGGGTCGCCGCTCAGATGAAGTCGGCCGTCGCCGCCTGAGCGATCGTCCGCTCGCGCACTTCGTGCTCGTACAGCACCGACGCCTGGTTGACCCCGACCGGTCGTCGCACGAGTTCGCCCACGCGCCGTCGCACGAGCTCGGCCGGGGTGTCGGCGGCGACGACGAGCACCGTCACGTCGACATCCGCTCCGCGCTCGCACGCGAAGCGCTGCAGCAGCGAGAACGCCCACCGCTGCAGCCGGTGATGTATGCGCACCGGGAGCGGGAGGGGCGCCTGCACCACGGCGACGACGTGCGGCCCGGCGGCGCCGGTGCCCCACACGGCGAGTTCGGCGGTGTGCAGCAGGCAACCGGGTTCCGATGAGGATGACACCGTCGAGCGACGACGGCGAGGGCGTATCCATGTCTCCTGATTTTGAGATAACGCACGTCCGCCCGGTCGAGACGCCGGCAGGGCGAGCTCGACCGGGCGGACCGGCATCGTCGTCAGATCTTCCGAGCGACCGGATCGACGCCCTGACGACGGCGACGGATCACCACGGCGAGCGCCCCGGCACCGAGCAGACCCGCACCCGCCACGAGCAACGCCCAGACCTCTGCGGTACCCGTGCGCGCGAGCTGGTCGCCGGTCGGCTGCGCGGCGGGCGCAGGGTTTCCGCTCGCCCCGCCGCCCGTGCTCGCGGGGGCACCCGACGAGGGCGAGCCGCCGGCGTCGCCGGATCCGGGCGCGTCGGCCACCGTGAACGACAGCGGCTCGGAAGCCGACGCCGACGCGGTGTCGGTGCGGTCGAACACCGCCTTCACGACGTACGTCCCGGCCGGCAATCCGTCCGGAACGTCCAGCTGAGCGCTGCCGTCGACGAGCGTGGCCGAGGCGAGGACGCGCTCCGTCTGGTCGAAATCGGTCGCGGCCGGCACGACCACCAGGTGCACCGTGCCCTCGCTCGCGCCGTCGACGGTCGCCGTGAAGCGTAACGCGCCGCCCGCGGTGAGCGTCGAACCGCCGTCGAGCGTGACGGTGGTCGAGGTGGGAGTCAGCACCGCGATGTCGACGTCCAGCAGCCGACCCGAGCCTTCGCCCTCCGCCTCGGCGGCCCGCACACCCCGCGCGGCGTCCGCCGGGATCTCGACCTCGACCGTCGCCGTTCCGCTGGCGTCCGCGACGACCGAGGCGATCTCCTCGCCCGCGAGGGTGAAGCGGACGGTCTCACCGGCGCGGAAACCCGACCCGGTGAGGGTGACGGAGCCGCCCGGGGCGACCTCCGTCTCAGACGCGGAGAGCCGGCCCGGGGTGAGCGCGGCCGCGAGCTCCGCGCAGGCATCCCCCTGCACTCCGACCGGGGCGAGCTCGGGGCTGTCACCCGTCACGCCGTCGTCCTCCCGCACGGAGAGCCGTCCGAACGCGTCCGCCCCCATCACGGCATCCGTCGAGTTCGTCGCACTGATGACGAACGACGAGGTGGGGGTGGCCGACGCGGTGTCGTTGCCGACGATGGGGACGGTCACGGTTTTGCAGATCTCCCCTGGGGCGAAGACGACCTTTTGCGAGGCCGACGACACGACACCGTTGCCCAGCACGCTGAACCACGCGGTCACCGTCGCCGAGTCGGCGTGATTCAGCGCCACCGCCACCTGCGCGGTACTCGGACCGTCCGTCTCCTCCACGATCGTCGACCCGACGCCCACCGTGGTCCGCTTGCGGACGTCCGCGGCGATGCTGGTCGGGGTGTCGAAAGCGAGGTCGGAGAGGTAGAGCCCACCCGCCCCGGTGCCGTCGGCGCCGACCGCGGCCGAGAAGCGCACCTCGCGGACGTCGGTGAGGTCGACCCCCAGGTCGGAGAGCGGGATCGTCACCTGCTGCAGCACGAACTTGTTCAGCACGGCTTGAGACCCGCCCGGCATGCGGTTGACGGCGAGTGGGTTAATGTCCGACACGGCGCGGCTGAAGACGCGGCCGGAACCGTCGACGACGCTGACCACGACATCGGTGCCCGAGGTAACCGTGCGGTCGGGGGCCATCTTCACCGTGAGCTGCGACCGCTTCGACACGTCGCGCGGGCCCGGCGGCAGCGACACCCGCAGTTCCCCGGTGCTCGGGGTCGCCGGATCGGTCCCGCCGCTCCACACGAACCGCGTGACGGGCGTGGCCTCGACGTTCAACCCGAACCGCGCCGGCGTCCAGTGCGGCACGCGAGCCGACCCGATGTCGCGGGTGGTGCAGTACGGCATGGCCGGCGGGATCGACGACGACGTCTCGGCGTTCGCACACACCTGGGCGGAGGCCGCACCGGTGGTGCGCATTAGGGTGCTCGGCGAGGCGAAGTCGGTCACCAGACTCGTCGCCGACCCGGGCTGCGCCGCCATGACGCGCACGTCCGCGAAGGCGGTACGCGGCGTCGACGGCGTGGTCGACCCGTCGAACAGCGACTGGAACTGCTTCTCGTGCCCCATCGTCATGCGGAAGAAGCCCGTCATGTACGACACGCCCACCTGGTACTGATCGGCGGCGGTGAGTCGGGTGGAGTCGGTCGTCGAGCAGCTCGAGGTGAGGTCTTTCGTGCTCCAGTCGTCGCCGGTCGCGTAGGGGTACTTCCCGGGCGTCCAGACGGAGTTGAAGAAGTTGTGGTTCGCCCCCATCACCCACACCGCCGACCGCAGCACGTCGTCGCCGAAGGCGTGACGCGAGTCGTCGACGAAGTGCTGGCCCTGTTGATTGACCACGTCGCCGTCGCAGTACGGCAGCACCACGCTCATCGGAACGTCGGGCACGGTCATACGGCCGAAGTCGACGGGCGCCAGGGGCAGAACGGCGGTGATGCCGAACGGCTGGGTCCGCGCCGCGTTCAGGGTGACCGCCGCGGTCACGCCCTCACCGCCTCGGGAGTGCCCCATGATCCCGACGTCGTCCAGGTCGAAGCGGCCGGCGAGGCTCGCGGCCGTCACCCCCGCCGCCGCGGTCGCCGGTGCGTCCGTGCGGGTCGTGGCGTAGGCGAGCGCCTGATCGAGCGTGCGCGTCACGGTGGTCGACGACCCCTGCGCGTCGGGCCAGCTCACGTCGTCGTACGAGACGGGTCGACCGGCGTCGACGGCCGCGAGCATGTCGAGGGTGTCGAGCACGAGCTGCCCGCGTGCGCGCGCGCCGAAGTCGAGGGCGAACGGGTTGTCGTTGGCGTTGATCGCGTTCGCGGCGATCGACACGACGTTGTAGCCGTGCGAGGCCAGGGCGCGCCCGGTCCCCTCGTAGCCCTGGTACGACCGCACGTTCACCTGGCTGGGGTCGCACGGCCAGCGCAGGGTGTTCGCCGTTCCGGTCGCGCACCAGGCGTGGCGGCCGTGCAGCAGGATCACGGTGGGGCGCTCACCCGGGGCGTCGGTGAGGTACATCTTGCCGGTCATCTCGCCCCGGATGCCGCCGATGCCCTGCAGCGCGATGGCGCGGTCGCCGAAGTCGTACTCCACCTCGGTCACGGAGTTCGGCCCCGGGTCGGCGGGGTCGTCCGCCCCGGAGAACGTCGTCGCCCGCGGGGCGGCCTGCTCGTCGTCGGTGCGGGAGGAGATCTTCGCGGTCGGGTCCTCCGCCGCCTTGTCTCCTCCGCCGGAGGCCCAGCCCTTCTCGACGTCGTGCGCGGAGACGACGCGGGAGTCGGAGGTGGACACCGACAGGGTGAGCCCGTCGGCCGACTCGGTCGCGAGACCGATCGTCTCGCCGTCGACGAGAAGGGTCGGCGCGTCGCTCACGATGGGGAGCGGCTCGTCGAGTTCGTAGCTGACCAGGTAACCGCCCGGTGCGGAGGTGATGGACCAGTCGTCGCCGGAGGCGAGAACGCCTCCGGGCGGGGCGGCTGATGCCGCGGGGGCGAGGCTGAGGACGAGCGCGGACGTCAGGACGGTCGCCGAGAGGGCGGACCAGCGTGCGCGCGAGGACGCGAGTGATCGCATGAGGCTCCGATGCGGGTCGAGTGCGGGATTCGGGTGGCGCATCGCACCGATCGGTCGGTACGCCCCGTCAGGGTAGGGTCCGACCCGACGCCGTCCGGGGCCCGCTGCACTCCCGCGGACGCCACCACCGAGACGCGGCGGGAGCCGCTTCACCGCCCGGCAACGCGGCGAAACAGGGGAATCACCTCGGAACCCACCCCTGACGCGCACGAGAGCGTTCCGCCCGAGCGCGGCGAAGCGCTACCGGCCGCCTACCGCTCGCGGTGGCGCCGCACCTCGATCGCGCTGAGCAGCATCGCCGCCCCCGAGAACACCACCGACACCGAGAGGGCGAGGGTGAGCGCGTCGGCGAAGGGAACGGCATCCGGTGCCGGAGTACCCGAACCGCCCGCACGGGCCGCGGTCCCGACGGCGAGCACGAAGCTCGTGCCCAGCACGGTCTGGCCGATCGACGATCCCACGCGCTGCGCGGTCTGCACGACGCCCCCGGCGACCCCGCCGCGTCGGGGGTCGACGTCGGCGAGGGTCAGCGTCTGGTTGGGCGTGACGATCGCGCCGCCCGCGACGCCGAGCACGAACAGCGGCACGCACAGGCGCAGGATCACGGTGACCGGATCGGTCGCGTCGGCCGCCGTCTGCACCAGCACGCCGAGGATCACCGTGACGGTCGTGAAGACCGCGACCGCGCCCACGAGCAGCGGGCGCCCCACCCGCGAGACGAATCGACCGGCGACGGGTGCGCCGACCACCGATCCGATCGCGTACGCCGTGACGCCGAGGCCCGACTGCAGCGCGGTGAAGCCGAGTCCGTCCTGGTAGTACAGCGCGAGCACGAGGGGGATGCCGGTGTTGCTGCAGAAGAAGACGATCGCGAACACGACGCCCGTGACGAACGAGCGCACGCGGAACAGGCGCAGGTCGAGAAGGGGCCCGGCATCCGCCCTCGCCAGACGCGCCTCGTGCCGCACGAGCCCGAACAGGAAGACCGCCGCCGGAATCAGCAGGAGCAGCATGAGCGGGCCCCCGCCCTGACCGGTCTCGACGATCGGGAACAGCAGACACAGCACGCCGGCGCCCAGCAGCACCGCCCCGAGCACGTCGACGCGCTGACCGGATGCCGCGGCCACGGGCTCGTCGGCGGGAACCCACCGTCGGGCGAGCAGCACCGCGGCGACACCGACCGGCACGTTGATGAAGAACACCAGGCGCCAGCCGATCTCCGTTCCGCCCGCCGAGATCAGCAGCCCCGCGATCACCGGGCCGAGGGCGGTGCCCGCGCCGACCGTGAGTCCCAGGCGCCCGAAGGCCCGGCCCCGCTCCCACGCCGGGAACGCGTTCTGGATGAAGCCCGAGACCTGCGGCCCCATCATGCCGCCGAACAGCCCCTGCACCACCCGCGCCGCGATCAGCAGGCCCGCGTTCGGTGCGAGACCGACCGCGGCGCTCGCGATCACGAACCCGAGCACGGCGATCGTGAAGATGCGCCGCCGCCCCCACCCGTCACCCAGTCGTCCGCCGATCACCGGCACGAGCGCGAACGCGAGCACGTACCCCGTCACGATCCACTGGAGTTCGCTGGCATCCGCCCCGGTCGAGCGCCCGATCGACGGCAGGGCGACGTTGGTCACGCTGACGTCGAGCAGGGCGGCGAACTGCCCCATCAGCATGACCGAGAGCGCACGCCATCGACGCGGGTCGGGAGCGGGGGCGGATGCCGTCACGAGGCGCCGCGACTCAGTTCGCCGTGCGCAGACGCAGGAAGGCCTCGGCGATCCCTCGGTCCACGGCATCCGGAACGGGGTGCACCCCGGTGGCGACCTCGCCCCGCGCGACGGCGGCCAACGAGCGCGCCTGCAGCGTCAGCCCGAGGTCCATCGCCTCGATCGGATTGCCGAGCCCCGCGACGAGGTTGACCATGTTGGTGTCGGCGATCACGTGCACCGCGCGGTCGCCGGGCAGGGCGTAGGTCGCGTGGAATCCCTCGGTGGCGACGGGCCGGCCGAGCGCGGCCAGATCCATCTCCCACGGGTGATGACCGACCCCGGCGATGATGAGGCCGTGCGGGAGGTGCGCGATCTGCGCGGCCCCGAGCACCCCGGGTGCCCCGGTGGCGAGGAAGACGAACCGGGCCTGCGCGAGCGCCTCGTCGAGCCCGGCGACGATGAACCCCTCGAGCGACGCCTCGAGGGCGCGGTAGGGATCCGTGTCGACCACCGTCGCGACGGCACCCAGCTGGCGCAGGGTGTGCGCGGTCCCCCGCCCGCACGGACCGAACCCGATGACCGTCGCCCGCGAGCCGGGGATCATGAGGTTCGTCGCGCTCATGAACGCCTGCACCACCGACTGGCCGACGCCGAAGCGGTTCTCGACCAAGAGCTTCAGCGGACTGTCGTTGATGACGAGGATCGGATGCCGCACCTCGTGCTCGCGACGGCGCAGGACGATGCCGCCGGTCGTCGTCTCTTCGGTCCCGCCGCGCAGGTGCTTGGCGGGGTGACCGTCGAGCACGCCGCGGAACAGGTCGCCGCCGTTGTCGAGGATGAGGTGCGGGTCGCTCGCGAGCACCGCGGCGACGCGCGGGGCGTCGTCGTCGCGGGCGGCGTGCACGGTGACACCGCGATCCCGCAGGTCGGCGACGGTGTCTTCGCGGGTGGTCCCGGGAGAACCGGTGAGCGAGACCTGTGCTCCGGCCTCGACGAGCAGGCGCACGAGCACCGCCGTCTTCGGCTCGATGTGCAGGCACATCGCGATGCGCAGGCCGTCGAACACCGGCGCGAGCTCGCGGACGGCCTCGCGGGTGAGGGGCATGTGCGCGTCGGCCCATTCGAGGCCGGGCGCGGGAGGGGTGGGGTAGGTACGGGTGGTCATGGCGATCCGATCAGTGAGGGGTGGCGAAGAACGACACCCGCGTCACTGATAGAGCTCGGACCGGTAGGAGTGGTCGCCGAAGATCGGGGCGGGGTGGGACCCGCCGCCGTGACCCGCGGCGATCGACATGCGCTGAGCCTATGCCCGCGAGCGAAGGGGGAGGGCTTCGGAGCTCAGAGAGCGCGAAGCTCCCACCACAGCGACGTCGACTGACCGGGCTCGAGCAGGCGCAGATCCACCCCGGAGCGGAGGGCGTCGGGTGGACAGGTCGACGGTTCGACGGCCACCGCGTGCCGGTACTCCCCCGCGGGTCCGTGGTCGGCGGTGTAGACCTGCAGCCAGGGCGAGCTGCCGTCGACCCGCAGCTCGACGCCCGTCCCGTCGGCCGGATCGACGAGAGAGACCCGGACGAGCCCCTCGTCGTCCTGTCGCAGCGCGGTCAGGGCGTTGTTGACGACGCGCGCCCCGATCGGCTGAGCGCGGCGGAGGTCGAACGGCGTTCCCTCGACCGGCACCCGACCGATGGGCAGCATCCTGTCGTCCGACACCATCATCACCTCGTCGGCGGGGACCGTGAGGACCCACCGGTCGATCGCCGACGGCACCGCAGGACCTGCGACCAGGGAGGGGTGCGCTCCGAGCCCGACGGGGGCGCGCTCCTCCGACTCGTTCGTCGCGGTGATCCGTTGCTCGACGCCCTCCTCGGACACGACGATCGAGACCTCCAGTCGCACCCGCCAGGGGTAGCCCGAGGGTCGATCGATCACCGTGCTCAGCACGGCGGATCGATCGGTCCGCGCGGCGACGTCGAACAGCGTTCGCGTCACGAGGCCGTGCACGGCCGTCCGGGTCGTCGGTTCGGTGATCCCCAGCTCGTGCGTCCGTCCGTCGAACTCGTAACGACCGTCCGCCGTCCGGTTCGGCCACGGCGCGAGCACCGCTCCCCTCATCGACGGGTCGAACCCCGGCGGCCGCTCGGCGATGAGGTTGCGACCCCGACGTCGCGCGGAGCGCAGCGCGGCGCCGAACGGGGTGACGACGGCCTCGTAGTGCCCCGCCGTCAGAACGACGTCGTCGATCATCCCCTCTCGTCCTCGCGGTGGAACAGCAGCAGCTCGGGCAGGCTCGTCGCGAAGTAGTCGGTGACCCCGTCGTCGCGGACGGCGGCGGGAGCGACGTAGCGCGGGCGCGCCTCGCCCAGAGACGGCGGCGGGTCGGCGGGCGCGAGACCGAGCGCGGCGTTGGTCTGGTCCCACGCGGCCAGCGCGCGCCCCTCGCCCCCTTCCCACGGGTGGAAGGCCCGACCGAGCAGGATGCCGCGTGCCTCCCCCGCACGTCCCTCGGAGGTCAGCAGCGTGACGTATTCGATGGTGAGGTCGTCGCGGGTCAGCACGACCTCGCGCCGTTCGTCGAGCACGGCGAGACGATCGGCCGTCGAGTGCCCCAGCTTGGCCGCCAGCTGATCGCGTTCGAAGAGCAGCCGCGCGTCGTCGGGGGCGGTCCGCGTCGCCTCCTCGTAGAGGTTCCACGCCGCGTCGTCGTCGCGGGCGACGGTGAACTCCGCGATCGCGGCGTTGCGCAGCAGCACCACGTCGCGAAGGCCCCGCTCGATCGCCTCGCGCCACCGCGCCAAGGCGTCCTCGCGCCGTCCTTGACCGTAGAGCAAGTTGCCGAGAAGGAAGCGGGCGACAGCGTCGGAGTCGTCCGCCGCGATCGCGGCGCCGAGGGCGTCGAACGCGGCGAGTCCGTGCGGGAACGCCCACGTCAGATCACTGCGGCGGGCCGCCGATCGCGCCGCGGCGGCCGCATCGGTCTCGCCCCGCTCGTGGAGAGCGGCCGCGGCGAGATAGTGCGCGAGGGGGATGACGTTCCCCGCCGGGCAGACCGGGAGGGCCACGACCCGGGCGAGGACTCCGAGAGCGTCGTCCACCTCGCCCAGATGGAGGAGGTCGAGGGCGGTGTCGAGCAGCAGACCGGGGTCGTCCGTACCGGGCGCGCCCGAGAGGTGCCGCGCGGTGGGGTTCAGGGGCTCGACCGCGAGCACCTCGCGCAGGACGAGGTCGGCCTCGGTCGCCCGCTCCGCGCGGCGCAGGAGCACGGCCCGCAGTACCTCTCGACGGCTGTCGTACGCTGCGACCCCGTCGAGCGAATCGAGAACCCGCAGGGCCGCCCGGGTACGACCCCGGCGCGCGAGCGACGACCCCAGCTCGAAGCCGGCGGCCGCCGCCCACGTGCCGTCCCATCCGGCTTTTCCGAAGGCGCGCTCCGCGTCGATGGGCCGCCCCAGTCGCTGCAGGATCAGCCCCCCGAGGTAGAAGGCCTCGGCATCCGTCGGGTTCGCGTTGCGACGCGTGAGCCGACTCACGGCGGTCTCGACGTGCCGGAGCGCCTCGGCGTACTCGCCCGAGCGGTATCGCGCGTCGCCCAGCGCCAGGTTGACGCGCACGTCGCCGGGATCGCGGTCGAGGGCCGCCTCCCAGTACGGGAGCGGAGAGCGCGTCGGATGCCGGAACTGGCTCAGGTGCAGACCCGTGAGGTACAGCTCCTCCACGGTGTCGATCTGCGCGGGGAGCGGGGGTTCGTCGGCCACCCACGGTTCGGCGTCGTCGACCATCGAGGGCGTCCACCGCACGAGGCTCACCCCGTCCGCCGAGCGCAGCTCGACCTCGAGCGCTCCCTCGGCGGGCCCCTCCCACACGATCTCCTCGACGGTTCCCGGATGCAGATCCGCCCGCCGCTCCGCCACGACACGGCCGTTCACGACGATGCGCATCACCGCCGCCGGCTGCGGCGACGTCACGGCGAAGACCGCTCGCACCCCCTCGGCGCGGTCGACGTGCACCGCGGCGTCGGGGGTCGCCTGATGGGCGGGTCCCAGGGCGGGGATCGGATACCAGTACTGCGAGAACGTCTTCGTCTCGCCCGGCAGGAGCCAGCTGAAATCCGGTTGATTGTCGGTGTAGACGCCCGCCATCAACTCCACATACGGACCGTCTTCGTCGGTCAACTGCGCATCCCAGGCGTGGCCGAAGGGAGCGTCTCCCCACGTCCACTGCTTCTTTCCGGGTGAGATGCGGCGCTCCGCCCAGTGGACGAAGCCCGCCCCCGCGCCGTGGTCGTACCCGCCGAAGAAGTCGTCCTCCGAGTCGACGATCATGTACGAGGTCGGCACGGGGATGTTCCGGTAGAAGTCGATGCGGTCGGCCGCCGGGACCGCCTCGGGCGCGGCCGCGGCGAGCGCGGCGTAGTCGACACCGTAGTAGGGCCGGTCCGCGCGGGGGAACGCCGTCAGAGCACGACGCGCGTGATCGGCGACGTAGCGCACGTCCTCGGGGAAGAACGACTGGTAGTCGTCGTTGACCCGAGCGGCGACGTTCGCCCACCAGAGGAAGGTCTGACGCTCGCTCGTGCGGTTGTGCAGGCGCACCGCGACCTCCACGACCGTGCTGCCGGGGCGGATCCGCACGCCGTGCTGCGCGGCCATGCGCGTGAAGGGGTCGTGGTCAGCGCACCATACGATGACCGAGCCGTCGTCACCGTGCTCGATCGACGTCTCGACGGGCAGGTGGGTCGCCGGTCGATGGTGCTGCGGCCAGTTGAACTCGACACCGCCGCTGACCCACGGGCCGGCGAGGCCGACGAGGGCGGGCTTGATGACGTTGTTGCGATAGAAGAAGTCGTAGTCGGTGGTCTTGTCGTAGGCCACGTGGATGCGACCGCCGAGCTCGGGGAGGACCACGAGACGGAGGTACTCGTTCTCCAGATGCACGGCCTGCCACTGCCGCGCCCGCGGCTCGTCCGACACCCGCTCGATGAACGGCAGCGGATAGACCTTGCCGCTAGAGCCCTGGTACACGCGATGGTCGAGGAACATCGGGTACTCACTGGGCTCGTGGGCGTCGTACGTGCGGATGGTGAGCGGCTCGTCCCACGCGATCGCCCGCCCCTCGGCCAGCTCGTCGCGCAGGGCGCTCGGGGCGTCGGGGAGCTCGATCTCGGCCGGCCCGGGCGCGGTGGAGGTCTCGGGGTGCATGGTCATCGGACGCCTCCTCGGCGAGCAATAGGGTGTTCCACATGAGTGAGTCGGGGCCGATCGCCCTTGCGCCGGAGGGCGACGACGTCTCGGGACTGATGGAGGGTTTCGCGAACCAGCGCTTGTGCGTGGTGCCGCGTCCCCTCGTCGAAGAGGCCATCGGTCGCGCCGGGACGCGGCAGCTCCTCGTCACCGACGCGGGCTACTTCCCCCGCGCGCGGCGCCATCGCCGCCGGCGGGCGCACGGCACGTCGGAGACGATCGTGATCCTCTGCGTCGCGGGCAGCGGCACGGTGACCGTGGACGGCCAGAGCTTCGCCCTCGACGCCTCCGGGTGCGCGATCATCCCGCCCTACGTCAGCCACCACTACGCGGCGTCCGACACGGATCCGTGGACGATCTGGTGGATGCACGTCCGCGGTGCCGACGTGGCCGATCTGATCGGTTCGGTGCTCCGCGCGCAACAGCCGGTCGTGGTGCTGAAGTCGGTGGACCGCATCGCCGCGCTGTTCGACGAGCTCGTCGAGACGATGGAGCAGCGGCCCTCGCCGATCCACCTGCTCGCGGCATCCGGAATCGCCTGGCACCTGCTGACGCGACTCGCCGCCGACAGCCGGCTCCCCGCGACCGGCTCGCCCCTGGAGCGCGCCATGCGCTACCTCGAGGCCCGCGTGGAAGGTGCCATCTCGGTGCCGGAGCTGGCCGCCATCGTGGGCGTCTCCCCCTCGCATCTGAGCGCGCTGTTCCACCAGGCCACCGGCGGCGGACCGGGTGCCTTCCACACATCGCTGCGCATGAGCCGGGCCCGGACCCTGCTCGACACCACGACGATGCCCATCGCCGACGTGGCGGTGGCGGTGGGGTACGCGGACCCGCTGTACTTCTCGCGTCATTTCCGGCGCATGCACGGCGTCAACCCCTCCACCTATCGTTCGCAGCACAAGGGATAGATCGGGACTCGGCATCCGTCGGCGTCAGCCGGGGATCCCGATGCGACGCTCGCCGGAGCGGAGCTGCTGGATGACCACGGCGATCACGAGCAGCGTGCCCTGCGCGACGTTCTGCCAGAACGTGTTCACGCCCAGCAGCGTCATGCCGTTGGTGAGCACGCCGAGCAGGATCACCGCGAGGATCGTTCCGGCGGTCGCGCCCTTGCCGCCCTTGAGCGCGGCACCGCCGAGGGCGGCGGCCGTGATCGCCTGCAGCTCGAGCCCCTCGGAGCCGGAGATCGGCTGACCCGAGCCGGTTCGGGCGGTGATGAGCACGCCGGCGATGGCCGCGACGGCGCCGGTCACCATGTAGACCCCGATGATGTACCGGTTGATGTTGATGCCAGCGAGGCGGGCGGCGATGTTGTTGCCGCCCACCGCGTAGATGTTGCGACCGATGGTCGTGTACCGCAGCACGAGGTGGGCGACGACCGCGACGATGACCAGCACCCAGATGAGCGTCGGCACGCCGAGCACCGCTCCGCGGGCGAGGAACACGAAGAACGGGTCGGCCCCGGTGTAGCCCTGCGCGCGACCGTCCGAGATCAGCTGGGCGACGCCCTTGAACGCCGCGAGGGTCGCGAGGGTCGCGATCACGGGGTTCACGCGGCCGAACACGATGATGCAGCCGTTCACGAGACCGCAGACCACGCCGATGGCGACCGCGCCGACCACCCCGACCAGAGCGGACGACGTGGCGGTGAACAGCATCGCCGAGGTCACCGAGGTGAGTCCCGCGATCGATCCGACCGAGATGTCGAGCGCGCCGAGGATGATCACGATCGTCTGCACGACCGCCAGCAGGCCCACGATGGCGACCGCCGTCCCGATCACGCGGAGGTTCGCGATGGTGAAGAAGAGCGGATTCTGGATGCCGATGACGGCGACGACCAACGCGATGGCGATGATCAGCGAGATGTTCTGCACGCCGACCGTCGCGACGAAGCGCTTGGCCGGGGAGACGGTGTGGGTCTCGGGTGCGTCCGCGCGAGCCGGCGCGAGGGGGGCGGTAGACACGGAGGGGTCCCTTCGGGGTGAGGAGGTCATGCGGAGATGTCGTTCATCGCGAGCGCGAGGATGCGCTCCTCGGTGGCGTCTTCGCGGTCCAGCTCGCCGGCGATGCGCCCGTCGGCCATGACGTAGATGCGATCGGAGACGCCGAGGATCTCGGGGAGCTCGCTCGAGACGACGATGACGGCGACACCCTGGTGGGCGAGTTCGTCGATGATCGCGTAGATCTCCGACTTCGCCCCGACGTCGATGCCGCGGGTGGGTTCGTCGAGCAGAAGCAGTCGGGGCTTCGTCGCGAGCCACCGTGCGAGCACGACCTTCTGCTGGTTGCCGCCCGACAGGTTGCCCACCAGCTGCTCGGAGGAGGGGGTGCGGATCCGCAGCCTCTGGATGTACTCCTGGGCGAGCGCGCGTTCGGCACGACCGCGCACGAAGATCCAGCGGGCGAGAGACTTCAGCACGACCAGGGCCGCGTTGTCGCGCACCGACCTCTGCAGGAGCAGGGCCTCGGCCTTCCGCTCCTCGGGCGCGAAGCCGATGCCGGCGCGGATGCTGTCGGAGGGTTGGCGGATGCTACGGACCTCGCCCGAGACGACGATCCGGCCCGCGGTCGCGGGGTAGTCGCCCGCGATGGTCTTCATGAGCTCGCTGCGGCCGGCGCCGACGAGGCCGGCGACCCCGACGACCTCTCCGGCCCGCACGGTGAGATCGACGTCGGTGACGTGCTCGTTGCCGACGCCGATGAGCTCGAGCACCGTCTCGCCCAGGGCGGCACGGTCGCGGTGGAAGAACTTCTCGAGGTCGCGGCCCACCATCATGCGCACGAGGTCGTCGTGATCGGTCTCCGAGACCCGCTTGGTCCCGACGAAGGCGCCGTCGCGCAGCACCGTGATCCTGTCGGCGAGTTGAAAGATCTCGGCCATGCGATGGGACACGTACGCCACCGCCACGCCGTCGTCCTGGAGCTGTCGGATGAGGGAGAAGAGCAGCGCCACTTCCTCGTCGCCGAGTGAGGAGGTGGGCTCGTCGAAGCAGATGATGCGCGGGCGGCTGACGACCGCACGCATGATCTCCACGAGCTGCCTCTGCGCGGGCGAGAGGTCGGAGCCGAGGGCGTCGGCGCGCAGGGCCCGATCGAACCCCCAGCGGCGCAGCTCCGTACGCGTGCGCTCGATGAGGGCGCGTCGGTTGAAGCCGACTCCCCCGAGGTCGCCGACGAAGATGTTCTCGGCGACGGAGACCGCGGCGATGATCTCCGGTTCCTGGGCGATGACGCGTAGGCCCGCTCGTCGCGCGTCCGAGGGGTCGGAGAACTCGACGGGCCTCCCGTCGATCTCGAGGCTGCCGCCGTCGGGACGGTAGTCGCCGTTCAGGATCTTGAGCAGGGTGGACTTCCCCGCACCGTTCTCCCCCATGAGCGCGGTGACCTCTCCCGACCGCAGCTCCACTTCCACTCCCCGGAGGGCATGGACCGGGCCGAAGTTCTTCGAGATCCCCGCCGCGCGCAGCGCGATGCTTTCCTGACTCACCGTCGTCCTCTTCTCACGTCGTCGTGGCACCGGTGATGGAGGCGGCGCTCCGCCGCCTCCATCCGTCGTCGGGTCAGGTGCAGACGACGCCCTTGGCTTCCCAGTTGCTCGCGTCGACGATCTCGGTGTTGGCGATCGACTGGGGCGGCAGGGCGGTGCCGTTGCGCAGCAGGTCGATCATCGAGTTCGCGGCGGCCTTGCCGACCTCGACGCCCGAGATGAACAGCGCGGCCTTGTTGCCCGTCTGCTGACCGGCTTTCCAGTCCTTGCAGGTCAGGTAGGCGCCCAGGCCGACGCCGATGATGTTGTCGGCGGCGACGCCCGAGTTCTGCAGGGCCGTCACGACGCCCGTCTCGCTCTCGTCGTTGCAGCCCCACACGACCCAGTTGGTCACTCCGGCGTTCGCCGTGATGACGGCGCCGGCCTTGTCCTGCGCGTCGGTCGCCGAGTTGTCGGTGCCGACGTCGATCACCTCGGGGCCGTCGGAGATCGCCTCGGTGAAGGCGCTCTTCGCGCCGTCGACGCGCTGCTGGCAGACGGTGAGGTCCTGCTTGTATGCCGACAGGATGCGGGTGTTCGCCGCGGTCCATCCGGCTTCCTCGTACAGCCGGGCGGCTTCGGCCCCGACCTTCTCGCCCATCGAGGTCCCGTCGAAGCCCGAGAACGGCGCAGCGTTGCCCGCGGCGTCTTCGATCGTGTCGTCGGCCGCCATGATCGGAATGCCGGCGTCCTTCGCCAGCTGGATGACCTGGGGGCCGATCTGCTGGTCGGGGACGACGATGATGATCCCGTCCACCTGCTGGGCGATCGCCGCCTCCACCTCGGAGATGGCCTTGTTCGAGTCGGTGCCGAGGTCGACGGCGTTGATCGTGACGTCCCCCGCCGCCTGCGCGGCCTCCTTGGCGCCGTTCGCCTCGTCGATGAAGTACTGCTGATCGCCCTGCTTCTGCAGGAAGGCGATCGTGAGGGGGCCGTCCTTCGGGCCGGCGGCGGCGCCCGAGTCGGGTGACGCGGTCTCCATGCCCGAGCTGCAGGCGGTCACGGCGGCCAGGGCCAGGACGGCGATGGCCGCTCCGACCACCCCGGTCGCGCTCATGCGAACTGTCTTCTTCGTCATCCGCGTTCCTTATCTCCATTGATCGCCGGTCGCGCGACCGGGCGGGATGTTCCTCGCTCACGCTACTGGGGCCCAGGCGCGTGATCAGAGGACGATCGCCCACCCGACATGGACGATTCGACGATCGGAAGGATCCTCGCGCTGCAGCATTCCCCGAAGCGGCGCCGCCGCCGACGCGGTCCGCGATCGCCGGGCACGCGCAGCGGTCGCTACGCTCCTTCTGTCGATCATGCGATCGGCGCCCCCACACCCGGAGAACCCCGATGACCAACAGCACTCCCGGCCGCATGCACGAGGTCACCGACGAGACGCGCGCGATCGTCGACATGGTGCTTGACTACTCCCGCACCCGCCTGCTGTCGGAGGACACCCCTCTCGACAAGCCCCTCCCCGCCGCCGAGCTCACACGTTTGGCAGGTCGCACGATCGACGAGGCCGGCATCGGCGCGCGCAAGGCCCTCGGGGTGTTCGAGCACGTGCTGGCGCCGGCCTGCATCACGACCGACGACCCGCGGTACCTGTCGTTCATCCCGAGCGCGCCGACGAAGGCGGCGGCCGCGTTCGACCTCGTCGTGTCGGCGAGCGCCCTGTACGGCGGATCGTGGCTCGAGGGTGCGGGCGCGGTGCACGCCGAGAACGAGGTGCTGCGCTGGCTCGCCGCCGAGTTCGGCCTGCCCGCCGGAGCGGGCGGGGTGTTCGTGCAGGGCGGCACCCTCGGCAACCTGTCGGCGCTCGTCGCAGCGCGCGAGGCCGCTCGGGATCGATTCGCGGATGCCGGCACGCCGCGCCCCGACGCGTGGCGCGTGGTCTGCAGCGTCGAGGCGCACTCCTCGATCGCCTCGGCCGCGCGGGTGATGGACGTCGAGGTCGTCGGCGTGCCCGTGGGCGAAGACGGCGTGCTGCGCGGCGATGCCGTGCGCGCGGCCCTCGACGAGTACGGCGAGAGCGTCTTCGCCGTCGTCGCGACGGCCGGCTCGACCAACTTCGGCATCGTCGACGACATCGCCGACATCGCCCTCGCCATCGAGGGGACCGACGCGTGGCTGCACGTCGACGGCGCTTACGGCCTGACGGGCATGCTGTCGCCCCGCGCCCGGCACCGCTTCGCCGGGGTGGAGCACGCCGACTCCCTCGTCGTCGACCCGCACAAGTGGCTCTTCGCGCCGTTCGACGCGTGCGCCCTGATCTACCGCGACCCCGAGCTCGGTCGCCGCGCGCACACGCAGCACGCCGAGTACCTCGACACCCTCACCGAGACAAGCGACTGGAGCCCGTCCGACTTCGCCGCGCACCTGACCCGCCGCGCGCGCGGACTCCCCCTCTGGTTCTCGCTCGCCACCTACGGCGCCGCCGTGTACCGCGAAGCCATCACGGCCGCCATCGACCTCGCCGAACGCATCGCCGACGAGATCGAGCGCCGCCCCGAGGTCGCGCTGGTGCGACGCCCGCAACTCGGCGTCGTCGTCTTCGAGCGCGTGGGATGGGACAAGCCCGACTACGACCGCTGGTCGGCCCGCCTGCTCGACGACCAGCACGCGTTCGTCACGCCGTCGAGCCACGCGGGCCGCGTCAACGCGCGCTTCGCGATCCTCAACCCGCGCACGACCTTCGACGACCTGGTCGGGATCCTCGACACGATGGCCTGAGGCCGGGCCCGGCGCCGCGCGGGCCGGGCGGGAGCACACGACCGCGGGGAACATCGACCGTTCGCCGCCGCCACACGTCATACCGCGCGCACAACCGCGGGGATCATCGACGACACGCCGCCACGCGGCGACCGCGGCGGCGTGTCCGGCGAACATCCCGCGGTTGTGTCCGCGACCGACGCCCGAGCACGCGCCGAGGCAATGAAAAAGCCCCGGGCGACCGGGGCTTCATCCGTAGCGGGAGCGGGGCTTGAACCCGCGACCTCACGATTATGAGTCGTGCGCTCTCACCAACTGAGCTACCCCGCCGCACGGCATCCGGTATTCAGAAGTGGATGCCTTGAGCCCCGAGTCAGGATTGAACTGACGACCCCTTCCTTACCATGGAAGTGCTCTGCCACTGAGCTATCGGGGCGTACCCGGATCGCTCCGGGCAACTAGAAGAGAATATCAGATCGCGACACTCTCACACGAATCGAGGGTCACCCTCCGGCGTGCTGACGCAGCCACGCGATCGGGTCGATCGGCGTGGTGCCGTTCTGCAGGATCTCGACGTGGGTGTGCGCACCGAACGAGCGTCCGGTGTTGCCGGTGCGGCCGAGGAACTGGCCCACGTGCACCTTCTCGCCCTGCGTGACCTGGAGCGAGCCGTACTGCATGTGGCCGTAGCGGCTCGAGACGAGCTGTCCGTCGATCTCGTGGTCGATCAGCACGGTGACGCCGAAGGCGCCGCCCTGCTCGGTGGCGATGCGCACGGTGCCGTCGGCGATGGCCTGCACGGGCGAGCCTTCACCGGGGACGAAGTCGGCGCCCTCGTGGAAGCCGCCGTCGCGCATGCCGAAGCCGTACGAGATCGACACACCCACGGCGAAGGGCCACTGGATGGGCGCCGTCGGGTCGTTGGTGTAGAAGTCGGAGGGCCGCGTGATGCCCGAGTCGAGCGCCATCTTGGTGTACGTGGTGGCGGAGTATCCGTCATCGGCACGGTCGACCGCGGCCGACTGCGCCTGGGCGGGCGCGACGTAGGCCTGGATGTCGTTCGCACCGGATGCCGCGACGTCGCCGGCGACGGCGAGACGCGTGGTCGCGACCTCGGGGGCGGCGACATTGTCGGTGCCGGCCGCCGACGCGAGAGCGCTGACCGGCATGGTCATGCCGACGGTGAGCAGACCCACGACGCCCATGACGCCGACCGAGAACGAGGTCGCGGCGATGCGACGGGCGGTGCGGCGCGAGCGGGGAGCCGCAGCGGCGGGGAGGCCCTCCGACACCGGCTCGGCGGCCGGGGCGACCGGCGCGGCCTGCTGGGTGGGGGTCTCGCCGGTGAAGGCGAACAGGCGGGCCGCCGAAGCGAATTCGTCGGCGACGTCGTCGGCGGGGGCCGAGACGGAGGCCGCGACCTCGGGCTCAGCGGCATCCGGAGTCTCGACGGGCTCGGAGTCGGCGACCGAAGCGTCGACGGCGGAGTCGATGATCACGGCGTCGGCGACGGGGCGACGGCGCGAGCGGCGCGAGACGGGGAGCGTGATCGGCGAGGTCGGGAGGCTGACCGGCGTGGTCGCGGCGTCGCTGTCGGCGCTCTGCAGGATCACGGCGACGTCATCGGAGCGGTGCTCCTCGACGACGGTGACCTCGAGCGCATCGGCGGGATCCGCTTTCTCGACGAGGGCGTCGGACGCGGGGAGGGTCGGCTCGATCGTGGCGGCGATCACCGTCTCGACGACGGCGGCGGCGACGGCCTCGACCATCGCGGGCTGGCTCGCGGACTCGGCGTCGACGGGGGCCGGATCGGCCGCCTTCTGGTCGGCGGAGGCCGGGGCGTCGAGGGTGGCGACGCTCGCTGCCCGGCGACGCATCTCGGCTCGAGTGAGCCGGGGTTCTGCATCGGGGGCGCTGGCGGGGAGGGGGCGACGAGACCGTCGGGTGACGGCGGGCTCAGTCTCGGAGGCTTCAGACGGCAACGCGGAAGGGGCTCTCGTGTCGTGTCGCAGGCGCGACGGCTTCGGGCTTCGGGGCTTGACCATCTCCGCAGGTTCGGGTTGCGGAAGATAACGAACTGGTAAACACCCTACCCCGACGGGTCTGTGAATGCCATGAAAGGTGCCCGACTCACCTCGCGTAATCGAGCAGCGGCTCGAGGCGACCGAAGAATCCGGGCCCTGCCGCGATGACCATGCCGTTGCCGGGACGCCCGCCCGGCGCGCCGCCGACCGTGCCGCCGGCCTCTTCGACCAGCAGGGCGCCCGCCGCGTGGTCCCACGGGTGGGTGCCGCGCTCGTAGTACGCGTCGACCCGCCCTGCGGCCACCGAGGCCAGATCGAGCGAGGCCGCACCGATGCGGCGCACGTCGCGCGCGATCGGCATGACGCGCGACAACTGGGCCAGGGCGGGTCCGTGCGTCTCGGGGTCGTAGCCGAAGCCGGTCGCGACGAGACCACCGGCGGGTCCGACCTCGCTGACCGACAGGCGCTGGTCGCCGAGCCACGCTCCCCCGCCGCGCGACGCGGTGAAGAGCTCCCCCGTGACCGGGTTGAAGACGGCCCCGGCGAGCGCCGTCCACGACGCGGTCTCGGCCGTGCCCTCGACCGCGGCGATGCTGACCGCCCATGCGGGGATGCCGTAGGCGTAGTTGACGGTGCCGTCGATCGGGTCGACGACCCACGTGATGCCGCTCGTGCCCTTCTCGGCGCCCGACTCCTCGCCGAAGAACCCGTCGTCGGGCCGCTCGCGCGCGAGCTCCGCACGGATGAACGCCTCGACCTCGCGGTCGGCGGCGGTGACGATGTCGGCGGCGGCCGATTTGGTGGCGGCGACCGTCACCCCCTCCCGGCGGCGACGGTGGGCCAGTTCGCCGGCCTCCCGGGCGATACGCGTGGCGAGCTCGAGCAGATCCGCGGGAGAGGTCATGGCATCCACGCTACTGCGCCACCCCCTCGGCCGATTTCTTCGCCGTCGTTAGCGTGGGCTCATGACCGCCTCGGATTCTCGCCAGTACGACGTCGTCATCGTGGGGGGCGGGCACAACGCCCTGGTCTCCGCGGCCTATCTCGCGCGCGCCGGGCGCCGCGTGGCGGTGATCGAGAGGGCGGATGCCGTGGGCGGAGCCGCCGTGTCGGAGAGACCCTGGCGCGGAGTCGACGCCCGCCTGTCGCGCTACTCGTACCTCGTGAGCCTGCTGCCGCAGCAGATCATCGACGACCTCGGCCTGCAGATCACCTTGAAGCGCCGGCGGTACTCGTCGTACACGCCCGACCCGGCGGACCCCTCGCGCGGGATCCTCGTCGACACCCACGACGCCGAGGCCACGGCCGCGTCGTTCACGCGCGCGCTGGGCGACGACGGTGCCGCCGAGGCCGAACGCTTCTCGGCCTTCGGCGAGCGCCTGGCGCCCCTCGGCCGCGCGGTCTTCCCGACCATGACCGAGCCCCTGCCCACCGCCGACGAGGTGCGCGAGCGTCTCGGCGACGACGAGCTGTGGGAGGCCCTCACGAGCCGCCCCCTCGGCGACCTCCTGCGCCGGTCGCTGCAGAGCGACCTCGTACGCGGCATCGCCCTCACCGACGGCCTCATCGGCACCTTCTCGACATCGGACGACCCCTCGCTCGCGCAGAACCGGTGCTTCCTCTACCACGTGATCGGCGGAGGGACGGGCGACTGGGACGTTCCCGTCGGCGGCATGGGCGCCGTGACCGCCGAGCTCGAACGCGCCGCCCGCTCATTCGGTGTCGAGATCTTCACCGGCGTCGAGGTGGTCTCGATCAGCCCCGACGGCGAGGTGCACACCATGACCGACCGCTCCGAGGTCTTCCGCGGCGACCTCGTGCTCAGCGGGGTCGGACGCGCGGTGCTCGACGGCCTGCTCGCGGCCGGTGGCTCCGCCACGATCGGCGGCAACGAGCCCGAGGGAGCGCAGGTCAAGGTGAATATGCTCCTCTCGCGCCTGCCGCGCCTGCGCGACGTATCGGTGACGCCGGAGGAGGCGTTCTCGGGCACGTTCCACGTCAACGAGACCATGACACAGCTCGATGCCGCCTACGCCGCGGCATCCGGAGGTCTCGTCCCCGACCCGCTGCCCGTCGAGATCTACTGCCACTCGCTGACCGACCCGTCGATCCTCGGCGAGGAGCTGCAGGCGTCGGGGGCGCAGACGCTCACGATGTTCGGCCTGCAGGTGCCGCACCGCCTGCTCGACGACACCGACCCCGTCGCCGCGGGAGCGCGCCTGCTGGCCGCGGCGCAGGCCTCGCTCGACTCCGTGCTGGCCGAGCCGCTGCGCGACTGCATCCACCGTGCCCCCGACGGGCGCCTGTGCATCGAGGCGCGCACGACGACCGACCTCGAGCGCGCGCTGAACATGGCCGGCGGCGACATCTTCCACGGGGCGCTGTCGTGGCCGTGGCTCGAGGCGCCCGCCTCGACGCCGGCCGAGCGGTGGGGTGTCGCGACCCCTCACCCGCGGGTGCTGATGTGCGGGTCGAGCGCCCAGCGCGGCGGCGCGGTGAGCGGCATCGGCGGGCAGAACGCGGCGATGGCGGCGCTGGAGATGCTCGGCGGCTAGCTCGTCGCCGCACGGGCGGTCGCGATGATCGTCTCGACCGCCCTCATCAGAGCGGGAGTCGAGGGCTCGGCGTACCCGAACACCAGGCCCGGCGGCAGCTCGGTCTCGGTTCCCGGCACCGCGTATCCCGCGAGGGGCGCCACCACGATGCCGCGGGCCGCGAGCGCTGCGACCACGCGGGTTTCCGCCTCGCGCGCGGAGCCGGGCAGCAGGACGACGGCGTGCAATCCCCCGTCGGTGGCCGTGAGCGTCACGCCTTCGACACCGGCGAACGCCTCGAGCATCAGCCGGCGCCGGTGGCGGTAGTCGCGGCGGCGCCGGGCGGTGTGGCGAGCGAGGGCTCCGTCGCCGAGGTACAGGGCCAGCGCCTGCTGCTGCACCTGCGAGACGGACGGATCGAGGTCGGCGCGCGCGGCCGCGAGGTGTTCGCGCCACGCCCCGGTCGCCACGATCCACCCGCAGCGCAGGGCCGGGGTGAGCACCTTCGACAGCGAACCGATCAGCACCACGTTCGCGGGATCGAGCAGGTGCAAGGGCGGCAGCGGCACGCGGCCGTGGGGGAACTCGCTGTCGTAGTCGTCTTCGACGACGACGGCTCCCGTGCGGGCCGCCCACGCGAGCAGACGGGCCCGGGCCGCGGCATCCAGCCGACTGCCGAGAGGGTAGTGGTGGTGCGGGGTGACGATCATCGCGTCGAGGTCGTCGCGCGCCTCGATGTCGTCGAGGTCGAGACCCGCGCCGAGTCGCACCGCGATCGGCACCGCCTCGACGCCCACGCGGCCGAGTAGATGCCGCACGCGGGGGTACCCGGGGTTCTCGATGCCGATCCGCAGCCGCGCCCCGCGGGGTTCGAGGGCGAGCACGGTGAGCAGCATCGCATCGCTCGTCCCCGCCGTCACGATGACATCGTCGGGGGCGACGTCGAGCCCGCGCGTGCGGCCGAGGTGCGCGGCGATCTGACGGCGCAGGGCGGGCTCGCCGAGCACGTCGGCCACGTCGGCGGCGACCTCGAGCGCACTCGCGCGCCGCCACGCCGAGCGCCATGCGGCGTCGACGATTCCCGCCGTCCCGGGCCGCCCCGGACGCAGGTCGATCACGGCCGGGGCGGGCTCGGGTGCGGCGGCGACGGCCGGAAGAGACCGCGGCTCCGAGGGACGCACGATCTCGGCGACGACGGTGCCGCCGCCGGGCCGGGCCGTCAGGTACCCCTCCCCCGTGAGGATCTCGTAGGCCGAGACCACCGTGCCGCGAGCGAGCCCCAGGTCGGCGGCGAGGGCCCGCGTCGAGGGGACCGCCTCGCCGCTGGTCACCCGACCGGCGAGGATCGACGCGCGCAGGCTGTGGGCGAGCTGCTCGTGCAGGGGCGCGGGGGCGCCACGGTCCAGGCTGCCGACGTCGATCACGCGACGATTCTGTCACTGGTCCATTCAATCGGCGCAGAACCGGACTACGCACTGGGCCATCGGATGCTCTGCAATGGGGACATGACCGATCTCCCGCTCACCACCCTGACGCGCGTCCGCCGTGGGGCCCACCACCAGCGCACCGACCGCGCGGCCCTGTACGACGTGGTCGACACGGCCCTGTACGCCACCCTCGCGATCGTCCGCGACGACCGCCCGGTCGCCCTTCCGGTGGGCATCGGTCGCGACGGCGACGACCTCCTCGTGCACGGCTCGACCGGCAGCGACTTCTTCCGCCGCATCGCCGCGGGAGCCCCGGTGAGCCTGACGATCACGCACCTGATGGGCCTGAAGTACGCCCGCTCCCTGTTCGACAGCTCGATGCGCTATCGCTGTGCGGTGGTGCACGCCGTGGCATCCGTCGTCCCTCCCGAAGAGAAGGAGGCGGCCCTGCTCACCCTGTCGGAACACCTCATGCCGGGGCGCAGCGAAGACGTGCGACCCATGACCGCGCGCGAGATCGCCGCGACCCTGGTGCTGCGCATCCCGCTGGCCGAGGCGAGCGTGAAAGACAACGCGGGCTCGCTCGTCGAGGTCGACGACGACGGCGAGGATCGCTCCGTGTGGGCCGGGATGCTGCCGCTGCGGGTCGTCGCCGGCGACCCCGTCACCTCACCGCAGACGGTGGCGGGCACGCCGGTGCCGGAGTCGGTCCGCCGGGCCGCGCGCCGCGTCGCGGCCTCGGGCACGGCCTGAGCCCCTCGGGCTCCGCCGTCCTGCGGATGCGGGGCCCGACACGCCGCGGCCCCGCGCCCTGGGGCGGCGTGTCGCCCGCGGCATCCGCACGACGGCGGTCCCGTGCAGGGGACGACGACACGTCCCCGACGACTCCAGTCGAAAAGGCCCCACCCGTCGGGGACGACCGTCGTGCGGACGCCAGCCCCGACGCGCCGCGGCCCCGCGCCCTGGGCCGGCGTGTCGCCCGCGGCATCCGCACGACGGCAGTCCGGCACCGGTCCGCCACGGAAACGACGGACGGGGCCGCCCCCGAAGGTGCAGCCCCGTCCGCCGAGGTCGTCAGCCGACCAGCGGCGGCACCTCGTAACGGCGCGGCGTGCCGAAGCGGTGCGCCGTGATCGACACGGCCTGCTCGCGCAGGAACGGCAGCAGTTCGACGTGCCCGGCGCGGGTGACCTCGCCGGCGTACACGGCCACCGACGGCGAGCCGTTCGTCGCCTCGGCCACCACCACGGGCGATCCGCCGAGCAGACGGATACGGCCGCCGGTGCGGGCCAGACGTGCGGCGCGGCGGCCCCAGTCGGCGGCGTCCTCGACCGAGGCCCGAACGCCCACGCCCTCGAGCCACGCGCGCACGGCGGGTGAGAGCTCGCGCGCCGAGCTGACCGTCACCGTCGAGCGGGCGCGGACGCCCGCCGCGACCACGCGCACCAGCGCGGCCTCCGAGGCGTCTTCGAGGCGCACGGTCACGGGCACCGCGGCGTAGCGCAGCACGTTCTGCTCCGACTCCAGGCCGGTCACGTCGCGGGCCAGCGAGAACTCTTCGGCCCAGGCGGCGGCGTCGCTCGAGAGGGCGGATGCCACCCACTCGCGGTCGGCCGCGGGCACGGCGGCCAGCGCCGGGGCGGCGAGGGCGTCGGGCGTGCGGGGCGCCGAGGTCTCGGCATCCGCCCACGTTCCGAACCCGTAGAGGTAGTGCGGTCCGCCGGCCTTGGTGCCCGCGCCGACGGCCGACTTCTTCCATCCGCCGAACGGCTGACGCTGCACGATCGCGCCGGTGGTGCCGCGGTTGACGTAGACGTTGCCCGCCTCGATGCGCGAGAGCCACTGCTGGATCTCGGCCTCGTCCAGCGCGTGCAGACCCGAGGTGAGGCCGTATTCGATCGCGTTGACGATCTCGATCGCCTCGTCGAGCGTCTCGGCGGTCATGATGCCGAGCACGGGCCCGAAGTACTCGGTGCGGTGGAACTCGCTGCCGGGCTGCACCCCCTCACGAATGCCGGGGCGCCACAGCGACCCCTCGTCGTCGAGCTTGCGCGGCTCGACTACCCAGCGTTGGCCGGGCTCGAGGCTCGTGAGGGCCTTCAGCAGCTTGCCGTTCGCGGGCTCGATGAGGGGTCCGATGCGGGAGGCCTCGTCCCACGGCAGGCCGACCTCGAGGGAGGTGACGGCGTCGACGAGCTGGTCGCGGAAGCGGCGCGAGCGCGCCACAGATCCGACGAGCACGACGAGGGATGCCGCGGAGCACTTCTGTCCGGCGTGGCCGAAGGCCGACATCGCGACGTCCTTCGCCGCGAGGTCGAGGTCGGCGCTCGGGGTGACGATCACGGCGTTCTTGCCGCTCGTCTCGGCCAGCAGCGGCAGGTCGGGGCGGAAGGAGCGGAACAGCTCGGCCGTCTCGTACGCCCCGGTGAGCACGACGCGCTCGACGGCGGGGTGGGTGAGCAGCTGGCGACCGAGGTCGTTCTCCGACACCTGCACGAGCTTCAGCACCTCGCGCGGGACGCCGGCCTCCCACAGCGCCTCCACCATGACGGCGCCCGAGCGCTCGGCCAGGCCCGCGGGCTTGATGACCACGGCCGAGCCTGCGGCGAGGGCGGCGAGGGTCGAGCCCGCGGGGATCGCGACGGGGAAGTTCCACGGCGGGGTGACGACGGTGACGCCGACCGGGGTGAAGGTCGCGCCGTCGACGGTCTCGAGCGTGCGCGCCTGCTCGGCGTAGTAGTGGGCGAAGTCGATCGCCTCCGACACCTCGGGGTCGCTCTGCTCGATGACCTTGCCGCACTCGGCGCCCATGACCTCGAGCAGGTCGGCGCGGTGCTTCTCGAGGGCGTCGCCCGCGCGGTGCAGGATCTCGGCGCGCGTGGCGGCTCCGAGCTCGCGCCAGCCCGCGGCGGCTGTCGCGGCGTCCTCGATCAGCGCGTTCAGCGCGGCCTCGTCGGTGATCGTGTGGTCGGCGATGGTCTGCGCGCCGAGGGTCGACTCCTCCATGCGAGCGACGATCGCCCGCGACCAGTCACGGTTGGCCTCGATCGCCGGGTCGGAGTCGGGGGTGTTGCGGAAGCCGTGCGTGGGGGCGGAGGCGGCCTCGGCCGACCGGTCCTGCACGCGGTTCGAGGCGGGCACGCCCCCGGGCATGTCGGCGAGCGAAGCGAGGAAGCGGTCGCGCTCGCGCGCGAACAGCGCCTCGTGGGTGTCGAGGTCGAACACCGCCGACATGAAGTTCTCGCTCGACGCGCCCTCTTCGAGGCGGCGGATCAGGTAGGCGATCGCGACGTCGAACTCCTGCGGGTGCACCACGGGGGTGTAGAGCAGGATCGAGCCGACCGTGCGACGCACGACGGCCTGCTGCGCGGTCGCCATGCCGAGGAGCATCTCGACGTCGATGCCGCCGGTCACCCCGCGGCGCTCGGCGAGTAGCCAGGCGAGGGCGACGTCGAAGAGGTTGTGCCCGGCGACGCCGATGCGCACGTGCTTCGTGTGCTCGGGGCGCAGCGCGTAGTCGAGCACGGCCTTGTACGAGGCGTCGGTGGCCTGCTTCGAGGGCCAGGTGGCAAGCGGCCAGTCGTGCACATCGGCATCCACCCGCTCCATCGGCAGGTTCGCGCCCTTGACCACGCGCACCTTGATGTGGGCTCCCCCGGATGCCACGCGCGCGGCGGTCCACTCCTGCAGGCGGATCATCGCGGCGAGCGCGTCGGGCAGGTAGGCCTGCAGCACGATGCCGGCCTCGACGCCGTGGAACTCGGGCTCCGACAGCAGCGTCTCGAAGACGGCGAGGGTGAGGTCGAGGTCTTTGAACTCCTCCATGTCGAGGTTGAGGAAGGTCCCCGTCTCCTTCGCCACGCGGTACAGGGGGCGGAGAGCGGCGACCGCGTCGGCGACGGCGGCGTCGAAGGCCCACGGCGTGTGCGGGGCGACGGTGGACGACACCTTGATCGAGACGTAGTCGACGTCGTCGCGCGAGAGGAGCTTGCGGGTGCCGGCCAGGCGGCGCGCGGCCTCTTTCTTGCCGAGGATCGCCTCGCCGAGCAGGTTCACGTTGAGACGGATGCCGTCGCCCCGGCCCCGGATCGAGGTGATGGCCTCGCCGAGCTTGCGGTCGGTGGCGTCGACGATGAGGTGGCGCACCATCGAGCGCAGCGCCGTGCGGGCGGCGGGCACGACGACCTGCGGCAGGATCGGGGCGGCGAAGGCGCCGAGGCGGATCGCGGCCTTGAGGTGCAGCGGCAGGAAGCCCGGGATGAGCGGGGTGAGCGCGGCGAGGTTGCGCGCGGCGACGCGCACGTCTTCGGGGCGCACGACGCCGTCGACGAAGCCGACGGTGAAGTCGAGGCCGTGCGGGTCGCGGAGGACTCCCGCGAGTCGCTGGGCGGCGGCGTCGACGGGCTCGTCGCGGCTCTCGGCGAGCCAGCGGCGCACGAGGGCGATCGCCTCGTCGGCGAGCTCGTGCGGAGAGACGAGCGCGGCGGGGGTGGTGCCGGACGTGGTGTCGGGGACATCGGTGAGCGACATGGCGATCCTTCCTCGGATGCTCTCAGCATGGGGCTCGCGTCCGTTCGAGAAAAGCGATGATTCCTGACGCATACTGTTCGATGAAGTCGAAGGGATGCCATGTTCGATCTGCGCCGTCTGCGCCTGCTGCACGAGCTGTCGGTGCGGGGCACCCTCGCCGCCGTCGCGGAGGCGCTCGCCTACAGCCCGTCGACCATCTCGCAGCAGCTCGCACTGCTCGAGAAAGAGGCTGGCGTCCCCCTGCTCGAGCCCGACGGGCGCCGCGTGCGCCTCACCGCGCAGGGCGCCGCCCTCGCCGCCCACGCCGCGCGCATGCTCGCCGCCGACGAGGCCGCGCGCGCCGAGCTCGAGCGCATGCGGCCCTCCCTCGCCCCGGTGCGCCTGGCCGTGATGCAGTCCGCCGCGCACGGCCTTCTCCCCCGGGCCCTCGACGCCCTCGCCGAGAGCGAGCCGCAGCTGCGCGTCGAGGTCGCCGAGCTCGCCCCCGAGGAGGGCCTGTTCGAGGTCGCGGCGCGCGGCTTCGACCTCGCCGTCGCCGAGCAGTACCCCGGGCACACGCGTGAGCACCGCGAAGGCCTCGAACGCGGACTCCTGGGGCGCGACGCCATCCGCCTCGCCGTCGCGCACGACGACCCCGCGCAGCACCTCGAAGACCTTCGCGAGCGCGCGTGGGTCATGGAACCGGTGGGAACCGCCGCCCGACAGTGGGCCACGCAGCAATGCCGGGCCGCCGGGTTCGAGCCCGACGTGCGGTTCGAGATGGCCGACCTCACCGCTCACGCCCGGCTCGTGGCATCCGGTCATGCCGTGGGGATGATCCCCGACCTCGTCTTCGCGGGCGAGGCCCCGCCCGTGCGGCTCGTGGGTCTTCCCGGCCAGCCGCGGCGCGAGGTGTTCACGGCCGTGCGCCGCGGAACCGCCGACCGCCCCGGCGTACGCGCGGTGCGCGCGGCACTGCAGGTGGCGTACGACCGGGGCGGCCGGTAGGGGCGCGGTTACTTCGTCAGCGCGATCTCGTTCGGCGTCTGCTCGAGCGTCGCGCTCTTCACGATCTCGCCGGTGGTGAGGTCGACCGCGTGTACGGCGTTCTTCGCCGGCTCGGTCACGTAGGCGAGGTCACCCGAGACCTTGATCGCGGGGTGGGCGTCCTGCCATTCGACCGGGCCCTCCCACGGATCGATCACGGGGAACGCGTCGGTGAACTCCCCCGTCGCGGGGTCGAGCACGTGGATCGCCCCGTCGGATGCCAGGACGTAGGCGAGATCACCGGGACCCCGGGCCACGTCGCGGAAGGTGTACTCCGCCCCCGCGGGCATGTCGACCACGCGCTGGGTCTTCGCCGCGGTGTCGATCAGCGCGAGGCGGTGCAGCAGGTAGCCCTCGGCGTCGCGGTCGTCCTTGTAGTCGCCGACGATGAGCGCACTGTTCTCGCTCACGTACGCATTGCCCATGCGGCCGTAGGGCTGGTCGGGGGCGGTGAGCTTCGTGAAGGTGCCGCCGTCGTAGACGAGGGCGCCGTTCTCGCAGCCGAACACAACGACCTCGTCCTTCGCGGTGCCCTCGCCGTGCACGCCGGGGCAGTCGCTGCTCTCGGCGATGGGGGCACCGGAGGCGTCCTTCGCCACCACGCCGTTGCGGCCGTCGGCGTTGCCCACGGTGGTGAGGAAGGTGCCGTCGGTCAGAACGATCGACACTCCGTGGTGCGCCTCGATGCCCGGGATGGTCTCGACTTCGGGGAGGGAGTCGGTGGATGCCAAGAGCGCATCGGTGTCGAAGATGGTCGAGTCGCTCGTGCCGTCGGCGTACAGCACCGTCTTTCCGCCGTGGGTGACGACGTGGCCGGGCTTCGCCGCCTCGAACACCAGGTCGGTCAGCTCGGGGGCGGTCGTCGAGGTGCCGGCATCCAGCACCTGGAAACCCGCGCTCGTGGTGACCATGACGTGCCGTTCGTCGCCGGCCGGGTTCAGGCGGGTGAATTCCTCCGAGGGGAGGTCGGCGACGGTCTCGAGGGTGTCGCCGTCGAGCACCAGGATGCCGCCGGGGTACGACAGGGCGACGCGGGTGGCGGTGTCGGTCGCGGGGCTCGACGCCGGGGCCGCCGACCCGGGGCCGGTTCCGCCGGCGCACGCCGACAGGGTGACGGTCGCGCCGATCGCGAGGGCGACCAGGCCCGCGCGGGGCAGGGAGAAGCTGCGCATTCGTGTCTCTTTCTTCAGGTGGGGTGGGTCTCGTCAGGGTGAGAGCCCGGTGGCGATGCGCTCCGTGTTGACGCGCATCATGGTCAGGTAGTCGGGGGCGTCGCCGCTCGCGTCGGTCAGCGATTCGGTGAACAGCTCGGTCACGACGACGTCGCGGTCGGCCTCGTCGGCGAGGGCCCGCATGAGGCGGTCGGGCGAGGAGCTCTCGGCGAACACCGTCGGCACGCCCGCCTCGTCGATCGCCGCCACGAGGTCGGCGAGGTCGCTCGCGCTGGGCGCGGCGAGGGTCGTCCCTCCCGGGATCACCGCTCCGACGAGGCGGAAGTCGAAGCGCTCGGCGAGGTAGCCGAACACGTGGTGGTTGGTGACGAGGGCGCGTCTGTCCGCCGGGATCGTCGCGAACGTCGCAGTCATGTCGGCATCCAGGGCCTCCAGCTGCGCGCGGTAGTCGGCGGACCGCGCGGTGACGGCCGGGTCGCCCAGCTTCTCGAGGGCCGGGGTGAGCCGGTCGACGACGGCGATCATCTGCGCGGGGTCGGTCCAGAAATGCGGGTCGTCGGCTCCTTCGGCATCCGTCGACGTATACGGCAGCACGCGTACGGCATCCCCGGCCACGACCGTCTCGACTCCGGCGGCCGCAGCGGCGTCGAGGTGCTGCTGCAGTCCCTCCTCGAGCCCGAGCCCGTTGGTCACGAGCAGGTCGGCCGAGCGCATCCGCGCCGCTTCGGCCGCGGAGATCTCGAACGAATGCGGGTCGCTCCCGGGGCGCATCAGGGTCAGCACCTCGATGTCGTCGCCGACCAGCTGCGAGACGACGTCGCCGAGGATGTTCGTCGACACGACGACGAGAGGGCGGTCGGATGCCGTGCCCCCGGCGCATCCGGCGAGGATCAGGGCGACGGCGGAGAGGGCCGCGACGGCGAAGCGGCGCACCTCAGCGCCCCGTCTCGGCGACGAAGAGCGGGGTCCGCGACGGCGTGAACTCCCGCGCGATGCGTGCGTCGTCGGCGAAGTCGATCTCCCACAGGCGACCCTCGGCGGGTCCGTTCAGGTAGGCCCGCTGCTGGTCGGCGACGAGCGACACGGGCTCGCCCGCGGCGAGGCTCGCGCCCACCAGTGCCGGCGTCTGCGCCCGCAGCTCCCCCGTTGCACCGTCGAGCACGAGCACGCGCCCGTCGGCGGTGAGGGCGAGGAGGTTCTGCGCCCTGTCGTCGACCGCGGTCGCCTGCACGACCGCCTCCGGGGTCGGCACGAGCGTCCACGACCGCTCCCGGGTGTCGAGCATCCACACGCCCGCTTCGCCCGCGACGGCGGCGACCGTCGGCCGGCCCTCGCGATTCGCGAAGGCGCTGGCGCGCGGCGCGGTCGCGGCAGCGGGGTAGGGGATGCGTTCGACGACGGGGACGGCATCGGCGACCGTCACCAGCAGCGCCCCGTCGCGGCATCCGATCACCGCTCCGACTCGGGTGGTGATCGTGCCGCTCGGCTCGACGCACGGAGCGGTCGCCCCGATCTCCGTGCCGTCGGCGGCGTGCAAAGTCACCTCGTCACCCGCGGCGACCGCGGCGAACGACCCGGCCGGCACGACCATGCCCGCTCCGGCCGCGCGCTCGAGACGGAACAGCTCGACGATCTCACCCGCCGACAGCGCCTCGGTGTCGAGCAGCACCGCCTCGCCGGAACCGGGGAAGAACACACCCGTGCCGCCGGTGGTCGAGGAGTTCGAGGTCGCGACCGTGGCGACCCCCTCCCCCGCGACCTCGCCCACCACGCGAGCGGGCGCGCGGTAGTAGTGGAAGTGGTCGACGTGATCCCACGTCCACACTCCGCTGTCGACGATCGAGAGCCCTTCGGCATCCGCGGCGAACAGGTAGCGGCCGTCGGAGTGCACCGTCTCCGGCGCACGCACCCGTCCGAGCTCGGCGGTGGTCTCGTCGAGCAGGTCGAGGTGCGACACGTGTCCGTCGGGGTCGATGGTGGTCAGACCGAGAGCGGGCTCGGCGAGTTCGGACGCGCCGGCGATCGCTCCGTGCGTGTCGACCGGTTCGGCGGCGGGGCCGTCGACGGGGGCCGCGCAGCCGGTCAGGGTGACCGCGCCGAAGAGGCCGACGGCGGTGAGGCGTCGGGAGAAGAGGTGGGGCATGGGGGCTTTCCGGATCAGGCGGATGAAAGGACAGGGGATGCCGTGCGGCGGCGCACTGCCACGATGACGCCGCGGAGGGCCCACGACAGCCCCGCGGCGACGATCGCGGTGGCGGCGATGGTGGCGCCGGCGGCGGTGGCCGCGTGCCACGACACGACGAGGCCCACGGCGACGGCGGCCGTGCCGATGGCCGCGGCGAGCACCATGGTCGATACGAGGCGGGTCGTCCACTGCCGCGCGGCAACGGCGGGAGCGACGAGCAGTCCCACCACGAGCAGCGACCCGACCGCCTGGTACGAGGCGACCACGGCGAGGGTGACGAGGCCGACCAGCACGGTCTGGGCGAGTCGCGGTGCGAGGCCCAGCACGCGTGCGACGCGTTCGTCGACGGCGAGCGCGACCAGCGACCGGTGGGCCAGGGTCGCCGATCCCACGCCCACCGCAACCGCGATCGCGAGCACGACGAGGTCGTCGACGCCGATCGCCAGGATGTCGCCGAAGAGGATCGCCGTGGCATCCGTCGCGAAGCTCCCGGCGTGCGAGATGACGATGACGCCGAGAGCGAGCATGCCGACGAACAGCAAGCCGATGCTCGTGTCGTACGAGAGCTTCGCGCGCCTGCGCAGCGCGCCGATGCCGAGGCTCATGGCGACGGCGCTCGCCGCGGCGCCCACCAGCACGGGCAGTCCGAGAACGGTGGCCAGAGCCACGCCGGGCAGCATCCCGTGGGCGAGCGCCTCGCCGAGGAACGCCATCCCCCGCACGACCACCCAGGTGCCGGCGACGGCGCACAGGATCGCCACGAGCGTGCCGCCGAGCATCGCCCGCTGGACGAACTCCAGCGCGAACGGATCGGTGAGCGAGGTCATGGTGCTCGACCGTAGCGTTAAGTGAGAACGATTCTCAAACTCATATAATGGATGCCATGACCCCCCAGGCCCTGATCGGCACAGACCTCCGCGCCGACTACGGCGGCATCGCCGCACTCGCCGAGGTCGACGTGGAGATTCCCGAGGCCGCCCTCACCGTGATCGTCGGACCCAACGGAGCGGGCAAGTCGACGCTGCTCGAGATCCTCGCGGGAGCGCGTCCGCCGGCATCCGGAATCGTCGACGCCGGACCCCGCTCGCGAGCCTTCGTCCCCCAGCGCGCGGCCATCGCCGACGACCTCCCCCTCACCGTGCGCGACGTGGTCGTCGTGGGCGCCTGGGGCGGCGCCGGACTGCTCGGACGGGTCACCGGCGCGCACCGTCGGGCGGTGGATGCCGCGATGCTCAGGCTCGACATCGCGGATCTCGCTCGGCTCCCGTTCTCGAGCCTGTCGGGCGGCCAGCGCCAGCGCGCCCTGCTCGCCCAGGGCCTGGCGCGCACCGCCGACATCCTGCTGCTCGACGAGCCGACGACGGGGCTCGACGCCGCCAGCGCGGCTCTGAACCACACGGCGATCGCCGACGAGGTCGAGCGCGGGGTCGCCGTGGTTTGCGTCAGCCATGACGACAGACTGATCTCGTCAGCGAATCAGGTGATCCGCGTCGAGGCAGGGCGACTCAGGCGCGAGAACGAACCCGCTCGGTGATGCGACGCAGCAGTTCAGCCGCCGCCCGCGCGCTCTCGACCGGCTCCGCGGCCACGGCGCGTTCCACCTGACGGGGGAAGCTGCGCAACGCGGACCACGGCTCGGCCTCGAGATCGATCTGCAGGTAGATGTGGTTGACGCGGCGATCTTCGGCGTCGAGTTCGCGGCGCAAGAGACCGCGGCCGATGAGCCGATCGACGAGGGTCGTGACCCCCGCGGCCGTCACACCGAGGTGACCGCGCAGATTCGAGGGGCGGATACCGGGTTCTTCGCCGATGCACCGGAGGGCCTCGGCCTCGAGCTCGCTCACGCCGAGGTCGATCCGCGCTTTCGCAATGCTCTCGTCGCGCACCGCGACGTATTCGTCCAGCGCCTGCATCAGCACAGAGGTGTGTGCCACTGTCACCACCTCCTCGGCGTAGCCCGGCCGGCCACAACCCCACCTTAGTGAAGATCTCGAATATTTTGCGAAGTTAATTAATCCGGTTAAATTTCTGGTACCTTAGTGATTAGCCCGACCGACCCCGACTGAAGGAGATCGTCATGGCAAAGCTTTACTACGGTTCTGACACCGCTCCCATCGCCCTGCCCGACCGTCTGATGGGTTACATCAAGGTCATCGCGTCGACGAAACTCCGTCGCGGAGAATCGTTCACGCTGACGTGGACCGGCACCGCCGAGGAGCCCGGTCGCTCGACCATCTGGCTGCAGCCGGCCATCCCCCTGCGCTTCGTCTTCGACTCGGTCGAGCCGGAGCAGCTCGTGGGCGACTACCTCCGCAGCCTCGCCGACCAGGCCAACGCCGCGTCGGGTCTGGTCATCGACACCCGCACGTGGGAGTCGGCCGAAGAAGCGACCCGCACTCCGGTGCGCTCCGCGCGCCCCGTCGGCCGCTCGGTCCGCGCCGCCTGATAGCACGAATGACGCCCGCTCGCCCGAAAGGCGCAGCGGGCTTCATACTGGTCGGACGCGTGACGCTCACGCGCCTGGATCGGAGACGCCCGTGCCCGTACGCACGCTGATCGACATGGCCCTTCTCGACGCGTGGCTCGCGGAGTTCCGGGCGATGGGCTACCTCACCGGCAGCGACATCCGCGTTCTCGAGCGTGACGACGAGACCGACCCCGACACCGGACTCATCGTCGTCGACCTGACCGAGGCGAAGACGGTTACCTATCTCCAGCCGATCGCCGGCGGCGACGGCAGCTGGAAGGCGACGATGGAAGCCCGCGAGGCCACCATCGAGCTCGGCTGCGTCGAACTGGTCAACCTCGGCAACGAGCTCAACGTGCTCGGCGCCCTCGTCTCCTTCCTCGAGACGAAGTCGAAGGCACTGCTCGCGGCGAGCTGAGCGCGGTCACGGCGCCGACGACACCGTCGTCGCCCGATACCGTTCGGCGACCGTCTCGAAGGCCGCCGCCAGTTCGCGCGGGCCCACCACCTGCATCGCGGTTTCGAACCGACCGAACGATGCCGCCAACGACCCCCACGACCACGATCCCGACTCGAGGGCGCAGCGCCCCTCGTCGACCACGGTCACGGTTCCGTCCCCCGCGAACGGCAGCACCTCGTGCGCCGGGAGGTCGAGGATCACGGTGCCGCGGCAGGGCCACTCGTTCACGTCCGACCCCTTGAAGCGCGCGGAGACGAATTCTTCGACGTCGCCACCGGGCACGGCGCGCGGGGTGAATTGTGGTCCGTTCGGCGTGCGCGGCCGGACGCGGTCGACGCTGTAGAGACGCCAGTCCTCGCGATCGAGATCCCATCCGAGCAGGTACCACCGACCGTTCGAGGCCACGACGCGCACGGGCTCGCAGCGACGCGCAGGCCCGAAGGCAGGGCCGTCGTCCACCGCGTCGCGGGGCGGATAGTCGAACCGCAGCACCTCGTGCGCGCGGGTCGCCTGCGCCAGGGTGACGAGCACGTCGAGCGAGAGCGGCATGGGCGCTGCGTCACCCGCGCCCCGGACCGTCGTGACCTTCAGCGCGTCGAGGCGGCGACGCAGACGCTCCGGCATCACCTGCCGAATCGTCCCCAGCGCTCTGCTCGCGGCTTCCTCGATGCCGGCGCCGATCGCGGGGAGGGTCTGTAGGGCGAGGGCCACCGCCACCGTCTGATCATCGTCGAACAGCAGGGGTGGCAGGTCGTCACCGGGCCCGAGGCGATATCCCCCGTCGGGGCCCATCGTCGCCTGGATCGCGTATCCCATCTCGCGCAGCCGCTCGATGTCGCGTCGCACCGTCCGATCGCTCGTGCCGAGCCGCACGGCCAGAAGCGAGCCAGGCCAGTCGCGCCGGGTCTGCAGCAGCGACAGCAGGGCGAGCAGTCGGGCGGTGGTGGTCATGCGATTCACGCTACGCGGGGTCTAGGACAGAAACGCGCCTATACGGGTGGGACTCTTCCTGTATCGGGCCACCCGGGCCCACTCGGACAGGAGCATCATGACCATTCAGACGACCACGCACCTCAACTTCCGCGGCGACGCCCGTGCGGCGCTGGAGTTCTACCAGAGCGTCTTCGGCGGGCACCTCGTCGTCAACACCTACGCCGACTTCGGCATGCCGGCCGAGGTCCCGGGCTCCGACAAGGTCGTCTTCGGCCTCGTCGCCGGCGAGAACGGCTTCCGCGTGATGGGCTACGACGTCCCGGGCCTGACCGACGGACCGATCGTCGGCGGAGGCTCCACCCGTCGCGAGAACGGCACGACCGTCACCGACCAGGCGGTGTTCGTCTCCCTCAGCGCGGACACCCTCGAAGAACTGCAGGGCCACTGGGACGCCCTGGCCGTCGGCGCCGTCGTGGTCGAGCCGCTGGCCGCCTCGGCGTGGAGCGCAGGGTTCGGCATGCTCACCGATCGCTTCGGCGTGACGTGGAGCATCAGCGTCTCCGCCTGAGCCCCAGACGAATCCCGCGGGAACGAGAAAAGGGCACCCGATTTGGGTGCCCTTTTCTTCGTGGTGGGGTATCCCCGCATCTCCCCGTTCCCTTGAGGCTCAAGGGATCGCGCGAACGGTTTCGGCGTCGTTTCTCACCGCTTCCCATCGCTATTCCCACACGGGTCCCGCCCGCCCCCAGCTGGCCAGGACCCAGCACCTCACGTGTCGGGGCCGCCACCCCGGCAGCATTACCCCAAGCCTGTTTCGCGTCGTCGCCAATGTTGTTCTCGCGCCTGGCCCCACCCGTCGAGCAGATTCGCCCATGGGGAGTCTGTCTTGTCTAGGAGCATCAGCGCGCCGTGACTTGGTTCAGCCCACTGCACGCTCCGCGCACAGCGAGCATGCTGTCCGGCTACGCCGGGGGCTCGGAACTCGACTGCGCAGCCATGGCCTGAGAGACAGTCCGCGTCGCGGCTCGCTGGGCGGGGGTGTGCGCGACGGGGTAAGGCGTCAACGGTGGGAGGCTTGGGGGCGTGAGCGATCAGCCATCATTGTTTGACTTCGAAGAGCCTGAGCAGCCGGTCGAACCGACCACCTATCCCATGACTCCGGATCAACGGGTCGTTATCGGCGGCCACTTCCGCACCCTCGGCATCGTCGACGCCCCCACCCAGTTCGAGGTGGTCGCCGAATTGATCGGGGTCCGGATCTCCCGCGTGCAAGACCTCACAGCCCGACAAGCGGTCACCCTGATCGGCCGGCTGGAGAGCCGCGTTGCTGCAGGTGGACGCAGCGCGACTGGAAGCTCGTGGGACCAACGTGATCACGACACCTGGATCGACCGCCTCTAGGGGCCGAGGCGGCCGTGACCACGTCGGTGGCTTTGCCGCGCATAGTCAGTTCATGAGCAACTTGCATCTCGCCCCCGGGTACACGCGAGAACCCCGACTCCCGCATGGCAGGATGGAGGGCGGGCGCAGGGAGACCGTGCCCAGCGAGCCGGGGGCAGTCGAGATGGCATACGGAGCAACGGGGCAGACGCGGCCCGAAAGCCCACCACGGTCGGACGCACCGGGGCTCATTCGCAGTCCGTTGCGCCACCTCGATACGGCTCACGTGAGCGCTAGCGCCCGCAGCGAAAGCCGTAACCGAGAGATTCAGCTGCCTCCCGTCACCACGTACCGATGGTGGGCCCGGCGAACTGAGGCGGTCAACGGGGCACTCATCGACGCCGCTGCGCTTGACCGCGGCCAATCACTGCTCATCAGCGATCCGTTCGCTGGAGGCGGAGTCATTCCCCTCGCTGCGGTTGCTCGTGGCCACCGCGTCTACGCCCAGGACCTCAACCCCTGGGCTGCTCGTGGGCTGAAGGCGATGCTGAGCTCGCCGGCCAGAGCCGACCTCGAAGAGGGATTCGCCGCACTGGCCCAGCGCATCACGGCGCTGACCGAGGCGGCGTATGGGACAACCCTCTCGGACGGCGCTCGAGGTGAGATCTCGCACACCTTCCGCGTCGCCGTTGCAGCCTGCACCCACTGCGATGTGCGCAGTCGCATGTTCCCGCACGCTCTGGTCAGTCTGTGTGCGCGCGCCGAGCGCGGGGAAAGCGCCGCATTCCTAGCCTGCGCCCGAGGTCATCTGTTCCGCGGGTTGCGCGACGGAACGCAGGGGTGCCCGCAGTGTCAGCTCACCGTCGAGCCGTCAGCAAACTACACCGGACGGCGCATCATCCGTTGCTGGTCGTGCGGGAAGGACGACAGGCTGAGCGAGCGCGCCGAACAGTCCAGCTATCGGTGGGAACCCGTGCTGGTCGAACGTAGTAGCGGCCGGCGACGCGAGATCGACCTGCCGCGCCCGGCTGAGGTTCAGCAGGCCGAAGACGTCCGGTGGAAGCCCGTACGTGATCTCGGGGAGATCCCAGACGGCCAGGAGACCGCGGTGTTGCTGCGCCACGGGTTCCGCCGCTGGCAGGACTTGTACCCTCGGCGGCAACAGATACTGACTGAGCAGTTGCTCGATGAGGTTCAGTATGTTGCGAGCGACGACCGTGTAGGAGATGCGCTGCGGCTAGCCATCATTGGGACGACCGAGATGGCCGGTTTACTGTCCCGCTGGGATCGGTTCTACCTGAAGAGCTTCGAGTCGATGGCAAACCATCGGTTCAACTTCACAACGTTCGCGGCCGAACCGAACGTGTGGGGTACACGAGCCAGCGGGCGTGGGACAGTGCTGCGGCGCGTTGCGAGGATGTTGTCCGCAAGCGATTGGTGGTCCTCGCGCGTGGGTACGCCTATTTCGGCCGCGTTTCAGGATGTGACCCAGTCGAGCTCGACGGGGTCATGGGAATCGCCAGTCACGGTGGCATGGGGTAGTTCCGAACGTCAGACGCTACCGGACGGTTCCTGCGACCTCGTCCTAACGGACCCGCCGTACCACGACGATGTCCAGTACGAGGAGCTCTCACTTCCTCTTCGCGCGTGGGCGGGGCTGCCCACGACTGCCGTCTTCGGGGATGTCGCGGTAAATCCACGCATTGCGCGTGAGGAGCCGCAGGCCGACCTTCTCGCCCGCATCTTCCGCGAGTGCCGTCGGACACTCCGCGCCGACGGGCACCTCATTTTCAGCTTCGCAAACCGCGATCCGCGTGCGTGGATTGAGCTGTTGGGCGCGTTGCACAACGCGGGCTATCGCACCGCCGGGACCGAGATCATCCATAGCGAGAACGAGTCGGACGCGGCCAAGCGTAACGTCCGCGCGTGCACACTCGACCTGATCCTTGATCTGGTGCCGCGCGGGTCCCGGCCCGTGCTGCAGCACTACCCGGGTGCAAACGACGGCGACGAAGCGAGCTTCCTCAGCCTCGTATCCGGGTACGTCCGACAGGTCGGCGAGCTCCCCGACGGGTGGGCGGAAAAGATGCGAACCGAGCTCAGTGAGCACCCGTTCTTGCGTCCAACGGCAAGCCGGGCGTGAGATCGGCCAATGGCATCGACACTTTGACGCTGGCCCATCGAGCAAACTCGCTCGTATCCACGGGAAGGTGGGGTGCGAGCGCCTCGCTCCTGCACCACCCGAGAACACGGTCGTCGCCGTCGAGGCAGACCGCTACCAAGGACCAATTCCGGTCCCGGGCGGCGAAATCCGCCTCGTTGCGCGAGAGGTAGAACTCGAATTTGTTGACAGCCACACGAGTCGCTTTGACTTCGAGACGGTGGCGAGTACCGCCAGTGTCGATGGAGGTGATGTCGTATCCCAGCTCGTCGCTGATCTCGCTCACCCGGCAAACAAGATCAGCAAGATCCGAGCGTCCGCGGTCGCTGAGGTGTGCCCGGCACGTGGCGACGACCAGCTCCTCGCCACGAAGGCCCAGCTCTTTAAGCTGCTGAGTATCCACCGTCCGCGCCAGGCTGAGGAGGTAAGCCTCCCGCTCCTCCACCGTTCGCATCATCTTGGAGAGCACTGACGCCGCGTCGTCGGGGACATTGTCCAAGTGCAGGCCGCGTTCGTCGACGAGCCCCCACAACCAGAGGGGTCGCTCCTGAAGAACGAGCGCGCGAAACAGCATCTCGACCGCGTCCTGTTGAGGCATGCGCGTCATCGCCTGCAGGTCTTCGACCGGGAAGATGACATCGTCGACTATCTTCACGAGGCTCGCCCGCTCTAGGACTTCCTGTCCTGCACGGAGCGCGTCGTGTCGGTAGAGCCCGCCGGTGACCATCGAACGGTAGCTCTTATCGGCGGTGTGCTGCGGAGTACCGGAAGGGGTGAGAACGGACGCCGCGAGAGCGGCTGCCTGCAGAAGGTACAGCGACGTACTCACGCGCTATCCCTCGCCCCGGAGATGCCGGAACAACGCTTCGAGGTCCTGGACATCTACGGGATCGCCGTACTGATCATTGGAGGGCAACGCCATTGTTTCGATGTCGGGGTCGTCCAACATCTCTCCCAGCAGCGTCGCCTTCGCTTTCACTCGCGCGTCGATGACCTCGTCGACGGTGCCACGCGTGACGAGAAAGGTGATGCGCGTCTCGTCGTCCGGTTTCAAGCCGAGGCGGTGAATCCGGTCCAGCGATTGCAGATACTGACCTGCGTTGAAAGTGCGGTCAAGGTAAACGGCGTCGTGAGCGTCGTGGTGCAGGCTGACGCCCTCACTCATCGCGGCGGGGTTGGCAAGAAGCACTTTGCAAGGTCCGTCCTTATCGCGAAAGCGCGCCAACTCCTGTTCTCGGGTGACATCGGACTCGGAGGCGCTGGCCTCGGGAGGGATGGCCCCGTAGATCGTTGCCGGTTCATAGCGGGACAGCAGACGCTTGAGGGTGTGGATGTTTCGGACAAAATTTGTCCAAACGAGCGTTTTCCGTCCCTGTTCTGCGTTCTCGTGCACGATGCGGGCGAGCTGCTCGAATTTCGTCGGGGTCTCGTACTGGTTGTAGCGCCGGATGAGTTCCCACAGTGTCGAATCCGGGGGCACGTCCAAAGGCGGGTGTCGGAACTCGTCAACGTCGTCCGCCGTCGAACCCGCGGACAGCAACTTAGGGTTGGTCGCTGCCTCGAGCAGGTACATCACTACGGCACCCATACGAACGAGTCGCGCTCGGTCGTTCATAGACACGGCAAGCGCGCCGCTATACCGGTCTCGTAGCGCAGCGTAAATTTGCGACTGCAACTCGCTGGGGTCGACGGTCACAACTCTCAGTTGCGGGTCGCGCAATTCCAAGTCGGACTTCTTGGTGCGAACGAACAGCGGTCTGATCGCTTCAGCGACCCGCTGCCCCGCATCCGGAGCGGCGGGCAGACTGAGTGCGTCCTGCGGAAGGATCCTGCGCGCCTGCCCCGGCCACAGGAAATCGATGAGCGCAGTGAGATCCCCGGGGCTCTGCGGCGCAGGGGTGCCGGTCAGGATATCTCGTCGAGCGGCCAGCGGCGCCATGTTCAAGCACGCGGTCCCGAACGCACCGTCCCACCCCCGCTTCATACGGTGCGCTTCATCGAGCAGCAGCAGCGTCGGCCGCTCGCGCGCCCAGGCGGCAAGCGCGTCGAACCTGTTATCCAAGCGGTGATAGTTCACCAGCACGATCTCGGCGTTGGGGATGGTGTCCCCCGTTACGCTCGCGATTGTAGGTTTGGCTCCGTCGAAGCAGTCGTTGATCCCGTCTTTCCATGCTTCGAATGCGGACAGCGGCGCGACGACAAGCATTTGCGCGACGCGACCGGCGATGCGTTCGGCCTCGTAAGTCGCGAGCGCGACCGTGGTCTTGCCTGCACCCGGTACCGAGAAGTTCGCACCGTTGTCCAAGGCCAACAGCTTCCCGAGGTCACGAACTTGGAAGGGGCGGAGAGTGCGGGTGAACCGGGTGCCGCTCAGCCGCTCTTGCACTTGCGCGGCGTCCAATGCGGGACCCTCGGCCAAGATGGTTCGCAGGCGCACCCGATCCTGCTGAAGTGAGCGCATCAGTGACGACAGAGCGTCATCCCAGTCGATGCTGACAACGAATTGCTCGCACGCCCTTTTCAGCCAGTCCGTGCGCCGCAATACCCGGTCGACGGTCGTGTCGAGATGGCGACTCACATCGGCACCCCCTGTCCCCCATTCAGAAAGAAGGGTGAACCAGAAAGCGTCGGGGACGTCGTTGCGCGTCGCGCGTACGGTGGTCCCGCGCAGCGCGAGACTGAGACGAGCCGTCACGAAGCGATGACCTCTGCCTCGGGCAGCTGCTCATCGAGCGTGTCGCTGAGCGACTCGTATGCTCGCTCCAGCTTCTCCACGGCGCGGTCGAAGGCGTCTCGGTCGAAGCCCGGATCCGTTCGAACGTCCTCAAAGGCGGCAAGGGCATCGTCAATACTTCTTGCCGCCGATTTCAACAACCGAGTGGGAGCACTCAGGGTGTCGCCCGCAGCTGCGTTCTGGTCGCGGCTTTTCAGCGCCACGACGAACGCGTTCTGGATTGCAGAACGGATAGTCACCGTCGATACCGTTGTATCCGGCTGGTCTCCCACTCCGGGCAGCGACACTTCGCCTTCAGGGTCAGCTCGGGCAATGAGGGTGAGAAGCCGCTTGAAAGATGCCGGTGTCTGCGTCCCCGGGCCGTCATCCTCATCGTCGTCGTCGTCGAGGAAATCGAGCCCATCGAGGGGTGCGTCCGAATCGGTCTCGTTAGAGGAAAGGAGGTCCTGAACTCGGCCTGCGAGGACGCCATCCTCTTCCAACGCGTCGACGATGTAGCCGTCGATGAGGGCGCCGTCGATACCGCGGATCTTCCTGTAGTCGACCCGTGACAACATGGCCGTGAGCTGGGCGTACTTCACCCGGTCTGCTGCCTCGCGATCCTTGTTCTTGCTGGTCTGATAGTCATTGTCGATCTCGATCAGAGCCTGGCGACTGTCGTCCAAGTCGGTGTAGACGAGGTTGCCTCCGCCGAGCGCGACGAGCTCCTTCACCAGGGCAAGCAGACGCAATTCCTGCTCAACTTCGTTCTTCGCCTTCTTCAAGTCGGAGGCGTTGCTTGTCAGATCGGGCCGGAGGTGTCGACCGATCTCATCGATGGTGCGACCGCTCGTTACAAGATCAGCGATGAACAGCAGCTGCGAGGTGAAGCTGTAGTCCTGTTGGATGTTGACGGCCATCTGCAGCCGCAACTCGATCTCGTTGAATTCGGTGTCTTCTGCGTCCGAGGGCAGGATAACGACGTTGATGTACTGCTGACCGAGCTCGCGCAGAGCTACGGCGCGGGTGTTGGCATTGATGAGCACACCGGCATCGGTGATCACGCCTTCGTGGCGCTGGTCTTGCACGCGGAGCGTCTCAAGGATGCGCTTGTACCCCGCAGTCTCCCGAAGGAGGTCAGAAATCAACTTCTGTGCGGGGGCGCCGAGAGGGTCCTCTTCGAGGAGCTTGCGCTTATCTTGCGGTAACGACTGAACCTGGCCTCCGATACGGTGGCTGCCGGGATTCAGCAGGACGTAGTCCAAATTCACTCGAGCGACCGGCAGGGTGATGGTCTGGCCCTTGTAGAAGAGCTGAGCCGCCGCGGCGGAGCCTTCGGCAACAGCGGTCTTAGCCGCCTCTTGCGCCGCAGCGATGACCTGTCTGCGGGCTTCGTCGGTAATGGGCTGAGTCATCAGGCTCCTTCGTATTGCTGTTGCAGGGCCGCGACCAGATCGGTGCGACCGCGATCAGTGAAGACACGCCCTTCGAAGGCATGGAACAGCCCGAGCGTCTCGGTTCGTGATTGCCACCCCGGGCCGGCCAGCAGCAGGTACGCAGGGATAGTGAGCGCCAATGGAACCGGGAGAAGGGTCGCCGCGGTCTTCCGCGCGGTTCCTCCGTCCTGGGCCACAGCTACACAAACGGCCGCTGCCGGGGTGCCGTTCGAGGACCGAACAACGATGGCGAGCTGGCCGATCCGTTTGCCGGGCGCGCACACCTCCTCGGAGAGGTAGCGTGCAGATTTTGTGTACGGACGATCTTTGATGCTGGCGCGGAAAGGCACGCCGGCGGCTTGCAGGTCGTCGCAGATGTCGGAGACGACATCTATCCGCACGGACGCACTCGTCCGAGACCGATGCGCGAGCCAGGTGCCCCCGGCGGCGCGTTGAGCGAGCAGCGTCCCAAGGGACACGCCGTTGGCGTGCGAGCTGTCGAGCACCTCGTCCGGGGGCAAGTCCGAAGTAATCACTTCAACGGGCGCACGACCGCGCGTCACGCGGGCGAAATGCACAAGGGCCACAATCGAGGCAAATTGCAGGGGTGTCAAAAAGGGCGAAGGTTCGGCCGGCAACTCCACCGACGAGAGTCGCCGGGCGTCCTTCCATGTGAGACCCGCGATCTGAAGAAAAACCTCCATGACGTTCGTATCCTGCGCGAAGGCGCGCTGGAGGTCGTCACCACGCACGGCCGACAAGGGGCGGAAGGCAGCGAGCAATCGGAGAGCGGCATCGCACTGCGTCGGGGTCAGCGCGACCTCACCGCTCATCGCAGAGCTGTCCACGTCACTCGCCAACAGGTCACGGGACACGCGCCACAGCGCCTCATCCGCGAGAGGAAGTTGCGAGGAAGTCGCCTTGAGTAACGGACCGAGAAGCTGCCGGCTGTCGTTTGTGGTGAGCCGCCGCCCTTCAGCGACCCATGCGATAGCGGAGCTTGCGTTCAATTTGCCGGTGCACGCGCGCAGCACGCGCACGTCATCCTCTGTGAGCATTGCACCCCCCCGTGCGAAGCTGCCACGCCGTCGCAGCTCTTGCAGTGTACCGACAGGCGACGTGCTCATCCCAGGGATGCCCGTCTCATCGCTCCGCGCGAAAGTCGCCGAGAGTGAACGCCTACATTGGCCTAGTGCTTACAGATGAGGACGTGCGCTTGCTCGTCGAAGCAGGCAGCGAGACCCGGCGGGTCGAGTTCAAAGCCGCCGGGGACCTGAACACCAAGGACTATCTCGCAGTGGTCGCTCGCGCGTGCTTAGCCATGGCCAATATGCGCGACGGCGGGCACGTCGTCCTGGGTGTGGACGATAAACAACCGCTGGGTCCCAACAGCGGCATGGACAGCCATCTCGTCGCGCAGTGGACTGACGTCGACAACGTCATGAGCAAGATCAACGCCTACGCAGCCCCCCCCAGTGCAGCTCGCTGTGGCAGAGCGCGCGCTGCCGGACGGTCGGTCCGTCGTCGTGGTCGAAGTCAAAGAATTCGATCTCGTGCCGGTCCTCTCCAAGCGTGCCCACCAGCAGAACATCCACGTGGGCCGGCTCTACACCCGGTCGATGGCAAAGGCGGAAACCAGCCCGCAGCAAACGCCGAACGAGTTGCGCGAACTGCTGCAACTCGCCGTCGAGAAAGGTGTCCGGGCGTACCTGCAAACCGCGCGCAATGTCGGTTTTGGCGCAGCGCTCGACGCGCCTCCGCCCTTCGGGACCGAACGAGACACCTACCTGCAGCGCGCCGACTCGCAGGCCTATATCGACTGCCCGCGTTTGATGGCATGGGTGCACCCGGTGCACTATCGGCCTGACCAAATCGAGTACGAGTCGCTGCAGGCAACCCTGAACGGTTCCGCCGTGTCGGCCGATGCGACACTCCCCGACCTGCGCTCTGTGGAGCGCGGCGCGACGTATCTGTTCGGGAACACGCACGGGCCAGCGTTGCAGACTTGGGCGTTGTTTCAATCTGGACAATTCCTTCTCGTTCGCCCCCTGCCCACGAGATTCGGCCCCGATCCGGGCGGAGTGGGCGCCGGTGAGGGTGGCACTCACTATCTGCCCCTTTCCCTTCCGGTGCACTTCATCACAGACGTGGCGCACTTCGCCGCGCGCCTGCAGCAACGGGTAGCGCCGGACCAGCCCTTCTCCGTGTCGGTATCGCTGGTGGACGCTCAGGGCTGGCAACTCACTGCACGCAAGCTCGGACGCCCATTCCTTCACGAGTACGCGATGGCCGACGACAATTGGACGCAAACCGAGATTTTGCCGCCGTACTTTGACGAGGGCCAGCACAAGCCCGTCGCAGCCGAGCTTGCCCGCCAACTCTTCCAGCGCTTCGGATGGAAAAATGCCTCGAAGGAGGTCGTCGCCAGTGTGCAAGACAGCCTCCTCGACCGCTATTGAACGCCGGTGGCGCGTTGCTCGCTCGCTTGTTGTTTCTGCGCCGGGCGTCCCGCCGCGCACGCGAGCACACCCCCGGATAGGGTTACAGCTCACCTGAAAGGCCTGCATGACGAAGTTCAGCGGCGCGATACAACAATCCCTCGCGCAATTCCTCGAACGCGAGGCAACCCACTCCTTGCTCGACAGCCTTTACCTGCGGTACGAGATTGGGGTGCCCACCGACCGCAGTATGAACAAGCTGCAGAAGGCCAACTACCTGGTCGGTCAGCTCAACAGGCGCGAGAAGCTCGACCAGCTCATCTCGTACATTTCGACGCCGGCCTCCGGAATGAGCCGGCAGTTTGGTAAGGGCAGCCCGGAATCTCAGGACTTCTGGCAGCAGATGGATGGACACGTCCCCTCGCCCGGCGCGACGCCACCCGTCGCGGCACATGCCCCGAGACGGCAGTTCGCTCGCCCGGGGACTTCCGCTCCTGAACCCCGAAAAGCCGCGGAGGCCCATACAAGTCGTTACGTGTTCGTCGTCCACGGGCGCGACACCACGGCACACAAATCACTTGTTGCTTTCCTCACCTCACTCGATCTGCGGGTCGTGACCTGGGACGAAGCGACAACGCACGCGGGGGGCGGCACCCCGCACACGCTCGACATCGTGCGGGCGGGCATTGACATGTCCGACGCCGTGGTTGTCCTGATGACGCCCGACGACCTGGGATACGTCAAACACGACTTCTTCCAGCCGGGTAGGGATGATCCACGGGAGGCTTCCCCCTCGGGCCAGGCGCGCCAGAACGTCATCTTCGAGGCGGGGTGGGCGATGGCTCTCCGCCCGGACAAGGTCGTGCTCGTGCGCATTGGAGACGTGCGTCCCCTCAGCGACATAGATGGTCTCAATTACGTCTGGCTGAGAAACGACGTGGATAGCCGTCGCGCGCTCATCACGCGTTTGATCAATTGCGAGCTCGCAGTCCACCAGAACCACGAGGGATGGCGCACTGCAGGCACGTTCCCGGAGGGATAACACGGAGGACCGCGACCGTCGAACTGACTGGGCCGGACTCACGGTGACAGGACTCGCTACCCGCCTCAGCGGGCGAATGGCCCGTTCCGCAGGACCAGCGCCCGGCAGACGTCGACACCGTCCAGCAGCCCCGGCTGGTGCGCTGGCGGGAAAGCCGAACGCAGTCGCTTCACCTCAGCTCATCACCAGTGTTGCCCCCCCTGCGCGACGGGGACATACCCAACGACACCGCCACCGAGAATCGTTCGTATGCGATGACGACCGTTCGAGTACCGTCCGTCGTGGCCAACGGCGATGGGATCTGTGATGAAGGAGAGCGTCAGCTCAGTCTGCCGTGATCCTTCGGCCAACCCCATTGTGTCCGCGGTGACGAAAGTGGGTACGGACGGCGCAGGATGAGGACGTTGAAGGTAGGAGACCGCGCTCCTTATCGCCGCGTCCACGTCAACGCCCTGAACGTACTGGCAGTCGGGAGCGTGGCGTCCATCCTCCGTGAGTCCGCACGAACGCCGACACCGATGCAACTCTCGGTTGCCATTGTTGACGTCGTCGACCCACCAGTCGCGCAGTTGTCTCACGTCTACCAGCGTCAGATCAGACAGCATCACCGGCCCCCGTGTACGAAACATCATCGGTCGCTGCAGCTCGTCGCCTGTCACAGTCACAGAGTAGGGGGCGCGCCGAGAGGAGACATTGACCGGGCTCTCTGCTCCCCTCCGGGGCGCAAGTCCGCCGGCGCCGACCGGGGTGGCGAGATGGCCCGTCACGAGAGCCGCGGCCGACTCCTGCGGCCCCCAGAGGTCCACCCGCGACGAGGTCACGGCCAGCGCCCCCGAGTGGGAATCGATGTCGGACACTCGTGGTTGAATCAAGTGTCAGTTCGATGATTCTGGAGGAACGATGAGCGAGAACCTCGCGACCCGAGTGCGTGACGCACGCAACGCGCTCGGCCTAAATCAGCGGGAGGCCGCAAAGCGAGCGGGGATCTCCCAGTCGACCTGGCAGCGTATCGAGGACGGCAAAGAACCCACGCTGGGTCAACTGGGCGCCGTGGCGAATGCGCTGGGTCGAACTGTCGAGTCGATATCGGTCAGCGGCCCGGTGCGCGAGCGTCTCGTGTCGGTCACGCGGCTGAAGAGCCGCAACCTGTCCGAGTCGGAGAACCAAGAGCTGGGATCGCTCCACGACCGCCTCGACTACCTCATGGAGTTGGACGCGCACTTGCGGTACACGAAAGTGGGCGCCCATGCGTGACATGGACTTCTCGCAGGACGATCTCGGGGAGTCGCGTGCACGCGAGTTTCAGAGTCGATACGAGATCACCGCACCGGTGCTCGACCTACCTGCCATCGCCAGTCGGGTCTTCCATGCTGACGTCGCCTTCATGAAAATGCCGGCCGTTGCCGACGCCGTCACCAAACGGGACCCGGAGACGGAGGTGGTTCTCATTGCCATCGCCACCTCGGACAACCCCGAGCGTCAGCGCTTCTCACTCGCTCATGAGATTGGCCATCTCGTCTTCGGGCATCTGCACACTCCCGAGAAGGACGACGCGAGCGAGCTGCAAGCGCATGCCTTCGCCCGGCACCTCCTCCTGCCACGCCATGAGCTCGAGGCGTTCTTCACGGGGGGTGGCAACGACGGTGGCGGCCTCCGGATGCTCTCGAACATCGTCGAGCACTTCCGCGTCTCCGGACAGGTCGCTGCCATCCAACTCCGGCGCTTCGGATATATCGGAGAGTCTCTCGCGTCAGAATGGTCGAGCGCGGAAGCGTCATCGCTCGCTCTTCGATACGGCTGGGCCGACGCGCGCGACATCCGGGTCAAAGAATCCCTGACTTCTCTCCCGCCAGCACGGATGCTTGCCAACGCCACGGACGCCTATCTGCTGCACCAGCTGCCGTTGGAAGCGGTCGCGGTCGTGGAGGGCGCTCCGGTGGAGCAACTGCGACGCCGGTTTGAGGCTGAAGGTATTGTTCCCCCGGTGACCGGAGGGGAACTCTCACTCGATGACCTCTAGGTTGGATGTCACAATTTTGGACACAGGCCCATGCCTGCGTTTCATGGGAACGGGTCACACAGATGTGCTCCTGGGTGTCCTACAGGCGGTCAGTGCTTCCGTTCTCGTTCCGCAAGACGTTGCCGACGAGGTGGGCTACAAGTCGACGGAGATCCTGCCGTACACGCGCGCTGCATCCAACCTGCAGGGAGCCGCACGGCGCAACCGACTCGCCATCGCCACCCACCAGGTTGGGGACGACGAGGTCCTCGACAGGTGGGTATCAAAACTCTTCGGATTCCCCCGCGCGGAGGTGGCGCACCGCGCCAAAGACCTCGGCGAGACAATGGCTGTCGCCCACGCCGCTGCACTAAGAGAACATGGTGAAAGGGTGGTCGTGGTGGTGGACGACGGCGGCGGTCAACGCCTGACCAATCAGCACGGCCTCGACTTCATCAGCTCCCTTACCGTTCTCGGCAAAGCGGCACTACTCGGCCTGGTGCCCGATAGGGCCACCATGACCAGCGTCTACGCGGACATCTCCCGACATAGCAAGGGCCTGCCCGCCATCGACGATCCCATTGTGCAGTCCCGGTTGTTCGCCGACACAGTTTTGTACGGCAGCCAGGCGGACCGGTTGACCTAAGCCGGCCGGTCCGGTCGAATTCTCGACCTTGGTGCGTCCGCGGCGTTCGGGTCGCATTCGAGCTCACTGACGAGCATTCGCGGATGAGCTAGATGAAAATGGAGCGGCTCGACGACTCACGCCGCGACCTCACACAAGCCTCACGCCCCCTCCGAGAGGCTTAAGGCAGTCCCCCCGCCAGCGGAATCCGCCACCCGACCGCTTACCCAACGAGCGCAACTCACTCGCTCCAGCAGAACGCGCGAGGCGCCACCAGGCCCAGAAAACACCTCCGGCCAGGTCCGATTTCGGGCCTGGCCCGGACGGAGATTTGAGATACGGGGACAAAATCCCTGAGATAAGGGGATACCCCGTGGTGGCGAGTGAGGGATTCGAACCCCCGAATGCAATGCAGTCTGATTTACAGTCAGATCCCTTTGGCCGCTTGGGTAACTCGCCAGGTGCGCACCCGTCCGGCTTGTTCAGTCGACCGGAGGCGCGATAGACCACTCTACTATCCCGCGGGCGATGCTCGAAACCATCGCCGACCTCACTCCGGCGTGCGCAGCAGAGCACCCTCGTGGCGGCAGGTCGCGGCCGCGACGTCCATGGCGCGCGAGAGCACGGCATCCCACTCACCCGCATCCGCGGGCAGCCGGTCGCGCACGAGCGCGGCGGTGGTGGCGAGCACGGCGTCGCCCCCGCCCATCGTGTCGATGATGCGTCCGGGCAGGTCGGAGATGCCCCGCGAGACGGTCGTCGCACCCGCGTCGATCGCGGCCCCACCGGCGCCGTACGTCGCGAGCACGGCCTCGACGCCCAGGCCGACGAGCTTCTTCCGCAGGTCGTCGAGCGGCGCGTCGTAGAGCAGCTGCGCGTCGTCTTCGCCGACCTTCACGAGAAGGGCACCGGATGCCGCCTTCTCGAACCCGCGCACGAACTCGCCGCGATCCCGCAACATGCCGCTGCGGGGGTTGGGGTCGATCGCGAGCGGGGTGGAGGCGGATGCCGTGGCCTCCACCAGCAGCGCGGTCTGGTCCGCGTCGTCGAAGGGGAAGCAGCTGACCACGACCATGGGAGCCGCGGCAATCGCTGCACGTTCGGCCTCGCCGTACGCCACACGGCGGTTCTGGGCGGCCTCGTTGAAGACATAGACGGGCTCGCCCTCGGGCGAACGCGTGCTCACCGCGCGCGACGACCCGTGCGGCGCGGGACTCGCGAGCAGTTCGACGTCGTACTCGGCGAGGAAGGAGCGGATCTGCTCTCCCGCCGCATCGTCCCCGACCATTGCGAGGAGCGTGGCCGGAACGCCGAGCCGCGAGAGCCCCACGGCGACGTTGAGTGCGGCCCCGCCGACGAACTCGCGCACGCCGGTGTCGTCGCGGATCTCGTCGATGAGCGCGTCACCGACGACGACCACCCGTCCGGTCATCGCGACACCTCGGCGGCGTCGAGCACACGGGCGACGAACTCCTCGGTGCGGCGCTTGGCGCCGTCGATCTTGCGGTCGACGCTCGCACGGATCTCGCTGGGCGCGAGAGGGGCGGCGAGGCGCACGGTCTCGTGGCACGACATGTCGGCGCAGATGTACGTGCCCACGGTGTCGCCGTGCTCGCCGGCGGTGCCGGCCTTGCGCGCGGTGAACAGCGCGACCTGGTCACCGGGCTGCATCGTGTGGCAGAGGTTGCACATCGCCGAGCGCGCCCGCGACTGTCCGTCGGCCACGCGCAGCACGATCGCCGCGGGCTCACCCTCGTGCTCGGCGACGATGTAGCCGCGTCCGCGGGTGCGAGGGTCGCGCCACGCGAGGAAGTCCAGGTGATCCCAGTCGGTCAAGACGAAGTCGTGGGGCAGGCTCATTACCCGCAGTTCCTCGGGTGCGGCGTTGACGAACGCGTCGCGGACCTCGTCTTCGGTGAGTGCTCGCATGGCATCCGAGTCTACGAGCGCCCGGACCACCCGGGGCGGGCCCGACCGCGATGTCCAGGGGGTGCACGAGCGAACCTCCCGAATAGAATCGAGCCATGGCTGATTCTTCGTTCGACATCGTCTCCAAGATCGACCGGCAGGAAGCCGACAACGCGCTCAACCAGGCGCACAAAGAGGTCGAACAGCGCTACGACTTCAAGGGCACCGACGCCTCCATCGCCTGGAGCGGCGACTCGATCGTCATCAAGGCGAACTCGGAAGAGCGCGCGAACGCCGTGCTCGACGTGTTCCAGACCAAGCTCATCAAGCGCGGCATCTCGCTGAAGAGCCTCGATGCGGGCGAGCCCGTGCCGAGCGGCAAGGAGTACCGCATCACCTCGACTCTCAAAGAGGGCATCTCGCAAGAAGACGCCAAGAAGGTGAACAAGATCATCCGCGACGAGGGCCCCAAGGGCGTCAAGTCGCAGATCCAGGGCGACGAGCTGCGCGTGCAGTCGAAGTCGCGCGACGACCTTCAGGAAGTCCAGCGCATCCTCAAGGCCGCCGACCTCGACGTCGACTTGCAGTTCACCAACTACCGCTGACGCGGAACTCGGCCGCAGAGCCGAAAAGGACCGTCGGGGCACCACGCCCCCGACGGTCCTTTTCCGTCTGCGTTACCCCGAGCGGCACATCCCGGCAAGGGGCGGACGTGAAACGGCATCCGGCCCCCAGACTCCCGAAGCGGCCGCGAACGACGCGGAGCGCAGAGACACGGGGCATCCCCGCGGGAGTCGAGATGGCCAAGCACACCCTGGAGCGGCACACCCGCACTGACGCCGACGATCCCGAAGACGGACGCAAGCCAGATGCACCCACCGACCTGCACGAGCGCTCGTGGAAATACGTGCTGCGCAAGACGCTGCGCGAGTTCAGCGCCGACCAATGCACCGACGCCGCAGCCGGCCTCGTCTACTACGCCGTGCTCGCGCTCTTTCCGGCGCTGCTCGCGATCTTCTCGATCCTCGGCGTCGTCGGCCAAGGGGATGCCGCAGCGGAGGCCGTCATCGGCATCGTCCGCGACGTCGCGCCCAGCGCCGCCGACACGCTGGCCGGCCCCATCGAGCAGATCGCCGGTTCGCCGGCCGCCGGGTTCGCCCTCATCAGCGGAACGGTCCTCGCCCTGTGGTCCGCCTCCGGGTACGTCGGAGCTTTCAGCCGCGCGATGAACCGCATCTACGAGATCGACGAAGGTCGGCCGTTCTGGAAGCTGCGCCCGATGCAGCTGGTCGTGACCCTGATCGCCGTCGTCGCCCTCGTGCTCGTCGCCCTCGGACTCGTGATCAGCGGCCCGGTCACGACCGCGATCGGTGAGGCACTTGGACTCGGCGAGGGCGTGCAGGTCGCCTGGGACATCGCGAAATGGCCGGTCATGCTCCTGGTCATCGTCTTCCTCGTGGCGGTGCTCTACTACGCCACCCCGAACGCCAAGCAGCCGAAGTTCCGGTGGCTCAGTCTCGGCGCGATCATCGCCATCGTGGTGCTGGCCGCCGCCACCGCCGGGTTCGGCTTCTACGTCGCGAACTTCTCGAACTACGACCGCACCTACGGCTCGCTCGCCGGCGTGATCGTCTTCCTGCTGTGGCTGTGGATCGCCAATCTCGCACTGCTCTTCGGCGCCGAGTTCGACGCGGAGCTCGAGCGGGGGCGTCAGCTTCAGGCCGGAATGGCCGCGGAGGCGGACATCCAGCTTCCGCCCCGCGACACCCGCCAGAGCGACAAGCGGGAGAAGAAGGAAGAGGCTGACATCGCCGAGGGCCGCCGCATCCGTCGAGGCGCCGGTCGCGACGAGGCCCCCGCGGCCGTCGCGCGCCCCGCGCCCCAACGTCGCCGACGCTGGTGGCAGCTGCGGCGCAAGTGAGGGCGCGCGGCTAGCATCGTCTCCGAACGCGCACCTCGGTTGCGCCTCCCCACCACCTTTGGAGCACGCCATGGCCGTCCGCGTCGATCTGAACATCTCGCTCGACGGGGTGGCGATGCCCGCCGACCCCACCCCCGAGAACCCGATGGGTGAGGACTGGGGCCGGCTCGTCGCCGATTACATGGCCACGAGGACGTTCCGCGAGCGCGTCTTCCGCGACACCTCCGGCGCGGGCACGACCGGCGTCGACGACCGCTACGCCGCCGGGTACTTCGAGGGCATCGGCGCCGAGGTGATGGGCGCGGCCATGTTCGGCCTGCACTCCTTCCCCGACGACCCCGACTGGCGCGGGTGGTGGGGTGACGAGCCGCCCTTTGAGGTGCCGGTGATCGTGCTCACGCACCGCGAGCGCGCACCCCTCTCTTTCGCCGACGGCACGCGCTTCGAGTTCTCGTCGGAGAGCATCACGGATGCCGTGGCCCGGGCGACCGACCTCGCGAACGGCGCGGACGTGCGAGTCGGTGGTGGCCTCTCGACGGTGCGCTCCGCGCTGGCTGCGGGTCTCGTCGACCGTCTGCACGTCGCCGTCCGCCCCGTGATCCTCGGGCGCGGCGGCCGCCTCTGGGACGACCTGCGCAACCTCGACGAGGACTACACCGTCACCTCCGAGGTCGCCGAGAGCGGCGTCGTGCACGTCACCTTCGCGCGGTGAGCGCGGAGAGCCCGATGGAGCAGCCCCTCAGCCCACTCACGTGCCCGACGTGCGGCGACCCCCTGCGGTTCGAGATCCTCGATGACGAGCGGTTCCTCGTCGCGTGGTCGTGCGTGAACTGCGGACTGATCCGCACGACCGAGCCGGTGTGAGTCGCGGGGGCCTGTCAGCCCTCGATGCCGTTGATCATCTGGGTGATCTCGCGCTCGGTCTCGCGACCGATGTTGCGCTCCTCCATCAGCGAGGGCATGTCGCTGTCGTCGTCGACGGAAGGGTTCTCGAACGGCTGCTTCTGATCCTTTTCCATGGATCGATGCTCACACGCGGAAACGGCGACCGCGAGGGGCTTGCGCGTCAGCGATCGCCCCGCAGGGCGGCATCCGTCCACTCCACGCAGTCGACCTCTCCGCGGAACACCGCCTCTTCGCGCTGACGCAGTTCGACGCGGCGGATCTTGCCCGAGATCGTCTTGGGCAGCTCGAAGAACTCGACGCGGCGCACGCGCTGGAACGGGGCGAGCCGCTCGCGCGCGAAGCGCAGGATGTCGAGGGCGACCTCCTCGCCCGCCTCGTGACCGCCGGCGAGCACGATGTACGCCTTTGGCACGGCGAGGCGCAGCTCGTCGGGTGCGGGAACGACCGCGGCCTCCATGACCGCCGGGTGCTCGATCAGCACGCTCTCGAGCTCGAACGGACTGATCTTGTAGTCCGACGCCTTGAAGACGTCGTCGGTGCGGCCGATGTAGGTGATGCTGCCCGTCTCATCACGTCGCGCGACGTCGCCGGTGTGGAAGAGCCCGTCGGCGAACGCCTCGGCGTTGCGCTCGGGGTCGCCCACGTACCCGGTCATGAGGTTGACGGGTCGCTCGGCGAGGTCGATGCAGATCTCGCCCTCGTCGGTGCGCTCGCCCGTCACCGGGTCGACGAGCACGACCGGGCATCCGGGCAGCGGCCGCCCCATCGAGCCCGGCACGAGGTCGGCGCCGGGGGTGTTCGCGACGACCGCGGTCATCTCGGTCTGCCCGTACCCGTCGCGGATGTCGAGGCCCCACGCGCGCTGCACCGAGGCGATCACCTCGGGATTGAGCGGCTCGCCCGCCGACACGACCTCGCGCAGCGACCCGCGACGCCCGGTCAGATCGGCCTGGATGAGCATGCGCCACACTGTCGGCGGCGCGCAGAAGGTGGTGACGCGGTCGTTCTCGAGCTCCGTGAGCAGGCGCTCCGCCGAGAAACGCGAGTAGTTGAGGGCGAGCACCGTCGCCCCGGCGATCCACGGGGCGAAGAACAGGCTCCACGCGTGCTTGGCCCACCCGGGCGAACTGATGGCGAGGTGCACGTCGCCGGGCTGCAGCCCCAGCCAGTACATCGTCGTGAGGTGGCCCACCGGGTACGACGAGTGCGTGTGCTCGACGAGCTTGGGCTTCGAGGTGGTTCCCGAGGTGAAGTAGAGCAGCAGGCGCTCGTCGGCGGTGGTTCCCGGATGCCGAGCGGGCTCCGCCTCGATGGCGAAGGCGTCCGAGTAGGTCGCCCACCCCGCGTGCGAACCGCCCACGACGATGCGACCGAGACCCTCGGGCAGGTCGTCGAACTTCTCGGCATCCGTCGCTCCGACGACGACATGGCGGATCTCGGCGCGCGCGATGCGGTCGGCGAGGTCGACCGAGCCGAGCGCCGTCGTGGTCGGGGCGATGACGCCGCCGAGCTTCATGATGCCGAGCATCGCCTCCCACAGCTCGACCTGGTTGTCGAGCATGAGCAGCACGGTCTCGCCGCGGCGGACGCCCCGCGTCTCGAGCCACGCGGCGACCTGGTCGGAGCGCCGCGCGAGCTCGTCGAACGTGCGCTCGTGGTGCGTGCCGTCGTCGTCGACGACGATGAGCGCCGTGTCGCCGTTGCCGCGGGCCATCGGGTCGAACCAATCGATCGCCCAGTTGAACGGCCCCTCGAACTGCGGCCACGAGAAGTCCGCGGCGGCGGCGGGGTTGGAGCGGACGGCGAGGAGGTGGTCGCGAGCGGCGCGGTAGTGCTCGGTCGCGGACGCGGCGGTGGGGGTCATGGAGCTCCTTCGAACGCGTTCTACGCTAGACCTCTCATGCCGGCATCGAGCGCGTCGAAGGCCCGAGCCCTGGCATCCGGAGCCGACAGGAAGACGTCGTGCAGGGCCCCGTCGATGCGCGTGATGGTGACGGTGCTCGAGATGCGGGTGGCGGCGCGGGCGATGTCGTCGACGACGAGCACCGAGTCGGTCGCGCGCATCGCGTCGTTCCACGACAGGGCCGGGGTCGAACGCGCCGAGAGAAGCACGAGCGCCGGGCAGCCGACGTCGACTCCGGATGCCACCCGCGCGTGCCCCGCGATGATCGCGGCGAGCCAGCCGGGGTGGGTCGGGAAGCCCTGCGCCGGGCGCCACCCCTCGGGGCTGTCGGGGAGAGTGCCGAGATCGCGCTGGGCGCGCGTGTAGAAGCCGAGGTCGACCACCGGATGAGTGCCGAGCGGGTCGAAGCGGGCGCGCGCCTGCACGATCGGCGCCAGGGCCTGGCGCGCGAGCGGGCCGAGCTGCAGTTCGAGCCACGGGCTGTTCAGCACGAGAGCGTCGGCGACGCCCGGATGCCGCGCGGCCCAGAGTGTGAGGGTGAGGCCGCCCGTGCTGTGGCCGAGGAGCACGAGGCGTCGCCCCTCGGCGGACGTGCCCATGACCTCGAGCGCAGCCGCGATATCGGCGTCGTACACGTCGAGGGCGGCGACGTAGCCCGGCGCCTGGCCGGGCCGCAGACTCCGGCCGTACTTGCGCAGGTCGAGGGCGTGAAAGCGCGCCCCGCGGTCGGTGAAGAAACGCGCGAGGTCGGTTTGGAAGAAGTAGTCCGACCAGCCGTGCACGTACAGCACGTCGACCTCGCGCAGGGCGCCGAACAGCCGGGCGCCGGCATGGGGACGGGAGCGGACGAGGGTGGCGACGACCTCGCCCTCGGCATCGCTGCCCAGCGGCAGCGTCTGCTGCTCGAACCCGTCGCCGAGAATGTCCGGTCGCCACTCCCCCATCGCCCCAGCCTACGACGGGCGTTTTCCTGAGGCACCGGCCCGGCTTGCCCGTGCCGAACTCCGGAGATCTCGCGTCGAACGGGCCCGCGCAGCCGGTTCAAGGGGGTTCACCGGCCGAATCTCCGGAGTTCGGTACCGCCGCCCGCGCGAGAAGAGCCGCCCGCGTCGACACGACGGGGCGGCTCTTCAGCGGGGAGGATTACTCGCCGCGCGAGATCTTGATCATCTCGTCGCGGGGCACGACCTTGATGCGCGCACGCTCGTGCGGAGCACCGAGGGCGACCTCGTGCTCGTCGAGGCGGTGCCAGCCGTCGAGGTCGGTCCAGCGCACGCCGCGCTCCTCGAGCAGAGCCGGAATGGCGTCTTCCTCGGGGTGCTCGGGGCGCCACCATTCGGCCTGGTCGTTGATGACGTGGCGCACCGTCTCCATGGCATCTGACTTGGTGTGGCCGATGAGACCGACGGGGCCGCGCTTGATCCAGCCGGTCGCGTACAGACCCGGCATCCGCGAGTTCGAGTCGGCCGACAGCACCTGGCCCTCGTGGTTGGGGATGACGCCGTGACGCTCGTCGAAGGGGATGTCCTTCAGAGGAGAGCCGAAGTAGCCGACGGCGCGGTAGATCGCCTGGATCGCGACCTCGCGGATCTCGCCGGTGCCGACGACCCCGCCCTCGGCGTCGGGCTTCGTGCGCTCGTACCGGAAGGCGGAGACCCGGCCCTCGTCGTCGGTGACGACCTCGAGCGGCTTCGCCCAGAAGTGCAGGTGCAGGCGACGCGACGCCTCGCCCCCGGCGTTGTTCACGCCCGGGCGGGTGCGCCACTGCTGCAGCACGCGGTCGATGACCTTGACCTGCTTGTTGGTCTCGATCGCGGTCTTCGAGGCCTCGTCGTAGTCGAAGTCCTCGTCGTAGACGACCATGTCGACGTCGCGCAGCTCGCCGAGCTCGCGCAGCTCGAGCGGAGTGAACTTCACCTGGGCGGGACCGCGACGACCGAAGACGTGCACGTCGGTGACCGGCGAGGCCTTGAGCCCCTGGTACACGTTGTCGGGCACCTCGGTGGGCAGCAGGTCGTCGGCGTGCTTGGCCAGCATGCGGGTCACGTCGAGGGCGACGTTGCCGTTGCCGATCACGGCGACCGACTCGGCCTGGAGCGGCCATTCGCGCGGCACGTCGGGGTGGCCGTCGAACCAGCTGACGAAGTCGGCGGCGCCGTAGGAGCCCTTCGCGTCGATGCCGGGGATGTCGAGGTCGGCGTCGCGGATGGCGCCGGTCGAGAAGATGACCGCGTTGTAGTGCTTCTTGAGGTCGTCGAGGGTGATGTCCTCGCCGAAGCGCACGTTGCCGAAGATGCGGATGTCGCCGCGGTCGAGCACCTCGCGCAGGGCCGTGACGACACCCTTGATGCGCGGGTGGTCGGGGGCGACGCCGTAGCGGACGAGACCGTAGGGCGCGGGCAGCTGCTCGAACAGGTCGATGGAGACGTCGAACTGACGCTCGGACTTCAGCAGGATGTCGGCGGCGTAGATACCGGCGGGGCCGGCTCCGACGATGGCGAGGCGCAGCTTCGTCATGGGTTCCTCTCGATCGCGATCGGGGGGGGTGGAAAGGGTCAGGCCGAGCGGTCGGCCACGGCGCGGGCGAAGCGCGTCAGCGCCTCGCGCACAGCGCCGTCGGGAAGCGGCGCAAGGGCGTCGATCGCCTCTTGCGACCACTGGTGCGCGAGGCTCAGGGTCTCGTGCGTGGTCTCGTGGTCGCGCAGCTCGGCGAGCGGCGCGTCGAGGATCGACGGGTCGGCGCCGGCGGCGATGCGCTCCTGCCCCTCGTCGATGCGCGCGCGCAGATCGGCGGATGCCGTGTCGGAGCGGTGACCGAGAAGCAGGTAGGGCATGGTCGGCACGCCCGCGCGCAGGTCGGTGCCGGGTACCTTGCCCGTCTCGGACGGGTCGGGCGAGAGGTCGATCACGTCGTCGAGCAACTGGAAGGCGACACCCGCCTTCTCGCCGAAGACGACCATCGGCTCTTCGAACTCCTCGGGAGCCCCCGAGTAGATGACACCCGACTGCGCGGCCGCGGCGATCAGCGAACCGGTCTTGTCGGCGAGCACCTTGAGGTAGAAGTCGACGGGCTCGTCGCCCTCCTGCGGGCCCACGGTCTCGTGCATCTGCCCGAGCACGAGGCGCTCGAACGTGTCGGCCTGCAGCTGGATCGCGCGCTCCCCGCGGCGGGCCATCAGCTGGCTCGCGCGGGCGAAGAGCAGGTCGCCGGTGAGGATGGCGATGTTGTTGCCCCAGACCGTCTGCGCGCTGGGGACGCCGCGGCGCTTGTCGGCGCCGTCCATGACGTCGTCGTGGTAGAGCGAACCGAGGTGCGTGAGCTCGAGCGCCGTGGCGACCTCGACGACCTCTTTCGTCGTACCCTGACCGAGCTGCGCGGTGAGGATCGCGAGCATGGGCCGCACGCGCTTGCCGCCGGCCTCGTAGAGGTAGCGGGCGGTGACGTCGGCGAGCTTGTCGGCGCTGCGCACCTCGCCCTCGAGCTCGCTCTCGACCCGGGCGAGCCCCGCCTCGACGGTGCTGAGGAGGGTGCGCGAACGCAGGCCTGCGAAGATGCGGTCGCTCAGGCCCATCTTGCCGGACAGGCGCGAGCCTGCCGCGTGCGGTCTCGGGGTCACGGTTTCAGCCTATCCTGGCGCGGTCGCGGGCCGTCGCGGGTATCTCGACGGCTTGACAGTGGGCTCACACGCCCGGGTTGATCCCGCGGTGCAGGGCCACGATGCCGAACGTGAGGTTGCGGTAGGCCACCTCGTCCCATCCCGCGTCGCGCATCCACTGCGCGAGCGTCGGCTGGTTCGGCCAGTCGCGGATCGACTCGTTGAGGTAGTCGTAGGCCTCGGCGTTCGAGCTCACGGCCTTGGCCACGACGGGCAGCACCCGGCCGTTGTAGAAGCGGTACAGGCTGTTGAAGGCGCGCGACTGCGGGTGCGAGAACTCGCACACGACGATGCGCCCGCCGGGGCGGGTGACGCGGCGGAGTTCCCGCAGCGCGCGACGGGGGTCGTTGACGTTGCGCAGACCGAACGACATCGTCACCGCGTCGAACTCGCCGTCGGCGAACGGCAGGTCGGTGGCATCCGCCTGCACGAACTCGAGGTTCGGGACGTCGCCGTGGCGGCGTCGCCCCTCGGCGATCATGCCCTTGGAGAAGTCGGCCGCGACCACGTGCGCCCCGCTCGGCACGAACGCCATCGACGAGGTGCCGGTGCCCGCGGCGAGGTCGAGGATGCGCTCCCCCCGCTGCGGCGCGACGGCGCGCAGGGTCGCGACGCGCCAGAAGCGGTCGTTGCCGAGGCTCAGCACCGAATTGGTGCGGTCGTAGGCTGCCGCCACCTGGTCGAACATGCCGCTGACGCGCTGCGGGTCTTTACCGAGGTCGGCGCGGTTGGGGTCGCTGCTCACCCGTCGAGTCTAGGCGGGCTCCACCGCGTCGTCGCCGGGGCTTGCCAGAGCCGCGAGCCGGTGCAGCCACGGCCCGGTGACCTCGTCGTTGAACGGCGCCTCGCGCTCGCGCACGCGGCGCTCGAGGTCGCTCGCGGTGGCGTCGAGGTGCTGCACGATGTCGCTGGGGTAGCCGTAGCGCACGCGGTGCTCGTCCCACTCGTCGCGGTCGTCGATCCACGTGCCCCGCTCGTCGGTACGGCGCACCACGTCGAGGTCCATGTCGATGCCGCGGGGCACCCCGTCGTCGTGCCAGCGGATGTCCCACGCCAGGTCGATGTACACCGCGACCGGGTGGGGGTCGGCGTTGTGCGTGAACGCCCAGTCGCCGCTCGCGGGCACGAGGGTCACGTTGGGCTGACGGCACACGAACTCCGCGCCCGGGCGGGCGCTGCGCCACCCGACCTGCTGGCCGAACCACTCGCCCCAGGCGTCGGAGCCGAGGTACACGCTGTCCTGCACCCAGTGCGGGGAGCCGTCCCATTTGCGCCACTCGAACATCAGCCGGGTGCCGGGTGCGGGTCGAGGATTCATGTTCGGAGTCTAAAACGCGCTCCGACGGGGGTCGGCGCATCCCCATCCCGACACAACGCAGGAATTCCGAGGCGCTCTCCTCGCCCGGGAGCAGCCTGGACCGCCCGCCGGGACGATTCCCCTGCGTCGTGCACGCCCCGTCGCTTCGACGCCGTAGCATCCGGATGCCGTGCACCTCCGGGCCGGCGAGTGCGGGTCTACGCTGGCAGGCGTGCCGGAACCCGCGGATGACGTCGTGCCGCGCCTGCGCGTGGTCACGCGCGAGCTGCCCCCCATGGACGACGTGCTCGCCTACACCACCCCTTACGACCCGCTGTTCTGGAGCCGTCGCGGGGAGTCGCTCGCGGCCTTCGGCGACCTGCTGACCCTGCGCTACACGGGCGCGCAGCCGGGCGATGCCACGATCTCGGAGCGCTGGCGCGCGATCGCCGCGGCCGCCGAGGTCGACGATCCGGTGCAGCTGCCCGGTTCGGGTCTGGTGGCGTTCGGATCGTTCGTCTTCGACCCCGAGTCCGAGCGCGAGAACGTGCTGCGCGTGCCCGGCATGATCGTCGGCCGCCATAGCGGACGGGCGTGGGTCACGCGGCTCGCCTTCGACGACACCCCCGACGAGCCCGAGCCCGAGCTGCCTCCGCGCTCGCCCTTCGGTCCGCACTGGTCGGCGACGCTGGGCCCGGGCCGCCAGACGGCGGAGAAGTATCAGGATGCCGTGCGCCAGGCAATCGAGGCGATCGGCCGGCGCGAGGTGGGAAAGGTCGTGCTCGCCCGCGACATCACGGGCACGATCCCGGCGGGTTCCGACCTGCGCCGGCTCGTGCGGTCGCTGCTCGAGGGCTATCCCGACTGCTGGGTCTTCGCGGTCGACGGACTCATCGGGGCGAGCCCCGAGACGCTGGTGACGGTGTCGAACGGGACGGTCTCGGCGCGGGTGCTCGCGGGGACGGTCGCGCGCGGCGGCGACGCCGACGCCGACGTGGCGGCGGCCATCGGCCTCACCCGCAGCACCAAAGACCAGGACGAGCACCGCTTCGCCGTGCAGAGCGTGCTCAAGGCGCTCGGTCCGCACACCTCGTCGCTCGCGGCCGAGGATCAGCCGTTCACGCTGAAGCTGCCGAACGTGTGGCATCTCGCCACCGACGTCGAGGGCGTGCTGAGCGAAGACGCCTCTTCACTCGACCTGCTCGGGGTGCTCCACCCCACGGCCGCGGTGGCGGGGACACCGACTCCCGCGGCGATGGACGTCATCCGCCGGCTCGAGCCCTTCGACCGGGGCCGCTACGCCGGCGCGGTCGGGTGGACGGCCGCCTCGGGCGACGGCGAGTGGGCGATCGCGTTGCGCTGTGCGCAGATCGATCGGTCCGCCCCCTCCTCGCCGACCGCACCGATCACGGCCTACGCCGGCGCCGGAATCGTGGCCGACAGCGTGCCCGAGTCGGAGCTGCTCGAGACGCGGGTGAAGTTCCGCCCGATCGTCGAGGCGCTCGCCTGAGTCAGGACTCTGCGAGCCGCTTCTTCTCCGCTTCGACGTCGTAGTCGGCCGCGGGCCACTGCGGGTTGATCTGCTCGAGGGCGTCGATGAGCAGGCGCTGCACCGCGAGGCGGGCGTACCACTTGCGATCGGCGGGAACCACGTGCCAGGGCGCCAGGGGCGTCGACGTGCGCTCGATCGCCACCTGGTAGGCGTCCATGTACGAGTCCCACAGTTCGCGCTCGTCGACGTCGCCCGGGTTGTACTTCCAGTGCTTGTCGGGGCGGTCGAGCCGTTCGGCGAGGCGCTCGCGCTGCTCGTCCTTCGAGATGTGCAGCATGACCTTGACCACGCGGATGCCCATCTCGGCGGCCTGCGCCTCGAACGCCACGATCGCGCCGTAGCGCCGCTCGATCTCGTCGGCGGGGGCGAGCGAGCGCACCCGGCCGATGAGCACGTCCTCGTAGTGCGAGCGGTCGAAAACGCCGATACGCCCGGCATCCGGGAGCCTCTTCTCGATGCGCCAGAGGAAGTCGTGCGCGAGCTCTTCGGCGGTCGGCTTCTTGAACGAGGCGAGCTCCACCCCCTGCGGGTCGACGGCCCCCACGACGTGACGGACGATGCCGCCCTTGCCCGCGGTGTCCATCGCCTGCAGCACGAGCAGCACCGATCCGGTCGCCGTGCCCGCGACGCTCTGCGCGAAGAGGCGCTCCTGCAGAGCCTCGAGCGGGGCGCGACCGGCCTCGAGGTCCGCCTTCCCGTCGTCCTTGTCGCCGTCGTATCCCGGGGTCGAACGGGGGTCGACGTCGGCGAGGCGGAACCCGGGCTCGACGCTCAGGGCGGCGGCGGCGGGCGTGGACCAGCGGTTCTTCGAGCTCATGGGGTCATGCTGCCGCGGCATCCGGGATCATCGCCACCCGTTGACGGAGCGGACTCAGCGCGGAAGGGGGACCTCGATCAGCTGCCGACCACCGGTGGGGGCGGTGAGCACCTGGTCGAGCGCGACGCGCGTGGTGCAACGGTGGTACTCCCAGCCGAACGCGAGGGCGAGCTGCTCGAGGCGTGCGGTGTGCGGGGTGTACTGCACGCGCGTCATGGCGTCGTCGCCTGCGACCGAGGCGACCTCGAGTCCGTCGAAGATCGTGCCGCCGCCGTCGTTGCCGACCACGACCTGCAGGCGCGGCTCGTGCTCGCCGGGGGGAAGCATCAGCGCGCCCATGTCGTGGAGGAAGGCGAGATCGCCGAGCAGCAGACGGGTGACGCCGGGCCGATCGTCGACCTGGCTCGCGAGGGCGATCCCGGTCGCGGTCGCGATGGTGCCGTCGATGCCCGCAAGCCCCCGGTTGGAGTGCACGGCGACCTTCTTGCCGCCCAGCAGTTCGTCGGCGACGCGCACGATGCGCGACGACCCGAAGACGAGCCGGTCGTGCGGCCAGCTCGCGCGCCAGAGGGCATCGACGAGAGCGGCGCGGTCGATGGGGGCGCGCATCACCTCGACCTCGGCGTTCAGGGCGCCCAGACGCTCGTGCGGCACGGCCGAGGCGAGGCCGTCGGCGTCGGGGGCGGGCGGAGACAGATCCACCAGGTGCGCGCGCGAGGCGCGCATCCACGCCCCGAGCCACTCGCGATCGGGGGCCCCGTCGCCCACGCGCACCGCGTCGACCGCGACCGTCGACCCGTTGAGGTTGATGGGTTCACCCGGTCCGCGCACGGCGAGCACCTCGGCGTCGTCGCGCATGAGCAGACGCGTCACCTGGCGGCTGAGGGTGGGCCGACCGAACACCACGACGCGTTCGATGCGTCCGCCGAGCTCGGGGTCGTCGAGCAGCGCGCGGTAGCCGTGCACGATCTGGCGGCCGAAACGCGCGCCGCTGACGATCTCCGCGACCAACGGGAAGCCGCCGTCGTGGGCGAACTGCTCGGCGGCCGCTCCGGCGTCGGCGCCGGCGACGACGATCGTGCGCAGCCCGAGTTCGACGGGGTGCGGGCCTTCGGCGTCGGGCGCGACATCGGCTTCACCGATGCCCCCGCCGCCCTGGTACAGGGCACCGGATCCGTCGTCCTCGCCGGACTCGTCGGCCGCGACGGCTTCGGCGATGATCCCGGATGCCGCCCGCTCCGCCAGCCATGACGGAGACGCCCCCGCGAGGGGTTCGCGGAAGGGGACGTTCAGGTGCACGGGCCCGGCCGCGCGGGAGCCCTCGCCGAGGGCCGCCGCGAGCGTGTCGGCGGCGACCGCGTCGAGGGCGATGCTCTGCTCGCTCGACCCGTCGTCGTCGACGAGCTCGGGCACGGCCAGATCGGCCTCGAAGCGCACGGCGGACCGGAAGAGACCGGGCTGACGGGTGGTCTGGTTGGCCCCGACGCCGCGGAGCTCAGGCGGGCGATCGGCGGTGAGCAGCACGAGCGGCACCCCCGCGTGGTGGGCCTCCAGCACGGCGGGCACCAGGTTGGCCACCGCGGTGCCCGAGGTGCAGACGACCGCGGCGGGGATCCCGGTCTCACGGCCGATGCCGAGGGCGGTGAAGCCGGCGACGCGTTCGTCGATGCGCACGTGCAGCTCGATCAGGCCGGCGCGCTCGAGGTCGGCGGCGACGAGGGCCAGGGCCTGCGAGCGCGAGCCCGGGCTGACCACGACGTGGCGCACGCCACGCGAGACGAGACCGGCGAGCAGGGCCGCCGCGGCATCGGTGGCGGGCGCGGCGGAACGCACGGTGTCGGAGACCACGGTTCAGCCGACGGCGCCGCGCTGACCGCGGGTGTCGTCGTCGCCGGTTCCGGGGGTGCCGGGGGCTCCGGAGCCCTTCTCGGGCGTCTCGCCCTGACCGGTCGCCTTCTGGGGCGGAGCCGGGTCGTCGGCCTCGGAGTCGAGCTGCGCCAGCTCCTCTTCGAGACGGCGGATGCGCTCGTCCTGCTCGGCACGGGCCGAGGCGGTCATGCGGCCGAGGAACTCGGGGTCGTCGTCGGGGGCACGTCGCACCACGGTGTTCGTCGCACGTCCGCGGCCGATCAGGAACCAGAGGATGCCGCCGAGGACGGGGAGCAGGATGACGATCGCCAGCCACGCGGGCTTGTTCACACCGCGGTGGCGGGACGGATTCTGCACGGCGCAATCCACGATCGTGTAGACCCAGAAGACGGTCGCCACGAGCGCCAAGATGAGAAGCAACCGTGCCATGACCCGAGTCTACGTGCGTCGGCTGGACAGCGGCCCGGAGTCGGCGGTCCACTTCACCGTCGAACCACCCGGACTCGGGCGCCGACCCTCCGCCGTAGAATCGAAGGATGCGTGCTCGTTCGGCCCTCGTCTACACGGTCCTGCGACTCCTCGCATTCCTCGTGCCCCTCGGCATCCTGCTGCTGTTCCCGGTGTTCCAGGAACTGCCGTGGCTCGCGGCGATCTTCGCCGCCCTGATCGGCTTCAGCCTGTCGCTGCTGTTCCTGCGCCGCCCGCTCGACAAGGTCACCGGGGGTCTCGCTGAGCGTCGCGCCCAGCGCACCGCCACGGGCCGCCGCTCCGGAGCCGAGAGCGACGCCGACGCCGAAGACGCGGTCGTCGACGCGGCCCGCCCCGACGACGAGCCTCGCGCCGACCTCCGCTGAGCTTCAGCCCGCCACGAACGCCCAGAACAGCAGAGCGCCGTACGCGACCGAGGTGAAGCTCGTGACCTGCAGCGCGGTGATCAGCTCGCGCGGGGTCCGGTAGGTCCAGACGATGAGGATCGCCGCAAGTCCGCCCAACAGCGCGATGAGCGTGAGCCACGCGACCGGGTAGAACACGGCGAGAAACACCGCGATCCCGAACGGGATCAGCACGAACAGCGTGAAGAGCACCTGCGTCGCGCGGCGCCCGATGAGCACCGACAGCGTGCGCTTTCCCGCGAGGCGGTCCTGGTCGATGTCGCGCAGGTTGTTGGCGAGCAGCACCGCGCAGGCGAGGAGTCCCGCGGCCACCGCCCCGAACCAGGCCTCCTGCGGGAGCGACAGCACCTGCAGCCAGGTCGTGCCGAGGGTGGCGACCAGGCCGAAGAAGACGAAGACGAAGATCTCGCCCATCGCGTTGTAACCGTAGGGGCGCTTTCCGCCGGTGTAGAACCACGCCGCGACGATGCACAGCGCTCCGACGAGGATGAGCCACCACTGACCCGTGCGGATCACGAGGGCGAGACCGATGACCGCGGCGAGCGCGAAGAACCCCAGCGCGACGACGAGCACCGTCCGCGGCTTCGCCTTCTTGCCCCCGGTCAGGCGTCCCGGGCCCACGCGCACGTCGTCGGTGCCGCGGATGCCGTCGGAGTAGTCGTTGGCGTAGTTGACGCCGATCTGCAGCGCGAAGGCGACGGCGAGGCACGCGAGGGCGATCACCCAATGCAGCTGATCGTCGACCAGCGTCGCAGCGCCCGTCCCGATCAGCACCGGGGTGATGGCCAGCGGCAACGTGCGCAGGCGAGCGGCGGCGATCCAGTCGCGCGCGGTCGCTTTGGCGACGGCCTGCGGAGCGCCGCTCTTCGGCTTCTGCGGATTGCCGCCGGGATGACGCTTCTTGGCGGTGTTCGAACGCTTACGAGAGGGAGCTGCCACGGAGGGTCATCCTAATCCCGCGCGCCGGTCGCGCCGGTCTCGGCCAGTCGCCGCAGGGCCGCACGGTCGGGCTTTCCGGAGGTGAGAGTCGGCAGTTCGTCGACCGCGATGACCCGTGCCGGACGAGCCGGCGCGCCCACCGCCTCGCCGACCGCCCGGCGCACGCGTTCGAGCACCTCGCTCTCGTCGACGACGGAGAGCCCGGGGATCACCACGGCGGATCCCTGGCCCCAGGTGGCATCCGGGATCGGAACCACCACGGCGGATTCGAGACCCCGGATGCCGCGCACCGCGGCCTCCACGCGATCGAGCGACACGTTGACCCCGCCCGAGACGATGACGTTGTCGAGGCGTCCCGTCACCTGCAGCACCCCGTCGACGATCTCTCCCCCGTCGCCGGTGCGGTACCAGCGGGTGCCGTCGGCCTCGACGGGGAAGACGGAGGCCGTGCGCGCCGGGTCGTCGAGATAGCCATCGGCGAGAGTGGGGCCCGACAACTGCACCTCGCCCGCGACGATGCGCATGCCGACGCCGTCGAGCGGGACGCCGTCGTAGACGCACCCGCCGCTGGTCTCGCTCGAGCCGTAGGTGCGCACGATCCGCGCCCCGACCTCTGCGGCGCGCTCCCGCACCGCGGGGGCGAGCGCCTGGCCACCGATGAGGATCGCCTCGAACGACCGCAGCGCCTGGGCGACCGTGTCGTCATGCTCGGCGGCGTCGAGCAACCGCTGCAGTTGGGCGGGGACGAGTGAGGTGTAGGTCGGAACCCGCGCACCGTCGAGGTGCGAGGCCATGCCGAGGGCCGCCGCCGCGAACGGCTCGGCGCGGAAGGGCCCCGCCACCACGGCGGGCTCGCGATCGGCGAGCAGCGCGCGCACGATCACCTGCACCCCCGCGACGTAGGTCGCCGGCACCGCGAGCAGCCAGGCCCCCTCGCCGAGGCGCGCGGCCGTGGCATACGCGCTGCTGATCAGGGCGTTGCGCGAGATCACCACCGACTTCGGCACGCCCGTCGAACCCGACGTGGTCACCACCGCGGCCGTGCCCGCGGGGGCTTCGCGCGGCGCCGCGTCTCCCCCGAGGGCAACGGCGGGACCTGCGCCGAGCACGGCTGAGCGCAGCGCGCGGAGCACGTCGCGGGGATCCCCGGATGCCGGCGGCTCGAGCCTCACGCGTGCGACCCGGCGCTCAGTAGTGCCACGGCACGTCGGACCAGTCGGGGTCGCGCTTCTCGAGGAACGAGTCGCGCCCCTCGGCCGCTTCGTCGGTGCCGTACGCCAGGCGCGTGGCTTCGCCGGCGAACAGCTGCTGGCCCACGAGTCCGTCGTCGACCGCATTGAAGGCGTACTTGAGCATGCGGATCGCGGTGGGCGACTTCGTCAGGATCGTGCGCGCCATCGAGAGGGCTTCGCGCTCGAGCTCGGCGTGCGGCACGACGCGGTTGACCGCGCCCATCTCGTACGCGCGCTCGGCGGAGTACTCCTCGGCGAGGAAGAAGATCTCGCGGGCGAACTTCTGGCCGATCTGCCGCGCGAAGTAGGCCGAGCCGTAGCCGGCGTCGAACGAGCCGACATCGGCATCCGTCTGCTTGAAACGACCGTGCTCGGCGCTCGCGATCGACAGGTCGCACACGACGTTGAGCGAGTGCCCGCCGCCGGCCGCCCAGCCCGGGACGACGGCGATGACGACCTTCGGCATGAAGCGGATCAACCGCTGCACCTCGAGGATGTGCAGGCGACCCGCGCGACCCGGATCGTGCACCGTGGTCTCGTCGGTGGAGTACTTGTAGCCGTCGCGACCGCGGATGCGCTGGTCGCCGCCGGAGCAGAACGCCCAGCCGCCGTCTTTCGGACTCGGGCCGTTGCCGGTGAGCAGCACGACGCCGATGCGGTGGTCCTGCCGCGCGATGTCGAGGGCGCGGTACAGCTCGTCGACCGTGTGCGGGCGGAAGGCGTTGCGCACCTCGGGTCGATCGAAGGCGATGCGCGCGACCCGGCCGTCGTGCGTGACGTGGGCGGTGATGTCGGTGTAGTCCTCGGCGCCGGGCGCCAGGGTCCATTCCGCGGGGTCGAAGAGCTCGGAGACGGTCACCCGTTCAGCCTACGCGCGGGCGTTCCACGCACCGGCGGCACGCAACCCGAGCGCGGCGTCCCGAGCAAGTTCTTTACAGCTCGCATGCAAATTGTGCGAAGGTAGACACGCGAGAATTTCACCTAGATACGGCCCATTTTGTCTTCAAGATGCAAATAGTTCTCTCCGCTACCGCAAAACAGGAGCAGCGTGCCAGGCAAGTACACCATCCCGAGACTCGATTTCGGCTCCGATCTCGTCGCGACGCTGTTCGAGATCGAGAGACTGCGCGCGGACATCGGAACGGGCGACACGCCTTACGACACGTACGTCGAGCTGCACCGCCTCTTCGATTTTGTGATGAGCGTGGTGTCGGCTCGTATCGAGGGTAATCACACCACCGTCTACGAGGCCATTGAACGGACCGACTCTCAGTCGGATCCCCAGCGCGAGATCACGAACATCGCCGCGGCGGTGCGCTTCATCGATGAGCTCGACGCGCACACTCCACTGACCCACGCCCTCGTGCGGGAACTCCACCAGCGCGTCGTTGCTGATCTCGTCCGTGAGGGCGACCCCACTCCCGGCGCGTACCGCGATGTCGAGGTCGGGATCGTCGAGTCGGACCACAGGCCTCCCAGCTGGGTCACGGTTCACGCGGAGATGAGCGCCCTCCTCGACTTCGCCAACGAGGATCGTCCGCTGCACGAGCAGATGCTCCAGATCGCCATCGCCCACCACCGCTTCGTGTGGATTCACCCTTTCCGCAACGGGAACGGGCGCGTCTCACGCCTCTTCACCTACGCGATGCTGCGCAAGACCGTCTTCGCGACGCGGGGTTACAGCGCGCTCAATCCGACCGCGGTGTTCGGGAACGACCGGGACTCGTACATCTCGGCGCTCGAGGCCGCCGACGACCTCTCGGACGTCGGCACGATCGCGTGGGCGGAGTACTTCGTCACGGGCATCCGCGATGACATCGCGAGGCTCGTGGACTTGCAACAGCATGCGTTCGTCATCGATCAGGTCGTCGCCCCGGCTCTCGATGGTCTCCGACGGGACGGGTTGGTATCGAGCCAGGAGCATGATGCGCTGCGCATCGCGCTGGAACGGGGCGTCATCAAGTCGGGTGATCTGGAAGACGTCGTCCCGGGCTCTCCCTCATATCGCTCACGGTTCATACGAGGACTACGGGAACGACACTTTCTCCAGCAAGCGGAGGAGGGCCCGCGCTTCTACAGACTGTCCTTGGCTCGAGGCCCCATCGCTCTTCGGCTCATCCGTCGGCTCGATGTATTGGGATACCTCCCCCGAATGCTCGCCGACGACTGACGCCGAGGCACGTTGTGCTCGACGTGTCCGTCCGCCGTCGGTAACCTGGACGACCCCGACGATCGGAGTCAGCATGACGAAGAAGGTGTCGATCCTGGGCCGCATCCGCGAATACTTCGTCGGAGCGCCCTCGCATGACCAGTCCGAAGACGCGCGGCGCTCGATGAACCATCAGAGCGAGACCGCGTACTACGCCGGCGAAGCCGCGAAGACCTGGACGGGCACGTCCGGCGGCGCACAGTTCAAGCCGTGAGTGCAGGCGGCGCCCCGAACGGATCGGGGCGCCGCACCGCTCACGCGTTCTTGCCGTCGCGCCAGTGCAGCCAGCGCTCGACGAGCGAGTAGTCCCACTCGGGGCCCGAGAAGCCGAGCGTGAAAAGGCGGGTCCCGGCGTCGAAGAGGGCGTCGGCCACGTCTTCGTCGCGGTCCTTGAGCTCGTTCGAGACGACCAGACCCGACAGGTCGCGCTGCTCGGTCTCGGCCCAGCGCTCGATGACCTCGAACTTGTGCGGCAGCTCGTCGGGCGTGACGAAGCTGTGCCAAATGTCGGCGTGACGTGCGACCATGCGCAGCGTCTTCTGCTCGCCCTTGCCGCCGATCATCACGGGGATCTTGCGGGTGGGCGCGGGGTTGAGCTTGCCCCAGCGGTCGACGACGCGGTCGAGGTCGGCGGCGAGCGCGTTCAGCCTGGAACCGGCCGTGCCGAAGTCGTAGCCGTACTCGTCGTAGTCGCGCTGGAACCAGCCCGAACCCGTGCCGAAGATGAAGCGGCCGGTGTCGCCGCCCTTCTTGCTGATGTGGTCGACGGTACGGGCCATGTCGGCCTGCAGGTCGGCGTTGCGATAGCTGTTGCAGTTGACGAGGGCGCCGAACTCGACGCGCTCGGTCTGCTCGGCCCAGGCCGACAGCATCGTCCACGCCTCGAAGTGCTCGCCGTCGGGGTCTCCGTAGAGCGGGAAGAAATGGTCCCAGTTGAACAGGACGTCGACGCCCATCTCTTCGAGACGGAAGACGGCGTCGCGGATGTCGGAGTACTGCACGTGCTGCGGCTGGATCTGCACACCGAGCCGGACGGGGGTATCGAAGAGCATGGCGTCAGCCTATGCCCGCCCTCCGACACCGGGGCGGGTGGATTCCCCGCGCCGAGGCACGTACCGTGGAGAGGCCAGACGATCGGAGTCATCATGACGAAGAAGATGTCGAGGCTCGCGCGAGTGCGCGATTACGTGTTCGGCCCGCGACGCACGCACGAGCAGTCGGAGGCCGCGAAGGAGTCGCTCGAGTCGACCCCCGACCTGTCCTCGTACACGGTTGAACGTCAGACGTTCTGGTTCGGCGGGTTCGGCGGCGGCGGACCGCGCTGAGCGGCAGGATGAGGGCATGAGCACCGTCGCCCTCCCCCCTCTCGCCGACGTCCTCGCCACGGCGCGGGTCGTCGCCCTCCCCCTGGCCGCGCGGTTCCGCGGAGTCGAGACGCGCGAAGCCCTCGTCTTCGAGGGTCCCGAGGGCTGGACGGAGTTCTCGCCCTTCGTCGAGTACGCCGACGCCGAGGCCGCGACCTGGCTGGCGGGGGCGATCGACTACGGATGGCGCGCGTCGCCGGCACCCGTGCGCGACGCGGTCGGGGTGAACGCCACGATGCCCGCCGTCGCGGCATCCGAGGTCGCGCGGATCCTCGCGAGGTTCGACGGATGCCGCACGGTCAAGGTCAAGGTCGCCGAGCCCGGTCAGCACCTCGCCGATGACGTCGAACGGGTGCGTGCGGTGCGCGAGGCGCTGGGCCCCGAGGGCCGCGTGCGGGTCGATGCGAACGCGGCGTGGACCGTCGACGAGGCCGAGCGCGCGGTGCACGCGCTCGCGGAGTTCGACCTCGAGTACGTGGAACAGCCCTGCGCCGAGGTCGACGAGCTCGCGCAGCTGCGCGAGCGCATTGCCTACCTCGACATCCCGATCGCCGCCGACGAGAGCGTGCGCAAGGCGGCCGACCCCCTGCGGGTCGCGCGCTCGGGCGCAGCCGATCTGCTGGTCGTCAAGGCGCAGCCGCTGGGCGGAGTGCACGCCGCGCGCGAGATCGTGGCGCAGGCGGGGCTTCCGGTGGTCGTCTCGAGCGCCCTCGACACCTCGATCGGCCTGTCGATGGGGGTCGCGCTCGCGGCATCGCTGCCCGAGCTCGACTACGACTGCGGTCTCGCGACCGCCTCGCTCTTCACCGCCGACGTGGTGGCGTCTCCGCTGCGCGCCGCGGGCGGATTCCTGTCGCTCGAGCGACCGCGACCGACCGGCGCCGAGCTCGACCGGGTCGCCGCGGCCGACGATCGCCGCGACTGGTGGATCGAGCGCCTGCGTCGCTGCTACGCGCTGCTCGAGGTCACTCGAGGATGAGGCGCACGAGCTGTTCGAGCCGGGCGCCGAGGGCGGCGCGCGTGGCCGCGGGAGTCTGACGCGTCATCAGCGCCGTCTCGGCCGTCGACACCCACGCCGACAGCAGTAGCTCGGTCGCCGTCTCGGCCGAGACCCGCAGCGACAGCCCGCGCACCTGCGCGATGTCGGTGACCAATTGGGTGACGCTCTCGCCCAGGGCCCGGTTGAGGGCGAGGTAGGCCTCGGCGAACTCGGGGTTGCGCAGTGCCTGCACGCGGATCTCCGCGCCCAGCAGCACGTCGAGCCGGTCGTCGCCGGTCACCTCGAGCACCTGCTGCACGAGCTGCAGCACCTCGCCCGTGGCATCCAGCCCCCGATCCTCGATCGAGGTGACCCGCTCGCGCACGGCGGCGACGGTGGTCTCGGCCGACCGGGCGCAGAGGGCGAGGAACAGCTCCTCCTTCGAGCCGAAGTTCGAGTAGAAGGCTCCGCGCGTGAATCCGGCGCGCTCGCAGATGGCCTCGACCGATGCGGCCTCGATGCCGATCTCGGCGAACATCTCGGCGGCGGCGTCCATCAGGCGCGTGCGCGTGTTCTCGCGACGGCGTGACGGTGCGGGGGCGGTGTCGGTCATCCGCGTCCTCCTGTTTCTGGGGGGAGATTCAGCTTCGAGCCCTCCCCTGACGACTACGATACATTGATGTATCCGATACGGTGATGTATCGACCCGTTCACCGATCGTGGGAGCCGCCGTGTCGACATTCCTGTACACCCTGGGTCGCTGGTCGTTCCGTCACCCCTGGCGCGTGCTGAGCGCCTGGTTGCTCATCCTCGTGCTCGCCGGCGGCGGCGTCGCCCTGCTCGCGAAGGGCACCGACAACACCTTCACCATCCCCGGCACCGAGTCGCAGGCCGGCCTCGAGATGCTCGGACGAACCTTCCCCCAGGTCAGCGGCGCGAGCGCCGAGATCATCGTCGTCTCGGCCGACGGCGCGAAGGTGACCGACCCCGAGTACCAGAGCGCCATCCAGAAGACGACGGGCGACATCTCCGACCTCGACTTCGTCGAGGCCGTCACCGACCCCTATGACTCCCAGATCTCGGGCGGCATCTCCGACGACGACCGCGCCGCGATCGTGCGCATCCAGTTCTCGGGCGAGGCGACGGCGGTCCCCCCGGCGACCGAAGACGGACTGCGCGAGGCCGCCACCGCTCTCGGCGACGCCCTGCCCAGCGGCTCGCAGGCCGTGCTCGGTGGGCAGCTGTTCGCTACCGAGATCCCCGGCGCCTCGATCACCGAGGCGCTCGGCGTGGTCATCGCCGCCCTCGTGCTCATGGTGACGTTCCGCTCGTTCCTCGTGGCCGGGATGCCGCTGGCCACCGCGATCCTGGGTGTGGCGCTCTCGATCGGGCTCATCTTCATCGCGACCGGCTTCGCGACGGTGTCGTCGACGACTCCGCTGCTGGCGGTGATGCTGGGCCTGGCGGTCGGCATCGACTACGCGCTGTTCATCGTCTCTCGACATCAGGATCAGACGCGCGCCGGCATGGACCCCGAGGAGTCCACCGCCCGCGCGGTCGGCACCGCCGGCTCCGCGGTCGTCTTCGCCGGCATCACGGTGCTCATCGCCCTCATCGGCCTGGGCTTCGCCGGCATCCCCTTCCTCACCACGATGGGCATCGCCGCCTCGGTCGCCGTCGCGATCGCCGTGTGTGTCGGCCTCACCCTCACCCCCGCGTTCCTCGGCTTCGCCGGACACCGCGTCGTCGGCTGGGGCTACAAGAAGCAGAAGAAGCGCTCCCGCACGGCCTCCGCCGAAGACGACGCCGCGGCTGCGGAAGAGGCCGCCGCCGAGAGCCTGCGCCGCGCCTCCACGGCGGCCGTGCGCGCCCAGCGCAACGGGCCCGCCAAGCGCTGGGTCGGCCTTGTCACCCGGCATCCGGTCATCACCACCGTCGCCGTCGTCGGCCTGCTGGGCGTCACCGCCATCCCGGCGGCCTCGCTCGCCCTCACGCTGCCCAACGCCGGACAGCTGCCGAAGGGCGACGAGGCGCGCGTCGCCTACGAGCTGACCGACGAGTACTTCGGCCCCGGCGCCAACGGTCCGCTCATCATGACCGGCACGATCGTCACCTCCGACGACCCGCTCACCCTGATGAAGGACATCGGCGACGAGATCGCCAAGATCCCGGGCGTCGCCGAGGTGGCCCTCGCCACCCCGAACGCCACCGCCGACACCGGCATCGTGCAGATCGTGCCCGAGACCGCGCCCGACGACCCGCGCACCGCCGACCTCGTGCGCGAGCTGCGCGCGGCCGAGCCCCGCCTGTACGACGAGTTCGGCGTGCACCTGCTCGTCACCGGCTACACCGCCGTCACCATCGATATCTCCGACCAGCTCGGCGCCGCCCTGCTGCCGTTCGGGCTGTTCGTGGTGGGGCTGTCGCTCGTGCTGCTGATGATCGTGTTCCGCTCGATCTGGGTGCCGCTGACCGCCGCCGGCGGATACCTGCTGTCGGTCGCCGCCTCGTTCGGCGTCGTCGCCGCGGTGTTCGAGTGGGGCTGGTTCGCCGATGCCCTGCACGTGGCCAAGGTCGGACCCATCATCAGCTTCATGCCCATCGTCGTGATGGGCGTGCTGTTCGGCCTCGCGATGGACTACCAGGTGTTCCTCGTCTCGCGCATGCGCGAGGACTACGTGCACGCCAAGCGCGAGGGTCGCACCCCCCGTGAGGTCGCGCTCGGTGCCGTCCGCAGCGGTTTCGTGGGCTCGGCCCGCGTGGTCGTGGCTGCCGCCGTGATCATGTTCGCGGTCTTCGTCGCGTTCGTGCCCGAGGGCGACTCGAGCCTCAAGCCCATCGCGCTGGGCCTCGCCGTCGGCGTCGCGGTCGACGCGTTCCTCGTGCGCATGACCCTCGTGCCCGCGATCCTCGCCCTGCTCGGCGCGAAGGCCTGGTGGATGCCGCGCTGGCTCGACCGGATCCTGCCCAAGCTCGACGTCGAGGGCGAAGCCGTCGAGCGCGAGGTGCACCTGGCCGACTGGCCGTCGGGCGCGCCGGTCGCGATCGCGGCCGAAGACCTGCAGACGATCGTGGCGACGGATGCCGAGGAGCCGGTGTTCCGCGACGTCGCGGTGCGACTGCCGTACGGCGGCACGCTGCTGGTCACCGGCGAGACGCGCACCACCCGCACGCTGCTGCTGACCCTGGCCGGGCGTCTGTCGAAGATCGAGGGGCGCCTGCGCGTCGACGGGCTCCTCGTGCCCGAGCGAGCGGGAGCCGTGCGCGCCCGCGTCGGCGTCGCCCTGCTCGACGACCCGATCAGGGCGCGCTCCGACGTCGCCGAGGCCGTCGCCCGCGGAACCCGCATCGTCGTGATCTCCGACGTCGACCGGCTCGACGACGACACCCGTGACGACGTCGCCGAGGTGCTGCGCCTCGCCGCGACCGAGGCGCGCGAGCGCAGCGGCGACGACGACTCCCCGTTCACGCTCATCGTCTCGGCCCGCGACGAACGGCGGGCCCTCGCCCTGCTGTCCGCCGCCCAGCGGCCCGACGTGACGTCGCTCCCCCTCGCGACGCCGCGCCGCCCCCGCCCCGAACCCGAAACCTTCGCCGATCTCTCCGAGGTGTTCGCATGACTCTCCCCGTCGAGCGCTCCCGCTCGCGCCGCCCCGTCACCTGGCTGACCCTCACCGGCGTGCTCCTGCTGCCCGCGGTGATCGGCGGCATCCTGGTCGGTGCCCTCTACAACCCCACCGACCGCCTCGACAACATCACGGCCGCGATCGTCAACGACGACAAGGCCGTCGAGCTGAACGGGCAGCTGGTCCCCCTCGGGCGCCAGCTCACCGGCGGCCTGGTCAAGGGCGCCGACGACCAGCCGAGCAACATCGACTGGGTCATCTCGAACGACGACGACGCGGCCGCGGGCCTGGCCGACGGCACCTACACCGCCGTCGTCACGATCCCCGAGAACTTCACCGCCGCCTCGCTCTCGACCCGCCCCGGAGAGACGCCCGAGAAGGCGACCATCGGCGTGCAGACGGCGCCCGACGCCCGCGTGGTCGACGGCGCGATCACCGCGCAGCTGGCATCCACCGCCTCCTCCGTCTTCGGCAGCACGCTGTCGTCGCAGTACCTCAAGAACGTGTTCCTCGGCTTCACCAGCCTCAGCGACCAGCTCGGCACGGCGGCGAGCGGAGCCCACCAGCTCGCCGACGGCGCCTCGCAGGCCGCCACCGGCGCCGGGAGCCTGCGCGACGGCCTCGGTCAGCTCTCGAGCGGAGCTTCGCAGCTCGCCGACGGCGCCGGCCAGCTCGCCGCGGGCACCGGGCCCCTCGCCGACGGCGCCGGCCAGCTCGCCACGGGAGCCACCGCCCTCGCCGGCGGAACGCGCGACGCCGCCGCCGGAGTCGACAAGCTCGCGGGGGGAGCCGACGGCGTCGCCGCGGGCAACCAGCAGCTCGCGACGCAGATCAACGGCCTCGCCGACCAGATCCCACCCGGCTTCGCCGACGACGCCGCCGCGCTGTCGAAGGCCGCGCCGCAGGTCAACCAGGCGCTCGTCGACGCCGCCGCCGCGCTGCAGAAGGCCGCCGAGGAGTGCACCGGCACACCCGAGCAGTGCCAGGCCCTGCGCACCGCCGCCGCCGAGGCGAAGAAGGCGCTCCCCCAGGCCACCGAGACGGTCACGAAGATCGGCGACCTCGCCGGTCAAGCGTCTCAGCTGCCCGCCGGCATCCGCGCGATCGCCGCCGCCAACCAGCAGCTCGCCGACGGCGCGACCGGCCTCGCCGGAGGAGCGCGCGAAGCGGCATCCGGACTCACCACCATCGCGGGCGGCATCGACGGCCTCTCCGGCGGGGCGACGAAGATCGCCGACGGCACGCGACAGCTCGGCACCGGAGCGGCCGCCCTCAGCTCGGGCGCCTCGCAGGTGGCATCCGGGATCTCGGGCGCCGAGACCGGAGCCGCCCAGCTCACCGACGGCGTGAGCCAGGTCGCGACCGGAACGGGCTCGCTCGCCGACGGTCTCGACAAGGCCGTCGCGCAGCTGCCGACCTACACCGACGCCCAAGCGACGAACCTCGCCGACGTCGTGGCCGATCCCGTCTCGGCGACCGGGGCCAGCGACTCGCTGTTCGGCCTCGCCGCGGTCCCGCTGCTGGCCATGGCCGTGCTGTGGTTCGGCGGGCTGGCGTCGTTCGTGGCGTTCCAGGCCGTGTCGGCACGCGCGCTGACCAGCCGTCGCCCCTCGGCGCTGGTCGCCCTGCGCGGGTTCGCGCCCGCCGCGCTCGTCGGCGCGGTGCAGGGCGTGCTGGTCGCCGGCGTCGTGCAGATCGCGTCGAAGTACGACTGGGGCGACTGGGCGCTGTTCGCCCTTGTCTGCGTCGCCGCAGGCATCGCGTTCGCCGCTGTGCACCAGGCCCTCGTCGCCCTCTTCGGCGGAGCGGGCCGTTGGATCGCCGCCGTCATCGGCGCCCTCGCGCTCGGGGCGAGCATCGTCTCGACCGTGCCGCCGGCCCTGGCCGCCGCCGCCTCGCTGCTGCCCACCGCCCCCGCCTACGACGCGATGCTCGGCGCCCTGTCGTCGTCGGGCGGCGTGGCCGCGGGCGTGGCCGGATTCGTGGTGTGGGCAGTGCTGTCGCTGCTGGTGACCACGCTGGTGGTCGTGCGCCGACGCACGACGACGACCCGCGCCGCCGCCCAGCCGGTCTGATCTCGGCGCGGCGCGGGCCGCCCGGCGCGTCGCGCTCACGTCGAGTCGCCTCGCGTCGCGCGTGCGGCGCAGGGATGCCGCGCCGAAAAGCCTGTTGAGCGTCCAAAACACGCCGCATGCGATTTGTGGACACGGCATGTCCTGGACACTCAGTGGGGGGTCTGTGGGACTCAGACGGCTCCTCCACACGGCGCCGATTCGCCGGGCGGCTGTGGGTCGCCACCGACGCACGACGAGATGCGGCGTGTTTCGGACACTCAACAGTCGGGGAGCCCGGCGCTCCAGCGGAGCGCTCGTTGAGTGTCCAGGAAACGCCGCAACGTGTGACGAGATGCGGCGTGTTTAGGACGCTCAACAGGTGGTGAGCCCGGCACCCGCGCTCGACCCGCGCCGCGCAACACCCCGCACACGCGCAACACTCCGCACACGCGAGACGCCCCGCACACGCGAGAGGGCCCGCCCGGCGCGATGCCGGACGGGCCCTCGAGCACGAAGGCCGCGCGTCAGGTCGTCAGACCGCTGTACGCGTGCAGGCCCTTGAAGAAGACGTTGACGATCGTGAAGTTGAACAGCACCGCGGTGAAGCCGATGATCGACAACCACGCCGAGCGGGTGCCGCGCCAGCCGCGGGTCGCGCGGGCGTGGATGTATCCGGCGTAGAGCACCCAGATGACGAAGGTCCAGACTTCCTTGGTGTCGAAGCCCCAGAAGCGACCCCACGCGTCGTTGGCCCAGATGGATCCGGCGATGAGGGTGAAGGTCCAGAAGATGAAGCCGACGATCGCGAAGCGGTAGGCCAGCGACTCGAGCGCCTCGGCGTTCGGCACGGTGCGCAAGAAGCTGCGCTTCGGCTCGGCATCCACCGGGGCGTCGACGAGCTTGCGCTCCCGACGGGTCTGGATGAGCTGCACGACCGACAACCCGAACGCGAGGGCGAACAGGGCGGTCGCGAGGCTCGCGACGAACACGTGCACGACGAGCCACACCGACTTCAGCGGGTCGGCGAGGGGCACGACGTCGACGTGGAACGCCAGGGTCGCTCCACCGAGCAGCAGCACGGCCAGGCCGGTCATCAACGAGCCGAGGAAGCGCAGGTCGTAGCGGGTCAGCACGGCCAGGTACACCGCGATGATCAGCAGCAGGCCCGTCATGGCGAACTCGTACATGTTCGACCACGGCACGCGCTCGGCGGCGATGCCGCGCAGAACGGTCGCGACCAGGTGGAACACGAAGCCGAGCGCCGTCAGCACCGTCCCCAGTCGCGCCCAGAGGTACCGCGGCTTGGACGGAGCGGGGGCGGATGCCGATGACCCGGCCGATGCGGAGGTGACTCCCCCGCCGCCCGCGGTCACGAGCTCGCGGGCCACGACCTCGTCTTTCGCCTTGAGCGCGAGGTCGCTGCGCCGAGCGAGGTCGATGGCGTAGGCGATGAACGCCAGCACGTAGATGGTGACCGCCGTCCACACCAGGAGGAGGGAGATCTCATCGAGGAGAAGCGGGTCGGTTCCGGTCATGGTGTCAGTCTACTTTTCCGGTGTCGGGGTGGGTCGAAGGAACAACGGCGCCGTGCTTGTCTGCGAGCTGGTCGACGGCGGAGGCCAGCGTCGGGTCTTCACCGCGCGCGAGGCCGGCGTACTCGACGAGCACGGTGTCGCCCTTCGGGGTCGCCTTGACCCACATGCGCCGGCGCGGCACGAACAGCGCCGCGAGCAGTCCGAACAGCGCGAGCAGCGCGAAGCCGAGCACCCAGGGACCGGCGAGGTCGCGGTGGATCGACAGCGAGGCGAAGCGCTTGACCGACTGCTCGTAGCCCGTGGCGCCCGCGGGGGCCTCGTTCTCGAACGTGATGGTGCCGAGGCCGTTGGGCAGGTCTTCGGTCTGGCCGGGCATGAGCTGCAGCGCCGGGGTGCCGCTGTCGCCGCCGGCGATCTGGGTCATCTTCGACGGGTCGAGGGTGTACACCGAGCGCGGGGTGCCGTCGTCGATGCCGAGGTCGCCCTCGTAGACGCGCAGCGTCAGCGTCGGGTACTCGAGGCCGCCATAGGTGGAGGTCAGCGCTCCGGAGTCGAGCACGTCCATCGTCGGGTAGAAGAACCCGAGCAGACCGAGCTGTTGCGGCAGGCCGTCGGCGACCTTGATGACGCCGAGCGAGGTCATGTTGGCGTCCTGCGGCAGGAAGGCGATCGAGTCGTGGAAGACCTCTTTGCCGTCGGCGTCGCGGATCGTCACGGTCGGCGCGTAGCCGTTGCCGAGCAGGTAGACGCGGTCGCCCTGCACGTCGAGCGGGTGGTTGACGCGCACCTCGCCGTCCTGCGCGTCTTGCCCGGGGGCCTGGGTGGTCACGTGGGCGATGAAGTCGCCGGCCTGGCCCGAGCCGGGCTGGCCGGGCGGCACGTAGCTGACGTCGAACTTGTCGAGCGTGATCGAGTAGGGCGTCAGGGTGTCGCCGCCGACGAAGCGGCCCGGGTTGAACGAGGAGTAGTCGAGCAGGCTGTTGGCGAACGCCTGGCCCTCGACGAGCACGCGCTGGCCCGTGTAGGTGAATCCGCCGCCGACGCCGACGGCCACGAGCACGCCCACGAGGGCGGCGTGGAAGACGAGGTTCCCGGTCTCACGCAGGTATCCGCGCTCGGCCGACACCGAGAAGGTGCCCCGACCGTCGTAGCGCGCGACGCGGTAGCCGCTCTTGCGCAGCTGCGCGGCAGCGCTCTCGACGGCGGCTGCCGCCGCGGCATCCGCATCTCCCTCCACCGAGAACGAACGCTCGCGGTGGTCGTCGAGGCGCGACAGGCGGGCGGGCGTGCGCGGGGGCTGCGAGCGCAGCGCCTTCCAGTGGTGCTTGGTGCGCGGCAGCACGCAGCCGATCAGCGAGATGAACAGCAGCAGGTAGATGGCCGAGAACCACGGCGAGCTGTACACGTCGAACAGGCTGAGCTTGTCGAGCACCGGCGCGAGGTCGGGGTTGTCGGTGAAGTACTGCGTGACGCCGTTCGGGTCGGCGGTGCGCTGCGGCACGAGCGAGCCGGGGACGGCGGCGATCGCGAGCAGGAGCAGCAGCACCAGCGCGGTGCGCATGCTGGTCAGCTGGCGCCATCCCCAGCGCAGCCATCCGACGGCACCGAGGCGCGGCTGGGTGATCTCCTCGCCGTCGCCGTCGGCGTGGTCGGACGGACGCAGCGGGTCGGTCATGGTGTTCCCTCGATCAGAGCGGGAGCTGGACACTGCCGATCACCCCCTGCAACACGGACATCCACTGACCCCAGAGGCCGGTCACCATCAGCAGACCGAGCACGATGAGCAGAGATCCGCCGATCAGGTTGACGACGCGGATGTGTTTGCGCACGAACGACACCGACTTCGTCGCCCACCCGAGGCCGAGGGCCAGGAGGACGAACGGGATGCCGAGACCCAGCGAGTACGCGAGGCCGAGCAGCGCCGCGCGCCCGGGGTCGCCGAGGTTGTACGACACCGACAGGATCGCGGTCAGCGTCGGGCCGATGCAGGGCGTCCACCCGATGCCGAGGGCGATGCCCAGCAGCGGGGCGCCGATCAGCCCGAGGTTCGCGCGCGACTGCATGCGCACCGACCTCTGCGCGAGGCCGAACAGGCCGATGAACACGAGGCCCATGAGGATGATGACGACGCCCATCACGCGCGTGATGATGTCGGCGTACTCGATGAAGAAGCGTCCGAGCGTGCCGCCCAGCACGTTGATGGCCATGAAGACGACGGTGAAGCCGGCGATGAACAGCAGGGTTCCGCCGAGCAGCCGCCCGCGCCCGGGGGCGGATGCCGAAGACCCGCGCGGCGCGACGGCACCGCCGATGTAGCCGAGGTAGCCCGGCACGAGCGGCAGCACGCAAGGGGACAGGAACGAGATGAGACCCGCGGCGAGCGCGATGGGCACGGCCACCCACAGGGCCCCGTCGAAGACGAGGGCGCCCGGGTTCACGCGTTCTCCGCGACCAGCGTGCGCACGATCGCCTCGAGGATCGAGGCCTCGGGAAGTTCACCGACGATGCGCGCGGCGACGCGGCCCTGCTTGTCGAGCACGAGGGTCGTGGGGGTGGCGTTCAGCGGGGTCGCCTTGTTGAACGCGAGCTTGAGCTGGGCGTCGCCGACGGCCATGGCGCTCGAGTACGACACTCCGTGATCGCGCGCGAACGACAGCGCGGTGGCGGGCTGGTCGTAGGTGTTGATGCCGAGGAACGACACGTCCTGGCCCTGGAACGTCTTGTAGGCCTGCTCGAGGCGCGGGGCCTCGATGATGCACGGGCCGCACGTGGCGTACCAGAAGTTGACCACGAGCACCTTGCCGGCGAAGTCGGAGCTCGACACCGCGGATCCGTTGTCGAGGGTGCCCTCGAACGAGATCGGGTCGGTGCGGTTCTCGGGCGCGATCTCGGTGGTCTGGAACCCGTTGGCGGCGATGTAGCCCTTGTTGTCGCCCGCGCGGTACTGGTCGGCCAGCGGGTCGGCGGTGCAGGCGGACAGCCCCACGATCAGGGCCGCCGCGGCGGCGAGGGCTCCGGCGGCGGTGCGGATTCGGCGCATCAAACTGCTCCTACGTCGACGGCTCCGGCCGTTGCGGCCGGCTCGGCGTACGCCACCTCGACCCAGCGCGCCGAGCCGTCGGCGCCGTCTCGCCGTTCGAAGCTCGTCACGCTCGACAGCGCGCAGCGGCGCTTGCGAGGGTCGTGGCGGGTGGGCTGGTGGGACAGGGCGAGGTGCGTGACCCAGATGGGCAGCTGGTGAGAGACCACGACGACGTCACCGCCGTCGACCCGCTCCCACGCGTCGGCCATGGCGGCGGTCATGCGCGCCACGATGTTCTCGTAGGGCTCACCCCAGCTCGGCACGGCGGGGCGGCTCAGGTGCCGCCAGTTGAGCGGGTTCGCGAGCGCCTGCTTCATGCGCCGCCCCTCGAACACGTTCGTGGGCTCGATGACCCGATCGTCGATGAACGGCTCGATGCCGAACAGCTCGACGAAGGGCTCCGCCGACTCGCGGGTGCGCTGCAGGGGCGAGACGACGAGAGCCGACACAGGCCGCTCGAGGCCGTGCACGTACTCCGCGGCCTGGCGGGCCATCCGGCGCCCGTCGACGCTCAGGCCGAAGCCGGGGAGCCGACCGTAGAGCACGCGACGGGGGTTGTGAACCTCTCCGTGGCGCACGAGATGGAGGCGGTCGGCGGGCACGGGCCCAGTCTACGGGCGGGTTCTGTGGTCTGACTGAGTCCGGATGCCGGTTGCCTCGACGTGGAGATAACCCCGTTCAGGCGTCTTTCCGGGCCGCCAGGAGCGAGCGCACTCGCGAGTACAGGAACCACGCGACGCCGATGCCGACGGCGGCGATGACGACGTACTGCAGGATCGAGGCGTACTCCTCGACGATGTGCCAGTTCTCGCCCAGCAGGTAACCCGCCAGCACGAAGATCGTGTTCCAGACCAGGCTGCCCGCGCCGGTGAGCAGGCCGAAGCGCCACATCGGCATCTTGGCCACGCCCGCGGGGATCGAGATGAGGCTGCGGAAGATCGGGATCATGCGCCCGAAGAAGACCGCCTTGCCGCCGTGCCGCTCGAACCACGCGACGGTGCGGTCGACGTCTTCGGGGTGCAGCAGCGGCATCTTGGCCGCGAACGCCCGCAGGCGCGCGGCGCCGAGCCAGCGACCGAGACCGTAGAGCATGAAAGCGCCGACGACCGAGCCGAGAGTGGTCCACAGCAGCGCCTCGAAGAGCGTGAACGATCCGCGGCTGGCCGTCAGGCCCGCCATCGGGAGCACGACCTCGCTGGGCAGCGGGGGGAAGAGGTTCTCGAGCGCGATCGCCACGCCGGCACCGACCGGGCCGATGACCTCCATCAGCGAGACGGTCCAGTCGGCCAGCGAGGTGAGCCACGACTGGCCCTCGGGCGAGCCGGAGGTCGATCTGACGGGGGTCAGGGTGAGGGTCATGTCGGTCATCGGGTGCCTTCGCGCTCGGTGATCGGCCGCCCGTGCGGGCGCCCAGTGCAAGGCTACGGGCCCGTCACCGCGCGTTCCTGGGGGTTGCCCCCGAGCGGTTCAGGATGCCGAGACCCCGGCGCCGACGAGGGCGGCGGCGACGAACCACACGGCGACCATGGCCACGGCCGCCACCAGCGGCACCCAGAAGGCGAGGCGATGGCGCACGAGGCGGATGATCGCGACGATCACGCCGATGAGGAGGACGACCCACGGCGAGACCACAGCGATCCAGAACCCGGCGTTCATGAGGTCGGTGTCGCAGGCGGCGCCGCTGCAGGCATCGGAAGCGAAGGCGAGCAGCACCCCCGCGTAGGAGGCACCGAGCGCCAGCAGGGGCAGCAGCACCAGCAGCGCGATCGTGATGGCGACATCCCACGGTCGTCCCGCGCGGGGCCGCGGTTCGGGGCTCAGCGTGCGGAACGACTCCGGGGGGAGCGAGTACGTCACGAGCGACATCTTAGGGACGCGGCGTCGTGAATTCGCGCCGAACCGGGTTCGCGCCCTACGTTCGAGCCGTGTCGTCCACTCATCCCGCTCCACCCCACGGGCTCGCCGACGCTCTGCCCGCCACCCGCCGCCTGCTCGCGGCGCCCTCCCCCTCCGCCCGCCCCCTCTCGTACGGCGGCAGCCTTCCCGCGCTCTCCCCGGGCTGGCGCTCCGCCCTGCGCGATGAGCTGGGCCTCGAGGTCGCGTACGACGAGAACGCGGTCGATCCGCTCTCGTCGCGCGTGTTCGACGTCGTGTACAGCCGTCTCCGCGCGGAGCAGGTGGTGCTGGCCCTCTCGGCCCGCACGAACCTCACCCTCGCCGGCAGCACGGTCCGCATCGTCGGCGACTCCTCCCTCGCCACCGCGTTGACGGCGCTTCTCCGCCGCCTCGGCGCGAGCGTGGTGCGCTCCACGGACGACCCCGTGGAGCGGCTGACCGCGACTCTCGACGGCGTGCGCGTCGAGGACGTGGCGGCGGCGACGTCGGGCTCCACCCCCTCCGCGATCCTCACCGGCGTCGGATACGACGCCCTCGGCATCGACGACGTCGCGGGGCTCGTGGCCGACGCCTCACCGCGGCCGGCCGACGCCTCCCCCGCTCCCTCGCCGCGCCCCTTCGTGCGCACCACCTCGAAAGGATCGCTCGTCGAGATGCCCTCTCCCCTGCCCGTCGACGGCGCCGCGCCCACGAGCGCGCAGCGGCGCATCCTCGACGCGCTGATCGCGGCTCTGGTCGTCGACGGCGGCCCCGACGATCCCCGCGGCGTCTACGCCCGGGCGGTGACCCCGTGACCGGCCGCATCGCCGACGCCTCGCTGTGGCGTGCGGGCCTCGACCGCATCGAGTGGGCGCGCGCGCACATGCCCGTCACCTCGGCCCTCGCCGCGCGTCTCGCGAGCGAGGGGACGGTCGCCGGCATCCGGACCGGGGTGTCCGACGTGCTCGAGCCGAAGACCGCCACCGTCGCGCTCGCCCTCGCCGAGGCCGGTGCCGAGGTGACCGTCACCTCCGCGGGCCGCAACACCGACGACGCCGTCGCCGCCGCCCTCGCGCACGCGGGTCTCCCCGTGTACGCCCGGGCCGACGCCGAGCGCGCCGATGACCGGGCGAACGCCCTCGCCCTGATCGATCACCGGCCGCAGGTGATCGTCGACGACGGCGCCTCGACCATCCGCCTCGCCCACCTCGAGCGTCCCGACGTGGTCGCCGAGATGCGCGGAGCGACCGAGCAGACCACCTCGGGGGTCCGGCCGCTGCGCCGCATGCAGGCCGACGGCGCGCTGCGCATCCCGGTCGTCGCCGCGAACGACGCCCGCTCGAAGTCGCTGTTCGACAACATGCACGGGACCGGCCAGTCGGTCGTGTTCGCCGTCGCCGACGTGGCCGACCGATCGCTGCGCGGGGCCACGGTCGTCGTGGTCGGCTACGGGCGCGTCGGCACGGGGATCGCGCAGCACTGCGCCGCCCTCGGCGCGCGCGTCGTGGTGACCGAGACCGACGCGGTGGCGGCCCTGCAGGCGGCGTTCGCGGGGTACGAGGTGCGCCCGCTCGCCGACGCCGTGCGCCGCGCCGACATCGTCATCTCGGCCACCGGCATCCGGCACACGATCGACGTCGCCCATCTCGACGCGCTGCCCACCGGGGCGATCGTCGCCGTCGGCGGCGGCGTGGGGCAGGAGATCGCGCTCGACGCCGCTCGCGCCGCGGGGGCCGTCGAGATCTCGCGCGACGCCGCGGTGTCGGTGCTGCGGATGCCGAGCGGCGCCCGGGTGCGCGTGCTCGACGACGGCAACTGCCTCAACGTCAGCGCGGCCGAGGGCAATCCAGTCGAGATCATGGACCTGTCGTTCGGCGTGCAGCTCGCCTCGGTCGCGCACCTTTTGGTCACCCCCGATCTCGCCCCGGGCGTGCACGACCTGCCGCGCGCGGCCGACGACGAGGTGGCGGCGATCGCGCTCGGCTCTTTCGGGGGCGCCCTCGACGTGCCCTCGGCGGCGCAGACGGCGTTCCTCGCGGCGTGGCACCCCGAGGACGGCGACGAGTGAGCGTCGAGGTCCACCGGGCGCCGGTCGTCCTCTCGGCCGGGCGCCCTGCTCTCGTCGACGGGGCGGTGGCCGTGGCCGGGGGCCGCCTCGTCGCGGTGGGCACCGCCGACGAGGTGCTGGCCGCGCTCGACTCGGCGGCGACCAGCGTCCACGAGCACCGCGGCGCCCTCACCCCGGGGCTCGTCAACGCCCACACGCACCTGCAGTACACCGACATGGCCGAGGTCGGCAGTGCCCAGCACGCCGGCTTCGAGTCGTGGATGAGCGCCTTCATGGCGCTGTACCCCCTGCCCCGCGACTGGAGCGCCTCGGCTGCCGCCGGTGCGGCCCTCGCTCTGCGTTCGGGGACGACCTCGGTCGCCGAGATCGTGACGGATGCCGCGGCCGGAAGCGCCGTGCACGACGCGGGTCTGCACGGCGTGGCGTTCTGGGAGGTCCTCGGCTACACCGATCGCACGTGGGCGGAGGGAGGAGAGGAGCGCGTACGGGCCCAGCTCTCGGCGCTCCCCTCGCCGCCCGCGACGGGTCTGTCGCCCCACGCGGTCTACTCCCTCGACACCGGGGTGATCCGCGAGCTCTCGCGCCTGTCCGCCGAGCTCGGCGTGCGCCAGCACATCCACGCCGCGGAGTCGGCGTGGGAGGACGCGTACGTGCGCTCGGGCACCGGCGACCTCGCCGAGCGCTGGCGCGCCAACGGCCGCGGCGAGTTCGCGCTGCTGCAGGGCGGCGGGGTGGGCACGGGGGTCATCCGCTACCTCGACGGCCTGGGCGCGTTGAGCCCGACGACCCACCTCGCGCACGGCATCTACGTCGCCGCCGACGATCGCGCCCTGCTCCGCGCACGCGGCGTCAGCGTCGCGCTCTGCCCGCGCTCGAACCGCGTGATCGGCCTCGACGCGCCGCCCGTGGCGGCCTACCTCCGCGAGGGCAACGCGATCGCCGTCGGCACCGACTCGCTGTCGTCGTCGCCGAGCCTGTCGATCTGGCATGACGTCGCCGCGCTCCACGACATCGCCCGCGACCAGGGCTACGCCGACGACGACCTGCACGAGCGCCTCTTCGCCGCGGCCACCGCGGGCGGCGCGCACGCCCTGGGTCTCGACGACACCGGCGTGCTGCGTCCCGATGCGCGGGCCGACCTGGCGGTTTTCGACGTGTCGAGCACCGATCCCCGCGACGCGCTCGTCGAGCTCGTCGAATCGGGTCCGGGCGAGGCGTCACTGACCGTCGTCGGCGGAGAGATCCACTGGGCGGGCCTCGCCGCGCACGAACGGGCCACCGCCCGGGTGTGAGCGCCGCGACCGGAGGATGCCCGTCGACGCGGCATCCGGAATCTGCTCCGACAGGAGGTTCCGGATGCCGCGTCGCCGGCGTCAGGCGCGCGGAGCCGGTCCGCTCGAGAGCGCGTCGACGAACAGGCGCAGGAACGCCGTGCGATCGAACGAGGTCACCGCGCGGACGGTCGACCCCTCGGGCGTCCCCCACACCAGCGGCAGTCCGTCGGCGGTGAGCGCGATGCGGGTCGCGAGCGAACCGCCGTACGGCGTGTAGTCGACGGGCCCTTCGATCCAGCCCGTGACGATCTCGGGGCGGTGCAGCACGACCGTGGCCAGGCCGTCGTGGGCGGACGAGATCCGCCGGCCCCACTTGTACTGGTAGAAGTCGTTGTAGGCGTCGAGCACCTCGCCGGCGAAGCTCGCCCAGGGCGTGCCCTTCCCGCGCAGCACCGCGAGCACGTGCTCGTCGAGGATCGCGGTCGCCGTGACGTTGACGCCCACCATGACGACGTTGCCGGCATTGCGCGCCCCGAAGACGATCTCGGCGGCGAGGCGATCGTTCGCCGTGTTGGCGTCGGTCAGCGTGGCGCCGCCCGGCGCGGGGTACGGACCCGCCCCGCCCATGATGACGACCGAGCGGTACTTCAGGAACAGATCGGGGTCGCGTTCGAGCGCGCGGGCGATGTTGGTCAGGGGACCGAGCGGGTGCAGGTCGACCTCGCCCGGGCTCTCCGCCGCGATGCGCACGATGGCGTCGACCGCGCTCTCGTCCTCGACGCGCAGCTCCGCCCGCTCGAAGCGGTCGCCCAGCCCGTCGGTGCCGTGCACGAAGTCGGCGATCGACGCCTCGCCCTCCAGCGGCGCGGCCTCGCCCAGGTGCAGCGGAATGTCCTCGCGGCCGGCCAGGCGCAGCACCGTGCGGACGTTGCGGGCCGAATCCTCGACGGGCGTGTTGCCGTAGATCGTCGTGATCGCCTCGATCTCGACGTCGGGCTGCGCCAGCAGGTACATGAGCGAGTGGGCGTCGTCGAGGCCGGTGTCGGTGTCGACGACGACGCGGCGGACGGAGGAGGGGACGGATGCCATGCACTCACCCTGCCAAGTCGGCGGCGGCGACACGGCGTGGTGTTACATCGCGTGACACGTCTGTTCCCTGTTCGTCACGTCAACACTCCACAGTGGGGGGTGATGCGGGCGGCACCGGCCCGCACCCTCCTCAGCACAGGTCGAACGACGCCCCCAACGTCGTCGGGAACGGACACACCATGGCTTCCTCGTCTCAGCGGCTGCGACGTCTCGCGCTGCCCGCGGTCGGTCTGACCGCCGCCCTCGCCCTCACTGCCTGCGCGGGCGGCCAGGCCGCCCCCGTGTCCAGCGACGGATTCAAGGGCGTCCAGCTCACGGTCTGGAACAACATCGACTTCGAGCCGTACCAGAGCCTGCAGAAGGGCTACTTCGAGTCGTGCGCCGCCGACCTCGGCATCACGGTCGACGTGCAGACGCAGTCGGGCGACTACACCACGAAGCTCCTGCAAGCGGCCGGTGCCAAGGCGTTGCCCGACGTCGCGATCCTCTCCACCGACACGCAGCTGCCGCAGCTCGCCTCGCAGGGGGTCCTCGCCGATCTCAGCCAGTACGACGTCACCACCGACGGCCTCGCCGACAGCGCCGCCGACCTCGGCCGCTACGACGGCACCCTGTACGGCCTGCCCGTGCAGGTCGAGGACTACGCGATCTTCTACAACAAGGCCGCGTTCGCGGCGGCGGGTGTGCCCGAGACCGCCCCGAAGACCTTCGACGACCTGGTGTCGCTCGCGGGTTCGCTCACCACCGGCTCGCAGAAGGGCATCGTGCTGCCGGGCATTGGCGGCGACGGCTCGACGCCGGTCTACTTCCTGCCGTTCCTGCTCTCCGCGGGCGGCGACCCCGCCGACCCGACCGGCGCCGGCGCCGTCGAGGCGGTCGACCTCTACAAGAACCTCGTGGGCAACGGCTCGCTGTCAACCGAGTTCGTCAACTGGGGCTGGGAGTCCATCGACCAGTGGACCTCGGGTGCCGCGGCGATGACGGTCTCGGGTCCGTGGAACCTCGTCGACACCTCGATCCCCTTCGAGTGGGGCACCTTCCCGTTCCCGACCGCGAAGAGCGGCGAGTCGCCCAAGGTGAACCTGCTCGGCTACGCCTACGGCGTCGCCGCCAACGCCGACGCGCAGAAGGAGGCCGCCGCCGCGGCCCTCGTGAAGTGCCGCGCCTCGGAGGAGAACCAGATCGACACCGCCGTTCAGGGCGGCTACATCCCCGCGCTCAAGAGCGCGCAGGACGCCTTCGTCGAGAAGGTCCCCGCGGCCGCCCCGTTCGTCGACGCGGTCGACGGCGCCTACAACTCCGCACAGCTGGGCACCGAGTGGAACACGCTGCAGCAGGAGTACGTCGACGCGATCCAGAGCGCGACGGTCGGCGGGCAGACCGCCCAGGCCGCACTGGAGCAGGCCAGCGGCAAGTGACGGCCCACACCATCTCGACCGGCCGGTCGGGGGCACCCGCCCCCGGCCGGTTCCGGCGTTCTCTGGCCGCCCGCCGGCGGGGCGAGCTGTGGGGGTTCCTGACCCCCGCGCTGGTCTTCTTCGTCGTGTTCTTCCTGTTCCCGCTCGGGTACGGCGTCTACATGAGCACGACGAACTTCACCACCGGCACCTTCATCACGGGGCGCGCGCCCTTCGTGGGCACGACGAACTTTGAGGCCGTGCTGGCCGAGCCCATCACCTTCCGCGCACTCGCGAACACCCTCACCATCACGCTCGTCTCGGTCGCCGTCGAGCTGGTGCTCGGCCTGCTGCTCGCCCTGCTGTTCGCCCGCACCTTCCCGGGCAGCCGGTGGCTGCCGACGCTCATCCTTCTTCCGTGGCTGCTGCCGGCCGTGGTCGTCGCCACGGTGTGGAAGTCGCTGCTGGCCGGTGACGGCCCCATCAACGACGTGCTCGGTGCACTCGGCCTGCCCGTCCAGGCGTGGCTCGCGAATCCGGCGACCGCGCTGCCGTCGGTCATCGTCGTGGCCGTCTGGGCGAGCCTCCCCTACTGGGCGACGATCCTCGGCGCCGCCCTCAAGCAGGTCCCCGCCGAACAGCTCGAAGCCGCCCAGCTCGACGGCGCCGGCGCGTGGCGGAGACTGACCGCGATCGTGCTGCCGACCATCTGGCCCGTCGTCTCCGTTCTCGTCGTGATGAGCGTGGTCTACACCCTGCTGATCGTCGACCTCGTGCTCGTTCTCACCGCGGGCGGCCCCGCCAACAGCACCGTGACCCTGGGCCTGCTCTCCTACCGGCAGGCGTTCCAGCAGTTCCAGTTCGGTCTGGGCGGCGCGTACGGAATGCTCCTGCTGGGGATCAGCGTGGTGTTCGCGATCGTCTACACCGTGATGTCGATGCGTCGGGAGCGCGAAGAATGACCGCCACCCTTCCCTCCGCGCCCGCCGTGGTCGCCCCGGCATCCGCCCCTCCCGTCGCGCGACGTCGCCGGCGCCGCGGATGGATGTGGACCCTCGTCACCATCGCCGTGCTGGTGGTCTACCTCTTCCCCGTGTACTGGATGGTCTCCGCCTCGCTGCAGCCCTCCGCCAACTCGGCGGACACGCAGTGGTTCCCCACGGCGCCCGGCCTCGGGGGATACGAGAAGGCGCTCGACGACGCGGGCATCGGCGGCCTCCGCGTCACCACCCTCGTTTCGCTCGGCTCGGTGCTGGTCACCCTGCTGGTGTCGATCCCGGCGGCCTACGCGCTCAGCCGGCTGCGCTCGCGGGCGGTGAGCATCGCGCTCATCCTGCTGCTGCTGGCGCAGATGATCCCGAGCGTCGTGCTGGCCACCTCGTTCTACGCGATGTTCAACTCGTGGGGACTGCTCAACACCTTCATCGGCCTGATCCTGGCGAACTCGACCGCGGGCGTCCCCTTCGCCGTCATCGTCATGCGCGCGTTCATGCTGCGCCTCGACACCGAGGTGCTCGAGGCCGCGACGGTCGACGGACTCGGGCCGTTCGGAACGCTCTGGCGCATTGTCGTGCCCCTCTCGCGCAACGCGATCGTGACAGCGGGCGTCTTCGCGTTCCTCTTCAGCTGGGGCGATCTGCTGTTCGGTCTGACCCTGGTCAATCGCAACGAGATGTACCCGATGTCGGTGCTGATCCTCGCGCTGTCGAACTCCAACCTGAACACGTGGGCGGCCACGATGGCGGCCTCGCTCATCGCGAGCCTGCCCGCGCTCGTGGTGATCCTCGCCGCGCAGCGGCACGTCAAGGCCGGCCTCACCGCCGGCGCCGGGCGCTGAGGCGTGGGCGGGGTCGTGAGCCCGGGCCGCGCCCGCACGTAGACTGGTCGACCGTGAGCGAACGCGTCCTGGTCAACCAGTTGAAGTCCCTGCCCGCCGGCCCCGTCGAGGTGTCGGGATGGGTCGAAACCGTGCGCGATCAGAAGAAGGTGCAGTTCGTCGTCCTGCGTGACGAGACCGGCGCCGTGCAGCTGGTCAACCCCGCGACGCGTCCCTCAGAGGAGGCCGTCGACCAGGATGCCGCCGCTCTCGCCCTCACCGAGACGATCGGCGCCCTCTCGACGGGCACGTTCCTGACCGTGCGCGGCGAGCTCAAGCACGACGAGCGCGTGAAGCTCGGCGGCGTCGAGATCAAGGTGGGCGAGCTCGTGATCGCGGCCGCCGCGAACCCCGAGACCCCCATCGCGGCCGACAGCAGCCCCGACAAGCGCATGGACTGGCGCTTCATCGACCTGCGTCAGCGTCGCAACAACCTCATCTTCCGCGTGCAGACCACGCTCGAGCACGCCATGCGCACCTACTGGGTCGAGCGCGACTACATCGAGGTGCACTCCCCCAAGCTGATGGCCTCGCCCTCCGAGTCCAACGCCGAGCTGTTCGAGGTCCCCTACTTCGAAGACAAGACGGCCTACCTCGCGCAGAGCCCGCAGTTCTTCAAGCAGATGGCCCAGGTCGCCGGCTTCGGCAAGATCTTCGAGATCGCCCCCGCGTTCCGCGCCGACCCCTCGTTCACGAGCCGCCACGCCACCGAGTTCACCTCGATCGACGCCGAGATCAGCTGGATCGACTCGCACGAAGATGTCGCGCGTATGCAAGAGGAGCTCATCGCGACCGCGTTCCAGGCGGTCGCCGACAAGCACGGCGCCGAGATCCAGGAGCTCTTCGGCATCGAGGTGCAGGTTCCCGCCCTCCCGTTCCCGCGTATCCCCCTCGCCGAGGCGCGCGAGATCGTCGCCGCGCGCGGCTACGACATCCCCCGCACCGACGGCGACCTCGACCCCGAGGGCGAGCGTCAGATCGCGGCGCACGTGGCCGAGACCTTCGGTCACCAGTTCGTCTTCATCACCGACTACCACCCCGAGATCCGCGCTTTCTACCACATGCGCGACGAGGAGACCGGGCTCACCAAGTCGTACGACCTGCTGTTCAACGGCGTCGAGATCACCACGGGCGCCCAGCGCGAGCACCGCGTCGAGGTGCTGATCGAGCAGGCCAAGGAGAAGGGTCTCGACCCCGAGCACCTCGACTTCTACCTCGACTTCTTCCGCTTCGGCGCCCCGCCGCACGGCGGATTCGGCATGGGACTCGCGCGCGTGCTCATGCTCATGCTGGGCGAGTCGTCGATCCGCGAGGTCACGTACCTCTTCCGCGGACCGACGCGTCTCGCCCCGTAAGGTTCGAGCGAGCGACGCCCGGGGTTCACCCCCCGGGCGTTCTGCTGTCATCCGCGATTTCTAGCGTGCGTTCATGGTCGCTGTCATCCCCGTGGATCCTTCGTCGACCGCGGATGCCGCGCCCGCGCCGGGCTGGACCATCACGTTGAGCGGAGTACGCCGCGAGCGAGCGGGCTCGGTCATCCTCAGCGACGTCGATCTCGAGGTGGGTCCGGGGCGGATCGTGGCGCTCGTCGGCGCGTCGGGCTGCGGCGCGTCTACGCTGCTGCGCCTGGTGACGGGGGCCGAGCGTCCGGATGCCGGCACCGTCACCGTCGACGGACGGTCGGGGGCGGCTGCTCCCCGGGTCGCCGAGGTGCGCGATCGCACGACCGTCGCCCGTTTCGGTCGCGTTCGTGCGGCCATCGTGAGCGCGGCCCGCCAGGCGGGGGCTCCGGATGCCGAGCGCGAAGCCGATCGCCTGTGCGCGCTCGTGGGTCTGAGCTCGACCGCGAAGCCGGTGAGCCGACTGAGCCACGGTGATCGTCAGCGGTGGGCCGTGGCGCGCGCCCTCGCCTCGCGACCGCGCGCCCTCGTGCTCGACGATGCCCTCGCGGCGCTGCACACCACCGCCCGGGCCGAGCTGCGCGATCGACTCGCCCGCGAACTGCGCGAACGCGGCGTCACGACGCTGTGGGTGACGCGCGACACCACGGAGGCGGCGGCCGTGGCCGACGATCTCGTCGTCATGGCGCAAGGGCGCGTCGTGGCATCCGGATGCCCCGACGAGGTCTTCGCGCGGGTCGGCGACGCCGCCGTGGCCGAGGTGCTCGGTCCGGTCAGCGCGGTGCCCGGGATCGTCGAGGGCGTGGTCGTCGAGGTCTGGGGCCAGCACCTGCCGCTCGCCGCGGCCGCGCACGACGGGCACTGCGAGGTCGTCGTCCGCCCCGAGCACGTCGTGCTCGTGGGGCCGGACGCCCCCGGCGTCGACGCGGTCGTCGAAGAGACGACGTTCCTCGGCAGCGTGCGTCGCTCGACGGTGCTCACCGCCGACGGCAGCCGCGTGGTCGTCGAACATGCGCCCGAGCGACGGCTCGACGATCACGACGAGGTGCGCATCGCCCTCGCCGCGGTGCCCGCGACGGTGAAACCGCTCGACGCGAGCGGACCGGCTCAGGCCGGGTAGTCGACCGAGGAGCGCTCGGCGACCACGGAGCGGATGAATCCCGCGGCCTCCTGATGCGCGGGGTGCACCTGGTAACGCTCGAGAGCCTCGACGTCGGCGAACTCGCTGACGAGCGCGACGTCCCAGTTGGACTGCGGGTAGGCGACGTTGCGGCCGACCTCGATGTGGTCGATCTCGGTCACGACGCCCTTCAGGGCAAGAAGTCGCTCGGCGATCTGCTCGGCGTGCAGGGCACGCGTGTCGGCGTCGTCCGCCGCGAGCTTCCAGAGGACGATGTGACGGATGCTCACGCGGAGGCTCCTTCGGAGTCGGCCGCCAGGAGGGCGGCACGCAGACGGTCGGCCGAAACGCGCCAGTGCGCGTGCAGCTCGCCGTCGATGAGGACGACGGGGATCTTCTCCCACCACGTCGAGAACAGCTCGGTGTCATCGGCGATCGAGGCCTGCTCTATCGTGATGCGGTCGGCCACCTCGACGGGGAGGTCGTCGACGACGGACTCGACGATCTGCTCGGCGACATCGCAGAGATGGCAGTCGGGCTTGCCGATGAGCGTGAGGGTGGTCACGCCGTCCATCCTATGAGGCGCATGCGGGCCGGGGCGGAGCCCACGACGTCAGGACTCGACGTCGTAGCCCGCCGCGATCCAATCGCCCGTGCCGCCCTCGACGTTGGTGGCGTCGTGGCCGCGCGCCGTGAGGGCCTCGACGACGCGCGCCGAGCGCCCGCCCGCCTGGCAGATCACGTCGAACGGCTCGCCCGGCAGTTCGTCGAGGTGTTCGCCGATCGTCGACATCGGCAGGTTCACGGCACCGGGCACGTGGCCCGCCGCGAACTCGTGCTCCTCGCGCACGTCGATGAGGGGACGCTCGCGCCCCGCGTGCAGATCGTGGACGGAGATGGACTGCATGGCTTCCTCCGAAAGAGAACGAACGGGCACGGCGGATACACGAAGCGCCCGTCGCTTCGGACAGGCGCTCGGTGTGGTGGCCGCTTACTTCTTGTTGCGGCGCTGGTGACGAGTCTTGCGAAGCAGCTTGCGGTGCTTCTTCTTCGCCATGCGCTTACGGCGCTTCTTGATGACAGAACCCACGGAAAACCTCACTAAGTCGGGGTCTGGGTGCCGATGTCGGCGCCCGGGAACACTAGGCGTTTGGAAAAAAGCCTCGGATCAGTCTAGCCGACGTCGGACACCGGTCGTTGCACAGCCTCCACGACCGCCGACTCGGGCACGCGATAGCTGCGTCCGAAGCGCACAGCGGGCAGTTCTCCGGCGTGGACGAGGCGATAGACCGTCATCTTCGACACGCGCATGAGATCGGCCACCTCAGCGACCGTCAGAAACCGCACGTCGGGCAGCTCGGCCATCGTTCACCTCATATTCCGGGTGAACTCACCCTCCTGATGCTGACCCACACTCTAGGGTCTGCGTGCAAGGGCTGTAAACCTATGGGCACGCTGTGACGAAAGTGCAACGTGGGACGCCGGGAGCCGGCATCCGGAGCGATCATCTGCCCGGGAGTTTGCGCAGCGCCGTCGAGAACGAGTGCTTGACCGACGCCGCGGCCCGGCCCACCACTTCGGCGGCGTGCATCGCCGACTCCGGAAGAGCCGGTTCGTTCTCTTCGTCGATGGAGAAGAAGGGCACGAGCCAGTCGTCCACTTCATCGAGTGGAGCGACGGCCAGGCTGTAATAGCGGTGCTGGCCCTCTTCGCGCACCGACACCAGCTCCGCCTCGCGCAGCACCTTGAGGTGCTTCGAGACTGTCGGCTGGCTGACCCCCAGCGATGCCACGATCTGCGAGACGCTCGTGCCCCGCTCACCGCCGGTCGCCCGGTCGAGAAGCAACTGAAGGATGTCGCGACGCGTTCCGTCAGCGATCACGTCGAAGATGTCCGCCATGGCATCAGATTAGCGGCGCCCCGGCCGGAGTACCATGATTCGGGTTCGGACACCGGAGGGAGCGGCGCATGGCGGCGACGCCGAACGAGGTTCGACTGTCGACGCGGATGCGTCGCATCGCCTACGAGGCATGGGATCGTCTGCGCAATCTGACGACGGCATCCCCCGCGCGATTCGCGGTCCTGGTGTTCGTGACACTGATCGCTCTGTTCACCGCGCTGTTCTCGCTTCCCGCGGCATCCGCCACCGGTCAGCGCATCGCGTTCGCCGACGCGCTGTTCACCGCGGTGTCGACGATCTGCGTCACCGGCCTGTCGACGCTGAACATGTACTCCGACTTCTCCCCCCTCGGTCGGGCCATCACCTACATCGGCGTCAACGTCGGAGCGCTCGGCGTGCTGACCCTCGCGTCGATCCTCGGCCTGGTGATCTCGAAGCGACTGGGACTGCGCGCCAAACTGATCGCCGCGGGCGACAGCAACCCTCTGCGCGCGCACGGCGGACCGGTGAACGAGGGTCAGACCGTTCGTCTCGGCGAGGTCGGACAACTGCTGCGCACCGTCGCCCTGTCGACGCTGGTGATCGAGGCCGTGCTGACGGTGCTGATCTACCCGTCGCTGATCATCGGCGGCATCAACCCCCTCGTCGCGCTGTGGGAAGCGCCCTATTACGCGGCGATGGCCTTCACGAATACGGGCTTCATCCCCAACGCCGACGGGCTCACGCCGTTCGCGCAGGACTACTACCTGCTCACCGTGCTGATGGCGGGCGTCTTCCTCGGCTCGATCGGCTTCCCCGTCATCTTCACGCTCTGGCGGCACTACTGGCGCTTCCGTCTGTGGTCTCTGCACGCCAAGCTCACGATCATCACGACGGTCATCCTGTTCTTCGCCGGAGCGGGCGTCATACTCCTGCTGGAATACGACAACCCGCTCACATTCGGCAGCATGGATGCGTGGGACACGACGTTCCAGGCGTTCTTCCTCTCGGCCATGACGCGCTCGGGCGGATTCAGCGTGATCAACATCGGCGACCTCAACGGCGCCACCCTGATCGTCGGGTCGATGCTCATGTTCGTGGGCGGCGGATCGGCGTCCACCGCCGGCGGCATCAAGGTCACCACCCTCGCCGTCCTGGCCCTCGCCGTCTTCTCCGAGGCGAAGGGGCGCCCCTCGGTGCAGGCGTTCGGGCGCCGCATCCCCAGCGACGTCCAGCGCGTGGCGCTGTCGGTCGTCGCGTGGGGGGCGACGATCGTCGCCGTCTCGACCGTCACCATCAGCCGCATCACCGACGCCCCCATCGAGTACGTACTCTTCGACGTCGTCTCGGGCTTCGCCACCGTGGGCCTGTCGACGGGACTCACCGCCGAGCTCCCCGACCCCGGGGTCTACGTGATGGCGGCCACGATGTTCATGGGGCGCATTGGTACAGTGACACTCGCCGCGGCCGTGGCTGCTTCGTCCCGGTCGCAGCTGTACGCGCTCCCCGTGGAAAGGCCCATCGTTGGTTGAACGCATCCGCAGTGACGCCCCCGTCCTCGTGATCGGCCTCGGGCGCTTCGGCGCCGCGTGCGCGGGTGAACTCGACCGGCTCGACCGCGAGGTGCTCGCCGTCGACGGCAACCTCGAGCTCGTGCAGAAGTGGTCGGAGCGCGTCACCCACGCCGTCCAAGCCGACGCGCGCAACATCGACGCCCTGCGCCAGATCGGCGCCCAGGACTTCCAGGTCGCCGTGGTCGCGGTCGGTTCGCTCATCGAGGCGTCCGTGCTGATCACCGCCAACCTCGTCGACCTCAAGGTCCCGCAGATCTGGGCGAAGGCGGTGTCGCAGTCGCACGGCAAGATCCTCGCCCGCGTCGGCGCGAACCACGTGATCTACCCCGAGGCCGAGGCCGGAGAGCGCGTCGCGCACCTCGTCAGCGGCCGCATGCTCGACTTCATCCGCTTCGACGACGACTTCGTGCTGGCCAAGATGTACCCGCCCAAACTCGTGCGCGGGGTGGGCCTGAACGAGTCGGGCGTCCGCTCGAAGTACAACGTCACGGTGGTCGGAGTGAAGAGCCCGGGCCGCCCGTTCCGCTACGCGGAGGCCAACACCGTGGTGACCAACCACGACCTCATCATCGTGTCGGGGACGAACAGCGACATCGAGCGCTTCGCGTCGCTCGACCGCTGAGCGTCCCCACCCGTCGCCGCCGCCTCGGGCTCAGGCGTCGATGTCGAGCGCGAGGTCGACCTCGTCGTCGACGCCGAGCCCCTCGGCATCCTGCAGCGCCTTCTTGATCGGAACGACGTACCCGCCGTCCTTCGGCCAGAGCGAGGTGGTCACGGTCGTGCCGCCGATGGTGACGGATGCCGGGATCATGCCCCAGCCGTAGGTGACGAGGGACGCGACTTCGGCGATCATCGCGGCCTCGGCCGGCGGCACCGAGACGAAGTGGTACGGCGCCGGACCGCGCCAATACCAGATCGTTCCGGTGAACCGCAGGCGCACGGTCAGCTCCCCGCGGCCAGTTCCTTCGCGCGGGCCAGGGCGGCCTCGGCGGCGGTGGTGAAAGTCGAGGCGAGGTCGGCGTCCTGCAGCACCGCGACGGCGCGTTCGGTCGTGCCCTTCGGGCTCGTGACGCGACGGCGCAGCTCGGCCGGCTCGTCGTCGGAGGCCGCCATGAGGGCGGCGGCGCCGATGAAGGTCTGCTCCGCGAGCAGGCGGGCCTGGTCGTGGTCGAAGCCCATCCGTTCGGCCGACGCGGTGAACTGCTCGGCGAGCAGGAAGACGTAGGCGGGGCCCGACCCCGAGATGGTGGACAGCGCGTCGATCTGCGACTCGGGCACCTCGACGACCGCTCCGACGGTCTCGAACAGGGCCCGCACGACCGCGACGTCGTCGGCCGACGCCGAGGCTCCCGCCGCGAGGCCCGTGACGCCCTTGCCCACGAGCGACGGGGTGTTCGGCATCGAGCGGATGACGGCGACGTCCGTGCCGAGGTGGCGCGCGAACGTGTCGAGTGTCACACCGGCCGCCAGGCTCACCACGACGGCGCCCGGCCGCAGGTGCGGGGCGATCTCATCGAGCAGATCGGGCACCATCGCGGGCTTCACCCCGACCAGGACGATGTCGGCGGATGCCGCGGCCTCGGTGTTGCCGGTCGGACGCGCTTCGAGGGCGACGCTGGTCACGCCCTCGAGGTCGGCGAGCTCTGCGGCCTTCGCGATCGAGCGATTGGTGGCCGTCACGCCGCCCTCCGCAAGTCCCGACGCGACGAGGCCGTGCAGGATCGCCCCGCCCATGGACCCGGCTCCGAGGATCGCGATCGGGGGCAGCGAGAGGGTGGCATCCGTCATGCGCCCATTCTACGAAGACCCCTCGCGACGCGGGGCACGCCGGGTGCGACCACAGGGGTCGCGCGTTAGAGTCGGGAAGCGGTGTACCGCGGCACCGGCGAGCGATACGGAGGACCCTGGATGACTCTCTTCGACGGCATCAGCGCGCGCCTGGTCGAGACCGACCGGCTGGGTGTCAACGTGCTCGAGCGCACGGGCGACGACCCGGCGACGACGCCCGATCACACGGTCGTGTTCGTCCACGGCAACGTCTCGTCGTCGCTGTTCTGGCAGGAGATCATGCAGGACCTGCCGAGCGACCTGCGCGTGCTCGCCGTCGACCTGCGCGGGTTCGGACGCACCGAACACACGCCCCTCGACGCCACCCGCGGCGTGCGCGACTTCAGCGACGACCTGTTCGCCACGCTGCAGGCCCTCGACATCCCCGAGGCGCACCTCGTCGGCTGGTCGATGGGAGGCGGGGTCGTGATGCAGTACGCCCTCGACCACCCGGTGCGCTCGCTGACCCTGCAGGCCCCCGTGTCGCCCTACGGCTTCGGCGGCACCCGTCGTGACGGCTCACGCCTGAACGACGAAGACGCCGGGACCGGCGCGGGCGCGGCCAACGCCGACTTCATCCAGCGTCTGATCGACCACGACACCACCGCCGACGCCCCCACCTCGCCCCGGTCGGTCTTCCGGGCGGGCTACGTCGCGCCCGGCTACGAGAGCGAGCACGAAGACGTGTGGGTCGAGTCGATGCTGACCACCTCGACCGCGGGCGGCAACTACCCGGGCGACTCGGTCCCGACCGCGACGTGGCCCGGCTTCGCCCCGGGGACCACCGGGGTACTCAACAGCTTGGTGCCGAAGTACTTCGACGTCTCGGGCATCGTCGATCTCTCGCCCAAGCCCCCGATCCTGTGGATCCACGGGACGGCGGATGCCATCGTGTCCGACGAATCGTTCTACGACCTCAACCACCTCGGCGCCCTCGGCGTCGTACCGGGCTGGCCCGGGGCGGAGGTCGCCCCGGCGCAGCCGATGGTCTCGCAGACGCGCGACGTGCTCGCGGCGTATCAGGAGAAGGGCGGCGAGGTCACCGAGGTCGAGATCGAGGGGGCCGGTCATTCGGTGCACCTCGAGCGTCCCGCGCAGTTCCGTCGCGCGCTGCTGACGCACATCGGCTACGTCGGCCGGCCCGCCGACCCCGCACCGCCGACCGAGGCGATCATCCTGCGCTCCGCCGACTGACCTCTCCCCCGCCCCGCCCCACACCGCCCCCTGGAGCTGACCGTGGAATACTGCCTGTTCACCGAGCCCCAGCAGGGCTTCTCGTACGACGACCAGCTGGCCTTCGCGCAGTCCGCGGAGCGCCACGGCCTCGACGGGTTCTTCCGCTCCGACCACTACCTGCGCATGGGAGAGGGCGACCCCCGTCCCGGCCCCACCGACGCGTGGACGACGCTCGCCGGCCTCGCCCGCGAGACCTCGCGCATCCGCCTCGGCACCCTCGTGTCGTCGGTGACGTACCGGGTTCCCTCGATCCTCGCGATCCAGGTCGCACAGGTCGACACCATGTCGGGCGGTCGCGCCGAGCTGGGCCTCGGTACCGGATGGTTCGAGCGCGAGCACGAGGCCTACGGCATCCCGTTCCCGCCCAAGCGCTTCGATCTGCTCGAAGAACAGCTGCAGGTCGTGACGGGGCTCTGGCAGACCCCGGATGCCGAGACCTTCAGCTTCGACGGCGAGCACTACCGGCTCGACCGGGCGCCGGCGTTGCCGAAGCCCGTGCAGTCGCGCGTGCCGGTCATCGTCGGCGGCGGCGGCCCCAAGCGCACCCCCGCGTTGGCCGCGCGGTACGCGACCGAGTTCAACATCGGCTTCGTCGCCGAAGACGTGGTGGCGGAGAAGTTCCGCGTGGTGCGGCAGGCGTGCGAGAGCATCGGGCGCGACCCCGAGACCCTCCAGCTCTCGGTGGCCCTGCCCACGATCGTGGGCGCCGACGACACCGAGATCGAGCGCCGCGTCGCCGCGATCGGACAGACGCGCGCGCAGTTCGACAACGGTGCCAACCTCATCGGCTCCCCCGCGCAGATCGCCGAGAAGGTCGAGCGCCTGCGGGCTCTGGGTGCGTCGCGCGTGTACTTCCAGCTGCTCGACCTGCGCGACGTCGAGCACGCCGACCTCGTGGGCGCGGAGCTGCTGCCGCTGCTACCGCGCTGACGAGGCCGCGTCGTCCGAGCCGCGACGGCCGCGGAAGAAGGCCTGGAGCTGAGCGGTGGCGTGCTCCTCGTGGACACCGCCGACCACCTCGACGCGGTGCGGCAGACGCCGGTCGCGCAGAAGGTCGTACATCGACCCGGCGGCTCCCGCCTTGGCATCCCACGCCCCGAACACCACGCGCGGGACGCGCGCCTGCAGGATCGCGCCCGCGCACATCACGCACGGCTCGAGGGTGACGACGAGCGTGCAGCCGGCAAGGTGCCACGATCCGAGGCGCGTCGCCGCCTGCCGCAGCGCCACCACCTCGGCGTGCGCCGTGGGATCGTGCGTGGCCTCGCGGAGGTTGCGCCCTTCGCCGATGACCTCGCCCGCGGCATCCAGCACCACCGCCCCCACCGGCACGTCGTCGTCGCTCGCGGCGGCGTCGGCGAGCGCGAGAGCCCGACGCATCGCGTCGAGGTCGCGGGCGGTCGAGATCACAGAAGCTCCAAGAACGGGGGCTGAGCCGCGCGGGTGAAGAGGTTAGCCTTGAGCCTATGCGTGTCCACGTCGCCGACCACCCGCTCATCACCCACAAGCTGACGGTGCTGCGTGACGTGCAGACGTCGTCGCCGGTGTTCCGTCAGCTCACCGAAGAGCTCGTGACGCTCCTCGCGTACGAAGCCACCCGCAACGTCCGCGTCGACCCGATCGAGATCCAGACCCCTGTCACCACGACCATGGGCGTGAAGATCAGCGAGCCCCGCCCGATCGTCGTCCCGATCCTGCGCGCCGGACTCGGCATGCTCGAGGGCATGGTCAAGCTGCTCCCCACGGCCGAGGTCGGATTCCTCGGCATGGTGCGCGACGAAGAGACCTTCGAGCCGACGACGTACGCCGAGCGCCTGCCCGACGACCTCAGCGACCGCCAGTGCTTCGTGCTCGACCCGATGCTCGCCACCGGCGGCTCGCTCGGCGCGGCCATCAAATTCCTCTTCGCACGCGGCGCGCAGGACGTGACCGCGATCTGCCTGCTCGGCGCTCCCGAGGGTGTCGCGGCGATCGAGAAGCAGGTCGAGGGCCACGACGTCACCCTCGTGCTGGGCGCCGTCGACGAGCGCCTCAACGAGAAGGGCTACATCGTGCCCGGTCTCGGTGACGCCGGCGACCGCCTCTACGGCACCGCCTGAGGTTCAGGCGCGCCGGGCCTGCCCGGTGCGCCCTGATCGCGGCGTCGCCGGTCAGTCGGCCTCGGCCACGAGACGCGCGAACGCGCTGAGGCGCGCGACGCCCTCGGGGGTGCGCGGGAGATCGTCGAGCAACGCGGGCGAGTAGACGACGTACGCCGCCTGCATCGCGCGCGAGACCGCGACGTTGATGCGGTTGCGCAGAAGCAGGAACTCGAGTCCGCGCGGGGCCTCGCGCCCCGACGACGCCGCCAACGTGAGGATGGCGACGACGGCCTCCTTGCCCTGGAACCGGTCGACGGTGCCGACCGGTACGTCGGCGAGTCCCGCGGCCAGGAGGGCTTCTTCGACCGCGACCTGCTGGGCGTTGTAGGGCGTGATCACGATGATGTCGTCGGTGCGCAGGGGACGCGGCTCGTGCACCGTCGCGGTGTCTCCGGGTCCGCCTTCAGCGCCCGTCCAGACACGGCCGACGAGCCCGCCCACGATGCGCGCGACCTCGGCCGCCTCCTCGGACGAGAAGGTCGAGTTTCCGCGATGGCGAACGGGCACGACGTGCACGCCCGGCTCGACACCTTCGAGATGACGAAGAGCTGTCGAGGGGTGCGCCTCGAGGCGACCCTCGTACGACAAGCGCGAGACCGGTCCGGCGACGGCCGGGTGCATGCGACGGGTGCGGGCGAGGAAGTAGCCGAGCTCGGCGGGCACGACCTCGGCGCCGTCGATGATCCAGCCGAGGGCGGACGTGTCCACCGGCTCGGGGTGGGTGCCCTGACTCACCTGCGGCAGCTGCTGGGGATCGCCGAGCAGAAGCAGTCGCTGCGCGGCGAGAGAGACCGCGATGGTCGAGGCGAGCGAGAACTGCCCCGCCTCGTCGATGACGAGCAGGTCGAGGCTGCCGCGCGGGATGCGCGTCTCGTGGCTGAAGTCCCACGCGGTGCCACCGACGACGAAGCCGGTTTCGGCGTTCTCCGCGGTGAACGCCGAAACCCCGTTCTTCGGCAGCACCGTGAACGCGTGAGGCGCGGTCGGGTCTTTGGGGGCCTTCCCGACGCGCGACGCGGGGACGCCGGCGACGATCACCTGGTCGAGCATGTGCTCGATGGTCGCGTGCGATTGCGCCACGACGCCGATGCGGTAGCCGCGCTCCGCGACGAGGCGGGCGATGACGTGCGACCCCACGTAGGTCTTGCCGGTACCGGGAGGGCCCTGCACCGCGAGGTAGCTGTGGTCGAGGTCGGCGACGCTCCGCGCGATGGCAGCGACTTCATCGTCTCCGTCGCCGCCGTCCACGGCCGTGACGGGAGCGAGACTGCCCGACCGCGTGCGCGGCGGAATGCGGCGGAGGATGTCGGCCGCCGGACCGTCGGGGATGCGAGGGAGAGCGGCGAGCACCTCGTCGGCCCACGCGTCGATCGCCTTCTGCTGGTTCCCCGCGCGCGGCGGCGCCGGTGGCGTCAGCGCGAGGGGGAGATCGTCCCACGTCACGCCGTCTGCGGCGGTCTCTTCGACGATGGCCCCGTCATCGAGCACCTCGCGCACCGTCACGCGCCGCGCACCGTGGATCCACCGCGGGCGGGTGTCGAGGGGGAACGGCGCCGGGAGGTCGTAGACCGCGAAGGGGTCGGAGTCGACGCTCAGGCGGGTGCCCGGGGCGACGTCTCCGCGCAGCTCGACGAGGCGGCGCTCCGATCCGCGCCCCGACTCGGGGAAGTGCCAGTCGGCGACGACCCGTGAGCGCGACGCGTCGACCACGACCACGTCGCGCGTCTCTTCCCACACCGACACCGGCTCGCGCAGACGCAGGAAGTGGGTGGCCCAGTAGGTCTTCTCTTCACGCGGGTAGTAGTCGATCGCGGCCGCCGCGAGGCGGAGCGCCTGGGCGTCGGCGGAGTGTTCGTCGGTCTCGGCCGCGCTCGCGGCCCAGCGCTGCAGAGCGGTCGCCCGCGGAGAGGGTTCGTACGTCTGCTCGTCGGGCTCTGCTCCCCGGGCGGGGACGGCGCCCGCCTCGCGCGCCCGGTCGACCAGCCAGTCGCGCAGGCGGCGCGTCGAGACGCAGTCGTAGCGGTTGTAGTCGGCGAGGTCGTCGAGCACGCGCTGCGCGCCGGCGGCGTCGCCGTCTGCCGCGAGGGCCCGCGCCTCGACGTACTTCACGATCGAGTCGTCGCCGCGCTGCACGTCGCTCGTGCGCACCTCGTCGCCCATGTAGAGCGGCTCGAGCTTCTTGATCGAATACGAGCGCGATCCGACGCGCAGGGCGCGCCGCACGACCGGGTAGAGGTCGACGAAGACGCCGTCGCGCAGCAGCCGGTCGACATCGGCCTCGCGCACGCCGTAGCGCGCCGCCATGGTCAGCAGGTGCGTGGGCTCGTAGGGCGCGTAGTGGTAGATGTGCATGTCGGGGTACTGCTGCCGACGCAGGGCCACCATGTCGAGGAACCGCTCGAGGGCGAGGCGCTCCTCGTCGAAGGTGTGGGCCCACAGCTCGCCGTAGACCTCTCGTGTGTCGACCCACCCGAACAGGTAGTCGATGCCCCACTGCACGCCCGCGCCCTCGGTGTACAGCGGGTCGCCCTCGAAATCGAAGAACAGGTCGCCGTGGTCGGGACGCGGCAGCACGCCGAGGGACTTCGGCGCCACCACCTCGAACGTCGGCACCGCGGGGGCGCTGTCGGCGGTGTCCGTCGCTGCGGGGTCACCGGGGACGCCGGCGGGGCTGGTGAGCTGCAGTCGCGCCTGCGTCCGCAACGAGGCGAACGTGTCGCCGCTCATCGCCGTCGGCGGCTCGGTGGCCGCGGCGAGGTCGTCGATGGTGCGGATGCCGCCCGCGCGCAGGCGATCGCGCTGCACCGGCCGCATGCCGGCGACCACGAGCAGGTCGCGATGGGCGACGACCTCGAGCTCGCAGGTGGCGCAGCGGCCACACGCGATGACGTCGAGGTCTCCGCGCGGGTCTCCCCACGCGATGACCGGGCCCGCGAGGCCGAGCTCGACGCGACGGTCGGCGATGAGGGCGTGCAGGCGCGCGCGCCTCAGCGCGAACACCGGCAGAAGGTCGTCGACGCGGTGCGTGCTGGTCGTGCCGTCGCCGAGCAGGAGCTGCACCTCGTCGGCGCGCGCGACGCCCAGGCGGTCGAGCTGATCGACGTAGGCCGCGAGCTGCATGAGCGCGGTCACCCGCGCCCGGCGGGCGAGCTTGGTGTCTTGCACGAGCCACCGGCGCGGCGCGCCGGACCCGTCGGCGGGCTCGCGCACGAGGAAGTCGGCGAAGCCCACGAACTCGTCGGTCGCGAACGCCGCCTGGTAGACGACCTCGGCGCTCGGGTCCGCCAGCGCGGCGTCGGTGAGGCGGACGGCCTCGGCGAGCGCCTCGGCATCGGACGAGCGGGCCGCCGGGATCTCGCGCACCGCGTCGCCGAGACGCCGGCGGTACTCCTCGAGCACCCGCTGCTCGTGCGCGGTGCCGAGCCGCGCGGCGCGCTCGAGGGTCGCGTCTTCGGGGTCGTCGACCGGGGCGATGCGGCCGATCTTCGCGTCGATGGCGCGCAGCCACGCGAACTCGCACTCCGCCGCCGCCTTGAGGTCGCTGGCGCTCCAGACGATCCGCGCGTCTTGCTCGATGTACCGCATGGTCGTCAACGCTAATCGGGACCACCGACATCGGTCGTCGCCCGTCCACAGCCGGGGTCCGATCGCCAAGGGTGGCCACGGTGTCGGAGGCTCCTGCCAGACTGGAGCGGTGATCACCGATCTGCCGTTCGAGAGCGTCTACCGTCACGGATTCGCGCGCGTGGCGGCGTGCACGATCCCCGTCGCCGTCGCCGACCCCGCGACGAACGCCGATGCCGTGCTGAGCGCCGCGCGGGAGTGCGACGCGGACGGCGTCGCGGTCGCGGTGTTCCCCGAGCTGTGCCTGAGCGGCTACGCGATCGATGACCTCGTCATGCAGGATCCCCTGCTCGACGCGGTCGAGACGGCGCTGGAGCGTCTCGTCGCGGCATCCGCCGATCTGCTTCCCGTCCTGCTGGTCGGCGCTCCCCTGCGGCACGGCAATCGCCTGTTCAACTGCGCCGTGGTCGTGCACCGGGGCCGCGTGCTGGGCGTCGCCCCCAAGTCGTACCTGCCGACGTACCGGGAGTTCTACGAGCACCGCTGGTACGCCCGCGGCGACGACCAGGCGGGGGGCGAGATCCGCGTCGCCGGCGAGACGGTCCCGTTCGGTCCCGACCTGCTCTTCGCCGCCACCGACGTCCCCGGTCTGACCGTGCACGCCGAGGTGTGCGAAGACGTGTGGGTGCCGATCCCCCCGTCGTCGAGCGCGGCCCTCGCCGGAGCCACCGTGCTCGCCAACCTCTCGGGCAGCCCCATCACGATCGGTCGCGCCGACGATCGGTCGATCCTGTCGCAGTCCCAGTCGATGCGCTGCCTCGCCGCCTACGTGTACGCCGCCGCCGGCCAGGGCGAGTCGACGAACGACGTCTCGTGGGACGGGCAGACGATGATCTACGAGGGCGGGCGGCTGCTCGCCACCACCGAGCGCTTCCCCGACGGTCCGCGCCGCAGCGTCGCCGATGTCGACCTCGATCGGTTGCGGCAGGACCGCCTGCGTCAGGGCACCTTCGACGACAATCGCCGCACGGTCGACCCGCACTTCCGGACCGTGACGTTCGAGCTCGCCCCGCCCGCGGGTGACCTCGGCCTGCGGCGCGCGCTCGACCGCTTCCCGTTCGTCCCCGACGACCCCGCCCGGTTGGCGCAGGACTGCTACGAGGCGTTCAACATCCAGGTGTCGGGCCTCGTGCAGCGCCTGCAGGCGATCGGCTCGCCGAAGCCGGTGCTCGGCGTCAGCGGCGGGCTCGACTCCACGCATGCGCTGCTGGTGATCGCGCGGGCCATGGACCGCATGGGCCGCCCCCGCAGCGACATCCTCGCCTACACGCTCCCCGGCTTCGCCACGAGCGCGAAGACCAAGGGCAACGCGATCGCCCTCGCCGAGGCCGTGGGCGCGACGATCGAAGAGATCGACATCCGCCCCGCGGCATCCGAGATGCTCTCGCGCATGGGGCACCCGTTCGCGGCCGGCGAGCCCGTGCACGACGTCACGTTCGAGAACGTGCAGGCGGGTCTGCGCACCGACTACCTCTTCCGCCTCGCCAACATGAAGGGCGGGATCGTCATCGGAACGGGCGACCTGTCCGAGATCGCGCTCGGCTGGTCCACCTACGGCGTGGGCGACCAGATGAGCCACTACTCGGTCAACCCCGGCGTCCCCAAAACGCTGATCCAGCACGTCATCCGGTGGGTCATCTCGGCCGGCGAGCTGAGCGACGCGACCGTCGACGTGCTGCAAGACGTGCTCGACACCGAGATCAGCCCCGAGCTCGTGCCGGCCGGCCAAGACGGCCGCATGCAGTCGACCGAAGACCGCATCGGCCCGTACAACCTGCACGACTTCTCGCTCTACCACGTCATGCGGTACGGCTTCCGGCCGTCGAAGATCGCGTTCCTCGCGGCGCACGCCTGGGGCGATCCGGATGCCGGGTCCTGGCCCGCCGGCTATCCCGAGGGCGAGCGTCCGTCGTACGACCTCGACACCGTGGCGAAGTGGCTCGAGGTGTTCCTGCAGCGGTTCTTCGGGTTCGCGCAGTTCAAGCGCTCGGCGATCCCCAACGGTCCGAAGGTCTCCCCCGCCGGGTCGCTGTCACCGCGCGGAGACTGGCGCGCACCGTCGGACGGCAACGCCCGCGCGTGGATCGCCGAGTTGCACGCGGCGGTGCCGGGGGCTTTCGACCGCGCCTGAGGCGTGGCATCCGGTGTCCCTTCTCCCCAAGAGGGAGCGGGGTCACCAGCCCATGGAGCCCGGGACGCCCTTGAACGGACCCGCGAGGTCGGCGGTCACCCACCCGCCGTAGAACCCGCCCGGCTGGGGCTCGACCGTCTCGCCCGCGAGCACGACGCGATCCATCGGGCCGGCGTACAGTGCCACGCGGTCTTCGAGCGCCTCGTAGCCCGGCATGGGGTGCGGGTAGTTCCAGGCCGCACGCGGAGCGACCGCTCCCCCACCGCCGTGGACGTCGAAGTACCGCGCGCCGCCCTTGAACTCGCAGAACGACGCTCCCTCGCCCAGCGTGAGCGCACCACCGAAGGCCGAGATGGGCAGGTAGTACACCGGAGGGTGACTCGTCTCGAGCACGCGCACCACGTCGTCGGTGTCGACGATGCGGGTGCCGCCGAAGTCGATCTGCACGCGTTTGTCGACCCGCTCCACCCGGGGCGGGCGGGGGTAGTCCCACACGGATTCCTGGCCGGGGCGGACGGGGTCGGGAGCGGGGCGCGACATAGGCCCACGCTACGCCGCGCGGGGCCGTTGCGGGGCGTTCCCCGGAGACGGAATCGGGGGGACAGTCGCTTTTCGGTAGCCTGAGCAGAAGGGGGAATCGTGAGCGAACAGAAGGTGACGTCGGGTGAAGGCCGGCGCTATCGCGTGTACCAGGTGGCCGGGCTCGTGCTCGGCGTGCTGTTCGTTGCTCTCGGCGTCGCCGCGTTCTTCGCCGGCGGCGGACCCGTCATCGCCACCATCGCCGTCCTCGGAGGTCTCGCCGTGCTCATCGTCTCGATCATCATGATGGTGCGCTCGTGAGCGCCCCCGACGGCGGCAGCGGCGACGGCAAGAAGAAGTACCCCCCGGGAACGGTCGTCATCTGGATCGCCGGCGCGGGCGTGGGCCTGTGGCTGTTGATCAGCGGCCTCATCGGTATCCTCTCGGGCGGCAACTGACCGCGCGTTCTGTGCCGCTCGCGGCGCGTTGCGGGAATGCACGCCGAGCGTCACCGTTGACCACAGGGTCAGCGAACCTCGACGGAAAGGGCATCATGACCCGCATTGGACGCAGCGACCTCGACATCCTCCCCCTCTCGCTCGGGGGCAACGTCTTCGGCTGGACCGCCGATCGCGACACCTCGTTCGCGGTGCTCGACGCCTTCCACGCGGGCGGAGGCGATTTCATCGACACCGCCGACGCGTACAGCGCCTGGGTCCCCGGCAACTCCGGAGGCGAGAGCGAGACGCTCATCGGCGAGTGGCTCGCCTCACGCAAGCCCGAGAACGTCGTCGTGGCCACCAAGGTCAGCCAGCACCCGGAGTTCCGCGGCCTGTCGGCATCGAACGTGCGCGCCGCGGCCGAGGCATCGCTGAAGCGCCTCGGTGTCGACGCGATCGACCTCTACTACGCCCACTTCGACGACGCCGAGACACCGCTCGAAGAGACGGTGGCCGCCTTCGCCGACCTCGTCACCGACGGCCTCGTGCGGTACGTCGCCGTGTCGAACTACACCGCCGAGCGCATCCGCGAGTGGATCTCGCTGGCCGAGGCGGCCGGGGCCGATCTGCCCGTGGCGATCCAGCCGCACTACAACCTCGTGCACCGCACGCAGGTCGAGAGCGAGATCGTGCCCGTCGCCGAGCAGTACGGGATGTCGCTCGTGCCCTACTACGCCCTGGCGAGCGGCTTCCTGACCGGCAAGTACCGGTCGTCGGATGCCGCCGGGTCGTCGCCGCGCGCCGAAGGGGCGGCGAAGCTCGCCACCCCCGCGGGTCTCGCCCTCATCGACGCACTCGAGGAGGTCGGTGACGCGCACGGCGCCTCGATCGCCTCGACGGCACTCGCCTGGCTGCGCGCGCAGCCCACGGTCGCCGCCCCCATCGCCAGCGCCTCGAAGGTCGAGCAGGTCGCCGACCTTCTCGCGAGCACGTCCCTGGAGTTGACCGCCGACGAGGTGGCCCGTCTGTCGGAGGCTTCCGCGCCCGCTCAGGGCTGACATCGACCCGGCCGAGCCCCGCTCGAGGGGCTCGGCCGGTTCCGGTCCCGGAGGTCGGTGAGCGCTTCACCGATCGGGGACAATGGCAGGGTGAAGCTTCTCGTCGCCGCCCATGCCTCAGAACTCGTCGCCTTCGAAGACGACATCCCCGGTTTCGAGCGTCTGCTCACGGGAGTCGGCAAGATCCCGGCGGCCTACGCCCTCACGCGGGCTCTCACGACCGGGGAGTACGACGAGATCATCGTGGTGGGCACCGCCGGAGCCATCGACGACGAGGTCGAGGGCGGTATCTACGACATCGCGGGAGCGATCCAGCACGATGTGAAGGGCCTCGACGGGACGTTCGGCGAGCACGTCTCGCTGCCCACCCGTGTGGACACCGGGGTCGAGGGCGTGGTCATCGCGACCGGTGACCACTTCGTCGACGACGCGGAGTCCGTGCGCCTCATCCGCGGTCTCGGCGCCAGCCTGGTCGACATGGAGACCTACGCCCTGATCTGGGTCGCGCAGCAGTTCGAGGTGCCGGTCCAGGTTCTCCGCGCCGTGTCGGACCGTGCCCAGGACGGCGCCACCGAGCTGTGGGACGACGTCGTCGAGCGCTGCAGCCACGAGCTGCGCGCGGAGTTCCGCACCCGCTACGGCGTCTAGTCGTCGCTGCCGAACGGCGTCTGCGAACCCGAGCGGGCGCGGCCGGCGAGATCGGCGACGCCCACGATGAGTGCGAGGCCCAGGAAGACGCCGACCGTGATCATCCCCGACGCGTAGGCGTCGTGGTACAGCACGGCCTGATCGTCGACGCTCCCCTGCTCGCGGTAGACCGTGGCGTAGAACAACGCGAGGGCGATCGCGGTTCCGACCGCGGTTCCGATGCGCTGCCCCAGCTGTCCGACCGAGCCCGCGACGCCGCCGCTCTTGACCGGGATCTCGGCCAGCGTGAGCGTCTGGTTCGGCGAGATGACGAGACCGCCGGCGAACCCGCCGAAGGCCATGACCGCGGCCATCGCCCACGGCGTCCACTCGGGTGCCGTGAAGAGCGCGACAAGCACGAGGGCGCCCGCGGTGACGACCATGCCGAGGATGCCCCAGACCACCAGGGGGCGTCCGAATCGGGTGACGAGATTGCCGCCGATCCACGAGCTGCCGGCCGAGGCCACCGCGAAACCGATGGTCACCATTCCGGCGAAGACCGGAGCGAGCCCGAGTCCGCCCTGGAGGAACAGGGTGCCGAGCAGGAACATCGCGGGCACGGCGGAGAAGTAGGCCGTCGAGATCAGCACGCCGTTGCGGTACGACGACAGCGAGAAGATCGAGAACGGCATGAGCGGCATGTGGCCCCGCTCGGCGTACCGGCGCTCCCAGAACACGAACGCCGCGGCGAACACGACGGATGCCACGAGGAACCACCACCGGTTCGGGTCATCGTCGGGGCTGCCGGTGGTGAACAGGAACGGCCACATGAGGGCGAGGATCGTCAGAGCGAACAGCACCACCCCGACCGGGTCGAGATCGAGCCGACGATGCGACTTCGTCCGGGTGTCGGGGAGCAGCCACGCCGCGAGGGCGATCACGATCGCCACGAGGGGGATGTTGATCCAGAAGATCAGGCGCCAGCCGTCGGTGTCGCCGCCCAGGGCGATCAGCAGGCCGCCGAGGGTGGGACCGAACGCGGTGGCGATTCCGATCGTGGCTCCGAACAAGCCGAAGGCGCGACCGCGCTCTTTGCCCTGGAACAGCTGCTGCACGAGCCCCAGCACCTGCGGCATCTGAATGCCGGCCGCCACCCCCTGCAACAGGCGCGCGACCAGCAGCACCGTCGTATTCGGCGCCAGCGCGCACGCGAGGCTCGTGACGAGGAAGAGCGACAGCCCCACCAGGAAGAGCATGCGGCGCGAGCGCAGGTCGCCGAGCCGACCGGCGGGGACCAGCACGAGGCCGAACGTCAGGATGTACCCCGACACGACGAGCTGCAGCTCGGTCGGCCCGGCGTTCAGCGCCGCCTCGATGGAGGGCAGCGCGACGTTGACCTTCGTCAGGTCGAGGATCGTGAGAGCGGCCACCGCCACGGCCACCCAGTACGCCCGCCACCGATGCCGCGGCGACAGGACGATGTCGCGTGTCGGGGGGTGGGCGGAGTCCGTGGGTGCAGGCGGTTGAGACATCGATGCCGACGCTACTCCCGACCTCCCGCACCGGGTTCGGGCTTGCATCCGACGCGAGCGCCGCTACCGGGAGACACGAGGGGACCGGCCCCGGCGCCCGCGCTCAGTCGACGTCGCGACGCGCGAACACCGCCCGCAGCACGAAGAACACGATCACCGCGACGACGGCCACGGCCACGAGCCGGAACACGAAGGCGAGGAGCGAGAAGAGGATGTTCACCAGGACCCACGCGATGATGACGGCCACGACGACGCCGACGATGGTCCAGATGGTGCTCTTGCGCATGTTTTCAGCGTAGTCGGCCGCGTCACCACCTCGCTCACCCGGTCGGCGCCACGGCCCCCTGCCGGATGACGCTCTGCCCGCGCGGGGTCGCGGCGACGTGCAGCTGGGCGGGGAGCTGATCTTTCATCGACGCGACGTGGCTGATGATCCCCACGGTGCGTCCGCCCTGGCGGAGTTCGTCGAGGGTGCGCATCGCGAGCTCGAGCGTGTCGTCGTCGAGGGAGCCGAAGCCCTCGTCGATGAAGAGCGTGTCGAGGCGGATGCCGCCCGCACGGGCTGTGACGACCTCGGCGAGGCCGAGAGCGAGGGCGAGGGAGGTGAGGAAGGTCTCGCCGCCCGACAACGACTGCGGGGGTCGGAACTGGCCGGTGAAGGCGTCCATCACCTCGATGCCGAGGCCGCTGGCCGCGCCGCGCGCCGCGAGGGCGTCGGTGTGCTGCAGACGGTATCGGCCCGCCGACATATGCTCGAGGCGCAGGTTGGCCGCGGCCACGATCTCTTCGAGTTCGGCGGCGAGCACGAAGGTCTCGAGGGTCATCCGGCGCGTGTTGGGCGCCCGACCGGCCATGGTGTCCGCCAGTCGCGCCACCACGGCGTGCTCGTCGGAGAGCGCCGCGATGTGGCCCTGCGCCTCGTCGGCTCGATGGGCGATCCCACGCAGGCGATCAGCCAGCGCTTGCGCGGTCGCGTGACCGGCTGCGGCGGTCTGCAGGCGCGCCCGCGCCTCGGACACGGCGGCGGCGAACGGTGCCGGATCGACCGGCTCGTCTGCGTCGTCGACCAGTTCGAGCTCGAGCTCGAGCAGACGTTGCTTCGCGGCGGTCACCGCGGCATCGTGCTCGGCGACGGTGGCGTCGAGGCGCTGTCGCTCGGCGGGGGTGCGCCGGGCGGCGGTGACGGCGTCGACGTCGGCGAACGGGCTCGCGCCGACGAGTCGGTCGAGGGCCTCGTCTGCGACGCGGGCCGCGTCGTCGGCCGCACGGAGCTGAGCGCGGGCATCGCGGAGCTCGCGGACGGCGGCGCGACGCGCGCGCAGGTCGTCTCGACGCGCGGAGACCGAGGCGAACTCTCCGCGGGCCTCGCCCACGGCGGCGCTCACGACGTCGACGCGGTGGGCGAGGAGGGCCGCCTCTTGACGCACCGTTGCGAGCTCAGCCACGAGGGTCTCGATGCGTGCCGCGATCTCGCGATCGAGGTCGGCGCAGCGGCGGCGCTCGGTCTGCACGACATCTCTCTCGACGACATCCGCCTCGGCTGCGGCCAGCGCCGCCTCTGCGTCGTCGAGTCGCGCGGAAAGCGTCTGCACGTCGTCACCCCCGGCGCGAGCTGAGGCCAGGGCGTGCTCGTCGCGCGCGATGCGCGCGGCGTCGGCGGCGAGGCGATCGGCGGCCGCCGCGGTGTTCTTGCGGTCTTCTGCCGCCGCGATCTGGTCGTCGGTGACGGGCTCGCCGTCGCCGACCGCGGGACGGGGGTGCTCGGTCGAACCGCACACCGCGCAGGGTCGCCCGTCGACCAACTCATGGGCGAGCTCCGCCGCCGCGCCGGCGAGGCGCGCGCGCAGCAGGGTCGTCCACGCTTCGACGGCCTGCTGCAGCTCATCGGCGCGGACCAGCGAGGTGAGGTCGGCGTGCTCGCGTTCGTTGAGCAGACGGTCGGCCTGCCGCGCCGCCTCGAGACGCCGGCGGGTGTCGTCGCGGGTCGCGAGGGCGGCTTCTCGACGCGCCGCCGCACCCTCGAGCCGACCGAGTCGCTCGTCGAGGTCGCGAAGCACCTCGGGCACCTCGGCGCGGCCGTCGACCAGGGTGGAATGCTCCGCTTCAAGGGTGACGACGCGCGCCGCGGACGCGGCGCGTTCGGCCTCGAGCCGTTCCAGCTCGACCTCCGCCGCGCGGGCCTCTTCGGCGCGGGAGAGCAGACCGGTGAGCGCGTCGTCGCGGGCGCGGAGAGCGTCATCGTCGTCGTCCGCCGGCTCTTCGCCGATCGAGCGGACGACCTCGATCGCGGCGGCGGCTCGCACCCGAGCGGCTTCGGCGGTCGATTGCGCGGACGCCGCGGCGTCCAGCGGCGCGCCCAGGGCCTCGGCCTCGGCTGCCTCCGCCGCCTCCCGACGGGCGCGATCGACAGCGGCGGCGACCTCGTCGAGCGCGGCGAGACGATCTCTCATCCGCAGTCTCTCGACCTGGCGATCGTGCAGGGCCGTCGCGGCGCGCTCCGCGGTGAGCGCGCTGTCGAGGCGCTGATCGCTCTCGTCGCGCTCACGGGCGAGGGTGTCGACCCGGTAGTCGGCGCGCTCGACGGCGCGGACGAGGCGGGAGAGCCGCTCGGTGACGCCGAGACCGGCGAGGCCCTCGACAGCGGTGGGTGCGGAGTCGCCCTCGGTCACCGCGGCCTCATCGAGGTCCGCTGCGAGCCGTTCGGCCTCATCGAGGAGAGTGGCGACCTCGACCCCCTCGTTCGCGAGGCGCTCGGCAGCCCGCTTGCGGCGGTCGTCGACCTCGGCCGCGTACTGCTCGAAGGTGCGCGTGCCGAAGAGCGTGCGCAACAGGCTGAGGCGTTCGTCGTTCTTCGCCAGCAGGAAGCGCGCGAAGCGGTTCTGCGCGAGCAGGATGACCTGCAGGAACTGCTGCTGGGTCAGCCCCAGGATCTCGTCGAGGCGGGCGGCGACGTCGACCGGTCGCGCGGCGACGCCCGTCCATCCCTCGGACGCCAGTACCTCGAGCACCGCCCGGTGGGGTTCTCGGGTGGTGCCGCCGCCGCGGCGCTTCGGCCGCTCGAACTCGGGCGATCGCGTCAGACGCCAGCGGTCGCCTTCGGCGCTGAACTCCAACGTCACGCGCGTGGGGTCGTCGGGTTCGCAGTGGTCGCTGCGCAGCCGGCGCTCCCCGCCGTCGTAGCGGGGGACGCCGCCGTAGAGCGCGTAACAGACGCCGTCGAGGATGCTCGACTTGCCGGCACCGGTACGCCCCGTGATCAGGAAGATGCCGTCGGCCGCGAACGCGTCGAAGTCGACCTCCTGTGTCTCGAGGAACGGGCCGAAGCCCTCGAGTTCGAGCCGGTGGAGCTTCATTTCGCGGCCTCCGCCACCGAGCGGGAGTCGAGGACGTCGCGGATCAGCTCGCGCTCGGCGTCGGATGCTCCCTCTCCTTCTCTGACGTGCGCGAGGAAGGCCTCGATGATCTCGCCGTCGTCGCGGGCGGCGCGCACGCGCGCGCTGTAGGCGACGCCGTCATCGGCGCGGACACCGGCAGGCTGGTGCACCACCGTCGCGCACCAGGGGAAGCGCGCCTGGAGACGGCGCATGGGATCGGGTTGGGGTGTCGCGTCGGTGTACTCGGCGCGCACCCAGTGCTCGTCGTGTCCGTCGAAACGGGGATCGACGAGCAGGTCGTCGAGCGACCCGCGGAGGGTGACGAGAGGGCGCGGGACGGGCAGGTCGATCCAGCGCACCGACGCCAGCCCCGTGGCGTCGAGGTCGACGAGCCACGACCCCCGGGGCTTGCCCTCTTCGGAGAAGCTGTAGTGCAGGGGCGCCCCCGCGTACCGCACGCGCTCGGACAGCTGCTGGCGGCCGTGGATGTGCCCGAGCGCGACATAGTCGGGTCCGTCGAACGCCGGGAGCGGGACCACGTCGAGTCCACCCTGACGGATCTCGCGCTCGACCCCCGGGGTGGCGTCGACACCGGCGGCGAAGCAGTGCGCCGCGACCACCGAGCGCCCCCCTCGCCGAGCGAGGTCGGAGCGGACGAGGTCGAGCGCGTGCTGCATGGTCTGCGCCTGGCTGCGCAGCTCGACCCCCTCCCAGAGATGACGCACGATGGCCGGCTCGAGGTAGGGGATGCCGTAGAAGTGGACCGGTCCGTGCTCGTCGTCGATCGAGACGGGGGTGCCCACCGATAAGGGGTCGGTGACCACCGCGATCTCGGAGCGCAGCAGGGCGGACTGGAACCCGAGTCGTGCGGCCGAATCGTGGTTGCCGCTGGTGACCACGACGCGCGCGCCCTCGTCGGCGAGAGCGGCCAGCGTCTGCGACAGCAGCGGATAGCACGCCGCCGAGGGGGCGGCCGAGTCGAACACGTCGCCCGCGACGATGACCACGTCGACCTGATTCTCGCGCACCTGGGCGACGAGCGCCTCGAGCACCCCGCTCAACGCGTCGAGCGTCGAGAACCCGTGGAAGGAGCGCCCGATGTGCCAGTCGGAAGTGTGGAGGATCCGCATGCTCACACGGTACGTCGGACCTCCGACATCGGCTCGCAGCGACCCCCGCACATGCGGATGCCCCGCCTCCGTGAGGGAGTGCGGGGCATCCGAGCGAGCGTGTCAGGCGCCGGCGACCTCCGCCGCGAGGGCGCGGATGCGGTCGTCACCGAGGTCGAGACCGACGTCGGCGAACCGCTGGCGCAGCACGTCGGCGATGCGCTCCTGGCTCTTGTCGCCCACATCGGCGCGGGTCTGCACGACCACGCCCGCGATGCGTGCCTCGTCGTCGGTGGGATGGGTGTCCATCGCCGGCTCGGACTGCTCGTCCGGTCGGGCGATCTTGCGGTCGGCGTGCACCGCACCGCCGACGGAGTCGGCTGCGCCCGCACCGCCGTCGGAAGCGTCCGTGGGCTCGGGGGCCCGGGTTGCATCGGTCATGTCAGTCCTCCGAGCTCATGTCGGGGTCGATGCCCTGGCTGGCGGCATCGCCCTCGATGGGGTCCGAGGGAGCGGCGTCGTTGAGACGGGACGATCCCTTCGCGCTGTCGTTGCGCTCCGCGGTCTCGCCGTCGGCGACGGCACCGCTCTCCCACCCTCCGGGCGGGTCCGCGTCGATGACTCCCTCGGGAAGGTCGCGTTCGTTGTTCATGACACCCCTTTCCAGAGCTTCAGCTTCGCGAACGACCGCCCGCATCGGGCAGGGGTTGACGACCGCACCGAGGCGGACATAGGCGCCAGGAGCTGCTCAGGAGGCCGAACGTCGATGGAGCAGGCCCGCGCGCTCGGGGTGCGCTTCGAACCACTCCCCCACGTACCAGCACACGGGGAGGATCTCGCGGTCGCCCGCCGCCTCGATCGCGTCGACGGCGCGCTCGGTGATGACACCCGCGTAGCCGTGACCGCGGAAAGTGGGAATGGTGAACGCGCGCGTCAGGGCGACCGTGCGCCCGTCGTCGCGGTAGTCGAGCACCGAGACCAGGTCGTCTCCCCGGTGGAGGGTGTACCGCGAGGCGGTCTTGTCGTCGGCGAACTGCAGATCTGACATGCGGGAAGGCTACGCCTCCCGGAAACATCGTCGGGCGGATGCCGCAAAGTGCACGGTGCACACCGAGCTCAGGCCACGCCGGCTGAGCATGATGCGCACCGGGATCCCGGTCGACGCGATTTGACGCACGAGGACTCGGTGGGTCATAATCCCCCCATGACTGTCAACGCGCGTTCTCTGTCCGCCCGGGAGGCGAACGGGACTGCCGGCATGATGATGCCCGGCCGCGTTGTCATGTGTTGTCGAATGTGCCGCTAACAGCGACCCTCGCCCGGACGACCCTCGCGCTTCTGAACGCCGACGTCGTCCCCCGGTCCACGGATCCGCGCGTCGATCACGCGCATCCGCATGCCGCGCTCCGGCCCTTCGGCCCCCACCTCCCGTCGAACCCCGCTCCGTGACGATGCCCGGGTTCACACACCCAAGGACTTCCTCCTCATGTCGCTTACCGCTGTTCTCGACCGCCCCGTGACCACCACCGTCTCGCCCCGCGCCGCTCGCCCCGCCGCTCCGGGCCCCGCCGCCCCCGTGGCGCCGGCCGCCGCGGCCCCCGCCCGCCCGACCGGCCCGGCGACCACCTCCCCCCGCGGCTTCGCCCTCTACGTGGGCATCGACGAGGCCAAGGCCGCCGCCGCGGGCGTGAGCCTCGGCACCCTGGTCGAGGCCCTCCGCCGCACGCTCGGCGAGCTGGCCCCCGCAGCCGAGACGTACGCCACCGTGGCCCTCGCCCCCGCGGGTGCCGGTGGCCGCGACGTCGACGTCGTGCGCCTCGCCCTGCACGAGCCCTCGGCGGTCGCTCGCACCAAGGACGAGCCCGCCGAGGAGGATCGCGCGCCCGGCGGCGTGGTCGTCGACATCTCGCGCAAGCGCGTGCTCATCGACGGCGAGTCGGCGGCCTTCACGTTCAAGGAGTTCGAGCTGCTGCAGTACCTGGTGCTGCGCGAGGGGCGCACGATCGAGCGCACCGAGCTCGTGGCATCCCTCTGGGAGGGCTCGACCGACGAGGACGCCCCCGGCGAGCGCACGATCGACGTGCACGTGCGTCGCCTGCGCGCGAAGCTCGGCGTCTACGAAGACATCGTGCGCACGGTGCGCGGGGTCGGCTACCGCTTCGACCGTCACGCCGACGTGTCGATCCGCTACGGACACGGCACGCCGTCGCCCGACCGCTTCTGACCCTCCCGACCGGTCCTCACCCTCTCCGCGACGCCGGATGCCGCGATGTCGGTGCTCCGACGTAGGGTGTCGGCATGAGGTCGACCGGGGTCCGCGCGCATCACGCGTCACGCGAGCTCGCCGCCCCCGCGGGACGCCCGATCGAGTCGGAGTACCGCCCGGCGGGCCCGGTCGACATCGGCCGAGCCGTCGCGGCGCAACGCCACGGCGCGAACGATCCCACCTACTCCGCCTCGCAGCCGTTGTCGGCCGGGGGCGTGGTGTGGCGCGTGAGCCGCACCCCTCTCGGCGTCGCCACCCTCGCCCTGCGCCTGCGCGTCGGCGGTACGGTCACGGCGGCTGCCTGGGGTCCGGGCGCCGAGTGGGCACTCGACCAGCTGCCCGCCCTGTGCGGACGCGACGACGACCTCGACGGATTCGACGCGTCGCGGCATCCGTCGGTCGCCGAATGGCATCGCCGTCACCCCGATCTGCGCATCGGTCGCACCGACCTCGTCTTCGACGCGCTCGTGAGCGCCGTCATGGAGCAGAAAGTCACCAGCATGCAGGCCTTCTCGGCCTGGCGCAGCATCGTCACCTGGTTCGGCGAGCGGGCGCCCGGTCCGACTCCGCGACCGATGTTCGCCCCTCCCGACATCGAGGGATGGCGGCACGTTCCGTCGTGGGCGTGGCATCGCGCCGGCCTCGAACCGCCGCAGTCGCGCACGATCGTCGAGACGGCCCGTCGCGGCGCATCGGTCGTCCGCGCGGCGGAGGCGGCCGTCGACGGCGAAGCCCGCGATCGCGTGTTCATCAGCCTCAAGGGCGTGGGCATCTGGACGAGTGCCGAGACGCGGATCCGCGCGTTCGGTGATCCGGATGCCGTGAGCGTCGGCGACTACCACCTCGCCCACCAGGTGGGCTTCGCGTTGACGGGTCACCGCACCGATGACGACGGCATGCTCGAGCTTCTCGAACCCTTCGCGGGGCACCGGCAGCGCGTGATCCGTCTCATCTACGCGGGCTCCGCCCTCGAGCCCCGCCGCGGACCCCGCCTGCACCCCGAGGACCACCGCGATCGCTGAGGCGCCCGCGACATCGGCCGCGGCCCGCCCTAGGCTGACCGCATGACGCAACCCGATACCGGCTGGCCGCGCGGACGCACCTACTGGGTGCTGGGCAGTGTCGTGCTCTTCGGGCTCGGCGCCGTGTTCGGTCTCGTCTGGCAGAACATCTGGCTGGGCCTGATCATCGCCGCGGCCGTCTCGGTCGGATGGCTCATCGCCTACGAGTCGAGCCGGGGCCGCAGCGTCGGCGTGAACGATCCCGACAACGGCATCCAGCTCTGAGACGTCAGGTCTCAGCGGTAGTACACCGCGAGCGGGTACGCGCCGTCACGGCGCACCTCGACGGGGGTGCCGAACACCTGCTCCAAGACCGCGGGGGTCATCAGATCGGCCGGCGTTCCGATGTGCACGACCCGGCCCTCCGACAGCGCGATGATGCGGTCGGCGTAGGCGGCCGCGAAGTTGATGTCGTGCACGACGATCACGATGGTCTTGCCCAGTTCGTCGGCTGCTCGGCGGAGCTGGCCCATCATGGCGACCGCGTGCTTCATGTCGAGGTTGTTCAACGGCTCGTCGAGCAGGATGTAGTCGGTGTCCTGCGCGAGGACCATCGCGACGTACGCACGTTGACGCTGACCGCCCGACAGCTGATCGAGGTAGCGGCCCGCCAGCGGCGTGAGGTCGAGGAACGCGAGGGCCTCGTCGACCTTCTCGTGGTCGAGGGCGGTGAGCCTGCCCTGCGAGTGCGGGAAGCGGCCGAAGCCGACCAGGTCGCGCACCGTGAGCCGGGTGACGAAGTGGTTCTCCTGGCGCAGGATCGAGACGATTCGGGCGAGCTCGCGGCCGGGAGTCGATGTCACGTCGTGACCGGCGACGGTGACGCGACCGGTCGTCGCCGTCGCGAGTCGGCCGACGATGGTCAGAAGGGTCGATTTGCCTGCCCCGTTCGGCCCGACGAGGGCCGTGACGCCGCCCGCCGGGATGTCGAGCGTGACGGGGCCGAGCACGGTGAGATCGCCGTAGGTCATGGTGACGTCGGTGAGAGAGATCACAGGCTCCCCTTCCGGAGGAGGTAGACGAGGAAGAACAGGCCTCCGGCGAACTCGATGATGATCGAGAGCATGCCCGCGGCGTAGAAGACGTGGCGCAGCACGAAGTACCCCACCAGCAGGGTCGCCATGCCGAGCAGCACCGCGAAGGGGAGCACCACGCGATGCTGCGACGATCCGGAGAGTTGGTAGGCGAGGGTCGCGACGATGAAGCCGAAGAAGGTCATCGGACCCACCATCGTCGTGGACACCGAGATGAGCACGGCGACGAGCACGAGCACGCCGATCACCTCGCGACGGTAGGCCAGGCCCAGGTTGAGGGAGGTCTCGCGACCGAGGGCGAGCACGTCGAGCCGATGACGCGCGCGCCACACGAGCAGGAGCACACCGGCGACGACCAGGGCACCCCAGGGGAGGTAGTCGGGGTCGGAGTTCGACAGGTTGCCGAACAGACGAGCCGAGAGGATGTCGAAGTCGCTCGGCGTCAGTAGTCGCTGCATGACGGTCGAGAGCGAGCCGAAGCCGACGCCGAGCACCACGCCGACCAGCAGCATGATGTGCAGGTTGCCGCGCCGACCGGCGAACAGCCAGCCGTACAACAGGGTGGCGAACCCCACCATCAGCACGCTCTGCACCACGACTTTGAGCAGGCCGTCGGTCGCCGAGAGGGCGGCGCTGCCGAAGAAGAACACGAGAGCGGTCTGCATCACGACGTAGAGCGCATCGAAGCCCATGATCGACGGCGTCAGAATGCGGTTGGCCGTGGCCGTGTGGAACAGCACGGTCGCCACCGCCTGGCAGCAGGCCACCAGCGCGATGGTCGCCACGCTCACGACGCGGAGGTTCACCGCGATACCGAAGCCCCGCGAACCGGGGGCGCCCGGAACATCCCAGATCAGGACGCCGACGGCTGCGATCACGACGACGAGAGCCAGGATGCCGAAGCGCCAGGCGATCCGTGGACGGCGCGGGCGGGCGGGGGCGATCGTCGCCAGGGTGTCAGGCACGGGCGCGCATCCTCAGCAGCAAGGTGATGAACACGGCGGCGCCGACCACGCCGAGGATCATCGAGACGGGGACCTCGAACGGCATCCGGATGATCCGTCCGACGATGTCGCACACCACCACGATCGCGACTCCACCCAGACATACCCAGGGAAGGTTGGTGCGGGCGTTGTCTCCGCGCCACATCGATACGAGGTTCGGCACGACGAGACCGAGGAACGGCAGAAACCCCACCACGACGGTGGTCACCCCCGTGGCGACCGCGACGAGACCGGTGCCGATGAGCAGCACGCGGGTGTGATCCAGGCCTACCGAGGTGGAGATGTCGCGACCGAGGCCGGCGACGGTGATGCGGTCGGCGTAGAGGAACACCAGGAGGACCACGAGCGCGACGATCCACAGCACCTCGTACCGCCCGCGGACGATCGAGGTGAAACTGCCCATGAACCATGTGCCGAGCATCTGCAGGGAGTTGGTCGAGACGGCCAGGTACGTGGTGAAGGCCGAGACGACGGCGCCGAGCATGATGCCGATGAGGGGCACGACGAGTGAGGACCGGAGCGAGATCCGCTGCAGGATGCCGATGAACACCATGGTGCCGACGAAGGCGGCGATCGAGGCCGCGACCATGCGCACCCACAGGGGTGCCGCCGGCACGAGCAACACCGTGACGAGCAGCCCGAGCGCCGCCCACTCGGTCGTGCCCGTCGTCGACGGTTCGACGAAGCGGTTCTGGGTGAGCAGCTGCATGATCAGGCCCGACACGGCCATGGCGCAGCCGGCGAGGACGAGCGCGACCGTGCGAGGCACGCGCGAGATGAAGAACATCTCGCCGCCGAAGTCGTCGGCGGCGAGATCGTAGGCGCCGACGAACAGCGAGAGCACGACGAGCGCGGCCACCCCAGCCAGGGCGAGAGGCAACGCGATGCGCGCGCGGAGGCGAACAGGTGAGGAGGTCATGGCATCCGTCCTGAGCCGCTCGTGTGAGGGTCGGCGGATCCGACCCCCACACGAGCGGGTACAGCCGGGTCAGGACGCGAAAGCCTCGGCGGCCGAGCGGTACAGCTTCGTGTAGGCCTGGATGCCCTCGTCGAGGTAGAAGCTCGCGTCGAGGTAGACGATCTGGTCTTTCTGCACGGCGGGGACGTTCTTCAGCGCCTCGGCGTTCTCGACCAGTTCCTTCGCCGAGACGTACCCGTCCTCGCCGAACATCGCGTCGCGGTCGAGCACGAACAACCACTCGGGGTTCGCAGCGGCGATCGCCTCGACGCTGATGTCGTCACCGTGCGACGCGTCTTCGGCCGAGCGCTCGAGGGCGGGTGTGAGTCCGAGCGTCGGGAAGAGCGTTCCGACTCCGCGGCCCTCACCGGGGGCCGCGTAGGCGATCTTGCCGCCCGAGGTGATGAGGCCCATCACCGTCTGCGACGGGTCGTAGGCCTCACGGGCGTCGGAGATCGCGGCATCCAGATCGGAGGAGAGCTGCGCGGCCTCGTCTTCCTTGTCGAAGACCTGACCCAGGATCGCGGTCTGCCGCTTCAGCTCGGCGGCGTGGTCTTCGCCGTCGCGCGGGCTCGTCTCGATGATCGCCGGCTGGATCTGCCTCAACTGGTCGTAGATCTCGCGGAAGCGGTAGCCGCCCACGATCAGGTCGGGCTCGCTCGCGACGACGGCCTCGATGTCGGGCTCGCGATGCAGGCCCACGTCGAGCACATCGTCGCCACCGGAGAGCGAGGGCCAGAGGTCGTACATGAGGGGCTTCGGAGCGGCGACGAGCGTCACTCCCCAGTCGCTGAGCGTCTGGAACGTCGTGTTGTCGAGGGCGACGACCCGCTCGGGGGCGACCGGAACCTCGATCGATCCGTGGTTGTCGTCCACGGTCACCGTGGACGCGCCTGCGGCCTGGTCGGCGGGGGCGGATGCCGCAGAGGCGCAGCCGGCGAGGGCGAGAGCGGCCGTGAGCGAAGCGACGGCGAGGGGACGGAACAGGCGTGAACTCATGCGGATCTCTCCGCACCTACCTCACACCCGCCTTCGTCCGTCTCCGACTGGAGGGCGACGATCTGCGCGGGTTCGACTCCCCCGGCGCCGACGATCACATCCGGGTGTTCTTCCCGTCGGAGCCGACGGCGGGAACCGATGACCTCCGGTCGGCGCCGAACCGCGAGTACACCCCCGTGTCGTGGGATGCCGTCGACGGGTGGCTCGACATCGACGTCGCGCTGCACCGCGACGGCGTCGGCAGCCGGTGGGCCGAGACCGCGCTGATCGGCGACGCGGTGGGCGTCGGCGGTCCGCGCGGCTCGATGGTGCTCGAAGGCCGTCCCGACGCCTGGCTTCTGGCCGGCGACGAGACCGCCGTGCCCGCGATCCGGCGCTTCGCCGCGGCGATGGACGACGATGCGGTCGGGCGCATCGCGATCGAAGTCCCCGACGCCGCGCACGACCTTCCCGTGGCCGCTCCCCCCGGTGTCGAGGTGGTGCAGCTGCACCGCGGAAATCGCGAGGCCGGCAGCGAGCTGACCGACTGGCTCGACGCCCTCGACGTCGAGGAGCGGCCCGACGGATGCGTGTTCGGCTTCGTCGCCGCGGAGCAGTCGGTCGTGCGCGCCGGACGCGCCCTCCTTCTCGAACGCTGGACCGGCGACCCCGCGGCGACGATCGTGAAGGGCTATTGGAAGCGCGGCACCGCCGAGTATCACGCCCCGCACTGAGGCGCGGGCCGTGGGGTCAGTCGCGCTGCACGCCGCCCACGAAGGCGAGCACGCGAGCGCGGAGGAACGGCGAGATGAACGCCGTGAACGCCCCCGGCGCGAGCGTCGCCGATGCCCGCGCCGCGGCATCCGCCGCCGCCGCCCGTACGAGGGGCACCTCGGCGCCGGTCCCGGTGAGCGCATCGACGGCCCGCACGACGTATTCGTCACCCACGGCGATGCGCTGGGCGATCGCGTCGGCGGGGTCGACACCCTGAGGAACCGCCACCGCCTGGCTCGCCAGGAGCGGAGTGATGCTGCGGTCGTAGCTCGTTGCGGCGACCGCCAGTGCGAACCACTCGCCGCTCTCGTCGGCGCGCGACGAGAGCGTCTCGCGCGCCTCTTCGAGAGCCCGCAGCCGCACAGCGGCGGGGTCATCGGCCGCGGGCGTCTCGTCGGCGCCGCCGTCGTACGCGTCGTCGGCGGCGATCGCGGCACGGCGCAGCAGCGAGGCGAGACCGTCGAGGTCGGCGTCTGCGGCGACGGGGCCGGCGTCACCCAGAGATGCGCGCACGTCGTCGATCGTCCGGGCGCGGGCGAGGGACGCGGATGCCAGCGACGCGGCGATCCGCCCCGCCTCGAGCTGCGCGTCGTCGGCGTCGGCGGCGAAGATCGATCGGGCGAACGAGGCGAGCGCCCAGGCCTCCGCGGCGGCGCCCGTCGTCGCCAGGAGGGCGTCGGCGCCGTCGAGCGTCGTCGGCGTCTCGCCGGCCAGAGCGGTGAGCAGGGCATCGGAGTCCGCGAGGACGGCGGACGCCTGCGCGGAGGCCTCGACCGCGGAGAGGGCGGACCCGCGCGCGGCCGCGGCGTCGTCTGCGGCCGAGAGGGCCGTCGCGAATGCGCCCGCGGTCTCGCCCGCCGCGCTCAGCTCTCGCGCCCGTTGCACCCCCGCGCGCACCCGATCCGCGAGGTCGCCGTCGAGCCCCTGCACCGCGGCGGCGGCCGCCGTCAGAGCGTCGTCGGTGGGCCCGTCCAACGCCCCGTCTGTCAGCCCGTCGGCGTCCGCACGCGGTGAGGGGAGGGCGTCGGGTGACGCGGCGGGGGTGGGGAAGGCCGCCTCGGGCAGATCCTCCCCCGTCATCACGGCGTAGGCGCCCGCGATGTCGGCCACCTCGGTGATCGTCATGCCCCCGGTCGCTGCGAGCTGATCGAGGTCGACCGGCGCCCCCGTGGCATCCGCCGCCACACGTTGCCCCGCGGGGACGAGGATCGTGTCGATCCCTCCCGCCTCGATCGCCGCCGAGACCTGCTCCGGCAGCCCCGCGACGGGACTCACGATGCCGAGCGGCGTCACCCCGCCCGCGAGAGCGACGCCGGGCTGCACCTCGGTGCCGTAGTACAGCGCGAGCACGCCGACCGCGGTCACGGCTCCCGCGGACGGGGTGGCGAGGCGTGCGTCGAAGCCGAAGGTGTAGGCGGTGTCGGGGCGGGCGCCGGTGAGCAGTGTCGCGGCGGTGACGGCCGTCCACGTCGCCGACTGGGTGACCGGGTCGACGCCGCTGACGTCGTTCTCGGTGATGTCGATGCTGAGGTCGCCGCCGTCGGCGGACGCGGCGGTGATGCGCTGCGAGGTCAGTCCGCCCTTGGAACCGCTGGCGTAGAGCACGGGCACCGTCACCTCCGAGCCCTCGAAGGTGCCGTCGGAACCCGTGCCGAAGCCGAGCGAGAACTTCAGGTCGCAACCGGCGAGCGCAAGCACGCCGACCAGCACGAGGGCGATCCCGGCGCGACGTCTCACGGACCCTCCGCGACGAACAACGAGCACTCGGTGTCGTAGTACTCACGGGTCGTGCCGACCGGCCGCATCCCGATGCGCTCGGCGACGGCCTTCGACGCCTCGTTCGCCGGGTTCGTCACCGCGACGACACGACGGATGCCGCGCTGGTGGGCGAGCGTCAGCACCGCTTCGGCCGCCTCTGTGGCGGAGCCCGCACCCCACGCGTCGGGGTGGAAGTGCCACCCGATCTCGACGTCGTTCTCGCGGCCGTCGCCCGCGTCGCGCGACCACGGGATGCGCTTGAGCAGCACCGAGCCGAGGCGGCGACCTTCGCGCGTCGTGACGGCCCGGACCCCGAGCACGCCCTCGGCGAGCCCCGCCCAGCGATCGAGCAGCGCGTCGACCTCGCCCGGGTCGGCCATGACGCGACCGTCGCCGAGGAATCGACGCACCTCCGGCCGGCGGTACATGTCGTACAGGAACGCGCGGTCGTCGTCGGAGCGCGTCCACTCCCGCAGGATCAGGTTCGGCGTCTCGAGTCGTGTGCGGCGCATGGGGACGTGCGGGATGCCGTCTTCGGCGAACGGAGCCCCCGACACGACGAAACCGAAGCGGCCGTACCACTCGGCGAGATGCGCCTGGGCGTCGAGCAGGATGGGCACCCCGGGCGCCTCGACCTCGAGCTGCCCCACGGCCGCGCGCATGAGGTCGGCGGCGATCCCGCGGCCGCGGGCGTGCGGGGCCGTGGCGACCCGACCGATGCGGGTGTTCGCCGGCTCCCGCAGGAGGCGGAGTGTCGCGAGCACGTCGTCGCCGTCCTGCGCCCACATGAGCTCGGCTCCCGGCTCGATGTCGCGACCGTCGATCTCGGGGTACGCGGCATTCTGCTCGACGACGAACACGGTGACGCGCATCCAGAGGATGCGGTACAGCGTGAGGGGGGCGATGTCGGCGACGGGCGCGCGGTGCACGGTGACGGCCATCCTTCGACCGTACCCGGGCCCGGCCCGGTGGCCTGCCGCCCGGCAACGGGCGACGCGGTGGACCGATGTCGGAGCAGACCGCTAGCCTCCGGTCATGTCCTTCCAGTCCTACCTCGACAACATCGAGACCAAGACGGGTCTCACCCCACGGCAGTTCATCGCCCTTGCCGAAGAGCGCGGTTTCGGACCGGGCACCAAGGCGACCCCGATCCTCGAGTGGTTGAAAGACGACTACGACCTCGGGCGCGGCCACGGCATGGCCCTCGTGCACGTGATCACGAAGGGCCCGCAGATCGACGACACGCACGTCGGTCGCGGCGGGTCGCACGGCGACAAGAGCGACACGCTCTGGCTCGACGGGGCGGCCTCGAACCCGAACCCCTAACCTCTCGGCGAGAAGCGTCGCGACGCGGCGATCTGTTCGGCGACCCGCCTCAGCGCGAGGACGAGGGGCTCGACCAGGGCCGTCCCCAGCACGACGTAACGCACGGCATCGTCCATCGACGTCTCGGGTGTCGAGGCGAGCTCGGCGTCGCCGATCGCGCCGAGATGGACGAGGTAGGCGTCCATCACTGACGGGGGCACCGTGAACCCCGCGCGATCGAGCGTCGCGAGGGCATGCGCGACGGCACGGAGCTGGTCGGGGAAGCAATCGAGGGGTGAGCCGCCCATGCGTTCCAGCAGGGCGGTGGCCGCGGACAGGTCGAGGTCGCCGTCGACCACCGGGGTCACGGCGGCGTTGGCGGCACCGAGCAGGTCATAGGGATTCTCGGGCGGTTCTTCGAGCACCCCGATCACCTTGCGCACCCCCGCGATCCCCACGCCGGCGTCGACGAGCGCGCGGATGACGCCGAGGCGCTGCACGTGCGGGATGCCGTAGCTCGCCTGCGTCGGCGAGGTGCGCTCCCCCTCGGGCAGCAGCCTCTCGCGCAGGTAGTACTTGATGGTGGCGACGGGCACTCCGCTCTCCGCCGACAATTCCGAGATCCGCACCGCTCACCCCTTGACTCGATAGCTTTACTATCTAACACTGGATAGTGATACTATCGAGTGAGGACGAGCCATGGCATCCATCAATCCGGGACGAATGACCCACCGCTGGGACGGCGAACTCGTCGTCTTCCACATCGGAATGACGATCAACAAATGGTGGCGGCCCGATCAGTGGATGCCACTGATGAGCGACATGCCCAAGATGCTGCGCGAACTGAGCACCGACCCCGACTCCGGACTGCTGGGCTTCACGATGCTGCTCGGCGCCCGCGGTCCGTACCTCGTGCAGTACTGGTCGTCGCTCGACAAGCTCTACACCTACGCCTCGGCGCCGACCCAGGAGCACCGCCCGGCGTGGACGCGCTTCAACAAGCGGGCGCGCACGGTGCCCGGGGCGGTCGGCATCTGGCACGAGACGCACGTGGTCGAGCGCGCCGAGACGATCTACGTCGCGACCCCGCCGATGGGCCTGCCGCGCGCGACCGAGACCGTGCCCATCGCCTCGCGACACGACCGGGCCCGCGCGCGCGTGGCCGACGGCCGAACACGTGGCCCAGAGACGACAGACTGAGGGCATGGCTGCGATCCTCACCACCGCCGAAGAACTGCACGACGCCCTGGCCGCCGGCCGATACGCCGACGGCGGGCCCGTCCGCGTGCTCGACGTGCGCTGGCGACTGGACCGCCCCGACGGGCGGCCCGACCACCGTGCCGGGCACATCCCGGGCGCGCAGTACGTCGACCTCGACCACGACCTCGCCGCCCACGGCGCGCCGGCCGAGGGCCGGCATCCGCTCCCCCCGATCGAGGCGCTGCAGCAGACCGCCCGCCGGTGGGGAATCGACGAGGGCGACACCGTCGTCGTCTACGACGACCTGAAGAACATGTCGAGCGCTCGGGCCTGGTGGCTGCTGCGCGCGGCCGGGGTCGCCGACGTGCGCCTGCTCGACGGGGCACTGACCGCGTGGGTCGAGGCCGGGTTCGCCCTCGAGGAGGGGGATGCCGCGGCCCCCGCGCCCGGCTCGATCTCACTGGCCTACGGCGCGATGCCCACCCTCGCGCTCGACCAGGTCGCGTCGTTCGCCGACGACGGGCTGCTGCTGGATGCCCGGGCCGGGGAACGTTATCGCGGCGAGGTCGAACCCATCGATCCGCGCGCCGGCCACGTGCCCGGCGCCGTGAGCGCCCCGACCACCGAGAACGTCGGTGACGACGGACGCTTCCGCGCGCCGGACGAGCTGCGTTCGCGATTCCGGATGCTGGGAGCCGAGGACGGCATGAGCGTCGGCGTCTACTGCGGGTCGGGCGTGACGGCCGCGCACCAGGCGGTCGCCCTCACGCTCGCGGGCTTCGAGCCGCGGGTCTTCGCCGGGTCGTGGAGCCAGTGGTCGAACCACCCGGAGCTGCCCGTCGCGACGGGGCCGGAGCCGCGCTGAGGCTCCGTCGTTGGTGGCTGAGGCGCCGTCGCGGGTGGCTGAGCCTGTCGAAGCCACGAGCACCCGCGATGGCCCCGGTCCCTTCGACAGGCTCAGGGACCTCGGTGAGGCTCAGGGACCTCGGTGAGGCTCAGGGACCTCGGTAACGCTCAGGGACCTTCGACAGGCTCGGGGACCTTCTGGGCAGTCACGCCCAGAGTTCGCTGATGAGGATCTCGCGACCGAGCACGTTCTGCGCGGCGCGGTGCCCCGACAGCATCGCACCGGGGACGGTCGCGGGATCGTCTCCCCACGTCGCCTCGCCCGCGAGGTGCAGCGCTCCGCCGGCGAGCGGCTCGGCGAGGTCGTCGTGGTCGGCGCCGATGGATCCGGGCAGCATGTAGGCGTACGACCCGCGTGAGAACGGGTCGTCCTGCCAGCGGGTGACGAGGGCGCTCGTCGGCGCGGGCACGGCGTCGCCGTACAGGCGCCTCAGCTGAGCGAGGGTCGAGGCGACGATCTCGTCGTCGCTCCACCCGCGGGTGGAGACCGCCGCGGGCCCGGCCGCGAAGGTGAGCAGGGCGGGCTCGTCGTGCAGGCGGCCGAGGTCGTACCAGGAGTGCCACCACTCCCCCTCGTCGCCGAGCTGACGGATGCCGTAGACCCCGTCCTCCCAGAATCGCTCGGCGAAACGCAGGACGACCTTCTCGAACGCGTTCATGCGCAGAAGGTCGAGCGCGCGCCGGTGCCCGGCCGGAAGCGGGGGTTCGAACACGACCCCGCCCGCGTGGAGGACGCCGACGGGAACCGTGACGACGGCCCGCGCCGCGGAGAACGTGCCTCTATCGGTCTCGACCTCGACACCGCCCTCGTTCCATTGCACCTGCGAGACGATGTGCTCGAAGCGCACCTCGAGGCCCGCTGCGAGGTGGTGGGCCAGCTCGTCGTAGCCCTCGGGGAAGACCACCTCGTCGCCGTCGACCGTGTCGTCGTCGAGGCCGTGGGCTCCGAGTCCGTGCATGCCGACGCCGTACTGCTCCTGCGCGCGGCGGTCGTTGTACTCGCGGACGCGCTCCTTCCGCTCGGCGTCCCAATCCCGTTCCCCGAGCGCCTGCTCCACCGCGTCGCCGTACGTCGCGTCGGGGGCGGCCGCGGAGATGACGTCCACGAGGGCCGCATTGAGGGCGCGGATGTCGTCGGCGTACTGCCGCACCTCCGCGGGGTCGAGTCGGCGCCCCTCGGCGTCGAAGTAGGTCAGGGGGCGGGAGTCGGGCTGGTACCCGCCGACGGTGAACTCGACCATCGGCATGCCGAAGGCGCGAGCCGCCGCAGCGACCGGGCTGTCGGTGATGCCGTGGATCCACGAGGCGCCGCGGTCGGTGACGTGGCCCCCGGTGCGGTCGGTGAAGACCCGGCCGCCGACGCGGTCGCGCGCCTCGAGCACCACGACCCGGTGTCCGGCCTGCGCGAGCAGCCGGGCAGCCGTGAGGCCGGAGATCCCGGCCCCGACGACGAGGGTGTCGAGCTGGTCCATGTGTCCTCCGCGTGCTCGTGGTTCCGCGACGCTACTGCGGACGGCACGCCCGCGGCATCCGCCATTCCGGCGTGCACGCGCCGACGCACTGGACGCGGCGTACAGCGATCAGGCGAGGGGGGCCTCTTCGTCGCGGCGCTCGGGAACCCGCCCCTTGCGGCCGTAACGCAGCCAGAAGTACAGGTAGCAGAGACCCACGAACGGGATGCCGAACCACAGGGCCGCGACCTGGTTGGGGTCGAAGGCGATCGCCACGATCGACGCCGTCAGCAGCACGAAGGCGAGGATCGGCACGAGAGGATACATCGGCGTGCGGTAGGCGAGGGTGGAGAGGTCGCCTCCCTCCCGCAGGAACTGGCGCCGGTGGAAGAACTGCGCGGCCACGATGGCCATCCACACCGCCACCGCCGCGAACCCGGCGATCGACACGAGCACGATGTACACCGTCTCGGCGGCGACGACGCTGGTGATGAGCGAGACGAGGCCGATCGCGAGACTGACGAGCAGAGCCACCATCGGGATGCCGCGGCGCGTGAGCTTCGTGAAGGCGCGGGGGGCGTATCCCTCCTCGGCGAGGGAGAAGAGCATGCGCGCGCAGGAGTAGAGGCCGCTGTTACCGACCGAGAGCAGGGCGGTGATGACGACGAAGTTCATGATGTCGGCGGCGTACGGCACCCCGACGATGTCGAAGACCTCGACGAAGGGGCTCTCGCTGACGCCGGCCTTGTCGTACGGCAGGAGCGCGGCGATCACGACGATCGAGCCGACGAACAGCACGAGCAGACGCAGCACCGTCGAGCGCAGCGCGCGGGGGATGTTGCGGGCGGGATCCTTCGTCTCACCGGCGGCGACACCGACGATCTCCGCCCCGCTGAAGGCGTAGAAGACGGCGAGCGAGGTGATGAGCACCCCGCCGAGACCCGCGGGCAGAAGCCCGTCGGGCGTGACGAAGTTGCTCAGCAGCACCGCCTCGTGCGGCTCGGACGACAGAGGGGTGAAGCCGAAGATCGCCATGCCGCCCAGCACGATGAGGGCGACGATCGCGAGCACCTTGATGAGGGCGAACCAGAACTCGGTCTCGCCGAATACGCGCGCCGAGATGGCGTTGAGGGTGAACAGCACCGCGGCGAAGACCACGCACCACACCCAGACGTCGACGTTCGGGAACCATCTCTGCATGAGGATCCCGGATGCCGTGAACTCCGACCCGAGCGCGACGACCCAGCACAGCCAGTACAGCCACGCCGTGGCGAAGCCCGTCGCCGGTCCCATCGTGCGGGCGGCGTAGATGTGGATCGAGCCCGAGACGGGGTAGGTCACCGCCAGCTCGCCGAGGCACACCATGACGAGCCACACGACGAACGCGCCGAGCAGGTACGCGAGCACGGCCCCGAGGGGACCGGCCTGGGCGATCGTGTATCCCGAGCTGAGGAAGAGGCCCGACCCGATGACGCCGCCCAGGGCGATCATGACGAGGTGGCGGGCGTTCATGGCACGGCGGAGACTCCGCTGCGGCTGAGAGGTCGCCGTCTCGGGAGCGGACGAATCGGTGGGACGACTCATGGGGGGCTCGCAATCATGATCGAGCCCGGAGCCGTCGAGGCGTCCGGGCGACGCAGAAACAGTAGTCGATGTGCACGCGGATCGGCGCGCGGCCGCTCGCTACGCTGGGGTCATGACGCTCGCCGACGGCACCTCCGACGACGACGCCGACGCGACGTCGACCGTGAGCCGGGCCTTCGACGTGGTCGCGAGCCTCGCGGCCCTCACCCGCACGCGCCCCGGGGCCTCGGTCACCGACGTCGCCCGTGACCTGGGGCGCGATCGCTCGCACGTCTCGCGCACCCTCACCGCCCTCGCAGCGAACGACGTGGTCGTGCGCGACGAGCAGCGCCGGTACCGCCTCTCGTGGGCGTGGTACACCGCCGCGGAAGACCTCGTCGACCGCCGCCTGCGCGCGGAGGGCATCGAGGTGCTCGACGAACTGGCCTTGTCGACGGGCGAAGCGGTGTTCCTCGGCGTGCTGCGCGGAGACACCACCGTCACCGTGGTCGAGAGCATTCCCGCCTCGTCTCGCATGGTCGGAACGTGGATCGGCCGCGCCTACCCCGCCTTCTGCAGCGACGCCGGGCAGGCGGTGCTGTGGGATGCCGACGACGACGAGGTGCGCGCCGTGCTCGCCGCGACGCGCTTCGAGGCCGCCGGCCCTAAGGCGCCGCGCGACGTCGAGGACTTCCTGCAGCGGCTGCGCGCCGCGCGCGAGCGCGGCTACGCCATCGTCGACGAGGAGGCCGAGGCGGGCTTGTACTCCGTGGCCGCGCCGGTGTGGGACTTCCGCGGAGAGGTCGTCGCCGCGGTCCAGGTCGTCGGCGTGCGCACCGCCCTCGAGCCCCGCACCGGCGAGATCGCCGACGCCTGCAGCGCGGCCGCACGCGCCCTCTCGGAGCGCCTCGGCGGCATCCGCTAGTCGGTCGCGCCTGCGGCGAGCGCGCTGAGGCGTGCGGCGCTGTCGGCGAGCAGGGCGGCGATGCGCCGCGCCTGCGCCGCGCCCGCGGGAGGGCCGCTCACCGACACCGCCGCGACGATCCCCTCTGTCCCGCGCACGGGCAGCGCGTGATCGGTGACCCCGGCCACGTACTCCTCGTGGGCGGTCACGATCCCGCGTTCGCGGTCGCGCCGCAGCAGGGCGTCGACGTCGTCCACGGAGCGCGCGGCTCCCGGGCCGCCCACGCCCACGAACTGCGCGTCGGCCAGAAGCGCGCCCAGGTCGTCGCGCGAGTGATCCCAGAGCAGGGCGCGCCCCGCCCCGGTGCACCAGATCGGCGCGACGGCGGAGGGACGCAGGGTCCCCTCGCCGTTCGCCTCCGCCCCCTCGATGCGCAGCAGCAGGGCGCGCTGACCGTCGCCGGCGACGACGCGCGCGGTCATTCCGAGCTGGGCGGCCATCGAACGCAGGTGCACGCGGGCCGAGCGGAGCCACGGTTCGTGCCGCGCGGCCGACGCGCGAAGGAACGCGGGGCCCGCGCGCAGAGCCGAGGCCGCGTCGCGCTCGACGAAGTCGAGGCGCCGCAGCTCCTGCGTCACGCGCGAGGCCCTGCTGCGTTCGACGCCCGCCGCCTCCGCGAGCCGCGCGAGCGCGAGGCCCGGGCGACCCGAGCGCTCGCGTTCGACGGCCGCGGTGAGCAGCGAGAGTCCCTGCGTCAGCGAGGCGGGCGCGGTCATCAGCGTCTTTCGGTCGAGGGCGTCTCGGTGGCCTCTTCGTCGACGAGGGCGACGGGGGTGGCTCCTCGACGACCGTACCGCCACCAGAAGAACAGGTAGCACGCCACCACGAACGGGATGCCGAAGTACAGCGCGGCGACCTGGTTCGGGTCGAACGCGATCGCCACGATCGAGGCCAGGAGCAGCACGAAGGCGAGGATCGGCACGACCGGGTAGAACGGGGCGCGGTAGGCGAGCGTCTTCACGTCGCCGCCGCCGCGGACGAAGGCCCGTCGGTGGAAGAAGTGCGCCGCGACGATCGACATCCACACCGCCACGACGGCGAAGCCCGCGATCGAGACGAGCACGAGGTAGACGGTCTCGGCCGCGATCACGCTCGATACCAACGACACCAGGCCGATGGCCATGCTGACGCTCAGGGCGACGATCGGGATGCCGCGACGGGTGAGCTTCGTGAACGAGCGCGGGGCGTGCCCCTCCTCGGCGAGGGAGAAGAGCATGCGGGCGCACGAGAACAGGCCGCTGTTGCCGGCCGAGAGCAGCGCGGTGATGATGACGAAGTTCATGATGTCGCCGGCGAAGGGGACGCCCGCGTACTGGAAGACGTCGACGAACGGGCTCGAGGTCAACCCCGCCTGCTCGTAGGGCAGGATCGCGGAGATGACGGTGATCGAGCCGACGAACAGCACCAGCAGACGCAGCACGGTCGAGCGCAGCGCCTTCGGGATGTTTCGCGCCGGATCCTTCGTCTCACCCGCCGCGACGCCGATGAGCTCGGAGCCGCTGAAGGCGTAGAACACCGCGAGCGAGGTCATGAGCACGCCCGCGACGCCGGTGGGGAACAGCCCGTCGGGGGTGACGAAGTTGCTGAAGAGCACGGCGCCGGGGTGCTCGCTCGACAGCGGGGTGAAGCCGAAGATGGCGGCGGTGCCGAGCACGATGAGCGCGACGATCGCGACGACCTTGATGAGCGAGAACCAGAACTCCGTCTCGCCGAACACGCGCGCCGAGATCGCGTTCATCCCGAACAGCACGCCCGCGAACACGAGGCACCACACCCACACCGGGACGCCGGGGAACCACCTCTGCATGAGGATCCCGGCCGCGGTGAACTCCGACCCGAGGGCGACGACCCAGCAGAGCCAGTACAGCCAGGCCGTCGTGAACCCGGTCGCGGGGTTGATGGCCCGCGCCGCGTAGATGTGGAACGCCCCCGACACCGGGTAGGCGACGGCGAGCTCGCCCAGGCACGCCATGACCAGGTACACCACGAAGGCGCCGATCAGGTAGGCGATCACCGCGCCGAGGGGCCCGGCCTGGTTGATCGTGTAGCCGGAACTGAGGAACAACCCCGACCCGATCACGCCGCCCAGCGCGATCATCACGAGGTGGCGGGCATCCATGGAGCGCTGCAGGCGGCGCAGCGGCACCTGCGTGGCGACCGTCTGCGGCAGGGCGTTGGGCAGGGTGGCGGGGTCGGTGGATCTGGTCATGGCTTCTCGCATTCGAAGAGGAGGGAGCGGATCGCAGTTCGTGCTGGATGAACACTGCACCGTGTTCATTTCGCACATGTTTCCACGGACCCTAGCGTGCACCCCACCCCCGCTCAAGAGCCGGCGACGCATTCGCGACGAACGGACGATCCGCCCGCGGCACCGACGAAACGGCATCCGTCACCGCCCGAACGTCAGGGGCGCGGTGCCGTGACGTCGTCGCACGATCGTCACAGTCCCTTCCGTACCCCTCTCGAGGAGCACCATGAACCGTCACGATCTCGCCCTCATCGGCTTCGGCGGCGTCAACCGCGCGCTGGCCGACCTCATCCGCACCCGCGGAGACGAGCTGGCCGAAGAGCTCGGCTTCGCCCTGCGCGTGGTCGCGATCACCGACCTGCGCCTCGGCTCGCTCGTGCAGGACGAGGGCATCGACCTCGACGCGGTGTTCGCGCTCGGCGCCGACGACACCTTCGCCGCGTGGCCCGGGGGCGCGGCCGACCCGCGCAACGCCGAGGTCATCCGCGAGACGAGCGCCGACATCGTCGTGGAGGCGACCTTCACCAACCCCCTCGACGGAGAGCCCGGCGTCTCGCACGTGCGCCTCGCGCTCGAGGCCGGCAAGAGCGTCACCACCACCAACAAGGGTCCCGTCGCCCTCGCCGGCACCGAGCTGAACGCCGTCGCCGCCGCCCACGGTGTGCATTTCGCGTACGAGGGGTCGGTCGTCAGCGGCACCCCGGTGCTGCGCTTCGCGGCATCCGCCCTGCAGGGACTGCGCATCGACGCGGTGCGCGGCATCCTCAACGGCACGAGCAACTACGTGCTCGGGCAGATGGAAGCGGGAATGGACCTGGCCACCGCCGTCGCCGAAGCGCAGACCCTCGGATACGCCGAGGCCGACCCCTCGGCCGACATCGAGGGGTCCGACGTGCGCCTGAAGGTCGTGATCCTCGCCAACGAGGTGCTGGGCGCCCGCATCACCCCCGCCGACGTCACCTGCACGGGCATCACCGGCCTCGCGCCGGCCGACATCGCGGATGCCGCGGCCCGGGGTCTGCGTTTCAAGCTCATCGGTTCGGCCGAGCGTCGTGCCGACGGCTCGATCGACGCCCGCGTGGAGCCGATGGCCCTGCCCCTCACCCACCCCCTCGCCGGCATCAGCGGACCGACCAACGCGGTGTCGTTCGACACCGACCTGCTCGGAACCGTCACGGTCAGCGGCCCCGGCGCCGGCCGCGTGGAGACCGCGTACGCCCTGCTGTCCGACATCATCGAGATCGACGCCCGCGTCGCCCGCACCGCCGAGGCGAAGCGATGACGCTCGTGGCCCCCTCCTCGTCCTTGGAGGTGCGCAACCCCTTCGACGACACCGTCGTCGGGCACGTCGCCCTCACGCCCGTCGACGACGTGCCCGCGGTCATCGCCCGGGCCCGCGTCGGCGCCGAGCTCTCCCGCGGGCTCTCGCGCTTCGCCCGTCACGGCATCCTCGAACGCGCGGCCGCCCTGCTGCGCGAGCGCTCCGACGCCGCGAGCGCCCTGATCGTGCGCGAGGCCGGCAAGACGATCCGACAGGCCCGCAAAGAGGTGCGCCGCGCGGTGACGACCCTGTCGCTGTCGGCCGAGACCGCCCGCTCGGCGACGGGCGAGGTCATCCCCTTCGACGCGTTCGAGGGGTCGGAGAACCGCAAGGGCTGGTTCACCCGCGAGCCGCTGGGCATCGTCGTGGCCATCACGCCCTACAACGACGCCCTCAACCTCGTCGCGCACAAGCTCGGCCCGGCCCTCGCCGGTGGCAACGCCGTGGTGCTCAAGCCGTCGCCGTACACCCCGTTCACGGCCGAGTTCCTCGTCGGCATCCTGATCGAGGCGGGCCTTCCCGATGAGATCGTGACCGTCGTGCACGGCGATCGCGAGGTCGCCGCCGCACTCGTCGCCGCGCGCGAGGTGCGCATGGTGTCGTTCACCGGCGGCTTCGCCACGGGCGAGGCCATCGCGCGAGGAGCGGGCCTGAAGCGCCTCGCGATGGAGTTGGGCGGAAACGCACCGGTGATCGTCTTCGACGACGCCGATGTGCGGCAGGCCGTGGAGGCGTGCGTGTCGGGGGCGTTCTGGGCCGCCGGGCAGAACTGCGTGGGCGCGCAGCGCATCCTCGTGCAGCGTGGGGTCTTCGAGGCCTTCCGCGAGCTGTTCGTCGACGCGGCCGCAGCCCTGCGCGCGGGCGACCCCGCCGACGAGGCCACCGACGTGGGGCCCATGATCACCCCCGCCGCCGCGCAGACCGCCCAGCGCGTGGTCGATGACGCGGTGCGCGCCGGCGCCCGCGTGCTCGTGGGGCACCGCCTCGAGGGGTCGGTGTACTCCCCCACCGTCGTCGAGGGCGTGCCGCTGTCGTGCGAGCTGTGGGCCGACGAGGCCTTCGCCCCCGTGGTCGTGCTCGCCCCGTTCGACGACGAAGACGATGCGGTGGCCCAGGCGAACGACATCGAATACGCGTTGCACGCCGGCACCTTCACCCGCGACCTGGGGCGCGCGCTGCGCGTCGCCGATCGCCTCGAAGCCGGCGGCGTGATGATCAACGACTCCTCCGACTACCGCGTCGACAGCATGCCCTTCGGCGGAGCCAAGTTCGGGAGCATGGGTCGCGAAGGAGTCCGCTTCGCCTACGAGGAGATGACCCAGCCCAAGGTCGTGTGCATCAACGCATGATCGACGGATGCCGCGGCTCCCGCCACGAGAGGGGGCTGCGGCATCCGCGCGCCCGCCGGTCACGCCCTGTCGATCACGCGGGTGAGCGAGACCGACGTCACCGTGTCGGAGACCTCCGGGAGGGCGGCGATGCGCTCCCAGATCTGCCCGATCCTCTCCATCGATTCGGCGCGGATCGTCACGAGCAGGTCGAACTGCCCCGAGAGGATGTCGCACTGCACGACCTCGGGGATGCGCGTCAGCTCGGTGATCACCCCGGCCCCGCGCATGCGGTCGGCACGGTAGACCAGGACGATCGCGGTCACGCGGCCGTCGTCGACCCGGGGCCGCGCGAGCGTGTATCCGGCGATCAAGCCGTCGCGCTCCATGCGTTCCATCCGCTGCTTCACGGCGTTGCGCGAGAGGTGCACGCGTGCGGCGAGCGTGACGAGGGGGATGCGGGCGTCGGCCTGCAGTTCGGTGAGGATCCGCTCGTCGACGGCATCCGTTCGCGGTCGAACCATGACTCTCCCTGTGTGCATATAGAGCACTATGCAATGCTCATATTGCACGTTAGGGTAGCCGAGAACATCGCCGCCGTCACGCGCCGAGACGCAGAAAGGACCGCGACATGACCACCCGTCCCGATCGCACCCTCGCCGACAGCATGTCCGACGCGAGCCTCGCCGTCCACGGCGGCATCGAGCTCGACAGCACGAAGGCCCTGCGCACGCCCCTCGTCATGGCGAACTCCTTCGCCCTGCCCGACGATCCGAGCGAGATCAGCTGGTCGGCCACGGCCCCCGGCCTCTACACCCGCAACACCGGCGTCAATCAGCTCGCCCTCGAGCGCAAGCTCGCGGCCCTCGAGCACGGCGAAGACGCCGTGGCCCTGGCATCCGGAGTCGCCGCCCTCCACGCCGTGTTCTTCACGCACGTGAGCGCGGGCGACCACGTCGTGGTCAGCGACGTCGTCTACGAAGCGACCTGGCGCCTGTGGACCGAGCTGCTCCCCCGCCGATACGGCATCGAGGCGACGTTCGTCGACGTGACGGATCCGGATGCCGTGCGCCAGGCGATGCGGCCCGAGACGGTGCTCGTGTGCGTCGAGGCGATCGCCAACCCGACCACCAAGGTCGCCGACATCGCGCTGCTCGCCGAGATCGCGCACGAGGGCGGAGCGATCCTTATGGTCGACTCGACCTTCACGCCTCCCCCGTTCTATCGCCCGCTCGCCGACGGCGCCGACCTCGTCGTGCACTCGCTCACCAAGTTCATCAACGGTCACGGCGACGCGATGGGCGGCGCGGTCATCGGGCGCACCGACCTCATCGAGCCGATCAAGGCCGACGCCATGGTCGACGTGGGCGGGATCATCTCCCCCTTCAACGCGTGGATGATCCAGCGCGGCTCGGTGACCCTGCCGCTGCGCCTGCGCCAGCACTTCGCCTCGGCGGCCCGTGTCGCCGCGTTCCTCGACGCCGATCCGCGGGTCGCGTTCGTGGCCTACCCCGGCCTCGCCTCGCACCCGCAGCACGAGCTCGCGGCCCGACAGTTCGGGGGCGACGGCTTCAGCGGAAGCTTCGGCGGCATGATGGCCTTCGCCCTCGACGGCGACCCCGACCTGCAGAACCGCTTCGTCGCGCAGCTGCGTCTCATCACCTCGGGCTTCTCGCTCGGGCACGACGACAGCCTCATCGTGCACACCGCCGCCGAGGGACCGCGCACCGCGACGTACCCCGAGGAGTTCCGCCGCTACGGCCACCTGCGCCTGTCGGTCGGCCTCGAAGACGCCGACGACCTGCTCGCCGATCTCGCGGCCGCGCTCGACGCGGTGACCCGCTGAATCTCGTCAGCCCTCGGGGCCGAATTCGGGGAACAGCGCCTCGATCGTCGTGACCACGCCGTGGTCGAGGTGCGAGGGCGCGCGGTGCCGCGCACGCGCCACCACCTCGGGATGGGCGTTGTCCATCGCGAACGACCAGTCCGCGGCATCCATCATCTCGAGGTCGTTCAGGTAGTCGCCGAAGGCCGCCGTCTGCGCCGGCGCGACTCCGAGGGCGTTCTGCAGGCTCCGGAGCGCCGTGCCCTTGTCGACGCCGGGCTGCATGATGTCGACCCAGTGACGCGCCGACACGACGACGCGGAGCGTGTCGGTGAGGTCGTCGAGAGCGGGCCCGACGCTGTGCTCGGCGATCGCGAAGTCGTACACGGCGATCTTCAGCACGTCGTCGTCGGCGGCGAGCAGGTCGTCGACCGTCTCGAGAGCGGCGTAGTACGCCTCGGCGTTCGTGCGGAAGGCGGCGTCCGCCCGCTCGATGTAGGCGGAGCGCTTGCCGCACAGCACGACCCCGAGGTCGTAGCCCTGCGCGATCAGCGCGCGCAACCGCAGGATGACCCGCTCGACCTCGTCACGGGAGAAGACCGCGGATGCCACCTCGACACCCTCGCGCACGACGTACGCGCCGTTCTCGGCGATGAAGGTCATGCCGTCGGCCGCCGCGCCGAACTCGCGTCGCAGCGCCGCCAGCTGCCGGCCGGACGCGGGGACGAACGAGACGTCGCGAGCCGCGAGGCGCGGGAGCACGTCCCACAGCCCCGCGGGGACCTTGCCGTCTCCGTCGAGGAGGGTGCCGTCCATGTCGACGGCGATCAGGCGGATGTCGTGAGGCACGGTTCATTCTTTCAGGCGGAGGTGAACGGCGAGGCTCAGCCCTGTCGTTCCCTCAGAACGGTGCCGCCTCGTCTTCCGGCGGCGACGGATCATCCGGGAGGAACCGCACCGCCGGCGAGTACGGCAGAGGCTCGTCGGCGTAGACCCGACCGGACGGAGAGGTCCACTCGAGCACCCCGCCGGCGCGCTGTCGGACCTTCCAGCGGGTGAACTGCTTCTGCGAGTGATGTCGCTGGCACAGATGGGCGAGGTTCGCGACGTCGGTCGTGCCGCCCAGAGCCCAGTCGACGGTGTGATCGACCTCGCATCGAACAGCGGGGACCACGCACCCGGGCCACCGGCACCGGCGATCGCGGGCACGGAGGTGCCGGTCGATCGCCGCGGTGCGCTGGTACGTGTCGGTCATCAGGACAGCGCCGGTGACGGGGTGGGTGATCACGCGATCCCACGGCATCGACGTCGCCTCGGCGATGCGGCGAGCCGTGTCGATGTCGATCGGTCCGTGCCCGACGAGCTCGGCGGGATCGAGGCCCTCTTCCCCCGGCCGCACCACCGACAGAGCGGGGACGACCACTTGCACGCGCGCGCGGATCGCCCCGAGCGCCCCCGGTCCGTCGCCCGAGACCGTGGGGTCGGAGACCGGAGCGGCGGCGAGCAGCAGGTCGGCGAGGATGTCGGCGCGCAACTGCGCGGTGGTGCGTTCATCGGTCGTGGCCGCGGATGCGCCGGTGGCTGCCGTCACGGCATCCGGACCCGTCACGCCCGGGGTCGCGAGGGCGCCCCCACTGCGCGCGTCGATCACCACCCTGCTCTGCTGGGTCAGCCGGTCGTAGATTCCGACGGCCAGCACCGTGGGGAGGGTCGCGATGAGGTCGGACATGCCGTCGACACCGGGGACCACTCGCACACAGCGCGTCTCGCGACCTCGCTGATGCCGCTCGGTGAGCGTCGTCGGCTGCAGCTTCTCGGCCACGGCGGCGAGGCGCGAGCGCAGGCGCCCCGGGCTCAGTCGCGGCGCGAGCCCCACCGCGAGGGCGTCGAACTCGGTGCGGCGCTCTTCGGGGAGTGCGGCGCCGATGTCGGCGATCGCCCGCACGTGCGCCCGCGTGAGCGCCCCCTCACCCCAAGCCTGGAGGGTGGCCGGGAAGTCGTCGACCATCAGCATCGCGCGCCCGATGTGCGCCTGCACCGTGCGGTCGGAGAGGCGCTGCGCCGCTGCGACCTCCGACGCGATCTCGCGCAGCGCCATATCGGCCGCGCGCACCGACGTTCGCTCTGCGTTCGCGTCGACGCCGAACTGCCCGAGCGCCGCGTAGGCGCGGGTACGCCGAGCCTCTGCCGCCGCGAAAGCCGCATCGGCGGCGAGCGCCTCGGCCACGAGCGCGTGACGGGTGCGTGGCCCGTCTGGCGGGGGCGTCGAGGGCGTCTCGGGTGGCATGTCTGCATGCTAACGAGGACCTCCGACATCGCCCCGCGGAGCCGGGGCCGGGGGGCACCGGCCGCCGAAACCTATGAATAACGAAAGTGTCACGGACACATCTTCCCTTCCGTTATCTCACCGTTATAGAGTGCTCGCACGGTAGTTGTTTTGCTGTGGCAGCTACCGACATGTGATTGCAGGACACTCTGGTGCAGGAAAGGGCCGGTCGGGAATCTCCCGACCGGCCCTTCGTCCGTCTCGGGATGCCGACAGGCCCGCGGCGCGGAAGGATGGACGGGTGAAGGATGAAGAGCTGACCGAACCCGACGGGCGCATCGTGCTCGTGCGCCACGGCGAGACGGCGTGGAGCCGCTCCGGCAAGCACACGGGACTCACCGACATTCCGCTCACCGAGACCGGTGCCTACAAGGCCGAGCTCGCCGGCACCCTGCTGGCCACCCGCCGCTACGACCTCGTGCTCACGAGTCCCCTGCAGCGCGCGGTCGAGACCGCCGCCCGAGCGGGCTATCCGGATGCCCAGCCCGAGAAGCGCCTCGTCGAATGGGACTACGGCGCATACGAGGGCCTCACGACCCCCGAGATCATCGAGCAGCTCGGCCATCCCTGGACCATCTGGGACGGCACGCCCGCCGGCGAGACGCCGGGCGAGTCCGTCGCGCAGGTCACGGCACGGGCCGAAGCGCTGCTCTCCGAGCTGCGCCCCCGCGTGCGCGCCGGCCAGCAGGTGCTGCTGTTCTCGCACGGGCACTTCCTCCGCGCCCTCGCGGGAACCTGGCTCGGCCTGACCGCAGCGGGCGGTCGCTATTTCGTGCTCGGCACCTCCGCGGTCAGCGAGCTCGGCTTCGAGCACGGCACCGAGGTCATCACGCAGTGGAACCACGTGCGGGGCCGCTGAGACCGGTCAGGCGCGCACCCTCCCGTCGTGGATCTCGACGACCCGGTCGGCGCGGTCCGCGACGATCGCATCGTGCGACGCGATGAGGGCGGCCATCCCGTCGCGGCGCACGTGCTCGATCACGAGCGAGATGACGGATGCCGCCGTGCCACTGTCGAGTTGCGCCGTGGGCTCGTCGGCGACGAGCACCCGCGGCCGGTGCACGAGAGCGCGCGCCACCGCGACGCGCTGCTGCTGACCGCCCGACAACTCCTCGGGCCGCTGAGCGGCATGGTCACCGAGGCCGACCGCATCGATCATCTCCGCCACCCGCGCCCGTCGCTCGCGCGCTCCCGCCTCGCGCAGCCGCAGAGGGAGCTCGACGTTCTCGGCCGCGGTGAGGAACGGAACCAGCGCGAACTCCTGGTCGACGTAACCCATCACCTCGCGGCGGAGGCGCGCGGCATCCGCCTCCCCCGCCCCCGTCACCCGAACATCGCCGATCCACGCCTCCCCCGCGTCGGGCTCGTCGAGGCCCGCCGCGAGGGTCAGCAACGTCGTCTTCCCCGACCCCGACGGGCCCCGCAGCACGACGAACTCGCCGGCTGCGACGGAGAGCGACGCGTCGGAGAGGGCGGTCGTGCGCGCAGCCCCGCGTCCGAAGAAGCGGGTGAGACCCGCGACCCTGATCATGTCGTCTCCACTCATCGGCGCCGGCTCCTTCTGGTCGCGGGCGGCGGGCCCGCGGCATCCGACCCTTCCGCCGCCGCCGCAGAACCCTCCGTCGTCTCGGCGGGCTGCACGCGGATGTGATCGCTCTCGAGCTGCAACCGCACGCGGTCGCGCATGCCGAGCCTGTCGATGTGCTCGCGCGGAAGCTGCAGACGGCCGGCGCGATCGAGCACGGCGTACTCCCGGGCATCTCTGCCGGGTCCGGCCTCATCGCGCCACACCTCCACCGAGGTCCGTCCGTCCCGGATGCCGACGGTTCTGCGCACGTGATCGGCGACGCCGGAGTCGTGGGTCACGATCAGCACCGTCACACCCGAGCGCTCGTTCACGGCCCGCATCGCCGCGAGCACCTGCGCGGAGCTGGCATCGTCGAGCTCTCCGGTGGGCTCGTCGGCGAACAGCACACGGCACCCGTTGGCCAGGCCCAGCGCGATCGCCGCCCTCTGTCGCTCGCTTCCGGTGACCTGGCCCGGCCGTCGGTCGGCGACGCCCGCCACGTCGAGCATCGACAGCATCTCCGCCGCACGAGCCGGCCGCTCGCGGCGCGGGATGCGCCCCACCGACAACGTGAGGTCGAGATTCTCGGCGATCGTCAGGCCCGGAAGGAAGTTGCGGGCCGTCTGCTGCCACACGAATCCCGCCACCGTGCGACGGTATTCCGCCCGCTGGCGCGGGGTCAGCGCGAGCAGGTCGCGACCAGCCACGTGGACGCGCCCCGCGCTCGCGACATCGAGGGCCGACAGGATCGACAGCAGCGTCGACTTGCCCGACCCCGACGCGCCCACGATCGCGGTGAGTTCGCCTCTCTCGACCCGCAGGTTCAGCCCCTGCAGGGCTTGCACCTCGACGCCCGCTCCGCGGTAGATCCTCACCAGATCGACGCATTCGATCTCGACCGAGCTCTCCGTCATGTGCCCCGCTCCTCTCCCTCATCGCGGCGCGCGCGGCGCCGCCTGCCCGCGATCGCGGCCGTGGTCGTCGATGCGGCAGCGATCACCCCGACGATCAGCGCGGACGCGGCCGCCGGCGCCACGACGCTGGCGATCGACAGCGGTGCGGCGATACCCAGGCGGTCGGCGAGACCACCCGCCCCCGCGACGACCACGACGCCGACCCACCCGACGCCCCAGCCGACGATGGCGGCGACCGTCGCCAACGGCACCGCCTCGACCGCGACCACGCCGTGCACCCGGCCCGCGCCCAACGCCGACAGCACAGCGCGCGTTCGCCGCCGCTCGGGCGCTGCTGCGGCTTCCGTGATGACCGAGAGGGCGAGCGCGGTGAGAACCGCGAGAGCGGCGGCCCCCGCAAGGAGCCCCAGGATCGTCGCCGCCGTGGGCGCGGCCAGACGCTGGGCCGTCGCGGACGCCACATCGACCACCTCGAGCCCGGGATCCGCGTCGCGCAGGCGCGAAGCGACGAGCCCCGGAGGCGAGTCGGGCATCACGGTGATGACGAGGCACGACGCCCCGACGGGAGCGGCGAGAGCCTCCGCCGCGCGATCGTCGAGCAGCACCCACGAGTCCGCGAACGAAGGCAGGACGTCGTCGTCGACGACGGCTGCACCCGACACCTCTCGACCCCCGACCGCCAACGTCCCCTCGAGCAGTTCCGCCGCAGAGCGCGACATCACCGCCGGCACGGGATCGGTGTCGCCGAGCTCGGGGACGGGGGGCGCGACGCGGTGCAGGTCGACGGTCGATGCGGAGAGCACGGTGACGGGCCGCAGTCGTCCATCCCCCGTCACCGGGATGCCGTCGAGCCGGCGCACCCGCGCGACGGCGGCGACGCCGTCGACCGAGGCCGCCTCTCGGCTCGTCGCGGCGAGGGAGGCATCGTCGCCGCACGCACGCACGTCGGCACCGACGCTGCGGAAGGCCGCGGCGGAGATGCCGTCGCCGGTCAGCTGCGCCAGCCCGAGGGAGAGGGTCGCGGTGGCCACGGCAATCGTCACGCCGGTGATCTGCAGGGCGCGCCCGCCCCCTCGCGCCAGTCGGGACAACGCGAGAGCGACGCCGAGGGAACGGCCGCGCGACGCGACCCCGGCGAGGGGACTCACCAGCGGGCCGAGCACCCGAGCGAGCACGAGCCCCGCGGAGACCGCCACCAGCAGAACGCTGAGGCTGAGCAACGGGTCCACGCCCGCGGCGGGAACCCCGCGTCCGAGCAGGAGCGAGAGTGAGACGAGGGCGACGGCGACCACGACCCCGTCCCTCGCGACCCGCACCACCGACGGCACCCGCGTCGGCCGCACCGCCTGGCGCGCGCACATCGCCGCCAGCGCCGCCACCCCGGCCACGACCACGAAGACGAGGCCGAGCCCGGTGGCCACGGCATCCGGAAGCGTCGACCGAGGCGTCAGGGCGACCGCCAGCGCCCACCCCGCTACCCCTCCGACAGTCGCCGCGAGCGACGCCTCGACGGCCCCGCGTGCCATGACGCGCCCGGTCGCCGCACCACGCGCCGAGACGAGCCGACGCTCCCCCGCGCGGCGGCGCTCGGCGGCGGTGACGGCGAGGGCGCATAGAAGGATCGCGGCGCCGAGGGGCGCGGCGACGAGGAGGGCCGTGAGGGCGACGAGCGCGTCCTGCGCGGTCCGCACCCGATCGAGCAGGGCGGACAGTCGCGTCGAGACCGTCACGGGATAGCCGCTCGCCAGGGTGGTCCCCTGCGCGGAGGTCTTGTTCGCCGCCTGTTCGAGGCCGTCGACATCGCCTGATCGCAGGCCCTGTGCACGCACGGGGAGCGTCGCGACCAGCTGAGCGCGAGCGAGCTGAGGGCCGAGCGTCGCGATCGACCCCGGGTCGACGTACGCCCCGACCGTGACGAGGTCATCGGTGGCGCTCACGCGGGACGAGACCGCCCGATGGAAGACGTCCTGCGCCGACGGACCGCCCTCCGCGTCGGCGATCAGTGCCGTCACGGCGAAGGATCCGTCGGGACCCTGCCACACGGTGCCGACGCTCGCGTCGGCTCGGGCCGCGACCGACTGCTCGAGGGCGATCTCGACCGGTGCACCGAAGGCGGCAGGTCGCGGGGCCGTTCCCTCGATGATCGACCACTGCCCCTGGTACTCGGGCGCCGTACCCACGCGGATGCGAAGGAGCGAGCCATCGACGGCGACCGCCGTGACATCGGGGAACGACAGGATCCACGCCGCCTCCCCCAGAGCCGACCGCAGCGGCTCATCGACGGTCGCGGGATACCGCGCGAGGGTGGTGGCCACGTCGTCGACGGTGTCGGCGCCCAACGCGAAGTCGTCGAGGTCGGCGCTCAACACGACACTCGCCGCGGCGACCGCCTCCGCGTCGCCCTCCGGCGCGAGGGCCGCCGCCAGTCGCGCGTCGGCGACCGTGTCGAGCACGCGCGGAACGGCGACTCCGGATGCCACGAGCACGGCGACCGTGATCGACACGAGCGCCAGGGCGAATCGATGCGGTGCGATCGTGCGCCACCACCGCCTCATCGTTCGCCTCCGTCCGTGGAGATGTCGTCGCGCATCGCGAAACAGACGGCGACGGCCAGTGCGACGAGCACGGCGAGAGCGACGACACCGCCCGCGCGCACGGGATCGATCACGACGTCCGCATCGACCGCTCGCGGGAGGGCACCGGTGATCACGACGGGGAGGAGAACCATCGCTGCCACCGCCGTCGCCACGACGGCGACCAGGGATCCCGCCGCGACCGCGGCGGCGGCCTCCGTCACGCGCAGGCGCCGGCGCACTGCCCGTGCGACACCGATCGCGCGCAGGGACGACGCTTCATCGCGCCTCGATCGACGCGTGACGAGGGCGATCGCGGCGAGCCCCGCGACCGCGAGGGCGGCGAAGCCCGCGGCACCCGTCCAGAGCAACGTCGGCACCTTCGACAGCACGACGTACCCGTCGTCGGCGGTGGTGCCCGCGATCCGCGATCCGTCGGGCAGCACCGCGGCGACGGCCTCGGGATCGGCACCCGGCGAGATCCAGGCGCCCTCCGCTCCCGGGAGTGCCGTGGCGGTGCGCAGACGCGACGACAGCGCCGTCCCGACGTCGACGAAGACGGCCGAGTCGAGGGGCGCCCCGGGGATGACCGGAACGACCGCGGCGACGCGGGCCGGCCGCGATTCGGCACCGGGCGCGAGCGCGAGGGGAAGAGTGTCTCCCTCCGTCACGCCGGAGGCCGCGGCGAACGCCTGCGAAACGACGGCGGAGGCCGTCGATGCGACCGGCACGAACCGCACCCGGGTGATCGCACTGCCGACGGAGACCTCGGCGGGACCCGCCGCGGTCTGCATGTCGATCGCCTCGCCGCTGATGTCGACGGGCATCACCGCCGCGCCCAGGTCGAGCAGCGCCCCGTCGACGCTCACGCCGTCGATGGCGACCAGGGCTCCAAATTCATCCCCTGTCGATACGGCGACCTCGACCGCCGCCAGCCGCCACGCCCCGCCCGGGCCGGCGGAGACGGCGGGGATCGCGAATGCCCCGTCGCTTCCGGCCCCCACGGAGGTGACCCGCCCCCACGCGTCCACGAGAACGACCGCGGCGGCCTGAGCCGTGGCATCCGTCGCCCGTACCTGCACCGTCAGGTCCTGGGCGTCCTCGGGGAGGAGCGGGCCGGGAGCGTCGGAGCGTGCGCCCTCGGCAAGACGATCGCGGTCGGGGACCGCGGGATCGGCGAGGGCGGCGACCGCGGCCGGCGACGCGATCACGAGCGAGGCCGAACGCGCGGCGATCGAGGTGTTCGCCGTCCACACGGGCGCGACCCCCGCGACCGACTCGACACCCGCGACGCGGTCGAGCACCGCGGGCGTCAGCTCGTCGCCGTCGCCCGCGACGCGCAGGTCCGTTCCCTCCTGGGCGGCGAGGGCGGTGCGATACCCCGCGTCCCACGTCGACTGGTACACCGCGGCGAACCCGAGCTGCGCGACAGCGACCCCCACGACGGCGACGGTCGCGGCGAGGGCGAACGGACGCCGCGCCGCGCCCATCGCGGAGAGGAACGCGGTGGCGCTGCCTCGGGCGGCACGACGCTCGCGAAGCCGCTGCGTCAGCAGCAACGGGGCGGCCGTCGCGACGAGGACGGCGGCGGGCAGCAGCGCTGCCGGGGCGGCGACGGCGACGGGGTCGGGCGAGAGGCCGCCGCGACCGTCGCCCGAGGTCGAGCCGAGCGTGAGCGCGCGCCAGGTCGTGAAGCCCGCGAGGAGGAGGACGACGGATGCCGCGACCCCGGCACTCCACCGGCGCGAGGGTGATGCCGCCCCCTCCGCGCGACTGAGGACGCCCACGTCGCGGGTGGCGAGGACGGCCACGAGCACCGCCGGAGCCGCGGCCCCCACCGCGGTGGCACCGATGATCCACGGGACCATGGCGACGGACGGCGTGAGCACGACGGCGACCGTCACCGCACCGACGATCGCACCGACGACGCCGGGTACGAGCGCTCGCACCGACTCGGCGGCGACGATGCGCGTCAGCGGTTGCCCCCGCGCCCAGCGGGTCCGGCGCTCGGCGGCTGCGGAGCCCACCAGCAGAGCGGCGAACAGGGTCGTCACCGCGAGCGAGGCGAGAGCGACGGTCGCCAGCGAAACGGGCGCGGCCGCGTTCAGCACCGCGGCGCGGGCCGACGCGATCTGCGCCGTCGGGACGAGGGCCCCGGCGGTCTCGATGTCCGCGGCTTCCACCCCTTCCGCCGCCAGGGCGTCCGGCAGCGCTCGCCACCCCGCGCTCACCGCGTGCAACGTCGCGAGGTCGAGGCGCGCGGCGTCGGGGCGCAGCGTCCAATGCACCTCGCGCGTCAGACCGTCCGCGGTGGCCACGGCGTCCACGACCTCCGCCGACACTGCGACGGGGCCCTCTCCCCCGCCCGCGGCGAAGGCCGCTCGCACGCCGAACCATCGATCCGCCGCCGCGCGCGACGACGACCACAATCCCATGACCTGCACCGTGCGGCCGCCGAGGTCGAAGGTGTCGCCGATCTCGACATCCAGCGTCTCTGCGACAGTGGAGCCGAGGGCGGCCTCGCTGGCGGTGGCGGGCCATCGTCCGGCTTCGAGGGGCAAGGCGGGGCCGTCGATACTCGCGAGATACGCGCGCCCCGCCCCGGCGTCGAGGAGCCCGGCGGTCTCCGTCCTCTCGATCGAGAGGTCGGCACCGTCGGGCATGACGCGGGCGATCGTGCGACGCACCAGTTCGTCCTGAGCGACGGGGTCTCCGGATGCCGGGAGCGCGAGGTCGAGGCCGGTCTCGGCTCCCGATCGAGCGGCGACGACGCCGCGCGCCCCGGCGTCACCGGCCTGCTCGGTCAGGGCGGGCACGAGCACCGCGAGCGCCGTCGTCACCGCGGCGACGAGGGCGACCATGCCACCGAAGACGACGCGCGACGAAGAGGGCAGCAGGCGCACGGGATCCCTAAGCGATGAGGATGAGGCGAATCTACTCCTCGCCCTCGGTCCGCCGAGCACCGCGGAGGGCAACGCGCCGACGTCGGCCGGAATACGCAGAGCCGTCGCGCCCGGCATCAGGAACCGAGTCCCGGCCCGCTCGTCGGAAATCGATCACAAGAACATAACGAGCCCCTCTTCCCCTCCGTTACCTCACCGTTATAGAGTGCTCGCACGGTAGTTGTTTTGCTGTGGCAGCTACCGACATGTGATTGCAGGACACTCTTGGTGCAGGGACAAGGGCCGGTCGGAAGCCTCTCCGACCGGCCCTTACTCTGTGCGCCGCGCCGAGGTCGAGAGAGCGGTCCCGCCGGGCCGCTCCCCTACGCTGAACCTATGACCGATCGTCGTCTCGCCGTGCAGGCCTGGGAGAGTCTCTTCCGCGCCCAGCACGAGGTGTTCGACGACATCCGCACCGACTTCGACGGCACCGAACTCACGCAGGCTGAGTACGACGTGCTGCTCACCGTCACCCGCGCCCCGCGCATGACGGCACGCCTGCGCGAGGTCACGGGCAACATGCTGATCAGCCAGCCGAGCGTCTCGCGACTGGTCGAGCGGATGGTCGCGCGCGGCCTCGTGACCAAGTGCGCCGACCCGGAAGACGGGCGAGGGTCCCTGGTGACGGCCACCGAAGAGGGAGCGGTCATCTTCCGTCGCATCGCCGCTTCGCACGCCCGCTCCATCGCCGAGCGCATGGCGCGCCTGAGCGACGCAGAACTCGCGCAACTGCACGCCCTCACCGCGAAGCTGCGCGACGACGCCTGAGCCGCCGCTCCCGCTCAGCACTCGATGACGTTGACCGCGAGGCCGCCCTCGCTCGTCTCCTTGTACTTCGTCGACATGTCGATACCGGTCTGACGCATCGTCTCGACCACCGCGTCGAGAGACACGTAGTGACTGCCGTCGCCGCGCAGGGCGAGACGTGCGGCCGTGACCGCCGTCGACGCCGCGATCGCGTTGCGCTCGATGCACGGGATCTGCACGAGCCCGCCGACCGGGTCGCACGTGAGGCCCAGGTGGTGCTCCATCGCGATCTCGGCCGCGTTCTCGATCTGCCGGTTGGTGCCGCCCATCACGGCGGTCAGTCCACCCGCGGCCATCGCACACGCGGATCCGACCTCGGCCTGGCATCCACCCTCGGCCCCCGAGATCGAGGCGTTGGCCTTGAAGAGGGAGCCAAGCGCCGTCGCCGTCAGCAGAAATCGCCGGATGCCGCGACGGCGATTGGCTTCTGCGACATCGTCGTCGTCCCACGCCGACACCTCGCCGCGCGTGACCGCGTGACCGTCGTAGCCCAGCAGGGCGCTGCCGACGAGCTCGCCGTAAGGGGTGACCGCATTGCCCTGGCCGAGTCCGGAGTCAGCCAGGAATCGCCACCAGTACATGGCCACGGCGGGCAGGATGCCGGCGGCGCCGTTGGTCGGGGCGGTCACCACCCGTCCGCCCGCGGCGTTCTCTTCATTGACGGCCAGCGCGAAGGCGCCGAGCCACTCGCCCGGCAGCTCGCGGTGCCCCTCGGCCTGGATCTCCTCGAGCTGGCCGCGGATGACCGCGGCGCGACGCTTCACCTTGAGCATGCCCGGCAGCACACCGTCGTTCGCGAGTCCGGCGTTCACGCACGCCGCCATGGCGTCCCAGATGCGATCGAGGCCGGCCGCGACCTCCTCGTCGCTGTGGAGCGCGGTCTCGTTGAGACGAGCCGCTTCGGCGATCGTAATCCCGCGCTCGTCGCACAGCGCGAGCAGTGTCGCCGCGTCGTCGAACGCGAGCGGCATCGGCTCGGCCGCCACGCGCGCGGGTTCTCCCTCGCGGCGGATGAAGCCTCCACCGACCGAGTAGTACGTGTCCTCCGCGATCACCGCGCCATCGCCGTCGCGCGCGACGAGGGTCATGGCGTTCGGGTGACCGGGCAACCGCGTTCGCGGCTCGAAGACCACGTCGCTCTTCGCGAAGGCGATCTCGCGCCGACCGGCGAGGAGGAGCGGCTGCCCCTCGGGCCAATCCGACCAGGCCCGCCGCACGGCATCCGGATCCACGCTCTCGGGCTCGAGGCCCTGCAGGCCCGCGACGACCGCGTCCGGGGTGCCGTGCCCGATACCGGTGGCGCCGAGCGAGCCGTACAGGGCGCACGAGACGGATGCCACCTTCTCGAGGGCGCCGTCGCCCTCGAGTCGAGCGGCGAAATCGACAGCGGCCCTCATGGGGCCGACGGTGTGGGAGCTCGAGGGTCCGATCCCGATGGAGAACAGCTCGAACGCGGAGGTGTATGCGCTCATCCCGCCAGCGTACGTCGCCCCTCCGCCCCGGCGCAGTCACCGCGCAGACACCATGCCGTCACCGCTGCGCCACGCCCGGGATGCAGGGTGTGCGGGGCCGATTAGACGTGCCACAGGGTCCCGGCTATGCTGGACCACGGCCTGCGCGCCGTTTCGCGCGGAGGCCCTAGCGCCCGTAGCTCAATGGATAGAGCATCTGACTACGGATCAGAAGGTTAGGGGTTCGAGTCCCTTCGGGCGCACACTGTGTTGAGACAGTGACAAGCCCCGGCCGTGAGGAAACTCCGGCCGGGGCTTTTTCCGTCTCCGGATGCCGAGCCCTCCGCGTCCCGCGTGGTCGCGGTGGTGCCGGGTCAGGCCGAGGCTTCACCCCGGTGCGCGGCCTCGGTCGCCGCCGAGTGCAGCTGCAGGATCGCCATCGCCTCGTGCAGCGATCCGAGCGGGGCCTCGATGTCGTCGTAGTGGTGCACGAAGCCGGCCGCGTCGCGGGCGCTCACCGACACGAGCGCATATCCCTCTCGGGCCACGCGGGGCTTTCGTCCGAAGCGTCGCTGCGCCATGGCATCCACCTTCCGTCGGCGCCGACGCTACTCGGGGCTCGCACGGGCGCCCGCGCACCGCGCCGCACGCGGGTGAGACTCGGCCGCATGATCGAAGGCACCCGTGTCAGTTCACGCGAGAGGACCCCTCAGCGCGCCGCGGACTTCTTCTTCTTGCCGCCCTTGCCGCCACCGGTCGTCGGTGCGACCTCGTCGGCGGGCTCGGCCTCATCGGCCGCGGCCTTCTCTTTCGCGCGGCGCTTGGCCTGGGAGGCGAGGCGGGCGAGGTCGACCATGCGCAGGGCGTCCATACGGGCCTTGCGCATCTGGGCGTACTCCGGATCGGCGTCGGCGGTCATGCCCTCGACGTCGAGCCGCTTGCTGAGGTTCGCCTCGACATCGCCCCACGCCGCGATCCGGGCGTCGGCGACGAGCTTGGCGAGGCGCTCGGGGTCGGCGGCGAGAGCACGCAGCTCTTTCGCGACGCCACGGGACTGCTTCGCCCGGCGGCGGAGGTTGCGGGTGTCGCGATCGCGGTAGTCATGGGTGCCCGACGAGTCGGAGAACCGTCCCCACGCACGCTTGCGCTGGTGGGTGACGCGCTCGGCCGCCTGGTCCTGCTCATCGGCGAGGGCGGCGAGCGTCTCGCGGGCGAAGTCGGCGAAGACCTCGCCGTCGAACTGCCCCCCGCGGGCGATCGTCTCGACCAGGATCCGATTGCGCACGGTCAGACGCGCCGCGGCCGTCGCAATCGACAGCCCCTCGGCGATGGCCTCTTTCGTACGCCCCACGGGACCTCCCGCTCCAGGCTATCGCCCGGGGCGCGCGGATCGCTCAGGCGAGTTTCGACACGATCGTCTCGACGCGACGCGAGCGGGTGTCGGCGGCCTTCGCGGACTCCACGTTCGTCACGTGCGCCTTGCGCGCGCTGGGCGAGAGCGCGTCGAACGCGTCACGTCTCCCCACCTCGGCGAGCGCGGTGGCCAGATCGTCGGGAACCTCGACGGTGCGCGGCGCCGTGTCGAGCGCGAGCTCCACCGTGATCGCATCGCCACCCGCCAGACCGGTCGCCTTGCGCTTGTCGGCGGAGAACGGGATGAGCGAGCGCCCGCCCATCGCCCCCACAGTGCTGGTGTAGGTGTAGCCGTTCACATCGACGGTCACGGCAGGGCGCTTGCCCCCGCCCAGAGCCTCCAGCACCTCGGGCGGCACCTCGATGCCGGTGTTGTTGCCCATCTGAAGCAGTGTGGTCTCGAACCGCATGCGATGAGTGTCCCAGATCGCTCGCTACGTGAACACCCCGCGAAATGCAATCCCCTCGGGCGGACTGGTACCCCTGCCTATCGTCGGATCTGTTGCGGAGGGCCTCGGAGAGTACTCGGGGGCCTTCTGTCGTTTCCGGGCATAGTGCATTGCGTGCTGCGAAAGCAAAGGGCAATCCGATTCGAAGTGTTCCTCCGAAGATGTGGTGAAGCGACCGGACGGTCGCTGCCAACACTCTGGGAGGTTCATCATGAGCTCGTCACCCAACCGCATCGTCGCGACCGTCTTCGGTGCCGTTTACCTGCTGGTCGGTCTTCTCGGCTTCGCCGTCACCGGCGGCGTCGGTTTCATCGCGACGCAGGGCGGTCTGCTGCTCGGCATCTTCGAGGTCAACCCGCTGCACAACATCGCCCACCTGCTCATCGGTGCGGCCCTGCTGATCGCGGGCCTGGCCAACGCACGTGCCGCGAAGGGCGTCAACACCACCGTCGGCGCCGTGTACCTGCTGCTCGGTATCGTCGGGTTCTTCCTGACCGGTACCGCGGCGAACATCCTTGCGCTGAACGTGCCCGACCACTTCCTCCACCTCGCCAGTGCCGTCGTGCTGCTGGGTGTCGGACTCGGCACCGAGCGCAACGTCCCGCGCACGGCTGCGGTCTGATCATGACCGCCGCGACCTTCGTGCGGTCGTGGCCCTCCGTATCCGCGTGGGGGGCCGGCCTCATCACCGCCGCCCTCGGCGCGGGTGCGATCGTCCGTTCCGATTCCGGGGCCGTCGCCGACGGCCTCGGGATCGGGGCGGTCGTCTTGGGACTCGCCGCTCTCGCCTGGGGCGGCGCGGTCCTCTCCACCGGCCGTCTCGTGTTTCCGCGCCTCGCTCTGGGCGGCGCGATCGCCTCGCTGCTCGTGGTGTCGGCACTGATGTTCCTCACGCCCGCGCACACGAGCATCCTCGGCGTCGCCGCCGCGTGCGTGCTGCTCGTCGTCGTGGGCGCCACGGTCGCCGTGCACCTGCGCCGTCTGCGCGATGGAGCACCCGCAGACCGTGCGGCGAAGCCGATGAGCGTCGTCGGGCTGCTCGTCGCGGCCGCCGTGCTCTCGGTCATCGTCACCCCGGCTCTCGGAGCCACTCAGGACGCCGTGCTCATGCGCGACGACGGCACCGTTCCTGTGATCTCGCACGAAGGTCACTGACGACCTCGGTCGATCCCGCGCCCGCCCGCTCAGACGGTGGCACGCTGGAGAGGTGACCGACGCGACCTACCCCTCCGCTCCCGGCTGGATCCAGTCGCTGCGGGGCAAGATCCTCGTCGCTCTGGCGGGCGACCCGACCGGGATGGCACCGTACGTCCGCGCCATCGCCGACGGGGACGACACCGGCTACTTCGCCGAGAACGGCCCCGCGTGGACCGTGCACGCCGGCATGGGGACTCTCGTCGCCGGCATCCGGGCTCTGCTCCTGCAAGCACTGCACCCGGGAGCGCTCGCGGGGGTGCACGACTGGTCGCGCTATCGCGAAGACCCCATCGGTCGCCTCACCGGTACGGTGCGCTGGGTCATCACCCTCACCTACGGGAGTACGACGCAGGCGGATGCCGAGACCCGACGCGTCGGTCGATTCCACCAACGGGTGAAGGGCGAATACCGGGCGGGTGACGGCACTGAGCGCGGCTACACGGCGGAGGCGGCCGACCTCGTGAGGTGGGTGCACCTGGCCTTCACCGACGCGTTCCTCGCCGGACACGAGGTCTCACGCAAACCGATTCCCGGCGGACCCGACGCCTACGTCGCCGACTGGGCGACGGCGGGGCGCCTGATGCGGGTGGTCGATCCGCCCCTCACGCGCGACGCCCTGCGCGCCGAGATCGACGGCTTCGCCGACCGCCGCGAGCTGCGCGGTGACGAGCGCGTGGCCGACGTCGTGCGCTTCCTGCGCAAGCCGCCGTTCCCCGGCCTCATGGGTCTGTCGTACCGCGTGCTGTTCGCCGCGGCCGTCGCGACGATCCCCCGCCGCTACCGCAAGATGCTCGGCGTGCGACGCTGGCCCCTGCCCGTGCTGACCCTCACCCGCCTCGTGCTGCGGATCACCGAGCGCGCGCTCGGCTCGGGGCCCCGCGCCCAAGACATGGCACGTGAACGCCTGCGCCGGTTGGAGCGCGAACAGCGGGAGGCGGCGTGAGCGAAGACCCCCGGCAGGAGGCCGAACGCTACCGACTCGACCGCCGTCTGCGCGAGGCGGGGCTCGAACCCGAAGCGGAGCCCGAGGCACCGGCCCGCGGCTCGACGGCTGCGGAGCGTGCCGCCTTCGTCGAGACCTCGATCCAGCAGGCGATCCGTCGCGGCGAGTTCGACGATCTGCCCGGGGCGGGCAAGCCCCTGCCCGACCTGGGGGCGTCGCACGACCCGAACTGGTGGATCCGGCGCAAGATCGAGACCGAGCAGCTCTCGGGTCTCGGTCCCCCGGCCCTGACGCTGCGGGTCGAGTACGCCGAACGGGCGGAGCGGATGGATGCCATCGCGCGCGAGCCCGACGTGCGGGAAGCCCTCGAGGACTTCAACCGCCGCGTCATCGAGGCGCGGCGTCAGCTGCAGGGCGGGCCGCCCGTGGTCACCCCGACCGTCGACGTCGAGGCCGAGCTCGCGGCGTGGGGCGAGAGACGCCGCGCCCGCGAGGCCGCGGCCGCGGTGGAGGCGCCGGCTCCGCGTCGGAGGTGGTTCCGGAGGCGGTAGGGGCGTCCTTCGCGAGGTGGCTGAGCTGGTCGAAGCCGCCGGTTTGGAGCGGTCCCTTCGACAGGCTGAGGGACCTTGCGCTGGGCGGTCCCTTCGACAGGCTCAGGGACCTCGCGCTCAGGCGGTCCCTTCGACAGGCTGAGGGACCTTGCGCTGGGCGGTCCCTTCGACAGGCTCAGGGACCTCGCGGTCAGGCGGTCCCTTCGACGGGCTCAGGGACCTTGCGCGGGGTGATCGCTCGGTCAGAGGGCGGCGAGGGCCTCGGCGCGCGCGATGAGGGCGCGGGCCCGCGCGAGCGTCGGGGCGTACGAGCCGTCGACCGGACCGTCGGGAGTCGCCGTCAGCAGGGCGCGGGCGCGCTCCACCTCGTCGGGCGCGGGCGTGAAGCCGGCATGGGCGCCGGACACGGCGGCATCCTGGAGCGCCAAGGTGCCCGTGAAACCCATCGCGACCGCGTGCCGAGCCGCGTCGAGCGCCTGGTCGATCGGACCGCAGGGGCCGTCGATCGGGCCGGCGATGCCCGCCGCGGCGGAAGCGACCACGAGCTGGGCGCGCGGCCACGACAGCGCGATGCGGTCCGCCGCCATGCCGGTGTCGCGACGGAAATCACCGGTGCCGAAAGCGAGACGTCGGGTCGCGGGGTGCGCGGCGATCGCGGGGGCGGCCAGAAGAGCCGCGGCGGACTCGACCATCGCGACGATCGGCGTGCCCGCCGGAAGCGAGGCCGCGACGTGACCGACGTCGGCGGGGCCGGCGCACATCGCCAGGACGACCCCGGCGAGACGGTCGTCGAGCTCGCGTCCGAGAGCGAGATCAGCCTGCCCGTCTCGGGTGCCGGCGGCGCTGATGCGCAGCCAGACGGGAACCTCGGCGGCCGCGCGGCGCGCACGATCGCGACCCTCGTCCTTGCGTCCGGAGGGAAGGCCGTCTTCGAGATCGAGCACGAGAACATCGGCCGCGGTGTCAAGGCCGCCCGCGAGGGGCGAGCGAAGCATCCAGGTGCGGGCGAGGTCCGCGCGCGCGGGGGCGGGGGCGGCCGAAGCCGCCCCCGCCGGGGTGTGCGCAAGGCTCACGAGCGGCTCCGAGCCGACTCCTCCGCCTCCGCCTGGACGCGGAAGGCGTTGAGCGTCGAGGTGTCGACGGCACCGACGGGGCCGGCGCCGACCGCCACGGAGGCGTCCTGCTTGGCATCCGCCGCCTCGTTCACGGCCGCACCGTGCGAGCCGCCGTGACCGTCGCCGGTGAGCATCGTCTCGTCGAACGGGAGGTTGCCGGCGAGCACTTCGCGGACGCGCTGGCCGTCGTACTCCTTGGTCCAGACGCCGATGAGCATCGTGGCCACCGCGTTGCCGGTGAAGTTGGTGACGGCGCGGGCCTCCGACATGAAGCGGTCGATGCCGACGATGACACCGACGCCGTCCACCAGGTCGGGGCGGTAGGCCGACAGTCCACCGGCGAGGGTGGCGAGACCGGCTCCGGTGACACCGGCGGCGCCCTTCGAGGCGATGATCATGAAGATCATGAGCCCGATCTGCTCGCCGAGCGACATGGGCGAGCCCATCGCGGTGGCGATGAACAGCGAGGCCATCGTCAGGTAGATCGCGGTGCCGTCGAGGTTGAACGAGTACCCGGTCGGGACGGTGATGCCGACCACCGGCTTCGAGACGCCGAGGTGCTCCATCTTGGCGATGAGGCGGGGCAGAGCAGCCTCCGACGACGAGGTGCCGACGATCAGCAGGTACTCGCGGCCCAGGTACTTCATGAGCGTGAAGATGTTCACGCGGGTCACGACGTACAGCAGCACACCGAGCACGAGCGTGATGAACAGGAAGCACGTCAGGTAGAACGCGCCCATCAGGATGCCGAGGCTGATCACGGCCTGGAAGCCGGTCTTGCCGACGACCGCGGCGATCGCACCGAAGGCGCCGATCGGAGCGAGCCACAGGATCATGCCGAGGATGCGGAAGACGAGCACCTGAAAGTTGCGGATGCCCTCGACCATGCGCGCTCCGCGCTCGCCCATGCCCTGCAGGGCGAAGCCGACGAGGAGGGCGATGAACAGCACCTGGAGGATGCTGCCGCCGGTGAATGCCGAGAAGAACGTCGTGGGAATGATGCCCAGAATGAAGTCCTGCGTGGTGGTGGCCTCGGCCGGGGCTTCGTACGTCGCTCCCGAGATGTTGAGACCCTCACCGGGGTGGATGATGTTGCCGACGACCAGGCCGATGATCAGTGCGAACGACGACATCACCAGGAAGTAGACCATCGCCAGGCCGCCGATCTTGCCGACCGTGGAGGCCTTGGCGATCGAACCGATGCCCACGACGATCGTGCAGAAGATCACCGGGGCGATCATCATCTTGATCAGCGAGACGAAGCCCTTGCCGACCGGCTCGAGTGCCGTGGCGAAGGCCGGGGCCATGAGACCGACGATGATGCCGGCCACGACGGCGACGATCACGGCGATGTAGAGCCAGTGGTTGCGGTCGATCTTCTTACGGGGGCGACCATCCCGGGTGGTGCGGAGTGAGAGAGCCATCAGCGCCTATCCCCTCTTCCTAACGTCATTGTTTTTCCCGACGAAGCCGTCGGCGAATGACTTGACTGTGGTCGAGCGCGGACGCATCCACGATTTGTGGTCGTATTGTTCACGACAGCGCGAGGAAGGGCGGTGACATGCGACTGAGCGTGGGAGGACGCCTGGCATTGGTGTCGCTCGGCGTCGTCGTTCTCGTCGCCGGCGTGCTCGCGGCGCTGCTGTCGCTGCAGCTCAGCGACTCCGGTCAGCGCGAGGCCGAGAAGGTGACGCGGTCGGTCGCCGAGACGCTCGCGCACGAGCCCGATGTCGCGGTGCTCGCGGCCGCCCGCGACTCCGACACCCTGCAGCCGATGGTCGAGCAGATCCTTGCCGAGGCCGACCTGTCGTTCGTCACGATCATGACGCCCGACGGCACCCGCATCACCCATCGCAACCGGTCGGAGATCGGTGAGCCGTACCTGGGCTCGCGCGAAGAAGCCCTCGCCGGGAACACGTTCACCGAGGTGTACGAAGGCACCCTCGGTCCCTCGGTCCGCACGATCGCCCCCATCCGCGTCGACGGCGGCGAGAACGGCGACATCATCGCGCTGGTCTCGGTGGGCGTCACCCTCGGCGCCGTGCAGCAGGACATCGCGGCGCGCGCACCGCTCATCGTCCTGGCATCCGCCGCCATCGTCGGCATGGGCGTGCTCGGGGCGCTGTACGTGCGCCGCAGCGCCCGTCGCGTGACCGGGTCGTACACGCCGGGCGAGCTGTCGCGGCTCGTCGAGAGCTACGAGACCGTACTGCACTCGCTGCGCGAGGGGCTCGTCGTGACCGACCGTGCCGGACGCATCGTGCTGTACAACGACGAGGCGGCCGACCTGTTGGGGCTGCCCCCGGCCACGAGCGGGCAGGTGTCTCTCGACCCCCGCGAGGTCGAGATGGACGCCGGGCTCGCCGATGCCATCGCGACCGGGCGCCGCATGGTCGAAGAGACCGTCGTGAACGGCGACCGCGTGCTGCTGGTCAACCAGGAGGAAGCGCGGGACCTCAGCGGCCGACGCGCTCCCGAGCGCGGGCGCGTGATGACCCTGCGCGATCGATCGGAACTGCAGGCCCTGCTGGGCGAGCTCGAGGGCGTGCGCACGCTCAGCGACACCTTGCGCTCGCAGACGCACGAGCACGGCAACCGCCTGCACGCCCTGCTCGCTCTGCTCGAACTCGGCCGCGTCGACGAAGCCCGACGATTGATCGTCGCGTCGACCGGAGAGCGTCAGGACCTCGCAGACCGCCTCGTCTCGGACGACGACGACGCCGTGGTCGTCGCCCTGCTGCTCGGCAAGCTCGACGAAGCCGCCGAACGCGGAGTGCGCCTCGACATCGATGTGGCCGAGCCCACCCCGACGCTGCCGCTGGTCGCCGCCGAGGCCGTGACGGTCGTCGGCAACCTCGTCGACAACGCACTGGATGCCGCGGCGACGGGCCCCGAGCCGCGATGGGTGCGTGCGACGCTGCGCGAGAACGGCGCCGACGTGATCGTCGAGGTCGTCGACAGCGGAGCGGGATTCGATCCGGCGCTCGCCGACCCCTTCGCCTTCGGCGCCTCGACGAAGACCGCCCTCTCCCCCGGTGGCCGCGGCGTGGGACTCGCGCTCGTCCGCGACATCGTCGCCGCCCGGGGAGGCACTCTGCAGGTGACCGCTCAGCCCACCACGGTGCGAGTCTTCCTCCCCGCGGTGGCCGAGGCGGTGGCACCGTGATCCGCGTGCTCGTCGTCGACGACGACGCCCTCGCCCTCGAGCTGCACAGCGCCTACGTCGGCCGCGTGCCGGGGTTCGAGGTCGTCGGTCAGGCCGCCGGAGCCCGCGCGGCGCTCACCGCGATCACCGACCCGGATCGCTCGATCGATCTCGTGCTGCTCGACATGACCATGCCCGACGGCACCGGACTCGACGTCGCCCGGCGCGTGCGCGCGATGGGTGCGGGCGTCGACATCATCGCGGTGACCGCGGTGCGCGACGCCGCCACCGTGCGGGCGGCGGTGTCGATCGGGGTCGTGCAGTACCTCATCAAGCCGTTCGCGTTCGCCGCGTTCCGCGAGCGCCTCGAGGCGTACCGCGCGTACGTCGAGGGACTGGATCGCGCCGCCGGCGATGCGACGCAGTCGGAGGTCGATGCCCTGCTCGGGTCGCTCCGCACGGTCGCCGCCCCCACCTTGCCGAAGGGGCTCAGCGACGAGACGTTGCAGGCCGTCGCCGCGCGCGTGCGCACCGCCGCCGGAGCGGTGTCGTCGACCGAGGTCGGCGAGAGCGAAGGCATGTCGCGGGTCACCGCCCGGCGGTACCTCGAACACCTCGCCGACGCCGGGCGCGTGCGCCGCGAACCCCGGTACGGCGGCCAGGGCCGCCCCGAGATCACCTACGCCTGGGTGCGCGGCTGAGCCCCGCGAGGTCCCCGAGCCACGCGAGGTCCCTGAGCCACGCGAGGTCCCTGAGCCACGCGAGATCCCTGAGCAACGCGAGGTCCCTGAGCCCGTCGAAGGGACCGCAACCCGCAGCCCCCTCTGCGCAACCCAGGTCCCTGAGCCTGTCGAAGGGACCGCAACCCGCAGCCCCCTCGCGCAACCCAGGTCCCTGAGCGTGTCGAAGGGACCAGAACCCACAGCCACCCCGGTGACTTCGACAAGCTCAGCCACCTCTGCGCAACCCAGGTCCCTGAGCCTGTCGAAGGGACCGCAACCCGCAGCCCCCTCGCGCAACCCAGGTCCCTGAGCCTGTTGAAGGGACCGGAACCCACAGCCACCCCGGTGACTTCGACAAGCTCAGCCACCTCTGCGCAACCCAGGTCCCTGAGCCTGTCGAAGGGACCAGAACCCACAGCCACCCCGGTGACTTCGACAAGCTCAGCCACCTCTGCGCAACCCAGGTCCCTGAGCCTGTCGAAGAGACCAGAACCCACAGCCACCCCGGTGACTTCGACAAGCTCAGCCACCTCGCGCAACCCAGGTCCCTGAGCCTGTCGAAGGGACCGGAACCCGCGGCAACCCCGGTGACTTCGACAAGCTCAGCCACCTCTGCGGATCAGAGGTCGAAAGCCGCGCGGACGCCCTCGTTCACGACCACCCCGGCGCGCACGTTCAGGCCCTTGGCGAGGGCAGGATCGGCGGATGCCGCTGCCTCCCAGCCCTGCTCGGCGATGCGCGTGATGTACGGCAGGGTGGCGTTCGACAGAGCCCGGGTCGAGGTGTGCGGCACCGCGCCGGGCATGTTCGCCACGCAGTAGTACAGCGCCTCGTGCACGCGGAAGGTGGGTGCGTCGTGCGTGGTCGGGCGCGAGCCCTCGAAGCAGCCGCCCTGGTCGATCGCGATGTCGACGAGCACCGCGCCGGGCTTCATCGCGGCGACCATGTCGTCGGTGACGAGCTTGGGGGCGGCGGCGCCGGGGATGAGCACCGAGCCGATCACGAGGTCGGCGTCGGACAGCTGCTCGGCGATCTCGAGACGGGTCGAGGCGCGGGTCTCGATCGCGCCGCCGAAGCGCTCCTCGAGCTGGCGGAGCTTGGGCAGCGAGATGTCGATCACCGTGACGCGGGCACCGAGTCCGAGGGCGTTGGCCGCGGCGTGCTCGCCCGCGACGCCGCCGCCGATCACGACGACCTTGGCCCGCGGGGTGCCGGGCACGCCGCCGGGGAGCAGACCGCGCCCACCCGAGGCGCGCAGCAGGTGGTGGGCGCCCTCGATGATCGACAGGCGCCCGGCCACCTCGCTCATGGGGGCCAGCAGCGGCAGCGCCCGATCGGCGGTCTGGACGGTCTCGTACGCCACGGCCGTGGTGCCGGCGGTCATGAGGGCGTCGGTCAGCGGTCGGTCGGCGGCGAGGTGCAGGTAGGTGAAGAGCGTGAGGTCGCGGCGCAGGAAGCCGTACTCGGGGGCGATGGGCTCCTTCACCTTGACGAGCAGTTCGGCACGCGCCCAGGTCTCTTCGGCGGTGTCGACGATCTCGGCACCGGCCGCACGGTACTGCTCGTCGGAGAAGCCGCTGCCCTCACCCGCACCCGCCTGCACGAAGACCTCGTGACCGCGATGGACGAGCGAATCGACCCCCGCGGGCGTCATGGCGACGCGGTTCTCATTGTTCTTGATCTCGGTGGGCACGGACACGCGCATGGGTTCCTCCTCGAGCGGATGAGCGTTGCCGAGAGGATCGCAGAAAAGAGTGTTTCCGTGGTGTTTCCGCGCAGATCCTTCGGCTACAGCCGTTCGTGCAGGGATATCATCGGCGAAACGACTCCCGCCGGGGTCGCCGACGCGAAGGATCTACGGTGGCCGACGACGACCTGCACCCCCTCGACGCGCGCATCATCGAACTGCTGTCGGCCGACGCACGCATGACGAACGCCGCCCTCGCCGACGAGCTCGGGGTCGCGGCATCCACCGCCCATGCGCGCTTACGGGGCCTCGTCGACCGCGGGCTCATCACCGGGTTCCACGCAGCCGTCGACCAGAGCCGCCTCGGCCGCGGGCTGCAGGCGATCGTCGGGGTCACCCTGCGCCCGGGGCAGCGGCAGGAGAGCATCCGCGCGTTCGCTCACGAGATCCGCCGCCACCCCGACGTGATCCAGCTGTTCTTCCTCGGCGGCGCCGACGACTTCCTCGTGCACATCGCCGTCGACGATTCGTCGGCCGTGCGCCGCTTCGTCGTCGACCACCTCTCGGCTCGGCACAGCGTCGCCTCGACGCGCACGAGCATCATCTTCGAGTACCACCGCAACGCCCTGGCCGCGGACTTCGACTGAGCCCGCCCCCGCGTGAGGGGTCACGATCGGTCGCTGGAAGCCTCTCGAAGCGACACTTCGTGACCCCTCACGCAGACGGTGGAGGGCCCGCTCAGCGCACCGCGGCCGCGATCGCGGCGATGTCGGCGGGCCTCGACCGGCAGCATCCGCCCACCAGACGCGCGCCGGCGGCGACCCACGCGGGAGCGTCGTCGGCGAGCGGGGCAGCTCCGCCGTGCCAGGTGCGCGTCGCGGCCTCCCACGTCTCGCCCGTGTTGGGGTAGACCACCAGCGGCAGGTCGGGCGCATCCGCGAGGGCGGGCAGCACCGAGCCGGGGGCGCAGCAGTTGACCCCCACTGCGACGACTCCCGGGGCGGATGCCGCTTCGCGCAGTGCCGCGGCGAGCGCTCCGCGTCCCGCGAAACCGGTGCTGTCGGCCGAAAGGCTGACGAAGGCCGGCATGTCGAGCGCGGCGAGCTCGAGCGCGAGGGCCTCCACCTCGAGCGGCGAGGGGATCGTCTCGATCGCCAGGACGTCGGCCCCGGCATCCGCGAGAACGTGCAGGCGTCGGCGGTGGGCATCGCGCAGCTCGGCGAGGGTCAGCCCGTACGCGCCGGTGTACTCGCTGCCGTCGGCGCGGAGCGCTCCGACTGGACCGACGGATGCCGCGACCACCGCCGCGCCGGCGTCGCGCGCCACGGTCACCGAGCGGCGCAGCAACGCCTCGACCTCGGCATCCGGGATCTCTCCCCCGAAACCGATCTGGTACGACGCGGTGATCACGACCTCGGCGCCCGCGGTGACGAATTCGGCGTGTGCGGCGCGCACCTCGTCGGGGTCGTCGCGCAGCACGCGCGCCGACCACAGGTCGCTCGTGACGTCGTTGCCGCGCGTCTCGAGCAGAGTGCCGAGACCGCCGTCGAGGACGACGGGGCGCTGGGTCAGAGCGGTGGCGAAGTCGGTCACGCCTCGTGCGTCTCGCCGGCCGCCAGCACGCGCAGCGCGCTCGCGAGCAGCGCCTGGTCTTGGCGGCTGACATCGCGCAGGGCCTCGGCCTCGAGACGGACGAGCTCGGTCATCGCGGCGTCCACGCGCTCGATGCCCTCGGCGGTGATCGCGACGAGGATGGCCCGACCGTCGGAGGGATTGGGACGTCGGTGCACGAGGCCGCGCTCGGCGAGCTTGTCGAGGCGGTTGGTCATGGCGGCGCTGCCGATCATGGTGGCCGTGATGAGGCGCGTGGCGCTCAGCTCGGTGCCCGCGCGGCGGAGCACCGCGAGCACGTCGAACTCCCACACGGCGATGCCGGCGCTCGCGAAGGCCTTGGCGCGCAGCTTCGACAGGTGGAAGGCCGCGCGGCGCAGGCGCGACATCACATCGAGGGGCGTCAGGTCGACCTCGGGCAGCAGCTGCGACCAGGCGTCGATGAGGAGGTCGACCTCGTCGTCTTTACTGCTCGCGGTAGGCATTCTTCGACGGTACCGGAGCCGCGGGGTGTCGCGGCGCGCCTTGCGGGCTCGTCGGCGCTCTCGCCCGGGCGACGACAGGCCGCTGAGCGTCCAGAACACCCGGACGATCTCGACACTCACGCAAGGGGTGAGGGCAGGGGCACCGGATGCCGGGACCCCGGCCGCACGCCCCGCTTCAGCGCTCGCGCGGCGGCGCCGTCGTCCCGCGCGCGACCAGACGCGTCGGAAGCTCGACGTGCGTGGCCGGCAGCTCCTCGCCGGCGAGCAGCGCCAGCACGATGCGCACGGCTTCAGCGCCCAAGCGCTTCATGGGTTGGCGCACCGTCGTGAGAGCGGGTTGGGCGCGGGCGGCCTCGGGCACGTCGTCGAAGCCGACCACCGAGAGGTCGTCGGGCACGCGGAGACCACGTTCGCCGGCGACCTCGACGATCGACAGGGCCGAGAGGTCGTTCGCCGCGAATACCGCGGTGGGCGGGTCGGGCAATGCGAGCATCGCGTGCGCGGCCTCGCGGGCGACGTCGTGCTCGTACCGTCCGTCGCCCACGAGCGCGGGATCGAACGGGATGCCGGCGGCCGCGAGCCCCGCGCGGTATCCCGATGCGCGGGCCACCGCCGAACGCAGATCGGGGCGACCGGCGATGAAACCGATGCGGCGGTGGCCGAGCTGCACGAGGTAGTGCACCGCCTGCTGAGCTCCGGTGAAGCTGTCGGATTCGACGGTCGGCACGTCGCCGCGTCCGGTGTGCGGATCGATCGCGACGATCGGCACGTCGCTCGAGACGTTGACCACCGTGGGGGTGACGATGATCGCCGCGTCGATGAGCGTTCCGCTGAGCCGACTCAGGGAGCGGCGCTCCCAGCCCTCGCCGTCGCGACGGGCTCCGGTGTACGCGAGCAGGTCGTAACCGGTGTCGGACAGGGCCCCCGCGACACCCTTGAGGATCTCCGCCGAGAACGGCTCGATGTCGGCCACCAGCACACCGATCACTCCCGTGCGGCGCGAGCGCATGCTGCTGGCCACGAGGCTCGACTCGTAGCCGAGGGTCTTCACCGCGTCGAGCACGCGGCCCACGGTCTCGGGCGAGACGCCGTAACGGCCGTTCACGGCCTTCGACACCGTGGCCACCGAGACCCCGGCCGCCGCGGCGACGTCGTGGATGGTGGTTCGCCTCGTCATGGCATCCGACCCTAGCGTGGAAATCATTTTCGAAAACGTTTGACGACGAAGCGGGCTCCGGGCGACACTGCTGACACCTCGGCGGGCAGCAGACCCCGAGAAGCGCACGAACGGCAGAGCAGCCGCACACACCGACGCGCCCCGCGGCGCACCTCGACGAAGAGAAACGGGCATCACATGAACACGCGCAAGATCCTCGCCGGAGCGGCCCTCGCCGTCGCCGGCACCCTCGCGCTCGGCGGTTGCGCCGCAGGCGGCGGCAGCGGCCAGAACGCCGACGGCAGCGTCACCCTGACGCTCTGGCACAACTCCACGACCGGCGACGGCAAGAAGTACTGGGAAGACACCGCGGCCGCGTTCGAGGCGGCGAACCCGGGCGTCACCGTCGAGATCCAGGCCGTGCAGAACGAGGAGATGGACGGCAAGCTCCAGACCGCCCTGAACTCGGGCGACGCCCCCGACCTGTTCATGGCCCGCGGCGGCGGCAAGCTCGCCGACATCGTCACCGCCGGCCAGGCGATGGACCTGACCGACAAGATCTCGGCTGACGCGAAGACGGCCCTCGGCTCGTCGCTGTCGGCGTTCGAGATCGACGGCAAGAACTACGGCATGCCGGTCGCCGTGCTGCCCTCCGGCATCTTCACCTCGCAAGACCTGCTCACGGCCGCCGGTGTCACCTCGGCGCCGACGACCATCGACGAGCTCGAGGCGGCCAACGCCAAGATCAAGGCGACCGGGGTGGCCCCGATCGCCGTCGGCGCCAAGGACGCCTGGCCCGCCGCCCACTGGTACTACAACTTCGCGCTGCGCGCCTGCTCGAAGGACGTGCTCGACTCCGCCGCCGCGAGCCGCAGCTTCGACGACCCGTGCTGGCTGAAGGCCGGCGAAGACCTGCAGTCGTTCCTCGCGACGCAGCCCTTCAACGACGGCTTCCTCACCACCGCGGCCCAGCAGGGCGCCGGTTCGTCGGCGGGTCTCCTGGCCAACCACCAGGCCGCCATGGAACTCATGGGCGCCTGGGACCCGGGCGTGATCGCCTCGCTCACCCCCGACGAGCAGCCCCTGGCCGACCTCGGCTGGTTCCCCTTCCCCGAGGTCTCGGGCGGCGACGGCGAACCCGGCGCCATGATGGGCGGCGTCGACGGCTACTCGTGCTGGGTCAACGCTCCCGCGCAGTGCACCGACTTCTTGAACTTCCTCGTCAACAAGGAGAACCAGGAAGCGTACGCGAAGGCCTTCCAGACCCTTCCCGCCTCGAGCGAGGCCGAGGGAGCGGTGACGACCCCCGCGCTGAAGTCGGTGCTCGAGGCCTATTCGAAGGCGCCCTACGTCTCGGTGTGGCTCGACACCCTCTACGGCCAGAACGTCGGCAACGCGCTGAACGTCGCCGTCGTCGACATGTTCGCCGGCAAGGGCTCGCCGCAGGGCATCGTCGACGCCGTCAACGCCGCAGCCTCGCGCTGAGGACACCGCTCATGACCACGCAGCTCGCCGCTTCGGCGACCGACGCCGGGTCTCGCCGCCCGGCCGGGGAGGGTGCGCACCGCACCCCCTCGGCCGGGCGGCCGCCCGCGCGGCGGCGGCTCGAGAACTGGCGCATCCGCGGCGAACTCGCGATCCTCCTGGGCCCCGCCCTGGTGGTGTTCGTGTCGTTCGTCATCCTCCCCGTCGCCCTGGCCGCGTACTACGGCTTCTACAAGTGGTCGGGCTTCGGCACTCCCGTCGACTTCGTCGGCATCCGCAACTACGTCACGATCCTCACCGATCCCGCGTTCCACGAGGCGCTCGGCCACAACGCCTTCATCGTGATCGGCTCGCTCGTGCTGCAGGGGCCGCTCGCCCTCGGGCTCGCGCTGCTGCTGAACCGCAAGATGCGGGCGCAGTCGCTCATCCGCGTGCTCATCTTCGTGCCGTACGTCATCTCCGAGGTCGTCGTCGGTCTCGGCTGGGGCCTCATGCTGCAGTCGGGCGGCGCGCTCAACGGGGCGCTCGAGAAGATCGGGCTCGGCGCCCTCCGCGCCGATTGGATCTCCGACCCGGCGTTGGCGATCTGGACGCTGCTGATCATCATCACGTGGAAGTACATCGGCTTCGCGGTGATCCTCTTCCTCGCCGGACTCCAGGGCATCCCCGAAGAGCTCAGCGAGGCCGCCGCGATCGACGGCGCCTCGTACTGGCAGATCCAGCGCCACATCGTGCTGCCGCTGATGGGTCCGACGATCCGCATCTGGGCGTTCCTGTCGATCATCGGCTCGCTGCAGTTGTTCGACCTCGTCTGGATCATCTGGGGCCAGTACGTCGCCTCGACCGCCGGCACCTCGACCATGGCCACCTACATGGTCGCCAACGGCCGCAACGCGGGCAGCTTCGGCTACGGCAGCGCCGTGGCCGTGGTGATGTTCCTCATCTCGCTCGCCGTCGCGCTCATCTACCAGCGTTTCGTGCTGCGGCGCGACACCGCCGGCGCCCTCACCGGAGGTTCCGAATGACCGCCACCGCCACCCTCGTGGCCCCCAAGGCCCCGCGCTCGACGCTGCGCTCCCCCGCCGGGGCGAAGCGCTCCACCTCGGTGCTCGTCGGCTTCGTCGCCCTGCTGCTGATCGGCATGATGCTGGCCCCGGTGGTCTACATCATCCTCGGCGGCTTCCGCTCGAACGCCGAGATCACCGTCGACCCGGCCGGCTTCCCGACCACCTGGAACTGGCAGAACTACGCCGATGTGCTCGCCAGCCCCATCTTCTGGGGCCAGGTCGGCAACTCCGCGATCGCGGCGATCGCCACCACGGTCTTCGTCGTCGCCCTCGGCTTGATGGCCGCGTACGCCCTGGCGCGCTACCGCTTCCGCGGCCGCGGCGCGGTCTTCGCGCTGTTCACCGCCGGCCTGATGTTCCCGATGACGGTCGCCATCACCCCGCTGTACATCCTCGTGCGCAATCTCGGCCTGATGAACTCGCTGGCGGGCGTCATCGTGCCGCAGATCGCCTTCGCCCTGCCGCTGACGATCATCATCCTGTCGCCCTTCCTCGCGGCCATCCCGAAAGAGCTGCAGGAAGCCGCCTCGATCGACGGGCTCGGCCGCCTCGGGTTCTTCTGGCGCATGGTGCTGCCCCTCGCCGTCCCCGCGGTGGTGACCGTCGGCATCCTGGCCTTCGTCAACAGCTGGAACTCGTACATGCTCCCGCTGTTCATCCTCAACAACGAGGCCGCCTTCACGCTGCCTCTCGGAACGCAGGCGTTCGCCTCCCAGTACTCCGTCGACACCGCGCGCGTGCTCGCATTCACCTCGCTGTCGATGATCCCCGCTCTGCTGTTCTTCAGCGTGTTCGAGCGTCGGATCGTCGGCGGCCTCACCGGCGCCGTGAAGGGCTGACCCACCATGACCATCCACAACACCGACGTCGGCGCTGCCCTCGCCAGCGGGGTGTCCCCTCGCGTGCAGGCGCTCGTGGCCGAGATGACCCTCGACGAGAAGCTCGCGCAGCTCGTGGGCTACTGGGTCGACCAGGGCGATGAGGTCGTCGCCCCGCTCTCGGGCGAGAAGGTCACCACCACCGCCTATGCGGATGCCACCGTGCACGGCCTCGGCCACCTCACCCGCGTCTACGGCACCCGGCCGGTCGACCCGGTCGAGCGCGCCGAGTGGCTCTGGGGCGAGCAGCGGCGACTCCAGGCCGAGACGCGCCTGGGCATCCCCGCCCTCGTGCATGAGGAATGCCTCACGGGCTTCGCGGCCTGGCAGGCGGCGACCTTCCCGACGCCCCTCGCCTGGGGCGCGTCGTTCGATCCGGATGCCGTGGAAGCCATGGCATCCGCGATCGGTCGCTCGATGCGCGACCTCGGGGTGCACCAGGGCCTCTCGCCCGTGCTCGACGTCGTGCGCGACGCCCGGTGGGGACGCGTCGACGAGTGCATCGCCGAAGACCCGTACGTGGTCGGCACGATCGGCACGGCCTACGTGCGCGGACTTCAAGACTCGGGGGTGCACGCCACGCTGAAGCACTTCGCGGGGTACTCCGCCTCGCGGGCCGGGCGCAATCACGCGCCCGTGTCGGCCGGACGCCGCGAGCTGCAGGACGTGTTCCTGCCGCCGTTCGAGATGGCCGTGCGCGACGGCGGCGCACGCAGCGTCATGAACTCGTACACCGAGATCGACGGCGTGCCGGTGGCCTCTTCGCACGAGCTGCTGACCGATCTCCTGCGGCGGCAGTGGGGCTTCGACGGCACCGTCGTGTCGGACTACTTCGCGGTGGAGTTCCTCCGCTCGATGCACGGGATCGCCGCCGACCGCGGCGAGGCCGCTCAGCTCGCGCTCGAGGCGGGCATCGATGTCGAGCTCCCCGGCCCCGACGCCTATCCGTTCCTGGCCGAGAGGGTGGCATCCGGTGCTCTTCCCGAAGCCGTCGTCGACCGCGCCGTCGCGCGCGTGCTCGCCGAGAAGGAAGACCTCGGGCTGCTGGATGCCGACTTCTCGATGCCCCCGCAGCACATCGACCTCGACGACGCCGGGCATCGCGCCCTCGCGCGTCGACTCGCCGAGGAATCGGCCGTGCTGCTGCGAAACGACGGCGCCCTCCCCCTCGCCGCCGGAACGCGGATCGCCGTCATCGGACCGAACGGCGACAGCGCCGAGGCGCTGATGGGCTGCTATTCGTTCGCCAACCACGTGCTCGCGCACCACCCCGGAACCCCGATGGGCTTCGAGATCCCGACGGTCCGCGAGGCACTCGTCGAGCGGTTCGGCGAGGTCTCCTACACCCGCGGATGCGAGGTGGAGGGGACGGACCTCTCGGGTCTGGAGGCCGCGGTGTCCGCCGCCCGCGACGCCGAGGTCGCGATCGTCGTCGTCGGCGACCGGTCCGGGCTCTTCGGACGCGGAACGGTCGGCGAGGGCAACGACGCCGACTCGCTGGAACTGCCCGGCGTGCAGCGACAGCTCGTCGAGGCGGTCATCGCGACCGGCACGCCCGTCGTGCTCGTACTGCTGACCGGGCGGCCCTACGCCCTGGGCTGGGCGCTCGACACCGCCACGGGACCGGCGGCGGTGCTGCAGGCGTTCTTCCCCGGCGAGGAGGGCGGGCCCGCGCTGGCCGCGCTGCTCGCCGGAGACGCCACCCCCTCGGGGCGTCTGCCCGTCTCGCTCCCCCGCTCCGCCGGTGCGCAGCCCTACTCCTACCTCCACCCCCTGCTGGGCGGGCCGTCAGGCGTCACGAGCACCGACCCCACCCCCGTGCGCCCGTTCGGATTCGGGTTGTCGTACACGACCTTCGAGAGGGGGGAGCTACGGGTGGACGGAGTCACGGCGACCCACGCGCGCCGCGACGCCGGTGTGCCGGCATCCGGAATCTCCGCCGAGGCGCGCGCCGGCGATGCGTTCACCGTCTCGGCTCGCGTAACGAACACCGGAGCCGTGTGCGGCGCCGACGTCGTGCAGATCTACGCGCATCGTGCTGTTGCGACCGTCACGCGCCCCGTCGCGCAGCTCGTGGCGTACGCGCGTGTGGAACTCGATCCCGGCGAGAGCGCCGATGTGCGCTTCACCGTGCCCGCATCGCGTCTTGCCTACAGCGATCGTGCGCTGCGACGTGTGGTCGAGGCGGGCGAGGTGGAGCTACGGCTCGGGCCGTCGTGCGCGGCGGTCGACGAGTCGGTGACGCTGCGGATCACCGGGCCGGCGTACGAGCTGGGCATCGATGACGCGCGGATCGTCGAGGTTGACGTGCGGAGGGGGTGAGGCCGGGTTCGGCGCGAAACGGAGCACGACGTTTCGCGCCGAACCCGGAAACCCGGCTGCCGGTGAGGGTCGCGCAGTCCTCTGTATCAGCTGGTGCGGTCGAGGATGAGTTGCGTCGCTTCGCGGGGGGCGTCCCATTGCGGGAAATGGCCGCACCGTTCGAACCAGTGGAGCGAGGCGTCGGGGAACAGTCGCGTGGCGCGATCGGCCTGTTTCGGCACCGTCACGAGGTCGCGCCGACCCCACCCGATGGTGACCCGGCCGGGTGCCGTGCCTGCGGGGGCGCCCTGTTGCAGCGGGCCTTTCGTGAGGGCGTCCATGGCGTCTCCGACCGAGGGGGAATCGGCCAGTCCGCGCACGTCCGCCAGCACGGTTTCCCGCGAAAGAGCCCAGGGTCGCGTTGACAGCTGCGCCAGGAGCAGCGTCCGCCCGACGGGGTTGCCGAGCAGGGCCGGCAGCGTGCCGCGCAATGCTCGGACCAGCGCGATCGACGGCCGCAGCGTGGCGGCGAAGACGGCACGCTCACGGGGACTCCAGAAGCCGCCGGGGTCCAACGCCACGGTGTCTGCGCCGACTCCCCTCCGCGCGAGCTCGAGCACGATTCGGCCGCCCATCGACTGCCCGACGGTGGAGACCCCATCCAGCCCCTGCTCGCGGATGAAGTCCGCGACGGAGTCGGTCAACGTGGCGATGGAAACGTCACCGGACAGCGGCGGTGTCTGACCGAACCCCGGCAGATCGACGGCGATGACCTCACGGTGCCGGGCCAGGTCGTCGAGGATCGGGGCCCAGGATCGCCAGCCCGCGCCCAAGCCGTGCACCAGCAGCAGCGGGCTGCCCGTCCCTCGTCGAATATGGTTCAGCGTCACACTCGCAACGTTAAGCCGGGCGCCTTCTCGAATACACGGCGGCCCGGATGATTGCGGCGGTCGGCACGGAGGCGTATAAGCGGGGAGTGCGCGAGCCGATGAAGCTCCGAGATGCGCACGATCATGCTCGCGTCACGGCCGGCGCACAGCGCGTGGCCGACGTCGAGGTGCGGCGAGGCTGACTCTCGGCGCAGCGGATAACCACCGCTCGAACGTCCAGAACACCCGGACGGATTCTCGGGCCCTCCGGGTGTTCTGGACTCTGGACCGGCCCCGGGCGGGGCGGGGACCTCAGCCGGCGGGACCGCTCAGGACGTCGACGGCGGCGGCGGAACCGACCACGTCCTCGATGATCGTGCCCCGTACGGCCACGGCAGGCAGGTCGTCGGGGGCGGGGCGAAAAGGTCGCCCTGGAACACGGTGAAGCTTGCGCTGCGCCCGGGGGCGATCGCCCTCTCGTCCACCCCGGCAGTCCGCGCCGCAGAGAGCGTGTACGCCGTGAGGGCCTCTGCCCGTGTCAGCCGCTGCGACGGCACCACCGCGCCCATGTCGACCGCGCCCACCCGCGGTCGCATCTCAGCGATCGCGATGATCTTCCGCGGGTCGAAGGGCCCGATGGGCCAGTCGGAACCGATGGCCACGATGGTTCCGGCGTCGAGGAGATCTTCGAGTGCGACAGTGCGGGCGAGTCGAAATGTAACACCGGCGATCGCGGTCGTCTCCGGCACTGCCGACGACCCGGCGCCGCGTTAGCGTTGACCCACGCCATCGACGCCGCGAGAGGACCGGATGACGCTGCACGACGAGACCACGCCCCCGGATGCCGCTGCGCTCGCGCACCCCGTCTCCGGCGGGGCCGCCGCGGGCTCGCGCCACGAGCGCGCCGTCGGCAACCTCGCCTCGCGCGTCTACCCCGACGGGGACGACGCCCGGGCCGATCCGTGGTCGATCGACCTCGAGCGCATCCAGTTCTCGCCGTACTTCTCGCGACTCTCGGCCGTGACGCAGGTCGTCTCGCCGTCGATGGGCGGGGCCCCGGTGCACAACCGCCTCACCCACACGCTCAAGGTCAGCGCGATCGCCCGTGTCGTCGCCCTGCAGCTGAACACCCGCTCACGCCAGGCCGGAGAGGGCGACGTCTGCAACGCCACTGTCGTCGAGGCCGCGGCCTACGCGCACGACCTCGGGCACCCGCCGTTCGGCCACCTCGGCGAGACCACCCTCGACAGGCTCGCCCGCGACGAGCTGGGCCTCGCCGACGGATTCGAGGGCAACGCGCAGACCTACCGCATCCTCACCGCGCTCGACGTGGTCGAGAACGCCCCGCGCGGACTCAATCTCACGGCCGCCGTCCGTGCCGCCTCGGCCAAGTACCCGTGGGCGCCGTCGGTCGGCGCGGCCGACATCGAGCGGATCGGCCCGCCCCGTGGCATCCGCCGCTCCCCCGACGGCGCGTACCGCGTGCACAAGTACTCCGCGTACGACATCGACCTCGACGACCTCGCCGAAGCGCGTCAGGGCGTCGATGCCGAGCCACTGCGCCAGAGCATCGAAGGCGCGGTCATGGACCTCGCCGACGACATCGCCTACTCGGTGCACGACGTCGACGACTTCTATCGCGCCGGCATCCTCGACCACGCCCCGATCGCGGCGGAGTTCCGCGGCTGGCTCGACGACGTGCTCGAGTGGCGTTCGCGCGACGATGCCGAGGTGCGCGCCGAGCTCGCCCCCGGGGCCGGTCTCGAGCGCCTGCGCCGCAAGATGCGTCGCGACGACCCCTGGATCGCCGACGATGAGGCCTTCCTCGCCGCGGTCAGCGACGTGGATGCCGAGATGGTCACCGACCTGCTCGCGCGCCCGTTCGACGGGTCGCTGACGGCCGAGCGCCGGCTGGCCGGGTTCACGGATCGGTGGATTCGCCGCTTCCAGGAGTCGGCGCGTCTGCGGCCCCTCGACACCCCGCGCGCCGGGCCCGTCGTGCTGTCGCCCTGGGCCTGGCACCACGTCGAGGTGTTGAAGTTCGTGCACAAGCGGTTCGTGCTCAGCCGCCCCGACCTGGCGATCCAGCAACGCGGCATGAGCCGCATCCTCGCGCGATCGGTGCGCGCGCTCGGTGAGTGGCTCGACGACGACCTCGACCGCGCCCGCACGCCGCGGCGCCTGCGTGAGCTCATCGCGCTGGCCCGCGAGCAGTACGCGCAGCTGCCCGCCGAGCGCCGCCCGACGGATGCCGAGGCCGAGACCCTCGCGCGCTCCCGCGGCATCGTCGACTACATCGCGTCGCTGACCGACGCGCAGGCCTTCGCCCTGTCGGAGGCGATCTCGGGTCGCGCCGACCGGCTGTGGGCGCTGGGGCAGCGGCTGTGACCGAGATGCACGCGGAGAAGGTGCTCTTCGACCGACCACTGCATGTGCACTACGGCTTCATCTGGCTGCATCCCGAGGAACGCTTCGGTGAGATCGTTTCGGGCAGCCCGTTCGCCGGACAGCAGAACGGGCTCTGCGGCGCAGCGATTCCGGGGCTCCTGGATCTGCGGACGGGGCTGCACACCGGCGCCGTTCCCGTACGCGTCGTGCTGGTCGACAGTGAGCCCCCGCTCAGTGAAGCGGAGGACGTCGTCGAGGTGTCCTTCCGCCCCGACCAGCGGGTGTTGTGGTTCGGGGGTTTCGACGACGGCGACGAGATCACGCTCCCGGTCATGTCGTACCGTGCACGGTGGTCGGCGACCGCGATGGATGCCGGCCGTGACGCCGACACCGTCCTCGAAGAGGAGGCCGCGCCCGACCGCTACGAACTCTGCTTCTGGCCGGATGCCGACACTCGCCCCGACCAGATCGTGCGGCTCGGGAGCAAGACCGCCGCGTACTGGCACAGCACGACGACGACCACCGACGACCCTGAGAGCTGACGGCACCTGCAACCACGGGTCGCCACGGCCAGCTCGGGACCGTGGGTCAGCGTCTGTGGCTCAGGGGATGAGGCGCGCCGCGCGGTACCGCCCGAAGAGCTTCGTAAACGAGTCGCGCGTGCGGTGATGCTCGGTGAACCCCGCGAGGCGGCTCTTCGACATGTCGGTCATGACCTCGATGTCGCGCCCGAGATCGGCATCGGTGTGCCACCACGAGGCGACGCGCGTGATGCCGGGTTCGACGAGTCCGTGCTGCTCGACGATCTCGGCCCACACCGGCGCCGAATCGGCCATCTGCTGTTCGAACGGGCGCGGGGCGGTGTCGAATCCCTCCGCCTCGACACCGAGGTCTGCCGCGATGCGCGGCCACATCCAGCGCCACCGGAAGACGTCGCCGTTCGCGGTGTTGAACGCCTCATCCGCGCCCTCGGGGTGCGTGGCCGCCCAGACCATCTGGCTGGCCAGCAGGTCGGCATCAGTGACGTCGGTGAGGCCGTTCCACTGGGTCTCGCTGCCCGGGAAGACGAGCGGCCGGCCCGTGTGGCGGCTGATCGCGGCGGCGACGGCGATCGTGAGCCCCATGTTCATCGCGTTGCCGACGGCATGGCCGAGAACCGTGTGCGAACGGTGCACCGACCATGTGAAGCCCTGACGGCGGGCGGCCGCGAAGAGCTCGTCCTCCTGCGCGTAGTAGAAGTTGTCGACGTCGAGTCGCGGCTCGTCCTCGTGGAACGGGGTGTCGGGCATCTCGCCCTGGCCGTACGCCTCGAAGGGCCCGAGGTAGTGCTTCAACCCGGTCATCAGGGCGACGTGACGCACCGGTGCGTCGGAGAGCGCCGCGAGCAGGTCACGGACCATGCCGCCGTTGACGGCGATGTTCTCGGCCTCGGTGTCCTGCCGCGACCACGCCGTGAAGAACACGTGCGTGACAGGCAGGTCGCCCAGCGCCGCGCGCAGCGACTCGGGCGAGCGCAGGTCGGCCGACCGCCACTCGACACCCGGACGCTCCGCACCCGGCCGACGGGAAAGGCCGGTCACCGCCCATCCCTCGTCGGACAGTCGGTCGATCAGCGCGCCGCCGGCGATACCGGTCGCGCCGACCACGAGGGCGTGTGCGGATGCAGTCAAAACGGGGGTCCCATCGATCGAGGTGAACGAACGGCAACCGTGCGAGGTCGAAGGGTATTCCTCGGCCGGGTTTCGGCCCGGCGCCGACGGGAGGTTTCCAAAGCACCGGACGCCCCCGCACCCATGTCCCGAAAAGTGCGGGCTGAACACCCCGCGAACCGCACAATCTGGGACACGCCCCCACCGAAATGGGGACGAGCACCCCCGCACCGGATGCCAGGGCATCCGCGTCCCGAGAGATGCAGGCCGGGTGACCACACGAAAACGTGCCCCGGACCCTCGGCGGCCCACCGCCGCCCCGGGTCCGGGGCACGATCCGCTCGTCGAGGCGATAGGGAGGCCTCGTCGGGCGAGAGCGCGTCTCGAGAGAGCGGGACGCGCGCGTACCGCGTCACCCCGGGGCAGTGCGGCTCCCGGGGCGACGGGTCTTACAGGCCCTGGGCCAGGCGGTAGTACGCCTGGTTCCAGCGCAGTTCACTCTGGAAACCGCGGACCGTGGTGTCGTCGTCGATCACGACGAGCTCGGTCTTGGCGATCTCCGCGAAGTCGCGGAACACCTCGATGCCCACGGCCGTCGTCATGACGGTGTGGTGGGCGGCGCCGGCGGCGAGCCAGCAGCCGGCCGAGGTCGCGAAGTCGGGCGCGGGCTTCCACACCGCGCGGCCCACGGGGAGCTTCGGAAGGTCGGGCGCGTCGACGTTCTCGACGACGTTGGCCACCAGACGGAAGCGGTCGCGCATGTCGCTCATCGCGACGACCAGCGCGGGGCCGGCGTCGGCGGTGAAGACCAGACGCACCGGGTCGTCCTTGCCGCCGATGCCCAGCTCGTGGATCTCGAGGCGCGGCTTCTTGGTGGTCAGCGAGGGCGAGACCTCGAGCATGTGCGCCCCGAGGATGCGCTCGTTGCCGGGGACGAGGTCGTAGGTGTAGTCCTCCATGAGCGAGGCGCCGCCGGGCAGGCCCGCGCCCATGACGTTGGCGACGCGCACGAGGATCGCGGTCTTCCAGTCGCCCTCGGCGCCGAAGCCGTAGCCCTCGGCCATGAGGCGCTGCACCGCGAGACCGGGCAACTGCTTCAGCGCGCCGAGGTCTTCGAACGAGGTGGTGAAGGCACCGAAGCCGCCCTCCTCGAGGAACGAACGCAGGCCCAACTCGATCGCCGCGCCGTCGCGCAGCGACTGGTGACGCGCGCCGCCGGGGAGGAGTTCGTCGACGACGTCGTAGCTGTCGACGTACTCCTGCACGAGCGCGTCGATGTCGGCATCCGATGCCTTCTCCACGGCCTCGACGAGCTCGTTGACGCCCCAGGTGTTGACCTGCACTCCGAAGCGGAGCTCGGCCTCGGTCTTGTCGCCCTCGGTGACGGCGACGTAGCGCATGTTGTCGCCGAAGCGCGCGAGCTTGAGGGTACGGGCGGCGGTCCAGCCGGCGGCAGCGCGCTCCCAGTCCTCGATCTGCTGGCGCACGGCCGGGTTCGACACGTGGCCGACGACCGTCTTGCGCGAGACGCCGAGGCGCGTCTGGATGTACCCGAACTCGCGGTCGCCGTGGGCGGCCTGGTTGAGGTTCATGAAGTCGAAGTCGATGTCGTTCCACGGCAGCTCGACGTTGGCCTGCGTGTGCAGGTGCAGCAGCGGCTTCTGCAGGGCGTCGAGGCCGGCGATCCACATCTTCGCGGGGCTGAAGGTGTGCATCCAGGCGATGACGCCGATGACGTCGTCGCGGCCGTTGATCTCGAGCGCCATGCGGCGGATGCTGTCGGAGTCCTTCAGCACGGGCTTCCAGACGACCTTCACCGGCAGGCCGTTGAGGCCCTCGACGACGGCCTGCGACTGCTCGGCGACCTGCGTGAGCGTCTCTTCGCCGTAGAGGTTCTGGCTACCGGTGACGAACCAGACCTCGTAGCCGCCGAGGTCGTTCTTGAGGGGAGTGCGGGTCATGACTGTTCCTTTTCGGGTGATCAGAGGGATGCCACGGCGGCGGCCTCGACGGCGAGGCCTGCGCGGTAGCGGTCGAGGTAGGACGAGAAACCGGCCACGTCGGCGGGTTCGGGGTCGGCGGTGACGATCGGGGCGGTGGCGAACACCGTCTCGCGCAGCCACTGGTCGAGGTCGCGGCCGGAGTCGTCGGCGACGTACGCCGCGAGCACGGCCATGCCCCACGCCCCGCCCTCCGACGCCGTTTCGGCGACCGCGACGGGGGCGTCGAGGGCGGCGGCGAGGAAGCGCTGGGCGACGCCGGCCGTGCGGAACATGCCGCCGTGCGCGTACATCTTGTCGAGCTGCACGCCCTCGCCGTGGAGCACGTCCATGCCGAGCGCGAGGGTGCCGAACACGCCGTAGAGCTGCGCGCGCATGAAGTTCGGCAGCGTCAGACGACTGTCGGGGGTGCGTACGACGAGCGGCCGGCCCTCGTCGAGATCCGCGATGGGCTCGCCCGCGAGGTGGTTGTAGGCCAGCAATCCGCCGGCGTCGGCCTCGCCGTTCAGCGCCGCGTCGAAGAGCGCCGCGTAGGTGGCATCCGGGGTCACCGGGGTGCCGGCGGCGGCGGCGAACGCGGTGAACATGTTCGCCCACGCGGCCAGCTCGCTCGCGCCGTTGTTGCAGTGCACCATCGCGACCGCATCTCCTGCGGGCGTCGTGACGAGGTCAAGCTCGTGGTGCACCTCGGTGAGCGGGCGCTCGAGCACGACCATCGCGAAGATGCTCGTGCCGGCGCTGACGTTTCCGGTGCGCGGAGCCACGGCGCAGGTCGCGACCATGCCGGTGCCCGCGTCGCCCTCCGGAGGAGCGAACGGGATGCCGGGGCGCAGGGTTCCGCTCGGGTCGAGCAGCGTCGCACCGGCGTCGGTCAGCGCGCCGGCGGCCGTGCCCGCCACGAGCACGCGCGGCAACAGGTCGTTGAGCGCGGGCACCCGGCCCGCGGCGAGCGCGTCGTAGCGCGCGACGAGCTCGGCGTCGTAGTCGCGGGTGGCGGAGTCGATGGGGAACATGCCCGAGGCATCGCCCACGCCGAGCACCTTCTCGCCGCTCAGCTTCCAGTGCACGTACCCGGCGAGGGTGGTGAGGAAGCGGATCTCGGGGACGTGGGGCTCGGCGTCGACGACGGCCTGGTGCAGGTGCGCGATCGACCAGCGGAGCGGAATGTTCACGCCCAGCAGATCGGTGAGCTCGGCGGCTGCGACACCGGTGTTGGTGTTGCGCCACGTGCGGAAGGGCGCCAGCAGCTCACCATCGGCGTCGAACGCGAGGTAGCCGTGCATCATCGCCGACACACCCATCGCGGCGTAGCGCTCGGGGGTGACGCCGAAGCGCTGCCGCACGTCGGCGACCAGGGCGGCGTACGCGGCCTGCAGGCCCGACCACACGGCATCCAGCGAGTAGGTCCAGAGCTTGTCGGCGTAGACGTTCTCCCACTCGTGGGAGCCGGTGGCGAGCACCTCGGCGTCGGGGCCGATCAGGCACGCCTTGATGCGGGTGGAGCCGAGTTCGATGCCGAGGCTGGCGCGGCCTTCTTCGAGCAGTGCAGTGATGTGGGCGGTCATCGGCGGTCGTCCGTGCTCTGTCCGTAGACGTTCTGGTAGCGGTTGTAGAGGGCGTCGATCTTGTCCTGCGGGATCGGGATGAGCGGGCCCGCCTCGCGCGCGATGTGCACGGTGCGGGCGACGTCTTCGAGCATGACGGCGGCCTTGACGGCGTCCTTCGCGTTCGTGCCGATCGTGAAGGGACCGTGGTTCTGCATGATCACGCCGCGCGAGCGGTGGCCGCGCAGGGTCTCGACGATGCCTCGGCCGATCGAGTCGTCGCCGATGATGGCGAACGGGCCGACCGGGATGGGTCCGCCGAACTCGTCGGCCATCGCGGTGATGACGCAGGGGATCTCTTCGCCGCGGGCGGCCCAGGCGACGCCGTAGGTGGAGTGCGTGTGCACGACCCCGCCGACCTCGGGCATGTTCCGGTACACGTAGGCGTGCGCCGCGGTGTCGCTCGAGGGGCTGCGCTCGGAGCCGGGCGTGCCGGGGATCGCGTTGCCGTCGAGATCGCAGAGGATCATGTTCTCGGGAGCCAGGTCGTCGTACGAGACGCCGGAGGGCTTGATGACGAACAGGTCGGCGCCGGGAACGCGGCCCGAGACGTTGCCGCCGGTCCAGACGATGAGGTTGTAGCGCACGAGCTCGGCGTGCAGTTTCGCGACGTCGGCGCGGACGGCGTCGATCGCCTCCTGCACCTCGGGTGCGAACGTGGCGGCAGCAGACACGCGTGTCTCCTTCGACGGGGTCGGGTGGGGCCGGGTTCGATGTTACCGGTAACATCGCGTCTTCGCGAGAGCGGATGTCGGCGGCCGGGCTGACCCCGAGAGCGGCCGTGCAGCGACGTCGGTGCAGAACTCCGGAGATCCGCGCCGCCGGTTCCGGTCGAACGCCGAGGTCGCCGGGCTGAGGAAGCCGCGCCGGCGGGTTTTCCGGAATTCGGCCCGGGGGCCGACCGCTCAGCGCGGCGAGGCCGTCGACGCGCGTATCACCAGCACCGGTGCCGCCGGGGACGCCGAGGCATCGCCGAGCACGGCCGCGACCGCGTGCGCGGCCTCGCCCTCGACGTCGAGGCGCACGGTCGTGAGCGCGGGGGTGTAGAACGCGGCATCCGGATTGTCGTCGAATCCCGCGATCGAGACGTCACCCGGCACCGCGAGGCCTCGGGCGGTGAGCCCCCCGATGAGACCGAGAGCCATCTGGTCGTTGGCGACGGCGACGGCCGTGACCCCCTTGCGCACGCGGGCGGCGACGGCCTCAGAGAGCGCGAAGCCGGATGCCGCACTCCAGTCGCCCTCCGCGCGATCGACGAGCTCGAGGTCGAGGCGGGCGACGGCGTCTGCGACCCCCGCCGTGCGGGCGAGGGATTCGCGCCAGTCGGAGGGACCGGCGACCTCGATGATCCGACGGTGTCCGAGGTCGGCGAGGTGTTCGACGACGAGCGCGGCCGCGTCGCGCTGGCGGGCCCCGGATTCGCCGTACAGCGGCACGATCGGCACGTCGAAACCGTCGAGGGCGGTGGCGCCGTGGGCGGCGACCAGCACGATCCCATCGACTCCCTGATCGAGCAGGTGGCGCACGGCGGCGTCGATGTCGGCCGGGTCGTCGGAGTCGGTGTACGCGGTGGAGATCCACCGACCCCGCGCCCGCGCGGCCCGTTCGAGGGCGGCGATGCCGGCGGCGGGTCCATGCAGGACGGCGTCGGATGCCACGACCCCGACCGTGCGCGTGAGGCTCGTACCCAGCGCACGGGCGGCGTTGTTGACCCGGTAGTCGAGGGCGGCCACCGCATCGAGCACGCGCTCGCGGGTCGCCTCGCGAATGCCCGGATACCCGTTGAGCACGCGAGAGACGGTCTGCGTCGAGACCCCCGCAGCGGCGGCGACCTCGCGCACGCCGATGCGCCTGCCCCCGACCTCGCCGCTCATGGTGACTCACAGTAGTGGGGCGCAACCCCCTCGCTGCACGCCGTCCTCGCGGGGTGCCATGTGGGCATGATCGCTGACACCGGCGTCCCCCGTCCTTCCCGGGCCCCCTTTGCGCGAGCCCTCGGCGCGCTGCTCGACGGCGCCTTCGCGGCGATCCGTCTCGCGCGCGCTCCCCGCCCGATCCATTCGCGGGGCGTGGTGTTCGAGGGGCGGATCCGCTGGATCCCGGGCGCAGCGCCCGCTGGCGTGTCATGGATCGACGACGCCCCGCCCCATGGCGTCCCGGTCGTCGCCCGGCTGTCGCGCTCGATCGGCCTGCCCGCGCCGCTGCCCGACGTCGTCGGCCTCGCTCTGCGGGTCACCCACGACGGGCGTCCGGTCGACATCGAACTGGCGTCGACCGGATGGTCGATCCCGGCACGCTTCACCCTCATGCCGCATCGACGCGCCGAGCGAGCGCGATTCGGCACCCTGCTGCCGTACCGGGGCCCGCGCAGTGCCGTGCTGCTCGGAGCGCGCACGCGATCGGGACGGCCTCGGGCGACCGACCCGCGCCGCCTGTCACTCGCGACCGCGACCACACCCGACGACGGCGTCGAGTGGACGCTCACCCTGGGCCACGCGTCGGCGCTGGGGGCGTGGCATCCGTTCGCCGTCGCCGAGTTGACGGTCTCGCCCGACCAGGACGATGCCGGGCTCCGATTCGACGCGGTGCGGCGACCCCTGCCCGGAACGCGGGCCTACGCGTGGGTCCGGGCGGCGCGTCAACCGTCGTACGAACGGGTGCAGGCAGAGGGGGCGACGCTCCGGATGCCGTGACGCTGCCCGATCAGCCCGACGATGCGGGCACGTACCGTGGCATCCCCCCGCTGTCCCCGTCGCGCACCCAGGTCATACCCTCGGCCTCGATGAGGTCTTCACGGGCGCCGGAGGACGCGTCGAGGTCGACGTCGACCTCGCGCTCGAAGGATGGGGCGTGGAGCCGGATGCGCGTCATGCGCTCAGGCTGGATCCCGCCCGGCCCGCACGCGAGACGGTTGACAGGGAGCGCTCCCGCAGAGAGTCCGCCGACGCCCCCCTTACAAGACGCCGACGGACCCGCCTCTACTTTGGCCTATGAGTGCGCTGTGTCACTACTCCGTCGCACGCAGAGCCGCCACCACGTCGTACCGCTCGCGGATCCCGGGGCGGTGGTCGGGCTCGACCGCCCGCGTGGTGGATACCGTCCACTCGACCGGACCGCCGGCGAGCACCCCCGCCGCCTGGCGCGCCGCGCCCAGCGCGACGTACTCACCCGCGGCCGGGACGACGATCTCGGCGTCGAACACCTGCGCGGCGATGCGGGCGACGCCCTCGTTCGCGGCGGCACCGCCGATCAGCAGCACGCGGCGCACCTCGACTCCCTGCGCCTCGATTGCCTCGAGCCCGACGGCGAGCCCGCTCAGCATGCCTTCGACGGCGGCGCGCGCGAGATTCGGGCGGTTCGTGGATGCCAGGGTCAGGCCGGTCAGCGAGGCCTGCGCGTGCGGCAGGTTGGGCGTGCGCTCGCCCTCGAACCACGGCACGAGCACCACGCCGCCGGCACCGGGCTCGGCCTCGAGTGCCAGGGCCCCGAGCTCGTCGTGGGACACGCCGAGGAGCCCCGCGAAGGCGTCGAGCACCCGGGCGGCGTTGAGGGTGGCCACCAGGGGCAGGAAGCGCCCCGTGGCGTCGGCGAAGCCGGCCACCGCGCCCGTCGCATCGCGGGCCGGGGTGTCGGTGACGGCGAACACGGTGCCCGAGGTGCCGAGCGAGACGACCACGTCGCCCACGCCCGCGCCGAGGCCGAGCGCCGCGCCGGCGTTGTCTCCTGCCCCGGGGCCGACGAGGGCGCCGCCGGGCAGCGTCCCCGCGCTCTCCCACGGACCGAGCACGCGCGGCAGCACGGCATCGTGCCCGAGGGCGCGTCGGAATAGGTCGAGGTCGTAGCCGTCGGCGCCCCAGTACGCGGTGCCCGAGGCGTCGGACCGGTCGGTGACGAGCTCCTCGAGAACGGCGTTGCCCGGGCCGAATCCGCGCAGACGCCAGGTCAGCCAATCGTGGGGCAGGGCCACGGCGGCGACGCGCGCGGCGTTGTCCGGCTCGGCGTCGCGCAACCATCGAAGCTTGGTGCCGGTGAACGAGGCGACCGGCACGGCACCCGTCCGCTCGGCGAACGCCTCCGCGCCCACCTCGTCGATGAGGTCGCGCGCGGCCTGCGCCGACCGGGTGTCGTTCCAGAGCAGGGCGTCGCGGATGACGGCCCCCTCGGCGTCGAGCACGACCATGCCGTGCTGCTGACCCGCGATCGACACCGCGGCGACATCGTCGAGACCGCCGGCCTGGGCGATGGCATCCTGAAGCGCTTTCCACCACGCCTCGGGATCGACCGACGTGCCGGCGGGGTGCGACGCGCGCCCCTCGCGCACGACCTTCCCGGTCTCGGCGTCGACGACGACGACCTTGCACGACTGCGTCGACGAGTCGACTCCCATGACGAGCGCCATGCTCTGCCCTTCTGTCCGCCGCGCCTCCGTCGGCGCGGTCCGAGTTGTCTGTGTTGCGGGGTGCGGCCCCGTGGCGCCGAGGCCCCGTCTCGCCCCGCCCTCTTGAGTGTCCAAAACACCCGGAGACTTTTCGAATTCGTCCGGGTGTTTCGGACACTCAGCGTACGGGCGGGATGCCGAGCGGGATGCGCGACTCGACCGCAGCGGAAGTGACGCGAAGGGGCCCGGATGCCGCGGCATCCGGACCCCTTCCGACTCAGCGCGCGCCGAGCAGGTGCTCGGTGGCGAGCTGCTGCAGGCGGACGAAGCCGAAGCCCTTGCCGCCGAGGTACGCGTCGGTGTCGAAGTCCTCGTAGGCCGAGCGGTCGGCGAGGAAGTCGTCGTAGGTCTCGCCCTCGTTCAGCGTCGGCTGCGCGAGCTCGGCGACCTTGGCGGCCTCGAGAGCTGCCTGCACCTCGGGGTCGGCGCGGAAGGCCGCGGCGCGCTCCTTGAGCAGCAGGTAGGTGTTCATGTTGGCCGACACGGAGTCCCAGACACCGGTCTCGTCCTCGGTGCGCGAGGGCTTGTAGTCGAAGTGACGGGGGCCGTCGTACGCGGGCACGCCGCCGGGGCCGCCGTTCTCGAGCAGGTCGACGAGCGCGAAGGCGTTGTGCAGATCGCCGTGGCCGAACACGAGGTCCTGGTCGTACTTGATGCCGCGCTGACCGTTGAGGTCGATGTGGAAGAGCTTGCCGTGGTACAGCGCCTGGGCGATGCCGGCGGCGAAGTTCAGGCCCGCCATCTGCTCATGGCCGACCTCGGGGTTCAGGCCCACCAGCTCGGGGCGCTCGAGCGAGTCGATGAACGCGATCGCGTGTCCGAGCGTGGGCAGCAGGATGTCGCCGCGGGGCTCGTTGGGCTTGGGCTCGATGGCGAAGCGGATGTCGTAGCCCTTGTCGGTGACGTAGTCGCCGAGCAGGTTGACGGCCTCACGGTAGCGCTCGAGCGCCTGGCGGATGTCCTTCGCGGAGTCGTACTCGGCGCCCTCGCGGCCGCCCCACATGACGAAGGTCTTCGCGCCGAGCTCGGCGGCGAGGTCGAGGTTGCGCAGCACCTTGCGCAGCGCGAAACGACGCACCTGGCGGTCGTTCGAGGTGAAGCCGCCGTCCTTGAAGACGGGGGCCGAGAAGAGGTTGGTGGTCACCATCGGCGTGACGATGCCGGTGTCGCTCATCGCGCCCTTGAGGCGGTCGATCTGCTTCTGACGCTCGGCGTCGGTGGAGCCGAAGGCGAAGAGGTCGTCGTCGTGGAAGGTCAGGCCGTAGGCGCCGAGCTCGGCGAGCTTCTCGACGACGTGCACGACGTCGAGGGGCTCACGTGTGGGGCCGCCGAAGGGGTCGGTGCCGTTGTAGCCGACGGTCCAGAGACCAAACGAGAACTTGTCGTCGCGGGTGGGGGTGGGCATTCCTGCTCCTTCGCATGGACGCACGAGCGCGCGGTGGCGCGCAGCGGGTTTGTTGGTGCTCACAACATATATCCCGGATGCCGCGGCGTCCACCCCCTCTCACCGCTTCGGCCGACATATACTGGGATATATAGCGAAGGGGGCTTCCCATGGCACTGACCAGCGTCGACCTCGATCCACGACTCATCGAACGCGCGCGGATCCTCACCGGAGCACCCTCGAATCGCGCGGTCCTCGACCTCGCCCTCCGCCGTCTCATCGCTTCCCAGCAGAAGGACGCGATGATCGCCGGAATTGCCGGACTGACGGACCTCGAGGCCGGGCTCGATGCGCCTGTCGCCTCGACGTCGTGACCGACTACCTCGTCGACAACTCGGTCTGGGCGCGCTTGGCCTCAGGCGACCCGGCCATCCGCGATCGGCTCGAACGCATCGCGCGATCGCCTTCCGACCTGTTCGTGACGTGCCCGCCGCAGGTGGTGGAGTTCTGCCACAGCGCACGCTCGCCCGAGGAACGCGCGCACTACCGCGAGCAGATCTCGCTGGGATTCCCTCTCGAACGGGCACCGGACGAGACGCTCGCCGTCGGCATCCAGTCCGCACTCTGGAACGCCGGCCTCGTGCGTGCCGCGGGCACCGTCGACATCCTGATCGCGGCGTACGCCATCGCGAACGACGCGACGGTCCTGAGTTCTGATCACGACTTCGCTCACATCGCCGCGGTGAGCGATCTGGCGTACGAATACGTCGCGCCGACGAACTGAGTCCCGCTCGGATCACCGCCGGAGAGCGGCGTCGACCACGTCGAAGACCTGCGGATCCCACGTCAGCGCGCGCTCCCACGGCAGGCCGAACCCGTCGGCGAAGAAGATGCTGTGCACGTGGTCGGGGAAGGAGTGCCGATCGATGCGAGGAACGACGGCCGCCGGCACATCGTCGGCCCGACCGCTGCGCAACGACACGAGCCCGTCGTGCGGCCAGAGCTGCGCCGGCTCGGTGGCGGCGGCGAAGTACCCCGCCCCGATCGCCGTGACCGCCACGTCGTCGAGCACTCCGGCCTGCGCCTCGTTCCAGGTGCGGAGGAACCGCCGCGACACCTGCTCGGCCGCCCCTTGCGAGTTCGCCGCCGCATAGGCACGCGCCTGGTCGAGGATCGTCGTGGTCGCCGGGTCGCCGTGCGCGTCGGCATCCGTGATGTCGCCCGCGACGGCGTCGCCGAGCACCGCGCCGTCCCAGGGCGTGCCGAGGGTCACGAGGTGGTCCACCCGCGGGGCCGCCCCGGCCAGCTCGCGGATCGCCGCGCGCGAGAACAGACCGCCCATGGAGTGCGCGACGAGATCGACACTCGAAACGGCGTACTCGACGGAGAGCCAGCGGAGGAATGCGGCGAGCGCCACGCCCGCGTGGTCGACAGCGCCGACGGCGTTGATCGTCAGCTCGGCGGGCAGCACGACCGGGACGTCGCCGAAGCCCTGCCACCCGGCATCCGCTTCGACCGTCCCCGCACCGATGCGGGCCGGAGCGGTGAAGACCTGCCGCCCGGCCGCACGGTGGTGCTCGCGGAGGGCGGTCAGCGTGTTGCCCGCCGCGAGCCCCGACCCGGCACCCCGGTCGGTGTCGGTGAACGGGGTGACGGCAGCGCCGCCGGAGACGAGAACGACGGCATCGGCCACGGCAACTCCTCAGAGGGTCGGATGCCGCTCAGATTAGGGCACGGCTCCGACATCGCGGGGACACCCGCGCGCCTGGCTGAGGGGGGATCAGGCCGGGAGCGCGTCCTCGATCGCGGCGACGACCTCGGGGGCGTCGGGCAGCGTCCGCGGGCTGAAGCGGGTCACCCGACCATCGGGGGCGACGACGAACTTCTCGAAGTTCCACGAGATGCGGCCGGTCTTGCCCTCGGCATCCGGAGTCGTCGTGAGCTCCTTGTACAGGGGGTGGGCGCTGCGCCCGTTGATCTTGACCTTCTCCGACATCGGGAAGGTCACGCCCCACGTCGCCGAGCAGTACTCGGCGATCTTGTCCTCGTCGCTGAGCTCCTGCAGGAACTGGTTGCTGGGGAAGCCGATCACCGTGAAACCGCGGTCGGCGTACTTCTTGTGCAGCGCCTCGAGCGCCTCGTACTGCGGGGCGAGGCCGCATCGCGAGGCGACGTTCACCACGAGGGCGGCCTTGCCGTCGGTCAGCTCGCCGAAGGTCGTCTGCTCGCCGCGGATGGTCGTGATGGGGATGCCGGAAAGGTCCATGCTCCGATCCTGGCACCGCGCGGTTGTGGTCGGGGTGGGAATCGGCCTCGCCCGTGGCACAGTGGTCGGATGGTCACCGCGGGCAGCCGGGGCGACGGCATGCGCCGCGCCAATCTGGCCCTCGTGCTGCGCACCGTGCACCGTGAGGGACCGCGCTCGCGCGCCGCGCTGACCGAGGCGACGGGCCTGAACCGCTCGACCATCGCCGACCTCGTGGGCGAATTGCAGCGCGCGGGACTCGTCGTCGAACGGGCGTCCGAGGCGCAGGGCCGCGTCGGCCGCCCCTCCCCCATCGTCGAGCCCGACCCGCGTGTCGTCGCCGTCGCCGTGAACCCCGAGGTCGACGCCCTCGACATCGCAGCGGTCGCCCTGGACGGGTCGATCATCGCGCGCGAACGCCTCGACCAGTCGACGCTGCTCACGCCCGAGCGCACGGCCGAGCTCGTCGGCATCCGCCTCGATTCCTGGCGCCGCGGGCCGCTCGCCGACTCCCGTCTTGTGGGCGTGGGGGTCGCCGTCCCCGGTCCGGTGCGCGCATCCGACGGGCTCGTACGCGAAGCCCCGCACCTCGGCTGGATCGACGCCGCCCTCGCCGGTCTGATGACGGATGCCACGGGCCTGCCCACCCACGTCGCCAACGACGCGGCGCTGGGCGCCGTGGCCGAGCACCTGTTCGGGGCCGCGCGCGGAGCGCACGACGTCGTCTACCTCAACGGCGGCGCGAGCGGTATCGGCGGGGCGGTGATCGTCGGTGGGATGCCGCTGGGCGGGGCGGGCGGCTACGCCGGGGAGTTCGGGCAGAACAGGCCCGGCATCGCCGATCCCGACGACCGTCGCGCGCCCGAGGGGGTGCTCGAAGACGAGGTCAGCCGGTCGCTGCTGCTGAGAGCGCTCGGCATCGAGGGCGCTGACGACGCGGCCCTCGCAGCGGCGCTCACCCGCAGCACCGATGCGGCGGTGCGGGCCGAGACCGATCGACAGCGCCGGATCCTCGCCACCGCCCTCGCCAACGCCGCGAACGTGATGAACCCCGCGGTCATCGTGCTGGGCGGGTTTCTCGCGATCCTCGGCGACCTCGACCTGCCCGGTCTCGACGCCGCGGTGCGCGCGCAGACCATCCCCGCCTGCGCGGAGGGTCTGCGCCTGGCAGCCGCCGAGCTCGGCGAGAACCGTCTACTGGTGGGCGCGGCCGAGGCCGTGTTCGAGGCCGCGCTCTTCCCGGCCCGCTGAGCGCGGAACACCTCCCGAAACCCTCCACCCGCGCCCCGATGTCGGAGGTCCGGGGCAGGATGGGTGAGCGACGACGCGAGGAGAACCGATGATCGAGACACGCTCCGCCGGGGCCACCTGGTCGGGCAACCATCAGTACCGTGCCCGCGAGGTGCTGCTGCCGACCGGGCCCGACGAATTGGCCGAGGTCGTGGCATCCGCCGATCATCTGCGCGTGCAGGCGACCCGCCACACGTTCAACGACGTCGCCGACAGCGAGTCCACCCTCGTGTCGCTCGAGAAGATGCCCACGCGCATCGACATCTCCGGTGACCGGGCGCGTGTCGAGGGGCTCCTGACCTTCGCCCAGCTGGCTCCCGTGCTCGAAGCCGAGGGCCGCGCGCTGCACAACCTCGGGTCACTCCCCCACATCTCCGTGGCCGGCGCGACGGCGACCGGCACCCACGGTTCAGGCGTTCGCAACGGCAATCTCTCGAGCGCCGTGACGGGCGTCGAGCTGATGGATGCCGAGGGCCGCACGCACCGCATCGACGAAGCCCACCCGTGGTTCGGCGCCGCCGCGCTCAGCATCGGCGCCCTGGGCGTGGTGACGGCCCTCGAGCTGCGCACCGAACCGACCTACGCCGTCACGCAGCAGGCGTACACCGGAGTCGCTTGGGCCGACATCATCGCCGACCCGATCGCCGTGCTCGGCGGCTCGCGCAGCGTCAGCATCTTCACGACCTGGGGAGACCCCGCGCACGACCTGGTCTGGGCCAAGAGCGACACGGGGTCTCCGACGTGGGTCGAAGAGCTCGGCGGCACCGCCGTCGGCGATGACATCCACCTCGGCAGCATCCGCACCGTCGACAACACGACGCCGCGCGGCACCTCCGGCCCGTGGCACACGCGCCTGCCGCACTTCCGTGCCGACGCCCTCCCCAGCGACGGCGACGAGATCCAGTCGGAGTACTTCGTTCCGCTGAGCTCGGCGGCCGAGGCCCTCGCGGCCGTCCGCGAGATCGCCCCGGGCTTCGCCGAGCACCTCCTGGTGACCGAGCTGCGCACGGTCGCCGCCGACGAGCTGTGGCTGAGCCCCGCGTATCAGCGCGACGTCCTCGCCATCCACTTCACGTGGCGCAACGACACCGCGGGGGTGCTGTCGGCCCTTCCGCACGTCGAGGCAGCCCTCGCGCCGTTCGACGCGCGGCCGCACTGGGGCAAGGCGTTCACCATGCCCGGCGAGCGGATCCTCACGACGCTGGCACGCGCGCACGATTTCGCCGCGGTCGCCCGCGAGGCCGACCCCCGCGGCGTCTTCCGCAACGCCTACCTGCGGCGCATCTTCGGCGACTGATCAGCCTCACCCAGGTCCCTGAGCCTCACCCAGGTCCCTGAGCCTGTCGAAGGGACCGGAACCCCCGCCCCACCCAGGTCCCTCAGCGTCACCCAGGTCCCTGAGCCTGTCGAAGGGACCGGAACCCCCGCCCCACCCAGGTCCCTGAGCCTCACCCAGGTCCCTGAGCCTGTCGAAGGGACCGGAACCCGCGTGCCGCCAACACTTCACCACGAGACGACGCCGCCCACCGCGGCGCCGCCTCACGGCATCCGGGATCAGCGGCTGGAGTAGCCGCCGTCGATGGGGAGCGAGACGCCCGAGATCATTCCCGCGCCGTCGCCGAGCAGGAACACGATCGGGGCCGCGATGTCGTCTTCGGTGGCCCACTTGTGCAGCGGCATGGCCTCGAGGAAGGGGCCCTCGATGTCGGGACGCCCCCAGTACCAGGCCGACATCGGGGTCATGACGACCGTGGGGTTCACGCTGTTGACGCGGATGCCGTAGCCGCCGAGCTCGAGGGCGGAGACCCGCGTGATGTTGTCGAGGGCGGCCTTCGACGATCCGTACGAGATGTGACCCGAGAGGGCGACGAGGCTCGCCTGGCTCGAGACGTTGACGATCGCCCCGCCCTTGCCGACGCGGATCATCTCGCGCGAGGCGTACTTGGTGACCAGCAGCGAGCCGCGGGCGTTGATGCGCATGACCTTGTCGAAGACGTCGATGTCGGTGTCCATCGGGGTCGCGATCTCGCCGCCCCAGCCGCCGCAGTTGACGACGCCGTAGATGTCACGACCCTCGATGGCCGCGCGGATCTCGTCTTCGGATTCGAGGTCGAACACGACGGGCTCCGCACCGGTCTCGGCGCTGATCGCGGCGACGCTGTCGGCGTCGCGACCGGCGGCGAGGACCGTCGCGCCAGCGGCGACGAGGTGACGAACGGTCGCCCCGCCGATGCCGCCACCGGCTCCGGTGACGAGGATGGTGCGGTCGGTGAATTCGGTCATGGGTGGGCTCTTTCACGGGTCCGGGAGTCGAGGACGACGGCAGTGTCGTCGGGGCCCATGATAACCACAGAATCACGCGGATGACTTCGGTGTCATGACGAATTGATCACGGACCTTGACACCGGTGTCACGGTGGGCTTACCGTAACCGGAGTTCGACCGGTGGACACCCCCGCCGGACCCGCTTCATCGACGCAGCACTCCGCCGTGGTGCGTCGCCCGGAAGGACCACACCGCTGTGACCCACACCTCGGAGAACGACGCGACGACCGCCGCCGCGACCGTGCACCTCGACGATCTCGTCGCCCGTGCCCGGCAGCTCGCGGCGTCGGGCGAACGACGCATCCTGGGCGTGGCCGGCACCCCCGGCGCGGGCAAGTCGACAGTGAGCGACGCCCTGCTCGCTGCCCTCGGCGACGACGCGGTGCTCGTGGGCATGGACGGGTTCCACCTCGCCAACGAAGAACTCGTGCGACTCGGTCGTCGCGACCGCAAGGGGGCTCCCGACACCTTCGACGTCGAGGGCTACATCGCCCTGCTCGATCGCATCCGCGCCGGACACGAGGTCTACGCCCCCCGCTTCGACCGCACCCTCGAGGAGTCCATCGGCTCAGCGGTGCTCGTCCCCGCGGGAGTTCCGCTCGTCATCACCGAGGGCAACTACCTGCTCCACGACGAGTTCGGGTGGGATGCCGTCGCCTCCCGCCTCGACGAGGTGTGGTTCCTCGACATCGACTCGCCCGCGCGCCGCGAGCGCCTCGTCGCGCGCCGACTCTCCCACGACCACCCCTACGACGAAGCCGTCGCCTGGGTCCGCGAGGTCGACGAGCGCAACGCCCTCGTCGTCGAGCGCGGGCGCGAGCGCGCCGACCTCGTCGTCACCGTCTCCGACGCCGCCGCCGGCGGCGTCGGCCACCACGAAGGAGCTTCTTCATGAGCACCACCACGGCCACGCCCGTGCTGCAGGCGCGGGGTCTCTCGCGCCAGTTCGGGTCCGTCCGCGCCCTGCACAACGTCGACTTCGAGGTCTACCCCGGAGAGGTCACCGCCCTCATCGGCGACAACGGCGCCGGCAAGTCGACGCTCGTGAAGGCCCTCTCGGGCAACCTCGCGATCGACGAGGGCGAAATCCTCTTCGACGGAAAGCCCATCGACATGTCGAACCCCCAGGTCGCCTCCGGCCTCGGCATCGAGACGGTCTACCAGGACCTCGCGCTCGCCCCTCACCTCGACCCGGTGCAGAACATGTACCTGGGCCGCGAGATCCGCCGCCCGGGCCTCGCCGGTGCCCTGGGCTTCATGAAGACCAAGGACATGGCGAAGGCCTCCCGCGACGCGTTCGACGAACTCGGCGCCACCGTCCGCAGCCTCACCTCCCCCGTCGGCGAGATGTCCGGCGGCCAGCGCCAGGCGATCGCGATCGCCCGCGCGGTGCACTGGGCCTCGCGAGTGGTGTTCCTCGACGAACCGACCGCTGCGCTCGGCGTGCGTCAGACCAAGAACGTGCTCGAAACCATCCGGCGCGTGCGCGACAAGGGCATCGCCGTGGTCTTCATCTCGCACTCGATGCCCCACGTCATCGACGTGTCGGACCGTATCCAGGTCCTGCGCCTGGGCACCCGCGTCGCCAACATCAACGCCAAAGACACCTCCATGGAAGAGCTCGTCGGACTCATGACCGGCGCCGTCACGAAGGACGACCAGAAGTGAGCACCAAGACTCCTCCCACCGAGACCGTCGCCATCGGCACGTTCGACGACAACCAGAAGGTCAACCCGTTCCGCGCGGTGCTGCGCACCCAGGCGTTCCAGATCCTCCTGGTGCTGCTCGCGATCATCATCGTCTTCAGCATCATCGCGCCCGAGTCCTTCGCGCAGTGGTCGAACTTCCGCCTGATCATCCAGAACGCCTCGATCCTCGCGGTGCTCGCGGTCGGCATGACCTACGTGATCATCACCGCCGGCATAGACCTCTCGGTCGGCTCCGTCCTCGTCTTCTCCGGCGTCGTGTCGGCGCTGACGATGCGCGCCCTCGGCGGCGAAGGCTGGGGCGTCGCCACCGTCGGCATCATCGTCGCCGTCCTGAGCGGCGTGTGCTGGGGGCTTCTGAACGGCTTCCTCATCGCGAAGGCCAAGATCCCGCCGCTCATCGTCACGCTGGGCTCGCTCGGCATGGCGCTCGGCCTCGCGCAGATCCTCACCGGTGGCGTCGACGTGCGCGACGTGCCCACCGTGCTGACCGTCTCGATCGGCTACGGCAACGTCTTCGGCACCGTCCCGATCATCAGCGTCATCGCGCTCGTGGTCGTCGTGATCGGCGCGATCGTGCTGCACTACACGAAGTTCGGCCTCTACACGCTGGCCGTCGGATCGAGCGAGATCGCCGCCCGCCGGGTCGGTGTGAAGGTCGACGCGCAGCTGATCAAGATCTACACGATCTCCGGCGCCCTGGCCGGGCTCGGCGGCATCCTGTCGCTCTCGCAGTTCTCGACCACCGCGATCGCGGGGCAGTCGCAGACCAACCTGAACGTGATCGCGGCCGTCGTGATCGGCGGCACTTCGCTCTTCGGCGGCGTCGGCACGATCATGGGCACCGTCGTGGGCCTGTTCATCCCCGCGGTGCTGCAGAACGGCTTCGTCATCACGGGCGTGCAGCCCTTCTGGCAGCAGGTCGCGGTGGGCGCGGTGCTGATCACGGCGGTCTACGTCGACCAGGTGCGCCGCACCGCCGCCACCCGCGGCAACTCGCAGGGCCTCTGGCGCAAATTCCTCAGCGGAGGTCGGCGCGGCTGAGCCGCGGCGGCATCCATTCCCTCTCCATCCCTTACCAACCCGACAGCAGTACTCGAAACAAGAACGGTGATCACAATGAAGTGGAACAACAAGGCGACCGCGCTGGCGGTCTTCGGTGTGGCGGCGACCCTCACCCTCGCGGGCTGCTCGGGCGGCTCGGCGTCGGGCGGCGCGTCCGGCGGATCCGACGGCGGCTACAAGATCGCGTTCGTGCAGGGCGTCGCCGGAGATGAGTTCTACATCTCCATGCAGTGCGGCATCCAGGCCGAGGCAGAGAAGGAAGGCGCGACCGTCACCACGCAGGGCCCCGAGAAGTTCGACCCGACCCTGCAGAAGCCCATCGTCGACGCCGTCGTCGCCTCCAAGCCCGACGCGCTGCTGATCGCCCCCACCGACGTGTCCGCCATGCAGGCGCCCATCGCGGCGGCCGAGGCCGCCGGCATCAAGGTGGTCCTCGTCGACACGACGCTGGAAGACCCCTCCGGCGCGGTCTCGCAGATCTCCTCCGACAACAACGGCGGCGGCGCCGCGGCGTTCGAGGCGATCCAGAAGGCCAACCCCAACGGCGGTAAGGTGCTCGTCGTCTCGACCGACCCGGGTGTGTCGACGACCGACGCGCGTGCCCAGGGCTTCGAAGACGCCGTCGCCAAGGACAGCAAGTTCAGCTCCGTGGGCGTGCAGTACTCGCACAACGAGCCCTCCACCGCCGCCGAGATCGTCACCGCGGCCCTGCAGAAGGACCCCGACATCGTCGGCATCTTCGCCGCCAACCTGTTCGCCGCCGAGGGCTCCGCCACGGGTGTGCAGCAGGCCGGCAAGCAGGGTCAGGTCACGATCGTCGGCTTCGACGCTGGTCCCGCGCAGGTGAAGGCCCTCGAGGCCGGCACCGTGCAGGCCCTCGTCGCGCAGGAGCCCGCCACCATCGGCCAGGACGGCGTGCAGCAGGCCATCGCCGCCCTCAAGGGCGAGCCCACCGAAGCCAAGATCCAGACCGGCTTCACCATCCTCACCAAGGACAACATCGACACCGACGGCAAGGACGCGGTGTACAAGTCCAGCTGCTGATCGACACCCCTCTCGCGTGAGGGGTCACAAACGGTCGCCTGGGCCGCTCCCAAGCGACACCAAGTGACCCCTCACGCGAGATGAATCCCGGATGCCGGGATCCGGAGCGACTGCCCGGGTCCCGGCATCCGCCCCTCTCCTCTCGGTTTGGGGCGGGTTTCGTTGTTCGGGGCGAGAAAATCCCGCCCCGAACGACGGAATCCGCCCCGAACCCGCCCACCCCTCCCTCCACACCAGGTCCCTGAGCCTGTCGAAGGGCCGGGACCCACCGGGCTCCCGCAACACCAGGTCCCTGAGCCTGTCGAAGGGACCGGGACCACCAGCCCCCGGACTCGCGCAACCCCAGGTCCCTGAGCTTGTCGAAGGGCCCGGGACCACCTGCCCCTCCCGCGCGGAGGCTTCGACAGGCTCAGCCACCGGACTCGCGCACCCGCCCCTCTCCACGAACCACGGAGCCCCGCATGACCGACCTCACCGCCGCCGCCCTCCCCTCCCTCGCGGCGAACGTCTCCGTTCCGACGTACGACAGGTCGGCCGTGCGCTCGCGCATCGTGCACTTCGGTGTGGGCGGCTTCCACCGGGCGCACGAGGCCATGTACCTCGACCGCCTGCTCGAAGCCGGCCACACCGAGTGGGGCCTGTGCGGGGTCGGGGTCTTGTCGTTCGACGCGGCCATGCGCGATGCCCTCGCCGCGCAAGACGACCTCTACACCCTCGTCACCACCGCCCCCGACGGCACCTCCGCGGCGCGCGTCGTGGGCTCGATCGTCGAGTACCTCTTCGTGCCCGACGACCCCGAGGCGGTCGTCGCCAAGCTCACCGACCCCGACACCGCGATCGTCTCGCTCACCATCACCGAGGGTGGTTACGGCATCGACGACGCCACCGGCGACTACGCCCCGCGCGACGAGGCGACCCTGGCCGACCTCGACGGAGCGACCCCTCCGCGCAGCGTCATGGGCCTGCTCACCGAGGCTCTCCGTCGACGCCGGGATGCCGGCATCCCGGCCTTCACCGTCATGTCGTGCGACAACATCCAGGGCAACGGACACGTCGCCCGCGCCGCCCTGCTCGGTTTCGCCGAGCGGCGCGACGCCGCGCTGTCGGGCTGGATCGCCGAGAACGTGTCGTTCCCGAACTCGATGGTCGACCGCATCACCCCCGTGACCACCGACGAGACGCGCGACGCGATCGCCTCGGAGTTCGGCATCCGCGACCGTTGGCCGGTGCGCAGCGAGTCGTTCGAGCAGTGGGTTCTCGAAGACGCCTTCCCCGCCGGCCGTCCGCCGTTCGACGAGGTCGGGGTGCAGCTCGTCGACGACGTCGAGCCCTACGAGCTGATGAAGCTGCGCCTGCTCAACGCCTCGCACCAGGCGATGAGCTACCTCGGCATCCTCTCGGGCACGCACTACGTGCACGAGGTGTGCACCGACCCGCTGTTCATCGACTTCCTGCAGGGCTACATGCACGACGAGGCGATCCCGACGCTGCGTGCGGTTCCGGGGATCGACCTCGACGCGTACTGCGACCAGCTCATCGCCCGTTTCGGCAGCGAGGCGATCCGCGACACCCTCGCGCGTCAGGTCGTCGACGGCTCGGACCGCCTGCCGAAGTTCCTGCTGCCCGTCGTGCGCGAGCAGCTCGCCTCGGGCGGACGCATCGACCACGCGGCCCTCGTGCTCGCGGGCTGGAGCGTCTTCCTCGAGGGGCGGACCGAGTCGGGCGAGCAGACCCCGGCCGTCGACAGTCGTCTCGACGAGCTGCGCGCGATCGTCGCGGACGATCCCGCAAGACTGCTCGACTACGCGCCGGTCTTCGGCGACCTCGGGCAGAACCCGCGCTTGCGCGAGGCCTACCTGGCGGCGCGCGCGTCGCTGGCCGCGCGCGGCGCCCGTGGCGCGATCGCCGAAGTCAACGGCGCGTGAGTCCCGCGAACGCAGGTGGCTGAGCCTGTCGGAGCTATCGGCCCCCGCTCCTTGCCGGTCCCTTCGACAGGCTCAGGGACCTTCGACAGGCTCAGGGACCTTCGACAGGCTCAGGGGCCTTCCACAAGCCCAGGGACCTCCGACGATCTCAGCGACCCTCGTCCTCTCAGAGACGCCGCAACCACCCGGCGATCCCGTCGTGGAAGCGCTCGGTCTCCTGGTTGGCCTCGTTGCAGTGTCCGGTGGCGTCGAACGCCAGGAGCTCGGCATCCGGATGCCGTTCGACGTAGGCGACCGACCCCGAGAACGGCACCACCGGGTCGACCCTGCTGTGCACGATGAGGGTCGGGATGCCGGGACCCGGGCGCTGCGGTCCGACCCAGGTCAGCGCGCGGGCGTCGACGGCCTCGACGAGGCCGAGGGCACGGGCACCCACGGGGCTGCCGAGCACGCGCATCGAAGCGGCCGCCACGGTGCGCGGCAGGTGAGCGGATGCCACGGCGTTCTCGACGATGCGCGTCCAGTCCAGCGCCGGGGCGACGAGCACGAGCCCGACGAGGGCGTCGCGATGGGCCGACTGCTCCGCCGCGAGCATCGCGATGGTGCCGCCCATCGACCAGGCCACGAGCACGATCTCGCGTGCCCCGCGTTCCACCGCGTAGGCGATGGCGTCGTCGACGTCGCGCCACTCGCGCGTGCCGAGCGTCGAGGGCAGGGTGTCGGCGGGGGCGCACTCCTCGTCGCCGGCGTACGACACGACGAGCGATATCCACCCGGCGTCGACGGTCGCCGGAGCCGACCGCAGCGCACCGTTGCGGCTCGAGCGCAGGCCGTGCACGTGGATGGTCCACCGCCCGTCGGCCGTGGCCTCGTCGCCGATCTCCCACGCCTCGGCCACCCCGCCGCGGCGGAGCGGAATCGACACGTGCCGTGTGGGACCGACGTCTTCGGGGGCGCCGATGTTCTGCGAGGTCCACGCGGCGATCACCTCGCCGTCTGCGAGACCCGAGGGACGTTCGAGCACGGTGCGCACCACGCGGTCGCCGTCGGTGCGGACCACCTCGCCGACCCTCAGGTGCGACCCGTCGTCGAGCCGCAGACCGTAGGTGCCCGGCTGCAGACTGTCGGCCGTGGCGGGGACCGAGACGGTGTCGCCCTTGATCAGGGCGGGCGAGAACACCTTTGGTGCGCGCGGTGCGATCAGCCTCCGCGCGACGTACCCGGCGAGGGCGGTGTGCGCGAGGGCGACCGTCGCGGCGGTCGCACCGGCGCCGATGGCGAGCGAACGAATCATGAGCGAGCTCCCGAGGTCTGACGGGTGAGGTGGGCGTCGACGTCGTCGAGCAGGGCGCGCTGATCGGCCGCGAGCGGCGTCGAGGTGGCGATGGCGGCGTCTTCGATCGCGACCCGCAGAGCGTGCAGACGCGTGTCGGCGACCGCATCGGCGGCGAGCCCCGGCGGCATGCTCACACCGCGTTCACGAGCGACCTCGTCGACACGCGCGAGCAACGTCTCGCCACGTCGGTGGATCGCGGTGGTGGTCCTCGAGGCCACGAAGATCCCGATGACGAACGAGACGACACCGAGGTAGAACAGCGGGTCGAACAGGGCGCTGACGACGGCGTTCGGGGCGAAGAAGCGCGTGAGGGTCAGATCGACGATCTCGCTGACGCATCCCGCCACGATCCCCACGGCACCGAGGCGGAAGAACACCCGCGTGCGCGTCAGCGACACCCTCGCCGACGCGCAGAGCAGCGCCCCGACGAAGGCGATCCCGGCCATGTGAACCACGCCGTAGAACCAGGCGCCGGTCGAGGTGGCTGCGGCCTCTTCCAAGAAAAAGAACGACGACGCGGTCCTGTCGGGCATGGCGGCGAAGAAGACGACGACGAACACGACGCCGAGCACGATCGGCACACGCCACCGCAGGGTGCGCACGCGGGCGGTCACCGGGGCGGTGCCCGCCTGCACGCCGAGCCACAGCGCGACCATCGTGAGCACGTTCTGCACCAGCTTCAGCACGTTCGTGCCCCCGAGTGCACCGTCGAGCACCTCGAGCGGCACCACCGTGCCCTGGGTGAGCAGCGCCACCACACCGACCGCGGCGGCGAGCCACGCGATGCGTGCCCGCGGCTGCTGCCACGCGACCCGCGCTCGCAGCACCACCACGAGGAGCAACCCCGCGAGCGCCGCATCGATGAGCAGCACCGTCACCATGACGACTCGGCCACCCTCGGCGAGGCGTACAGCAGACGCGCGATGCGGTGAGCGACGTGCTCCGCGACGAGTTCCGCCTCGTATTCCGGAGTCGTGAGGCCGGGAGCGGCGTGGGGCGACGCCGCGGAGCGCTCGTGCAGCGCCCCCGAGCAGTGCGCGTCATCGAGAAGATGCCCCAGTTCGTGCGAGGCGGCGAACTGGCTGTAGACGGTGGCATCCGAGGCCCGCACGTGGATGCTGCCCTCGCGCCGATCGGCGAAATACGCCAGGAAGCCGGTCATCGTGCCCCAGTGCGCCGTGTCGATCTCGGGCACGATGGTCAAGCGGATCTCGAGGGCCTTCTCGACCGCCGCGACGACGTCGTCGAAGGTCATCCCCGGGGTCAGTGCGGCGCGGCGGAACGCCGCGTCTCCGCGCTCACGCACGCGAGTGAGGATCTCGTCCGACTCGTTCACGACCGTTCCCCCGTGCGTCCGCTCACGTCGCGGGCGGCCTGCCGCGCAGCGAGCGGGCGATGGCGCGCAACGCGTCGGGGGACATCTCGCCGAGGGCCCGGAACTGAATGCTGCTGGCCCCGGCCTCGCGCATCGCCCCGCGCAGTTCGAGCTCCGCCTCGGTGCGATCGGTGACCGTCTCGTCGGTGTAGTCGGTGAGGTATTCGGCCGGCACGTCCGCCCATTCGGTGACGGCGCGCAGCACTTCTTCGTCGAGCACGACCGTGTTGGTCGTCGCGGCGAGCAGCGCCCGCGCGCTCTCGGCCAGGGCCGGGTCGATGCCGTCGAGAACGGCGAGGAGATCCGACTCTCGTGAGCCGTGGCTCGCGATGAGACGTCGCACGCGTTCGGCGATCGGACCCGCCGGTACGCGCATCTCGATGCGGGGCGCGGCAGCCGGGTTGGCAAGCTCTTCGGGGCTCACTCCGAGGGCCGCGGCGAGCGCCTCGATGTCGTTCGTGTTGTAGGGCAGAGAGAAGCCGGCGCGCGACTGGTAGTAGCTCTTCGTCATGCCGGCGCGCGTCAGCAGCTCGCCCACCGTGAGGCCCTTGGCCTGACGGAGGCGATCCACATTCGCCACCACTCGGCGGGAGTACCGCGAGGGCGGTCCGACAGCGCCGCGACCCACGTGTCGATCCTAGACGTCACCCTTCGGCACGTCAGGGGTTGTATTTACGAACATGCATTGGATGCTATTTACGAGTCGCTGTGCTTGGATGGAAACCACCGTGAGCAGGGCGGCCGTGGGGGACCCCCGCTCGCGCAGATCGGATGCGCCATGCGCTCCGGTCGTCGGCAGCGGGTGCGGCGCCGTTGGGGGGCGCCGCGCTCGCTCGCCTCCGCTGCGCGTGCACCGCGACGATCAGAGTCCGCAGGACTCCCGCTCGACGAGTGAGACGTCGATGACGGTCACCTCGTCGAGCCCCAGGCCCGCGTCGGGCTCGAGGCGTGCGAACACCCGCTCGGCAGCGAGCGCGCCGATGCGGCGCGGGTCCTGGTCGATGACGGTGACCGAGGGGGTCAGCGTGTCGGCCATCGGGAAGTCGCCGAACCCGACGAAGGGCATCGGGGCGCCGCGCAGCACGTGGGCGAGCGCCATCGACGAGCGCGCGTTGGCCGAGAACAGGGCCGTGGGCGGTTCGGCCAGGGCGCGGAGGTCTTCGAGGGCGGATGCCGCGGACCCACGGTCCGACACCTGCGAGACGACCAGCTGTTCGTCGATCTCGATCCCGGCCTCGGTGAGCGCGCGGCGCCAGCCGTCGATGCGCTTGGTCTCGGTCGACAGGTGCACCCGGTCGCCGAGGTAGGCGATGCGCCGGTGTCCGTGCGAGACGAGGTGGCTCGTCGCCAGGTGGGCGCCGGCCTCGTCGTTCTCGGTGAAGGTGTCGGTGTGCAGACCCGCCGGGGCGCGGTCGACGAAGACGATGGGGGTGTGCCCGCGCCAGCGCTCGAGCCACGAGTGGTCGGTCCCCACGGGGGCGATCACCAGCCCCGTCAACTGTCGACCGAGCAGCGATTCGAGCGCCGGCCTCTCGTCATCCGGGTCTTCGCCGAGGCTCGTCACGAGCGTCGAGAGGCCGTGGCTGCGCGCGGTGTCTTCGACGGCACGCGCGATCGCGGCGAAGAACGGGTCGACGACGTCGGGGACGGCCACTCCGATCACCGAGGCGCGCCCCGCGCGGAAGGTGGTCGCGAGTGCGTTGGGCACGTAGTTCAGCTCGCGCATCGCGGTTTCGACCAGCGCGCGCGTGTCGGGGAGCACATGGGGGTCGTCGTTGAACACGCGCGACACGGTCTTGGTGCTGACGCCCGCGCGCAGGGCGACATCGCGCATGGTCGTCACGAGGCACCTCCGAGGTGAATGGGCGGGACGGGGTCGAATCGCCACCCTATCCGCCGGTCTGCGTGCCCCCGTGTCGGCGCGGCCTCGCGTGGCGAGGGGCACCCCGCCCGCGCGGCGGCGCACCGACCCTCCCCCGCGTGCACCCGCGGAGGGATCGACCGCCGCGCGGGCGAGGTCATCTCAGCGCCCGTCGACGGCGTCGGCGAGCTCGCGCAGACGCGGCAGGGCACGACCCGAGAGCAGCTCCTCGCGACGAGCGGCGTCGATCGAGAGGCTGTCCTTCCAGAGCGATCGACCGGCCATGGCACCCGAGGCGCCGTTCGCGACGGCGGTGCGCACCTGCTCGATGAAGGTCTCGTGGTCAACGCCGGCCGACAGCACGGCCCACGGCACGCCCTGGGCGACCTCGGTCACACGGGCGCTCGCCTCGGCGGAGCCGGGGTACTGGAGCTTGAGGATCTTCGAGCCGCACGCCACGGCGAGCGCGGCCCCGTCGACGACCAGGTCGGCGAACTTCGCCTTGTACTCCTCGTCGCTCTCGTCCTCGAGCTGGTAGGTCAGCAGCTCGACGATGAGCAGCAGTCCCTCGTCGTCGCACGCCTGCACCAGGTCGCGGATCTCCTGCGCGACGCGGGAGTCGGCATCCTGCTTGTCGGGGCGGGTGTAGTACAGCATCTTGGCTACGGTGCCGCCCATGTCGCGCACCGTGCGAGGGGTGACACCCGGCACGAAGCGGGTGTACTTCAGGCCGTCGACGGTCTCGAAGCCCGAGGCGTCCAGGCCCACGACGAGCCCGGTGTCGCGGTCGAGCACACCGTCGTCGACGATCTGGGGCAGCGCGACCTCGGGGTCGAGCAGGATGGCCGGTGCGTGGTTGGCGAGGTGGCGCACGAGGTCGGCCTTCACCTCGGCGAGCTCTTCGCGCGAGATCGCGTCGGAGCCGTTCGGGGCGTCCTTGATGGCGGCTTTCATGCCGTTGCGCTGGTCGGCGGCGACGATGAGCATGTGCCCCTCGGGGGTGCTGATCGACTGGAGCGCGCGGCGCTCGAGCGTGGTGAGTTCGTTCATGATCTCTCTTCTCTGGGGTCTGTTCGCGCGTCCGATCGGGACGGGCGCGGCGGGTGGGAAGTCAGGAGGGGACGGATGCCGAGACGAGGCGCCGCGCCATGTCGGCGGCTCCCCACGCGACGTCCTGCTCACGGGTGGACAGGGACGGATCGGGAAGCACTTCGGCGCGCGCGCGGCGGACGCTCGCCATGCCCGCCCAGCCGCCGGTGAGGGTGGAGCGGGTCGCCGGCGCGACCTCGCGGTCCATGGCCTCGATGAGGGCGGCGACCTCGTCGTTGCTGTGCCGCAGCACCGCACCGAAGATCTCCGCGGGTGACGCCTCGGTGTGCAGGGTCAGGCGCAGCACGCCGTCGTCGTTGCGCGCACCGGTGACCTCGATCGCGCCGGCGGGGAGCTCTCCCTCGTACGGCAGAGCCATGACGGCGGCGTCGAGGGCGTCGCGCCCGGCGCGGTCGCTGATGCCCGCGGCGTGCAGGGCGCGCCGCAGCAGCAGGCCGGTCTTCACTCCGGCGACGAGCACGTGCTTGCCGGGGACGACGTGACGCACCTCGTTGATGAGGGCGTCGGCCAGACGCTGCCGCGCCGCGAAGCCGAGGGGTTCGTCGAGAACGCGCAGCAGCACCTCGGCGGTGCCGAGCGAGACGTGGTAGCCGTCGGCGTCGAGCGTGCCGTTGGCCTGCGCGGCGACGAGGTGGTCGTGGCCGGCGACGGTGAGCGCGGCGCCCGCGAGTCGCGGGCCGAAGGCGTCGGATGCCGTACCCCAGGGCAGACCGCCTCCGCGCAGCGGCGGCAGCAGGTCGGCGTCGACGCCGAGTGCGTGGAGCATCGCGGGCCAGGCGGCGCCGGAGTCCTGGTCGATGAGGCCCGTGCGCGAGGCGAGCGAGAACTCGAGGGCGACGTCGCCGCCGAGGGCCGCGACGACGAACTCGGGCAGGTCGAGCCAGCGCAGGCCCGCGAGCGAGGTGCCCTGGTCGCGCAGCCAGGCGAGCTTCGCGACGCTCACCTGCGCGCCGAGCGGCAGGCCCGTGCGTCCGGCGAACTCGGTGCGCACGGCATCCGGGAAGACCGCGATCTGCTCCCACCCGCGCGGATCGAACCACGCGAAGCCGGGGGCGACGGCGCGACCGTCGGCGTCGATGAGGATCCCGGTCTCGCCCATGCCCGCGACGGCCAGCGAGGCCAGCGGCTCGGGCGTGAGCGGCGCGAGCTGGGCGTCGACGAGTCCGACGAGCGCGCGGACGGCGGCGAGCAGGTCGTCGGCGTCGATGTCGGTCGTTCCGCCCTCGCCCACGCGCCACGGGGTGGGCACCTGGGCGCTGGCGATCTCGGTGCCGTGGTCGTCGATGACGAGCATCTTCACGCCCGTGCTGCCGAGGTCGATCCCCCCGTGCAGGCGCGGCGGCGCAGCGGCGGGAACATCAGCGGGGGCGAATGCCGTGACACCGGTGTCTTGCATGAGCGGCCGTCCTTTCCGGAACTTCTTCGAGTCCCGGAATTTCAAGCATGACACCGGTGACTTGCTACGTCTATGGTGGGGGTATGCCGTCGCCGTGTCAAATACCCGATTCGCTCGCCGTCGTCGTCGCCGGACCCGCCGGCAGCGGCAAGAGCACCCTGGGCCGCGCGATCGCCGCCGAGCTCGGTGCTGCGCTCGTCGACCTCGACAGCGTGACGACTCCCCTGCTCGACGCCCTCCCCGCCGATGCGCTGGGCGGCCACTGGCTCACCTCGCCTTTCGCGGCCGAGATCCGAGCCGGCCGGTACGCGGCGCTGCGTGCGACGGCGGCCGACGTGCTCTCGACCGCAGGGCGCGTCGTCGTGGTGGCGCCCTTCAGCGCCGAGCTCGCGGGGGGCGACGAGTGGCAGGCGCTGCGCGATGCGTTCTTCCCCACCGCGCCCGTCGTCGTGCACGTCGACGGAGACCCGTCCGTGCTGGCCTCCCGTCGCGCCGATCGAGCCGCCGCCCGCGACGCGCACCGCCCCGACACCCCCGCCGTCGCCCCGGCGATCGAAGTGCTCGGCGTCGACGCCGAGCTCTCGACCGCGCAGCAGCTCGCGCGCGTGCTACCCGCACTCGGCATCCGACGTCCGGTGCCCGCTGACGCCGAGATCTTCTCCCGCGAGTTCGACGCCGTGCTCTTCGACCTCGACGGCACGCTCGTCGACTCCACGGCATCCGTCGTGCGCTCCTGGCGTCGCTTCGCCGAGCACTTCGAGGTGTCGATGGAGGCGCTGCACGCCAACCACGGCCAGCCCGCACGCACCCTCGTGGGGGCCCTGCTCCCCGCCGATCGCCACGCGGAGGCCCTCGCGCACGTCACCGACCTCGAGGTGACCGATGCCGTGGGCCTGCAGCCCATCCGCGGGGCCGACGTCTTCTTCGACGCCGTCCCGGCCGAGCGCCGCGCGATCGTCACCTCGGGATCCGTGCCGATCGCCACGGCCCGCCTGGCCGCGGCCGGCTACGCGAAGCCGGCGGTGTTCGTGACCGTCGACGACGTGGTCAACGGCAAGCCCGACCCCGAGCCGTTCCTGCTGGCGGCCGAGCGGCTCGGTTTCTCGCCGGACCGCTGCCTCGTCGTCGAAGACGCCCCCGCCGGCATCGCCGCCGCCCGCGCCGCCGGCTGCGCGGTGATCGCCCTCACCGGCACGACCGCCGAAGAGGAACTGACGGCCGACCTCGTCGTCGACGGGCTGGATGCCGTGCGGCTCGAGGTCACGGCATCCGGCGCGCTCCGGCTCGCCCCGGCCTGATCACGCGACCGCCACGACGACGCCCGAGCCGAGCTCAGCGGACACAAGCCGCACAGTTTAGGACCATCGACGCATCGGCTGAGTGTTCTCTCTCGTCCGTAGCGCGCCCACCGGACGCTGCTTACTCTGGGCTCAATCGCGCATCTTCAGGCTCTTGATCGGACAGAGTGAGCGGCCGCCGCCTCGTGTCGCACCCGAACTCGACGAAGTTGCTCTCCCCCCTCGAGACCAGAAAGAGCACCCATGAGCTCGGATGACAGGACCAATACCTGCAGCTACCACATGGCCGGCGATCTCCCGGCCGGCGGCGATCACCTCGGCGGCACCTTCGGCCAGGCGCCGAGCCTCGACGGCTGGTATCCGCAGCGGTTGAAGGTCGAGCTGCTGCACCGCAACGGCGTCGCCGCCGACCCGCTCGGTGCCGACTTCGACTACGCGGCGGCGTTCGCCACGATCGATCTCGACGCGCTCAAGGCCGACATCAAAGAACTGCTCACCACCTCGGTCGACTGGTGGCCGGCGGATTACGGCAACTACGGCCCGCAGATGATCCGCATGGCCTGGCACGCCGCGGGCACGTACCGCATCGCCGACGGACGCGGCGGGGCGGGAACGGCGATGCAGCGATTCGCACCGATCGGCAGCTGGTGGGACAACGGCAACACCGACAAATCCCGCCGTCTGCTGCAGCCGATCAAGCACAAGTACGGCAACGCGCTGTCGTGGGCCGACCTCATGGTGTTGACCGGCAACTGCTCGCTCGAGTTGATGGGACTGCCGACCTACGGCTTCGCCGGAGGACGACTCGATGCGTGGGAGCCCGACGACGGCACCTGGTGGGGCCCCGAGGTCTGGAACCCGCACAACGTTCAGAGCCCCGACGAGATGGTCAGTCGTGACGAACGCTGGCACGGCGAGAACGGCGACGCGGACTACGACCTGCAGAGCCCCTTGGCCGCCTCGCACCAAGCCCTGATCTACGTCAACCCCGAGGGACCGTACGCCAACGGCGACCCGATGGGCTCGGCGCGCGACATCCGCATCACCTTCACCCGCATGGCGATGAACGATGAGGAGACCGTCGCGCTGATCGCCGGCGGCCACGCGTTCGGCAAGAGCCACGGCCAGGTACCCGCGTCGAAGATCGGCCCCTCGCCCGAGCTGGCGCCGATCGAGTCGATGGGTCTCGGATGGCACAACCCGGTGGGCAGCGGCAACGCCGAGAACACCTCGACCAACGGCATCGAGGGCAGCTGGACCCCGAACCCGATCCAGTGGGACAACACCTACCTCGAGAACCTGTTCGCGTTCGACTGGGAGCAGACGAAGAGCCCGGCCGGCGCCCTGCAGTGGACTCCCACCGACCCGAACGCGCCGAAGACCCCCGACGCGCACGTGCCCGGGCAGATGAACCCGCTGATGATGATGACCTCGGACATCGCCCTGAAGGTCGACCCGGCGTACCGGGCCGTGTGCGAACGCTTCCTGGCCGACTTCGACCTCTTCACGCTGGCGTTCTCGAAGGCCTGGTACAAGCTCACGCATCGCGACATGGGCCCGAAGCACCGCTACCTCGGACCCGAGGTCACCATCGCCGACGACCTGCTCTGGCAGGATCCCCTGCCCGACGCCGAGGGAACCGCCCTCGACGAGGCGGATGTGGCGAGCCTCAAAGAGGCCGTCATCGCGACGGGGGCGTCCGTGTCCGACCTCGTCTACACGGCCTATGCCGCCGCGTCGACCTATCGCGACAGCGACAAGCGCGGCGGTGCGAACGGTGGCCGTCTCGCCCTCTCGCCCCAGAAGGACTGGGCGATCAACCGCCGCACCATCCCGGTGGTCGACGCGCTGCGGTCGGTGCAAGCGGAGTTCGCCGCGTCGTCGGGCGGGCGGCAGGTGTCGCTTGCCGACCTGATCGTGCTCGCCGGCACGGCCGCCGTGGAGCGGGCGGCGCGGGCGGCGGGCTCCGACGTCGACGTCGCGTTCACCCCGGGTCGCGTCGACACGACGCAGCAACTCACCGACATCGAGATGTTCGAGTGGCTCCGGCCCGTGGCGGACGGCTTCCGCAACTTCGTGTCGGAGCGATTCGACCAGTTCGCGCCCGGCGTCGCCCCCGAGGCGGCGTTCCTCGACAAGGCGAACCTCTTCACGCTCACCGCACCCGAGTGGACCGTCCTGACCGCAGGCCTGCGCGTCCTCGGCGCGAACTGGGACGGGTCCGATACAGGTGTCTTCACGGAACGCGTCGGCGTCCTGACGACGGATTTCTTCGTCAACCTGACCGACACGGATCTGGTCTGGACGAAAGACGACGACACCGCGTCGACCTTCACCGGCCGCATCCAGGCGACCGGTGAGGCACGCTGGCGGGCCTCGAGGAACGACCTCGTGTTCGGCTCGAACGCGCAGCTGCGCTCGATCGCCGACGCCTACGCCGGCACCGACGGACAGGAGAGATTCGTCCGCGACTTCGCCCAGGTGTGGTCGAAGGTCATGATGCTGGACCGCTACGACGTCAAGGGCCACCGGCGCTACGGCGTGATGGCTGCCTGACCGGCACAGCACCTCTGCAGATGGTCACCCCCTCTCACAACGGAGAGGGGGTGACCATCTTCCGGACCCGCTGCGCTGCTAGCGCGTCGCGCGCTCCAGCAGCTCCAGCACGTGCACGTACGTCTCGCCCGTCGCCTTCGTCATGCCCAGCTCGCAGGTGCGGTTGCACGACGCGAAGGCATCGGCACCGAGCCCGGCGACCTCGGCCGCCTCGGGGGCCGTGGCCGCCTCGGTGAGTTCCGGATGCAGCATGCCCCGGTCCCCCGCGTAGGCGCAGCAGCCCCACGCGTCGGGCACGCGCACCTCGGCCGCCACGGCCTCGCCCAGCGCGCGCAGGGCAGGGTCGATGCCCAGCTGCGTCGACGAGCACGTCGGGTGCAGAGCCAGCAGCTCGGCCACCGGCCTGGGCTCGAGGTGCGGAAGCAGAGCGGATGCCGCGAAGGCCACGGCATCCACCACCCTCACTCCCTCGTCGCGCAGGGTCGCCGCGAAGCCCTCGGTGCAGCTGGAGGCGTCGCACACCACCGTCAGCTCGCCCCCGCGGGAGGCCGCGGCCACCGCCGCCCGGACGCGGGCCGACATCGTCGCGTGGCCCTTCGCGTACCCCTTCGACGACCACGGCGTGCCGCAGCACAGCGCATCGATCCCCTCGGGCACGATCGCCGAGACCCCCGCCCGCTCGAGCAGCCGCGCGAACGCCTCGGTCGCGCCGATGCCGTCGGAGGAGGCGGGTCCGAACATGCTCCCGACGCACGCCGGCAGGAACACCGCGCTCGGCTCGACCCCCACGGCGCCGACCACCCGACCCAAGGCCTTCCGCGACGCTCCGCCGCCGGGCAGCTCGTCCGCGTAGCGGGGCATCGTGTCGGTGCCGAGCACCGCGCGCGCGGCATCCGTCACCGCCCGCACCGCCGGCGTGGGCAGCACGGAGGCGACCGAGAGGGCCGCAGACCCCGCACGCGTCACCGCGCCCCACCCCGTCGCCGCAGCCGACCAGCCGGCGGCGAGCACGGGGTTGGCGTCTTCGCGGCGGAAGCGCTTCATGAGCGTGCCGGTGTTGATGAGCACGGGGCACGCCGTCTGGCACATGCCGTCGACCGCGCAGGTCTGCACGCCGTCGTAGTCGTAGTCCTTCTCGAGCTCCGCGACGAGCGCTCCGTCACCGCGCTCGCGAGCGGCGGTCGACGCGCGCCGCACGACGATGCGCTGGCGCGGGGTGAGGGTGAGCGAGCGGCTCGGGCACACCGGCTCGCAGTATCCGCACTCCACGCAGCGGTCGGCCTCGGGCTCGATCGACACCGGCGTCTTGAGGTTTCGCATGTGCGCGGCCGGGTCGTCGTCGATGATGACACCCGGGTTCAGGATGCCGCGGGGGTCGAGCAGGCGCTTGAGCCGCACCATCACGTCGTACAGCTCGTCGCCGTACTGCCGCCGCACGTAGGGCGCCATCGCGCGACCCGTGCCGTGCTCGGCCTTGAGGTTGCCACCCGCGTCGAGCACGAGGTCGACCATCGCGTCGGTGAACCCCTCGAAGCGGCCGAGGGCCTTCGCGCCCTCGAACCGGTCGGTGAGCATGAAGTGGATGTTGCCGTCTTTGGCGTGACCGAAGATCACACTGTCGGCGTAGCCGTAGCGCGCGAACAGCTCCTGGAGCCCCCCGCAGGTGTCGGCGAGGCGTTCGACGGGCACGACCACGTCTTCGAGCAGGGCCGTGGTGCCGCTCGGGCGGGCGCCGGCGACCGAGGCGTAGAGGCCCTTGCGGAAGGTCCACGCGGCCGCGCGGTCGGCGGCGTCGCTCGAGAAGACCGCGGGGGTGCGCAGGTCCTGCTCCCCCAGCACGTGCGATCCACTCTCGGCGAGCGCGCGCAGGGTCTCGAGGTCGTCGGCGTGATACTCCACGAGCAACGCCGCCTGGGTCGTCGCGTCGAAGCCGTGGATCGCGGCGGGAGTCCCGGCCAGACGCTGGCCGACGCGGAGCGAGGTGGCATCCATCAGCTCCAGGGTCGCCGCGCCCGTCGCGACCAGCGCGGGAAGAGACCGCGTGGCGGCGTCGAGCGTCGGGAACACCGCGAGGGTCGTGGCGATCGCGGGTCGGATCGGCACGGTGCGGAAGGTCGCCTCGGCGACGAACGCGAGCGTCCCCTCCGAGCCGACGACCAGGTGGGCGAGCAGGGCGGCGGGGGTGTCGAAGTCGACGAAGGCGTTGAGGGCGTAGCCCATGGTGTTCTTCATGGCGAACTGCCGCTCGATGAGCGCGACGCTCGCAGGGTCCGACACCACCCGCTCGCGCAGCCGCATGAGCTCGTCGACGAGCGCGGGCTCGCGCTGGGCGAGCAGCCGATCGGCGTCGGGGTCGGCGGTGTCGACGACGGTTCCGGATGCCAGTACCAGCACGACCGATTCGAGGGTGCGGTACGAGTTCTCGACCGTTCCGCACGCCATGCCGCTGGAGTTGTTGGCGACGACTCCGCCGATGGTGCACGCGGCCTCGCTCGCGGGATCGGGGCCGAGGCGGTGCCCGTGCCGCAGGAGCCGCGCGTTGACCTGGCGCACGGTGGCCCCCGGCTGCGCGCGCACGCGCCGGCCGCCGTCGAGCACGTCGATGCGCCCGAATCCCTGCCGCACATCGACCAGCAGGCCCGACCCGGCCGACTGCCCCGACAGGCTCGTGCCCCCGGAGCGGAAGGTCACGGGCGTGCCCGACGCCGTCGCCGCGCGCATCACGGCGCCGACCTCGGCGGCATCCGACGCGATCACGACCGCCTCGGGCGTCAGCAGGTAGTGCGAGGCATCGTTGGCGTACGCGACCCGGTCGATGGCGCGCGTGCGCACACGGGACGGATCACCGACGGCGGCGAGCACGGGCGCGAGGTTCATGCGGCGTCCTCCGGGGTGAGCGGGCGATCGAGCTCCGGCGAGGTCTCGACGAGAGCCCGGATGCCGAGCGGCGGCCCCGCCACGAGCGTCGACGCGTGCGCGACGGCGTGGGCGCCCCACTCGGCGGCCGATGCGGCCGCGACGGCGAGCGGGTCGGCCCCGGAAGCGTTCGCCGCGGGAGCACGCGTGAGGCCGAGGAGGAAACCGGCGAGAGCGGCATCGCCGGCCCCCGCGGTGTTGGCGACGTACGGGGCCTCGGCGCGGGCGAAGACCGCGCGCTCGGCCGTGACGGCGAGCAGCCCGTCTCCGCCCAAGCTGGCCGCGACGGTCTCGACGCCGCGGCCGATGATCTCGCGTGCGGCATCGACGACCTCGCCGAAAGTCGCGAGAGGACGATCGACGGCTGCGGCGAGCTCCTCCGCGTTCGGGGTGAGCAGGTCGATACCGACGGGGTCGGCCAGCAGCGCGGCGAGGGCCGCGCCGCTGGTGTCGACGGCGAGACGCACTCCGCGCTCGGCGGCCCCCGCGCGCACGGCGGCGAGATCGACGAGGGCACCGGTTCCGGCGAGCTCGGGAAGGCTCCCCGACAGCACGAGCCACGACGCGGCGCAGCGGTCGAGCTCTCCGAGCGTCAGCGAGACCGTGGCCTCCCAGGCCTCCGGCGACAGCGGCGGAGTCGGGGCGTTGACCTTGGTCGTCGCCCCGTCGGCGTCGATGATCGAGGTGTTCACGCGCGTCGCGCCGGGTACCTCGACGATGCGCAGCAGGGGCGCGGTCAGACCGCAGCGCGCGAACCGCACGTCGTCGGCGCCGAGCACCACCACGGCGAAGGCGTCCGCACCTCCGGCTGCGAGCGCGGCCGCGACGTTGACGCCCTTGCCGCTCACCTCGCGGGTGTAGCTGTCGGCGCGCGCGAAGGCCCCGCGGCGGAGCGTTCCGACCCGATACGTGGCGTCGATGGCGCCGGCGGCGGTCAGGGTGACGATGCCGCTCATGCGGCGCGTCCCGTCACGACGCCGAGCAGCCGTTCGACCTCGGCGGCGACCGCCGCGCGACCGGGAGCCAGCCAGCGGCGCGGGTCGATGGCATCCGGATCCCGCTCGAGTTCGGCGCGCACCGCCGAGGTGAGCACCTGGTTGAGGTGCGTGCCGATGTTGATCTTGCGCATGCCCGCGCGCACCGCTGCGTCGATGCCGGCGTCGGCGACACCGCTCGAGCCGTGCAGCACGAGGGGCACGGGGAGTTCGGCGGCGAGTCGGGCGATCAGTTCCCCGTCGAGGGTGGCACTGCGCTCGCGCATCGCGTGCTCGCTGCCCACCGCCACCGCGAGGGCGTCGACGCGCGTCTCGCTTACGAAGCGCACGGCCTCGGCGACGTCGGTGCGCACCCCGGGGGCGTGAGCGCCCTTGCCGCCGATCTCGCCGAGCTCGGCCTCGATCCATCCGCCCGCCGCGTGCACGCGTTCGGCGACGGCGGCGGTGCGCGCGAGGTTCTCGGCGTCGGTCAGGTGAGCGGCGTCGAACATGACCGAACGGATGCCGACCGCCAGGGCCTCGTCGACGAGGGGCTCGTCGGTGGCGTGGTCGAGGTGCACCACGACGCCTACCCGTGCCGTTTCGGCCAGCCGGAGGGCGGCGGAGGCGGCGGGGGCCAGACCGCCGTGGAAGGCGATGGCGTTCTGCGAGAGCTGCAGGATCACGCCGGTGCCGGCGGTCTCGGCTCCGGTCACGATCGCCTCGGCGACCTCGAGGGTGATGAAGTTGAAGGCCCCGACCGCGCGGTGCGCGGCGAGCAGGGCGGGTATGTCGGCCAGCGGCACGGCGGTGTCTCTCTTGTCGGGGCGGGTGTTGCGCGAGCCCGGTGGCTGAGCCTGTCGAAGCCCCCGGGAGGGAGTGCGGGTGTTGCGCGAGCCCGGTGGCTGAGCCTGTCGAAGCCCCCGGGCGGGAGTGCGGGGTGTTGCGCGAGCCCGGTGGCTGAGCCTGTCGAAGCCTCCGGGCGGGAGTGCGGGGTGTTGCGCGAGCCCGGTGGCTGAGCCTGTCGAAGCCTCCGGGCGGGAGGGGCGGGTGGTCCCGGCCCTTCGACAAGCTCAGGGACCTGGCGTTGCGCGAGCCCGGTGGCTGAGCCTGTCGAAGCCTCCGGGCGGGAGGGGCGGATGCCGAGACCCCGCGCAACGGCGAGATCCCGGCATCCGGAATCGATCAGCAGGACGACTTGTACACCGCGTCCTTGCCGTCGGTGTCGATGTTGTCCTTGGTGAGGATGGTGAAGCCGGTCTGGATCTTGGCTTCGGTCGCCTCGCCCTTCAGCGCCGCGATGGCCTGCTGCACGCCGTCTTCGCCGATGGTGGCGGGCTCCTGCGCGACGAGCGCCTGAACCGTTCCGGCCTGCAGGGCCTTGACCTGGGCGGGGCCCGCGTCGAAGCCGACGATGGTGACGGCGCCCTGCTTGCCGGCCTGCTGCACGCCGGTGGCCGAGCCCTCGGCGGCGAACAGGTTGGCGGCGAAGATGCCCACGATGTCGGGGTCCTTCTGCAACGCGGCGGTGACGATCTCGGCGGCGGTGGAGGGCTCGTTGTGCGAGTACTGCACACCGACCGACGAGAACTTCGAGTCCTTCGCGACGGCGTCTTCGAAGCCCTTCGCGCGGGCGTCGGTGGTGGAGATGCCGGGGTCAACCGAGACCACGAGCACCTTGCCGCCGTTGGGGTTGGCATCCTGGATGGCCTTGAACGCGGCAGCCCCGCCGCCTTCGTTGTCGGAGGAGATCTGCGAGACCGCACCGGAGGGGTCTTCCAGCGTCGTGTCGACGAGGACCACCTTGATGCCGGCGGCCTCGGCCGCCGCGATGGGCGCCTGCATGGCCGAGACGTCGGTGGGGGCGATCAGCAGCGCGTCGGGCTTGGAGGCGACGACGGCGTCGACGATGGGCTTCTGCAGGGTCGGGTCGAACTTCTCGGGGCCCTGCGTGGTGACGGTGGCCCCCTCCTTCTCGGCCTCGGCCTGGATGCCGCACTGCATGGAGATGTAGAACTCATCTCCGGCGACGCCCTGCACGAACGCGATCTTGTAACCGCCGTCCGACCCGCCCGACGCGCCGCCGGACGAGGAGCCGCCGGAGCACCCGGCGAGGACGAGGGTGGCTGCGGCGCCGAGGGTGGCGAACGCGAGAACCTTCTTGTTCCACTGCATTGTGATTGCCTGTTCTCTCTTGGTTGGTGTCGGATGCCGGGCCTCAGCCGCGGCGTCCTCCGCTGACGAACTTCCGCCAGAGGCTCTGGGTGTTGCCGCGGGTCGCGGCGGTGCGGCGCACCTGGTCGACGTAGACGGCGGTGATCAGCACCGCGCCGACGGCGACCTGCTGCCAGAAGGGCTGCACGCCGGTGATGACGAAGCCGTTCTGCAGGACGGCCGGGATGAAGAGGCCGACCACGGTGCCGAAGATCGTGCCGACCCCGCCGAAGAGCGAGGTGCCGCCGATGACCACGGCCGCGATCACGTTCAGGTTGGTCTGCGACTGCCCCGCGATCGCGGTGGTCGAGAACTGCGAGAGGGCCAGGATGCCGGCGAGCCCGGCGAGCGCTCCCGACAGCGTGTAGACCGAGATGAGGTGACGGTCGACCTTGACGCCGACGCGGCGGGCGGCGAGCTCGCTGGAGCCGACGGCGTAGGTGTAGAGGCCGAACTTGGTGAAGTGCAGCACGATCGCGCCGATGACGACGACGACGAGCGCGATGACGCTGATGATGGGCAGCGACCCGAACACGTTGCCGTAACCGATCGAGACGGTCAGCACGGTGGGGACGTCGCGGATGTCGACGCCGCCGGTGAGGATCTGCGCGAGACCCAGAGCCATGCCGAGCGAGCCCAGCGTGACGATGAGCGGCGGGATCTTGGCCTTCGCGATGAGGAAGCCGTTGAGCAGGCCCCAGCACACGCCGCTGAGGATCGACACGATGATGCCGACGGTCGCCACTCCCCAGCCTTCGCCGCCGAGGGCGCGCATCGTCAGGGCCGACACGACGCCCGAGAACACCAGCACCGAGCCGACCGAGAGGTCGATGCCCGAGGTGATGATGATGTAGGTCATGCCGACGCCCAGGACCGCGAGGATCGAGGCGTTCTGGATGATGAGGCGGAAGTTCGACCACTGCGCGAACGAGTCCGGCGCCAGCGCGCTGAAGATCAGCACGATGACGATGAGGATGATGAGGATCTGGAAGGCCTGCGCCTTGAGCAGCCCCAGGAAGAAGTTGGGCTTGGTGTCCTCGAACGTGCCGATGGCGACGGTCTCGGTGGGAGGGGTCTTGGTGCTCATTTGGAGTCGTCCTTCGTGACGGCGCCGGTCATGAGCCCGACGAGTTCTTCCATGGAGGTGTTCTTCGCGTCGACGTTGGCCACGCGGGTGCCCAGGCGCAGCACCTGGATGCGGTCGCAGACCTCCATCACGTGCGGCATGGAGTGCGAGATGAGCACGACGGCGATGCCCTTGTCGCGCACGCGGCGGATCGTCTCGAGCACGTTCTTGGTCTGACGCACGCCGAGGGCGGCCGTGGGCTCGTCGAGGAAGACGAGGCGACCGGCCCAGTGCACCGCGCGGGCGATCGCGATGGCCTGGCGCTGACCGCCCGACATCTCGCCCACGGGCGACGACAGCGATCGCACCGTCGCGCCGAGCTCGTCGAACGCGGCCCGTGAGGCGACGGCCATCTCCTTGGTCTTCATGAAGCCCAGGGCACCGGCGAGGCCGGGGCGGCGGATCTCGCGGCCGAGGTACATGTTCTGCACCGGGTCGAGGTGAGGGGCGAGCGCGAGGTCCTGGTAGACCGTCTCGATCCCGAGCGACGACGCCACCTGCGGGTTCGACATGTCGATGGGCTTTCCGTCGAAGAGGATTTCGCCCTCGTCGATCGCGAGGTTGCCCGAGAGGGCCTTCACGAGCGTCGACTTGCCGGCGCCGTTGTCGCCGATGAGGGCCGTCACTTCTCCGGGGTAGACCTCGAAGTCGACGTTGTGGAGGGCGCGGACGGATCCGAACTGACGTGACAGGCCACGGGCCTGCAGCACCGGGACGGTCGTGCTGACTGACGACATCGTCAGCTCCTTTCAGGGGTGGGGGTGAGGGAGGCGAGCACGGCGGAACGGTGCTCCGCCGGCTCGAGCGATGACGAGAGGAAGGTGTTCGCGACGTCGGCGAAGGATCCGGATGCCGTGGCCCCGGCGGACCGCGCGGCGAAGGCGGCGAAGAGCGCGGCGCCGTAGGCCGTGCCCTCGTCGTGGGTCGAGACGGTGACCTCGGGCAGCAGCGCGGAGCGCGAGCGCACCACCGACGCCATCGACGACCAGCCGCCGGTCAGCACCGTGGAGGTGGGGGGTGCGACCTCGCGATCCATCACCGCCATCAGCTCGGCGAGCATGTCGTTGCCGTGGCGCAGGCTCGCCGCGAACAGGTCGGCGGGGCTCAGCCCGTCGCTCTGCGCGACGATCTTCAGCACACCGTCGTCGTTGCGCGCCCCCGATACGGCGAGACCGGCGTCCGAGACGGTGCCGAGCACGGGCAGCGCCATCGCCTCGTCGTCGATGCGCGTGCGCCCCACGGTATCCGTGATGCCGAGCAGCTGCAGCACGCGCCGCATGAGCAGGCCCGACTTCGTGCCCGCCAGCAGCACGTACTTGCCGGGGATGACGTGGCGCACGCAGTTGATGCCGGCGTGGGCGAGGCGCTCGCGCGCGTCGAAGGGCAGGGTGTCGTCGAGCACGCGCACGAGCGCCTCGGCGGTGCCCATCGAGTCGTAGAGCTGGCCGGTGTGCGTGGCGCCGACGGCGACCGCCGAGACGAGGTGGTCGTGTCCGGCGACGGTCAGGGCCGCACCGCGGAAGCCCGCGGGCATGTCGGGATCGGTGAGGGTGCCGACCGGTTCTCCCGCGCTGACGAGGGTGCCGAGGATGCCCTCGTCGACGCCGAGCACGTCGAGCGCCGCCTGCCACGGGGTGCTGTCGTCCTGGTCGATCAGCCCGGTGCGCGAAACGAGCGAGTACTCCGCGACGCGGGGTCCGCCGAGCGCGTGCACGACGAACTCGGGGACGTTCAGGAACGTGGTGCCCGCGAGCGAGATGCCCTGCTCGCGCAGGTGCAGCAGTTTGGCGATGGATGCCAGCGGCCCGACCGGCAGTCCGGTGCGGCCGGGGAACTCGGCGCGGAACGACTCGGGGGTCGACATGATCTGCGCCGCCCCGCGCGGGTCGAACCACGCCATGATCGGCGCGAGCGCGGAGCCCTGCTCATCGAGCAGCACCCCCGCCTCGGCCATGCCCGAGACCCCGAGCGCGACGACGCGGTAGCCCTCGTCGAGGCGCGCGTCGGCCTCGGCGGCGAGGTCGCGCACGACGGCGATCGCCTCGGCCGCGGTCATCTCGGCCCGACCGTGGTCGAGGTTGGTCCACGGCGAGCGGCGGCTGACGACGAGCACCTGGCGCCCCTCGGGGGTGGCGACCAGCAGCTTGGTGCTGGTCGAGCCCATGTCGATCCCGACGACGTACTCGCTCATCGCACGTCACCGCCGCGGAGGGTTCCGGGCCAGCCGACGCCGGGGGCGGCGACGAGGATCTCGGCCCCGCCCGTGAGGCGCCATGCGCCGAAGGCGTGCGGCACGGCGTAGACCTGTCCGCGCTCGACGTCGACGCTGCCGGCGTCCGACACCAGGGCGCCCGCTCCCTCGCGCACCAGCACGACCGAGAAGCCGGCCGCGTGCGCCACCGTGTCTCCTGCGGCGTCGAAGAGGCGGAAATAGGGGTCGGCGGCATCCGGCAGCAGAGAACGAAACGCGGGTCCCGCCGGGCTCGTGCCGGAGGTGCCGACCAGGGCGTCGAGCGCGTCGGCGTCGAGCTTCTCAGTCGAGACGGCGGGCATGACGGCGTCGAAGCCGAGCTCGAGGTGCGATTCCTCGCGCGTCGAGGTCGTCACCGACCACTCCAGCAGGATCGAGAAGTCGGTGGGTTCCTGCACCTCGGCGACGAAGATGCCCCCGTCGATGGCGTGCACGGTGCCGGCGGGCACGAGCACTCCCATGCCGGGGCGCACGACGACGCGGTTCATGTGGGCGAGCATCCACTCGCTGTCCTGGGCGTCGCGGCGGCGGTCGAGCTCGTCGCGGTCGACGCTCTCGTTCCATCCGACGTACACGGCGCAGTCGTCCTCGGTCTCGAGCACGTACCAGGCCTCGGTCTTGCCGTAGGGGCAGTCCAGGTGCGACGAGGCGAATCCGCGGTCGGGGTGCACGTGAACGGGGAGGCGCTGCCGCGCGTCGAGGAGCTTGACCAGGATGCCGAGGTCTGCGGCATCCCGTCCGCTGCGCGCTCCCACCCAGGCGGCGCGATCGGCGGTCACGAGGTCGCGCAGGAACTCTCCGCCGTCGGTGACGGCCAGGCCGATCTCGTCGGAGCCGAAGCGCGAGACGGTGGAGCCGAGCCACTCCTCGGGCTGACGGTCGGTCTCGGGCACGATGCCGCGGAGGGCGGCGATGCGGTCGCCCCCGCGGTAGAAGTGCTGCACGGGATTGGGGGGCAGCAGGACGGGCTTCATCGCGTCGCTCCGATCGGGTCGAGGGGGAAGGAGGGGGTGACCTCACCCGATCCACGCGGGACCAGACGGGTGGGGACGACGGTTCGGGTGGGCTCCGCGTCAGGGTGCACCGCGAGTTCGCGCAGGCGATGGAAGGCCGCGGCGCCCATGAGACGCGGGTCGTGGTCGACGTAGGTGATTCCGGGCTCGAGCACCTCGGCGAGGGTGAAGTCGCCGAACGAGACGAGCGCCGGCATCCGCAGGCCGCGGGCGCGGATCGCCTGCACCGTGCCGATCGCGGCGAGGCTGGTGGCGCACAGCAGGGCGGTGGGCGCGTCGGCACGTTCGAGCAGCCGTGAGGCCTCGGCCGCCTCCCCCGCCTGGAAGCGCTCGTGCGTGACGACGAGCGAGGGGTCGAACGGCACGCCCGCCGCTTCGAGGGCCGAACGGTAGCCGGCCAGGCGGTCGCTGACGGTGGGGTACGGCACGTCTTCGCCCATGAAGGCCACGCGGCGGTGTCCGTGCGAGAGGAGTGCCGCGGTCGCCTCGGCCGCCGCTCCGAAGTCGTCGATGACGACCGCGTCGATGCCCGAACGCGAGCGGTCGACGGTGACGACGGGGAAGCGGGTGCGCAGCCCCGCGAGGGTGGCCGCCCCCACCTCGACGGGGGCGACGACGAGGCCGGCCAGGCGGTGGCCGGTCAGGCGTTCGAGCTGCGTGCGCTCGCGGGCCGCGTCGTAGCCGGTGCTGGCGAAGATGACGCTGAGCCCCTCGGCGACCGCGAGCTCTTCGACCACGCTGACGAAGGCGGCGAAGAACGGGTCGCTGATCGCATCGATGAGGATGCCGATCGTGTCGGCCGCCTGGCGCTTGAGCTCGCGGGCGCTGCGGTCGGGCACGAAGCCGAGGTCGCGTACGGTCCGCATGACCTTGTCGCGGGTGACGGGGAGGACCCCGGTCTCGGCGTTGATGACGCGGGAGACGGTCTTGGGGCTCACGCCCGCGGCGATCGCGACGTCGATGAGGCGAGCGCGCGGACGGGCCGGCGCGGCCTCGGCGACCGCTGCGGCGGCCACCAGTTCATCGTGCGTCATCGCATCCTCGACATCGTTGTCATTTCGGGGCGGATCCCTCGGGTGGGTTCCGATGGAGTCATCCTGGGGCTCCTCGGACAACGTTGTCAAGTCTCGGATCGATCACGGATGACATCGATGTCGAGACCGAGCCCCCACGACGAGCCGGGGGCGAGCGCCCGCAGGAGCCCCGCCTCGCGCGCCGCGCCGCGGCCGTGGATCGTCACCGCCGTCGCCGGCTCGACACCGAGGACGAGACCGTCATCCTGCGCCACGCGCCACTGGAACATCGCCGGCAGCGCCGTCGTGTCGAAGGAGATCCGGATGCCGAGCCCCGACGCCGCGACCACCTCGGCACTCACGCGACGATCGCTCGGCAGCTCGTGCCGGAACACCTGTTCGGGGTACTCCGCGACGGGCGCCGGGAACTCCGCCCAGCACTCGATGCCCGCTTCGGCAGCCGCATCGCGGGGCACCACGCGCTCCGCGGGAGACCGCAGCACGGTGCCGGCGTCGACCAGCGGCCAGCCGAGGTTCACGTGGTACAGCACCATCGGCTCCACCGGGCGCGACCCGCGGTTGACGATCTCGTCGCGCAACTCGATCCGCCCCTCGCCCAGCGGCACGCGCAGGCACCGCCGCAGCTCCAGGTGCGCACCGAGCACCGTCGCCTCGGTCACGGTCGCCTCGATCACCACGGCATCCGCCTGCACCTCCGCCCGGGTGACGGATGCCGACAGCCCGCTGTACCGCCCGTGCTGCGGATGCTCCCCCTCGGCGTCGGCCGACGGCGGGCCGAACGACAGCAGACCGCACGTGGTCACGAGTCCCCCGCCGAACGCCGCCCCGAAGCCCGCCGTCCCCGGCCGCGGCCACCCGGTCGGCGACATCCAGGCCAACGGCACACCGCGGTGACGCACTTGCCCGAGGTCGAGCCCGCGGTCGGGCAGCAGCTCGATGTCGAGGTCGCCCGCGATCACGCGCAGACGCCGGGTTCCGGCATCCGGTCCGTCACTGCGCACCGAGGCCTCCACCGCCGCGATCTGCGCCGTGGAGCCCGCGCGCCCGAGCGCTTCGTCGATCGATCGTCCGTACAGCTCACCCATGAGCCCCGCCTTCCTCGCCGTTGCGACGCTCACGCTATCAATGTTTGACAACGTTGTCTTGCTCCCCGCATACTGACCGTCGAGCGCAGAGCCGCGCCCCGACACGACGCTTCGGAGACCCACACCCCATGTCGAAACCCCGCCTCAATCGCCTCTTCAACGCCCGATCCGGTCGCGCGTTCGACGTCGCCGTCGACCACGGCGCGTTCCACGAGTACAACTTCCTCACCGGCATCGAAGACATGGCGAAGACCGTCGCGACACTCGTCGACGCCGGCCCCGACGCCGTGCAGCTCACCCTCGGCCAGGCCCCGTTGCTGCAGGCGTTCCCCGGCAAGCAGAAGCCCGGGCTCGTGTTGCGCACCGACATCGCCAACGTCTACGGCGACCCGCTCGAGATGCCGCTGCACAGCATCCACGTTCCGGATGCCATCGAGGTCGCCGTGCGTCTCGACGCGGTGGCCGTATGCGTCAACCTCCTCGACCTCCCCGGCGAACCGCAGGTGCGCGAGCAGTGCATCCGCTCGATCCTGGCGCTGCGCACCGACGCCGAGAAGTACGGGATGCCGCTCATGATCGAGCCGCTCGTCATGCAGACCAAGCCCGGCTCGGGCGGGTACGGGGTCGACGGCGACACCGCCAAAGTCATCACCCTCGTGCGCCAGGCGCGCGAGCTCGGAGCCGACCTCATCAAGGCCGACCCCACCGACGACATCGCCGAGTATCACCGGGTCATCCAGGCCGCGGGCGACACCCCGCTGCTGGTCCGCGGCGGCGGGCGCGTCGACGACCGCACGCTGCTCGAGCGCACCCAGGCCGTCCTCGAGCAGGGCGCGCGCGGCATCGTCTACGGACGCAACGTCATCCAGCACCACGACCCGGCCGGCATCACCGCCGCCCTGATGGCCGTCGTGCACGACGACGCCTCGGTCGACGACGCCCTCGCCCTCATCGGCGCCCCCGCGGAAGGAGACCGCGCATGACCGGCAAGAAGATCGGCGTCGGCATCATCGGCGGCGGCCTCATGGGCCGCGAGATCGCGGCGGCGCTGCGACGCTGGCCCGCCCTCATCGACCACCCGGCCGAGCCCGAGCTCGTCGCCGTCTGCGACATCAACCCGGCGGCGTTGGAGTTCTTCGAGCGCATCGACACGGTGCAGCTGACCACGACCGACCATCACGAACTGCTCGCCGATCCCCGCGTCGACGTCGTCTACATCGCGGTGCGCCACGACCTGCACGAGCGTCTCTACGTCGACACCGTGCGCGCGGGCAAGGCGCTGCTGGCCGAGAAGCCGTTCGGCATCGACCGCGCCGCCGCCGACGCGGTCGTGGCCGCAATCGAGGAGAACCCGCAGTCGTTCGTGCGCGTCTCGAGCGAGATGCCGTTCTTCCCCGGCGCCCAGTGGGCCGTCGACTACGTGCGGGCGGGCGGCCTCGGCCGCATCGTCGAGGCGAAGTGCACCTTCCTGCACTCCAGCGACATCGACGTGAACAAGCCCCTCAACTGGAAGCGGCAGAAGCAGTTCTGCGGCGACGCGGGGGTTCTCAACGACCTCGGCATGCACACGTGGCACGTGCCGCTGCGCCTGGGATGGGCGCCCGAGAAGGTCGTCGGCATCCTGCAGGACATCGTCACCGAGCGCCCCGGCCCCGACGGGTCGCCGCAGCCCTGCGACACGTGGGACAACGCCGTGATCCACTCGTGGTCGCGCCACGAGGGCGCCCCGTTCCCCCTCACCACCGAGACCAAGCGCATCGCGCCGGGTCAGAAGAACACGTGGGAGTTCGAGGCGATCGGCATGTCGGGCGGGGTGCGCTTCAGCACCAAGAACCCCAAGAAGGTCGAGGTGTTCGCCTTCGTCGACGTGCCCGGCGTGGGCCGCGAGCAGAGCTGGCAGAGCGTGGATGCCGGGAGCCAGTCCGTCTGGCCCACGGTGACCGGCCCCAACTTCGAGTCGGGCTTCTCCGACGCCATCCTCCAGATGTGGGCGGCCTTCCTGGCCGAGTACCTGGGCGAGCTGGGCGACGGCTTCGGCTGCGTGCGTCCCGAAGAGGCCGCGCTCACGCACCGCCTGTTCGCCGCCGCGATCGCCTCGCACGAGACGGGCGCACTGGTCGCTCCCGAGGCCTGATCGCGCGACGTGAGGGCCCGGACGCGCCACCGGGCCCCACGTCACCGGTCGAAGACGGCCCCACTCCCTATGCTCGAAGGATGCCGTCGCTTCACGGCAGTCCGAGGAGACGCATGCGCAAGACCGGCCGGCCCACGATGATCGACGTCGCCGCCGACGCCGGCGTCAGCCTGAAGACGGTCTCGCGGGTCGTGAACGGGGAGTCGGGTGTCGACCCGGCGATGATCGAACGCGTGCGCGCGTCGATCGCGCGACTCGGATACCACCGCAACTCCCTCGCCGCGAGCCTCCGCTCCGGCAACCGCGACACGATCGGCTTCATCGCCGCCGACCTGTCGAACACCTTCTACATGGCCGTCGCCGCAGCGGTCTCCCAGGTCGCCACCCGCGAGCGCATGCACGTGGTGATGGCTTCGAGCGAAGAAGACGCCGACCTCGAGCGCACTCTCGCCCTCGACATGTGCCAACGCCAGGTGGGCGGTCTCATCGTGGTCCCCACCGCGGCCGACCACTCCTACCTCGCCCGTGAGGTCGAGCTCGGAACGCCGGTGGTCTTCCTCGACCGCCCCGGCAGCGGCATCCCGGCCGACGCGATCCTGCTCGACAACCGCGGCGGGGCGCGCGACGCCGTGGCCGAACTGCTCGCGGCGGGTCACCGCCGCATCGCCGTGCTGCTCGACGCGCCCTCCATCTACACGATGGCCGAGCGCCGTGAGGGTGTGCGCGACGCCTTCGCCGCAGCGGGGCGCGCGCTCGATCCCGCCCTCGTCGTCGAGGGGCTGCACACCCCCGCCGACGCGCGTGACGCGATGGAGCGCCTGCTCGACTCCGCCGACCCGCCCACCGCGGTGTTCGGCACCAACAACCGCCTCACCATCGGTGCGCTCGAGACGATCCTGCCGCGCGGTGCCGACGTCGCCATCGCCGGGTTCGACGACTTCGAGCTGTCGCGCCTGTTGCCCCGCCGCATCCGCCTCGTCGATTACGACGTCGCCGATCTGGGCGCCCGCGCGACCGAGACCCTCCTCGCCCGGGGCGCCGACCCGGCCACCGGCTCGCACACGCAGCTGGTTCCCACGCGCCTCGTCGATCGCGGGGGCGTGCGCTGATCCGCACCCCCTTCGAAGGGTGACCTGCGGGGTGAAGTAGACCGGGCCTCGCCCCGGGCGTCGCCCTCGCGTGCCGCACCGCGCCGCGTACCCCCGCAGACTGGGGGCTCCCACCACCGACGCAGGAGCACGCACAATGGGCGATTCCCCTCCCCCCTCCGGGGTCTGGACGCCCGTGGCCCTCGGGGCGCTCGACGTGCGCTCCGACGACACGGCGCCCGGTGGTCCCGAAGTGCTCCTCGCCCCGGTCGTCCCCGGCGATGCCTTCTGCCTGGTCGGCGACGGGGCGGCGCTGTGGCGGCGCCTGGTCGCGCAGGGCTCCGTGCACCACGCCGACCTCTCCGCCGACGAACGCGAGCTCATCGATCGCATGAGAGACCTGCACATCGTCGACGCCGACCCCCGCCACCGGTGGGCGGTCACCCACCTCCCCCGCCCCACGCTGTCGTCGCCCACCCACGAACTCGTCTACGCCGTCACCGCTCGTGTCGCCGAGTCGCACGGCATCCGGTGCGTCTTCATCAAGGGCCCGGCGCTCAAGAGCCAGGGGCTGCGCGAACGGGAGCACTCGGGCGACGTCGACGTGTGGTGCGACCCCGACCGCTGGGACGATCTCGCCGCGGCGCTCGAGCCCTGGGGGTGGACCCGAGAACCCGACCCGTGGCGCGGAACTCCTGTGCACCACACCGCCACGATGACCCCCGCCCGCTGGGGCTGCGAGATCGACGTGCACCGCCGCCTGCCGGGCCTGACGAGAGGCGACAGCGACGCGTTCGCCGCCCTCACCGCCCGCACCTCCGCCGTCCGCTACGCCGGGGTGGAGGTGCGGGTGCCCGACGTCGCCGCGCACGCCGTGCTCGCCGCCGTCCACGCCGTGCGGCCCGAGATCGGTGCGGGTCCCCGCTCGGAACGCGCCTCCGCGCTCGCGACGACGATGCTCGCCGCCGCGCCCACCACCCTCGACAGCGCCGTCGCGCTCGGCGCGGTCGAGGTGTTGCGCACCGAGATCGCCGCGGTCACGCAGACCCCCCTCCCGCCGCGCGACGGAGCCCGACCGCACGACTGGGAGTGGCGAGGTCGCCCCGACCGACTCCGCGCCTACTGGACGGCCCTGCAGACCTTGCCGCCGCTGCTGCGCCTGCGCGTGGGGCTGCGCCTGATCTGGCCCGACGACGACGTCGCGCTCGCCTCCGAACGACGCGCCGGGCGCCCCGTCACCACGGCCGCGGCCGCGAGGCGGAGCCGCCTGACCCGCGGCGTGCAGGAGTGGCTCCAGCGCTCGTCGCGCCGCTGAGCCCCGACCCCGCCCGCGTCAGCGGCGCATCGCGCGCAGGGCCGAGCGCGACATCGCCTCGCGCGGCATCGACGCGATCGCCTGGGCGAGCTGCGTGCGGTCGTCGCGGTCGATCCAGTGCCGGGCGGCCAGCACGAACAGCGGCAGCACCGTCGACGACGACAGCGGCCCCCACCCGAGCATCCCGAACGGCGTCTCGGTGACGCCGATCACGACCAGACCGAGCACGAACGCGACGCCCACCGCCTGCTGCCGTCGATCGGTGTCGCGCAGGCTCGAGACGAACGCCACGACGATGACGGCGGCCCAGGCGGCCAGGGTGACGGCGCCGCCCATCACGAGCGTGGTCAGCACCAGGTTGTGGCCGTGACTCGCGGCGCTCGAGAGCGCGTTCGACAGCATCGCGTAGTTGTCGGCGTACCAGTGGGCGCCGAGGCCGAAGAGCCAATGGCCGCCCAGCTCGTCGCGGTTGAACATCCAGATGGCGCCGCGGAACGTGTAGGCCTCGGGATCGGTCTCGGTGAAGGGCACGCGCACGCAGGTGATGCACGCCGCGATGAGTCCCACCACGGCGGCGACGCGGAAGGCGGGCTGCGGCAGCACACGCGACAGCGCGATGACGGCGAGCACGACCACGGCCCCGGCGAGCGCGGTGCGCGACGAGGTGAGCACCAGGGCCCACGCGATCACCCCGATCAGCGGCCACCGCACCCACCACCGACGTGCGGTGAAGGCGAACGGCAGGGCGAGCGCCAGGAACATGCCGAACACGTTCGCGTTCGAGAAGATGCCCGACAGCAGCGACGTCCCGGTGAGCGACTTCTCGAAGGTCTCGGAACCGCCCGAGATGAACACCTTCGACGGGTCGAGGTACGACAGGGCGATCGCGGCCGCAGCGACCAGGGCACCCAGATATCCCAGGATGCCGAGATCCCTCGGTTTCACCCGCGCTATCACCAGCAGGGTGCCCACGGCGGAGGTGATGAGCAGGCCCAGCGTGGGCTCCCGCCCGTGCACGAGCTCGTTCGCCGCGAGCACCAGACCCGGCGCGACGACCAGCAGCAGGCTCTCGCCCGTGACCTTCGAGAACAGCAGCATGAGCAAGAGCAGTCCCACCGCGAGGATCGGCACCGCGATGCTCAGCGCGTCGACGAGCGCCACCACCAGCGGGTTGGAGGCGGTCTTGCCCTCTTTGTAGTGCTGGCGGTCGATGAGGGCCGTTTCGACGACGGCCGGCACGACCGAATACGCCCAGACGACGATGACCGCCGTCCAGCGCAGCGCCCGCGAGTTCACCCACCCCTTCTCGGGCCTGCCGGGGGCGCGACCGAGGGTCGCGGGGCTGGTTAGCGTGCTCACGGCCGACACAGTACAACTCGAGGAGCTCCCCGTGATCCCCACCGATGTCACCGCTCCTCGCCGAGGGGCGGCGCTGCTGCTCCTCGGCGCCCAGTGGGGTCGGTACGTCGCACAGATCCTCGGCATCGTCGTCCTCGCCCGACTGGTCGGGCCGGCCGACTTCGGCATCGTCGCCCTGGCGGCCTCGGTCGCGGGACTCGCGGCGGTGCTCGGTGACTTCGGTCTGAGCATGGCGGCCCTTCGTGCTCCGACACTCTCCGATGCGCAGCGGACGAACCTGTTCTGGATGAACACCGGCATCGGTCTCGCGGCGACGGGCGTGGTGCTGGCGGTGGCCCAGCCGTTCGCGGCCGCCTTCGACGATCCGCGCCTGGTCGCGGTCATGTGCCTGTTGGCGCCGGCGTTCGCGCTCCGCTCGGCGAGCGCGCAGCTGCGCGTCGAGCTCAACAGATCGGGACGGTACGGACGTCTCGCGGCGAGCGAGCTCTGCGGCGACCTGTCGGGTCTGGTCGGAGCCGTCGTCCTCGCGCTCCTCGGCGGCGGGTATCTCGCCCTCGCCCTGCAGGGCACGATCGCGGCGGGCGTCACCCTCGTGCTGTCGCTGATCCTCACGCCGTGGCGTCCCGGGCTGCCGCGGCGCGGAGCCGCGATGGGCCCGCTGCTGACCTTCGGCGGCAACACCTTCCTGGTGCACGTGCTGAACTACGCCGCGACCAACGTGGGCACGGTGTCGGTCGCGCGGGTGGCGAGCGATCAGGTGATCGGTTTGTTCAACAGGGCGACCCAGCTGGTGAACCTCCCGATCGATCAGCTCATCACTCCGCTCACGCGGGTGGTCATCCCCGGTCTCGCGGATGCCGAGGACACCGCCGAACTGCAGCGCCGGCTCGTGCGCCACCAGACGCTGCTCTGCTACCCGACGCTCGCATACCTCAGCCTCTTCGTCGCCACCGCGTATCCCGCGCTCGACCTCGTCCTCGGCTCCGCGTGGACCGGCGCCGCGCCGTTCGTCCCCATCCTGGCGGCCGGGGCGCTGTTCCAGATCCTCGGCTACCCGCAGTACTGGGCCTTCGTGTCGACGGGGCGATCCGGGCTGCTGCTGTTCTCGGAGATCAGCGGACGCATGGCGACGATCGCGCTCGCCGTGGTCGTCGCCCCGGTCGGGCCGGCCGCGGTGGCCGGCGCCATCGCGCTCGGGCAGTTCCTGCTGTGGGGCGTCGCCGCGGTGTTCTTCCTCCCCCGCACGGGCGTCTCGTCGGCGGCCCTCCTGCGCGCGGCGATCCGGCCGATCGTCGTCTTCGCCGTGGCCCTGGTGGCAGGCCTCGCCATCTCGACGCTCGTTTTCACCTCCCTCCCCTCGCTCCCCCGCCTGCTCGGCGTCGGTGGCGTCTGGGTCATCGTCGTGATCGCACTGCTGCTGGCGATGTGCCGACGCGACCTTCGCGTATTCGGGGGCTTCATCCGACGCCGCTGAGGGGACTCCCGCCGGCTCGACCACTCGTCGGGAAGGCCTCGAGATGACCATCGTGAACGCCCGGTTCCTGACCCAGGGGACCACGGGGATCCAACGCTTCGCCACCGAGATCACGCGCGAGCTCCTCGGCATCCGCGACGACATCACTCTCGCCGTCCCCGCGGGCGACGTCGACGACGCGGGGCTCGACCCCTCGCGCATCCAGACGGTCGGGCGCTTCACGGGTCACGCGTGGGAGCAGATCGACCTCCCGCGCTTCGCGCGGCGTCGCGGCGAGATGCTGCTGAACCTCACGAGCACGGGCCCCATGTGGCACCGCCCGCAGATCTCCACGCTGCACGACATCACATGGATCCGTCACCCCGACAGCTTCAGCCGTCGCTTCCGGGCCCTCTATTCGGTCGTGATTCCCCGCGTCGTCGCGCACAGCGAGCGCATGATCACCGTGAGCGAGTTCTCCCGCGGCGAGATCTCGCGGCGGTTCGGCGTGCCCGCCGATCATTTCGCCGTCGTCCCCAACAGCGCGCAGAACATCCTCGCGCTGGCGCCCATGCCGTCGACGCCCTCGAGCCGCCCGTACCTGCTGGCCGTCTCCTCGCCCAACCGGCACAAGAACGTCGCCCGCATGCTCGACGCGTTCGCGGTCTTCGCCCGGACGCACCCCGAGGTCGAACTCCGCGTCGTGGGAAGCCAGACCAACAGCTTCGCGCGGCAGCAGTTCGACACCGCCGATGCGCGGGTGCGCTTCCTCGGCCGGGTCGACGACGCCGAACTCGCCGGCCTGTACCGCGGAGCGCTCGCCTTCGTGTTCCCCTCGCTCTACGAGGGCTTCGGCATCCCGCCGATCGAGGCGCAGATGTGCGGCTGCCCCGTCATCGCGGCGCGTGCCGCCTCGCTCCCCGAGGTACTCGGCGACTCCGCGCTGTACGTCGATCCGCTCGACGTCGACGACATCGCCGCGGCCATGTCCCGTGTCGCCGACGACGACGGCATCCGCGCGCGGCTGATCTCCGCCGGTGAGCTCAACGCCCGACGCTTCTCGTGGCGGGAGTCCGCGCAGAAGGTCAGCGATCTGCTCGACGAGCACTCCGGCATCCGCCCCACCCGCTTGCGCGGTGCGGCGCTCCGATAGCTCGACCGTCGCGCCCGTCAAGGGCGGTGTCCGCGCGGCGGATGCTGCCTAACGTCGGGGCATGACCAACGATCGCGACCAGCTGACCTTCGACAACCCCGTCACCCGCTACGCCCGCGTCGAACCGCCCATCCAGCACCAGCCCGAGCCCGGCGTCCAGGCCGACATGACTCCGGTCCCCGATCTGGGCGAGAAGACCTACCGCGGTCTCGGCCGTCTGGTCGGCCGCAAGGCGCTCATCACCGGCGGCGACTCCGGCATCGGCGGAGCCGTGGCCATCGCCTTCGCGCGCGAAGGGGCCGATGTGGCCATCGTGCACCTGCCCGACGAGCAGCGCGACGCCGACCACGTGCTCGACCAGGTTCGGGATGCCGGCCGCACCGGCGTCTCGATCGCCACCGACATCACCGACCCGGCCGCGTGCCGCGAGCTGGTCGAACGTGCGGCCGAGGCTCTCGGCGGCCTCGACATCGTGGTCAACAACGCGGGCAAGCAGGTGATGGTCGACAAGGTCGACGACCTGTCGGACGAGCAGTTCGAACTCACGTTCCGCACGAACGTCTTCGCGCCCTTCTGGATCACGAAGGCGGCGCTCGCGCACCTGCCCGCGGGCGGCACGATCATCAACACCGCGTCGCTCGAGGCCTACGTCCCCGCGCCCGACCGGCTCGACTACGCCGCCACCAAGGCCGCGATCAACAATCTGTCGAAGGGCCTCGCTCAGCAGCTCGCGTCACGCGGCATCCGGGTCAACGTCGTCGCCCCCGGACCCACGTGGTCGGCGCTGCAGGTGAGCCAGGGCGTCTCCGACGACCAGATGGAGCACTTCGACGACGAGAGCACCTACCAGCGGGCCGGCCAGCCCGCCGAGATCGCGCCCGCGTTCGTCTTCCTCGCCTCGGCCGAGTCGAGCTACGTCTCGGGCGAGACGCTGAACGTCAACGGCGGCATGGTCACGCCCTGAGGTCCGCTCCGACGTCCCGGCCCGCCTCGCGCGGCCGGGGCGTCCGTGCGCGCTCCCACGCCCGGCGCCGTCGCCGCACGGCCCTCCCGAGCCCGACCCTCGACGACGCGGCCCGGGCGCTTGCGCAAAACCCGTCGATCCGCAAGCGACCCGTGTCGGGTGGGCGGGTGAGGGAGCGTGAGTGCATGCCCACCGACACCGCTCCCGCCCCCGGCGGGGCGCCCCTCACCCTGTACATGCTCCACGCGCTGGGCGCGAGCGCCGGCTCGTTCGACCGCCTCGCCGACGAGCTCGCGGGGGTCGTGCACGTCGTCGGCATCGATCTCCCCGGCTTCGGCTCCGCCGCGAGCGCTCCCGACGCCACCGTCGACGAGACCGTCGACCATGTCATCCACCGCCTCGCCGCACACGCGCGGGGGCCGTGGATGCTCGGCGGACACAGCATGGGCGGCAAGATCGCCGCTCTCGTGGCCTCCCGCGTCCTGCGCGGCGATGCGCCCCTCTTCGGACTGCGGGGCATGGTGCTCATGGCCCCGTCCCCGCCCCGCCCCGAGCCCATGGACGAGGAACGCCGGGCGCTCATGCTCTCGTGGGTCGACGACGGCGCGATCTCCGAGGCGGATGCCGAGACCTTCATCGACCAGAACACCGCCGAGCCGCTCGACGCCGGTGCGCAGTCGCTCGCCCTCGCCGACCTGCGTCGCACCTCCCCCACGGCGTGGCGCGCCTGGCTCGAGACCGGCAGCCGAGTGGACGCGACGGCTGCGGTCGGCACGCTCGATGTGCCCGCCCTCGTGATCGCCGGCGCCGACGACGCCGACCTCGGAGCCTCCGCGCAGCCCGAGCTCCTGGCATCCGTCTACCCCCGGGCGCACTTCGTGACGCTCGAGGCCACCGGACACATGATCCCCCTCGAGCGGCACCTCGACGCGGCAGCGGCCATCTCGCGCTTCGTCGCCGAAGAGGTCGGCGTCGGTCCGGTCGTCCCCGACGAGTGGGTCGAGCTCATCCGCAGCGAGCGGGTCGACGCGCGCGTGCGCGGTGCCCTCGCCCGTCGCGCGCTCCCCGACGACCACGGCTACGCCCCCGCGGTGCTCGACATGGCGCAGCTGACGCTCCTTCGTGAGATCGCCGACCTCGTCGTCCCGCAGGAGGGGCCGGCCATCGACATCGCCGCCCGCGTCGACGCCCAGTTGGCGCGCGGCGAGGGCGACGGGTGGCGCAACGCCGACCTGCCCGGCGACCCCGAGGCATACCGTCGCGGGCTCGACACGCTGGCCGCCGCCTGGCCCACCGATCCGTCGGAGCGCAGCGACCGTCTGAAAGCCGCCATCGAGGGCGACTCCGACCTCGACGGCCCCCTCGACGCCGCCCAGCTGAAGGCGTGGCTCGAAGACGCGCGCAACGACCTCGTGCGCCAGTGGCTCGCCCACCCCGCGAGCATGGCGCGCGTCGGCTACGACGGGTTCGCCACCGGCGGCCGCCCCATGCGGGGGTACGTCGAGCTGCGTCTCGGGCGCCGCGAAGACTGGGAGCCGGCGAACGTCGGCGGCACGATCGCGACGGGAGACGCGGCATGAACCTCGAAGCGATGCGCACCTTCACCGACGACGAGATCGTCGACGTGGTGGTGATCGGAACCGGAGCCGGCGGAGCGCCCCTGACCGCCGAACTCGCGCGCAAGGGACTCACCGTCGTCGCGCTCGAGGCCGGACGGCACTTCTCGCTCGACGACCTCACGCCCGACGAGACCGAGGCCGTCGAGATCAACTGGATGTCGGAGCGCCTCAGCGGCGGAGACGACCCGACCGCGTTCGGCCCCAACAACAGTGGGCGCGGCGTGGGCGGCTCGATGCTGCACTGGGGCGCGTTCACCCCTCGTCCCGACCGACGCGACCTCGCCCTGAAGACCGAATCGGGCGTCGGCCGCGACTGGCCCATCGACCCCGATGAACTGCTGTCGTACGTCGAGCGCGTCGAGGGCGACATCGGCGTCTCGGGGCCGTCCCCCTACCCCTGGGATCCGAGTCGCACCTACGCATTCGCCCCGGCGAAGCGCAACGCTCCCGCGAACCTCGTGGCCAAGGGCTGCGACGCCCTCGGTGTGCGCTGGGCCGACGCGCCGGCCGCCGTGCTCACCCGCGCCCGGCTGCAGGACCACCACGGCGAGCGCGGGGCGTGCGTCAACTGCGGCGAGTGCCACCAGGGATGCCGGGTGGATGCCAAGGCGTCCACCGCCAACACGTACCTGCCCGCGGCCGTGGCATCCGGTGCCGAGATCCGCAGCGAGGCGATGGTGCACGGTATCGAGCTCGACGCCCGCGGCCTCGTCGAGGCCGTCGTCTACCGCAAGGGCGGCGTCGATCGTCGTCAGCGGTGCCGCGCCCTCGTGCTCGCCGGCGGCGGTGTCGAGACGCCGCGCCTGCTGCTGCACACCGGCCTCGCCAACGACAGCGGCCAGGTGGGCCGCAACTTCCTCGCGCACGGTGCGACGCAGGTGTGGGGCCGGTTCGACGAGCCGGTGCGCGGGCATCGCGGATACCCGTCGTCGCTCATCAGCGAAGACATGATGCGCCCGGCCGACGCCGACTTCGCCGGCGGCTACCTCGTGCAGAGTCTCGGGGTCATGCCGTTGACGTTCTCGACCACCCTCGTGCGCGGCGGAGGCCTCTGGGGTCCCGAGCTCATGCAGCGTCTCGATCAGGCGAGGTTCATGGCCGGCATCGGTATCAACGCCGACTGCCTGCCCTCCGACGACAACCGCCTCGAGCTGGTCGACGAACTCGACGAGTGCGGTATCCCGCGCGCACGAGTCACGTTCACCGCCGGCGACAACGAGAAGGCGATCGACAAGCACGCGACGGCGTTCATGCTGCGCGTGATGGAGGCCGCCGGAGCGCGCGAGACGATGGTCCTCGCCCGCACCGCGCACACGATCGGCACGTGCCGCATGTCCGACGACCCGTCCGACGGCGTGGTCGACGCCGACGGCCGGTCGCACGAGATCCCGAACCTGTGGATCTGCGACAACTCGGTCTTCCCCTCGGCGATCGCCGCCAACCCCGCGCTGACGATCATGGCCCTGTCGCTGCGCACGGCCGATCGCTTCCTCGCCTCCGCCGCCGCCTGACCCCCGGTCACTCGGCCGGGCACACCCGTCGAGCGTCCACGACACGCCGTTCGAAGCCCCTCGAGCGCGGCGTGTCGTGGACGCTCAACGCGATGCCGCTCGACACGGGAGAATGGATGCCATGAAGCTCGAGCACCTCGTCCGGTTCGCCGCCCTCGCCGAGGAGCTGCACTTCCCGCGCGCGGCCGAGAAGCTGCGCATCCCCCTCGCCTCGTTGTACACGACCGTCGACAAGCTCGAAGAGGAGGTGGGGCAGCCGCTCATCTCGCGAACCCCGCCGACCCAGCTCACCCCGGCCGGCCGACTGCTCCTCGAGGAGGCGCACCACCGCATCGCCGACGCTCCTCCCGCCCCGCCCCGGCAGAAGGCCCCCGGCGGCGGCAAGGCGAAGGCCAGCAAGGGCAAGGGCCGCGCACCGATCGTGAAGGGCGAGCCGAAGCCCTACAAGAAGCGCCAGGGCCGCTGACCCCGCCCCTTCCCCCGCATGAACGCGCGCTTGTCGCGTTCCCGCGAGTGAAAGCGCTTATGCCTGGAGTTCGGTGACCCGACCGGCCTCGACCCGCCAGCGGCGGTCGGTCTGCACCGCGGCGAGCATGCGCCGATCGTGCGTGACGAGCAGCAGCGTGCCGGTGTACGACTCCAACGCCTGCTCGAGCTGCTCGATCGCCGGCAGGTCGAGGTGGTTGGTGGGCTCGTCGAGCACGAGCACGTTGACGCCCCGCGCCTGCAGCAGCGCCAGTCCGGCGCGCGTGCGCTCCCCCGGAGACAACTCGTCGACCGGGCGGGTGACGTGATCGGCCTTGAGCCCGAACTTCGCCAGCAGCGTGCGCACCTCGCCCGCGTTCATCTCGGGGACGAATCCCTCGAAGGTCTCGGCCAGCGGACGCCCGCCGACCAGCAGCGATCGCGCCTGGTCGATCTCGCCGATCGCCACGCTCGAGCCCAGCGACGCCGATCCCTCGTCGGGGCTCTGACGGCCCAGGATGCCGCGCAGCAGCGTCGACTTCCCGGCGCCGTTCGGCCCGGTGATGCCGATGCGCTCCCCCGCGTTGACCTGCAGCGAGACCGGCCCGAGCGTGAAGTCGCCCTGGCGGAAGACCGCGCCCGACAGCGTCGACACGACCGAGCTGGAGCGCGGTGCCGAGCCGATCGTGAACTCGAGCTGCCACTCCTTGCGCGGCTCCTCGACCTCATCGAGGCGCGCGATGCGGCTCTCCATCTGACGCACCTTCTGCGCCTGCTTCTCGCTCGACTCCGTCGCCGCCTTGCGGCGGATCTTGTCGTTGTCGGGTGACTTCTTCATCGCGTTGCGCACACCCTGACTCGACCACTCGCGCTGCGTGCGGGCGCGCGAGACGAGATCGGCCTTCGTGTCGGCGTACTCCTCGTACTTCTCCCGCGCGTGACGGCGCAGGGTCACGCGTTCCTCGAGGTAGGCGTCGTAGCCGCCTCCGTAGACGCGGTGGGAGTTCTGCGCGAGGTCGAGCTCGAGCACCCGGGTCACCGAGCGGGCGAGGAACTCGCGGTCGTGACTGACCAGGACGATTCCGCCACGGAGTCCCTTCACGAAGGTCTCGAGCCGCTCGAGTCCGTCGAGGTCCAGGTCGTTGGTCGGCTCGTCGAGGAGCGCGATGTCGAAGCGTGAGAGCAGCAGAGCCGCCAGCCCGACGCGCGCCGCCTGGCCTCCGGAGAGGCCGGTCATCTCGGCATCCGGTCCCACCTCCAGGCCCAGGTCGGCGAGCACGATCGGCATCCGCTCGTCGAGGTCGGCCGCGCCGCTCGCGAGCCAGCGCTCGAGGGCCGTGGCGTAGGCGTCGTCGGCGCCCACGATCGAGGCGTCGCCGAGGGCCGCCGCCGTGGCATCCATCTCCCTCGTCGCCTCCGCGCACCCGGTGCGGCGGGCGATGTACTGCGCGACAGTCTCGCCCGCGACGCGCTCGTGCTCCTGCGGGAGCCAGCCGACGAACGCATCGCTCGGCGCGAGGCTGATCGATCCGCCCTGCGGCTCGTCGACGCCGGCGAGCAGACGCAGCAGCGTGGACTTTCCCGCGCCGTTCGCCCCGACCACGCCGATCACGTCGCCCGGCGCGACGGTGAGGTCGACGCCGTCGAAGAGCGTGCGGTGTCCGTGGCCCCCGGCGAGGCCCTGCGCGACGAGGGTGGCGGTCATCCCTCTAGTGTCTCAGGCCGCCCCGCCCCCGACCCGCACCCCCCGAGGTCCCCGAGCCCGTCGAAGGGACCGGACACACCCAGGTCCCCGAGCCCGTCGAAGGACCCGAACACACCCAGGTCCCCGAGCCCGTCGAAGGACCCGAACACACCCAGGTCCCTGAGCCCGTCGAAGGGACCGGACACACCCAGGTCCCTGAGCCCGTCGAAGGACCCGGACACACCCAGGTCCCCGAGCCCGTCGAAGGACCCGAACACACCCAGGTCCCCGAGCCCGTCGAAGGACCCGGACACACCCAGGTCCCCGAGCCCGTCGAAGGACCCGGACACACCCAGGTCCCCGAGCCCGTCGAAGGACCCGGACACACCCAGGTCCCTGGGCCCGTCGAAGGGACCAGAACCCCCTGCAGCAACCCGGGGGCTTCGACAAGCTCAGCCACCTCCGCCCCGCTGCACCCTGAGGCCCCGTCGAAGGGACCGGACGCCGTCGCGTCACCGCGCCCGCGGGTGCGAGGTCGCGTACACGTCGCGCAGCGCGTCGACCGAGACGTGCGTGTAGATCTGCGTCGTCGACACCGAGGCGTGTCCAAGCAGCTCTTGCACGACACGCACGTCCGCGCCCCCCTGCAGCAGGTGCGTCGCGAACGAGTGCCGCAGCGTGTGCGGCGAAACGTGGGCGGTGAGCCCCGCCTTCTCGGCGGCGGCCTGGATGATCAGCCACGCGCTCTGACGCGAGAGCGGCGCACCGCGCACGCCCAGGAACAGCCGCGGCGTCGCCCGCCCCTTCGCGGCGAGCGCGGGTCGCACGCGTGTGAGGTAGGCCTCGACCGCCGCGCGCGCGTACGAACCGACGGGCACGATCCGCTCCTTGTCGCCCTTACCGCGCACGCGCAGCAGGTCACCGTGGGCGGTGTCGTCGACGTCGAGCTGCACGATCTCCGAGACACGGGCTCCCGTCGCGTACAGCAGTTCGAGCAACGCGCGGTCGCGCACGGCCGCCGGCTCCGCGGCGGAGGCGTCGGCCGAGCCGGGCGCGGGCCCCGCGGCATCCAGCAGCTGATCGACCTGGGCGATCGTCAGGGCCTTCGGCAGGCGGCGCGGTGCCTTGGGCGGACGCAGTCGCCCCGTGGGGTCGGCATCCGCTCGCCCCTCCCGCACGAGAAAGCGGTGCAGCCCCCGCACCGACGACTGCATCCGCGCGAGCGACGACGAGGCGGGCGGCGGCTCCGCTGAGGCGCGCTCGGCCGCGAAGTCCGCGATCAGGGCGGGCGTCACGGTCTCCACCTCGACGACGCCGCGCTCACCCAACCAGTCCGTGTAGACGGACAGGTCGCGGCGATACGCGGCCACGGTGTGGTCGGAGAGCCCGCGCTCGAGCGCGACGTGCCGGAGATAGGTCTCGACCGCGCGCTCGAGCTCCACGTCAGCGGGCGGAGGCCTCGCGGCGCAGCACCTCGGCCGCCGCGAGGGCGCCGGTGGCCAGGATGCCGTTGCGCAGGCGTCCCGCGAGCACGCCGTCGATCACGTCGGCCAGGGGCACGCGCTCGAGGCGCATGTCGGACTCCTCGTGTTCGCGCTCGAAGTCGGTCTCGACCGCCCGCAGGCCGCGCGCGAGGAAGAGGTGCACGACCTCGTCGTTGCCGCCGGGGGTCGTGTGCATCGACACGAGGTGCTGCCAGCGGTCGGCGGCGAGATCGGCCTCTTCGGTCAGCTCGCGCTTGGCGGTCTCCATCGGCGGCTCGCCCGCGACGTCGAGGAGTCCGGCCGGGATCTCCCAGTCGCGCTCCTTGATGGGGTGGCGGTACTGCTGGATGAGCACGACGCGCTCCTCGTCGTCGATCGCGACGACCGCCGCGGCCCCCGGGTGCTCGACGTACTGGCGGGTCATCTCGCCGTCGCCATAGCGCACGGTGTCGGAGCGCACGTCCCAGACCGCGCCCTCGTAGACCAGGTCGGTCGAGACGATCTCGAGGTCGACCTTCTCGTCGCGCAGCTCTTCCATGTCAGTCCTCCTCGACGTCGAACAGCTCGCTCGAGCGGTGACGCTCGAGGGCCGCCCCGACCAGACCGCGGAACAGCGGGTGCGGCTCGGTGGGGCGCGAGCGCAGCTCGGGGTGCGCCTGCGTCGCGATGTAGTACGGGTGCACGTCGCGCGGCAGCTCGACGAACTCGACGAGGTCGAGGTCGGGGTTGAGGCCTGAGAACACCAGGCCCGCGTCACTCAACTGCTGGCGGTAGGCGTTGTTGACCTCGTAGCGGTGGCGGTGACGCTCCGAGATGTCGTTCGATCCGTAGAGGTCCGCGGCGAGCGAGCCCTCGGCGAGCGCGGCGGGGTACAGACCCAGGCGCATCGTGCCGCCGAGGTCGCCGCTTTCGAGGATGTCGACCTGCTCGGCCATCGTCGCCACCACCGGGTGCGCGGTGTCGGGGTCGAACTCGCTCGACGATGCACCCTCGAGCCCGGCGACGGTGCGGGCGTACTCGATGACCATGCACTGCAAGCCGAGGCAGATGCCCAGCGTGGGGATGCCCTGTTCGCGCGCGAACCGCAGCGCACCGAGCTTGCCCTCGATGCCCCGGATGCCGAAACCACCGGGAACGATGATGCCGTCGACCGCGCCGAGGGCCTTGGCCGCGCCGTCGGGCGTCTCGCACAGGTCGGAGGGGATCCACGTGATCTTGACGTGGGTCTCCTGGCCGAAGCCACCGGCCTTGATGGCTTCGGTGACCGAGAGGTACGCGTCGGGCAGGTCGATGTACTTGCCGACCAGGCCGATCGTGACCTCGTGCTTCGGGTTGTGCACGGCCTGGAGCACGCGGTTCCAGCGCGTCCAGTCGACGTCCGCGGCCTTCGAGATCTCGAGGGTGTCGACGATGTAGGCGTCGAGGCCCTGGTCGTGCATCATCGACGGGATGTCGTAGATGCTCGGCACGTCGATCGCGTTGACCACCGCGTCTTCGTCGACGTCGCACATGAGCGCGATCTTGCGCTTGTTCGACTCGGTGACGGGGCGGTCGCTGCGCAGCACGAGGGCGTCGGGCTGGATGCCGATGGAGCGCAGCGTCGCGACGGAGTGCTGCGTGGGCTTGGTCTTCTGCTCACCCGAGGCGCCCATGAACGGCACGAGCGAGACGTGCACGAAGAAGACGTTCTTGCGGCCGAGTTCGTGGCGGATCTGGCGCGCCGACTCGATGAAGGGCTGCGACTCGATGTCGCCGACCGTTCCGCCGATCTCGGTGATGATGACGTCGGGCTGCGGCTTCTCGCTGGCCTGCAGGCGCATGCGGCGCTTGATCTCATCGGTGATGTGCGGGATGACCTGCACGGTGTCGCCGAGGTACTCGCCGCGGCGCTCACGGGCGATGACCTGCGAGTAGATCTGGCCCGTGGTGACGTTCGCGGCCTGGCTGAGCTCGATGTCGAGGAAGCGCTCGTAGTGACCGATGTCGAGGTCGGTCTCGGCGCCGTCGTCGGTCACGAAGACTTCGCCGTGCTGGAACGGGTTCATCGTTCCGGGATCGACGTTCAGGTACGGGTCGAGCTTCTGCATGACCACGCGCAGACCGCGTGCCGTGAGGAGGTTGCCGAGGCTTGCCGCCGTCAGGCCCTTCCCCAGGGAGGAGACCACGCCTCCGGTGACGAAGATGTGCTTCGTCGTGAAAGTCGTGTCGTCTGAATGTCCCGCGTCCGAAGTCTTCATCACGGGCTTCGATCCTATCAGTCAGTGGTGAGAACTGGTCAGCGCGTCGCCGCACTCTTGCGTCTCGGGCGTGCCGGATGCCGAGGGCGCTCGCCCGGCGCGGAGGTGCGGCGCGTCCGGATGAACGCGAAGACCCCCACGACGATCGACACGACGAGCGGAACGAGCACCACAGGCAGGATCGGGTCGTCGTCGGACGCCTCCCCCGCGGCCCAGCCCACGAGGAACATCTGCGCGATCGTCAGGCTGGGCGGCATCCATCGTGCGAGGTCGCGTTGCACACCGATCCGGCCGCGCGCGAGGCTTCCGACCAGTCCCAGCACCACCGCGAGCAATCCCAGGACCGGCCCGAGCGCCCAGGGCAGACCGATCCACAGCGCATGGCCGATCCCCGGTGCGGGAGACGCGGCGAACGTCCCCTCCGCGAAGCGGAGCTGCACGCCGCCGTAGCCGTCCGGCCACAGACTGTCGGACTCGTACTCGTCGTCGACGTTCTCGTCGAACGCCACCACCGCCTGGTCACCGCGTTGCAGCGTGTCGCCGAACGGGATCGGCGGCTCGTCGGGTCGGTTCGGGGTCCCGTCGAGCCATCCCGAGCCGTCGGTGAGGCTGTCGGCGAGTTCGTCCGAGAGGGTCAGGCTCATCCGCAGTCGCTCGGTCTCGAGATCGGGGAGCTGCCACGTCCACGTCCACCGGGGCATCAGCGCCGTCCACGTGAGTTCCTCGACGGCTGCCCCGTCGGCCTGCGCCGCCACCACCGGTCGATCGAGCGTGTATCGGACCTCGACGTCGTGCTCGCCCTCCCAGTCGTCGGGCAACCGGCTCTGCACGACCGCGTACCCCATCCGTCGCGTCTGCTCGAAGGGCACCGCTCGACCGTCGACGGTGATCTCCTGCACGCGCAGCCCCTGGTCGTGGCCGTCGACCACGTCGCGCCACGCGCGCGTGACCTGAGGCACGGCGCGCAGATGCGCCGCGACGTCCGCCCGCAGGCGCTCCACCACGTCGAGACGCGCGGAGCCGTCGTCCGAGCGGACGAGCGTGGCGTCGAACCGGGCGTCGGTGACGGCGACGCCGTACGACCCGTCGAGATCGTCGAGCACGTCGCTCTGGTCGGGCGGCGGGCTCGTCGGCGACGCCGTCAGGAACGCGAGCGCGACGGCTCCGCCCACCACGGCGACCGCCGCGAAGCGCACGCCGAGCCGACCCGCGCCGAAGAACGTCGGACCGGCTCCGGCTCGTCGGCCGATGCCTTCTCGGGCCAACAGGTTTCGGACGAGGCGGCCGGCTGCCCGCGGACGCGCGAACATCACCACGTAGGGCAGATCGACCGAGCGTAGCGTCGCCCGCTCCGCGGCCAGCGTCTGATCGAGGTGCAGGCGCTGGCCGAGCAGGTGTTCGCGCGCGAGGGCGCCCTCGCGGGTCAGCGGACGGGCGCTCAGTGCGATCGCGATGACGGCGACGGCGAGGATCGCTCCTGCCACGGCGGCCACCGGCGGCCACCACTCGAGCGTCAGCGCGCGTTGATGCGACAGCTGCCGGGCGAGCCCGAACTGCAGGGCGGTCAGCGCGATCGCCCCGCCGAGGAAGGCGTCGCGCACGAACCCCCGCGGAACCCGCCGCAGACCGTCGTCGAACTGCGCGCGCCACGCGGGCGAGAAGTGGAACGCCCGACCCGCCGGAACGAGATCGCCCCAGCGTCCCGCGCGATAGCCCGCTCGCGCGAGACGCCGCGTCAGCCGCGGGTCTTCCGGCGAGCGGCGCCACGCCTCGAGGGCTTCGGCGAGCGCTGCCGTCCGGCGCGCTCCCCACAGGCGCGCGTCGAGTGCCACCGAGCTGCCTCTGCGGCGCTGCGACTCGGGCACGAACCACGCGCGCCCGCGCGCATCTCCCCACGCGACGGCTCGCGCCGCGAGCGCGAACAGCACGCCCACCGCGAGCAGCAGCAGCGGGACGAACGGACCGTAGGCCTGCAGGTAGAACAGAGGCGAGGGCCCCGGCATGGCGAGCGTCCCGGGCGCGAAGCGCAGGGTGAACCAGAACGAGCCGTGGGGCGGGATGTTCTGGTCGTTCGAGACCTCGTACACGAGGGGGTCGGATGCCGCGTCCTCCGGCTCCAACGTCGTCGACCCGCTCACCAGCAGCCAGGCGATCCCCGATGTGGGCTGACGGGCGTAGGTCGCGGCGAGGTCGCGCGGCACGCTCACGCGCAGAGAACTCCCCGCGACCCCGCGCGGCCAGTCCGGCCCGAACACGTCCCACTCGAGCACCTGATACGACTGCTGCGACGACGGATCGCTGTCGTCGTAGGCGAGGTCGCGCATTTCGTAGCTGAGCACGACGTCATGGGTGCCGGTGAGCCGCTCGCCGGCGTCGATCGTGTAGGTCGTGCGGGTGGGGCCGGCGCTCGTGCGCGCCTCGACGATCGCATCGTCGAGCCTCGCCTCGCGCAGCCGCGGACGCAGATCATGCCCCTCGTACTGGGAGGCGACGACACGCTCGATCGCGTGCTCGTCGACGTCGTCGGGGAACACCGCCGTGAAGCGTTCCTCTACCTGGGCGACCAGCCGCCCTTCGTCGTCGCGAACGACCACGTACTCAGCCGAGAAGTCCTTCGCGAACCACGTGCTGGTCGCATCCTTCGCCGACGAGGTGATGTCATCGAAGGTCAGCGGGGCGTTCAGGACCGGTCCGACCAGGAGCAGGATCCCGAGCGCGGTCACCGCCGCCCAGAACACGCGGATGCCGGTGCGCAGCCGATGGCCGCCGTGCGACCGCAGCCATGCCTCGAGTCGTTCCAGCAGCCGCGACAGCGCGAGCCAGAGCGGCGTGTGCTGGGGTGCGGGAACGAGCGTCGCCTCCGGCGGCGCCTGTCTCGCGTCGTCGGGGGCGTCGGTCATCGCGATCGCCCGGTCTCCAGCAGCTCGCGGGCGTGGGTCAACGCGGCGTCGGAGTCGCTCAGTCCGGAGAGCAGACGTGCCATCTCCGCTTCGCGCTCCGCACCGTCGAGGCGGCGGACGCTCGACGCCGTGACCGACCCGTCGTTCGCCTTCACCACGCTGAGGTGGTTGCCGGCGAACGCGGCGACCTGCGCGAGGTGGGTGACCGCGATCACCTGCGACGACTCCGCGAGACGCGCCAGACGGCGTCCGACCTCGATGGCCGCAGCCCCTCCGATGCCCGCGTCGACCTCGTCGAACACGAAGGTCGGAACGGGGTCGACCCCCGCGATCACGACCTCGATCGCCAGCATCACCCTGCTGAGTTCGCCACCGGACGCACCCCGTGACACCGGTCGCGGATCCGCGCCCGGATGCGGGGCGAGCAGAATCGACACCTCATCACGCCCATGGGCGGCGGGAGCGGCCGGGCTTACCTGGACGGTGAGCGTGGCGTCGGGCAGGGCCAGCGCGTGCAGCTCTTCGGTGACGAGCGAGCCGAGGCGGAGAGCAGCGTCTTCTCGAGCGGCGGTGAGGGCGGCGGCCGCGGTGTCGAGCTCGGCGGCGGCGGCGTCGCGCTGCGCCGCGAGTCTCTCGAGGCGGTCTCCGTCGTCGTCGAGCTCGACGAGGCGGGCGGATCCCGTCTCCAACAGGCCGATCGCGGCATCGACCGAGCCGTGCGCGCGCACGAGCGCGGCGAGAACCCCGCGACGCTCATCGACGGCTGCCAATTCGTGCGGACCCGATTCGTCGAGGTCGGCGAGGTACCCCGACAGCGCGACCGAGGCGTCCGTCGCGCGGTAACCGAGTTCGGCGACCTGCTCGGCGATCGCGGCGAGGTCGTCGTCGCTGGCGGCGATGCGCTCGAGCGCGCGACGGGCTTCGGCGAGCAGGGTCACGACGTCGGGGGAACCGTCGTCGTTCGACAGGGCGGCGTGCGCGGTGACCGCGGCGATCCGCAGCTCTTCGGCGTTCGCGAGGCGCTCGGCACGCTTGGCCAGTTCGTCCTCTTCGCCGGGCTGCGGGGCGATCGCTTCGATCTCGGTGATCGCGGCACGCAACCGCTCCGCTTCGCGCGCGCGTTCGTCGCGGTCCGTCGTGAGCGTCGTCAGTTCGGCATCGAGGCCGCGCCACTCGTCGAAAGCCGCGCGATAGGCGGAGCGCGCGGCCGTCACCGCTTCGCCTCCGAAGCGATCGAGGGCATCGCGCTGGGCCGACGCCGAACGCAGCCGCAGCTGGTCCGACTGGCCGTGCACCACCACGAGATCGTCGGCGAGATCGGCCAGGACACCGGCGGGAGCCGTGCGGCCGCCGACCGTGGCGCGACCGCGCCCTTCGCTCGAAACGGTGCGCCCGAGGTAGAGCTCGGCGTCGCCGCTGCCGACCGGCTCGACATCGCCTCCGGCTTCGCGCACGCGCGCCGCGACGGGGCCGTTCTCGGGCACGAGCCACACGCCTTCGACGGCGGCCTGAGCCGCGCCGGAGCGCACGGCGCCGGAGTCGGCGCGGGCCCCCAACAGCAGACCGAGACCCGTCACGACCATCGTCTTGCCCGCGCCCGTCTCACCGGTGATCGCGGTGAAGCCGCGGCCGATGGGCAGGGTCGCATCGGCGATCACGCCGAGGTCGCGCAGACGCATCTCCTCGATCACGAAACGCCTCCGGCCATTCCGCGCCACCCGGTGACGGGGAGGCGGAACTTGCGGACGAGCCGGTCGGTGAACGCGGCGGGGTGCAGACGGGCGAGACGCACCGGACGCGAGGAGCGGCGCACCATCACGCGCGCGCCCGGGGGAAGCTCGTGCGAGCGTCGCCCGTCGCACCACAGGATGCCACTGCCGCTCGTGCGCTCGAGCACCTCGACCGCCACCATCGCGTCGGGGCTCACGACCAGCGGCCGGGCGAACAGTGCATGGGCCGAGAGCGGGACGACGGCGATCGCCTCGACCGTGGGCCAGATGACCGGGCCGCCCGCCGAGAAGTTGTAGGCCGTCGATCCGGTCGGCGATGCGACGACGATGCCGTCGCAGCCGAACGACGACAGCGGTCGGCCGTCGACCTCCATGACGACCTCGAGCATGCGCTCCCGGCTGGCCTTCTCGACGGTCGCCTCGTTCAGCGCCCACGTCTCGAAGATGACCTCGTCGTCGGCGTCGAGCACGCGCACCGCGAGGGCTAACCGCTCTTCGACCGAGTAGTCGCGCGCGATCACTCGATGCACCGCGTCATCCATGTCGTCGCGCTCGATCTCGGCGAGGAAGCCGACGTGGCCCATGTTGATGCCGAGGATCGGGGCGGTCCCGCCGCGGACCATCTCGGCCGCCCGCAGGATCGTTCCGTCGCCGCCGAGCACGATCGCCAGCTCGACGTCGTCGATGCTCACGTCTTCACCGAGCGTGGCGACGCCGTCGAGCGAGAGGCGGTCGGCGAGTTCGGGGCGGTCCTCGGCCGACACCACCGGCGTCGCCCCTGCGGCCCGCACGGCGGTGAGGATGCGTTCGGCGGCGTGGACGGTGTCGTCACGGCGCGCGTGGACGACGAGGAGGATACGGCGATCGCTGGGGGTCATCGGCTTCCGGTCAGTCGGGTCACGGTGCTCTCCCATTGTGAGGGGTCGGTGCCCTGTGCGGCCGAGAACCACGCGACGTACTCCTGGTTGCCGTGCGTTCCCACGATCGGCGAGGCGACGAGTCCTGCCGTGCGGAGTCCGGCGTCCCACGCCGCCCAGAGCACTCCGTGCACCGCGTCGGAGCGCAGCGCCGGATCGGTCACCAGACCTCCCTTCACCGCGGTGCGGCCGACTTCGAACTGCGGCTTGATGAGCAGCACGACGTCGGCGTCGGGCGCGGCCGTCGCCACGACCGCGGGAAGCACGTGGTGCAGCGAGATGAAGGACAGATCACCGGTCACCACGCGGGGGCGCTCGGCGACGCGCGTGGCGGCGGCGAGGTTCTCGGCGGTCATGAACCGCACGTTATACCCCTCTACCGACACCACGTCGGGGTCGGATGCCACGACTGTGGACAACTGCCCGTGCCCGACGTCGACGGAGAGGACGGGACGAGCGCCTCGCTCCCGCAGGACCTGCGTGAATCCGCCTGTCGATGCGCCCATGTCGAGCGCAACGGAGCCCTCGACCTCGAGGGAGAAGGCGTCGAGAGCCGCGAGGAGCTTGTGCGCACCGCGACTGACGTAGTGGTCGGTGCCGGCGACGACGATCTCGCTGTCTTCTCCCACGGGCGCCGAGGCTTTCACCACTGCGCGGCCGTCGACGGTGACGAGGCCGCCGGCGATGAGCTGGGCGGCGTGCGACCGGGAGCGCGCGAGACCGCGCGAAGCGAGCTCGGCGTCGAGGCGCGCCGTCACGGTCGCGACGCCGACGGGTCGCTCGGAGCGGATTCCAGGCGGCGGGCGAGCTCGTCGTGCAGCGCGGCGAAGGCCTGCGCGCGCATGTCGAGAGGCTGCTCTTCGATGAGACGCAGCCGATCGATCAGCTCGGGAGCGGCATCCGGGGCGGTGTCCGACATGGATGCCATGCTACCGAGGTCAGCGCACGCGGAACGGGTCGGCGTAAAGTCGCTCCGGAACGCGGAAGCCGAAGATCGCGCGACCGGAGTTCCAGATGGCCGCGGCACCGGCGCGCAGCAGATCGATCTGACGGTCCCCCGCCGACACGATGCGCAGGTCGACCCCGTCGATCTCGACGATCGCATCACCGACGCGGGTGCGCTCGCCCTTGACGACGGTCGCGGGATACGGCTCGAAGAGCTGACGGAGGTCCTCCACGATGTAGTCCGGCCGCTGCGAGGGCGGTGCGGCGAGCACCTGCTTGGGGCGATCGATGCCGGTGAGCACGAGCAGCGACTTCATCTCGGCCGTCAGCGCACCCTGGATGTCGGTGTCCAGTCGGTCGCCGATGAAGAGCGGGCTCTCGGCTCCCGTGCGCGTGACGGCCTCGTCGAAGATCGGGCGCTCGGGCTTGCCGGCGATGGTCGCGAGGCGACCGACGGCGGTGTGCACCGCAGACACGAGCGTGCCGTTTCCCGGCGCGATCCCGCGCGCCTGCGGGATGGTCCAGTCGGTGTTGGTCGCGACCCAGGGGATCCCGCCCTCTTCGATGGGCGTCGCCAGGGCGTAGGCCGCTTCGGCGAGCTGCGCCCATCCCACCTCCGGAGAGAACCCCTGCACCACGGCAGCGGGAGAGTCGTCGGCGCTGCGCGTGACGACGAACCCCGCCTTCTCCACCTCGACGACGAGTCCCTCGCCACCGATGACCAGCAGAGTCGACCCCGCCGGCACGAGGTCGCGCATGAGGCGCATCGCCGCCTGCGGGCTCGTGGTGACATCGGAGGGCGTCACGTGCAGACCGAGCGAGGTCAGGTGCTCCGCGACCGACGCGTCGGTGCGCGATGCGTTGTTGGTGATGTACCCGAGGCGGCGCCCCTCCTGCTGGGCGCGGTTCAGGCTGTCGACGGCGTGCGGCAGTGCTCCCGGCCCTGCGTACACGACACCGTCGAGGTCGGCGAGCACGACGTCGACTCCGTCAAGCGGCGTCGGGTCGGCTTTGCCGCGCCCGAAGATCATCGGGCGTCCTCCGCCTCGTCGTCCTCAGCGTCGGAGTCGGCGGCATCCGCGTCGGTGCCGTCAGCGTCAGAGTCAGCGGTGTCGACGTCGGGCTCGGTCACGTCGGCGGGCTGGGCCTCGTCGGCGGACTCCACGTCGTCGGTGGATGCAGCCTCATCGTCGGCGACGGGGATGACACCGGATGCCACCTCCACCCCGCCCTCGTCGTCGATCAGGTCGATCTCCTCGACCACGATCACCTCGCGGTCGGCCACGCCTGCGGCGGCGTCGAGCGCGTCCGCGGCGACCTCTGCGCGTCGTTCCCACTCGGCGGCCTCGTCGAGACGACCGAGTTCCTCGAGCACGGCGGCGCGGGCGGAGAAGAGCGCCGGGCTCCATTCGAAGGCACGGTCGGGGTCGGCCTCGGGGATCTCGAGCTCCTGAAGCGCACGATCCGCCTGGCCCAGGTCGAGGCGGGCGCCCGACATCGCGATCGCCAGCTGCACGCGCACCGACGTCGAAAGGGTGGAGCGATCGACAGCGCGTCCCTCCTCGAGTGCACGGTCGGGACGACCGACCCCGCGCTCGCTGTCGACGATGAGGGGCAGCTGCTCGTCGGAGCCGGTGATACGGCGATGGGTGCGAAGTTCGCGCAGCGCGAGTGCGAAGTCGCCCACGGCGTAGGCCGTGATCGCCACGGTCTCACGCACGACGCCGACACGGCCGGCGCTGCGCGACGCGGCGAGGGCGTGCGCATGGGCCAGCGCCGGGTCTTCGTCGATCACTCGTGCCGCCATCGCGAGGTGACGTGCGACGTTGTCGGCGTTGTCCTTGCTGAGAGTCTTCAGCTCATTGCGGGCCGCACCCGGAAGGTCGTACGCAGTGACGTCTTCCGGCAGCTCGGGTCCGCGTTCGCGCTGGTCCTGCGGCGGGCGCGTGGCCCGTGCGTCATCGCGATCGAAGCGACGCGGCGCTCCCGCACCCGGGCGGCTGTCGCGCGAGGGACGGCGATCGCCACCGCCGAAGCCGCGGGACTCACCGCCGCGGTACGACGGCCGGTCGCCGTCCTGCCGGAACGGCCGGTCGCCATCCCGGCGCTGCGGGCGGTCACCGTCGCGGCGGAAGGGACGGTCACCATCGCGCGGCGGACGGCTTCCACCGTCACGCTGGAAGGGACGGTCGCCGTCACGACGAACGGGGCGATCACCATCGCGGGGCGGACGGCTCCCGCCATCACGCTGATACGGACGGTCGCCGTCACGACGAACGGGACGGTCACCCTCACGCGGCGGACGGCTTCCACCGTCACGCTGGAAGGGACGATCGCCGTCACGACGAACGGGACGATCACCCTCACGCGGCAAACGGCTTCCACCGTCACGCTGGAAGGGACGATCGCCGTCACGACGAACGGGACGATCACCATCACGACGGAACGGACGATCGCCATCGCGCGGCGGACGGCTCCCGCTGTCGCGCTGGAAGGGACGATCACCGTCTCGACGAACGGGACGATCACCATCACGACGGAACGGACGATCGCCATCACGCGGCGGACGGCTCCCGCCATCACGCTGGAACGGACGATCGCCATCCCGACGAACGGGCCGATCGCCATCACGACGGAACGGACGATCGCCATCACGCGGCGGACGGCTTCCGCTGTCACGCTGGAACGGACGGTCACCGTCACGACGAACGGGCCGCTCACCATCACGACGGAACGGACGGTCGCCTCGAGGAGCCGACCCTCCGCCGGAGGACTGTCCACGTCCGGACGCGCGGTCGCCCGAGCGCCCTTCGTTGCGCTTGCGATCGTTCGCGTCGTCCGTCGACATGACTGTCCTCCTCAGGGTAAAAGTACCCGTAAATGCGAAATGGCCACCCAGCTTTGGGTGGCCATTTCGACTTAAAGGAAGTCCGGCGGTGTCCTACTCTCCCACAGGGTCCCCCCTGCAGTACCATCG
>NZ_VEFS01000001.1:1499277-1668637 GCF_007679045.1 Microbacterium sp. BH-3-3-3 | reverse complement strand
GACGACAACGGCACACCCCCACCCTTCTGACACACGCACCACCCCGCACCCACGCCTCCCTGCGCGCGCTCCTCCCCACGCGCGCTCCTCCCTCCCCGCACGCCTCGCAGACGCGCCCGCATCGAACACACGCACGCGCCTCGAGCAGGCGCGACCGCATCGAACACACGCCCTCGCCTCGAGCAGGCGCACCCGCCCCCGCGCCCGGCAGGCGCGCCTGCGCTGAGCAGCGGCACCCGCGGCCTCGCGCTCTCGCTCGCCGTCCCACACGCCAACGCCCGCCCGCATTCGTGCCCGGCAGGCGCGGCAGCGCTGGTCAGCGGCGCCCCCCGCGCTCGCCTCGCCATCGCCCTCGCTCCCCCACGCCCGCACCCGCCCGCACCCGCACGCGCACGCGCACGCACCGTACGCTCGACGCATGCCTCTCGCCCTCGTCACCGGCGCCGCACGCGCGAACAGCATCGCGGCCGCGATCGTTCCGCGCCTCCGCGACGAGGGGTGGGATGTCGTCACGAGCGAGCTCGCCTCCGGCGACTACCCGTGCGACCTGGCCGATCCGGCGGCACCGACCGAGCTGATCGAGCGCATCGCCCGCGAGCGTGGCCCCCTGCACGCGCTGGTGCTGAGCCACGCCCACGACGTCGAGAGCGGCATCCTCGACACCAGCGCCGAAAGCTTCGACACCCACGTCGCCGTGAACGCCCGGGCGTCTCTGCTGCTCATCGCCGCGTTCGCGCGGCAGGTCGACGAGACGGGCGGTGCCATCGTCGCCTTCACCAGCGACCACACCACCGGCAATCTGCCGTACGGCGCGTCGAAGGGCGCGCTCGATCGCATCGTGATCTCAGCGGCTCGAGAGCTCGGGCCTCGCGGCATCTCCGCGAACGTCGTCAACCCCGGCCCCATCGACACCGGCTGGATGGACGATGAGACCCGCGACGCCCTGACGCCCCATCACGCGCTCGGTCGCATGGGAACCCCGCGCGACATCGCCGGGATCACGGCGTTCCTGCTCTCCCCTGAGGGGCGCTGGATCAGCGGTCAGCTGCTCCACACCGACGGCGGGTTCTCGGCGCGGTTCTGAGGCCCGCGCCCGCTCCCGCGCGGGGCGGCGGTGGCAACGTCGCTCCGTTCCGGGGCGCAGCCGCCCCTGCCCCAGCACGTCCGACCCCTTCGGTATCCCTCACGTTCCGGCGCACGCGATCGCGGCCGCGGCCTTCGTGCTAGCGTCGCCCGCAGTGACACGGGGTGCCCGCCAGGGCTGAGAACACACCCGTCGAACCTGATCTAGTTCGTACTAGCGAAGGGATGTCGCGAATGGTCGTTCGCACGTCGTCGTCTCCGTCCACCCCCGCAGAGGCCCTCGAGGCCGTGCGCCGAGCCGCGCCGCTCACGCAGTGCATCACGAATGCGGTGGTGACGAACTTCACCGCCAACGCACTCCTGGCTCTCGGCGCGGCTCCCGCGATGTGCGACATCCCCGGCGAGGCCGGGATGTTCGCCGGGATCGCCGGGGGCGTGCTGGTGAACCTCGGCACCCCGACTGCCGAGCAGCGCGACGCGGCACGCGAGGCCGTCGTCGCCGGCACCCCCTGGGTGCTGGATCCGGTCGCCGTCGGAGCCCTCCCCGTGCGCACGGCGCTGGCGCACGAGTTGCTCGCGGCGCGACCGGCGATCATCCGCGGCAACGCCTCCGAGATCCTCGCCCTGGCGGGAACAGGGGCGGGCGGCCGCGGAGTCGACGCGACCGACTCCCCCAGCGACGCGCGTGACGCGGCCGTCGCCCTCGCAGGACGCACCGGCGCGACGGTCGCGGTGTCGGGAGAGATCGACCTGATCGTGGATGCCGATCGCGAGACGCGGATCGTCGGGGGCAGCGCCCTGCTCACCCAGGTCACCGGAGGGGGATGCGCCCTCGGCGCGGCGATGGCCGCGTTCGCCGCCGTCACCGCACCGTTCGAGGCCGCCGTCGCTGCGAGCACCGTATGGGCGGCGGCGTCGGAACGCGCGGCCCTCTCCTCACGGGGGCCCGGTTCGTTCGCGGTGGCGTTCCTCGACGAACTCGCCACCCTCAGCCCCGACGATCTCGAGGCACGTACCGGAGGCGGTCGATGATGCCCGACCTGTCGCTGCACCTCGTCACCGACCACCGCGTGCCTTTCCCCCGTCTGCGCGACATCGTCGATGCCGCGGTCTCTGCCGGAGTCACGGTCGTGCAGTTGCGCGAGAAGATCGCGACGGGCGGAGAGCTCTTCGCCCGCACCCTCGACCTCGCCGACGTCATCGCCGGGCGCTGCGCCTTCGTCGTCGACGACCGCCTCGACGTGGTGCTCGCCGCACGCTCGCGCGGTGCGCAGGTCGACGGTGTCCACCTCGGCCAGAGCGACCTGCCCGTCGACGCCGCGCGAACCCTCCTGGGTCCCGCCGCCCTCATCGGCTGGACCGCCAACACCCCCGCGCACCTCTCGGTGGCACATGCCCTGCCCGCGCGGACCGTCGACTACCTCGGCGTCGGCGTGATCCGCGCCACGCAGACCAAGCCCGACCATCCCACTCCGCTCGGCATCGGGGGATTCGCCGAGATCGCGGCATCCACCCCTCTTCCCTGCGTCGCGATCGGCGGCATCGGCGAGGGCGACGTCGCGGCGCTGCGCGGGGCCGGAGCGGCGGGTGTGGCCGTCGTATCGGCCGTGTGCGCAGCAGACGACCCGGGATCGGTCGTCCGCGCCCTGCGCGCCGCGTGGGCGGCCGACGCATGAGCGTGCGTGTGCTGAGCATCGCCGGCACAGACCCGACCGGCGGTGCCGGCGTGCAGGCCGACCTCAAGTCGATCGCCGCGTTCGGCGGATACGGCATGGCCGTGGTCACCGCTCTGGTCGCCCAGAACACCCGCGGCGTGCGTGCGGTGCACGTTCCTCCGACGGAGTTCCTCGAATCGCAATTGCGAGCGGCGAGCGACGACGTCGAGATCGACGCCGTGAAGATCGGCATGCTCGGCTCGGCTCCGATCGTCGCGGTCGTCGATGCCTGGCTCGCGCAGGTCCGACCGCCCCTCGTCGTTCTCGACCCCGTGATGGTGGCCACCAGCGGCGACCGCCTGCTCGACACCGACGCCGAAGACGCCGTTCGGTCGCTCTGCCGTCGGGCCGATCTCGTCACCCCGAACCTCGCCGAATTGGCCGTGCTCGTGGGCGAGCCCCGCGCGACGACGTGGGACGCCGCCGTCGCTCAGGCCCGATCGTTGGCGGCGAGCGCGCAGACCCGCGTGCTGCTGAAGGGCGGCCATCTCACGGGGGCCGAGAGTCCGGATGCCATCGTCGACGCGACCGGCGTGCACGAGGTCGCAGGGGTCCGCGTCGCCACCCGCCACACGCACGGCACCGGGTGCTCACTGTCGTCGGCGATGGCCACTCTCGCCGCGTCCGGCCTGTCGTGGCCGGACGCGCTGACCCGCGCGAAGCGCTGGCTCACGGGTGCGCTCGAGAACGCCGAGCACCTGCATGTCGGACGCGGCAACGGCCCCATCGACCATCTGCACGAGCTGCGTCCGCACATCGACCTCGACGTGTCGTTCAGCGCCGAGCGGTGGCGGGCGACGGCAGATGTGCGCACCGCTGTCGACGCGTGCGGATTCGTGCGCGGCCTGGCATCCGGATCCCTCGACCGAGACGCCTTCGCCTGGTACCTGGGTCAGGACCTTCTGTACCTGCGCGAGTACTCCCGCGTGCTGGCCCGGGCGGCGGCCCTCGCTCCCACCGTCGACGAACAGCGTTTCTGGGCGACCGCGTCGGTGTCCTGCCTCGACGAGGAGGCGGCACTGCATCAGGCGCATGTCGATCCGCGAGGACCGTCACCCGCGGCGTCGACCCTCGCGTACACCGATCACCTGCACACGGCCTCGACCACGGGCTCCTACGCCGTGCTGGTCGCCGCGATCCTGCCGTGCTTCGCGCTGTACACCGACATCGGGGCGCGCTGGCGCAGCACCTTCGACGCCGATCACGCCTACGCCGATTGGCTCACCGCATACGGCGACGAGGAGTTCGCGGCCTCATCGGCGCGCGCGTCGACGCTCGTGGATGCCGCCGCACGGTGCGCCTCGCCGGCCGAGCGGGCGGCGATGGCCACGGCCTACGACCGCTCGATGGCGCTCGAAAGGGACTTCTTCGAGGCCCCGCTCTCGCGCGGGAGATGACGGAATCGGCATCCGCCCCCTCCCGCGCCGAGCGTGGTGCTCAGCCGCTCTTGCGTCGGAACTCGCGCTTGGTGACGGCTGCGTGCGTGCCCTGCACGGCCGAGTGGCCGTCGAGGTGCGCCTGACCCGACTGCTGGGCGCCGTTCTTCTTCGCGAGCGCCTCTTTGAACTTTCGCTTCATCTCGTCGGATGCCGAGGCACCCGAGGTCTCGTCGGTACTCATGCCCCCACCCTAGGCATGCCCACGGCGTCGGCGCACCGCCGGGGCCGGGTCGCGACGCTCAGACGTGCCGCACGCGCTGCTGCAGCCGGGTGCGGATGTCGAACAGCTCCGTGCCGCCGACCTCCCGCGCTCCGGTGATGCCGCGGCGCAACAGGGTCGTCAGGGCGCTGCGGGTGACCAGGGCGACGGGGGTGCCGCGCACCTTGCCCAGGTCGGTGACTGCGTCGAGCACGTCGTCGTCGGGCAGCACGATCATCGCCCCGCTGAACCGCACGCCGGCCGACCGGGCGATCACGCGTGCACGAGAGACGAGCTGGGTCACGGGCGAGCCGAACACGTTCGGACCGGTGATCTCGCCGCGACGCACGCCGACCGGGCCGCCGAAGTCCTCGCTCAGCATCGCGTAGAGGCCGCTCGGACCGAGCACGAGGTGGTCGAGCTTCTGCTCGGGATCGCGCCCGTCGCGATCCGCGAACACGTCGTGCCACACGGTGTAGCCCATGCCGAGCTCCGAGACGAGCCGCGCGGTCTCTTCCTCGGCGAGCGCATCGGCCAGGATGTGCCGGATCTCGGGGGGAGCCGAGCGCACGAGCGCGGGATCATACGGATCCGCGATGTCGACCCCGCGGCCCACCCATTCGCGGATCAGATCGAGGTAGCGCTCTCGTCGCCAGCCACCGGGCTGCCCGTGCGACCGCGCGCGCGGGCGGGTGTCGGCGGGGCGCGAGGGGGCGGATGCCGAGGAGCCGGCGCCCCATTCGGTCGCACCCGACCCTGAGCTCGATCCGCGTCCCCGGTCGTACGCATCGCGCGCCTCGGGGGTGCCGATGAGCTCCCAGGCGCGCTGCACCTGCACGAAGAGGGCGGCGTCTCCCCCGGTGTCGGGGTGGGTTTCGCGCAGACGCACCCGGTAGGCGCGGCGCAGTCCTTCGTCGTCGACGTCGGCGGCCACGCGGAGCACCTCGTATGCCGAAAGCGACATGGGGCTGTCGAACACTGGCGTCATCCGTCCTGCCGCACGGGCGCGGCATCCTTCAGGCTATCCCGCCGAGTCTGAGGGAGCCCCGACCGCCCGCCGAGAAGATGGAGTGCGCGACCCATCGCGCCGCCGCTCGCGCCGTCGCCGCCGCAGCCGTCGCGCGTACGCCGCCGCGTCGCGGCTCGACAGGGCGAGCAGCACGAGGATGTCGAGGCTCAGCGTGAGCAGGGTCGTGCGCACGGTGATGTCTTGCCCGAACTCCCACCAGCCGATGAACGACCCGATGATCGACAGCGTCGAGATGACCATGACGACGACGCGCGCGACGTTTCCACCCGCCAGCACGAACGAGCCGAAGACCACCTGCACCAACGCGACGAAGCCGAGCACGCCGAGGAACACCCCGGGCGTCGTGTCGAAGTCGGCGAGGGTGAGGGGGCTCGAGCCGTCGGACGCGTCTCCGGATGCCGCGGCCACCGCCTGCAGCCACGGCGGCAGTTCGAACGCGACGCCGAGCGCCCACAGCATGCCCGCGGCGGCACGCAGGAACACCAGCACCGCCCCGGCGACGGTGGCCGCGGGCCGGTGCATGTCGGAAGCACCCGTGACGGCCGGGGCGAGCGGCTCGAACGCGGCGCGCTTGTGCGGGGCCCGCCGGGCGCTCACGTGCCCGCCTCCGCCGCCGCGACGTCGACCGCCGAGACGCCGACCGCCGAAACATCGACGATCGGCAGATCCCCGTCGGTCGTGATGCTGTCGCCGCCGCCGTTGCGCGAGTGATAGCCGGTCGAGAAGTCGCGGATCACGTCGACCGTCACCCCCGGCACCGCGCGGACCGAGCCGACGATGTGGTCGCGCTCGATGTCGGTGTCGGCGTCGATGCGGTGGGTCACCTGCAGGGTGAACAACGACAGACCGACCGCACGGTCGAAGGTGCCGGCCGCGAGCCAGTCGACCCGACGCCCGCCCGGCAGCAGCCACCCGTCGGGGCACTTCCACAGCCGCACGTGATGGCGCTGGGCCGGCGACCCGGCGACCTCCTGCTGGTAGGCGAGATCCTGCATCCGCCCGAACAGGAACAACGGACTCACCGGAGCCCGCGGGTAACTGCGCCGACGAAGCGTCGACGTGATGATGCGCCACGACGAGCGCAGGCTGACGGGGTCGGCGGCGATCCACCCGGCGGCGGCCATCACCGCCTCGATCGCCTCCCGCTCGCCCTGGAACGCGAGGTTGACGGGATCGCCGAGCAGCCCGTCGGAGGTGCGGGTGCGCCCCATGAAGTAGTCGGGCACGTACACCGCGGTCAGGATGCGATGCAGCCGCGGCAGGACGAGATACGCCAGCAGCACCCAGAAGGCGATCACCATCGCGATCCCCGCCCAGCCGAGCGAGAACGACGCGGTGAAGCTCAGGTAGGCGAGCCAGATGGCGGCGAGGCCGGCGAAGACGAAGAAGAACCCGTCGAGGGCCCGACCGATCGACCAGCGTCGCCGCGCGGTCATGACCGCCCCGGCCTCACCACAGCTCCGGCTCCGGCTGGTACGCGAACGCCTCGGCGACGCGGTCGGCGGGAAGGTCCTCGTGCCGCGCAGGCGACCACGACGGCGAGCGGTCCTTGTCGACCACCTGCGCGCGGATGCCCTCGACGAGATCGGGCTGCGTGAACGCGAACCACAGCACGAGGCCGTACTCCTGAGCGAGCGCCGCGCGCAGCGACGGCAGGGCACGGGCCCGGCGCACCGCCTCGAGCGTGACGGCGAGGGCCGTGGGAGCCGAGGCCGCCAGCAGCTCGGCCGTCTCGTGCGCCTCGGTCTCGGGGCGGGCGCGCAGCCGCTCCACGATTCCCGCGACGTCGTCGGCGGCGAAGGCGTCGTCGATCCACTCGCGCGCGGTCTCGAAGCGCGACGGCTCGGGCGTCTCGTCGAACAGCAGCACGAGTTCGGTGGGGCTCGAGGGGTCGGCGCGATTCTCGAGCGCCTCGTACAGCGCCTCGAGGTGCGCGGTCGGGACCATGTGGTCGGCGAAGCCGGCGTAGAGGGCGTCGGAGGCATCCATCGTCCCCCCGGTGAGGGCGAGGTATTCGCCGAGTCGGCCGGGAGCCCGGGCCAGCAGCCACGATCCGCCTACGTCGGGGGTGAACCCGATGCGCGTCTCGGGCATGGCCAGTCGTGAACGCTCGGTCACGATGCGGATCGCCGCGTGACCGGCGAGACCGATGCCCCCGCCCATGCAGACGCCGTCGGCGATGGCGACCAAGGGCTTGGCCGACGTGGCGATGCGGTGGTCGAGCGCGTACTCCTCGCGGAAGAACGCGTGCACCTCGTCGACCCGGCCGCCCACGACCATCTCGTGCAGCGCCCGCACGTCGCCGCCGGCACAGAAGCCCCGGTCACCGGCACCATCGAGCAGGATCACGTCGACGTCGGTGTCGCGCTCCCAGCGGTCCAGCGTCACGTTCAGCGCGCGGATCATGTCGAGATCGAGGGCGTTGATCGCGCGCGGCCGGTTGAGCGTGAGGTGACCGAGGCCGCCACGACCCCCCACGAGGACGCTGTCGTCGTCGGTTCGCTGTGCGTGCACGATGCCACGTTACACAGACCGATCTCGGCGGTCCCGACCCCCGATGACGGTTTTTCCGCCTCCGATCGGGGAAGATGGTCTGAACACCCGCGGAATGAAAGGTGCCGTATGCCCGACGGACAGGTCCTGGAGCTCGCCGGGCTCACCAAACGGTTCGGCGCGGTCTCGGCGGTCGACGACCTCACCGCGCGCATCGAGCCCGGCCAGGTCACCGGCTTCCTCGGCCCCAACGGCGCCGGCAAGACCACCTCGCTGCGCATGCTGCTCGGTCTCGTGCGCCCGACCTCGGGCACCGCGACCATCGGCGGCAAGCGCTACGTCGACCTCGAGAACCCCCTGCAGAGCGTGGGCGCGGCCCTCGAGGCCTCGAGCTTCCACCCCGGCCGTTCCGCCGCCAAGCACCTCACCGCCTACGCGCAGGCCGCCGGGCTCCCCCGCGCCCGCGTCGACGAGGTGCTGGGTCTGGTCGGACTCGCCGACGTCGCCGGGCGCCGCGTCGGCGGCTTCTCGCTCGGCATGCGTCAGCGCCTCGGGCTGGCGACCGCCCTCCTGGGCGACCCGGGCGTGCTCGTGCTCGACGAGCCCTCGAACGGACTCGACCCCGAGGGCATCCGCTGGATGCGCTCGCTGCTGCGCCACCTCGCCGAAGAGGGGCGCACGGTCCTGATCTCGTCGCACCTGCTCGCCGAGGTGCAGCAGACCGTCGACGCGCTGCTGATCATCTCGCGCGGCCGCCTGGTCTTCCAGGGCGGCATCGAAGACCTCGCCGACCCCGACGAGTTCTCGACCGTCGTCGACTCGACCGACCGCCCCGCGCTCTCGCGCGTGCTCGACGAACAGGGCATCGAGTACCAGCTGCTGCGCAACGGCTTCACGATCCGCCACCACGACCCCATCGGAATCGGCGCGCTGGCGGCGTCGAACGGCGTCGCCCTGTCGAACCTGCAGAGCAAGGGTGCGAGCCTCGAAGACATCTTCCTCGAGCTGGTCAGCGGGGTGCGCGTGCACGCGAGTGCCGGCGCACCGACCTCGCAGGACGAGGTTCCGGATGCCGCGACCCCGAACGACCCGTCGGCCGTCACGGAGCCGCCCGTCGCGCAGCCCGTGGTCGCCGAGTCCGCGGCATCCACCCCCTCGGACGACCCCGACGACGCCGACGACCCCCGTCCCTCCACCGCCCTCGTCGCCGTGATGGCCCCGCCGCGCGCGACGACCCGCGTGGCATCCGCGCCCGCTGCCGAGAGCCCCCGGCGCTCGTACGCGGTCGCCTCGACCGGCGTGATCGACATCGTCCCGCGACCCGACGCTCCGGCGCACGAGAACGAGGAGGGGCAGCGATGACGCTCCTGGCATCCACCCGCTCCGAGTACACGAAGCAGTTCTCCACCGCCGGATGGTGGGTGCTCGCGATCGTGCTCGTCGCGTACGTGGCCTTCACGGCGGGTGTGCTCGCCTTCGTCTTCGGCGGCGTCGCATCGGGACAGCTCGGCGGCGCGACCGGCCCGGCCCTCGCCGCCGCGGCCGTCCCGCGCCTCGTCTACAGCTCGGCGACCGCCGTGGGCTACGTCTTCCCCCTTCTCGTCGGCACGCTCATGGTGACCACCGAGTTCCGCCACAAGACGCTCACCCCCACGTTCCTGGCCACCCCTCGGCGCGGCGTCGTGCTCGGCGGCAAGTTCGCCGTGGGCATCGTCGTGGGCCTGCTCTACGGCATCCTGGGCGTCATCGCCTCGGTCGGCGCGGGCGCCGTCGTGCTGGGGATCTTCGGCATCGACACGCAGCTCGGCTCGTCCGACACCTGGGTGCTCGTGGGCCGCATGATCCTGGCGTTCATGCTGTGGGCCCTCGTGGGCATCGGGGTGGGCACGGTCGTGCGCAACCAGGTCGCCGCGATCGTGATCGTGCTGGCCGTGACGCTGTTCATCGAGCCGATCGTCCGCACCGTCGGCGGTGTCGTCGAGGGGTTCGGCGACATCGTCAAGTGGTTCCCGAGCGCGGCGAGCGACGCGTTGGTCGGCGAGACGATCTTCGCCACGATGTCGGCCGCCGGAACCGCGACGCTCGAGTGGTGGGTCGGCGGGCTCGCCCTGCTCGGCTACGCCGTGCTGTTCCTCGTGATCGGGCTCTTCACCACCTGGCGCCGCGACATCGACTGAACCCCGCAGGCTCGCGCCGGTCGAACGTCCGGCCGCGCCGCGCACCCGCATTTGGCAGGCCCGCCGGGGTCGGCGACAATCGAGCGTGCTCGATGGACCGGTGATCGCCGAGTGGCTCCCCGTTTCGGTCGGAGCCCTCGTGCTGCTGCTGGTCGCCGCCGGCGTCGCCGGCTGGGTAGACGCGGTCGTCGGCGGGGGCGGGCTCATCCAGCTCCCCGCACTGGTGATCGCGGTCCCCAAAGACGTTGCGACGCCCTTCATCCTCGGCACGAACAAGCTGTCGTCGTTCTTCGGCACCCTCTCGGCGAGCTGGGTGTACCTGCGCAAGATCAGGGTGCAGCTGGTGCTTCTCGCGCCCCTCGTGATCGGCGCCTTCGCCGGATCGACGGTGGGCGCGGCCCTCTCGCGCTACGTCCCGCGCGAGGTGCTGACACCGATCGTGCTCGTCGCCGTCGTCGCCGTGGGCCTCTACACGCTGTTCAAGCCGAAGATGGGCCTGCACCACGAACCACGCCACACGGCGGCGCGCGCCATCGCCTGGCGCGCCGCGGCCATCGGACTCGCGGTCGGGTTCTACGACGGCATCCTGGGCCCCGGCACCGGGTCGTTCTTCGTCATCCTCATCGTCGGCGTGCTCGGCTACGGCTTCCTGCAGGCGAGCGTCAACGCCAAGATCGCCAACCTCACCACGAACCTCGCCGCCCTCGCGGTGTACGGGGTGCACGGCGAGGTCATCCTCGTGCTGGGCCTCGCGATGGCCGTGCTCAACGTCACGGGCGGCTTCATCGGCGCCCACATGGCCACGCGTCGCGGCAGCGGCTTCGTGCGCATCGTGTTCCTGGTGACGCTGTCGCTGCTCATCGTCAAGCTCGCGTGGGACACGATCGCGCAGTTCACGTCGTAGCTTCCGGCCGGAGCCGGACGGAGGTCAGGCGACGATGTCGGCGACGTCTTCGGGCTCGGATGCCACGTCGAGACGCAGCGCCTTCAGCAGCGCCACGCCGTGCTTGGTGGTGAGTACCAGACGCTCGAATTCGTCGTGACCGACGAGGTCGACGACCACGCTGGGCTTGCGCCCGCGGATGATGACGAAGTCGTTGCCCCCGGCCGACTTCCACGTGCCCGCGCCCACGGCGACCGGCAGGTTGATCCCGGGGTTCGGCACGCCGCGGATCCACGTCCACGCGTCGTCGGTCAGCTGCACGCGGTCGATGCTCTCACGGGGCACGACGATGTTGCTCTTGCGGAAGGAGAGCGCTCGCTCGGTCGCCGACAGCACGACCTCGAGCTGCGTCGAATCGAGCAGCAGGGTCACCATGCATCCATCCTGCCAGCGGTGAGCGCGCCCCATCGGCGTGGCACCTCACAGGAGCACAACGATCACCCGCCCGCACCCCGCGACCCCGATGTCGGAGGTGCGGGATAGCCTTGACCAATGAGCACGGGCAGCGTTGCGCCGCGAGTCGCACCGGCCCGAGGCGCGTCGATCGACGATCTTCTGGCGGCGATCTCCACGGGGTATCGCCCCGATGTCGACGAGACCGAGGCGCTCCTCCACGCCCCGCTCCCCGCGCTCTTCCGCGTGGCCTCGGCACTGCGCGACGAGGGGCTCGAGAACGCCGGTCGTCCCCGCGTCATCACCTACTCGCGCAAGGTGTTCGTGCCGCTCACGACCCTCTGCCGCGACCGCTGCCACTACTGCGTCTTCGTCGACACCCCCGGCCAGCTCAACCTGCTGCGCAAGCCCGCGTACATGAGCCCCGAGCAGGTGCTCACCGTCGTGCGCCAGGGGCAGGCGATGGGCTGCAAAGAAGCACTGCTGACCCTCGGCGACCGCCCCGAAGAGCGCTGGCCCGAAGCCCGCGCGTGGCTCGACGAGCACGGCTTCGCCTCGACCATCGACTACGTCGCGCACATCGCCCGACTCATCACCGCCGAGACGGGCATGCTCGTGCACGCCAACCCCGGCGTCATGCACCCCGATGAGCTCGCCGCCCTGCGACCCGTCTCCCCGTCGATGGGCATGATGCTCGAGACCACCTCGCGCCGCCTGTTCGAAGAGCCCGGCCAGGTGCACTTCGGCTCGCCCGACAAAGACCCCGCACTGCGGCTAAAGGTCATCGACGACGCCGGGGCCGCCGGCATCCCGTTCACCACGGGCATCCTCGTCGGCATCGGCGAAACGGTGCGCGACCGCGCCGAGTCGCTGGTCGCCCTGCGCGAGAGCGACGACCGGCACGGGCACGTGCAAGAGGTCATCGTGCAGAACTTCCGCGCGAAGCCCCGCACGGCGATGCAGGGCGCTCCGGATGCCGACATGCACGACTATCTGGCAGCCGTCGCCGTCGCGCGACTCGTGTTCGGCGCCGACATGCGCATCCAGGTGCCGCCGAACCTCTCCGACCCGCGCGAACTGGGGCTGCTGATCGAAGCGGGGATCGACGACTGGGGCGGGGTGTCACCCCTGACCGCCGACCACGTCAACCCCGAGCGCCCGTGGCCGCAGATCGACGACCTCGCCGCGCAGACCGCGGCGCAGAGATACGTCCTTCTCGAGCGCCTGACCGCGCACCCCGAGTACGTGGGCGACGCCGATCGCTGGATCGACCCGGCCCTGCACGCTCCGCTTCGCGCCCTGGCGGATGCCACGGGACTCGCGGCCGATGTGAAGCCCGCGGCCGCACCGGCTGCCGCGGGGGCGCCGGGCGCGAGTGTCGTCGACCCCGGCGTGAAGCGCCTGGCCGAGCGGGCGGCATCCGCCCCTCTCGACCTCGGCGACGACGACTGGGCCAGGCTGCTTCGCGCCACCGGCGCCGAGCTCGACGAGCTCACCGCCGCCGCCGACGACGCGCGCCGGTACACCGTCGGCGAGCCCATCACCCTCGTGCAGAACCGCAACCTCACCTCGAGCGGGTTCCGTCGCGCCGGCCGCACCGGCGCGGGAGAGTTCGACCTCGACGATGCCGCCGAGATCGCACGGGATGCCGCCGACCTCGGTGCGACCGAGATCTGCATCCAGGGGGCGCTCCGACCCGACGAAGACGCCTCGGGCTATCTCGACCTCGTGCGGGCGGTGAAGCGCGGGGCTCCCGGCATCCACGTGCACGCGTACCGACCGCTCGACGTGCGCGACCTCGCCGACCGCGGCGGGCTCGGGCTCGACGGCGCGCTCGCAGCCATGCGCGAGGCCGGCGTCGACACCGTCCCCGGCACGGGTGTGAAGATCCTCAGCGAGCGCGTGCGCGCCCTCGTCGCCCCGGGCGACCTCGAGATCGAGCGCTGGGTCGAGGGTATCACCGCCGCCCACCGCGCCGGTTTCCGCTCGACCTCGGTGCTGTTCTACGGGCACGTCGAGACCGCCGAGGAGCGCATCGCGCACCTGCGCCGCCTGCGCGAGATCCAGGCCGAGACCCACGGCTTCGCGGAGTTCGTGCCGATCCCCCTGCCGGGTGGAGACGTCGCCCTCGTCGAGGGTCGCAGCCCCCTCGACGAGCATCGCGCGATGGTCGCCGTGTCGCGCCTCGCGCTGTCGGGGAGCATCTCCCACGTGCAGATCCCGTGGACCCGCGTCGGCCGCGAGGCCGCGGCCGTGCTGCTGCGCTCCGGCGGGGACGACCTCGGCGGCACCCTTTCCGACGGTCGCGTGCGGCCCGACACCGGCATCGAGCAGGGCCTCGAGCTGCCGGTCGCGGCAGCCGAACGCATCGCGCGGAGCCTCATGCGTCCCTTCCGCCTGCGGACCACCGACTACCAGGTCGCCCCCCGACCGGGCGACGGACATCCCGCATGAGGATCATCGACACGGTCGTGGTCGGGGCCGGGTTCGCGGGCCTCGCGATGGCCGGTGCCCTGCGACGAGCGGGCCGCGACGACGTGATCGTGCTCGAGCGCGCGACCGACGTCGGCGGCACCTGGCGCGACAACACCTACCCCGGCGTGGCGTGCGACGTGCCCGCGCACCTGTACAGCCTCGCCGCGCACCCCAACGCGGGTTGGTCGCGCACCTTCGCGCCGGGTGGCGAGATCCAGGCCTACCTGCGCGACGTCGCCGCCCGCGAAGGGCTCGGCGACAAGCTGCGACTGCGCACGCCGATGCTCGGCGCCGCGTGGGACGCCGAGACGTCGGTCTGGCGCATCGACACCGGCAGCGAAGAGCTTCTCGCCCGCTCGCTCGTGCTCGCGTGCGGGCGCCTCACCGAGCCGTTCGTCCCCACGATCCCCGGGCTCGAGTCGTTCGCGGGGCCGCTGTTCCACTCCGCGCGGTACGACCACGACGTCGACCTCACGGGCAAGAGGGTCGCCGTCGTCGGCACCGGGGCCAGCGCCGTGCAGCTCGTGCCCGAGCTCGCGCGTCGCGCCGCGCACGTCACGCTCTTCCAGCGCACCCCCGCGTGGATCGTCCCCCGCGGCGGGGGCGACATCCCCCTCGCCGAGCGCGAACGCCTCGCCGACAACCCCGGCGCCCTGGCCTGCCTGCGGGCCGAGCTCTACGCCGAGGGCGAGCAGCGTTTCGCCTCGCGGTCGGGTGACGCCGTGGCATCCGCCGCCGCTCGCGACGCCGCCCTCGCGCACCTGCGCGCGCAGGTCGCCGACCCTGCGCTGCGCGCCGCGCTCACCCCCGACTACGCCTTCGGCTGCAAGCGCGTGCTGCTCTCCGACGCGTTCTACCCGGCGGTGGCGTCGGATGCCGTGACCCTCGAACCCACGGAGCTCGCCTCCGTCGAGGGCTCGACGCTGACCGCCGCGAGCGGCGAGCGATACGAGGCCGACGTGCTCGTGCTCGCGACGGGGTTCGCCTCGGCCGAGCAGCCGTACGCCGACCTCGTGCGCGGCGACGACGAGACCCTCGCCGAGCACTGGGCCGAGGGGATGACCTCGTTCGGCTCGACCGTCGTCTCCGGGTTCCCCAACCTGTTCGTGCTCAACGGCCCCAATGCGAGCCTCGGCCACAACTCCGCCGTGCTCATGGCCGAAGAGCAGGCCGCCTACGTGGTGCGCGCCCTCTCCGAACGCGATCGCCGCCCCGAGCGGGTGCTGCGCGTACGCCCCGAGGCCGAAGCGGCCTACACCGCGGAGATCGATGCCGCCGCGGCATCCACTCCCTGGATGACCGGCGGATGCCGCAACTGGTACGTCGACGCCCGCTCGGGCCGGCTCACCCTGCTGTGGCCGGGCACCGTGCAGTCGTTCCGGGAGCGCCTCACCGGCGCCGACGGGTCGGAGTTCGAACCCGCGCACACCCCCGTGCGCAGCTGACCACCTCGCGCACGCCCGTGCGCGCGTCACGCAGAAGGAGACTCATGAGCGTTCCCCTGAGATTCGGCTACAAGGCCTCGAGCGAGCAGTTCGGGCCCAACGAGCTGCTCGAATTCGGCGTGCTGGCCGAGGAGGTCGGCTTCGACTCCGTCTTCCTCTCCGACCACCTGCAGCCGTGGATGCACGACGGCGGTCACGCCCCCAACGCTCTGCCCTGGCTCGGCGCCCTGGGCGCGCGCACCGAGCGCGTCATCATCGGCACGAGCGTTCTCACCCCGACCTTCCGCTACCACCCCGGCGTCATCGCGCAGGTGTTCGCGACCCTCGGCGTGATGTACCCCGGCCGCGTCGTGCTGGGCGTCGGCACCGGCGAGGCGCTCAACGAGGTGACCCTGGGTCTCGAGTGGCCCGAGCCGCCCGAGCGCTTCCAGCGCCTCAAAGAGGCCATCACGATCATCAACGAGCTGTGGGCCGGCGAGCGCGTCACCTACGAGGGCACGTACTACTCGGTCAAGGACGCCACGATCTACGATCGCCCCGAGCAGAAGGTGCCGATCTACATCGGCGCCTCGGGACCCGCGGCCACGCGTCTGGCCGGCCGCATCGCCGAGGGTTACATCACCACGAGCGGCAAAGACCCCGAGCTCTACACCGAGAAGCTGCTGCCCGCCCTCGACGACGGCCTGTCGAAGGCCGGCCGGTCGCGCGACGACGTCGACACCCTCATGGAGGTGAAGGTGTCATACCACCCCGACCACGACACCGCGATGGAGAAGACCCGCTTCTGGGCCCCCCTCGCGCTCACCGCCGAAGAGAAGATGAGCGTGCACGACCCGATCGAGATGCAGCGCCTCGCGAACGAGCTGCCGATCGAGCGCGCGGCCTCGCGCTTCATCGTCTCGACCGACCCCGACGAGCACGTCGAGCGCATCGCGCGGTACGTCGACCTCGGCTTCCGCCACCTCGTGTTCCACGACCCCGGGCACGACCAGAAGGAGTTCCTGCACATGTACGGCGAGGAGATCCTGCCCCGCCTGCGCAAGCGGTTCGCGTGAGGCGCCGGGGTGGCGCGGGGCTGCACATTTCGCGGCACCCCGCCACCCCCGCACGCGAATGTCGGACGGTCGGCACACAATGGAGCCGATGAGCATTCCTGACACCTCCGGCTGGACGATCGTCGTGCCGGTGAAGCCCGCCGCGGTCGGCAAGACCCGACTCACCGACGTCGGCACCGACCGCGAGACCCTCGCGCGCGCCATCGCGCTCGACACCATCGTCGCCGCGGCCGCCGCCGATCTGGTGTCGCGCGTCATCGTCGTGACCGACGATGAGGGCGTCCGCTCCGAGTTCCGCCGCTCGCGCACCGTCGCCGTGGTGCCCGAGGGCGACACCCGCGGTCTCGACGCCGCCATCGCCCTCGGCGCCGAGGCGGCCGGGGTCGGCGTCCCGCGGGCCGCGCTACTCGGCGACGTCCCCGCCCTGCGCCCCGCTGATCTCGACGCCGCGCTCGAGCTCGCGGCATCCGTCGAACGGGGTTTGGTGACGGATGCCGAGGGCACGGGCTCTACGCTCGTCACCGCCCGCGCCGGGGCGGTGTGGGTCTCGGCCTTCGGCCCCGATTCCGCCGCCCGTCACCGGCTACTCGGCTGCACCGATCTGGCCGTGGAGCGCGACTCGACGCTGCACCGCGACGTCGATACGGCGGCCCAGCTGTCCGAGGCCGTGGCGCTCGGCGTGGGTCCGCGGACGTCGGCGGTGCTGTCTGCGGCTGCGGCCTGACCGGGCCGGAGCCTCAGGCCCCGAGCGCTGCCTCCGCGATCGCGGCCGAGGTCGCCTCGTCGCGCATCCACAGCGGGGTGACGACGGCGCGGATCCCCGCGGCCTCCACCTCTGGTGCCCCCGCCGCGTCCTCCTCAGCCAGCAGCCACGCGTCGAGCACGCCGTCCGCCGACCGCGCGCCGTAGTGCCGGGCGACGGCCGCGGCGGAGGTCTCGACCCCGATCGCGGTCAGGCAGACGTCGGCCATGCCGCGCACGACCCGCCCGCCGATGATCGGCGAGACGCCGACCACTTTCGCCGACGTCTGCCGCACGGCATCCCGGATCCCTGAAACCGCCAGGATCGGACCGATCGATACGACGGGGTTCGACGGTGCGATCAGGACGACATCGGCCGCCGCAATGGCCTCGGCGACGCCCGGCGCGGGCACGGCATCCGCGATCCCGGGGTTCTCGAAGGCACGGGGGGTGAGCTTCGCGCGGTGGCGCGTCCACCACTCCTGGAAGTGCAGGCGCCCGCCGTCGTCGAGCAGCACGTGGGTGTCGACCTCGCTGTCGGTCATGGGGAGCATCCGGATGCCGAGCGGCCACCGCTGCGCCATGCGCGCGAGCACCTCGGTCGGGGTGAGTCCGTCGCGCAGCCACCCCGTGCGCGCCAGGTGCGTGCCGAGGTCGAGATCGCCGAGCGTGAACCACGGCCAGCCCGCGCCCCACGCCTGGAGTTCTTCGTTGACGCGCTCGGTGTCACCGGCCCGACCCCAGCCGCGCTCCGTGTCGTTGACGCCGGCCAGGGCGTACGTGATCGAATCGACGTCGGGCTGCAGACGCACACCAGACAGCCACAGGTCGTCGCCCGTGTTGACGACGACGGTGGCCTCGGGGGCGTTCAGCCGGCGGAGGGCCGCGCGGACGCCGAGGGTGAACTTCGACCCCCCGACTCCACCGGCGAGGACGACGACACGGGGCTGGGGAGGAAGCATTGGTTCAGTCTTCCAGCCGCACGGAGGGCGATCGACCGGAACCGGTGTCGCTCAGCTCGACCGGGCATCGACCGCGGCACCGCCACGCAGCGGCTGCCACGTCGCGCGACGCCGACGCGGGGCCATCGGCGTCGGCCACCACGCCGCGAGCCGCGACAACAGCGGCGAGAGGACGGACGGTGCGGGAGGTGCGGGAAGCATGGTTCCAGCCTCGCCGCACGGCATCCGTCGCACATCATCGCAACGGACGAAACGGGTCCTCCTCGAGGATGATCCCGGCTACTGCGCGAGCAGCGTCGGATCCAGCGCCTCCGCGGCAGCCTTCGCCGCGACCGGCAGCGCCTCGAGCACGCGCTCGAGGGCGACCTCGTCGTGGGCGGCGGTGAGGAACCAGGCTTCGAACACGCTCGGGGGCAGCGAGACCCCGGCATCCAGCATCGCGTGGAAGAAGGGCGCGTACCGGTAGGACTGCTGCGTGAGCGCCGTGGCATAGTCGAGGGGAATCTCGGGCAGGAACGCGACGCCGAACAACGAGCCCGCGCGCGGCACGGCGTGCACGACGCCCTCGGCCGTCAGCGCCGCGTTCAGCGCATCGGCGACCTGCGTGGCCGCGGCGTCGACCGCGGCGTAGACCTCGGGAGTGGCCAGGCGCAGGGTCGCGAGACCGGCGGCCACCGACAGCGGGTTCCCCGACAGCGTGCCCGCCTGGTACACGGGGCCGAGGGGCGCGAGGTGGTCCATGATCTCGGCGCGACCAGCGAGGGCCGCCAGCGGCATGCCGCCGCCGATGACCTTGCCGTACGTGAGGATGTCGGGCAGGTAGCGCTCGCCCTGCGAGGCCTGCAGACCCCAGAAACCGGCCGGGTGCACGCGGAATCCGGTGAGCACCTCGTCCATGATCAGCAGGGATCCGTGGCTGTGCGCGATGTCGGCGAGGGCGGCGTTGAAGCCGGGGAGCGGCGGGACGACGCCCATGTTGGCCGAGGCGGCCTCGACGATGATCGCGGCGATGTTCTCGCCGTGCACCTCGAACACCTCGCGCACCGCATCGAGGTCGTTGTAGGGCAGCACGAGCGTCTGCGCGGCGATGGGCGCGGGAACACCGGCCGACCCGGGCAGGGCGAGGGTCGCGACGCCCGATCCGGCGGCGGCCAGCAGGCCGTCGGAGTGGCCGTGGTAGTGCCCGGCGAACTTGATCAGCAGGTCGCGACCGGTCACGCCGCGCGCGAGACGGATCGCCGTCATCGTCGCCTCGGTTCCGGTCGACACCAGACGCACCTTCTCGATCGGCTTCAGGTCTCCGACCTGCACGCGCTGCGCGACGAGATCGGCCAGTTCGACCTCGGCCCCCGTCGGAGCACCGAACGACAGACCGCGGGATGCCGCGGACTGCACCGCCCCGACCACCTCGGGGTGCGCGTGGCCGAGCAGGGCCGGACCCCACGAGGCGACGAGGTCGACGTACTCGCGACCCGCGGCATCCGTGATCCGAGGGCCGGACGCCGACTGCACGAACCGCGGCGTGCCGCCCACGGAGCCGTACGCGCGCACCGGCGAGTTGACTCCGCCCGGAATGACGTCCTTGGCGCGAGCGAACCACTGGTCGTTGAGATCGGTCATGGCATCCATTCTTCCGGGCGCCCCTGAGTGAGGGGTCGAAAAGTGTCGCTTCGACGCCGTCCAGGCGACGAGAAGGGACCCCTCGCGTGTGAGAGGAGACAGCTCAGAGCTCGGCGCGGAGCCAGCGGGCGGCCTCGACCGCCCAGTACGTCAGGATCGCGTCGGCGCCGGCGCGACGGATGCCGAGCAGGCTCTCCATGATCGCGCCCTGGCGGTCGATCCAGCCGTGGGCCGCAGCCGCCTCGACCATCGCGTACTCGCCCGACACCTGGTACGCCCACACGGGCACGTCGACCGAGGCCTTCACGTCGGCGAGCACGTCGAGATACGGCAGCGCCGGCTTGACCATGACGACGTCGGCGCCCTCTTCGACGTCGAGCAGCGCTTCGCGGACGCCCTCGCGGCCGTTGCCGGGGTCGAGCTGGTACGAGCGGCGATCGCCCTTCAGCTGCGAGTCGACGGCCTCGCGGAACGGGCCGTAGAACGCCCCCGCGTACTTCGCCGAGTAGGCGAGGATCAACGTGTCGGTGAAGCCCTCGGCATCGAGCGCCTCGCGCACCGCGCCGACCTGGCCGTCCATCATCCCCGACAGCCCCAGCATCGCCGAGCCCGCGCGCGCCTGGGCGAGGCCCATCGCGGTGTAGCGCTCGAGGGTCGCGTCGTTGTCGACGGCCCCGTCGTCACGGAGGACGCCGCAGTGCCCGTGATCGGTGAACTCGTCGAGGCACAGGTCGGTCTGCACGACCACCGCATCGCCGACCTCGGCCACCACGGCCTCGGTGGCGCGATTCAGGATGCCGTTCGGGTCGTCGGCGCCGGAGCCCACCGCGTCGCGCACCTCGGGCACGCCGAAGAGCATCACCCCGCCGATGCGCTGCTCGGCGGCCTCGGCGACCGCGCGGCGGAGGGAGTCCATCGAGTGCTGCACGATGCCGGGCATCGAACCGATCGGGCTCGGCTCGGTGATGCCCTCGCGCACGAACATCGGCAGCACGAGCTGCGAGGGCACGAGGTGGGTCTCGCGAGCGAGACGACGGACGGCGGGGGTGCGGCGCAGGCGCCGCGGGCGGTGCTCGGGGAAGCTCATGAGGTCGATTCGTCGGAGTGCAGGGGGAAGCGGGCGACGGCTTCGATGAGGGAGTCGACGGTCTGGGTCTCGGCCACCACGTCGACGCTCAGACCGGCGCGCTTGGCGTCTTTGGCGGTGCGGGGGCCGATGGCGGCGATGACGGTGGATGCCGGGATCTCGGGGAACTGGTCGACGACCTGCTCCGCGACCGAGCCACTGGTGACCAGGATGGCGTTGATGCGACCCGAGGTGACGTCGGCCGCGATCTTCTCGGTCACGGGCACGCCCACCGTGCGGTACGCGACGACGCTGCGCACGTTGTGCCCGGCCTCGATGAGCAGGCGCGTGAGCACGGGCTTGGCGATCTCGCTGCGCAGGGTCAGCACGTTGCGCGGCTCGGTCTCGATCGCGATCATCTGCTCGGCCATGCCCTGTGCGGAGTTGTCACGCTCGGGCACGAGGTCGACGTGGTAGCCGACGGCCTGCATCGCCGCGGCCGTGGTCTCGCCCACGACGGCGACCTTGGTCTGCGCGGGGATCACGGCCTTGTAGGCGTAGAGCACGTCGACGGTGGTGGCGCTGGTCAGGGTCAGCCAGTCGAAGGCGCCGTCGGCGAGGTCGGCGAGCGCCTGGTCGAGGGTGGCCTGGTCGTTCGTCGGCGCGAAGTTGATCAGCGGAGCGATGACCGGAACGGCTCCGAGCTGACGCAGGCTGGCGGCGACGCCGTCGCCCCAGGGGCCTCCGCGCGGCACGAGCACGCGTCGACCGGACAGAGGTTTGGGCACGCCGCCCGTCGAGGGGTTCGGCGTGTTCCAGTGGCCTTCATTCATGTGGTCGACTCTCGTGGTACCAGGTCGGCCGCCCCACGTTCGAGCAACCGACGCGCGGCTTCTCGGCCCGCTCGCGCCGCTCGCGCGATCGTTCCCCCGTCGTCGGCAGCATCCGCTCCATTGCCACTGCCCGTTTCCCCACCATACCCCGGCGAGAGACGCACGGTTCGGTCGATGCCGATCCGTTGCGTTCCATCGAGCGCATAGACCACGGCCCGCAGCCGCAGATCACCCTCGGTGAGCGAGGCGTGCGTGCCGACGGGGGCGCTGCACCCGGCGTCGAGCGCCGAGAGCACCGTGCGTTCCGCGGTGATCGCGACCCGGGTGTCCTCGTCGTCGAGCTGCGCGAGGGCCGCGAGGATCTCGGGGTCGATGTCGGTGCGCGTCTCGACGGCGAGCGATCCCTGGCCGGGAGCCGTGGGCCACTCCGACAGGCCCAGGGCCTCGGCCTCGAGACCGCCGAGGTCTCCCCCGAGCCGCGACAAGCCGGCGGCGGCGAGGATCACGGCATCCAGTTCGCCGTCGCGCACGCGCGCGAGGCGCGAGTCGACGTTGCCGCGGATGTCGCGGATGTCGAGGCGCGGGTTGTGCCGCGAGGCCTGAGCGATGCGGCGGGGCGAACCCGTGCCCACCCGCGCGCCCGGGGCGAGAGAGCCCAGGGGAACACCGTCGCGCGTCACGACGACGTCGCGAGCGTCTTCACGCGTCGGGGTCGCGGCGATCACCAGGCCGTCGGGCTGCTGCGTCGGCAGGTCTTTCAGCGAGTGCACGAGGAAATCGCATCGATCGGCGGCGAGCGCCTCGCGCAGACCGTTGGCGAAGACGCCGCGCCCGCCCAGCTGAGACAGCGACGCGCGGTTGACGTCGCCCTCCGACACGATCGGGACCAGTTCGACGGGGCGACCGGATGCCGCGGCCACGGCGTCGGCGACCATCTGCGACTGCGCCATCGCCAGGGTGCTGCGGCGGGTGCCGAGGCGCAGAGGCGCGCTCACTGGAGGATCTCGGGGATCTCGTCGAGGGAGACCAGACGGCCCGTGTAGAACGGCACCTCCTCGCGCACGTGACGACGGGCCTCGGTGTAGCGGAGGTCGCGCATCATGTCGACGAGGTCGGTGAGCACGTCGGCCTCCATCGGCAGGAGCCACTCGTAGTCGCCGAGGGCGAACGAGGCCACCGTGTTGGCGATGACGCCCTTGTAGGCGGAGCCCTTCTTGCCGTGCTCGATGAGCATCTCGCGGCGCTCCGCCTCGGGCAGCAGGTACCACTCGTAGCTGCGCACGAAGGGGTAGAGGCACAGCCACTGCTGCGCCTCGATGCCGCGGAGGAAGCCGGGCACGTGCGAGCGGTTGAACTCGGCGTCGCGGTGCACGCCCATCGCGTTCCACGTGGGCAGGAGGTTCTTCAGCAGCTCGGTGCGGCGCAGGCGGCGCAGATCGCGCTGCAGCGCCTGGGGGTCTTCGCCGTGCAGCCAGACCATGAGGTCGGCGTCGGCGCGCAGGCCGCTGACGTCGTAGAAGCCGCGGACGGTGACGCCGTCGGCCTCGATGAGCGAGACCAGGTCGGCCAGCTCGGTCGCCTCGGAGGCGACGACGGGGTTCTCGGGGTCGCGGCGGAACACGGCCCAGAGCGTGTAGACGGAAGAGGAGCTGTCATCGGACATGCTCCTAGTCTCGTCTCGTCGGGGCAGGGGTCCAAACCCGTTGACTCGGCGGTGAACCACCGCAGGACTCCCCGCGCGAACGCCGAAGCGGCCCGGTCCGGGAGGACACGGGCCGCTTCGAGACGGATCAGCGCGTGTAGGCGCGCACGAGACCCCAGACGGCGAGGCCGACGAGGGCCGCCGCACCGGCGACGGCCGCGATGGCCACCTCGGGGTTCTGCTGCGCCTTGGTGCGGAACTCCTGCACCTTGCGCTCGACGGCTTCGCTCGCGCGACGCGGGGCGTTGGCCTTCACTTCGATCGCTGCCAGGGCCGCGCGGAGTTCGGCGCGAGCCGACTTCACGGGGTCGGTGATGCCCAGCGGGACCGCGGTGCGGGGAACGGGGACGGGGCGATCAATACTCATCGCGGGCCTCCTTCACGATGCGGACGTCTTCGGAGATGGCCGTGCCGGGGTTCTCGCGGTTCGCGAGCTTCTTGAACCGCAGGTATCCGAGCAGAGCGAGGATCGCCGTGATCACGATCATCACCGCGAACACGACGAGCGCCGACAGCCACACCGGCCACCACGACGAGAGCCCGGCGATGACGAAGGCGAAGAACACCGGAATGGCCCAGAACACCACGATGAGGGCGCCCACGAACCAACCGGCGCCGATCCCGGCGTCCTTCGCCGTGCGCTGCGCCCAGGCCTTGGCACCGTTGATCTCGGCGACGACGAGGTTGCGCACGAGCTCGGGGATGTCCCCGATCAGCGTGAACAGGCTGTCGTCGGAACGATCGCGGAATCCGCGGGGAGTGGTCATGCGGTCAGCTCCCGGACGCGCCGGAACCACCCTGAGCTGCCTTGGCGCGCGTGGTGGCGGACTTCTCGGCGCGCTTGGCGTCGTCGACGGAGTCTTCGACCACGTCGGCGACCTCGTGGGCCGACTGCTTCGCGGCACGACCGGCGCGCTCGGCGCGCTCCTGCACGGTGCCCGAGCCGCTGGCGGCACCGGTGACCGACTTCGCGCCCTTCCACACCACGCCGGGGACGGACTTGAGGGCCGAGACGCCGAACGCCTTGACCTTCTCCACCTGTCCCTGCACGACGGGCTGGTCCCAGACCTTGCCGGCCTGCGTCTTGATCTGCTCATACCGCTGGCGGCCGGCGCGTGCTCCGAGCACGTAGCCCGCCACGAGTCCGACGACGAGTGCTGCTTTGCCCCTCATGGGGTCTCCTCACGCTCGATCGAGTGCTGGTCGACTCTCACAGTAGTCACGTATGCCGCGTCCGGCATCCGCCCTTGACAGCACGACGCCCATGCACGAGGGCGCGGGCGCTCAGGTGCGCCAGAGAGCGGCGCTGCGCACGCGGTCGGCCTCGTCGCGCGCGTCGGGGATGACCTGCGCCAGCCCCGTGCCCGACACCCACGCGCCCGTGACACCGAGGCCGTCGACGGCACGGACCGCGGCGCGCGCGGCCGACGTCGCGGCGGCGCGGCCGATCGTGGCCGCGGGTTGCGACTGCACGTACCGCACCCGGTGGGAGTCGATCAGGGCGGATGCCGGGAGCTCCACGCCCAGCATCGCCGCGGCCTCGGTGCGCGCCAGGTCGGCGGCGGAGGCGTCGTCGAGTGCCGCCGTGGCGGGCTCCTCGCCCTGCGCGCCGAACGAGACGCGCACGACGTGCACGCCGGGCTCGGCCTCGTCGCGCACCCAGTCCCACTTGGCGCTCGAGTGCGTCATCGCCTTGGCGACGTGGCTGCCGGGCACCGTGAGCACTCCGGTTCCGCGCGGAGCGGCGTCGAGCACCGGGGCGTTCACCACCAGCGTCACCACCTCGACGACGGGAGCGACCGGGTCGCCGATCTCGAGGCCCGTCACGACGGGGGCGAGCAGTTCGCGGGCCGGGCCCTCGGGGAGGGCGACGAGCACGGCGCGCGCCGCGAGCGGCTTCTCGTCGACCGAGGTGACGACCGCCCAGCCGTCGCTCGTGCGCTCGAGCTTCTCGGCGGCCACACCGCGGCGCAGCTCGACCCCGGCCTCTTCGAGCACCTCGACGAGCCGGTCGACCAGGCGCGACATGCCCCCGACGATCCCCTGCACGGCGCCGCCCGGCGCGGGAGCCTTGCCCGCCCCTGTCGCGACGGGCACGTCGGATGCCGGAGCGTCGGCCGGACGCGCGGCGGGGCGGCTCGCGCGGAGCTCGGCCACGGCACCGGTGAGCGACCCGACGCGCGTGAGCGCGGCGTTGAGGCCGGGAGCGGCGAGATCGACGTCGATGTCGTCGGGCCGCGCGGAGTAGACCCCACTGGTGACCGGCGCAACGAGACGGTCGAGCACCCGCGCGCCCAGGCGCGAGCCCACGAGCTTGCCGAGGCTGTGCGTGTGGCCGATCGTGAGCGGCGGACGCAGGCGATCGAGATAGGCGCGCCACGCACCCGGCCAGCCGATCACGCGTCGCACGTCGGGGGCGAAGGGATTGTCCGGGATGCCGAGCACCCCGCCCTTCGGGAGGGGCGCCGCCCCGACCCCGGGCACGCCCGCGACCCACGCACCGGCCGGGTTCGGCGAGACGACCTCGCCCGCGAGACCGAGCTCGTCGAGGAGCCCGCGCACGATCCCGCCGCGCGTCGCGAAGCTCTCGGCACCGACGTCGAGCGTCATTCCACCGACCTCGGCCGAGCGGACGACGCCGCCGAGCACGTCGGTCGCCTCGAGCACCGTCACGCGCAGCCCGACCTTCGCGCACTCGCGCGCGGCGACGAGGCCCGAGACGCCGCCGCCGATCACGACGACGTGCGTGTCATGGGCCTGGCGCACGAGCCGGTCGAGGGACTCGCTCACGCGTCTTCTCCGTGGGCCCGGGCGACGATGCGCGTCAGCACCGTGGGGTCGGTGTCGGGCGGGACGCCGTGACCGAGGTTGAGCACGTGGGCACGGGCCGCACGTCCGCGGGCGAGCACGTCGTCGACGTGGGCGGCCAGCACGGGCCACGGCGCCCCCAGGAGCGCGGGGTCGATGTTGCCCTGCAGCGTCACGTCGGGGCCGACGATCGCGGCCGCCTCGTCGAGCGGCATCCGCCAATCCACGCCGACGGCGTCGGCCAGGCCCCCCAGGCGCATGTCGTCGAGGAAGGCGCCCGTGCCGACGCCGAAGTGGATGCGCGGCCCCTCGATGCCCTCGAGCGCCTCGGTGGAGTGCGGCGCGATGAACTCGCGGAAGGTCGCAGTCGAGAGGGATCCCGCCCACGAGTCGAACAGCTGCACCGCCTGGGCGCCGCCGTCGATCTGCGCGTCGAGGAACGCCCGCGACACCTTCGCCAGCCACCCCGCGAGACGGTGCCACGACTGCGGATCGGCGTGCATCATGCCGCGGGCCCGCAGATGCTCCTTCGAGGGACCGCCCTCGACGAGGTACGCGGCCAACGTGAACGGAGCGCCGGCGAAGCCGATGAGCGGCACCTGGTCGCTCAGCTCGGCCGTCACCCGGCGGGCGGCCTCGCGGATCGGGTCGGCCGCGGCGGCGACTTCGGCCGGATCGATCGAGGTGACGCGCTCGACGTCGGCGGCGGTGCGCACGGGATCGGCGAACACCGGACCGCGCCCCGGCTCGATGACCACGTCGACACCAGCCAGCCGCAACGGCACCACGATGTCGCTGAAGAAGATCGCGGCATCCACGTCATGTCGACGGATCGGCTGCAGCGTGATCTCGGCGGCGAGGTCGGGCGTCAGGCACGCGTCGAGCATGCGCGTGCCCACTCGCAGCTCGCGGTATTCGGGAAGGGAGCGACCCGCCTGGCGCATGAACCACACGGGCTGGCGTTCGGGACGGTCGCCGCGGAGGGCACGGAGAAGGGGCGCGTCGGGTGTGGCCATGGCATCCATCCTCCCATCCGACCCCTGAGCGCGAGGGCGATGCCTTGACGTCGAGAGGCCACCCGGAATACCCCGAGGAGGCCGGGCGTAGAATATCCACGTGTTGTTGTGCGTCAGCGCGAGTCACAAGACCGCGCCCTTCGAGCTCCTCGAGCGGCTCAGCGTACCCAGCACCCCCGTCGCTCCCTTGATTGCCGCGCACGACGATCTCGTGCAGGGTGCGGTCGTCGTCGCGACCTGCAACCGTTTCGAGGCCTACGTCGACATGGACGAGCCCGTCACCGCGGCCGTCGCCCTCGGCATCGACGCCACCCTGAGCGCGATCGAAGCCGCCACCGGCGTGCCCGCGAGCGAGCTCGAGGGGTCATACACCGTGCTCGGTGGCGACGACGTGGCCGAGCACCTGTTCTCGGTGGCATCCGGTCTCGAATCCGTCGTCGTCGGCGAGGGCGAGATCGCCGGTCAGGTGCGTCGCGCACTCACCGAGTCACGTCAGCTCGGCACCACCTCCGCCGAACTCGAGCGCCTGTTCCAGCGCGCCTCCGAGGCGCAGCGCGGCGTGAAGAACCACACCGCGATCGGTCGCGCGGGCCGCTCGCTCGTGCGCCTGGGCCTCGAGCTCGCCGACAGCCGCATCGCCGACTGGTCGACCCTGCGCGTGCTGCTCGTGGGCACCGGCGCCTACGCCGCCGCCACCGTCGCCGCCCTGCGCGACCAGGGCGCCGAAGACATCTCGGTGCACTCCCCCTCGGGCCGCGCCGCGAAGTTCGCCGCGAAGCACGGGCTGCGCGCGATCTCGGCCGAGACCTTCCCCTCGGCCGTCGCGCACGCCGACCTCGTCATCACCTGCACCACGAGCGAGCACCACGTCGTCAGCGCCGCGACATTCGCCGCCGGACGCGGGGCCTACGAGACCGCCGTCGACGACAGCACCGGCGTATGCCCCGTCGACCACACCGCGCGTCGCCTCGTGATCGACCTGGGCCTGCCCCGCAACGTCGACCCCGACGTGGCCACCGTGCCCGGTGTCGACCTGCTCGACCTCGAGACCATCCGCCTGCACGCCCCGCTCGAAGAGCTCCAGGCCACGGATGCCGCGCGCGACCTCGTGCGCGACGCCGCCCGCCGCTTCACCTCGGTCGGCGAGCGCAAGAACATCACCCCCGCCGTCGTCGCCCTGCGCGCCCACGTCTTCGGGGTGCTCGACACCGAGGTCGCCCGTGTGCGCGCCCGCGGCGACGAGAACGGCCAGACCGAGCAGGCCCTGCGCCACCTCGTCGGCGTGCTGCTGCACACCCCGACCACACGGGCGCACCAGCTCGCCGAGACCGGTCGCGCCGACGAGTACATCGACGCGCTGTCGGCCTTGTTCGGCATCGAAGTGGCCGAGCCCGTCGCTCCCGCGCGCGGCGAGATCGCCGACGCGGGCTGACTCCCCCCTCGGGCAGGATGGATGCCGTGAGCACTCCGGCATCCGAGGTCTACGTCGTCGCGGGCGAACCCCGCCGGGGCAACGCGCTGCGCTGGGTGGCGACGTTCGCCCTGGGCCTGCTGCACATCGAGGACGACGCGCCCTCGGTGACCGAGACGGTCATCCGCCGCGTCGACGGCTCGCTCGTGAAGCGGCTGAAGCCGGGGAGCGTCGCGCACTTCGAGGTGCAGATCAGCGAGGCGGCCGAGGATCTGCTCGAGATGGATGCCGTGCCCTTCGCCCGCAAGTGGATCGCGGAACCCGCCTGAGCGCACAACCGGGGGCGCGGGGTGCCGGGTCACGGGAGCGCGAAATCGCTCAGAGCGCGAGACTGCATCTCGCTGACATCTCCGCTGCAGGGTGACGCCCCCTTTGTCAGCGAGTTGCAGTCTCGGCGATTTCGGGCACAGTCGACTCCCCCCGAGCGCGCCGTCGAGCGCGCGAGCGCCCCGCGCGCTCGGGTGCGCGGGAGAATGAACGCATGAGCCTGCGCATCACCGACGACCCGGCCGCCGACGAGCTGCTGTCGACCAATCCGCTCGCGTTGCTGATCGGCATGCTGCTCGACCAGCAGGTCGCCATGGAGACGGCGTTCGCGGGCCCGCTGAAGATCCAGGAGCGCACGGGGTCGGTCGACGCAGGTGCGATCGCTCATCAAGATCCCGACGAGTTCGCCGCCGCGTTCTCGCAGTCGCCCGCCGTCCACCGCTACCCGGGATCGATGGCGGGGCGCGTGCGGGCGCTCTGCGCGGCGATCGAGCAGGACTGGGACGGCAAGGCCGAGAACCTCTGGACGCGCGACGACCCCGACGGCAAGACCGTGCTGAAGCGCCTGAAGGCCCTGCCGGGCTTCGGCGAGCAGAAGGCGAAGATCTTCCTCGCCCTGCTCGGCAAGCAGCGCGGCTTCGACGGCGCCGGGTGGCGCGAGGCCTCCGCGCCGTACGGCGAAGAAGGGTCGTTCCGCTCGGTGGCCGACATCGTGAGCCCGGAGTCACTGACGAAGGTGCGCGAGCACAAGCGCGCCGCGAAGGCCGCCGCGAAGGAAGCGAAGGGCTGACTCCCTCCCCAGGCGATGAAGCTGCGGTCGACCGATCCGGCTCATTCCTCGGCGGCCCGCCGGCTCAGCGCAGCGACCGGATCGCCAGAGCCACCGCCTTGAGCTCGCGGATGCGCCGTTCGTAAGTGGCCGCCACGAAGATGAGCACGGCTCCGGCGATGCCGATCCAGACCCACAGCAGGCCGGACGCGCTCACATAGAGAGCCGAGATCCACGGCCACAGCTGCGCGACGGCATGCACGATGAGCACGATGCCGGCGAGCAGCACCGGAGCCTGCCACCGAAGACGCACCCCCGCCAACAGCACCGCGAGGGCCACGACGCCGAGGGCGATCGCGCGCCACAGCGCGTTGTCGGCCGTGAAGTCGAACAGCAACGAGGGCACCAGCAGCAGAACGAGACCGGGGCCGAGGGTCGGCCAGGTGCGCAGGGGCGGACGGCGTCGAAGCGAACGGATGCCGTGGACGACCAGGGCGATCGCGAGCGGAGCGGTGGCCGCTTCGACGGGGTCGGCGGCACCGATCGCGAACGCCGCGACGGCGAGGACCGCGGCCGCTCCGAAGGTCGACCAGAAGACGAGCATCGCCGAGGAAGCGCGCCAGCACAGCCCAATGGCGAGCACGGCGGCGAGGGTGACGACCAGCCGCAGCGAACCTTCGCCGGTCGCCGAGAGCCGGAGGATCGAGAGCACGACCGCGACCGCCGGAGCCGCGATGACGAGGGCGGTCGGTAGCGCCCGCGTGACATCGCGGCGATGCAGAACGAGCAGCACCGCGATTCCCACCAGGGGCACGGTGGCGACGAGCATCCAGACGTCGAAGAGCGGGGTGGTGAGCTCTCGCACGGCGCGCAGGGAGGCGGCGAGGGCGAGGGCGAGTGAACCGACCACCACGACGGGCACGACGAGCGGCGCGAGCGCGCCGCGCAGCCGCAGCGCCGCCCCGACGACCGCGACCGCGACCGCCGCGACCATCACGATGAGAGCGCGCACCAGCGACGAGTCCGCGAGCGCGGCCGAGGGCAGGAGTCCGACGGCGAGGCCCACCGCGGCCAGCGCGACGAGGACGGGCGGGAGCGGGCGGGAGCGCGACAGCAGCGCGCCGGCGACCCACGCCAGGGCGAGGGGCACCGTCATCCACTCGATCGGCCGCACGTCGGCAGCGACGCCGACGAGGGCGACGAGGGCCGCTCCCCCCAGAGCCGCACCGGCGAGCGGAGCCCCCAGCACGGGACGAGCGAGACGAAGGCCGACGACGCCGAGCGCACCCATCAGCGCGACGGCACCGACGGCGCGGACGATCGCCCCCTCACCGGCCGCGACCAGCACGGTCTCACCGAGCGCGAAGACGATCACCGCCGTCACCGCTACGGCTCGCGCGATCGCCGGGGCCCACGTCGACGCGCGGCGGGCCAGCCCCGCAGCGGCGGCCAGGATCGCCGCGGCCGTGACGAGCACGACGAGATCGACGAGGCCCAGGTCCGGTCGAAACATGGCGTGCCCGATCTGCGAGACCGTGAGCAGCACGAGGGCGAGCGCCCCGGCGGAGCCGACCGCCACGGGGAGCTCGTCGGGAGTGCGCGGCGGACGCAACCAGGCTCCGAGCACGAGGACGGCGACCGAGACCAGGGCGATGACGACCGCGCGGGTCGGATCGGCCGGGTCGGCGAGAGCCGTGGGCACGAGGGCCAGCGTCGTACCCGACGCGGCGATGACCGCGGGGACGGCGGCCGAGCGCCCCGCGACGAGGCGCCGCGCGCGTTCGTGTCCCGCCGCGAGGGCGAGCAGCGCGAGGCCGACGGGAAGCGTGTAGAGCTCGACGGGTTCGGCGTCCGCCCAGAACAGGCGCGTCCACAGGGCGACGGCCCCGAAGACGAGCGCGAGCCAGACGAGGTGCCGACGCGCTCCACGCGAGGTGAAGAGGCCGTCGGCATCCGTCGCCCACAGCACGGCGGTCACGGCGGCTAGCAGCAGCGGAATCCAGCGGACGCCGTCGGAGGGGACGCCGACGATCGAGAGGAGCACCACGATCGCCGTGCCCGCGTCGAGGAAGACGCGCACCGGCCGATCGTCGCGGAGGGCCCGCAGGGCCACCGCCGCCGCGATCACGGCGATCGCCCCCAGCACGACCGCCCGCGCGAGCGGATCCGCGTCGACGAGTCGGAGCACGGCGCCGGCGGCCGTCGCGACCAGCAGCGGCACCAGCACGGCGGAGGCGGGGCGGGCCACGCGCCACGACCGATACGGCGGCGAGACCACCACCGCGCACGCCGCGGCCGCGACGGCGGCGGAGGCGAGCAGCCACACGTCGATCGCGCGGGCGGCGGGGACGATGCCGGCGAGATCGAGTCGCCAGTCGTCCGCCGCCGCGACGAAGCGCGTGAGCAGGGCGAGGGCACCCGCCACGACGACGACCGCGAGAGCGGTGAGCGCCCCCGCCTCGCGCTGGGCGGAGTCGAGACCGAGCCGGCGAGCGAGCGGGACCACCCCGATGAGCAGCGCGAGGGTGCCCATGGCGAGGGCGACCGTGAAGGGAGAGGCGCCCTCGATCACCACTCCGGTTCCGGAACGGAGCGCCGTCGGTGCGAACAGAGCGCTGACCGCGGCGAACAGCACCACGGCGACGGTCGAGGGCACGCGCAGCGTCGGATGCGCCCCCGCGACGGCGGCGAGCACTCCCAGGGCGACGACCGTTGCGAGGGCCCAGGCGAGAGGAGACGAGAACGACAGCAGCCACCCCGTGCCGAGAGCCAGGGTGCCGACCACTGCCGCGAGGCCGATGTCACCGCGGCGACGCCGCAGCACGACGACAGCCGTGACCGCGATCGCGAGGTACCAGACCACGACGAGGAGCAGCACGCGCAGCTGCGGTCCCGCGAGCAGCGCGACGGTCGCGGCCATGCCGAGCGCGAGGCCGCGACGCTCGGCCCAGCCCCCGAAGATCCGCCACACGAGGATCGCGAGGGCGACCAGCGCCACGAGGGCGATGACGGCGGCGGTCGACGTGGCATCCGGAGCATCGGCCTCGAGGGCGGATCGCCCGAAGATCGCGATGACCCACCGCAGCGGAGCCCCGAACGACAGCAGCGCCCAGCCGAGGGGCACGAGAGCGGCCAGGCCCGCGGCGACGGCGGCCGACAGAGCGGCCGAGTGCAGGGTCGTGCGACCCACACCGGCGGCGCTGCGCCGCGCGGCGACGTCGAGCACGAGCGCCACGGCGCCCGCGACGAGCACGGGCATTGTCGCCGCCAGCGTCGCATCGGCGGCGCGGGCGACGGTGCCGGCGATGCCCACGCCGAGGGCGAGCACGGCCGCGACCGCGGCCAGCGGCGCGAGCCGCGCGGCCCCCTGCCGCGCGAACGACCACGCGTGCACGGCGAGGGCGAGGGCCAGGGCACCCGCGAGGATCACGGGGGTCGCGGTGTTGGCGGGGTCGACGAGCAGCGACATCGCGAGGGCGACTATCGCGCCGAGGGCGGAGAGGCCGCGCACGATCGCCGTCTCGACCGTCAGCGCGATGCGAGGGCGGGCGAGCCGAGGGGCGAAGGGGGCCGCGAGAGCCACGACCACCAGCACCAGTCCCCAGGCCCACCAGCCGAACGCCGCGTCGCGGGTGAGCAGGCCCGCGGCCAGCATCGCAGGACCGACCGCGAGGGCGAAGACCGCGGCCGACAGCGGGGCGCGCAGGCGCGACCGACGCGCCCACCCCACGAACACGACGCCGGCGACCGTCGTCGTGGCGCCCCAGTAGACGGCGGCGTCGACGTCGGCCGTCGCCCCCAGGTCGTTCGCGCGCACGGCCCATACATCGAGCCCGACGAAGGCAATGCCGAGCAGCGCGATGCCCTCGGCGGTTGCGCCGAGTCCGCGCCGCCGCAGGATCGATGCCGTGGCGATCACGCCCGCCGTGACGAGCGCGATGACGATCGAGCGCAGCACGAGGCCGCCGTTGATCCACGCGACCGTCAGGAAGAACGCCGCGGCCACCGCAAGCAGCACGACGCCGACCGAGAGCAGGAACACCTGCACGCCCGAGCGGCGCGGCCGGGCGGGGTCGGAAACGGGGGGTGCCACGCCGGGCGGCGGCACGACCGGCGGTACAGCGGCGGACGGCGGCACGGACCCGGATGCCGCTGCGGCGGGCGCGGCAGCGACGGGCGGCGCGGCGGCGGGCGCAGCAGCGACAGCCGGCGCGGAGCCGGGCGCAGCAGCGACAGGCGGCGCGGAGCCGGGCGCAGCAGCGACAGGCGGCGCGGAGCCGGGCGCGGCCTCGACAGCCGGCGCGGCGGCCGTGACGACGGTCGGCGGCTCCCACACCGCGGTGGCTGCCGCGGCGGGGAGCACAGGATGCAGCTCCTCCGGCGGCGCGGGCTCGGGCGCGGCCCCGGATGAAGGCCCCGCCCCGGGCGCAGGACCCGCCTCCGGCACCAGCGTGGACGCCGGCGCGAGCGGTATCGACGGGACCGGGGACTCTTCGTCCGCCGCACCCGCAGCAGCCACCGGAACCGCGTCGCGGTGGATCCGCAACAGGGCGTCGGCCCGCTCGTCGACCAGCTCGACGATGCGGCGCGACAGGTCGAGAACGCGCGCGGTGCGCGCATCGGTCAGGTCGAGCTCGCAGCGCGGGCACGGCGAGGTCGTGATGGGTGCGAAGCACGACGGGCAGCGCGAGGTGTCGACGAGCGCCCCCGGCTGCGTGGGCCAGGCGATGCCCGGCAGTGCTCCCCCGTGATCGACTTCCGTCATCGTGCCCCCTCGGCGTCGGTCGTCGCCCCAGGCTAGCGAAGACCTCCGACCTGCCCGGGGGTTGTCCGCGGACCGCCACCCGCACCCACGGAAAGAGAAACCGGATGCCGCGGCCTCGAGGTCACGGCATCCGGTACATGCTCCGCCGCGAAAGCGGCGTGAAACGGGCGATCAGGCTCCGCGCAGGCGCTCCGAGAGGTAGCCGTGCAGCGCGTCGAGGCCGATGCGCTCCTGGCCCATGGTGTCGCGGTCGCGCACCGTCACGGCGTTGTCGTCGAGCGAGTCGAAGTCGACGGTGACGCAGTAGGGCGTGCCGATCTCGTCCTGACGACGGTAGCGGCGGCCGATCGCACCGGCATCGTCGAAGTCGATGTTCCAGCCGGCCGCGCGCAGCGTGTCGGCGACCTCGCGGGCCAGCGGCGACAGGCGCTCGTTGCGCGAGAGCGGCAGCACGGCGACCTTGACGGGAGCGAGGCGCGGGTCGAGCTTGAGCACCGTGCGGGTGTCGGTGCCGCCCTTGGCGTTGGGCACCTCTTCTTCGCGATACGCGTCGACGAGGAAGGCCATCATCGCGCGGGTCAGACCGAACGAGGGCTCGATGACGTAGGGCGTGTACTTCTCGCCCGAGGCCTGGTCGAAGAACGTGAGCGACTGGCCCGAGGCCTCGGAGTGGCTCTTCAGGTCGTAGTCGGTGCGGTTGGCGACACCCATGAGCTCGCCCCACTCCTTACCCGGGAAGCCGAAGCGGTACTCGACGTCGATCGTGCCGGCGGAGTAGTGCGCGCGGTCATCTTCGGGCACGTCGAAACGCTTCATGTTCTCGGGGTCGATGCCGAGCTCGATGAACCAGTTCCAGCACGCCTCGACCCAGTGCTCGAACCACTCGTTCGCCTCGGCCGGCGGGGTGAAGTACTCGATCTCCATCTGCTCGAACTCGCGCGTGCGGAAGATGAAGTTTCCGGGGGTGATCTCGTTGCGGAAGGCCTTACCGACCTGGCCGACGCCGAACGGGGGCTTGCGACGCGACGCCGTGAGCACGTTCGAGAAGTTCACGAAGATGCCCTGCGCGGTCTCGGGGCGCAGGAAGTACAGGCCCGACTCGTCGTCGACGACGCCGAGGTAGGTCTTCACCAGGCCCGAGAACGACTTGGGCTCGGTGTACTGGCCCTTGGTGCCGCAGTTGGGGCAGGGCACGTCGGCGAGGCCGTTCTCGGCCTTGCGTCCCTTGCGGGCCTCGAAGTCCTCGATGAGGGTGTCGGCGCGGAAGCGCTTGTGGCAGTGCAGGCACTCCACGAGCGGGTCGGTGAAGGTCGCGACGTGACCCGAGGCCTCCCACACCCGCTTGGGGAGGATGATGCTCGAGTCGAGGCCGACCATGTCGCCACGGCCGCGCACGAAGGTCTGCCACCACTGTCGGCGGATGTTCTCTTTGAGCTCGGTGCCGAGGGGGCCGTAGTCCCATGCGGAGCGCGAACCGCCGTAGATCTCACCGGCCTGGAAGACGAATCCGCGATGGCGGGCGAGGGCGATGACCTTGTCGAGGCGGGACTGTTCGGCCACGGTGGCTCCAATGGTCGGAAAAGGTGTGGGGATCGAGCGCGAGAGCGCAGGCACCAGTTTATCGAAGCGGCCCGCGCCCGCCTGGTCGCCCGCCGGGCGTCACCGCGTGATCCGCTCGCGGCGCACGGTGAACGCCTCCAGCGCGGCCTCGTCGATCTCGACACCGAGCCCCGCACCGGTCGGTACGCGCACGTGTCCGTCGTCGATCACCGCGGGCTCGGTCACGATGTCGCGGGTGTAGAAGCGGGCGGATGCCGAGATGTCGCCCGGCAGCGTGAATCCGGGCAGGGCCGCGAGGGCGGCGTTGGCGGCGCGGCCGATGCCGGTCTCGAGCATGCCGCCGCACCACACGGGGACGCCCGCAGCGAGCGCGCGGTCGTGGATCGCGACGGCCTCGAGGTACCCGCCCACCCGACCGGCCTTGATGTTGATGATCGCGGCGGAGCCGAGGGCCAGGGCGTCGGCGGCGGCCTTGTCGCTCACGATCGACTCGTCGAGGCAGACGGGCGTCGACAGGCGCTTCGCGAGGGTCGCGTGATCGACCAGGTCGTCTTCCTGCAGGGGTTGCTCGATGAGCAGCAGGTCGAAGCGGTCCAGTTCGGCGAGGGTGTCGGCATCCGCCAGCGTGTAGGCGGAGTTGGCGTCGACCTGCAGCGGGATGCCGCCGAAGGCCGCGCGCACGGCGGCCGTGTCGTCGATGTCGCGACCGGGCTTGATCTTGATCTTGATGCGCACGTAACCCTCGTCGAGGTAGCCGCTGACGGCCTCGACGAGAGCCTGCGGGTCACTCTGGATGCCGACCGAGACGCCCGAGGGCACCCGATCCTTCTCGGCACCGACGTACTCGCTGAAGCTGCGGTTCTCGGCGCGCAGGGCCGCGTCGATCACCGCGAGCTCGAGACCGGCCTTGGCCATGCGGTGGCCGACGACGTGGTGCAGCGCTCCGGCGACCTCCTCGGGCGCCACGGTCCGACGCTCCAGCAGCGCCGGGGCGAGGAATCGGGTGAGCACGTCCCACGCGCCTTGCGTGTACTCGCTGGAGTACGACGGTTCGGACTGCGTCACCACTTCTCCCCAGCCGCGGCCGTCGGGCGTCTCGGCGGTCACGACGATCACCTCGCGCACCGTCTCGGTGCCGAACGAGGTGGTGAAGGGCGACACGAGCGGCATGTGCAGCACGCGCAGTTCCACGGCATCGAGGGTCACGGGCGCGGCGGGGCGGATCAGCGGCATGACGGCAGGCTAGCGCCCGTCTGGGAGGAGGGTGCGGCGTGCACAACTCCGGAGAATCGGGGCCGCACGCTCGTGGACGGCGGAGAACGGGGACGGAATCGGGGCCATTTCCGGAGTTGTGCACGCGAGACGGGCAGCCGCGACCGTAACGCCCCGCTCCAGCCGTGGCAAGGCTGCGGGCCAGCGGGGGGCGCGCGCGTAGCGTCGCCCTCATGAGCGCCGACTTCACCCCCCGCCACGCGATCGTCACCGGCTCCGACTCCGGCATCGGCGCGGCCACCGCCCTCGCCCTCGCCTCCGCCGGCATCGACGTCGCCGTCACCTACCACTCCGACAAGGACGGCGCCGAAGAGACCGCCGCCGCCGTGCGCGAGCGCGGCGCGAAGGCGATCGTCGCGCAGTTCGACGCGACCGATTTCGACGCGGTCCCGGATGCCGTGAATGCCATGGCCGACGAACTCGGCGGCCTCGACGTGTTCGTCAACAACGCCGGAGGCGGCATCGGAGGAAGCTTCCTCGACCTCGACTTCGACACCTGGCGCACCGACATCTCTCTCAACCTCGACGGCGCGTTCCTCGCCCTGCACACCGCGGCCCGCCGCATGGTAACCGCGGGCAACGGCGGACGCCTCATCGTCGTGTCGAGCGTGCACGAGCACCAGCCGCGCGTCGGATCGGCCCCCTACGTCGCCGCCAAGCACGGCGTCGGCGGCCTCATCAAGGCGATGGCCCTCGAGCTCGGCCAGTACGGCATCACCGCGAACGCCGTCGCCCCGGGCGAGATCGCGACCCCCATCAACGACATGTCGGCCGAAGACGCCGAGCGCACCCACCGCCCCGGCATCCCGCTGGGTCGCCCCGGGAAGCCCGAGGAGGTCGCCGACGTCATCCGCTTCCTCGCGTCGCGCGAGAGCGCTTACGTCACGGGGGCCAGCTGGGTCGTCGACGGCGGAATGCTGCACATGGGCCCGCAGGCGGGCTCGCACATGGAGTCGGACGCGTGGCGTTCGGCCGGCGAGAAGGAGTGACCACCGTGAGCGATGAGAAGAGCTTCGAAGAGAACCGTCACGACCAGTTGACGAGCGCGCCCAAGGCGACCGAAGAAGACGCCGCGCCGCGCTTCGACGTCAGCGAGCACGACGGCGTCACCCGCATCGACGTGCGCGACGACGCCGCGGTGCGCCCGGGGCCGGGCCAGGGCGACCCCGCAGCCGAGAAGGACACCCCCATCTCGGAGCAGTGACCCCCGCGGCTCGATAGCCTTCTCGCGAAGGTCCCGCGAGTCGAGGAGGAGTCGTGGACGCAGACGTCATCGTCGTCGGGGCAGGGCTCGCGGGTCTCGTCGCGTGCGCCGAGCTCGTGCGCGCCGGCAAGAAGGTCGTGCTCCTCGATCAGGAGAACAGCGCCAACCTGGGCGGGCAGGCGTTCTGGTCGTTCGGCGGCATCTTCCTCGTCGACACCCCCATGCAGCGTCGGCTCGGCGTCAAGGACTCTCTCGACCTCGCGTGGCAGGACTGGCAGGGCTCGGCCGGCTGGGACCGCCTCGACGGCGATCACCCCGAAGACGAGTGGGCCGAGAAGTGGGGCCGCGCTTTCGTCGAGTTCGCTGCCGGCGAGGCCCGCCCGTGGCTGCAGGAGCAAGGTGTGAGGTTCACCCCCGTCGTCGGGTGGGCCGAGCGCGGCGCCGGATCGGCCGGCGGACACGGCAACTCGGTCCCCCGCTTCCACGTGCCCTGGGGCACCGGCACCGGCATCTCCGAGCCGTTCGCCGACCGGGCGCGCGAGGCGGCGGACGTCCGCGGGCTGACGCTGCGCTTCCGGCACCGCGTCGACCGGCTGGAGTTCACCGACGGTCGTGTGACCGGCGTCTCAGGAGCCGTGCTCGCCCCCGACGAGGCCCCGCGGGGCGTCTCGTCGTCGCGCGATGAGGTCGGCTCCTTCACCCTCCAGGCCCAGGCCGTGGTGATCGCCACGGGTGGCATCGGCGGCGATCACGACCGAGTGCGCCGCTGGTGGCCCGAGCGACTGGGCACTCCGCCGAAGAAGATGGTCACCGGCGTCCCCGCGCACGTCGACGGGCGCATGCTCGACATCGCCGCCGAGCAGGGCGTGCGCCTGGTGAACCGCGACCGCATGTGGCACTACACCGAGGGGCTGCAGAACTGGGATCCCGTGTGGCCGGGGCACGGCATCCGGATCCTCCCCGGCCCCTCGTCGATGTGGCTCGACGCGCGCGGACGACGCCTGCCCGCGCCGGGGCTGCCGGGCTACGACACCCTCGGCACGCTGAAGATCCTGCGCACGACCCCCGACATCGCCGACTACGACTATTCGTGGTTCGTGCTCGACCAGACGATCGTGAAGAAGGAGTTCGCCCTCTCGGGCTCGGAGCAGAACCCCGACATCACGGACCGCGACCTCGGCCTGCTGCTGCGCACGCGCCTGGGCCGCTCCGCCCCCGGCCCCGTGGAAGCCTTCAAGGAGCACGGCGCCGACTTCGTGGTCGCCGACGACCTCGCCGAACTCGTGCGCGGAATGAACGCGCTGAGCGGAGACGACCTGCTCGACGAAGACGGCATCCGGGCCCAGATCGTCGCGCGCGACAACGAGCTCGTGAACCCGTACTCGAAGGACGCCCAGACCATCGGCATCCGCAACAGCCGCCGCTTCCTCGGCGACCGAATCTTCCGCACGGCCACCCCGCACGCCCTGCTCGACCCGAAGCACGGGCCGCTCATCGCGGTGCGCCTGTGGATCGTGACGCGCAAGACGCTCGGCGGCATCCAGACCGACCTGCAGGGCAGGGCGCTGGATGCCGAAGGGCAGCCGATCGAGGGGCTCTACGCCGCGGGCGAGGCGGCGGGCTTCGGCGGCGGCGGCGCGCACGGCTACAACGCGCTCGAGGGGACCTTCCTCGGGCAGTGCATCTTCACCGGCCGGACCGTCGGGCGGGCGCTCGCCGCCGCGCTCTGAGCGTCAGCGGACGATGAGGTAGCCGCGTCGGTCGAAGCCGCCGATACGGAGTCCGGATGCCAGGTGCTCGCGCATCTCGTCGCGCACGCGCACGCGCCACTCGGCCCCGGCCGCGGGGTCGCTCGCACGCAGGGCCTCGATGTCGTCGGGCACGGCGACGACCGCGGCGACCTCGGCATCGGCCGGCGTCGGTACGGGCGGCTCAGCCAGCGCCCACGACACCAGGAGCCGGTCGGACTCGTCGCCGCGGTTGACCGCGTCGTCCATCTCGCCGTACTGGTTGACGAGGTAGTCGGTGACGCGCGCGCCGAGCACGGCGAGGTTGAAGTGGGCGTTGCGGCCGACCAGGGGGTCGAAGGTCCACGTGACGTGGCCCACCCCGCGCTGAAGCGCCCAGTCGCGCTGGTGGATCTTGAGCTGGCGTCCGAGACCACGGCCCTGGTACGCCGGCAGCACGCCGGTGATGTGCGAGTGCATCGACCGCGCGGAGGGCGGGCCGAAGAACGCCGCCGAGGCGCCGACCATGCGCTCGCCGTCGTACAGGCCGACGACGTAGTTTCCCGCGTGCTCGAGCGCGCGCAGGATGTTCGCCGGCATCGTGCCCTTCTCGCCCCAGACCCGGTCGAGAACCCCGGCGGCCTCGTGGATCGCGTCGACGGTGTCGAGGGTGCGGATGTCGATCTCGCTCATGCCCTCGAGTCTCGCACCGCGGCGTCGCACCGTCGGTGAGGCGTCAGCGCGGCAGCGTGCCCGCGACGTGGCGGATGGTGCGCCCGCGCTCGACGACGATCGCGATGCCGCCGATGAGCCACAGCGGCACCTGCGTCAGGAAGGCGATGCGGAAGGCGTCGAGCGAATAGGTGTCGGGGCTGCCCGCCCCCTGCACGTCCATCGCGATGCCGATGAACAGGATCGCCAGCAGGGCGGCGAGGAACCCGCCGCCGTTGACGATGCCGGTCGCGGTGCTGAGGCGGTGGCTGGGGGTGAACGTGCGCGCGTGATCGAACGCGATCATCGACGCCGGTCCCCCGGTCGACAGCGCGAACATCAGCACCACCAGCAGCCACACCGGCGCGGGGCCCGGCCACACGATCACGACGATCCACATGACCGCCTGGAACACCACGGTCGGCAGCACGAGCCAGCGCGAACGGCGGGTCGGATGCCGACTCGACAGCGCCCCGATCACGGGGCCGCTCAGAATGCTGAAGAGCACGAGCGAGGTCATCACGAGCGAGGCGGTGCCCGGAGACAGACCCTCGCCGGCGGTGAGGAAGGGGAAGCCCCACAGCAGCATGAACGCCGTACCCGCGAAGGGCGCGGCGAAGTGCGACCAGAAGCCGAGGCGCGTGCCGGGGTGCGCCCACGACTCGCGGAAACCGCGTCGCAGGTCGGGCGCCGACCGCACCACGCGCACGGCGCCGGTCTGCGTGTCGACGGAGGTGTCGACCGGATCGGATCGACGTTCGGGCGGACGGTTGCGGATCACGAGGAAGGTCAGGATCGCGAACAGCACGCCGAGTCCCGCGACGCTGCCGAACGTGACGCTCCAGCTCGTGGCGTGCAGCAGGGCCGCGAGCGGGACGACCGCGACGATCTGGCCGAGCTGGCCGATGATGCCCGTCAGCTGCACGAGCACCGGCGCGCGCTGGGCCGGGAACCACGTGGCGATCACGCGCAGCACGCTCGGGAAGATCGCGGCATCGCCCGCGCCGATCAGCACACGGGCCAGGATGCCGATGCCCACGGCATCCGCGAACGCCATGACGAGCTGGCCGAGCGCCATCAGCACCATGCCGATCGCGATCATGGGGCGAGCGCCGAACCGGTCGAGCAGCAGGCCCACGGGGATCTGCATCGCGCCGTAGACGAAGAGCTGGATGACGGCGAACATCGACAACGCCGAGGCGTCCGCGCCGAAGCGCACGGCGGCATCCACTCCGACCGCCGACAGCGAGGTGCGGTTGATGATCGACACGACGTAGGCGAGCACGCCGACGCCCCACAGCGTCCAGGTGCGCCACCCCGGACGGTCGAGGTGGAGGGCGCTTGTCACGTCTTCAAGGCTATCCCCGGTCACCGACATCGGCGGGCGGGGTGGCGTGGGGGCGCGTCAGGACAGGACGGCCGACATCTCGCGACGGACCCTCTCGAGATGATCCCGCAAGGGCGCGCCCGTGTCGTCGGCCGCCCATTGCTCGAGGGCCGTCTGCAGCAGTTCCACCGCGACCCCCGCGAGCACCCGAGCATGACGGGGCTCGACACCGCGAGCGCGATAGCCCTCGACCAGGGCCGCCCGCAGGTCGGCCTGCTTCTGCAGATCGCGTTCGCGCAGGGCGGGCTCCGACTCGATGAGCCCGCGGGCGGCCACGATCTCGTGCCGACGCGGTTCGAAGCGGTCGGCGGCGAGGGAGAGGAACCCCTCCCAGGCGATCGCGAACGGCGGCATGTCGGCGGGCGCGGCGGCGAGCATCTCCGCGGCGAGCCGGGGGATCTCGTCGTCGCCGAAGAACACTTCGCGCTTGTCGCCGAAGTGGCGGAAGAACGTCCTGCGCGTGACCCCGACGCGTTCGACGATGTCGGGCACGGTGGTCGCGTCGAAGCCGCGTTCGGCGAAGAGTTGCATCGCCGCCGTGCGCAGGCGCTCTCGCGTGTCAGGTGCCCATCTGGCCATGCCGAGATTCTATGCGACGACACCCAGTGTCATCGGGTCTAGAGTGAAGACACTCCGTGTCATCACGTGAAAGGCCCCCCATGACATCGCACGCCGCCGCCCTGCTCTCCGCACCCCGTGCCGCGCTGACCCCCGGCACGCTCGACACCCCCGCGCCCGCCGACGACGAAGTGCTCGTGCGCGTGCGCGCGGTGGCGGTCAACCCCGTCGACTGGGTCGTCCAGGGCACCAGCCGCATCACCTACCGATGGCTGCGCACCCCCGCCGTGCTCGGCTCCGACGTCGCGGGCGAGGTGGTGGCGGTCGGCGCCGCCGTCACGCGCTTCCGTGTGTGTCAGCGCGTCTTGGGGCTCGCGACCGGCACCGACCGGGGCCGCGATCCCCTCCGCGAGGGAGCGTTCCAGGAGTACACGACCCTGCTCGAGCGCCTCACCGCCCCCACACCCGACAGCCTCTCCGACGAGGAGGCCGCCGTCTTCCCGCTGGGCCTGTCCACGGCGGCGTGCGCACTGTTCCAATCCCCACACCTCGGACTCCGGATGCCGGGTGACCCGGCGCCCGGCACCGCTCGAGGCGTCGTCGTGATCTGGGGCGGCTCCACGAGCGTGGGCATGAACGCCATCCAACTGGCCCGCGCCGCCGGCTACGACGTCGTGACCACGGCATCCGCCCGCAATGCGGCCACCGTGCGCGACCTCGGAGCAGATGCCGTCGTCGACCACCGTTCGCCCTCCGCCGTGGCGGAGCTCGTCGCGGCGGTCGGCGGACGCCCCGTGGTCGGCGCGGTGGCCCTCGGGGCCGGTTCGACCGACGCGTGCATCGACGTCCTCGCCCGCACCGGCGGAGACCGGCTGGCCATGGCGAGCACGCCGATCGCGCTGGACGCGCTGGTCGGCCGCCGCCGCCTGTTCCCCGCGATGCTGCCAGTCTTCGCGCGCATCGGGCTCGGCACGCTGCGCTCGACGCTGCACGCCCGCCGTCGCGGCATCCGCGCGAACTTCGTCTGGGGCAGCAGCCTGCGCGACGACGAGATGGGACCGCGCCTCTGGGGCGAGGTCGTCCCGCGCATGCTCGCCGAGGGCGCGCTGCGCCCCGCGCCCGCCCCGCTCGTCGTCGGCGACGGCCTCGACGCCGTACAGGGCGCCCTCGACCGCCAGCGCGCGGGCGTCTCGGCGCAGAAGATCGTCGTGCGCCTCTGATTCCGGCCGGAGTCGGGCGTTGGCGGGGCGGCAGAAGTGGCCCCGGCGCGACAGACATGGCCCCGGGGCCACGAACGACGCCCCGCAACGGCGCCGCGCGTGGTCGGCGACGCCACCCGCGCACGGAATAATGGTCCGATGGTCTCCGCGAGCCCCCACCTGCAGCCCGATCACGCCTGTCTCATCGTGCACGGCAGTGACACCCCCGGCATCATCGCCGCGGTCTCGGCGCTGATCGCGCGCCAGGGCGGCAACATCGTCGCCTTCGACCAGTACTCCGACGACCCGCGCGGCGGCGCGTACTTCCAGCGCGTGGTGTTCCACCGCCCCGACCTGTCGGCCGCGTTCCCCGAGATCGAAGCCGACCTGGCGAGCACCCTCGGCGACGGGTTCGAGCTCGAGTGGACGCTCACCGACCTCTCGACGCCCAAGCGCATGGCGATCCTCGCCTCGAAGCAGGACCACTGCCTGCTCGATCTGCTGTGGCGTCACCGTCGGGGCGACCTCCCCGTCAGCATCCCGATGGTCGTGTCGAACCACACCACCGCGGCGGAAGACGTGCGCTCGTTCGGCGTGCCCTTCTTCCACGTGCCGTCGACGCCGGGGCCCGACAAGTCGGCATCCGAGGCCCGAATCCTCGAGCTGCTGGTTGGCAACGTCGACTTCATCGTGCTCGCGCGCTACATGCAGATCCTCTCGCCGGAGTTCCTCGACAAGATCGGGGTGCCGGTGATCAACATCCACCACTCGTTCCTGCCGGCCTTCATCGGCGCCGAGCCCTACAAGAAGGCGAAGCAGCGCGGCGTGAAGCTCATCGGGGCGACCTCGCACTACGTCACGAGCGACCTCGACGAGGGTCCGATCATCGAGCAGGACACCGTGCGCGTGACCCACGCCGACTCCTCGGCCGAACTCGCCCGTCGCGGTGCCGACGTCGAGCGCCAGGTGCTCTCGCGCGCCGTGCTCTGGCACGCCGAAGACCGCGTGATCCGCCACGGCAACCACACGATCGTCTTCTAGATCCCGGATGCCGGGACCCCGGCGGATCCGCGCGGCTCGACGCCGGCGCGGGCCGGTCATGCGCCCTCCGCACCGCGAGACTGCATCTCGCTGACATCCGCGTTGCAGGCTGCAACGGTTTCGTCAGCGAGATGCAGTCTCGGCGCCGGAGAGGGCCACGGGGCGACCCCTCACGTGCGCGTGATCACTCCGGGTCGGTCGCCCGACTGAGCGGGCCGGTACCGCCGCGCGGCGGCTGCTTGCGCTGATCCGACAGCTCGCCGCCCTGGCGGCCGCCGTAGGGGCGTCCGTGGTCGGCGAACTCCGCGCGGAAGTACGCCAGGCGCCAGTCGCCCAGCTCGATGCGCGCGCCGGTGCGCAGGATGCGACCTCCGCGGTCGCGGCCGGGGCCCTGCTCGCGCGCTCCCCCACCGCCGACCTGGTCGAAGCCGTAGAGCACGTACTCGTCGTCGCCCTCGTGCCGGATCTCGGCGTGCAGGGGCGCGAGCCCCGGCAGCTGCAGATCGACGTCGCTGCCCGAGCCGATGGTCGTCTTCGTCGGCAGCAGGTCGAACTCGCGCGGACGCGAGCCGTCCCAGGTCGAATCGCCCACCGCGAAGATGAGGCGCGGTCGCCCCGAGCCGGGCGTGTAGTGCGTCGTGGTGATGCGTCGACGCACCGTGCGGTTGATCGTGGGAACGAGCGGCAGCGGGGTCTCGGGCGGGATCGGGAAGGTCAGCGCCTGGCCCTTGTTGCGCCGGGTCATCAGCGGCGCCACTGCCGAGACCGACCCGAGCCGGATGTGCTTCGAGCCCGTGATGGCCCGCTGCAGCGGATTGCTCTTGACCTCGCCGAGCTGCAGGATCGGGCCGTCGGGCCCCTCCAGCTGCACGGAGATGCCGCGGGATGCCAGCGCGTCGGCCACCGTCGACAGCTCGGCGAGCGTGCGTCGGCCGTTGCCGGGAAGACGCGAGGGATCGCTCACGACGATGCGGATCTCGCTCCCCGCGGCCGTGATCGTCCCCTCGAACGGCGGGATGTCGGCATCCGCCCCCTGCTCGGACTCGGAGAAGGCGAGGTCGATGTCGAGGCGCACCATGACGGCGCCGCCTCTCAGTTGCCGCGGTACGGGTCGGACCCGGCCGCGGTGTCGTCGCTCGTGGTGACGCGCAGCGTGCCGTTGAGCTTCCACGTGGCGCGGGGGGCGTCGGGACCGATGTCGCGCGGCACCTCGACGGTCATGTCGACGAACGAGTAGTTGACCGCGGCGCCGCGGCCGGTGAGGTACGACCACATCTCGCGACCGAGGTCGGTCCAGTCGGTGATCGAGTGGCCCTGAGGGCCGCTGTTGTCGGCGAACGGGTCGCTGGTGGGAGTGGTGTCGGACATGGCTTCGGTCCCTTTCTCGGTCAGAGGACCACCAGGGTCCCAGCGGCAAATGGTCGGAAAGGAGGGATTGCGTTCCCGGGCCAGAAGGGGGAACATTTCGCCGACCCCCAAAGACTCGTTTGACGGTCGTCACCGGTCCGGGCCACGATGGCCGGATGTCGCGAATCGACGAGCTGCGCGCCACGGCGCACCCCTTGCGGCTCCGCCTGCTCTCCCTGCTCACGGGTGCCGCCCTCAGCGCCGCCGAGGCGGGACGCGAACTCGGCGTCTCGCAGGCGTCGGCGAGCTACCACCTGCGCGTGCTCGAGCGGGCGGGACTGGTCCGCGTCGTCGAGGTCGTGCGACTGCGGGGTGGGGAGGCGAAGCGCTACCGTCACGAATCATCGTCGCGGCGGTACGACCCCGACGCCGCCCTCGGCGAACGCGTGCCCGCGAGCGAGGAGGAGTACGTCGAGGCTCTGATCGACGAACTCCGTCGGCGCGCACGCGCGCGCATCGACGGCCCGGCGATCTCGACGGACGCCGAGCTGTGGGTCGACCCCGCGGTGTGGCGTCGCATCGTGCAGCACGTCGGCGAGGCGTCCGCGCTGTTGCACGCCGCGGCGCGCCCACCGCGCACGCCGGGCACGCAGCCCGTCTCGATGACGGCCGCCCTCTTCCCCGTGAAGCGGGCGCGATGAGGGGTCCGCTGTCGTTCGCTCCGTTCCGCTGGTTGCTGGCCGCCCGCACGACCGCCATCGTCGGCAATGCGGTCGCCCCCATCGCCCTGGCGTTCGCGGTGCTCGATCTCACCGGCTCGGCCGCCGACCTCGGACTCGTGGTGGCCGCCCGCTCGGTCGCGAACGTCGCGATGCTCCTGTTCGGCGGGGTGATCGCCGATCGACTGCCGCGCGGCGCCGTGCTCGTCGGCTCGTCGCTGGCGGCCGCGGCGACCCAGGGGACGATCGCCGCCCTCGTGCTCACGGGCACCGCCGGCATCCCGATGCTCGTGCTGCTCGGGATCGTGAACGGGGCCGTCTCGGCCGTGAGCCTGCCCGCAGCGGCGGCGCTCGTGCCCGACACCGTGCCCGCGACCGCGCTGCGCCCCGCCAACGCGCTGCTGCGCCTGGGGCTGAACGGCGGCAGCATCGTGGGCGCCTCGGTCGGCGCCGTCGTCGTCGCGGCGGTCGGGCCCGGGTGGGGCCTCGCGATCGACGCCGCCGCCTTCGCGGTCGCCGCGCTGCTGTTCGCGCGCCTTCGTCTTCCGGAGCGGGCGGATGCCGCCTCTCCCGGCGAGACCGCCTCGGTGTGGAGCGATCTGCGCGTCGGGTGGCGGGAGTTCGCGAGCCGCCGCTGGATCTGGATCGTCGTGCTGCAGTTCGCCGTGCTGAACGCCGCCTTCGTCGGTGCGACGACCGTGCTCGGTCCCCTCGTCGCCGACGAGACCTTCGGGCGGGCCGGGTGGGGTCTCGTCATCGCGGCGCAGACCGCGGGCCTCGCGGTCGGCGCGCTGGTCGCCCTGCGGTGGCGGCCGCGGCGCGCCCTCGGCATCGGCGTCGCCGGCATGGCATCCGTCGGTCTTCCGGTGACCATGCTGGCGCTGCAGCCGACGCTGGCGGTGCTCGTCGTGGCGTTCGCGGTGGGCGGGCTCGCGATCGAGCTGTTCGCGATCGCGTGGGATCAGTCGCTGCAGACGCACGTTCCCCGCGAGACGTTGTCGCGGGTGTACTCGTACGACATGGTCGGCTCGTTCGTCGCGGTGCCGCTCGGCGAGGTGCTCGTGGGGCCGCTCGCGCACGCCGTCGGAACACCTCCCGTGCTGCTCGGATGCGCGGCGGTCATCGTGCTGGCCTCGATCGCCGCGTCGTGCTCGCGCAGCGTGTGGCGCGTGCTCACCACGTGAGAGTCAGTAGACGTACTCCATGAGCTCGACGCCCAGCACGCGGAAGGCGTCGTGCGCGCGTAGGCGGTGCGCGATCGAGAGGTCGTCGAAGTTGACGATCAGGGCGTAGGCCACCCCGGCCCGCGGCCCGCCGAGCACCCCCGCCTCGGCGCGCACGCCCGGCGCGCGGCCGGTCTTGTTGACGAACAGCAGCCCGTGCTGGTCGTTCTCGTGCGCGAACGGATCGAGTCCGGTGGCGGATGCCACGAGAGAGAGGTCGTGATTCAGGCTCAGCCACTCGGCGACCTGGGCGCTCACCCCCGGCGAGACGATCGTCGAGTTCACGAGCCCCGCGAAGACCTGAGCCATCTCGCGCGCCGTCGACAGCGCGAGGTGCGGGGCGTCGTCGGGTCCTCGGTCGTCGCGGAAACGGTCGAGCAGCGCGGTGCGGCGCAGCCCCAGCTGCTCGACACGGGCCCGCACCGACTGCAACCCGACGCGGTGCAGCAGCGCGTTGACGGCGAGGGCATCGCCCGACGAGGCAGCGAGCATCGCCACGTCGGTCAGCGGCAGGGCGGGCGCCTTGAGGTGCTGCCACAGGCCTCCGTGCGCGGCCGGCTGCACCGCGGCGCGGTCGATGATCTCGAGGGCGTCGAGGCGCCCCGACTCGAAGGCGGCCGCCGTCTCGATGAGCAGCGGAACGACCCCGAGTCCCCCGACGGGGAGGGTGAGGAAGTCGTCGCCCGCCAGCACCTGCGCGCCGCCGTCGAGGTCGTCGATGCGCACCGACACCCGGGCTCCCGACGAGGCCAGCTCGTCGAGCGAGCGCAGGGTCGCCGTGAACGACCGGCGCCCCGCGGCCGCGCGCCGCGGCAGACGCTTCGGCCCCTTGCGTCCGGCCCCGCGGAGGGCCGGGGCGTCGCGTCGAGACGACTCCACCGGCCCCCCGACGGGATCGGGCAGGGCGGGCTCGGGAACCGGGGGCATGCCCACGAGCGTGGCTCCTTCCGCGTCAGGAGAGCAACAAACGCGACCTCACCAGATGGTGACGCGCTGGTCGGCGTCGAGCCACAGGGCATCGCCCTCGGTGACGTCGAACGCCTCGTAGAACGCGTCGATGTTACGCACGATCTGGTTGCAGCGGAACTCGTTCGGCGAGTGCGGGTCGATCGTCAGCAGACGGATCGTCTCGGCGTCGCGGCCCTTCTGCTGCCAGATCTGCGCCCAGCTCAGCAGGAGTCGCTGGATGCCGGTGTAGCCGTCGACGACCGGGCCGTCGGGCTCGGTCTCGCCCGACTCCTGCAGGAACAGTCGGTACGCAGCGATCGCGATGCCCAGCCCGCCCAGGTCGCCGATGTTCTCGCCGATGGTCAGGGCGCCGTTGACGTGGTGCTCTTCCGAGAGCCCCTGCGGAACGAGCGCCTCGTACTGGGCGATCAGCGCCTTGGTGCGCTCTTCGAACGCCGAGCGGTCGGCATCCGTCCACCAGTCGCGCAGCGACCCGTCCGCGTCGAAGCGACTGCCCTGGTCGTCGAACCCATGACCGATCTCGTGCCCGATGACCGCGCCGATACCCCCGAAGTTGGCGGCGGCGTCGCGGTCGGCGTCGAAGAACGGGTACTGCAGGATCGCCGCGGGGAACACGATCTCGTTCATGAGCGGGTTGTAGTACGCGTTGACCGTCTGCGGGGTCATGTACCACTCGTCGCGGTCGATCGGCTGGCCGACCTTGGCGAGCTGACGGTCGTGCTCCCACACGTGCGCGCGGCGGACGTTGCCGACGAGGTCGTCGGAGGTGATCTCGAGGTCGGAGTAGTCCTTCCAGCGAACGGGGTAGCCGATCTTCGGCACGAAGGTGTCGAGCTTGGCGAGGGCGCGCTGACGCGTCTCATCGGTCATCCAGGTCAGCTCGCCGATCGAACGGCGGTACGCCTCGATCAGGTTCGCCACCAGGAGGTCCATGGCGTCCTTGGCGTCGGGACGGAAGTGGCGCTCGACGTAGACCTTGCCGATCGCCTCTCCCAGCGCGGCTTCGGCGAGGCTCACTCCGCGCTTCCAGCGCTCGCGGTTGACCGGCACGCCGGTGAGCTGCGTGCCGTAGAAGGCGAAGTTCTCGGCGACGAACGCCTCGGAGAGGAACGCCGCTCCCGCGTGAACGATCTTGAAGCGCAGCCACGCCTTCCAGGCGTCGAGACGCTCCTCGACGAGAAGGGCGCCGAGCGACTCGATGAAGCTCGGCTGGTAGACGACGACCTCGGCGAGCGCGTCCTCGTGCCCGGGCGCGACCCCCGCGCGCCACGGCTCGAGGTCGACGCCCGCGAGCGCGACCGTGTCGTCCCACGACTTCAGATTGTACGTCTTGATCGAGTCGCGGCTGTCTTCGCGCGACCAGTGATGCGCCGCGAGGTCGGTCTCGAGGGCGAAGACGAGATCGGCGGATGCCGCGGCCTCCGCGACACCGGCGAGCTCGAGGATGCGCTCGATGTGCCCGCGGTACGCGGTGCGGGTGTCGTCGAAGTTGTCGAGGCGGTAGTAGCTCTCGTCGGGCAGCGAGATGCCGCCCTGGTAGACGACGGGCACGTAGCGCGTCGGGTCGCCCGGATCGGGCTCGACGAACAGCGTCACCAGGCCGCTGATACCGTCGCGCTCGAGCTCGCCGATGAGCCGGAGGAGCGAGGGGATGTCGGTCACGCCGTCGACGCGGTCGAGCTGCGGCTGCAGGGGGGCTGCGCCGTCGGCCTCGATGCGCTCGGTGTCCATGAAGCTCGCGAACAGGTCGCCGATCTTGCGTGCTTCGCTGCCCGCCTCGGCGTCCTGCGACTCCTCGACGATGGTGCGCACGTCGGCCTCGGCCTGCTCGGCGATGAGGTGGAACGAGCCCCAGCGGGCCTTGTCGTCGGGGATCTCGGTTCGCTCCAGCCAGCGGCCGTTCACGTGGCGGAACAGGTCGTCCTGCGGGCGGATCTCGTCGCTGAGCTCGTCGAGCGCGAGACCGGAACGGGGGGTGTCGGTCATGCACACAGGATAAGTGCCCCGCATCCATGGCGGCTCGGAACGCGCGCGGTGCGCGGCGGGTGAGGCGCAGCCGGCGGTGTCGGAGGCCCACCCTAGGCTCGGTGTGTGACCGCCCCCGCGCCCGAGACGCTCAATCGCAGCATCGTGCGCCTCGCCCTGCCCGCGCTGGGCGCGCTCGTGGCCGAGCCGCTCTTCCTCATCGTCGACGCGGCGATGGTGGGCCACCTCGGGGTCGCACCGCTGGCGGGCCTCGGCATCGCGAGCGCCGTACTGCAGACGATCGTCGGACTGATGATCTTCCTCGCGTACTCGACCACTCCCGCCGTCGCTCGACGCCTCGGGGCGGGCGAACCGGGGCGGGCGGTGTCGGCGGGTATCGACGGCATGTGGCTCGCGCTCGCCCTCGGCGCGGTGCTGGCCATCGCCGGGTCGCTGACGACCCCCGCCGTCGTCGACCTGTTCGGTGCGGCACCCGACGTCGCCGACAACGCCCGGATCTACCTGTCGATCTCGATGTGGGGTCTGCCGGCGATGCTCGTGGTGTTCGCCGCGACGGGCCTGCTGCGCGGCATGCAAGACACGGTCACGCCGCTCTGGATCGCCGGGCTCGGCTTCGGCGCGAACGCCCTGCTCAACGCCCTGTTCATCTACGGCTTCGGTTGGGGCATCGGCGGGTCGGCCTTCGGCACGGTGATGGCGCAGTGGGGCATGGTCGGCGCCTACGTCGTGGTCGCGCGCCGCCTCGCCCGACGCCATTCCGCGACGCTGCGCCCCCAGCGCGACGGCCTGGGCGGCACCGTGCGTTCGGGCGGGTGGTTGTTCCTGCGCACGGTGAGCCTGCGCATCGCGTTCCTCGCGACCGTCGCCGTCGCGACGGGTCTGGGCTCGGCCGAGCTCGCCGGTTGGCAGATCGCCTTCACGATCTTCTCGACGGCGGCCTTCGCCCTCGACGCCCTGGCGATCGCGGCGCAGGCGCTCATCGGTCGCTCGCTCGGCGCCCGTGACACCGAGACCGTGGGCCGCGTTCTGCGGCGAACCAGCGCCTGGGGCGTCTGGTTCGGGGTCATCGTCGGCGCCGTCGTGGCGGCCGCATCCGGGGTCATCGGGCTGCTCTTCACGGGCGACCCCGAGATCGCCGCGCTCATCCGACCGGCGCTGCTGGTGCTCGCCGTCGCGCAGCCGCTCGCGGGGTTCGTCTTCGTGCTCGACGGCGTGCTCATCGGCGCCGGCGACGCCCGCTATCTCGCGATCGCGGGGGTGCTCAACCTCGTGCCCTACATCCCCGCGCTGCTGCTGGTCGCCGCGCTCGCCGGTGGCGGGGCGTCGGGCCTGGCGTGGCTCGCGGCCGCGTTCTTCGGGGTCTACCTGCTCGCGCGGGCCCTCACGCTCGGCCTGCGCGTGCGCGGTCGGGCATGGATGACCGCGGGCGACTGACCGCGCCCGAGGGAGCAGTGCTCACGCCCAGCGGCGGCACCATTCGTACATGATGACCGCGGCGGCGGAGGCGGCGTTGATCGAGCGCGTCGAGCCGTACTGCGTGATCTCGACGACACCGGTGGCGGCGGCGATCGCCTCTGCCGACAGCCCCGGACCCTCCTGACCGAACAGCAGCACGCACCGCTCGGGCAGCTCGGCGCGATCGACCGGCACCGACCCTTCGACGTTGTCGACGGCGATCACCGGCAGACCCGCCTCGCTCGCCCACGCGGCGAAGGCGGCGACGTCTTCGTGGTGGCGCACGTGCTGGTAGCGGTCGGTCACCATGGCGCCGCGGCGGTTCCACCGGCGTTTGCCCACGATGTGCACCTCGGCGGCGAGGAAAGCATTGGCGCTGCGCACGATCGACCCGATGTTCAGGTCGTGCTGCCAGTTCTCGATCGCGACGTGGAACGGATGCCGCCGGGCATCCAGATCCGCCACGATCGCGTCCATGCTCCAGTAGCGGTACTCGTCGACCACGTTGCGGGTGTCGCCGCCCGCGAGCAGTTCGGGGTCGTAACGGGGGTCGTCGGGCCACTGATCGGGTCCGCCGGGCCACGGGCCGACACCGTGCGTCGGAGGAGCGTCCGCACGCGCCGCGTCGGCGGTGCCGTCAGCGGGCGCCGGCGTGGGCTCGTCGGCATCCGTCACTCCTCCAGGCTACCCGGGCGGATGCGGCGCGCTCGCGGGTCGGCGACCCACTTTTCGGGCGCCCGAAATCTTGCTAACTTTTCGGCATGCCGAAAAATCCCGCCGCGGCGACCGAGCGAGGCGCACCCGAACGCGTGCTGTGGCTGCTCGGTCCCGCGATGGTGGCCGGTGTGGCGTACCTCGACCCCGGCAACGTCGCCAGCAACATGACCGCCGGCGCCGCCTTCGGCTACCTGCTGGTGTGGGTCGTGGTGCTCGGCAACGTGATGGCGTGGCTCATCCAGTACCTGTCCGCGAAGCTCGGCATCGTCACGGGCGAGAGCCTGCCGCAGGTGCTGGGGCGCCGGATCCAGCGGCCGTGGGCGCGTCGCGCGTACTGGCTGCAGGCCGAGCTCGTGGCGATGGCCACCGACGTGGCCGAGGTCATCGGCGGCGCCGTCGCCCTGCATCTGCTGTTCGGCATCCCGCTCGTCTGGGGAGGAGCCATCACCGGGGTCGTCTCGCTCGCGCTGCTGCTCGTGCAGACCCGGCGGGGCGCCCGCGCGTTCGAGACCGTGCTCATCGGCCTGCTCGTCATCATCGCGATCGGCTTCTCGGCCGGGCTGTTCTTCGCCCCACCCGACGCCGCCGGGGTCGTCGGCGGGCTCGTGCCGCGCTTCGAGGACTCGACCTCGGTGCTGCTGGCCGCCTCGATCCTCGGCGCCACGATCATGCCGCACGCGATCTACGCGCACTCCGCCCTCGCCCGCGATCGCTTCGCCCCGCCCGCCGCCGACGCTCCGCGCGCGACGGCCGGGGTCTCGGCATCCGCCCGCCCCTCTTCGCCCCTGGCCCCCGCCGACCTCGAGACGGCCCGCGGCATCTCGACACCGCGCCTGCTGCGCGCCACGCGGTGGGACGTCACGATCGCCCTGGCCGTGGCCGGCACCGTGAACCTCGCGATCCTGCTGCTCGCAGCCGCCAACCTCGCCGGCGTCGACGGCACCGACAGCCTCGAGGGTGCCTACACCGCCCTGCGCGACGGACTCGGGCCACTCGTGGCGACCATGTTCGCGGTGGGCCTGCTCGCGAGCGGCCTCGCCTCCACCTCGGTCGGGGCGTACGCCGGAGCCGAGATCATGCACGGCCTGCTTCACGCCCGCGTGCCCCTCGTCGCGCGTCGTCTCGTCACGCTCGTACCGGCGCTGGTGATCCTGGCGCTCGGCGTCGACCCCACGCTCGCGCTCGTGCTGAGTCAGGTGGTGCTGTCGTTCGGCATCCCGTTCGCTCTCGTGCCCCTGGTCGTCCTCACCCGGCGCGCCGACGTGCTGGGCGCCTACCGCAACCGCGCCCTCACCACGGCCGCCGGGGTCGCGGCATCCGTCTTCCTCATCGGGCTCAACGCCGTGCTTCTGTGGCTGGTGTTCACCGGCGGATAGGCTGACGGCGTGGAATCGCCCGTGTCAGACGACTACCTCAAAGCGATCTACCACCACACCGAGTGGCAGGATTCGGCGATCACGCCGTCGCAGCTCGCTGCAGTGCTCGGCCTGGCCCCCTCGAGCGTGACCGAGATGGTGAAGAAGCTCGCCGCCCAGGGCCTCGTGACCCACCGCCCGTACGGGCCCGTGTCGCTCACCGCCGCGGGCCAGCGCCGCGCGGCCGCCGTGATCCGTCGCCACCGCCTGATCGAGACGTGGCTGGTGCGCGAGTTCGCCTACGCGTGGGACGAAGTGCACGACGAGGCCGAGGTGCTCGAGCACGCGCTGAGCGACCGACTGCTCGAGGGCATCGACGAGCGACTGGGGCGTCCGCGCTTCGATCCCCACGGAGACGCGATCCCGGATGCCGATGGCGCGGTGCACCGCGAGCCCTTCGTGCTGCTGGCCGAGGCGCCCGCCGGGCACGCCGGACGCGTGCTGCGTGTCAGCGACCGCGACCCCGAACTGCTGCGGGCCCTGGTCGAGCGGGGGATCGACGTGGGGCACGAGCTCGAGGTCGTCTCCGACACCGTGGTGCGTGCCGACGGCGTCGAGGTCTCGCTGCCGACCGATGCGGGCACGTCGGTCTGGCTCACGCGCTGACGCGCCGCGCGACGGTCAGGATGCCGCGCGCCGAGCCCGATCGAAGGGCCACCGCACGTGCGTCGCGGTCTCGCACGCGCGCCACAGGTCGGCGCCGAGGTCGCTCGCGCGCGTGCGCCGGGCGGGCGTCGCCTTGCGCGGGAGGCCGCGAGCGACCATCGCGGGGCCGTACATCGAGCCGCCCTCGGCAAGGGGATCGACCAGCGCGCGCACCAGCGCCCACGCCCCCTGCTCCTTGGACTGCGTGATCGGCGCCTGCAGGTTGTCGACGAAGCGCGAGAGGCGCGTGGGCTCGTTGACCCCGCGGACGCCGCGCGTGCGTCCGCTCGTCGAGTAGCCGGGGTGCGCGACCAGGCTCTGCACCGGCACACCGTGCGCGCGCAGCAGCTTGTCGGCCTCGAGTGCGAGGGCCGTGGTCGCCGCCTTCGACTGCACATACGCGCGCCACGGGGTGTACCCCTCGCGCAGCTCGGGGTCGGTGGGAACGTGCCGCCACAGCGAGGTCGACATGCTGCCCACCCACACCATGCGGCCGCGGCCCGTCGACAGGGGCTTGAGCAGTTCGCCGGCGAGTGCGAAGTGGCCCAGCACGTTCGTGGCGAAGACGAGCTCGTGCCCTCCGGCCGTCTCGCGCTGTTTCGGCGGGTGCACGATCCCCGCGTTCAGCAGCAGACCGTCGAGGCGGCCACGGGCGCGAGCCGTCGCGGCGGCGGCGCGCACCGAGCCCATGTTGCTGGTGTCGAGCAGGAGCGTTTCGACCGCGGCATCCGGATGCGACCGCAGGATCGCGGCCTTGGCCGTCGACAGCTTGTGCGGGCTGCGGCCGGTCAGCAGCACGTGGGCGCCCGCGACGGCGAGCTGCTCGCACGCGAAGAAGCCGAGACCGCGGGTCGCGCCGGTCACCAGATAGGTCTTCCCGGAGAGGTCGGGGAGGTTCTCGGGATCCCAGTCTGCGCGCGCCACCCTTCGACCCTAACGAGATCGAGCCCGCACGTCACGGGTGCATTCCGATTCCGGCATATCGACCTCGTCGAGTTTTTTCACGATCCGGCGTGACGAATCTCGACCCCGATACGTCTCCCCTGCGAGCATCCCGCTCCGTCGCGACGACAGACACCCGTCGCAGACGCCGACACAACGAGAAGGAGTCCGATCATGGGTCTCGACGACAAGATCAAGAACGCCGCTCAGGACATCGTGGGCAAGGCGAAGGAAGCCGTCGGCAACGCCACCGACAACGACCGTCTGGCCGCCGAGGGCAAGGCCGACCAGGTCAAGGCCGACGCGAAGAAGGCCGGCGAGAACGTCAAGGACACGTTCAAGTAAGTCGGCGTTCCGCGGACGGGCGGGCCCACGACCTCCGGGTCGGGCCCGCCCGCGCTTTTTTCCGGCGGCGTCGAAACCCGGGTCTAGGCTGGGCCGCATGCGGACGCGTGGCGACATCGAGTGCTGGCTGACCGACATGGACGGCGTTCTCGTCCACGAGAACACCCCCATTGCCGGAGCATCCGAGTTGCTCGCGCAATGGCGGGCCGAGGGCACGCCGTTCCTGGTGCTGACGAACAACTCGATCTACACGCCGCGCGATCTGAGCGCGCGACTGCGGGCCTCGGGGCTCGTGGTGCCCGAGTCGTCGATCTGGACCTCGGCTCTCGCGACCGCCGACTTCCTCAAGTCGCAGATGCCCGGCGGCTCCGCCTTCGTCATCGGCGAGGCGGGACTCACCACCGCCCTGCACGAGGCGGGCTTCATCCTGACCGAGACCGCCCCCGACTACGTCGTCGTGGGCGAGACGCGCAACTACTCGTTCGAGGCCATCACCAAGGCCATCCGCTTCATCAGCGGCGGCGCCCGGTTCATCGCGACGAATCCGGATGCCACGGGGCCCTCGACCGAGGGCGTGCTGCCCGCGACCGGGGCGATCGCCGCGCTGATCACCAAGGCCACGGGCAAAGAGCCCTACATCGTCGGCAAGCCCAACCCGATGATGTTCCGCTCGGCCCTGAACCGCATCGGCGCCCACAGTGAGAACACCGGCATGATCGGCGACCGCATGGACACCGACATCGTCGCCGGCATCGAGGCGGGCCTGCACACCGTGCTCGTGATGACCGGCATCAGCGACCAGCGCGAGATCGAGCGCTATCCGTTCCGCCCCGACGAGATCCTCGCGTCGGTCGCCGAGCTGGTGCGCGACGAACCGATCGAGAGCGACCTGGCCGACGGCGAAGACGGGCTCAGCGAAGGCTTGTGAACCTCAGGGAGACACACCGTGGATGACCGCACGCTCTGGCTGATCGTCGCTTTCTTCATCACCGCCGGCACGCTCGTGGCGTTCATCGTGCAGTGGCGGCGGTCCCGCCGCGGCAGCGGGCGGCGCGACCCCTTCGACGGCCCCGGCCCGGGTGACGACGCGCCCTGACCACGGCTGGTCGCACCGTTCGGGGCGGTGAGGGCTTGGCATCCGGCGCCTGCGCGTCACGAGAACAGGGCATGTCACCAGAACAGGGCGATTCCGGCGAAATCGGCCTGTTTTCGTCGCACCCGCCTGTTCTGGTGACGCGGCGGGCTTACTGCGGGGCGAGGCCCAGGTCGTCGAGGTCGATCGACCCGAGCCACTGCAGGCCCTCGGCCTCGATCGCGGCCTGAGCGCCGGTCTTGCGGTCGACGATCACGGCGACGGCGACGACGTCCGCGCCCTCGCGGCGCAGGGCCTCGACGGCCTTGAGCGCCGACTGGCCCGTGGTCGAGGTGTCTTCGACGACGACGACGCGCTTGCCCTTCACGTCGGCGCCCTCGATCTGGCGGCCGCGGCCGTGGTCCTTGGGCTCCTTGCGTACGACGAACGCATCGAGCGGGCGGCCGGCATGCACCGACTCGTGCATGACGGCGTTGGCGATGGGGTCGGCGCCGAGCGTGAGCCCGCCGACGGCGACGATGCCGTCGAGGTCTTTCACCAGGTCGAGCACGAGGCGGCCAATCGCGGGAGCGGCGCGGTGGTCGAGAGTGAGCTTGCGCATGTCGACGTAGTACGTCGCCTTCTTGCCGCTCGAGAGGGTGAAGTCGCCGTGGAACACCGCCTCGTCCTTGATGAGGCCGATGAGGGCCTGACGGTCGGCTTCGAGCTCGGGAGTGGAGGCGGTGGTCACGGCGTCGAGTTTAGTGCTCCATACGGATGACGCCGGAGTCGCTCTGGCCGCCGATGTCGGCGGCCGAAAGTAGGCTGGATGCCATGCGCCTGGCCACCTGGAACGTCAACTCCATCCGCGCCCGCGTCACCCGCACCGTCGAGTTCTGCGTGCGCGAGCACATCGACGTGCTGGCGATGCAGGAGATCAAGTGCAAGACGGAGCAGTTCCCGTACGCGGCGTTCGAAGAAGCCGGGTACCACGTGGCCGCGCACGGCCTGAACCAGTGGAACGGCGTCGCCATCGCGAGCCGTGAGCCCCTCGAAGACATCGAGATCGGGTTCCCCGGCATGCCCGGGTTCGAGAAGGGCAAAGAGGGTCCCGACCTGCCCCAGGAGGCCCGCGCGATCGGGGCGACCGTCAACGGCGTGCGCGTGTGGAGCCTGTACGTGCCCAACGGTCGCGGACTCGACGACCCGCACTACGTCTACAAGCTCGACTGGCTCGACAAGCTGCGCCAGTACACGGCCGACACCCTCGCGGCCCACCCCGATCTGCCGCTCGCCCTGACCGGCGACTTCAACATCGCGCCGACCGACGACGACAACGGCGACCCCACGGTCGTCGAGGGGGCGACCACCCACGTCTCCCCTCCCGAGCGCGAGGCCTTCCGCGCCTTCGAGGCCGCGGGTCTCACCGACGTCGTGCGCCCGCTGATCCCCACCGGGTACACCTACTGGGACTACAAGCAGCTGCGCTTCCCCCGCAACGAGGGCCTGCGCATCGACTTCATCCTCGGCTCGCAGGCCTTCGCCGACGCGGTGCACGGCGCCGAGATCCACCGCAACGAGCGCAAGGGCGAGGTTCCCAGCGACCACGTGCCCGTCGTCGCCGACCTCGACCTCTCGGGCGCCGACGACGATGACGACCTGCCGATGATCTTCGGCTGAACGCCGGCTCAGGCTCGCGCGAGCCGTCGCGACATCGGATCGCCTCGGGATCGGATGCCGCGGACTCTGCCGTCCGATTCCCGCGCGGCGGGCCGATTCCGGTGAGGCGCCCGCGCCGCGCGGAACCCGAGCCCACGGCATCCGGAATCTTTTCTCCCGCACCCTGTCGATTCCGCTCGGCGTCGTTCGACGCGATAGTAGGGGAACGGTTCCCCCGAGCACCGACGAGAGAAGACGACGATGAAGTACATGCTGATCATGCGCGGCACCGACGAGGCGTACGCGGCGTACAAGAGGATCCCGTTCGAGCAGGTCATCAACCAGATGGGCGCGTACAACGAGTCCATGGTCAACGCGGGGGTGCTCGTCGCCGGCGATGGTCTCGCCGAAGACATGAGCAAGAACTTCGTGGTCGAGTTCGGCGGCGAGGAGCCGGTCGTCACCGACGGCCCCTATGGCGAGACGCACGAGCTGTTTAACGGCTTCTGGATCATCGAGGTGTCGAGCAAGGACGAGGCCGTGGAGTGGGCGCGCCGCGCTCCGCTGATCGCGGGCAACACGCTCGAGGTGCGCCGGGTCACCGACGAGACCGACTTCGCGGCCTTCGCCGACAACGAGTACATCCAGAAGGAAGAGGGCTGGCGCGAGGAGCAGGCCGCGCGCTGACCCCACGTGACCGACGACCTCTCGCGACGCGTCGCGGCGATCTGGCGCATCGAAGGCGCCCGCATCGTCGCGACGCTCGCGCGCGTGGTCGGCGACCTCCCCACCGCCGAAGACCTCGCGCACGACGCGCTGCTCGAGGCGCTGGCGCAGTGGCCGCGCGAGGGCGTGCCGCACAATCCCGGAGGGTGGCTCACCGCCGTCGCGAAGCGGCGCGCGATCGACGGCTGGCGTCGGGAGCGCGCGCGAGGCGAGAAGTACCGCCTACCTCATCTTCACCGAGGGCTACGCCGCGAGCGCCGGCGATACGGTGCTGCGCACCCGTGGACGCCCTCGCTGCGGCCGGGGCCCTGCGGGGATCGCACCTCATCCCGTCGGTGCGCGGGGAGCTACTGTCGCGCCTCGGGCGATCGGCCGAGGCGCGCGCGGAGCTGCTCACCGCCGCCGGGCTTACGCGCAACGAGCGCGAGGCCGCGCTGCTCAGGCGGAAGGCCGAGGCGCTGGGGAGCCGTCCCGGGGGAAAGACAGGGGGCTGAGCCACCGGGAACGCTGCGTCCGGTCCCTTCGACAGACTCAGGGACCTGACTAAGACGGGGCCGGGGGCGAACCCCCGACCCCGTCGTGAAAGCGCGCCTCAGGCCGCGGGGACCTCGGCTGGAGCGGTGCGCTTCGCGAGGGTCACGAGCGCCTCGATGATCGAGCGCAGGAACGCGGCCGTGCCCTCGTCGGTGACGGTGCCGTCCTCTTCGAACAGACCGGGGGTCGACTGGATGTAGCCCTCGGGCTGGCCGAGCACCAGGGCGTTGTAGTGCAGGAGCACGGAGCGCAGGTGCTGCTGGCCGGCCGCGGTGGCGATGCCGCCCTGCGAGGTGCCGATGACCGCGGTGGGCTTGTCGTTGAACGACGCCTCGCCGTACGGGCGGGCCGACCAGTCGAGGGCGTTCTTGAGCACGCCGGGGATCGAGCGGCTGTACTCGGGGGTCACGATGAACATGGCGTCGGTGTCTTCGATCGCCTGCTTGAAGTCGCGCGCGACCGGGGGGAAGTCGCCGTCGTAGTCGGGCGAGTAGAAGGGGAGGTCCTTGATGGGGATCTCTTTGAGCGTCACGCCCTCGGGGGCGACCTTCTCGAGCGCCTTCGCCAGGCGCCGGTTGATGGAGGTGCTGGAGATACTGCCGACGATGTAGCCGATCTCGGTCACGGTGATCCTCTCGGAGAAGACGGGGGCGCCTGGCGCCCGGATTTATTCACGTGCAAGCATCACGACGCATCCTGTATTCCCGCCCCTCTTGACTCCACCCCACGGGGGATGCAGGTGTCGGAGCTCCCCCCTACCGTGGAGGGATGGCCCGGCTCACCCGCACGCAGCAACGCAACGACCTCGTGCTCGCCGCCGTGCTGTTCCTGGGCGGATTGACCAGCGCCGTGCTCTCGTCGGTCTCCGGCATCTACGGCGACCAGCAGGGGTCGCTCGCGGTCGCGCTGGGATACGTCGCCGTGCTCGCGATCCCGATCGCCTTCCGCCGGCGGTGGCCCTCGATCGCCGCGGTCATCGTCGCGGTCGCGTACTTCCTCGCGGTGACCTTCCGCATCCCCGAGCTGTACGCCGGCAACATCGCGATGTTCATCGCGCTGTACACGGTGGGCGCGTGGGAGACCAACCGTCGCCGGGCGACGATCGTGCGCATCGCCCTCATCGTGGGCATGTTCGCGTGGCTGTTCGTCGTGATGTTCCAAGAGGCCACGCAGCCGGTCGACCCGAGCGTGGAAGGACCCTTCTCGCGCGCCGGGGCGTTCTCGCCGTTCGTCGCCTACCAACTGCTCAACATCCTCATCAACGCGCTGTACTTCGGCGGCGCGTACTACTTCGGCAACCGCTCGTACCAGCAGATGCGCGAGCGCGCCGCCCTCGAGGAGCGCACGGCCGAACTCGAGACCGAGCGCGAGGTGACCGCCGCCCAGGCCGTGGCCCTCGACCGCGTGCGCATCGCGCGCGAGCTGCACGACGTGGTCGCCCACCACGTATCGCTGATGGGCGTGCAGGCCGGGGTGGCGCGGTCGCTGCTGGATCGTGATCCGGATGCCGCGCGGCAGAACCTCGCGGGCATCGAGGGATCCGCCCGGTCGTCTCTGCACGAACTGCGCCAACTGCTCGAGACCCTGCGCACGCCCGACGGCGACTCCGCCCCCGACACCGCCCCCACCACGCACGGGCTCACCTCGATCGCGGGACTGGTCGACGAGGCGACCGCGGCGGGTCTTCCCACGACCCTCACCGTCATCGGCGAGGCCGCGAGCGATCCCCCGCCGCTCGTGCAGGTCAACCTGTACCGCATCGCGCAGGAGGCGCTCACGAACGCCCGGCGTCACGCCGGTCCCGATGCGACGGCCGACGTGCGCCTCCGGTTCGATCCGGATGCCGTGGAGCTCGAGGTCGCGAACACCGGACGCCGCGGTTCGTCGACGCCGGGCCTCGGCCAGCTCGGCATGCGCGAGCGCGCCGCGGCCTCGGGCGGGACGATCGAGATCGGTCCCCGCGCGCGCGGGGGATGGTTGGTGCGCGTGCGGGTGCCCCTGCTGACCCCGGAGGTGTCGCGTGTCTGAGCTGCGGGTGCTGCTGGTCGACGACCACGCCATGATGCGCGCGGGGTTCCGCACGATCCTGTCGCTCGAAGACGACATCACGGTCGTCGGCGAGGCGGCCTCGGGTCGCGCGGCCATCGACGCGGCGCGCGAGCTGCGCCCCGACGTGATCTGCATGGACGTACAGATGCCCGACATGGACGGGCTCGAGGCGACGCGCCTGCTGACGGCCGATCCCGCCTCCGACGCCGCAATCCTCATCGTGACCACCTTCGACCGCGACGACTACCTGTTCGCCGCGCTCGCGGCGGGAGCCAGCGGATTCCTGCTCAAGAACGCCGGCCCTGAAGAGCTCGTCTCGGCGGTGCGGATCGTCGGCGCGGGCGACGCGCTGCTCGCCCCCGAGGTCACCCGCCGGGTCATCGAACGCTTCGCCGCGCAGGGCGCCGGCGACGTGGCATCCGGGAGCTCCTTCGCGAGCCCCGCGCCGACCTCGACGGTCACCGAGACCGCCGTCCGCCGCGCCGACACCCTGCACCTCAGCGAGCCGCTGACCGAGCGTGAGAGCGAGGTGCTCGCCCTCGTCGCCGAAGCCCTCAGCAACGCCGAGATCGCCGCGCGCCTGTTCATCGGCGAGGCGACCGTGAAGACGCACGTGTCGAACGTGCTGCAGAAGCTCGGCGCGCGCGACCGCGTGCAGGCCGTGGTGCTCGCGCACCGGCACGGGCTGGCCTGACGGGCGGGGTCCCGCGGGGCCCGGTCCCTTCGACAAGCTCAGGGACCTCGCGGTTCGGGTCCCGGGCCCTTCGACAAGCTCAGGGACCTCGGTTGCGCGCTCCGGGGCCCTTCGACAGGCTCAGGGACCCCCGTCGAGCCCCCTCCCCCTCACGGTGGAGCGCGGGAACCCTTCTCGGGGCGGAGGTGCCGCGGCATCCGCGTCTCTAGCGTGGAGGCATCGAGAGAAGGGATGCACCGTGCTCCAGTTGGACGGCATCACCAAGAGCTACGGCGGACGCCGCGTGCTCGACGAGGTGGGATTCACCGTCGCCCCCGGGCGACTGACCGGCTTCGTCGGCGGCAACGGCGCCGGCAAGACCACGACCATGCGCATCGCCCTCGGCGTGCTCGGGAAAGACGCGGGCAGCGTCGAGCTGAACGGCTCCCCTGTGACCACGGCGGATCGGCGGCGCTTCGGCTACATGCCCGAAGAGCGCGGGCTGTACCCGAAGATGAAGGTCGCCGAGCACATCGCCTACCTCGCGCGGCTGCACGGCTTCGGCAAGGCGGAGGCGAACCAGAAGGCCACCGCCCTGCTCGAGCGGCTCGGACTCGGCGAGCGCCTCGGCGACCTGGTCGAGACGCTCTCGCTCGGCAACCAGCAGCGCGCCCAGATCGCGGCCTCTCTCGTGCACGAGCCCGACGTGCTGATCCTCGACGAGCCGTTCTCGGGCCTCGACCCGCTCGCCGTCGACGTCGTCGCGGGCGTGCTGCAGGAGAAGGCGGCAGCGGGGGCTGCGGTGCTGTTCTCGTCGCACCAGCTCGACGTCGTCGAGCGGCTGTGCGATGACCTCGTGATCATCGCCGGGGGCACGATCCGCGCCGCCGGCACGCGCGACGACCTCCGCGCGCAGCACGCGACCCACCGCTACGAGCTCGTCTCGCGCGCGGATGCCGGGTGGCTGCGCGAAGAGCCCGGCGTGACGGTGCTCGACTTCGACGGCGGATACGCCCTCTTCGACGCCGCCGACGACACCATCGCGCAGCGGGTGCTCCGCGGCGCGGTGGAGCGCGGCGACGTCGCCAGCTTCTCTCCCCAGCGGCCGACCCTGGCCGAGATCTTCAAGGAGGTCATCCAGTGAGCACCTCGACTCCCACCCGCACGCCCTCGCCCGCGCCGACCACTGCGCGCCCCGCCCCCAGCGAGCTGCAGAGCATCTGGCTCGTCGCCGAACGCGAGATCGGCTCGAAGCTGCGGAGCAAGGCCTTCGTCATCTCGACCGCGATCCTCGTGCTCGCGGCCCTCGCCTCGGTTGTGTGGGGCGGCTTCGCCGCCAACAACGCCTCCGACAGCGGCACCCCCGTCGCCGTGACCTCTCAGACCGAGAGCGCTGTGTCGGGGCTCGAGGGTCTCGACGTCACCGTCGCCGACAGCGATGACGCCGCCCGCGCCCTCGTCGAAGACGGGACGGTGGATGCCGCCCTGGTCTCGGGATCGTCGGACGCCGCGTTCGACTACACCGTCGTGGTGAAAGACAGCGTGCCCTCGACGCTGCTGCAGAAGCTGAGCGAGACCCCGCCCGTCGACATGATCGACCCCGGCGCGGGCGCCGCCGATGCGCTGCGCTACCTGATCGCGCTCGGCTTCGGACTCGTCTTCCTCATCGCGGCATCGACCTTCGGCGGCACCATCGCGCAGAGCGTGGTCGAAGAGAAGCAGACGCGCGTGGTCGAGATCCTCATCTCGGCGATCCCCGTGCGGGTGCTGCTGGCCGGAAAGGTGCTCGGCAACACGATCCTCGCGATGGCGCAGATCGTGCTGCTGGCCGCGGTCGCCGTGGTGGGTCTCGCCGTGACCGGTCAGGCGGGTGTGCTCGACACCCTCGGTGCGCCGATCGCCTGGTTCGCGATCTTCTTCCTGTTCGGCTTCGTGCTGCTGGCGTCGCTGTTCGCCGCCGCGGCCGCGATGGTCTCGCGTCAGGAAAACATCGGTGCGACGACGACCCCGATCACGATGCTGATCATGGCGCCGTACTTCCTCGTCATCTTCTTCAACGACAACCCCGTCGTGCTGACGATCATGTCGTACGTGCCCTTCTCGGCCCCCGTCGGCATGCCGCTTCGCATGTACCTCGGCGACGCGCAGTGGTGGGAGCCGGTGCTGTCGCTGATCGTGCTGCTCGTCTCGTGCGTGCTCGCCATCGGCGTCGCCTCGCGCATCTACCGCAACTCGCTGCTGCGCATGGGTGCCCGTGTGAAGCTGGTCGAGGCGCTGAAGGGCTGACGGCCCCGGCGCGGTCTTTCGAGCGGGCGGATGCCGGAGTCTTCGGCATCCGTCCGCTTTCTCTGTGCGCGGGTCATTCCTCCAGCACGGCGAGCACGTTCCCGGCCGGATCGCGGAACCACGCGATGAGCGGTCCGCCCTCGCGCATGATGCCGCGGGAGTCGGTCGGGAAGTTCTCGTCGTCGTAGATCTTCGTGTCGACGCCGCGTGAGCGGAGATCGTCGACGGCCGCCTCGACATCGGCGACGGGGAAGTTCAGCACCGTGAACGACGCCGGCTCGTGGTGGGGCTTGCCGTAGACGAGCACGCGCCCGCCGGAGGCGAGGTGCATCATCAGGAAGCCCGAGCCCTCGAGCACCTCGACGCGGATGCCGAGCGTGTCGGCGTAGAAGCGGTGTGCGGCCTCGAGGTCGTCGACCGCGAGACCCGAGTACGCACCATCGGGGTGGAACATCGTCGTTCTCCTTCGTTCAGCGCGTCACGGGCATCGCGACGCGGGGCTACGGCGCCACGTAGGCCGTGACGCTGTCGGACAGGCGGAGGGGCTCGCCCGCCACCTGGTCGCCGCTGGGCTGACCGATCGCGACCGTGAGGCTCTGATCGATGCCGAAGACCGCGGCGCCGGTCTGCGCTCCGCTGGCGCACCCCGCCGACCACGGGCGGTTGTCGCTCGAGGTGAAGGCGACGATGCAGCGGCCGTCGCCGTCGTCGGGCCGGGCGAGATAGATGCGGAAGTCGTCGATCGTCGCGATGTAGCGCGTGCTCGCGGCGTCGATGCCGCTGTCGCGCATGATGTCGGCCGAGATGACGTCTTCCGTCGTTTGCGGGAACGCCATCTCGGGCAGGTCGGAGACGGCCGGATCAGCGGTCGCCGCGGGCATGGCAATGCTCGACCCGATCGCGATGCCCACGCCGACCAGAGCCGCCGCGCCGACCGCGGTGAGCGTCCAGCGCAGGATGCGGCGGGGCGGGCGGTCTGCGGGGCCGGCGAGCGGGGCGCCCACGGTCTCGACGGATGGGTTACCCGTCTCGTCGCGGGGCGGGCTCGGCCGGGCGTCCGGTGCCGCGGCATCCGGCTTCGTGACCGGGGTGGACGGGTGCGGCGGGACGTCGTCGGCCGCGGCGGGGCCCCCCGACGGCATCCGGCGCGCATCATCTTCGAGTTCGACGAGACGCGCAATCATCTCGGGGGTCGCACTGCCCCCGTCTGCGCCGTAGACGCGCTCCCGGAGTCTTCCGAGCTCGCCGTCGTCGTCCATGCCGCGACTCTACGACCCGGACGCCCCGCCCGGGGCGGTCTTGTCGAGCGCATCGGCGGCGCCCACGAGGGCGAGGTGCGAGAGTGCCTGCGGGGTGTTGCCCGCCTGTCGACCGGTCACGGGGTCGTACTCCTCGGACAGCAGGCCCAGGTCGTTGGCCACCGAGGTCAGACGGTGCATGAGGGCTTCGGCGTCGTCGCGGCGGCCACTGTGCGCGTACTGACCCACCAGCCAGAACGAGCAGGCGAGGAACGGATGCTCGTCACCGACCAGCCCGTCGACGCCGGTGGTGCGGTACCGCAGCAGCCACCCGTGGGGCATGAGCGTCTCTTCCATGCGGGCCACTGTCGCGAGCATGCGCGGGTCGTCGTAGGCGCAGAAGCCCACCTGCGGCAGCACGAGCAGCGAGGCGTCGACCTCGTCGGTGTCGAAGTGCTGGGTGAACCAGCCGCCCTGGTGCACGCCGCGTGCGTCGATCTCGGCACGCACGCGGTCGCGCATCTGTCGCCACGTGTCGAGTTCGCCGTCGAGGCCCCCCTCTTCGACGGCCCGGATGCCGCGGTCGAAGGCCGCCCAGATCATGGCGCGGGAGTGCGTGAAGAAGTGCGGATCACCCCGCATCTCCCAGATGCCGAGGTCGGGTCGGTCGACCCATTGCACCAGCTGCGCGAGGAGAGCGCGCTGCAGCGCCCACGAGAACTTCGTCTCGGCGACCCCCGCGGTGCGCGCCGCATCGAGGGCGACCATCACCTCGCCGATGACGTCCGCCTGATACTGGTCGACCGCGCCGTTGCCGATACGAACCGGGGCGGCCCCGTCGTACCCGGGCAGGCTCGAGATCTCGCGCTCGGGCAGGTCGCGTTCTCCGGCGATGCCGTACATGATCTGCACGTCGGCCGGGTCGCCGGCGATCGCCCGCAGCAACCAGTCGCGCCAGCGGTGCGCGGCGTCGAGGTAGCCGTGCTCGATGTAGGCGCTGAGGGTGAGGGCGGCGTCGCGCAGCCACACGTAGCGGTAGTCCCAGTTGCGGGAGCCGCCGAAGGCCTCGGGCAACGAGGTGGTGGCCGCCGCCACGATGCCACCCGTCTCGGAGTGCGTGAGCGCGCGCAGCACCATGAGCGAACGCGTGACGAGCTCGGGATGGGTGCCGGCCGCCTGCACGCGATCGGCCCACGCCGCCCACCACTCGCGCGTGCGCTCGAGGGCGGCCTCGACGTTGAAGGGCGCCGGGGCCTTCTGCCACGACGGCCCCCACATGAGCACCGAGTCGACGCTCTCGCCCGCCGCCGTCGTCCAGCGGCCGCGGTGGGCGGTGTCGGTCGCGATCAGGCGCGGGCCGCGGATGATCACGGCGTCGGGACCGGCGACCGCGAGGATCGCGTGCTCGCCGCCCTGGCCGACCTGCTGCACCCACGGGACCGCGCGGGCGTAGTCGAAGCGCAGGCGCACCTCGCTGACGAAGTCGACCGCGCCCGCCACCCCCACGACCCGGCGGACGACAGCCTCGACGCCCTCGTCGACGGGCATGGCGTCGTAGACGTCGGCGATCCCCGTCGACGTTTCCCACCGCGTGACGAGCACGAACGTGTCGCCGTCGTAGCGGCGCGTCGACCGGGCGTCGGGGTCGGCCGGCCGCAGCGACCAGGCGCCGTGCGACTCGTCGCCGAGCAACGCGCCGAACATCGACCCGCTGTCGTACCGCGGCAGGCACAACCAGTCGATACTGCCCTGCGACGAGACGAGGGCGGCGGATCGGCAGTTGCTGAGGAGCGCGTAATCCTCGATCGGAGTCGTCACCCTCGGATTGTGACAGCAACGGCCGACATCGTGGCCGAGCGTCGCGCTAGTGGCATCCATGCACCTGCTGCAAGCACCCGGGCGGTGTCGGACGACAGCGCTACGGTGACGGCATGGCCGCGGACACGACTCTGATCATCCTGGGCGCCTCGGGCGACCTCACGTCTCGCCTGCTGCTGCCGGCCCTGGGCCAGCTGCTCACGCGCGAACCCGGCCGGTCGGTGCGCCTGCACGGCGCCGGCATGGACGACTGGACCGGCGAGCACTGGCGCGAGGCGGTGAAGAAGTCATTCGAGACGACGGATGCCGCGGCGGCCTTCGACCAGGTCTCGCAGACCACCTATTCGCAGGCCGACATCACCCAGGCCGCCGACCTGCAGAAGCTCCTCGACGACGCCGAGGGCCGCCCCGCCCTCTACTTCGCCGTTCCCCCGGCGATCGCCGAGAAGGCCTGCCTGGCGCTCAGCGACGTGAAGATCCCCGAGGGCACGGTGCTCGCGCTCGAGAAGCCCTTCGGCACCGACGAGGCGAGCGCGCACCGGCTCAACCAGCAGCTGGCGAAGCTCGTCCCCGAAGACCAGGTCTTCCGCATCGACCACTTCCTCGGTCGCTCGACCGTGCTCAACCTCCTCGGGGCCCGCTTCGCGAACCGCCTCCTCGAGAGCGTGTGGTCGGCCGACGACATCGGCTCCGTCGAGATCGACTATCCCGAACCCCTCGGTCTCGAGGGTCGCGCGGGCTACTACGACGGCGCGGGCGCGCTCGTCGACATGATCCAGAGCCACCTGCTGCAGGTCATGGCCTTCGTGACGATGGAGCCCCCGGCATCCCTCAATCAACTCGATCTGCGCGACGCCACCTCGGCGGTGCTGCGCGCCACCCACGTGCGAGACGACGACCCCGTGCACAACTCCCGTCGCGCCCGCTACACCGCCGGCGACGTCGGCGATCGCCACTTCCCCTCCTACGTCGACGAACCGGGGGTCGACGCGGCGCGCGGCACCGAGACGCTCGCCGAGATGACGGTCGAGGTGCGCAACGCCCGGTGGCAGGGCGTTCCGATCACGCTGCGTTCGGGCAAGGCGCTCAGCTCGGGCCACCGCGCCATCACCGTGACGTTCAAGCCGGTGCGGCACCTGCCCGGAGGCTTCGTCGGCGAGAGCGAGCCGTCGGAGTTGGTCTTCTCTCTCGGGCCCGACACGATGAGCCTCGGCCTGAACGTCAACGGTGCCGACGACCCGCTCGAGCTGGAGCGCGTGACGTTGGCGGCCGACCTCGGCGAGGGCGCACTCAAGGCCTACGGCGAGGTGCTCTCCGGCATCCTCGACGGCGATGCGATGCTCGCGGTCCGCGGCGACGCGGCCGAGCAGTGCTGGCGCATCGTGCAGCCGGTCATCGACGCGTGGCGCGCGAACGAGGTGCCGCTCGACGAGTACCCCGCGGGCACCGCAGGTCCCACGTCGTGGAGCAAGTGACGCGGATGCCGTGAGCCCCATCCGGGCGCTCCCTGCCGCGCGTGCGCGGACTCATGGGCGACGCATAACTTCACACGGGAACACTCGGCGGCCCGTGGGCGTTCACTGGTGCGGGTCAATGGAGTCCCGGCATCGTCCCCGTTCCTCAGGAGTACCCATGTCACTCGTTCTCGACCGCACCGCCCCCACCGACGCCCCGATCCTCGACGTGCTCGCCGAGCGCTGGAGCACTCGCGTCTTCGACGCCGAGACTCCGATCGACGAAGAAGCACTGCGTTCCGCCCTCGAGGCGGCCCGCTGGACCCCCACGGGCATGAACCACCAGCCCTGGCGCATGATCCTCGCCCGCCGCGGCGGCGAGGCCCACGCCAAGGTCGTCTCGGCCCTGATGGGCTTCAACCAGGCGTGGGCGCCCGCCGCCGGTGCGCTGCTGGTCGTGCTCGCCGAGAACGAGACCGCCGAGGGAGACGCTCGCCCCTGGGCTCTCTACGACGCCGGCCAGGCCGCCGCGCACTTCACCGTGCAGGCGCACGCCGAGGGCCTCGCCACCCACCAGATGGGCGGATTCGTTGCCGACGACCTGCGCGCGGCCTTCGACATCGACCCCCGCTTCACCCCCGTGACCGTGATCGCGGTCGGCGCGCTGGGCGACATCGACGCCGCCGAAGAGGGCCTGCGTCAGCGCGAGCTCGCTCCCCGCGAGCGCCGCACCGTCGCGGAGTCGCTGCTCGTCGACGCCTGAGTCCCGGCATCCGGCATGCCTCGCGCTGCGGACTCCGCACGTCACAGGCTCGCACGAACGAAGAGGGGGGATGCCGCCACGGCATCCCTCCTCTGTCGTCTTACTCGACGATCTCGGCCTCGATCACGTCGTCGCCGTTCGGCTCGTCTTCTGCGGGGCCGGTGCTCACGAGCATGAGCGAGTCGCCGTCGCTGGCCACGTCGACCCGCACGACGTCTCCATCGCGCACGGTTCCGGCGAGGATCGCCATCGCCAGGCGGTTCTGGATCTCGGTCTGGATCAGACGCCGCAGCGGACGGGCGCCGTACACCGGGTCGTATCCGCGCTCGGCCAGCCACGACCGGGCGTCGGGGGTGACCGCGAGACTCAGCCGGCGCTCGCGGAGCCGCTTGTGCAGCGCGTCGACGGCGAGCTCGACGATCTGTGCGAGGTCGTCCTGGCTCAGCGCCTGAAAGATCACGATGTCGTCGAGACGGTTCACGAACTCGGGCTTGAACGCCTGTCGCACGAGCGCCTGCACCTGGTCGCGCTTCGTGTCCATCGACAGGGTCGGATCGATGAGGATCGGCGAGCCGAGGTTCGAGGTGAGCACCAGGATGACGTTGGTGAAATCGACCGTGCGGCCCTGACCGTCGGTCAGGCGACCGTCGTCCATGACCTGCAGCAGCACGTCGAACACCTCGGGGTGCGCCTTCTCGACCTCGTCGAGCAACACGACCGAGTACGGCCGACGGCGCACGGCCTCGGTCAACTGACCGCCCTGCTCATAGCCGATGTAGCCCGGAGGGGCACCCACCAGGCGCGAGACGGAGTGCTTCTCGCCGTACTCCGACATGTCGATGCGCACCATGGCGTGCTCGTCGTCGAAGAGGAAGTCGGCGAGCGACTTCGCCAGCTCGGTCTTGCCGACACCGGTCGGACCGAGGAAGAGGAACGAACCGACCGGTCGGTGCGGGTCGCTGATGCCCGCGCGGGAGCGCCGCACGGCATCCGACACCGCCTTCACCGCATCGCGCTGGCCGATCAGGCGCTTGCCGAGCTCGCGCTCGAGGTTGAGCAGCTTCTCGGTCTCGCCCTGCAGCAGGCGTCCGACCGGAATGCCCGTCCACGCCGCGATGACGGCCGCGATGTCTTCGTCGGTCACCTGTTCATTGACCATTCGACTCCCACCGGTTGCTGAGCCTGTCGAAGCATCTTCGCGCTCGGCGGTCATCAACTCGCGCTCGAGAGCGGGGATCTCGGCGTAGAGGAGTCGCGACGCGCGCTCGAGGTTGCCCTCGCGCTGCGCGCGCTCGGCATCGACGCGGGCGGCGTCGAGGCGGGTCTTCAGGTCGCCCACGCGGTTGAGCGAGGCGCGCTCGCGCTCCCACCGGGCCTGCAGCTCGTCGAGCTTGGCCTGTTCGGCGCCGAGGGTCTCGCGCAGGGTGGCGAGGCGCTCCTTCGAGGCGGCGTCCTTCTCCTTCTTCAGCGCGAGCTCTTCGAGCTTGAGGCGGTCGACGTGGCGACGCAGTTCGTCGATCTCGAGGGGCGCCGAGTCGATCTCCATGCGCAGGCGCGAGGCCGCTTCGTCGATCAGGTCGATCGCCTTGTCGGGCAGCTGACGCGAGGGGATGTACCGGTTGGAGAGCGAGGCGGCAGCGACCAGCGCGGCATCCGCGATCGCGACCTTGTGGTGCGCCTCGTAGCGCTCCTTGAGGCCGCGCAGGATCGCGACCGTGTCTTCGACCGTGGGCTCGCCGACGTACACCTGCTGGAAGCGGCGCTCGAGCGCGGCGTCCTTCTCGATGAACTCGCGGTACTCGTCGAGCGTCGTGGCGCCGATGAGCCGCAGCTCGCCGCGGGCGAGCATGGGCTTGAGCATGTTCGAGGCCGCGACCGAGCCCTCGCCGCCGCCCGCGCCCATGAGCACGTGCAGCTCGTCGATGAACGTGATGATGCGTCCGTCGGACTCGGTGATCTCTTTGAGGACGCTCTTGAGGCGCTCTTCGAACTGGCCGCGGTACATCGCGCCGGCGACGAGCGCCGAGATGTCGAGCGAGACGAGTTCTTTGTTCTTGAGGCTCTCGGCGACGTCGCCCGCGACGATGCGCTGGGCGAGGCCCTCGACGACGGCGGTCTTGCCGACGCCGGGTTCGCCGATGAGCACGGGGTTGTTCTTGGTGCGCCGGGTGAGCACCTGGCTGACGCGGCGGATCTCGCCGTCGCGCCCGATCACGGGGTCGAGCTTGCCCTGGCGAGCCCGGTCGGTGAGGTTGATGCCGAATTGCTCGAGGGCGCTACGCGCGTCCTCCTGCCCCGGCTGTTGCGTGGCGTTCATGTGGTCTCCTGGAAGTCTGTTCGCAAACTTGAGTTGCGTTGACTCAAGTTTAGCAGTGCGGCGGGCGGAGGGCAATGGATGCCGAGATGACGCCGGATACGACGGAACAGCTGTCGCGCGCGACGCCGCGGCTGTGTGCGTTCCGTCAGGATCGCTGAACGCGCTCCGCTCGCGGTGCACGCTCGAGGGGTGGATGAATCCGACAGTCGCACTATCGCCGCCGACACCTCCTTCGAGGGGGAGAGCGAGTCGAGCGTGATCCTCGGATACAACTGACGCCGGCGGGCCACCGGCGTTCCACCCCATGCAGAAGGGCGGTGGCCCGCCGGTCACCCGCGATACCCCGCCGCCCTGCTCCCGCACGGCAGGGCTCAGGCCGGGACGGCCTCCGGCGACACCGCGCGTTCTCCACTGCACGAGAAGCGCGCCCGATAGGCGGTCGGGGTCAGTCCCATCGTTCGGGCGAAGTTCTGCCGCAGCACCGCCGCCGAACCGAAGCCGCACTCCGCCGCGATGCGGTCGAGACCGAGGTCGGTCTCTTCAAGCAGACGCTGCGCGTGCAGAAGGCGCTGGCGAGCGAGCCAGGCCGCCGGCGTCGCGCCGAGGTCGGCCTTGAACCGGCGCGCGAAGGTCCGCGGCGACATGTGGGCGCGAGCGGCGAGCCGGTCGACCGAGAGCTCGGCATCGAGGTTCTGCAGCATCCACTCGGTCACCGGGGCGAGCGAGAGAGACGTGTCGATCGGGATGGGCGACGCGATGAACTGCGCCTGTCCCCCGTCGCGCTGGGGGGCGACGACCATGCGGCGGGCGATGCGGTTGGCGAGCTCGGAACCGAGCTCCTGCCGCAGCAGGTGCAGGCACGCGTCGAGGCCCGCGGCGGTGCCGGCGCTCGTGATGATGTTGCCGGACTGCACGTAGAGCACGTCGGGATCGACCTCGATCTCGGGATACATGCGCGCCATCGTGTCGGCGTAGCGCCAGTGCGTGGTGGCCCGTTTGCCATCGAGCACTCCTGATGCCGCGATCACGAACGATCCGCTGCACACGCTCAACAGCCATGAGCCACGGGCATGGGCGGCGCGCACCACCTCGATCACCCGTTCGTCGACGGCCTCCCATTGCGACCGCGGGATCGGGGCCAGGACGAGGATGTCGACGCCCGCCGCTGCCTCGAGACCGTGCTCGACGTTGATCGAGAAGCCGATGTTCGAGGGCACGACGCCGGGGTCGGGTGCGACGATGCGGAAGTCGAAGTTCGGGATGCCGTCATCGCTGCGGTCGAGGCCGAACGCCTCGCAGGCAAGACCGAATTCGAACGGGGCGAACCCCGGCTGGACGACGACGGCGACCGAGCGCATGCGCACCTCCGGTGTGGCAGGAATCTTACGAACTGCGTCCATCATGCCACTCGCGGGCGCAATTCCTCTAGACGTAGCTTTTCTGCCATGGCATATCTCATCGCTCTCGGCATCCTGTCCCTCATCGGCATCGTCGCGACCGTGTGGGTCGTGCGAACCGACGGCTACGGCCGCATCCCCACCGACCCCTCACGCGCCTCCCGCGCGGAACGCCCCGCCCGCGCCGCGGACCCGGTCGCCACGGAGCCCGCGGTGAAGCGCGCCGTGGCATCGCCGACCACGGCCCCGCTGCGCGTCGTGCGCGCCGACTGAGGCCCGACGGCATCCGCCATCGGTCCGACGCCCGGGCGCCGCGTGCGTCGGCGCGGGTCAGCGGCCGGCCGCGACCGCCCGCTCGTACACCGCGACCATCGCACCCGTACGCGACGACTGGCGGAAGCGCTCGGCGATCGACGGATCCGGCACGACGGGGGTGCCGGCGGTGATGTCGGACGCCGCGCGGGCCAGCGCCTCGGCGAGGGCCGCGGTCGTGGCATCCGCCACCGTCCACGTTCCCGACCCCAGCTCGGCGGCGATGTCGGGGTCGCTGACGACCGCCGGGGTTCCGAGCGAGGCCGCCTCGAAGACGGTCATCCCCTGCGTCTCGAAGCCGATCGAGGTCTGCACCACCGCATCGGCGGCGGCCAGGCGGGCGAGGGTCTCGGGGTACGACAGGCGCCCGGCGAAGGTCACGGTCGCCCGCGGCGCGGCGCGCTCGATGAGACGCGTCGCCTTGCCGAGTTCGGCACCCCCGCCGACGACCTCGACCTCGGCGTCGATGCCCGACGCCACGACCGCCTCGAGGAAGGGGAGCAGTCGCTTCTCGGGGCTCATGCGCCCGAGCCAGATGAAGCGCGGACGCCCCTCGGCGCGCACGGCGGGCCCGGCGGCGAGGGCGGCGTCGAGCACGTCGTCGTCGATGCCGTTCCAGATCACGTCGACGCGCGAGGCGACGCCGTGGCGCTCGAGACGGCGGGCGAAGTGGCCGGAGGGGGCGGTCACCGCTCGCGACAGGCGCGCGAGCTGGTGGAGGAACGCCCACCCGTCCGTCCGCGAGCGGGCCGAAGAGGTCGGATTCTGCGCTGTGCGCCCCGACGCCGCCCGCGGCAGGGCCCGTCGCGCCCAGGCGTTCAGTGCGCGCATCACGAGGCCGGGGAACGGAGCCGTCGCCTCGATCCCCACGTCGACGCGGTTGTGCATCGTGTGCACCACCGGCAGCGCGTGCCGCGCCGCGTACCGGTGCCCGATGAAGGCTCCCCAGAAGTCGGCCTGCACGTGGACGACGTCGACCGGCAGTCGCGCGCCCATCTCGGCATCCAGGAACCGATCGGTGCGGACACCCGGCCAGGTGAGCGCGTACTCGCGATCGGGAGTGATCGCGATCGAGGGGAGGTCGAGGTACGCGGGATCGTGCGCACCCGGGCGCGCAAGACGCGGGGCGACGACGGTGACGACGTGCCCGGCGCGCTCGAGGAAACGCTTCTGCAGGCGCATCGACACCTGCGCGCCGCCGAGCGACTCCAGGTGCTGGTCGGCGAACATGACGACGTGCACGGGCTTACTCCGGCAGGGGTCGACCGCGGTACAGCGCCTCGAAGGTGTCGAGCGTGCGGGTGATGTCGTGCACGGCGACCGCGTCGAGCGACGCCTGCTGCATGCGCGTGCGCTCCTCCGGGGCGGCCGTGAGCACATCGGTCAGACGTGCGGCGAGCTCGTCGGCGTCGCCCGGCTCGAAGAGGTAACCGTTCTCCCCGTCGTGCACGAGGTGCGGGAGCGCCACGGCATTGGCCGCGACGATCGGCAGACCGGATGCCATGGCCTCCATGGTCGCGATCGACTGCAGTTCCGCGATCGAGGCGATGGCGAAGACGCTGGCACGCGAGTACAGCGCGCGCAGGTCTTCTTCGGACGCGTGGCCGTGGAACGTGACCCGCGATGCCACGCCGAGCTGCTGGGCGAGCGCCTCGAGCTTGGCGCGCTGGTCGCCGCCGCCGACGATGTCGAAGCTCGCGTCGAGCGCGGGGTCGAGCTGCGAGAGGGCCTTCAGCACGACGTCAATGTGCTTCTCGGTCGTCAAGCGGCCGACGAAGAGGATGCGGTTCGCATCGCGCGGCGTCAGGTCGGGCGAATAGTTCGAGCGATCGATGCCGCACGAGATGGGGATCACACCCGAGATGTCGATCGTCGACTCGAGGAAGTCGGCGGCCTTGCGCGTCGGAGTCGTCACGGCGCGTGTCATCTTGAAGGTGCGCTCGGCGTCGGCCCACGCGAGCTTGACGAAGATGCGGTCGAGGAAGTCGGGGAGAGTGGTGAAGTCGAGGATGTTCTCGGCCATCACGTGGTTCGTCGCGACGACGGGGATGCCGCGCTTGCGCGCCTCGCGGGCGAGGCCACGGCCGATGATGATGTGCGACTGGATGTGCACGACGTCGGGCTTGACCTCGTCGAGCACGACGCGGGCGTAGTGCTTGCCGCGCCACGGCAGCACGAAGGTCAGCCAGTCGTGCGGAAGGAAGCGATAGGCCGGGAGACGGTGCATCACCATCTTCTCGCCCTCGATCACCTCGGTCGCGGTGCCGGCGTTGCCGTGCCCGACGCTCGGCGCGGAGACGTGCACGTCGTGACCGCGGGCCACGAGGCCGGCGGCGAGGCGCTCGGCGAAACGCGCTGCGCCGTTGACGTGCGGCGAGAAGGTGTCGGCACCGATGAGGATGCGCAGAGGACGATCGGCGGCGGGCGCGGGGGTGTCGGCGGGCGTCGCAGGAGTGGTCACGAGGGGTGAGGCCTATCTATGCGGCGGACGGGTCGCACGGTACGGGTGATGCGCGGTCCACCCTACCGGAGCGGCCTTCGCACTCCCGGGGACCGTCCACAGGGTAGGTCGGCGGGGGCGGAGGTCGGAGCAGCGGGTCGGTGAAGGGGGCGGCGCGGGTCGGCGGGCGAGGCCAGAGTCGGGACCCAGCCCCGGTTTGGGGCGGATTCCGCCGTTCGGGGCGGACGATTCCCGCCCCAACGTGCAGATCCCGCCCCAAACCGAGACCGCGGCAACGCCGCAGCGCGGTGGGGCGCGGCGAAGACCTGCGTGGCCGCAGTGCGGCGGGGTGAGTCCAACCACGGTTTGGGGCGGATTCCGCCGTTCGGGGCGGACAATTCCCGCCCCAACGTGCAGATCCCGCCCCAAACCGAGACCGCGGCAACAGGGCGGCCCCCGCGGCACCGCGCGCCCGAGCACGACGACGCCCGCCCGGCGCGGGGCCGAGCGGGCGTGGTCGTGCTGTGCGGCGGGGCGGTCAGCCCTCGCCGTCGAGGCGTCGGTCGGGCAGGGGTGAGCCCTGTGCCGGGCGCGGCGGGCCGTCGACACCCGCGGCCGCCGGAACCTCGGATGCCGCGACCGCCATCGCCGACACCACCACGGCATCGTCGTTCGCCGGGGCGTGCTGCGGGTCGGCGGCGCGCTGCGCCTCGACCTCGACCGCATCGAGGTCGGATGCCGCCTGCTCGAACTGCGAGCGGTACAGGCGGTAGTACGCGCCCTCGACCGCGATGAGCTCGTCGTGCGTGCCCTTCTCGACGATGTCGCCGTGCTCCATCACGAGGATGAGGTCGGCGTCGCGGATCGTCGACAGACGGTGCGCGATCACGAACGAGGTGCGTCCCTCGCGCAGCGCCGCCATCGCCTGCTGCAGCAGCAGCTCGGTGCGGGTGTCGACCGACGAGGTGGCCTCGTCGAGGATCAGCACCGAGGGCCGGGCGACGAACGCCCGCGCGATGGTGATCAATTGCTTCTCACCCGCGGAGACGTTGGCGGCGTCTTCGTCGAGCACGGTGTCGTAGCCCTCGGGCAGCGAGTGCACGAACTGGTCGACGCGCGTGGCGACCGCGGCCTCGACAATCTCGTCGTCGGTCGCGCTCTCGCGCCCGTAGCGGATGTTGTCGCGGATGGACCCCGCGAACAGCCACGGGTCTTGCAGCACCATGCCGGTGCGCGAGCGCACGTCGTCGCGGCGCAGTTCGGCGATGTCCTGCCCGTCGAGCAGGATGCGCCCGCCGTCGAGCTCGTAGAACCGCATGATCAGGTTCACCAGCGTCGTCTTTCCGGCACCGGTGGGTCCCACGATCGCGACCGTCTGGCCGGGCTCGACGCGGAACGACAGGTCGGTGATCAGCGGGCGGTCGGGCGAGTACGAGAACCGCACGTTCTGGAACTCGATGACCCCGCGACCCTCGGTGTGGGTCGGGGCGTCATCGGCATCCGGTTCCTGCTCTTCGGCGTCGAGGAGTGCGAAGACCCGCTCGGCGGAGGCGGTGCCCGATTGGACCACCGCGGCCATGCCACCCAGCTGCGACAGCGGCTGCGTGAACTGCTGCGAGTACTGGATGAAGGCCTGCACGTCGCCGAGGCGGATCTGGCCGCCGGCCACCATGAGACCACCGAGCACCGCGATGCCGACGTACGTGAGGTTTCCGACGAACATCATGCCGGGCATGATCATGCCGGAGAGGAACTGCGCCTTGAAGCTGGCCTGGTAGAGCTCCTCGTTCTCGGCCTCGAACTTCTCGCGCGCGTCCTTCTCGCGGCCGTAGACCTTGACCAGCGCGTGGCCCGAGAACGACTCCTCGACGCGGGCGTTGAGGCGGCCGACCTTCTTCCACTGCTCGCCGAACGCCTTCTGCGACTTCGGTCCGATGACGCCGAAGATCACCGCCATGAGCGGCAGCGAGACGAGGGCGACGAGAGCGAGCTGCCACGAGATCGTGAACATCATGATGAGCACACCGACGACGGTGAGCACCGACGTGAGCGCGCTGGAGAGCGACTGCTGCATCGTCTGCGTGATGTTGTCGATGTCGTTGGTGACCCGGGAGATCAGTTCTCCGCGCTGCACGCGGTCGAAGTACGACAGGGGCAGACGGTTGATCTTGGCCTCGACGTCTTCGCGCAGGCGCCACATGGTGCGGACCATGATGACGTTGATGACGTAGCCCTGGATCCACGACAGCAGCGACGAGCCGACGTAGATCGCGAGCACCGTCACGATCACGACGCGCAGGGCGTCGAAGTCGACGCCGGCGCCGACGGAGAAGTTGCCCATCGCGCCGACGATGTTGGCGATGTCGTTCTGCCCCGCGGCCTGCAGGGCGTCGACGACCTCGGCCTGCGAGGTGCCGGCGGGGAACTGCTGAGCGAGTCCCCTCGAGACCACGCCTTCGAAGATGATGTTGGTCGCGTCTCCGAGCACGCGAGGAGCGAGCACGGCGAGCACGACGCCGATCGCGCCGAGGATCGACACGAACACGAAAGCGGCGGCGTACGGCCGGAGGAGGCCGATGAGGCGTCGAAAGCTCGGCCCGAAGTTCGAGGCCTTGCCGGGCGCGACGCTGTCCCAGCTGCCGGAGTTCAGGCGCGCCTGTTCGGCGAGCTCGAGCTCGGCGCGTTCTTCTTCGGTGAGGGCGTCTGCGGTGCTCATGCCTCGACCCCCAGCTGCGACTCGACGATCTCGCGGTAGGTGGCGCTGGTGGCCAGCAGCTCGTCGTGCGTGCCGAGGCCGGCCATGCGGCCGTCTTCGAGCACCATGATGCGGTCGGCGCCCGTGATGGTCGACACGCGCTGCGCGACGACGATCTTCGTCACCTCGGGGAGCTCGCGCCACAGGGCTTGTCGCAATCGAGCGTCGGTGCTCAGGTCGAGCGCCGAGAACGAGTCGTCGAAGACCAGCACGGCCGGCCGGTGGACGATCGCCCGCGCGATGGCGAGGCGCTGGCGCTGGCCGCCCGAGACGTTCGTTCCGCCCTGGGCGATGCGCCCCTCGAGCTTTCCGTCCATCGCTTCGACGAAGTCGCGACCCTGCGCGATCTCGAGGGCGTGCCACAGCTCGTCGTCGGTGGCCTCTTCGCGACCGAAACGCAGGTTGGATGCCACCGTGCCGCTGAACAGGAACGGACGCTGCGGTACGAGACCGATGCTCTTCCACAGCACGTCGAGGTCGGCCTCGCGAACGTCGACTCCGCCGACGCGCACGGCGCCGGAGGTCACGTCGAACAGCCGCGGGATGAGCGAGACGAGGGTCGTCTTGCCGGCGCCGGTCGAGCCGACGATCGCGACGGTCTCGCCGGGGCGCGCCGTGAAGCTGATACCCGAGACGACCGGCGACTCGGCGCCCGGATAGGCGAAGGCGACGTCGTCGAACTCGACCGCACCCGGTTCGGGCAGGCGCTCGACGGGGTTCGCCGGACGCTCGAGAGTCGAGCGGCTGTCGAGCACCTCGCCGATGCGTTCGGCCGAGACCGCGGCGCGAGGAATCATCACCGTCATGAAGCTGGCCATCAGCACGCCGCCGAGGATCTGCGCGACGTACTGGATGAAGGCGAACAGGGTGCCGATCTCGACCCCGCCGGCGTCGACCTGGATGCCCCCGAACCAGATGACGCCCACCACGGTGACGTTGAGCACGAGCATCGCGAGGGGGAACAGCAGCACGAAGAGCGAGCCAACCTTGCGACCGACGACGAGGATGTCGGTGTTGGCCTCTCGGAAGCGCTCTTCTTCGATGCGCTCGCGCACGAAGGCGCGCACGACGCGCACGCCGGTGAGCTGCTCGCGCATGACGCGGTTCACGCCGTCGAGCTTGGTCTGGTAGCTGCGGAACAACGGGACCATGCGCGCGATGATGAGGCCGGCGGCGATGACCAGCACGGGCACGGCCACCGCGATGAGCCAGCTGAGTCCGACGTCTTGCTGCAGCGCCATGATGATGCCGCCGATGGCCAGCAGCGGGGCGCTGACGAGCATGGTGGCGCCCATCATCGCGAGCATCTGCACCTGCTGCACGTCGTTGGTGTTGCGGGTGATCAGCGACCCCGCGCCGAACTGCGACAGCTCGCGCTCGGAGAAGCCGCTGACGCGCTCGAAGACATCGAGGCGGATGTCGCGGCCGGCGGCCATCGCCGCCCGCGCGGCGAAATACGTTGCGATCACGGATGCCACGATCTGCCCGAGCGAGATGACGAGCATGAGCCCGCCGCGCGACCAGATGAAGCCGGTGTCGCCCTGGGCGACGCCGAGGTTGATGATGTCGGCGTTCAGACGCGGCAGGTACAGCGTCGCGACCGCGGACGCGGCCTGGAAGACGAGGATGGCGACCAGCAGCCAGCGATAGCGCGAGAGGTAACGGATGAGGAGTTTGCCGAGCACGAGGCCCTCCGAGAGATCGACGCGGTCGCGATGACCGCGGACTACAGCCTGGCACCGACCTCCGACATCGGCGACCCCTCCGGCCGTGGGAGCGTTCTCCCGTCGCGAACGCGGTCGATCGGCATCCGTCTCCCAGGCCCCGGATCGTAGGCTGAGCGCATGTCTCGACTGCAGGCCGACGCTCCCGCCGACCTCTGGGTGCCCGTGACCGGTTCCCTCGGATTCCGCGGCCGCCGCCACCGTAAGGCGGCGATCGGAATGCTGCTCAGCCAGGCCAATCAGGCCGCCGGCGCTGCGCCCCGCCCCGGCGGCGGGGCTTTCGCGTGGATCCTGAGCCAGGCGGCGCCGCTGCTCATGCGCCGCGCGGGCGGGCGCGTGCTCGTGTGGGTGTGGAAGAGCGACCCCGAACTGCTCGTCGTCATGGCGCAGCTGCAGGAGGCCACACCGCAGCTGCGCACGGCGCGGGCGATGATGCCGATGGAGTACGACGACACCGAGTCGTTCCGCAATCCGCACCTCGGCGTCGGCGAGAAGCTCGCGATGCCCCTGCCGAGCGATCCGAAGACGCCGCCGTTCGCCACGTACACGTGGGACACCGGCTCGCACTTCGTGACCGTCACCGCCGTGTGCTCGGACCGCCAGCGCTTCGGCACGGTCATCGACGCGGTGGATGCCGTGGCACGCACGATCCGTGTGGTCGACGATCTTCAGCTAGGCGAGGCGCCGACCGTGCTGCGGATCGATCCGGCCTGACGCGAGAGACGTGGCTGAGCCCGTCGAAGCGCCGCGCGCCCGCGGCATCCGGGTCCCTTCGACAAGCTCAGGGACCTCTACGCGCTCAGGGACCTCTACGCGCTCAGGGACCTCGACGCGCTCAGGGACCTCGACCCGTTGAGGGACCTCCGCCGGGTCGGGTCAGTCGTCGTGCATGTCGCGCGGACGCCACAGCACGATGTCGGTGGCACGGCGCACGCGCGCCCCATGGCGCAGCGTGACGACCGAACCGGTGGCGCCGGCCGCGAAGACGCGGGCGCCGGGACGCGACTGGCGCTCGATCGTGAGCTGACGCTCGAGGTCGTTCACGCGGCGCGCGAGCTCGTGAACCCGCTCCTCGAGCGCCAGCAGACGTGCGATGGCGGGAAGGCTCATGCCCTCACCCGACAGGCGCGCGACCTCGCGCAGCTGCTGCACGTGACGGCTCGAGTAACGCCGCGAACCGCCCTGCGTGCGTGCGGGTACGACGAGGCCGAGCCTGTCGTATTGCCGCAGCGTCTGCGGGTGCATGTTCGACAGCTCGGCGGCTGCGGCGATGGCGAAGATCGGGGCGTCTTCGTCGATCTCTCTTTCGGACACGTCTTCACCTCTTCCGTCGTGCCGGGTGCGGTGCCGGGTTCTCGGCATCCTGTCGTATCGGATGCCGAGAACCTCGGCGACTCGCGTGTGTTTATCGCGCCTTCGACATCAGGTCGGCGCGGGGGTTCTCTTTCGGTTCGAGCTCATGGAAACGCTCGAGGGCTTCGCGCGCCGCGTCGTCGAGGTGGGCGGGCACCGCGACCTGGACCTCGGCGAGCAGGTCGCCGGTGCCCTTCGTGGTCGAGATTCCGCGACCCTTGACGCGGAGCACGCGCCCCGACGGGGTGCCAGGGGCCACGCGCAGACGCACGGGGTCTCCCCCGAGCGTCGGCACTTCGATCGTCGCGCCCAGTGCCGCCTCGGTGAAGGTGACGGGCACGGTGATGCGCAGGTTGAGTCCGTCGCGCGTGAAGACCGGGTGGGGACGCACGGCCACGGTCACGACGATGTCGCCGCTCTCGCCGCCGTCGGGCGACTTGCGGCCGCGGCCCCGCAGCCGGATCTTCTGCCCGTCGGACACACCGGCGGGGATCTTCACCTTGAAGGGCACGTTGTCTTCACCCGCGAGGGTGATGGTCTCTCCCTTTGCCGCGGTGACGAAGTCGATCGTCGTGCGCGCGGTGACGTCGGAGCCCTTCTGAGGCCCGCCGAAGCCGCGGAATCCGCCGGTCGTCTGACCGAACCGGCCGGAACCGAAGCCCCCGCCCTGCTGATCGAACATCGTGAAGAAGTCGTCGAAGCCGCCCGACGGCGCCTGCCGGCCCTGTCCGAACCGACTGAAGACGTCGTCGAAACCGCCACCCGCCCCGGCCCCGGGAGCCGAGAAGCGCGCCCCCGAGCCCATGGCCCGGATCTGGTCGTACTCCTCGCGCTGCTCGGGGTCGTTGAGCACCGAGTAGGCCTCGCTGATCTCCTTGAACTTCGCTTCGGCCTTCGCGTCTCCCGGGTTCGAGTCGGGGTGGTACTGGCGCGCGAGCTTGCGATACGTCTTCTTCAGATCGGCAGCGCTGACGCTCTTGTCGACACCGAGGACTTTGTAGAAGTCCTTGTCGAACCAGTCCTGACTCGCCATAGCTCCCCTTAGGTCCCTGAGCCTGTCGAAGGGTCGGCCGGCACGGCGACGACGACCTTGGCCGGTCGCAGTTCGACCGAACCGAGGCGGTAGCCGACCTCGACGACCTCGAGGATCGTGGTCTCGGTCACGCCGGGAGTGGGGGCCTGGAAGATGGCCTCGTGCTGCTGCGGGTCGAACACGTCGCCCACGGCGCCGTACGACACCACACCGAGGCGCTCGGCCACGGCGCGCACCTTGTCGCCGATCGCGGAGAGGGGGCTGCCCTCGACGAGGTCACCGTGCTTGGCGGCGCGGTCGAGGTCGTCCATGACGGGCAGCAGGCCCTTCACGGCCTCGCCCTTGGCGCGCTCGATCTCGCGCTCGCGCTGCTCCTCGGTGCGCCGACGGTAGTTGGCGTACTCGGCCTGCAGACGCTTGAGGTCGATCAGCAGCGAGGCCTCCTTGTCGGAGGCTCCTTCTGCGGCCGCCTCGGGCGTCTGCTCGGCGCCGAGGATGTCGTCGATGGTCAAGCCATCGGCATCCGATTCCGAAGACTCAGGCTGGTCGCCCGACGGCGCGGGGCCGGAGGTGTTCTCCTCCGGCCCCGTCTCGTCAGGACCGGCGCCCGAGCCCGTGGGCTGTTCGTCGTCCTTGTGTGCCATGGTCTCCGCTTACTTCTTCTCGTCGGGGTTCTCATCGTCGACGACCTCGGCGTCGATGACGTCTTCCTCGGGGTTCGGCGTCTCACCGTTGCCGGGCTGGCCCACATTCGGGTCGCCCGCTGAGCCTGTCGAAGCGTCACCCGCGGCCTGCGACGAGGCGTAGATGGCCTCGCCGAGCTTGCCCTGGCTGGCGTTCAGCTTGTCGAACGCGGTCTTGACCGCGTCGTCGTCGTCACCGGCGAGAGCCGTTTTGAGCGCGTCGACGTCGCCCTGCACCTCGGTCTTGACCTCGGCGGGGAGCTTGTCGTCGTTCTCCTTGATCAGCTTCTCGATCGAGTACGACAGGGTCTCTGCCTGGTTGCGGGTCTCGGCGGACTCGCGGCGCTTCTTGTCGTCGGCCGCGTTCTCTTCGGCCTCGCGCACCATGCGCTCGATGTCCTCCTTGGGCAGCGACGAGCCGCCCGTGATCGTCATCGACTGCTCCTTGCCGGTGCCCTTGTCCTTCGCCGAGACGTGCACGATGCCGTTGGCGTCGATGTCGAAGGTGACCTCCACCTGCGGGATGCCGCGGGGAGCCGGCGCGATGCCGGTGAGCTCGAAGGTGCCGAGCGGCTTGTTGTCGCGGGTGAACTCGCGCTCGCCCTGGAAGACCTGGATCGCGACCGACGGCTGGTTGTCGTCGGCGGTGGTGAAGGTCTCGCTGCGCTTGGTCGGGATGGCCGTGTTGCGCTCGATGAGCTTGGTCATGATGCCGCCCTTGGTCTCGATGCCGAGGCTCAGGGGGGTGACGTCGATGAGCAGGACGTCCTTGCGCTCACCCTTGAGGACACCGGCCTGCAGGGCTGCGCCCACGGCCACGACCTCGTCGGGGTTCACGCCCTTGTTGGCGTCCTTGCCGGTCTCCTTCTTGACCAGCTCGGCGACCGCGGGCATGCGGGTCGAGCCGCCGACGAGCACCACGTGGGCGATGTCGTCGACCTTGACGCCGGCCTCGCGGATGACGTCGGAGAAGGGCTTGCGGGTGCGGTCGAGGAGGTCTTTGGTGAGGTCCTCGAACTTGGCGCGCGTGAGGGTCTCGCTGAGCGAGACGGGGCCCGTGTCGGTGAGCGACAGGTAGGGCAGGTTGATGCTGGTCGAGGTCGAGCTCGACAGCTCCTTCTTGGCCTGCTCGGCCGCTTCCTTCAGACGCTGCAGGGCGATCTTGTCGCCCGAGACGTCGACACCGGTCGTGTCCTTGAACTGCTTGATGAGGTAGTCGACGACGCGCTGGTCCCAGTCGTCTCCACCGAGGCGGTTGTCACCCGAGGTGGCGCGCACCTGGATCGTGGAGAAGTCGTCGTCCTTGCCCACCTCGAGCAGCGACACGTCGAACGTTCCGCCACCGAGGTCGAAGACGAGGATGAGCTCGTCTTCCTTGCCCTTGTCGAGGCCGTAGGCGAGGGCCGCGGCGGTGGGCTCGTTGATGATGCGCAGCACGTTGAGGCCCGCGATCTCACCGGCCTCCTTGGTGGCCTGACGCTCGGCGTCGTTGAAGTACGCGGGGACGGTGATGACCGCGTCGGTCACGCTGTCGCCGAGGTACTCCTCGGCGTCGCGCTTGAGCTTCTGCAGGATGCGGGCCGAGATCTCCTGCGGCGTCCACTTCTTGCCGTCGACGTCGAAGCTCCAGGTGGTGCCCATGTGTCGCTTCACGCTGGAGATGGTGCGGTCGACGTTGGTGACGGCCTGACGCTTGGCGGTCTCGCCGACGAGCACCTCGCCGTCCTTCGTGTACGCGACGACCGAGGGGGTCGTACGGAAACCCTCGGCGTTGGCGATGACCTTGGGCTCGCCACCCTCGAGCACGCTCACGACGGAGTTGGTCGTACCGAGGTCGATTCCCACTGCACGTGGCATATGTGTCTCCTTGCTTGTGAGCACGGCCGTTGCCGCACTCGGGGTTCTGGTCAAAGTCTCTGCGCGGGTTGAGCCGCGATGACTCAAGGTTATCCGACCCCCTCCGCGAGGTCAAGGCGACTTGATATGAATTGGCTCAACTTCCGGATGCCGATGGGCGCGGTCACCCTGCGCGTCCAGCCCCGCGCGGCCCAGGCGATCCCGGGCGGCCCCGCGCTGCCCCGGTGTTTCGGCATCCCTCCACCCATGTCCCGATCTGTGCAGACCATGTCCCGATTTACGCAAACCATGTCCCAAAAATGGCGGCCCGAGCGGCCCCCAGGCAGCCAAAAGTGGGACATGGTCGGAAAAGACCGGAGCGGTCACCCCCGCCCACCCATGTCCCCATCTGGGCAGACCATGTCCCAAAAATGGCGGCTCAGGCGGCCCCCAGGTAACCAAAAGTGGGACATGGCTCGCGCAAAACGCACCCGCCACCACACCCGCACCCGCCACCCGCGCCACGAACCCCCATCACGCACGACACCCCCGCACCCTCAACGGGGTACGGGGGCGTCGAACGGATGCTGTGACTCAGTCGCGGTTTCGACCGCGAACGTGACTCAGTCGCGGTCTCGACCGCGAACGCGGCTCAGTCGCGGTCGCGATCGCGGCGCTGCGGCCGGTCGCTGCGCTTGGCCGAGCGACCGCCGGCGTCGAGGCGCAGGTCGATGAGCTGGCCCGAGATGCGCGTGTCGGCGAGGCGGTCGATCGTGTCGTTCGACAGGTCGACGGGCAGTTCGACGAGCGAGAAGTCCTGACGGATCTGGATCGCACCGAAGTCGTTGCGACGCAGGCCGCCCTCGTTGGCGAGGGCGCCGACGATCTGACGGGGCTCGACGCGCTGACGACGACCCACCGCGATGCGGTACGTCGCGAAGCGACCGGAGGTGTCGCGGCGCGGGCCGGCGTCGCGGGATCCGCCGTCGCGCGAACCGCCGTCGCGGGCGGGACGCTCGGTGTCGAAGCGCTGCTGGCGGAAGGCCTCGGCCTCGAGCAGCAGCGGAGTGTCACCCTGCGCGACCACGGCGAGAGCTGCGGCCACGTCGGCCTCGGGCACGTCGTGGTGCGCCACGTAGTGCGCGACGACGTCGCGGAACGTCGCGATCGCGGCGGTGTCTTCGAGGGCCGTGGTGATGGCGTCGTCGAAGCGCGTCAGGCGCGTGGCGTTGACGTCGTCGACGCTCGGCAGCGACATCTCGGTCAGCGGCTGGCGCGTCGCCTTCTCGATCGCGGTGAGCATGCGGCGCTCGCGCGGGGTGACGAAGCTGATCGCGTCACCGGTGCGGCCGGCGCGGCCCGTGCGGCCGATGCGGTGCACGTACGACTCGGTGTCGATCGGCAGGTCGTAGTTGACGACGTGACTGATGCGGTCGACGTCGAGACCGCGCGCGGCCACGTCGGTGGCGACGAGGATGTCGAGCTTGCCGCTCTTGAGCTGGTTGACCGTGCGCTCGCGCTGCACCTGGGCGACATCGCCGTTGATCGCGGCGGCGGTGTAGCCGCGGGCGCGCAGCTTCTCGGCGACGGTCTCGGTCTCGTTCTTGGTGCGGGTGAAGACGATCATGCCCTCGAAGTTCTCGACCTCGAGGATGCGCGTGAGGGCGTCGATCTTCTGCTGGTACGACACGATCAGGTAGCGCTGGGTGATGTTCGTCGAAGTCGCGGTCTTGGTCTTGACCGTGATCTCTTCGGGGTTGTTCAGGTACTGCGCCGAGATGCGGCGGATCTGCGCCGGCATCGTGGCCGAGAACAGCGCGACCTGCTTCGTGGCGGGGGTGTCGGCGAGGATCGTCTCGACGTCTTCGGCGAAGCCCATCTTGAGCATCTCGTCGGCCTCGTCGAGCACGAGGTACTTCAGCTCGCTCAGGTCGAGGGTGCCCTTGTCGAGGTGGTCCATGATGCGACCGGGGGTACCGACGACGATGTCGACGCCGCGGCGCAGGGCCGACAGCTGCTGGCCGTAGCCCTGGCCGCCGTAGACGGGCAGCACCGAGACGCCCTTGATGTGCGCGGCGTACTTCTCGAACGCCTCGCACACCTGCAGCGCGAGCTCGCGGGTCGGCGCGAGCACAAGGGCCTGCGGGTTCTTGTGGCCGGTCTCCATCTGCGACAGCACCGGCAGCGCGAACGCCGCGGTCTTGCCGGTACCGGTCTGGGCGAGGCCGACGACGTCGCGGCCCTGCAGCAGCACGGGGATCGTGGCGGCCTGGATCGCGGACGGGGTCTCGTAGCCCACGTCCTTCAGGGCCTTGAGCACAGCGGCATCCAGTCCCAGGTCGGCGAAGGTGAGCTTTTCGGGAGTGGTCTCGGCCTCAGCGGAGTCGACGGGGGTTTCGGATGCCATGACTCCACGGTAGTCTCCTCCGCGCTCGCGCGCGGGCCGAGGTCTAGCCTGAGGGCGTGCGCCGACGATGGCGCGGCTGCCTCGCCCGCCGAACCGGGCGTTCACCGAAGGACCCCAGCGTGACCGACATGTCCTCCTCCGGCACCACCGAAGCCCCCACCACCCCTCGGCGACCGGTGATCGCCTGGGCCCTCTGGGACTGGGGTTCGGCGGCTTTCAACGCCGTGGTCACGACGTTCGTCTTCAGCACCTATCTCGCCAGTCAGCTGTTCGTCGACCCGGCGATCGTGGCGGCGGCGAACGGCGACGACAAGAACCCGGCCCTCGTGCGCGCTCTCGCCGACAACGCGACCCTGGTGGGCGTGGCGCTGATGATCGCCGGAATCGTGGTGGCCCTGGTGGCCCCGGTGCTCGGCCAGAGATCCGACGGCACCGGACGCCGCAAGCTCTGGCTCGGCATCAACACCGGCCTGGTCGTGCTCGCGATGGCGGCGATGGTGTTCGTCGAGGGGACGCCGTCGTTCCTTGTGCTGGGGGCTGCGCTCATCGCGGTCGGCAACGTCTTCTTCGAGTTCGCAAGCGTCAACTACTACGCGATGCTCACGCAGGTCTCCACTCGCGAGAACATCGGCCGGGTCTCGGGCTTCGGCTGGGGCATGGGTTACGTCGGCGGCATCGTGCTCTTGCTGCTGTTGCTCGTGCTGTTCATCCAGAGCTTCGGAGACCCCGGTGCCGGCGGGCTCCTGGCCGTGACAAAGGAGGGCGGGTGGAACATCCGCCTCGCCGTCTTGGCATCCGCCGTCTGGTTCGGCGCTTTCGCGATCCCGGTGCTGCTGCGCGTTCCGGAGATCCCCGCCCGCCGTCGCCAGGTGCGCGTGGGTTTCTTCCGCTCCTACGTGGTGCTGTGGGGAACACTGCGCGCGCTCTGGCGCGACAGCCGTCAGGTCCTGCTCTTCCTCGTGGCCAGCGCGGTCTTCCGCGACGGCCTCGCCGGGGTCTTCACCTTCGGCGCGATCATCGCCGCGCAGGTGTTCGGTTTCAGCTCCACCCTGGTGCTGTACTTCGCTGTGGCCGCGAACGTGGTCGCCGGCGTGAGCACCTTCATCGCCGGACGTTTCGACGACAGATTCGGCCCGAAGCGGGTCATCGTCGTCTCGCTGATCGGACTCATCGTGCTCGGCGGGGCCGTGCTGTTCATCGGAACGTCGCAGACCGCGTTCTGGATCACCGGCCTCGGCCTGTGCGCCTTCGTCGGCCCGGTGCAGTCGGCGAGTCGCTCGTTCCTGGCCCGTGTCGCCCCCGAGGGGCGCGAGGGCGAGATCTTCGGCCTCTACGCCACGACCGGTCGCGCCGTGTCGTTCCTCGCCCCCGGCCTGTTCGCCCTCTTCGTCGGCATCACGGGCGACACGCGGCTCGGCATCCTGGGCATCGTGCTGATCCTGGGTGCGGGATTGCTGCTGCTGCTCCCGGTGAAGGCGAAGCCCGCCGTCATCGTCTGAGCCGGCGGCATCCGGAACCGCCGGCCGCGGGTCCATCCGCCCCCTCGCCGTACACAACTCCGGCAGATCCGTCGGCCACACGGGGCGCGGCCCCGGAATCACGCGGATGCAGACCCCGGCGCGCACCGAATTTCAGGAGTTGTGCACGCGGGCCGAGACGCCCGGTGCGCGGCATCCGGATGCCGGGAACCCGGCCGGAGCTCCGGCGATCAGTCGCGCGGCCAGGCGTCGGCGAATTTCGCCAGCAGGCGGGCGAATTCGGTGCGCTCGGCGTCGGTGAACGACTCCAGGGCGGACCGCACCGCGTCACGGCGGCGCCCGCGGAATCCGGAGACGAGGCGCTCTCCCTGCGCGGTGAGGCGCACGCGGGTGCGGCGGGCGTCTTCGGGGTCGGGCTCGCGTTCGACGAGACCCATCTGCACGGCCTGCTGCACGAGGCGTGACGCGCGCGGCTGATCGACGCCGACCGCCTCGGCGATCTCGCTGACCGAGAGCGATCCGGATGCCGCGATGAGGGCGTCGAGCATGCGGAGCCGCGCGGGTCCGGCGAAGCGGCCCGCGGCGGCGTCTGCCCACGGCGGACCGCCGTGACCCCAGGGTCCGCCGCGTCCTCCGTGCCCTGCGCCGTGGCCCGCTCCGTGGTGGTGCGGCGCCTCGGGCGGGAACGGCGGACGTGGTCGGCGGCCGCGCAGTCGGGAGAGGGCGGCCGCGATCTCGTCGGCGGGGTCGGATGCCATGCCGCGATTTTACATGTCGCTTGACAAGTATCGGGAATACATGTCACAGTACATCCGTTGTCACATGACATGCATCGGCGGAACTCCCGCCCACGAAAGGACACCCTGATGAACACCTCCACACCTCTGGATCCCCGCAGCCTCGCCCATCGCCTCACGACGGTCGGTCACGCGCTGCATCACCGCTTGTTCGCGCAGCTGCGCGACAGCGACCTGCACCCCAAGACCGTCTTCCTCCTGCGGGCCATCGACGGCCGCATCGACGCCCCCTGGGTCGCCGAGCGCCTCGCCCGCGGAGGCAAGCGCGTCTCCGCCCTCGCCGATCGCGGATGGATCACCTCCACCGACGACGGCTGGGCGCTCACCGACGAGGGCCGCGCGGTCCTCGACCGGCTGGACGCCGACCGTTCGGCGCTGCTCGCCGACGTCCCGGCCGACGACCTCGAGCGTCTCGTCGCAGCCCTCGACACCCTCGAAGGTGCACTGGGCCTCGACGCGGAGTCGGGTGACGACCGCGGGCCCCGTGGCTTCGGCCCCGGGTTCGGTCCGCGCGGCGGCTTCGGTCCGGCGTTCGGCCCGCGCGGCGGCTTCGGACCCTTCGGTCCGGGCATGCGCCGCGGCTTCGACCCCGACGCGCGCGGTTTCGACCGCGATGCTGACGGCGAGGGCCGTCACGGACACGGCGGACCCCGCGCGCACGACGGCGACGCCGAGCACGCCCGCGGCGAGCGCGGCCCCCGCCACGGCCACGGCTTCGGCCCCGACTTCGGTCACGGCCACGGGCGCGGGCGCGGCGAGCGCGGTCACGGGTTCGGCCCGGGCTTCGGCCACGGTCGCGGACACGGCGACGGCGAGCGCGGTCACGGCCGCGGACACCGGGCGGCTCAGCGCGCCTACGAGCGCGGCTTCGACGCCGGGTTCAGCCGCGGGCGCGAGTCCACGGCATCCGGCACCCCCTCCGACTCGGGGCGCGGCCCGGTCGCGGAGTGATCCGCGAGAAACCGCTCAGGCGGGTGAGACACGGCGTGAGAGGCCGGGTCTCACCCGCCTCGGCGCGTCTGGGGGCGGATGCCAGCGCTCAGCGTCCCGCGGATCCGGCGTCGGTCGAGCCGACGTCGGTGCGGTGGAAGTTCAGCGCCGAGCGCGACGCGGTCGGACCGCGCTGACCCTGGTAGCGGTTGCCGTAGGGGCCCGAGCCGTACGGGTTCTCGGCCGGCGAGGTGAGGCGGAAGTAGCAGACCTGGCCGATCTTCATTCCGGGCCACAGCTTGATCGGCAGGGTCGCGACGTTCGACAGCTCGAGGGTGACGTGTCCCGAGAAGCCGGGGTCGATGAAGCCTGCGGTCGAGTGGGTCAGAAGGCCCAGCCGCCCGAGCGACGACTTGCCCTCGAGACGGGCGGCGATGTCGTCGGGCAGCGTCACGCGCTCGAAGGTCGATCCGAGTGCGAACTCCCCCGGGTGAAGGATGAACGGCTCGTCCGGGTCGACCTCGATCAGACGGGTGAGCTCGGGCTGATCCTCGGCCGGATCGATGAAGGGGTACTTGTGGTTGTCGAACAACCGGAAGTAGCGGTCGAGCCGTACGTCGACGCTCGAGGGCTGGACCATGGCCGGGTCGAAGGGCTCGAGGCCGAGGCGCTTCGCGTCGAGTTCGGTCCGGATGTCGCGATCGGAGAGCAGCACGCCCACAGCCTACGGGCGGGGCCCGCGCTCGCGCTGTCGGGTTTCACCCCGCTTGCGCCGCATCGACATGACCGGCATTCGTCTCGCGTGTGGCGCGCGAGGACGTATCCGTTCGCCGAGAACGCATGCCGTTGCACGCAAGGGAATGCGCGCTCGACGAACGGGTGCGGTTTCGCCGGCGGAGGCGGTTTCGGGGGCGGATGCCGAGGGATGCGACCACGACGCTGTTATGCTGGCCGGGCTGCCGCAAGGCGCACGGGGCTGTAGTTCAATGGCAGAACTTCTGCTTCCCAAGCAGATAGCGCGGGTTCGATTCCCGTCAGCCCCTCAGAAGGCCCGACTCACCGCCATCGGCGGTGTGGCGGGCCTTTCGCGTGGGTGCCGTAGGAACCGGAACCGCAGCGGGTGGGCCCACGCCGCCAGAGGCTCCGCGCGCTGCGCAGCGGCGCGTGGAGAGGCGGTGGGGACGATTCCCGTCAGCCCCTTCGAAGCCGTCACGCGAGACAGCGACGAGCGCGATTCGCGCCGATCCCTTGCCCCGGCATCTACGATCCGCCTATCTTTGGACATCTGACCTCTGATGTCAGTTCCCCAACGAAAGGCGTCGACGATGAAGCCCGCCCTCCTCCCCCTCCTTCGCACCCGCAGAGCCCTCTGCATCGGCGCCACGATCGGCGCGCTGCTGGCCGCAGCGTTCGTGGCGCCGGCGCACGCGGCATCCGGAAACCCGACCGACCCCACGGCGGCACCGGGGTCGTACAGCGCCCAGAACCTCGCCGCCGACCGCACCTCGGCGAACTTCTTCTACCGGATCCCCGCGCTCACGCACCTCGGGGACGGTGTCGTCCTCGCCGCGTGGGACGCGCGTCCGGGCAGCGCGGCGGACGCTCCGAACCCCAACTCGATCGTGCAGCGGCGCTCCACCGACAACGGCGCGACCTGGGGCCCGCAGACGGTCATCGCCGCGGGCAAGGCGGCAGACGCGTCAGGGCCGAAGTTCGGGTACTCCGACCCCAGCTACGTGACCGACCGCGAGACCGGCCGGGTCTTCGCGTTCTTCGTGTACTCGAAGGACGTGAGCTTCCAGAGCAGCGGCTACGGCAACAACGACAGCGACCGCAACATCCTGAGCTCCGCCGTCGCGCACTCCGACGACGGCGGGGTCACCTGGAGCGCCCCGCGACTCATCACGAACGTGACCAAGCCCGCGGTCGGCGGCTCCTCCAGCCCTGTCGCCGGTGACATCAAGGGCACGTTCGCGACCTCGGGCGAGGGCATCCAGCTGCGGTACGGGTCGCACGCGGGCCGCCTGATCCAGCAGTACGCCGGCACTGTGCTGCAGTCGAACGGATCGACCGCGATCCAGGCTTACTCGGTGTACTCCGACGACCACGGAGCGAGCTGGATCAAGGGCGCGAACGTCGGCACGGGCATGGACGAGAACAAGGTCGTCGAACTCTCGGACGGCCGCGTGATGCTCAACTCGCGCGACAGCGCGAACGGGCGCCTGCGCAAGACCGCGATCTCGACCGACGGCGGCGCCACGTTCGGTGCGGTGACGGCTGACGCCGAACTGCCCGACCCGACCAACAATGCCTCGATCATCCGGCTGCACCCCGACGCCCCGGCGGGTTCGGCCGACGCGAAGAAGCTCGTCTTCACGAACGCGAACAACGGCGCGAACGGAGACCGCGTGAACGGCGCGGTACGGGTGTCGTGCGACGACGGCCAGACGTGGCCCGGCCTGCGCAGCCTCACGACCGGGTTCTTCGCCTACTCGAGCGCCACGGTCCTCGACGCCGGACGACTCGGCGTGCTGTGGGAGCGCAGCTACACCAACGACATGCAGCTGTCGACGTTCGACGAGGCCTGGCTGAACTACGCGTGCGCTCCCCTGTCGGCACCCGCGCAGACGGTGCAGCCGGGGCAGACCCTGCAGGTACCGGTCACGGTGACGAACCAGGAGTCCACGGCGCTGTCGGGGACCGTGACCCTCACTCCGCCGAGCGGGTGGACGGCCGGCAGCACCGCCGTGTCGACCCTGGCCGCGGGCGCGTCGCGGACGGTGAACGTCAGCCTCACCGCGGCATCCGGCGCCGCGGGGGCGCAGAGCATCCCCGCCGTGTTCACCGCGAGCGACGGCCGGGTGAGCCAGACCGCCGTCTCCGTCACCGCCCCGGCCGCCGCGCTGACCGCCACGATCACGGGCGCCCGCGCCGACGGCTCGCGCAACCTCGCGACCTCGCCGTATCAGGTGGGCGAGCAGGTGCCCTACACGTTCCGCGTGCAGAACACGTCGTCGGCGACGATCACCGTCACCCCGACCAGCGGGGACTTCTCGCCGTTCCTGCCGCCGAACGCGGGCAACTGCCGCTGGACGAACCTCGCCGCGAACGCCGCCTACAGCTGCACCACCCCGCGGCACACCGTGACGCAAGCCGACCTCGACCGCGGCTACTTCGTCGCCGACACCGTCTGGTCGCTGTCGGCCTCGGGAGCGACCACGCGCTCGATCTCGGTGACGGGCGGACAGGTCGCCGTCCGCTGACGCGCATACGCGAATCGCCCCCGGCGCTGGTCGGGGGCGATTCGTCGTCTCGGAGTCAGGAGAGGCGGATGCCGTCGCGCCAGACGGCGACCGGCTCGAGGTCCTCGCTCCACAGCACGGCGTCGCCGCGGCATCCGGGCTGCAAGAGCCCCAGGTCGTCGCGCCCAATCGCGCCCGCGGGCACGCGGGTCGCCGCGGCGACGGCGTCGACGAGGGGGACGCCCGCTGCCACGACGCCACGCACCGCGCGGTCGAGGGTGAGGGTCGAACCGGCGATCGTGTCGGTGTCGCGCAGGCGCGCGATCCCGCCCGAGACGGTCACCGCGAGGTCGCCGAGCCGGTAGTCGCCGTCGGGGGAACCGGCGGCCGCCATGGCGTCGCTGACGAGGGCGATGCGGCCGGGGGCCGCGCGGAAGAGCGGGGCGAATAGCGACGGGTCGACGTGGGTGCCGTCGGCGATGAGCTCGAGGGTCATGGCCTCGTCGGCGAGGGCGGCACCCACCCGCCCCGGGGCGCGATGGTGCAATGGCGGCATGGCGTTGAACGCGTGCGTGAGCAGGGTCGCCCCGGCCGCGATCGCCCGGCGGGTCGTCGCGGTGTCGGCTCCCGTGTGCCCGACCGCGACGCGCACCCCCGCCGCGACGAACGCCCGGATGAGGTCGAGGGCGCCCGGAAGCTCGGGCGCGATCGTGATCTGCACGAGGGTCCCGGCGGCGGTCAGGCGCTCGACGTCGAGGGAGGCCGGATTCCGCAGCGCCCAGGGGGCGTGCGCGCCGCGGTGGTCGACGTCGAGACAGGGGCCCTCGAGATGGATGCCGAGGAGCCCGGGCCGGGCGGCGGCGCTCAGCCCACCGATGGTGTGCTCGAGGGCGAGCGGCGCTGCGCTCACGAGCGAGGCGACCACCCGCGTGACGCCGTGAGCCGCGTGCACCCCGAGGATGCGGTCGACCGCGGCCGCGGCATCCGGATCCTCGAAGGCGGAGCCGCCCCCACCGTGGGCGTGGATGTCGACGAGGCCGGGGGTCACGAGAGCCCCGGGACCGGCCACCTCTCGGGCGTCGACGACGTCGACGGCTGCCGAGACCACCGCGGGCGGCGGATCCCCCGCCCCGGCCTCGTGTACGAGGCCGTCGGCGAGGTGCACCCAGCCACGGTCGATCTCGGCGGAGGCACCGGTGACGACGCGGGCGTCGCGCAGGAGCAGGCTCATGCCGCGGTCGGCGTGGGGGCGGATGCCGCGGTCCGGAGCATCGCGCCCAGGTTCGCCGCGACCGTGCCGAGCACGTCGACGGAATTGCGGTCGTCGGGGTGACGGCTCACCTTGAGGCCGAGGCGGTCGACCGCGCCGGCGGCGCCCAGGGCGTCGACCGCGGCGGGGCAGGTCAGCAGCGACCGCGAGGAGGGATCGACCTCAGCGAAGGGAAGGTGCGCGTCGGCCCAGGCGGCTCCGTACGGCCCGTCGACGGCTGCGGCTCCCGACAGGGAGAGCCCCGCCAGCAGGCCCGATGACTCCGCCCGCGCGATCTGCGCGCTGACCGCCGCGGGGTCGCGGGTCTCGATGAGCGACCGACCCCAGTTCATCCACACCCCGACGGGGGCGCCGCTCGCGCGGATCGCGTCGATCTCGGCATCCACCGACAAGAAGCCCTTCTCGAAGGGGTGCACCCCGGTGTCGGCGTCGCAGTGCTCGATCACGAGCCGGGCGCCCGCGAAATCCCACGCGGCGAGCTCGTCGAGCGCGGATCTCAGGGCCTCCACCGAGCCGCCCCCGCGCGGCGCGGAGTGGAGCATGACGGTGGTAACCCGCGCGCGGCTGCGCTCCGCGAGTCGATGGACGTCGCCGCGGACGCGCTGGAGGTCGTTGAGGGCAGCCCGCCGACCGGCGTCGTCGGGCGAGGCCAGACCGTACCCGGGCATGGCGGCGCAGCGGCCCATCACCCAGGGCAGGGGCGTGACCGCCAGCTCGATCGCCGGCAGCTCGCGCAGGAACCACTCCTCGTCGTGGGGATGGATGCCGCCGAGCCACGGCACCTCGAGACCGGAGACCTCGGGCAGGGCGCACAGCCCCGCCATGAGCTCGCCCTCGAGGTGCGGGTCCCACGCGCGGAACGCCGGGGATGCCGCGTAGGCGCTGACCAGGACGGGGGTCACTGGACCAGCGACCGGTGCGCGCGGGTGTCGCGGTAGTAGTCGGAGAGCTCGAGCTGCGATGCGGCCGCCTCGTCGACGAACACCGTCACGTCCGGGTGGTGCTGCAGCACGGTGCCTGGCCAGCGCGCCGACACGGCGCCCTCGACGAGCTGGGCGACGGCCGGCGCCTTCGCCTCTCCCGTCGCCACGAGCACGATGCGTCGCGCCTCGAGGATCGTGCCGAGTCCCTGCGTGAGGCAGTGGCGAGGCACGGCGTCGAGGTCGCCGTCGAAGAACCGCGCGTTGTCGAGACGCGTCTGCGCGGTGAGGGTCTTCACGCGGGTGCGCGAGGCGAGCGAGGATCCGGGCTCGTTGAAGGCGATGTGCCCGTCGGTGCCGATGCCGAGGATCTGCAGGTCGATGCCGCCGGCATCGCGCATCTCGTGCTCGTACCGCCGACACGCCGCGTCGAGGTCGTCGGCGTCGCCGTCGGGTCCGCGGACGGCCGCGGGGTCGATGTCGACGCGGGCGACGAATTCCTCGCGGATCACGGCGTCGTAGCGCGCCGGGTGTCCGGCGGGCAGGCCGACGTACTCGTCGAGGGTGAAGGCACGCGCTCGAGCGAGCGAGAGCTCGCCCGCGGAGACCCGGCGGCCCAGGGCTTCGTAGACCCGCAGGGGGCTCGAGCCGGTCGCGACACCGAGGACGGTCTCGGGGGCGGATGCCACGAGGGCGGCGATCTCGTCGGCGATGAGGTCGCCGATCTCGTCGGGGGTGGTGATGACGACTTCCATCAGTTCTTCTTCTCTCTCGCGGAGACATCGCGCTCGGAGACATCGCGCTCGGAGACATCGCGCACGGAGGTGTCGCGCGCCGGGGTCCCGCCCGCCGGGGCGCCGAGCGCCTGGACAAACCACGAGGTCAGGGTGGAGGGGTGGGTGATCGCGGTGCCGACGCACACGGCGAAGGCTCCGGCATGCTTCGCGCGGCGGGCGTCGGCCGGGGTGTGGATGCGCCCCTCGGCGACGACGGGTCGCGTGCAGGCGGCCACCACGGCGGCGATCAGGTCGATGTCGGGGCCCGCGGTCTTCGGACGCTCGCCCGTGTACCCCGACAGGGTGGTGCCGAGGAGGTCGGCTCCCGCAGCCTCCGCGGCGAGCGCGTCGTCGAGCGAGCCGCAGTCGGCCATCACGAGCACGTCGTGCGCGGCCTTGAGCTCGGCGATCGTCTCGGCCAGGGTGCGCCCGTCGGGCCGGGTGCGGCGCGTGCCGTCGATCGCGACGATGTGCGCTCCGGCCTCGGCGACGGCGCGCGCGTGAGCGAGGGTCGGGGTGATGAACACGTCGTCATCGCCGTCCTTCCACAGACCCACGACGGGCACGCCGACGTCGCTCGCCGCACGGATGTCGTCCAGGCCCTGCAGGCGCACGCCCGCGGCGCCGCCGACGACCGCCGCGCGGGCGATCTGCGCCATCGTGCGGGGGTCGCGCATCGGCTCGCCGGGGTAGGCCTGGCACGACACGATCAGCCCGTCGCGCAGGGTCTCGAGCAGGCCGGTCGTGCCGAGCTCGGCGCGCGAGCCGCCGCGCGGGTCGGTGCTGCGCGGGTCGGTGCCGCGGGAGTCGGTGCTGTGCGGGTCGGTGCTGCGCGGGCCCGTGGCGTGCGCTTCGGTGCCGGCGCTCATGCCGCCACCGCCACGTCGGCCCACGCGGAGGCCGCGGCCCCGCGCAGGGGAGCGTCGGCGCCCAGCGCGCCGGGGCGCACCGGAACGGCCGCGAGCGCGTCGATGACGCTCGCGCGGAACGCGGCCTCCATCGGGTGCCACCACACCGGACCGATGTCGGCGACCCCGCCAGTGACCACGATGACTTCGGGGTCGAGCAGGGTCGCCGCCCCCGCGAGAGCCCGGCCCACGGCCGCGGCCGCATCGGCGATCGCGCGACCTGCGGTGAGATCGTCGGCCGCACGGGCCGCGACCGCACGGGTGTCGGCGACGGCGGGGTCACCCCCGAGCCAGCGGTAGTGCCGCAGCAGGCCGAGGCCTCCGCCGATCGCCTCGAGGTGCCCCATCCGCCCGCAGGGGCAGCGCAGGTGCTCGGCTCCCGGGGTGGGCATGTGGGCGATCTCGCCCGCGACGTGGTGCGCGCCGTTCCAGGACCGGCCGTCGATGACGACTCCGCCGCCGACCCCGGTGCCCACGGCGACCGTCAGCAGGCTCGACGCCTCGCGGCCGGCGCCGAAACGGTACTCGCCCAGCGCGTGCGCATCGACGTCGTTCTGCACCGAGATGGGAGCCGACGCTTCGAGGTGATCGCCGAGGGCTGCGCGCAGGGCGGAGCGCAGCGGCATCCCGACCCATCCCCTCAGGGTGTCGGTGGCCGAGACGATCGTGCCGGTCGAGGTGTCGACCACGCCGGCCGTGCCCACGCCGACGCCGCGGAGCGAGGCGCCGTGCCGTTCGGCGAGAGACGTGGCCAAAGCCGCCACGAGGCCGACGATCGCCGCCCCGCCCACGCGGCCGGGGGTCGTCGCCGTCGCCCGGTCGACGATCTCGCCGCGGGGGTCGACGAGGGCGACGGTCGTCTTCGTTCCGCCGATGTCGACGGCGGCGACGGCGTCGGCCATCACGCGACCGCGACGGGGAGGACTCCGGCGCGTGAGAGCACCTCGCGCACGGATGCCACGGCGTCGGCGTCGAGGCTCTCGACGGTGTCGGCCATGAAGGCCTCGTCGATCAGCCCGCGCGCGGCCATCGCGGCCTTGAACGCGCCCACGCCGGTGGCGTCGCCCGAGAGCCCGCGCGGCTGGAACACGATGTCGAAGATGCGGTTGAGGCGCTCCTGCTCGGCACGGGCGGTGTCCCAGTCGCCGCGCTCGGCGGCATCCCACAGGCGTACGTATCCCTCCGCCTCGACGTTCGCCAGACCCGGCACGACGCCGTCGGCACCCGCGAGGGCCATCGCGTCGACGACCACCTCGTGGCCGGTGAGCAGCTGCAGGGGGCGACCGACCTCGGCGTTGGCGGCGACCAGGCGGCGGAAGCCCACGTCATCGCCCGAGGAGTCCTTCACACCGTGCACGACGCCGTCGGCGGCGAGCTCGAGCAGCAGGGCGAGGGGCAGCTTCGTGTGCACGCGCACGGGCACGTCGTAGGCCCACAGCGGCGCGTCGATCTTCGCGGCGATCGCGCGGAAGTGACCGGCGATCTCGGTCGGAGAGTTCAGCGTGTACAGCGGGGCGGTCGTGACGATCGCGTCGACGCCCTCGGCGGTGAGCCGGCGGGCGGTCTCGGTGATGCGCGGAGCGGTGAGCTCGATCGCGCCCGCGATGATCGGCACGCGACCGGCGGTGGCGCTGACGATCGTGCGGACGATCTCGACGCGCTGGTCGTCGGTGAAGTAGGCGGTCTCGCCCGTCGAGCCGAGGGCGAACAGGCCGCGGACGCCGGCGGAGATGAGGTGGTCGACGAGACGCTCGAGCGAGGCGTGGTCGATCGAGCGATCGGCGCGCAGGGGGGTGGCGACGGGAGGGACGACGCCGGAGAAGCGGGTCGTGGAGGACGAGTGGCTCATGAGGGGATCCGTGTTTCTGTGGTCAGGCGAGCAGCGAAGGCGCGGCGCCCAGCAGCGAGCGGGTGTAGGGGTCGGCGGGGGCGTCGAAGACGTCGGCGGCGGAGCCGAACTCGACGACGCGGCCCTTGTGCATGACGGCGATCTCGTCGGAGAGGTAGCGCACCGTCTGGATGTCGTGCGAGATGAAGACCATGCCCAGGCCCAGATCGCGCTTGAGGTCGGTGAGCAGGTTGAGGATCTGTGCGCGCACCGACACGTCGAGCGCCGAGGTGGGCTCGTCGGCGACGATCACCTGCGGGTTGAGGGCGAGGGCGCGGGCGATCGCGACGCGCTGGCGCTGACCGCCCGAGAGCTGGCCGGGCAGGGCGTCGAGCGCCGAGGTGGGCAGCCCGACCAGGCCGATCAGCTCCTTCACGCGCTTCTGCCGCTCGTTCGGGCTGCCGATGCGGTGCACCTGCATGGGATCGAGCAGCGCATCGCGCACGGTCATGCGGGCGTTCAAAGCCGTCGCCGGGTCTTGGAAGACCACCGACAGGATGCCGCCGAGCTCGCGCCGCACCCGGGTGGAGAAGTCGCGCACCGGTCGACCGGCGAACACCACCTCTCCCGAGGTCGGCTTCTCGAGGCCGATCAGCACCTTCGCGGCCGTGGACTTGCCCGAGCCCGACTCGCCGACGATGCCGAGGGTCGATCCGCGGTGCACCGCGAGGGAGACGCCGGCGAGGGCGTCGACGTAGCTCTTGCGGAACAGTCCCGACTGACGGGTCGAGAAGCGCACGTGCACGTCTCTCAGTTCGATGACGGGATCGGTCATCGCACACCTCCTACGGGGGCGACGGGCGCATCGTCGGGATGCGCGGCGTAGTAGTGGTCGGTACCGTCCACCCGGCGGCGCACGGGGCTGACGCCGCGACCGCGCTCCGGATTCGACGACCGCGGGGCGAAGCGGTCGCCCTTCGGGAAGTCGCGCGGCGAGGGCACGGTGCCCGGCACCTGGTGCAGACGGTCGGAGCCGGACTCGATCGAGAGCACCGATCCGAGCAGTCCCCGGGTGTACTCGTGCAGGGGCTGCACGAGCAGATCGTGCGTGGGCGCCTGCTCGACCACCTGGCCGGCGTACATGACGGTGATGCGGTGCGCGAGCTCGGCCACCAGGGCCAGGTCGTGCGAGACGAACACCATCGCGAAGCCGAGCTCTTCGCGCAGCCGGTTCAGCAGCTCGACGACCTGCGCCTGCACCGTGACGTCGAGCGCGGTGGTCGGCTCGTCGGCGATCACGAGGCGCGGGTTGCGGGTGAGCGCCATCGCGATGAGCACGCGCTGACGTTGACCGCCCGAGAGCTCGTGCGGGTACGACGCGAGCGTACGCTCGGGGTCGAGTCCCACCAGTCGCAGCAGGTCTTCGGCGCTGCGGGTGCCGCCGCGCGAGGTGAGCTGCTTCATCTGCGAGCGGATGAGCATCGCCGGGTTCAGCGAGCTGAGCGCGTCCTGGTAGATCATCGCGATGTCGTGGCCGCGTAGAGCGTTGCGCTCGCCCGGCGTCATCGTCAGCAGGTCCTTGCCGTCGAAGAGGATCTGACCCGCGATGCGCGCCTTCGGGTCGAGCAGACCCATGATCGCGAGCGAGGTGATCGACTTGCCGCAGCCCGACTCGCCCACCAGCGCCATCGTCTCTCCGGGGCGGACCGTGAACGACACGTCGTCGACGACGTTCACGTCGCCGTGACGGGGGAATCCGATCGAGAGGTTCCGCACCTCGAGCAGGGGCGCGGCGTCGGAGCGGAAGGGCATCCGCTCGCCGCGCTCGAGTTCTCGTTCGCGCAGGTCGTCGAGCCGACGGTCGAGTGCGGCCGTCGCCGCGAGGGAGGTGCCGGCCGTGACCCTTTCCTCGAGCGGATCGACGGGCTGCGCCTCGACGTCATCGGGGCCGGGGGCCTCCGCCTTCTCGAGGTCGGTCGTCGCCTCGTCGGTGGAGGCGGCGTCGGCGGTGATCTTGCGTGCTCTCGGCGAGACCATGGCATCCGTCAGTCCCTCGGACACGATGTTGAGGCACAGCACCGTCAGCATGATCAGGATGCCGGGGAAGAACGTCGCCCACCACGCGCCCGCCATCAGCAGGTTGCGGCCGGCGGCGATCACGTTGCCCCACGAGGGCTCGGGATCGGGCACGCCCGCCTGCAGGAACGACAGCGACGCCTCGAAGACGATCGCATCGGCCACGAGGACGGTCGCGAACACGAGCACGGGTGCCAGGGTGTTGCGGGCGACGTGCTTGACGATGATGCGGGGCGTCGAGGATCCGATCACCCGGACGGCCGACACGTAGTCCTCGCCGTACTGGTCGAGGATGTTGGCGCGCACGATGCGCGTCAGCTGCGGCACGTACAGGAAGGCGATCGTCAGGATCAGCACGGGGAGCGATCGACCGAACACGGCCACGAACACCGCGGCGAGGGCGATGCCGGGGAACGACATGATGACGTCCATGACGCGCATCAGCGTCTCGGCGATGAGGCGGGGAGCGGTCGCGGCGATCGTGCCGAGCACCGCCGCGGCGACGAGAGCCGCGATGGTGGCGCCCAGTCCGATCGAGAGCGAGTAGCGCGCGCCGTAGACCAGGCGCGAGAAGATGTCGCGGCCCTGGCGGTCGGTGCCGAAGAAGTGCTCCGGCCCGGGCGGCTGCACAGCCGGCCCCGACGCGAGCGGGTCGTAGGGCGCCACGAGGGGCGCGAAGACGGCCACGAGCGCGATGACCGCGATGACGGCGAGGCAGATGGTGGTGCCGATCGGGAGGCGGCCGAACCGCAGCCCGGGGAGCGACAAGCGCTCGGTCAATGTGCGACGCATGGGGTTACACCGCCCGGATTCGGGGATTGATGAGGACGTAGAGCAGGTCGACGACGATGTTGATGACGACGAAGGCGAGGGCGACGGCCAGGGTCACGCCCTGGACGAGATTCGGCTCGTTGTTGGTCACGCCGTTGAGGATGAGGGTGCCCATGCCGGGGATGGCGAAGATGACCTCGATCACCACGGCCCCGCCGAGCAGGTAGCCGATGCGCAGACCCAGCACGGTCACGGGGGTGATCAGCGCGTTGCGCAGCACGTTGCGCGCGACGACGATGACGCGCGGAATCCCGGCGCCGAGCGCGGTGCGGACGTAGTCGCGGTCGAGCTCCTCGACCATCGAGGTGCGCACGACGCGCGAGAGCTGTCCGATGACGGGGATCGCCAGAGCGACGGCGGGCAGGGTCATGCGGGCGACCCATCCCCCGGGATCGTCGAGGAAGTTCGGAAGGGGACCGGATGCCGGCAGCAGACGCAACTGCAGGGTGAACAGCTGGATCATGAGGATGGCCAGCCAGAACGACGGCGTGGACAGGGCCGAGACGCTGATCACGCGGATGAGCTGGTCGGGCCACCGGTCGCGGTAGACCGCCGCGAGCACGCCGAGCACGAACGCCAGCACGACGGCGATGGCGAGGCCGAAGAAGGTGAGTGACAACGTCACGGGGAACGCACGGGCCACCTCGTCGCCCACCGGCAGCGATCGCGCCGAGTACGTGCCGAGGTCTCCGCGCAGGAGCCCGAGCAGGAAAGCGACGTAGCGCACGAACAGCGGATCGTTCAGACCGTTGGCGTCGCGGTACGCCTCGAGGGCATCCGGGGAGGCGGTCTCGCCCAGCGCATTGCGCGCCGGGTCGACCGGGGAGAAGGACATCACGAAGAAGACGAGGAACGTGATGCCGAGGATCATCAGCGGCAGTTGCAGCAGCCGGCGGCCGATGAGGCGGAGCGTGTGCGACACGGACCGCTCCTTCCTGAGCGGGGAGGGGTGGGGGCGCGCAGGGCGCGCCCCCACCGGGATCACTGGGCGGCGACGCCCACGTCGAGGAACGACAGGCCGGTCGTGGGGACCGGCTGGAAGCCGACGAGCTGCTGACCGTTCCAGGCGGTGGGCAGCTTGCGGTGGAACAGCGGGTAGAGGACGGCCTGGTCGGCGAGCAGGTCGAACGCCTTGTTCCACGTCTGCTGCTGCTCGTCGCCGGTCTGCTGCACGGCCTGGTCGAGAAGGCCCTGGAGCTCGGCGTACTCGGGCTGGTCCGCGAAGTGCGTGCGCTTCTGCGTCCACACGTTGGCGCCGTACCACCAGTTCATGAGCAGGTCGGGGTCGCTGCCGAAGACCGAGGGGTCGCCGGGCGCGATCATGGCGGTGTACTCGCCCGCGTCGACCTTCGCGTACTGCGCAGAGGACTGACCGATGTCGAGCGTGACGTTCACGCCCACGGCATCCAGGGACTCCTTGATCAGGGGCGCGACCTCTTTGACCCAGCCGGTGTCGGTCGACAGCAGGGTGATCGAAAGGTTCTGAGCGCCGGCCTCGGCGAGCAGCTCCTTCGCCTTGTCGGGGTCGTAGGAGTAGACGGTCGAGGCCTCGTGATAGTTCGCGTACCCCTCGGGCAGGAACGAGGTCGCCGCGGTGGCGTTGCCGAGCATGCCGGTCGCGATGATCTTGTCCATGTCGAGGGCGTAGTGGAACGCCTGACGCACGCGCACGTCGTCGAACGGTGCCGCCTGGGTGTTGAACATCATGAACAGCAGGCCGAACGACTGGACGCTCTCGACGTCGGCAGTGGATGCCAGCCCGTCGGCGTCGATATAGGGCACGTCCTCCATGGCCTGGATCGTGCCGGACGACATCGCCGTCACCCGCGCGGCGGAGTCGGAGAGCAGGTTCCAGTTCATCCCGGCGGCCTTCGCGGGACGCGGGCCGTTGTAGCCGTCGTACTTCGCGAAGACGATCTTGTCTTCGGGAACGGCCGAGACCAGCGAGTACGGGCCCGAGCCGACGGGGGTCTTGCCGAACGCCTCGGCCCCCTCGCTCTCGACCAGCGCCTTGGGGACGATCTTGACGATGCCGAGCCGCTCGTTGAGCAGCGAGAACGGGTACTTGGTGGTGATCTCGACCGTGTCGGCGTCGACCGCGGTCACCGACTGGATGAAGTCGACGTAGGAAGTGAACAGCGATCCGTTCGCCGGGTCGAGCACCCGCTGGTAGCTGAAGACGACGTCGTCGGCGGTGACGGGCTCGCCGTTCTGGAACGTCGCGCCCTCGCGCAGGTCGATGTCGTAGGTCGTGTCGTCCTTCTGCACCGGCAGGTCGGCGGCGAGCGCGGCATAGGGCTGCTTGGTGACGGGATCGAGGTCGACCAGACCCTCGAAGATGTGCCAGTTGGCGGCGACCGTGACGGCGCCCGAGGCGACCATCGGGTCGAAGCTGCCGTTGAGCGAGTACGAGATGCCGGCCTCGATGGTGGCGTTCGGGTCGATCGGGGCATCGGTCGCAGTGTCGGCGGCGGGGGTGCCGCCCGCGCCGCACCCGGCGAGCGCGACGCTGGCCACGACCGCGCCGGCGAGCAGCGCGGTCGCCCGGCGCGTGCGTCGGCGCAGGGGGTTTCGGAACATGGTCACTCCTGTGTGGATGGTTCGGGCGTCGTGAGGACATCTGACGTCTGACGCACTATACTCACGAATGTCGGCGAAACACAAAGCCGAATCGAAGCCGCCCTCGGGCGGTGCCTTTCAGGGGGATGGAGCACCGAATGGTCATGGCCGACCGAAACGCGTCGCGCATGCGCAGGTCAACGACAGCGGATCAGATCAAGCAGTTGATCCTCACCCGCGACCTCAAGCCCGGCGACCTGCTCCCGACGGAAGCGGAGCTGTGCGAGACCCTCGGCGTCTCCCGGTCGTCCGTCCGCGAGGCGATGCGCACCCTTGCGACGCTCGACATCGTCGAGGTGCGTTACGGCCACGGCACGTTCGTCGGAGGCATGTCACTCGACCCCATGGTCGAAGCACTGGTCTTCCGCGGCGTTCTCTCGCCCGACGGCTCGATGGAGGCCCTACGCGAGGTCGTCGAGGTGCGCGTCGCCCTGGATCTCGCTCTCGCCGAGCTGGTCGTCGAGCGGACCCATGCGGGCGAGGCGGATGCCGACGCCCTTCGGGCCCTGGTCGCCGAGATGGTGCAGCGCGCCGAGCGTGGCGAGAGCTTCCTCGAGGCGGACCGCGCGTTCCACACCAAGCTCTTCGCCGCCACCGGCAACCGCCTGGCCGAGCAGCTGGTGGGGGCCTTCTGGGACGTGCACACCGCGGTCATCCCGCTGCTCGAGATCCCGATGCCCGACGACATCCGGCAGACGGCCGTCGCGCACGGGGAGATGCTCGACGCCGCACTCGCGGGCGACGTCGAGGCCTACCGCCGCGCGGTCGTGGCCCACTACGGACCACTCCAGCGCTCGCTGGCTGCGGAGGCTTCTCGACGCTGAGCGACTCACGCCGCGGCGACGACCTCCGCGCTCGTCACGATCGTCGCCCCGGCGCCCGCCAGCGCGGCGACGAACGCCGCGTGCACGGTCGCACCGTCGACGTCGGTTCCGCCGTACGACAGGTCGGGTGCGGCGCACGCGTCGGCCACCACCGACACGTAGTAGCCGAGGTCGATGGCGGCGCGGACCGTGGCATCGACGCACATGCTCGTCATCATGCCGACCACGAGCACGGGGCGCTCGCCCAGCCCCTGCAGCCGGTCGTGCAGGTCGGTGCCGACGAACGAGTTGGGGGCGTGCTTGACGATCACGGCCTCCTCGCCGATCGGGGCGACGCGGTCGTCGATCTCGGCGCCGGGCGTGCCGACCTCGAGGAAGCCGCCGCCTTCGGGGCTCTCGTGGCGCACGTGGATCACGGGGTCGCCCTGGTCGCGCTGATGGGCGAGCACCGCGGAGGCCGCCTCGGCCGCGGCATCCGGACCGACGAGGGGATGCCGACCACCGGGGAAGTAGTCGCGCTGGATGTCGATGATGACGAGCACGGGGTTCATGGGTCACGCCTCTCCGCGCCGATGCGGCACGTTGTCCAGTCGATCAGCCGGCGCGGTGGGCGTCAATCCACCCGCGCCGCCCGCCGCGACACCGACGTGTTGTGCAGGATGATCGCGAGTGTCGCCGGGGCGAACGCCGCCAGCAACGGCAACGCCCCCCAGTAGCCCGCGAGGGGCGCGATGCCCCACGACACTGAGAACACGATGAAGAGCATGCCCGCGACGCGCAGCGAGATGCTGGCCGCACGTCGGTTCGACGGATTGCGTTCCCACGGGAACCGCTCGTCGGGAGCGGCGGTCGTCACGACCAGCACCGACGCCAGCCAGAGGGTCGCCCCGATGAACAGGGCGGTGATCCACAACGCGACGGCCATCGCTCCAGGCAACCCCGTGCCGAGGCGAACCGCAACCGGTCGCGACCGATTCGCGCAGACCTGTCCCGCTTACGAGGGGAGCAGACCCGACAGCCGGCCCCACAGGTCGCCGATGATCGGCCCGATGTCGGCGGCGCGGTCGGCCGACCCCACGGCCACGGCCACGAGGGGGAACACCGTCACCGCGAGGGCGACCAGCACAGCCAGCACGCTCCACACCCACGCGGCGGCGGGCCGGCGGCGGGTGAGGGCGAGCAGCAGCGCACCCGCCACGAGCAGGACACCCAGCAGCGTCACGCCCGTGACGCTCAACACGGGGAAGGGCACGAGTCCCGCCGTGCTGGCGGTGGTGGCGGCGAGGAGTCCCGTCAGCGGCAGGAAGAGCCCGAGCGCGATCAGCACGACGACGACCAGGCCCACACCGGTGGCGATGTAGACGCCGCGCGGGCGACAAACGAAGACACGGCTCGACGTCTTCACGACAGGCCTCCTTCGCTGCGCGTCCAGCGCGCGGGGCGTGCGGTCGCGGCATCCGGGATCAGAAGCGACGGGAAAGACGGGTCGATCATGTCGAGTCCTTTCGATCGGCGAGGTCGGTGACGGGCGCGCGGGGCGAACCCGAGAAGAGGGAGGGGGCGGATGCCGTGGCCTGGCGGCCGGACGACTCCGCCCCCGAGGGGTCAGTGGACGCGCGACTCGTCGTCGTCGTCCTCGTCGCCCGGCACGTGCACGTCGTCGACGGCCACGTCGACCTCGACCACGTCGAGTCCGACGATGCGCTCGACCGATCCGGCCACGCGGGCGCGCACCTGGTCGGCGACCTCCTGGATCTGCGCGCCGTACTCCACGACGATCGTGACGTCGACGGCGGCCTGGGTCTCGGCCACCTCGACCTTGACGCCCTGCGTCAGGTCAGTGGCGTTGACGGCGTCGCGGATCGCGCCGAACGCTCGGGCTCCACCACCACCGAGGGCGTACACACCGGTGACCTCGCGGGCCGCGATGCCGGCGACCTTCGCGACGACGCCGTCGGCGATCGTGGTGGTGCCCTCGGTGCGCTCCTCGGGGCCGCGACCGCCGAGCGGACGGTTCACGCGGGAGGCGGCGCGGGGGACGTTGCGCGCAGCGGGGGTGTCGGTGGGGGCGGGGGTGTTCTCAGCCATGGCGGTTCCTTTCGAGCATGACGACCCGGGGATCCGAGGCGACGATTTCGCTTACACAGATCAGACGTACCGGGTGCCCGATACGTCACGCGGGGGTTGCACGGCGCTCGCGTGTGTGCATCGAACTGAATAGGCTTACGGTGTATATCCCAGCGCTGGCGCGACGGTCAAGACCGCGACCATCGCGCCGCGGGCGGTCATCGTGGTCGTGTGGCAGTGGCGCGCGGAAGAGAAATCCGCGCGTGACGAATCCCTGGCTGGCCACGTCCACAACGCGATGCCGGTGCACCGCCGGCCACGGAAGGAGCGCCCGGTCATGGGTAAGAAGAAGATCGAAAAACGAAACGAACCGGTCGCCGTCGAGGACTCGACGGTCGAGCAACGCGCCCAGCACGCCCCGCAGTGGTCGTCACTGGCTCGCTACGCCGCCGAGTTCTTCGGAACCTTCCTGCTCGTGCTGGGCGGAGTCGGCACGGCGCTGTTCGCCGCCAACTTCCCGAGCGCCGACGACAACCAAGCGGGCGTCGGATTCCTCGGCGTCGCTCTGGCGTTCGGTCTGACGCTCGTCGCCGGGATCGCCGCGGTCGGCCACATCTCCGGCGGACACTTCAACCCGGCGGTGACGCTGGGTCTGCTCATCGCCGGCCGCACCGACGCCCGTCACGTGCCCGGCTACCTGCTCTCGCAGCTGCTCGGCGGCGTCGTCGCCACGAGCGTGCTCGCGCTCGTGCTCTCGGGCAAGGACGGCGCGTTCGCCGCGGCGCAGTCGTCGGGCTTCGCTTCGAACGGCTTCGGCGAGGGCAGCCCGGGCGGCTACGGCCTGCCCTCCGTCTTCGTCGTCGAGGCCGTGCTGACGGGTGTGTTCGTCGCCGTCATCCTCTCGATCACCGCGAAGAAGGAGTACGTCACCTCCGCCCCCATCGGCATCGGCCTGACGCTCACGCTGATCCACCTCATCAGCATCCCGATCTCGAACACCTCGGTGAACCCGGCGCGCTCGATCGCGACGGCCGTGTACGGCGGCGCGCTGCCCGTGTCGCAGCTATGGGTGTTCATCGTCGCGCCGATCGTCGGCGCAGCGGTGGCGGGGCTCATCGTGCGCGCGCTCGGGCGACGGGTCGTCCAGGCCGCGTGAGCCGGATGACGACTCTGAACGCGGCGGTAGGCTCGGGTCTAGCCCACGGATGCGGCATCGCGCAAGCAGACCCGAGCCTGCCCCCTCGACGCGTCACCATGGATACCCACACCATCGGGAAGCCACATGATCCGCCACACACGAGATGTCACCGACTCGGCCACGCCCCGGCTGAGCCGCGAGGCCATCATCGCGTGCGCTCTGGAGCGGATCGACGACGATGGCCTGGCCGGGCTGTCGATGCGCAACCTCGCCAAAGCCTTGGACGTTGAAGCCATGTCGCTCTACCGCTACGTGAACGGGCGCGAAGACCTGCTCGAGGGCGTGGTCGACGTGCTCATGACGGGGCTCACCGCGGCGTTGCGCGATGCCCGGGGCGACAGCTGGCAGCGATTCATGCAGGTGACCGCGCACGAGGTGCGCCGCGTCGCGGTCGAGCACCCGCGGGCCTTCCCGCTCATCGCGACCCGCCACCCCGCCGCGCCCTGGCTGCGACCGCCGCTGCGCAGCGTCGAGGTGGTCGAGATCTTCCTCGCGTCGCTGATCGACTTCGGCTTCAGCGACCAGCAGGCCGTCGACGCCTACCGGGCGTTCAGCAGCTTCCTGCTGGGTCAGCTGCTGCTCGAGGCGGCCGTCCGCGGCGCCGAGACGGGGCCGATCGAGGAGCCCCTCGACGAGGGCGATGCCGACCTTCCGCAGGGCGACGGCGAGCGCGAGGTCGACGACCTGCCGCAGGTGATGCGCCTGCGCCCGCTGCTCAGCGAGGATCGCGCCGACGAGGAGTTCGAGGTCGCCCTCGAGTCCCTGCTCGACCGCCTCGACCGGGAGATGTCGCAGTAACGCTCACGTGCGCAGGTGCGACGCCCCGTTCAGGTCGAGGATCGCACCCGACGCCCACTGCGAGCCGGGTGAGCTGAGGTAGACCACGGCATCCGCCACCTCTTCGGGCTCCGCGACGCGGCCGAAGGGGCTTTGGGACCGGATGCCGTCGCCGCCCTCGCCCGAGAGCTTCGTCTGCTGCCGGTCGGTGCCGACGAAGCCCGGCGCGACCGTGGTGACCGAGATGCCGTGCGGCGCGAGGGCGACCGCGAGCGACTGACCCATCGCGTGCAGTCCCGCCTTCGCCGCGCCGTAGGCGGGGAACTCGGGTTCTCCGCGGAACGCCCCGCGCGAGCCGACGTTGACGATCGCGCCCTCGATGCCGCGGTCGATCATCGAGCGTGCGACGAGGAACGAGACGTCGGCCGGGGCGACCAGGTCGATGGCCACCATGCGCTCCCACACGCGATGCCACGCGTCGAAGTCGGTCGTGGCGATCGGGTGCGACGTCTCGGCGTTCGGCGCGATCGCGGCGTTGTTGACGAGCACGTCGATGCGCCCGAGACCCGACAGCGCCTCGGCGACGACCCCTGCGGCCACGGCGGGGTCGGACAGATCTCCCGCCACGAGCACGTGCCCTTCGCCGTGCAGCTGCGCGAGCGTCTCTTCGGCGGCGGTGCGATCACTGCCGTAGTGCACGGCCACGCGGTCACCGCGCGTGCTGAGGGCGATGGCGATGGCCCGGCCGATTCCGCGCGAGGCGCCGGTGACGAGAGAGTGCTGCATGGGTCCATCGTGCCGGATGCCGGAGAGCGTCCGGGCGGTACCGCGAAACGGCTGCACCACCCGGACTGTCCGGGGCTCCGCCGTCGGGACGATGAACCGGTCGCCTCCGACGTGGATGCCTCACGCTACGACTGCATCGGGCGCCCGAGGTGGGCTTGACGAGCTCCCCCGGCAGATGGGTGTCAGGCGCGGGTGAAGCCCTCGAGGTCGGGGTCCCAGAACGCGTCGGGGTTGGCGCCCTCATCGAGCGGCTCGACGGCGACCGCGGGCGCCTGAGGGAAACGCTTGTGCTGGCGCAGCTCGTGCGCGGCCCACGAGAAATCGGGTTCGTCTCCCGACCAGTCGTCGTTGGGGGCGCTCAAGACGTCGTTGCCCACGCCGATCACGAGTTCGGCCTCTTCCTGCTCGCCGTGCTCGGTGACGATGGGAATGCTCACGGCCTCGGCCTGCCCCTCGGCGGCGATCGATGCGGTGAGCTGCACGAGCGCCTCCGCCACGTCGTCGGTCGTGGTCACGGTCTCGCCGGCGTAGGTCACACATCGCATTCCCACATGCTCGCTGCTTGGGGGCGCGGCAGGAGGCCGGTTGCCCCGGCGACCGCACTCCGATAGGGCGATGTCGGAGGCGACCGCTAGGGTCCGACGTACACGCGCACCGAGGAGAGATCATGGCTGAGGCACCCGAGCTCACCGTCGACGACGCCGCCGCGTGGCGCGCGTGGCTCGACGCGCACGAGGCCACCAGCGACGGCGTGTGGCTCGTTCTCGCCAAGAAGGGCACCGTCGAGCCGACCACCCTCACCTACGCGCAGGCCCTCGACGAGGCTCTCTGCAGCGGCTGGATCGATGGGCGCAAGCAGTCTCGGGATGCCGCGACCTTCCGCCAGCACTTCACTCCCCGCCGTGCCCGGTCGATGTGGTCGAAGCGCAACGTCGACATCGTCGCCCGACTGGCCGACGAGGGGCGCCTGCGACCGCGCGGCGCCGACGAGATCGCGCGCGCGCAGGCCGACGGAAGATGGGAGCGCGCCTACGCGGGCTCCGCCGACATCGAGGTGCCGCCCGAGTTGCAGGACGCGCTCGACGCCTCCCCCGCGGCGGCCCGTGCGTTCGCCGCGCTGACGAAGGCGGAGCGGTACTCGGTGCTGCACCCGGTCGTCACGGCCGCGACCGCGAAGACGCGGGCCGCGCGCATCGAGAAGCACGTGGCACGGCTCGCGGGCGAGGGCGATCCGCAGCCGACCTGAGAAGGCCCCGCGTCCCGCGGCGCCGACGAGAATGGTCAGATGCGCACCAGACTCCTGCGGATCGCCGCCGTCACGGCATCCGTCATGCTCGGTCTGGTCGCGTGCGCGCCCGCCTCACCCTCCGCCGAGGTGTCGACCCCGATGCCCGCCGATGGTCCGGTCGTGTCGTTCTACGGCGACTCGTACACCCGCGGCACGGGAGCCAGTTCGTCGGACCGGCGGTGGTCGACGGTCATCTCCGTCGACCGCGGCTGGCACGAGATCAACCGCAGCGAGAACGGCCTGGGTTTCGTCAACCGTCGCGCCGGCATGCGCGACGGGCTCGACGACATCCCCGCGCTCGTGATCGCCGATCGCCCCGACATCGTGTTCGTCACGATGGGCCTGAACGATAACTTCAGCTACGACGATCGCGCCGACGAGATCCGATCGACCATCGACAGCGACCTGCAGCGGCTGCGCGACGGCCTGCCCGCGGCGCGAATCGTCGTGGTCGAGCCGTTCTGGTACATCGCCGACCGGCCGGCCTCGGTCGACGTCATCTCGGGGTGGGTCGAAGACGCCGCCGCACGTATCGGGGCCGACCACATCGACGGGGCCAGTCGATGGCTCGACGGTCATTACGCCGACGATCCCGACAGCTGGATGGCCGGCGACGGCCTGCACCCGAACGACACCGGGTACGCGCACATGGCGGAGCGGATGGATGCCGCGCTCCGCGCCCTCGATCCGCCGCTATGACGACAGTGGTCGCGACGATCCGCGTCGACCGAGCGCCCAGACGCCCGCCGCGGCGAGGAGCAGCAGCGTCAGGATGCCCACCACGTGCAGGACGAGGGACGCGAGGCCGCGCTCGGGCAGAAGGAAGCCGTAGGGGACCCACCCGTCGGTGGCCCCGCGAACGAGGACGACGGTGATCCACGCGAGCGGGTAGGGCAGCACCCACCACAGCTCCCGCCACGCGAGCCGGGGCCGATCGGGAGCGGTCGCGACATCGGCCACGACGAGGACGGGGAACACGACGTGCAGAACCACGCTCACCCACGGCGGCGCCGAGCCCGTTCCCGGCACGAGCCCGTTGTAGACGACAGCGACGACGACGAGGCACGCGGCGCCGATCGCCCAGGCAAGCGCGACGACTCGCGGAACCGAGCGCCCAGCTAATCCGATACACCCCACCAGCATCAGCAGGAGAGCCGTCAGCGTGCTCGTCTGATTGGTGAAGTAGCCGAAGAAGTCGAAGGGATTGCCGTCATCGGCGGCGATGCGCAGCGCATACGAGTACGTCACGACGGCGACGACGAGAACGCCCACCACAATCCGAGCCAGGGCACGCGGGCGTGCACCGCTTCGGCTGGTGTCGAGGCTCACCCCGCGACGATAACGCGAGAGAGAGGCTCAAGCCTCTTCGGTCGTCCGCGCTCGGAACCACACCGTCAGTTCGCGCACGGCGCGGATCGCGTCGTCTTCGTCGTCGGACTCGAGGTCGTCGAACGTGTCGCGGAAGCCCTCGGGCGCCGGGGTGGAGGGCACACCGATCGGCTCGTAGCCCATCGTCCATTCCGAGAAGCGGCGCTCGTCGATCTTTTCGGACAGCAGCACCCGCACCTCGGCGTGCCGCGGGTCGCGACGGATCTTCGTCATGAGCTCGTCCACGGCATCCGTCGACCCTTCCAACACCTGGAAGAAGCGGCCCCGGCGATACAGCAGCATGCCGGTCAGGTCGTGCTCGTGGTTCGAGCGGCGGCTCTGCGCGAGCAGCTCGGCCAGGCGGGCGTCATCGAACGGCTCCGTCGCCGTGCTGACGTACGAAACGGAAACCAGCGATTCGCTCATGCGGTACCCCCGCCGTCGATCGATCGGGGGGCGGGCACGCGCACCTCGGAGAGGGTGATCTCGGCGTCCTGGGGAGGTTGACCGTTCGTGACGGCGGCCATGGCGGCGGTGAGAGCGCGGAAGCTGCCGACGAGACGGGAGCGCCCGTCGTAGGCGAGGAAGGCGCCGCCGGGCTGACGATCGATGTAGCCGAGGAAGACGCCCTTCCTGCTACCGACGTGGAAGCCCTCTTCGACACGAGCCCACACGACTCCGGCGCCGGGGCGGTCTGGAGACTCCATGGTCACCGCTCCTTTCGCCCGAGGATGGAAACCGGGCACGAGTGACCGTACCTGGGACCACGGACATGGAGCGGCCCTTGACAGATCGCTCATCGGACCCCTGTCGCGACGTGCGAATCGCTCAGGAGATGGCGGTCCGCAGCTGCTCCGCGTCGTCGGTTCCGGTCGCTTCGACGATGAGCCCCCGATCGACGCGGTACATCGCGAACGAGGCGATGTTCACCCGCCGACGCGTGGCCGGGACGTGGGCGAAGGTCCCCGTGTGCGTGCCGCCCGCGCGCAGGTGCACGGCGAGGCGGTCGTCTTCGACGATCAGCTGGATGCGCTTGGCCTGCCAGTCGGGAAAGCCGTGCAGCAGTTCGGCGTAGTCGGCGATCCAGGCCTCGGCCCCCGCCGGCAGGTGCGCGCGGCGCACAGCCGGGTGCAGGAATCCGCGTACCGCCTCGATGTCGTGACGGTTGTACGCGTCGAGGAAGTCCGCGAACCACTCGCGCGTCTCCCAGGCCTCCACCCCTTCATTATCGAGCGGATGCCGAGGCGTCGGCGCGTGCGCCGTGTCGGCGCGACATCAGCCGCTCGATCGCGGCGCATCGATATCACAGGGCGTCCGCCGACGCCGCCCCCTCGGTCGCCCGGAATCCCCGTGGAACCGTGGGGGAATGGCATCCCCCCTCGCCCTCTTCCGTGACGATTCCCTCTCGCTGCTGGTGCGCGGCTACGGCTTCGGTTCGCGCCTGTGGCGCCGCGCGGACCGCGGCGCGCGCGCCGTGCCGTTCCGTCTGCTCGGGCGCGAGGCGCTGTTCGTCCGAGGTGAGGAGGGCGTGGATCTTTTCTACGACGAGTCGCGCATCCGTCGCCACGGCGCCATGCCCGCCTTCATCCAGGAGTCGCTCTTCGGCCACGGCTCGGTGCACAGCCTCGACGGCACCGAGCACCGCCACCGCAAGGCGACCTTCGTCGACGTGCTGTACGACGACGCCGAGGTGCAGCGGCTGCTTCCCGAGCTCGATCGGCAGTGGCAGGGGGAGCGCGAAGCCTGGATCGCCGGCGGCGAGCGGTCGGCGTACGACGCCGCCGTGGGAGCCCTCGGTCGCGCGATCATGCGCTGGGCGGGGATCCCCGGCACCGCTGCCGCGCAGACCCGCTGGGCGAAGCGGCAGGCGCAGATCGTCGACGGGTTCGGCGTCCCCTACTCGCCCGAGTTCGCGCTCGCGCTGCTGAACCGCCGCTGGTCGGACCGCCACGCCGCCGAGCTGATCGACGCGGTGCGTGCAGGCACCCTGCACCCCGCGGAGAACACGGCCCTGCACGCCTGGGCGCACCATCGCGACGAAGACGGCGAGCTCCTGCCCGCGAAGACCGCGGGGATCGAGCTGCAGAACAGCTTCCGCCCGATGATCGCGGTGTCGCGCTTCGTCGCCTTCGCTGCGAAAGAGCTGCACGACCGGCCCGAGTGGCGTGAGCGCATCGCCGCCGAGACGGCCGAACGCGGGACGCTCGTGGGCGGAGAGCTCGCGACGGCCTTCGCGCAGGAGATCCGTCGCACCGCCCCCTTCGTGCCGATGCTGCCCGCGTGGGCCGAGACCGACATCGAGCTCGACGGTCAGCGCGTGCCCGCCGGCGGGCGGGTCGTGCTCGACATCCTCGGCACCGACACCGACACCCGCGAGTGGGAGCGCCCCTCCGATTTCGCTCCCGAGCGCTTCGTCGGCGTCGACGACTACGAGGCGCTGAAGGCGTTCGTCCCCCACGGCGGTGCCGACGTGCGCACCGGTCACCGCTGCCCCGGCGAGAAGCTCGCGATCGCCGGGCTCGCAGCATCCATCGCCGTCCTCAGCGACCCGCGCCTGCGCATCAGCGGCCGCGGACTCGAGGTGAACAGGAGACGGATGCCGACCAAGCCGCGTTCCGGAGGTCGCGTGCGCCGCGCCGACGCGCCGTCGTCGTGCCCGTTCCACTTCGGACTGGGCTCGAAATGACACGCGTGTAGTTTCGAAGGTTGGTGCGTAGCGGCGGTTTTCCACAACCTGGATGCACAGAGAACCGGGCTTTCTCCACAACGATCCACAGAGTTATCCACAGGTAGGGACGATCACCTTCGTAAGCGCGTCCGTGCAGCGCGGGCGCTCGACAGTGGCGCCGGCACCCGCCGTCAGCGCTCGAGCACCACCGCGAGCCCCTGCCCCACACCGATGCAGATCGCCGCGACCGCGACGCCCCCGCCGCGGCGCTTCAGCTCGTGGGCCGCGCGCGCGAAGATGCGGCCGCCCGAGGCGCCGAGGGGGTGACCGATCGCGATCGCTCCCCCGTTCTCGTTGAGACGGGCGGGGTCGAGCTCGGTCCACAGCTTCGCGCACGCCAGGGTCTGCGACGCGAACGCCTCGTTGAGCTCGACGAACGACACGTCGGCCCACGTCTTGCCGGCGCGGGCGAGAGCGCGGTTCGCCGCCTCGACGGGAGCGACGCCGAACACGTCGGGGTCGTTGCCGAACGCGGCCCGGCCGGCGATGCGGGCCAAGGGCTCGGCATCCAGTGCCCCCTCCGCGCCCAGCAGCACCGCCGAGGCGCCGTCGTTGATGGGCGAGGAATTGCCCGCGGTGACCGACCCGCCCTGCCGGAAGGCCGGGCGCAGCCCCGCCAGCACCTCGGCGGTGGAGTCGTCGCGGATGCCTTCGTCGCGCGCGAGCGCGTGGCCCTCGACCTGCACGATCTCGTCGTCGAAGCGGCCCGCGGCCCACGCGGCCGCGGAGAGGCGGTGGCTGCGGGCGGCGAATTCGTCCTGCTCCTCGCGGGAGATGTCGTAGATCTCGGCGAGCTTCTCGGCGCTCTCGCCGTTGGAGATCGTCCAGTCCTTCCGCAGGCGCGGGTTCGTCATGCGCCAGCCGATCGAGGTGTTCCACATCGTCTGGTTGGCGGCGGGGAAGGGCCGCGGGCTCTTCTCGACCACGAACGGGGCCCGCGTCATCGACTCGACGCCGCCCGCGAGGATCACCTCGGCATCGCCCGCCTCGATCGCGCGCGAGCCCTGGATCACGGCATCCAGCGACGATCCGCACAGGCGGTTGATGGTCGTGCCGGGCACCGACGAGGGGAAGCCCGCGAGCAGCGCGCCGAAGCGCGCGACGTTGCGGTTGTCTTCGCCGGCTTGGTTCGCATCGCCGAAGATGACGTCTTCGATGCGCGCGGGGTCGAGGCCGGTGCGTTCGACGACGGATGCCATGACGGTGGCGGCCAGATCATCGGGGCGCACATCGGCGAAGGCCTTCGCGTGGCGGGCGAAGGGGGTGCGGACGGCGTCGTACACGAACGAAGCGGGCATGGTCAGCTCTCCGGGTCGAGAAGGGTCAGACCGAGGAGGTGCTCGATCTCGGCGTGGGTGTTGTCGCCGAACAGTTCGCGCACGCGGAAGCCGTCGGGCGTGACGTCGAAGACGCCGTGGTCGGTGTAGACCCGCGAGACGCAGCCCACCCCGGTCAGCGGGTAGGTGCAGGCGGCGACGAGCTTGGGCTCGCCGCCCTTGGTGAGCAGGTCGGTCATGACGTAGACGTCTTTCGCGCCGATCGCGAGGTCCATCGCCCCGCCGACGGCCGGGATCGCGCCGGGCTCGCCGGTCGACCAGTTGGCGAGGTCGCCGCCGGCCGACACCTGGAACGCGCCGAGCACGCACACGTCGAGGTGCCCGCCGCGCATCATGGCGAACGAGTCGGCGTGGTGGAAGTAGGCGGCCCCCGCGAGCGCGGTGACGGGCTGCTTGCCCGCGTTGATGAGGTCGGGGTCGACCCGGCCGCACTTGGGGGCGGGGCCCATGCCGAGCATGCCGTTCTCGGTGTGCAGAACGATCTCGAGCCCCGCGGGCAGGTAGTCGGCGACGAGGGTCGGCGCTCCGATGCCGAGGTTGACGACGGCGCCCTCGGGGATGTCGGATGCCACGCGGGCGGCGAGATCGCGCCGCGAGATGCGGGTGGTCATGCTTCCTCCTCAGGGGCCAGGGCCCGGCCCTCGATGTCGACGCCGCCGACGAAGGCGCCGTCGCGCAGCCACGCCCGCTCGCCGACCGCGACGACGCGATCGACGTACAGGCCGGGGGTCACGACGGCCTCGGGGTCGAGGGAGCCGAGTGGCACGATCTCGTCGACCTGCACGACGGTGGTCGTGGCGGCGGCGGCCATGATGGGCCCGAAGTTGCGGGCGGTCTCGCGGTAGACGAGGTTGCCCCAGCGGTCGGCGGCGCGGGCGCTCACGAGCGCGACGTCGGCGTGGATGGGGTATTCGAGCACGTAGTCGCGGCCGTCGATACGCCGCGTCTCCTTGCCCTCGGCGAGCTGCGTCCCGAAGCCGGTGGGGGTGAAGAACCCGCCGATGCCGGCGCCCGCGGCGCGGATGCGCTCGGCGAGGTTGCCCTGCGGCACGAGCTCGAGTTCGACCTTGCCGTCGCGGTACAGGCCGTCGAACACCCACGAGTCGCTCTGGCGCGGGAACGAGCAGATCATCTTGCGCACCTGACCGGCGGCGAGCAGGGCCGCGAGTCCGGTGTCGCCGTTGCCGGCGTTGTTGTTGACGACGGTGAGGTCGCCGGCCCCGTGAGCGATCAGCGCGTCGATCAGCTCGACGGGCTGCCCGGCGCGACCGAAGCCGCCGATCATCACGGTGGCCCCGTCGGCGATGCCGGCGACGGCGGCCGCGACGTCGGGAACGGTCTTGTCGATCACGGCGCGGCCTCCTCGTTCGTCTCCGACGGAGCCGGTTCGGGCGTCGCGAAGACCTCCGACGCGATGCGGAAGGCCGAGTTGGCCGCCGGCACGCCGGAGTAGATCGCCGACTGCAGGATGACCTCGCGGATCTCCTCGACGCTCAGGCCGTTGCGCAGCGCCGCGCGCAGGTGCATCGCGAGCTCCTCATGGTGGCCGTGTGCGATGAGCGAGCTCAGCACCGCGATCGAGCGCGAGCGGCGGTCGAGGTCGGGCCGTGACCACACGTCTCCCCATGCGACGCGCGTGATGAAGTCCTGCCAGTCGGCGGTGAGGTCGGTGGTCGCGGCGATCGAGCGATCGACGTGCGCGTCGCTCAGCACGGCCCGGCGCACGGTCATGCCCTGGTCGTGGCGTTCCTGATCGGTGGGCATCAGGCGTCCTTTCGGGAAGACGAGGTCGTCGAGACGGAGGCGAAGAACGACCGCAGCAGAGCCGCGACGGCCTCGGGCTGTTCGGCCGGGGGAAGGTGGCCGGCGTCGTCGATGCGCGCGACGCTCCCGCGCTGCACGCCCTCGGCGATCTCGACGGCCTTGGATTCGGGGGCGACCTGGTCGAACGCTCCCCACGCGGCGAGCACGGGAACCGCCATCTCGCCCAGCGTGGAGCGCACGTCGTACGCGGCGAGCGCCTCGCAGCACCGGGCGTAGCTGTCGTCGTCGGCGTCCTGCAGCGCGTGCAGCAGGCGGCCGCTCAGCTCGGGGCGGCGGGCCATCGACTCGGGCGCGAACCAGCGCTGGGCCGAGCCGACGATGAGGCTCGAGGTGCTCTGCGACCGTGCCTGGGCGGCTCGCTCGGTCCACGATGCGGCATCTCCGAGCACGGCTCCGGATGCCACGATGGCGGCGCCCCGCAGCCGGGTGCCGTGACGCCGGGCGAGCTCGAGGCCCGTCGCCCCGCCGAGGGAGACCCCGGCGTAGAGGAACGTGTCATCGGGGATCGTGGCGGCCACGGCATCCGCGAGATCCGCGACCGTGAACGCCTCGCGCGCGATCGGGCCGGCCCCGTGGCCGGGGAGGTCCCACGCGGCGACGCGATAGTCGTCGGCGAGCAGGGGCACGACGTCGTCCCACAGGATGGTCGAGGTGCCGAGCGACGGCCCGAGCACGACGAGGGGTGCGTCGACCGGTCCGACGGGCTCGGTCAGGGCGATGAGGCTCATGCGTCGGCTCCTTCGTCGTGCGCGGTGCCTCCGCCGGCGTGGCCGGTGCCGCGGGCGAGGCGGGGCGCGAGGCCGACGTAGGCGGCCGGATCGAGTAGCGCGTCGATGTCGAGGTCGGCCGCCTCGGGCAGCGCCCGCAGGCGCGGGGCGAGGTCGTCGTCGCCGTCGAGCAGGGCCGCGAAACGCTCGGCGCCGATGAGCGGCACGAGCACGCCCCGCAGACGCTCGCTGACGAGGCGCCCGCCGGTCAGACCAGCGTTGGCCGTCGCGGCTCTGGCGTCGACGCGCAGGTGAGCGAGCAACGACGACCCGTGCGCCGCGGCGCCGACCGCCAGGCGCAGGAGCTCGCGCAGCGTCGGCCATTCGGCGTGCCAGGCGCCGTCGGGGCGCTCGTCGACCGCGAGGGCCGAGGCCAGGTGCAGGGTCGCGCCCAGCTGGGGGGCGCGCAGGGCGGCCGAGCGGATGAGCACCGCCTCGGCGGGGTTCTGCTTCTGGGGCATGGCCGACGATCCGCCGCCCACGCCCTCCGACACCTCGCCGATCTCGGTGCGGCTGAGGGTCGCGACGTCGGCGGCCGTCTTGCCGAGCGCATCGATGGCCTGCACGAGGGCGTCGCCGATCTCGGTCACGGGCCAGCGCGTCACGTGCCAAGGTGCGTCGGGGGCGTCGAGCTCGAGCGCCCGGGCGAAGGCCGCGGGCAGGGCGTCGGCGGCATCCGTCGATCCGGTGATCTCGACGAACGACGCGAGCGTTCCGCCCGCCCCCGCGAGCTGCGCGGGGAAGACCAGGGCGTCGAGCCGCACGACGGCCCGCTCGAGTCCGCGCGCCCAGGTCGCGGCGCGCGCCCCGACCGTGGTGGGCACCGCGTGCTGCGTGAGGGTGCGCGCTGCGGCGACCTCGTCGGCGTGCGCGGTGGCGAGCTGTCGGGCCCAGACGGCGGCGTTGGCGACCGAGCGGCGCGTCTGCTCGACCGCACAGCGGGCGACCACCATGAGCGCGGTGTCGAGCACGTCTTGGCTCGTCGCCCCGCGGTGGATCCACCCGCGGTGCTCGGCCGGCACCTGGGCCTTGAGAGCGCCCACGAGGGGGATCACGGGGTTTCCCCCGGCGACCGCGTCGCGCACGAGCGCATCGACGTCGAGAGCCCGCACGGGCGAGGCGTATTTCTCGTCGATTCCGAAGGTGTGGTCGATCTCCGCGCGCGCCTCACGCGGGGCGGCCCCCACCGCGACGTAGGCCGCCACCAGCGCGCACTCGACACGGATCATGGTGGTCAGCACGAACTCGTCGGACAGCAGGGCGTCGTGACCGACGCTCACGGGCGAGAGCAGCCCGAGGTCGATGCGCGGGAGAGGCTCAGAAGGCAAGGAACACCGTCTCGTTCTCGCCCTGCAACCGGATGTCGTGCGACAGGTACCCGTCGGGCGTCCGGGTCGCGACGAGGCTAGCGCGCTCCTGCGACGTCAGCGCGGACAGCAACGGATCGGCGGCGAGAGCGTCGTCGTCGGCGGGCGAGTAGATGCGCGTGTGCAGCTTGTCGGGGAGCCCGCGCGCGAACACGATGGCCGCGAAGAACCCCGCACGACCCCGGATGCCGCCCGGCTCGCGCGTCCAGAACGAGTAGCGCCCCTCGTCGTCGGTGAAGGCGCGTCCGAACCCGGTGAAGGTGTGGTCGTCACGGCGGAACGCGCCGCGCGCGCGGGGCACGGAGCCGTCGGCATCCGCCCCGAAGATCTCCACGAGGGCGTCGGGGATCGGCGCTCCCGCCCCGTCGTAGACCGTGCCCGAGAGCACGATCGCGCCGGGCGAGTGCGGGAAGACGACCTCGTGCTGCTTCGGGAACTCCAGGCCGTAGGCGAAGAACGGCCCGACCGTCTGGCCGGGGGTGGCGCGGTGCGTCTTGGCGGGAATCACTCGTCGCCCTCCTGCTCGTCCTTCGACAGGCTCAGGAACCCCATCGACAGGCTCAGGGACCACGTCGTGCGTCGGTGTCGTCGTCATGTCACTCGTCCTCTGCCTCGAAGTAGGTCGCGTCCGGTCCGTCGACCACGATGTCGAAGCGGTACCCCGTCGCCCACTCGGGCGAGGTGAGGTCGTGGTCGTAGACGCCCACGAGGGCGTCGCGGTCCTTCTGGCGGTGGATGGAGTTGTAGATCGGGTCGAGCGCGAACAGCGGGTCGCCCGGGAAGTACATCTGCGTCACCAGCCGCTGCGTGAACGACGACCCGAACACCGAGAAGTGGATGTGCGCCGGACGCCACGCGTTGCGGTGGTTCTTCCAGGGGTAGGGGCCGGGCTTGATGGTCGTGAAGCGGTACTCACCGTTGTCGTTCGTGACCGCGCGGCCGGCGCCCGTGAAGTTCGGGTCGAGGGGCGCGGGGTGCTGGTCCCGCTGGTGGATGTAACGACCGGCCGAGTTCGCCTGCCAGATCTCGATGAGCTGGTTCGCCACCGGGCGCCCCCACGAATCGAGCAGCCGCCCCTGCACCGTCATGCGCTCGCCCAGCGGCTCCCCCGCGTGCTGCAGGGTGAGGTCCGACTCGATGGCCGCGACGTCGCGCTGGCCGAACGCGGGCGAGAACAGCTCGATGGTCTCGGGGTCGACGAGCTTCGGATTCTTGGTCGGATGCCGCAGCACGCTCGACCGGTAGGCCGGAAAGTCGTGCGCGGTCGCGGCGACGCGCTCGCCCGTGGCGTCGAGAGCGTCGAGCTGGGCATGGCGGGCCTGGATCTCGCGGACGATCTCGTCTTGCGTCGCCTGGTCGGGAGCGGCCAGCAGCGATTCGGGGGCCGCGGCGGGGGCGTTCGTCATGGGGTCTCCTTCGACCCCTCCATGCTCCGTCACCGCCCCGCATCGTGGCCAGGCGTTCCCGCTGAATGGGAGTCGTGCCAGGGTGGAGGCGTGGCGAACTCCCCCTCCGGCGATTCGGTGACCGATCGACTCGTGCGCATCCTCGAGACCTTCACCCCCACGCGCACCGCGCAGACCACGGCCGACATCGGTCGTCGGGCGGGCCTGCCGAGCTCGTCGGCGCACCGGATCGTGAACGAGCTGGTGGATGCCGGTCTGCTCGAGCGCGACGACGAACGTCGCGTGCGCGTGGGCATGCGACTGTGGGAGCTGGCGACCCGCTCGTCGCACGCGCTGCGCCTGCGGCAGGCGGCCCTGCCCTATATGGAACGCGTGCAGCAGCGCGTGCGCGAGCACACTCAGCTCGCGATCCTCGAGCAGGATGAGGCGCTGTTCCTCGAACGACTGAGCGCTCCCGACTCCGGCGCGAACATCACCCGCGTCGCCGGGCGCCTTCCCCTGCACGCGTCGTCGTCGGGACTCGTCCTGCTCGCCTTCGCCCCGCACGACCTGCAGGAGCGCGTGCTCGCCGGCCCTCTCGCGCGGGTCACGGCCGACACGATCGTCGACCCCGCGGCGCTTCGCCGCACCCTCGCCGAGATCCGCACCCTCGGCCGGGTCGTCGCCCCCGGTTACGTCGACGAGGTCTCGACGGGCGTCGCGGTGCCCGTGCGCGATGAGACCGGGGCGGTCATCGCCGCCCTCTCGGCCGTGCTCCCGCGCGACGCCGAGACCCAGTTCGCCCTCGTCGAGCTGCACCGCGCGGCCCGTGACACCGAGCGCGCTCTGGGCTACCGCCGCTGACCCACCGCCTCCGCGCGCGCGCTCCACCTCCCCGTTGAGCGCCCAGGGAGGTGGACTCGCGACGTCCCGATGAATGGGAGTGATGGAGCGAGCCGACCCCTGCAGCGCGCACGATCGACACAGCCACCGTCGAAGGAGACGCCATGACCACCACCGTCCGCACCCGGGTCGCCATCATCGGCGCCGGCCCCGCGGGGCTCCTGCTCTCGCACCTTCTCGACGAGGCCGGCATCGCCTCGGTCGTGATCGACCAGCGCTCCCGCGACGAGATCGAGAGCACCATCCGCGCCGGCATCCTCGAGCAGGGCACCGTCGAACTGCTCGACACCCTCGGTGCGCACTCGCGCGCCCGCACCGTGGGCCACCGTCACGACGGCATCGAGCTGCGCTTCGAGGGAGAGGGCCACCGCATCGACTTCGCGGCATCCGTCGGCCGCGCCGTGTGGCTGTACCCGCAGCACGAGGTGCTGAAAGACCTGGTCGCCGCGCGCCTCGCGGCCGGTCAGGACCTGCGTTTCGGCGTCACCGCCGAGGGCATCGCGGATGCCGAGACCTCGAGCCCCCGCGTCATCGCCCGCGACGCCGACGGGCAGCCGTTCGAGATCGAGGCGGAGTTCGTCGTGGGCTCCGACGGGTCGCGGAGCATCGCCCGGGCGACCGTGTCGGGATCGAGCCAGGGCGGGTTCTTCCGCGAGTACCCGTTCGCGTGGTTCGGCATCCTGTGCGAAGCGCCGCCGAGCGCCGCCGAGCTCATCTACAGCAACTCGCCCGACGGCTTCGCGCTGGTCAGCCAGCGCTCCGACACCGTGCAGCGCATGTACTTCCAGTGCGCCCCCGACACCGACACGGCGGCCTTCAGCGAGGAGCAGCTGTGGGACGAACTGCAGAAGCGCGTGCCCGGAACGACGCTGAAGCAGGGGCCGATCTTCCAGCGCGACGTGCTGCGCTTCCGTAGCTTCGTCGCGCACGAGCTGCGCCGCGGCCGCGTCGCCCTCGTCGGAGACGCCGCGCACACCGTGCCGCCCACCGGCGCGAAGGGGATGAATCTCGCCATCGCCGACGTGCGCCTGCTCGCCGACGCCCTGCGGCGCCTGCTGCTCGAGGGCGATGAGCGGGGCCTCGACACCTACCCCGAGAAGGCCCTGCGGCGCATCTGGAAGGCCCAGCACTTCTCGTGGTGGATGACGAGCCTGCTGCACGTGGCTCCGGATGCCACCGACTTCGACCGCCGACGACAGGTCGGCGAACTGCGCACCGTCGTGGAGTCGGAGCACGGCCGCGCCTTCCTCGCCGAGGCCTACTGCGGCTGGCCCTTCACCGACTGACCCGCGCGCCGCCCCGGGCGCCCCACCACCCCCTGTTGAGGGTCCAAGAAACGCCGCAGAGCTCGAGCCCCGGCGGCGCGTTCTGGACACTCAACACACGCCTCACCCACGTGAGTGCGGCGCCCGAGCCGAAGCCCGAGCGCCGCACCGAGAACCCGCGGGCTCAGTCCTTCGTGTCGCGCGCCGTCGGGAAGGGGCTCGGCACCACCGGCACCGTGCCCGTGAAGCCCTCGCGCTCGGCGGCGAGCGCCGCGATGCGCTTGCGGCAGGCGAACCAGCCGATCGTGATGGCGATGCTCGCGAGCACCGCGACCAGCAGGGTCGGCGGGGAGTCGACGAACACCAGCACGAGCACGACCGCGAGGAACAGCAGGGTCGCGTATCCCGTGTACGGCGCCCAGAACAGCCGGAAGGCCGGGCGCACCAGCTCGCCGCGGTCGGTGAGGCGCTTGAACTTCATCTGGCAGAGCATGATGGTCGCCCAGGTGACCAGGATGCCCACGGCGGCGACGTTCAGCACCGTCTCGAACGCGTCGCTCGGTGCCACGAAGTTGATCACCACGCCGAACAGGGCGACGAACGCCGTGATCGCGATGCCCCCGTAGGGCACGCCCGCCTTGTTCATGCGCGCGGCGAACTTGGGGGCCGAGCCCGCGACCGCCATCGAGCGCAGGATGCGGCCGGTGGAGTACAGCCCCGCGTTCAGCGACGACAGCGCGGCCGTCAGCACGACGAGGTTCATGATCACGTCGACGCCCGGCACCCCGATCGAGCCGAAGAACGTCACGAACGGGCTCTCGTCCTTCGTGTACGCGGTGTACGGCAGCAGCAGGGCCAGCAGCAGCACCGAGCCGACGTAGAAGATCGCGACGCGGAAGATCACCGAGTTGATCGCGCGGGGCATGACCTTCTCGGGGTTCTTGGTCTCGCCGGCGGCGGTGCCGACCAGCTCGATCGAGGCGTACGCGAACACCACGCCCTGCATGAGGATGATCGCGGGCAGGATGCCGTTGGGGAAGAACCCGCCGTTGTCGGCGATCAGCGAGAACCCGGTGGGGGCGCCCGTGGGGGTGCCGAACACGACGAAGTAGATGCCCACGAGCAGGAACGCCACGAGGGCGGCGACCTTGATGAGCGCGAACCAGAACTCCAGCTCGCCGAACACCTTGACCGACACGAGGTTGACGGCCAGCACGGTGACGAGGGCGGCGAGGGCCCACACCCACTGCGGAACGGCCCCGATCCAGGGCACGTACTTGCCGAAGAAGTTCATGTAGAGCGCCGCGGCGGTGATGTCGACCATCGTCGTGGTCGCCCAGTTGATCCAGTAGAACCAGCCCGACACGAACGCTGCCTTCTCGCCGAAGAACTCGCGCGCGTACGAGACGAACGAGCCCGACGTCGGGCGGTGCAGCACCAGCTCGCCGAGCGCGCGGAGGATGAAGAACGCGAACAGTCCGCAGACCGCGTACGAGATGACGATCGCGGGGCCGGCCTGCGCGAGGCGGCCGCCGGCGCCGAGGAACAGGCCCGTTCCGATGGCACCGCCGATGGCGATCATCTGCACCTGTCGCGACGTCAGGCGCTTGTGGTAGCCGCTGTCCTCGAGCTGCACGGTCGAGGTGGTCGTCGGCTCGACGGGGTCGCCGGGGCGCGAGGGGGTGTCGTTCATGCCACCCATCGAACCACTCGATTCGCGCAACGGGCTATCCGACAAGCGCGGGTCGGGCGATCAGAGCCAGTGCTTGCGCTTGAACGTGAGCCAGAGCCCGAACGAGGTCGCCGCCATCAGGGCGAGCGCCATCGGGTAGCCGAAGGTCCAGTCGAGCTCGGGCATGTTCTTGAAGTTCATGCCGTAGATCCCGCCCACCAGCGACGGACCGAACAGGATCGCCGCCCACCCCGAGATCTTCTTGACCTGTTCGTTCTGCTCGAGGGCGGTGTCGGTCTGGCGCTGCGTGACGAGCGTGGCGTTGACGGTGAGCGCGTTGTCGAGGATCGCGCGCAACGCCGTGAGCTTCTCGCACTGACGCAGCACGTGGTCGAGCACGTCGCGCAGCGAGCGCTGCAGCTCGATGTCGACGCCGTACTTGTCGGAGCCGCGCAGGAGCGCCTCGAGCATGTCGCGCAGCGGCTCGGTGGCCCGCTGGAAGTGGATGACCTCGCGGGCGAGCTGGTAGATGCGCTGCGTGAGGTCGGCGCCGCCCGAGCTGAACAGGCCGTCTTCGATCTCGTCGACGTCATTCTGCAGACCGCGCGCCACGGGGTCGTACTGGTCGACGACCTCGTCGAGGATCGCGTACAGCACCGCTTCGGGACCGCGTTTGAGCAGGTCGGGGTTGTGCTCGAGCCGCTTGCGCACCTGCGAGAGGTCGGGGACCTCGGCGTGACGCACCGTCACGACGTAGTCGGAGCCGATGAATACGTGCAGCTCGCCGAAGTCGATCGTCTCGGTCTCGTCGAGGTAGCGCGCGGGCCGCAGCACCGCGAAGAGGTTGCCGCCGTAGCGCTCGAGCTTGGCGCGCTGGTGCCCGGCGAGCGCGTCCTCGACGGCGAGCGGGTGCAGCGAGAATTCGGCCGCGACGCGCTCGAGCTCTTCGGGCGAGGGACGCAGCAGCCCGATCCAGGCCATGCCCCCGTGCGCCTCCATGTATTCGAAGGTCTGGTCGAGGCTCGCCGGGTTCTCGATGCGGTGACCGTCGACGTAGACGGCGCTGTCGATGATGGGCATGAATCCGTTGTACCCCGGATGCCTATGCGCACGGCCCCCGTGGCGCCGGTCCTCACGATCTCCCTACGGCCTGCGCCGCGCTCACTTCTTCGGGTCGCTGCCCCAGTTCATGAGCGAGTACCGCCAGTCGGTGTCGGTGATGTCGCCGTCGGGCTTCTGCGCGCTGTGCCGTTTGACGTAGCCGACGACCTTGCGCATGTGCGCGTAGTCGTCGTCGGTGAGGTCGGCCTTCTTCTTCTCGAGGATGCGCACGATGTGCCGCCCGCTCTCGTGCCCGGTCGACTCCCCGCCGTTCTTCTTCTGCCCGACGGATTTCGATTCGTCGGTGTCGAGCCATCTCTTCAACTCGCTCGCGGTCATGTTGACCGCCTCGTCGAAGTCCTTCTTCGTCTGGTCGTCGTCGTCGCTCATGGCGTCATCCTCGCCAGCCGGCCTCGACGCGAACGCCCCCTTGCGCGGGTCGCCCGGGGCGTGGCATCCACTCAGCCGACGGGCTCGCTCAGCGGCTCATCGGCATCGGGTCCCGGATGCCGTGCCCCGGCGCTGCGGCGCGCGGCGGCGAGCACCGCGCCGATGCTGGCGACGATGACGAGGGCGATCCCGACGATCTCGAGCCACGACAGGTGCTGGCCGAGCAGCAGGAAACCGGCGACCGAGGCCGTGGCGGGGCCGAGGCTCATGAGGATCGCGAAGGCGGATGCCGCGAGCCGGCGCAGCGCGATGAGCTCGAGGGCGTAGGGGATGGTCGACGACAGCAGGGCGACGGCCGCGCCGAGGGCGAGGATGTCGACGCGCAGCAGGGATGCGCCGGCCTGGACGATGCCGAACGGGAGGGCGATCAGCGCACCGACCGTCATCGCGATGGCCAGGCCGTCGAGGCGGGGGAACTGCCGGCCCACGCGAGCCGAGGCGAGGATGTACAGCGCCCAGCTGACGGCGGCCCCGAGGGCGAACACCACTCCGAGTGCGTCGAGGCGGTCCCACCCTCCGGCGCCGAGGGCGACCACGCCCGCCAGCGCAAGCCCCGCCCACAGCCAGCGCGCGGCACCGGTGGCCGTGAGGATCGACAGGGTCAGCGGACCGAGCACCTCGATCGTGACGGTGACTCCGAGCGGCAGGCGTTCGAGCGCGAGGTAGAAGAGTCCGTTCATCGCGGCGAGCACGACGCCGAAGCCGACGACGGAGCGCCAGGCCGACCCCGTGTGCCCGCGCCACCGCGGCCGGGCGATGAGCAGCAGCAGGAGCGCCGAGAACACCAGGCGCAGCATGACGATGCCGAGGGGCCCCGTGTCGGGGAACAGCATGACGGCGAAGGAGGCGCCGACCTCTTGGCAGGCGAGGCCCGCGAACACCAGCGCCGCGGCCGACCCCTGGCCGCCGCGTGCGGTCATGTCGAGGTCATCCGGCGGGAGGGGCGCAGATGGCGTTGCCGGCGATGTTGTCGCGCATCTGCTGCGCGGTCCACGGCAGGCCCGCTTCGGGGGCGGTCTGCCCCTGGGCCGCCGGGGCCTTCGAGGCGATCGCCGCGAGCTCCCACGCGAGCCAGGCACCGAAGTTCTTGCCACCGCCGGAGTTGTTCAGCACGACCGCGACCGACATTCCGGTCTTCGGGTCGGCGAAGGCTCCGACGATGTAGCCCGGGGTCGCGCCGTACTGTCCGATCAGCGAGCCGGCCTGGTAGGCGCCGCCGGCGGCGGTGAACCAGGTGGGGCTGTCGGGGGTGACGGCGTAGGGGGTGGCGAAGCGGTCGTCGCCGGCCGGCAGGAGCGACCCTGCGGCGAGCGCCTGGGCGTAGCGCCCGAGATCGGTGATGTCGGTCACCGCGCCCGAGTTGGCTCCGCCGAAGCTCGACGACAGCACCGTGTAATCGGCCGGGTCGGTGCAGGTGAATGCGCCCTCGGCGTTGCGCTGCGACCAGTAGCCCTCGAGCGCGTTCGTCCCCGGTGCGGCAGGTGCGGGCGCGGGCAGACCGGTGGCGCTCAGCCCCAGCGGTCCGGTGACGCGCTCGGCGATGGCCTCCGTCAGCGACTGACCCGTCGCGCGCTCGACGGCGAGGCCGGCGAGGACGTAGTTGGTGTCGACGTCGGCGAACGTGGCGCCGGGCTCGTTCAGGCGCGGCCCGGCGATGCCGTAGGCCATCAGCTCGCGGGGGTTCCACACGCGATCGGGGTTGTTCGCGAGCAGGCCCTGCAGCACCGGCGTGTAGGCGTTCAGGCCCGACGTGCTGTCGCACAGCTGACGCAGGGTGATGTCTTCGTAGCCCGGAACGCCGCTCACCCACGTGGTGACCGGGTCGCTCATGTTCAGCGTGCCGTCGGCGGCGAGGCGGTAGAGCACGTCGCAGGTCATCGCGCGTGTGACGTCGGTGGCGCGGAACTCCATGTCGGAGGTCACCGCGGCACCGCCCGGCCCCTGCGTGCCCAGACCGGCGACCCAGGTGCCGCTCCACGGCGCCCACACGCCGACGATCGCGCCGGTGGAGCCGGTCGCGGTCATCGCGGCGTTCACCGCGTCTTGCAGTTCGGAGACCGTCGCGTCGGGCAGCGCGGCCTCGACCTGGGCGGGAACGTCGATCGACACGGATCCCTGCGCGGTGCAGCCGCTGAGCAGGGCGGCGAGCGCGCTCGCGCCCACGATCGCGATGGCCGCAGGACGACGCCATCCCCGCATGTGTACCCCCAGGACTTCCGCGCACGACGAAGCGCGTACTCCCTCGATTCAAACACACGGCACCTGGGCGAATCGGGCCCTTGCGCTCCTGGGCCGTCACGTCTGCATCACGAACGGGCCGTGGCCGGGGCGACTCCCGGCGAAATCAGGGTTAGGCGAACCTAACCCTGTGCGTATGATGGCCGCATGAACGCCGTCGCCCCGTTCTCCGCCGCCCTGCGCGAGCGCTCCAGCGGCGCGCACTCCACCCGCGAGTGCGACGGATTCGTGACCGAGCTGCTCACCGGGTCGGGAACGCGCGACGACTACATCGCGCTAATCGCGCAGCACTGGTTCATCTACGCCGCGCTCGAAGAGGCCGCGATTCACCTGCGGACCGACCCTGTGGCATCCGTGTTCCTCACCGGGACCCACTCGCGACTGCCCGCGCTCGAGGCCGACCTGGCCTTCCTCCTCGGCCCCGACTGGCGCGACCGCATCGCCCCCTTGCCGACCACGCAGGCCTACGTCTCGCGCATCCGTCGCGTCGCGGCGACCTGGCCGGGCGGCTTCGTCGCGCACCACTACACGCGCTTCGTCGGCGACCTCTCGGGCGGGCCGTCGATCGGGCGTCTCATGCAGCGGCGGTTCGGGTTCGAGACCAACGGCATCGGCTTCCTGCTCTTCGGCGACATCGCCGATCCCAAGGCCTTCAAGAGCGTCTACCGGGAGCAGCTCGACGCGGCACCCTGGGACGACGACGAGAAGGAGCGCGTGATCGCCGAGGTGCTGGTCGCGTACCGCTTCACGACCGAGCTGTTCGCCGACCTCACGCGCGCGAAGCGCTCGCGCGTCGCCTGAGGCTCACGCCTTCGCGGCGTCCTGCCGCGCCAGCCACGCCTGCTTCATGAAGCGGCGCACGTCCTCGTCGACGCGGATGTCGCTCGGGCGCAGCGGGCGCGTGAGGTAGAGCCCCTCGAGCGAGGTCAGCCGGCTGAGCGCGACGTAGGTCTGCCCGGGCGCGAAGGCCCCCGCACCGAGATCGACGACGGCGCGGTCGTAGGTCTTGCCCTGCGACTTGTGGATGGTCACGGCCCAGGCCAGGCGCAGCGGGAACTGGGTGAACTCGGCGACGATCTCACGCGAGAGGTTCTTCGTTCCGGGGTCGTAGGCGTACCGGTACCTCTCCCACACGGCCGGTTCGACGTCGTGCTCGATGCCGTCGACCTCGACCCGCACGCTGTCGCCCGCGATGCGCGTGACCGTGCCGATCGTGCCGTTCACCCAGCGCGGCGCCTCGCCGAACTGCGCCGCGTCGTTGCGCAGGAACATCACCTGCGCGCCGACCTTGAGCGTCAGCTCCATCTCGGCCGGGTAGTTGGCCTCGCCCCGGCCGAAGTCGCCCGAGATCTCGGCGTTGGCGGTCTGCGTGCGCCCGATGAGCTCGTCGAGGTGCTTGCGGTTGATGGTGTTGACCCGGTCGTTGCGGGTCGCGAGCGTGATGATCGGGTGCTCGCCGTCGGCCGGATGCGGAGGGGTGCGGGCCCCGGCGGTGTTCAGGATGCCGGCCATCTCGGCCGTCACCCGCCCGTACCGCACGGCGTTGAGCAGCTGCTTGAACCCCGGGTCGGACTGCCGGTGGATCTCGACGAGCTCGTTGACGTGCAGGTCTGCGCCGTGCCGGCCGATGTCGATGAGGCCGTCGCTGGCCGACTCCCCCGACCACACCTTGGCGTCGAAGAACCAGAACGAGCGGTAGTGGTCCTGGATGTAGCGCATCTCGTCGCCCCGCGGCGGGACCGGGGCGAGCTGGTACGGGTCGCCGAACATGACGATCTGCGTGCCGCCGAACGGCTCGGCGCGGCGCCCTCGCGCTTGCCGGAGCGAGCGGTCGATGGCGTCCATGAGGTCGGCGTTGACCATCGAGATCTCGTCGATCACGAGCGTGTCGATGGCGTTGAGCAGCTTGCGGGTCGCGTCGTTCTGGTCGATGTCGCCGTTGGCGATGAGCCCGATCGGCAGGCGGAACAGCGAATGGATCGTCTGGCCCTCGACGTTGAGGGCGGCGACGCCGGTGGGCGCGCACACGGCGATCTGCTTCTTGGTGTTCCACGCCAGGTGCTGCAGCAGCGTCGACTTGCCCGTGCCCGCGCGGCCCGTGACGAAGACGTGCTCGCGCGTGTCCTCGATCAGCCGGAACAGCGCCTGCTGCTCGGCGGAGAGGGGCGGCGTGGTCACCGGTTCATGCTAGTTCGCGCGCGTCGCCTCGGTCGGCGGGCTGGGGATGGGCCCGCCCATCGGCTCGGTCGTGGCCAACAACCACCGGGCCTCGCCCGACAGCACGTCGGCGACGTGGCTGCGGAAGCGCGGGCACGCGGTGATGTCGTGCGCGCGGCAGCGCAGCGCGTGTTCGGTCATCGCGCGGGCCTGTGCGATGTCGGCGGCGCGGCGGTCGAGCTCGGCCACGTGCTCCTCGAGCACGCGGTGCCGGTCGTGCGCCCCCTCGTCGAGCAGCACGCGGATCTGCTCGAGCGACATGCCCGCCGCCTTGTTGCGCAAGATCACCGCCACGCGCACGCTGTCGTCGTCGCCGTAGCGCCGCCGGCCGGCCGCGTCGCGGACGGGACGGAGCAGCCCTTCGTCCTCCCAGTGCCGCAGCACGTGCGTCTCGAGGCCGAACCTCGCCGCCGTCTCTCCGATGGACTCGACCGCCGCGCTTGACTTCATGTCGACATGAAGTCACACGATGGAGGCGAATGCAAGCGGAAGGACTCCTCATGTACGACGCGATCATCATCGGCGGCGGCCCCGCCGGGCTGCAGGCGGCTCTCACCCTCGGCCGCATGCACCGGCGCACCCTGCTGCTCGACGCGGGCACGTACCGCAACTCCACCGTGCGCCACGCGCACAACCTCCTCACCAACGACGGACGCGACCCTGCCGAGCTCCGGCGCATCGCCCGCGCCGAGATCGCCGCGTACGACACGGTCGAGATCCGGGATGCCGCGGCCGCCGCCGTCGCGCGCGACGAGGGCTCCCTCACGGTCACCGTCGGCGACGAGCGTCTCCGTACGCACGCGGTGATCCTCGCCACGGGGGTGACCGACGAGCTCCCGCCGATCCCCGGTCTCGCGGAGCACTGGGGAGATACCGTCGCCAACTGCCCCTTCTGCCACGGCCACGAGTTCGCCGGGCGCCCGGTCGCGGTGATCAACGCGACGGCCCACGCGGGCATGCTGGCGCGCATGCTCGAGCCCGTGGCATCCGCGGTGCACGTCATCGATCCCGCCGAGGTGCGCGAGGTCGAGGGCTCCGACGACGGTCTCGTGCTGCACCTGACCGACCGTGCCCTCGAGGTCGCCGGCGCCTTCGTGGCCCCCGTATGGCGCTCGCGCAGCGACCTGCTCGATGCCCTGGGGGTCGAGCGACAGGAGTCGGGGGCGGCCCGTACCGATCCGTTCGGACGCACCAGCGTCGAGGGCGTGTACGCCGTGGGCGACATCGCGCACCCCGATCACCTGCCCGGTCCCCTGTTCTCGCTCGCCGCGGCCATTGCGGGCGGGCAGCTCGCCGCGGTCGCGGTGGTGCAGTCCCTCGTCATGGACTGACGCGCGGGGCACCTTCGCAGGAGGGCTTTCTACACTGGGACCGTGGACAACGCAGGCGGGGGCCCCGCGACGCCCGAGGGCGTTCGGGGTGCGCGCGTGCGCCATCGGCTCGAGATCCCCGCGATGGTCCTCATCGGCGTGCTGTTGGTCGCCGCCCTCGGGGCGGGAGCAGCGTCCCTGTACCGCGACTTCTACAGCCCCCGGGCGTTCGTGCTGCACTACCTCGAACTGCTGCAGGAGCACCGCACCCCCGAGGCGCTGGCCGTACCCGGCGTCGTGGTCGATTCCGCCGAGCTCGAGGCGGCGGGGCTTCCGGCCACGTCATCCGAGGCGCTGCTGCGCCCCGACGTGCTGACGACGTTGACGGATGCCGAGATCACCGGCGAAGAAGTCGACGGAGACGACACGCTCGTGACGGTGTCGTACTCCGCCGGCGGCTACACCGGTACGACCACCTTCACCGTCGCCCACGACACCGGATCGAGCCTCCTGCCGCGGTGGCGCTTCGCCCGCAGCCCCCTGTCGGTCATGAACCTGTCGGTGCAGGGGTCGATGCGCTTCTCGGTGAACGGCTTCGAGGTCGACAAGCGGCAGGTGTCGATCGACGGTGCCGACGCCGACCCCTCGGCATCCCTCCCCCTGCTCGTCTTCTCGCCGGGGCTGTACTCGGTCGCCGTCGACACCGCGATCTCGTCGACCCCGGGTGTCGCCGTGCTCGCCGACGCGCCGCTGGCCGGCATCCCGGTGTCGGTGCAGGCGCAGCCCACCGAACAGTTCATCGACGTGGTGCAGCAGCGGGTCGAAGACTTCCTCTCGGCCTGCACGCAGCAGCAGGTGCTGCAGCCCACCGGCTGCCCGTTCGGTTACACGGTGCGCAACCGCATCGACGACGCACCCACCTGGTCGATCGTGCAGCAGCCCGTCGTGACGGTCGTGCCCGACGGCGCGGGCTGGCGCATCCCCTCGGCCAAGGCAGTGGCGCACATCGACGTCGACGTGCGCTCGATCTTCGACGGCTCGGTGCGAACGGTCAGCGAAGACATCGCCTTCCGCGTCGACGGGCAGATCAGCGTGCTGCCCGACGGGTCGGCGTCGATCCTCGTCGGAGGCGGAACCGGGTCGGACTGACCCCGCTCAGCTGCCGCCGCGGGCGGCGACGCGGGCGTCGCGGGCGGCCAGCCGCGCGAGCTCCTCGTTGTACTGGTCGAGCTCGACGTCGCCCACGCGGTCGACGTGGCGGTCACGGCGCTTCTGGTGGCGCTCGTCGCTGCGGCTCCACTGGATCGCGACGGTGATCGCGAGGACGAGCGTGGGGATCTCGCCGACCGACCACGCGACTCCACCGCCGACGTATTGATCCTCCAGCGGCGTGGCGCCCCATGTGCGGCCCATCGCGCCGAACCACTCCGCGACCATGAGGCCGGAGTTCATCATGATCGCGATGCCGAAGAAGGCGTGCATCGCCATGATCGCGATGAGCACGAGCAGGCGCATCGGGTACGGCAGGCGGTACGGCACCGGGTCGATGCCGATCAGGCTCAGCACGAACAGGTATCCCGTGATGAGGAAGTGCGCGACCATCCAGATGTGGCCGACGTGGTCGTACAGCGACCAGCGGAAGAGGTCGGTGTAGTAGAAGCCCCACAGCGAGCCGATGAACAGGCCTGCGGCGACGTAGGGGTTGGTCAGCACCTTGGCGACCGGGTTGTGCACGGCCCAGAGGATCCACTCGCGACCGCCGCGGGATCCGTCGTCGCGCTTGCGGATCGCCCGCGCCGCGAGCGACACCGGGGCACCCGCCACGAGCATGAGCGGGATCGCCATCGACAGCAGCATGTGCCCGATCATGTGCATGCTGAACAGGTAGTCCTGGTACACGTTGATCGGACCCGAGGTCACCCAGAACACCGAGAGCATGCCCAGGCACCACAGCACCGTGCGGTGGATGGGCCAGCGGTCGCCGCGGCGCAGCAGACGCCAGACGCCGGCGAGGTAGAAGAACAGCGCGAACGCCACGACGAAGGTCCACAGCAGATCGACGTTCCACGCCGTGAACCAGCGCTCGAGGGTCAGCTCGGGCGGCAGCGGGGCGCCGGTGAGCACCTCGGCGGGCGTCTGCCCGACCAGCGGCGCCTCGACCGGCGGGGGCGTGCGGGCGAGAGCGGCGGCCACACCGCTGGCGATGCCCATGAACACCAACTCGAGCGAGACGACGCCCCAGAAGCGGCGCGAGCCGTTCTCATCCGCCATGCGCGAGATCAGGCGGCGGCGGTACCAGGCGCCCAGCACGCCCATCGCGACGAGGGCGAAGACCTTCACCAGCACGAGCACGCCGTACGCCGACCAGAGATTCTGCAGCCCCAGCAGCCCGATCGAGGCGCGCACGGTGCCCGACACGGCGACCACGACGAAGGCGACCAGCGCGAGCGAGGAGTAGCGCAGCATCGTCGTCTGCAGCTGCGTGCGCGACATCGCGGGGCGAACGATCACGAGCAGCACCAGGCCACCGAGCCAGACGGCCGCGGCCATCAGGTGCAGCACGAGCGAGATGACGGCGGCGTCGTGGCTGGCCTCATCGCCCGCGTGGCCCTGGGTACCCATCGGCACCAGCGCGGCGAGAGAGAGGATCGCGACCAGCAGGGTCGGAACCCACGACCGCACGGCGAAGGTCAGCACGGTCAGCACCGCGCCGGCGATCGTGGTGAGCAGCCACGCCTGCCCGAGCGGACTCTCGACCAGGAAGCGACCGAGCTGCTGCCCGAAGACGGCGTCGAGGGTGGGCTTGGCGTTGAGGACGTTGAGGAACGTCATGTAGCCCGTTGCGGCCGCGGCGACGGTGAAGACGGCGGCTCCGATGGATGCCGTGTCGAGGGCGATCTCGAACGGTCGCTCCCCCGCAGGCAGGGCGAAGAGCGCCAGCACGAGCGAGCCGACGAGGGTCGCGGCCGACAGATTGACCACGACGGTGGCGATGGGGAGCCCCCAGCGCACCACCGGACCCGGGTCGGCGAGTTGGGGTGCGGCGGCTCCACCGCCGTAGGCGAGTCCCGCGACGACGGCGATGAGCGAGACCGCGATCAGGATGACGGGTCCCGCGACACGGAGAAGCCGGGGATTCACCCGTCCAGCCTACGTCGCCCGGGGACGACGAAGGGGGGATGCCGTGTGGCATCCCCCCTCGACGACTCGCGGTCGAATTACTTGACGGCGGCCTTGAGCTTGGAGCCAGCGGTCACCTTGACGCGCTTGCCGGCGGGGATGGAGATCTCCTCACCCGTCTGCGGGTTGCGGCCGGTGCGCGCCGAGGTCGCGACCTGCTCGAAGGCGATCCAACCGGGGATCGAGACCTTGCTGCCCTTGGCGACCGCCTCGGAGACGGTGGAGAAGAGGGAGTCGAGCACGCCCGACACGGCGGACTGGCTCTGCCCGGTCGCGCTGGCGATGCTCGCGACGAGCTCGGTCTTGGTGATGGACTTGTCGGCCATGTGGTTTGTCCTCCAGACGACCACGCGGGTCGCCTCTCGTTACGCGGACGGGGAGGAAAACCTCCCCGTTGGTCGGGAGACCGCCTCGACAGTATCAACCGAACCGCGGAATTACGCGGAACTTGACGGATTTCACGCCATTCTCAACGGCGTGTCGCGGTGAGGGAGGGGCTGACGGGGCGCGAGAGGCCCGTGCGCGACGGCCTTTCCCCATCCCGCCACTCGCGAGAGGTGAAAGCCCAGGCGCCCGCGGGCGATCCGGCGGGTGTCCTGTCGAGGTCGGAGCGCGCCGCGGGGGGTGGGGCCGAAGCCGACCGAGAGCATGCGACATATGATTTCGCGCATCTCATCCGCGAGGAGACGACCGCGTAGCGACCCGACCCCGCGGGCGCTGATCCTTTGGAGTCGTCATGCCCGGAACCCCGTCCTCCGTCGACGCGCGCGCGGCGTTCCGCGCCGCGGCACTGTCGACCGCCCAGCGCCTGGCGCCGGGCCACGGCGTCCCCCTGTCGCGGCACCTCGCCCTGCTCGCCGAGGCGGACTTCCCCGAGCCCCCGCCGGTCTGGACCGACGAGCGCGCCCTGACCGTCGCCGCCCTCCTGTCGGCCCACGCGCGCCGCGACGCCCTCGCCGAGGGGACCACGGTGGTGCGCCGGTACTTCGACGACGTGCGCCTGCTGCGCCCCGCCGCCCTGTCATCGGGAGCCCGCGCCCTGCTGTACACCAGCGTCGGCGAATACTGCGCGGCGCTCGGCTGGCCCCAGGTCGCGACGCGCTTCGGCGCCGAGGCGCTGCTGTTCGCCGACGCTCCGGCGCTGCGCTACAGGGCGCTGACGGTGATGTCGCTCGGGCACGCCATCAACGGCGAGTTCGAGGCGGCGGAGTCGTCTCGACAGGCCGCCGATCGGCTCTTCGCCGAGCACGGCTGGCCGCGTCAGGAGCAGGCGTACATTCTGCTGCTGGCCGAGATCCTCACCTCGGCCGCGAGCCTCGACATCGAGCGGCTCGCGCGCATCCCGCGGGTGCTCGACGAGGCCTTCGCCGACAACCCGTACGCGGTCTACACCGCACGGGCGGCCGAGATCATGGTGCAGCTGCTTCGTCGCGACTTCGGCGGCGCACGCGCCGGAGCGCGGCAGCTGCTGCACTCGAGCGGCAGCCACGAGAGCCACCGCATGGTGCGGTCGTTCGTCGTCAGCATCCTGTCGGACATCTACGTCGCCCAGGGCGACCCCCTGCAGGCCCTCGCCATCCTCGAGCCGTGCCGCAACCCGCAGGGCCACGGCGTCTGCTTCTCGATGCAGCGCTCCGCGGCCCTGCTGCAACTGGGTCGCGAGCGCGATCTGCTGCGCGAGACCGACGCCTGCGTGGCATCCGAGACCGATCACTGCCTGCGCACCCTCATGCCCGTGCTGCTGGGTCGGGCCCTCGCGTGGAACCGTCTCGGCGACGACCGTCGCGCGCGCCAGAGCGTCGAGGCGGCGCTGCTGATCATGGCGCAGACGGGCACCTGGGCGACGACGTTCTCGATGCTCCCGCGCGACGAGACGATGGAGTTGGTCGAGGCCGTGGCGGGGGCGCGGCCCGACCTCGCCGCGATGCTGCCGGAGCTCACGCGCACCATCGCACTCGTGGCGGCCCCCGGCGACGACGGCACCGACCGCCCCCTCGATCCGCCTCTGCGCCTGACCCCCACCGAGCGCGACCTGGTCTCGCAGTTGCACTCCTCGCTGAGCCTCGCCGAGATCGCGCACGCCAGAGGGGTGTCGGTGAACACCGTGAAGAGCCAGGTGCGCTCGATCTACCTCAAGCTCGGCGTGAGCGGACGCACCGAGGCGATCGAGCAGCTCTCGGGCGTCCGCGCCTGAGAACGCCGAAGGGCGGAGGCCCCTTTCGAGAACCCCCGCCCTTCGGACAGGTGTCTGGTGCTTACCAGGACGACTTGGTCACACCGGGCAGCTCGCCACGGTGGGCCATGTCACGGAAGCGGACGCGCGAGACGCCGAACTTCGTGAGGACGCCACGGGGGCGGCCGTCGATGACGTCGCGGCTGCGCACGCGCGCGGGCGACGCGTTGCGGGGGAGCTTCTGCAGACCCACGCGGGCGGCCTCGCGGGCCTCGTCGGTCGCGTTGGGGTCGACCAGGGTCTTCTTCAGCTCGGCGCGCTTCGCGGCGTAGCGCTCGACGACGACCTTGCGCTGCTCGTTGCGCGCGATCTTGCTCTTCTTAGCCATGTGCTTAGCGCTCCTCTCGGAAGTCGACGTGCTTGCGGACCACGGGGTCGTACTTCTTGAGCACGATGCGGTCGGGGTTGTTGCGGCGGTTCTTGCGCGTCACGTAGGTGTACCCCGTGCCCGCGGTCGAACGCAGCTTGATGATCGGACGAACGTCCTGAGCCTTCTTCGCCATTACAGCTTCACGCCCTTCGCCTGCAGGTCACGGACGACGGACTCGATGCCGCGAGCGTCGATGACCTTGATGCCCTTCGCCGAAACGTTGAGCTTGATGTTGCGACCCAGCGACGGAACGAAGTAGGTCTTCTTCTGCACGTTCGGGTCGAAGCGGCGCTTCGTCCGGCGGTGCGAGTGCGAGATGTTGTGACCGAAGCCGGGAACCGCTCCAGTCACCTGGCACACTGCTGCCATGGTGATGTCTCCTTCTGTACCGTGACACCGGACGGTGCCACCCAAGATCCCTTGTCTGCACCCCGTCCGAGCACGGCGGAAGGCCGGGATCGGGAAGAGGGATGCGAACTGCGTGCTGGAGTGCGCGCAGACAAGGGGTCAGTCTAGCACGGGCGGCGTGTCGCCTTGACGGGCGGCCGCCTCCGCGGCGCCCCGGCCCCAGCGGAACGCCGAGACCGTGGCATCCCCCTCGATCCAGAAGCGCCACGGGAACGCCGCCGTCCCCGCGATGCCCGCCACACCGACCCGCGGGCCCGTCGCCACGCGGGCGATCGGCTCGACCGGAAGCAGCAGGCGCGATCGCGCTCCCGCGTGCTCCGCACCGGTCACCGCGTCGATCCCGTCGTGCACCGGATGCCGCAGGCCCACGGCGTCACCGAGCCGGCCGGGTCCGCGGGCGAGGTCGCGCGCGCTGCGCACCGCACCGCGGCGTTCGAGTCGTCGACGCTCGGCCACCGCCTCGCCCTCGATCACCTCGGCGCCGCGCAGGAGCACACCGCCGGCGACCCCCTCGGGTCCGCACACGACATTGACGCACGAGTGGATGCCGTGGCTCAGGTACACGTAGAGGTGGCCGGGCTCGCCCCACATCGTGGCGTTGCGCGCCGTCGGGCCCATGCGGGCGTGCGAGCCCGGGTCGGGCCGGTCGCCGGTGCCGAGCCCGTGGTAGGCCTCGACCTCGGTCAGACGCACGACCACCCGCTCGCCCGCGACCACCGTCTCGAGCAGCGCGCCGAGCAGCAGCGGGGCGACCTCGACGGGCAGGGCCGACAGCTCGTCGCGCGACGCGGGTCGGGTCGCGGCCGGGGTCACTGCGGCGGCACCTGGCACCACGACAGGTCGAAGCCCTGCAGGGCGACGACCTCCTGCCCCGTGTCGATTTCGACGAGGTGCGTGAGCAGGCGCTCGGGAAGCGGCAGCTGATACCGGTCGTAGGGGTTGTCGACCGCGCGCGGTGCCACGAGCACGGCGGCGTAGCGACCGCTGGGCGAGACGCACGTCTGCAGCACGGTGTCGGCGCCGGGCACCTCGACCAGCGGGTCGACGGTGCCGTCGGTGGCCACGTGGGCCACGATCGTCGAGCGCGAGACCCCGTCGGAGCTGATGTCGGCGAACGAGCGGATGGTGCCCGCGTCGGTCCCCGGCACCGGCGTCGCGCGACCCGCGAGCCCCGGCGGATCGACGGGCTCGACGAGCCCCTGCTCGGACCCGTCGGTGAGGTTGATCTCGCGGATGCCCTCGAGACGTTCCACCACCGCCACCGACGACCCGCGGGCGATGCCGTCGATCGACACGGCGCTGCCGAGCGGAGCCGCATTGCCGCCCTGGGCGTCGGTGAGCAGCAGACGCGAGTCGAAGGTGAGCACGAGCATGCTGTCGGTGTCGGGCACGAAGCGGTAGTCGGCGATGCGCACGTCGCCGCCGTTCAGCCCCACCTCGGTGGGCGGAGCGTCGTCGGCGGCCGACGCCGTGAACAGACGGCTCTCGCGTCCTCCGGCGGCACTGAGGTCGGCATCCGAGAACGTGAATCCGATCCGCTCTCCGCGGTCGGCCGACTGCAGGTTCGAGACGAATCCCGGTCCCGGCAGGGCGATGTCGCGCTGGTTCTTGCCGTCGAGGTCGGTCACGATGACGCGGGCGGTCTCGCCGTCGCGCACCGAGATGACCAGGTGATTGGCGGTGGCGCGGAAGTCCTCGATGTGCGGGTGCACGAAGACGGGGAGCCCGGCCTCGCCCTTCAGGTCGGTGCGGAAGATCGTGTCGCCCTCGGGCGTGCCGCGCTGCATGAGGAAGGCCTGCAGCGGCGGCGTGCGGAAGCTCTCGGTGAGGGTCGACGAGGGTCCCGCGCCGAGGCCCTTCACGCCGTTGACGGTGATGCGGTAGTCGGTGTCGTCGCGCAGCGGCAGGGTGAAGCGCACGCCCACGCTGCGGCCGGCGGTGTCGACGGTGAAGGGAGCCGCGGGCTCGACCACGACCTGCGAGGGGTCGACCGTCTCGAGCGACTGCGTCGTGGTGAGGATCACGCGCGACCCCGATGCCGCCACCGCGGCCGCGGGGTCGACCTGCACGTCGGTCACGCGCGGGCCCTGGGCGACCGCCACGACACCGCCGAGACCGCCGATCACGACGAGGCCGACGAGCACCACGGCGAAGGCCATCGCGAAGCCGCGGCCGCGGCGCTTGCGCGAACGGGCACGCCGCGACGAACCGGCACCCGCGGCGCGGCGGCTGTCAGTACTCATACGGGTCCGCCGGCTCGTCGATCGAGGCCACCTGATCGGCGTGCACCTCGAGCTTGCCGTCGCCGCTGGAGCGCACCGTACCCGTGACCGTCACCCACTGCCCCGTCGAGGGGGCGTCGACGGTGGCGGCGATGGGCAGGCGGGCGGTCTGCGCATCGATCACGCAGTGCGTGATCACGAGGCGGGTCAGGTCGAAGGTCGAGCCGTCGGCGGCCGGCGTGATGAAGCCCGTGAGGGTGACGGGTTTGCCGTCGAAGGTCTCGGGGTTGGTGGCGTGCGCGAACACCGCCGACCAGTCGCCGATGCCGAAGGTCGAGGTGTCGCCCGAGGCGGCGAGCGTGATGACGTCGGACCCGGCGAACAGCGGCGGGGCCCCCACGTCGCGCGAGACGGCGAGCTCGGTCGACAGCGAGGCCGCCGGCGTCAGCAGCACCGCGATCACGGCGCCCGAGGCCAGCACTCCCCCGGTGAAGGCGGCGATGCCGCCGGGGGTCAGTCGCGGCCTCGCCGCCAGATGCTCGTGCGCCACGCGGTCGTGGTCGTCCATGGCGTCCGCGTGCTCGTGATCGGCGTGCGCGAACGCCTCGCGCCGGGCCGATGCCGAGGCCGGCGCGTGGCCGTGCTCGTGGTCATGGCCGTGATCGGCTTCGGCGCCGAGCGGCAGGGCGAACGACGCGATCGCGCCGATCAGCGCCACCACCGACATGCCGACCGCGAACCAGGCCGAGTCGGGGTTGATGTACAGCGACATGCGGCCGGTGAGCCATAGCGTGATCGTCGTGATCGACAGGCACGCGGTGAGCCCCACCCCGAGCCAGCGCGTGGCGAGTGCGGATGCCTTAGACAATCAGGTTCACCACCGTTCCGAGCGCGAAGGCGAACAACACCACGACGACCGTCATGCCCGCGAGCACGCGGGTGGTGAAGGTCGTGCGCAGCAGCGCCATCATCTTGAGGTCGATGATCGGGCCGACCACGAGGAAGGCGACGATCGAGCCGGGCGTGAAGGTCGACGCGAACGACAGGGCGAAGAACGCATCGACGTTGGAGCACAGCGACACCACGATCGCGAGCACCATCATCGCCGCGATCGACAGGGCCGGGTCGGAGCCGATCGCCAGCAGGGCGCTGCGCGGCACGAGCACCTGCACCGCGCCGGCCAGGAGCGATCCGATGATCAGCGCCGGCATGACCGAGCGCAGCTCGACCACCAGCTGGGCGAGGGTGCGCCGACCCCGGTCGCCGCGCTCCTGCACGACGATCTCGCACGTCTCGAGGAAGCGTTCGGTGAGCAGCTTGTCGGGATCGGGATGCCGGCTGTACAGCCACCCGAGCAGGTTCGCGACCAGGAAGCCGCCGATCAGGCGCGCCACGAGGATGCCGTCGCTGAAGCCGAACGCCGCGTGCGTGGAGATGATGACGATCGGGTTCACGATGGGCGCTGCGACCAGGAACGTCAGGGTGTCGCTCACCCCGAACCCGCGCATCATGAGCCCGCGCGCGAAGGGGACGTTGCCGCACTCGCAGACCGGGATGAACATGCCCAGCAGCGACAGCACGGCTCGGCGCGCCCACGGCGCGCGCGGCATCCACCGCTCGATCGCCCCCGGCGGCACCCACACCTGCACGAGGATCGACAGCACGACACCGAGCACCACGAACGGCAGCGATTCGATCAGCACGCTCAGGGCGAGCGTGAGTCCGTCCTGCGCGCGCGTGGGCAGCGGCTGGGCGAAGAAGGTCGGCGCGAAGGCGTCGACGAGGAACAGCGCGGTGACCACGAGCACACCCAGGCCGAGCGCGACGAGGGTGCGGGAGGACCCCGACCGCTGCGGCGCGGGGGCCGTGGTGCGACTACTCGTCGCCACGCTCGCGAGCCCGTGCGAGGGCGCAGTCGGTGCACAGGCCGAAGATGTCGACCACGTGCTCGGCTTCGATGAACCCGTTCTGGGCGGCGGTGCGCTGGGCCCACTCCTCGACGTCGGTCGCGGCGATCTCGACGGCCTTGCCGCACGAGCGGCAGATGAGGTGGTGGTGGTGACCGCGGCTCTCGCACGCGCGGAAGAGGTTCTCGCCCTCGGGGCTCTGCAGCGAGTCGGCGTCGCCGCGGGCGGCGAGACCGGCGAGCGTGCGATACACGGTCGCGAGGCCGATGCCGGTGTTCTCGTCGCGCAGGGTGGCGTGCAGCGACTGCGCGCTGACGAAGCCTCCCGCTCCGGAGAGGGCTTCGCGCACGCGCTCGCGCTGCCACGTGTTGCGCTGGACCATGGCCGGGAGTCTATCGACGGGTTCGGTGAATGCGCTGGGGGTTACCGCGCCGTGCCCGGCCCGCCTCTGCAGGATTCACAGAGCCCGCGTGGTGCGATCGCGCCGGGCGCCGATGAGGCGGCACACCAGGTAGATCGCGAACGAGATGGTCGTGATGTACGGGCTCACGGGCAGCGTTCCGGCCACCGCGAGGAGCACACCGCCCACCGCCGAGACGAAACCGAAGAGCGCGGCCAGCACGGGGACCGAGAGGGGTCCGGATGCCACGCGCATCGCGGCCGCGGCCGGGGTGACCAGCAGCGCCATCACCAGCAGCGCGCCGATGATGTGCACGGCCACGGCGACGATCAGGCCGAGCAGCAGCATGAACGCCAGCGAGACCGCCGTGGTGGGCACTCCGCGCGCGGCCGCCGACTGCGGGTCGAGGGAGTCGAAGCGCAGCGGGCGCCAGATGAGCAGCAGGGCCACGAGCACCACGACGCCGATCACGACGAGCCAGCCCAGCTGCCCGCTCTGCACCGACACGATCTGCCCGGTCAGCAGGCTGAAACGCGTGGCGCTGCGCCCGTTGTAGAGCGACAGGCACAGGATGCCGACGCCCAGGCCGAACGGCATGAGCACGCCGATGATCGAGTTGCGGTCGCGCGCACGGGCGCCGAGCACCCCAATGAGGGCGGCGGCGATGAGCGAGCCCACGATCGAGCCCGACACGACGTCGGCGCCGATGAGAAGGGCGACCGCGGCACCCGCGAACGACAACTCGCTGATGCCGTGGACGGCGAAGGCCATGTCGCGCTGCATCACGAAGACGCCGATCAGACCGCCGACGAGCCCGAGCACCGCTCCGGCGTACACGGAGTTCTGCACCAGGTCGAGGATCGCGCCGTACTGGCTCACCCCGCCGAACAGCGCGTCGCCGACGTCGGACCAGTTCATTCGTCGTCCTCGCCGTGGTGATGGTGGTGGTGGTCCTCGGCATCCGGAGCACCGACGACGATCAGCTGGTCGCCCGCGCGCACGACGAAGACGGGGGCGCCGTACAGGGCCGAGAGCGTCTCGGTCGTGAGCACCTCGTCGGGGGTGCCGAGGGTGAAGCGGCCGTTCGCGATGTAGAGGATGCGGTCGACGCGCGACAGCACGGGGTTGATGTCGTGGGTGACCAGCAGCACGGCGGCGTTGCGCTCGCGGCGATGGCGGTCGATCAGGCGCACGACGGCCTGCTGGTTGGCGAGGTCGAGGCTCGTCAGCGGCTCGTCGCACAGCAGCAGAGCGGGGTCGTCGGCGAGGGCCTGGCCCACGCGCAGGCGCTGCTGCTCGCCGCCCGAGAGCAGCCCCACCGGTCGGTCGCCGAACGCCGTCGCCCCGACCGCCTCGAGCAGCTCGTCGATGCGGGCGCGGTCTTTCTTGCGCGACAGCGGCAGACCGAGTCGGTGCCCGTCGACGCCGAGGCCGATGATGTCGCGCCCGCGCAGCGGGGTCTCGCGCGGCAGCGGACGCTGCTGGGGGATGTAGCCGATGCGGCGGTTGCCCGCCCGGCGCACCGGGGCGCCGAGGGCCTCGACGGAGCCGGCGCTGACCCGCTCGAGTCCGAGGATCGCGCGCAGCAGCGTCGTCTTGCCCGAGCCGCTGGGCCCGAGCACGGCGACGAGCTCGCCGGGCTGCACCTCGAGATCGAGCCCCGACCACAGTTCGCGACCGCCGCGTTCGAGCGCGGCGCCGCGGATGCGCAGCGGTACCGCCGCGCTCACGCCGCCAGCGCGTCGGTCAGCGCCGTGATGTTGCTCTGCATCCACGAGATGTAAGTCTGTCCCTCGGGGAGCGTTTCGGTGAATTCGATCACCGGGATGTTCTTCGCCTTGGCCTCGTCTTCGACCTGCGTCACCTCGGCGCCACCGGTCTGCGGGTTGACGATCAAGACGCGGATGTCGCCCGAGTCGATCAGCTTCAGCGACTCCAGAAGCGTCGCGGGCGGCACGTCCTGGCCCTCCTCGACGGCCTCGCTGAACTCGTTCGGCGTCGCGTTGTCGAGCCCCGCGGCGGTGGTCAGGTACACGGGCACCGGCTCGGTCACGAACACCTTCGCACCGGCATCCGTCGCCTCGATCTTCGCGAGCGAGTCCTCGAGTCCCGCGACCTGCTGCGTGAACGCGGCGGCATTGGCGTTGAAGTCGGCGACGTGGTCGGGGGCCAGTTCGCCCAGGTGCTCGGCGATGTCGCCGGCGAGGTCTTCGACCGTGTGCGGGTCGTACCAGACGTGCTCGTTGAAGCCCTCGATGTGGTCGTGTCCGTCGCCCTCGGCGTGGTCGTGGTCGTCGGCACTCTCGCCGGCCGCGGGCGTGGCCGCGTCGTCGTGCGACTCCGCACCGGGGTAGTCGTGGTTGAACTCCACGGCGGTGATCACCGGGGCGGTGGTGCCGCTGGCCTCGATGAGCGACTCCATGAAGGCGTCGTAGCCGGCGCCGTTCTCGATGACGAGGCCGGCGTTCTTGAGGGTGAGCTGGTCTTGCGCGCTCGCCTCGTACTCGTGCGGGTCCTGCGAAGGCGAGGTGATGATCGACTGCACGTCGACGAAGTCGCCGCCGACAGCCTCGGCGATCGAGCCGTAGACGTCGGTGGATGCCACGACCGTCACCTTGCCGTCGGCGTTCCCGGTCGCGCCTGTCGAGGTCGACGTGCCCGCGCATCCGGCGAGCGCGAGGACGGAGACGGCACCGAGGACGACGGGGGCGAGGATGCGACGGGTCATGCGTTCAGACTAACGCTGCTGATAATCGTTCTCAAACTCAGCAGCGCGTTCATCGGCTGCTCCCAGGCTCATCGCTGCCGTTCTGTCCCTCACCCTGGGGGCCGCGCGACGGATTGGCAGCGGCGCCGCGCGGGCGACGGCCCTTTACTGGGGGCATGACCGACCACGACCTCCCCGTCATTGCGCACTGGATCGACGGCGCCGAGAGCGCCCCGACGGGCGGACGCACCGCCCCCGTGTACAACCCCGCCACCGGCGCGGTGCAGGCGCACGTCGCCCTGGCCGACGAGGCCGACATCCAGGCCGCGATCGCCTCGGCCTCCCGCGGCTTCGCCGAGTGGAGCGGCTACTCCATCGCCAAGCGCCAGAGCGTGCTGTTCGCGTTCCGCGAGCTGCTCAACGCGCGCAAGGGCGAACTGGCCGCGATCCTCACCGCCGAGCACGGCAAGGTGCTCTCCGACGCGATGGGCGAGATCGCCCGCGGGCAGGAGGTCGTCGAGCTCGCGACCGGCTTCCCGCACCTCATCAAGGGCGCCTACAGCGAGAACGCCTCCAGCGGCGTCGACGTGTACTCGCTCAAGCAGCCGCTCGGCGTCGTCGGCATCATCAGCCCCTTCAACTTCCCCGCCATGGTGCCGATGTGGTTCTTCCCCATCGCCCTGGCCGCCGGCAACGCCGTCGTGCTCAAGCCGAGCGAGAAGGACCCCTCCGCCTCGCTCTGGCTCGCGCGCCTGTGGAAGGAGGCCGGTCTTCCCGCCGGCGCCTTCACGGTGCTGCAGGGCGACAAGGTCGCCGTCGACGGTCTGCTCGAGGCGCCCGAGGTGCAGTCGATCTCGTTCGTCGGCTCGACCCCCATCGCGCAGTACATCTACGAGACCGCGTCGAAGAACGGCAAGCGCGTGCAGGCCCTGGGCGGCGCGAAGAACCACATGCTGGTGCTCCCCGACGCCGACCTCGACCTCGTGGCCGACTCCGCCGTCAACGCCGGCTTCGGCGCCGCGGGCGAGCGCTGCATGGCCGTCTCGGTCGTGCTGGCCGTCGACCCCGTCGCCGACGAGCTGATCGCCAAGGTCACCGAGCGCATCGCGAAGCTCCGCATCGGAAACGGCGCGGATGCCGACGAGCCCGACATGGGCCCGCTCATCTCGGGCGCGCACCGCGACAAGGTGTCGTCGTACGTCGACATCGCCGAGGCCGACGGCGCGACCATCGTGGTCGACGGCCGCGGCTTCTCGGTCGACGGGCACGAGGAGGGCTTCTTCTTCGGACCCACCCTGCTCGACGAGGTGCCGACCAGCTCGCGCGCCTACACCGAGGAGATCTTCGGCCCCGTGCTCTCGGTCGTGCGCGTGAAGACCTACGAAGAGGGCCTCGCCCTCATCAACAGCGGCGAGTTCGGCAACGGAACGGCGATCTTCACCAACGACGGCGGAGCCGCCCGCCGCTTCCAGCACGAGGTGCAGGTCGGCATGATCGGCATCAACGTGCCGATCCCCGTGCCCGTCGCCTACCACTCGTTCGGCGGGTGGAAGAAGAGCCTGTTCGGCGACGCCAAGGCCTACGGCATGCACGGCTTCGACTTCTTCACCCGCGAGAAGGCCGTCACGAGCCGCTGGCTCGACCCCGCCACCCACGGCGGCATCAACCTCGGCTTCCCCCAGAACAGCTGAGTCGTCGGCACCGGATGCCGCGGCCCCGGGCTCTCCGCAGCCTCGTGGTCGCGGCATCCGTCGTTCTTCCGCCGTCGCCCCGGTTGCCCGTGTCGTCGCCCGCCGTCGTGCGGACCCGAACCCCGACACACCGCCCCGCGACCACCCGGCACCGGCGCGTCGGGCCCACCATCCGCAGGACGGCGCCGCGGCGCCACCCCGCCGTCACGCGGACCCGAACCCCGACACACCGCCCCACGACCACCCGACACCGGCGCGTCGGGCCCACCATCCGCAGGACGGCGCCGCGGCGAGCGGATCGCGCGACGGACTCGTCAGCCGCCGAGCTCCAGCGCCGCCCACAGCTCGGCCCGCGCGGCGAAGCTCGACAGGTCGATCTCGAGCACCTGCTCCAGCTGCGCCATGCGCGCCCTCAGGGTGTGGCGGTGGATGCCGAGACTCCGCGCCGCGGGATCCCAGGCGCCGTTCGCGTCGAGCCAGACCCGCGCCGAGGCGAGCAGCCGCTCCCGCTCGACCGCCGGGAGGGCCTCGAGCGGGCGGAGGAGGGAGCGCGCGAGCACCTCGCCGCCGCGGTCGCGCAGCGCCCCCACCAGCCCGCGTCCCGCGAGCTCGTCATACGCGCGCACCGCGCCGGTCTCGGCATCGCGCGCAGCGTGCGACGCCCGCCGCAGATCCTCGGCGAGGTCGTCGCCCGCCTCGTGACGGGCGGTGCCGACGCACAGTCCCCGCCGCTCGGCGAGGGCGGCGAGGGCGGATGCCGCTCTGTCGGCCGCGAGCACGATGACATCGTCGCCACGCTCGGCCGAGAACATGCGCGTCGGATCGCTGGAGACGAGGTCGAGTTCGTCGAGCAGTCCGGGCAACGCCCCGGCCCCGCGCACGACCCCGACGAGGTACGGTTCCACGGGCAGACCACCGAACGCCGACTCGGCCACCCGCCGCGCCGTGTCGCCGTGTCCGTCGACCAGCAGGTCGATGACGCCCGCGCGCACGCCGCGCAGGGCCGACTGCAGTCCGCGCTGCTGCTCCAGCGCGATGCTGGCGAGAGCCACGACGGAGGCGACGAGATCCCGGCCCGCGGGGTCGAGAGGCTCCGGCCCGCCCACCGCGAGCACGCCGCGCAGCCGTCCGCTCTGCCCGATCGTCTGCACGAGCGCGTGACCGGCCGACGGCACGACGAGGCTCGCCGCGGTGCGTCGCTCGAGCAGGCGCCGCACGTCGCGGCCGACCTCCGCCTCGACCTCGGCCGGCGCCGCACGCAGGCCCGGCGACGACAGGCGGCCCCCGACGGCGTCGTACAGCTCGACCCATGCGTCGAGCAGGCGCGAGAGGGTCGCGAGGATCTCGCGCAGGCCGTCGTCGCGCACCGCGGCACGCGCCACCGCGCGCTGGGCGTCGAGCAACCACGACAGGCGCGCGGCGCCTTCTGCGGCGATGATGTCGGCAACGAAGCGGATGATCCGGATGAACGGCGCGCGATCCGCGATCTCGACGATCGGCAGGTCGGCGGCCTCCCCCGCGCGCACCACGGCCTCGGGCACGCGGTCGTGGATGATGTCGGTCGCGAAGCCCAGGCCCGCGACCCCGAGCGCGCGCAAGCGGCGGCAGTAGGCCAGTGCCTCATCGGCATCCGGATCCGCAGAGAACTGCGCCCCGTTGGTCAGCAGCAGGTTGCCCGCCTCGAGGTACGGCGTGGGGTCGAGCAGGTCGGAGCTGTGCACCCACGACAGGGGGCGGTCGAGTGCCTCGTCGTCGGGCCGCGTCAGCACGCGCAGGGGGAACGACTGGTCGTCGAGAAGGGTGCGGAGGGTCGCGGGCATGGCGGGCCAAACTGTCGATCGTCCGTCGAGATTACCGACAGATCGTCGCTCCCCGGCGCGGCGCGGCGCGCCCACACTGGTGGCATGTCGACTCCTCTCACCACGACCCGCAACGCCGAGATCAGCGAGCGCGACCGCACGAGCGTCTTCCACTCGTGGTCGGCCCAGCGCACCCTCGCCCCGCTCCCCCTCGCGGGCGGCTCGGGCGTCGAGGTGTGGGACGCCGACGGCCGCCGGTACCTCGACTTCTCGAGCCAGCTCGTCAACGTCAACATCGGTCACCAGCATCCGCGGGTCGTCGCCGCGATCCAGGAGCAGGCGGCGCAGCTGACCACCGTCGCCCCCGCGCACGCCAACGAGACGCGCGCGCACGCGGCCGAACTGATCCTCGAGCGGACCCCCGAGGGGTTCTCGAAGGTCTTCTTCACCAATGGCGGGGCGGATGCCAACGAGAACGCCATCCGCATGGCCCGCCTGACCACGGGCCGCGACAAGGTCGTGTCGCACTACCGCTCGTACCACGGCAACACCGGGTCGGCGATCGTGGCGACCGGCGACTGGCGCCGCATTCCGAACGAGTACTCGCGCGGCCACGTGCACGTGTTCGGCCCCTACCTCTACCGGTCGGAGTTCTGGGCTGAGACCCCCGAGCAGGAGTGCGAGCGCGCTCTGCGCCACCTCGAGCGCACCGTGCAGGCCGAGGGTCCCGACACGATCGCGGCGTTCCTGTTCGAGACGATCCCCGGCACCGCCGGTGTGCTCGTGCCGCCGCCCGGATACCTCGAGGGCGTCCGCGCGATCGCCGACCGCTACGGCATCCTGCTCATCCTCGACGAGGTGATGGCCGGCTTCGCCCGCACGGGTGAGTGGTTCGCGTTCGACGCGTTCGACGTGCGGCCCGACCTGATCACCTTCGCGAAGGGCGTGAACTCGGGGTACGTCCCCGTGGGGGGAGTGGCGATCTCGGATGCCGTGGCCTCGACGTTCGACGACCGCGTGTTCCCCGGTGGCTTGACGTACTCGGGTCACCCGCTGGCTGCGGCCTCCATCGTCGCCGCCCAGCAGGCGATGGCCGACGAGGGCGTGATCGAGAACGCCCGCCGCATCGGCGAGGAGGTCATCGGCCCGCGCCTGCGGCAGCTCACCGAAGACTCACCGCTGGTGGGCGAAGTGCGCGGCCGCGGCGTGTTCTGGGCCGTCGAGCTCGTCGCCGACCAGGCCACGCGCGAGCCGCTGCCCGCCGCGCGCATCGGGGCGATCAAGGCCGCGATGCTCGAGAAGGGCGTGCTTGGCTTCACCGCCGACAACCGCGTGCACGTCGTGCCGCCCGCCGTGATCGGCGATGCCGACGCCCACCGCGGCCTCGACGTGCTGGTCGAGGTGCTGCAGGCCGAGGCCGCGCGCGGCTGACGCCCCGCTCGGGCACCCGGCACGTCGCGCCGGGCCCGCGCACCCACACTGAGTGTCCAAAACACCCGGACGGATTCGAAAATCGTCCGGGTGTCTTGGCACTCGAGGGGGAAAGTGGGGCGCGGATCAGGCGGCGACCGCGGCGGGCTCCTCGCTGTAGTCGTAGAAACCGCGACCCGACTTCACGCCGAGGTTCCCGGCATCCACGTAGCCCTTCAACAGCTCGCGCGGACCCTCGGGCAGGTGCGGGTTCTCGTCGGCGTAGTGCTGCTCGATGTCGAGCACGACGTCGAGGCCGACCTGGTCCATCATCTGGAACGGGCCCGCCGGGGCGCCGGAGTTGACCCGCCACATCGCGTCGACGTCTTCGGGGGTCGAGACGCCGTCGGCGACGACAGCGAGGGCCTCGCGCTTGATGGCCGCCCAGATGCGGTTGAAGATGAAGCCGGTCGACTCCTGGCGGGCGACGAACGGGAAGACCCCGAAGTGCGGGAGCTGCTCCTGCAGGAAGGCGATGGCCTCCGGCGCGGTCTGGCCGTCGCTCATGAGGTCGACCGCGTTCTGCTGCGGCGGCATGTAGAAGTGCATGTTGAGCACGCGCTCGGGCGTCGAGACCCGGTCGATCATCAGGCGTGACGCGAACGACGACGAGTTGCTGGCGAGGATGGCATCCGCCGGCGCGAGGCGGTCGAGGTCGCCGAACACCGACGTCTTCAGCTCGATGCGCTCGGGTACGGCCTCGACGACGAGCCAGGCGTCGGAGACGGCGGATGCCAACTCATCGGCGCCCTGCACGGTGCCGGCGACGGCCCCCTTGCGGGCGGCCACCACCGAGGGCAGCGTCTCTTCGACGTAGGCGACGGCGGCGGAGCGCACGGCATCCGCGAGATCGAAGATGCGCACGTCGGCCCCTCCGCTGGCGAACATCAGCGCGATGCGACGACCGAGCGTGCCACCCCCGATCACGGTGACGGGTCGGGTGTCGATGTTCTGGGGCAGCTGGACGCTCATGTCGTTTCCTCTCGTGGAGCAGAGGGTCGCCTTGCGGATGCGAACCTCTCGATACACACTGTACTTAATACACTTCGTACTGAACAGGTGATGACCGATGAACCCCCTCGAGATGCTCCGCCGCGGCACCACGCCGCTGACCGCCCCCGTCTACCCGCTGCGGGTCACGCGCTTCATCGACCGCGAGTACTTCAACGTCGTCTATCGAACGGATGCCGACGCGTTGCGCGCCGTGGTTCCGGAGCCCCTCGAGATCGACGAGCCGCTCGTGCGCTTCGAGGTCATGAAGATGGGCGAGGTCGACGGCTACGGCCCGTACGTCGAGTCGGGTCAGGCGATCCCCGTCACCCTCGACGGAGAGCGCGGCGAGTACCTGCACGCGATGTACCTCGACAACTTCGCCGCCACCGTGTCGGGGCGTGAGCTCAGCGCCTACCCGAAGGTGACCGGCACCCCCGACCTGCGCGTCGACCAGGGCGCCCTCGTCGGCACCCTCGATCGCGGCAGCGAGCGCGTGGCCACCGCGACCATGGGCTACAAGTGGGAGCCGCTCGACCTCGACGAGGCGAAGGCGCAGATCACCGTGCCGACCTTCATGGTCAAGCTCGTGCCCGACGTATTCACCCAGGGCATGCGCGCGGCCCACCTCGTGCGCACCGAGATCACCGACATCGTCGTGAAGGAGGCGTGGACCGGACCCGCCCGCCTGCAGCTGTTCGAGCACGCGCTCGCACCGATGGCCGACCTCCCCGTGCGCGAGATCGTCAGCGCCTCGCACATCGTCACCGACCTGACGCTCGCCCCCGTCCGCCCGGTCTTCGACTACCTCGACGAGGTGAACCGCGCCGCTGCTGCGTAACGTGGAGCCCGTGACGACCACCCCCGCTGAGGCGCCGAAGCCCGTGCGACGCCGCAGCAGCACCCGCACGGCGCTGATCGCGGCCGCCGAGGCGATATTCGACGAGACCGGCAGCACGTCGGTGAGCGTCGAGGCCATCACGCGGCGCGCGGGATACACCCGCGGGGCGTTCTACTCGAACTTCCGCTCGGTCGACGAGGTGTTCTTCGCGGTCTACGAGCAGCAGGCCGAGCTGGTCTTCGAGCTGCTCAGCGACATGCTCGGCGACGCCCGCAGCAGCGACGAGCCGACCCTCGACGACATCGTGCGCGGCGTCGTCGAGGGGCTCCCGCCCGAGGAGAAGTGGTACGCGATCCGCTCGGTGCTCATCACGCGCGCACGTCACGACGAGGAAGTCCGGATGCTGCTCACCGCGCACACCGACCACTTCCACGACACGCTGCAGCCGCTGCTGGTCGAGTGCCTCGCGCGGATCGGCCTGCACCCCGTGATCGACCCCGCGCTCTTCACACGCGCGGTCGTCGCCGCCCACGTCGGGGCGGTGAGCCAGAGCGTGCTGCACGCCGACACCCAGCGGGTGCGCGTCGCCGCGGTCGAGGGCTGCATCCTCGGGCTGACGCGCGCGGGCTGAGGGCCGGGCTCGCGCGGCCCGTCTCTGCGCGCGGGGCCGAGGTGTCGGCATCCGCCCGCCCTCTTGTCGAGTGTCCAGAACACGCCGCGTCCCTGCGGAGGGAGCGGCGTGTTCTGGACGCTCAACGGGCGAGCGGCGGGTGCGTCACTCGCAGGCGACTCCGTCGCCGTCGCGGTCGAGCTTGCGGCTGTAGCCGGGCTGACCCTCGTAGATCGGGTCGGCGCCTGCCGCGCGCACGGCCGTGCAGTTCTCGTAGTACACGTTCTCGACCGGAGCCGGAGCCGGCGCCTGCTCGACCGGCGCCGGAGCGGGTGCGGGCTCGGCGGGAGCGGGCTGCGCAGGAGCGGGGGCCGGCGCGGGCTCGACGGCGACCGGCTCGACGACCGGGGCGGGCTCGGGCGCCGCAACGGGTGCGGGCGCTGCGAAGGCCGAGGTGGGCACGACCTGGTCGGGGCAGCTCTCGAGCACGCGCTTCATGGCGTCGCGCTCGGCCTCGGTCACCCACAGGCCGTAGGTCGCCTTCACCGCGATCTGCGCCGCGACGTACGTGCAGCGGTACGACTTCTGGGCCGGGAGCCAGGTCGCGGCATCGCCGTCGCCCTTCTGCGCGTTGGCGGATCCGTCGACCGCGAGCAGGTTGAGCGGGTCGTTCGCGAAGCTCGCGCGCTGGTCGGCGGTGAGCTGCTGCGCCCCCTTCTGCCAGGCGTCCGACAGCGCCACGACGTGGTCGATCTGCACGAGCTCGGAGGTTCCCTGACCCCGCACGAACGCGATGCTCGTGCCCGTATAGGGGTCGGCGAGGGTGCCGCCGGTCACGCGGCAGGCGCCCGAGCGCACGGCGTCGGTCAGGTCGCGGCCCAGGATGTCGTTGCGGGTGTCGCATCCGTTGCGGTCGACGTCGAGCCACCGCTGGCCGAACTGGTCGCGGTCGTAGCCGGTCTTGGGCGCGCGGCCCTTCACGGCGAGCGTGTCGAGCACCGCGAGCGCGGCCTTGTCGGTGGTGGCCGAGGCGTCGGCGACGGTTCCCGCCTGCCCCGCGAACGCGGCGAGCGCGGCCTGGTCGTCGGCGAAGGGGGTGGCGGATGCCGTGGGCGTGGCCGACGGCGACGGCTCCTGCGACGCCGTGGCGACGGGCTCCGCCTGGGCGACCGGGGTCGCGGCCTTCGGCGAGGTGGCCGTGGTGATGCCGCCCGCGACGGCGAACGCGACGACGGCGGCGACGGTCCAGATCGCGGCGCTCGAGCGCGAACGGAAGCGCAGCCAGGTCGGGGTGTTGCGCGCGAGCGCGACGATGCCGGTGATGAGCACCACGAGGGCGACCAGCCCGACGAAGGGGGCGAGCAGCCAGAGGGCGACGAGCAGCACGAGGCCGGCGACGATCCAGCCCCACGTGGGGACGCGCGAGATCCAGCCGCGCGCTTCGCGTCGGGTCGCCGGCGGGGGCGTCGTGGTCACGGTGGGAGCCGGCGGCAGCGGCGTGAAGTCGTTCGTCCACTGGCGGCCGTCCCACCAGCGCAGGCGACCGGGGGTCTCGGTGTCGGGGTACCAGCCCGGGGTCGCGTCGGTCATGCGGCCACCGCCGCGTTCGCGTGGATCATTGCTTTTCGGAATCGCATGGATTCCCCTTCCCCCATTAAGACAACCTCGCGAGTCTATTCAGGGGAATGCAGCTCGACCGACCGCGCCGAATGCGCCTGGACGGATTACGAATGCAGCATGCGTGGGCGGGAAATGTCGAGACGAAATCGATACCGGGCGCGCGCGGGATGCGGGATGCGACTCAGCGGGCTCGACGTCGCGTGCGCCAGGCCTTCCACGCTCCGGTCGACCAGAGCGCCCAGACGACCAGCAGGGGCTGGAAGAGCAGACGGATGCCGCGGGCGAGGTCGGTGTCGAGGCCGAAGGCGTCGGTGCCCCGGACGAACTGCTCGATGTTGCCGGGGAAGATCGCGACGAAGAAGGCCGCGACGATCCAGCCGACGGCGACGCGCCAGCGGCCGAGGAAGAGGAGGGCGAGTCCCAGCGCGATCTCGACGACGCCCGATGCCACGACCGTGACATCCACCGGAAGCGGAAGCCATGACGGCACCTGAGCGACGAAGTCGTCACGGGCGAACGTCAGGTGCGCGGTGCCGGTGAAGACGAGTGCGGCACCGAGCAGCCAGCGGGCGAAGGTGCGGGGGAGGCTCATCCTCCGAGGGTAGGCGGGCTGCGGGGGCGCGCGGCCCGCCCGTGCCACCCCCGCTCGCGCCGCCGTCAGCGGCGCAGGATGCGGTGCGCCAGAGCGTTGCCGATCAGCTGGCCGACCTGCACGATGACGACGATGATCGCGACCGTCACCCACGTCGCCTGCTGGTTGAACTGCTGGTAGCCGTAGATGATCGCGAAGTTGCCGAGCCCGCCGCCGCCGATGTATCCGGCCATCGCCGACATGTCGACGACAGCGATGAACATGAACGTGTAGCCGAGGATCAGCGGGGCGAGCGCCTCGGGGATGACGACGCCGAACAGCACGCCGATGCGGCGCGCGCCCACGGCCCGTGCCGCTTCGACGGTTCCCGGGTCAACGGCCACGAGGTTCTGTTCGACGACGCGGGCGATCACGACCGTGGCCATGATCGTGATGGGCACGATCGCGGCATCCGTCCCGAGGGTCGATCCCGTCACGGCACGGGTGACCGGGGCGACCGCGGTGAGGAAGATGATGAACGGGATCGGCCGGATGAGGTTGATCACCAGGTTCGCGACGAAGAACACGACGCGGTTGGCGAAGAGGTTGCCCGGCCGCGTGGCGTACAGCAGCGCCCCGATCGCGAGGCCCGCGACGCCGGAGATGGCCAGCGAGACGGCGACCATGTAGACGGTCTCGCCGATCGACTGCAGCAGCACCGGGGTGAGGGTGTCCCACTTGTTCACGCGGTCACCTCCCGAACGGGCACGGTGACGTCGGTGTGCGCGCGCAGCTCCGACACGACGGCCGGGAGGTCGTCGGTGTGCACGCGGTAGGTGAGAGTGCCGAGCTGCCGGCCCAGCACGTCGGTCACCCCGCCGTAGACGACCGAGTGGCGCACGCCGTGGCGGTGGAACACGGCGGAAACGTCTTCGCTGGAGAACTCGTTGATCTCGACGCTCACCAGGTCGCCGCCGCCCGCGGCGAGCGCCGTCAGCGCCTCGCCCGAGGGGACGCCCTGGGTGACGGCCGCCACGAATCGCTTCGTGAGCTCGGCGCGCGGGTGCGCGAACACGCGGTAGGTGTCGCCGCTGTCGACGACGCGGCCGCCGTCCATCACGACGACCTGATCGCACAGTTCGTGCACGATCGAGATCTGGTGCGTGATGACGACGATCGTGATGCCCAGGCGCCGGTTGATCTCGCGCAGCAGGTCGAGCACCTCGGCCGTGGTCTGCGGGTCGAGGGCACTGGTCGCCTCGTCGGCGAGCAGGATGCGCGGGTCGGTCGCGATCGCCCGCGCGATGCCCACGCGCTGCTTCTGCCCGCCCGACAGGCGCCGCGGGTACTGCTTGGCCTTGTCGCCGATCCCCACGAAGTCGAGCAGCTCGGCCACGCGCTTGTCGCGGTCGACCTTCTTCCACCCCGCCACCTTCAGCGGGTACGCGACGTTGGCCGCGACCGTGCGCGAGGTGAAGAGGTTGAACTGCTGGAAGATCATGCCCACGCGGCGCCGCAGGTCGCGCAGGGTCGACTCGCTGGCATCCCCCACATCCACGCCCAGCACCTCGACGGTGCCCGACGTCGGCTGCTCGAGCCCGTTGAGGAGCCGCACGAGCGTCGATTTGCCCGCCCCGGAGTACCCGATGATCCCGACGATCGACCCCTCCTCCACCGTCAGCGACACGTCGTCGACGGCGGTGGTGGAGGTGCGGCGATCGGTGCGGAAGCTTTTGGTGACCCCCCGCAGCTCGATGACCGCGGTCATCCGTTCTGCGCCTTGACGGCATCCTCGAGGCTGGTGAGCTCCTCGGTCAGCTGCGCGCCGGTCCACTCGGTCTTGAACTGCAGGTTGCCCTGGTTCAGCTCGGTGACCGCGGCCTCGACCTCGGGCGAGTGGTATGCCTCGACGAGCTTGGCCCAGCGGGGGTCGTCCTTCTTGTCGTCGCGCGTGACGAAGGCGTTGATGTACGGGGCGAGCTGCGGGTTGTCGAGGTCTTCCTTGAAGATGATGAGCTCGTCGCCGAGCCCGCCCTTCTGCGCCTGCGTGTTGTTGACGATCGCGGCCTGGGCGCTGCCGTCCTTGAGCGCGGTCACCGTCTGGTTCGTGTCGACGGGCAGCAGCTTCACCTTCGTCGACTCGATGTCGGCCGGGGTCGAGAGGGCATTGCCGCCGTCCTTGAGGGTGAGCAGCCCCGCCGTCTGCAGGTTGAGCAGGCCGCGCGCGAGGTTGGTGGCGTTGTTGGGGATCGCCACGGTCGCGCCCTCGGGCAGGTCTTTCACGTCGCGGTACTGCTCCGAGTACAGCGCGAGCGGGTACACCGCGGTCGCGCCGACCGGCACGAGCGAGCCGTTGTTCTCGACGTTGAACTGCGACAGGTAGATGAGGTGCTGGAAGAGGTTCACGTCGAGCTCGCCGTCTTGCACGCCCTGGTTGAGCTGCACGCCGTCGTTGATGGTGCGGACCTCGAGGTCGATGCCCTCGTCGGCCAGCTTCTGCTTCAGCACGGTCCAGTGCGCCTCGGTGCCGTCGTCGGCTCCGAGCACGATGCGCGAGGAGTCGTCTCCGGATGCCGCTCCCCCGGCGCAACCGGTCAGGGTCAGCATGAGGGCGGCGGCGGAAGCACTGAGGATCGTGGCCAGGCGTGCGGTGCGGCGTGAAGTCATGAGACCACGTCAGCACGCGGCATCCGGGATCCGAATTCGACGCGTTACGGCCGGTAACGGGCTGTCACGCGGGGTAATCGATTGGGCGGATGCCGGCGCATCGGCGATGATCGCACGCCTCACCGACCCGCGGGCTCACAGCGAAGGCGTAGCCTGGACAGCGATGTCACGGGATGAAAACGCGCGTAAGAGATTGTCCCGGAACAGCCCCCAGGGTCTGGTCGTCGCGATCCTGGCCCTCGCCGGCCTGTGTTCGTCGTTCATGTTCACCCTCGTGGTGCCGATCCAGTCGCAGCTGCCGCAACTGCTGAACGCCTCGCGCGACGACACCGCCTGGGTCGTGACCTCGACGCTGCTGGCCGCGGCCGTCATCACCCCCATCGCGGGCCGCCTCGGCGACATGTACGGCAAGCGCCGCATCGTGCTCGTGCTGCTGGTCGTGATGATGCTCGGCTCAGTCGTGGCGGCTCTGTCGACCGGGATCATCGGCATGATCATCGGCCGCGCGCTGCAGGGCGCCGTGGTCGGCGTGGTGCCGCTGGGCATCTCGATCATGCGCGACGTGCTGCACGAGAACCGCGTCGACAGCGCGATCGCCCTCATGAGCGCGACGCTCGGCGTCGGCGGCGCCCTGGGGCTGCCGATCAGCGCGCTCGTGGCCGAGAACACCGACTGGCACTGGCTGTTCTGGATCGCCGGAGCCCTCGGCGCGATCGTCTTCGTCTTGATCCTCTGGATCGTCCCCGTCAGCGTGCTTCGCACCGCCGGGCGCTTCGACTACCTCGGTGCCGTCGGCCTCGCGATCGGTCTGATCGGCGTGCTCCTCGCCGTCTCGCGCGGCAACTCCTGGGGCTGGACGTCGCCGCTGACGCTCGGCCTCGCCATCGGCGGCATCCTCGTCCTGCTCGTGTGGGGCTGGTACGAGCTGCGCGTCGACAATCCGCTGCTCGACCTCCGCGTCGCCGCGCGCCGCCCGGTGCTGCTCACCAACCTGGCATCCGTCGCGATGGGCTTCGCCCTCTTCACCTCGAACGTCGCGTACCCGCAGATGCTCGAGCTGCCCGTCGCCACCGGCGTCGGCCTCGGCCTGTCGCTGTTGGCCGCGAGCCTCGTGGTCATGCCGTCGGGCCTGGTGATGATGGTGCTCTCGCCGATCTCGGGCACTCTCGCCCGCACGATCGGCCCGCGCGTGCTGCTGATCGCCGGCTCGATCTCGCTGATCCTCGCCTACGGCTTCAGCCTCATCTTCTCGACCGAGGTCTGGCACTTCATCGTGGCGAACATCCTCATCGGTTTCGGCATCGGCTTCGGCTACGCCGCCATGCCCATGCTCATCATGCGCGCCGTTCCGCCGAGCGAGACCGGCGCCTCGAACGGCCTCAACGCCCTCGCCCGTTCGCTGGGCACGAGCACCGCCGCCGCGATCGTCGGCGTCGTGCTCGCGACGCTGTCGACCGGTTCGGGTGACACGCGTGTCCCGACCTCGCAGGCATTCCAGGTGTCGTTCCTCATGGGCATCGGGGCTGCGGCGATCGCGCTGGTGCTGGCGTTGCTGATCCCCACGCGGTCGACGCCGGTCGAAAAGCACCCCTCGCTGCCCTGAGCCCTCCACCCCTCTTGCGGGGGAATGCACGCGGGCTGATGATGTTCCCGTCTAGCAAAGGAGCTGACATGGCGGGCAAATTCGAGCTCTACAAATCCCCGAACGGCCAATTCCGGTTTCGCCTGAAAGCAGCGAACGGCGAGATCATCGCGAGTTCCGAGGCCTATACGACCAAAGCGGCGGCGGCCAACGGCATTGAGTCGGTGAAGAAGAATGCGGATTCGGCGATCGTCGATCTGACCTGAGGCCCACACCTCGCGCGAGCAACCGCGCAAGCGCGCCTGCTCGGCGTGGTTGAGCGCCGCCTCGATCCCTCTGTCGTACGCGCCGATCAGTAGTCGCGAAAGCCGTACAGAGTTCCCGGGTTGAGGAACTGCCTCCCCCAGAGCAGACGCCGCTCGCCCGCCGTCAGCAGTCCATGATCCGCCGCCTCCTCCCAGTAAGTCCGGATGGCGTCGTCGATCCGAGCGACGATCGCCTCGGCGTCAGACGCGGTGAGGTCGTAGAGGTGACGCGCGGCGAGGAGGTCTGTGAAGCTGTTCCGCTTCGATCCCGTGCGGTCGTAGGCGATCGCTTGCGACGCGGTCTCGCCGCTGCGACTCATCGGCGAGAGGTCGTACGCGGGGCTGAGGCGCGCGCTCACCCCGTCCCAGAGAGCCGCATGATTTCGCAGATGGTCGTCTGAGTTGGAGATGGCCATGTTGAAAGCGACTCGCGCGAAGAGCTCTTCAGCGGTACCCGCCGGAGCCCCCCAGCGACGGAGGGCGTCGAGGAAGTCGACGTAGGTGCCACTACGAGCCTGGAGTTCGTCCAGCCCGGTCAGAGTCAGTGCGCTCGACGCGAGGATCCGACCGCCGACGGCGGTGCGATCGAAGCGCCCGACGAGGAGGACCGTCCGCCCGAGCGCGCGCACGACACGGGTCGATGCGACGTCCAGTCCGGCCTTCTTCGCGAGGAACATGCTCGCCGCTTCGGCACCGACGACGGGGAAGTGGTCATTGGATGCCGTGAACTTCGCGATGTACTGCCGTCCGCCCTCCTCGATCACGGTCTTGGGACGTGCGCCTCCCATCGCCGTTCCACTCAGCAGAGCGCGCTCGAGCTCGAACGGCAGCTCACCACCGCCCTCCACGATGTCGGCCGCGTCGAGGAGCTCGGAGAGAGACGCCGATGCCGCCTCCCGTGGGACGTACGCGCTCGACGACGCCTGGAAGTCGATGGCACCGAAGCGGTTTGACGCCGAGTGCAGCAGATACGTGCGCTCGTCCAGATCGCCGGTGTCGACCTGATCTCCCCGCTCGCCCGTGACCTGGTACTGGACGACGCGTCTCCCCCAGGCGTCCGGCGAGGCGTCCCTCAGCGCCCCCGGCAATCCCATCGACCCGGTGGGGGCGAAACTCTTCGACGACAGAGGGAGGGTGGGCGCAAGCGGAGCCGTCCGGCCGGCACCGGATCGGTCTCTCCCGGCAGCCATACCCAGACGAAGACGTCAGAAGTCGAGACCATCGTCATCGCCTTCTCGCGGCGGGGTCACGCGGCGCGGCAGCAGTGCGAGCCGTTCCTCTCCGCGGCGCCGAAGCGCCAGGAGCTCGCTCGGATCATCGACGCCGAAGAGGGGGACTCCGACGATCGACGCGACCTTGAAGACGTTGCCGATGCTTGCTGCGGCACTGCCGTTCTCGATCGCGGTCAGTGTCTTGCGCGAGACCCCGGCGGACCCCGCCAGGTGTTCCGCTGTCATCCCCCGCGCCAGACGAGCGAGACGGATCTGTTGCCCGAGCACGGCGACCGCGTCTTCCGCGACACGCGTCATGCCGATTTGTTGACGCCCCATGGGTAATACTCTACCCGAGGAGCATCCTTGCGGGTAAAGTATTGCCCTTTACCGCGTGGAGCGGGTCTGTCAGTCCAGCAGCAGCGCCGGCTCCTCGAGCACGGATGCCACGTCGGCGATGAACCGCGAGATCCCGTCGCCGTCGACCACGCGGTGATCGAACGAGCCCGACACCGTGGTCACCCAGCGGGGACGCACCTCGCCGTCGACGACCCACGGCTTCTGACGGATCGCGCCGAGCGCGATGATGCCGGCCTCACCCGGGTTGATGATCGGGGTGCCGGCATCCACTCCGAACACACCGATGTTCGTGATCGTGAACGTGCCGCCGGTCTGGTCGGCGGGGCTTGTCTTGCCCTCGCGCGCGGTGAGCGTGAGGTTCTCGAGCGCCTTGGCGAGCTCGCGCGTGTTCATCGACTGCGCGTCCTTGATGTTCGGCACGAGCAGGCCGCGGGGGGTCGCGGCGGCGATGCCGAGGTTGACGTAGTGGCGCACCGAGATCTGCGCGCCGTCTTCGGTGTCGACCCACGCGGCGTTGATCATCGGCGTGCGGCGCAGAGCCCAGATCACGGCGCGCGCCATGATCAGCAGCGGCGAGATCTTCACGTCGGCGAAGTCGGGCGAGGCCTTCAGGCGCTTGACGAGCTCCATCGTGCGCGAGGCGTCGACGTCGACCCACACCGACACGTGCGGCGCCGAGTACGCGCTCGAAGTCATCGCGTTGGCGGTCGCCTTGCGCACGCCGCGGACGGGGATCGACTCCTCGCGGGCATCGGCGGCCGGGGCGGGGGCGGATGCCGCGGGGGCGGGCGCTGCGGGAGCGGCCACCGCGATCGTCTCCTCGCGCACGGTGCCCCACTCGGGCGTCTCGATGTTGCGGAAAACGCTGGCCTGCTCGGCGTGCTTCACGACGTCGTCGCGGGTCACCTCACCGGCGGGTCCGCTGGGCGTGACGGCCGACAAGTCGACGCCGAGGTCGCGGGCGAGCTTGCGGATCGGGGGTTTGGCGACGACACCGACGGATGCCTTGACCGGGCGCTCGGCGGACGGTCCCTGAGCCTGTCGAAGGGTTCGACGCCGAGACGACACCGCTCCACCCGTGCCGTAGCCGACGAGCACGGCCCCGCCGGGGTCGCTGGGCTCGGGGACGCTCACCGGTTCTGCGGGGGCCGGGGTGCCGGCATCCGCCGATCCGATCGTGATGATCGGGGCGCCGACCTCGACGGTGGAACCCTCGGATGCCAGGAGCTCGCCGACCGTGCCCGAGTAGGGCGACGGCAGCTCGACGAGCGACTTGGCCGTCTCGATCTCGACGATCACGTCGTTGACGGCGACGGAGTCACCGGGCGCCACGCGCCACTGCACGATCTCGGCCTCGGTGAGGCCTTCTCCGACGTCGGGGAGAACGAAGGTCTGCTCGGTCACGGTGGTGTCCTTTGCTCGCGAGACTTCATCTCGCTGACGAAACGGTGACAGGCTGTCGCGGATTCGTCAGCGAGTTGCAGTCTCGCGGTTCATGGCGGGGAGAGGAAGAGCGGGTCAGTACGCCAGAGACCGGTCGACGGCCTCGAGGATGCGGTCGGCGTCGGGCAGGTAGGTGCCTTCGAGCTTCGCGGGCGGGAAGGGCACGTCGAAGCCCGAGACCCGCAGCACGGGCGCCTCGAGCGCGAAGAAGGCCTTCTCCATGACGGTCGCGGCGATCTCGGAGCCGAGCGAGGTGAAGCCCGGCGCCTCCTGCGCGTAGACCATGCGGCCGGTGCGGCGCACCGAGTCGAGCAGGGGGCCGTAGTCGACCGGCGAGAGCGATCGCAGGTCGATGACCTCGCAGCTCGTCCCCTCGCTCTCGGCAAGGGCTGCCGCCTGCAGCAGGGTCGTCACCATCGCCCCGTGACCGACGAGCGTGACGTCGGTGCCGCGGCGCACGATGCGGCTCGCGTGCAGCGGCAGCGCGGGGGCCTCGAGGTCGACCTCGCCCTTCTGCCAGTACTTGGCCTTGGGCTCGAGGAAGACGATGGGGTCGGGCGAGGCGATCGCCTGCTGCATCATCCAGTAGGCGTCGTTCGCGTTCGAGGGGCTCACCACGCGCAGACCCGGGGTGTGCGTGAAATACGCCTCCGGGCTCTCCTGGTGGTGCTCGACCGCGCCGATGTGTCCGCCGTAGGGGATGCGGATGACGACGGGCATGCGCACCCCGCCCTCGTGGCGGTTCGTGATCTTCGCCAGCTGCGAGGTGATCTGGTCGAAGGCGGGGAAGACGAAGCCGTCGAACTGGATCTCGAGCACCGGCTTGAAGCCGCCCATCGCGAGACCGATCGCCGTGCCGACGATGCCCGACTCCGCGAGCGGGGAGTCGATGACCCGGCGCGGACCGAAGTCTTTCTGCAGGCCCTCGGTCACGCGGAAGACGCCGCCGAGCGGGCCGATGTCCTCTCCCATGAGCAGCACGCGGTCGTCGGTCTCGAGCGCACGACGGAGTCCGGCGTTCAACGCGCGGCTGATCGGCATGTTGTCGGTCACTGCGCGCCCCCTTCCATCGAGGTCTCGTAGTCGTCGAGCCAGCGCTGCTCCTCGGCGATCACCGCGTGGGCCTCGGAGTAGACGCTCTCGAACATGTGCACGCGCGGAATGCCGCCGAGCTCGTTCGTGCGCACGCGCACGTCGTCGGCGAGGGCCGCGCCCTCGGCATCCGCGTCGTCGAAGAACTGCTGCGGGGCGCCGCGTCCTTCGAGGTAGGCGCGCATGCGGGCGATCGGGTCGCGCTGCGCCCACGCCTCCTCTTCGTCAGAGGTGCGGTACTTGGTGGGGTCGTCGCTCGTGGTGTGCGCGCCCATGCGGTAGGTCATCGCCTCGATCGAGCGGGGACCGCCACCGGCGCGCGCCTCGTCGAGGGCGAGCTTCGACACGGCGTAGCTCGCGAGCACGTCGTTGCCGTCGACCTGCAGGCTCGGGATGCCGTAGCCCTCACCGCGCTTGTACAGCGGCGAGCGCGACTGCGTCGCGACCGGCACCGAGATGGCCCACTGGTTGTTCTGCAGGAAGAACACCTCGGGGGTCTGGAAGCTCGCGGCGAAGACCATGGCCTCGTGCACGTCGCCCTGGCTCGAGGCGCCGTCGCCGTAGTAGACGATCACGGCCTCGTCGCGCTCGGGGTCTCCGCTGCCGCTCTTGCCGTCGAACACCAGGCCCATGGCCAGGCCCGTGGCGTGCAGCGTCTGCGCACCGAGCACGAGCGTGTAGATGTGCGTGTTGCCGTTCTTGGGGTCTGTCGGGTCCCACCCGCCGTGGGTGAGTCCGCGCATGAGGCGGATGATGTCGAGCGGGTCGACGCCGCGGATGCGGGTGACCACGTGCTCGCGGTACGAGGGGAAGACGTGGTCCTGCGCGCGGGCCGCACGAGCGGAGCCGACCTGCGCTGCCTCTTGCCCGAAGGACGGCGGCCACAGGGCGAGCTGCCCCTGGCGCTGCAGGTTGGTGGCCTGCACGTCGAACGCGCGGATCGAGACCATGTCGCGGTAGAAGGTCTCGAGTTCGGCGTCGGTCAGGGCGTCGATGAGCGGCAGGTAGCGCTCGGCCGCGGGCGTGGGCGCCAGCGTGCCGTCGGCTGCCAGAACGCGCACGAGAGCGGGGTCGTCGAGCGGGGTCATGAACCCACGCTAACGCGCGACCTATGCGCGAGACCGCATGAGGTGCACAACGGATGCCGCGATTCGGCGTCCGTTGTCGACAAAGAGACGCCGTGCTGTGCCGCCGAGGCGGGGCCCGGTCCCTTCGACAAGCTCAGGGACCTGTGCCGCGCGAGGTGGCTGAGCCTGTCGAAGCCACCGGGCATCCGCGGGTCTCGGGCCCTTCGACAAGCTCAGGGACCTGTGCAGCGCCAGGTGGCTGAGCCTGTCGAAGCCACCGGGGCCACAGCGGGTCCCGGGCCCTTCGACAAGCTCAGGGACCTGTGCCGCGCCAGGTGGCTGAGCCTGTCGAAGCCACCGGGGCCACAGCGGGTCCCGGGCCCTTCGACAAGCTCAGGGACCTGTGCAGCGCCAGGTGGCTGAGCCTGTCGAAGCCACCGGGGCCACAGCGGGTCCCGGGCCCTTCGACAAGCTCAGGGACCTGTGCCGCGCCAGGTGGCTGAGCCTGTCGAAGCCACCGGGGCCACAGCGGGTCCCGGGCCCTTCGACACGCTCAGGGACCTGTGCCGCGCCAGGTGGCTGAGCCTGTCGAAGCCACCGGGGCCACAGCGGGTCCCGGGCCCTTCGACAAGCTCAGGGACCTGTGCGG
>NZ_VEFS01000001.1:1289535-1499181 GCF_007679045.1 Microbacterium sp. BH-3-3-3 | reverse complement strand
CCGCGCCAGGTGGCTGAGCCTGTCGAAGCCACCGGGGCCACAGCGGGTCCCGGGCCCTTCGACAAGCTCAGGGACCTGTACGGCGCGAGGTGGCTGAGCCTGTCGAAGCCACCGGGGCATCCGCGGGTCCCCGGCCCTTCGACAAGCTCAGGGACCTGTGCGCCGCGAGGTGGCTGAGCCTGTCGAAGCCACCGGGGCCACAGCGGGTCCCCGGCCCTTCGACAAGCTCAGGGACCTGTGCGGCGCGGGGCCGTCGCGGCGGCGACCTCGACCACGCGGTCGAGCGACTCTTCTTCACCGATCGAGATGCGGATGCCGTCTCCCGCGAACGGGCGCACGATCAGGCCCGCCTCCTCGAACGCCGCGGCGACCTCGAGCGTGCGCTCGCCCGCCGCGAGCCAGACGAAGTTGCCCTGCGCGTCGGGGACGCCCCAGCCGCTCTCGCGCAGGCGGTCGACCAGTCGGTCGCGGCGCTCGGCGATGACCGAGACGCGGTGCAGCAGCTCGCTCTCGGCGTCGAGGCTGGCCAGCGCCGCCGCCTCGCCCGCCGCGGTGACCGACAGCGGAATGGCGGTGCTGCGCGCGGCGTCGAGCACGCGCGTGTGGCCGATCGCGTAGCCGACGCGCAGGCCCGCCAGCCCGTAGGCCTTCGAGAAGGTGCGGAGCATCACGATGTTGGGCCGGGCGAGCACCGCGCGCACGCGACCGCCTTCGACCGAGGCCGCGTCGGTGACGAACTCGGCGTACGCCTCGTCGAGCACGATCAACACGTCGCGCGGCACCGCGTCGACGAACGCGGCGAACTCGTCGTAGCCGACGGTCGGACCCGTGGGGTTGTTGGGGCTGCAGACGATCACCAGACGCGTGCGGTCGGTGATCGCGGCGGCCATCGCGGGAAGGTCGTGACGCGCGTCGGCGGTCAGCGGCACCTGCACGCTCGTCGCCCCCGACACCGCAACGAGCGAGGGATAGGCCTCGAACGAGCGCCAGGCGTAGACGACCTCGTCGCCGGGACCCGAGGTGGCCAGCAGCAGCTGGGCGAGGATCGACACGCTGCCGGCGGCGACGTGCACCTCGTCGGGCGAGACGCCGTACCGCGCGGCGAGACGCTCGCGAAGGCGCGAGGCCGTGGCATCCGGATACCGATTGAAGGCCCCCGTGGCCCGCACCGCGTCGAGAACGCCGGGGAGCGGTTCGAAGGGGTTCTCGTTGCTCGAGAGCTTGAACGCGTCGGGGCTCGCCTGGCGGCCCTGCCGGTACGCGGGCAGCGCGGCGATCTCGGGGCGGATGCGGGGCAGAACCGACTCTTCACTCACATCCGCGAGCCTAACCGGGCGGGGGCTGCCGATGTCAGGGGTGCGTGCCACGATGGGGCCATGCGCTTCGTCGTCCGCGTCGCCGTCAACGCCTTCGCCATCTGGATCGTCACGCTGCTGCCCGCCCTGCAGGTGCGGCTCATCCCGTTCGCCCCGGGCGAGTGGCTGCAGGTGTTGCTCACCCTGCTGCTGGTCGGGCTCATCTTCGCCCTGGTCAATACCATCGTCGGCACGGTGGTGAAGATCGTCGCGTTCCCGCTCTACATCCTCACGCTCGGGCTCATCTCGCTCGTCATCAACGGCTTCCTGCTGTGGCTGACGGCGATCATCACCGAGAACTGGGACTGGGGCCTGCGCACCGGGGAGTTCTGGCTCACGGTCGTCGCCGCGCTGCTGATCGGCATCATCAACGCGCTGCTGGGCGGCCTGTTCCGGCCGCGGCGCGAAGAGCGCGACCGCCGCTGATGCGCTGGGGGCGCATCCCCGCCATGATGGAGGGATGACTGCGAATCCCGACGCGCCCTTCCGCGTCGTGTTCGTCTGCAGCGGCAACATCTGCCGCTCCCCCATGGCCGAAGTCGTCTTCCGTCGGATCGCGGATGCCACGGGCCTCGGCTCGCACGTGGTCTCGAGCTCCGCGGGCACCGGCGACTGGCACGTGGGCGAGCGCGCCGACCATCGCACGCTCGCCGCCCTCGACCGCCTCGGGTACGACGGATCCGCGCATCGCGCGCGGCAGTTCCAGTACTCCGACTTCGAGCGCAACGACCTCGTCGTCGCCCTCGACCGCAGTCACGAACGCGTTCTGCGCGGGTGGGCGCGCGACGACGACGACGCCGACAAGATCGCTCTGCTGCAGTCGTTCCTCCCCGACGCCGAGACCCTCGACGTGCCCGACCCCTACTACGCCGGGCCGCCGATGTTCGACGAGGTGCTCGGTATGATCGAACGCGCCAGCAGGGCCCTGTTCCGGCAGCTCGAGCCCGCCATCCGTTCCGCGAGCTGACCGCTCGCGCGACCACCGGGAGACCCGTGTCCTCTCTGCCCCCGCAGCCCCTCAGCCCGCTCGACGGCCGCTACTTCGCCACCGTCGCAGAACTCGGCGACTACCTGTCGGAGGCCGGACTCAACCGCGCCCGCGTCGAGGTCGAGGTCGAGTGGCTGCTCGCCCTCACCGACCGCTCGCTCTTCGGCACCTCCCCCGTCTCCGACGCCGACCGTGCGCGCCTGCGCGCCCTGTACGAGGAGTTCGGCGCCGACGAGATCGCCTGGCTGAAAGAGAAAGAGGCGGTCACCCGCCACGACGTCAAGGCCGTCGAGTACCTCGTGCGCGACCGCCTCGACACCCTGGGCCTCACCGCCCTCGCCGAGCTGACCCACTTCGCCTGCACGAGCGAAGACATCAACTCCACCGCCTACGCCCTGACCGTGCAGCGCGCGGTCGAGCGCGTGTGGCTGCCGAAGCTCCGCTCGGTCACCGCCGCCCTCGCCGAGCTCGCGAAGCAGCACCGCGACGCCGCGATGCTCTCGCGCACGCACGGCCAGCCCGCCACGCCCACCACCATGGGCAAGGAGATCGGCGTGTTCGCGTGGCGCCTCGAGCGCGTCATGCGTCAGCTCGACGCCGGGGAGTACCTCGCGAAGTTCTCGGGTGCCACCGGCACCTGGTCGGCGCACGTCGCCGCCGAGCCCGACGTCGACTGGCCGGAACTGACGCGGACGTTCATCGAGTCGCTGGGCCTGGGCTTCAACCCGGTCACGACGCAGATCGAATCGCACGACTGGCAGGTCGAGCTGTACGACCGCGCGCGTCACGCCGGCGGCATCCTGCACAACCTCGCCACCGACATCTGGACCTACATCTCGCTCGGGTACTTCACCCAGATCCCGGTCGCGGGAGCCACCGGTTCGTCGACGATGCCGCACAAGATCAACCCGATCCGCTTCGAGAACGCCGAGGCGAATCTCGAGATCGCGGGCGGGTTGTTCGGCACCCTGGCATCCACCCTCGTCACCAGCCGCATGCAGCGCGACCTCACCGACTCGACGACCCAGCGCAACATCGGCGTCGCCTTCGGCCACTCGCTGCTCGCGCTCGACAACCTGCAGCGGGGCCTGACCGAGATCTCGCTCGCCGAAGACGTGCTGCTGGCCGACCTCGACGTGAACTGGGAAGTGCTCGCCGAGGCGATCCAGACCGTCGTGCGCGCCGAGATCGCCGCGGGCCGCTCGCAGATCACCGACCCGTACGCGCTGCTGAAAGACCTCACGCGCGGACGCCGCGTCGGCGGGCCCGAGCTCGCGGAGTTCGTGCGCGGCCTCGACATCGGCGACGCCGCGAAAGAGCGCCTGCTCGCGCTGACCCCCGCCGCCTACGCGGGCCTGGCGTCGCAGGTGGTCGACGCGCTGTAACCCGCCCCTTGCGTGCCGGGCGCCAGGCCCTGTCGAGTGTTCACGACACGCCGCACGCTCGCGGGCGGTGCGGCGTGCCGTGGACATTCAACGGGTACCGGCGACCTGGCGCTCGCCTTCGCGCTGACAGCCTGTCGAGACGCACACCCGGGGCACGCGAATGCCGCGGAAGCGGACGCGGCAGAATGGATGCCGTGCGCGCGATGATCATGGACGCCCTGGCCGAACCGCTCGAGGTGCGGGAGGTCGAGGCCCCGACGGCGCCCGACGGCGGTGTCGTGGTCGAGGTGCACGCGACGGGCCTGTGCAAGAGCGACTGGCACGCCTGGGTCGGGCACGACGACGTGACCCTGCCCCACGTTCCGGGGCACGAACTGGCCGGACTGATCGTCGAGGTGGGCGCGGGCGTTCAGCGCTGGAGCGTCGGCGACCGTGTGACGGTGCCGTTCGTCATGGGGTGCGGGGCGTGCGAGTGGTGCCTGAGCGGCAACGCGCAGGTGTGCCCCGACCAGCAGCAACCCGGCTTCACGCAGTGGGGCAGCTTCGCCGAGCGCGTGGTGCTGCGCGCCGCCGACACGAACGTCGTGCGGATTCCGGATGACGTGTCGTTCGAGGCCGCCGCGGCCCTCGGCTGCCGCTTCGCCACGGCGTACCGCGCGCTGACCGGACGCGCGCGCGTGCAGGCCGGCGAGTGGATCACGGTGGTCGGCGCCGGCGGGGTGGGCCTCAGTGCCGTGATGATCGGCGTCGCGCTCGGCGCACGCGTCATCGCCGTCGACCGCACGCCCGCGGCCCTCGAGGCAGCCAAACGACTCGGCGCCGAACACGTGCTCGTGGCCGACGGCGCCGACATCCCCGCCGCCGTGCACGAGATCACCGGCGGCGGTGGCCACGTCTCGGTCGACGCGGTCGGCAGCGCCCAGACCGCGCGCGACGCCGTGCTGAGCCTGCGCCGCCGCGGCCGTCACGTGCAGATCGGCCTCCTGCCCACCGACGACGGAATGACCCGGATGCCGATGGCCCGCGTCATCGCGTGGGAGCTCGACCTGCTCGGCAGCCACGGCATGGCCGCCGCAGACTACCCCGAGATGCTGTCGCTCATCGAGAGCGGCGCCCTGCGCCCGCAGGAGCTCATCGAACGCGTCGTCGGACTCGGCGAAGCGGCCGACCTGCTGCCCACGATGGACTCGGCGTCGCCCGCGGGCATGACGATGATCGACCCGCGCCGCGCGTAGCGGCGGTCGGGGTCAGGCCTTCGGCGCCTCGGGGGTGCCGTCGGTCGTCGCGGTGGGCTTCGCCGGGGCCTCGGGCGTGGTGGAGGCGCCGGGTGCCGCGGCATCCGGAGCGTCCTTCGGAAGCAGCAGCGGACGATCGACCGTCGCGGTCACCTTCGAGGGGTCGACGGCGAGCAGCAGCAGCGCGAGCGAGACGAGCGTGATGATGAACGTCGCGCCGGCGGCGACGAGGCCGACGACGAGGGCGCGCTGGATCTCGTCGGCGGGACGCGTCTGGAAGAAGCCCATCGACATCAGCGTGACGAAACCCGCGAACAGCGCCGCGATGAAGGCGAGGCCGAGAAGCTGAACGGGCTTCATCAGGTCGCGACGGGTGGTGGGCTTGTCGGTCACGACGCTGCCTCCTCGGGGGATGCGGCCGGAACGGGTTCGGGGCGACGCGGCGAGAAGCCGGCGATCGCGAGGAACACGGCGACGACCGCCGCGTACCCGCCGAAGAGTCCTACGGCGATGGTGATGCCGGTCAGGGTGAACGACCCCGCGCCGGCGATGCTGTAGTCGAGTGCGTACTGCTGGAACGGCAGCAGAAGCGCCGCCCCCAGCACGAGGGTCACGATGCCGATGAGCACGCCGTCGCGCACGCCCGCGGTGCGGCCCGCCTTGCGGTCGCGGATCGCACCGATCAGTTCGATCAGGCCGGATAGCAGCGCCCAGGCGACCACGACACCGAAGAACAGGCCCGTCGACCGCCACGTGGTGACGCTGGCCACGAGGCCCGCGAGCACCGACACGACAGCGAGGAGCACGGGGGTGACGCGTTGCCCGGCCGGCGAGACGAGCCAGGCCGAAAGCCCGAAGACCAGGCCGGTCGCGAGCGCGAAGCCCGAGAAGACGCTCAGGCCGAGCGGCGCGGAGTGGTCTCCCAAGAACGTGATCATCGCCGCCGCGAGCGCCGCGAAAAGGGCGCGCGCCAATTGCACGTGTCGCGCGTCGAACGCGCGAGCGGAAGAAGGAGTGGTCACGGAGGGCCCCGAAGAGACGGTGTCGATGCCGCCCAGTCTATTCCTCGGCACCTGTGGCGATTATGTGGACGCTCGACGTCGAGATGCCTCGCCCCGGTCCTGCTAGCGTGCGGGGGTGAATCCGGATGCCACCGCCCCTCGCCGCATCAGAGTCTCGGCCGCGGTGATCACCGACGCCGACGGCCGTCTTCTGGTCGTGCGCAAGGCCGGCACCACGGCGTTCATGCAGCCCGGAGGCAAGCCCGAAGCGGGCGAAACGCCGGCCGAGACCCTCACGCGCGAACTCGCCGAAGAGGTGGGACTGCGGGTGAGCCCCCACGCCCTCGAGGCGCTCGGAGAGTTCTCCGCCAGCGCCGCGAACGAGCCGGGCTTCGAGGTGGTCGCCGACGTGTTCCGCGTGGACATCGGCGATCAGGAGCCGGTTCCGGATGCCGAGATCGCCGAGCTCCGCTGGGTCACCGCCGCCACGGCATCCGGGATAGAGATCGCCCCGCTCGCCCGCGAGTTCTTCCTGCCGGCGTGATGCGTGGCGGAGCCGGGAGCAGTTGAGCCCATCGCGGCTCCCGGACCCTTCGACGAGCTCAGGGACCTCGCGCTCACACGGAGCTTCGGGGCCTGAGCCTCGCGCTCACCAGGAGCTCTTGCTGTAGTCCTTCAAGAAGATGCCGAACAGGTCTTCGCCGGCCTCGCCGCGCACGATCGGGTCGTACACGCGGGCCGCGCCGTCGACGAGGTCGAGCGGAGCGTGGAAGCCCTCTTCGGCCAGGCGCACCTTGGTGAAGTGCGGGCGCTCGTCGGTGATCCAGCCGGTGTCGACGGCGGTCATCAGGATGCCGTCGGTCTCGAACATCTCGCGGGCGCTCGTGCGCGTCAGCATGTTCAGCGCGGCCTTGGCCATGTTGGTGTGGGGGTGGCCGGGGCCCTTGTATCCGCGGCCGAACACGCCCTCCATCGCCGAGACGTTGACGATGTACTTCCGCTTCGCCGCGGATGCCGCCATCGCCGGCCGCAGGCGGCTGACGAGCAGGAACGGCGCGGTCATGTTGGCCAACTGCACCTCGAGCATCTCGAGGGGCTCGACCTGGTCGACGTGCTGCGTCCAGCTGTTGATGCGGTCTTCATCGGGGATGAGGCCGCCCGCGTCGATCGCGGTTCCGGTGAGCAGGCGCTCGAGCGAGGAGGATCCCGCGGCCATGGCCTCGGCGGTCAGTTCGTCGGCGGTGCGCGCGGCCGAGGCGAGGATCGGGTGCGCCGACACCGACTGCGCCAGCGCCAACGGGTGCGCATCGTTGGTGTGGCCGAAGGTGAGCAGCTCGGGCAGCGGGCCGTCGGGCAGCGGCGCGAGCTCGGCGTCGACGAGCGGCTTGTAGGCGCCGGGCGAGCGGCGCACGGTCTGCGCCGCATTGTTGATGAGGATGTCGAGGGGGCCGTCGGCCTCCACCGACTCGGCGAGTCCGATCACCTGGGCGGGGTCGCGCAGGTCGATGCCGACGACCTTGAGGCGGTGCAGCCAGTCGGCGCTGTCGGGCAGCGACGAGAAGCGGCGCACCGCGTCGCGCGGGAAGCGCGTGGTGATGGTGGTGTGGGCGCCGTCGCGCAGCAGGCGCAGGGCGATGTACATGCCGATCTTGGCGCGGCCGCCGGTGAGCAGAGCGCGCTTACCGGTGAGGTCGGTACGCGCGTCGCGCTTCTCGTGGCTCATCGCCGCGCAGTCGGGGCAGAGCTGGTGGTAGAACGCGTCGACGAGCGTGTAGTCCTGCTTGCAGATATAGCAGGCGCGGGCCTTGATCAGCTCGCCCGCGAACGGCATCTCCGTGCGGGCCTGCAGCGGGATGCCGCGGGTCTCGTCATCGATGCGGTCGGCGGCGCCGGTCGCGGTGGCGGCGACGACGGCACGGTCGGCATCCGCGATGCGCTGGCGCTTCTCTTTGCGTGACTGGCGCTTGACGTCTTTGTAGAGCTTGCCGGTCTGGCGGCGCAGCGCGATGTAGGCGGGGTCTTCGGGGTCGAGCGACGAGGCGGCGTCGATGACGCGCAGCGCGATCTCGAGCTCGTCGGGGTCGATCGCGGTCGACTGCGACGTCGCGGGCGACGTGTCGCGGTCGGGGTTCAGCGGTGTTTCGGGCACAGGGAAGTGTACCGAGGCCTTGCTGAACGGGCCATGGACCCGGGTGCGACGGGTCCATGGCCGTCCGTCTGTCACCAGGACAGGAGAAGTCACGAGAACAGGGCGATCCGTCGCGGATCGGCCTGTTCTCGTCGCGCTTCCTGTTCTCGTAACCGCCGCCGCCGTGGCGTCAGCGCTGCCCGCCCTCGACCCAGCGCGTGTGCGCCTTCAGCGCGTGCAGCACCGCGAGGCGCACCACGACGTACAGGGCAGCGCCGATCACGACGAGGCCGAGGCCCCACCAGAGCAGAAGGACGAGTGCGTGGGTGCCGTACATGCCGCGAGCCTAACGAACGGCCTCCGCCGCTCCGACCGAGGGGGCATTCGCCCGCCGCGCCGGGTCGTACCGCAGCAGCCAGCGCTGCGCGGGGATCTCGACCCACTTGTGCATCGCGAACGCGAGCCCCAGCGCGATGCCGAACGCGGCGAGCGCGAGCGGCACGGCCTGGCTCCAGGGCAGTTCGGGGTGCCCGTCGGGCCACGCCGACGACACCGACGCGATCACCAGCAGGTGCACGAGGTAGAAGGCGAACGACACGCGGCCGAGCTCCAGCCACAGCGGGCGGGCGAGGAAGGTCGAGCATCCCCGGGCGTCCGCGACGGCGAGCGAGGCGACCAGCAGGGCGTAGAAGCCGACGGTCGCGGCGAGCCCCGGGTGAACGTCGGTGCCGGGCACGGCGGGGGCCTCCGACAGGGCGTAGCCGACGACGGCCAGCGGCACGGTGTAGCGCAGCCGCAGCGGCATCCAGGCCCCGCTCTTCACGAGCAGCGCGAGGGTGACGCCGAGCACGAACTCGGGCAGGCGGAGCAGGGGGGTGGATGCCGACGACATCGGTACCGGCGACAGGGCCGCGATCTGCGGCGCCAGGGCGACGAGCGCGAGGGCCACGCCGACCGTGACGGCCTTGGCGCGGTTCGTCAGGCGCACGAGGGGGCGGATGAGGAACGGGAAGCTGAGGTAGAAGAACGCCTCGCACACCAGCGACCAGCTCGCGGGGTTGCCGGCCTGCCACCAGTCGGGCACCCAGCCGTTGACCAGCAGCAGGTTGGCCGCGAGCGGGGCGGCGCCGTCGGTGCGGATCTCGGGCACGAGGGTCGCCGCGGCGATCAGCGCGAGCACGACGCCGACGACGTGCAGGGGGTAGATGCGGGCGAAGCGGTGCCACCAGAACGATCCGGCGCTCTGCTGCGGCTTGAACCCCCACGCCAGCACGAAGCCCGAGAGGATGAAGAAGAGCGTCACCCCGGTCTTGCCGGCCTCGAAGACGAAGGCCCACACCGTTCCCGCGGGTCCGCCGAAGTACTCGACCGCCATGAGGTGGTGCCCGAAGATGAGCATCGCCGTCGCCCAGCGGAGCCCCGTCAGCGACGGGAGGTTCCGCACGTGGGCGAAGGGGGCGGATGCCGCAACCCGAGCGGTCGACACGGGAGCCGTCATGGTGCTGATGGTCGTCGCCTCCGTGTCGTTTCTCGCGCCGACGATCGACGACCCGTGCGGGGCGCACGAGTCCACGCCGACCCGGGAGAAGCTACTCGTCGAGTGTCAAGAAATGCCTGAAAGGTCCGGGGCTTGACGTCGTCGACTTCCCTTCTCGTGGACGGGAATCGGGCTCCATCGGTAGCCTGACGATTCCGCGCCGATCCGCGCGGCACCGGGGGGGGAAAGGGACATGGCCACGCGTTCGACCTCCACGATTCCGGCCGTGAAGCTCGCCCGCCGCGCGCGGGTCTTCGCAATCGTGCTGGCGCCGATCTTCGCCGTCGTCGCCGTCATGTACCTGTGGATCGGTCAGGACCAGCGCCCCGCACTGACGACGCGTTCGACCACCCCGGAGCGGCGCTGACGGGGATCGCTCCCCGCCACCGCCGCATCCGCTCTACTCGGTGACCTCCGCGCGATCCACGTGGAACGTCTCGGCGCGCCCGTCGGGGGCGGTCACCGTGACCTCGGCCTGCCCGGAGCCGCCGGGGAACACCCGCAGCGTCAGCCCGTCGAGGTAGTCGTAGTCGGGGCGGTCCTCCCGCGCACCCCAGGGGATCACCGCTCCGGGCCGCACGTACAGCGGCAGCGAGTCGAATCCGTGCCGCTCGGTGCGCCACCCGCCGCCGACCACCCGCTCACCGGTCAGCAGGTGGGTCCACTCCCCCGCCGGCAGGTAGAACGAGACGTCTCCGGATGCCGAGAACACCGGCGCCACGAGCAGGTCGGGCCCGAGCATGTACTGGCGGTCGAGGTGCGCGGTGCCGGGATCGTCGGGGAACTCCATCAGCATCGGACGCATCAGCGGCGTCCCGCTGACCGTGGCTTCGCGCGCGGCGGCGTAGAGGTACGGCATGAGCCGCAGCTTCAGCCGCGAGAACTGTCGCGTGACCTCGACCGCCTCGTCGTCGAACGCCCACGGCACGCGGTACGAGTCGGAGCCGTGGAAGCGGCTGTGCGACGACAGCATGCCGTAGGCGATCCACCGCTTGAACACCGCCGCGTCGGGCGTGCCCTCGAAGCCGCCGATGTCGTGGCTCCAGAACGCGAAGCCGCTCCACGCGAGCGAGAGCCCTCCGCGCAGCGTCTCGGCCATCGACGCGAAGGTCGAGGAGTTGTCACCGCCCCAGTGCACGGGCATGGTCTGCCCGCCCGCGGTCGCCGAGCGGGCGAATAGCACGGCCTCACCTACGCCGCGCTCGGCGACGAGCACCTCGTGCACGGCCTGGTTGTACAGCTGCGCGTAGAGGTTGTGCATGCGCTCGGGGTCGGTGCCGTCGTGCCAGACGACGTTGGTGGGGATGCGCTCGCCGAAGTCGGTCTTGAAGCAGTCGACGCCCTGCGCGATCAGGCGGCGCAGGTACGACTGGTACCAGCGCACGGCCTCGGGGTTGGTGAAGTCGACGAGCGCCATGCCCGGCACCCACAGGTCCCACTGCCAGGGCGACCCGTCGGGCCGGCGCACGAAGTAGCCGCCCGCGACGCCCTCGTCGAACAGCGGCGAGCGCTGGGCGATGTAGGGGTTGATCCACACCGACACGTGCAGGTCGCGCTCGTGCAGGCGCTGGAGCATGGCATCCGGATCGGGGAACACCCGCTCGTCCCACGTGAAGTCGCACCAGGTGAACTCGCGCATCCAGAAGCAGTCGAAGTGGAACACCGACAGCGGCAGGTCGCGCTCGGCCATTCCCTCGATGAACGACGTGACGGTCTGCTCGTCGTAGTCGGTGGTGAACGAGGTGGTCAGCCACGTGCCGAACGACCACGCGGGCACCACCGGCGGGCGGCCGGTGAGCGCGGTGTAACGCGAGACGACGTCTTTCGGGGTGGGGCCGGCGATGACGAAGTACTCCAGCACCTCGCCCGAGACCGAGAACTGCACGCGCTCGACGTTCTCGGACGCGACCTCGAACGACACGTGGCCGGGGTCGTTCACGAGCACGCCGTAGCCGCCGGATGAGACGTAGAACGGCACGCTCTTGTAGGCCTGCTCGCTCGAGGTACCGCCGTCGGCGTTCCAGATGTCGACGGTCTGCCCGTTCTTCACCACCGGACCGAAGCGCTCGCCCAGGCCGTAGACGGTCTCGCCCACGCCGAGTTCGAGCTGCTCGTGCAGGTAGTGACGGGCCGCGGGCACGCCCGTGTCGGCGCCGGCGTTGCCGATCACGCCGGTCTCGACGTCGGCTCCCTCGGCGAGGCTCACGCGTCCGAGCGAACGGATGCCGCTTCCCGTGACGCGCTGTCCGTCGACCTCGAACGACAGGTCCCACGGTGCTCCGGTGCTGACGCGGGCGACCAGGCCACCGGTGGTGAGCGTGGCCCCGGAGTCGTCGATCGCGAGGACGCCGGCATCCGCCACCGCCCCCGGCAGGGCGAATCCGCGGGGGCTGCCGGCTCCGTCGTGATGGGCGACGCGCACCCGCACGACCCCCTCGAGCGGAGACGACAGCGTCACCGTGAGCACCGCGCGGTTGAGCACGTCTCCGCGCTTGGCGATCACCCGCGTCGGCGCGAGCACGGTGAGGCCCGGGCCGTCGGCGGTGTCGGTCCGCTCGATGTCGTAGGCCTCGGCCGCGTAGTCGACGGAGACGCCCGGCCGCATGAGCCAGAAACCATCGGTGAACTTCATTACTTGACTGCTCCTGCCGTGATGCCGCGTGTCAGCGTGCGCTGGAAGATGAGGAAGAAGATGAGCGTGGGGATGATGCCCAGGAGGGCCGACGCGCTGATCGTGGTGACGTCCATGAGCCGGTCGCCCTGCAGCACGCTGATCGCCACGGGAACCGTCTGGTTGTCGTTCGAGGCGAGGAAGGTCAGCGGGATGAGGAACTCGTTCCACGTCCAGATGAAGAAGAAGATCACCAGCACCGACAGGGTCGGTCGGCTGATCGGGAAGACCACGCGCCACAGGATCTGCCAGCGGCTCGCGCCGTCGATCGCCGCGGCCTCGAGGATCTCGCGGGGGAACGTGCCGTACACCGACGACAGCAGGTAGGTGCCGAACGCGGCCTGGATCACCGTGAACACGATGATCACCGACAGCAGGTTGTCGTAGAGGCCGACCGATTTGAACATGTAGTACAGCGGGTACAGCAGGGCCTCCTGCGGCAGCAGGTTGGCCATGAGGAACAGCAGCACGATGCCCGTGCGCCCGCGGACGCGGCCGATGCCGATCGCGAAGGCGTTGAGCATCGAGATGCCCACGGCCAGCACCGCCACGACGCCCGAGATGAGCACCGAGTTGAGCACCTTGCGGGGGAAGTCGACGCGGTTCCAGAAGTCGACGATGCCGCCGAAGTCGAGAGCGCTCGGCAGGGCCAGCGGACCCGAGGTGGCGTAGTCGACCGGCGACTTGAACGAGTTGACGAGCACGAGGTAGAACGGCGCGAGCACGAGCAGCGCGCCGACCACGACGAGCGCGAGCAGCAGCCAGTCGACGCCGCGACGACGGGTCATGCCCCCGCGGGCTCCGCGCCGGCGGGGCGGGCGACCGCCGGTGGTGATGACGGCGGTGGTGGTGAGGGTGGATGCCGCGGTCACAGTCCGGCCCTTTCCTTGCGTTCGAGCGAGTTCTGCACGCGCACGAAGACGATCGAGACGATGACGACGAGAATCGTCAGCACCGTCGCGATGGTCGCGCCGTAGCCGACGTTGCGCTTGGTGAAGAACTCCAGATAGGCGTAGTAGGCCGGCACGATCGTGGAACCGGCGGGGCCGCCCTGCGTGATGACGTAGACCGGGCCGAAGACCTTCAGGGCGGCGATCGTGCACGTGAGGGTGACCACGAAGATCTCGGGGCGGATGATGCTGACCGTGATCGCGGTGAAGCGCTGGAACCAGTTGGCGCCGTCGAGCTCGGCGGCCTCGTACAGCTCGGGGTCGACGCGCTGCAGGGCGGCCATGAACACCACGACCGGGTAGCCGATCTGCACCCACACCAGCACGACCATCAGCACGATGAGCGCCGAGGGCATCTGGCCGAGCCAGTCGTACGAGGGCAGTCCGAGACCGGCGAGGATCTGGTTCAGCGCCCCCGTCTCTCCCGGGCGGACGATCCAGCCGATCACGATGCCGGCCACCGCGATCGGCAGGATCTGCGGCAGGTAGTAGGTGGCGCGCAGGAAGCTGCCGACCTTGCCGCCGAACTTGCGGCCGACGACATCGAACAGCAGGGCGGCCACGGCCAGGCCGACCACGGTGGGCACGACCACCATGGCCACGACCATCCACACCGAGTTGACGAACGAGGTCCAGAAGTCCTCGTCGGCGAGCAGCTTGGTCCAGTTGTCGAGGCCGATCAACTCGGGGGCGCCGACACCGCGCCACTTGGTGAAGGTGAGCAGCACGTTCCACACCAGCGGCACGATCACGATGACCAGCAGCAGCACGAAGCCGGGCAGCAGGTAGAGCCAGTAGCCGCCGGTGCCCCCGCGGCGCTGCGGGATGGCCGGCTGGTCGGGTGGAAGGGCCACCCGCTCCGGACGGGTCAGAAGAGCCATGTGCGATCTCCAGATCGGATGGACGGGGCGGCCCTGGGGCCGCCCCGTCGCGGGGTCAGCGGAAGTCCGCCGTGCCCTCGTCGTACTTCTTGCCGAGGTTGGCGTCGGTGGTCGCGGCATCCTGGCTGCCGGTCACGAGTCCCTGCAGCTCCTGCACGAGCACGTCGTAGAAGCCGGGCGCGGGCCAGTCGGGGTAGAACGACAGCCCGTCGTCGGCGAGCACGCCGTTGAAGGTGTCGATGAGCTGCTTGCTCTTGGCATCCGTGATGTCGGCGGTGTCGGCCGCGACCGGCACTCCGCCGGAGTTGCCGATGATGGCCTGGATCTCGGGGCTCATCGTGACGTCGATGAACTCGTACGCGAGGTCTTTGTTCTTCGAGCGCTCGGGCACGACCCACAGGTTGCCCGACGAGCCCGGCGACAGCTTCGATCCGGGGAACGCCGCGAGCGACCAGTCGAAACCGGCTTCCTCGGCGAAGCGGCCGTACCACCACGAGCCCGAGACGAAGATGGGCGAGGTGCCGTTGATGAACGACACACCCGCGTCTTCGGCCTTGACCGACGAGACGTCCTTGGCGATGTAGCCCTTGGACACGTAGTCGGAGAGCGTCTTCGAGGCGTACTCGACCTCGGAGCCGTTCCAGTCGACGGGGTTCTTGTACAGCTGGTAGTCGTCGACCCACGAGCGGTCGGCCTTGCTCAGCGCGAGCTGGTACCAGAGCTGGCCGAGCGGGTACTCGGCGCCGGCCTCGGCGAGCGGGGTGACGCCCTTCGCGACGAACGCGTCGAGCACCTTCACGAACTCGTCGTAGGTGGTCGGCACCTCCAAGCCCGCGGCGTTGAAGGCGTCGAGGTTGTAGTAGACGCCGACGAATTCGCCGTAGTTCGGCACGCCGTACCAGGTGTCGCCGCCCATGACGCCGTCGGAGGAGTACTTCGCCGTGGTCTGGAGCGAGGGGGCGAGCTTCGCGTCCCACCCGTACTGCGTGACGGCGTCGCTGATGTCGGCGATCAGGCCGGTGCTGGCGAGGAAGCCGGCCGTCGCGTTGCCCTTGTTGAACTCCATGAGGTCGGGGGCGGCGTCGGTGTCGAGCACCTGGCTGGCGGTCTTCTGGATCTGCTCGAAGGACTTCTCCTCGATCTTCACCGTCGCCCCGGTCTTCTCTTCGAAGATCGGCACGGCGGCGTTCCAGGCCTTCGCCATGGCGCTGTCGTCTCCCTCGTAGTGCCAGAGGGTGAGGGTCTTGCCTTCTCCGTCGGTGGAACCGGCGTCGCCTCCTCCGCCGCCGCTGCACGCGGCGAGGGTGAGGGCGGCGACGGCGATCGAGCCGACGGCCGCGAAGGCTCGGGTCGCGCGTCGGTGGGAGGGGGTGCGTGCCATCGTCGGCACTCCTTTCACTGTGTCCGCTGGGTCATCGGTGTCCGCTAGCGGTGGCGGTGTCGCGCCCGGGTCGGAGCGCGGTCGAAACAGGGTCGAAGCGCTTCGATCGTGGGCGGCGAAAGAGCGATATGCGGTTGTGGGTGTGGGTTACGGAAGCGGACGAACGGCCACGGAGCCGCGGTCCAGATAGGTCGGAGAGATGAGGTGCAGGCCGGATGCCACGGGGCGGCCGGCGACCAGCTCGATCGCCAGGTCGACGGCGCGCTCGCACGAGCTCTGCGGCACGAGCGGGATCGAGTCGATGGGCGTGGGAAGGGAGTCGGTGTCGAAGCTGCTGCCGACCGACACGATCGAGACGTCGTCGGGCATGCGCCGGCCGAGGGCCTCGAGTTCGACGAGCACGACCTGCGCCACCTCTTCGGGGGCGTGCAGCACGATGCCGGTGACCCCGTCGTCGACGAACCGGCGCACCGCCTGGCGCACGAGGGCGCGGTCCGTCACGATCTCGCCGGATGCCACGGCGGTGGCCGTCGCTCCCCGCTCGGCCGCCCGTGTCACGACGGTGTCGCGCACGCGGGGCGGGAAGTTCGACTTCTCGTACGCCCGCCGCGAGCCGCCGATGAGACCGATCCGCTCGTGGCCGGCGTCGACCAGACGGTCGACCGCCTGGGTCGCCGCGCTCTCGAAGTCGAGGTCGACGCACACGAGGTCGCCGTGGTCGTCGGGGATGCCGACGAACACCGTCGGCGTCGCGCTCGCGCGGGCGATGGCCACACGCGGGTCGTCGGGGGCCACGTCGAGCACGAGCACCGCGTCGACCAGGCCGCTCGCGGCGACGCGCTTCATGCCGGCCGAGGCGTCTTCATCGGTGAGCAGCAGCATGTCGTACTCGCGGCGACGTGCGGCCACGGTCATCGCGTGCATGAACGCCATGTGGCTGGGCGCGTGGCTGTCGGCGCGCAGCGGCTCCGACAGGGCGAAGATGTTCGTCTGGCTTCCGGCGAGCATGCGGGCGCCGGCGTTGGGGCTGTAGCCCAGTTCGCGCACCGCGAGCTCGATGCGCTGACGCGTCGCCGTCGACACCGGGCGCTTGCCGCTCAGGGCGTACGAGACGGTGCTGATCGATACGCCCGCGACGCGGGCGACCTCATCGATCTTGGCCATGGCGACTCCTTCGTCGTTGTCGAAGCGCATCCGGGAAGCGCTTCGACGATCACGGTAAGCCACTGCGCGTCGAGAGCGCAAGAGGTAAGTTGGCCGCGGCAACAATTCGTCGACGGGGCACCGATGCCGCTGGTGGGGGCGTTGCCCTGGGCCGGCTCGCGTCCCGCCTGGCGCCTACTCCGCGACCGGCAGCGCGCGCTGCGCGACGAGACGCCGGGCCTGGACGGCAGCCTCGGCGAAATCGGCATCCGGATCATCCATCACGATCGCGGTCGCCCGCGCGTGCGCACTGACCACGTCGTAGGGCGAGGCCGCGGCGCGCTCGACCGCCGACTCGGCCCGTGGTCCGATTGCCGCGAACGCGCGGCTCAGGCTGCGCTGGGTGTCGTGGTCGCCGCGGCCGAACTGGGTCGAGAGCTCGTCGGCGAGGGCCTCGTGCGCGTCGTCGGGAACGAGTCCGGATGCCGTGCGCCAGGCCGCCCGCGCCACCTCGGGGTGCCGATCGCGCAGCACGGCGGGGGTGATGGCCGCATAGGCCGCGGGGTCGCCGATCTTCGACAGCGTATGCAGCGACTGGCTCCGCGCCTGCGGGATCTCGGAGGTCACCTCGGGGAGAAGAGCCTCCACGACCCGCGCAGGGTCATGGCGGGTGAGCGCCCACGTGAGCATGTCGCGCACGAAGAAGTCCGACTCCACGGCGCAGCGGGCGACGAGCTCGGCGATGTAGCTGTCGTCGGGCCGGGTGCCGGCGGCGAGCGCGGTCTGCAGCCGGGCCGACGGGTCGGACAGTGCGAGGGCGGCGCGCAGGCGGTCGGCAGGCGTGGAGTCGGTCATTGTGGGCCCCCTTTGCATCCAGCGTTTCACGAGCGGGGACGATCGGGGCCGCCTGCCAGGGGTTGATCCGCCTCCGGTCGGGCCTTTAAGGTCGGGGGCGCGGTACTCGCCCCACTCTTTTCCCCCGGAAGAAGCGCAATGACGGACGACACGGAACGCCTGTACGAACTCCGCGACGGCATCGACGCCGACGCACAACGCTTCGAAGCCGGAGCCGCCGCGGCGACCGCGCAGTCGGCCGGCGATGATTCGGGGAGCATCGAGGTCGAGGTCGTCGCCGACACGCCGACGATCACCGTGACCGACGGCTGGCGACGCTCCTACGAGCCGAACGCGCTCGGCCCCGCGATTATGCAGGTGCTGACCACTCTCGCGACCCGCCGGCTCGAGCAGTTCGCCGACGCCGCCGAGCAGGCCACTCCGCGCAACCGCCCCACCCCGCCGCTGGGGGACACCCCGGTCGGCCAGGCGCAGATCGAGCTCGAGCGCGCGGGCGACGACCTCGACGGCACAGCGATGCTCAACCGCTTGACGGCGATGCTCGACACGATGGTCGGCGGAATCGACGAGACCGTGCAGACCATCGCCGCGCGCAGCTCGGCCCCGCACTCCGGCACCAGCGTCCCCGAGCACGTGCGCGCGACCATGCGCGGGCGCACGCTGGTGGACCTCACGCTCGACGAGCGGTGGCTCGAGTACGCCGGGCCGAGCGAGATCTCGCGCGAGGTCAACGAGGCCATCTCCGCCGCCTCCGCGCAGGCCACCTCACTGCTGCCGACCAACCCCTTCCAGGGCACGCCGCTGGCGGGCATCGGACGCATGCTCGACGACCCGTCGGCGCTCGGCCGTTACCTGGCGGGCCACGACGACCCCTTCATCACCGATCCGCGAGGAGCGTGACCGTCATGAATGACCAGATCAACGTCGCCTACGAGGCGCTCGGGTCGGATGCGACCCGGTGGGACTCCATCGCCACGAGCATCAACGGCGCCCACACCAAGGTGGCCGGCATCGACATCTACCGCGGCGCGTTCTCGTTCGCGGGCCTCGACGCGGGTGACGTGTACCTCGAGGCGCACGCGAAGGTGCTGACACTGCTGGCGGATGCCGAGACGCAGGCCACCGGTACGGCGAACGCGCTGCGCGCCATCAAGAACGACTTCGAGACGAACGAGACCCAGACCCAGAGCGATCTCGCGGGCATCTGGGAAGAGAAGTAAGGGGAGAACGATGGATGCCGCTGCCGACATCAGCCAGCAGATCAACGACCTGCTCCGTCGCATGGAAGACGGAGTGCAGCGCCTCACCGACGCGGTGAACCGCGTGCTCTCGCACGTACCCGAGGTGTTCTCGTGGGTGGTGGACCGCGTGCAGACGCTGTGGAATCAATTCCTGGAGAAGATGCAGGAGTTCTGGAACTGGTTCACCGACAAGCTCTCGTACGTCGGCAACCCGTTCATGCTCGACGGGGCCGCGGGTGGCTGGCGCGAAGTGGGCGGCGTGATGATGAACCAGACGCGCGAGATCGACGACAGCGACCTGCGGGTCGACGACACCTGGGCGGGCTCGGGTGCCGACCAGTATCGACAGTCGATGCCGTCGCAGCGCGACGCCATGAAGTCGATCGACACCGACTACGCGAGCAACATCGCCGCGGCGTTGGTGACGATGCGCAACGCCATCGCGATCTTCTGGGGAGCCGTGGGCTTCGCGATCATCGCCGCCATCGCCGGTGTCGCTCTCGCCACCGGCGAGGCCATCTCGATCCTGGGTCTGCCGGCCGTTCCCCCCACCGCGATCGGTGCGATCGTGACGGGACTCGTCGCCATCGGGGCGGCCACCGTGAACCTGTACGCCCAGACGGCGAGCGCGCGCGACACCATGCAGAAGTCGTTCTCGGGAGTGCAGACGTGGCCCGAGATCGTCACGGGCTGAGCGTGTCGGCAGCCGGGGCCGCGCCCGTCGACCGCTCCGGCCGGGCGCGCGTGTTCGCGTACATCGTCATGCCAATCGTGGCGCTCCTGGGTATCGGTTTCCTGGTGCTCGGGGCCTCGACGGCGGTGTTCCTCGTCGCGGGCGCGACGCTCGTCGTCCTCGCGATCCTGGGGCTCGTCGCGGCCCGGGGCGCGCGAGCGGGGCGGCTCGGGGCCCTCGTCGTCGCGGCCGTCGGAATCGTGGTCACGCTGATCGTGGGGGCGTCGACCACGTCGGCGACCGGTGACACCGAGCTGATGAGCGCGGCGGCTCTCGCCTTCTCGATCGCCGCTGCCGCCCTTGCGGTGTTCTTGATCGGTCAGGCCGCGGCAACCCGTCGAGGCTGAGGGGGCGGATGCCGCCGGCGCGGCGATCGCGCGCGTGCGGGGGCGGCTGAGCTCGTCGAAGCCACCGGACCCTGCGAGGGTCCCGGTCCCTTCGACAGGCTCAGGGACCTGGGGCAGGCTCAGGGACCTGAGGCAGGCTCAGGGACCTGGAGCAGGCTCAGGGACCGGGGAACGGCCCCGTCGGTCAGTGCGACGCGAGCCGCAGCGCCGTGCGCGCCGGCTCCGCGCCGAACGCGGCGTCGAGGAACAGGCGCGAGGCGCCGAGGATGCCGCCGACGCGCGGGTGGCGGGGAACGGCGACCTCGAGGTTCTCGGTGGCCATGGGCAGGCAGTCGGCCCACAGCTTCGACTTGATCGCGGCGATGAACACGTCGGACGCACTGAGCGAGCCGCCGACCACGAGCCGGTCGGGGGTGAAGAAGTTGACGATCGTGGCGAGAACGCCGCCGGTCATGCTCCCGGCCTCGCGCAGCAGGCCCGTGGCGAGCGCGTCGCCGGTGCGGGCGAGGTCGATCACGGTCTCGACGTCCGACACGTCGCGCCCCGCGTCCTGCGCGGCGCGGGTGAGGGCCGAGCCGCTGGCGACGGCGTCGAGGCAGCCGACGCGACCGCACGAGCACGGCACGGGGGCGGCCCCCGGCACGGTGACGTGGCTGATGTCGCCGGCGGCGCCGCTGCGGCCGGTGTAGAGCTGTCCGTCGGCGATCACGCCCGAACCGATGCCCGTGCCCGCCTTGATGAAGACCTGGTTGCGGGCGTCGGGGTCTCCCCCGACGAGCTCGCCGACGGCCATGCAGTTGGCGTCGTTGCCGGCGATCGCGGGAACACCGAGGGTGGCGGCGAGAAGCGCCGCGACGTCGGCGTCGTGCCACCCGGGCATGCGCGAGGGGGCGACGAGTCGGCCGGTCTCGGCCGACACCGGGCCGGGCAGGGCGATCGCGGCGCCCGTCAGCGGGGGCGTGCCCTTCGCCTGCACCAGCGCGGCGAGTTCGTCGGCGACGCGGCGGAGCACGGCATCCGGACCCTCCGCCAGATCCAGGACGAGGTGGCGGTGCGCGAGAGCGGTACCGGCGTAGTCGACGAGGCCGATCGTGCTGCGCTCGACGCCGAGGTCGATGCTGCCGACCGTGCCGAGTCCGCCGCGAACGGCCAGGCGGCGGGGGCGACGGCCGCCCCTCGAGTCGTCGGAGCCGTCTTCGACGACGACGCCCGCGGCGATGAGCGGGTCGATGCGCGCGGTCACGGTCGAGGGCGAGAGGCCGGTGTGCGCGGCGAGCTCGGCGCGCGAGCGGGCCGCTCCCGTGCGCAGGGGGGTCAGCACCGCGAGGGTCTGCGGGCTGAACGACGGCAGGGCGACGGGATGAGGCTGCACACCCCCACCTTAGTCCAAAGTTGGAGTATCTGTGTCGAATTATCTCTGTAACATGGCCTCGTTAGTTTGATTTCACCAACGACGCGGAAATCACCTCCCCGCGTCGGCTGTACCGACATCGCGGCGAGTCCGCGGGAAGGATCCACGCCCGTGTCGACGCCCGCGTCCCCCGCAGCCCCCGTCTCCGCGCCCCTCGTCGCGGTCCGCGAGGTGCAGAAGCACTTCGGCGACCACCACGTGCTCAAAGACATCGACCTCGACATCGCCCGCGGCGAGGTCGTCGTCATCGTCGGCCCCTCGGGCTCGGGCAAGTCCACGCTGTGCCGCTGCCTCAACCGCCTCGAGACCACCACCTCGGGCACCATCACCATCGACGGCGTCCCGCTGCCGAGCGAGGGTCGGGCCCTCGCGAACCTCCGCGCCGAGGTGGGAATGGTGTTCCAGTCGTTCAACCTCTTCGCGCACCGCACCGTGCTCGACAACGTCGCCCTCGCCCCGCGCATCGTGTCGAAGGTGTCGCAGAAGAAGGCTCGCGACGAGGGTCTCGCCCTGCTCGAGCGCGTCGGCATCGCCGACAAGGCCGACCGCTTCCCCGGCGAGCTCAGCGGCGGTCAGCAGCAGCGCGCCGCGATCGCCCGCGCGCTGGCGATGAAGCCCAAGCTCATGCTGTTCGATGAGCCGACCTCGGCCCTCGACCCCGAGATGGTCAGCGAGGTGCTCGACGTGATCACCTCGCTCGCCGAAGAGGGCATGACGATGGTCGTCGTCACGCACGAGATGGGCTTCGCCCGCCGCGCCGCCGACCGCGTCATCTTCATGGACGACGGCCGCATCGTCGAAGACACCACCCCCGAGCGCTTCTTCACCCACGCCGAGAGCGATCGCGCTCGGGCGTTCCTGTCGAAGATCCTCGCCCACTGACATCCTCCCCACCCCCGACGCGGCTCGTTCCGCACGCACCAGCAAACGAAAGGCAGTACCCGTGATCTCCTCTCGCTCGATCCTTCGCCGAGGCCTCGTCCTCTTGGCGTCCGCGGCCACGGTCGCATCCCTTGCCGCGTGCTCGTCCGGCACCGCAGCCGTCCCCGGTTCCGACCCGAGCGCCTCGGCCAACGCCAGCAGCCTCGACGAGGTCTACTCCAACGCGCCCGTCGCCGACGCCGCCGCCCTCATCCCCGACTCGACCATGGCGAAGATCAAGGAGCGCGGAAAGCTCATCGTCGCCGAGGCTCTCGACGCTCCGCTGCTCTCGCAGCAGGACCCGACCAACCCCGACGACGTCGAGGGCTTCGACGCCGACCTGGCCAAGATGCTCGCGATCTACATCCTCGGAAAGCCCAGCGTCGAGATCGTGCCGCCGGCCTCCGAGACCCGCGAGGCCCTCCTCGCCAACGGCACCGTCGACGTCGTGTTCAACACCTACACGATCACCGAGCAGCGCGCCGAGCAGGTCGACTTCGCCGGCCCCTACCTCGAGTCGGGTCTGGCCGTCGCCGTGCGCAGCGACAACACCGACATCAACGGCATCGACGACCTCGGCGGCAAGACCGTCATCGTCGGCGCGAACACCCCCGCGGTCACGGCCGTGCCCGAGAAGCAGCCGACCGCGAACATCGTGAGCTTCGCCACCGACCCGCAGGCCCTGCAGGCCCTCACCCAGGGCCGCGGCGACGCGTACGTACAGGACTTCACGCTGCTGGCCAGCCACGCGATCGACGACAAGAGCATCAAGGTCGTCGGCCAGCCCTTCACCACCGAGGCCTACGGCATCGGCCTGAAGAAGGACGACGCGCAGTTCAAGTCGTTCATCAACGACTGGCTCACCAAGATCCAGGACGACGGCTCGTGGGCCAAGATCTGGGAGGCCACGCTCGGCGAGGCCGTCGAGTCGAACGCTCCGACTCCCCCCGCGATCGGCAGCGTCCCCGGCTCCTGAGCCGTTGACCGACCGGCGCTCGTCCCGCACATGGCGGGCGCCGGTCTCCTTCTCGTTCATCCGTCGACCCGAGGACCCCATGGACTTCTTCGCCTCCAGCGCCGGGCCGATCGCGCAAGCGCTCGGAACGACGATCCTGCTCGCCGTGTCGGCGGGTGTCGGGTCGATCGTGCTCGGCACGCTCGTCACCGCGGCGCGCATCAGCCCCGTGCCGGTGCTGCGCTGGGCGGCGTTCGCCTACGTGCAGTTCTTCGTCAACGTCCCGCTGCTGGTGCTGCTCGTGCTCGCCGTGTTCGCGTTGCCGGATGCCGGGTTCTTGCTGCCCCTGACGCCGACGGCGATCATCGTGCTCACGCTGTACGAAGCGGCGTACGTCGCCGAGGCCGTGCGCAGCGGGGTGAACACCGTGAGCCGGGGCGAGATCGAGGCCAGCCGCGCGCTGGGCTTCTCGCTGGGTCAGACCCTGCGCGTGCTCGTGATCCCCCAGTCGCTCCGCGCGGCGATCCAGCCGATCGGCAACGTCATGATCGCCCTCACCATGAACACCGCCCTCGCCGCGGCCGTCGGCGTGGTCGAGCTGACGAGCGCCGCGAACAAGCTCAATCTCGTGCAGGCCCAACCCATCCTGATCTTCACCGCGGCGGGTCTGATCTACATGGTGCTCGCCCTCGCGATCGGGCTCTCCGCCGGCCGTCTCGAGAAGAAGTTGAGGATCCGCCGATGACCGCCACCCTCTCGCTCTACGACGAGCCCGGGCCCCGCGCCCGGCGCCGCATCCTGCTCTGGTCGATCGTCAGCGCCGTCGTCATCGTGGGCCTGATCGTGCTCGCGCTGATGCAGTTCGCCTCGAAGGGCCAGCTCGACGGCGACCGCTGGGCGCCCTTCCTCGACATCGCGATCTGGGAGTACCTCGGCGTCGGCCTGCTCGGCACGCTGCAGGCCGCGGCCCTGACGGCGGTGCTCGGCTTCGTGCTGGGTCTGCTGCTCGCGCTCGGCCGCCTCAGCCGCGTCGGCTGGGTCAGCTGGTTCTGCACCGCCTACATCGAGATCGCCCGCACGGTCCCCGTGCTGCTGCTGATCTACCTCATGCTCTTCGGCCTGCCTCAGCTCGGGCTCAACTTCCCGGTGCTGTGGAAGCTCGTCATCCCGCTGACCCTGGCCAACTCGGCCGCGTTCGCCGAGATCATCCGCGCCGGGGTGCTCGCCCTCCCCCGCGGCCAGGCCGAGGCCGGTCTCAGCCTCGGCATGACCCGCTGGCAGGTCGATCGCAAGGTCGTGCTGCCGCAGGCGCTGCGTTTCGTCGCCCCCTCGCTGGTCGTGCAGCTGGTGAGCCTGTTGAAGGACACTTCGCTCGGCTACATCGTCGCCTTCACCGAGCTGCTCTACCGCGGCCAGGTGCTGTCGACCTTCAACGGCCTGCTCATCCAGACGTTCGTGGTCGTCACCGCGATCTTCCTGGCCCTCAACGGCAGCTTGTCGGGTCTCGCGGCCCGCCTGCAGAAGCGCCCCGGTCGCCGCAGTCTCGCGGCTCCCGCCAAGGTCGCCCCCGCGGGGCTCACCACGCCGAACGCTCCCGTCGACCGCTGATTCCGCCCTCCCCACGGCATCGAAAGAACCACCCATGACCTCCCTTCCCCCCGTTCCCTCCCCGCTGGCCGACCTGGCCGTCGTCATCCGCTCGGGTGTCGTCGAGAGCCGCCACCTCGGCTCGATCGCGGCCCTGGCCGCCGACGGCTCCGTCGCGTGGCAGACCGGCAGCGGCGAGCAGATCCTGCCGCGCTCCACGGTCAAGCCGGTGCAGGCCCTCGCCTGCCTGGTCGCCGGGGCCGACATCGACGGCGCCGAGCTCGCGATCGCCGCGGGCAGCCACACCGGCGAAGACGTGCACGTCGAGGTCGTGCGCGAGATGCTCACCCGCGCGGGTCTCGACGACGCGGCCCTCGGCTGCCCCGTCGACTGGCCCGAAGACGAGCCGACGCGCGAGCGTCTGATCCGCGACGGCGAGCAGCGCTCCCGCGTGCGCATGAACTGCTCGGGCAAGCACGCCGCGATGCTGCTGGCCTGCGCGGTCAACGGGTGGGACACCGCGACCTACCTCGACCCCGCCCACCCCCTGCAGCAGCTGGTGCGCGCGACGCTCGAGCGCCTGTCGGGCGAGCCGGTCGCGCACGACGCGGTCGACGGCTGCGGCGCTCCCCTGTTCAGCGTCTCGCCGCTCGGGATCGCCCGGATCTTCCGCGCCCTCGTCACGGCCGAGCCCGGCACGCCGGAGCGGAAGGTGGCGGATGCCATGCGCGCCCACCCCCGCTTCGTCGGTGGCGATCATCACGCCAACACCGACGCGATGCTGCGGGTTCCGGGTCTGCTGTCGAAGGGCGGCGCCGAGGGCGTCATCGGCATGGCGACCGCCGACGGGGCGGCCGTGTCGATGAAGATCCTCGACGGCAACCCGCGCGCCACCACCCTCGTCGCCCTCACGGTGCTCGAGGCGCTCGGCGCCGACATCTCGAACGCGGGCGACCTGGTCGACCTGCCGATCCTCGGCGGCGGTGTCCCGGTCGGCTCGATCCAGGTGGGCGGCGACGTGCGCGCGTGGCTCGACGCCCCCGCCGCGAGCGCCGCACCGTGATCATGGCCGCCGAGTCGGCATCCGTCATCGAGAACACCCCGGCCGGGGCCCGCGCCCTTGTCGAGATCTGCGTCGACGACCTCGCCGGAGTCCTCGCCGCCGAGCGGGCGGGGGCCGATCGCGTCGAACTCTGCGCCGATCTGCTCGAGGGCGGAACGACGCCCAGCCTGGGAATGATCCAGGCGGTGCTCGCCTCGGTGCAGCGCGTGGGCGTGCAGATCATGGTGCGCTCGCGCGGCGGCGACTTCGTCTACTCGGCCGACGAGCTGCGCGTGATGGCTGCCGATGCCGCCGCCATCGCGGCCCTCGCCCGCGAGAGCAGCGTGCCGGTGGGCATCGTGTTCGGCGCCCTCACCGCCGACCGTCGCATCGACGAGCAGGCGCTCGATGCGATCCGCGCGGCCGCCGGCGACGTGCCGATCACCTTCCACAAGGCCTTCGACGACACCGCCGACCTGTTCGAGGCGTACGAGACGCTCGCCCACCACGGCGTCGTGCGCGTGCTGACCTCGGGTGGGGCGGCGACCGCGCGCGAGGGCGCCGACGTGCTGACGGCCCTGCGCGCCCGGTCGGAGGGGTCGCGGATGCCGACGGTGCTCGCCGGCGGCTCGGTCCGGGCCCACAACGTCGCGGCGCTGCTCGACAGCACGGGCGCCCGCGAGGTGCACCTGCGCGCGCAGGTCGCGACCGACCGCGGATTCCTCGAGACCGACGAGTCGCTGATCCGCGACACCGTCCGCGCCGTGGCCGACCGCTCGCGCGCGACGCTCCCCGCCGCGATCGCCGTCGACATCGGCGGCACCTCGGCCAAGGGCGCGCTGGTCGACGCCGACGGGCGGGTGCTGCACAGCTCGTCCGTCGCGACCGGCTCGGGCGCCGAGACCGTCTCGCGCATCGCCGACCTGCTGCGCGATCTCGTCGCCGCGGCTTCGGCCGAGGGCCGCGCGGTCGTGGGGGCGGGCGTCGTGAGCCCCGGCCTCATCGACACCGCCACCGGCACCGTCCACTACGCCTCGAGCCTCGGCTGGAAAGACGTTCCCCTCGCGCGGATCCTGTCCGACGCGGTCGGCATCCCCGTCGCCGTCGACCACGACGTGCGCGCGGCGGGAGCGGCCGAGTCGGCGTTCGGCGCCGCCGCCGGCTCGCGCGACGTCGTGTTCGCCGCGATCGGCACGGGGGTCGCTGCCGCGATCACCTCCGACGGCCGCGCCCTCGAGGGAGCCATCGCGGGGGCGGGCGAATTGGGCCACATCCCGGTCGTCCCCGGCGGCGAGCTCTGCACGTGCGGCCAGCGCGGATGCCTCGAGGTCTACTTCTCGGGAGCCGGCCTCGCCCGGCGCTACGCCGCAGCGAGCGCCGAGGTGGGCGACGAGATGCTCGTCGAGACTCCGGATGCCGCGGCCATCATCGCCCGCATCGACACCGACCCGATCGCCGCGCGCGTGTGGGCCGAGGGCCTGGACGCCCTCGCGACGGGCTTGGCGACCCTCACGCTGCTCGTCGATCCCGAGGTGATCGTGCTCGGTGGGGGCGTCGCGCAGGCCGGGGCCGCGTTCGTCGAGCCCCTGCGCGAGCGCCTCGCGGCCGCCCTCGTGTGGCGTCCGGTCCCGCGTCTCGAGACCGCCGCCCTCGGCACCCACGCCGGTCGCATCGGGGCCGCCATGCTCGCGTTCGATGCCGCGCAGCGCGCCGAGGTCACCCGTTCGTGGGTCGCGCCTGTCATCCTGGCTGAGCCCGCGGCATCCGGAACCGCCCCGACCGCAGAGGAGGCCCGTGCATGACCGAGATCGCGATCGTGAAGACGCAGGCCGAGGCCGGCCGAATCGCCGCCGACCTCATCGTCGCCGCGCTGGCGAAGCGCGACGAGCCGACGCTGGGCCTCGCGACCGGCTCGACCCCGCTGCCGGTCTGGTCGGCGCTGGCCGAGCGCTCGCTCGACCTGTCGGCGGTGCGCGGCTTCGCCCTCGACGAGTACGTGGGCCTGCCCGCCGGACACCCCGAGAGCTATCGCGCCGTGGTCGATCGCGACATCGTCGCGCCCCTCGGTCTCGCCCCCGAGCGCGTGCGCGTGCCCGGCGACGACGAGGGTCCGCTGGCCGAAGCCGGCGAGCGCTACGAGGCCGCGATCGCCGACGCCGGCGGAATCGACCTGCAGATCCTCGGCATCGGCCGCACCGGGCACATCGGCTTCAACGAGCCGGGCTCCTCGCTCGCCTCGCGCACGCGTCTCAAGGCGCTCACACCCGCGACCCGGGCCGACAACGCGCGGTTCTTCCCGCGCATCGACGACGTTCCCACGCACTGCCTCACGCAGGGCATCGGCACGATCCTCGACGCGCGGGTGCTCGTGCTGCTCGCGTTCGGCGAGACGAAGGCCCCCGCCGTCGCCGCGGCGGTCGAGGGTCCGCTGACCTCGTCGTGCCCGGCATCCGCCATTCAGCTGCACCGCCGGGCCGTGGTCATCGTCGACGAGGCCGCAGCCGCCCGGCTCGAGCACCGCGACTACTACCGCTTCGCCTGGGATCACCGCGAGATCGCGACGGCATGACCACCGACCTGCTGCTCACCGGCGCCCGGGTGGTCGACGCCCGGCGCGACCTGCCGGGTGCGTGGGTGCAGATGCGCGACGGGCTGATCGCCGCGGTGGGCTCGGGGCCGGCCCCGCAGGCCGACGAGCACATCGACCTCGACGGGACGACGCTCACCCCCGGCCTGATCGACCTGCACGTGCACGGCGGCGGCGGGCACGCCTTCGACGACGGGGCGGATGCCATCGCGGCCGGCGTCGCCGCTCACCGTCGCCACGGCACCACGGCCACGCTCGTGAGCCTCGTCTCGTCCCCCCTCGAGGTCCTGCGGCGTCAGCTCGACGGGGTCGAGGTCGCGCGTCGTGCCGACCCCGGCATCCTCGGCGCTCACCTCGAGGGCCCCTGCCTCTCGCCCGCGCGGCGCGGCGCGCACGATCCCGCCGCCCTCGCCCTGCCCGACGAGCGCTTCGTCGACCTCGTGCTCTCCGCCGAACCCGGCCTGATCCGCCAGGTCACGCTCGCACCCGAATTGCCCGGGGCGCTCGACGCGATCCCGCTCTTCGCGGAGCGCGGCATCCGCGTCGCCCTCGGGCACACCGAGGCCGACTACGCCCTCACGCGCGACGCGATCGCCCGCGGGGCGACCCTGCTCACGCACGCCCTCAACGCCATGCCCGCGATCGGACACCGCCTGCCCGGGCCCGTGCCCGCGGCGCTTGCCGACGAGCGCGTCACGCTCGAGCTGATCCTCGACGGGGTGCACGTGCATCCCGCGGTCGCCCACATGCTGCTGACCGCGGCGCCGCAGCGGGTGGCCTTGATCACGGATGCCATGGCCGCCGCCGCCCACGTCGATGGCGACTACCGCCTGGGAGACCTCGACGTCCGGGTGGCCGAGGGCCGCGCGCTGCTCGACGACGGCGTCACGATCGCCGGCTCCACCCTCACGCTCGATCGCGCGGTCCGCACGGCCATCGTCGACCTGGGGCTCAGCGCCTCGGATGCCGTGGGCGCGGCGACGGCGGTTCCGGCCGCGGCGTTGGGCGAGGCGACCCGCGGGCTCCTCGAGCCCGGCATGCGCGCCGACCTCATCGCGTGGACCGCCGACTGGACGCCGCAGCGGGTGTGGCTCAGCGCTTCGTGACGCGGCGCTCGAGAAGCTTCTTCGCGACGTCCATGAAGTTGGGGGCGTACTTGGCCCACTCCTGGTCGAGCTTTCGCACGTCGATCTTGCCGGTGTGCAGCAGTTCGCAGATCTTGAGCCAGCTCTCGCCCGTCGCCGCCGTCAGGGCACCGGCGACCGCGGCGTTCACGACGATCCCCGCGCCGGGGATGAGCTTGAGGAAGCTCGTCGCCAGCGCACGGCCCGCCACCTGCACGCCGAACTGCGCGAGCGCTCCCGCCGAGAGCATCGTCTTGACCTCGAGGTCGTAGATCGCGGCGATGCGGCCCATCATCGTGAGCTGAATCGGCGCCAGAGTGAGCGCATCAGAGACGGGAAGCGGAACCGTCGCCGCTCCCGCGGCCGCTGCGGCCGCCGCGGCGATGATCGGCCGCGCCATCTCCCTCTTCCACGGGAGGTTGAGCCGCTGTGCGATGCGAAAGGCGTCCTTATCGCGTTCGGGCGCGAGTTCGAGCGTCTCCGTGACAAGGTCACCGAGGCCGTGCCCCTTTCCCTTCCCGTTCTTGTCGCGGGTGGAGGTGAGGATGACCTGCCGGTAGGGGATGCGCAGCCGCTCGCCGGTGTTCGGATCGACCGGGTCGTTGAGCCAGTCGACGAACGCCTCGAGGTCCTTCGCGACGCCCTGGTGACCGGTGATCGGGTTCTTGATCCAGTCGACCTTCGTCAGCACCAGAATGACCGGAAGGCCCCGCGCATCGAGCTCGCGGATCATCGCGATGTCGGCCGGGGTCAGCCTGTCGTCGGCGGCCCGCACGCAGTACCAGACGACCGAGATCTGGTGGTCGCCGGGGTGAGCGGCGATGGCGTCGAGGTGGTTGCGCAGCTGCTGGTCGGGCGGGACCGGCGAGCCGATCTCGAACCCTTCGACGTCCCAGATGCCGAGCGAGTCGTCGCTGTAGAAGTGCACGCCGCGAGTGACCGGAAGACCCCGCCCGACCTTCGCCCAGTCGCGCCCGAACACGGCGTTGACCAGCGACGACTTGCCCACGCCCGACGCTCCGACGATCGCGAGGTTGAACCGCCCGTACCGCGACTTGGCCGCGGAGCTCGCCTCGATGAACGCCTTGTCGTCGAGGTCGGGTGTGTCGGCCTTCTTCTTCGCCATGGTGTCGGCCTACCCCCGGTGGCTCGCTTCGCGCCCCGCGGTTGCGGGATGGATCGAATCTACGTGCCGGGGCGGCGCGGGGCGCTTTCGGGCGTGGCCCTTGTGCGGGGGCGGATGCCGTGGGAGGAGGTTCGGCGAAGCTGGCCGAAGCGTTGACCCCCGCGTATCTCGTGGCTTGGCGACTCAGTTGCCCAGCATGTGCACCGCGTGTCTTCCGACGAAAAGGCGACCGGTCGCCCGCGAGAAGCGGTAGGTGCCGAGAAAGCCCAACCGGCGATTGAAGACATCGATGCGCCAGTCGTTGGGTGCGACATCCGGGAGCTCTCCCCACCTCGTTGCCAGGTCCTCGTAAAAACCGCGGCTTCCCGTGATGAAAATTCCTCGATGCCTGACGGCATCGGTGATGGTGAGAACTGACTTTCGACCTTCATCACGGATGCTCTCGGTCTCATCGCTGGCCCTTCCGAGGTGCGGAGGGTTTGAGTCCCCGGAAAGCAGCCCGAGATTGCTCGGGTCCTCGATACCGCGCGCCCACTGCAATGCGGATTCGGAGGGCGGTTTCGCCGGGCCGCCGGGATCGGCAGATGTGATGGCCTGGTGATTCAATGTCGCCCAGGCGACATAGGCGTCCAAGTTCGAGTCGGCGCCCCAGACCGACCAGATGAAGTCCAGAGTCTCGTCGCCAGGAGGGCGCCCCCGTTTTCGCCACGCACGAAATCCGCGGCCGGGATCACGCCATCCCAATCGCGCGACCGCAAGGTAATGAAGGCCGTGCCAATACGCCAAATACTGTGTACGGTCGATCGCCCTACCGCTTGTATCAGGGAGCACCGGGGCACGACTCCCCGCGAGCGCCCTGACGACCAGTTCGATCCCCCAAGAATCGGAAGTCGTGCCGGACAGCTCAGAATCGACGAGTCGGAATCTGTCCATTTTCCGCGGGTTGAAATGAGTGTGGTCCAATTTTCGCTCCATCGCCGCGGTCACCGAATGGAGACGCTTTAAGCCGAAGAATAGCCAGCAAGCTCGTCGGTCGACATCTCACGGGCCTTCACTCGAGCCGACCGACCCCCGCGTCACCCCGCCGCCACGGTTTCCCGCGAAAACTTCGCAGCCCGCGCGACCTGCTCGACCGTCGGGACGACGCCCGTGTAGGCGACGAACTGCCGCGCCGCCTGCAACGCGATGACGGCGTCGCCGCCGATCACCTCAGCACCTGCCTCGCGAGCCGCCGCCAGCAGCGGGGTCTCCGCCGGGAAGGCGACGACATCCATCACCACGGGAGACGCCCGGATGTGCTCGAGCGGGAAGGCGAGGGCGTCGGCGTGCGGCCCGTTCATGCCGATCGGCGTCGCGTTGATCAGCGTCGCCTCCGCGAGAGCCGGCAGGTCGGATGCCGCGGCGAACCCGTACTGGAGGGCGAGGGCGGCCCCGGTGTCGACGTTACGCGAGAGCACCGTGACCCGGTCGGCACCGCGCGCGTGCAACACCGCGGCGATGGCCTTCGCCATGCCGCCGGAGCCGTGCAGGATCACGGGGCGGGTGAGGTCGACGTTGTGGTCGGCGATGAGCTCGTCGATCGCGAGATAGTCGGTGTTCGACGCGGTCAGCACTCCGTCGTCGTTCACGATCGTGTTGACGCTGCCGATCGCCGCGGCCGACGCCTCGAGGGTGTCGACGAGCGGAATGACAGTCTCTTTGTGGGGCATCGAGACAGAGCATCCCCGGATGCCGAGGGCCCGAACCCCCGCGATGGTGCCGGCGATGTCGGTCGTGCGGAACGCCTTGTAGACGAAGTTCAGCCCGAGCTCGGCGTAGAGGTAGTTGTGGAAGCGCGTGCCGATGCTGGTGGGGCGGGCCGACACGGAGATGCAGACCGTGGTCCGCGCGTCGATGCGGTGTGGTGCGAGGCTCATCGGACCGGACCCCAGACGTGGGCTCGCTCCGGCAGCATCGAAATCTTTGTCACGGGCCTCTTCCCCTCACTCAACTAACACGTGGTGTCCATATGCGTCGCCATGGAGCCGGCCGATAGCGCGGATGGCCCAGCTCCCGATCGTCGGATGTCGATGGATCGAATCTGGGTGCCGGAACGGTGTGGGTGGCTTTTCGGGGGCCCCACGAAGGATACGAGTTACAGCGCTCGGTATGCGCGCGTCCGGGAACTAGCACGTATCATTCCCTCGCGCCCTAGAAGCGTTATGGGTGCGGTCGTTAGCCGCGGGCGGGGAATATGGGACGTCGAAGTCGGTACCGGGTCAATCATGGGGGCCATCTGTTGGCGACCGTGCTCACCGGAGGTCTGTGGGGATTTGCCTGGGCGGCCGACACTGCCGCGAAGCAAAGAGCACGCGCGCGACGCGACGCGGCGAACATCCTGCCCGCCGATTGGCAGAAAATCAGGCGCGCCGTCTACAAACGGGATGGGGGCGTCTGTCGCGGATGCGGCGGATCTGTCATTTGGGGCAGCGCCTACCACTGCGACCACATCTACCCGCGGAGCCTCGGCGGGCATCCGTCTGACATGGGCAATCTGCAGACGCTGTGTAGCGCGTGCAACCTTCGAAAGGGAGCACGAATAATTCCGGGCATGATGGGCGTTTGGCTCCCGGGGCGAGACCCGCTGAATAATCCCAACCGCACCGCGTCGGCCTCACGACCGCTCACGATGCTGCCCGCTGTCCCTACGCACGCGCCAAGTTCGGCACGGCAATTCTCGTCGGCGGATGCATCACGGCTTCGGGCACGCCTGGACATGATGAGCAGCCGTAGAGCGTCGATAGACGAGTTCGCCGAGGTGCTGGCCACGAGTGGCTTGCGCGGGTCGGCTGTGCTGTCGGACATCGCTGTGACGTGCGATCAAATGGGCTGTTCTCGGTCGTCGAGCATTTCCCGAACTGTGATTGAACTCGACGGAACGAAAAGTGCGGTCGAGCTGACTCGGACGGTACTGACCGAGTTGACCTGTCGAGGATGGCAATTCACCAACGGTGAACGCCTCCTCTGCCCGGACCACAGCGCCATGATTGGCTGATGGCAGCACCTCGCCTGTAGCGAGGTTGAATCACGTCTCGAAAGCCGCTCGCGAACTCGATCAAAGCGAGCATTCGTCAGTGGTCCCCCGACCCCGCAGGAGCGTCGCTGCTCTCGCACGAGGCGCAGCGTCGGCCGATGCTAAGGGCCCAGGCCGTGCGACTGCTCTGAAAGATCGACGAAAATCAGCCCGGTTGTTTCCATCTTCAGCCCCACCATAAGAACAGGTGTTGGAGGGCTCGACGCATCTGCCAGTGGACCACCGCCTGCGAGCGACCGATTGCTCGACGATCGCGTGATGAGAACCTCTACGGCTGCCGCCGCATCCCCACCCACTCGCCCGCCGCACCATCCTGCGAAAACACGATCCGGTCGTGCAGCCGCGACGGCCGCCCCTGCCAGAACTCGATCTCCCGCGGCTCGACCCGATACCCGCCCCAGTGCGGCGGACGCGGCACGACCGCGTCGTCGCCGAAGCGCGCCGACACCTCGGCCATCTGCTCCTCGAGAGCAGCTCGGGAAGCCACGGGCTGCGACTGATGGCTCGCCCAGGCCGACAGCTGCGATCCGCGCGGCCTCGACGCGAAGTAGGCGTCGTCACGTTCAGCAGGCAATGGTGTGGCCGTGCCGAGCACGATCACCTGACGCTGCAGCGCGTACCAGGGGAAGAGGATCGAGACAGAAGGATTCCCAACCAACGCCTGCCCCTTCCGCGAGTCCCGGTTCGTGAAGAACCACAGCGCACCGTCGTCGTCGACCCCGCGCAGCAGCACGGTGCGCGAGGTGGGCCGCCCTTCGCCATCGACCGTCGACACGACCATCGCGTTCGGTTCCGGAAGGTCCGCGGCATCCGTCAACCATGTCTGCAGCAGCGCGAGGGGCGACGCCGACAGGGCATCGTCGTCGAGCTCGGCGAGCGTGTAGTCGAGGCGGTGGGCGAGCGGGTTCTCGGTCATCGCGGTCCTCCGGTGGGTGGCTGGGCCACCAGCGTATGGCCGCGCAGCAGCTCGAGGGGCGTCGAACCGCGAAGATATATCGCCCGCGATAACCCCTCGGTAGACTGTGCCCGTGGACATCCGGGCGGGGCGCCAGGCGGCGGGCATGAGTCAGGCCGAGCTCGCCCGCGCTGCGCGTGTGCCGCAGCCGAACATCTCCGCCTACGAGAACGGCCGTCGGCAGCCCAGTCCCGAGGTCGTCGAGCGCATCCGCAAGGCCCTCGTCGGAACCCTCAACGAGCGGCTCTTCCGGCACCGCGACGAGATCCATCGCCTCGTCGACGAGTTCCACGCGGCGTCTCCGCGCGTCTTCGGCTCCGTTGCTCGGGGCGAGGAGACCACGTCGTCCGACGTCGATGTGCTCGTCGATTTCACGCCCGAAGCCGGTCTTCTCGACGAGATCGGCCTGCGTCTCGCCCTCACGGACCTTCTGCACGTCGAGGTCGACGTCGTGGCATCCGACACTCTGCGAGGAGAGTTCGGCGAGAGAGTCCTACGCGAGGCGATCCCGCTGTGACCGCGGACGATCGAAAGGCGCGCGACGCCGCCGCGCGGGTCATCTCGGTGTGCGAGGTGATCGCGCACATCGTCGAGCCGGGCGAGCAGCACTTCCTCGACGACATCCAAGCGCAGTGGGCCGCCGAGATGGGGCTGATCCGCATCGGCGAGGCCGTCGCGAAGATCCCCGCCTCCGTGCGCGAACGCTTCGACGGGCAACCGTGGCGGCAGATCATCGACATGCGCACCTTCGTCGCCCGGCGGGACGACGACCTCGATCCGCGTCGCGTGTGGCGCACCCTCACGCGTGATGTCCCACGTCTGCGGGACTATTTGTCCGACGTGATGCTCCCCGCCCTCTGAGACCCTTCCCGCACACCCCACGACCGCTCGCGCCGTCCTGCCCGCGCTGTTTCTGATCCCGGATGCCGCTGTGCGAGCCTGATCGCATGAAGCGCGCCGCGAAGATCACCCTCGCCGTCTCGGCGGTCGCTGTTGCGGGCGTCTGCGTACTCGCGATCTGGGGCTTCCCCCGATCCGATGCGCCGCCCCTCATCGATCAGGCGGCAGCCCCGCCCTCCGCAGCGCCGACCCCCACGGCGACCCCGCCGGTCACCGAGCTCCCCGCCTGGGCACAGGAGTCCCGCCCGTGGATCATCTACCCCGAGGGCTTCCGCTGCCAGGGCACCGAGGGGTGTCCCAACGACTTCCGCGCACTGATCGGCGAGCCCGGCGACGTCCTGCCGGACGGCGTGGAGTACTACGACCCCGCGAAACACGACTACAACCCCGACGATCCGACCCGGTTCGTCGTGATGCCGAGGCCGGCCGACGGCGTCGACCTCGGCCGTCGCTCCGGAGCCCAGGGCTTCGCGGTGGTCTCCGGCGCCGACACCACCCGCGTGTCGGCGTACATGGTGTGGTCCGGCGACTCGCTTGGCGCCATCGGCGAGCGCTTCGGGGTCGATCCCGCCCAGTTGACGAAGAACGGCGAGCCCGTCATCCCCGGTGAAACACAGATCGACCCGGGCGATCTTCTCGTCTTCCCGTGAACCCGCGCATCCCGGAATAGACCCGCACCCACGACCGTTGCGAACTCTCGGCCCGTAAACAACGAGAGGACCCCCTTCGTGAGCCTTTTCAGCCCCACCACCGTCGGCAGTGTCGGCGTCCGCAACCGTGTGTCGCTCGCCCCGATGACCCGCCTGCGCTCCGGCGCCGACGGCGTTCCCGGACCCATCGTGGCGAAGTACTACGCGCAGCGCGCCGGCATCGGTCTGCTCGTGACCGAGGGTGTGTTCCCCAGCGCTGAGTCGCGGGCGTACCCGGGTCAGCCGGGCATCGTCACCGAGGAGCAGGCTGCGGGCTGGGCGAAGGTGGCCGACGCCGTGCACGCCGAGGGCGGCGTCGTCTTCATGCAGCTGATGAACGGTGGACGCGTCACCCACACCGACATCACCGGAACCGACCGCATCGTCGCTCCCTCTGCCATCGCGATCGAGGGCGACACGCGCCTCGCCGACGGCACCAAGGTCGCCTACCCCGTGCCGCACGCGCTCGAGACCGAAGAGCTCGCCACCGTCCGCGACGAGTTCGTGAAGGCCGCCCGCCGCGCGGTGGATGCCGGCCTCGACGGCGTCGAGCTGCACTCCGCCAACGGATACCTCCTCCACGAGTTCCTCTCCCCCGCGTCCAACCAGCGCACCGACGGATACGGCGGATCCGCCGAGGCCCGCGCCCGCTTCGTCATCGAGGTCGCCCGTGCCGTCGTCGCCGAGGTCGGGGCCGATCGCGTCGGCATCCGCATCTCCCCCGCCCACAACATCCAGGACGTGTGGGAGAAGGACGAAGCCGAGACCCGCGCCACCTACGAGGCGCTCGTGTCGGGCCTCGCTCCCCTGGGCCTCGCGTACCTGAGCGTGCTGCACGCCGACCCCGCGAGCGACCTGATCCAAGACCTGCGTCGCACCTTCGGTGGCACCTTCATCGTCAACTCCGGCTTCTCGCGCATGACCACGCGCGACGAGGCCGTCACCGCCGTCGACGAGAACATCGCCGACCTGGTCGCCGTCGGTCGTCCCGCGATCGCGAACCCCGACCTCGTCACCCGCTGGCAGAAGGGCGCCGACGAGAACGAGGTCGACCAGGCCTCCGTCTACGGCGGCGGCGAGACCGGATACACCGACTACCCGTTCCTCCAGGACTGACCTCCGGATGCCAGGGCCTCGCGCGACCAGTTCGCGCGGGGCCCTTTCTTATGCGAGGGGACGGTAACGCTGCACGACCGCACCCGAACGGAACGCGCGCTGCTCGACGAGCTCGAGGTGGATCTGATCCCGGATGCCGTCGAGCAGGCGTGGTCCGTGCCCTGCAACGACCGGATGTACGACGAACGTGAACTCGTCGATGAGCCCGTGCGCCGCGAGCGTCGCGGGGAGCTTGACTCCGCCGAGCGCGATGCCTCGCCCCGGCTGTTCCTTGAGTCGTCGGACGGCGTCGACGACGTCGCCCCGGATGAGTTCGGCGTTCCAGTCGACGGCGTCGAGGGTTCCGGATGCCACGACCTTCCGCATCGGATCCATCACCTCCGAGAACGCGACCTCGCTGTCGTCCATCCAGTCGGGCCAATCCCCCGACTCCGGCCGGCGCCACGCGCCCTCCATGAGTTCGAAGGTGGTGCGGCCGTAGAGGAGCGTGTCGGAGCGGCGGAGCTCGTCGGTCCAGAACGCCATGGACTCGGCGTCCGGCGGGAGGCCGGCTTCGTGGTGGACGCAACCGTCGAGGGTGGTGTTGATGGCGTAGCGGAGAGGTTGGGTCATATGAGCATTTTCACTGTGCTGAGCCCGAACCCACTTGTTTCTACTCTCATCTGCTCGTCGGCCGTGCGCACCCTCGATCATTCAAGCCCGGATCGCAGTGGTATATGCGCAACGAGCTTGGGAAAGGGAGCATCGTGAGCGCTCCAAGAAAGCAGAAATGAACCCATTACGCATCGACGCTCTTGGGCTACGTGGACGTGGGTACATTCCGATACTACGAAGGAGCTTATGTAGCCTGGGTCGTGACAGAACAACGTGGTGGTCACGTCGTGTCGCAACTGAAAGCAGCCGCCGATGCCAGACTCTCCCTCCCTCATCTTTCTCCACGGCGTCGGCGATGGCGATGTTGAGGACGGTTGGCGGGAAGTGTTGTCCCAAGCGCTGCAACAACTCGACTACCCCGGCCTGAGCGGAACGCACGTGATCGCGCCGAAGTACGCTCATGCCTTGAGGGGCACCGATTACAAGCTGCCCGTACCGGACCCCACGCTCAAGAGACTTTCGCGCGACGACGAGCGAAAGAACCGCCGCGACTTCGAACATCGAATGAGCGCAATGGAGTTCCGCCTCGGTCACCATGATCCCGGGAAGATGCTCTTGAATGTGAACCCCTTGATCGGTGCTGCTGTGGCGACTCCCCCCTTCGTCCAGGCCCGCAACTACCTGACCAAACGCGAAATACGCGCCCAGGTACTGCGGCGCATCCTGGACGCGCTACCTCCGTCCGGCAAAATTGTTATCGTGGCCCACAGTCTCGGGTCCGTGATTGCCGCAGACCTCGTTCCACGCCTCCCGACACAGATCGAAGTAGTCGGGATGGTGACTATCGGAAGTCCTTTGGCTCACGGGGCCTTCGACGTAGAAGGTTTGCGAACCTCCCTCCGGGAACCGCCGCCCAGCCTTGCCTGGTGGGTGAATTTCTGGAATGAGCCGGATCTCGTCGCGGCGCATCGCGGGGTGTCGTCCGTCTTTCCTTGGATGATCGACCTTCGTATCGACTCGAAGACGATGCTCCTCCCCGCGCATGCATGTGCGACCTATCTGGCGAACGAAACCGTCGCTGCCGCAATTGGCTACGCGCTCTTCGGTTCACTGTCAAAGGAGATCGCTCCGGCTAATAAGGATGTGGACGCGATCCTCGATCCTGCTGAGCAGATGGCGCTCCTAGCTCTGAGGTACGCCAACCTCCTGAAGTCGCGATTGAAGGGAGAGCAACGTGCCAGATTTGATGGAGCCCTTCGTCATGTTCAGGCGGCGGTCGTTGAAGATTTCATCGCGAGAGCGTCGGGCGAGAACAGAGCGCTCCCGACGGCTATGACGAACCTCGCGTTTGACTTCTCCGACCCTCTCTCGCCCCTGCCTGAACCGCAGCCCGCCCATCATCTGTCTCGGGAAGACTCCATCGTCCTTCTGACTGTTCTGGCCTCGGAGAACGTGATCCGACCATTCGAGATCGAGATCGGCACGGACAAGCGGCGAGAAGCTATGGAGGATCTGACCGCCGAGATGGGCCTGACGAGCCAATTCGGCGCACAGGTTTTCGATGCGCAGTCGGAGGCACGCCGCGCCCTAGGTGGCGGCTTCAAGGTCAACTTAGTCAAGCTTGGCGCGTTGGGAGTTGGCGCTACAGCAATAGTCATCGCTACAGGTGGCCTCGCCCTGGCGGCTGGAGCGGGTCTAGCGGGAGCGGCCGCGCTTACGAGCGCCCTCGCAGCGTTCGGCCCCGGGGGAATGATGGGCGGACTCTTGACCGCGGGCGCACTACTCACCGCAGGCGGTGGCGGTGTCGCCTTCGGACTTGCCGGCGCAAGCACGACTGCGGCCGCTCTCGAAGCCATCATCGAACGGCGGCTCGCAGCAGAGATCCTTCGCAAGAAGCAGGGTCTGAAGCCAGACCCTGATGTCTGGGCAGTGCTGACCGAGATCGAGCGACAGGTCCGTCGAGACCACGAGCGCTTGGATGAACTTTCGGACTCCGACGCCCCCTCCCTGAAGGACCTTCGACGCAAGATTGAGACAGTGGAGCGCGCCTTGACCTACTTGAGAGAGAACGACCTCGAGCCGTCACCCGACGACAAAACCCAGCCCTGACCCTGAGCTCCGGCGGGTCGCTCCCGCGTCGGCTCTTCGCTGGCGCCTCGCTCCCATCGGCCCTGTACCTGGACGAGCTGTAGGCCGCCCCCGCGAGCGACCTGATCCTGGACGCGCGCCACGCCTTCGGTGGCGCCTCAATCGTCGACCCCGATTAGATCCCCCGCTAGCAGAAGGGCGCCGACGAGAACGAGGTCGACCAGGCATCCGTCTACGGCGGCGGCGAGAACGGATAGACCGACTTCCTGTTCCTCCGGAACTCATCTCCTGATGCGCGGTCTCGCGTGCCCGTTCACGCGAGGCCCTTGGCTATGTCCGATGGCGGTAGTGAACGAGCACCGGTGGCCCGCAGGCGTCGGCCCGAGATGGGTGCAGCGACCCAGAACGCGACAAGCATTGCGGCGAAGAGGCGGGAATTTTCTCGCACTCCTGTAGACATGTTCGGTGGCAATGAATGATGCAGAGTTCGGCGAACCAGCTGCCAATGACTACGAAGACGTGGCAATGGACGAAGACACGGAGTCAATAGAGGACTCTCTGCCTGCCGCCGACGTTGTGGAGCTAACCGCACGGCAAGAGATTGAAGCGCTCCTGGAAGACGATGAGTCTCGATTGGGAGACGTCTACCGCCTGCACGTTCTTGAGGCTTTGGCCCCGCAAGAAGTGGCCGATCGGCTCAACGTCGCGACGGTTGGCTTCGTTTATGGATATAAGTCGAGAATTGACGCAATCCTCGACGGCAAGGTGACGACAGGGGCGACTCTTCAGACTCAAGTCACTGCAGCTGTCCGTTCCTTCGTGAAGCGGAGCCGCGCTCAAGTGAGCGCGGCAGCGGCGCAGCTACTCGTTAGCCACCTTGCGCTCGCAGAGCAGGCTCTCGCCGAGCTCACGTCGTCTGAGACTTCAGTGGAAGAGCCCCCGCGGGGAGACGATGCAGACGTCGACGCAGGACACCTTGATGGCAAGCCAGGTATCTATGCCTTCTCCTATGGGTGGTACCTAGAGAAGCCCGTGGACGAGAGGTCTGGCAACACTCTGATCAAGGTCGGCCAGACCTCAGATGTTGGCAGTCGCATCCGGCAGCATCGCGGTGGTGCGCGAGCGCACATGCCCGAGCCCTTGGTGGTCGTCCGTGTGTACACGGCCGGCGATTCGGACCCGGCCGTGGTTGAAAAGCAATTTCATCGACTTCTGTCGACGGCAGGTCACAACAATCCCCGACGCGCGAGCAGCAGGCGAGCGAATGAGGTTGGTCAAGAGTGGTTTCTCACGAATGAGACTTTCTTGGACGCGATTGCTAGCGTGCTGAATCTCCGAACCGAATTCATCGGCCGGTCCGCGTTCGTCGAGTAGCGCAGCGGCGCCTCCGAAGTCAGGGGCCCCGCTACCCACGCATGGCCCCCGCCGACTGGCTACGCGCGCTTTCGCGCTGTGCCCTGGATGTCACTGCCCTCGGCGGCCACGGGCTCAGCGTCAATGAACGACCGCGACGACGCCACGCCACGCCCGAATGCCTGCCCCTGCAGAATCGCTCCTAGGTCGACACCCGTCGCCGACTTCACGCTGTCGAACGTCGCAGCCAGACCCGCAGCCTGCTCGCGGGCGATGTGCGTTCCCGCAGTGTCTCCGCCGACGAGGGTGACGTTGCCGACGTTCTGATACCCTTTCGCGAACTCCGCCATGAGCGCGGGAAGCTGCCCGATGAGCTCGCGCCCCAGGATGGCCTCCTGGTTCTCACGTAGCGCCTCCGCCTCGGCCTGAATCGCCGCGGCGCTCGCCTCACCCTTCGCCCGGATGGCCTCCGCCTCGGCGTTGGCCTGAGCCCGTAGAGCCTCGGCCTCGGCGCTGGACTTGGCACGCAGCGCCTCGGCCTCCGCCTCGGCACGCGCGCGCACGGCAGCCGCTTCGGCGGCGGCCGACGCCTGACGGGCCTCTGCCTGTCGCTGCACCGCGTAGGCCTCGGCGTCCGATTCCTGCTGCGCCACCTGGCGATCGGTCTCGGCCTTCTTCTGGCGCGCGTACGACTCGGCGTCGGCTTCGGTCTGCTTGCGGTACTTCTCGGCATCCGCGACGCGCTTGACGTCGGCGTCGAGCTCGGCCTGACGGTTTTCGGCACGCTGCACGAGCACGGCCTGTTCACGCTCCGCGCGGGCGAGGTTCTCGGCCTGCTCCGCCTCGGCGTTCGCGCGACCGACCTCGGACTTCGACGCCGCTGTGTTCTTGTCGAACGCGGTCTGCTCGATGAGGTTCGCTTCTTCGGTTGCGAGCTGACGTGCCTTGACCTCGCGGGCCGCCTCGATCCGCGCAACCTCGGCCTCGCGCTTCACGCGCTCGACTTCCTGCGCGCCGAGGGCCTCGATGTAGCCGTTGCGGTCGGTCACGCCCTGGATAGCGAAGGAGTCGAGAACGAGACCCTGGGCGAGCAGATCGCCCTTGATTCCCTCCGCGATCTCGTCACCGAGCTTCTGACGATCTTGCATGACCTCTTCGACGTTCAGCTTCGCGACGACACCGCGCAGGGCACCCTCGAGCTGCTCGGTGGTGAAGACGTCGATCGCCTGGTCCTGCGAGGCGAAGCGCTCGGCGGCAGCGCGGACCTGGTCGGGCAGCGATCCGATCTTCACGAGCGCGACGCCGGCCAGGTGAATGGTCACGCCGTTCTTGGTCTGTGCGACGGGCTCCATCTTGATCTGCCGAGAACGCAACGAAATGCGATCCGAGCGCTGAGTCAGCTTGTTCACGAATGCGCCGCCGCCGGTGATGACCGTCATATTCGACGTCAGGCCGTCTTCACCGCGCTGCTTCTTGCCGACGATGACGATCGCCTCGTCCGCCTGCGGCACCTGATACCAAGCACGGAAGATGAAGAATCCGATCAGCAGGATCAGCAGCACCGCCCCTACGGCCAGAGCCACACCGATCATCCAAAACAGGTCACTATTCACGACTGGCCCCCCGGGCTCCGAATTGACGGATTCTATGAATACGCTATCGGTAGGTGTCACCGCTGCCTCGACAGTCGTGACACGTGCGGGGCCCTTAGCAAGCGACGGGCCGGTAGCGCTGCGCGATCGCGCCCGAGTCGAACGCGCGCCGCTCGATCAACTCGAGGGGAATCTGATCCCGGATGCCATCGAGCAGCCGTGGTCCGCGCCCTGCGACGACCGGATGCACGACAAACGTGTACTCATCGATGAGCCCATGCGCCGCGAGCGTTGCTGGGAGCTTGACCCCGCCCAGCGCGATGCCTCGGCCCGGCTGCTCTTTCAGCCGTCGGACGGCGTCGACGACGTCGCCCCGGACGAATTCGGCGTTCCAGTCGACTGCGTCCAGGGTTCCAGACGCCACGACCTTCCGCATTGGATCCATCACCTCCGAGAACGCGACCTCGCCGTCGTCCATCCAGTCGGGCCACACCCGCGACTCGGGCCGGCGCCGCGCGCCCTTCATCAGCTCGTAGGTCACGCGGCCGCGGGGCGGCGGAGTTCGTCGGTCCAGAACGCCATGGACTCCGCGTCAGGCGGCAGGCCGGCCTCGTCGTGGCAGCAGCCGTCGAGGGTGGTGTTGATTGCGTAACGGAGGGGCTGTGGCATGGACCTAGCTTCCTCGCCGGCTCCCGCCTGCGAAAGAGCTCCATTTGACTTGGCAGATCGCGCCGCCGGTCCACGAGTGCGTAAGCCAGCTTGACCTTCGGAAGAGGCCACAAGACGACCCACGCCTGCTCGCGCAGGGCATCCTCCCAAGGCACTCGTCAGCACGGTCGCCAGGAGTCAGTCGCTCGCTACGGACGAGTGGTCACCCGTGCCCCACGACGCCCTCCCCGCCCGAAACCCGGCCTCCGCAGAATTGCTTCCTGGTCGACACCCGTCATCTACTTCACGCGGTAGGGAGGGACCTTCCTATTCCGAGTTCTCTCAGGTGCTACTCCCGCTCGGGGTCCCGGTCATCATCGATATCGTCAAGATCAACGCCGGGCCGTCCGGCCAGTATCTGTGTGAGGAGGCCGGCGAATTTGTTCCGTATCTCAGGAAGCGCCTCTATTGCTTCCTGGTCGACACCCGTCATCTACTTCACGCGGTAGGGAGGGACCTTCCTATTCCGAGTTCTCTCAGGTGCTACTCCCGCTCGGGGTCCCGGTCATCATCGATATCGTCAAGATCAACGCCGAGCCGTCCGGCCAGTATCTGTGTGAGGAGGCCGGCGAATTTGTTCCGTATCTCAGGAAGCGCCTCTTCGGCATCGCTACCGAGCAACTCGTCGAGGCTCCAAATCTGAAGGTGGAGCTGGCGAGGAAGCAAGAGCCCCACGCGGCGGATGCCGTGAGCGTCATCGACGTCGAGCAGCGTGTAACCGAGAAGCTGGAACAGCGTGTCTCTGATCCAAGGGCTCGTAATCTGCTCGCGCGTCTTAATTTCGACTAGTAGATCTCCGACGATAAAATCAGCATCAGCTCCGCCCACAGCAAGACTGCCCATAAACGTGGGGTTGGACACGACTGGGATAGCTGAACCCTTCCATTCGTCCAGAAGGGGCACAAGCGGCTTGTGCATTCTGGCCACGTCAAAGAGAAGGTTTTCGTCGATTCCCATGATTAGCTCGACGCCGTCTTTGGCTCGTTTGATCCGACGGCCCAGGTTGTTCGCCAACGCGGTCACCGGACCGGCGCGGTAAATGGCCTCGCACCAGGCGAGCGGAATGGAGAGCCGAGCCAGACTTAGCGGATGCGGGTCCTTCTCTTTGAGGGTGAGATATGCAAAGTCGAGCGCGTCCTGGAGGAGCCCAGCGATGTGCTTGCCGCGGTGGATAACGTCGGGGTTCGCTTGCAGGCGTTTCAGCCCTCTCCAGGCCGTAGTCGCAGCGACGTCGAAGCCCGGCAGATTCATACGAAGCCGGTAGTCGAGCGCCATGCCCGCCACGATCGCATGGCCTTTGCGCTGGGGCGGCTTCACCTCCGCCGGGATCGGGATCAACGTCGCTAGTGCGGTCAGCGTGTCGAAATCGAAGCGCGTCGCGTTCACTTTTCCGATATCGCCGCGCGTACCCGCCGTTGCCAGCGTGGGAGCACTGGAATAGACGAACTCTCGCACAGAAGAGTCAGTGTCCTTGAGGTGGCTAGTCAGCGACATGCCTCGACCGTAGCGGCAGTCATCGTTACACGAGACCCTTGGGCAGGCGACACTAGAGTCGCTGTCATGGGGAATCTCGGCATGTACCAGGACATCACGAAAATGATTAAAACCCTCGGTGGACCTAAGCCGGCTCTGACTCTCATCATCGGCGGCACGCTTGCGGTCGGGTCCCTGCTTACAGTGGGCTGTCAGCAGAGCACGAAGGCCATTGCGAAGGCAGTCAAGAATCGTCACGCCCGCCATGATCCCTACCCGAATTTCGGCCAGAACTTCACAGTTCACACCGCTGGCACCGACGAGCAGGGCCTCGAGTTCCGGGTGGGTGACACCTTCTCCGTACTCGAATGCGACGACGACGCGGTGCTCATCGAGATCATCGGCAACCTAGACAACCCGCGTTTCGTCTCGGGGGCTTTCCTACTTTCGATCTCCGACTATCCCGCGCCGCCGAGACCAAATGAGTAGGACCCACGCCCAAGGTAATGCCCTCGAGCGCGTCTGCCGACGGGCTCCGCTCAGTAGTCCGCGAGTCGCAGCGACCGGTACGAACCAGTCAGCCGACCGAGTCCTTTCAAAATGTCGAACGCATCTGAGGATGGTCGCCGCTCACAGGGTGGGAGATCCTGCCCGAAGTCATCGCCGGCGCCCGCGCGGGTCAGCACATCCTCGCGTCGCACTACCCGTACTCCGGCGACACTCAGGATGTAGATCGGCACTCGACGCACCGCCCGGTGGATCGCGGGTTTCCCCTCCTCCATGGTCACACGCATGACCGCACCGCCGTACCAGACGGGCACCAGTTCCACGTCGGCGTCGACGCGTTCGGTCTCGCCCCGATCCCGATCACGCTGATCGATGCCTGGCTCGAGGACCTCCGACGTGAGGAAGAGGAGATAGCAGCCATCGTTCGCGAACGCTCCGCAGCAGGACCAAGCACGCCGCTGTCCGAGGTGGCGGAGCGGCTCGGGATCGACCTTGACACGCTGTAGGCCCGCAGCACCTCCCCCAACTAAGCTCGGTCATATCCGGGAAGATCCCGCTCAATTCACACAGGAGCGCGAATGTCCGACCCCTGGCTCTCTGCCGACGACATCGCTGCGCACTTGGGTGTGACGAAGGACACGATCTACGCGTGGATCACCGATAAGGGCATGCCCGCGCACAAGGTGGGCCGCCTTTGGAAGTTCCAGGCGAGCGAGGTTGACGGCTGGGTGCGGCGAGGGGATGCCGCATCGGGTAATGACGCGTGACAAATCAAACCTCTGACCGCGACGCTGCTGGTCTGGAAAGGAAGACGAATGAGTGACTCGAGCCTGGTCCCACTGCGCACGGCGTGCGTGCCGCGTGATGACGTGTTGCAGGGCGGCCTGGCCGACAACCACTTCGCGGCCCAGCTCGACAAGGTCGTGCGAGACGCCGAGCACTACCCGGTCTACGGCGACGCGGAAGCGTTCTTCGCGCAGACCTATCCGACCTCTGGTTTGAAAACTCTCCTCACGAAGACCTTTGGTCGCGTCACGGGAGCGAAGGGCGTCGCCGGGGAGAACGGGGTTCTCCGTCCGACGACCTCGTTCGGTGGCGGTAAGACTCACGGCCTCACCGCCGTCTACCACCTCGCCGGTGGGGCACGCCCGACGAATATCGCGGACTTCATCGACCCCGCGCTCTTGCCTGATGGGCCGATTCAGGTGGCCGCGCTCGTCGGTGACGCGCTTGACCCCACGGCCGGCGTCGAGACGGAAGGGCACCGCACCTACACACTGTGGGGCGAGATGGCCGCGCAGATCGGTGACGCTGCGTACGATGCGATGGCCGCGAACGATGCCCAGCGCACCGCTCCGGGCACCGGCACGATCAAAGCTGCTTTCGGAGGCAACCCAACCATCGTCATCGTGGACGAGATCGCCAAGTACCTGCGTGCAGTGTCGTCCTCCGGCAGCGAAGACGTGCGTCGCATGGCACGAGCGATCCCGGTGTTCCTGGGGAATCTGTTTGAGGTCGCCTCCGACCCGACCAACAAAGTGTCCGTCATCATCACCTTGGCCTCGACGACCAACGCCTTCGGTGCCGAAACAACAGAGATCAGCGACCTGACCGGCGATGAGAAGCAACGCGCCGACACGGCGAACGCCGCCTCGGTCAAGGCTGCGGAAGAGACCGGCGACGTGCTCACTCGCGCCGTCCAGCCATCCGCCGTGATCCGTCCGGCAGACGACAACGAGATCGGCGAAATTCTCAAGAAGCGCATCTTCGAGTCGGTCGACGAAAGCGCGGCGAAGGCAGCAGGAGCTGCATACCGCGGCCTCTACGAGTCTCTGGGCAAAACTGAGCAGCTGGCGGGCGGCGCGGAACACCCCGCGACCTACGGCGAACTCGTCACGACGACCTATCCGTTCCATCCCGAGCTGGTCCGTGTACTCGACAAGCGGCTGGGCAACATCACCCAGTTCCAGCGGGCGCGCGGTGCGCTAAAGCTGCTCGCAGAGGTCGTCGCGCACATCTACGACACGAACGATGACACGGCGATCATCAACGTTGGTGACATCGACTTCGACAACGACCCCGTCCTCAACCACCTCACCGATGGACTCGGACGGGCCGAATACGCGTCCGTGGCAGAGGGCGACTTCGCAGGCAAGCAGTCGCACGCAGCGGCGGTGGATGCCGATGTCTTCCCAGGCAAACCTGCATACGCCATCCGCGTAGCGCGCACCGTGTTCACGCACTCCCTGGAAATGGTCGCGACAGCAGGAGCTGGACGCAACGACTGGATCGTCGGCACCCTTCGCCCCGGCGAAGACACCGCCATCTTCGAGAAAGCGCTCACCGAATCCGAGAAAGTCTTCTGGCACCTGTCGTTCGACGGTGGTCGATGGCGTTTCAACATCGAGCCCAACGTCAACGCCATCATCGAGACCGAGAAGCGCAACGTCGCCAACACGGCAGTAGCAGCAATGGTGGACACCCTCATCCGCAACGCCTTCGCCAACGACGGCGGCGCGAAAGCCGTCCACTTCCCGTCCGGCCCTGCCGAGGTCCACGACGAGGCGGGACTGAGAGTGGTCGTGCTTGACTACAACGTCGTGGCCGTCACGCAGAAGGGCGCAGAACAGCCGCCCGCAGCGATCGTCGAGATGCTTGACAAAGTGGGCTCCGTCGGCAGCCCGAGAACCTACCGCAACGCTGTGGTGTTCGCGGTCCCAGACGAGGAGCAGGTCGAGGTCTTGAAAGACCGTGCACGCGCCCTGATCGCCTCGAACAACCTTGCCAGCGACACCGCGCGCCTGACCCAGTTCAGCGACGAGGTGCGCAAGAAGGTGGAGGTATACAACAAGGAGGCCACCCTCAACGCTCGCATCGCCGTGACGCGTTGCTACAAGCACATCTACTTCCCCTCCGGCGACAAAGCCACGGGGTACCTGCGCCACCGTGAGCTTCCCGCTCAGGCACAGGGCGACACGAAGAACGCGACCTCGGCGGTGTTGAGTCTGCTCGAAGACGAGGACAAGATTCGAAGCAGTCCCTTCACAGCCTCCTACCTCCGCTCGAAGACCTGGCACGCCGCGAGTTCGGCGACGACCCGCTCCATCGCCGACTACTTCTGGACCGATCACACGATCCAGATCGTTCGAAACCCGAACCTGATCCGCGAAGCGATCGTCAACGGCGTGAAGAACGAGAACTGGGTCTACTACGACGCCGGCACGGGAAAGACATACACGTCGAGCACCATGGCTGGGCTCGCCCCGGAGATGAAACCCGACGCCGAAGTGATGACCGCTTCCGAAGCCCAGTCACGAGGCTTGCTCGTGCGCAAGCCAACCCAGACCGACTTGCGCGCCGTCGTCACCAACGATGACCTCACGGGTGCCGAGATTCGCTCCCGCCTCGAAGCCCAATGTGGCGGCGAGCCGACCAAGACCGATGTCATCGAACTGCTCGCCACAGCAGTACAAGCCAGCGACTACAAGTGGTTCGTTGTTCTCGACGCAGAGCCTGCCTCCGGCATCCGGGCATTGTCGCCATCCGCGATCAAGGACAAAGGTCTCGATGGCCTGCGCATCCTCAGCCGGGAAGCGGCGGATGCGCAGGAGATCGAGGTGCCAACCCGCACCCCGAACTCGAAGACCTTCAACGCGTCGGGCCCAGGCGGTGCGGCAATGCAGAGCCTGCTGGATCAGATTTCCGACTTCACCGTGCCGACGGTCAGCACAATGACCTTGAAGGTCACAGCGGACGAGGCGTCTGGCACCAGCGACATCGACCTCGCCGTAGCATCACTCGGCATGCTGCAAAAGCAGCACATCACCGTTCGTGCAACGATCCGCGCCGAGTTCAAGGGAGTCAACGGCGGAGTCCAGTTCCAGGGCACCGCCGATCGGCAAGACTTCCAGTCTGCGTACAACCTTGTGAAGAAGGCCATCACCGGTGCGGTCAAGGTAGCGGGCGAGGTAACCCTCGTTTTCCGCTTCACCCCGGCTCTGGATATTACGGATGCCCAGTTCGGCCAGATTCACACGGTCATCAAGAACCTTGGTATGAAGAGCACCACGATGACAGCAGAGGTAACCAAGTGAGTGCCGTCAAGCGCATCCGCCCCGCGTCCCACCTCGCGCTAGTCGAAGGAGCGCGAGGGTTCCGCCTTGTTGTCACGCCAGGCCGAGGCGAGACCTTCGGAGTGACGCTTGAAGAAACCTACGGCGAGAACGGTGGCACGATCACCGCGCCGGTGACCACTGCCACACCCGTTCAGGCGGGACGCGTGGTCGATGCGCTCTTCGTTGCGATCCGCAAGGCCGGGCATCAACCGAGCGTCCTTGCGTTTAAGCGCAAAGCACCCATCCGCCTTGGCGAGGCTGAGGGAGTCCGTCTGGCGCTCGTCCTGCTTGCGAGCCAACCCATTGCCAAGCATGAGCGAGTCCGGGCGCTCGTCGCCGGAATCAACGCCATGAGTATCGAAGAGACCTACTACTGGTACTCCAAGTGCATGGGACTCGACGGTAATCGCGCCCGCAAAGCACTCCGAACCCTCCTCGCCGACTAAGGACACGACGTGACCACTTCAAGACCACGAGTTCTCATCGAGGACTGGCTACCCGTCGCAGAGCTCGGCATCGAGTCACGGCGAGAGCGTGGAGCCGCCTCAGCCCTACCGCCGCTTTCGTTTCTCCACATCTGGTGGGCTCGCCGACCACTTGTGGCGTCCGCCGCCGTCGCACTCGCCGGGGTCATGCCGACTTGGACCGAAGAGCTGGCAGCAGCGTTCCCGGACGCGTCGGAACTGCGCACCGAATCGGCCTACCGGGGATGGCTGCTTCGCCTCGTCGGAATCCTGGGGGACCCTGTCAAGGGGCGGCGCATGATCGATGCCGCCAATGCTGCGGGCGTGAAGCTACAAGGTAACGGGTACGGCTACCGCCAAGCGTTCCGAAACCCAGTCTCGCGCTCAGACATCGATCTGCTGCACGCTGTTCTCCGTCGCACCTGGGGTGAACTTCCGACCATTGCCGACCCCACTGCCGGCGGAGGTTCGATTCCTTGGGCTGCGAGTCGCCTCGGGCTCCCTGTCGTTGCTAACGACCTCAACGGAGTCGCAGCAAGCGTGCTGAAGGCAGGCGTCGAAATACCTGCAACTCGCGGTCTCGACCTGCTTCCTGACATCAGGAAGTGGGGCGACATCCTCGTCAAGCGAGTGGAGAAGCGACTCAAGGAGTACTTCCCGCTCAACGAAGAGGAAAGCGTGATCGCCTACGTCTGGGCCAACGCTGTTCCTTGCCCGCGGACAGGTCGCCTCGTGCCGTTGCTCACAGACAAGTGGCTGCGCAAGACAGCAGGCAAGGAGGCCGCTGTCAGGATGGTTACCTCCATCGAAGGAATCGAACTCAGAGAGCCACATTTCGAGGTCGTCTTGGGACGTGAGGTGGACAAGACCGACGCCAGTATGGGGACAATGGCGCGAGGCAAGGCGGTCTCTCCCTACGACAATCTGGTAATCGATGGAGAGTACATCAAGGAGGCCGCGCAAGGCGGTGATATGAGCCAACTGCTATACGCCGTCGCTGTCCGCAAACCATCGGGCGAGCGAACCTTTCGGGCGCCTAATGAGGTAGACCTCGAAGCCCTTCGAGCTGCAAATCGTAGATTCGATGCAGTGAAGGACGAGTGGTTTGCTTCTGGAATCCTGCCTACCGAGGAGTTCCCTGAAGGAAACGATTTGCGTCCCAAACACTACGGCCTCGATCGTTGGGTAGATTTCTTCACCCCTCGTCAAGCGCTCGTACACGGAACGTTTGGCGAGGAGTTCGCGAGGCTCGTGCCTGAGGTGCGCGAGGTTCTCGGCGAAACGGCCGTAGAGGTTCTGTTCGAGTTGGCGCTGATGCAAGGCAAGGCCCTCAACTACAATTCGAGACTCGGCTCGTGGCACGTCTCAAAGCAAGTGATGCGAAGCGTCTTCGAGAGGCATGACTTTGCTTTCAAGTGGACGTTCGCCGAGTTCGAAGGTGCAACTGCCCTCTATTCGTGGTGCCTCGACCAGCTAACGGATGCCTACGGCGGGATTGCCCGTCTGCTCGATGAGACGGGATCAGCAGAGCTCGGCACGAACGACCGTCTTGAGCGACAGGTCGCGGTCACTCAAGGCAGCGCAGCAAGCCTCACGCTAGAGGACCGCTCCGTTACACACGTCTGCATGGACCCGCCCTACTACAACAACGTGATGTACGCAGAGCTCGCGGACTTCTTCTACGTCTGGGAGAAGCGCACACTGGGGCGTCTTATTCCGGACTATTTTGTGGATGAGCTCACCGACAAGGATAACGAGGCGGTGGCGAACCCGGCTCGCTTCGCAGCAATGGGACGACGCAAGAACGAACTCGCCGACCTCGACTACGAAGCGAAGATGACCGCTATCTTCGCCGAGTCTCGACGTGTACTTAAAGACGATGGCGTCCTGTCGGTGATGTTTACTCACAAGCGAGCGGAGGCATGGGACACCCTGGGTATGGGCCTGCTCCAGGCCGGGTTCACCATCGAAACCTCGTGGCCAGTGAACACGGAGGCTGAAACCTCGCTCCATCAAGCGAACATGAATTCTGCGGCGTCCACGATCATGCTCGTGTGCCGCAAACGTGAGGATGGCGAGACGGCACGCCGCACCTATCTGGATGATATTGAGCAAGATATTCGTATCGCTGCGCGCTATGCAGCAACTAGGTTCCAGCATGATGGAATCGACGGCGTAGACCTACTGCTCTCAACATATGGCCCGACGCTTTCGGTCATCTCGCAGAACTGGCCAGTTTATTCGTCTACTCCTGACTCGGAGGGGCGCGACCAGCTCCTCCGCCCTGAAGACGCCCTAGCCTTGGCGCGTGAGGAAATTGTGGACCTCCGCCGATCCCGCTTGGTCGGGAAAGCGGCAAAGGTCGATGGCTTCACTGACTTCGTTCTCTTGGCCTGGGATACTTTCGGCGCACGTGAGTTCCCGTTCGATACAGCTCGTCTCCTCGCGTTGGCCGTGGGTGGTCTGGATGTAGATGACTTGGAGCGGGCGAAGGTCGTCTCTAAATCGGCGGGCAAGGTAACGTTGTTGACGCCCAAGGAGCGGCTGCGACGTGGCGCTGATTCTGATTTGCCTGGCGTGACGCCGGAAGCATCGTCGTTCGAGTACGTTATCGACGCCGTTGACACTGCGCTCTACATTGCCGAGGTGGATGGGCAGCAGGCTGCCAAGCGCTTCCTCGACCGTCACGGATACACCAGCGACACCGGGTTTGTTTCCACCCTTCAGGGTCTGGCGAACGCGATTCCGCGGACCAAGGTCAAAGGTGCTTGGGTGGTGCCGGAGGCCGGGCTCATCGACACACTTTGCACCCTGTACTTCGAAGATGTCGTATTACCGGAGGCGGAGGAGATGGCCGCACTGGCCGACCCCAACGAGAACACGCTGTTCGACGTGGAGTGACATGACCACGGACGACAGCGACGCTCTAAGGCCTGGACCGCCGGCCGCACCGGCCCCGCCGGTGCTCTCCGATCTTTTTCCCTACGACCCGATCTCGTCGCCTGACTCGTTCCAGACGGTTGATCTTGGAGCAACCTACTCGCCGGATGATCGTCCGTTCGAGACGTTCTACCTACCGCTGCTGTCACGGGCAGTCACCTACGACAGAGCCGTGGGCTACTGGTCGGCAGCCGAGCTTCAGTACGCAGCCCAAGGCACGGCCCACTTCCTCGCGAACGGCGGGAAGATGCGACTGATCGTCGGAGCGCAACTCGCCCAACGAGACGTGGACGCTGTAATTGAAGGCAAGCCCCTCGACGACGTAGTGGCGGAGAGGCTCCTCGCCGACCCGGAACTTGCGGGCGCACGGATCGTTCAGAGCGAGCATCTCAGCGTGCTCGCGTGGATGGTTGCCACGGACCGACTTGAGATTCGTGTCGGTGTCCCACGAGGAGAGAACGGTGAGCTACTGACGCACGAGCAGTCGGGTCGCTACTTCCACACCAAGTACGGCATCTTCGCGGATGGCTACGGCAACCGAGTCGCCTTCAACGGCTCGAACAACTCCTCAGTCACGGCCTGGGCCAAGAACCACGAGACCTTCGACGCCTATCCATCCTGGAATATCCCCATCTGGGACTACCTGGGTGTCCACAAGGTGCTCGACTTCGAGAAGCATTGGACAGATAACGCCGATGCAGGATGGGCCGTCATCGACCTGCCGACGGCAGTGCGGATGCACCTCATCGAGCACGCGTCCGACACCCCGCCCCTACCGCCCGGCGTCGTCCTACCACCCTCGGAGGACGACGACACCGATGAGTTTGATGTCGAGGCGGCCTGGCATGAGCTCGTCGCATTGCGCGACGCACCAACCGAATCGTCCTGGACCGGTGTCGGATCGGCATGGGCACAACCTCTCCCGCACCAGGCAGAGCTCATCAACCGTGTCGTGAGCACCTACCCGCGCGGCTACCTCTTCGCCGACGAAGTAGGGCTCGGCAAGACCGTCGAGGCAGGCATGGTCCTGCGTGAACTCTTCACATTAGGTCGGGCGAAGAAGGCGCTACTGCTCGTGCCCGCATCAGTGATGAAGCAGTGGCAGGAGGAGCTCCACGAGAAGATGAACCTCGATGTTGCCCGCTTCGACAAGGGCACCTTCGTGGATCGCCACGACCAGCCGATCCCTGTTGATCCGAATGCTAATCCATGGTCGGCGTTCCCCATCGTGCTTGCGTCGTCGCACCTCGCTCGCCGCCGAGACCGCCGACGTCAGATTCTCGATGCCGGGCCGTGGGATGTCGTCCTGGTTGACGAAGCACACCATGCCCGGCGACGGGGCTCCAAGCCGACCGATACTCCGAACTCGCTGTTGGCACTACTCCAAGAGATGCGCGACAAGGAGACGTGGCGCGCACTGTACCTGGCCACCGCAACGCCGATGCAGATGAATCCGCACGAAGCCTGGGACCTGATCTCACTACTTGGACTCAAGGGTCGCTGGGGCGTCAGCGCCGACGACTTCATCCGATACTTCAAACTTCTGGCCATCGACCCCATGCATCGCCACTGGGACCTGCTGTGCGCGATGCTGGAGGACTACTTCTCTGACCCACAGGCCGAGCGGGACGCTGACCTCGAAGGACAAATCGACGACGCCCTTGGCTGGACGGGTGCGTACGTGGTCACGGCTCTGGCCGGGAACCCGCCGAGTGCCGACCTGAAGGCCAAGTTCCCGAACGAGACTTCCGAGTGGATGGACAAGTGGCTCCGCCGGCACACGCCAATGCGGGATCGGGTCTTCCGCAACACCCGAAAAACGATGCGCGAGTACCAAGCGGCAGGGATCATCCCCGACGACGTGGTCATCCCGTACCGCCACGTCAAAGATGAGTTCATCCCGCTGGAGCCGAACGAGCGCCGACTGTACGAGCGCATCGAGGAGTACATCCGCCGCCACTACAACGCCTACATGGCAGAGGCAGGAAATCAGGCGCTCGGCTTCATCATGACCGTCTATCGCCGTCGCCTGACCTCATCGTTCGAGGCAATCAAGCGATCGCTTCGTCGTCGGCTGAGCGTCCTGGAAGACGGCAAGAACCTCGCTGAGCTACTCACTGACGATGACAACGTCGATGTTGAAGGATCGTTGTTCGAGCCGGAGGCGTTCGACACCAGGGCCGGCCGACTCCGCGACGAGATCGCCGAACTCAAGTCGTTCCTCCAAGACCTCGACAGCATCACCGGCGAAGACAGCAAGGCCACCAAGCTCGTTTCAGACGTGACCGAGGCCCTGAACACCTACTCGTCAGTGGTTGTCTTCACCCAGTACGCCGACACCATGGACTACGTCCGCGAACGACTCATCACGGCAGGATACCGGCGGCTCGGCTGCTACTCCGGCCGGGGTGGTGAGGTCTACGACGCCGATTCCGGGACCTGGGCCGAGGTCACAAAGTCGGAGATCAAGACCATGTTCCGCAGTGGCGAGCTGGAAGTCCTCATCGGCACCGACTCCATGAGCGAAGGCCTGAACCTGCAAACGTCCGGGCGGCTCATCAACTACGACATGCCATGGAACCTCATGCGCGTCGAGCAGCGAATCGGCCGCGTTGATCGCATTGGCGCCTCCTACAAGGACATCCGCATCAGCAACTACTTCTACGCCGACACGGTCGAGGAGCAGGTGTACAAGGGCATCGCGGAGGATTACGGAGACTTTACCGACATCGTTGGCGACGCCGCACCCGTGCTCGCAAACATTGAAAAGGCCATCGAGCGCCTCGCCCTGACTGGGCACACAACGCCCACCGACATCGAGTCTGAGGTCGGCGATATCCGCCAGCAGGTTGAGGACATCAAGAACGAGCCGGTGGGCAACGACGATCTGGGCGAACCCACTGGTGAGAGCCGTATCAAGGAGCCGCCGCAGCTCATCGGCGCCACAACAACACATGACCTGGAGCGTCTGCTCACGACGAATGGACTCAGCCGCGCTGCGTTCGAAGTGGACGACCAGCGCCCAAAGGTTTACCGGCTCAAGCCCCCTGCCGAACGCCTGTCCAGGCTCTCATTTAACGAACTCGATGGTGTGCGTGACATCGAGGAGTACTTCAACCCGTTTTCAGCCGAGACTCTGCCGGTCACGTTCGACCGTGCCACCTGGGACGAGAGCGACGACGCCTCGCTGGTCTTTCTTACCTATGGGACACCGGAACTTGCGGCGCTACTGCCAGCAGTCGAAAACGACAACTGACTCGTAGACGGTGTCGCCGCGGGACTTCGTTAACCGAAATGTCCATATGGACACGTGGTGGACATTCCATCTGCGAAATGGACAACTTGAAAAGAAACCTACAACCCGGCTGCTCTGCACACTCGGGTTCTGGAAGCCGTAAGCCTCCTCGCTACATCCCCGGCGCCATGTCGGCGAACCGCGAGTAGTGGCCCTGGAACGCCACGGTGATCGTGTCGGTCGGACCGTTACGGTGCTTCGCGACGATCAGGTCGGCCTCACCCGCACGGGGAGAATCCTTCTCGTAGGCGGCCTCGCGGTGCAGCAGCACCACCATGTCGGCATCCTGCTCGATCGAGCCCGACTCACGCAGGTCGCTCAGCGCCGGCTTCTTGTCAGCACGCTGCTCGGCGCCACGGTTCAGCTGCGACAGCGCGATGACCGGAACCTGCAGCTCCTTCGCCATCAGCTTCAGCGCACGCGAGAACTCACTGACCTCCTGCTGACGCGACTCGACCCGCTTACCGCTGGTGAGCAGCTGCAGGTAGTCGATGACGACCATCTTCAGACCCTCGCGCTGCTTCAGGCGACGGCACTTGGCGCGGATCTCGACCAGCGTCATGTTGGGGCTGTCGTCGATGTAGAGGGGCGCGTCGTTGATGCGACCGCGGGTCGCGGCGACGGTGGTCCAGTCGCGCGAGTCGAGGGTTCCCTTGCGCATGCTCTGCAGCGGGATGGCTCCCTCGGCGCTGAGCAGACGCATGGCGATCTCGCTGCGACCCATTTCGAGCGAGAAGAAGATGCAGGGCGCGTTCGCGCGGATCGCGGCCGCGCGGGCGAAGTCGAGCGCGAGCGTCGACTTACCCATGGCGGGGCGGGCGGCGAGCACGATCATCTGGCCCGGGTGCAGACCGTTGGTCAGCTGGTCGAGCCCGGCGAAGCCGGTGGGAATGCCCGTCATCGACCCGTCGCGACCGCGAGCGGCCTCGATCTCTTCGACCGCGGCATCCACCGCCGTCGTGAGAGGGATGTAGTCCTCGGCGCTGTCGTCGCCCGACACGTTGTAGATCTCGGCCTGAGCGCTGTTGACGAGCTCGGTCGGGTCGCCCTCGCCGGCGTAGCCCATCTGCACGATGCGCGTGCCGGCTTCGACCAGGCGGCGCAGCAGCGCGCGCTCGGCGACGATCGAGGCGTAGTAGCCGGCGTTGGCGGCGGTCGGCACGATCGAGGTGAGCGTGTGGAGGTAGTCCGCTCCCCCGGCGCGCTGCAGCTCGCCGGTCTTGATGAGCTCGTCGGTCACGGCGACGACGTCGGTCGGCTCACCGTGCGAGTAGAGCGTGAGGATCGCCTCGAAGATCAGCTCGTGCTTCGGCACGTAGAAGTCGCCACCGCGGAGCGTCTCGATGACATCGGCGACCGCGTCCTTCGACAGCAGCATGCCGCCCAGCGCGCTCTGCTCGGCGAGGATGTCGTGCGGCGGGGTGCGCTCGGGACGAGGTGCTTTACCGAGACGTTCTTCGGCGATGTCGGCGATCGACACGGACTCTCCTTCTGCTCTCGGGCCGCCCGTCGCACTCCTCGCGCGCGCGAACGGCTTCGGCGGAGAGAGGTGGAACGGCCTCGGCAGCACGTAAACACGAACGTCCGACATCGACGCGTGCACGGGTGGTGAGGCCCTTTCCGAGGGGGCTGCACCCACGGTAGATACGCGACTCTCAACACGCAAACAGGCCTGTGGATAACTCTGTGGACAGTTTGCGGGAAACGCCGCCATGTCTGTGCACAAGTGCTGTGGAGAACTCGGTGGATGGATGTGAATTTGGCACCTGATATACCTTCTGAACGGGTGTTTATCTGTCCACAGGTTTGCTGGACAAAACCCGTGTGAAGTGGCGGTTGAAGGTTGTCTGCTAGGGCCTCCACATGTGTACAACCCGGGGGATAACTCGCCGGACGCCTATCCATCCCGGGGCCTCGCTGTCAAATCTTTTTTCCCGTCCGGCGTGTCGCTGGTCACCCGCTGATCCCCGTTCGACTACCGGAAATTCACCAGACCCCTTTTGCTGGGGTGAAACCGGGCGTATCGTCGCCGCCCAGGAATCACCTTGGATTCACCTATGGGGGGCGAATCGTGGATGACACGTTGAAGAGTGGGGTGCCGCGCACACTGCGCATCGCCCTCTTCGGCGTGCTCGCGGCCCTCGCGCTCGCGCTCGTCTCGCTCTTCATCTCGGCCTCGTCCGCCTCGGCCGACGACGGCTCGGGCCTGCTCGGATCCATCGGATCGACCGTCGACGACGTCACCGACACCGCCGGAAAAGTCGTCGACGACACCGCGAAGAAGGCCTCCGACACCACCGAGAAGGTCACTGAGAAGGTCGAGAAGGCCGCTCCCGCCCCGGTTGCCGAGGTCGTCGAAGAGGCTCCGGCCGCCATCGTCGACGTCGTTCCCGCCCCCGTCGCAGAGCCCGTGCAGCAGGTGGTGTCGGCGGTTCCGGATGCCGTGGCCGATGTGAACGACGCCGTTACCGACACCGTCAACGACGCCGGCTCCACCGTGAACGAGGTCGTCGACACCGTCGCCGACGCGGATGTCGTCGGAACGGTCGTCGAGCCTGTGGTCGACCCGATCGTCGAGGTCGTCGAACCGCTGCCCGTCGTCGGCGGAATCGTCGCTCCCGTGGTCGACGAGGTCGTCGACACCGTGGGTGGCGCGGTCGATGAGACCGTGCCCGAGGTCGTCGGCGAGCTGCCCACGATCGACCCGGTGCTCCCGACCGTCCCCGCACTCCCCTCGACTCCCGTGGTCGACGTGGAGCCCGGTGGAGAAGTCGTCGTGCCAAGCCCCGTGGGCTCGCTGCCATCGCTTCCCGCCGTCGAGCCCACCGCCACGGCTCCCGAGCCCGCCGAGGCCCCTGTGGCCCTGCCCGAGGCTCCCACGCCCCTGCCCGAGGCTCCGACGACCCTGCCCGCGGTCGCCCAGCCAGTACCGCCCGCCCCGACCTCCGGCATCCGGTCGCTCGAGGCCCAGACGGCCGACCTCGCCGTCGCGTTCGACGAGGTCGCGGGCCATCTGGCCACGGCATCCGTCGCCCTTCCCTCGTCCGACGAAGACGCCCCGGCACAGCCCCACTCGCTGATGCTGCCGGGCGCCAGCGCCGGTTCGGCGTCGACGGCCTCCCCCGGCTCCGGAGCGAGTGGCACCACCCCCGCGACCGCCGGCGACGCCGCGAACCAGCCCTCGATCGTGCTCCTCGCACGCGGAGGCGACGTCGACGACGATCTGCCTTCCGTCCCCGTCTACGACACCGACGTCTCTCCTGACTGAGGCCGGTCTCGCCGTGTCCGACACGGCTGACGACCCCGCGCACACGCGCACCCTCACTCATCTACAGGAGAAACTCTCATGCGCAAGATCTACTCGCGCGTCCTCATGGGCGCGCTCGTCGGAGGCGGCTTGGCCGTCGCCGGATGCGGCATCGCCAATGCCGCGGACACCTCGGGAGCAGACGGACTGCTCTCGGGCGACCAGGCGGCGATCTCGGTGGACGCACCGGTCACGGTCGGCGGCAACGCCGTCTCGGTGATCGGCGACAGCCACAGCGAGAACGCCGACACCTCGGCACCGAAGTCAGCCCCCGCCCCCGAGGCGACCACCGACGGCGGTGACAGCCTGCTCGGCGGCAACCAGGGCCTGGTGTCGGTGAACGTCCCCGTGACCGTCGGCGGCAACGCCGTGTCGGTCGTCGGAGACAGCGACACCTCGGATGCCGACACCTCGGCCCCCGCAGAACCGGCCCCCGCGCCGGCTCCGGCCGCCCCGGCTCCGGCTCCGGCGGCGCCTGCCCCGGCCCCCGTGGCCGACACCACCACCGACGGCAGTGACAGCGTCGGCGGCGGCAACCAGGCCATCGTGCCGGTCGAGGTGCCCGTGACGGTCGGCGGAAACGCCGTCTCGGTCGTGGGCGACAGCCACAGCGAAGACGCCACCACGTCGGGCGGCTCGGACTCTGGCTCGAGCGCCGAGGACACCACCACGGACGGCACCGACAGCGTGCTCGGCGGCAACCAGGTCGGCCTGCCCGTCGAGGCACCCGTCACCATCGGCGGCAACGCCGTGTCGGTGGTCGGCGACAGCCACTCCGAAGACGCCAACACCACCGGCGGCGGCGCGACAGACGGCGCGAGCACCGGTGACACGACGACCGACGGCACCGACTCGATCGGCGGGGGCAACCAGGTTCTCGCCCCGATCGAGCTGCCCGTCACGATCGGCGGAAACGCCGTCTCGGGTGTCGGAGACAGCACCACCTCGGATGCCGATGTGACCGGCGGATCGACCGGCTCGGGCTCCGGCTCGGGTGACGTCGTCACCGACGGCACCGACTCGATCGGCGGCGGCAACCAGGTTCTCACTCCCGTCGAACTGCCCGTCGTCGTCGGTGGAAACGCCGTCTCGGGTGTCGGCGACAGCACGACCGAGGGCGCCGGTACCACCGGCGGATCGACCGGCTCGGGCTCCGGCTCGGGTGACGTCGTAACTGACGGCAGCGACAGCGCCGCCGGCGGCAACCAGGTTCTCGCTCCCATCGGCCTGCCGATCACCGTCGGCGGAAACGCCGTTTCGGGTGTGGGCGACAGCACCACGGAGAACGCCGACACCACCGGCGGATCGACCACCGGCACCGGCGCAGGCGACATCGTCACCGACGGCACCGACTCGATCGGCGGAGGCAACCAGGTTCTCGCCCCGATCGCACTGCCCATCACCGTCGGCGGAAACGCCGTCTCGGGCATCGGCGACAGCCACTCCGAAGACGCCACCACCACCGGCGGCTCCACCGGCGGCATCGGTGACGTGATCACCGACGGTTCCGGCAGCATCGGCGGGGGCAACCAGGTGCTCATTCCGATCAACCTGCCCGTCACCATCGGCGGAAACGCCGTCTCGGTGATCGGCGACAGCGACACGGACGGCTCGAACACCGGAACGCCGGGTGAGCCCGGAACGCCTGGTACCCCGGGAACGCCCGGTGAGCCCGGAACACCTGGTGAGCCCGGAACGCCCGGAACGCCCGGTGAGCCCGGAACCCCCGGCATCCCGGGAACGCCCGGTGAGCCCGGAACACCTGGTGAGCCCGGAACGCCTGGAACCCCGGGTACCCCCGGCGAGCCCGGAACGCCCGGTCAGCCCGGAACGCCCGGCCAGCCCGGCACCCCCGGCCAGCCCAGCACCCCTGGCCAGCCCAGCACCCCCGGCCAGCCCGGAACCCCCGGCACCTCCGGAACGCCCGGCACTCCCACGGTGATCGGCTCCGTCGCCTCCTCGGCGTCGGCTCCCCTCGCCGCCATGGGCACGGCTCAGGCGGGCTCGTCGCTCGCCATGACCGGATCCGACGGCTCCTCGGCCGCGGGCCTCGGCCTCGCGGGTCTCGTGGCCCTGATGCTCGGGGGCGCGCTGCTCGTGCTGCGCCGCCGCCGCGCAACCGTCTGAGTCACGTTCGACGGGCACCGGATGCCAACCATTGGGGGTGGCATCCGGTGTCGCGGCGTGCCCGGGCGGGCTTACTCGGCGAGACGCCAGTCGTCGAAACTGAAGCCGGGCGACACCAGGCAGCTGACCACGACCTCGGCGTCACCGGCCGGCCGCGCGGCCTGCCACACACCGGCGGGGACCGTGTGCTGCAGCACGTTGCCTGCGGCGAGATCGGGCCCCAGGGTCACGGTCTGCGCCTCACCCGGCGTCTCACCGTCTCCGCCCAGCGACAGCTCGAGGGAGCCCGGACCATGCCACAGCCACACCTCATCGCTGGTGACGACGTGCCACGCGCTGCGCTCGTCGGGAGCCAGCAGGTAGTGGATGCACGTCGCCGCCGGCCGCGCCCCCGCGGGCGTGTCGACGGCATAGGTTCCCGTCCACATGCGGCGGAACCACCCGCCCTCGGGATGCGCCTCGAGATCGAGCAGGCGAGCGGTGGCGGGGCGGTCGTCGGTCATGCGCACACTCCGGTCTGGTCGGTGAAAGCGGCGGATGCCCAACGCATCTCGCCGTCGATGAAGGTCGCCGCGGCGCGTCCGGCTCCGCCGACGACCAGGTGCTCGATGGTGTCATCGACCTCCGACATCGCCCCCGGAGCGCTCGAAGGGCCCGCGATGTCGAAGAAGGCGAGGTCGGCCACGGCGCCCACGGCGAGGTACCCGGTGCGAGCGGGGCCCGTGTCGAGGCCCATCGCGTGCGCTCCCCCGAGGGTCGCCGCCCGCAGCAGCAACGCCGACAGGTCGCGGTTGGCGTACCCCTGCGCCCGCGCGAGGCGGTGCAGTTCGGCGACGTCGGCGAGCAGGTCGAGCGAGGGGCTGGATGCCAAGGAGTCGGTCCCCACCGCGATCGCGTTGCCCTCGACGAGGTAGGCGGCGATCGGCGGTTCGTCCAACCCGATCACGGCGTTCGACCGCGGGCAGAGTGCCACCGTCGTGCCGCGCGAGCGCAGCGTCGCCCGATCCCGCGCGGTCATGTAGACGCCGTGGGCGATGTGGCAGTCGGGACCCAGCACGCCGAGCTCGTCGACGAACTCCGTCGCGCCCGTGCCGATGCCCTCGTCGCGCAGCGCCATGAAGCTCGCCGGACGCTTCGCTTGCCACGGCACCGCCTCGCCGTGCTCGCGCTCGAAGGCGGCTTCACCCAGGTGCAGGTGAAGGCGACTCCCCCGCTCGCGCACGATGTCGGGGATCTCGAGCAGTGGCTCGACGTCGAGCGAGTACGGCGCGTGCGGCGACAGGCCGGTCCCGGGAGGAGCGGGCAGCGCATCGAGTCGCGCCTCGACCTCCGCGCGTCCGCGCTCGGCCCACGCCTCGTTCGTCCAGCTCATCACCTCCCAGTAGGTGATGCCGTGCAGCCTCGCGTCGTGCAGCGCCGACGCAGCCTCGACGTCGGTGACGATGTCGGCGACGGCGGTCGTTCCGGCAACGATCATGGCGCGGGCTCCCGCCGCGGCATCCGCCCCCCAATCCAGACCCCGCTCGTACACCGGCTGGAACGCGTGCGCCCACTCCTCGAAGCCCGCGTACCGCCCCTGCCCCACCTCGGCCATGCCGGTGTACTGCAGGTGCGAGTGCGCGTTGACGAGGCCGGGGGTGAGCACGCCCGGCCAGTGCACCTCGTCGAAGGCGAGTCCGCGGGTGTGCAGCTCGCGCAGCACCCAGGCGCGGTCGCCCACGTGACGGATGCGCCCCGCGGCCACCGCGATCGCGCCGTCGCGGATCGGCGGGGCGGTGATGGGCAGCACGACGGATGCCGAGAACACCACCACACGCCCGGATCGTTCTTGCACGGCGCCAGCCTAGGCAGGCGGTGTGTCGGTCATGTGTCGTGCGCCGCGCGCCCGGTGGCTGAGCCCACGCCCGGTGGCTGAGCCCGTCGAAGCCACCCCCGACCCGGTTTGGGGCGCATTCCGTAGTTCGGGGCGGACAATTCACGCCCCAAACGCAAAAACCCGCCCCAAACCGGGCAGGTCCGACCCGCGGGGCCCCGGACCCTTCGACAAGCTCAGGGACCGCCCTTCGACAAGCTCAGGGACCTCGCGCCTCGCGACGGTTGGGCCCACACAAGGTGGCTGAGCCTGTCGAAGCCACCCCGGACCCTTCGACAAGCTCAGGGACCGCCCTTCGACAAGCTCAGGGACCCCCCGCCCCGCGAACGCGGAACGGCCCCGCCCTGCCGAAGCAGGAACGGGGCCGTTCTCGAGAGTGCAGCGAATTACTTCGCGGCGACCACCTGGAGGGTGATCACGGCGGTGACGTCGTCACGCAGGCGAACGGTCGCCTCGTGCTCGCCGACCGACTTGATCGAAGAGGTGATCTGGATCTTGCGCTTGTCGAGCTCGCCCAGACCGGCGGCCTTGACGGCGTCGGCGACATCGGCGGGCTTGACCGAACCGAAGAGGCGACCCTCGTTGCCGGCCTTGACGGCCAGCTTGACGGTGTTCGACTCGAGCGTGTTCTTCAGCGACACGGCCTCTTCGTGGTCGTGGATCGCGCGGGTTTCGCGAGCGGCGCGGATCGACGCGACCTGCTTCTCGCCACCACGGCTCCACGACACGGCGAAGCCCTGCGGGATGAGGTAGTTACGGGCGTACCCGTTCTTGACCTCGACAACATCACCGGCGCTACCGAGCCCGGTGACCTCATTCGTGAGAATCAGCTTTGCCATCGGGTGCTCCTTAGCGGCCGGCGCCGGCGTAGGGCAGAAGAGCCATCTCGCGCGCGTTCTTGATGGCGCGGGCGATCAGACGCTGCTCCTGCACGGAGACACCGGTGATACGACGGGCGCGGATCTTGCCGCGCTCCGAGATGAACTTGCGGAGGGTGGGGACGTCCTTGTAGTCGATGACGCCGACGCGGATCGCCTTCGCGGGGGCTGCGTTCTTGGCGCCCTTCCGCGGCTTGCGGCGGTCGCCAGTGGCCTTTCCAGCCATGCTTCCTTCTTTCGTGTGGTTCGGATGCCGAGCCGGTCACGCGGACCGGGCCATGGCATCCGGAATTTCAGGGGTCGTCTCGCTCGAGAGCGGGGCGAAGTTCAGAACGGGGTGTCGTCTCCGTAGGAACCAGGAGTGCTCCACGCGTCTGCGCCGCTGTTGTTGCCGCCGCCGTTGTTCGAACCGGGCGTCGACCACGGCTCGTCGTTCGACTGCTGCACCTGCGGGCGCTGACCGCCACCGCCGCCGCCACCGGCGGCACGGGTGACCTGGGCGGTCGCGTAGCGGAGCGAGGGACCGATCTCATCGACTTCGAGTTCGATGGAGGTGCGGTTGTTTCCCTCGCGGTCCTGGTACGAACGCTGCTTGAGGCGACCGGTCGCGATGACACGGCTGCCCTTCGTCAGCGAACCGGCGACGTGCTCGGCGAATTCGCGCCACACCGAGGCACGCAGGAAGAGCGCCTCGCCGTCCTTCCACTCGTTCGCCTGACGGTCGAACGTGCGGGGGGTCGACGCGATGGTGAAGTTCGCGACCGGGAGCCCGTTCTGCGTGTACCGCAGCTCGGGGTCGGCCGTGAGGTTACCCACGACGGTGATGACGGTTTCGCCGGCCATCGTCGTTACTTCGCAGCCTTCTCGGCGGACTCGACCTTGCGGGGAGCGGCGGCCTTGCGGGCGGCCTTCTCCTCGGAGCGCTTGGCCTCGGCGGCGACCTGAGCGATCGCTTCTTCGGCGCGCAGGACCTTGGTGCGCATGATCTGCTCGTTCAGCTTCAGCTGACGGTCGAGCTCGTTCGTGGCCTCGCTGGTCGCGACGAAGTTGACGACGGCGTAGATGCCCTCGTTCTTCTTGCGGATCTCGTAGGCGAGACGACGGCGGCCCCAGATGTCGATCTTGTCGATGGTTCCTCCATCGGCCGTGATGACCTTGAGGAATCCGTCGAGCTTCGGAGCGACCTGGCGCTCGTCGACCTCGGGATCGAAGATGACCATGAGTTCGTACTGGTGCGTCACTAACCCACCTCCTTCGGACTAGAACGGCTGACGGGCATTTCCCGGCAGCAGGAGGGTGTGTTGCACGTCATCACGGGCTCACACGCGCATGGGCGTCGCCGGACAACCTTCGTAGTCTAACGGATGCCGCTGGCAGCGGGGAATCGGTCATCGGTAGCGTGGACGTTCCACCGACGGCGAGGGGGGCCGCATGGCAGGGATCCGACCGTTCGACGCGCGAGCACTGCAGGTCGCGCCCGACCGCGCGGCGGCGAAGGCGTTCACGAAACGGCTGCGCGACGAGGGCCGTCTGCCCGGCAACACCACCGCGACGATCGTCGGCTGGGTGTTCGCGTTCGTCTTCCTCGGCGGGATCGGCATCGCGCTGGTGGTGCTGCTCATCGTGCTGTCGACGTGGCTGCGCGAGGGGACCCTCGTGGTGGGCCTGCTCTTCGCCCTGCCGCTTCTGATCGGCGTCGGCGGACTGATCGCCGCCCTGCTGGTGGGCCTGCGCGGGCAGCGCATCGTCGAGGACCGCCGGTGGCGCCTCGCGGGGTTCGCGCGCGACGTGGGCATGGAGTACGTGCCGGCCGTGCAGAACCCTCCGCTCCCGGGCGTGATCTTCGGCATCGGCAGCTCCCGCACGGCATCCGACATCGTCCGCGGGCGCCGCCCGCGCTTCGTCGAGGTCGGAAACCACGCCTACACGGTGAGCGACGGCAAGAACACGACGACCGTGCGCTGGAGCTACATCGCGATCAAACTCGACGTGCCGCTCCCCCACATCGTGCTCGATGCCACGGCGAACAACGGCATGTTCGGCTCGAACCTGCCCGCCTCGTGGGGTCGTGGCCAGCGCCTGAGCCTCGAGGGCGACTTCGACAAGCACTTCACGTTGTACTGCCCGCGCGGCTACGAACGCGACGCCCTCTACCTCTTCACCCCCGACGTCATGGCGCGCTTCATCGACAGTGCGTCGGTGCTCGACGCCGAGATCGTCGACGACTGGCTGTTCCTCTACTCCCGCGACGAGCTGTCGACGATCGACCCGGCGCGCTGGGCCTGGGTGTTCTCGGTGATCTCGGTGCTGCTCGACAAGCTCGACCAGTGGGGTCGATGGAGAGACGACCGGATGCCGGTGGCCCTGCCTCCCGCGTCGGTTCCGGCCGCTGCCGGCCCCGGTGGAGCCCCGCCGGCCGCGGGTGCGCCGACGGTCGCCGCCGCGCAGGCCGCCCTGCTCGCCCGCCCGCCCGCGGGGGTCGCCGTGCCCGGTCGACGGCTGCGGCGCGCGAACCCCTGGATCGTCGTGGCGATCGTGCTGGGGGTGTTCGGGCTCGGCGGACTGGTGCTCGCCGTGGCTCCGCTGCTGCTGCTGATGGTCGCGCGATGACCCCGGGCGCCGCCCCGACGATGTCGGACACCACCGCTACGGTCGAACGAGGGGGCACGACATGAACGCACAGACCCGGCTCGACACCGCGCCGCTGACCGAGCCCGTCGACCGCGCCCAGGTACGCGCGTTCACGAAAGAGCTGCGGCAGCAGGGCAAGCTCAGCAGCAACGTGGCCGGCATCATCGTTTTCGCGGTGGTCGGCGTGGTCTTTTTCTTCATCATCGGCCCGGTGTTCGTGGGCGTCATCTCTTCCGTCGTCGGCAGGAACTCACTGAGCCTGGTGGCCGCCGCTCCCCTGCTCGTGTTCGCCGCGGTCATCGTGGTGATCGTCCTGGGGCTGATCCGCGGCGTCGGCGGCGCGGGTGTGCGCCGATTCCGCCTCGACCGCTTCGCGCGGGCCAACGGCATGACGTGGGAGCCGGGGTTCGCGAAGCCGCAGCTGCCGGGCATGATCTTCAGCCTCGGCGGCGATCGCAAGAACTCCGACCTGCTGCGGAGCACGTCTCCGCGCTTCATCGAGGTCGCGAACTACACGTACGAGACGGGGTCGGGCAAGAGCAGGCAGACGCACCGCTGGGGCTACGTCGCGCTCAAGCTCGAGACGCCGCTCCCCCACATCGTGCTGGATGCCGTGGGCAACAACGGCCTGTTCGGCTCGAACCTGCCGGTCACCTTCGGGCGCGACCAGCGGCTCAGCCTCGAGGGCGATTTCGACCAGCACTTCGCGCTGTACTGCCCCGAGGGCTACGAGCGCGACGCGCTGTACCTCTTCACTCCCGACGTGATGGCGCGCTTCGTCGACAACGCCGCAGCGCTGGATGTCGAGATCATCGACGACTGGCTGTTCCTCTACGCCAAGCGCGACCTGTCGACGCTCGATCCGGCCACCTGGCAGTGGCTGTTCACGACGATCGACGCGATCGACGAGAAGTTCGCGCAGTGGGCGCGGTGGCGCGACGACCGTCTCGCCGCAGAGGTCGCCGCGAGCAGGAACGCCGGCACCGCGGCATCCGGAGCCCCCGCCCCGAGCGTGCCGTTGCTCACCCCGCCCCCGGCGGGCGTGGCCGCGCAGGGTCGGCGACTCAAGCGCGGGTTCCCGGTGTGGACGGTCGTGGTGGGCGTCGCCGTCGTCGGCTGGTGGATCCTCACGACGGTGTTCGGGCGCTGACGCGGCGGGGCTCTGTCGGCGGGTGCCGCGCAAACTCCGCGATCGGCACAACCTCAGCCAGGATCCGCCGCATCGCACCGAGAATGTGCGAATCACTGACCCTGCGCAACGCGCCGCGCGATCGCCGCTCCGCGCACACTCCGCGATCTGCACAACCTCAGCCAGGATCCGCCGCATCGCACTGAGAATGCGCGAATCACTGACCCTGCGCAACGCGCCGCGCGCTCGCCGCGCCGCGCACACTCCGCGATCCGCACAACCTCAGCCAGGATCCGCCGCATCGCGCTGAGAATGCGCGAATCACTGACCCTGCGCAACGCGCCGCGCGATCGCCGCTCCGCGCACACTCCGCGATCCGCACAACCTCAGCCACGATTCGCCGCATCGCGCTGAGAATGCGCGAATCACCGACCCTGCGCAACGCGCGCCCACACGACGCGGGGCCCCCACGCTGCGCGCGTGAGGGCCCCGAGGTCGTCAGCCGTCAGACTCCGCGGGTGGTGCGCCACAGCTCGCGGCGCGCCTCCTGCTCGACGGGGTCGGGCACGGGCAGCGACACCAGCAGGCGCTTCGTGTAGTCGTCGCGCGGCTCGGTGAGCACCTGCACGGTCGTCCCCTGCTCGCGGATCACGCCCTGCTGCAGCACGACCACGCGGTCGGCCACCTCGTCGACGACGGCGAGGTCGTGGCTGATGAACAGGCACGCGAAGCCGAACTCCGCCTGCAGCTGTGCGAACAACTGCAGCACCCGCGCCTGCACCGACACGTCGAGCGCAGAGGTCGGCTCGTCGGCGATGAGCAGCTTCGGGTCGAGTGCGAGGGCGCGCGCGAGCGAGGCGCGCTGACGCTGGCCGCCTGACAGCTCGTGCGGGTACCGGTCGCCGAACGCGGTCGGCAGCTGCACCGCATCGAGCAGCTCGTTCACACGCTGGCGCGCGGCCCGGGCTCCCGAGGCGCGCTTGTACACGATCAGCGGCTCGGCGATGCACTCCGCGATCGTAAGGAGCGGGTTGAAGCTCGTCGCCGGGTCCTGGAAAACGAACCCGATGTCGGGCCGCGTCCTGGCGAGGGTGCGCGGCTTGGCGCCGTTCATCTCGGTGCCGAGCACCTTGAGCGATCCGCCGACGACCGAGGTGAGTCCGACCATCGCGCGGCCGATCGTGGTCTTGCCCGAGCCCGACTCCCCCACCAGACCCAGCACTTCGCCGGGTCCGATCCAGAAGTCCACGCCCTTCACCGCGACGACGCCCGGCGAGCCGAAGCGTCCGGGATACCCGATCTCGACCTTCTCGGCCACGACGAGGCTCCCCGCCGGCGGCGAGGTGGGCGCGGCATCCGCGAGCGACTGCTGCGAGCTCTTGCCGCGACCCACGTGCGGCACCGCGGCGAGCAGTTCGCGCGTGTACTCTTCGCGCGGGGCGGCGAACAGCTCGCGCACGGGCGCCTGCTCGACGATGTCGCCGCGGTACATCACGATCACGCGATCGGCGAGGTCAGCGACGACGCCCATGTTGTGCGTGATGAGCACGATCGTGGCGCCGAACTCGTCGCGGCACGTGCGCAGCAGGTCGAGGATCTCGGCCTGCACCGTGACATCGAGCGCCGTGGTCGGCTCGTCGGCGATGATCAGCCCGGCGTTCAGCACAAGCGCCATCGCGATGACGACGCGCTGCTTCTGACCGCCCGAGAACTGGTGCGGGTAGTCGTCGACGCGCTTCTCGGGGTCGGGGATGCCGACGCGCCGGAGGATGTCGATCGCCTTGGACTTGGCATCCGCGTTCGACATCTTCTCGTGCGCCCGCAGACCCTCCGCGATCTGCCACCCCACGGTGTACACGGGGTTGAGGGCGGTTGAGGGCTCCTGGAACACCATCGCCGCGTCGCGCCCGCGCATCTCGCGCAGCTGCGCCGAGGTCGCGTGCACGATGTCGGTCTGTTCGCCGTCGCGCCCGCGCACGATGACCGCACCCGAGAGCGTGGCGGTCTCGGGCAGCAGCCCGAGCAGGGTGTTGGCGGTCACGGTCTTGCCCGAGCCCGACTCGCCGACGATCGCGAGCACCTCGCCGGCGTGCGCCTCGAGCGAGATCCCGTTGATCGCGGCGACCGGCTCGCCGTCGGTGGCGAAGGCGACGCGCAGGTCGTCGATGCGGGCGACGGCTTCGGTGGTGCCGGTCATGAGGGGCTCCCGTCGGAGGGGGCGGATGCCGGGGGCCCGGCGGGGGACGCGGTGGCCGAGGCCTCGGCGGGAGCCGTCGACGGGTCGATGGCGGTGACGGGCGCGGGTGCCCGGCCCGCGCGGCGGCGCGTACGCAGACGCGGGTCGCTCAAGTCGTTGAGGCTCTCGCCCACGAGGGTGATGCCGAGCACCGCCAGCACGATCGCGACGCCCGGCGGGATCGCCGTCCACCAGATGCCACTGGTGACATCGCTCACCGAGCGGTTGAGGTCGTAGCCCCACTCGGCGGCGGCGGTGGCCTCGATGCCGAAGCCGAGGAAGCCGAGGCCGGCCAGGGTCAGCAGCGCCTCGGAGGCGTTGAGGGTGACGACCACCGGCAGCGAGCGCGTCGAGTTGCGCAGCACGTGACGCAGCAGGATGCGGCCGGTGGGAACGCCGATCACGCGGGCCGACTCGACGAACGGCTCGGCCTTCACCCGCACCACCTCGGCGCGGATCACGCGGAAGTACTGCGGCACGAACACCACGGTGATCGAGATCGCGGTGGCGAGGATTCCGCCCCACAGCGTCGACTGGCCGCGGGTGATCGCGATCGACATCACGATGGCAAGCAGCAACGACGGGAAAGCGTAGATCGCGTCGCACAGCACCACGAGCACGCGGTCGAGCCAGCCACCGAAGTAGCCGCCGACCAAGCCGAGGAAGATGCCGAGGAAGATCGAGAACGCGATCGCGCACACGATCACGAGCAGCGCCGTCTGGCCGCCCCAGATCACGCGCGAGAGCACGTCGTAGCCGCCGACGGTCGTGCCGAGCAGGTTCATCGCGCTCGGCGCCTGCTGGGTGCCGAACTTCACGCCGTCGGCCTCCTGCTGCGCGAAGCCGTAGGGCGCGAGCAGCGGAGCGAACACCGCCGTCAGCAGGAACACCGAGGTGATCACAAGACCGAGCACCAGCATGGTGCGCTGCAGACCGACGCTGCGGCGCAGGTGCGAGATGACCGGCAGGCGGTCGCGCAGGGGAACCTTGCGCACCGTCACGGCATCGGGGGTCGTGGGGGTCGTGGCATCCGACATGTCAGTACCTCACTCGCGGGTCGATGATCGCCGCGATGACGTCGACGAGGAAGTTGGTGAAGGCCACCAGCACGGCGATGATCACGACGATGCCCTGCACGGCCACGAAGTCGCGGGCCTTGAGGTACTCGCTGAGCATGAAGCCGAGGCCCTTCCACTCGAAGGTGGTCTCGGTCAGCACCGCACCCGACAGCAGCAGGGCGATCTGCAGACCGATGACCGTGATGATCGGGATGAGCGCCGGGCGGTACGCGTGCTTGGTGACGAGGCGGTACTCCCCCACGCCGCGCGAGCGCGCCGAGGTGACGTACTGCGCGCCGAGCGTGCCGATGACGTTGGTGCGCACGAGGCGCAGGAAGATGCCCGCGGTCAGGATGCCGAGGGCCACCCCGGGCAGGATCGCGTGGATCAGCACGTCGCTGATCGCGTTGCCGTCGCCGAGGCGGATGGCGTCGATCAGGTAGATGCCGCTGGGGTTGTCGAGCGTCTGCAGCTTCAGCTCGGTGCGCGTGCCCGCCCGGCCCGCGACCGGCAGAACGCCCAGCCACACCGAGAAGACGAGCTTCAGAAGAAGGCCGACGAAGAAGATCGGGGTCGCGTAGCCGAGGATCGCGCCGATGCGCAGCACCGCGTCCTGCCAGCGGTCGCGCTTGTAGGCGGCGATCAGACCGAACGGGATGCCGATGAGCAGCGCCACGATGAGCGCGTAGATCGCGAGCTCGAGGGTGGCGGAGCCGTACTGCAGCAGGATCTCGATCACCGGACGGTTGTCGGTGAGCGTGGTGCCGAAGTCACCGCGCAGGATGCCGCCGATGTACTCGAAGTACTGCACGATCAGCGGGCGGTCGTAGCCGGCGGCGGCGATGCGCGCCTCGAGCTGATCGGGTGGGAGGCGTCCGCCGAGGGCGGCGGTGATCGGGTCACCGGTGATGCGCATGAGCACGAACACCACGGTGACGAGGATGAAGACCGTCGGGATGATCAGCAGGAGGCGGACAAGGATGTAGCGCCAGAGTCCTCCCCCCTTGGGGGCGACGGGTTTGGCGATGTCGGCGGCGTCGACGGCGGTGACCATACGGAAAGAGACCTCACTCGATGGGGAAACGGCGCCTCGTCGCTCCGCTCTCGCCCGACGACCGAGGGTACGTGACCCCCGGTCGTCGGACGAACGGAACGCGACGAGACGCCGTGTCGGTCTTACTTGTGCAGCGGCGCGTAGCGGAACTTGAACGAGCCGTCGAGAACGGCACCGTCCACGCTCGAGCCCACGATCGCCACCTGCTTGCCCTGGAGCAGCGGCAGGGTCGACAGGTCGGCGGCCACCTTGTCCTGGATCTCGCCGATCTCCTGCTCCCGCGTGGTCTTGTCGGTCTGCGTCGCCTGGTCGACGAGCAGCTTCTGCACGTCGGCGTTGTCGTAGTGGTTCAGCAGGAAGTTGTCCTTCGAGAAGAACGGGGTGAGGTAGTTGTCGGCATCCGAGTAGTCGGGGAACCAGCCGAGCTGGTACGCGGGGTACGCGTCGGCCTTGCGGTCCTTCGTGTACTGCACCCACTCGGTCTGAGCGAGGTTGACCGTGAACAGGCCGTCCTTCTCGAGCTGCGCCTTGACCGCGGCGTACTCGTCACCCGACGAGGGGCCGTAGTGGTCGCCGTTGTACTGCAGGTTCAGCGTGACGGGAGTCGAGAGACCGGCGGCCTCGAGGGTCGCCTTGGCCTTGGCCGCGTCGGGCATGCCGCTGCCGTCGCCGTACATGTCCTTGAGCGCCTCGTTGGCGCCCGCGAGACCCTGCGGGACGTACGAGTACAGGGGCGAGTAGGTGTCTTTGTACACGTCGGTGGCGATGGCCTGACGGTCGACGAGGTCGGCCGCGGCCTGACGGATCGCGAGCGACTTGGCCGGGTCGGCGTCGGGGGTCTTCGCGCCGTACGGCATGGTGTCGAAGTTGAAGACGATGTAGCGGATCTCGCCGCCGGGGCCGTCGATGACCTTGACGGCGTCGTCCTTCTGCAGGTCGGCGACGTCGGTCGCGCTCAGGCTGCGGTAGGCCACGTCGATCGCACCCGACTGCACGTCGAGCTTGAGGTTCGAGGAGTCGGCGTAGTACTTCGCCGAGATTCCGCCGTTGGCGGCCTTGGGCAGCGAGCCCTGGTAGGTGTCGTTGACCTTGTACGAGATGAGCTCGTTGACCTTGTACGAGTCGATCATGTACTGGCCGGCGAACGCCTTGCCTTCGACGATCGTGTCGTCGGGGGTCACGGCATCCGCCGAGAAGACCTCTTCGTCGACGATCGGAGCGGCCGGGCTCGACAGGATCTGCGGCCAGACCTGGTCGTTGCCGTTCTTGAGCGTGAAGACGACGGTGGTGTCGTCGGGAGCGGCGACGCTGTCGAGGTTGCCCAGCAGCGACGCGGGGCCGTTCGGGTCGTTGATCGCGACCTGGCGGTCGAACGAGAACTTCACGTCGGACGACGTGAGGTCGTGGCCGTTCGCGAACTTCAGGCCCGACTTGAGCTTGACCGTGTACTCGGTCGGCGAGGTGAAGTCGGCCGACTCGGCGATGTCGGGGGTGACCTCCGACGTGCCGTACTGGCTGCTCATGAGGAACGGGTAGACCTGCGTCATGACGGCGAACGAGCCGTTGTCGTACGAACCCGCGGGGTCGATCGAGGTGATCTTGTCGGTCGTGCCGACGATCAGGGGGTCGGTCGATCCGCCACCGTCACCCGACGAGGCGTTGTCGCCGCCGCCGGAGCAACCCGCGAGAAGAAGGGCCGAGGCGCCGAGGGCGGCGCCGATGACGAGGCCGAAACGGCCGCGCCCACTGGTGTGCAGTGTCATGAATTACCTCTGCTGTGAAGAGTCGACTGCGACAAGCGCCGTAGTCCCTCGGACATCCTTGACCGGGGAGGTGTCCACCGTAAAGCACTCCCGCGCATATTTACGAGACCGAAACCCGCCGGAGACCCCGCTGGGACCCTCATCTCACCGGATCCCTTCCGGCATTCACCCGCTGTGTGTCGTAAATCGTCCTGCCGTGGGCGATGACGACGAGAGCGGCCCCCGCGAGGCCCGCCCCCGTCAGTGCGCCGACCAGCCGCCGTCCATGAGGTAGCTCGAGCCGGTGACCATCGCGGCGTCGGGACCGGCGAGCCAGAGCGCGAGCGAGGCGACCTCCGCGGGCTCTACGAGCCGCTTGATCGCGGCATCCTTCAGCAGGATCGTCTCGAGCACCTGCTCCTCGGCGATGCCGTGGGTGCGGGCCTGGTCGACGATCTGCTTCTCGACCAGCGGCGAGCGCACGTAGCCGGGGTCGATGCACACGCTCGTCACTCCGCGTGGGCCGCCCTCGAGGGCCGTGGTCTTCGACAGCCCCTCGAGGCCGTGCTTGGCCGTGACGTACGCCGACTTGTACTCCGAGGCGCGGATGCCGTGCACGCTCGACATGTTCAGCACCCGCCCGAACCCGCGCTCGTACATGCCCGGCAGGGCCGCGCGGATCAGCAGGAACGGCGCCTCGAGCATGAGCCGCAGCATGAACGAGAAGCGCTCGGGATCGAACTCCTCGATGGGGCTGACGTGCTGGATGCCGGCGTTGTTGACAAGGATGTCGACGTCGAGGCGCAGCTCGCGCAGGGCCGCCGTATCCGAGAGGTCGACGGCCCAGGCCTCTCCCCCGACCTCGGCCGCCACGCGCGCCGCCTGCTCGCCGTTGACATCGGCGACGGTGACGTGGGCCCCTGCGCCGGCGAAGGCGCGGACGATGGCTTCGCCGATCCCGCTTGCTCCCCCGGTGACGAGGGCGCGGCGGCCGGTCAGATCCGTGCTCATCGGACTCCCTTCGCCCCCGTCGTCGCGGGGCCTGCCGCCGTGCGCGCGGCGTCGGCGGCGTCGATGTCGCGCAGCGAGATGCCGCGCGTCTCCTTCAACGACAGCACAGCGATCGAGGTGACGATGCACGCCACGACGATGTAGAGCGCGATCGGCAGCCACGAGCCGAAGTCGCGCAACCACTGGGTGGCGAGGATCGGGGCGAGCGAGCCAGCCAGGATCGCCGTGACCTGCGCGCCGAGCGAGACGCCCGAGTAGCGCATGCGGGTCGGGAACAGCTCGGCCATGACGGCGGGCTGCGGGGCGTACATGCCGGCGTGGAAGACCAGGCCGATCGTCACCGCGAGCACGATCATCACAGGGTTGAGCGTGTCGAACATCGGGAAGGCGAAGAACGCCCACGTCGCGCTGAGGATCGCGCCCGCGAGGTACACCGGGCGGCGTCCGATGCGGTCGGACAGGCGTCCGAGCGGCGGGATCACGGCGAAGTGCACGATGTGGGCGATCAGCAGAGCGAGCAGCAACTGGCTGGTGTCGTACGAGTGCACGATCTTCAGGTAGACGATCGAGAAGCTGACGACGATGTAGTAGACGATGTTCTCGGCGAAGCGCACGCCCATCGCCTGCACGACGCCCTTCGGGTAGCGACGCAGCACCTCGACGACACCGAACGAGGTGGCCTTCTCCTTCTCGACCTGCGCCTTGGCCTCGAGGAAGATCGGGGCCTCTTCGACGTGGCGGCGGATCCAGAAGCCGACCAGCACGATCACGGCCGACAGCCAGAAGGCGATGCGCCAGCCCCAGTCGAGGAACGCGGCGGGGCTCAGCACGAACGAGGTGATCAGCAGCACGAGCGTGGCCAGCAGGTTGCCCACCGGGACGGCGGCCTGCGGCCAGCTCGACCAGAAGGCGCGACGGCGGTCGGGGCTCTGCTCGGCCACGAGCAGCACGGCGCCGCCCCACTCCCCGCCCACCGCGAAGCCCTGGATGAAGCGCAGGGCGACGAGCATCGCGGGAGCCCAGTAGCCGACGCTCGCGAAGCCGGGCAGGCAGCCCATCAGGAAGGTCGCGACGCCGACGATGATGATCGTCGCCTGCAGCGTGGGCTTGCGACCGAAGCGGTCGCCGATCTGGCCGAACACGATGCCGCCGAGCGGGCGCGCGATGAACCCGACCGCGTAGGTGACGAAGGCGGCGATGATTCCGTCGAGCGGTGAGCCCGACGACGGGAAGAAGAACGTGCCGAAGACGAGGCTCGCGGCGGTGGCGTAGAGGAAGAACTCGTACCACTCGACGACGGTGCCGGCCATGGAGGCGGCGACGACATGGCGGATGCGGCTCGAGGTGGGGGCGTCGCTGCTGCGCGGCGCGGTGGTGGGGGGTTGCATGATGCTCCTTCGGTGTCGACGATGACGACCGCGCCTCAGTCTGAGGTGGTCTGCTGCGCGCGACAATGCCCAGTACCGCTCTCCCGCTGTGCAGAATTGCACACATGGATGCCGGGAACGTACGCGCCGACGACTTGCTGATGCTGCTGGCCGTGGCCCGCACAGGCCGGTACACCGCCGCCGCCCAGCTGCGCGGGGTCGACCACACGACCGTCGCTCGGCGCATCGCCGCCCTCGAGGAGGCCCTGGGCGGCAGGCTCGTGGCCCAGTCGGGCCGCGGGTGGGAGCTCACGACGCTCGGAGCACACGCCGCCGAGACCGCCGGGCGCATCGAGGCGGCGATGTCGCAGCTCGCCGCCGGGGGAGCGGAGCCCGATCCGGTATCGGGTGTCGTGCGCATGTCGGCCACCGACGGGTTCAGCGCCTACATCGCCGCCCCCGCCATCGCGGGCCTGCGCGAGCGGCATCCGGATCTCGTCGTCGAGGTGGTCGCGGCCCAACGGCGCGCAGCCCTGCACCGCCCCGGTCTCGATCTCGAAGTGGTCGTCGGCCAGCCGCAGACCTCGCGCGGCACGACCGTCGAGCTCGGGTCGTACGCCCTCGGCATGTACGCCTCGCGCTCGTACCTCGACCGGCACGGCCACCCGCGCGACCTCGATGAGCTGCAGACGCACGGGCTCGTCTACTTCGTCGACGCGATGCTGCAGGTCGAAGCCCTCGACCTTCCCCGACGCGTCGTGCCGCGCATGCGCGACGGCGTCACCTCGACGAACGTCCTCGTGCAGGTCGAGGCGACGCGCGCCGGGGCCGGTATCGGCATGCTCCCGTGCTTCGTCGCCGACCGTCACGACGATCTCGAGCGCCTCCTGCCCGAGACGATGACCGAGCGGTTGCCGTACTGGATGATCGTGCGCGCCGACTCGATGCGCATCCCCGCCGTCGCCGCCCTTGCCGACGCGCTGCGCGAGCAAACGCGGCGGTCAAAGGCGATGCTCGACGGGGTGTGGTGACGCGGCGTCAGACCTCGGCGCCGAGCGAGCGGAGTTCCTCGGCAGCCGCGGCGCCCGTACGCAAGCCGAGCTGAGGGGCGACCTCGCTCGCCAAGAGGTCGATCGACCGCAGAGTCACCTCGTGGGCCGGGTCGATCGAGTGCACCTGGAAGGCGACGTCGGTCGCGAGCTCGAGGGTGCGATCCGTTCGGAGCGACGCGACCACCTCATCGACCGTCCCGAGGTGAGTGTTGGTCAGAGCCGCGAGTTCCCGCAGGTCGCCGTCCGCATTCCGCTGAAGGAATGTACGCGCGAGACGTCGGATTCCGGCATCCGCCCTCGCCCACACCTCATCGAGGCGGTCGGCGTCGACGACCACCGCGGTGCGCGACGCGAGGATGCGCGGAGCGACACCGCGGGGGAGCGCGGCGAGGTACGCCTCGACGATCGGCACCTGCACCTCATGCAGATCTTGACCGTCGTCGCGAGGCTGCGTGCGCGAGAGGAGCAGTCCGTCACCGGCGGATCCGGCTCGTCGACCGCCGTCGATGGAGAATGTCGCCTGCCACAGCCGACCGCCGAGGTGCGGCGCCGCGGGGTTCAGGCGCAGATCGGTGTTCCGAATGCCGCGCCCAGCGAAGGCGTCACGCAGGACGTCGAGGTGCGCGGCGTGGATCGCCCGGCGATCGTCGGAGGACCGCTCGAAGGCCGCGAACGACGAGGGCGTGCCGCCCGTGCCGATGCCGAGCTGTACGCGACCGCCGCTCAGGGCGTCGACGAAGGCGGCGTCCTCCGCCACGCGCACGGGGTCGCCGATCGGAAGGGTCACGATGCCCGTTCCCAGCGCGATCCGTTCAGTCTGCACGGCCGCCGCGGCCAGGAACGGGAACGGCGACGGCAGGCCTCCCTCGTCACGGTCGAAGTGATGCTGAGCGACCCAGAGGGATGCGAAACCGTGCTCGTCGGCGGCACGGACCTGTGCGAGCGCCTTGCCGTATCGGTCACCGTCGGTACCGGCATCCAGCACCCGTGTGAAGAATCCGAGGCGTGCGCCGCTCATCGAACCGAGTCCCTTCGGGGCCACGCGGCCCGATATCGCTGTATGCGCGGAGTGGAATACACCCGCGCACACCAGGCTAGGCCCGTGTCGTCGAGCTGGAGGCCTCTCTCGGGAACCTGTGACGGGATGCTCAGCCGGCCGCCACCCCGATCGGATCACCCGTGCGCGCGAGATCCGCCTCGAGCTCGCGCACGATCGGGATCACCGTCTCACCGAAGTGCTCCAGCTCCTCCTGGAAGTGCAGGAAGCCGAGCAGGAACAGGTCGACGCCGCGCTTCTTGTACTCGATGATGCGCTCGGCGATTTGCTGCGCGTCGCCGAAGAGCTGCGTGCGGAACCCGTCGTTGTACTGCACGAGATCCTCGAGCGACGAGTCGGCCCACATCCCCTTCTTGTCGGACGTCGCGTTGCCCGCCTCCTGCACGCTCTTGCGGAACCCCTCGACGGCGCCCGAGTCGGCGTGGGCGATGATCTCGCGCAACTGGGCCTCCGCCTCAGCGCGGCTGTCGCGCTGGATGACGAACCCGTTGAGGCCGAATCGCGTGCGCCGACCGTGCTCGGCCGCGATGCGCGTCACGTCGTCGTACTGCTCGGTGAAGCCGTCGAAGTCCTTGCCGTTCGAGAAGCACCAGTCCGAGAACGCGCCGCCGTTGAAGCGCGCGGCCGTGGAGTTGCCGCCCTGGAAGATGTCGGGGTGGGCTCGCCCCGGCACCTCGTACGGGAAGGGGCGCAGCGTGAAGTCGGTGATGTCGTAGTACTTCCCGTGGAAAGAGAACTTCTCCTGCGTCCACAGGCCCCGCAGCACCTGGATGAACTCCGCCGCACGCTCGTAGCGATCGTCGTGCTCGAGCCATTCGAGACCCAGGTCGGTGTACTCGTCTTTGAACCAGCCGCTGACGACGTTGACCGCCGCGCGCCCGTGCGAGAACTGGTCCGCCGTGTTGATGAACTTCGCCAGGACGGCCGGATGCCAGATGCCGGGATGGATGGCGGCGATGACCTTCAGCTTCTCGGTGGCCAGCAGCAGCGCGAGGCTGATCGAGGTGGACTCGTGCTGCTGCGCGGCGCCGTAGCTGGAGGCGTACCGCACCTGGCTCAAGGCGTATTCGAACCCGACGCGCTCGGCCGTGCGGGCGAGCTTCACGTTGTAGTCGTAGTCCCAGTCGGTGCGCTGCTCGATCGAACTGATCACGAGCCCACCGCTGACGTTCGGCACCCAGTAGGCGAACTTCAGCGGCTCGTGGGTGGGGGTGGAATCGGTCATGGAATCCTCCTCGCGGATCGGAATCCGGCCAACCTCCCACCGCGTCGAGCATCGGTCAACGACATGTGACGGACCGTTTCGTCCCGTGACGCCGGCCGACATGAGGCGGGTGAGGATGGAGCCATGACCTCCCCCCAGCGCGTGCGTTTCGGCTACTGGACCCCCATCTTCGGCGGATGGCTGCGCAACGTCGACGACGAGCAGACGCCCGTGTCGTTCGCCCATATCGCCGCGATCGCTCGCGCTGCGGAAGAAGGCGGCTTCGACCTCACGCTCATCCCCGAGCTGAACCTGAACGACATCAAGGGCGTCGAGGCGCCGTCGCTCGACGCGTGGGCGGTGACGGCGGGGCTCGCCGCCGTCACCTCGAAGCTCGAGCTGCTCGCGGCCGTGCGCCCGGGCTTCCACAACCCGTTCCACACCGCCAAGCAGGCGGCGACCATCGACGAGATCAGCGGAGGGCGCTTCACCCTCAACGTCGTCTCGGCGTGGTGGGCCGAGGAGGCCAAGCAGTACGACGGCCTCTTCAGCGCCCACGACGACCGGTACGCGCGCACGATCGAGTGGGTCGAGGTGCTGCGCGGCCTGTGGTCCGAGACGCCGTTCGCGTACGAGGGGGAGTACTACCGCACCGAGGGCACCTATCTGGAGCCCAAGCCCCAGGTGCTGCCGCGCCTGTACGCCGGTGGCGAGAGCGAGGCCGGGCGCAACGCGATCACGCGCTTCGCCGACGCGTACCTGACGCACGGCGGCACACTCGAGGAGCTCGGGACGAAGGTCGCCGACATGCGCCGGCGCCGCGCCGAAGCCGGGGCGACGCCGTTCGAAGCGTTCGGCATGGCCGCCTACGCCGTCGTCCGCGACACCGAAGAAGAGGCTCAGGCCGAGATCGACCGCATCACCGACGTGCGCGGGGGAGCGGCCTACGGTTCGTACCAGGACTTCGTGAGCAAGTCGAAGCTCGACACCCAGATCGACCTCAAGGAGTACTCGGTGTCGAACCGCGGCCTCCGCCCCGACCTCGTCGGAACCCCCGACCAGGTGGCAGAACGCATCGTCGCCTTCGCGAACGTCGGCGTCTCGACCCTGCTGCTGCAGTTCTCGCCGCACCTGCCCGAGTTGCAGCGGTTCGCCGCCGAGGTGATCCCGCGCGTGCGCCGCCTGGAGGCCCAGCGCGACGCCTGACCGCGCTTCGCGCCGCGGGGCGTACCCCCCGTTGAGTGGGGGCGCGTCCGGGCTGGGGCTCGGGGCGCCGCTCTCCGGTGCTGAGTGTCCAAAACACCCGGACGGAAGCGAAAACCGTCCGGCTGTTTTGGACACCGAGGTGGGTTCGAAGGCTCCGGATGCCAGGAACCCGGGCCTGCACCGACGGCGGGTCCCGTGGGCGCCGGAGCGTGGGACCAAAGCGCCGGGAAACCGCCGGGACGGGAGCGCTAGGACGCGGCGCGGAGGGCCTGATCGAGGTCGGCGATGAGGTCTTCGGCGTCTTCGAGGCCGATCGACAGCCGGATGAGGCCGTCGCCGATGCCGAGGCGGTCGCGTGTGTCTTGCGTGAAGCCGAGGTGGGTCGTCGTCGCGGGGTGCAGGGCCATCGACCGCGTGTCGCCGATGTTGGTCATGCGGCTGAACAGACGCAGAGCGTCGAAGAAACGCTCCGCGGCGGGGCGACCTCCGCGCACGGTGAACGAGAAGACGGAGCCCGACAGCCCGTCGTAGTCGCGGACGGCGAGCGCGTGCTGCGGGTGCGACGGCAGACCCGCGTAGTCGACGCTCTCGACCGCGGCGTGCTGCTCGAGCCACTCGGCGATCGTGCGCGCCGTAGCGAGGTGCTGGCGCATGCGCACCGACAGCGTCTCCATGCCTTGCAGCAGCAGGAATCCGTTGAGCGGTGACAGGGCGGGGCCGGTGTCGTTCGCGATGCCGAACCGCAGCGACAGCTCGAACGCGCGCGGGCCGAACGCCTCGACGAACGAGGAGTGTCCCGAGATCGGCGTGTCGGTGATCGCGGGATAGGAGCGATCGGATGCCATCCAGTCGAACGTCCCGCCGTCGACCACCGCACCCGCGAGGTTCGCGCCGTGTCCCGAGAGGAACTTCGTCGCCGAGTGCACGACGATGTCGGCTCCGTGCTCGATCGGTCGGATCAAGAACGGCGTCGCGATGGTGTTGTCGACGACGAGCGGGATGCCGTGCCGTCGCGCCACGCGAGCGACGACGTCGATGTCGACGACGTCGTTCTTGGGGTTCGGGAGCGTCTCGGTGAAGATCGCCTTCGTCTCGGGGCGGATGAGGGCGTCCCACTCCGCCTCGTCCGCCGGATCCCAGACGTACTCGACGGTGACGCCCATGCGGGCGAAGGTGCGGTCGAACAGCACCCGCGTGCCGCTGTAGATGCTGGCGGTCGAGACGATGTGCTCACCGCTGGCGGCGAGTCCGAGAAGCGCGATCGTGATCGCCGCCTGACCCGATCCGACGACGATCGCTCCCGATCCACCCTCGAGGGAGGCCAACCGAGCCTCGGCAACCTGATTGGTGGGGTTCGCGTTGCGGGAGTACAGGTGACCCAGATCTGCGCCGGCGAACCGATCGGTCGCCTCTTGGAACGAATCGAATCGGTACGCGGCAGACAGGTGCACCGGGGTGATGCGCGAGCCGTGGGTGAGGTCTTCGATCTCGCCCGCATGGACCTGGCGCGTGGCGAAGCCGAAGCCCTGCCAGTCGAAGTGCGGGGGAGCGGGCTCAGCCACGCAGACCCACCGCTTCTTGGGGGAGCAGCGTGCCGAGCCAGCGGGCGATCTCGCGGGGTCCGGAGCGCGGTGCGGTGGCTTCGACGTCGGGGTTGTAGTTGGTGTTCGTGTTGACGTCGTACGTGACGGTGCGCCCGTCGCGGGTCTCGATGAACTCGATACCCGCGATGCCGACCCCCTCGGCCGCGAGGAACGCGAGGTACCGGTCGATGAGCGCCGAATCGACGTCGTCACGCAGGCGGAACAGGGGTTCGGGCTCGACCCCGTCCGCCCCCGGAACGGCGCAGGCTTCGGCGGGGCAGAGCTCGAAGCTGCCGGCACTGGTGTCGACCCGCACGGCGTACACGAAGTCGCCGGCGACGAACTCGGACCGCGTGATGAAGGGCGTCTTGGCGACGAGCAACTCCTGCAACAGCGTGATGCCATCGGGGGAGGGCTCGAAGTCGGGACTCTTCACCCAGGCGGCGAACTCGTCGACGGTGTCCCAGCGCCGTACCCCGAGGCCCTTGCCGCCTTGGTTGTGCTTGCTGATGAAGGGGGCGCCGAACTCCTCGGCCTTCGCCGCGAGGTCGTCGACGCCGAACACGGCGACCGTGCGCGGAACCTCAATGCCCGCGTGCCGCAGAGCCGCGTGCTGCGCGACCTTGCTGACCTCGAGTTCGAGCACGTCGGCCCCGTTGATCACCGTGCGACCCCACGACGCGAGCCAGCGCAGCACGGCGCGGCCAAATTCTTTGCTGTAGGCGTGGTCGCGGGTGTGGGCTGAGGCGCTCAGCCGCGACCAGAAGATGCCCTCGGGCGGCTCGACGGCCAGGTCGATCGAGCCGTCGGTCAGCATCCACTCCTGGAACGGCACGCCCTCGGCTTCGAACGCCGCCGCGAACGGCGGGATCCATTGGGGGTTCTCGTGGATGACATAGACCTTGCCCGACATGCCGCCAGGCTAACCCGCACCTCCGACATCGGTCCCACCGCGCGTCACCTGACGACACCGGGGCCGCCGGCATCCGCCCCCTAGGCTCGGATGCCGGAAAGGGATGCCATGACCTCGGACTACATCGATGCCAACCGCGCCAACTGGGACGAGCGCGCGACTCTGCACGCCGCGCGAGACGGTTCGGGGTACGGCGTACAGCGCTATGTGGAGGATTCCGCGGCGTTGTCGGACGTCGTGCGGTTCGATCTGCCGCTGCTGGGCGACATTGCGGGCAAGCGGGCGGTGCACCTGCAGTGCCACATCGGCACCGACACCCTTTCGCTCGCCCGGCTGGGCGCGCGGGTGACGGGACTCGACTTCTCGGAGAACGCCGTCGCAGAGGCGCGACGCCTCGCCGACGAAGCCGGGGTGCAGGTCGATTTCGTCAGATCGGATGTTCGGCGCGCGGCGGAGGTGCTCCCGCGCGGCGAGTTCGACCTCGTCTACACAGGAATCGGCGCGCTGTGCTGGCTCCCGTCGATCACGGAATGGGCCGGGGTGGTCACCGAGCTGCTCGCGCCCGGCGGGACGCTTCACATCCGCGAGGGGCATCCCGTGCTGTGGGCGATGAACGAGGACCTGCCCGGGCTGACCCTCGCGTTCCCGTACTTCGAGCAGACGGCACCCCTGGAGTGGGATGACGACAGCACCTACGTCGCGGTGTCGGCTCCGCTGACGTCGACGAAGACGTACGAGTGGAACCACGGCCTCGGTGAGATCGTCACGGCCCTGCTGGAGCGCGGCCTGCGTCTCGACGCGCTCGTCGAGCACGACAGCGTGCCGTGGGAGGCTCTGCCCGGCCGCATGACGGAGCGCCCGAACGGTGAGTTCGCGCTGACCGAGCAGCCGTCGGTGATGCCGCTGAGCTACACGATCAGGGCGACGAAGGTGGCGTGACGCTCGGTGCGGTCGATGACGGCTGCAGCTTGAAGATATCGCCGGGAACGCATGGACTGACGTAACCGAAATCCGCTATGCCTTCGCCGATCCAGAGGTCAGTGATCGCGCCATCCTCATGCGTTCCGGTAAGAAAGGGCGGGTCGGAGACGATGAAACGTGTTGGCTCCAGATCTGCGTTGACGGTCAGAGTCCCTTCAACGCCAAGGGTCGACCACTTTTCCTGGACATGTGTCGCAAGATCCTCCGGCGAATCATCAAGAGCCGCGTCAAGCTGAGATTCCAACCGAAGCTGCACCTCGGCTACTCCGTCGTTCAGACCGCAAGAGAACCATTGCTTGTTAGACGACCAGCCCTCTGAGCCCACCACTTCCTGCACGGCCGAGTACAGGCGTCCCCCCATGCCCGATACTGCGTCGGGCGTCAGGGGATCCTCGTCCGCATGCTCGTCAAATACGCACCCGCAGAGTGTCACGCAGGCAGCGCACGCGATGGCGGCGAGTGCCACCCATCTGTTCGTGATCAAAATGAACCACCCTCCCACTTCTCGCCGTTCTTGACGATTCTGTCTTCCGGAGTGCCACCCATAACGAGACGTGCATCGTCCCCCATAGTCGCCAGCGCGGCGTTATACATTGCCGTGGTATTGCTCGTGAGATAACTAGCGTCGTGGAATGACTCGGTACCAATTGGACCGTGTTTCCCGACTGCGAGAAGCTCCCGCCCATCAACTTCGGCAGCCTCGGAAGAGAAAACCCGGGCGCCAAACTCTGGCGACGTCGGGTCGACGCGCTGCGAGAGGCTCTGTCCCAGTGGGGCCCACCCGTCTAGCCGTGCTTGCGAAGCAAATACTTGGCCCTCTGGCACATTCAAGTCCGAAGCATTACCCACCTGGCTCGCAATGCCAGCGGAACCAAGCAATACGAGGTGGTCGGCATCCGCGGATTTCAGTGCGAGCGTCGCGACGTCCGTGCCATAGGAGTGTGCAAGAACGGAGAGATTTGTCGCCGCACCAGCACGCAGCGCCTGCAGGTCATACGCGAGTGCCGCCGCACCGACCTCAGCCCTGGCGTCGCCTGCCACCTCTAACGCGTTGCTATCCGGCATCGGGGGGTGATACCCGATCCATGCCACAACCCCGATGCTGGCTGGATCTGCGTGGGCAAGTTGCGCTTGATCAGCCGCGAACGCGCCAGCGAACCTCACGTAGCTTTCGATGTCATTCCCAACCGTCGTCCCCATCCCCGGCACGATCACACTCACGTGACTCGCCCGGTCCAGATCCCCCACCGCCACCTGCGCCAACGGCGGCCGGTCCAACACCAGCGAGGCGAGCGTGTTCCCGGTCGCGGCGCGATCCAGCGCCTCCAGCGCCGCCACCTGCTCCGACTGGTCCCACGGGCTGTTCCGCGCCTCTTCGAGCGCCTGGGCGAGCACGATGCGGTTCGCGCGGTCGCGCGCGGCGTAGGCGACGCCGCCGAGGTTGCCGATGATCCCGGGGGCGCAGGCGATCAGTGCATCCTGCTGCGCCGAGCTCAGGCCGCGCCACCACGGTGCGACATCAGCCGGGTTGCTCTGCGCCAGGCGTTCCAACAGGTCGGGTCGCGCACCGAGCAGCGCGGCGAGCATCTCCGGGTCGAGGGTGCGCATCATCGCGAGCACGCGTCCGGGAGGAAGCGCTGCGACTCCGAGACCCTCACCGACCCTCGCCCATGCCTCCCCGCGGGCGCGCACGGCCTTGATCGCACGCCGCACGGCGGCTGTCGCGACATCGCCCGCCGCTTTCACGTCGGCGCACGCGTCAGCCACCATCGCCTCGGCCCGCGCTCGCGCCTCGCCGGCGGTCGTCGGAGCCGGCCCGCGGTGGCGGGGATCCGACACCAGCACGGGCCACCCCCGCGAGAACGACGAGAACCCGGCGGGCGTCCCCGGCGTCTCAGGCAGCGTCGACGCGAAAGCCCACGCCTCGATCGCCTGCGCGGCCAGCCCCTGCGCCGAACTCAACGCCCGGGCGTACGTCTGCAGCGGGCCGATGACCGCGGAGAGTCCGTCGCCGATCTCGGACCAGCGTCGCGCAACCGATGCCACGCGATTCGCGTACGCCTCGGCCGCCTGCCCGGTCCATCCGTCGATCTCGCGCATGCGCAGCAGTCGGTCCACCAGATCGGACGCGACGCGTTCTCGCTCGGCGGCGAGATGCGCGACCTCGTACGCGGCCTCCACCGATCCCGGAACAAGCCCGGTCGCGTGTGACGAGTGCCCCAGAGCGGTCACAGCAGCGCCTGCAACGCCTTGAGCGTGACGTCAGCGTCATCGTCCACGCGTTCGTACATCGCCGCCACTTCTCGCAGACCGGATGCCACGTCGTCGACGCTCGCGACCGCCTCGGTCCAGCCGCCGGCCAAGGCTCCTGCGAAGTCGTCGACGGCCTCGCAGAGCGCCTCGTGACCGAGGGTGCGGGTCCACGGCATCCGGAACTGAGATTCGGCGGGCCGGATGACGTTGTCGAAGATCAGGGCGGTGCGGCGGAGCTCGTCGGGGATCACGGTGAATGCACGCATGCGGGGAAGGTACTGAGAATCGCGGCGACCCCGAGCGAGTTATCCACAGGGAAAAGCCCGGTCCAGGGCATATTCACCCGTCGATTGGCCAAGTTCACCCGAGAGACCCATGACGAACGTCACCCCTGAATGGTGACGGCCGGCTGATGTGCCCTCCCGGCCCCACGGCCAGCATGAACACATGACCTCCTCCACCCCCACCCCCGCCGCGATCGACGCGCGGGGCGTCGTCAAGAGCTTCGGCTCCGTCCACGCCGTCCGCGGCGTCGACCTCACCGTCCGACCGGGCGAGATCGTGGCCTTCCTCGGCCCGAACGGCGCGGGCAAGACCACCACGATCGACATGATCCTGGGCCTGACGAACCCCGACGCCGGCAGCATCGAGGTGTTCGGCCACACCGCTCGCGGAGCCGTCGCCCGCGGCCTCGTCTCGGCCGTTCTCCAGTCGGGCGGGCTGCTCAAAGACCTGACCGTGCGCGAAACGGTCGAGCTGACGGCGAGCCTCTTCGCCGAGAAACGCCCCGTCGACGAGGCCCTCGAGCGTGCCGGCATCCTGAACCTCGCCCGCCGCAAGGTGGGTCTGTGCTCGGGCGGCGAGCAGCAGCGACTGCGCTTCGCGATGGCGCTCGTGAGCGACCCGGCGCTGCTGATCCTCGACGAACCGACCACCGGTATGGACGTCGAGGCACGCCGCTCGTTCTGGAGCGCCATTCGAGCGGATGCCGCGCGCGGACGCACCGTGATGTTCGCCACCCACTACCTCGACGAGGCCGACGAGTACGCCGACCGCATCGTGCTGATGCGCGGCGGGCAGATCGTGGCCGACGGCAGCACCACCGAGATCAAGAACCTCGTCTCGGGGCGGGTCGTTCAGGTGACGCTCCCGGATGCCGACCTCACGGCCCTCGCGGCTGTCCCGGGCGTCGACTCGGTCGAGGCCGCCGGCGAGCGCATCACCGTGCACACGCGAGATTCCGACGCCCTCGCGCGTCACCTTCTCACCTCCACAACGGCGCGGGATCTCGAGATCACCGCCCAGAACCTCGAGAGCGTGTTCCTGACGCTCACCGCCGAGCCCTCGGCATCCGACCTCGTCCCGACGGGAGCACTCCGATGACCGCCATCGCCCTCGACCGCCCGCTGCCCGCCATGGGCGGGTTCACACTGACCTACCTGCGCATCGAACTGGTGCGCAAGCTACGCAATCCGCGCAGCATCCTGTTCACCGTCGCGTTCCCCGTGCTGATGTTCTTCATCGTCGGGTTCCAGACGCTCGATGTGCCGCTGACGGATACGCCCCTGGCATCCGGGGGAGTGTCGGTGGCCGCGTACATCATGGTCTCGATGGCGATGTACGGAACCATGATGTCGGCGACCCAGACCGGGGCCTCGGTCGCGGTCGAGCGCGCACAGGGCTGGTCGCGACAGCTGCGGCTCACCCCCCTCAACCCGATCTCGAACGTCGTGGTCAAGATGCTCGCGGGCATGATGTTCGGCCTGATCGCGGTCATCGCGACCTACGCCGTCGCCGCCGGAGCCGGCGTACAGCTCGCCCCGGTGCAGTGGATCGTCACGGGCCTGGCGGCCTGGGTGCTCGCGGGCGCCGTCTTCACCACCCTCGGCCTGATGGTCGGCTACATGGTGCCGGGCGAGAACGCGGCGCAGATCACGAGCCTCGCGGTGGTGCTGCTGTCGTTCCTGGGCGGGCTGTTCTTCCCCCTGTCGTCGATGCCCGACTTCCTCCAGGTGATCGGCAAGCTGACGCCGGTCTACGGCATCGGCGAACTCGCCCGCTCGCCCCTCACCGGCGACGGTTTCGACCTCGGCGCCCTCGTCAACGCGGTGGTCTGGCTCGCGGTGTTCATCGCCGGCACCGTCTTCTTCTTCCGTCGCGACACGCGTCGCGGCTGACACGCCTAGGGTGAACGACGTGAGCACGACGACCGGCCCGGAGCGCACCCGCGTTCCGGGCCGCCGTCCGTTCCGCCGTGGCTGGTTCATCGGCGCGTCGATCTCGTTGATCTGGACCTATCCGGTGCTGGTCGAGCTGTGGCAGGGCCCGAGCGTGACGGGTCACCTGGTCGGCACCGCGATCATCATCGTGTTCGCCGCCGTGTTCATGGCGACCGTTCCCTACGCCCGCGTCACCCCGTCGCGCATCCGCAGGCTGCTGCCGACGGTGGTGCTCTTCGCGCTGAGCCTCACGCTGCTGCCCTGGCTCGGCACCGACATCCGCTGGATGTGGACCTTTGTCGGCGTCGCGTTCGCCGTCTCGGCGATGGGCCGGAGGACCACCTGGCTCTTCGTCCCGGCCCTTAGCGCCGTGTCGTTCATCGTCGGCGACGCGATGGGGGCCGACGCGTTCTCGAACGTCGTGAATTCGGCGATCATCCTGTCGATCTCGATCATGATGTTCAGCTTCGTCGAGAACATCTCGACCCTCGAGCGCCTGCGCGCGGCTCAGGAGCAGATCGCCGAACTCGCCGCCGAACGAGAGCGCGGCCGCGTCGCCCGCGATGTGCACGACATCCTCGGACACTCGCTCACGGTGATCACCGTCAAGGCCGAATTGGCAGGACGACTGATGGATGCCGGCTCCCCGGCCGCCCGCGACGAGATCGCCCAGATCGAAGGCCTCTCCCGCGGGGCGCTGGCCGACGTGCGCGCGACCGTGCACGGGTATCGCGGCGTGAGCATCAGCGGCGAGCTGGCCGCGGCCCGCGCGGCGCTCGAGAGCGCCGGCGTCTCCGCCGACCTCCCCGGCTCCACCGACCAGGTGCCCGCCGATCGCCGAGAACTCGCCGGGTGGGTCGTGCGGGAGGCCGTCACCAACGTGGTGCGCCACTCCGGCGCGAGCGCCTGCCGCGTGCGACTCGACAACCGCTCGATCGAGGTCGCCGACGACGGGTGCGGCCCGGCGTCCACGGCATCCACCGGCTCAGGACTCACGGGACTCCGCGAACGCGTCGAGACCTCGGGAGCGCGATTGACCATCGGTCGCAGCGACCTGGGCGGCTTCAAAGTGAAGGTGGCGTGGTGATCCGACTGCTCATCGCCGACGATCAGGCCCTCGTGCGCGGCGCCCTCGCCGCCCTGCTCGGACTCGAGCCCGACATCGAGGTCGTCGCCCAGGTCGGGCGCGGAGACGAGGTGGTCGAGGCAGCGCGCACGTCGGAGGCCACCGTCGCCCTGCTCGACATCGAGATGCCCGGCATCGACGGGATCGCCGCGGCCGCGAAGTTGCGTGCGGAAGTTCCCGGATGCCGTGCCCTCATCGTTACCACCTTCGGACGCCCCGGTTACCTGGCGCGGGCGATGCAGGCCGGCGCCTCGGGCTTCGTCGTCAAGGACACGCCGGCGGCGGAGCTGGCTGATGCCGTGCGGCGGGTCTCCGCCGGGTTCCGCGTGGTCGACCCTGCCCTCGCCGCGGAGTCACTGGCGCAGGGGGACTCGCCGCTGACGGAGCGAGAGACCGACGTGCTGGCCGCTGCGCGCGACGGCGGCTCGATCGCCGACATAGCCCGAACCGTGCACCTGTCGGAGGGCACGGTCAAGAATCATCTCTCGAGCGCGATCGGCAAGACCGGCGGCCGGAATCGGGCGGATGCCGTGCGGGTGGCTGTGGAGCGTGGGTGGCTCTAGCAGGGTGGGACTCGCCACTACCCCATCGTGTGCCACATATCTCAAGTTCGAGAAGAGAAGACCTTCAAATCGCTGTAATCCAACCTCCCGAACAGAGGAAACCTGCCGACGACGGATCGACCGTCTGTTTGAAAGGGTAAACGCAGCTCTTTCACGCTTGAGAAACTAATCTCCGTTACGATTCGAGCGAGCTTATCCAGCTCAACGCCTACGGGCAGTTTGCGAATCTCCGACGCAGCTACCGTCGCCTTCGAAAGCACCGGGCTCACGAAGGCCAAGAAGTCTTTCGTTTCCATGAGCTGCTGTGAGAGGCTCGCGACGAGCTCTGCTCCTTCGGAGTACACGGTGGGATTCCGTTTAACGAGCAACCCATAGCAACGCGCCATGGTCGCGAGTCCGTACTCCATCTTCTTACGGTCTGGCGCGAACCCCGTGCCGTTATGCAGTATCAGTCCTGCGACCCCCAGGGCCCGTAGTGGCTGGTTTTGAGCCAACTCAATTAGTGCGAGTTCGTTGAGAAAGACTCTGGAGTTCGACCGGAAGTCACTCATCTCAGACATTTTCAGCACGACTGCATGAGCGTACCTGTAGGCCAATTCCGGATCAGCCTTTCGAGCGATGCTCAGGTAATTTATACGAGGCTCGAGTAAGTTTTGGGCGCCCCTGATGGCCCCTAGCGCCGCCTTCAGGGCAATATCACTGGACTGAGATGGAATTGACGTCCTCGCGCTTTGTATACTCCGTGCGAGTAAATAGGCGTCCGCATAGTCGAGGTAATCGGCACCGTCGATCTTCATTCGCGCACCAGCTTCGGCGCCCAGTTCGCAGACAGCCCCCAGCCGACCCTGTCCACTCAACCAGGTTACGACCGCCTCGGCGATGAGCGGGTGCCTCGCAAAGACGTGTCGCCCCGCAAAAGTAATGTTTGCCTCTCGACCTAAGGCATCCAGTACTGCAACGTTCACCATCGATTCTTCACCGTTGACGAGCGCTGATATCAGGTTCCGCGTAGCACCTTTCGACCCGGAGTTTTCCGGATCGACGAAGAACTGCATTGCGCAGATTAGCCCGTAGACGTCAGCCAATGACAAGCTCGAGTCGGAACGAACCGGCGTTCGCGTCAATCTGGCCATCAAGTCGCCAACCCGCTCGCGCAGCGAGCTGGCCTCGCGCACCGAAAGAATTGCTCCGAACAAAGTTGATCGTGAGCTGCCTCTAGTGTCTGCGCTCACATCCCGCAACGCTTTCGCGACTTCGTCAACGCCGGCCTCGGCCCGTGACCCAAGGGCAGTAGTCTTGCGCGGCAGTGTCCCAAGGTCTCGCCAGCGCGCAGCCAGATCCTCTGCATCCCGCTCAACCAGACCGTCGAATATGACCGTCGAAACTTTACTGCGAAGAGACGCGGCCATGCTCCACCAGAGGCGATCCTGAGTGGCCATTAATAGCACTGTACGACCTGGGCCACTGTAGGAGCGAAGTAGGTGCAAATCTGCGCCTGCAAGATCCGCCTCGTCAACGCAGAACAGTACGTTTCCGAGCTGCCCGCGCTCCTCTTGAAGCCAATCCGCTGTTAGAGGCGGTGCACTCGACTCTCTCCATAAGACAGTCCAGTCATTCTCTTGTTCCGCCACATGCATAGCAACCTGGCGCGAGGCCATAGATTTGCCCTCGCCCAGCGGTCCGATAGCCGCAACACCGAGAGCTTCGGAGGTGTCCCGCGCCATCGCTTCCGAAACCTCATCGAGAAGCTCCCTCGCTCCGCTAAGGAGCGGCCATCGTCCCGGCAGCGCGTCAGACCAAGACGGCGAAGCACCTGCGCTGAACTCTTCTGGGTCACGAAGCCTGTCGAGGTGAACAGGAAGCGGCGTCCACCCGCGAGGGACGCTGAGCGACGGCGGGGCGACCCTCACACCAACGGGGGAGTCAAATAAGGTAGCGCCATCGATGTCGGAGTAGAGTTGAAATCCAGGGCCTTCCGACAAGCGCCCCAAAATTGGATTGGATAGCGTCTCACGGACATTCGGAGAATGCGCGCACCAAATTATCTCTGCATTGAGCAAGGTTTGCTGGCGTGCGTGGAGTTCCAGGACGCGCATGAAAGCGTCCTCCCAGCCGCCGTATCCGATGACGAGGACGGTCGCACCCGAAAATATGGTGCTCAGAAGACTTTCGAGCTGTATACGAGAGGCTCGGAGCTGTGATAGCGAGTTGACGCTCCAGTCCTCCGCAAAATACCCGTGCATATGGATGACGGGCGTGGTGCTCATATTCGCGATCGTCGACAGATTTGGCGGGTCGTCGAAAGTCACGGGCACAGGGTCGGCGGTGACACCATGCGCTCGGAGCGCCACCTCGATAAGGGGGTCAAAGTTCGTGGTAATTATGGGTCCACGGACATCGGGCGGGATCCGGGAATAGAATTCGGCAAATCCTTGGTGAGCTGCCGTGAGCTTCCAGCGATCATCTCGCGTTATCTGACGCAGCTCAGAGGAAGAGAGCTCGGCTGCGGCCTCCGTATCATCGATTCGCGCACTAAGTACTGCTCTGCGGATAATGCGCGTTAAAGCCTTGTCGCCACGCTGGCGCCCGACAGCCTCCGCCGAGTTTTGATACCTCTCATAGGGTGGGGTGCCTCCGGACCACCTTGAGGCAAGCCCTTGACGCATGTTTTCGTTCAACTCGGCTAGGAACAGATCCGTCATTGCCGCGGTACCCGGCACGGAACCATTGCTCATGCCGGAGCCGAGAACTGGGACGATCTTCCCTGCGCCCCCCGCAGCAATGTAGTTTAATCGCTCTCGAAGATTGTCGAGATCAGTCAACTCTGTGATTGCAACCGCCACGCAGCGCCCCTTTGCGGAAGCCGAGATTGCGGCTTTGAAGAACAGTCTCAGCAGACTACAACAAAACTCTCGATTGGTCGAAGATTCCGACCGTCTCTCGACTGACTTTTGCAACGGGAGGGTAAGTAACTTGGCCACCCGCCGCGATCGCGTCATCGCTGTTCAGTTTGCCGTCTAGGCGCTCAACTGGAGGCCACCGCCTCCCCCTCCGTCAGTAGCGCGCGTCGCTCACGCAGACGCAGCACCCACCCCGAACGCCTCCGCCTCCGCCTCCGTCAGCATCCGGGAACGGATGAGGAAGCGCATGCCCGTCGGCCCCTCGACCGAGAAACCCGCGCCGCGGCCCGGGACGACGTCGATCGTCAGGTGCGTGAACTTCCAGTACTCGAACTGCGACTCCGACATGTAGACCTGAATGGGGTCATCCAGTCCGGCATCGATGTCACCCAGGTGCACGTCGCTGGGCCCGGTGATGAACATGCCCACGGGGTAACACATGGGGGAGCTGCCATCGCAGCAGCCGCCGGACTGGTGGAACATCAGCGGCCCGTGCTTGACCGTCAGCTCGCGCAGCAGCGCGGCGGCGGCATCCGTCACATCGACGCGAGAGAACTCGGCCATGTCCCGTTCCTTTCGAACGATGTCCCACCTTCGGTCGTCTGAGGGGTGCTCAGGCGACCAAAAGTGGGACATGGCGACGCGGCGCCGGGAAAGCCCCGGCGCCGCTGCGACTCAGAAGAAGCCCATCGCCCCGTCGGCGTACGACACGAGCAGGTTCTTCGTCTGCTGGTAGTGGTCGAGCATCTTGAGGTGGTTCTCGCGACCGATGCCCGACTGCTTGTATCCACCGAACGCCGCGTGCGCGGGGTACTGGTGGTACGTGTTCGTCCAGACGCGGCCCGCCTCGATCGCGCGTCCGGCGCGGTAAGCGGTGTCGCCGCTGCGTGCCCAGACGCCCGCGCCCAGCCCGTAGAGCGTGTCGTTCGCGATCGAGATGGCATCGTCGAAGTCGTCGAACGACGTGACCGACAGCACGGGCCCGAAGATCTCCTCCTGGAAGATGCGCATGTCGTTCGTGCCCTCGAACACTGTCGGGGCGACGTAGTAGCCGCCCGAGAGGTCGCCGCCGAGGTCGACGCGCTCACCGCCCGTGAGCAGCTTCGCCCCACCCTGCTTGCCGATGTCGATGTACGACAGGATCTTCTCGAGCTGGTCGTTCGAGGCCTGCGCGCCGATCATCGTCTCGGGGTCGAGCGGATTGCCCTGGCGCACCTTCTTCACGCGCTCGAGGCCATCGCCGAGGAACTGGTCGTAGATCGAGCGCTGGATCAGCGAGCGCGAGGGGCACGTGCAGACCTCGCCCTGGTTCAGCGCGAACATCGTGAAGCCCTCGAGCGTCTTGTCGTAGTAGGCGTCGTCGGTGTGCAGAGCGACGTCTTCGAAGAAGACGTTGGGGCTCTTGCCACCGAGCTCGAGCGTCACGGGGATGAGGTTCTGCGAGGCGTACTGCATGATCAGGCGGCCGGTCGTGGTCTCGCCCGTGAAGGCGATCTTGCGGATCCGCTTGTGCTGCGCGAGCGGCGCACCCGCCTCGATGCCGAAGCCGTTGACGATGTTCACCACGCCCGCGGGGAGCAGGTCGCCGATGATGTCGAACAGGAAGAGCAGCGATGCCGGCGTCTGCTCGGCCGGCTTGATCACGACGCAGTTGCCCGCGGCGAGCGCCGGCGCCAGCTTCCACGCGGCCATGAGGATCGGGAAGTTCCACGGGATGATCTGACCCACCACACCGAGCGGCTCGTTGAAGTGGTACGCCACCGTGTTCTCGTCGAGCTGGCTGAGCGAGCCCTCCTGCGCCCGCAGCACGCCCGCGAAGTAGCGGAAGTGGTCGACCGTGAGCGGAATGTCGGCGGCGAGCGTCTCGCGCACCGGCTTGCCGTTCTCCCACGTCTCGGCGACGGCGATCTTCTCCAGGTTCACTTCGATGCGGTCGGCGATCTTGTTCAGGATGACGCTGCGCTCAGCGGGAGTGGTCTTCTTCCACGACGCGAACGCCTTCCACCCGGCCTCGACCGCGCGGTCGATGTCGTGCGCGTCGCCGCGGGCGACCTCGCAGAACGGCTTGCCGGTGACGGGGGTGATGTTCTCGAAGTACTCACCAGAGTGGGGTTCGACCCATTCGCCGCCGATGTAGTGCCCGTACCGCGAGCGATACTCGGCGACGGCCCCGCGGGTTCCGGGAGCGGCGTAGACGCTCGAGACGCCTTCTTCGACGATGGTCATGCGTGTCTCCTTCGACGGTCATGAGTCGCCGCGTCGGCTTCGGGCGGCGATGCGCCGACGGTACGCCGCAGGAGGTTGCATCGGGTTGCGCGGGCGAGCGTGCGTGCGCTCAGGACGCATTCGTTCGACGAGACCGCACGAGATCGACGCGAAACGGATGCGTCATTGACAAATGAATGCGGCTTTGACGCATACGCGAGGCCCGCGCCTGGAACCCGACGCACACGCAAGGACCGTGCCTGGAATGCAGCGCACGCGGGGGGACCGCGCCAGAAGCCCGACGCCGACGCGGGCGGGACGGCCGGACGGAACGACGGATGCCGCGACCCTCGGGCCACGGCATCCGTTCGAGTGAACGCGGTCTAGGCGTCGGCGTCGGCGAGCACCGAGCGCAGCGGGGGCACGTTGACCTCGTGCAGGTCGACGTCGTCGAGGCGCTCGATGCTCTGCACGCGCGGCGCGATCGCGCGGTCGTCGGCGACGATCCAGCTGCCGACGAGCAGGAAGCGGTCGTTGCCCGCGGTGATCGGCCCCGTGAGGGCAAACGTCTGGTGCGTGGGCGTGAGGAAGGTCACGCGCACGGGCGTGCCGTGGGGGAGGGTCGAAGGATCGACGACGTCGGCCTCGAGCGCGGGCTGAGGCGCCTCGATGCCCAGGTCGATGCGCTGGATCTCGGAGCTCGTCGCGAGGATGACGTCGCCGACGAGCGGCTGCCCGCCCACGCCGATGCGCACGGTGCCCTCGAGCGCGTACAGGCCGTAGCGCGGTGAACGGACGATGACGCGGGCGACATCGCCCGCCTTGACCTCGGCCAGTGCCTCGCGGATGCGCCCCACGTCGCGACGGGCGCGGGCTGCCGAGAAGATGTCGAGCGCTTTTTCGTCCATATGTTCAGAGTAACGAGGGCCTCCGACATCGGGCTCCGAACCCGCGGGGTCGGGTGCGGGCCTCAGTCGCGATCGAGCCTCTCGATGCGGGCGACGAGTCCCGCGCGCTTGGGAGATCGAGCCGGGAGCATCGACAGGCACAGCCGCAGCACCTCGCCGTCGTCCCGCCCGTCGAGGGTGTCGGCGTAGGCGAGCAGCACATCGACCCCCGCCTCGGCGATGAGGGCCTCGCGCAACGCCGAGCGCACCGATTCGCGCACCTCGACCACCCCGGGCGCGTCGGACTCGGGCAGCACCGGGCCCGGATATGCAGCCAGTGCGACCCTGTGCGCCCCGCGGTCCAGCAGTGACAGCACGTGCTGCGCGTCGGTCTCGAGGCCATCAACCAAGCGGTACGGCCGCGATTGCGGCACCAGCTGCGGAGCCGTCGGCACCAGCGCGCGGCGCAGACGCACCATCTCGGGCCGCAGCGTCTCGACGGCCGGGTGCCCGTACACGGCTTCGCTGAGCGCCTCGGCCGAGAGTCCCTCGCGGTGCATCGCCAGCAGCAGCAGGATCTCGGCGTGCCGCGCGCTCAGTTCGAGGGTCGACCCTCCGGCCTCCAGCAGCGCGCGATCCCGTCCGAGGATGCGCAGGAGGGCCCGCGCGGGCGCCGACCGGCGCGGGGGAGGAGCCTGCTGCGCACGCAGTCGTGCGACGAGGATCTCGCTCTCGATCGCCCGGGCCGTGGCATCCACCAGCAATTGCGCTTGAGGGGTCACGGCCTCGACTCCGCCCGTGACGTCGATCACGCCGAGCAGTCGCCGGGTCTCGGGATCGTGCACGGGCGCGGCGGTGCACGACCACGGCTGCACGAGGCGGTTGAAGTGCTCCGCGCCGCGGATCTGCACCGAGCGATCGAGGGTCAGGGCTGTTCCGGGGGCCGAGGTGCCGACGGCGTCTTCCGACCAGTTGGCTCCGGCGACGAAGCCCATGTCGCCCGTCAGCGCGCGGATGTGCCGGTCGCCCTCGACCCACAGCAGGCGTCCGGCGGCGTCTCCGACCGCGACGACCACGCCGGATTCCTCGGCCGTGCCGGGCAGCAGCAGCGAGCGGATCATGTCCATCACCCCGGCCAGCGGATGGCCCTGCCGGTACGCCTCGAGCTCGTCGGTCGTCAGATCGAGCGGGGGCAGTCCCTCGGGACCGACGAGCGAGGCGAGTGAGCGCCGCCACGACTCCTGCACGAGGGGGCGGACGTCGTTCAGCCGGCGGTCCTCGTTGCCGGCGATGAGTTCTTCGTGAGCGCGCGCGATGAGCAATCCCGAGGTCTCGGGGGAAACGGCCGGTCGCGACCATGGAGAGGACACACGACTCCCATCGGCGGTGACGGAGGTGGGTCCAGTGTAGGTCGGGTGGCACGCGGGCGGGAGGGTCAGCCTCGCCGGGGTGCTCCCGCGGAAACGCCGTCAACCCCGGTTGCCGCCAGTGGGCGAGAAGAGCACGGTGGAAGGACCGACAGAAAGGAACGCCATGAAGGCTGTGCAGTACCGCGAGATCGGCAAGGGACCCGAGGTCGTCGAGATCGAGGAGCCCCATGCGGGCCCGGGCCAGGTGCGTCTGAAGGTGACCGCGGCGGGTCTCTGCCACTCCGACTGGTTCGTGATGGACCTCCCCGAAGACCAGTACACCTACGGCCTGCCGCTCACGCTCGGCCACGAGGGCGCGGGCATCGTCGACGAACTCGGCGAGGGCGTCGAGGGCGTGAAGATCGGCGCGGCCTACGCGATCTACGGCCCGTGGGGCTGCGGTCGCTGCCACGCGTGCGCGCAGGGCCCCGAAAACTACTGCCCCTACGCGGCCGAGATGGGCATCACCCCTCCGGGTCTGGGCAGCCCGGGCGCCATGGCCGAGTACGTCATCGTCGACGACCCGCGGCACCTCGCCCCGCTCGGCGCCCTCGATCCGGTCGAGACGGTGTCGCTGACCGATGCCGGACTCACGCCGTACCACGCGATCGTTTCCGCGAAAGAGAAGCTGTACCCCGGTGCGACGGCCGTGGTCATCGGCGTCGGCGGGCTCGGGCACGTCGGCGTGCAGATCCTCCGCGCGATCACCCAGGCCACCGTCATCGCCGTCGACCTCGGCGAGGACAAGCTGGCCCTCGCCCGCGAAGTCGGCGCGCACCACACGGTGAACTCCGACGAGCATGCGGCGGAGCGCATCCGCGAGCTCACGGACGGACTCGGCGCCACGGCGGTGTTCGACTTCGTCGGCGTGCAGCCCACGATCGACCTTGCGCGCGCGGTTGCCGGAATCGACAGCTTCATCCACATCGTCGGAATCGGCGGTGGCATCATGCCTGCCGGCTTCTTCTCCACGCCGATGGGCGCGGCGGTCCGCGCTCCGTACTGGGGCACGCGCAGCGAGCTCATCGAGGTGCTCGATCTCGCCCGGAGCGGCGCGGTCGGCGTCCACGTCGAGCGCTACGGCTTCGACGGTGCCGTCGAGGCGTACGCGAAGCTGCACAAGGGGCAGGTGCGCGGCCGCGCCGTCGTCGTGCCCTGACGCGAACCTCGAGGGGGTGGCATCCGGATCATGGATGCCACCCCCTCGGTGTGTCCGCCGGGCGAGCGGGGCGAGAAGTAGCGGTTTCGCACTACGCACTACTGCGCACTGCGTGGTACTGTCCGTGGCAGACAAGCGAAGGGGGCCGCGTGGATACGACGCAGCTGTTGAAGGGGGTGCTGGACGCCGCGGTGCTCGCCGTCGTGCAGCACGACGACGGGTACGGGTACGACATCGTGCGGCGCCTACGCGAGGCGGGGCTCGGTGAGGTCGGCGACGCATCGGTGTACGGCACGCTCCGCCGCCTGTACTCCGCGGGCGCACTGTCGAGCTACGTCGTGCCGTCGGAGGGCGGGCCGCACCGCAAGTACTACGCGATCAATCCGCAGGGCCGTGAGCTGCTCGATGCGCAGCGCACCAGCTGGACGCACTTCGCATCGGCCATGACGAGCCTGCTCGACGACACCACTCCCGCCCCGAAGCTGCGCACGATCGGAGACGCACGATGATCACCACGACCGTCCACGACGACATCCGCGCCTTCGCCGCGGCCGTCCGCTCGCATCTCGACGACCTTCCTCTCGACGAGGTCGACGACCTGCTCGACGGTCTCGAAGCCGACCTCGCCGACCAGGCGAGTGAGGCCGGAGAGGAGTTCACGCTTCCGGATGCCGCGACCTACGCCGCCGAACTACGCGCGGCCGCGGGGCTTCCGGAACGCGGATCCGCGGCCACCCCGAAGAAGCGATTCGCCCTCGTCGCCGACGTGCGCCGCGGCTGGACGGAGCTGCACGACCGGGTCCGCGCCACCGCGGTCGGCGCCTGGCTGCTCGACCTGCTCGTTTCGCTCCGGCCCGCGTGGTGGGTGCTGCGCGGCGTCGTGTTCTACCTCTGGTTCTTCCTCGCCTTCATGCCGCGGCCCGGCACGGGCGGCATCCTGGACGCGATCCTCACGCTGAGCTACAACCCCGTCTCGTGGGCGATCCTGCTGGCCTGCCTGCTCGTCAGCGTGCAGTGGGGAAGGGGTCGCTGGGCGCCATTCGCGTGGCTGCGGGTGGTGCGCACCACGCTGACCGTCATCGCCGTGATCGCGGTGCCGATGTTCGCGGGCTCGTTCTCGACGGCTCTCACGCAACTCTTCGTCGGCTGGGTGGACGCTCCGCAGGCGGCGGACGCGACGCCCGGACTGGCCGTCGACGGTCAGCGGATCCGCAACATCTACGCGTACGACACCGCTGGCAACCCCATCACGGGAGTGCAGCTCTTCGACCAGGACGGCAACCCGCTGCGCACGATCGGCGGCGTGGGATCGTCCGAGCCCTACGACGCCTACTTCGCCGGGGGCGGCGGCCCCGTTCCCGTCGCCGACTCCTACCCGGGCGCCGCGCCGCTGTGGAACGTCTACCCGCTGCGTGAGGTCCCGGCCGACGACTGGGCCTGGGACGCCATGACCGACCTGGCGACCGCGACGCTTCCCGCGTTCCCGTTCGACCGCGTGCAGCCTCTGCCGCAGGGCGACCGCTCCGCATCCGCGGCCCCGACCCCCGGGCCGACGACCAGTACAGAAGCGACCCCCGCGGCGCAGCCCACACAGGCGGTGACCCCGTGACCGATCAGCCGCGCATCATCAGCATCGACCTGACGCACCTCGTGCTCGAGGCCCTCGGCCAGGCCGACGACGATGGCGATCGACCTCACTGAGACGGGCGCCCGGGGCGGATCTTCGGGGGAGTGGGGGCTCCCGAATGCCGTCCCGGGCGCCGCTGCAGCGGCCTATGCCGGATCGGGCATGTACCGTCGTGCGGATCAGACCGGTGACACGCCGTCAGCCGTCGTCCACCGCCGGCGTGTCACCCACGACATCCGCATGACGGTCGCGCCGACGACCACCGACCGGTGAAGGAACGGGCTCAGCCCCGCGCCGCCCACCACTCGCGCAGGCGCTTCTCGGCCTCGTCCTCACCGAGCACGCCCTCGTCGAGACGCAGCTCGAGCAAAAAGCGGTAGGCCTCGCCGACCTCGCGACCGGGCGTGAGCCCGAGGACCTCCTGGATGCGGTTGCCGTCGAGCTCGGGGCGGATCGAGTCGATCTCCTCCTGCTCGCGCAGCGCGGCGATGCGGGCTTCGATGTCGTCGTACGCGGATGCCAGGCGCTGGGCCTTGCGCTTGTTGCGCGTGGTCACGTCGGCCCGGGTCAGGATGTGCAGGCGCTCGAGCTCGTCGCCGGCGTCGCGCACGTATCGTCTGACCGCGGCATCCGTCCATGCCCCCTCGGCGTAGCCGAAGAAGCGCAGGTGCAGCTCGACCAGTCGCGTGACGACGGTGGTCGTGGCCGCGTCGAACCGCAGAGCCTGCAGCCGCTTGCGCGCCAGACGCGCACCCTTGATGTCATGGTGGTGGAAGGTCACCCCTCCACCCGCCTCGAGGCGCCGGGTCGCGGGCTTGCCGATGTCGTGCAGCAGGGCGGCCAGGCGCAGGGGCACGTCGGGAGCGGCATCCGGATGCCGTTTCTTCTCCAGAGCGATCGCCTGGCGCAGCACGGTGAGCGAGTGCTCGTAGACGTCCTTGTGGTGGTGGTGCTCGTCGACCTCGAGGCGCAGAGCGGGCACCTCGGGCAGGAACTCCTCGATCAGACCGGTCTCGACGAGAACCCGGATGCCGCGGACGGGATCATCCGTCTGCAGAAGTCGCACGAGCTCGGCCTGGATGCGTTCGGGGCTCACGATCTCGAGCGAGCCGCGCAGCTCGGCGATGGCGTCGAGAGTGTCCGGATCGACCGCGAAATCGAGCTGCGAGGCGAAGCGTGCCGCGCGGAGCATACGGAGGGGGTCGTCGCCGAAGCTCACGGCGGGGTCGATCGGGGTGCGCAGGCGACCGGCCAGCAGATCTTCGACGCCTCCGGTGGGATCGACCAGCGTCCGTGCGGGAACGCGCAGCGCCATCGCGTTGACGGTGAAGTCGCGGCGGCTGAGGTCGGCCTCGAGCGTGTCGCCGAACTCCACGGTGGGCTTGCGGGTGACGCCGTCGTAGCTGTCGGCGCGGTAGGTCGTGATCTCGACCTGCTCGCCCTTCACCTTCGCGCCGATGGTGCCGAAGGCGCGGCCCACATCCCACTGCACGCTCGACACGGGCTTGACCAGAGCGAGGATCTCGTCGGGACGCGCGTCGGTGGTGAAGTCGAAATCGTGCGTCGTACGACCCAGCAGCGCGTCACGCACCGGACCGCCCACGATCGCCAGATCGCGCCCGGCGTCGGCGAACACGCGAGCGAGCGTCGCGACCACGGGGTGGGCGGCGAGCTCCTCGAGGCGCGCGAGGCTCTCGACCATGTTCAGCATGCCTTCGAGCCTAACCGGGGCGCCTCACGGCCACGGGCTGCTGCTCACGCGTCGGCGAACGACACGAAGCCGGTCACGAGCAACTCGCGCACGCGCGGCAGCACGTCGGCGCGCAGCTCGACGGCATCCACTTCCAACAACTGCGCGATGGCGTCGACGAGCACGCCCACGGCGAGGTCTCCGTCGCACGCGCCCACGAGGGCCGCGAGAGCGGGGTCGACCTCGATCGTCCTCGCGAACCCGCCGCCCTGGCGCAGCTCGATGACCGAGGGATCCTCCTCGCCCGGACGGTGATGGCGCGCCTCGGTGACGTCGGGCGACACCTTCAGCACCGCCGAGGCGAGGTCGTCGTCGTCCATGAGAGCCGCGCGGTCGTGCGCGGCGAGGCAGGCGGCCAGGTGCGGACCGAAGGCCGCCTCGCCCCCGCCCGCGACGCGCTCGTAGCGCGCGAGGGTCGGCGCGCCCGCGAGCGGCCGGCGCAGCAACACGTAGCCGAATCCGACACCGGTGACGCCCCGACGTGCGAAGTCGTCGAGCCACGCGTCGATGAGGGCGGCGTAGGCCGGGGTTCCGGGAACGGTGCCGCCATCGCGCACCCACAGCTCGGCGTAGGCGAGCGGGTCGAGCACCTCGCGCTCGATCACCCACGCGTCCATCTCCGAGCCGACCCACCCGCGCACGCGGTCGAGGCCCGTCTGGCCCCAGCGGTACTCCCAGTTGCCGAGCGACTGCGCGACCCCACCGGGCGCGAGGTTCTCACCCACCCCCGTGATGACCGCGGCCACCAGAGCATCGCCCTCCATGCCGCCGTCGCGGTATTCGTACGACGGAACACCCTCGACCCGTGGCGTGATGACGAACGGGGGATTGGATGCCACACGGTCGAACGTCTCGCCCGCCACGGGCTCGAACAGCGACCCCCGCCGCGTCTCGATGCCGTCGACACCGTTCAGAAGGGCGTTCAAGCGGGTGAAGCGGAGGGCGCGCTCGGAGATGTCGGTGGCCACGACGTGGTCGACGAGCCGCCGGAGGCGGAGGGCTTGGATGCCGCAACCCGTGCCGAGATCGAGGGCGGTGCCCCCGCGTCGGGTCAGCTGCAGGCGGGCGAGGGTCTGAGAGGCTCCGCCGACGCCCAGCACGTGGTCTTCGGGCAGGGGACCCTCGAGCGCGGCCTCATCCAGGTCACTGGCGATCCACCACTCGACCTCTCCCTCGTCGTCGGCGAAGGCCTGCGGCCGCACCAGAACGGCGGGAGCGACCTCGTCGCCCTCGGCGCGGACGAGACCCAGAGCCGCGGCCCCGTCGACCCCGAGCGAGGGGAGCGCGGTCTCGGCATCCGCTCGGTCGACGGCGAAACCGAGTCCCCACAGGCGCCCGAGCACGGCCAGCGCGTCGGTGCGCTCACCGAGCGCGCGCTGGGCCGGGCGCCGCAGGCCCCGCGCGACCGCGTCGTCGGCCTGAGCGCCCCACGCGTCGCGCAGGGCGGCGCTGGCGTAGCCCGCCTCACGGAGGTCGTCGGCGAGGGCCTGGCACAGCTGGGGATCGGGTTCGGGGAGCACCGGTCCATTCAACCGTCTGCGCGAGGCTATCGGGGGGCTCGAAGGGAGGCGGGCCTAGACTCGCAGGCGGTACGAGGCCCCCTCGTTCCACCGACGATCGTATGACCGTGACCTCCCAGCCCTCGGGCTCACCCGTGCCGCGGCGCTCCCTCACGCGCCGGCTGCTGGCGACCCTCGCGGCAGGCGCTCTCGCGGTCGGAATGGCCGTTCCGGCCTCTGCGGCCGCAGCCGCGACGCCGACCCCGTCTCCCTCGGCATCCGCCAGCCCGGCGACGATCGCCGCGGCTCCGGCCGGCAACGGCGTGCTTCGGGCGGGTGAGGCGCTCTCCGTGGTGGTCACCGTCACGGCCGGCTCATCCGACACCTCCGTCGCCCCGCTCGTGCTGTCGCTCGGTCGCACGCCCCTCGGCGATGACGCCTCCCTCGACCGCTGGCTCGGCGGCGACACCTCCGGCGCCGGCGTGCAGCAGGTGGCGATCGGATCAATGGATGCCGCGTCCTCCGGCTCGCAGGCCACGACCACCCTGTCGGTCGCTGCCACCGACCCCGCCCTGGCCGGTCTCGCCGCGGGCGTGTACCCCCTGCTCGTCACCACGGGCTCGCTCACGGCGACGAGCGTCGTCGTGATCCCCGCCGACGGTGCGCCCGCGACGCCCATCGCCCTCGTCGTGCCGATCACGGCGGCTCCGATGACGCGCGGCCTGCTCACCGCCAACGAGCTCGCCGAGCTGACCGCCGTCGACGGAGCCCTCTCGGCCCAGCTCGACGCGGTCGACGGCACCACCGCCACCCTCGCGATCGATCCCGCGATCCCGGCCGCCATCCGCGTTCTCGGTTCGGCGGCTCCGCCCACCGCCGTGTCGTGGCTGCAGCGCCTGCTCCAGCTGCCGAACGACCGCTTCGCCCTGCAGTTCGGCGATTCCGACGTGGCGGCGCAGCTGCGGGCCGGCCTGTCGGCTCCTCTCGAGCCGACGTCGCTGCTCGGCTACATGGCGGCCGCCGATTTCACTCAGCCCGCTCCCGCCGTCTCGGCCGTCTCGACGCCCGATCCCTCGCCCAGCTCGACCCCGGGCCAGCCCTCGTACCCCTCGCTGTCGACCTTGCTCGACATCGGCACCGCGACGTCGGACGTGTACTGGCCGGTGACGGGCTCCGCAGGAGCGGACACCGTCGCCGCGCTCGGAGCTCTGGGCACCGCGGAGCAGCCCGCGCACGTGCTCGTGCCCTCGTCGAGCGTGATCGGCGGCGCCCGCCAGGCGGCCGCGAGCGTCGGTGGAGTGTCGACGCCCGTCTACGACGCCGAGGTGTCGCGGGCCATGGCCGCCGCCGCCGGGCAGAACGACACCACGAGCCGCAGCGCCTCCCTCGCCGCCGCCCAGGGCTACCTCTTCGTCGCGCGGGCGACCACGGGCGGTCAGCCCGTCCTCGCCGTGCTGGACCGCGGCACCGACCGCTCGCGCGTGAGCCTGCGCGCCACCCTGGGTCTCGCGACCTCCGCCCCGGGGTTCGCGGCCTCGACCCTCCGCGAGGTGTCGTCGCTCCCGGCATCCGAGATCTCACTCGGCGCTCCCACCGTCGACGCCGCGCGGGTCACCGACATCGCCGACCTGGTCGGTGATGAGCAGACGATCGACCGGTTCGCGACGATCCTCGACCAGCCCGAATTACTGACCGGACGCGAGCGCGCCGAGGTGCTGCAGGTCACGAGCTCCTCGTGGACCGGCGACGCCGCGCGCCAGGCCGTGGCCGACCACCGCGCCGCGACCAACACGACGCTCGACTCGGTCGGCATCCTGTCGTCGGACTTCCGTCTCGTCTCCTCCAGCGCCCCGCTTCGACCGTGGGTGCGCAACGACCTGCCGTGGCCGGTGACCGTCGTGCTCGCCGTCCGTACCAACGACGCCCGTCTGCGCGTGCAGGAGCGCACCACCGTCGACGCGCAGGCGTCGGCCAACACGCGCGTCGAGGTGCCCGTCGAGGCCCGCATCGCCAACGGCGAGGTCAGCGTCGACTTCCAGCTGTACAGCCCCACCGGAGAACCCGTGGGCGCCCCTCAGGCGGTCGACGTCGAGGTGCGCGCCGAGTGGGAGAGCATCGGGCTGATCGTCATCATCCTGCTCATCGTCGGCTTCTTGACCCTCGGCGTCGTGCGCACGGTCGCGCGACGCCGGCGAACCCGTGCCGACGAGCAGTCGGGTGCGGCCGACCCCGATGACGACGCTCCGGTCGATGGGATCGGGGCGAAGGACCCGGATGCCGACGGCCGCAGTCCGGCCGAAGACGCCGACCACGACCTCGACCCACCCACCCCCGCGCAGAACCCCACCGAGCAGGAGACCCACCCGTGAGCAGTATCGGACGGGCGAGCGTTCTGATCGGAGCGGGCACGATCGTGTCCCGCGTGAGCGGCCTGCTGCGCATCGTCGTGCTCGTCGCGATCGTCGGCTCGGTCGGCAGCGCCGCGGGCGACGCGTTCGGGCTCGCCAACCAGCTGCCGAACAACATCTACACGGTCATCTCGACGGGCGTGCTGACGGCCGTGATCGTGCCGCAGATCGTCAAGGCCGCAGCCCACGCCGACGGCGGTCGCGCCTTCGTCTCGAAGCTCTTCACCCTCGGAACGGTGATCCTGCTCGCGGCGACCGCGATCGCGATGGTCGCCGCGCCCTTCATCGTCACGGTCTACATCGACCCGTCGAAGGTCGAGCCCGACCAGATCGCCCTCGCCACGGCGTTCGCGTACTGGTGCCTCCCGCAGATCTTCTTCTACGGCCTGTACGCCCTGCTCGGCGAGATCCTGAACGCGCGGAAGGTCTTCGGGCCCTACACGTGGGCCCCGATCGTCAACAACCTCGTCTCGATCGCCGGCTTTGGCCTCTTCCTCCTGCTGTTCGGGGGGCCGAGCCCCGACGTGGTCCAGTGGACCCCCACGATGATCGGCCTGCTCGGCGGGGTCGCCACCGGCGGCATCGTGCTGCAGACCGTCGTGTTGCTGGTGTTCTGGCGTCGGGCCGGACTGCAGCTGCGTCCCGACTTCCACTGGCGCGGCGTCGGCCTGCGCCACATCGGCCGTCTCGCCGGTTGGACCTTCCTGATGGTCATCGTCGGCCAGCTCGCGGGCATCGTGCAGACACGAGTGCTCTCGGGCGCCTCGGGAACGGGCCCGGCCATCCTCGCGTCGCAGAACGCGTGGCTCGTCTTCATGCTCCCGTACTCGATCATCGTGCTCTCGATCGGGACGCCGTACTTCACGCAGCTGAGCGAGCACGCCGCGGCCGGACGCGACGGTGACGTCAAGACCGACATCGTCCGCAGCATCCGGGTACTGGGTCTCTTCATCGTCGTCGCGACGGCCGCCCTCGCTGTCGCGTCCGTCCCCGCCACGCGGATCTTCACCAACAGTTCGGCCGAAGCCCTCGCCGCCGCTCCCGTGCTGCTGTGCTTCTTGGTCTGTCTGCTGCCGCTGGCGGTGCTGTTCGTCGTCCAGCGCACGTTCTACGCCTACAACGACACGCGGACGCCGTTCTTCTTCACGCTCGTGCAGGGGGGCCTGGTCGCCCTCAGCGCCCTCGCCGCGGGCGGGGCCGTGTCGGCGGGCCTCGTGCCCCTGTCGCAGCTCGCGGCCACCGTCGCGCTCGGTCAGGCGCTGTCGAGCCTCGTCCAGGTGGTCATCGCGACGATCATCCTGCACCGTCGTCTCGAAGGGATCAGGATCGGCGAATGGATGCCACCCCTCCTGCGCTTCATCGGTGCGGCGATCCCCGCCGCGGGCGCCGGCTGGGGAGTGCTGCTGCTGTGCGGCGGTCCCACCGGCTGGGTGTCGGACTCGATCTACACGGGCGCGCTGGGAGCGGCGCTCGTAGGCTCGGTCGTGCTGGCCGTGTACATCGGCATCCTGGCGATCTTCCGCACCCCCGAACTCGCACCGGCGCTCGCTCTCGGTCGGCGCTTCCTGCCCAAGCGCTGAGCCTTCCGCGCCACCCCCGAGGACGCGGAATACCACGGGGCTAGCATGGGTTTCATCGGGCGGAATCAACGAAGGGAACGCGCTACCGTGCGTCACGTCATCATCATCGGATCCGGCCCCGCCGGCTACACGGCCGCCATCTACGCGGCCCGAGCCAACCTCGAGCCCCTCGTGGTCGCGAGTTCCGTCGAGGCCGGCGGCGACCTCATGAACACCACCGAGGTCGAGAACTTCCCCGGCTTCCCCGACGGCATCCAGGGCCCTGACCTCATGGCCAAGATGCAGGCCCAGGCCGAACGCTTCGGTGCCCAGGTGCTCTACGACGACGTCGTCTCGCTCGAGCTCGACGGCCCCGTCAAGAAGATCACGCTCGGCAGCGGAAAGGTGGAAGAGGCCGTCTCGGTCATCTACGCGACCGGCTCCGCCTACCGCAAGCTCGGTCTCGAGGGTGAAGAGCGCCTCTCGGGCCGCGGTGTGTCGTGGTGCGCCACCTGCGACGGATTCTTCTTCCGCGACCGCACGATCGCCGTGGTCGGCGGCGGCGACTCCGCGATGGAAGAGGCCAACTTCCTCACGAAGTTCGCGTCGAAGGTCTACATCATCCACCGCAAGGACTCGCTGCGCGCCTCGAAGATCATGCAGGAGCGTGCCTTCGCGAACCCCAAAATCGAGTTCATCTGGAACAGCGCCGTCGACGAGATCCTCGGCGACGAGGCCGTCAACGGCGTGCGCCTGCGTTCGACCGTCGACGACACCACGCGCGAGCTGCCCCTCGACGGGCTGTTCGTCGCGATCGGCAACGACCCGCGCACGCACCTCGTGCACGACAAGCTGCAGCTGACCGACCAGGGCACGATCTGGGTCGACGGCCGCTCGTCGCGCACGTCGGTCGAGGGTGTCTTCGCCGCCGGTGACGTGATCGACCCCACCTACCGCCAGGCCATCACGGCCGCCGGCAGCGGCACGGTCGCGGCTCTCGATGTGGAGCACTTCCTCGCCGCGCGCGGTGAGGCCGGTGAGCCCGCCGTCGCCGAGAGCCCGATCGAGGGCCTCCCCGACGCCGCCGTGGTCTGAGGAACAAAAACGCGTTCACCTGCGTTTTCACACACTGACATCTCATTTAAGGAGAAATCACATGACCGCCAAGGCGACGACCTCCGCGACCTTCGAGCAGGACGTCCTGCAGGCCGACGGACCCGTTCTCGTGGACTTCTGGGCTGAGTGGTGCGGACCGTGTCGCATGGTCGCACCCGTGCTCGACGAAATCCAGAGCGAGAACTCGGGCAAGATCACCGTCCTCAAGCTCAACGTCGACGAGAACCCCGATCTCGCCATGAAGTACCAGATCACCTCCATCCCCGCGATGAAGGTCTTCCAGGGCGGTGAGGTCAAGACGACCATCATCGGCGCCAAGCCGAAGTACGCCCTCGAGCAGGACCTCGCAGCCTTCCTCGGCTGACCTGCTTTCCTCGAATCCCCCGGTGCCTTTCGGTGCCGGGGGATTCGTCGTTTCAGCCGCCTGCGGGAGAGGTTCCGGATGCCGGGAACCCCGCGCATCGCGCGGCGCGGCGCTGTGGGCCTCTACGACGCGTCGAGGCGCACGCTGGCGTCCCAACGCCGGTGCGGCTCTTCGTCGCCCAGAATGCGCCACACAGCGCGTGTGAGGGGTGGATAGTCGAGGGAGATCTGCCGGAGCACACGATAGTTGCGCGAGCGATTGGGGCGGACCCCGCCGTTCTCGGCGATGTTCTCGGCGCGGAGGGTCAGAACGACGAGTTCGTCGACGCTCGGCAGGTCTTCCATGAAATCCCACGGATCTTCGCCGCCGCGAAGACGCTCGTGGATCAGTACGGCCAGCTCGTCCGACGCTTCCGCGCGCAGAAGTTCGAGGCTGGCGCGACGGCGCAGGTTGTCATCGTTCGCTGTCACTCATCCAGCGTACGTCGACCCACCGACATCGCGGGCCGGGGTGCGTTCACCCGCCGCGTGACGCCGGGCTGCGATGAGGCCCTCAGCCCGTGTATCCCTCTTCGCCGAGCACGCCGAGGATGCGGTTCAGATCCTGGATGCTCGCGAAATCGATGCTGATCTGGCCTTTTTTGGCGTTCAGTGACACTCGAACTTTGGTGTCGAACCGGTCGCCGAGTCGCTCGGCGACCTGATCGAGGCCGGCGCGACGCGTTCCTGCCTGCGGCTTCTGACGAACGGGGGCGACACCCGGCATCTTCGCCGCCGCCTCCGCGGCCCGCACCGACAGATCTTCGTTGACGATCTTGTCGGCGAGCTTCTGCATCTCTTTGGCGTCGTCGAGCGAGAGGATGGCACGCGCGTGCCCGGCGCTCAGGACGCCGGCGGCCACACGCTGCTGCACGGGGACGGGCAGCTTCAGCAAGCGGATCGTGTTGCTGATCTGAGGGCGCGATCGGCCGATGCGCGTCGCGAGCTCCTCCTGGGTGATCCCGAAGTCTTCGAGCAGCTGCTGGTACGCCGACGCCTCTTCGAGAGGGTTCAGCTGCGACCGGTGGAGGTTCTCGAGCAGCGCGTCACGGAGGAGGTACTCGTCGTCGGTGTCTCGGACGACCGCGGGGATCGTCTCGAGACCCGCCTCCCTCGACGCTCGCGTACGACGCTCACCCATGATGAGCTCGTAGGTCCCGTCCTTCTTGTCGCGCACGACGACGGGCTGGAGCACACCGAATTCGCGAACGGAGTGCACCAGTTCCGCGAGATCATCGGCATCGAAGTGGGTGCGCGGCTGTCGTGGGTTGGGGACGATCGTCTTGGGATCGATGTGCACCAGACGCGCACCGGGAACCGTGACGAGATCGTCGGCCGGGGAGTCACCTGCGGGGGAGGCCTCTGACGATTCCTTCGTCGTCGTGCTCGCTCCGGGGAAGAACACGTCGACGGGTCGGGACTCCGACGGTTCCGCCGTGGGGATGAGAGCGCCGATACCGCGGCCCAGTCCGGTCCTCTTCGCCATCAGGAATCCTTCTTTTCAGTGTCGCGGGCGACGATCTCGACCGCCGCTTCGCGGTAGGCAATGGCGCCCGCTGACTGGCCATCGTACGCGATGACCGTCTGCCCGAAGCTCGGCGCCTCAGAGACGCGTACAGAACGGGGGATGACGGTGTTGAGAACCTCGTGGCTGAAGTGCGATCGCACCTCTTCTGCCACCTGCTGCGCGAGTCGGGTGCGTCCGTCGTACATCGTGAGCAGGATCGTCGACACGTGCAGACCCGGGTTCAGGTGCTTCTGGATCATCTGGACACTACCGAGCAGCTGGCTCAAGCCCTCGAGCGCGTAGTACTCGCACTGGATCGGGATCATAACCTCATCAGCAGCGGTGAAGGCGTTGATCGTCAGAAGACCCAGGGACGGCGGGCAGTCGATGATGACGAAGTCGAGGTGATTGTCTTCGATCGCCAGGTAGTCGCGGAGCGCGCCGCGCAGACGATGCTCGCGCGCGACCTGCGACACCAGCTCGATCTCGGCCCCGGCGAGGTGGATCGTGCTGGGGGCGCACAGCAGGTTCGGCGACTCGGGGCTCACCTGCACGATGTCAGCGAGCGGGAACTCGTCGATCAACACGTCGTAGACGCTCGGCGTCTCGGCGTTGTGGGCGACCCCAAGGGCAGTGGACGCGTTTCCCTGCGGGTCGAGGTCGATCACCAGAACGCGAGCGCCGACCGAGACGAGAGCCGCCGCGATGTTAACAGCGGTGGTCGTCTTGCCGACGCCACCCTTCTGATTCGACACCGTGAACACACGGGTCCGACCCGACAGCTCGACCTTGGACGTTGCCTCTTCGAGTGCCCGACGTCGCGCAGAGAGATTCGCGATCTCGCGGGCGATAGGGGAGTCCTCGAAAGATGACGGCGTGGCTGCCTCATCGGACTGTTTCACGTGAAACACACCTTCCCATCGCCAACTTGGTCAGTCTACCCGCGGGCGCCGACATTGCCGTGGTTGCGGTGGCATTGACGGCCGAACCTCGGGTTTCGGTCGGTTTGCGGAGCCGGGGTGGTGCGTCCACGAGGACCCTCAATCGGAGAACGTCGTTGATGTTTCACGTGAAACGTAGCTCCGATCCACTGCGTCCTCAGCATCAGAGCTACCTGAGTGTCCCCACCTGACTCCAAGTCAGTTCATCAGGGGTGGTGGGTACCAGCGTTTCGGATTCCGGTGTGCCGCAGCCCACTGTCGACGCGTTATCTCAGAAGTACGTTGCCCGCGGAGATGGCAGGGCACATCAAGAGAGGACGCAATCCGCACCTCCAGCCGGCGGTTGCTCCGTCGCGTACGACCGACATTGGATGCAAGGAGCGCTCACGGGCCTGGGCGATCTCGGGCGATCTATCGGGCTCGGGCGCCATGCCCCCAGCGTCGCTTGCGCATAGCTCGGAAGCTGGCCGTCCATGCTACCGCGGCGACGGCCCGTTGCCCTTACGCTGACACCGGATGTCCGTGTCGACCGATCAGTTGCGAGCCGCTGCCAGAGCCACCGTGGGGGAGAGACTGATTTGAGTTTGCCCGGTGCAATTCCCTCGACCTGTCAGACGAGCCCGACTGACCCGTCCACACCAAGGCGATTGGGAGCAACGACGCCACCTTGCAGGGATCGTCGCGTACCGATCATCCGAGCACCGATGGGCGCCTGGTGTTTCACGTGAAACATCCGCACTCGGGGATGTCGCGAACCTGCGCTGACACGGCGCACGAGGCAATGTGCCCCACACGTCCGGACGCCACGTCCGCACGCACTGACGGCGATCCGCGATCTCAGGTTTGTCTGGTCAGTACACGCGTGTGACGAGCTTCTTCGCAATGCACCGAATGCGGAGTGCCGCTCGGAGAGAACCGTGTCCACGACGCTCGGCTTCGTGGACCGTGGGGGAAAGACCATTAGACATCACGCTCAGTGCGCGTGAGTGTCGTCGCGCGGGATGTTCGTAGGCGGGCGTGTCCGATCTTCTTCTCTCGGGTTGACCGGGCCTACGCGTGCTCGTCACGCACCCGACACGAGTGCGGAATGCCTGGCGCACCCAATGCGCCACCCATCCCGGCGCCGGATGCCCATCACCCGCCAGAGACTCCCGGCCCGTGCGAGCTGCGCATTCTGACGCCCGCCGCTGTACGAGCCTGCGTCACAGCCATCCAAAGCGGACTCTACGGCCAGGCGAGGTGAGTACGCGCCTCGTGGAGCACCCCACCGAAGTCCCACACCAATTGTCCGACCGCTGACTGGACGGACCGAGGTCGAGGCTTTTGATTGAGGCGATGCGACTCACCGGTCCTGGATGTTTCACGTGGAACGCCCTCACGCGATGTGCACTCGGATCGCGGTCGATTGATGACAAGATGCTGCCGTCGCGACGCGCGAAACTGGTGGCGACGCTCCTCGAGTGAGCGGGGCCTCACCCCCGCGGAACGGCTGACGAGGGGAGTGGTTTCGGGTGCAGGCTGCTGACTCCCTTCGTCTGTTCAGTTCCCTGCGCTGACGTTTCACGTGAAACACGTCTCCGATGTCTCCCGCGGCGCGGCGCATGTGAGGCGGAAGTCGACTGATCACGAATCCCTGCCACGAGTCTTCGAACCCGCTCCAGCGGGACGCGGATTCCGGCGCAGCGGTGGGGGTGGCTTCAGCGCGATGCCGCTCACAACATCGCCGCGCGCGACCGCTCCGGTGCTGGACGACGGCTGACTGTCGCAGACGGATGTTTCACGTGAAACAGGCTGATCGAGGCGCCGGCTTCGATACCCCCCACGCCACGGCAAACTGTGTGCCTCGTGGCGGGATATCGTCCGCGCGACCGGCTGGCGTTCTAACGACCTCACCGGATTGGGGCACGCCGTGCGGAAGGCCACGGGGTGCATCCTTCGAAAGGGGCGTGTGAACTGTTTCACGCGTTGTCATTCAGGCGGGTATGCGGTCCGAGCAGTTCGAGTGCCCCTCGTTCGGACGCGTTTCTCCTCGGCGATCAGGACAGGGGAACTGCCACAACTGACGGATCCACGGACTGGCGCGCGCCCGGCTTGGCGTGTATCGATCTAAGACCATGCCGGATCGGCGACCCGCGGCTCGAGACCGTTCGAGTGCCTCCCAACCCGCTCGAAACGGCCCATCCACGATGGCGAGCTTGTCAGGTCGCGCCATGCAACCCTGCTGTGATGAGACCTCACCCAAGACTCGATCTGCGAGGTGTGGCCGACACCGTGCCTCAAGCCAACGGCCTCCAGACCTCAGGTCCGCGCTGTCCCACGTCACCAGGGAATGGCGTTCACGTGATCGCCGAATCAGCACCCGCGCGTCAATCCTGCCGCTGCCACCGCCGCGGGGCGCGGTAACGAGTGTTTCACGTGAAACAGATGGACTCACCAGGTCGACGCATTAGGCAGCGTTCTTAACAGCGCAGCACCCGTCGACGCTCCCACCCATCTGCGAAACGCACGCACCTCATCCATGCCATGCTCATCCCGGCTCGGGCAGGGATGCTGCTGAGCAGAGCGGGGGAGGACCTCGCAGCCCTGCTCACTATGGGCGACCAGGGCGGCGACCTCGAGCGAGGCGACGATGAGGTGTCTCGACAAGCCCCCCCCCCCCCCGTCGCCGGAGGCCCCCGGTAGTGGCACATCGAGTGGCCACGACCATGGGCTGCGACCGGCCATCAGAAGCGGCACCCGGCAGGTGCCTGAATAGCGACGCAGACCATCCACGTTGGGGGAGGAGCGGCGCCGACGTCGGATGAGCGCGGATCGCACGCACGCATCACGGACAGACTCTGCAAACCTGGCGTAGGGACGGACGCACTCCGTCGGCATCCCCAGCGCGCACAGGTCAATCAGTCGGATTCACGGGCAAGACTGCCTCGGCGTAGGTGGTCTCGATCGCGAGGTCTCGAACCTCTTACGCGCTTCGTGGGGCACGAGGTTTCACGTGAAACGGAGCTGCTCCGGCGCAGCCCGAGACACGGGGCCTTTGGAAAGCGCCTCACGCTCGTCACGTCCTCCTTGCGGCTCGCCGCGGGCCTGTTTCGACGTGGCCTCCCCATCGAGCGATTGTCGCGTCGGAACGCGGCGCGTCCCGCCGGTACCGCCCCGAGGGGTGAGCGGATCGGTCAGACCTCTCCGCAGGACCTGGCTACATACCTGGATGCGTTCCGGCCCCGCCACAGACGAATGCCGGGGAGCCCACGCCGCACCATCCCGCGCGCGTCGCCCCGTCGTTGGAAGGCAGCGGACTGCGAGGAGAATCGACTCGACGCACCCGCCAGCACCTCGAGTAACACGTCGTGCCCCGTGTACTCCATAAGCGACTGATCTTCGCACCTGTCGAGTGCCCTTGCCTCACCTGCCACCGTGCCCCTGGCAGAGTCCGTCGCGCGACGCTCGCCGATCCCCATTCGCGAAGAAGTGAACACCTCCACCACAGCACGAATCGTGGAGATGACTCCCGGCCTCCGCGCATGACGGGCCCACTTGAAGAGCTTCCGACGACCTGTTCGTCGTCGAGCCGGTAACGCCGTGAACGAAGAGTGTGGGCGCTCACCGTCAGCGCATCGATCGGTCCGCGCTGGTTCGCCACACAACTCCAAGCGGTCGCGTCCGTTGTGACTCCGCGCGCTCCTGCACGGGAACGGGGTTCGATCGCCGCCGCCCTTCTCCACCGCATCCCAGCGCTCGGCAATACACACAACGCGAATCACACCCGCGTGCACCCTCGCGCGCCGGAATAGACGTACTGATCATTACATGAAACTATCGACACGTGGGACGACCGAAGCAACCCGACATCTCGGAACACCTTCTCGACAGGTGCGCCGACCACGCCCTGGAGCACGGCCTGCCGGACCGTCTGCAGCCATTCGTCGACGCGACGGGAACATCGGCGCGGATGTTGCTGTACCACTTCGGCACCCGCGACGAGCTCCTGCGTGCCGTTCTTCGCCGGGCACGTCAACGCCACCTCGAGTACTTCGCAGCGTTGTTCAGCGTTGTTCCGGGGGAGTCGTACGCCTCCACGCTCGCGCGCGCGTGGGTGGCCATGACCGGCCCCCGGGCGCAGCCGTTTCTGCGGATGTTCGGCCAGCTGACCGAGCAGCACGACACCTCGCTGTGGCCGGGCTTTCGCGCCAAGGCCACGACCGACTGGCTGCAGCCGCTCGAAGCCGGCCTCGCCACAATCGATCGAGCCGAGTCGGCGACGCTCGTGCTCGCCGTCATCCGGGGTTTGATCCTCGACATCGACGCCACGGCAGACGTGGACCGCGCAGACGAGGCGTTCGGTGTGCTCCTCGAGAGCCTCGATCCGAGCGCTCAGCCCATCTCACGCGGCGAGAGGACGGTGAGTCGCCCCGCGTCAGCGTGAGACCGTGGCCAGGAACACGCGCGTGGGCTCATCGAGCAGACCTTCGCCCACGATCTCGACCGTCACGTCCTGCAGGCCGAATTTGCGCACCTGCTTGGCCGCAGCCTCGACCTCGGCACCGACGTTGGCGCCCTTCAGGAAGACGAGCCGACCGCCCGGGCGTACGAGGGGAGCGGTGAACGGCAGGAGCGTCCGCAGAGCGCTCACGGCGCGCGCCGTCGCGACATCGAAGACCCGGCCCTCAGCCCACTCCTCGCCCCGCATGCGGGCGACAGAAACGTTCGACAGCCCCAACTCCGACACCTGCTCCGTCAGCCACGCCGTGCGGCGCTCCATGGGCTCGATGAGCGTCCACTCGACGTCGGGTCGTGCGATGGCCAGAACGAGCCCGGGCAAGCCGGCGCCTGAACCCACATCGACCGCGCGCCCCGAGAAGAACGGGGCGGCGATCGCACTGTTCAGAATGTGGCGCGTCCACAGCCGAGGAACCTCGAGCGGACCGATGAGGCCACGCTCCTCACCATGGACGGCGAGGTTCTCGGCGAACCGCCGCGCGAGGTCGATCCGGTCGCCGAACAGCGTCGCCGCGGCATCCGGCTCCGTCTCGAGTTGCTCCGCCATACCCGCTCAGCCGCGTCGCAGCACAGTGTGCCGGTCGGCACCCTCGCCGAACGACTCGGAGGAGTACCCCCGGTCGGCCGCGATGTCGTGCACCAGCTTGCGCTCGTAGCTCGACATCGCCGGCAGCGATGCCTGGGAGGCTCCCTCTTCGAGGCGCGTGATCGCTCGGTCGACGAGCGTCTCGAGCTGACGCTGGCGTGCGTCGCGGGAGCCGCCGATGTCGAGGATCAAGCGCGAGAAGCGTCCGGTCGAGCTCTGCACCGCGAGGCGCGTCAGCTCCTGCAACGCCTGCACGGTGTCGGGGTGCGAGAGCGCCGAGAGCGCCGACACGTCGTCGGCTTCGACCGACACGTAGGCACGGCCGGCGCGCACGTCGAGCGCCAGGTCGCCGTCGATGTCGGCGATGTCGAGCAGGCCCTCGAGGTAGTCGGCGGCGATGTCGCCTTCCTGCTCGAGCTGCTCCTCGGTGGCGGCGGTCTGGTCGGGGGCGATCTGATCGGACGTCGTCATCGTGATCTCCGTGGGTCAGGCGGGGGAGGAGGAGCCCGACGCACCACCGGTGCCGGGATTCTTGGCGGACTGCTGCTTCTTGGCGCGCTGCTTGCCCACCGGCTGCTGGCGCTTCGGCTGGGTGGCGCGGGCCTTCTCGGCCTCTTCGAACAGACGCTGCTGCTCGGCCTCGTACTTCTCGATCGGCACGACCTTGCCCGACGAGTCGATCGCCTTGCCCTTGCGTGCGAGACGCTCCTCGCGGGCCTTGGCGGCGTCGGAGCCGGGAGTGGGCATCTCGCGGATGACGACGAACTGCTGCACCATCGTCCACAGGTTGCTGACGAACCAGTAGATGACGACTCCGAGCGGGAAGAAGACACCCGAGAAGATGAAGGCCAGCGGCAGGATGTAGAGCATGATCTTCTGCATCTGGTACGCCTGACCGGTCTTGGCCTCGGGCGACAGGTTCTTCGAAATGATCTGCAGCTGCGTAAAGAACTGCGACGCGATCATGAGCACGACGAGCGTCAGCAGGATCGCCACGGTGACCTGTCCATCGGACTGACCCCACGCGGTGACGAGGTTCACGTGCATGGATGCCACGTCGAACAGGCGGGCGTCGTAGAACTCCGTCGTCAGCTCAGGCGTGAGCAGACCCACACCACCCTGACCGACGGCGGCGTGCTTGGAGACGTCGTTCAGCACGCTGAACAGCGCGAAGAAGATGGGCATCTGCACGAGCAGCGGGAGGCAACTCGAGACGGGCGTCGTGCCGTGCTTCTTGTACAGGGCCATCGTCTCGCGGCTCATCGCCTCGCGAGAGAGCTGGTCGCGCTTGCCCTTGTACTTCTCCTGCACCTTGCGCAGCTCAGGAGCAATCTCCATCATCTTGCGCTGGCTCTTGATCTGCTTCACGAAGAGCGGGATGAGGGCGGCACGCACGATGAGCACGAGTCCGACGATGGACAGCACCCATGTGAGGCCGGCGGCGGGAGCGAGCCCGACCGCGGTAAAGAGCGCGTGCCAGCCCACCAGCACGAGCTCGACCATCCATTTCAGTGGCCAGAGGATGGTCCCAATGAGATCGAATTGCACGATCAGTCCTTTCGGGCGGGCACGACGAAACCGTGCCGAGTGAGTTCGTGGCGGAAGGCCCGATGAGGACGGACGTCGTCGATGCCACCCTGAGCCCAGGGATGACAGCGTGCGAGACGGGCCGCGGTGAACGCGATGCCCTTCACGAGTCCGTGCTGCTGCACGGCGCCCACCGAATAGGCGGAGCAGGACGGGTAGTACTTGCACACATCGCCGTAGACGTGCGAGATCGTCGCTCGATATGCATGGAGCAGGGCGAGCCCTGCGTTACGGGGGAGGAGGGGGATGGATGCCACGACCCCGTCACCGGTCAGGTGGGCCGCCCCGGTCGCCGAGGTCGGCAGTGTCGAAGCGCTCATGCCGATGCTTTTCGTTCGAGACACCGCACCACGTCGGCTCGGAGCGTCGCATAATCAGCGGTCGCGGCCGACGGAAGTGCTCGGATGACGATCGAGGCGCCCCCGCGGATGGACGGGAGCGCCTCGGCGCACACCGCTTTGAGGCGGCGGCGAATGGTGTTGCGGGTGACCGCGGAGCCGACCTGTCGGCTCACGATGAAGCCGAAGCGGGGCGAATCGGTCTCAGCCGACGTTCCGACGTAGGTCACGGTGTGCGCTCCGGCACACCGAGAGCCCCGTCGGACTGTGGCTTTGTAGTCCGATCCGCGGGTGAGTCGGTTCGGCTTCGCGAGCACCGGGTCTATCAGGCCGAGAGCTCGGTACGGCCCTTGGCGCGGCGGGCCGCGAGGATGCCGCGGCCGGCACGCGTACGCATGCGGGCACGGAAGCCGTGCTTCTTGGCGCGGCGGCGGTTGTTGGGCTGGAAGGTGCGCTTGCTCATGGGTCACTCCGGAGGTGGTGTCGCCCGATGCTCTTCTGCCGGGGACGGGGTCGGGACTGCCGTATAGGCATAAGTCAACCGACTAAGGCTACGTCGCGCGCGGCGTTAACTCAAACCGGGAAGCCGACCGCTCATTATCCCCAAGCGTTGTCCACAACCGTGGCAAAGACACGCGACCGGCCTCTACAGTGGATTTTGCTCCGCGAGAGCCGCGAACTAGCGTGGCCCCGGAAGTTATCCACAGGTTCGACGCGACACGTCGATCACCCGTCGCGTCAAGATCCCGGAGGGGACATGTCTCTGCACGAGCTCCCGGATGTACCTGTCTGGTCGACCGTGCTGGACCATCTTCTCACCGACGACCGCGTCACCCCGCAGCTCCACGGCTTCCTCAATCTGGCCGTACCGCAGGGAGTGATGGGCGGCACCCTGTACCTGGACGTCCCGAACGATCTCACCGCGGCGCAGTTCAACAAGCGCATGCGCGCGCCGATCCTCGAAGCCCTCGCGCAGGTGCAGGGGACCGATCCCGAGGTCAGCACCTTCCGCGTCGTGGTGAACCCCGACATCGGAGACTCGCACCACAGTTCCCCCTCGTCGCCCGCGCCGGCCGAGACACGGGCGTCCGCGACGGCCCCCACCGCCGGGCATTCCCCCGTGATCGATCAGGCGCCCGAGCCGATCGTCCCGGCCTCGCGCAACGACACCCGGCTCAACCCGAAATACACCTTCGACAACTTCGTGATCGGTCAGTCCAACCGTTTCGCGCATGCGGCAGCCGTCGCCGTGGCCGAGGCGCCGGCGAAGGCGTACAACCCGCTCTTCATCTACGGCGACTCGGGCCTGGGCAAGACCCACCTGCTCCACGCCATCGGCGACTACGCCGCGAGTATGTACGCCGGCATTCGGGTCCGATACGTCTCGAGCGAAGAGTTCACGAACGACTTCATCAACTCGATCGCGAACAACCGCGGCTCGGCGTTCCAGGCGCGATACCGCGACGTCGACATCCTGCTGATCGACGACATCCAGTTCCTCCAGGGTCGCGCCGAGACGCAGGAAGCCTTCTTCCACACGTTCAACACGCTGCACGATCACGACAAGCAGGTCGTCATCACGAGCGATCTGCCGCCGAAGCAGCTGACGGGCTTCGAAGACCGCATGCGCAGCCGCTTCGAGTGGGGTCTGATCACCGACGTGCAGGCGCCCGACCTCGAGACGCGCATCGCGATCCTCCGCAAGAAGGCGCAGAGCGAACGGCTGCTCATCCCCGACGACGTCCTCGAGTACATCGCCACCGTGGTGTCGTCGAACATCCGCGAGCTCGAGGGCGCACTGATCCGCGTCTCGGCGTTCGCGAGCCTGAACCGCTCGACCCTCGACATGTCGCTCGCCCAGACCGTGCTGCGCGACATCATCGACCAGGACGACGCCAACGTCATCTCGCCGACCGACATCATCACGGCCACGGCGCAGTACTTCAAACTGTCGGTCGACGACCTGTACGGCTCGAGTCGTTCGCAGGCCGTGGCGACGGCTCGACAGATCGCCATGTACCTGTGCCGCGAACGCACGAGCCTGTCGCTGCCCAAGATCGGCCAGCTCTTCGGCAACCGCGATCACACCACCGTGATGTACGCCTACAAGAAGATCAGCGACCTCATGAAGGAGCGTCGATCGATCTTCAACCAGGTCTCGGAGATCACAAGCCAGCTCGGCCGTATGCGCTGAGCGCCTCTCTCCCGTGAAGGGTCCGTCCGCATCCGCGGCGGACCCTTTTCGCGTTTTCCCGCGTGATTCCGGGGCTGAACGCCCCTCGGAGGCACTTTTCGACACGGTTCTACACAGTGTGGAAAACCTGTGGATAACTCCCGATTGCTGCGGATGAGATGTGTAGGACGCGCCGAGAGGCTGTGGACGGGCGTCAGGAGCCCGCATCCGGGATCGTGTTAACAACACAGGCGGTCCGCAGCGAGTCCACAGTTAACAACCGCCGCGATCCCTGCTGTTAACAAGCGTGTCGGAAGTTATCCACACTCTCCACAGCTGTTAACAAGATGAAGACTCCATCTCTTCGTTAAGGGTCATTCGATGACCTCGTGGTGCGGTCGGGCCTCGATGGGTCGATGCGAGTGGGGCACTAGCATGGGTAAGCCATACCCGCCGTCAAGGGAGCGTCCGTGAAGTTCCACGTCAATCGCGATGTGTTCAGCGAAGCCGTCTCGTTCGTGGTCAAGCTCCTGCCTCAGCGCAATCCGCAGCCGATCCTGGCCGGTGTGCTCATCGAGGCCGGCGAGCAGGGGCTCACCCTCGCGGCCTTCGACTACGAAGCATCCGCACGCACGACGATCGAGGCCACGGTCGACGAGCCGGGCACGATCCTCGTTCACGGCCGCCTCCTCAGCGACATCGCGAGCCGTCTGCCGAACGCCCCGATCCAGATCGCGGTCGACGACGACGGCGGCATCTTGCTGACGTGCGGTTCCGCGCGGTTCACGCTCGCGTCGATGCCCGTGCAGGAATACCCGGCCATCCCCGAGGTCTCCGGCGAGTCCGGCCTCGTGCCGGCCGACGAGTTCGCCACGGCCATCGCGCAGGTCGCCTTCGCCGCGTCGCGCGACGACGTCACCCCGGTCCTCACCGGCGTGCAGCTCGAGGTCACCGGTACGCGTCTGAGCCTGGTCGCCACCGACCGCTACCGCGTCGCGCTGCGCGAGATCCCCTGGGACGGCGGCGCCACGGCATCCGACGAGCCCACCTCCGCCCTCGTGCCGGCCCGCACCCTGCAGGAGGTCGGTAAGACCTTCGCGCACGGCGGCGACATCTCCATCGCGTTCTCGGGCTCGGGCGACCGCGAGATCATCGCGTTCTCGTCGGGCAACAAGACGGTGACCTCGCTGCTGATCAAGGGCAACTTCCCGCCCGTGCGTCGCCTGTTCCCCGCGCAGACCGAACACCACAGCGTCGTCAACACCGCTGAGCTGCAAGAGGCCGTGCGTCGCGTCGCCCTCGTGCTCGACCGGTCGGCGCCGCTGCGCTTCACCTTCGGACCCGACGGAGTGTCGATGGACGCCTCGGGCACCGAGCAGGCGCGTGCGACCGAGTCGGTCGACGCCACGCTCGTCGGCGACGAGGTGACCCTCGGACTCAACCCGCAGTACCTGCTCGAGTCGCTCGGAGCGGTACGCAGCGAGTTCACGCGCATCACGTTCACCTCGAGCGACAACGCGAACAAGCTCAGCCCCGTGCTGGTCACCCCGCAGACCTCGGTCGACAAGGGCGGCGAGGGCTCGTTCAAGTACCTGCTGCAGCCGAACCTGCTGCTGCGCTGAGCCGCGAACGCCACGACCCCGGCGGTGTCGGAGGTGACGGGTAGTCTGACTCGGTGATCGTGGAGCAGCTCGGACTGAAGGACTTCCGCAATTACGCGGAAGCCGATGTCTCGCTCTCGCCCGGCGCGAACGTCTTCATCGGGCGCAACGGTCAAGGAAAGACGAACCTCGTCGAGGCCGTGGCCTATCTCGCCACGCTGGGTTCGCACCGCGTATCGAACGACGCCCCGATGGTGCGTGACGGGGCGGATGCCGCGATCGTGCGCGCCCGACTCGCCCACGGTGAGCGCAGCGTGCTGCTCGAGCTCCAGCTCAACCGCCAAGGGGCGAACAAGGCCCGCGTCAACGGGGTCAACGTGCGCACCACCGAACTGCCGCGCTACGCCCAGGTCGTGCTCTTCGCCCCCGAAGACCTGCAGATCGTGCGCGGCGACCCGTCTGCCCGACGCCGTTTCGCCGATCAGCTGATCGTGCAGCGGTCTCCTCGCATGTCGGCCGTGCTCGCCGACTACGACCGCGTGCTCCGCCAGCGCAGCGCTCTGTTGAAGTCGGCCAGGGCGCGTGGCATCCGCGGCGACGCTCTCAGCACGCTCGACGTGTGGGACGACAAGCTCGTCTCGCTCGGCACCGAGGTGATCGAGGCGCGGCTGGCGCTGGCATCCGATCTCTCCGCCCCTCTGGCCCGCGCCTACGCGGCGATCGCCGGCGCCGATCACGACCCCCGTCTGTCGTGGGCGCTGTCGGTGGGCGGCGGCGACCCCGAAGAAGGCGACGCCGTCGACGCGGGCGGATCATCGGCTCCTCTCGCCGACCAGTTCCGCGCCGCCCTCGCCGCCCGTCGCTCCGCCGAGCTCGAGCGCGGTCTCACGCTCGTCGGTCCCCACCGCGACGACCTCGTGCTGCAGGTGCGGGGTCTGCCGGTGAAGGGGTACGCCTCGCACGGAGAGTCGTGGTCGGTCGCGCTGTCGCTGCGACTGGCCTCCGCCGAACTCCTGCGCGCCGAGTCGCGCCTGGGCGACCCCGTGCTGATCCTCGACGACGTCTTCGCCGAACTCGACGCGGGCCGGCGCACGCGCCTGGCCGAGCTGGCCGGCGGCTACGAGCAGGTCATCGTCACCTCCGCGGTCGAAGAAGACGTGCCCGATGCGCTGCGTGCGCACGTCGTGCGCGTCGAGGCCGGCGAGATCCAGGAGCAGGATCATGTCTGACGAGGCGGAGCTCCCCGAGACGATGGCGACCTATCTTCGCTTGCGTGGTCTCGAGCCGTCTCCGTATCGCAAGAAGAAGAAGCGCCGTCGTTCCGACGACGGGGAGAACGCTCCTTTCACTCCCGGGCGCGACCCCCGCGGCCTCGGCGATGTGCTGTCGGCGCTGACGCAGTCCGCCGGCTGGGAGCCGCAGCTCTCGCGCGAAGACCTCGTGCGCACCTGGGACGAGGTCGCCGGTGCCGACACTGCCGCGCACACCCGCCCGGTCGCGCTCGACAACGGCACCCTCACGGTCCAGGCCGACTCCACCGCATGGGCGAAACAGCTCCAGCTCATGCGCGCGCACATCCTGTCGGAGATCATTCGGCGCTACCCCGAGGCGGGTGTCGAGGCGATCCGCTTCGTAGGGCCCGACGTCCCCTCGTGGAAATGGGGGCCCAGAGCCGTTCCAGGCCGCGGTCCGCGCGATACCTACGGTTGAGCCATGGTCGATCCCGGCTCGGCGCGATTTATCGCCGCGTAGGGGCGTACAAGCCATTTCGAGGGCCCTTCCGCGATAGGATGGAGATTCCGACGAATCGATCTGGAGCGCGCGTACCCATGACGTCCGAAAACCCCGACAGCGTTTCCGAGGAACCCGAAGCGACCAGCAAGAAGGTTCCCAACGAGTACGGGGCAGACGCCATCCAGGTGCTCGAAGGTCTCGAGGCGGTCCGCAAGCGTCCCGGCATGTACATCGGTTCCACCGGTGAGCGCGGCCTGCACCACCTCGTGCAGGAGATCGTCGACAACTCGGTCGATGAGGCCCTCGCCGGGTACTGCGACACGATCGATGTGACGATCCTCGCCGACGGCGCCGTCCGCGTGGTCGACAACGGCCGCGGCATCCCGGTCGACATGCACCGCACCGAGGGCAAGTCGACCGTCGAGGTCGTGCTCACCGTCCTCCACGCCGGCGGCAAGTTCGGCGGCGGCGGCTACGCGGTCTCGGGCGGTCTGCACGGCGTCGGCTCGTCGGTCGTCAACGCGCTCTCGACGCGCCTCGAGGTCGAGGTCAAGCGTCAGGGTCACGTCTGGCGTCAGTCGTTCCGCGACGGCGGTGTGCCCCTCGCCCCCCTCGCGCAGGGAGAAGAGAGCGACGCGACCGGCACGACGATCACGTTCTGGCCGGATGCCACGATCTTCGACACCGTCGACTTCGACTATGACACGCTGCGTACGCGCTTCCAGCAGATGGCGTTCCTCAACAAGGGGCTGCGCATCAGCCTGCGCGACGAGCGTCCGCAGTCGGTGATCACCGAGGGCGAACCCGGTGAAGAGGTCACCGGCGCGCGCTACGACTCGTTCCTCTACGAGCGCGGTCTCGTCGACTACGTCGAGCACCTCAACCGCGTGCGCAAGGCCGACGTGGTCAACGACGAGATCATCGAGGTCGAGTCCGAGGACACCGAGCGCAAGATTGCGCTCGAGCTGGCGATGCAGTGGACGACGGCGTACACCGAGAACGTCTTCACCTACGCGAACACCATCAACACGCACGAGGGTGGCACGCACGAAGAGGGCTTCCGCGCGGCGCTGACGACGCTCGTCAACCGCTACGCGCGCGCGAACAACCTGCTCAAGGAGAAGGACGACAACCTCACCGGCGACGACATCCGCGAGGGTCTCACCGCCGTCATCTCGGTCAAGCTGTCGGAGCCGCAGTTCGAGGGTCAGACCAAGACCAAGCTCGGCAACACCGAGGCCCGCGCCTACGTGCAGAAGGTCGTCGGCGACAAGCTCGGCGACTGGTTCGACCGCAACCCCGCGCAGGCGAAGAACATCATCCGCAAGGCGATCGACGCCGCGACCGCTCGTCTGGCCGCCCGCAAGGCGCGCGAGACCGCGCGTCGCAAGAGCGTCTTCGAGTCGGCCGCGATGCCCGACAAGCTCAAGGACTGCACCTCGAAAGACCCCTCGATCAGCGAGATCTTCCTCGTCGAGGGTGACTCCGCCGGCGGCTCGGCCGTGCAGGGGCGCGACCCGCACACGCAGGCGATCCTGGCGCTGCGCGGCAAGATCCTCAACGTCGAACGCGCGCGCCTCGACCGCGCCCTGGGCAACAAAGAGGTCCAGGCGATGATCCAGGCCTTCGGCACGGGCATCGGCGAAGACTTCGACATGGCCAAGGCGCGGTACCACAAGATCGTGCTGATGGCCGATGCCGACGTCGACGGCCAGCACATCACCACGCTCCTGCTGACCCTGCTCTTCCGCTACATGCGCGGTCTCATCGAGGCGGGCTTCGTCTATCTCGCGCAGCCCCCGCTGTACCGCCTGAAGTGGTCGAACCACCCGCACGAGTACGCCTACAGCGACCGCGAGCGCGACGCGATGCTCGTCGACGGTCAGGCCTCCGGACGCCGCATCCCCAAAGACAACGGCATCCAGCGTTACAAGGGTCTCGGCGAGATGAACGACCACGAGCTGTGGGAGACCACGATGGACCCCGAGACCCGCACGCTGAAGCAGGTGACCATCGACGACGCCGCCTCGGCGGACGAGATCTTCTCGGTGCTCATGGGAGAAGACGTCGAGTCGCGACGCAGCTTCATCCAGCGCAACGCCAAAGACGTCCGCTTCCTCGACATCTGATCCGCACGACAGATCTCGCTCCGACGTATTCACGAAACTGAGAAGACATGGCTGACGACACCACTCCCGAGCCCGCCGAAGCGCGCGAAGAAGGCGCCCACAACCACGGCAAGATCGACCAGGTCGACCTGCAGCTCGAGATGCAGCGGAGTTACCTCGACTACGCGATGAGCGTCATCGTCGGGCGCGCCCTGCCCGACGTGCGCGACGGCCTCAAGCCCGTGCACCGCCGTGTGATCTACGGCATGTACGACGGCGGCTTCCGCCCCGACAAGTCGTTCTCGAAGTGCGCCCGTGTCGTGGGCGAGGTCATGGGGCACTACCACCCGCACGGTGACGCCCCGATCTACGACGCCCTCGTGCGTCTCGTGCAGCCCTGGTCGCTGCGCTACCCGCTGGCGCTCGGTCAGGGCAACTTCGGCTCTCCCGGAAACCAGGGCGCCGCCGCCCCGCGTTACACCGAGACCAAGATGGCCCCGCTCGCGCTCGAGATGGTGCGCGACATCGAAGAAGAGACCGTCGACTTCGAGGACAACTACGACGGCCAGACGCAGGAGCCCACGGTCCTGCCCGCGCGCTTCCCGAACCTGCTGGTCAACGGTTCGGTGGGCATCGCCGTCGGTATGGCGACGAACATCCCGCCGCACAACCTGCGTGAGGTCTCGAGCGGTGCCCTGTGGGCTCTCGAGAACCCGGATGCCACGCGCGAAGAGCTGCTCGAGGCGCTCATGGAGCGCATCCCCGGCCCCGACTTCCCCACGCGCGCCCAGATCCTGGGCACGCGCGGCATCAAGGACGCCTACCGCACCGGTCGCGGCTCGATCACGATGCGCGCGGTGGTCAACATCGAGGAGATCCAGGGCCGCACGTGTCTCGTGATCACCGAGCTGCCGTACCAGGTCAACCCCGACAACGTCGCGGTCAAGATCGGCGACCTCGCCCGCGAGGGCAAGATCACCGGTGTCGCCGACATTCGCGACGAGAGCTCGGGCCGTACCGGTCAGCGCCTGGTCGTCGTGCTCAAGCGCGATGCGGTCGCCAAGGTCGTGCTGAACAACCTCTACAAGCACACGCAGCTGCAGGAGAACTTCGGCGCCAACATGCTGGCGATCGTCGACGGCGTGCCGCGCACGCTCTCGCTCGACGGCTTCATCAGCCTGTGGATCGACCACCAGGTCGAGGTCATCGTCCGGCGCACGCGCTACCGCCTTCGCAAGGCCGAAGAGCGCATGCACATCCTGCGCGGCTACCTGAAGGCGCTCGACGCGCTCGACGAGGTCATCGCGCTCATCCGTCGCTCGCCGACGGCTCAGGATGCCAACGAGGGTCTGCAGAAGCTCCTCGATATCGACGACATCCAGGCGCAGGCGATCCTCGACATGCAGCTGCGTCGTCTCGCTGCCCTCGAGCGCCAGAAGATCGTCGACGAGGCCACCGAGCTCGAGGCCCGCATCGCGGACTACAACGACATCCTCGCCACCCCCGCCCGCCAGCGCACGATCATCCGCGACGAGCTCACGGCGATCGTCGACCGCTTCGGCGACGACCGTCGCACCGAGATCCTGCACGGGTTCGACGGCGACGTCTCGATCGAAGACCTCATCGCCGAAGAGGAGATGGTCGTCACCGTCACCCGCGACGGCTACATCAAGCGCACGCGCAGCGACAACTACCGCTCGCAGCACCGCGGCGGCAAGGGCGTGAAGGGTGCGCAGCTGCGCGCCGACGACGTGGTCGAGCACTTCTTCGTCACCACGACGCACCACTGGCTGCTGTTCTTCACGAACAAGGGGCGCGTGTACCGCTCCAAGGCGTACGAGGTGCCCGAGGCCGGGCGCGACGCCAAGGGTCAGCACGTCGCCAACCTGCTGGCGCTCCAGCCCGACGAGGAGATCGCGCAGATCCTCGACATCCGCGACTACCAGGTCGCGACCTACCTCGTGCTCGCGACGCGGGGCGGTCTGGTCAAGAAGACCCGCCTCGAGGAGTACGACACCAACCGTCAGGGCGGCGTCATCGCCATCAAGCTGCGAGGTCAGACCTCCGACGAGGGCGACGACGCCGAGCAGGGCGGCGCCGACGAGCTCGTCAGCGCCATGCTCGTCGACGAGGGCGACGACATCCTCCTCATCAGCCGCCTCGGCATGTCGCTGCGATTCTCCGCCACCGACAACGCGCTGCGCCCCATGGGTCGGTCGACCTCGGGCGTGAAGGGGATGGACTTCCGCGAGGGCGACAGCCTGCTCTCGGCATCCGTCGCCAAGGACGACGAATTCGTCTTCGTGGTGACCGAAGGCGGCTACGCCAAGCGCACCGCGGTCACCGAATACCGCATGCAGAACCGCGGTGGCCTGGGCATCAAGGTGGCCCGTCTGACCGACGATCGCGGGGTGCTCGCGGGCGGAATGATGGTGTCCGAGGGCGACGAGGTCCTTGTGGTTCTTGCCAGCGGCAAGGTGGTACGCTCCAGCGTGGCCGAGGTGCCCGCCAAGGGACGCGACACCATGGGTGTCGTCTTCGCTCGCGCCGGAGGCGATGACAAGATCATCGCGATCGCGCGCAACGCCGAGCGGAACCTCGCCGAGACGACGGAGACGACCACTGAGCCCGCCGCTTCACCCGCGGACGAGGCCAGCGCCTCCCCTTCCGACACCCCCGAGGAAAGTACTGACGCATGAGCACGGTAGCCGACAAGCTCGCCAAAAAGTCGACTCACAAGACCCCTGCGAAGCAGGTGCGTCTGCGCCTGGTCTACATCGACTTCTGGTCGGCGGTGAAGCTGTCGTTCCTGGTGGCGGTCGCCCTGGCCATCGTCACGGTGGTCTCGTACTTCCTCATCTACCTGGTTGTCTCGGCGACGCTGCTGTCGAAGCTCGATGAGTTCTTCACCAGCTTCACCGACGGTGGGGCGACGCTCTCGCAGTACATCGGTCTGCCCCAGGTCATGGCGTTCGCCGCGATCGTGGCGATCCTCAACCTGGTCGTGGTGACGGTGCTCGGCGCCGTCATGGCAGGCATCTACAACCTCGCGGTGAAGGTGACCGGCGGCCTGCTCGTCGGCTTCACCTCCAACTGACGTCGATTCGTCAAAACCTCGCGAATCCGGTAAAGTCTTCGAGGTTGACATCACGTCAGCGAGACGGGGCTATAGCTCAGGCGGTTAGAGCGCTTCACTGATAATGAAGAGGTCCCAGGTTCAAGTCCTGGTAGCCCCACCCCTTCCCTCGCGGGGCCTTAGCTCAGCTGGTAGAGCGCCTGCTTTGCAAGCAGGATGTCAGGAGTTCGAATCTCCTAGGCTCCACAACCGCGAAACGAAAGCCGGCCTTCGGGCCGGCTTTCGTCTTTGCCCCGCGACATTCGTGCCCCGGCGCTCGCTAGAGTCACGTCATGGACATGCGGGTCGCCGCGTACGCCGTCGTGACCGACGCCGACGGCCGTGTACTGCTCGCGCACTGGATCGACGGTAGACGGCCCGCGTGGACGCTCCCCGGAGGCGGTCTCGAGCCCGGCGAGGATCCCGCCCGGGCCGTTCGCCGGGAGGTCCGCGAAGAGACGGGGTTCCGCGTCGCGATCGACGAGCTGCTCGGCATTCATTCCCGGGTCATCCCGGCCGAGGCACGGTTGGCCCACGATTCCGAGGGGCCGCTGCACGCCTTGCGGATCGTCTATCGAACGCACGTCGTCGGTGGTCGCCTGAGGGACGAGACCGACGGCTCGACCGATCGCGCGGAGTGGTTCACCCTCGCGGAGGCCCGCAAGCTCCGTCGCGTTCAGCTGGTCGACGTGGCGCTGCGCATGGCGGGGCTTCTGCCCACCTGATCGTCAGGCGCGGTCGACCGTGATGTCGGCGACGGTCGCGCCGTAGGCGGCGATGAGGTCGTCGGCGTCGACGAACAGGCTGTAGCCGTGCGCGCCGGCACCCATGGCGATGCGGGTGCCGACGATGCGCTCATCGGCGTAGACGGGCCATGCCGTGGTGCTGCCGATGGGCACGATCGTGCCGCGCTCGTAGCCGGTCGCCGCCAGGGCGAGCTCGGGTTCGGGCAGGCGGAGTTTGTTGACCCCCACCACGGCGCGGAGCTTCGCCCACGAGATCGCCCGGTCACCGGGCACCAGGGCGAACAGGTACGTGTCGTCGGAGCGCTTCACCACGAGCGTCTTGACGATCGATGCCGAAGGGATGCCGAGGAGCTCGGCGGCCTCGTCGAGGCTCGAGGCGGCGGGGCGCTCGCGCACATCGACAGAGAGGCCGCGCGCGAGCGCGGCCTCTCTGACTCTGATGGTGGGGTCGCTCACGCGTCCGGCGCGCGCAGCGGGTCGTCGGCAACCCACAGCTCGTCGTCGGCGCGCAGCGTCTGCCACGCGGCGTACGCGACGCCCGCGGCGGCGACGAGACCGAGGATGATGGCGATCACGCCACCGGCACCGATGCCGTCGTGCTGCGAGGGAAGCTTCTTCGACAGGCGCTTGGACGCCTGCTTGCCGTACTTCTCGGCACGCTTGGCGTACTTGTGGGTGTCGAGCTCGAAGCCCTTGCCCTTGGCGATGCGGTCACGGGTGTCGCCCGCGGCGTCCCACACCGACATCGCTCCGCCGACCACAGCACCGGCCGCGGGAACGACCTTGTGGCTGAGGAAGCGGTTCGTGCCCTTGACGGTCTTGTCCACGTACGGAGCGGCGTACTTGCCGTAGCCGTCCTGCACGGCGGGGACGAGGTCTTCACGGCTGAAGCGACCGAGCTGGTGGCCGGCTTCGCGAGCGACCTTCCCACTCTCGCCCAGCAGCACCTGCTGCGACTCCCACACCTTGGCGGCGTGCTTCTGGAGCTTGCGCAGTTCCTTCTTGCTCTTGCGGCTGAGGCCCACGGCTCATCCTCCCTGTCGATGGGATGTACGTTCGTTCATCTTGCCAGAACGGGCCGCCGGCACCGCCGACCCTTGCAGATAACTCTGAGAGAATGTACCCATGGCCAACCACACCGCCGTCGCGACCCTGCACACCAACCACGGCGACATCGTCGTCAACCTGTTCGGCGACCACGCGCCGCGCACCGTCCGCAACTTCATCGGGCTCTCCGATGGTTCGCAGGAGTGGACGAACCCGGCGACCGGGGCGAAGGGCGAAGGTCCCCTCTACAAGGACGTCGTCTTCCACCGCATCATCCCCAACTTCATGATCCAGGGCGGCGACCCGCTCGGTCAGGGCATCGGCGGCCCGGGATACAACTTCAACGACGAGATCCACCCCGAGCTCGACTTCACGCAGCCCTACAAGCTGGCCATGGCCAACGCCGGTCTGCGCCGCAACGCCATCACCGGTCAGGCCGAGGGCACCAACGGCTCGCAGTTCTTCATCACGACCGACCCCACTCCGTGGCTGCAGGGCAAGCACACCATCTTCGGCGAGGTCGCCGACGAGGCTTCCAAGGCCGTCGTCGACGAGATCGCCGCAGTTCCCACCGGCGCGCAGGACCGGCCGAAGGCAGACGTCGTGCTGCACTCGGTCGACGTCGTCGCCGTCTGACGCTCGGACGACGGCGGGTGTCCACGACCGACGAGTTCCGTCGCAACAGCGACAACTTCTGTTACCGGCATCCGGACCGGCAGAGCTTCGTGCTGTGCCAGCGGTGCATGCGCACCGTGTGCTCGGAATGTCGGACACCCGCCGCCGTCGGCGTCATCTGCCCGGAGTGCATGGCCGAGCAGCGCGCTCAGCAGACCCCCGCGCAGAAGAAAGCGCAGCGTCGATGGGCGTCTCGCCCCGCGATGGCGCTCTCGACCGATCGCCCCCGTATGACGCTCGGGATCATCGCGATCACGGGATTGACCTACATCATCGGGTTGATCCCCGGGGTGGGCTCGATCCTCACGCAGTTCCTCGCGTTCAACAGCGTCTTCCTCATTCCCGAGCTGGGCGTCATCCAGCCGTGGCGACTGCTCACGGTCTCTCTCGTGCACAGCGGCTTCTTCCACATCGCCCTCAACATGCTCGCGCTGTGGTTCATCGGCCGCAGCCTCGAGCCGATGCTCGGACGCGCCCGGTTCCTGGCCCTCTACCTGATCGGCACGATCGGCGGATCCGTCGCCGTGGCGCTGCTCGCGCCCGGCGTGTGGACGGTCGGAGCGTCGGGTGCGATCTTCGCCCTGTTCGGGGCGCTGCTGGTGATCGGGCGCCACATCGGCGCCGACATCCGCGTGATCGCGATCCTCATCGCGATCAACTTCGCCTGGCCGTTCGTGGTGGCGGGGATCGACGCGATCGGCTCGGGCAGCTTCCCGGCGTCGCTGGCTGCCGTGGGCATCTCGTGGCAGGCGCACCTGGGTGGTCTCATCGCCGGGGCCCTGGTCGGCCTCATCTACTCGCGCACGCGCGCACCGCGTCAGCGCGGGGTGCAGATCGGTCTGCTGGTGACGCTCAGCGTCGTTCTTCTCGCCCTGCTGGTGATCCCGGCCCTGGCGTACGTCTGAGAGTTATCCACAGTCCCATCCACAGGTGGGGATGAATTACACGCGTGTAAGTCAGCGCCACTTCGTGGTCATGAGGAAGCCGACGAAGGCGATTCCGAAACCGATGACCAGGTTCCACGGGCCGATGCCCGGGATGGGGAACTGCGAGTTGCTGAGGTAGAACACCAGCACCCACACGAGGCCGATGAGCATGAGGCCGATCATGATGGGCAGGAACCACACGGGGTTCGGTGCCGATCCACCGTCGTTGCGCTCAGCGATCGGGTCTTCGCCTTTGCCAGTTCGAGCCATGCCGGACAGTCTAACGGTCAGGAATGCGCGAATTCATGGAACTAGACTCGCCTCGTGCAGACCGTGCAGGAGCCGCAGACCCGTCGTACGCGACGGCGCGGCCGCGCTCCTCAGCGCGGCGTCTCGGTCGTCGGAGTCATCGGCGACCTGCTCGTGACGGCGGGTGTGGTCGTGCTGCTGTTCGTGGTCTGGCAGCTGTGGATCGGCGACGCGATCATCGGAGCGCAGTTCAAGGACCAAGGTCAGGAGCTCAGCGACTCGTGGGCCCTCGAGCCCTCGGCCCCCGCGCCCGCCGCATCTTCGCCGGCAACCTCGGCGCCCACCGGTCCGCCGACGGCTGATCCTCCCGCCCTCCCGCAGCCGGGCGATGCCGAGCGCTTCGCCGTCGTGCGCATCCCGCGGCTCGGGCCCGACTACTCGTTCCCGCTCGCCGGCGGGGTCAGCTCGTCGCGCACGCTCGACCCGATCGGCCTCGGGCACTATCCCGATACGGCCATGCCGGGTCAAGTCGGCAACTTCGCCATCGCCGGCCACCGCGGCAGCCACGGCGCCCCGTTCGCCGACCTTCCCTCGCTGCACATCGGCGACGCGGTCGTCGTCGAGACGGAGCAGGGCTGGTACACCTACCGCTTCCGCAACATCGAGTACGTGCGCCCGAACGGCGTCGACGTGCTGCTCCCGCTGCCGCAGCAGCCGCAGGTGGAGGCCACCGACCGCATCATCACGATGACGACCTGCAGCCCGCGGTACGGGTTCTCCGAGCGCGCCATCGCGTACGGCGTCTTCGAGTCGTACACCCCGCGCACCGAAGCGGGCCCTCCCACGTCCCTGACCTCTGGAGCCGCGTGATGTACGGAGCTCTCTGGCGCGTTCTGCCCGGTCCCTGGTGGGTCCGCCTGCTCATCCTCTTGGTGCTTCTGGCGGCCGTGCTCTACGGCCTGTTCTTCTACGTCTTCCCCTGGGTGAGCGACCTGGTGTACCCCTCGGAGGTCACGGTCGAGTGACCGGTCTGCGGGTCGTCGTCGTCGACAACCGCGACAGCTTCGTCCACACCCTCGCCGGGTATCTCCGCGACATCGGTGCGGAGACGACGATGGTCGACGCCCATGATCCCGCCGTCGTCGACACCGTGCGTCGTCACGACGCCGTGCTCGTGTCTCCGGGGCCCGGTCATCCCGTCGACGCGGGACGATCGGTCGAGGTGGTCCGCGCGGCCGCGGACGCCGGCATCCCGTTGCTCGGGGTCTGTCTCGGCCACCAGGCGCTGGCGACAGCCTTCGATGCACGGGTGACGCAGGCTCCCGAACTGCTGCACGGCATCACGAGCGTCATCCGCCACCACGGCGACGGGGTGTTCGCCGGTCTCGACGACGGGTTCGTCGCGACCCGCTATCACTCCCTCGCCGTCGACGAGTCGAGCCTGCCGGCGGAGCTCGAGGTCACGGCGCGCACCGACGGGGGCGTCGTCATGGGGCTCCGCCACCGCTCCGCGCCGCTGGAGGGCGTGCAGTTCCACCCCGAGAGCGTGCTGACCGAGGGCGGCCATCGGCTGCTCGGCCGGTGGCTCGAGAACGCCGGTCTGGCCGGCGCCGTGGAGCGCGCGAGCGCGCTTCATCCCCGACGGGTCAGGACCCCGAGCACACCGTCAGCGTGATCTCGCTGTGCACGGGCACTTCACCCGGGGCCAGCGACTGCGTCGTGACCGTCGCGGGAGTGGTTGCCTTGCAGCCGGGGTCGTCCTTGGTCAGAACGGTGAGCTGCTTGTCGTCGGACTCGAGCTCGCGCTTCGCCCCGTCGAGGGTGTACCCGGCGTAGTCGTTGATGACGACCTTGCCGCTGGCGACCACGAGGTTGACCGTCGTCCCCTTCGCGACCTCGGTGCCCGCCTCGGCCGTCGCGGAGATCACGGTGCCGGCGGCGAGGGCGGCGTCGTTCTGCCGACGGATGGATCCCACGACCAGGCCGGCGTTGGTGAGTGCCGTGCGCGCCTCGGTCTCGTTGATGCCGTCGAGAGTCGGCACCGTCGCGGTGTCGGGGCCCGTCGAGACGTAAAGGGTCACCTGCTGGCCGGCCGTGACGTTTGTGCCGGCCGAGGGAGTGGAGCTGATGACGTTGCCCGCGGCGATCTGCTCGTCGGGCTGGTTCACGCGACTCGCGGTGAGCTGCTCGGCCTGAAGTGCCTCGACGGCGCGGTCGTACGACATGTCGACCACGTTGGGAACGGTCAGGGCGTTGGTGGGCACGTTCGAGGCGGGCTGGATCTGCATGACCCACACCAGCACGGCGACGAGCAGAACGGCGAGCACCGTCACGCCGGCCCAGATCCAAGCGACCGGGGGTCCGGGCTGCGTGCGGCGCATCGTCGTGTCGGTGCTGAGCTGGCGGAGCGAGCGCGCGGTCTCGGCGGCCTGACGCGGGTTCGGCCCGTACAGCTCGTTCGACAGGGCGGACATCTGCCGCTTGCTCGGAGCTTTGCCGTCGGCCGTCTCGTCGAGCGCTTCGCGGAAGCTCGCGGCGTCCTGCGGGCGCTGGAAGGGATCCTTCGCCAGCGCGCGCAGAACGATCGCGTCGAGTGCCCGCGGGATCGACTCGTCGATCTCGCTCGGCGGGACCGGCGCCTCACTGACGTGCTGGTAGGCGACGGCCACGGGGGTCTCGCCGCGGAACGGAGGGCGTCCGGTGAGCAGCTCGTACAGCACGACGCCCGTGGAGTACAGGTCGGCGCGCGCGTCGACCGACTCGCCCTTGGCCTGCTCGGGGGAGAAGTAGGCGGCGGTTCCCACGATGGCCGTCGTCTCGGCGACGGTGGAGGAGGAGTCCGACACGGCGCGGGCGATGCCGAAGTCCATGACTTTCACGCGACCGGAGTCGGTGATCATGACGTTGCCCGGCTTGATGTCGCGGTGGACCACGCCGGCGCGGTGCGAGTACTCGAGGGCTTCCAGGATGCCGTCGACGTAGCGCAGCGCCTCGTCGGTGGGCACCTTGCCTTCGGCGATGATCTCCTTCAGCAAACGCCCGTGGACGAGCTCCATCACGATGTAGGGCACGGGGCGCTCGACCCCGTCGACGCCGGTCTCGGCGTCTTCGCCCGCGTCGAACACGCGCACGATCGTCGCGTGCGCCATGCGCGACGCCGCCTGCGCCTCGAGGCGGAACCGCGTGCGGAACGCCGCGTCTCCGGCGAGGTCGGAGCGCAAGATCTTGATCGCCACCGTGCGCCCGAGAGTCTGGTCGTACCCGCGGTACACGCTCGCCATCCCGCCGCGACCGATGAGGTCGTCGACGCGATAGCGCCCGGACAGGACGCGCGTCTCAGTGGTCACGAAGGAACTCCTGGCGTGGGGGGATCGAGGGTGAGTCAGTTCTTCTTGCCGGGGGTGGCGCTCGCTCCCGCGCCGTTGCCTGTCGTGCTCGGGCTCGGCGTGTTGCCACCGGTGATGGTGGCGGACGCCTCGCCCGAGGGGCCGGCGGTGCGGTCGGTGCCCGAGCAGCTGACCGTGTACGTGATGCGGAGCGAGTCACCCACGGCGTTGCTCACCTTGAGCTGCGCGTTGCGCGAATCGGGCGGGAACGACGACGACGACTGACCGTTGTTGTCGAACGTGCCGTTGGTGGCGGTCAGGTTGTACGACACCACGTTGCCGGTACCGGAGGGGCAGGTGTACTGACCCCACGACACGCGCACGTCGCTGCCCGCGGCCACGGAGGTGCCGGGGAGCGTCGGAGCGGCCGGCTCGGTGAGGGGCGTCTCTTCGCCGAACACGCGGAGCACGATGATCGTGCCCTCGGGCACGCTGCCGGTCGGGTTCACCGAGTCGACGATGCCCACCTGATCGGGAGTGGAGGCGGGGTTTCCCGTCTCGCACTGCGCGCCCAGCTTGTTGTCGCTGAGGATCTGGCTCGCCTCGTCGCAGGTCTTTCCCGGCAGGTCGAGAGCGTTCACGTTGATGAGCGACGAGGTCGCGGTCGGCGAGGACGACGGGGTCGGCGCGCTCGGAGTCGGCGCGGACTGCGTGGGCGCGGACTCGGTGGGCGCGGCATCCGGCTCGTTCTGGTTCGACAGCAGGCCGAACAGCGTCACTCCGAGGATCAGGGCCAGCAGTGCGATGAGGGCGACCAGAGGCCACGTCCAGCGACTGCGCTTCTTCTTCTCGGGGACCGGCGTCTCTTCGACGTGCTCTTCGGTCAGAAGCGACGTCGCGGCACCCGCGGCCGGCATGAGCCGCGTGGTCGCGGAGGTCTGTCCGGCGGGCGTCAGCAGCTGCGTCATCTCGTCGGCGATCGCCGCACCGGCGGCGACGGCGGGCACGGCGGCCGCAGCTGCCGTGAGGTCGCCGCGGCGCAGGGCGGTGGCCGCACGCGAGACCGCCGCCGAGGAGGCGGGACGCTCTTCGGGCTTTTTGGCGATCATCGCCATGACGAGGTTCTGCACCGGCTGCGCCACGGTGGGCGGCAGGGGGGCGGGCTGCTCGTTGATCTGCGCCATGGCGATCGCCACCTGCGACTCGCCCGTGAAGGGGCGCTTGCCCGCCAGGGACTCGTACGCGACGATGCCCAGCGAGTAGGTGTCGGTCGCGGGCGACGCCGGGTGACCCGACGCCTGCTCGGGCGAAAGGTACTGCACCGTTCCCATGACCTGACCGGTCGCGGTCAGCGGAACCTGGTCGGCGATGCGGGCGATGCCGAAGTCGGTGATCTTCACGCGCCCGTCGGGCGTGATCAGCAGGTTGCCGGGCTTGATGTCGCGGTGCACGAGACCCGCGGCGTGCGCGGCCTGCAGTGCCGCCGCGGTCTGCGCGACGATGTCGAGGGTCTTGTCGGTCGACAGCGAGCCCTCGCGCTCGAGGATCGTCGACAGCGCCTCACCGGGCACCAGCTCCATGACGAGGAAGGCACTGCCGTCTTCTTCGCCGTAGTCGAACACGCTGGCGATGCCCTCGTGATTCACGAGCGCGGCGTGGCGGGCCTCGGCGCGGAAGCGCTCGAGGAAGCCCGGGTCGCCCATGTACTCGTCTTTGAGGATCTTGATGGCGACGGTTCGTCCGATGACGTGATCCGTCGCCTCCCAGACCTCGCCCATACCGCCGATCGCTATGCGCGATTCGAGCTCGTAGCGTCCTCCGAAGGTCACACCCTGCGTCGGTCTCATTTACCCAGCACCGCCTCCATGACCTTCTTCGCTATCGGGGCGGCGATCTCGTTGCCGCTCCCGCTCTGCCCTCGGCCACCACCGTTTTCGACCACCACGGCGACGGCGACCTGAGGGTCGTCCGCCGGTGCGAAACCGGTGAACCAGAGCGTGTAGGGACGGGAGTCGTTCTCCGCAGTGCCGGTCTTACCCGCCACCTGAACCCCGTCTATTCTTGCATTCGATGCCGCGCCGTCCTGGACGTTCGCCGTCATCATCGAAACCATCTGCGCGTTGACGCCGGGCTCGAGCGCCCGACCGAACTCGCTGTCGGAGCCCTGGTCGCTCACCGACAGGTCGGTGTTGATCACACGATCGATCATGCGCGGGTTCATCACGACGCCGTCGTTCGCGATGCCCGCCGACACCATCGCCATCTGCAGGGGCGTGGCGCGCACGTCGCCCTGTCCGAAGCCGCTCAGGGCGGTCTGCGGGGCGTTGGGGTTCGAGGGGTACGTCGAGGCCGTGGACTCCAGCGGCATCGAGAAGGTCGAGTTGAAGCCGTACTTCTCGGCCTCGGCGCGGATCGCGTCGGCGCCGAGCTCCACGGCGAGTTCGGCCATCGGAATGTTGCAGCTCAACCGCAGGGCCGTGGCGATGGTGACCGTGTCGCCCTCGCCGCACGCGCCGCCACCGGCGTTGCTGACCACGTTCGTGGAGTCGGGGAGCGTGTACGCCGCCACGTTGGGGAACGCCGAGTCGGGCGTGTACTTTCCGGATGCCAAGGCAGCCGACGCCACGACGAGCTTGAAGGTCGATCCCGGAGGGTTGAGGTCGCCCGCGATCGCGCGGTTGTCGAGCGGCTTCGACGGGTCGGCCACGAGCTGGTCGTACGCCGCGTTCACGGCATCCGTGTCATGCGAGGCCAGAGTGTTCGTGTCGAAGCTGGGCTTGGAGACCATCGCGAGGATGCGCCCGGTCGACGGCTCGATCGCGACGACGGCTCCCTGCAGATCGCCCATGGCGTCCCACGCGGCCTTCTGCACGGTGGCGTCGACCGAGACCTCGACATTGGAGCCGCGGGGCGCCTTGCCGGTGATCGCGCGATCGATGCGCGAGAAGAACTGGTTCGAGTCCTGCCCGCTCAGCACGCTGTTCTCGGCCTGCTCGAGACCGGTGCGGGCATCGAGCACCGGGTTCACGTACCCGGTCACGGGGGCCCACATCGCGGCATCCGGATACTCCCGCTGCCAGCTGTAGACGTCGTCCGACGGTACGGAGGAGGCGATGGCGGCGCCGCTGGCGACGATCGACCCGCGCTGCACTTCGTAGGAGTCGTAGAGCGCACGGGTGTTGCCCGAGGTGTTGGTGAGGGCGTTGGCCTGCACCACCTGGATGATGCTCGTCGAGGCGAACAGCGCGAGGAACATCGCCAGCATGACGATGCTGAGGCGTCGGAGTTCTCTCGTCACGGTGCCTCCTCCGGGATCGGGGCGTGGGCGGGGATGGACGAAGGGGTCATCAGCCGATCACCACCCGGGGACGGGAGCGCACCGCGTCGGAGATGCGCAGCAGGAACGCGACGATGATCCAGTTCGCGATGAGCGACGAGCCACCGGCCGCCAGGAAGGGCGTGGTCAGACCGGTGAGCGGGATCACCCGCGTGACACCGCCGACCATGATGAACACCTGCAGCGCGATCGTGAACGAGAAGCCGGTCGCGAGGAGCTTGCCGAAGTCGTCCTGACCGGCGAGGCCGATCCGGATGCCGCGGCTGGCGAACACCATGTAGAGCGCGAGGATCGCGAACAGGCCCACCAGACCCAGCTCCTCGCCGAGGCTGGGAATGATGTAGTCGCTCTGCGCGAGGGGAGTGATCGACGGGCGCCCCTGGCCGAGGCCGGTGCCGAAGAGACCGCCGTGCGCGAGGCCGAAGATGCCCTGCACGAGCTGGTAGCTGCCGCCCTCGCGGTTGACGACGTCGGGGTCGAAGGCGTTGAGCCAGTTGGCGAAGCGACCGTTGACGTAGGGCAGCACCTGCGAGGCGAGGAACGCCCCGCTCGCGACGAGCACCAGACCGATGAGCACCCAGCTGGTCTTGCCGGTGGCGACGTAGAGCATCGCGACGAACATGCCGAAGATCAGCAGGCCGGTGCCGAGGTCGCGCTGCAGCACGATGATGCCCAGTGAGACGAGCCAGATGACGAGCACCGGACCGAGCTCGCGGGCACGGGGCCACGTCATGAAGAGGAAGCGCGTGCCCGTGGAGGTGAGGCTCTCGCGCGTGCGCACCAGGTAGCCGGCGAAGAAGATCGCGAGGCAGATCTTTGCCAGCTCGCCCGGCTGGAACGACACGAAGCCGAGCGAGACCCACACGTCGGCGTTCTGATCGGTGCCCAGGCCCGGGACGAAGGGCAGGAGCAGCAGCAGGATGCCGGCGAGGCCGAACAGGTAGGTGTAGCGGAACAGCACGCGGTAGTTGCTCACGAAGATGAGCACCACCAGCGCCAGCACCATCGCGATCGCCGCCCACGCGATCTGGCGGTGGCCGGTGGCGTCCCAGCCGGAGGCGCCGTCGGCGAGGTCGATGCGATAGATCATCGCGATGCCGAGGCCCGTGAGCACGGTCGCGATGGGCAGCACGAAGGGGTCGGCGTCGCGGGCGCGCAGGCGCAGCGCCACGTGCGTGATCAGGGCGAGCACCGCGGGGATCGCCGCGAGAGTGAGGAACCCGGGGTCGACGGTGCCGTTCACGCCGAGTTGCACGAGGGTGACGGCTCCGCCGTACACGGCGATGGCGAACAGCAGCAGGCCGAGCTCGCGGTTGCGCTGCTTGGCGGGGGTGCGGATCTTCTTCAGGGCCCGCATCACGGCGGTGTCGGTGGACACGGCATCCGGGGTCCGGGTCAGCTTCTGGTCGGTCATCCGCTTCCCTCCTCTGCGGGGCGCAGGCGATCGACGATGAGCTCGGCGTCGGAGAGCGATCGGGCCGAGATCGTGGCCTCGACGGTCTCGCGGTCGAACTCAGAGAGGTCGGCGAGCACGATGTTGGTGTCTTCGTAGACGGTCGACAGCGAGATCGGTCCGATGGACTGCTGGATGCCGCGGTAGATCACGACCGAGTTGTCGTCGGCGCCGACGTAGTACCGCGTCTGCGTCCAGTTGTATCCCGCCCACAGGCCCAGGCCGATCGCGGCGAGCACCACGAGCAGGGCGGCGAGCCAGCCGAGGCGACGACGACGTGCGCGACGACGGTCTTCTTCGATGAGCTCCTCGAGGAACTCGGCGGCGGGCTCGAAGTGCGTGGGCTCGTTGGCGACCTGGCGCGCGTGGTGCAGCCAGTTCGAGCGGCCCGGACGTGCGGCGGGCACCACCACACCGCTGGGGTTCGAGGCCGAGCCGACGATGGTCGGCGTGCCGATGAACACGGGGTGCTGTCCGCCCACGTCGACCAGCACGACCGTGACGTTGTCGGGGGCGCCGCCGTCGAGCGCCTGCTTGAGCAGGGCGTCGGCGGTGCGCGCCGGGGGCATGCCGAGCGCGAGCGTCTTGGCGGTGTGCGTGTCGTCGACGACGCCCGAGAGGCCGTCGGAGCACAGCAGCCAGCGGTCGCCGTCCTGCGTCGGCATGATGAAGCTGTCGACCTCGGGGTCGGGATCCATGTCGCCGAGCACGCGCATGAGCACCGAGCGCCGCGGGTGGTACCGCGCCTCTTCGGGGGTGATGCGACCGGAGTCGACCAGGCGCTGCACGAAGGTGTGGTCGGCCGTGATCTGGGTGAGGGTGTCGTCGCGGTAGAGGTAGATGCGCGAGTCGCCGATGTGGCCGATCACCGCGTAGTCGTCGACCATGACGAGAGCGCTGACGGTCGTGCCCATGCCCGCGAGCTCGGGACGGCGGGCGACGGTGTCGATCAGCTCCGCAGCGGTGTCGGCGAGGGCGTCGCGGATGGCGTGCTCGGCTTCGGACGGCGTGCGGAACGGCTGGTCGAGCTCGGTGAGTCGACCGATGGCGATGCTCGACGCGACGTCACCGCCCGCGTGGCCGCCCATGCCGTCGGCGACCACGAAGAGATTGGACCCGGCGTAACCGGAATCCTGGTTGTTGGAGCGCACCTTTCCCGTGTGGGAGATGGCGGCGCTCGAGCCCTGGAAGACCATGGGGGAGGGTTACTTCCTCAACTCGAACGTCGTCGCGCCGACCTTGATGGGCGCTCCCACCTTCACCTGCACGGGTGAGGCGACGCGCACGCCGTCGTGGGACGTGCCGTTCGTGGAGTCGAGGTCTTGCAACATCCACTGGTCTCCCCACAGCACGAGACGGGCGTGGTGGCTGGAGGTGTAGTCGTCGCGGATGACCAGGCCCGACTCGCTCGAGCGACCGATCGTGAGCGGCTCGGTGCCCAGCGGCAGCTCGAGGCCGGCCTTGGGGCCGCTCGTGATGACGATGCGCGACACCGCCGAGGTGGTGGCCAGGCCGCCGACCGGCGCCGGGGCGGGAGCCGCCGGGCGCTTGACCTGCGTGGTGACCGCGTCGGGCGCCGCCGTGGGAGCGGGGGCTGCGGGGGCGGATGCCACGGGCTCGGGGAGCTTGCGCACCTTGACCCCGAACAGGTCGGCGCGCAACGAATAGACCACGCCGAACACGAAGAACCACAGCAGGACGAGGAAGCCGCCCTGCAGAAGAAGAAGAGTCAACGGACTCATGACAGGGGTCCTCGTTCCCGGACGTCGAAGATGCGCGTGGCGTCGGAGGCCGACGCGCGTCGCGGCGGCTGCGCCTGAGCGACCACACGGAACACGATATTGGTACGGCCGATCGAGATCGTGGAATCGGGGGGCAGGGCCGCCTCCGACACCTTGCGGCCGTTGAGAGTGGTGCCGTTGGTCGAGCCGAGGTCGCGGACCATGGCCCGCTCGCCGTCCCAGAGGATTTCGACGTGCTTGCGGCTGGTGCCGGCGTCGGGGATCGTGATGTCGGCGTCGCTTCCGCGGCCGATCACCGTGCGGGCGCCGGTGAGCGGATGCCGCTTGCCGTCGATGTCGACGACGCCGCGCCACGCGACCTGGCCCTCGGTGGTCTGCGAGTCGACCCGCAGCGTTCCGGTGGACAGGCTGGAGTCGCGCTCGATCGTGATGGCGACCGGGCCGGCGAACGAGTACCCCTGGGTGCGCGCGTGCTTCTTCACCAGGGTGTCGAGCTCGTGCACGAGGGTCGAACCGAGGGCGCTCATCTTCTCGTCATCGGCGGGCGACAGGCGCACCGAGAACGTGTTGGGCGCGAGGATGCGATCACGCGTGACGACCACAGCCTTCTTGTCGAGCTCGCTGCGCAGAGCGGATGCGATCTCCACCGGCTGGATGCCGCTGCGGAAGGTCTTCGCGAAGGCACCGTTGACGGCGCGTTCGAGACCCTTCTCGAAACTGTCGAGTAGCCCCACGAGACTCCTTCAGGCAGGCAGACCAGTAGGCACATCGTAGTCAGCACGGCTGGGCAGGTCATGGAAGCGGTCATCGGGGCCCGCGATTCGTGACGGAGTCGGGGCCGTGATATTCTCGAAAAGTTGAGTTCGCGGCATCCGTGCCGCATCTCGCGCGAGTGGCGGAATAGGTAGACGCGCTGGCTTCAGGTGCCAGTGCCCGCAAGGGCGTGGGGGTTCAAGTCCCCCCTCGCGCACAGAACGAAGAAGGCCCCGGGTTCATCCCGGGGCCTTCTTCGTTTCGTGCGCGAGTGGGAGGGCTATGGACCCGTGAGGGTTGGGTCCCTGGCGCCCGAGAGGCTCCGCGCGCCGCGTAGCGGCGGGTGGAGGGGCACCAGGGAAAGTCCCCCCTCGCGCACAGATGAGAAAAGACCCCCGGGTAGGTCCCGGGGGTCTTTTCTCATTTCTGCGACCGGGACGAGATTGGGGCCACGCGGGAAGGGCCTCTCATCTTTCTGAAACGGGGCCGGTGACGAAGCACCCGCTGGTGGATTCGACACTTAGAACATGCGCGAATGTGTCGACACCGACCGTCACCTTGGTTTCGGGATCCCCGCGCCTAGGCGTGAGGAAGCGATGGGTTCCGTCACCGGGAAGGACTTCGTCCGCATCGTCACCGAAGACGGCCCAGTCGCCGCGTGACGTGAAGGCGTCGTCGATGGCGTCCAGGATCGACTGCTCCGTTCCTGGAGCCACCGGGGTCTCGACGCTCATCCGCCACGTGTCCCAGGTGTTCCACGAGTAATCGACCGACGAGCAGCCGGAGGGCGCAACCTCGATGAAACCAGGTGTCGCGAGAGATGCAGCGCTGAGAACATCGTTCAGATTGGTGAGAGCCGTCGCCTTGGCGTGTTCGGAATCAGCGTCCACTTCGGCCTGGGTGACGTTCGATGGCAAACACCCCGTCAGCGCAACAGCCAAAGCGAGGCACATTGCGACGGCGGCGGGTCCCCGAGACCTCGCGCGGGCTGCTGCAGTCATCGGAGACAGCGAAGCACACGCGCATTCGTCACCGGAAGGCCCGGTGACCGCCGATGTCCCGTAACCGCGTTCAGGATCTGGTGCCGGCACCGACGATGCCGAGGATCGAGCCGGGGTGATGCGCCGCTCAGCCCGCGATGCCCTCGTACGAGAACGACCGCAGCACCGCCGGTCGACCCGTGCCGGGCATGGGCTCGATGCCGACGACCCGGCCCGTGAAGCCGCCGGCGACCTCCGTCGAGACGTATCGACCGTCCATGCGGGCGATCTCGACGAACCCGTCGTCGGTGACGATGCCGAACTGCAGGTCGTCGGCGACGGGCGTACCGCCGTGTGGTCCGGGGGTGGGCAGAGTGGAGCGCAGCGCGAGCGTCGCGGGCCTCGTCGCCGGGAGCGGGATCGCGCCGAGGTCTTGCGTGAAGGGTCCGACGGTGGCGTGGGCGACCGCGTGGCCGTCCCGACACTCGACGGCGACCCAGTGGTCCTCGTCCATGCGCAGGACGAGGCGCGCGTCGCCGGGTTCGACGTCTGCTCGCGCTTCCCACTGCTGATCGCGCACTCGCGTCGCGAGAAGGGAGCGATACCGATCGTCGGACGGTTGATCGATGACGACTCCGCGCGGTGACGCGCTCGTGAAGTCGCCGGGGTGGCGTCCGGGGGCGATCCAGCGCAGGTCCAGACGATCGGCGGAGAAGTCGTCGGTGAACGAGGTCGACACCGGGGCGATGTCGAGGTTCTCGTCGACGACGGGCCAGTCGTCCTCCCACGACACCTTCGCGAGGAAGGTCTCGCGGCCGTTGAGGTGGAAGCCCGGGCCGGGTCCGACGGGTCGCACTCCGAGGTAGACGATGTTCCATCCATCCGCCGTCTCGACGAGGTCGGCGTGGCCGGTGTTCTGCACGGGGTCGGTCGAGCTGCGGTGGCTGAGGATCGGATCGCCCGGATGGAACACGAATGGTCCGGTCGCGGCGCGGGAGCGAGCGACGGTCACCGCGTGCCCCCGCTCCGTTCCGCCTTCGGCGAGGAGCAGGTAGTACCAGTCGCCGCGGCGCAGGAGGTGCGGTCCCTCGGGGTGCGCGAGGCCGCTCCCGGTGGAGAGGAGAGCGGGCTCGGAGAGCAGATCGCCGGTCTCGAGGTCGACCGACGCCTGCATGATCGGCGCGTCGGCACGGCCCGTGGCCCAGGTGACGTAGCAGGTGCCGTCGGCATCCCAGAAGAGGTCGGGGTCGATGCCGATGGCGCCGGGCACGCGAAGCGGTGGACCCCAGGGCCCCTCGGGGGAAGCGGCGGAGGTCAGCAGCTGCCCGTCGCCGACGGTGTTGATGTCGGTCGTGATCACCCAGAATCGGCCGTCGTGGTGGCGGATCGTCGGGGCGAAGATGCCGGCGCTCCCCGCCGACGAGGGAAAGGAGAGGTGGTCGCGGTCGGCGAAGACGTGCCCGATCACGCTCCACGACGCCAGGTCACGGCTGTGGTGGACCGGAACACCCGGGAGGTACTCGAAGGTCGAGGTGATGAGGTAGAAGTCGTCGCCGACGCGGCAGATCGAGGGGTCGGGATGGAAGCCGGGGAGGATCGGCGTGGCGCTGATGACGGTCTCCTTCGACGTCGCGGTTCGATCGGTGGGGGCGACCTACCGAAAAGAGTTCATATGTAAGGTTTTCGTGTCGCGCGCGCTCGCATCAAGTGACGCGTCGTACTCCTCGCACCATACGAGCTTCAGCGTGGCAGAAGAGGCCGTGCCGGCGGCATCCAATCTGCGCGCGGAATTCCGCAGAGCCGACGGCTCGATGAGCCAGGTCGAGGCGTGTTGCAGGCGCCACTGGTCGCGCACGCGGCGGGCGTAGGGGCGGGCGCGCCAGGTCATCCACACCCAGGGCGCGAGCCACACGATCGCACCGATGGCCGTGCTCACCTCGACGGATGCGACGTGATGGGCGGCGACGGCGGCCGCGATGCCGAGGAGGAAGCCGACGTACGGCCAGATGCCCGACAGGTGCCACGCGAGGCGCGAGCGATCATCGCCGTCCGGAGGAAGGATGCGGAGGTGCTCGGCGACCAGTCCGTGGCCGCTGAACCGCCGCTCGTAGGAGCCCCACGGTCCGTTCACGCGCAGCGGGAAGTCCCGATCGTTGAAACGCATGCGCTCATCGTCTGTCGCCGGGATCACGCGCGCGTCGATCCTCGCGAGAGCCATACGCGCGGCCGCCCGGCCCGGTGGATCACAGGGTCTCGCCGTCAGCAGACCGTCAGCGAACCGGGGTCGACCGTAGGGATTCCGTGAGGACGCGAGCGTTCCGTCCCGGGCTCGCGTAGGACAGGAGGATGAGCGCACTGACCCTCATCACCCGTTTCACCTCCGGAGTGCGCGTCGAAGGCGACCGTGGCGGTCTCGCGTGGGACGGAATCGACGCGGGCATCGGGACGGCGCCGTCGACCCTGCTGTACGGGATCGATCTGCGTTCCACTCATCGCGGGCGCCATCTGCGGCACGCGGCGCACGAGCGGCTTGCTCTTCTCGATGAGCGGCTCAGTTCGGGTCCGGACTACCGCCGGGTGCTGGTCGTGGTGTCGGTGGCGTGCGCGCGCGACGCGGAGTACGCACGCCCCCGACTCGAAGCGGCTGCCGAGACGGTGCTGCAGAGTGCGGAGCGCCGGCGAGGGCACTCGATCGCGCTCGCCGTGGTCGTCTGCCCCGTCTCTCTCGACGCCGCGACCGTCCGATCCCACCTGTGCGACGCCGCGACGGGCATTCCGGATGGAGCGTGCGCGGCCCTATGGGACGACGTGCGCGCCGAAGGGTTGCGCCGTGCCCTGGTGCGTCAGCACCTGTGACGAGCCGATTGTCGGGCGGGATGCGCTGTCCTCAGATGGCCGCGCGGGTCGTCGTGCGCACGCGATACAGGCTCGTCGTCGCCGTGATGAAGAGGTCGGTGCCGTCGTCGCCCCCGAAGCAGAGGTTGGCGACGGGTTCGGGGACAGGCAGGAACAGCAGCTCCGCGGCATCCGGATCGAAGACGTGCACTCCGTCGCCCGCAGACGACCAGACCCGGCCCCGTTCGTCGACCGCGATGCCGTCGGGCATGCCGTCATCGATGGTGGCGAAATGTCGGCCGTTCTCGGCCCCCGCTCCGGCATCGACCACGTCGTAGGCGCGGATCCAGTGCCCCGGCCCGTCGTCGAGGCCGATGGCGGTGTCAGTGACGTACACGGTCGATCCGTCGGGTGAGAACGCCAGACCGTTCGGCTGCACGATGTCGGTGATGACGGGGCGGATGCCGTCGGCCGCAGACCACCGGAAGACAAAGCGACCGTCGTACTCGCGCTCGCCGAGGTGGCCCTCGTGCGCCTGACGGATGCCGTAGTCGGGGTCGCTGAACCAGTACGAGCCGTCGGGGGCGATCGCGACGTCGTTGGGGGAGTTGAGCCTCTTGCCCTCCCACTGCGCGACGATCTCTTCGAGAGAGCCATCGGGGAGCTCGCGTTCGAGGCGGCGGCGCCCGTGCGAGCACTGCACGACGGTGCCGTCGGCGTCGAGGACGCGTCCGTTGGTGAACTCGACGCCCTCGCGGTGGACGATCGTGGTGTCACTCGCGGAGTCCCACTCGAGGATGCGGTCACCCGGGATGTCGCTCCACCGAAGGCGGCGGGTGGTCGGGATCCACAGCGGTCCCTCGCTCCAGGTCGCGCCGGTCCACAGTCTGTCGACGCGGCCGTCGTCCTGCACCAGGTCGGCACGGGTCATGGGATCGGTCCCTTCTCTGAGGTGGTGGGGAGCCCGGACGGGCATCGTATCCGGCGGGATTCCGCAGCCGCCGTGGGGAGGTCCGTGGGCGCGGGGTGGGGGAGTCGGCATCCAGTCCCGCCTCCGGAAGAAGAAGCCCGTCGCAGGCCGCGCCGCGCACCCGTGAGGCATGAATCACGGATTGTGGTGAGAGGCAACCCACCCTGCTTACGGTGTATCTGGGAGGAAGCTGAGTACTACGAGAGCTTCGCCTTGAGCGGGCATCGGTTCACACTCGCGAAAGGAACACATCATGGGATTCTTCGGATTTCTTCTCCTCGGCCTCATCGCCGGCGCTATCGCCAAGCTCATCCTCCCCGGTAAGCAGGGCGGCGGCTGGCTCATCACGCTTCTGCTCGGCGTCGTAGGCGCTCTGCTCGGCGGGTTCCTGGGTGGCCTGCTCTTCAACGCCCCGCTGCAGGACTTCTTCTCGATCCAGACGTGGCTCCTCGCGATCGGTGGGTCGATCATCGTCCTGCTCATCTACGGCCTCATCGTGGGACGCCGCACCGCGCGCTGACCAACACGCGAAAGGCCCGGGGCGGTGGACCGTGCCCCGGGCCTTTCCGCGTCCGCGGGGTGTCCCGCGCAGGACGGCGGCCGTGCGGGGCCGCCCCCGATCCCAGCCCCGCACGGACGAGACGGCGAAACGAGCCAGTCGCCGTGGCAGCAGTCTCGTCCGCGTCACGACCCCGGTCATCGGGGGAGTGTGCGGGATCACGGCCGGCCCGCCGACTCGAAGCGGGCGTTTTCGTCCGATCGGACTACTTCTCGCGCCGGATGAGGCCGTTTCGTGCCCCCCAGAGCGCCAACTGCGTGCGGTCGTCGAGATCGAGCTTCCGGAGCGCGGAAGCCGTCTGGCTGCGAACCGTGTTCACCGACACGGTGAGATGCCGGGCGATCTCGTCGTTCGAGGTGAGCCCGCTGCTCAGCAGCGATACGACCCGCAGTTCGGCGGCCGTCAACAGAGCCACCTGCTCGGGCTCGGCCGGCTGTGGCTTGGCCGCGCGCAGCTCACGGATGAGGCGCGGCGCCACCCGGGGTGAGATGGTTGCCGTTCCCGCGGCCGCGCCACGGATGACGGGCAGCAGCTGATCGCTGTCGTGGCCCTTGAGCAGGTAGCCGCTCGCGCCCGCCTCCAGCGCCTCGACGACGAAGGCGTCGGACACCTCGCTCGTCAGGAGCACCACGCGGCAGGTCTCCTTCGCCTCGCTCGTGATGAGGCGCGTGGCCTCGATGCCGCTCATCCCCGGCATGTGCAGATCCATGAGCACGACGTCGGCCCGCTCCGCCCGCGCGAGAACGGCGGCGTCGCGCCCGTTCGAGGCCTCTCCGGCCACGCGGATGCCGGCGGCGTTCTCGAGCCGCAGACGGATGCCGCGACGGACGGTGCGGTTGTCGTCGACGATCAAGACGCGGATGTCGGTGTCGCTCACGGCGTCGGCACCGGGGTCTGAGTGGCGTGCACGCTCAGCGGGGCCTCCATGACGACCGCCCATCCGCCGGAGGCGACGGGGCCCGCGGCGAAGGTGCCGTGCAGCAGGTCGACGCGTTCGGCCATTCCCGCCACACCCCATCCGAGTCCGTCGGGCGTCGCGTCCGCCTCGGAAGCCGGGGCCTCGGCATTGGCCACCACCACTCGGATCGAGGAGTCGGTGACGCGGACCTCGACGGTGACGGCGGCGCCGGCCGCGTGCTTGCAGGCGTTCGTGAGGGCCTCCTGCACCACTCGGTACGCGGTCGTCGACACCATCGCGGGCAGGTCGTCGACCGCTCCGTCGACCTCGCGCGTGACATCCATGCCGCGCGACGCCCAGTACTGCACGAGCTCGTCGAGCGAGCGCAGGTCGAGGGTCGGTTCGGCGCGGGCGTCGTTCTCGGCGCGCAGGTCGCGCAGGGCGGCGTAGAGGCTGGCCGAGGCGAAGCGCCCCTCGGCGCGCATCTCCGCGATGAGGGCCGACGCCTGCTCGGCGTCGAGGACCTCGATGTCGACGGCGGCATCGGCCAGCGACAGCAGCCCCGCGAGGTGCTGGCCGGCGACGTCGTGCAGTTCTTGCGCGATGCGCGCGCGCTCGAGGGTCTTCGCGTGCTCGAGCTCGGTCTCGTGGCGGGCCGCGGCGGCGGAGACCGCGGCGCGGGCGCGATGCAGACCGCGCATGCGTCGAGCCCACCAGACGCCGAGCGCGGCGGCGCCGACCACGGGGGCGGCGAAGGCGAGTCCGGTGCTGAGTACGAAGCTGCCGGTCACCCCGAGGGGAGCACCCGTCGACAGCGACCACAGCGAGAGGACGCCGACCGTCGCGCCGATCGTGACCGCGCTCCAGGCCGTGGCGACCGCCGGACGCCGGCTCGCGGCGAGGAAGAACACCGCCACAGCGACGACGGGGGGAAGCCCTCCGAGCCAGCGCGGAACCTCGAGCCCGACGACGAGTACGAGGTAGCAGGCCGTGGTGCCGACGACCGCGACCAGGGGGAGGCGGGTCGCGAGGAGCAGGAAGCCGCTCTGCACGGCGCAGCCGAGCACGACGAGAGCCGTCACGACGCCGAGGGGGATCGGGTATTCCCACACGACGTCGCCCTGCATCGCCCCCGCGAGCGGATCGGAGATCGACTGCAGCGTGGTGACGACGAAGACGATGAAGGCGAAGACGACCATTGCCCGAGGGCGACTCAGGATGCTGGTGAACCCCGCGGTGTCGGCCGCGGTCTCGACCGCCCCCCGGTCGTGATGGTCATCTGTCGTCCCCACCGCGTCACTCTAACGTCGGCGGAAGGACGTACACCACGTCGGCCCCGTCGCGCCCGTGCTCGACGAACCCGAGCCGTGCGAGCACGTCGTGGCTCGGTTCGTCGTCGGCCGCGACGCACGCGTAGAGCGGTCGCTCGGCCTCGTGCACCGTGACCATGCGCAGCGCTTCAGTCGGCGCCTCGGGGTCGGCGTCCGGACGGACGGCGAGCAGGACCTCGCGATCGCCGTCGACGTCCATGGCGGCGGCGACGCCCACCACACTGTCGTCCTGCACGATGGCGTGTGCGGACACGGCGTCATCGGCCAGCCAGGCGTCGAACGCCGCACGGTCGTCGAACCGCGCGCGCGACCACGCCGACGAGCTCGAGCGGACGGCCTGGAAAGCCGCGTCGGTGGTGTCGGGGGCGAGGTCGCGCAACTCGATGTGGGGCATGCGCGTCACGCTATCGCGAGGGTCCGGCGGGTCCGAGGCGTCTTGCGTGCTCAGGCGAATCCGTGCAGAGACAGGAAGGTCCACGTCGCGCCGTTGGTGTCGCGGCGCGCGACCTGATCGCGCAGGTGTTCGAACAGGACCGACCGCGTCTCGGTCGAGGTGTACCAGCCCTCGAGGTTGCGGCGGAGCACCAGATCGGTCTGCTCGAGCTGCTTGCGGAAGACGACGTTGCGCGAAACGGCTACGAGGTGGGTGTGCAGGGCGAGCGCGGCCAGGACGTACGAGGGGGAGTCCTCCGCGTCGCGCAGCCCGTCGACGTGCGAGACGATGCTCTGCACCTCTTCGTCGCTGCAGCGGGGGAGCGCGATGTGCATGACGGCCGCGATCGTGTGCGCGGCGTACTCGCGCATGTCTCCGCGCGCTCGCTCGCTCACCTCCGACACCCGGGTGTACCGGTTGGCGGCGACCTCGACCATGCCGATGCGCTCGAGTTTCTGCAGGGCCTCGCGCACGGGGGTGCGGGAGATCCCCATCAATGCGGCCAGTTCGACGTCGCGCAGACGGTCTCCCGGCTGGAGGCGACCGTCGACGATCGCCTCGCCGAGGGCTCGGTAAGCCTCGTCGACGAGGGCGGAAGCACGCCGACGATCGTCCATCAGGCGAATTTTACGACCCTCGGTTATCACAGAACACGGCAATAACTCGCTGATTCTTCGTTTTCGTGTCGCGAACGGGCTCCGGCGCCGGTATTGTCATCACCGTCACGCCTCGCGTGACATATCCGGGGGGATCCGTCGACGCCCGGGCTTCGAGCTCTGCTCAGCCCGGGCGTCGTATGGGCTCAGGGCTCTTTCGGCCCGCCGGGGTCTCCCGGAGACGTCCCGCAACGTTTATGTCACGGACCTGTGCGCCGATGCGGCCCGGCCGTTACTTTGGGCTCACTGACCGGCGCGCTCGGCGCCGGCTGAAGCGGAAAACGGCAACACGATGAGCACGCAGGGCACGGTCAAGTGGTTCAACTCGGAGAAGGGCTTCGGTTTCATCGCTCCCGATGACGGGGGTCAGGATGTCTTCGCGCACTACAGCGCGATCCAGTCGGGCGGTTACCGCTCGCTCGAAGAGAACCAGCGCGTCGAGTTCGAGGTCGCGCAGGGCCCCAAGGGTCTGCAGGCGGAGAACATCCGCCCCCTCTGATCCGTGTCCGGCCCTCGGCCGGATCCGCCCCGACCGTGCGCCTCGCGCCGGTCGGGGCATCTCACGGTTCCGGATGCCATGGCATCCGGGATTCGTCAGTGCTCCTGTCGCACGAGGTCGACGCCGGCGGCCGCGAACTGTCGCAGCGTCGCGTGCGGCAGGAACGCGCGCGTGAGGGCGGCGCCGATGCGCGTGAGATCGGCCTCGTCGCGGTAGAGCAGGTACATCGTCTCGTAGCGCGGGTGGAACTTCTGCTTGAAGCGGTGCAGTGACGCGAAGCCGTAGACGGGCTCGAGCATCGCAGCCATGCGCTCCTGCAGGTCGGCGATGACGCCGGCATCCGCGGGGTACTCGTGCGCGAGCGGAGCCCCGGACAGCGACATGACGGCCGCGCCCTCGTTCGAGAACTGCTGCGCCGACGCGCCGATCAGGTACTCCATCACGGGGCCGAAGCCGCCCTCGCGGCGACGCATGAGATCGAGCGTCCAGCCCCTGATCGCGCCCTCGCCGTAGACCGGCAGCCACGAGAGGAACCCGTCGACGTCGCCCGCCGGTGAGACCGCGAGGGCGAGGCGCACCTCGGGATCGGCGGCCTCGTGCAGGGTTCCGAGCGTGAAGCCCATCTCGGGCAGGCCCTTCTCGCCGACCCAGCTGTCGGAGATCGCGCTCAGCTGCTGCCGGACGCCCCAGCTCTCGTCGGACAGGCGCGACAGGCGGAACGTCATGCCCTCGCGCTGCGCACGGTTGAGCGAGGTGCGCACCGCCGACCACGCCTTGCCGGTGAACTGCAGCCCGGGGAGGTCGACCACGGTGTCGTCGGCGACGACGATGCTGCGCCACCCGTCGGGGACGGCGGCGTGCGTGGCCTCACCGGCGCTGAAGAAGCAGGGGGCGAGTCCCGCGGCCTCGGCGGCCTCGATGAACGCCCGCACGGTCTGCGCGCGCTCCGCTTCGGGGCCGATCGGGTCGGCCAGGGCCAGGGCGACGCCGGAGCGGCGTTGGTAGGCGACGATCCCGCTGCCGAACCGGGCGTACGACATGCCCTCCCACGTCGTCATCCACGACAGGGTGCCGCCCCCGTCGGCGTGCAGCGCGGTCTTCACCTCTTGCGCCGTGGGCGCGGGAGAGGCGCCGAGCTGGGCCCGCGGCCGGGCGCGGAACGCGCCCCGCACGAGCACGAAGTACGCCCCCGCCACGATCCACAGCGCCGACGAGGCCAGCACGCTCGTGACGTCGGCGCCGAGGTCGGCCTCGACGCGCGGGAGCCCCGCCAGCAGCAGCACCATGATCAGCAGCAGCACCAGCACGGCGTTCAGCGCCACGTAGACGATCACGATGATCCACGCCCACCGACGACCGCGCCGCAGCGCGGTGGCCACGACGAGCACGATCACGGTGTTGACGGCCACGTCGATCCACGACCCCGACGTCGCGGCCGAGAAGCCGAAGGGGCCGGTCATCGGGGCGAGGTAGCCGAGGATCTCGATCGCGCCGAGCGCGCACAGCACGACGAAGGCGAGAAGCCGCTGCTCGCGCACGTTCACCCGCTGCGGGCGCAGCGACCTCGTCACCCCGAGCACGAGCCCCACCGCGAGCAGTCGCTCGAGGTCGGGGAGCGAGCCGTAGTAGAAGAGAGCGACCGCGAGGCAGGCGAGCAGCACCGTCCACGCGCGCAGGCGCCAGGGCGAGGGCAGCAGGGCGACGGCGGCGGCGATGCACGCGAAGAGTCCGGCCGACGGGCCGACCGAGAGCACATCCGCCTGCTGCTGTGCCCACGTCCACGGCAGCAGAGAGCCCCCCCACAGCAGCAGCGCCGCCGCGAGCACGGCGAAGAGCTGCCCCACGGCGAAGGTCGCGGCGGCGACGCGGCTGCCGCGGCGGTACTCGAGGAAGCCGATCCCGGCGAGGGCGGGGAAGCCGGCGAGGAACAGCCAGGGCGAGCCGACGAAGAACGTGCCCGTGACCGGAGTCCACCAGCGCCCGGCCCCGAGCGCCGGCAGTCCGTAGGCGACGGAGGGGAAGAGATCGGATGCCGTGAACGGCTGCCAGAGGCTCCCGGTGAGAAGGCCGATGACCAGCACAGCGGCGGCGAACCCCAGGGTCACCGGGATGCGCCTCGCTGCTCCCAGAGCACGGCTCGGCGTCGTGTTCTTCCCCATGCCGCTCACGATAGGGCACTCGTGAGCGGCGGTCGGGGATCAGTTCTGCGGGGGCGGGACCGCATGCCAGGCGGCTCGAGCGTCGGCCAGAGCCCGACCCGCATCGGTGGCCGCGCGCGAGGCGGCGAGCTCGCGGCGCGCGCGTTCGAGCCGCAGACGATCGGCGATCGGACGCACCTCGTCGCGGGTGTCGGCCTGAGCCAGGGCGGCCCGCGCGCACGCGAGGGTGCCCGGCAGGGCGGCACGCGCCGCCTCGAGCCGCAGACGCGGGCTGACCGCGTCGCCGATCATCTCATCGCGCAGTTCGCGCGCGCGAGCGACGGCGACGATCGCCTCGCGCGGCCGGCCACCCGCCTCGGCGGCCGCGCGCTCGAGGTCTTGCCGCGCCGCACGGAGGCGGTCGAGCGCATCGGGCGCGCACTGCCCGCCGCGGGTCGTGGCGATCTGCACGGCGTCGTCGAGCTCCGCGCGCACCGCGGCCAGCTCGGCCTCGGCGTTCTCGGCAGCCTGGAAGGCGATGCGATGGGCGTCTTCGACCGCCCGCAGGTGACGCGCCGCCCGGCGGATCTCGCGCGCCGCGTGTAGTAGCGCCTCGTCGTCGGGCGCTGCGGAGAGGGCCTCGTCCGCCTCGGAAAGCGCTGCCGATGCCGCCGCGGCCGACGCCTCGGCCTCGGCCCAGTCGGAGCGATCGAAGCGGTGCCGGAGCGCATCGAGCAGCGGTTCGGGGTCGCCCGCCGCCGCCACGACCGCCTCGCGACGCTCGCGCGCCGCCGCCGCCAACCGGTCGGTCGAACGGTGTGCGCGGACCCACTCCGCGAGCCGCGCGCGCGTGTCGGACGTGCGGGCGAGCTGTCCCTCGAGACCGGTCCGGGTGCGACGGGCGAGATCGCGCCGCGTCGCGGGGATCAGGGACGCATCGTCGAGATCCGAGACGTCGACGAAACCGCGGTCACGGGCGCGGTGCGCCGACGTACGCGCGCGGCGCAGTTCGGTGGGCGCATCGCCGGAGTCATCGGCATTCGCCGCCTCGAAGGCCACGTCGAGTTCGACGACGGCGTCATCGAGACGCAGCAGGGCGTCGGCGGCTTCGGCGACCGCTGCATCGGCCGCCGCGCGGGTCTTCGCCGACCGACGGATCGTCCGCACGACGAAGACGACGATCGCCACGGCCACGGCCGCGAGGATCAGCGCGACGAGCGCGGGCACCGCCCCGTCGATGTCAGACACCGGCGTCGTCGTCGACGAGGAGCAGGGCGCGCAGCTGGTCGACGTCGTCGACGGCCGCCTGAGCACCGTCGGCCTCGTGGGGCCAGCTGAAGCCCCACCGCACGAAGATGACCGGCACCCCGGCATCCGCCCCGCCCTCGACGTCGTGATGCCGATCGCCGATGAGCACGGGGCGCGAGATGTCGGCACCGGCGGCCTCGAGGCGGCGCAACGCCTCGCGCACGATGTCGGACTTGGCGCTCAGCGCGCGCTCGTCGAGACTCGCACCCACCATGGCCTCGAGGTCGGGGGCGAGGCCGAAGTGGTCCATCAGGGCGACCACCTGCACCTCGGGTTTCGAGCTCGCCGTCGACTGCGGAACCCCCGCCGCATGCACGTCGTGCACGAGCTCGGCGACACCGGGATACAGCTGGGCGCTGCCCGTGTAGCCCTCGCTCTTGTTGAGCGCGCGGTAGAACACCACGGCCTCATCCGCCTGCTCGAGGGTCATGCCGGTGTTGACCTGGAACGACTCCCGCATGGGCGGACCGATCCACTTCGACAGCTCGCCACGCGTCGGCGGCGTGCGACCGAAGTGATCGAGCGTGGTGGTCAATCGGCGGAGGATGCCCTCCGAAGCGTCGACGAGCGTGCCGTCGACGTCCCACAGGACGCAGGAGAAGGGAGAGCGTGCAGACATGCGTCCACGCTACCGGCGCGGCATCCGCCCGGCTCGATGCGGCGCGGTCAGAACAGACGCGGGGCGCCCGACTGCACGCCCTTCATCTCGTCGTAGTCGAGGGTGAGGCACCGGATGCCGCGATCGGTGGCGAGCACGCGCGCTTGCGGCTTGATCTCCTGAGCCGCGAACACCCCGGTCACCGGAGCCAGGAGCGGGTCGCGGTTGAGCAGCTCGAGGTAGCGGGTGAGCTGCTCGACGCCGTCGATGTCGCCGCGGCGCTTGACCTCGATCGCGACGGTGCCCGTGCCGTCGTCGTTGCGCAGCAGCAGGTCGACGGGGCCGATCGCGGTCGGGTACTCCCGGCGGACGAGCGTGAGGTTCTCGCCCACGACCGACACCTGCTCGGCCAGGAGCCGCTGCAGGTCGGCCTCGACACCGTCCTTGATGAGCCCGGGATCGACACCCAGCTCGTGGGCGGTGTCGTGGATGATCTCGTGGATGCGCACGAGCAGGGCGTCACCGGTCTTGGCGTGCAGGACGCGCCAGCGCTCGATCACCCCGTCTTCGACGTCGACCTCGTCGGGCTGCTCGAGGGTCAGGCTGCACGGCGGGCTCATCCAGTTGAGCGGCTTGTACGAGCCGCCGTCGGAGTGCACCAGCAGGCTGCCGTCGTTCTTGTGCACGAGCAGCCGGGTGGCGAGGGGGAGATGCGCGTTGAGGCGGCCGGTGTAGTCGACGGAGCAACGGGCGATGACGAGACGCACCCGACGAGCCTAATCGCGTCGCGCGGGCTCGGCCTCCGCCTTCTCGGCGACGACGAGCGGCTTCGCGGCGCCGGAGAAGAGACCGGATGCCACGATCAGGCCGACGACGATGAGCAGTGTGTTGAGCAGGCCGATGTGGTCGCCGATCCAGCCGAGGATCGGAGGGCCGCACAGGAATGCGACGTACCCGATCGTGGCGGCGGCGGCAACGCGCGATGCGGCCTTGGCGGGGTCGTCGGCGGCCGCCGACATGCCGATCGGGAAGCCGAGCGAGGCGCCGAGGCCCCACAGTGCCGCGCCGATGAAGACGAGGGGTCCGTAGGGCGCCAGGATGAACAGCAGCAGTCCCGCGGCGGCGGTGCCGGCGAGCACCCGCAGGACGAGCACGCGACCGAGGCGGTCGACGACGGGACCGCCCGCGATGCGGCCGACCGTCATCGCCACGGAGAACACCGCGAGCACTGCCGGGCCGGCCTCTTCAGGGGCACCGTGGCCGTAGACCACCGCGGACGGCAGCCAGTCGTTCGCGCTGCCCTCGGCGAAGGCCATGCCCAGCATGATCACGCCGAGCGTGTAGGTGCGCGGCTCGCGCCAGGCCTGCAGCGACACCGCGAGGCGCTCGCGCCAGTGCGCGCGCTCCTCGTCGGCCGGGGCGTCCATCGCGACTTCAGCGCGCGGCACGTTGGCCACCGCGACGAACGCGACGACGATGATCACCACGCCCATCGCCACGCTGTGCGCGATGACGGGGATGCCGAGGCTCACCGCGACGAAGCCGAGACCGGCGCCGATGACGGTGCCGAAGCTGAAGAAGGCGTGCAGCAGCGGCATGATCGTGCGGCCGGTGGCCTTCTCGAGAGCTGCGCCCTCGACGTTCATCATCACGTCGACGGCGCCGTTGCCGAAGCCGAACAACGCCAGGCCCACCAGGGCGACGCCGAAGAGCTGGAGGGAGTCGGCGCCGAAGCCGATGATCATCAGGCCGACGCCGACGAGGAGCAGGGCCACGAGCATGCCGCTGCGGGCGCCGATGCGGGCCATGACGGCCGGAGCGATCGACAGGCCGATGATGGATGCCACTCCCATCCCCAGCAGCAGCAGCCCGACGCCGGAGTTCTCGATGCCGAGGGATTCTCGGATGGCCGGCACCCGCGAAGCCCAGGTCGAGATGCTCAACCCGCTCGCGAGGAAGATGGCGCAGATCGCGATGTGCCAGCGGACGAGCTGGGACCGGGTGAGCGTCGAGTGCATGGGAGAACCCTATCGAATCGATTCGGCGCCGCGGGATCGCGCAGGTTACGATCGGGCGGTGAGCACCAGACGCGCGACGATCAGCGATGTCGCCCGCGAGGCGGGAGTCTCCGCATCGACGGCGTCCGTCGTGTTCAGCGGGAAGACCCCCACCTCGGAGGCGACGAGGGCCCGCGTGATCGCCGCCGCCGAGTCGCTCGGATACACCGGCCCCGACCCGCGAGCGGCCTCGCTGCGCCGCGGGCGCTCCGGGATCGTCGGCGTGGTCTTCGACCAGCACCTCGGCACTGCGTTCCTCGACCCGGTCACCACGCACATGATGGACGGGCTCGCCGACGGGGTCTCGCGCCTCGGAGCGGCCCTCCTGCTGCTGCGCGACGACGGGGTCACGGTGAGCGAGCCGTCGCTGCACACCGCGCCCATCGACGCCGCCGTGCTGATCGGCTGCAGCCCGCGCATGCGCGACTCGCTCGAGATCGTCCGAGGCCGCGGCATCCCGGTCGTGGTCGTCGAGGGAGATGCGGGCGAGGGGATCCCCCAGGTTCTGCTCGACAACGCCGAGGCCCAGCGCGAAGCGGCTCTGCACGTCTCCGCCCTCGGCCACCGCGACGTCGTGATCGTCACCCTCCCCACCGACACCGCCCGCCGACGCGGGTGGATCGCCGACGGCGCCGAGGTGCGCGTCGACGTCACCGCCGACCGCCTGGCGGGAGCGCGGCAGGTCTTCCCCGACGCCCCGGCGCTCGCCGCGGCGACCAGCTCGATCGACGAGGGGGCGATCGCGGGGCGCACGATCTTCGCCGATCCCGCCCGACGACCGACCGCCGTCATCGCGCAGAGCGACCTGCTGGCCGCCGGCGTCATCCGGGCGGCCGAGGAGGCCGGGTTGCGGGTGCCGCACGACGTCAGCGTCACCGGCTTCGACGGCGTCGTGGTCGACGGTCTCGCGCCGCACGTGCTCACGACCCTCGTGCAGCCCGCGACCGCGAAAGGTCGGGCCGCCGGGGAGGCGGTCGCAGCGATGCTCGAAGACGCCGAGCCCTCGGGACTCGCCCTATCGTGCACGTTCCGCGAGGGCACGACGACCGCCCCGCCGCCTACCAGATGATCGCCGGCGGCGCGGAAAGTCTCATGCGCCGCATAGAATAGGTCCGACACCCCGAGAGCCCGGGCACCCGCCCGTCGAACCCGAGGAGGCCCGACCATGCTGATCTTCCTCGGCGCCTTCGCGGCCGTCCCCCTGCTCCTGCCGTGGCTCGTCTCGCGCATCGGCGCTCGCGCGTTTTACGTCGCCGCCGCTCTCCCCGCTCTGGCGTTCGCCCACGCCATCGTCGCCGCTCCTTCTGTTTTCGGTGGTGACATTCCGTTCGAGGAATACCGCTGGATCCCGGCGATCAACGTGTCGCTGTCGATGCGCATGGACGTGCTCGGATGGCTCCTCACGCTCGTCGTGACGGGTGTCGGTGCCCTGGTGATGCTCTACTGCCGCTGGTACTTCCGGGGCAAGACCGCGGGCGTCGGGCAGTTCTCCGCCGTGCTGCTGGGCTTCGCCGGTGCCATGTACGGGCTCGTGCTCACCGATGACATCGTGGTGCTCGTCATGCTGTGGGAAGTCACGAGCGTGCTGTCGTACCTGCTCATCGGGTACTACCACGGTCGTGCCTCGAGTCGCCGCGCCGCCCTGCAGGCCCTGCTGGTGACGACCCTGGGCGGGCTGGTCATGCTGATCGGCGTCGTGCTCATGGTCGTGCAGGCGGGCACCTCGAGCCTGTCGGCGATCCTCGCCAACCCGCCGGTGGGAACCGTCGTCGACATCGCCGTGCTGCTGCTGCTCGTCGGCGCGCTGAGCAAGTCGGCGATCTTCCCCTTCCACTTCTGGCTCCCCGGTGCCATGGCGGCCCCCACTCCGGTCAGCGCGTATCTGCACGCGGCCGCGATGGTGAAGGCGGGCATCTACCTCATCGCGCGCCTCGCCCCCGGGTTCGCCGAGACGCCGTTCTGGCGCCCCACGCTCATCGCCCTCGGCGTCTTCACGATGCTGCTGGGCGGGTTCCAGGCTCTGCGCGAGCGCGACCTCAAGCGCATCCTCGCCTTCGGCACGGTGAGCCAGCTCGGCTTCCTCACCGTGATGCTCGGCTACGGCACTCGCGACGCCGCCCTGGCCGGGGTCGCCCTGCTGCTGAGTCACGCCCTGTTCAAGTCGTGCCTCTTCCTCGTCGTCGGCGTGATCGACCGCCAGCTCAACACCCGTGACATCGGCCAGCTCTCGGGCCTCGGCCGACAGGCGCCGGTCATGGCGACGGCATCGTTCATCGCGATCTTCTCGATGGCGGGCGTCATCCCCACCCTCGGGTTCGTCGCGAAAGAGACGGCGCTGACGGCCCTGCTGCACGAGGCCGAGGCCGGTGCTCCGTGGGGTCTCGTCGCGCTCTTCGGCGTGGTGCTGGGCTCCGCGCTCACGGCGGCGTACGGCATCCGCTTCCTCTGGGGTGCCTACTGGACCAAGCGCGATGTCGAGACCACCGACTGGCCCGACCCGCCCATCGGCTTCCTGTCGGCTCCCGTGCTGCTCGCGGCGGCCTCGCTCACCCTCGGCTTCCTCGCGCCGATCGTCGACCACTGGCTTGCGCCCTATGCCGACGGTCTGCCCGAGGCGACGGCGGGGGTCGAGGCTCCCGAATACCCGTACCACCTCGCGCTCTGGCACGGTCTCGAGCCGGCGCTGTTCATCTCCCTCGGCACGCTGGCCCTCGGCGCCGGGATCTTCTGGCTGGTGCGCAAGACGCAGCTGCACAAGCGCCCCCGCGTGCTGCCGTTCACCGCGAACGACGTCTACAACGCCACACTGCGCGGCGTGGACTTCACCTCCGAGTGGGTCACCGCCCGCTTCCAGCGCGGCTCGCTGCCCTTCTACGTCGGCACGATCTTCATCGTGCTGGTCGTCGCCGAGGGCACGGCCCTCTTCGCCTCTGCGGAATGGCGTGCGCAGCTCGACGCCTGGCACACCCCGACGCAGCTGATCGCCGCCCCCCTGATGATCGCGGCGGGAATCCTGGCGGTGCGCGCCCGCAAGCGCTACACCGGCGTCGCTCTCGTCTCGGTCACCGGCCTCGGTCTCGTCGTGCTCTTCGCCACCAGCGGGGCCCCCGACCTGGCGCTCACGCAGATCCTGGTCGAGACGGTCACCCTCGTGGTGTTCGCCCTCGTGCTGCGACGACTGCCGGCGCGCATGGGCGAGCAGAACGCCTCCGTGGCCCCGCTCGCCCGGGCCGTGCTCGGCGCGGGTGTCGGTCTCACGATGGCCCTGGTGGCGATCGTGGCCACCGGTGCCCGCCAGGACGCCCCCATCTCGCTCGAGTGGCCGCCCCTCGCCTACGCGATCGGCCACGGTCGCAACGTGGTGAACGTCGCGCTTGTCGACCTGCGCGGCTGGGACACGATGGGCGAGCTGTCGGTGCTCGTCCTGGCGGCCACGGGCGTGGCATCCCTCGTCTTCATCACCGACCGCAGTGACAACCTCGCGCGCCGCTCGGGCACCGCTCGCGCGCGCGTGGGCCTCGGCCGGCGTCGCCCCCTGGTCGAGACCGACAGCGGCGTACGCGCGCAGCGCGTGGGTGAGACCGACGCCCCGCGCGCCTGGCTGGTGTCGGGCGCGAAGGTGCAGCCCGAGAACCGGTCGATCCTTCTCGAGATCATCATCCGGGTGCTCTTCCACTCGGTGATGGTCGTGTCGCTCTACCTCCTGTTCGCCGGCCACAACCTGCCCGGCGGTGGATTCGCGGGCGGCCTGGTCGCCGGTCTCGGCCTCGTCATGCGCTACATCGCGGGCGGCCGCTGGGAGCTGGGCGCCGCCGCACCGACCGACGCCGGCCGTCTGCTCGGGGCGGGCATGGCGATCGCGGTGTTGTGCGCCATGGTGCCGATGTTCTTCGGGTTCGCGCCCCTGCAGAGCTTCACCTTCGAGGGCGAGCTGCCCCTCATCGGTCACTGGGAGTTCGTCACCAGCACGATCTTCGACGTCGGGGTCTACCTCGTCGTGATCGGCCTGGTGCTCGACGTGCTCCGCAGCCTCGGCGCCGAGGTCGACCGCCAGTCGCAGCTCCCCGAGGACGCGGAGGTGAAGACGCCGTGAGCATCTCCCTCGTCCTCGTCATCGTCATGGCCGTGCTCTTCGCGTGCGGCGTCTACGCCATGCTCGAGCGCAGCCTCACCCGCGTGCTGATCGGCTTCCTGCTGCTGGGCAACGCCGCCAACCTGCTGCTGCTGATCGTCATGGGCCGCCCGGCCCTCGCTCCCTTCTACGACGGTGAGACGGATGCCGCGGACATGTCCGACGCGCTCCCTCAGGCCCTCATGCTCACGGCGATCGTCATCACGTTCGCCATCTCCGCGTTCCTGCTCGCGCTGATCTACCGCTCGTGGCAGCTCGGCCAGGCCGACACCCTCGTCGACGACGCCGACGACATCGCGCTGCGCACGCGCGTCGCGAACGAGCCGGAAGACGCGATGGACGAAGAGTCGCGGTCCGACGACGACGACGTCACCACCGACTTCGTCGGCGACGTCGCCTCGCCCATCCGCGTGCTGCACCAGGGCGACCTCTCCCAGCTCGTCGACGACGCCCCCGTCGACCGCGTCGCCGTGCGCCGCGATCGAGCGGGCCGTCCGACCGAGCCGCTCGCCCGAGAGGGCGATGAAACGGTCGAGGTCGACGAGAGCGACGCCCCCCGCGACCCCCAGGACGGTGATCGCTCATGAGCGCCCTCGTGCCCCTGCTCGTCGGCATCCCCCTCATCGGCGCCGCGATCAACCTCATCTTCGGCCGCCGCAAGAGGACGCAGATCGTGGTCTCGGTGGCCTCGCTCACCGCGGTGCTCATCCTGGGCGCGATCCTGCTGGTCGCGGTCGACACGAACGGACCGATCGCCGTCGCGATCGCCGCGTGGCAGATCCCGCTCGGCATCGTGCTCTACGTCGACGTGCTCGCGGCGCTGCTCGTGGTGGTGACGAGCATCGTGCTGCTCGCGGTGCTGCTGTTCTCGATCGGTCAGGGCGCGGCCGACAACGACGAGGACACCCCGGTCTCGATCTTCTACCCGGCGTATCTGATCCTGGGCGCGGGCATCTTCAACGCGTTCATCGCCGGCGACCTGTTCAACCTCTACGTGGGCTTCGAGATCCTGCTGGTCGCCTCGTACGTGCTGATCACCCTCGGCGGCACCGAGTCGCGCATCCGCACCGGCGTCGTCTACATCGTGGTGTCGCTGGTGTCGTCGATCCTGTTCCTCGCGGCGATCGCCATGGTCTACGGCGCCCTCGGCACGGTTAACATGGTGCAGATCAGCGAGCGCATGGCGCTGTTGCCGCAGGACACGCAGACGATCCTGCACCTGATGCTGCTGCTCGCCTTCGCGATCAAGGCGGCGGTGTTCCCGCTGTCGTTCTGGTTGCCGGACTCGTATCCGACGGCGCCCGCGCCCGTCACGGCGGTCTTCGCGGGCTTGCTGACGAAGGTCGGCGTCTACGCGATCATCCGCACCGAGACCCAGCTCTTCGTCGACAACGACATCAACTTCCTGCTGATGATGGTGGCGCTCGCGACGATGATCGTCGGCATCCTGGGTGCCGTCGCGCAGGCAGAGCTCAAGCGCATCCTGTCGTTCACGCTCGTGAGCCACATCGGCTACATGATCTTCGGCCTGGCGATCAACACCCCGCTCGCGGTGGGCGCGACGATCTACTACATCGTCCACCACATCATCGTGCAGACGACCCTCTTCCTCGCCGTGGGGCTCATCGAGCGCCGCGCGGGCAGCACCTCGATCCTCAAGGTGAAGGGCCTGATGCGCGCGGCGCCGTTGCTCGCCGTGCTCTACTTCATTCCGGCGATCAACCTGGGCGGTCTGCCGCCGTTCTCGGGGTTCATCGGCAAGTACGCCCTCTTCGACGCCGCAGCCCAAGTCGGGACGCCCGTGATGATGGTGCTCATCGTCGGCGGCATCGTCACCTCGATCCTCACGCTCTACGCCCTCATGCGGGCCTGGAACCTCTCGTTCTGGCGCGAAGACGACGACTCCGCCGAGACGACGGAGCGCATCGCGTACCTCGGCAACGCCCCCGCGGCCGCCATCTCGACCGAGCGGCGCACGATCCCGAAGATCATGACCATGGCGACGGCGGGCATGGTGATCGTGACGATCTCGCTGACGGTGTTCGCCGGGCCCCTTCTCGATGCCTGCCTCCGCGCGGGTGAGCGGATCTACAGCGGGGTCACCCTCGTTCAGCTGCAGGATGCGGAGGGCGAATGATGAGCCCGACGCGTCGCGCGCAGATGTCGCTCTTTCTGCACCAGTTGCCGCTGCTGGTGTGGCTCGTCGCGCTCTGGATGCTGCTGTGGGGGCAGTTCACCTGGCTCGCCCTCATCACCGGGCTCGTCATGGCGGTCTTCGTCACGCGCGTCTACCGCCTGCCCCCGGTCGAGCTCTCCGGCCGGATCAACCTCTGGTACGGCCTGATCTTCGTGCTCACCTTCATCGGAGCGGTCGTGAAGGGGTCGCTCATCGTCGCCTGGCAGGTGCTCGACTTCCGGCGTCCGCCCGGGGCGGCGATCATCGCCGTGCCGCTGCGCGTCGACGACGACGTGATCATGGCCCACACCGCGGTCACCGCCTCGCTCATCCCCGGGTCGTTGATCGTCGACGTCGATCGCGAGAACCGCACGCTCTTCCTGCACACGATCGGCGTGCGCGACGAGAACGACCTCGAGCACCAGCGCCGTGTCGTGCTCGGGTGGGAGGCCCGCATCACGCGAGCCGTCGGCTCGAAGGAAGAGATGCAGGAGCTGCGCGCGAAGATCGCCGAATCCGAGGCCGACGCCCGTCACGGCGTCGAGACGCCGCGCGACGGGAGGACCCTGACGTGAACGCACTCGTGGTGGTCATCCTCATCGTCTTCGCGGTCGCGGCCGTGCTGGCGCTCATCCGCCTGGTGATCGGCCCGTCCATCCTCGACCGCGCGGTCGCCGCCGACGTGCTGCTGACCGAGGTGCTCTGCATCCTGGGTGCCGACATGGTGATCAACCACCACACCCGGTCGCTCCCGGCGATGCTCGTCATCGCCGCGATCGGCGTGTTCGGATCCATCGCCGTCGCCCGCTTCGTGGCGCGGAAGGAGAACCCGCGATGACCATCGAGTCCGTCCTCGACACGGTCGCGCTCATCCTCGTGCTGATCGGCGCGCTGCTCTGCCTGACCGCGACCATCGGCCTGCTGCGCTGGCCCGACGTCCCCTCGCGCCTGCACGCCGCGACGAAGCCCCAGGTGCTCGGCGTGCTGCTGATCGTGGTCGCCATCGCGCTGTCGCAGCGCACGTGGGAAGCGGTGGCCTTCGGCATCCCGATCATCCTCATCCAGTTCGCGACCGCGCCTCTCGCCGCGCACATGGTCGGCCGCGCGGCCTACCGCAACCGCACCACCGACGAGAAGAACCTCTACGTCGACGAGCTGCAGCACCGGACCGAGCAGCCGGGGTCGACCGGAGCCCAGTCGCGTCCCGAGAGCTGACGACCGCTCAGACGTCGGCCTGCTGCACGTCGCGCTGCGCGCCCGGCGACGGTGTGCCCTCGACCGGGTCGGGCGTCGTCGTGCGGTGATCGAGCTCACGCGCCTCGCGCTCTTCGCGCCGCCCCTCGGCGAGGAAGGCCAACCGGTTCAGGCACTCGTGATTGCGGGCGATGAGCAACGGCTTCCACAGCAGCGAGGGGAGGACCGCGGCCGCTCCCGACACCGGCTCCTCGACGATCGTGACGGCGGTGCCGAACTCGTGCGGGCGGGCGTCGATGCGGATCACGCCACGCCCCAGGATGCCGGCCTCGGGCCGCAAACGTATCCGGCGCGGCGGATCCCACTCGACGATCTCGGTCTCGTCGTGGATCATCACGGGCCAGACCCCCAGGGAGTGGTGGATCTGCGACCCCTCCTGGGGCCACTCCTCGTCGACGTCGCGCATGCGCGCCGCCCCCACCACCCAGACGGGATAGAGCCAGCCGTCGGAGAGCACGGCGAACAGGTCGTCGGGCGTGCAGCGCATGAGGCGGGTGTTGCGGGCGGCCATGGCATCCCTCCGGTCGGCGTGGTTCGACTGTAGGGGGCGGGCGTCGAACGCGGCGAACCCCTTGACCGGGGGGCGGGTGGGGGCCGGTCCCTTCGACAGGCTCAGGGACCTCGGGTGAGGCTCAGGGGCCTCGGGTAAGGCTCAGGGACCAGGGGGGAGAGGTCGCTGAGCCTGTCGAAGCGGCCGGACCGGGGCAGGACGGGGAAGACCCGGGGCCCCGCGCAGGGGGGAGGCGGAGCCCCGGGTCGGTCTGATCAGGCGCGTGTGATATCGGTCACGACACCCCTGTCGAGGCGCAGACGCCGGCGGGCGCGGCGGGCCACGGCCGAGTCGTGGGTGACCACGATCAGGGTCAGCCCCTCCGCGTTCAGCGCCTCGAGCACGTCGAGGATCTCGTCGCGCATCGCCTCGTCGAGGTTGCCGGTCGGTTCGTCGGCGAGCAGCACCCGGGGCTGCTTGGCGGTGGCGCGGGCGATCGCGACGCGCTGCTGCTGCCCGCCCGAGAGCTCGCCGGGGCGGTGGTCGGCCCGATCGGCGAGACCCACCCGCGTCAGGGCCTCGGTCACCCGGCGCCGGCGTTCTGCCCGGTCGAGTCCGAGCGGTTCGAGGCCCATGTCGACGTTCTCGGCCGCGGTGAGGGTGGGAATGAGGTTGAACCCCTGGAACACGAAGCCGATCTCCTCGGCACGCAGACGGGAGAGCTGCGTGTTCGAGGCGCGGGCGATGTCGATCTCGCCGAGCACGACGGCGCCGCTCGAGGGACGGTCGAGCGCGCCGAGCATCTGCAGCAGGGTCGACTTGCCGCCGCCGGTCGGCCCCTGGATCGTGACGAAGTCTCCGGCGTCGATCTCGAGATCGACCCCCGCGAGGGCCTGAACGGTGCGCTCGCGCTGACGGTAGGTGCGCGTGACGCCCTCGAGGCGGTAGGCGGTGGCGGTGCGGGTGGGAACGGTGAGGCTCGTGGTCTGTCTCCTTCGAAGGGGGTGGATGCCGCTCACGCGACCGAACGCAGGGCTGCGGCAGGGCTGAGGCGAGCGGCTCGCCACCCGCCGAACGCTCCCGCGAGCACGCCGCCGAGCACCGCGATGCCGACCGCGGCAAGCACGACCGCGGGGGTGATCGGGGCGTTCAGCACGACCTCGGTGGCCTGCGCCGCCGCCTGTCCGAATCCGCCGCCGGCCCCGCCGCCCGGGCCTCCCGCGCCGCGGCCCGGCCCGCTCGTCGTGCTCGCGGCGACCGAGAGGGTCGGCGAGATCACGTTCACCAGCAGGATGCCGCCGAGCCCGAGGATCAGACCCGCGACCCCGCCGAGCAGGCCCTGCGCGAGCGACTCGCCCGCGACCTGGCGCACGATCCGGGCGTTCGACCATCCGATGGCCTTCAGCGTGCCGAACTCGCGGGTGCGACGCGCGACGCCCGAGATGGTGAAGAGCACGGCCAGCGCCAGCGCGACCAGCAGCACGACCAGAGAGAGCCACGTACCCAGGTTCGAGATCATCGACGACGCGCTCGAGAGCGAGCCCGAGACGGTGGAGGCGAGCTGGGACTCCGAGCTGACGGTGGCCTCGGGGAGTGCGGCCGCGATCCGGCTCTGCACCGCGTCGATGGCATCCGACGACTCCGCCTGCACGTACACGGTCGACACCACGTCGCCGACGCCCGCGAGCGACTGGGCGATGTCGAGGGGGAGGTAGACGTTCGCGGCGGTGTCGGCGTCGGCCGAGGCCGAGGCGACGATCCCGACGACCTGCACGGCGGTGCCGGCGACCTCGACGGTGTCACCGACGGCGAGGCCCGCGCTCGCCGCGTAGGTCGCATCGACGACCGCGACGTCGCTGCCCACGTCGTCGCCGGTCAGGGCGCGGCCCTCGCTCACGGTGACCGCCGACAAGGGCCCGACGGATGCCGCGGGGTCGACGCCGAGCACGCTGAACGAGTCGACGCCGAAGCTGCCGCCGCCCTGTCCGTCTGCCGGGGGTTGCCCGCCGCCGTCGGTCGGGGCGGATCCTGTCGTTCCCGTCTCGGTGCCGCGCTGCGGGATCTCGCCCGAGAAGGTCATGTTGGTCAGCGACAGGGCACCGGTCGCCGCCGAGACGCCGTCGATGTCGGCGACGGAGGTCACGGTCGAGGCGTCGAGGGGCGCGCGCTGGCGCTCGGCGACGAGACGTGACTGGTCGAGGGTCGTCGTGCCGTCGGTGGTGGTGCCGTCTTGAGCGCCGAAGTCGAAGCGGGCTCCGCCACCCTCGCCCGGTTGCGTCTGCGCACCGGTGACGGTGAGATCGGTGCCCACGCCGTAGACCGACGACAGCGCCTGCGTCTGCGCGTCGCGCACTCCCGCCGAGAGGGCGTTCACGACGATGACGAGCGCGATGGCGATCGCGAGTCCGACCGCGACGATCACGGTCTGCTTGGTGCGGCCGGCGAGTTCGCGCCGGAGGTACGTGCCGTACATGGGTCTCCTTCCGGACGCGGGGTGCGGCCGTCGGAGCGAAAGTAGGAACGCGACCCTCACCGCCCCCTCACGGTTTCTATGAAGGACGTATGACGCGGTGGCACCGCGTCGCGGGAGCGTGCATGCTGGCATCCGTGACCTCCCGCCCTGCCCCCCTCGCCCGCCCCGACGGCTCGCCGATCCGCGCGCTCGTCGTCGACGACGAGGCGAACCTCAGCGAGCTGCTGCGCATGGCGCTGCAGAACGAGGGCTGGGACACCCGCACGGCAGCGAGCGGTCAGGAGGCGTTGAACGTCATCCGCGACTTCGAGCCCGACCTGATGGTGCTCGACGTCATGATGCCGGGGCTCGACGGAATGGGTCTGCTCGCACGCGTGCGAGCCGCCGGCAACGACGCCCCCGTGCTGTTCCTCACGGCGAAGGATGCCGTGGAGGACCGGATCGCGGGCATCTCGGCCGGCGCCGACGACTACGTCACGAAGCCCTTCAACCTCGAAGAGGTGGTCGTGCGCCTCCGCGGCATGGCCCGCCGGCACGTGGCGGCCGTCGCCGACGCCGACCCGCGGCTGCGCGTGGGCGATCTGAGCCTCGACGAAGACGCGTACGAGGTCGAGCGCGGCGGCATCCCGATCAAACTCACCGCGCGGGAGTTCGAGCTGCTGCGCTACCTGATGCAGAACCCGCGCCGGGTGCTCAGCAAGGCGCAAATTCTCGACGAGGTGTGGAGCTACGACTTCGGCGGCGACGGAAGCGTCGTCGAGATCTACATCTCGTACCTGCGCAAGAAGATCGACACCCTCGGCGACCCGCTGATCCACACGGTTCGCGGCGTCGGCTACACGATCAAAGCCTCATGACCGTCGCGCCCCGCACCGCGCGCCCGCGCCGGTGGACGCTGCGGCGCACGCTCGTCGTCGGCACGAGCGTGCTCGTCGCGCTCGCCTTCGTCATCATGAGCGTCGCCACGATCGTGGCACTGCGCTCGTTCGCTTTCGACCGACTCGACCAGCAGGTGCGCGAGAGCCTGTCGTTCGTGGCGGGCTCGTCGCGGTTCGACGCGGGATCGCGGCCGCCCGCGGGCGGGTCGGGCGGGCCCGCGCCGCGCATCGGGTCACTGCAGGCCGTCGTCGCCGCCGACGGCACCGTCGAGCGGTCGGGCTACACGCGATCGGACGGCACCGAGGTCGCCCTCACCGACGATCAGGTCGCCCGTCTGACCACCGCGATCGCGACCGACCGGCAGCCCTCGAGCGTCGATCTCGGCGGCGACCTCGGCACCTTTCGCGTCGCGGGAGCGCAACGCGACGGCACGACGGTGTTCGCCGGGGAGTCCGAGGCCGACGTCAGCGCGACCACCTCGGCGTTGACGGTGATCCTCGCGGCGGTCGGGGCCGTCGTGCTCGTCGCCGCGATCCTGGGCCTGTCACTCTTCGTGCGTCGCAGCCTGCGGCCCCTCGAGCGGGTTGCCGATATCGCCCAGCGGGTCTCGACGCTTTCGCTCGACGCGGGAAGCGTCGACATCGCCGACCGCGTCGAACCGCCCGACACCGACCCCGCCACCGAGGTGGGCCGGGTGGGGGCGTCGCTGAACGACCTGCTCGCGCACGTGCAGCGCTCGCTCGACGCACGCCAGTACAGCGAGGAGCAGCTGCGCCGCTTCATCGCGGATGCCAGTCACGAACTGCGCACGCCCCTGGCCAGCATCCGCGGGTACGCCCAGCTCTCCCTCGGTGAGGACGCGCCGATGACGCCGACCCAGGCGCGGTCGTTCGACCGGATCGAGTCGGAGGCGCAGCGCATGGCCTCGCTCGTCGACGATCTGCTGCTGTTGGCGCGATTGGATGCCGGACAGCCCCTGCGCCGCGACGAGGTCGAGCTGACACTGCTCGCCGTCGACGCCGTGAGCGATGCGCAGGCGTCGGCGACGACGCACGAGTGGCGGCTCGACGTGAGCGAGGACCTCATCGAGGTGACCGGTGACGAGAACCGCCTGCGGCAGGTGATGGCGAACCTGCTGCGCAACGCCCAGACGCATACCCCGGCCGGCACGCGGGTGACCCTGTCACTCGCTCGCGACGGCGCCGACGCGGTGCTGAGCGTGACTGACACCGGACCCGGGATCGACCCCGCCGTCGCGGAGCGCCTGTTCGACCGCTTCGCCCGCGCCGACGACGCACGCAATCGCGACGAGGGCAGCACGGGCCTCGGCCTCTCGATCGCGCAGGCGATTGTGACCGCCCATGGCGGGTCGATCACGGTCGACAGCGTGCCTGGTCGGACGGTGTTCGAGGTGCGTCTGCCCGCGTGAGGCGGGCCGGGCGCGGGAGGCGAGGTGGCTGAGCTTGTCGAAGCCACCGGGGTGCCGCGCGGGGCGGGGGATAGGTGGCTCAGGGACCTGGGTGGGCGGATGCGAGGTGGCTGAGCTTGTCGAAGCCACCGGGACCACGCGGGGCCGGTCCCTTCGACAGGCTCAGGGACCTCGGTGGGCTCAGGGACCTCGGTGGGCTGAGGGACCTCGGTGGGCTGAGGGACCTCGGTGGGCTCAGGGACCTCGGTGGGCTCAGGGACCTCGGTGCACGAGGTCCCGCCCCGCGCCTCAGCCGATCAGGCTCGGCTGCAGGTCGCGCAGCGTGCGGTGATGTGTCATGCGCGTCACGCCGATCGCCGCCAGCAGCACGCCGCCGACCATCCACGCGCCCAGCACCAGCAGGTCGGGGCCGACCCGCGTGAGGTCTCCGCCGTACATGACCTGCCGCATGGCATCCACCACGTACCCCATCGGCAGCACGTGGTGCAGCGCCGCGAGGGGCGCGGGCAGCGTCTGCCAGGGGAACGTGCCGCCGGCCGTGACGAGCTGCAGCACCATGAGCACGAGTCCGAGGAACTGACCGACCGAACCGAGCCACACGTTCAGCGCGAGCACGATCGCCGCGTACGTCGCCGAGGCGAACAGCAGGATGCCGAGGGCCGCCCACGGATTCGCGAACGAGAACTGCAGCGCGATTGCGAGCACGGTGAACAGGCCGACCATCTGCAGGGCCCCGAGGCCCGCGGGCGTGAGCCAGCCCGCGAGCGTCACGCGGATGGGGGAGCGCAGAGCGGTGATCGCGCGCTTCGACACCGGCTTGACGATGAGGAATAGCGCGTAGATGCCGATCCAGCCGGCCAGGGCCGCGAAGAACGGCGCCAGACCGGCGCCGTAGTTCTGCGCCTTGGTGACCGAGCTCGTGCCGACCGCGACCGGGTCGGAGATCGCTGCGGCCTGCGCTTGGCGCGTCGCGTCGTCGGAGTCGGGGATCTGGTCGACACCGGCGGCGAGCCCGTCGCGCAACTGCGTGGCTCCGGTGGAGAGCTGTCCGATGCCGTCGTCGAGCTGGGTCGCGCCGTCGCGAAGCTGGGCGGATCCGTCGCGCAGCTGAGAGGCTCCGGATGCCGCGGACGCCGCGCCATCGGCGAGAGCCGAGGCCCCGTCGGCGGCGCTGGCGGCTCCGGCGGCCACGGTGGCGCTTCCGGATGCCACCTGGCGCGCGCCGTCGTCGAGCTGGTTGATCTGCGCGACGGTGTCCTGCACCCGCGTGTTGGCGCTCTGCAGGCGGTCGCCGACGGGGTCGAGGCGCGAGAGGATCTCGTTGACGCGGGCCTTGTCGAGCCCGGCGTCGGTCAGGGCCTTCGCGATGTCGGAGCGCGCCTGCGGAAGCTGGGCCGCGGCGTCGCCCGCGATCGAGCCGACCTGGCGGGCGGCGGCGTCGATGCGGTCCACACCGCCGGCGACCTGCTGGGCGCCGTCGGCGACGCGGGCGGATCCGTCGCGCAGCTGCGCGGTGCCGTCCTTCAGCTGGGCGGCGCCGGCCGACAACTGTGCGGTTCCGTCGGCGAGCTGGGCGGATCCGTCGGCGAGCTGCGTCGAGCCGCTCACGAGCTGCGATGATCCGTTCTTCGCGGTGCCGAGACCGTCGACCAGTTGCGTCGCGCCGGTCGTGGCGTCGACGAGCTGCACGCGGATGGTGTGCAGAGCGTCGAGCAGGGTGAGGCCGGCCTCGTCGACGACCTTCTGCGCGACGGAGGCCTGAATGCGCGCCACGGCCTGGGTGCCGATCGTCGACGCGAGGTAATTGTTGGCGTCGTTGGTGCGCAGCTCGATGTCGGCCTGGCGCGGGCTGTCGCTCGAGAGCGAGGCGACGGCATCGGTGAAGTCGGAGGGGAGCGTCACCACGAAGTCGAAGTCGCCGCGCTGCAGGCCCTGGTCGGCCTGCTCGGTCGAGACGCGATGCCATTCGAAGGTGTCGCTGTCGAGCAGCTGGTCGGCCGCTTCGTCGCCGAGGTTGCGCTCGGCTCCGTTGACCTCGGCGCCCTGATCGTTCACCACGAGGGCGACCGGCACGCTCGAGAGATTGCCGTACGGGTCCTGGTTGGCCCACAGGTAGAGCCCGCCGTAGAGGATGGGCACGGCCAACAGCGCGATGAGCGCGATGACCGACATGCGGGTGGAGGTGAGCCGTCGCAGTTCGGCCGTGATCATCTGGGGGATCTTCATCGCGCGGCCTCCGCGGTCTCGTCGAGGGCGTCGATCGCTGTGCGCGAGGCGTGCCCGGCCACCACGAGCACGGCGTACCCGCGCTCGGCGAACTCCTGTGCGATGCGCCACCAGTCCAGCGGCTCGCCGCCGTGGCGGTCGGGGGCGACCAGCACGAACCCTTCGACGTCGGTGCGGAGCGCGGCGAGCTCGAGCAGCAGGCGCACACGGGCCGCGGGCTCGACGTTGCCGATCGGAAGACCCGCGATCGCGTCGAGGCCGATGCCCTCGAGCCACCGCGCCGCGGCGAAGGGGGTGGGCGCGTGCCCCGCGAACATCAGCTCCTCGGCGACGACGCCGGTGACGGTGACGTTCGCCTCGGGCTCCGACACGATGGGGGCGTCGACCAGGGCGACGCGGCGGCGGAGGGCGCCGGCATCCGCTCGTCCGTCGATCGTGACGGAGCCGCTGTCGATCTTCATGCGGCCGGATGCCACGAGGCCCAGCACCGTGGGGCGCTGCTCGGTCTCGGCGACGACGAGCGTGGCCGAGCCGGTCTCGAAGGCGGTGGTGGTCTCGGGCAGCACGCTCTGCGCGCGGCCCTTCGCCACGGCGGTCAGGACGATTCTCATTGCGCCTCCAGGTCGGGGTGCTGCTCCAGCAGAGCGCGCGCTTCGGTCCACGAGAGCCCGGCGATGCCGAGCACGGCGCACACCGCGATCGAGCGGGCCGTCGAGGAGCCGGCGTCCACCCGGGCGACGACCATGCGGCCGGTCTCTTCGAGGAGGCGCGCGAGGGTGGGCGCGGGAAGATCCGTGCGCAGTTCGCCGGCGTCCTGCCCGCGGCGCACGATCGCCACGATGCGACGGCGGAGCGGGGCGAGCGCGGCGGAGGTCTCGGCGAGGTGCGCGTCGTCGAGCGCGAGGGCGGCGGCGGCCTGCACGTGGGCGGCTTCACGCCAGAGTTCGGATGCCAGGCGGGCGAGCGCGACGCGGGAGTCGGCGTCGTCGATCTCGTCGGCGATGGCGTTGAAGCGGGCGGCGCCTGCGGCGATGACCTCGCGCACGATCGCGTTGCGGTCGTCGAAGTGGCCGTAGAGGGCGCGGCGCGAGAGGCCGGCGCGGCGGGCGATCGTGTCGATCGAGGCGCGCGGGTCGTGGCCGATCGCCGCGGTGGCGGCGCTGAGGATGCCGGCGCGGTTCTCGATGGCGTCGCGGCGGGTGGGGGTGCTCACGGATGACCAGTGTACGCCGAAAGTGCACGCGGGTGTGCAACTTATCCGCGGAGGTGGCTGAGCTTGTCGAAGCCACCGGGCGGATGGTGGGGGATCGGGCGGAGGTGGCTGAGCTTGTCGAAGTCACCGGGCGGCTGCAGTGGGGCCCGGTCCCTTCGACAGGCTCAGGGACCTGGGTGAGCACGAGGAGGTGGCTGAGCTTGTCGAAGCCCCCGGGCGGCTGCAGTGGGGCCCGGTCCCTTCGACAGGCTCAGGGACCTCGGTGCTCGCGGGTGCGGGGTCCGGTCCCTTCGACAGGCTCAGGGACCTGGGTGCGCGGCTCAGGGACCTCGGTGAGCAGTGGGGCAGAGGTGGCTGAGCCTGTCGAAGCCACCGGGCCGATGCGGGCGCCGCGGGCTCTCATCGAAAGGTGTCGTCAGTCGGTGCCGGAGTCGAACGCGGCGCCTTCGCCCGCGGCATCCGTCGCGTCTGCGAGGCGCTCGCCGGCCGCGTCGAGCGGCGAGGCCGACTCGGTGATCTCCTGCGCGCCACCCGCGGTCACGTCGCCGACCAGCTCGCCGGTGGGTCCGCCGAGCAGGCCCATCGCGGCGTACTGCTCGAGACGCGCGCGCGAGTCGGCGATGTCGAGGTTGCGCATGGTGAGCTGACCGATGCGGTCGACGGGGCCGAACGCCGCGTCGCCCACGCGCTCCATCGAGAGCTTCTCGGGCGAGTACGACATTCCGGATGCCACGGTGTTGAGGATCGTGTAGTCCTCGCCGCGGCGCAGGCGCACGGTGACCGAACCGGTGATGGTCGACCCGACCCACTTCTGGATCGACTCGCGCAGCATGAGCGACTGCGGCTCGAGCCAGCGGCCCTCGTACATGAGGCGACCGAGGCGGCGACCCTGCTCGTGGTAGGTCGCGAGGGTGTCTTCGTTCAGGATGCTGTTGACCAGACGCTCGTAGGTCAGGAACAGCAGGGCCATGCCCGGGGCCTCGTACACGCCGCGCGACTTGGCCTCGATGATGCGGTTCTCGATCTGGTCGCTCATGCCCAGGCCGTGGCGGCCGCCGATGCTGTTGGCCTCGCGCACGAGCTCGACGGGGTCGGCGAAGCGCGTGCCGTTGATCGCGACGGGGCGACCGGCCTCGAACTCGACCGTGACGTCTTCGGTCTCGATCTCGACCTCGGGGTCCCAGAAGCGCACGCCCATGATGGGCTCGACGATCTCGAGCGAGACGTCGAGGTGCTCGAGGGTCTTGGCCTCGTGCGTGGCGCCCCAGATGTTGGCATCCGTCGAGTACGCCTTCTCGACGCTGTCGCGGTAGGGGAAGTCGTGCGCGACGAGCCACTCGCTCATCTCTTTGCGCCCGCCCAGCTCGGTGACGAAGTCGGCGTCGAGCCAGGGCTTGTAGATGCGCAGCGCGGGGTTGGCGAGCAGGCCGTAGCGGTAGAACCGCTCGATGTCGTTGCCCTTGTAGGTGGAGCCGTCGCCCCAGATGTCGACGCCGTCTTCTTTCATCGCGCGCACGAGCAGGGTGCCGGTGACGGCACGGCCCAGCGGCGTGGTGTTGAAGTAGGTGCGTCCGCCCGAGCGGATGTGGAAGGCGCCGCACGCGAGGGCGACGAAGCCCTCTTCGACGAGCGCGGTCTTGCAGTCGACCAGGCGCGAGACCTCGGCGCCGTACTGCGTGGCGCGGCCCGGGATCGAGGCGATGTCGTCTTCGTCGTACTGCCCGAGGTCGCCCGTGTAGGTGCAGGGCACGGCGCCCTTGTCGCGCATCCACGCGACGGCCACCGAGGTGTCGAGACCACCCGAGAACGCGATGCCGACGCGCTCGCCGACGGGAAGGGACTGAAGGACCTTGGACATGCCGTCAAGTCTAGAGCGGGCGGATGCCGAGACCCGATTCGGTGGAGAACTCGCGCCCCCGCGGGGGCGGGGGAGAAGGGGTCAGCCGATCGTCACGCCGGTGATCGTGACCGGGTTCGCCGGAGCGCCGTCGGAGGCGCCGCCCGCCGTTCCGGCCTGTGCGATCTTCTGCACGACGGCGAGGCCCTCGGGCGACATCGTGCCGAACACCGTGTACTTCGCCGGCAGCGGGGTGTCCTCGTACACGAGGAAGAACTGCGACCCGTTGGTGTCGGGGCCGGCATTGGCCATCGCGACCGTGCCGGCGGGGTAGGTCTCGCCGCCGTCGAGCTCGTCGGCGAAGCGGTAGCCGGGACCGCCGCGTCCGGTGCCCGTGGGGTCGCCGCACTGCAGCACGAAGATGCCCTCGGTGGTGAGGCGGTGGCACTCGGTGTTCGAGAAGTACTGCTGCTGCGCGAGCGAGACGAAGCTCTCGACGGTGCACGGGGTGCGCTCGCCCGTGAGAGTGATCGGGATGTCGCCCGCGGAGGTCTGCAGCGCGGCGGCGATGTCGCCGGTGGGGCGGTCGGCGCCGTCGGCGGGCGGGGTCGCGTCGGCCGCGGCCTGACCCGACGCCGCGTACGAGCAGTCGCCCGATGCAGCGCTCGAGGCGGGTGCGGGAGCCGCATCGCCGGAGGTGCCCGACGCGCAGCCGGCGAGCAGGAGCAGGGCGGAGGCGGCCAGGGCCGCGGACATCAGTCGGGTACGCACGCGTCCCAGGGTAGGCGTCGCAGCCGTCAGGTCGCGTGCGTGCTCGGCATCCGGATGCCGCGTGCCCGCCCGATCGCGACCACCCCGAAGGCCAACGCGACGATGGCGACCGCGATCACGATGATGTAGACCACCACGCTCCCCCACCCGCCGGAGTTGGGGTCGAGGAAGGGGTAGGGGTACCAGTAGGGCGCACCCGTCGTGGGGTTCGTGATCATGGGCGCGCGCAGCAGCGTGTAGACGATCCACGCGATCGGGAAGATCGCCGCGCCGAAGGCCGCCGCCCAGGCCAGCCGGCGTCGGCCGGGCCCGAGGAGCACGTCGAGCAGAAGGAACAGCGGCCCCCACACGTGCAGGATCTCGTTCGACCAGCCGACGGTGTCGGGCTGCAGGGGGAGCCCGCGCAGCAGCAGGTTGTAGACGATGCCGGTGACGATCATGTACGTCGACACGAAGGCGAGGGCGGTCGCGAGCCCCGCGGGATCGACCTCGACGCGGCGTCGTCGGGCGAAGAACCGCACGCCCAGCAGCACCAGCACGATCGCCGCCGACACGTTCGAGAGGATCGTGAAGAAGCTGAAGAAGTTGGCGACCACCGTCGTGGTGTCGCGACCTCGGGCGACGGCCTCGTTGAACGTCGAGACGAACTGCGCCACGACCGCGACGACGATGAGCGCGGCGATCACCACGCGCGCCGCGTTCCAGCCGGTGGCCCATCCCCGAGAGCGGATCATGCGCCCAGGCTAGCGAGGTGCACGCCCGGCGGGCCGGGGTTGCGCGGGGCCGTGTCGGACCCGCTCGATAGGATGGGGTGTACCGCCGGACAACATGCGAGGAGCACTCATGCCCGGAATCGTGATCGTCGGCGTCCAGTGGGGCGACGAAGGCAAGGGCAAGGCCACCGACCTGCTCGGTGAGCGCACCGACTGGGTGGTGAAGTTCAACGGCGGCAACAACGCCGGCCACACCGTCGTCATCGGCGACGAGAAGTACGCGCTGCACCTGCTCCCCAGCGGCATCCTGTCTCCGGGCGTCAACCCCGTGATCGGCAACGGCGTCGTCGTCGACCTCGAGGTGCTCTTCAACGAGCTCGAGGCGCTCAACGCGCGCGGCCTCGACACGAGCCGCCTGAAGATCAGCGCCAACGCGCACATCATCACGCAGTACCACCGAACGCTCGACAAGGTCACCGAGCGCTTCCTCGGCAAGCGCATGATCGGCACCACCGGTCGCGGCATCGGCCCGGCCTACGCCGACAAGATCAACCGCGTCGGCATCCGCGTGCAAGACCTCTTCGACGAGAACATCCTGCGCCAGAAGGTCGAGGGCGCCCTCGACCACAAGAACCACCTGTTGGTGAAGATCTTCAACCGCCGGTCGATCACGGCCGACGAGGTCGTCGACGACCTGCTGTCGTACGCCGAGCGCGTGCGCCCCATGGTCGCCGACACCTCGCTGCTGCTCAACGACGCTCTCGAGGCCGGCGACGTCGTGGTGTTCGAGGGCGGCCAGGCCACCATGCTCGACATCGACCACGGCACCTACCCGTTCGTGACCTCGTCGTCGGCGACCGCCGGCGGCGCCTCGACCGGCTCGGGCGTCGGCCCCAACCGCCTCGACCGCATCGTGGGCATCGTCAAGGCCTACACGACGCGTGTCGGCTCCGGCCCCTTCCCGACCGAGCTGTTCGACGAGAGCGGCGACTGGCTGCGCTCGCGCGGGTTCGAGTTCGGCACGACCACCGGTCGCCCGCGCCGCGTCGGCTGGTACGACGCGCCCATCACGCGCTACGCGACGCGCATCAACGGCATCACCGACCTCGTGCTGACCAAGCTCGACATCCTCGGCGGTCTCGAGCAGATCCCCGTGTGCGTCGCCTACGACGTCGACGGCGTTCGATACGACGACCTCCCGGTCAACCAGACCGACTTCCACCACGCGAAGCCCATCCTCGAGAACTTCCCCGGTTGGAGCGAAGACATCTCGTCGGCGCGCACGTTCGAAGACCTGCCGCAGACCGCGCAGGACTACGTGCTGGCGCTCGAGAAGATGAGCGGAACCCGCATCTCGGTCATCGGCGTGGGCCCGGCCCGCGATCAGGTGATCGTGCGCCACGACCTCATCGACTGATGCGCTTCTGGGTCGGCGCGTACGCCTCCGACGCGGGCTCGGCCGAGGGCATTGGCATCCTGCAGGCGGGCGAGGCCGACGCGCAGAGCGCCGGTGGTCCGCTGGGCATGGTCGGCACGGCCGTGGCCGCGCCCGGCTCGCCGTCGTGGATCGCGGCGCACCCGACGCACGACCTGCTCTATGCGGCCCTCGAGTCCGACGGCACGGTGCAGGCCTATCGGCGGACGTCCGAGACGCGGCTCGCGGCGGTCAGCGCGCCCGTCGACGCGGGTGCCGCGGTGTGCCACGTGGCCGTCTCTCCCGACGCGTCGTTCCTCATCGCGAGCTGCTGGGGCGACGGTCGCATCGTGCGCATCGACCTCGACGCCGCCGGGCGACCCTCCCGCCCGCAGATCGCCGCGGAGGCTGTCGACCCGTACGGCTCGTCGACCGAGGGGCCGACCCAGTCGACGGGCGCACGCGTCTCGGGCGCGGTCGTGCCCGATCTGGCCGCGGCCGCGCGCGCGGTGCGCGAAGCGGTCGGCGAGGAGTTCTCGCACCTCGTGCCCGGCTACGACGACGTGCCCGAGACGGATGCCGAGTCGGAAGAGGCTCTCGCGGGTGATCGCGTCTCGCGGGCCCACCAGGCCACCTTCCTGCCGGGCGGCCTCATCGCCACCACCGACATGGGGCTCGACCTCGTGCGGTTCTGGCGCTCCGGCGCTCAGGGCCTGCGTCTCGTGCAAGAGGTCGTGCTGCCGAAAGGCAGCGGACCGCGGCACGGTCTGTGGCATCCGTCGGGCTTCTTCTACGTCGTGACCGAGCTCAGTCGCGAGGTCTTCGTGCTGGGCGCCGACCGCGAGGGACGCTGGAGTGTCGTGTCGGGGGAGCCGCTGCTCGGTTCGCTCGAGACCGACACCGCCGCAGAGCTCAGCATGGGCCGCGACGGAACCACGCTCTACGCCGGCGTGCGCGGCAGCGACACCGTCGGCGTGCTGTCGGTGCGCGGCGGCGGTGAAGCCCTGCAGCTGCTCGCGCTCGCCGAAACCGGCACGCACTGGCCCCGACACCACGTGGTGGTCGACGACATGCTGCTCGTCGCGGGTCAGCTCGCCGACGAGATCGTGTCGCTCCCGCTCGACGCCCGCACCGGGGTGCCCGGTCGCGTGCGACACCGCACGCCGTCGCCGTCGCCGACGCGGCTGCTGCCCCGGCGCTGAGCCTGCGCGCGCTCTGGTCGCGCGCGGGCTACTTCTTCGCGTCCTGGCGCGGAATCACGATCTGCTTGATGATCAGCAGAACTGAGGCCGTCACCGGGATCGCAACCAGCGCACCGAGCAGGCCGAGCAGCGTGCCGCCGACGAGTGCGCCGATGACGACGAGCGCGCCGGGGATCGAGATCGTGCGGTTCATCACGCGGGGCGTCAGGACGTATGCCTCGACCTGCATGTACGCGAGATAGATCACCGCGAACCACAGACCGGCCGTCGGGCTCACTAGCAGAGTGAACAGCGTCGCCGTCGCCCAGAAGAGCACGGATCCGACGAGGGGGATCAGCGTGATGCCGAAGGCGAGTGCTGCGAGCAGGGCGGCGAACGGCTGCTGCAGGATCGTCAACACGATGAACGCGAACACCGCGTTGCACAGGGCCAGCACGACCATGCCGGCGAGGTAGCCACCAACCGAGTCGGTGATCTGCCCCGTCATGTCGGCGACGGTCTCGCGGCTTCGAGCGGGGCTGAGGCGCACGAGGCTGTTCTTCATCTTCGGCAGCGAGGCCAGGAAGTACAGGCTCAGCACGAGCACGATGATCGCGCCCGAGATGAACTCGCCGATCCCGATGCCGACCTGCAGCAGGCCGCCGCCGATCGCGGCGATGTTCGACGGGTTCGTGGCGAAGTTCTGGATCTCTTTGAGGATGTCGCCGAGGCTGTCGCCGAAGTTGGTCTCGACCCAGCGCACGGCCTCGCTGTCGATCAGGTCGTTCACGAACGAGGGGATGTCACCGACGAACTGCTCGACCTGCCGCACGACCGGCGGGATCAGCAGCCAGAGCGCCCCCGCGAGGATGACGGCCAGGCCGCCGAACACGATGACGATCGACCACGCGCGCGAGAGCCCGCGGCGCACGAGGAGGCGCACCAGGGGGTCGAGCGCGAGGGCCACGAACAGCGCGATCGCGATATAGATCAGCACCGTCGAGAGCTTGCCCAGAGCCAGGGCGAGAAGAAGGGCGGTCAGACCGCCGAGCGTGAGGAAGAACCCCGCCGCATAGGGCCGTGACAGCGCCGACCACATCGGTCGGTCGCGCGAGGTGGACGCCCCGGCGTCCGCGCCTTCGGCGGTGGGGTCGGGGCGCGTCGATCGGCTCATGGTGCCACTGTAGGACTCCCTGGGAGCCGCGCTCGGGGGCGCGCGCGGCGCGGTAGGGTCGGAGCGATCTGGGAGGCCACATGACCGACGCCGACGCTTCGACCATCCTGCAGGGGCTGCGGGGCAGCATCGACAACATCGACGCCGCGTTGATCTTCTTGCTGGCCGAGCGCTTCCGCTGCACCAAGCAGGTCGGGGTGCTCAAGGCGAAGCACGGCATGCCGGCATCCGACCCCGCCCGCGAAGAGCAGCAGATCGCTCGGCTCATGCGTCTGGCCGAAGACGCCGACCTCGATCCGGTCTTCGCCGAGAAGTGGTTCAACTTCGTCGTCGCCGAGGTCATCCGCCACCACCGCTCGGCCGCGGAGCAGCCCGCCGCCGACTGACGCCCCGCCCGGTTTGGCCCTGCCGCCGGGCGCGGAAGGTTCCGGATGCCACATCCCCGAGCCTTCGCGCAAGAGGCGTCGCGACACGCCCGGGCCTCGAGCAGCGACGGTCGACCCCCACCACCGGACCGCACCGATTCACACGTGCGCGCGTGCCACACGGCATCCGCGATCTCAAGCCGACCGGCGATTTGCCAGGCGATCCATGGGCGTGAAACGTTGGTGGAGGCCCTTGACGGGGCCGCCCACCCGACCAGTCCGCGGTCGCCGGTGACGACTCGGGGGAGTCGAACCGGTGAGCGTACGGTCGGCGGCCTGGGCGCCGGATCCGATGTCCGGCGCTGACGCGCTCCTCCCCCCGGAGAGCGCAGACGGCTGCCACCCGGGCGTGACCGCTGCGGCCACCCGAAGGCCGCTGAGGTGCACACAGTGACCCACCCGCCTGCCCTATCGACACCCGCCCTTGCGGCGAAGAACCTGTTCAAGGTCTTCGGCCGCGCTCCTCAGGCCGCCGTCGAGAAACTCCGCGCCGGTTCCTCGCGCAGCGAGGTCTCCGAGCAGGGGACCGCCGCCGTGATCGACGCGAGCTTCGAGGTCCAGCCCGGCGAGATCTTCGTCATCATGGGCCTGTCCGGCTCCGGCAAGTCCACGATCATCCGCATGCTGAACGGCCTGCACGAGGCCACCGCGGGAACCGTCGAGGTGCAGGGCGACGCCCTCACCGGCGTGAGCTCGTCGCGTCTGCGCTCGCTGCGCCGCGACCGTCTCGCGATGGTCTTCCAGCACTTCGCGCTCCTCCCGCACCGGACGGTCGCGGCCAACGTCGCCTACCCGCTCGAACTGCGCGGCGTCGACAAGGCCGAGCGGCTCGCGAAGGCGAACGAGATCCTCAACCTCGTGGGCCTCGAGGGCTGGGGCGACAAGCTCCCCTCGGCGCTGTCGGGCGGAATGCAGCAGCGCGTCGGCATCGCCCGCGCCCTCGCCGCCGACACCGACGTGCTCCTGATGGACGAGGCGTTCAGCGCCCTCGACCCGCTCATCCGCCGCGAGATGCAGGAGCAGCTGCTCGAGCTGCAGCGCACGCTGAAGAAGACGATCGTCTTCATCACCCACGACCTCAACGAGGCCATGTTCCTCGGCGACCGCATCGCCGTCATGCGCGACGGGCGCATCGTGCAGATCGGCACGCCCGAAGACATCCTCACCGACCCCGCCAATGACTACGTCGAGCAGTTCGTGCAAGACGTCGACCGTGCCCGCGTGCTCACCGCGGGCAACGTCATGGAGCGTCCGCGTCCGCGCGTCGAGGCCTCGGCCGGCCCGCGCACGGCGCTGCGCCAGATGCGCGACGCCTACATGTCGGCCGTCTACGTCACCGACCGCGACCGCAAGCCGCTCGGCATCATCACCGACCGCGACGCCATGAAGCTCGTGCGCGCCGGCGAGAGCTCGCTGCTGTCGAAGCTCAAGCCGCTGCCGCAGAGTGTGCACGAAGACGAGGTGCTGATGAACCTGTTCGTCCCCTCGGTCGAGTCGCCGCTCCCGCTGGCCGTGCTCGACACCGAGGGCCGTCTGAGCGGCGTCATCCCGCGCGTGACGCTGCTCGCCGCGCTCGGCCCCGGACCCACCTCGACCGAGGAGCTCACCGTGCTGCCCCAGCCCCTGCCCTCCGCCGAGATCGACGCGGTGCTCGATGCGCCGGATGCCACGTCGCTCGAGAACCAGGAGGTCGCCCGATGAACGGCTTCCGCATTCCCGTCGGCGTCTGGGTCGACTCCGGAGTCGACTGGCTCCGCGACAACCTCTCCGGCCTGTTCGACGTGATCGCCCTCGTGGTGCGCTTCCTCGTCGGCGGTCTCAGCGACATGCTGCTCGCCGCCCCCATCGTCGTCGTCATCGTCGTGGCGGCTCTGCTCGCCTGGCTCCTGCGCTCGTGGAAGCTCGCGCTCGGCACCGTGATCGGCTTCGCGCTGATCCTCGCGATGGGCCAGTGGGTCACCGCGATGCAGACCCTCGCCCTCGTGCTCGTCGCGACGGTCGTCGCCGTGGCGATCTCGGTGCCGCTCGGCATCTGGTCGGCGCGAAACTCCACGGTGCGGGCAGTGCTGAAGCCGATCCTCGACTTCATGCAGACGATGCCCGCCTTCGTCTACCTCATCCCCGCCATCACGTTCTTCAGCATCGGCGTCGTGCCCGGCGTCGTGTCGACCGTGATCTTCGCGCTGCCCCCCGGCGTGCGTCTGACTGAGCTCGGCATCCGGGGCGTCGACTCCGAGACCGTCGAGGCCGGTCACGCCTTCGGTGCCACACCGGGCCAGATCCTGCGCGGCATCCAGCTGCCGCTCGCGATGCCGACGATCATGGCCGGCATCAACCAGGTCATCATGCTCGCGCTGTCGATGGCGGTCGTCGCCGGCATCGTCGGAGCCGACGGCCTCGGCAAGGAAGTCGTCGAGTCGATTTCGACGGTCAACCTGCCCAAGGGCGTCGAAGCCGGCCTCAGCGTCGTCGTGCTCGCGGTCTACCTCGACCGCCTCACCGCCGCGCTCGGCAACCGCGCCGACAACACCGGATCGCTGCTCGGCGTGCTGGGCCGTCGCCGTGCCGCGCGCGCGGCTGACGCGACGTCCGCGGCCTCGACTCCGGATGCCGCCGACTCCATCGAGCGCGACCAGACGCCGACCCGCCGCACCCCGGTGTCGGCCGGGCGCTGAGCTCCGGCATCCGCCCCCTTCTTCTCCGCGTGAGGGGTCATCTTCTGTCGCTTCTGCACGCGATAGGCGACAGGAATCGACCCCTCACGCGGGAAGGCACCCACGGAATCACATACGAAACGGAAGAGAACACAGCAATGAACACGCGACACCTCACCTCAGCCCTCGCCCTCGGCGCCCTGGGCGCCCTCGCCCTCGCAGGCTGCGCCAGCGGAAACCAGGCCGAAGGCGGCACCGGCGGCGGCGGCGAGAAGGGCACGATCACGCTCGGCTTCCTGCCCTCGTGGACCGACGGTCTGAGCACGGCGTACCTGCTCGAGGACCAGCTCGGCAAGCTCGGCTACGACGTCGAGATGCAGACGCTCACCGAGGCCGGCCCCCTGTACACCGGTCTCGCCCAGGGTGACGTCGACATCTACCCCTCGGCGTGGCCCGAGCTCACGCACAAGTCGTACATGGACCGCTACGGCGACAAGATCGAAGACCTCGGCGCGTACTACGACAACGCAAAGCTCACGATCGCGGTGCCCAGCTACGTCGACATCGACTCGATCGAGGAGCTCAAGGCCAACGCGGCCCGCTTCGACGGCCGCATCTACGGCATCGAGCCGGGCGCGGGCCTGACAAAGCAGACGCAGGAGACCATGCTGCCCGGCTATGGCCTCAACAGCGATTTCGAACTCGTCACCTCGTCGACCGCGGCGATGCTCACCGAGCTCGACAACGCCATCTCGGCGCAGAAGGACATCGCCGTCACGCTGTGGCGTCCGTTCTGGGCCAACGACGCCTACGACGTGAAAGACCTCGAAGACCCCCAGGGTCTGATGGGCGACCCGGAGGCGCTGCACTTCCTCGGCACGTCGGGCTTCGCCGAGAAGTACCCGGATGCCGCTGAGCTCATCGAGGGCATCCAGCTCGACGACGAGCAGTACGGCTCGCTCGAAGACCTCGTGGTGAACGAGTACGGCGAGGGCCGCGAGGCCGAAGCCGTCGACGCCTGGCTCGAGAAGTACCCCGAGGCGTTCTCGACGCAGCGCGACTGACGCGTTCCGCCCGAAGCCCTCTCCGCCGTCGCGCGGAGGGGGCCATCGGCGTCAACCGGTGTTCACTCGACGAGGACGGCGTCGTCGGAGAACGTGCCTTCGAACTGCGCAGCGGCGACGTAGCTCGTCAGGTGGACGCAGATCACGGCCCCGACGACGACGATGACGGCCGCCGCGATCACACGCGTCGTTCGATCGCGAGCGACGCAGAGGGCCACGACAGCGAGGACGACGGCCGCCATTTGGAGAAGACCGTTCCAGCCGGTGGGCAGTGGAGCAACCAGTGCGACCATCGCGACGGCAGTCAGGCCTACTGGCCACCAGCGCAAACGGGTCACGCTAGCGCGGCTCTGTGCTGTCATGCCGTGTAGATTCTGCCGTCGACCCGGGCGGGATTGCCGGCTTGCGTGGTGACCGAGTGCACCTTGGTGAACTGGAAGGGCACCCCCTTCACGAAGACGCTTGCCTTCGTGCGAATCTCGCATGTTCCTCGGCCTTGCGAGATCCAAGTCGAAGGAGAGGACGATGCGCTGATCACGCCTGAGGCCGCTCCGTTGCACGCGATGTTTCTTGTGACAGAGCCACCGCGCGCCTCGTAGGTGTGGCTCAGACTGAATGTGATCAGCGTGACGCCGGCGATCTCGACGTCCTGCCGGTTGTTCACCTGGAGAGTTCGGACAGCCGGGCCCGAGAACAGGAAACCCGATGCTCGCCCGAGGACGTAGTCGAGACTTGGCTCACAGTCGAGCTCGGCTCCGGGTAGGTGAAGAGTGTCGAGGGGTCTGCTGCTGCTGCTTCCTGCGTTGCCTCGGGCAGGGACGCGAAATAGTTCTCAATCTCCTCTTTCCCGGCGGGGGCAAGCGCGAGGTCGTCAACGAACTCGTTGAAGGTCTCCTGCGGAGTTGACGATGCGGTTTCAGCGGCAAGGGCGGGATGAGGGGCGAAGGCGACGAACGCCAGAGCGACGACGATCCCGAGTGTTGTGTGCTTGAGAGTGGGCATGACATTCCTTCCATATCAGGGGAGTGTCAGCGCCTGTAGTCGCTGTTTCTTCCATCTCGAACGTATACATCCCGTCACTGGGGTGGGTAGATGAAGTTGACCCGCAGGCGGGTGAAAGACTTTTGCCAGTCCTCGCCTCAGGCGATCGCGTGCGCCCCCGTGAAACGCGTGATGAAACCGGGGTGGCCGGCGGGCATGGCCAGCACCGAGTCGGGCGTGCGTCCCGCCAGCTGGGGGAAGCCGGAGTCGGCGACGAGGTCGTCGTCGAGCGCCTCGAGCTCGGCGGTCACGAGCGGCCAGGGCTCGTGCGCGTTGGCCGCCCAGATCGTGCGGCCGAGGTGTCGCTCGTGGAACCCCCACCGCGCGGTGAGGAAGCGCGACAGCGGGGTGTCGACCGTCTCGGTGCCGAGAGTCGCCCGCACCCGGGTCGACGGATGCCGACCCCCGTGGCGCCGCGAGCGGTACTCGATCCGCGCGCCGTCGGCGCGTACCCCCGCGCGCGCCCAGCGGTAGGGCAGGCCGAACAATGCCTGCGCCGCGAGCACCGGGGCGAGGTGTTCGGCCTCGAGGGTGCGGAACACGACCCCGCGACGGCCCTCGTCGTCGACGGCGTAGGTGCGCACGTTGATCTCGGTGAACGAGCCCACGAACGGCACCGGGGGCAGCGGGAGGAACCGGAACTCGCTCAGCACGAAGGGGACGAGCCCGACCCAGGCGGAACCGTCGTGCACATCGGGACGCGTCCCCGGGGGCAGCAGGGGGGCGACCTCCGCCGGATCGATGCGCCAGTGCACGAAGATCGCGCGGTTCCAGCGCTGCGCGATGACGGCGCGTCCGGGCAGGTCGGGGGCGTGGCGCTCGGTGATCACCGGGACAGTCTGGCCCCGGCCCCTTTTCGCGGGGGGACACTGGACACATGGCCTCGTCATCTGCTGCGGATCCCCGCCTCGTGGCATCCATCCGCGAACTGCTCGCCGCGCGCGACGCCGACAAGACCATCTGCCCCTCCGAGGCGGCGCGATTGGTCGGCGGCGACGACTGGCGCGACCTCATGCAGCCCGCACGCGACGCCGCGCGATCGTTGGTCGAGCTCGGCGAGGTCGAGGTCACGCAGAAGGGCGAGGTGGTCGACGTGACCACGGCGCGCGGCCCGGTGCGCATTCGTCGGGCGCGCTGACGGGGGTGGCGCCCCGATTCACCCGGTGAATCGGGTTCGCATACCCGCGGGGGGACGCCGCAGGCCGGGCGGTCCGACTCTGTCGCGATCGTCTGATTCTGGTGAGCCTGGCGCCCGCAGGATCAGGCGACGGAGCCGGGCGCGGCCTCCGCCGAGGGTCCGGATGCCGGGGGCGTCGAGCGCTCGCGGGGGAGCTCGAGCGCGACCTTCTTCTCGAGCACGTCGACGGCGTCGTCGGACAGCAGGATGAGGCCGTCGAGCTCTTCGCGCACGCGGCGGTAGGCGAGCTGTCGCTCGTTGCGGGTCGCGGCCTGGTCGGTGGCGACCGTGAGCAGCTTATTCGCGGTGTCGAGGCGTTTGCGCTCATCGGCGGTGAAGGCGGCATCCTTCACGCGGCGGGCGTCGCGCTCGGCCACGTCGAAGGCGACCTCGTAGTCGGTGACGGCGTCGCGGTACTCCTTGAGTTGCTCGGGCGAGAGGATCTCGCCGTCGGCGGGACGCAGGTTGTCGGCGACCTTCTTCGCGCGCAGGAAGGCGGCCGTGAGCGGCTGGCGCCCGTCGCTCATCGCGGGGTAGCTGATGAGCTTGGCGGCGTCGAGTTCGTACTCCAGCCACCGGTGGGTCACCTGGTCTTGCGCGGCGACGACGCGCTTCTGGGTACTCTCGCGGGAGGCGACGGATGCCGCACCGATCGGCGCGGCCGCACCGGCACCGCCGGCAGTCGAGACGGCCATCGTTCCACCCTGGGCCTTCAGCAGCTCGAGCTGCTCGCGGTGGCGGCGTCGAGCCGTGACCTCGCGATGCTTCACGCGCGCGTTGATGGCACCCATCGTCATCCCGAAGACGGGGAACACGAGCCACCAGTAGTGCCCGGCGAAGGTCCAGAACTCATTCACGGCGCCATGCTACGCCGCTGTTCTCGGCCCCTCTCAGGAAGCGGGCGGACGCGGCCGGTCTCGTGCGGGAGGCGGCCAGACCGAGCCGTCTTGCGGCCGGGGGGCCTCGGCATCCGGAGTCTTCTTCTGCGCGCGCTTCGCGCCGCGCTCGCTCCAGCTGCGAGCGGCTGCCCGACCGACCGACTCCATCGACCGTGCGAGAGCGCGCTGCGCGGTCTCGGCGAGGTCGGATGCCATGCGGCCCCACGCGTCGTCGGCCTCGAGCCGCGGCTGCTCTCCGCCACGGCGCGCGGCACGCTCGGCGCGATCGAAGGCGTGGGCGGTGCGACGCACGGCGTCGCGATAAGCGAGGAAGTCGGCGGGAGCCAGGCGCGTCTGCACCGAGGCCGGCCGGAGCCACTGCGCCCGCTCGTGCGCGCGCAGGAACTCGGCGAGCAGGGGAGAGCGGGAGTCGCTCATCTGGGGGTAATCGATCGCGAGGGCCGGGTCGGTCTCGTAGGTCATCCAGCGCATCAGGATCGCGTCGTGCTCGGCGAGCAATCGCGCGACAGGCAGGGGCGCGCTGCCCGAGCGGATCGCCGGGAGCATCGCCTTCGCCGCCTTCACGCCCGCACGCCGCGCCCGCACCTCGGCCATGGCCGCGCGCAGGTCGCGCTGCGCGTCGGCGAGTCGTGCCCGGGCGGCAGCCACCTGGTCGTTCGAGACGCGCGATGCCGCGCGCTCGGCCTGCGCGCGCACGACCTCGGCGTCGGCGACCTTGATCTCGGCGCGGCCGCGCATGACCGCCGTGCGGGCGGTCTGCAGGTCGAGCGTCGCCGCGTCGAGCTCGAGACGGCGGGCGGCCGACTTGCCCAGCGGACGCGAGGCCCACGCACGGGCGGCGCGATCGGTGGTGGTCGTGGTGCCGGCGGGAAGCGCGCGCTGGCGTGAGCGGCGCACGCCGATCCAGCCGACGGTGCCCGCACCGGCCGCCGCGGGGCCGATCCACCACCAGTCGACCAACAGGGCCATCAGCGGTTCCACGTGCCCATGCTACGACGGGCCTCCGACACCACGCTGGGCGTCAGGCCGGAATCCGCAAGCCACCCGCAACGCCCTCATGTGGGGATCGCGGGGCTCAGCCCAGGATCAGCGAGATGACCGTCGCGCCGCCGCCGGTGAGCACGAGCGCGCCGATCACGACCCACGCGGTGATCTTGACGCGCTTCTGACGCTTGTCGCTGAACACGGTCATGTCGTCGTCTTCATCGGTCATCGCGCGTCTCCTCTCGTCGTTGCGGGGGTGCGGGGCAGGGCCGGGGCCCGGGGCTCAGGCCACCGGCTCCGACACGGTGGGCCCGAAGACCGCGGGGAGCGTCTCGTTCGAGAGGCGGCGCAGCTCCGAGACGGGAACGGTGAAGACGTCCTGGATCTCGAGGGTGGCCTCGGTGCCGGGCTCGACGTCGGTCACGCCGATGCGCAGCACCGGGTAGCCGCGGCCGTCGCAGAGTCCGCGGAACTTCACGTCTTCTTCGCGGGGCACGCTGACCAGCACGCGGCCGGTCGACTCGCTGAACAGGGCGGCCGTGGCATCCACGCCGTCGCGCTCCATGAGCTCGGTGATCCAGACGCGGGCACCGACGCCGAAGCGCATGACGCCCTCGGCGAGGGTCTGAGCAAGACCGCCCGACGACAGGTCGTGCGCGCTCGAGACCAGCGACTGGGATCCTGCGGCCTGCAGCAGCTCGGCGAGCTTGCGCTCCATGGCGAGGTCGACCTTCGGCGGGCGTCCGCCGAGGTGATCGTGGATCGTGCCCGCCCACTGCGAGCCGTCGAGCTCGTCGGCGGTGACGCCGAGCAGGTAGAGGTTCTCGCCGGCGTCCTGCCATCCGCTGGGGATGCGGGCCGCGACGTCGTCGATGATGCCCAGGACGCCCACGACGGGGGTCGGGTGGATCGGCTGGTCGCCGGTCTGGTTGTAGAACGAGACGTTGCCGCCGGTGACCGGGATGCCGAGTTCGAGGCAGCCGTCGCTCAGGCCCTCGACGGCCTGGCTGAACTGCCACATGACCTCGGGGTTCTCGGGACTGCCGAAGTTGAGGCAGTCGGTGACGGCCGTGGGCACGGCACCCGTGACGGCGACGTTGCGGTACGCCTCGGCGAGGGCGAGCTTCGCGCCGTTGTAGGGGTCGAGCTGGTTGTAGCGGCCGTTGCAGTCGGTCGCGATCGCGAAGCCGAGACCGGTCTCCTCGTCGACGCGGATCATGCCGGCGTCGTCGGGGAAGCTCAGCGCCGTGTTGCCGAGCACGTAGTAGTCGTACTGGTTCGTGATCCACGAGGTGTCGGCGAGGTTGGGGCTCGCGACGAGGGTCGTGAACTGGTCGCGGAGGGTGTCGGCATCCGTCGCCCGTTCCAGCTTCGCGGCGCTGTCGTCGTTGAGCGCGTCGATCCACGTAGGGTACGCGACCGGGCGCTCGTAGACGGGGCCGTCGACCGCGACGGTCGAGGGGTCGACGTCGACGATGCGCTCGCCGTACCAGTCGATGACGAGGCGGCCGTCTCCGGTGACCTCGCCGAGCACGCTGGTCTCGACGTCCCACTTGCCGACGACGGCGAGGAACGCGTCGAGCTTCTCGGGCGCGACGATCGCCATCATGCGCTCCTGCGACTCCGACATGAGGATCTCTTCGGGCGTCAGCGAGGGGTCGCGCAGCAGCACCTTCGACAGCTCGACCTTCATGCCGCTGTCGCCGTTGGCGGCGAGCTCGCTCGTGGCGCACGAGATGCCCGCGGCGCCGAGGTCTTGGATCGCCTCGACCAGGTCGTCGCGGTACAGCTCGAGGCAGCACTCGATGAGCACCTTCTCGGCGAACGGGTCGCCCACCTGCACCGCGGGGCGCTTGGTGGGTCCGCCGTCGGCGAAGGTGTCGGATGCCAGGATGCTCGCGCCGCCGATGCCGTCGCCACCCGTGCGGGCGCCGAACAGCACGACCTTGTTGCCCACGCCGGTGGCGTTGGCGAGCTTGATGTCTTCGTGGCGCATGACGCCCACCGCGAGGGCGTTGACGAGCGGGTTGCCCTGGTAGACCGCGTCGAACACGGTCTCGCCGCCGATGTTCGGCAGGCCCAGGCAGTTGCCGTAGAACGAGATGCCGCTGGTCACGCCGTGCACGACGCGCGGGGTGTCGGGGTGGTCGATCGCGCCGAAGCGCAGCTGGTCCATCACCGCGACCGGGCGCGCGCCCATCGAGATGATGTCGCGCACGATGCCGCCGACGCCGGTGGCCGCGCCCTGGAAGGGCTCGATGTAGCTGGGGTGGTTGTGCGACTCGACCTTGAAGGTGACCGCCCAGCCGTCGCCCACGTCGACGACGCCGGCGTTCTGACCCATGCCCACCATGAGGCGGGTCTTCATCTCGTCGCTGACCTTCTGGCCGAACTGACGGAGATAGATCTTGCTCGACTTGTAGGAGCAGTGCTCGCTCCACATGACCGAGTACATCGCGAGCTCGCCGCTGGTGGGGCGGCGGCCCAGGATCTCGCGGATCTTCGCGTACTCGTCGCTCTTCAGACCGAGAGCGCCGTAGGGCTGCTCTTTCTCGGGCGTGGCGATCGCGTTGTCGACGGTGTCCGCAAGAGCGGTACGGGCGGCGGGGTTCGGGGTGGTCACGCGGCTGAGCTCCAAGATCGCAGGGGCCGGACGCCAGTCAGTCTAGTTGGGACCGCCGACATGCCCGGGGTCTCCCGCAGCGTCGGAGCGCAACCTCAGCGATCTGCAGAAAATCGGTCGGGTTCGCGGCCTCCGGGCTGACGATGTGCGGATCGCTGAGCCTGCGCGACAGCTCGGGGCAAGATGGACGGGGCTGCGCCGTCAGCAGTCCGCTGAGAGGACGCCCATGCGCATCGTCATCGCCCCCGACAAGTTCAAGGGCACGCTGACCGCGCGAGAGGCGGCGGATGCCATGGCCCTGGCCGTGCGCGACCGATGGCCCGGCGCCGAGATCGCGATCGTGCCGATGGCCGACGGCGGAGACGGAACGCTCGACGCCCTCGGCGGGGCCAACGTCCACGACGAGGTGACCGGACCGCTCGGCGAACCCGTGCACGCGGCCTGGCGCCTCGACGGTCGAGCCGCCGTGATCGAGTCGGCAGCGGCATCCGGACTCGTCCTCGCCGGAGGAGCGGAGGCCAATGACCCCTGGGGCGCGACGACGCGGGGCGTCGGCGAGCTCATCGGGCTCGCGCTCGACTCGGGGTCGATCCGCATCGTGGTGGGCACGGGCGGCGTCGCGGCGACCGACGGCGGCCGCGGGGCGATCGAGGCGCTCGGCGACCACGTGCCGTTCGCCCCCGGCCAGGTGACGGTACTCACCGACACGACCACCACGTTCGTGCACGCGGCCGAGGTGTTCGGCCCCCAGAAGGGCGCCGACGCCGAACTCGTCGAGCGCCTGACGGAGAGATTGCGGGCGGATGCCGCGGACTGGGCCGAGCGCTTCGGACTCGACGTCTCGGTCGTGCCGAGGTCGGGGGCCGCCGGTGGTCTCTCGGGCGCCCTTCTCGCGGCCGGCGCCGAGGTCGTCGACGGTGCGGCCTTCGTCGCGGATGCCCTCGAACTGAGCGAAGCGCTCGCCGAGTCGGACCTCGCCCTCACCGGGGAGGGGGCCTTCGATGCCACGAGCATCGCGGGCAAGGGGCCGGGGCACGTGCTCTCGGTCGCCGCTCGCCACCGGGTGCCGGCGGTCGTCATCGCCGGGGCCGTCGGCGCGGACGCCGTCGGATCGCGCGTCTTCTCGATGAGCGAGGTCGTGGGCGCGGAGCGCGCGCTCGCCGACGCCGCCGACGCGCTGCGCGTCACGACGACCCAGGCGCTCTGGCAGCTCGATCTCTGAGGGGTCGCAGGCTCCGCGGTCTCGACCCCTCCCGGCGTCAGGCCGTCTTCGCGATGCGCACCCGGATGTCCTTCATCAGCGGCTGGTCGCTCTGACGGCTGTAGTCGTCGGGGCCGAGCAGCACGTTCATCTCGGGGAAGTACCCGGCGGCGCTGCCGCGCGGGGTGTCGTACTCCAGTGCGCGGAACGCCGTGACGCTGCGCACCGAGCCGTCGCGCGAAGTGGCGACGATGTCGACGAGGTCGCCCTCGGCGATGCCGCGCTCCTTCATGTCGCGCCGGTTCATGAAGACGAGCTCGCGGATGTTGCGCACGCCGCGGTAGCGGTCGTCGGCCGAGTAGATGGTGGTGTTCCACTGGTCGTGCGAGCGCATGGTCTGCAGCACCAGCACGTCGGCCTCTTCGGGGATGACGTTCGGCAGCTCGGCGTGCGAGAACTCGGCCTTGCCCGACGGCGTCTGGAAGTCGCGCTCGCGCGCGGGCTGCGGGATGCGGAAGCCGTAGGGCTGGCGCACCAGCTGGTTGAAGCCCTCGAAGCCGGGCAGCGCCTTGGCCATCGTGTCGCGGATGCGGTCGTAGTCGCCGACGTACCACTCCCACGGCGTCGCCGACTCGGGCATGGTCGCGCGGGCGATGCGCGCGATGATCTCGGGCTCGCTCAGCAGGTGCGGGGAGGCGGGCTTGCGAGAGCCGAGCGAGAGCATGACGGAGCTCATGGCATCCTCGGTCGAGATCGACTGGGGCCCCGACTCCTGCTCGTCGCGCTCGGTGCGGCCGAGGCACGGGAGAATAAGCGCCGCCTTGCCGTGGGTGAGGTGGCTGCGGTTGAGCTTCGTGCTCACGTGCGCGGTCAACTCGCAGCGTCCCATGCCCTCGGCGGTGAGCTTGGTGTCGGGAGCGGCCCGCACGAAGTTGCCGCCCATGCCGAGGAAGACCTTGAGGTCGCCGCGGTGCAGCGCCGCGACCGTGTGCACGGTGTCGAGGCCGGGCTCGCGGGGCGAGGTGATGCCGCAGACCTCGTCGAGCTTCGCGAGCCAGTCCTCGGTGGGCTTGTGGTTGATGCCGCAGGTGCGGTTGCCCTGCACGTTGCTGTGACCGCGCACGGGCGAGGGGCCGGTGCCCGTGCGCCCGACGTTGCCGCGCAGCAGCAGCAGGTTGACGATCTCGCGCACGGTGTCGACGCCGTGCTGGTGCTGGCTGACGCCGAGGCACCAGCTGATGACGCAGCGCTCCGAGGCGAGGTAGACCGCCGCGGCCTGGCGGATCTCGGTCTCGGTCAGACCCGCCTGCTCGACGAGTTCGGCCCACGTCGTCGCCTCGACCATCGCGCGGTACTCGTCGAGCCCGCTCGTGTACTGGTCGAGGAACGCCAGATCGATCGCGGTGGGGTCGGTCGCCGAGGCCTCGAAGACCACCTTGGCCATGCCGCGGATGAGGGCGAGGTCGCCGCCGGGGCGCACCTGCAAGTTCATCGTGCTGGTCGGGGTGGAGTGGAAGGTCGCCATGTCGACGATCTCGTGCGGCACGATCGTGCGGGTGCCGGCGACCTCGCGCAGCGGGTTCACGTGCACGACCTGAGCGCCGCGGTCGATCGCCTCGGCGAGGCTGGTGAGCATGCGCGGGGCGTTCGAGGCCGCGTTGACGCCGAGGACGAACAGCGCGTCGGCGTTCTCCCAGTCCTCGAGGTCTGCGGTGCCCTTGCCGGTGGCGAGGGATGCCGTGAGCCCACGACCCGAGCCCTCGTGGCACATGTTCGAGCAGTCGGGGAGGTTGTTCGTCCCGAGCTCGCGCGCGAACAGCTGGTAGAGGAACGAGGCCTCGTTGCTGAGGCGCCCCGACGTGTAGAAGGCCGCCTGATCGGGGGATTCCAGCGCGGTGAGGTGCTGCGCGATCATGCGGAACGCGTCATTCCACGAGATCGGCACGTAGTGGTCGGTCTCGGCGTCGTAGACCATCGGACCGACGAGGCGACCGGCGTCTTCGAGTTCGAAGTCGCTCCACTGCGACAGCTCGCTCACGGAGTTCTCGGCGAAGAACTCTTTACCGACCCGCTTGTGGGTCATCTCCCACGTGACGTGCTTGATGCCGTTCTCGCAGATGTCGAGGGTGACGCCTTTGTCGTCGGGCCAGGCGCACCCGGGGCAGTCGAAACCGCTCTTCGGGTGGTTCATCGTGAACATCGCCTTGGTGCCCGCGATCGGCTGGCGCTGTTCGTAGAGCACCTTGCCGACGGTGAGGGCGGCGCCCCAGCCGGCGGCCGGGTGCTCGTAGGCACCGGTGCTCGACCAGTCGCCGTCGACCTGCGGGCCGAGGCCCCCCTGGCGCGGCTCTTCGGTCATCAATCCGAACGACTCACCCATAACAGTTCCTCCGATGGTCGTGGCGCCGGGCCCGTGGCATCCGGTCGTCGTCAGCGTACGCTCGCGAGGTCGGTCGTCGCGGGGGTTGTGGACGGTGCGATGATGCGATCCGTCCGCGTGTACAGATTCATGCTGTTGCCCCGCACGAAGGCGGCGAGGGTGAGACCCGCGCGCTCGGCGAGCTCGATCGCGAGCGACGAGGGCGCCGAGACGGCGGAGAGCATCGGGATGCCGGCCATCACGGCCTTCTGCACGAGCTCGAAGCTCACGCGGCCCGACACGTGTAGCACGGTACCGCGCAGCGGCAGACGGTCGTTCAGCAGGGCCCAGCCGACCACCTTGTCGACCGCGTTGTGGCGTCCCACGTCTTCGCGGGCGACGAGCAGCTCGCCGGTGGCGACGTCGAAGAGCGCCGCGCCGTGGAGTCCGCCGGTCTTGTCGAAGGTCTTCTGCTGCTCGCGCAGGCGATCGGGGAAGGCGGCGACGTCGTGGGCCGAGACCCGGATGCCGTCGGAGGCGACGTCGTAGCTCGACACCTTCTCGACGGCCTCGATCGACGCCGTGCCGCAGACCCCGCACGAGCTCGTCGTGTAGAAGGAGCGCGCGATGTCGGGGGAGGGCAGGTCCACTCCCGGCGCGAGGGTCAGGTCGAGGACGTTGTAGGTGTTGCCCTCGGCGCCGCCCGTCCCGGGCCCCCCGCAGTGGATCGCGCGAGAGAACTGGTCGCCACGGCTGATGACGCCCTCCGAGACGAGGAACCCGGCGGCGAGTTCGACGTCGTGACCGGGCGTGCGCATGGTCACCGACAGGGGGGTGCCGGCGACGCGGATCTCGAGCGGTTCCTCCACCGCCACGGCATCCGGTCTCTGCCTGTTCACGCCGTCGAGGGTGAGACGCGTGACGCGACGGGAGGCGGTGAGGCGGCCCACGTCAGGACCTGGCCGCGAGCGAGATGGGGGGCATGGGTCGAGCGTACGCCCGCGTTCGGGCCCCACGGGCGGCGGAAAGACCGTCGATTCCGCGCGATTCCGCGGCGCACCGCATCGGGCGGTGGGACCGCGCTCATCTCCGCAATCCTGCGGGAATCGGCCTTTCCCATTCTGTCGAATACAGATTCTTCGAGATTTTTCAAGCGCGGCGTGACGATTCCCCCACCCACTACGTCTTAGTCATGTAGGCCGAAGCGCCACCCCGGAGCAACCGGGTCCAGACATCGAAAGGCACGGACATGGCTACCGACACCACCACCACTCCCGCTGCGCAGAACGTCCCCCAGGCGGCGTCGCGCGTGAACCGCCCCCTCGGCGGACGCGGCCCGGAGGCCCACACCGAAGGCAAGACCACGATCGCCGAAGGCGTCGTCGCCAAGGTCGCCGGCATCGCGGCCCGCGAGGTCACCGGCGTGTACGCCCTCGGTGGCGGCGGAGCCCGCGCCCTCGGCGCCATCCGCGACGCCATGAACGCCACCGACCTGACGCAGGGCGTCAAGGTCGAGGTGGGCGAGACCCAGGCCGCCGCCGACGTCACCATCGTCGTCGAGTACGGCGCCCCCATCCAGGAGGTCGCCGACCAGGTGCGCGCCCGCGTCGCCGGTGCGATCAACCGTCTCGTCGGCCTCGAGGTCGTCGAGGTCAACGTCGACGTGAACGACGTCCACATCCCGGGCGACGAGAACAACGACGCCGAGTCCGAGAAGCGCGTCCAGTGAGCGTCAGCACGAAGGGCGCGCTCGCCGGCCTGGTGCTGGCCCTCAGCGCCCTGATCTTCGGCTTCTGGGGATTCATCCTCGTCGCCCTGTTCATGGCGATCGGTGTGGTCGTCGCCCGCATGACCGCGGGTGAGATCGACGTCCGCAACGTCGTCAACGCCTTCAAGGGTCGGAGCACATCGTGACCACCGTCACCGCTTCCCCCGGGGTCGGCAACCGCACCACGGTTGCCGGCCCCGGCCTCCCCGCCGGTCGGGTGAACATCGCCGACCGCGTGCTGCAGAAGACGGCCGAGCGGGCCGCCGCCGACATCGTCGGCGTGGATGCCAAGAACGTCCACGTCGAGATCGTCTCGTCCCGCGACTCCGCCGTGGTGCGCGTGTCGACGCCCTTCCCCGTCCCCCGCCTCGACGACACCGAGGCCGTCCGCGCCGCGACCCCCGTGCTCGACGCAGCACGCGCGGCCCAGGGCGAACTGCGCACGCGTCTGACCCGGCTGTTCGGCCGCGAGGTCTCGCGCGTCGACCTGACCATCACGGGCGCCAGCGCCCCCCAGCGAAAGCGAGTGTTGTGATGAGCGATAGCGTGCTCCGCACCGTCGTGCGCCGCGAGACCCACTCCCCGCGCACCGTGGCCATGCTCATCGTGGTCGTGCTGCTGCTGCTCGCGCTGGCGTACGCCGCGGTCGAGATCATCCTCCACCTCGCGGGAGCCCAGCCGCTGCTGGTCGGTCCCGGCGAGGCCCTGAACGCCCTCGTGGCGGCTCCGACTGCGCTCATGCCGGTCGCCTTCATCGTCGCCGGCGTCGTGCTGGCCATCCTCGGCCTGATCGTGCTGATCCTCGCCCTCAAGCCCGGGCGCCTCTCGCGCCACGAGATGGAGTGGGGCGACCGTGCCGTCGTCGTCGACAACGGCGTCGTGGCATCCGCCCTCGCCCAGCACCTCAGCAACGAATCGGGCATCGCCCGTGACGACATCGTCGTGGGCGTCGCCCACCGCGCCGTCGACGTGACGGTGCGTCCCCCGGTCGGCATCCCGGTCGATGAGGCGCAGCTGCGTCGCATCGTCGACGAGGAGGTCGCCGCCTACAAGCTCACCCCCGCCGTGCGCACTCACCTGCGCGTCGAGCGCCCCGACACCAAGGAGTCCCGATGAACGCCACGCGTCGCGGTCTGAACCGCTTCATCCTCTTCGTGGTCGCCCTCGTGCTGCTGGCGCTCGCGACCCTCGCGCTGCTGGTCGGGCTCGTGCCCGGCGGCGCCGACACCTGGACCACCGTCATGGGCGGATTCCAGGGCTGGCTCGAGTCGCTCGGACGCGAATCCGCCGGCTGGGGAGCCGTCGCCGCCTTCGTGGTGATCGCCATCGTGCTCATCGTCATCGCCTCGTCCGCCGTCCGCGGTCGGCGTCAGGCGCCCCTGCAGTCCACCGGCAGCGCCAGCGACGAAGGTCGCATCACGGTGACCGACGGGTTCGCCTCGGAGGCGCTGAAGAACGCGCTCGCTGAGCGCGACGAGATCCTGTCGTCGCGCGTCAGCGCCGGCGAGATCCAGCACGAGTCCGTGCTGCACGTCGCGGTGACCCCGCGACAGAACACCTCGCCGCGCCAGGTGGCCGAGCACGTCGACACGCTCGTGACGAACCTCGCCGCCCTCACCGGACAGAACCTGCGCGCCTACATCTCGATCCACTCGGGTCTGCGCGCCAAGCTCGCTCGCGACAACACCCGCGTGCACTGACACCCCCACGAGGAGACGTGATGTCCAGCATCGATGCGACCATCGACCCGCCCGACCTCGAGGCCGCGGCTACGCTCGCGGCGACGGCCGCAAGCTCCGTGCCGGGCGTTCACGCGCTCGGCAGCCTGCTCGGCCGCGCGTCCGACGCTGTCCGCGAGCGGGTCGGCCTCGCCCGCACCGCCCCGGGCGTGAAGATCGACACCGACCGCGCCGACGGAGTCACCGCGACCATCTCGCTGGTCGTCGACTACCCGCACAAGCTGCGCGAGGTGTCGGACGAGGTCCGCCGGGCCGTCCGCACCGCGCTCGAGCCGATGGGCCGCGGCCGGGTCGACGTCGACGTGGTGGTGACGGGGGTCTTCGGACCGAACGACCGCGATGTCGTAGCCGAGGCCGAAGAGCGGGCGGATGCCGTGGCCGCACGGGCCTCGGACCTCGCAGACGACGCGAAGGCCAAGGCGAAGGACGTCGCGGATCGCGCCTCGGCCGTGGCCGACGACGCGAAGGCCCGGGCGTCGGACGTGGCGGACGAGGTGCGCACGCGGTCGCAGGACCTCGCGGCCAGCGCCTCGGAGACGATCGACACCGCCGTGTCGAAGACCAAGGACGTCGCGGCCGGAGCCGCCGCCGCCGTCGACGAGACGGTCCGCCAGGCGCGCGAGCGCGTGGCCGCCGCCGACGCGGAGTCGGACATCGCCGCAGCGGATCGCGTGACCGAGGGTCTCGAGCCCGAGCGCACGGCGCCCGCCGCGGATGACCGTGGAGACGTGAGCGACGTCGTCGCGGAGGCTCTCGAAGACGCCGCGATCGACATCGCGATCGCCGCCGACGAGGTGCGCGCCGACGACAAGACCCCCGCGACCGACAGCGTGCAGTCGGTCGTCGAGGACGAGCGTCCGCGGTCCTGAACCGACTGGTATCTGAAGGCCCCGCTCCGGCGGGGCCTTCGGTCTGTCCGCCGGCCTACCCGCGTGAACAACTCCGGAACTCCGCAGCGACCAGGGGCGCGGGACGCCGGAATCGCGGGAGGGCACGTGCGCGGGGCGACGGTTCTTCCGGAGTCGTGCACGCGGCGGGGGCGGACGCCGGGCGGCGCCCGCCCCCAGCGTGCCCGGCTAGTTCGCGGTGGCGTTGTCGTAGGCCCGCTGCGCGGCCTGTTGCGCGTCGGCCAGGGCCTGCTCGGTCGTCTTGTCGCCGAGGAGGACCGCGGTGATCGCGTTGTTGAGCTCGTTCTGGATGTCCTGCCCGGCGGGCGACGAACCGAACGACTTCCCGCTCTCGACCACGTCGTAGTACGTCGAGATCACCTGATCGAAGCCACTGTCGCCGGTCGGCACCACGAACTGATCGCGGATCATCGCGTCGGCCTCGGGCGAACCGGTGAACAGGCCGGTGTTGAGCCCGCCCTTGCTCTCGATCGTCGCGGCGCGCGCAGCGCCGGCCGCCATCCAGGCGTCGGTCGAGGTGAGGTCGGTCATCCAGGCGCAGGCCGCCGCGGGGTTCTTCGCCCCCACGGGGATCGCGAACGCGGTGCCCGATGCGAGCGAGAACGGCTGCCCTTCTGCATCGCGGAACGGGACCGCCTGCAGCGAGACCTGGTCGCGGTAGGCGCCGAGCACGTTCGGGTACCACTGGTTGGCCACCTGCGCGCCGACCTGGTTCTTCACGAACTGGTTGGCGTCGCCGAACGTGTCGAAGGAGTCGGTGAAGCTCTTCACCGCCGCGTAGCCGCCCTGGGCGTCGGTGATCTGCTTCAGCGCGTCGATGCCCGCCGCGTTGGCGGGATCGTCGAGGGTCGGCTTGCCCTCGGCATCCGTCAGCTGTCCGCCCATGCCGAGAACCCAGAGTCCGCCCTGTCCCGTCGCGACGGGATCGAAGCCGAGACGCGACGGGGTGCCGCCGGAGGCCTGGTAGATCTTGCCGACCGCGGCGAGCAGCCCGTCCATCTTCGAGGTGTCGAACTCAGCGGGTGTCACCCCGGCCTCGTTCAGCATGTTCATGTTCAGCAGGATCGCGGGCGGCTGGTAGAACTGCGACACCGCGTAGACGCCGCCGTCGTAGGTCACGTCGTCGACGACGTTCTGGTACCAGCGCTCGTTCGGGGTGACGCCTTCGGCCTCGAAGCACGCGTCGAGGGGGATCAGCAAACCCTGCGCGGCGTAGGTGGTGACGTAGCGGCGGTCCATCTGCACCACGTCGGGGACGTCGCCGCTCGCGATGCGGGTCGTGAACTTCTGGGCGTCGAAGGCCGTGGCATCCAGGGTCACCTCGACGTCGGGGAGTTGGCCGGCGGCGTAGTCGAGGCGCGATTGCCCCACGTCATCCGCGTTCTCGAAGCCCCACGCGGCGAGAGCGCCCGTCGGTGCGGCGGAGAAGTCGACGTCGGCGGCGGGGTCGTCGGAGCCCGCGCTGCACGAGGTGAGGGCGATGGCGGATGCCGCGACGACCGCGGCGCCGGCGAGGGAGCGCTTTCGCATGATGTGTCCTTTCGAGAGGGGGGAGTGTCAGCCTTTGCGGCCCTGGGTTGCGACGCCCTCGATGAAGTAGCGCTGACCGAAGGCGAAGATGATCAGCATCGGGAGGGTCACCAGCAGCGACGCGACCATCACGTACTGGTAGTCGCCCTGACCGCCCGCGCTGGGGCTGTATTTCGTCATGGCGTATGCGATGCCCAGCGGCGCGGTGAATTCCTCGACGCTGCCGGCGTTGAGGTAGATGAGCGCGGCCTGGAGGTTGTTCCAGCTCGCCTGGAACTCGAACAGGAACACGATGATGAACGACGGGATCGACAGCGGCATGGCGATGCGCCAGAACAGGCCCCAGGCGCTGGCGCCGTCGAGCCGCGCCGCCTCGAACAACTCCCGGGGGACGCCGAGGAAGAACTGCCGCTGCAGGAAGATGTAGAAGGCCGAGCCGAACAGATTCATGCCCCACAGCGGCACCCAGGTGCCGAGCAGCCCGGTCTCCTTCCAGATCAGGTAGATCGGGATCATCGTGACCGCACCGGGCAGCATCATCGTCGCGAGCACGAGCCCGAACAGCAGCCCGCGGCCGGGAAAGCGGAAGTACGCGAAGCCGAAGGCGACGATCGAGCTCATCACCGCGACGGTCGTCGCCGCCAGCAGAGCGATCGCGACGCTGTTGAACATCCAGTTGAGCAGCGGGAGCTGGGTCCACACCTCGGCGTAGTTGCCCGGGGTGAAGGTCTTCGGGATCAGGGCGTTGTCGAACACCTCGCCGCGCGGCTTGAGGCTCGCCGCGAGCAGCCACGCGAAGGGGTAGAGGAACAGCAGCGCGAAGACGACCAGCACTGCCGCGAGGACCACGCGGCCCGCCAGGGTCTTGGGCTGCTTCAGCGCACGGCGCCATCGCGGCGCCCTCGTGACGGATGCCGCCAGCTCGGGCCGGGCCTGCGCGACGCCCGGGGTCTGCAGGGTGTCGGCCATCAGCGATCCCCCTCGTAGTAGACGAAGCGGTTGCCGAGGCGCACCTGCACGATCGTGATGAGCAGGATGATCACGAACAGCAGCCACGCCATCGCCGCGGCGAAGCCGAAGTTGAACTGCCGGAACGCCTGCTGGAAGAGGTAGATCGCGTAGAAGAGCGATGCTTCGGGCGAGGCGTTGCTCTGGTCGCGCCAGAACAGCAGGTAGGCCTGGTCGAACACCTGGAAGGCCGCGATCGTCAGCACGATGACGTTGAAGAACATCGCACCCGAGATCATCGGCAGAGTGATGGAGAAGAAGCGGCGGACGGGACCTGCGCCGTCGATCTGCGCAACCTCGTAGAGGTCGACGGGCACGTTCTTGATGGCCGCGAGGAAGATGACCATGGTGCCGCTGACGGTCCACAGTGCCATCAGGACGATGCTCGGCTTCACCCACGCCGGGTCGACGAGCCACTGCGGACCGGGGATGCCGACGGCTCGGAGCGCCTGATTGATCGCGCCGGAATTGCCGTTCAGCAGTAGGAAGAACACCGCGGCGGTGGCGACCGCCGGCGTCATCTTCGGCAGGTAGTAGAGCGTGCGGAAGATGCCGGCCCCGCGGCCGACCCGGCTCAGCAGCAACGCGAGGACCAGGGCGAACGCGATCTCGAGCGGCACCGCCATGACGGCGTAGAACAGCGTGTTGCCGAGCGAGACGGCGACCCGCGGATCTTCGAACAGTTGAGAGTAGTTCGTGACGCCGACCGGTCGGGCGGCCCCCGTCGCGAGGTTGTAGCTCGAGAACGAGATGACGAGGCTGTAGATCATCGCCCCCGCCGTGAAGACGAGGAACCCGAGGATCCAGGGCGAGATGAACAGGTAGCCGGCGATCGCCTCGCGGCGGTTGTACTTCACCTTCTGCCGCGGAGGGCGGCGTTTCGTGAGGGGAGTGCGAGGCCGGGCGGGGGAGAGCGTCACCGGAAGGACCGGTCGGCGGCGGTGGTCTCGATGCTCATGGGGTCTCCTCTCGCGCGCGCCCTCGTCGTCGAGAAGCGCTTCGCCAGGGTCGAGAAGCCGCGAGAAGAGGTCCAGGGCGTTGCCAAGGGCGGCCGAACGTGGGATACAGGCCGGTTCAGCGCGCGTCGAGGGCGCGCAGGTAGCGCCCGGTCATCCACGCCTGCACGCGACGACCGAGAGGGGCGCCGATGCGGGTGAACCAGCGGCCCGGCTTCGAGAAGGCGGCGATCTCGAAGACCACCTCGTGGTCCGGCCGAAGAGTCAGGGTGAAGCGTTCCTCCCCGCGCTCCGGGTGACCTGGCAGCGTTCCGTAGGCGAAACCCGCGACGGTGGCCGACCGCTCGGCCCACACGACCAGGCAGGGGATCCGGAAGCTCAGGATGCCGAGACCCAGGCGCATCGTGACGAGCGTGCCCACGCGCATCGGCGTCTCCGACAGCGTCACCCGCGCCCCCGCGCGTCGCTGCGCCGCTCCCGACAGCAGCAGGTCGGCCGCGCGCTCGAAGTCCGCGTGACCACGGCCGATCACGCGCCGCGCGCGCACGTGGTGGTAGCCCGCGGGCATGGTGCCGCCGGTCGCGCCGACCTCGGCGTACGTCAGGCCGTCCATGCGATCACGGTAGGGCAGCGGCATCCGGATGCCGTCGGGCTTGCGCGTCGATCGGAGCGCCGTCGCGGTCGGGTGAGAGGCGCGTGGCACGCCGACATGCGCATCAGAAGCAGTGCAAGGATGACCGCATGATCGAGTTCCGCGACGCGCGCCCCGAAGATCTCGACGACATGGTCGAGGTGCAGAACGCCATCCACCGGGCGGGGCTGCGCGCGTGGGCGGTCGACGCCGACTTCGTGCGCGAGCGCTATCTCGACGACGAGCACACGATCGCCCTCACGGTGGCGGTGCGCGACGGGGTGGTGATCGGCTTCCAGTCGCTCAAGCGCGCCTGGGCGGAGAACCCGTACGGCGTGGAGGAGGGCTGGGGCATCATCGGCACCCACATCCACCCCGACATGGGGCGCAGCGGCATCGGCCGGAGCCTCTTCGCGCGGTCGATCGCCGCGGCGCAGGACGCCGGACTCCGTCACATCGACGCCACGATCGGCGCCGACAACGCCCCCGGACTCGCCTATTACGTCGCGATGGGCTTCGTGCCGTATCGCGAGGGCGACGGCGAGAGCGGCATTCCGCACCGGTTCGACCTCTGACGCGCGGGCGGTGTCGGTGGCCACGCCTACGCTGAAGGCATGGTCTCGACAGTCCCCGGTCCGCTCGCGTGATCGACGTCGCCGAGCACCTCGCCGCGATCCTCGAGGCGGTCGTGCCGCTGGAATCCGAGCCGCGTGACGTCGCGGCCGCGCGCGGCCGCGTGCTGCGGGCCGCGGTGCACGCCGCGGTCGATGTGCCGGGGTTCGACTGCTCCGCGATGGACGGCTTCGCCGTGCGCGCCGACGACATCACCGCAGGGCCGACGACCCTGCGGGTGGTCGCCGATCTGCCGGCCGGCTCCGAGCTCGACCCGTCGATCGGGCCTGGTGACGCGGTGCGCATCATGACCGGAGCCCCCGTGCCCACCGACGCGACCGCCGTGGTGCCGTTCGAAGAGACCGCCGAGGGGCTCGAGGGCGGGCTCGGCCCGGTGGTGGTGCTCACGGCGCCCCGCGGCCCCGGCGCGCACATCCGTCGACGCGGCTCCGACGTGCGGGCCGGATCGCTCGTCGCCGCCGCCGGGGTGCGACTGACCGCGGGACGGGTCGGTGCGATCGCGGCATCCGGAGTCGGGACCGTCTCGGTCGCGCGCGCCGCGCGGGTGGCGATCGTGTCGACGGGATCCGAGCTGCGACCGGCGGGAACACCGCTGCGGCGCGGACAGATCCCCGAATCGAACAGCGTGCTGCTCGCCGGTCTCGCCGAGGAGGCGGGGGCCGAGGTCGTGCTGCGCACGAGCGTCGACGACAGCGGCGACGGCCCGCGTCGCGCGATCGCCGCCGCCGAGGCCGCGGGCGCCGACGTCGTCGTGTTCTCGGGCGGGGTGAGCGCGGGCGCCTACGAGGTCGTGAAGAACACCCTCGGCGACCTCATGCGATTCGAGCCCGTGCGCATGCAGCCCGGAAAGCCGCAGGGCTTCGGTCGCTCGGCGGCGGGCACGCTGCTGTTCGGTCTGCCGGGCAACCCGGTCAGCGCGGCGGTGTCGTTCGAGCTCTTCGTGCGTCCCGCCCTGCGTGCGCTCGAGGGCGACGGCGAGCTCGGCCGTTCCCGCGCCCTGGTCCCGTTCGCCGTCGAGTGGCGCGCACGGCCCGAGCGGGCGCAGTACGTTCCCGTGCGGATCGACCGCTCAGACCCCGCGCATCCGGTGGCCGAGCCGGTCGAGCGCGGCACACGCGGCTTCGGCGACGCGAACGGTCTCGCCGTGATCCCCCCGAGCACGCGGGGTGTCGCCGCGGCCGATCCGGTCGAGGTGCTGCTGTGGTGAGCGTCGATGCGATCCTGCTCGCCGGCGGACGCGCCTCACGCGTCGACGGGGCGACGAAGCCGCTGTTCGAGGTGAACGGAACGACCCTGCTGCACGCGGCGATCGCGGCCGTGCGGTCCCACGGCGCACAGCGGATCGTCGTGGCCGCACCCGTGCTCGCTGACGACCCCGACGTCGAGTGGGTGCGCGAAGACCCGCCCTTCGGAGGACCGGTCGCCGGCATCGTCGCCGCCCTCGGCCGCGTGCGTGCCGACGAGGTCTACGTGCTCGCGTGCGATCTGCCGACCGCTCGCGCCGCGGTCGATCTGCTGCCCGACGAGATGACTCCGGATGCCGACGGCGCCTGCCTCGACGACGGGCGTCGACAGTGGCTGATCGGTCGATACCGCACCGGGGCGCTGCGGGAGGCGGCATCCGCCCTGCCCGACGACGGACGAGATGCCTCGATGCGCGCGCTGCTGGGCGGGCTGCGCATCACGGCGATCGCCGCGGACGAGTCCCTGACGCGCGACGTCGACACGTGGGACGATCTGACGCAGGCGCGGTCGTCGACCCGCCCGACGGCCCGAGGAGGAGTCATGACCGAATCCCGCACGCTGCCGCCTGAGGCGCTGAACGACTGGAGCGCCGCCCTCGCGGAGCGTTTCGATCTGGCCGAGGGCGACATTCCGATCTCGCTGATCCTCGACCTCGCGCGCGACGTCGCGAACGGGGTGGCCCGCCCGGCGGCACCGCTCAGCGCGTTCGTCGCGGGTCTGGTGGCCGGTCGCGCCGGCGGCTCACCCGCCGACACCGAAGCCGCGGTCGCTGCCGTGGTGGAGATGGCCCGCGGGTGGGAGAACCGCTGAGCCGCGATGCCTGAGGGGGTGGTCGTCGGGGTGGTCGCGGGCCGAGAGGCACTGGCCCGCCGAGGGTAGCGGAGTCTGCTGGCGCTGGTCGGCGCCCCTCGGTGAAGATCAGGCGGCCCGCAGCACGTCGACCGCGAATCCCGGCGCGATCGCGGCCAGGCGCGAGTCGTTCGTCCACAGCAGCGAGCACCCCTCCTCTTGCGCGACGGCGAGGTGCAGCGCATCTGCCGTTTGCAGGCCGGGATTGCGAGCTCTCAGACGTGCAGCCTGGACATAGGCGTGGGGCTCGATCGGCAACATCTCGAAACGATCGAAGACGCTCCACATGTGAAGCTGCGACTCGGCGCCTCGCTCGCGCATGGGTCCGACCATCGCTTCGAGCATCACGAGCGGGCTCGCCGCCAAGGGGGCACGAGCTGCAGCGAGAGCCATGCTCGCGCGGTCGCCGACACTGTCGTCGCGCTCGACCGCATAGATGACCAGGCAGCTGTCGACGTAAATCACGCCCCTGCCGCGCGATTCTCCGCGATGATCGCCTCGATCTCTTCGACCGGTCGCGCGAGCTCGGGCGTCAGGGGGTTCTCCTCCAACCACTTCGCGAAGGCGTTGCGCGGACGCGGGGGCTGGACGTCGATCGGAACGATCCGCGCGACCGGAACCCCGCGCCGCGCGATCGTGACCTCGACGCCCGACTCGGCCTCGGCGATCAGCTTCGAAAGGTTGTTGCGCGCCTCCAGCACGTTGTAGATCATCGCGGCAGGCTAGCCAGCTTCCTGGCGAGGAAGAAGAGAATTAACCCTCGGTGGTGCCGTCAGTTGGTGCCGGGCCCTTCGACAGGCTCAGGGACCTCCCTTCGACAGGCTCAGGGACCTCCCTTCGACAGGCTCAGGGACCTCCCTTCGACAGGCTCGGGGACCTCCCTTCGACAGGCTCAGGGACCTCCCTTCGACAGGCTCAGGGACCTCCCTTCGACAGGCTCGGGGACCTCC
>NZ_VEFS01000001.1:1259880-1289438 GCF_007679045.1 Microbacterium sp. BH-3-3-3 | reverse complement strand
TCCCTTCGACAAGCTCAGGGACCTCCCATCGACAGGCTGGGGGACCTCCCATCGGGGTGGCTGAGCTTGTCGAAGCCCCTCCTCACGGCCCCACGTACTGGCCGCGGGGGCGCAGGCGCATCGCGGGCTCGGCGTACTCGGCGGCGATGTGCGCGGTCCACCCCGCGATCCGCCCGAGCACGAAGATCGTGCTCGCGGCGTCGTCGGGCAGGCGCGCGGCCGACACGAGGGCCGCCAGCGCGAGGTCGACGTTGGGCCGGAGCCCCGTGCGGTCGGTGACGACGGCCGAAAGGCGCTCGACGGCATCCATCGCCGAGGCCCCGTCGGGGAGCGCGGCGATCAGCGGGAACAGCGCGTCGGCTCGGTCGTCGCCGTCGTGGTAGAGCGGGTGGCCGAAGCCCGGGATGCCGCTGCCCTCGCGCAGCGTTTCCGCGAGGGCGCGCTCGGGTTCCTGTCCGCGCCGCACGCGGGTGAGCAGGCGGGCGGTGCGCCTCGCCGCCGAGATGTGCAGCGGGGAATCCGCCGCTCCGAGGGCCGCGCTGAGCGCGGCGTACGCGTCGGCGCGCGCCGAGGCCGCAACTCGCGCGGCGAACGTCGACACGGCAAGGTCGTGGTCCATGAGCAGTACGAGCGCGGCGTTGACGGCGCCCAGCGTCGCGGCATCCGCCGATCCCCTCCAGCCGCTGACGAGCGAGCGCGCGAGCTCGACGTCGGGGGTGCCTCCCAGGGCGACGGGGAGGCCGGTGATCAGCGTCCAGCCGATGCGGTGGGCGGTCGCCGCCGACGCGTCGTAACGCAGCGGGTCGTCGGCCGCGAAGCCCGTCACCGCGGCGCGGAGGCGGTCCATGGCCCCGGCGTGCAGGGGGAGGGCCTCGACCATCGCGCGGGCGCTACCGATCGCGGTATCCGGCGCATCCACCCGCTCCGCGCCCCACAACCACGCGACGGCCTCGGCGAACGGGGTGCCGATCAGGTCGCGGGCACGGCGACCGCGGTACAACAGCTCGCCGTCTTCGATGTCGGCGATCTGCGTCTGCACCACCCCCAGCGGCATGCCGGTCGTGGGGTGCGTCGGCGTGCGGGCGGGCGTGCGTCGGCGGGCGGCGGCGAAGGCCTCGATCTCGAGGGCGTCGAAACTCGAGCCGTGCGCGTCGCGCTCGCGGGTCAGCAGTCCGCGTGAAACGTAGGCGTAGACGGTCTCGGGTTTGACGCCGAGGCGGGCGGCGACCTGCGCGGCGGTCAGGCGGGGGAGGGTCATATTGATCCGATCAACGTTGACGCTGTGACCGTCAGGTTCGCACACTGAGCCCATGAGCGACCTGATCGATGTGCCCCGCGGCCTGAACGGCGTCGTCGCGGCCGAGACGACCATCAGCGACGTCAACGGCGAGGCGGGCTGGTACCACTACCGCGGTCACGCGGCCGTCGACCTTGCGCGGTCGCACTCGTTCGAAGACGTCTGGCATCTGCTGGTGGTCGGAGAGCTTCCGGATGCCACGGCCCGAGCCTCCTTCGCCGCCCGCGTGACCGCGGCGCAGGGCGATCCCCGCCTCCCCGAGCTGATCACCGCCGTCGCCGCGCGCACCGACCAGCCGCTCGCGGCGCTACGCGCGGTGTGGACGCTCGCGGCATCCGCCCGCTCGTCGACGCCGCTGTACGACCTCGACCCCGCCGCCCGGCTCGACGAGGCGGTCGCGTTCGCGGCCATGGCGCCGCTCGCCCTCGCCCCGGGCGACGCATCGACCGGGCGGGGGATCGTCGCGGACTACCTCGCGCGGGTCACCGGGCACGACCCCGACCAGCGGCACGTGCGCGCCCTGTCGGCCTACTTGATCGCGGCGATGGACCACGGCTTCAACGCCTCGACCTTCACGGCCCGGGTCATCGCGTCGACCGGGGCCGACATGGCGTCGTGCCTCACCGGCGCCCTCGGCGCCCTGTCGGGGCCGCTGCACGGGGGAGCCCCGGCCCGTGCGCTCGACGGCCTCGACTGTGCCGGCGACGACCCGGCGGCGTGGATCGCGGGAGAGTTGCAGGCCGGGCGGCGTCTGATGGGCTTCGGGCACGCGGTGTACCGCACGAGCGACCCGCGGTCCGAGCTGCTGCACGGCGTCGCCGAGCAGTTCGGCGGCCCGCGCGTCGCGCAGGCTCTCGCGTTCCAGGTCGAGGCGGAGCGGCAGCTCGCGGCACGGCATCCGGAACGCCCTCTGCACGCCAACGTCGAGTTCTATGCAGCGGTGGTGATGGAGGAGTGCGGGATTCCGCGCGAGATGTTCACGCCCACCTTCGCGCTGGCCCGCACGATCGGCTGGAGCGCGCACGTGCTCGAGCAGGCGGCCGACCCGAAGATCATCCGCCCCGCCGCGCGGTACGTGGGGCGGCCGTTCGCGGGGTGATCCGGTGCCGTCGGCCGCCGCCCGGTGCCGCCGCCCGGTGCCGTCGTGCGGATGCCGCGGGCGACGCGCCGCGAGAACGGGCGGGCGGGACGGCGTGTCGAGGTCGGGATCCGCAGGACGGCGGCGGGGACCGGCCGCCCGGACGATCGGTCGGATGCCGCGGACGAACGGTCGGGCGCCCGCTCCCGCGCCGGACCAACATCGGAGCATGACCACCACCGCCCCCGTTCCCACCCCCGTCGCGGGGGTCCCCGTGATGCGTTACGGCGGGCTCGTCGTCGTGATGCTGCTGAGCTTCCTGCTCGTCACGGCCGAGTTCCTCCCCAACGGCGTGCTGACCGAGATGGCCGCCGCCCTCGGCGCGACACCGGGGCAGGCGGGCCAGACCGTCACCGTCACCGCTCTCGCGGGACTCCTGTTCGCCCCGACCGTGGGGCTGTTGCTGCCGCGGCTCGATCGCCGCTCGCTCCTGGTCGCCGCGGCGGCGTCGGCCGCGATCTCGAGCCTCGTGGTGGCGATCGCCCCGAGCCTCCCCGCGATCCTGATCGCACGGTTCCTGCTGGGTGCCGCCATCAGCGCGTTCTGGTCCATGTCGATCACCGTCGCCGCGCGCCTGTCGAGCCCCGACCGCATCGGTCGGGCGATGATGTTCGGCTCGGCAGGCCTGTCGCTGGCCACGGTGGCGGGCGTGCCGATCGGAGTCGCCCTCAGCGAGGCGCTCGACTGGCGGCTCGCGTTCCTGCTCATCGCCGTCGCCACCGCTCTCGTCGGCGTCGCCGTGCGGATCGTGCTGCCGCCCGTGCCGCCGGCCGCCGCGTCGAGCCTGCGCATCCTGGGCGACACCCTGCGCCGCCCCGGCGTCTTGGGCGGAATGGCAGGTCACGTGCTCGTCGTGCTCGGCCACTTCCTCGCCTACACGTACGTGCGCCTCTCGCTCGAGCGCATCCCCGACGTCACCGCCGGCACGATCGTGCTGCTGCTCGCCCTCTTCGGCGTCGGCGGGTTCGTCGGCAACATCGCCGTCGGCATGGTCGTCGACCGAGCGTTCGCCCGCCTCGCGGTCATCGGGCCCCTGGCCATCGCGCTGGCGATCGCGGCGGTCGCCCTTCTGCCCGGAGCCTTCGCCGCGGTGGCCGCGGCCGTGCTGGTGTGGGGCTTCTTCTTCTCGTCGTGGCTGATCATCGTGAACACCTGGGTGGGGCACTTCATGCCCGACCGTCTGGAGGCGGGCGGAAGCCTCGTCGTCACCGGTTTCCAGCTGGCGATCACCATCGCGGCGGGGGCCGGCGGCATCCTCGTCGACGCCGCAGGGGTGTTCGCGGCGGATGCCATCGGCATCGCGCTCCTCATCATCGGGGCCGTGCTGTTCGGGCTCTCCCTGCGCTCGCGCCGACCCGCGCGCGTCTGAACAGAGGCGAGTGGCTCAGCGCACCTCCCCGCGGAGGCTGTCGATGGGCCGCTCGTCCCCTTGCGCGAAGGGGTCGTCGCCGCGACCGACGGGACGGCGTCAGACGGTCAGCGGTCGCCCGGCGGTACGCCAGGCCGAGGGGGCGACACCGGTGTGGCGGCGGAACGCGCGCCGGAAGCCTTCATCCGAGCCGTAGCCGAGCAATCGCGACGTCTCCGACACCGAGGTGCCGGCGTCGAGGAGCTCCTTCGCCCGGCGCATGCGCACCTCGGTCACGTATGAGGCGGGCGAGGTGCCGAACACCTCGCGGAAGCGCGCGGCGAACACCGACCGCGACATCGCACCGAGCGCTGCGAGCTGGTCGAGGGTCCACTCGTGCCCGGGATCGTCGGCGACGGCCGCGACCACGCGGGTGAGGAACGGATCGTCGCTGAGCGGCGGCCACGACGCCTCGCGCTGGGTCGAGGCCCACGTGCGTAGCGCTGACAGCAGCACGGTCGTGACCATGAGTCGGCAGATCGTCTCATCGCCCTGGCGACCGGTGCCCGGCTTCGGCAGACCCAGGTGGGCGGCGAGTCCGGCGGCGGCCGGTTCGGCCCCGGCGAAACCGCCGACGAAGATCAGGGGTGGAAGAGCGCGCGTGTCGAGAGTGGGGACGACCTCGAGCGGCACCACCGTCACCTCGGCGCCCGACTGCGACGACACGGCGAAGGCGTGGCAGCCGAGCGAGATCAGCGCGTCTCCGGCGAGGAGGGTGCGGCCCCCGTCGAGGGTGGCCGCCTCACCGGAGGCGGCATCGACGGTGCAGGCGGAACGCGCGCCGGTGCGTCCGGTGATCTCGCCTTCGCGCAGGTAGACGATCGCCGCCTCGCCGCGTTTCAGCGACAGGGTGCCGCCCGCGGCGAGCGATTGCCGCCAGGCGTGGCCCGGCCGCACGTCGATGCTCGACAGGGCGCGTTCCAGAGCGGCATCCGGCGTCATGAGAGCGAGAACCGCCGCGCGACGGGCGGTATTCCGCTCAGCTCAGCAGCTCGAGTCCGCTGAAGAACCCGATCGAGATCGACAACAGCCCCGCGGCGACCCCCGCGATGAAGCCCGCCGCGGCGAGTTCGCGCGCCATGCGCGCATTCAGGCTCAGGATGCCGCAGACGAACGACACCAGCGCGAGCACCCACATGCCGATCTGGATCCACGCCACGTTCTCGAGGTGGGCGATCGCGCTCGCCGTCACGAGGAACAGATACCAGGCGATCACGATCACGCCGGTGACGAGCGCGATGATCGATACGACCCGCAGATCGCCCTTGGGTGTCGGCGGAGCGGGGGGCTCGTCGCGCGGCGGAACGTGGATCGCCGGTTCGAGCGAATCGGGGAGGTCCTCGTCTGCCATGTGCTGATCCTCCCAGGTCGCGGGCCGATTCAGCGGCGTCTTGACGGGCGCCTACGCCCGGACGACCTCGATGCCGGTGGCCGCGATAGCTTCGGCGGCGCTGTCGGGCAGTGCTGCGTCGGTGATCACCTCGGCCACCTCGGCGAGACGAAGGGCGCGGTATTTGGCGAACCGGCCGTATTTCGAGCTGTCGGCGACCAGCACTGCGCGCTCGGCGGCCTCGACCGCCGCCCGCTTCGCCTCGATCTTGGCCTCGACGGGAGTCGTGACTCCGTGGCCGAGATCCCAGGAGCTCGACGAGATGAAGGCGAGGTCGAGCGAGAGCTCGGCGAGGGTGAGGCGGGTCAGGCGGCCGATCGTCGACAGGTTCGTGCGATCCACCCGGCCGCCGACCGAGATGAGGTCGGCCGAGGGGTGGTCGAGAAAGGTCTGCACGGTGGCGATGTCGTTCGTCACCACCGTGAGATCGCGCACATGCTCGAGGAACGGACGCATGGCCTGCGCCGTGGTGCCGGCGTCGAGGTAGATCGTCATGGTGTCGCGCACGCGGGTCGCCGCGGCGCGCGCGATGGCCGTCTTCTCGGCGATCTCGCTCGTGGCCTTCTCGGCGCGCGAGGGCTCGAGCACGAGCCGGCTGACGAGCTTCGCTCCACCGGTGGTGGCCTGCACGAGACCCTGCTCCTCGAGCACGGCGACGTCGCGGCGCACGGTCATCTGGCTCACGCCCACCAGATCGCTCAACTGGCGGAAGCTGAGGACGCGTTCGCGATGCAGGGCCTGGACGATGCTCTCCCGGCGCTGATCGGGGATCATCGGAGCGGCTTCGGTCATCGTCGTCCTTCGGTCCCGCTCAGCTTACTGAAGCGGTCGCGGTCCACGGGGTCCCCCAGCGGGCGGTGATCTCGGCCACTCGCTCCGGGGCGATGAGGCGTCGCTGTCGACCGTCCGTGAGCAGGGTGATGCGGCAGGCCTCTTCGAGCTCGATCGTGCTGTCGACCGCCGCCGCGGCCTCCGCTGCGCTCACGACGGCGCCGTGGTTGGCGAGCAGGGCGGCGCGGAAGGGCACGGGGCAGTCCGTGATCAGGGCTCCCATCGCGGGGTCGCCCGGGGGCACGAAGTCGAGCAGCGGCACCTGGCCCACGCGCATGAGCGAGTACGGCGTCAGCGGGGGAACGGCGGAGTGGGGCGCCCAGGGCTCGAGGCACGACACGGCCACGGTCGAGGGGGAGTGCACGTGCACGACGGCACGGTGCTCGGGATTGCGCGCGTACATCGCGACGTGCAGCGGCACCTCCTTCGAGGGGCGGGCGCCGCCGACGATCTCGCCGGCGAGGGTGAGGACGGCGATGTCCTCGGGGGTCAGGGCACCCAGGCGGGTTCCGGTGCCCGACATGAGCAGCCGGTCGCCGTCGCGCACGCTGACGTTGCCCGAGGTGCCGGGGCTGAGGCCAGCGTCGACCAGGGCGCGGCCGGCGGCGATGAGGTCATCGAGGGCGCTCATGCGATGGCCTCCCAGGCAGCGGTGAACAGATCGGTCCCGCCGAAGTTGCCGCTCTTGAGGACGAGGGCGACGGTGTCTCCGGATGCCGCCTGGCCGGCGCTCCAGCACACTCCGGGCGCGAGTTGTGGGCCGATCTCGAGACTCGAGACGCCCAGCGCCTGCACGACGGCACCGCTGGTCTCGCCTCCGGCGACGACGACCCGGTGGATGTCGCCCGTCGAGACCAGATCGGCCACGACGGCCGAGAGTACGTGCTCGACGGCGTCGGCGGTCGCGGAGGCGTCTCGGCGGATGTCGGCGAGCTCGGTGACCGAGCAGACGAGCGGCAACTCCGTCGGCGGGAGGTCCCGCACCCAGGCGACGAGGGCTGCGATCTCGGCGTCGGGGTCGGACGCCGCGGCATCCAGATCCACACGCCGCATCGTGGCGCCCTGCCCGACGGCGGCGGCGATCTGCGCGCGCGTCGCCGCAGAGGCGGAGCCGCACACCACGAGCCTGCCTCGTCCGACGACCGGGAACAGCATGGCGGCGGCGTCGGCGGGGGCGTCGAGGTGCGCCGCGAGGGCCGCGCCTCCGGAGAGCACGCGCAGATGGCGAGATGCTGCGGCGATCACGGCGAGGTCGTCGTCGGTCTCGGCGTCGACGATCAGATATCCCGGCTCCGCTTCGTCGATCGCGGCGCGGAGGGCGTCGGTTCCCGCGCGCACGGTGTCGCGGCCGATCTCGGTCAGCGTCGCGGCGGTCTGTGGGGCGAGGATGTCGCGCAGGCGCGACTTCGTCATCGGCGTCAGCGGGTGGTGGCGCATCGAGGAGTGCTCGAGCAGCGTGCCATTCACGTACAGGCTCCCGTCGCGCACGGTGCGTCCGTTCGCGGGGAAGGACGGGACGACGATGGTGCGGTCGGCGCCGGCCATCGAGACAACCGCGTCGAGCACGGGGCCGATGTTGCCCTCGTCGGTGGAGTCGAACGTGGAGCAGTACTTCACGTAGAGGCGCTCGGCACCCGCGGCGACGAGGCGCGTGCCGGCCTCGAGCGAGTCGGCCACGGCCTGGGCGACGGGGGCGGTGCGCGATTTCAGAGCGACGACCACCGCATCGTGGTCGGCGGGGACGTCGTTGTCGCCGATGACGACAGCAGTGCGCAGTCCCCGCTCCCGCAGAGCGGTGGCGAGGTCGGTCGCTCCGGTGAAGTCGTCAGCGATGGCGCCGATGTGCATGGGGAACCTTTTCATCGAGAGTGGGCCGCAACCACGGCCCATCTCAGTGTATGTGAAGATTTGAGAAAATACTTTGACAATTTGTGAGACGGCGTTACAGTTGCGGAGCACCAGGTGCGCTCCCCGACGCACCCCACGACTTTCGACGACGTAAGAGGAACAACGGTGATCCACAGCTCGGCACAGCGCCGTCCGGCCCCCATCCGCATCGCGGTGACCGGCGCGAACGGAGGGTACGGCCGCACGCTGCTCGACCAGCTTCGTCGCCTCCCCGACATGGCGGCGGCCCAGCTCGTCGACCCCGACCTCGACGGCGTCCGCCGGATGCTCGCCGACCTCGGGATGACGGGTGACGATGTGGTGACGGCGACGGGTGCCGCGGAGGCCGCAGCCGCGGTCGACGCCGGGCGCACCGCCGTCGTCGCCGACGCCGCCCACGTCGCCTGGTCGCACGTCGACGTGCTCGTCGAGGCGACCGGTCGCATCGACGCCGGCTTCTCGTACGCAGACACCGCGCTCGACAACGGCACCCACGTCGTGATGGTCAGCAAAGAGGTCGAGACGATCGCGGGCGTCGCCCTCAGGGCCAAGGCGCGTGAGCGCGGCCTGCGGTACCTCCCCGGCGACGGAGATCAGCCCGCGAACTTGCTGCGCCTGGTCGATTGGGTGCTCGCGACCGGATTCGACATCGTCGCCCTCGGCAAGTCGGGCGAGTACGACCTCGTGTTCGACCCTGCGACCGGGATCGTGAACCAGAACGGGGTCGAACAGCAGGCTCCCGCACTGGCCGGCCTGCTCGGCCGCGGTGACGACCTCAGCGCCACTCTCGCCGCCCGTGCCGAGGCCGTATCGGGCCTCAAGCGCGCGGCTGCGGCCGACTCCTGCGAGATGAACGTGGTGTCGCTGTACACCGGAGCGACCGCCGACGTCGAGACCATGCACTACCCCGTCGTACGTCCGGACGAGCTCGCCGACGTGTACGCCGAGCGCGCCGACGGTGGCATCCTGGGCACCACCGGGGTGATCGACGTCTTCTCGATGCTGCGCCTGCCCGGCGAGGCGAGCTTCGCCGGCGGGGTCTTCGCGATCGTCCGCACGGGTGACGACGTCACGTGGGAGACCCTCCGCGGGAAGGGTCATGTCGTGAGCCGCGACGGCCGCTACGCCTGCATCTACTGGCCGTACCACTTCATGGGCATCGAGACGCCGCTCACCATCGCCGCCGCGGTCGACGACACCGCCGCGACGCCCGAGCCGCGTCAGCACACGGTGCTCGCCGCCCGCGCGTCCACCGACCTCGCCGCCGGAACCCCGTTCCGCGTCGAGGGACACCATCACGAGATCGCCGGTGTCGCCCCCGTGATCGTCGCCCCCGACGCGGGCGAGATCGCCCCCTATTACCTGCTCTCGGGCGCGCGTCTGCGCCGCGATGTCGCCGCCGGGGAGCTCGTGCACTTCGCCGATCTCGACGGTGTGCACGAGCCCGCGGCATCCGCCTACCTCTCCGGGCTCGCGCTCGGAGTCTGACCCCTCACCCCCGACCACCAGGAGATCGACGACGATGCACCGTGCCCAGACCATCCCCCTCGCCCCGCGCGGGGTGATCTCGTGAACGTGGAGATCATCGCCCTCATCGTGCTCGTCGCGGTGTTCGCCATCTCGGCCATCCGCAACGTGCACATGGGCGCCCTCGCCCTGGTGGCGGCCTGCGTGATCGGCGTGCTGCTCGTCGGCGAATCGCTCGACGACGTGCTCGGTGGCTTCCCCGTCGACGCCCTGCTGATCCTGCTCGGCATCACGTACCTCTTCGGTATCGCCCGCGCCGTCGGCACGATCGATTGGCTGGTCGACCGCTCGGTGCGCCTCATCGGAGACCGGGTCGCGCTCATCCCCTGGGCGATGTTCGCCGTCGGCACGCTGGTCGCGTGCCTCGGCACCTCGCACGCGGCGTTCACCCTCGTGCCGATCGCGATGAGCCTCGCGCACAAGCACCGCATCCACTCCACGATGATGGGCATCGCGATGAGTTCCGCGATCGTCGGTGGCGCCCTCGCGCCCACGAGCATCGTCGGCATCACCGTGCTCACGGTGGCCACCTCCGCGGGCATCCCCTACAACGCCGCTCTCATGTTCGGCCTCTCGGTCGGCATCAACACCGTCATCGTCGCCGTCGCGTTCCTCATGTTCGGTGGACGCGAGCTCATCGCCCGCGGTCGCGCCGCCAAGGCGGCATCCGGCGAACTCGGCACCGGAGGATCCGACGGCGTCGCCGGCACCGGCTTCAGCACGCGCCCCCGCAGCGGCGGCACGGCCCTGCTCGAGCAGACCGTGACCGAGAAGCTCACCGGCTACCAGCTGATGACGCTGGTCTCGATTCCCGTGCTCGTCATCGCGTTCTTCACGCTCACGCTGAACGACATCGACCTCAACCTCGGTGCCGTCGCGCTGACCCTCGCCGTGCTGCTCGCCTTCATCAACCCGAAGGCCGGTCGCGAGGGCCTTGCGAAGGTCGATTGGAACACGATCCTGCTGCTCGGCGGCATCATCACGTACGTCGGTGTGCTGACCCGACTCGGGGCGATCGATCAACTGGGCGAGTTCGCGCGCTCGGTGAACGAGCCGCTCATCGCCGCGCTGGTGCTGTGCATCATCGCCGGTCTCGTCTCGGCCTTCGCCTCGACGATCGGCATCATCGGCGCCCTCGTGCCGCTCGCCGTTCCGTTGCTGCTGCCCGGCGGCGGTCTGGAGATGACCGGTTTCATCTACGCGCTCGCCATCTCGGCCTCGCTCGTCGACTGCGCGCCCTTCGGGACCACCGGTGCGACCATCGTCGCCTCGGCGCACGAGAGCGAACGCGCTCGCTTGTACAAGCACCTCACCATCTGGGGTCTGTCGATGGTCGTGATCGGACCCGTCATCACGATCGCGCTGTTCGTCGTGCCCTTCCTCGGCTGAGCGACGCTCCCGCAGGACGACGGCCCGGGTCACCTCACGGTGGTCCGGGCCGTTCCCTTCCCGCCCGGCCTAGGCTCGATGCGATGAGATCCGTCGGAGTCGACCTCGCCGCGGCAGCGCCCGGAACCGCGCTCGCCGAGATCGTCTGGTCGGCCGGTGCGGCCCGGCTCGAGCGCCTCGAGATCGGCATGACGGATGCCGACATCGTGGCATCCGTCGCCTCGGGCGAGGTGTGGCTCGGGGTCGACTGCCCGCTGGGCTGGCCCGACGCGTTCGTGGACTTCGTCGGGGCGCACCACGCCGACGCGGAGCCGTCGCTCGGACCGGTCGAGGGCCATGCCGACTGGCGCCGGAAGCTCGTCTACCGCCACACCGACCACGTCGTGCGCGAGCGCATCGGCCGCTGGCCGCTGAGCGTGTCGACCGACCGGCTGGGCGTGACGGCGCTCCGCGGCGCGGGGCTGCTGCGGCGTCTCGCGGCGGTCGGCTTCCCGGTCGACCGGGCGGGGGAGGGGCGCCTGTTCGAGGTGTACCCCGGCGGATCGCTGCGCCGGTGGGGGTTCGACACCTCCGGTTACCGGGTGGATGCCGCGCGTCGCGCGATCCTTCTCCACGCGCTGCGCGAGCGCGCGCCCTGGCTTGACATCGGCGGGTTCGCCCCGCTCGCGATCGCGAAAGCCGATGCTTTCGACGCGCTCATCGCCGCTCTCGCCACCCGCGCGGGAGCGCTCGGGTCGTTCGAGAAGCCGGCATCCGACATGCTGTCCGTCGCGCGCCGCGAGGGCTGGGTCGTGTTGCCGGACGGGCCTCTCGAGGCGCTGCCCGGGGTGGAGTGAACGCGAGCGACAACAGCCTTCTCACGCGCGTCCGCGCCGAGCTCGCGCAGCGAACTCGTCCAAGGCGTCGAGGATCTCGGGCGATTGCCAGATGCGGTAGCGACTCCCCCCACCAACCTGGGTCAGCACCCCGACGGCAACGAGCTTGTTGATCGCCGTTCCTGCGGCCACGGTGCTGACGCCGAGGTCGGAGGCGATCGAGGCGGCGGTCACCACGGGCTTCGACGGCAGGAGTTCCATCAAGCGGCGCGTGGATGAGCCGGGCCGCGCCGTCACGCTCGTGTTCCATCTCTCGCGGATGCCGATGAGATCCGCGGCGAGGCGGCGCCCATTCGAGATCGCCGAGAAGCTGGCCTCGGTGATGGTGTGCACGATCGCGTTCACATCTCCGGCGCGGTAGTCCGTGAGGGCCTGAAAATAGACCCGAGGATCGCGCAGCAACCCCGCAGACACGGGGACGGTGAGATTACGGGTGAGTCCCCCGCGGTGGAGCATCGCATGAATCAGGGCGCGGCCCGTGCGGCCGTTGCCGTCGGGGAACGGGTGGATCGTCTCGAACTGTGCGTGCGCGATTGCGGCCTGCGCGAGCACGGGAACGTCGGTGCGGTCGACGAACTCCATCAGATCCCGCATCAATGCCGGTACCCGCTCGTGGTGAGGCGGAATGAAGTCGGCGTCGTGGGGCGATATCGCGCCCCCGCCGATCCACACCTGCTCATCGCGCCATTCTCCGCTGAACCTCGGGGCCGTATCCCGGAGCAGCGCCGATTGCATGGCGATCACTGCGTCTTCGTCCAAGTCGGCGCTGAGTGCGATCGCGGCATCCATCGCGCGCGTGTTCGCGACGATGAGGCGCGCGTTCTCGGGTCGCGCCGCGCCGATCTCAGCGAGAGCCACCTGTCGAGCTCCCGCCGTCAGATTCTCCACCTCGGAGCTCGACGCGGACTCGGTCCGGAGGAGAATCGCCGGGAACGGTGCGACGAGCGCGGCGGCCTCGGCATCGAAGCGGGCGAGGGCGTGGCTTGCCTCATCGGCTGCGGCGAGCACCTCGGGGTCGAGCATGACTCTGATCTGCGCGATGAGCGGTGGAACGGCTGCGAAGTAGGGGCCGGCAGCGCGACGGAGCTGGCGGCGCGAGCCCACCTGCCCCTCTGAACGGTCCCACCGTCTCGGTTCATGCTCGATCGCCGGCCAGCCGTTGCCTTCATCTGTGCGCACGCGTCCATTTAAGCAAAGGAAAGACGCTTATCCTTTGCTTAGTCGCTCATCGAGGTGACAGCCGCCCTCGATCTTGTGCAGGCGCAGCCTGTGCGCTAACGTGCAACCAAATGGTTGAACAACAGAGTGACGCCGACATCGACCGGGTGTTCCACGCGCTCGCCGATGCCACGCGGCGCGACATCGTGCGGCGCACGCTCGTCTCCGAGCAATCGGTGACGCAGCTCGCGGCGGCCTACGCGATGTCGTTCGCCGCGGTGTCGAAGCACATCGCCGTGCTCGCCGAGGCGCGGCTGATCACCAAACGCGCGGAGGGGAGGGTGCGACTCGTGCGTGCCGATCCCGCCGCGCTCGCCCGGGCGCAAGAACTACTGCGGTCGTACGAAGACCTCTGGCGCGGCCGCATCGATCGGCTCGACGCCCTGCTGAGCGAGCCCGATCCCACCCCGAACGAGAGCTAGACGAAGGAGTCCGCCATGCCCGTCACATCCGTCGAGAGCGACGCCGAAGCGCTCACCATGACCCTGGTCGCCGATTTCGCCGCCGGCCCCGAGCGCCTCTGGCAGGTCTTCACCGACCCGCGTCAGCTCGAGCGCTTCTGGGGTCCTCCCAACTGGCCGGCGACCTTCGCCAGCTTCGACTTCGAGCGTGGAGGCCGCGCGCGCTACGCGATGGCCAGCCCGACCGGAGAGATCGCGCGGGGGAGCTGGGAGTTCATCGACATCGACGAGCCGCGCGGATTCGAGGTGGTCGATTCGTTCGTCGACGAGAACGGCGACGCGATCCCCGGCATGCCGGCGATGCGCATGACCTTCGCCTTCGAGCAGACGGATGCCGGCTCGCGCCTGACGAACGTGACGTACTTCGACTCGCTCGAGGGGCTCGAACAGGTGCTCGCCATGGGGGCCGTCGAGGGATCCACCCTCGCCATCAACCAGCTCGACGCCGTGCTACAGGGGCTGCGGGAGTTCGCCCAGGGCACGGGGACGCAGCTCGAGATCCTCGATGACCAGCGCGTGCGCATCACCCGGCTGATCGAGGGTCCGCGCGAGCTCGTCTGGCGCGCGCACGTCGACCCCGACCTCATGCGGCAGTGGATGCTCGGCCCCGATGGCTGGCGCATGAGCGTGGCCGACGTCGACGTGTCGGTCGGCGGCGACTACCGCATCGCGTGGGAACCCGAACCGGGCACCGAGGGCGAGGGCTTCGGTTTCGATGGCACGACCCTGCTGGTCGACGAGCCGCGACGCATCGTGCAGACCGAGCACATGACCGGCACCGACTTCCCCTCGACGACGAACGACCTGTCGTTCTACGAGGAGGACGGCGCCACTCTCGTCACCCTGCTGATCGCGTACCCCGACGCCGTCACCCGCGACACCGTGCTCGCCACCGGCATGGTCGACGGCATGGAGCAGAGCTTCGAGCGGATGGAGCGCGTCGTCTTGGCGTGAAGCGCGACGGATGCCGTGGCCCGGGGTCTCGGCATCCGTCGCCGAGGTGCTCGAGGCGTCCGGCCTAGGCCGCGGAAGCCGCGCGGCGCACGGCGTCGCGGATGCGCTTCTCGACCTCGGCCGTGACCTCGGCGATCGCGAACGACACCGGCCACATGGGTCCGTCGTCGAGCTGGGCGGTGTCGTCGAAGCTGACGGTGCCGTAACGCGTCTTGAACTTCGACGCCGGCTGGTAGAACACGACGACCTTGCCGTCCTTCGCGTAGGCGGGGAAGCCGTAGTACGTCTTGGGCGTGAGGTGCGCGGCCTCTTCGAGCACGATCACGTGCAGGCGTTCGGCCATCGCGCGATCCACGCCCTCGAGCTTGTCGATCGCTTCGAGGCAGGCCTCGTTCTCCTTCTCGAGCTTCGCCGCGCCCTTCAGTCCTTTGCCGGCCTTGAGCTCTTCGGCGCGCTGCTTCATCGCCGCGCGTTCTTCGTCGCTGAATCCTGCTCCGCCGGTGGCCATGGCATCCGCCCTTTCGTCCGTCTGACGGAAGGCTAGCGCGCCTCGGGCCGCGCGTATCCTCCGCGATCCGCGCATTGTCAGTCCGGATCGGCGGATGCCGACGGAGCTTGTGCGTATCGCTGACGTTGTGCGCCGCGTGCCCGCACGTCGGCCGGGCGTATCCTCCGCGATCCGCGCAATCTCAGCCCGGATCGGCGGATGCCGACGGAGCTTGTGCGTTTCGCTGAGGTTGCGCCGCGCGTACCGCCGCGCTCAGGCCTGCCGCAGCCCCTCTTCGAGCGCGACCCACGCGAGCATCGCGCACTTCACCCGGGCCGTGTACTTCGACACCCCCGACAGCGCGGCGGCGTCGGCGAAGGTCTCCTCGTCGAGGGGGATCTTGCCGCGCGAGCGCAGCGCTTCGCGGAACTGCGTGATCAGCGCCTCGACGTCGGTCTTCGCCATGCCCTCGGCGCCGCCGTCTTCCTGCAGCAGGGCGACCAGCATCGACGCAGACGACTGCGAGATCGAGCAGCCTGCGCCTTCCCAGGTGACGGATGCCACCCGGTCGCCCTCGACGTCGACGCGCAGGGTGATCTCGTCGCCGCAGATCGGGTTGCGCTGGTGCACGGTCGCGCTGTGCGCCCCGGGTTCGGCCAGACCGAAACCGCGACGGTTCTTCGCGTGGTCGAGGATGAGCTCCTGGTAGAGCGACTCGAGCCCGCTCATGCCGCGGCCCCCACGCCGAAGAAGCCGCGCACGCCCGACACGGCGTCGAGCAAGGTGTCGATCTCGGCCTCCGTGGTGTGGATCGCGGCGCTCGCTCGCACCGACGCCGTCATTCCGAACCGGCGGTGCAGGGGCTGCGCGCAGTGGTGTCCGACGCGCACGGCGACGCCGCGCGAGTCGAGCAACTGACCCACGTCGTGCGCGTGTACGCCCTGCACCTCGAAGGCCTGCAGGGCGACGCGCTCCGCGGCATCCGTGTCTCCGAGGAGGCGGATGCCGTCGATCGAGCGGAGCCCCTCGCGCAGGCGCTTCTCGAGCACGGCCTCGTGAGCGTGCGCGGCGTCGAGGTCGTGCTCGCCGAGCCAGCGCACGGCGGCGGCGAGGGCGACCGCCTGCGACACCGGCTGCGTGCCCGACTCGAAGCGCTGCGGCGGGGGCAGGTACTCGGCCCGGTCGAGGGTGACGGTGGTGATCATCGACCCGCCCGTGGTGAACGGCGGCAGCGCCTCGAGCACCTCGTCGCGACCCCAGAGCGCCCCGATGCCGTAGGGCCCGTAGACCTTGTGGCCCGAGAAGACGGCGAGGTCGACCCCGGATGCCGGCAGGTCGAGGCGCAGATGAGGGGCCGACTGGCACGCGTCGAGCACGGTCAGCGCGCCGACGCCGCGAGCGAGGGTGACGAGCTTCGCGACGGGGTTCACGATGCCGAGCACGTTCGACACGTGCGGGAAGGCGACGACCTTGGTGCGCTCGCCGATGAGCTCGGCCGCGGCGTGCATGTCGAGCATGCCGTCTTCGAGCACGGGGATATGGCGCAGGCGGGCACCGGTGCGGGCGGCGAGCTCCTGCCAGGGGATGAGGTTGGCGTGGTGCTCGGCCTCGGTCACGACGATCTCGTCGCCTTCGCGGATCTGCAGGTCGCCGCGGTAGCCGAGCGACCCGGCGACGAGGTTGAGCCCGGCCGTCGCGCCGCTCGTCCATACGAGCTGCTCGGGCTCGGCGCCGACGAACTCGGCGACGGTGACGCGCGCGTCTTCGAAGAGCTCGGTGGCCTCTGCGGCGAGGGTGTGGGCGCCGCGGTGCACGGCGGAGTTCGCCTGCTCGAGGAACTCGCGTTCGGCCTCGAGCACGGCGCGCGGCTTCTGGCTGGTGGCGCCCGAGTCGAGGTAGACGAGGGGCCGACCGTCGATCTCGGTCTCGAGGATCGGGAAGTCGGCGCGCACGGCGGCGACGTCGAAGGGGAGGCTCACCCCTCCAGGCTACGTCGCGCCGGATGGGTGGGTGCCGTGCGGTCTCGCGGCCGAGCGAGTCACCTCGATCGAGGCGACCCCCATAATCGACAGATGACCGCCACGCTCCCCTCCCTCGACGGCCGCAGATTCCGCATGGTCTCGTCGACCACGTCCGCCGTCGATCCCGAGGCCCCCAGCATCTTCGAGTACTTCGAGCGCGACGGGGCGATCTGGGGAGGGTACGAGGGAGACACCGTGACCTTCGGCAAGTTCGTGGGCACGCGCACCGCCGACAAGATCTGGGTGTCGTTCGTGCACGTGCTGGTCGCCGACGGCACCGTGGTCACCGGAGACGGCGAGAGCGATCTCGAGCTGACCGAGGCCGGCGGCATCCGCCTCGTCGAGCACTACGAGATGCACGGTGCGCCGCAGCTGAGCGTGTGCGAGGAGATCTCCGCCTGACTCAGCGGGGCGGCAGCGTGTCGCGGCCGGGGGTCGCCGGCGTCCACCGCGTCATGCCCAGCAGGGTGTTCGTGGCCGTGCGGTCGGGCAGATCGGCGGGTAGCAGGTAGGGGCGGCGGATGACCTCGTCGAGCACGACCACGCTGACCACCGTCCGCACCTCGGGCAGCTGTGCGATGACGCCCGTCGAGAACTCGTGCACGCCGCTGACGTCGACGGCGCGGATCAGCAGCATCGCGTCGTGCTCGCCGGTGGTGATCGCGCACCACTCCACGTCGGGCATCTCGACGACCCGGTCGCGGAACGAGGCCCAGGCCTGCGGCATGACCGTCACGAAGACCAGCGCCCCGATCGACAGTCCCGCGCGGGCATGGTCGACCTGCGCGCTGAAGCCCGTGATGACCCCCTCCTGCACGAGGGCCTCGACCCGCGTGTAGGCGTTGGCACGCGAGATCCCGACCTTCTCCGCGAGCGCGGCTATCGAGATGCGACCGTTATCTCGCAGGACCGCGAGGATTTTGTACGCCGTATCGTCCAATGGCGTGACACTTCGTCCAGAATCCCTCGTAGGTTCCGCGACGTTGCTGGACATTCTGCTCCCAGTGGCTCATTGGCTGGACGGACCGACGCTGCCAGGTAACATCGCTGGACACATCGTCGCATAAGGTGCGAATCTAAACCCGGCCGTCCACTGAGGTGGCGGCCGTTCCCGAATGTACTCCTCGGCTCCGGAGGCCTCTATGTCGTCACGTCGCACCACGTCGGTTCTCGCGATCGGAGCGGTGGCGCTCCTCGCGCTCGCCGGCTGCACCGGAGGCAACTCGGCCAACAACGGCAACTCGTCGGACAGCGCACAGTCGCTCGTCATCGACACCGCGTTCTCCATCGAAACGACCGACCCGGGCCACACCTACGACCCCACCGGCAACATGATCGCCAAGGCGATGTACGAGACCCTCGTCGATTTCGACGGCTCCGACGTGTCGACCCCCCAGCCCGGCCTCGCGTCCTGGACGCAGAACGACGCGGCGACGGAGTTCACCTTCACTCTCGAGGGCGACCGCGTCTTCTCGGACGGTTCGCCCATCGAGGCGAAGGACGTCGTGTTCAGCCTCCAGCGCATCCAGGGCATGGCCGAGGCGAAGCCGAACTTCCTGCTCGGCGGCATCACCATCGCCGAGGTCGACGACAAGACGATCTCGTTCACGTCCGCGACCCCGCTGCTGCAGTTGCCGGCGATCCTCGCGAACCCCGCGCTCGGCATCGTCAACTCCGACGTGGTGAAAGAGAACGGCGGCAACACCGACGGCTCCGACTCGGCGCAGAAGTACCTCGACGGCGCGTCCGCCGGTTCCGGCCCGTTCGTGCTCGACACCCTCGACCTGTCGTCGCAGGTCGTGCTCACCCGCAACGACGCCTACAACGGCGACGAGAAGTCGGACTTCTCGCGGGTCGTGGTGCGCAACGTCACCGAGAGCGCCACGCAGCTGGCCAACCTCAAGGGCGGCGACTCGATGGTCGCGATGGACCTCAACGGCGACCAGGTCTCGGGCCTCGGCGACGGTCTGACGGTCGACTCGGTCCCCTCGGGTCAGACGATCTTCCTCCTGCTGAACCAGTCGCCCGCCGTGGCCGGCGACCTCGCGAACGTCAAGCTCGCCGAGGCGATCCGCTACGCCCTCGACTACGACAAGCTGCTCGAGCTCGCCGGTGCCGGCGCCAAGCAGGCCACGGGCGTCATCCCGCTCGGATTCGAGGGAGCGCTCGAGTCGGGCGTCAGCCAGGACCTCGCCAAGAGCAAGGCGGCGCTCGCCGAGGCCGGCTACACCGGCCAGACCCTGCGCCTGCAGTTCCCGAACGACTACCCGGTCGGCGGCGTGGAGTTCACCCCTCTCGCCGAGCGCGTGCAGTCGCAGCTCAAGGACGCCGGCATCGCGGTCGAGCTCGCCCCCGCGCCCTTCGCCACCGAGCTCGACGCCTACGTCGGCGGCACCGAGGGCTTCGGCCTGTGGTTCTGGGGTCCCGACTACGCCGACTCCGCCAACTTCCTGCCCTTCGGCCCCGGCCTGAAGGTGGGTCTGCGTTCGGGCTGGACCGCTGAGGCGAACCCGACGATCGCGAAGATCGCCGCGGATGCCGCATCGGCCACCGACCCGACCGCTCGCACGGCCGCCTTCACCGACTTCGCCGAAGCCATGCAGACCGAGGGCCCGTTCGTGCCGCTCATCATCCCCGGCCGCAACATCGCCTCGGCGAACGCCGTCACGGGTGCCGTGTACAACTCGGTCTGGGAGATGGACATCGCCGAGATCACGCCGGCCGGCTGAGCGGTCCCCTCATGACGACAGTGCCCGTGCGCAGCGGGACGCGGCGACGCCGATCGCCCCTGGCCGGCTATCTCCTGCGTCGCGCGGGAACCTCCCTCATCCTGTTGGTGGGCGTGACCGTCGTCACGTTCGCGCTCACCAACCTGGTGCCGGGTGATCCCGTGTCGGCGGCGCTGGGTGAGGGAGCTTCGCAGAACCCCGCGACCCGCGAGGCGTTCATCAAGGCCCAAGGACTCGACCAGCCGCTGTTCGTCCAGTACTTCATCTACATGGGCAATCTGCTGCGCGGAGACCTCGGCACCTCGCTGGTGACCGGTCGCCCGGTCACCAGCGACCTCGCCACGGCGGTCCCGGCGACCATCGAGATCGCCATCGGGGCGATCATCCTCAGCATGGTGGTGAGCATCGTGCTGGGAACCCTCGCCGCCTACCGCCGCGGGCTCGTCTCCGACCAGGTGATCCGTGTGGTCACCCTGGTCGGGCTGAGCGTGCCGACGTTCTGGCTGGCTCTGGTGAGCTTCTACGTCTTCTTCCTCGAGCTGCGCATCGCGCCGGGGTCGGGCCGCATCTCGCCCGCCATCACTCCGCCTCCTCGCGTGACCGGTCTCTACACGGTCGACTACCTGCTCAACGGCGATGGGGTGGGGTTCATCGATGCCCTCGCCCACCTCGCCTTGCCGGTGATGGTGCTCTCGCTGGTCACGATCGGGCTGCTCACCCGCTTCATCCGCACCTCGGTGCTCGAGGTGCTCGGAAGCGACTACGTCCGCGCCGCCCGCGCCAAGGGTCTGCCGGCGATGCGCATCATCGTCGACTACGTGCTTCGCGGTGCGTCGCTGCCCATCCTCACCGTCGTGGGCGTCGCGTTCGGGGCGCTGCTGTCGGGGACCGTGCTCGTCGAATCGGTGTTCGCGTGGCCGGGACTCGGCACCTACGCCTACAACTCGGCCGCGAACCTCGACCTGCCCGGCATCATGGGCGTCGGTCTCGTCGTCGGAGTCATCTACCTGCTCATCAACTTCATCGTCGACCTGCTGTACGGCGTGCTCGACCCCCGAGTGAGGATCGCATGAGCCACCTCGCCGCCGCGTCGAAGCGCGGGCGCTTCCGTTTCCGTTGGCCCCGTGCCTGGCGCACGCCCCTCGGCATCATCGGCACCGTCATCGCCGGCGCCTGGGTGATCGTCGCCTTCACCGCCCAGTGGTGGGTGCCGTTCGGCCCCAACGACCAGGTGCTCCCGCGCCTGCAGGAGCCGGGCATCGACACGCTGCTCGGCACCGACGGCAACGGGCGAGACATCTTCTCGCGCCTGATGACGGGTGCGACCGTCAGCCTCCCGCTCGCGCTCATGCTGGTGCTCGCCGCCCTGATCATCGGAACGGTGATCGGCGCCGTCGCCGGGTACTTCGGCGGGTGGATCGATGAGACGCTCATGCGCATCACCGATCTGTTCATGGCCTTCCCGACCGTGATCCTGGCGATGGTGGTCGCCGCCTCGCTCGGACCGTCGCTGTTCAACGCCGTCATCGCCGCGATCGTGGTGTCGTGGCCGCAGTACTCCCGCGTCACCCGCAGCATCGTGCTGGGTCTGCGCGGACAGAACTACGTCATCGCCGGTCGACTGCTCGGCCACTCGCCGCTGCGCACGCTGGCCGTCGACATCCTCCCCAACATCGCCGGCCCCGCGCTCGTTCTCGCGACGCTCGACATCGGCGCGGCGATCCTGCTGCTCTCGGGCCTATCGTTCCTGGGCCTGGGCGCACAGCCGCCGACGGCGGAGTGGGGCTCGATGATCTCGGGCGCGATGCAGAACTTCGACGCGTGGTGGCTCGGGGTGTTCCCCGGACTGGCGATCCTCACGGTCGTGCTCGCGTTCAACTTCCTCGGCGATGCGATGCGCGACGTGCTCGACCCCACGGCCGAGATCACGCATGAGCGGCAGGCCGATCACCAGGCCTCGGCGGGGGTGCCCGCATGAGCACCCTCTCGATCCGCGATCTGACGATCGACATCGGTCGCCCGCTCGTTCGCGGCGTCTCTTTCGAACTCGAGCCGGGCCGCATCCACGGCCTGGCCGGAGAGTCGGGTTCGGGCAAGACACTGACCTCGCTCGCCGTGCTCGGACTGCTTCCCCGCCAGGCGCGGACGGGTGGTTCGATCCTCCTCGCCGGCGAGGAGATCCTCGGGCTCGGCCGTCGCGCGCTCAACCGCATCCGGGGCAAGCGCATCGCGATGATCTTCCAAGACCCCTCGGCGTCGCTGCATCCGCAGCTGCCGGTGGGTCGTCAGCTCACCGACCACCTGCGGGTGCACCTGGGCTTGAAGGGCAAAGCGGCGCGCGCGCGGGCCGAGGAACTGCTCGAGATCGTGCAGGTGCCCCGTGCGGCCGAGGCGCTGGGCCGCTACCCCCACCAGTTCTCGGGCGGCCAGCGTCAGCGCATCGCGATCGCCTGCGCCCTCGCCTGCGAGCCCGAGGTGCTGCTGGCCGATGAGCCGACCACCGCCCTCGACGTGACGGTGCAGGCCGGCATCCTGCAGCTGCTGCGCGACCTCGCGACCGAGCGACGCCTCGCCGTGCTGCTGGTGACCCACGACCTGGGTGTGATGAGCGCGATCGCCGACGAGGTGGCCGTCATGAAGGACGGTCTCATCGTCGAGCGCGCCGATCGCGAGACCCTCTTCCGCGACCCGCAGCACGAGTACACGCGTGCTCTGCTGGCAGCTCTGCCGGGGTCGAAGATCGAGGCTCCCGACGCCGAGTGGGCGGATGCCGTGACGAAGGGCGAGATCGATGAGTGAGGCCGCCGTCCTCGACGCGCAGGGAGTCACCGTACGCTACCCCGGCACACCGCCCGTGATCGCGGTCGACGAGGTGTCGCTGCGCGTCGCGCCCGGCGAGACCGTGGCGCTGGTGGGGGAGTCGGGCAGCGGCAAGTCGAGCTTCGCCCGCGCTGTCGTGGGGATCGAGAAGACCGCCGGCGGAACCGTTCTCTTCCAGGGCTCGCCGGTGGCACCGCTGGGTCTGCGTCGGCGCTCGAAGGCGCTGACGAGCATTCAGATGGTCTTCCAAGACCCCTCGACCTCGCTCAATCCGCGCCGGCGCGTGGGCGACCAGATCGCCGACGGCATCGCGACCGCCCGCGCCCGCGGGGCCGCCGGGTCGACGGTGGGCGAGTGGCTCGAACGGGTGGGCCTGCCGCCCGCCGTCGCCACGCGGTTCCCACACCAGTTCTCGGGCGGGCAGAAGCAGCGCCTCGCGATCGCGCGAGCACTCGCCGCGCGCCCCTCGCTGCTCGTCGCCGATGAGCCGATCTCGGCCCTCGACGCCTCGACGCAGACGAGCGTGGCGGCGCTGATGCGCGATCTGGTCGCCGAGGCCGGCGCGGGCATGCTGTTCATCTCGCACGACCTCGCCGTGGTGCGGCGCATCGCCGACCGGACCCACGTGATGTTCGGCGGCCGAGTGCTGGAGTCGGGGCCGACGGCGGAGGTATGGGCGGCTCCGCGGCATCCGTACACCCGAGCTCTTCTCGCCGCGATCCCCGAGCCCGACGGCGAAGGCCGGATTCCGGTGGCGCCGTCGGTCGCAGATCGGGCGGTGTGGGCCGAGGTGCCCGCGGTCCTGCGATAGCAACCTGTTGCGGGGGAAGTACTTGCCATCGTGGAAAGTACATGCCATGGTGGAGGAGTCGAAAGGATCCGCCATGGACCACACGCCCACCGTCACTCCGACCGAGGCGCGAGCACTGCTCGACCACGCCGACCGCCTCAGCCACTCGGCGCACAACGCCACGCGGTGGCCGTACATCACCTTCATCGTCGCGTTGGGCGTGGCGACCTCGATGGGCACCTTCGCGATGGCCCTCGCCACCGGCGACGCCTTCGGTCTCGCCTACGTCAGCCTGCTCGCGGTGATGTTCGCGCTCATCATCTTCTTCGTCATCAGCATCCAGGGCCGTTCCGCCTTCGCCCGCGGCCGCCGCTGGACGACCTACATCGCCAGCTGGTTCGTCTCGTACGCGATCGCGCTCTCGGTCGTGATCTGGGCGCACGGCAACGTACTGCTCGCCGGACTCGCCTCGGGCCTCGTGCTTCTCGTGTCGTTCGTGTGCGCGGCCCGCGAGGCCCGGTCGTGACCATGGCCGCCTCGCACCCGCGGCATCGTCTCGACGAGCTGCTGCAGAACCCCGTGCGCTTCTCGATCGTCGCGGCCCTCGACCGCGCGGGCACGCTGAGCTTCAAAGAGGTGCGCGATGCGATCGAGGTGACCGACTCCGCCCTCAGCAAGCAGGTGTCGAGCCTCGAGGCGGCCGGATACCTGTCGGTCGGCAAGTCCTTCGCGGGCAAGATGCCGCGCACCTCGCTCACCCTCACCACCCAGGGTCGCGCCGCCTGGCGGAGCCACCTCGCGACCTTGCGCGAGATCGCGGGCGACGTGTCGTGAGCACGGCGCGGTGCCGGGCGCGCGATCTCGCGGTCGCCCCGACCGCCACGCCGCGGAGCCGCGAGACGGCATCTCGCTGACAACCCGGGGTCATCCTGCACCGGAGATGTCAGCGAGATGCCGTCTCGGCGCACGACCCCCCGGCGCATCCTCCCCGCGAGTGAAGAGTGAGGAAAGCGTCCGCGGCCGTTCGCGAATCGTGAGGGCCGCGGATCCGCCGCCCGACGCGGCGTAGACCGGATGCCATGACCCTCACGGCCCTGCTCCCCACCCTTCGCGCCAGCATCCCGGCGCCCTTCGACGCGGCGGCGTGGCCCGCCGGCTCCGCGCCCACGCTCGACGACGTCACGGTGCGCGCGATGTCGGTCGGTCGATACGCCGACATCTGCGGCACGCCCTGCGTCTGCACGGGGCCCGCGGTGATCCCGGCCTCGGGTGGGGTGGCATCCGCCGTCCTGTCGACGACCGTCGTGGTGGCAACGGTGACGGATGCCGCGCCCGACAGCCTGCGCCTCGACGCCTGCGTCGCGGGACTCGAGGCGGTCTGGCGTGAGGCGCGGCTCATCGGACGCGTCTCGCACGCCTACGACGAACCCTTCGCCGTCGTCGACGCCCACGGGGAGGAGTCGTGCGGAACCGTCGTGCTGCCCGGCGACGTGCGCGTGGGCGACCGCATCGCCTTCCCGTGTCCCGGATGCCACACGGTCGGGGAACTGCGCTGATGCTGCTGCACTCGATCGTCCTCGCGTCGCGCTGCGCCCGGGTGCAGGCGGAATTCCTGGCGGCGGAGGTCGACGACGAGACGGGCGACGACGCGCTCGTCGACATGCGCTGAGGGTGAAGAAGCCGGTGTCGTCGGCCTAATCGGACGAGGTCCGTCGTATCGTCGCGCGTGGCAGGGGTGACGATGACGGGGACCGTGCCGAGCGTGCGGCGCTCCACTCGCCGCTCACCGAGCGAAAGGGCGCGCCGATATGTCCGAGAACCTCACCCACGAGCACCGCATCCCCTCGCGCCGGGCCGTCGTCGGCGCTGCCGCCCTCACCGTTCCCGCGGTGGTGCTGGCCGTGACCTCACCCGCGCATGCGGGGTCGGACCCGGGGTCGGTCACCCTGACGTTCAGCTCGACCCTCGTGCGCTCCGGCGAAGCGGTGAACGTCACCATCGTGCGCAAGGACGCGTCCGGTCAGCCGCTGGCGGGGCAGTCGGTGACGCTGAGCGGCACGAGCGGGGCATGGCAGTTCGCTGCGCGCAGCGGCACGACGGACGCGAACGGCGTCTTCCGCACGCAGGCCATCGCGACCGGCCACGCCGACGCCACGGCGACCGCCACGGTGACAGCGACCGGCAGCGGCGGCACGGCCACCGCCTCGACGACCGTGACCTTCGCCCGCCGGGTGCTGTCGGTGTCGGTCTCGCCGACCAGCGTGGCCCCGGGTGGCAAGGCGACGGTGACGGTCAAGGTCACCGACAACGCCGGGAAGAACTGGGCGGGCCAGTCGGTCTCGGCCTCGGCGTCGGGCGGGGCGACGCTGGCGGCGAGCTCGGGAACCACGAGCTACTACGGCGTCTGGACGACGCAGATCACCGCGCCGGCGGCATCCGGATCATCGACCATCACGGCGGCGTACCGCGACAGCGATCAGAACCTCACCGCGACGGCGACGTTGACGATCTCGTGAGTCGGTCGCGCACCTCGGCGAGGTGGCTGGGAAGCGCGCCGATTTCGTAGGTGCCTCGGTCGGTGTGCATATCGGTGATGCGCAGTTGCGGGTCGGCGAGGGACTGTCGGCACTGGGAGCCGCCCTCGATCTCTGACACCGGAGCCGAAGAGGTCAGCCCGCGCCCCCGAGAGTCGCGAGCCGACATGATGAGACCATGACCGACGCGAATCGCAGGGCCAAGCGGTGGGGCGGATTCGCGCTGGGGCTCGTCTTGATCGTGATCGGTGCGTCGCTGGCGTTCGCCGCCGGGGCGGTGATGACGGGCGTCGTCTTCTCCATCGGCGGGGCGGCCATCACGATCGGGCAGGCGATGTGGATCGCCCGCACCCGCCGCACACGGAAGTGAGCGCCGGTCACACGACCAGTCGGTAGCCCATCCCCTGCTCCGTCAGCAGGTGCACGGGGGTCGAGGGGTCGGCCTCGAGCTTCTTGCGCAGCTGCGACATGTACAGCCGCAGGTAGCCGGAGTCGGCCACCTGCTCACTGGCCCAGATCTCCTTCAGCAGCGTCTGACGCGTGACGAGCGAGCCGGGGTTGCGGGCGAGGAACTCCAGCATCCGCCACTCGGTGGGCGTGAGGTGCACGCGGGTGCTGCCGCGCAGCACGGCCTTGGCGGCCAGGTCGACCTCGACGTCGCCGAAGCGCACGACGGCGTCTCCGGCCGAGGGAACCGACCGCCGGGCGTGCACGCGCAGGCGCGCGAGCAGCTCGTCGATCTGGAACGGCTTCGTCACGAAGTCGTCGGCGCCGGCATCGAGCGCCTCGACCTTGTCGGCCGAGCCCGTGCGGCCCGAGACGACGATGATCGGGGCGGTCGTCCACCCGCGCAGGGCCTCGATCACCTGCACGCCGTCGAGGTGCGGCATGCCGAGATCGAGCAGCACGATGTCGGGGTGCGCTTGAGCGGCGAGGGTGATGGCGGCGGCGCCGTCGGCCGCGGCCACCACGTCGTAGCCGTGCGCGGCGAGCGTGATGCGCAGAGCGCGGACCAGCTGCGGGTCGTCGTCGGCGATGAGTACCTTCACGGCGTCCTCCTGGAGGTTCCGGATGCCATGGCCTCCGCGCCCGCGACGGGGAGCGCCACGACCATGGTGAGCCCGCCGCCGGGGGTGTCTTCGGGGGTGAGAGTGCCGCCCATGCCCTCGGCGAAACCGCGTGAGAGCGCGAGGCCGAGGCCGAGGCCGGCGGTGTTGTCGGTGTCGCCGAGGCGCTGGAACGGTGAGAACATGTCTTCACGGCGCTCGGCGGCGATGCCCGGCCCGTGGTCGATCACGCGGATCTCGGCCGTACCGCCGAGTCGGCTCGTGGCGATGCGCACGCGCTCGCCGTCGGGCGTGTAGCGCTGGGCGTTGGTCAGGACGTTGACGAGCACGCGCTGCAGCAGCACCGGGTCGGCGCTCAGCATCGGCAGGTCGGGGTCGAGGGCGAGCTCGACGTCGTCGGGACCCAGGTCGAGCTCGTCGAGGGCCATGAGCACGACTCCCGCGGCATCCGTCGGCGTGAGCGAGACCGCGAGCACCCCCGCCTGTACCCGGCTCACGTCCAGCAGGTCGGTCACGAGCACCGAGAGGGTCGCGAGACTCTCGTCGGCGGTCTCGAGCAGTTCGCGGCGGTCGTCCTCGGAGAGGTGATCGCCGGCGGCGCGCAGGCCGCCGAGAGAGGCGACGGCCGCGGCGAGGGGACGACGCAGGTCGTGGCTGACGGCCGACAGCAGAGCACTGCGCACCTGATCGGTTTCGGCGAGAGCGCCGACTTCGGCCGCGGTCTCGGCCAGGTCGGTGCGCTCGAGGGCGGCTGCGAGCTGCGCCACGACGACGTCGAGCAGGCGGCGCTCCGAGGCGTCGAGGTCGCCGCCGTGCAGCTCGAGCGTCGCGCGGCCGTCGCCGACGGGGAGGGAGACCCGGCGATCGTCGCGCACGGGCTCACCGTCGGTGGCGAGCACCGACCCGTCGGCCGCGATCAGCCGTACCCCGGCCAGGCCGAACGCCTCGCGGGCACGGCTCACCAGCGCGGGCACGGCGCTCTCGCCGCGCAGCACGCTGCCGGCGACCGTGGCGATCATCTCGGCCTCGGCGCCCGCGCGGCGCGCGGTGCGGTCGCGGCGGGCCGCCTGGTCGACGACGATGCTGACGAGCATCGCGATGACGACGTAGAGCACGAGCGCGATCGCGTGCACGGGGTTGCTGATCGTGACCGTGTACAGCGGTTGGATGAAGAGGAAGTCGAGCGTCACCCCCGACAGCACGGCGGCGAACACCGCGGGCCAAATGCCGCCGATGAGGGCGACGATCACGACGAGCAACTGGTAGGCCAGCACGTCGGTGGTGATGGAGTCGTCGGAGCCGGTGGACAGCAGCAGGAGCGAGACCACCGGTCCGCCCACGAGGGCCGCGACGAAGCCGAGGATGCGACGTTTGACGCTCAGCGCCGGGCCGGCGAGGCGGGGGAGGGCGAACCGGCCGCCCGCGCGCGCGTGGCTGACGATGTGCACGTCGATGTCGCCCGAGAGGCGGATGACGGTGGCACCGATGCCGGGACCGGTGAGGGCGGCGGCGAGTCGGCCGCGGCGGCTCACGCCGATGACGAGCTGCGAGGCGTTGACCGAGCGGGCGAAGTCGACGAGAGCGGTCGCCGGGTCATCGCCGACCACCTGGTGATACGAGCCGCCGAGCGATTCGACGAGGGCGCGCTGCTCGGCGAGCGTGGCCGGAGCGCTGGTGCGTAGGCCGTCCTGACTCGACACGTGCACGGCGAGCAGCTCGCCGCCGGCCGAGCGGGCAGCGATCCGGGCTCCGCGGCGGATGAGCGTCTCGCCCTCGGGGCCGCCGGTGAGCGCCACGACCACGCGCTCGCGCGCCTGCCACGAGCCCTCGATGCCGTGCTCGGTGCGATAGCGCTGCAGGGCCGAGTCGACCTCGTCGGCGAGCCACAGCAGGGCGAGCTCGCGCAGCGCCGTCAGGTTGCCGAGGCGGAAGTAGTTCGACAGGGCGGCGTCGATACGTTCGGCGGGATACACCGAACCTGCGGCGAGCCGATCGCGGAGAGACTGCGGCGCCAGGTCGACGACCTCGATCTGATCGGCGGAGCGGACCACGGCATCCGGAACCGTCTCCCGCTGCACGACCCCCGTGATCTTCTCGACCACGTCGTTGAGCGATTCGATGTGCTGCACGTTGACCGTCGTGATGACGTCGATGCCGGCGTCGAGAAGCTCTTCGACGTCGATCCAGCGCTTGTCGTTGCGCGAGCCGGGGACGTTGGTGTGCGCGAGTTCGTCGACGAGGGCGATCCGCGGGTGACGCTCCAGGACGGCATCCAGATCCATCTCGTCGAGGGCGACCCCGCGGTGGGCGACGGCGCGGCGGGGGATGACCTCGAGGCCCTCGGCCTGGGCTGCGGTGGCGACGCGACCGTGGGTCTCGACGATCGCGATGACGACGTCGTGGCCCTCGTCGCGCAGGCGCCGGCCCTCTTCGAGCATCTCGTACGTCTTGCCGACGCCGGGCGCCATGCCGAGCAGCACGCGCAGGCGACCGCGCTTCACGAGGCGCTCCTCGGGACCGAGGTCCCTGCGCTCGCCGAGGTCCTTGAGCTGCCCCAGGTCCCTGAGCGAACCCCGGTCCCTGAGCTTGTCGAAGGGACCGCAACCCCCGCGGACGCTTCGACAGGCTCAGCGACCGCTCGCCGTTCCGCGATTCCCGCGGACGCTTCGACAGGCTCAGCGACCGCTCGCCGTTCCGCGATTCCCGCGGACGCTTCGACAGGCTCAGCGACCCGC
>NZ_VEFS01000001.1:1220248-1259784 GCF_007679045.1 Microbacterium sp. BH-3-3-3 | reverse complement strand
CGCTCGCCGTTCCGCGACCCCCGCGGACGCTTCGACAGGCTCAGCGACCGCTGGCGACTCAGCGACCGCCCGCGTCCCAGCGACCGCTCGCCGCTCGGACGCACGGCGCCGCCGCCGCGCGAGAGGCGCGACGGCGGCGGGTGACAGATGCATGTTCCTGATTCTCGTCTCTCAGAGGGCGTCGAGCGCGCGATTGAGCTCGACCACGTTCACGCGCGGGTCGCCGAGGTAGCCCAGGTCGCGCGAGATCGTGTGCTCGCTCACGAGGGATTCGACCTCGGATGCCGAGACACCCCGGGCCTCCGCGACGCGGGCGACCTGGCGCTCGGCGTTGGCCACCGAGATGTCGGGGTCGAGCCCGGATGCCGAGGCGGTCAGGGCGTCCGCCGGGATCTGCCCCGACCCGTCGAGCTCGACCGAGGCGGCCGTTCGCTCCTCGATCGCGGCGATGAGGTCTTCGTTCTCGGGCCCCCAGTTCGATCCGCTCGAGGCGGTCGAGTCGTAGCCGTCGCCCGCGGCCGAGGGGCGGGACTGGAAGTACTGCGGGAGGGCGTTGCCGTCGGCATCCGTGAAGGACTGCCCGATCAGCTGCGAGCCCGAAACCTGTCCGTCGGCGGTCTTGATGAGCGAACCGTTCGCCTGGAACGGCAGGGCGACCTGGCCGACCGCAGTGATCAGCAGCATGTAGGCCACGCCGAGGAGCAGGGTGAAGACGGCCATCGCGCGGACGGCGACGCCGGTGGTACGCAGGGTGGTGCGCATGACGGAACCTTTCAGAAACCGGGGAGCAGGCTCACGACGAGGTCGATGAGCTTGATGCCGATGAAGGGGACGATGACGCCGCCGAGCCCGTAGACGAGCAGGTTGCGGCTGAGGATGCTCGACGCGCTCGCGGCGCGGTACTTCACACCGCGCAGGGCGAGGGGGATGAGCACGATGATCACGATCGCGTTGAAGATGATCGCGCTCGTGACCGCGGATGCCGGGGAGTGCAAGCCCATGATGTTCAGCGCCGCGAGGCCCGGGAACACGCCCATGAACATCGCCGGAATGATCGCGAAGTACTTCGCGATGTCGTTGGCGAGCGAGAACGTGGTCAGCGCGCCGCGCGTGATGAGCAGCTGCTTGCCGATGCGCACGATGTCGATGAGCTTGGTCGGGTCGGAATCGAGGTCGACCATGTTGCCGGCCTCTTTCGCGGCCGAGGTGCCCGTGTTCATCGCGACACCCACGTCGGCCTGCGCCAGGGCGGGGGCGTCGTTGGTGCCGTCACCGGTCATCGCGACGAGGTTGCCGCCCTCCTGCTCGCGCTGGATGAGGGCGAGCTTGTCTTCGGGCGTGGCCTCGGCGAGGAAGTCGTCAACGCCCGCCTCCGCGGCGATCGCCTTGGCGGTGAGGGGGTTGTCGCCCGTGATCATCACGGTGCGGATCCCCATCGCGCGCAGCTCGACGAAGCGTTCGCGCAGGCCATCCTTGACGACGTCCTTGAGGTGGATGACGCCGAGGATGCGGCCGGTGCCGGTTGCGGCAGAGGTGGCTGAGCCTGTCGAAGCCACCGGGATCGGCGCGGGTCCGGTCCCTTCGACAGGCTCAGGGACCTCGGTTGCACGCTCGGAGGCCTCGGTCGCAGAGGTGGCTGAGCCTGTCGAAGCCACCGGGCGTCCTGCCGGGGTCCACGTCGCGACCACCAGGGGCGTGCCGCCCGACTGGGCGATGGCATCCGTCTCGCTCATCAGCTGCGCGCGCAGCGCCGGGGCGACCGGGCTGCCCGAGGCCTCGAGCCACGCGAGCACGGCCGAGCTCGCACCCTTGCGCACCTGCGTGCCGTCGACGAGGTCGAGGCCGCTCATGCGGGTCTGCGCGGTGAATGGGACGGGCTCCGCACCGCGGGGCATGTCGGCGACGATGCCCTGGGCCGCGGCCAGCTCGACCACCGAGACGCCCTCGGGCGTGGGGTCGGCCTGCGACGACAGCGAGGCGAACTCGGCGAGCTCGGGGCTGCCGATGCCCTTCATCGGCACGAAGGCCGACGCGCGACGGTTGCCGTAGGTGATGGTGCCGGTCTTGTCGAGCAGCAGGGTGGTGACATCACCCGCGGCCTCGACCGCGCGGCCCGACATGGCGAGCACGTTGCGCTGCACGAGGCGGTCCATGCCGGCGATGCCGATCGCGCTGAGCAGAGCACCGATGGTCGTGGGGATCAGGCAGACCAGCAGCGCCACGAGCACGGGGATCGACACGGGGGAGGCCGCGTACGAGGCGATCGGGTTGAGCACGAGCACCACGACGACGAAGACGATCGACAGGCTCGCGAGCAGGATGTTCAGCGCGATCTCGTTGGGCGTGCGCTGACGCGACGCGCCCTCGACCAGGGCGATCATGCGATCGACGAAGGTCTCACCCGGCTTCGAGGTGATCTTCACCACGATGCGGTCGCTGAGCACGCGCGTGCCGCCGGTGACGGCGCTGCGGTCGCCACCCGACTCGCGCACGACCGGGGCGGACTCGCCCGTGATGGCCGACTCGTCCACCGTCGCGATGCCCGACACGATGTCGCCGTCGCCGGGGATGAGCTCTCCGGTCTCGACCAGCACGATGTCGCCGAGGCCGAGGTCGCCCGAGGGGACGTCTTCGGTGGCGGCACGGGATGCCGAGGGATCGGCCTTCGCGTCGTACGAGACGACCCGGCGAGCCGAGGTCGTCGTGCGCGTCTTGCGCAGGGTCGCCGCCTGCGCCTTGCCGCGGCCCTCGGCCACCGACTCGGCGATGTTGGCGAAGAACACCGTGAGCCACAGCCAGACGGCGATGCCCCAGGTGAAGCCGAAGGGGAGGCTCTCGTCGCTCCCGCCGAGGAAGGGCTCGGCGATCGCGATGAGCGTCGTCAGGGCAGCGCCCACCCAGACGAGGAACATCACGGGGTTGCGCCACTGCGCGGCGGGATTGAGCTTCTTGGCCGCGCCCGGGAGGGCGGCCACGACCTGCGCGGTGCCGAATGCGCGGCGCGGGGCGGTGGGCGCGTGTTCGGCTGCGGGGGCCGGGGACCCTTCGACAGGCTCAGGGGCCATGTGAGTGGAAACGGACATCAGCGGGCAAGTCCTTCAGCGAGGGGTCCGAGGGTGAGGACCGGGAAATAGGTGAGAGCCGTCACGATCACGGCCACGCCGCCCAGAAGGCCGGCGAACTGCGGGCGGTGCGTCGGCAGGGTGCCGGCGGTCGAAGGCACGGCATCCTGAGCCGCGAGCGAACCGGCGAGGGCCAGCACGAACACGATCGGCAGGAACCGGCCGAGCAGCATCGCCACACCGAGCGCGGTGTTGAACCACGGGGTGTTGGCGGTGAGGCCCGCGAAGGCCGACCCGTTGTTGTTGGCGGCCGAGGTGAAGGCGTAGAGCACCTCGCTCAGTCCGTGGATGCCCGGGTTCCAGATCGAGGTGGCCTCGACGTCGGAGCGGATCGCCGGAATGCCGAAGCTCAACGCGGTCCCGGCGAGCACGAGGGTCGGGGTGACGAGGATGTACAGGCTCGCGAGCTTGATCTCCTTGGGGCCGATCTTCTTGCCCAGGTACTCGGGCGTGCGGCCGATCAGCAGCCCACCGACGAAGACCGCGATCACGGCGAGGATCAGCATGCCGTACAGGCCCGATCCGACCCCGCCGGGGGCGATCTCGCCGAGCATCATGTTGATCATCGGCATCATGCCACCGAGGGCCGTGTAGCTGTCGTGCATCGAGTTGACGGCACCGGTCGAGGTCAGCGTGCTGGTGGTGCCGAAGAGGGTCGAGCCGAAGATGCCGAAGCGCACCTCTTTGCCCTCCATCGCGCCACCCGCGAGCATCGGGGCCGTGCCGTTGCCGGCCATCTCGGCCCAGGTGAGAAGGGCGGCGGATGCCACGAAGATCCCACCCATCACGCCGAGGATCGTGTAGCCCTGACGGTCGTCGTTCACGATCCGGCCGAAGGCACGGGGGAGCGAGAACGGGATCACCAGCATGAGGAAGATCTCGAAGAGGTTCGTCCACGGCGTGGGGTTCTCGAACGGGTGCGCGGAGTTCGTGTTGAAGATGCCGCCACCGTTGGTGCCGAGCAGCTTGATGGCCTCCTGCGAGGCGACCGGCCCGCCGGGGATCGACTGGGCGGCGCCCGCCACCGTGGTGGCATCCGTGAATCCCGAGAGGTTCTGGATCACGCCACCGGCGAGCAGCAGGATCGCCGCGATGATCGCGAAGGGCAGCAGCAGACGGTAGGTGCCGCGCACGAGGTCGACCCAGAAGTTGCCGATCACGCCGCTGCGGCGGTACGCGAAGCCGCGTACGAGGGCCACGGCGACGGCGATGCCCACGGCGGCCGACACGAAGTTCTGTACCGTGAGGGCGGCGAACTGCACGGTGTAGCCGAGCGTGGCCTCACCCGAGTACGACTGCCAGTTGGTGTTCGTCACGAACGACACCGCCGTGTTGAACGACAGCGCCTCGCCGGGAGCGTCGAAGCCGAGCGAGAGCGGGAGCACCGCCTGCAGGCGCATGATCGCGTAGACGAACACGACGCTGACGAACGAGAACAGCAGCACCGAGCGCAGGTACGCCTGCCAGGTCTGGGCGCTGCGGGGGTCGACGCCGATCAGGCGGTAGGTGCCGCGCTCGACGGCGAGATCGCGCTCGCCGGTGTAGATGCGGGCGATGTAGTCGCCGACGGGGCGGTACGCCAGGCCGAGGGCGACGATGAGGGTGAGGCTGGTCAGGACGATCGACCAGATGGTTCCGGAATCCATGTCAGAACTTCTCTGGTCGAACGAGCGCGACCACGAGGTACACGACGGCGGCGACCGCGAGCACGGCGGCCAGGATCGAGAAGAAGATCACGAGCGGTCACCGCCTCGACCGGTGGTGCGGGCGGACGAGGGGCGGGCCTCGGGGCCCAGCTTCTCGACCCCCTTGGCGACGAGCGCGACCAGCGCGAACAGCGCGACGGTCACGGCGAGGAAGACGACATCGAGCACGACGACTCCAGATTCGGGTCTGTACCGCGGGCGAGCCGCGGGCGCCGCGGGGCGGCACGTCTGTCGATACAACTCCGCCGGGAGCCGGCATCCGGGGCTCCTAACGCTTTCCCTACGGCTCCCTGACGGACGCATACGGAGTGCTTACGGGGTGGCTGGGCGGCGTCCCTGTCCGCGAGACTGCATCTCGCTGACATCCCCGTTGCAGGCTGACGCCAAGTTGTCAGCCGGATGCAGTCTCGCCGCCGCTGGCGCTCCGCCGCGGAGCTGACTGTGCTCGGGTGTCCGATCGGGCGGTGGGCCGCCCAGCCGGGCCCGGCGTCGGCGAGACTGCACCTCGCTGACATCCCCGTCGCAGCCTGACGCGGAGTTGTCAGCGAGATGCAGTCTCGGCACCGCGTCGGGGCTGGCAGCTGCGCCGACCGCGCATGATGGAGGCATGCTCTCCTCCGACAGATCCGACGTGCGCGTGAGCGCGGCGCTCGTGATTCCGGCGGCAGAGCTGTCGTGGCGGTTCTCGCGCTCGTCGGGTCCGGGGGGTCAGGGCGTGAACACCGCCGACTCCCGGGTGGAGTTGATGTGGGATGCCGCGGCATCCGCCGTTCTGTCCCGCGTGCAGCGCGAGCGCGTGCTCGAGCGGCTCGGTGATCGGCTGGTCGACGGGGTGCTGACGATCGCGGCCTCGGAGCATCGCGCGCAGCTGCGCAATCGCGACGCCGCGCGGGCCCGGCTCGCGGCCCTCGTCGCCGACGCCGTGCGCCCGCCCGCCCCGCCGCGTCGCGCGACGAAGCCGACGCGCGGGTCGAAGGAGCGTCGGCTGCAGGCCAAGCAGCGCCGCACCGACGTGAAGAAGATGCGCCGGCGTCCGACCGACTGACGCGGGCTCGTCCGTCCTCGTCATCCCGCGTGAGTGATCTGGACACTCAACGGGGCGACCGCGGCTCGGGAGTCAGCCCGCGGACCCATCCTCGGCACGGCGGCGGCGCACCTGCTCCTCGAGGTCGGCGAGGTGCATCTCGCGCTCGAGGTCGGCGATCTGCTGCTCGGTGGTGCGGCTCTCGCGCGGAGCCGGTGGGGGAGTGGGCTGCGCGTCCCTCTGCCAGCGCCGCGGGTCGCCGAACGACATCGGCGTCGACCGCTGCTCGTACTCGCGGCCGAGCGTGAACCACAGAATCGACCCGATGAGCGGCAGCAGCACGATGAAGAACACCCACACGAACTTCGGCATGTGCTTCACCTGGTCGTCACGACGCGTGATCGCATCGATCAGAGCGATCACCATCACGGCGAGGGTCAGAAGGGCGAGGACCGGCATGGCATCCACCCTGGCGCAGCAGGCGACGCGGCGTCCACTCTCCGGCCGTGTCGCGAAACGCCGAACGCCCCCGCCGCAGGGGCGAGGGCGTTCGTGACGGGCTCAGGATGCCGGCGGCTGCGGCACCTTCTTCGACTTGTGCGCCGGCACCTCGGCGACGGGCTGACCACCGCGCTGCTGGCCCGGCAGGGGACGCGACCGGCGGCCGTAGATGAGCTCCGACGAGTCGAGCAGCCACGGCACCAGGGTGATCGAGACGCCGTGCACGAGCATGAGCTGGTGCGCGAGGCGGCGCGAGCGGCGGTTGTGCAGGATCGACTCCCACCAGTGGCCCACGATGAACTGCGGCAGGTAGACGGTCACCACGGCCGAGCCGTTGTTCGCGCGGTACTTCTTGATGAAGGCCGTCACGGGCGAGGTGTAGGTGCGGTACGGCGAGTCGATGATGACGAGCGGGATCGGGATGTCGTGCTCGGCCCACTCCTTCTGCAGCTTCGCCGAGTCCTCTTCGGTGATGGCGACGTGCACCGCGAGGGTCTTCTGGTGGTTCGCGGCCAGGGCGTAGTCGATCGCCTTCATGACGGGCTTCTGCAGGCGGTTCACCAGCACGATGGCGACGTCGCCCGATGAACCGAAGTGCACGGTCTCGTCCATGCGGATCTCGTGCTCGACGTCGCGGTAATAGCGGTTCACGCCGATCATGAGCACCGCGAGGATCGGGATCGCGATGAACACCAGCCACGCGCCGTGGGTGAACTTCGTGATGGTCACGATGACCAGAACGAGCACCGTCATCGCCGCGCCCACGGAGTTGATCCACAGGCCCGAGATGGCCGAGCGGCGTTCGATCGCGGCGGACTGCTGCTTCGCGGCCTCGGGCGGTAGATCCTTCAGCCCCCGCAGCGCGCGGCGCCAGTGCCGGACCATGCCGATCTGACCGAGCGAGAACGACACGAACACGCCGATGATGTACAGCTGGATCAGCGTCGTGAGGTTGGCCTGGTAGACGATCAGCACGCCGATGGCGACGATGCCCAGGATGATCATGCCGTTCGAGTACACGAGGCGGTCGCCGCGGGTGTTCAGCGCCTTGGGCGCGTAGCCGTCGCGGGCGAGCACCGCGCCCAGCAGCGGGAAGCCGTTGAACGCGGTGTTGGCCGCGAGCAGCAGCACGCACGCGGTGGCGGCCTGGATGATGAAGAACGGGATGCTGCCCATGCCGAAGGTCGCGGCGGCGACCTGGGCCATGAGGCTCGGCTGCGGGTTGTTCGCGCAGTCGAACCCGACCAAGTTGCACGGGTTCTCGGCGTAGTGCACGCCCGAGATGAGCGCGAGTGCCGTCAGACCGGCGAAGAGGATGATGGCGATGCCGCCCATCATCGTCAGCGTGGTCTGGGCATTGCGGATCTTCGGCATGCGGAACGCGGGGACGCCGTTCGAGACGGCCTCGACTCCCGTCAGGGCCGAACAGCCGCTCGAGAACGCGCGCAACACGAGCAGGATCAGCGCGGCTTGCGTGAGCGATTCGGCCTGCACGGCGTACTGGGCGCTCTCGGCCACGGGGGCGTTGCCCAAGAGCGTGCGCCCGAGCCCGACGACGATCATCACGCCGACCGAGCCGATGAAGAGGTAGGTGGGGATCGCGAAGACGCCCGACGCCTCGCGCACTCCGCGGAGGTTGACGACGACGATGAGAATGACGAATCCGACGGCGATCTCGACGCGGAACGGATTCAATTCGGGCAATGCCGAAATGATGTTGTCGACTCCGGATGCCACCGACACGGCGACCGTGAGCACGTAGTCGACCAGCAGGGCCGCGGCCACCACGACACCCGGCACCTCGCCGAGGTTCTTGCTGGCGACCTCGTAGTCGCCACCGCCGGAGGGGTAGGCCTTGATCAGCTGCCGGTAGCTCAACACCACCACGACCAGCAGCGTCACGACCGCCACTGCGACCCAGGGGCTGAGGGTCAGCAGGGCGGTTCCTCCGATGAGCAGGATCATCAGGAGTTCCTGCGGGGCGTAGGCCACGGAGGAGAGTGCGTCGGAGGCGAAGATGGGCAACGCCATCTTCTTGGGGAGGAGCTGCTCGTCGAGTTTCTCGGAGGTGAGGGGCTCGCCGATCAGGATGCGTTTCGCGATCGGCGTCTCTTCGCCGTCAACGCGACTTTCGTCAGTCACGGCGCGCGACACTACGCGCACTCAGGGCGTTGCGCAATCTGACGCGCACATCGTTCAGCCCCTGGTCGCTGGAACGTGACCAACGAATGCAGCGGATGCCGTATTCCCGGCATCCGGAAATGTCTTCATCCGACGGTGATCCGTGCGATGAATGCGGCCACGGCGTCAGCGCCCGCGTGATCGTCGGCGGAGATCGTGACGACGGCGTCGTCGGCGAACACGACGAGCTGCCCGTATGCCCCGTGCAGGCGCCAGGCGCCGCCCGGCCCTTCCCACCCGGCCAGGGCGTAGCGGCGGTACCCGTCGCCGGTGCTACCGGTGCCGATCCAGTCGGAGTGCATGGCATCCACCGTCTCGGGTGAGACGAGGCGGCGACCGTTCCAGGCGCCCCTCTCACGGATGAGCAGACCGATCCGCGCCATCTCCTCCGTCCGCAGCGCGAGCCCCTCGCCGCCGAGCACCCTCCCGTTCGGGCAGCGGCGCCACGAGAGGTCATCGAGCCCGAGGGGGGCGAACAGGCGTGGGCGCAGGAAGTCCTCGACGTCGCCGGTGCGCTGCGAGAGCACGTGCATCGCGGTGTAGGTGCTCGCATTGGAGTACTGGAACACGCGGCCGCGCGACGGACGCGACAAGAACTCGGCGGCGAGGTCGGGCCAGTCGGTCATCATCGTCTCGGAGTACGCGAAGTCCACGCCGCTCGACATCGTCAGCAGGTGCCTCAGCGTCACGTCCGAGACCGCCGGAACGAGACGGGCGACGGGCTCGGCGAGATCCACCAGCCCTTCGTCGGCGGCGAGGCCCGCGGCCAGCACCGCGACGGCCTTGGCGACGGAGTGGATCTCTTCGCGCACGTCGGGCGTCCAGCGATGCGTCGCCTCGTCGTCGCCGACGCGCACGTGCAGGCCGTGAGCGCCGAATCCGGTCTCGTCGATGCGGGCGACGATCTCGTCGCGGAGGGCGTCGGCGCGGGTCATGCAACCAGGCTAAGGCGCGCATCGATCGCACATAGGCTCGCGAAATGACCAACTTCGCCGTCTCGGGTGTGCTCGCTGTGTTCGCGGGAGCCTTGGTGGCGCTGCTGGCCTTCGTGCCGTTCGTCGCGATCAGCTACCGGCGCCGCGGCGGACTCACGATCTGGCGCACGCTCCTGTGGGCGGGCGCCGCGGTGTACTTCTGGGCGATCTGGACCTACACGCTGATCCCACTGCCCAGCTCGCAGGTCTACAGCTGCGCGGGCGTCAATCTGCAGCCCTTCGCTTTCGTCGACGACATCCGCGCCGCCGTCGCCGTGTCGGGCCGCTACCTGACCGATCCGGTCGTGCTGCAGGTGGCGTTGAACGTGATGCTGTTCGCCCCCCTCGGCTTCTTCCTGCGGGTGCTCGGCGGCCGCGGCATCGTCGTCGCGGGTCTCGCGGGACTGCTCGCATCGGGGCTCATCGAGACGACGCAGCTCACCGGAGTGTGGGGGATCTTCCCGTGCGCGTACCGGGTCTTCGACGTCGACGACCTGATCGCCAACACCAGCGGAGCCCTGCTCGGCTCGCTCCTCGCTTTCGCCGTGCCGGCGCAGCACCGGGGGGTCGAGAAGGCTCCGGATGCCGAGAAGCCCCGCCCCGTGACCCGCCGGCGGCGACTGCTCGGCATCGTCTGCGACGTCGTGGGCACCTGGCTCGTCGGCTTCGCCGTCGCGACGGTCCTGCAGGCGGCGCTCGTGCTGCTGGGCGGCGACGCGGTGTCGGAGTCGGCGTACGGCCTCGCCTCGATCGGCGGGACGCTCGCGGCGGCCGTCGTCTGGCTGATCGTGGTGCTCGGCACCGGACGCTCGATCGGCGATATCGCCACCCGGGTGCGCTTCACCGACGGGGTCCTGCCGGCGTGGACCGCGAGGCTGCTGCGGTTCGCCACCGGCGCGGGGGCGTACACGCTGCTCGCGGCGCTCCCCGTGCCGTGGTCGTACACGGCCATCGTCCTCGCCCTCGTCACCGTCGCTCTGGTATTCGTCTGGCGCGACGGCCGCGGCCTCACGGGCTGGATCGGTCGGCGCCGCCTGGTCGACGACCGCGCGGGGGTGGTGGGCCCGTCGGTGGACCAGGGCGAGTCGCGGGCCTGACGGCGGGTCGTCGGTCGCGGACATCGGTGAGCACGTCCGTCGACCGCGGGGGAGCGGGACCCGCCCTCACCCGGCTAGGCGCTCCCGTACCGCGCGCCAGTGGGCGTAGGCCGCGTCGAAGCGCGGCCCCACCCCGGGGCGGGGTTCGACTTCCCGGAACGAGACCCCCAAGGTGGCTCGGGCCTCGTCGAGGCTGTCGCTGACCCCTGCGCCGATCATCGCCAGCGCCGCAGCGCCGAGAAGGGTGACATCGGGGTCGCTCGCGACGAGCAGGCGCCGTCCGAACACGTCGGCGCGCAGTTGTACAACCGACTCGGCGCGGGAGGAGCCACCGGCGAACACCACCGGCAGGTCGCGCGACGGGTCGAGCAGGTCGAGACCTTCGCGCACGGTGAAAGCCGCGCCCTCCTGGGTCGCGCGAAGCAGGGCGGCAGCGCCGTGCTCGGACGTGCGGCCGATGATCGCTCCCCGAGAGCCCGGCCGCCACCGGGGAAAGCGCTCTCCGGTCATGCACGGCAGGATGACCAGTCCGCCGACGCCGGGTTCGACCGCGGCCAGGACGTCGTCTTCGACCGACCCGACGAGGGTTCGCCAGTCCGCGACCGCGCCGCCCGTGAGGCCTGTCGGGCCGCCGGCTGTCCAGAGCCCCGGCACCATCGCCGGGTTGACGACCGCTCCCAGGGGAGCATCGTCGACGGATGAGATCAAGCGGGCGAGCACGTCGGTGGTGCCGGCGACATCTCCGATGACATCGGTGGAAGCGCCCAACAGCAGACCGAGACCGACGGAGCCGTCGGGACCACCCGCGACGACGGGCAGGTCGTGGGGGAGACCGCACCGGTCGGCGGCCGCCGGGAGCAGGGTCGCCACGACCTCGCACGGCGACGCCTGACGTGGCCACCACTGCTCCGGCAGCCCGAGGCGGCGGAGAGCCGCGGTGTTCCAGGTCGAGGTGCGCACCTGAGAGGCGAGCGTGTAGGCCGCGTCGACCGTGTCGGTGACCGTGACGCCGCACAGGCGCGCGAGGAGGAAGTCCTTCGGGCTGAGAAGGGCGGCGACCTGAGAGGCTGCGCCGGCGCGCTGCAGATGCAGTCCGAGGGCCAGCGCTCCGCCCGTGGGCACAGGTCGGCCGGCGACGGTGAGAATGTCGCGGAGGAGGTCGTCGGCGATCGGCACGTCGGAGCCGCGACCGTCGGCCCAGCCGCCGCCAGGGGCGACGACGGCGAAGTCCTCGTCCACCGCGACGGTGCCGATGTGCGCCGAGATCCCGAGCGCATGCACGCGGGCATCTGTGACCGCGTCGAGCCGCGACAGCGCCGCTTCGACGTCGGTCAGCAGCGCGTCGGCGTCGAAGGTCTCCCCGCCGACGTGCGAGGTTCGGGCGACGCGCTCCGATCGCAGCACCGCTCCCGTGGCACTGACGAGAGCGGCGCGCACGGCGGAGGTGCCGACGTCGACGGCGACGACGGCGTCACGGAGGCTCATTCGGCGTCGATCCGCAGCAGCAGAGGGAACTCGGGCAGGGTCCAGCCGTAGGTGAATTCCACCGGGTTTCCCGTCCGCGAGAAGGTGGTGCGCAGCCCGTGCAGAACGGCGCCGCCGGGGGCGACGTCGAGGAGTCGGGCTTCATCGGGCTCCAGGATGGCGGCCGTCATCGACTGGTCGGCCCACTGCAACTCGACCCCGTAGCGCTCCGAGAGGGTCCGATAGAGCGACCCTTCGGCGAGTGGCTCGCGAACCAGCCCCGGTGCGACGGCGTAGGGCACCCACGCATCCTGCAGGGCCGCCGCGACGCCGTCGACCCGCCGCACCCGGGTGAGGCGGTTGACGGTGTCGCCGGGGTCGAGGCGAAGGGCGTCGGCGACCTCATCGGGTGCCGACGCGAGCTCCGCGCGCACGACCTCGCTTGCGAGATGGTCGCCCGACGACGCCAATTCGTCGGCGAACGATCGCAGGCGGCTCAGACGACGCCCGCGGCGGGGGTGCTCCCGCACGAACGTGCCGCTGCCCTGTTTGCGGATGACCAGGTCGTCGGACCCGAGCAGTTCGAGCGCCTGCCTGACGGTCATGCGACTGACGCCGTACTGCTTGGCGAGATCGTTCTCGCTGGCGATCTGCGCGGCTGGCTGCAGCGCTCCCGACTGGATCTGCGCCACGATGTCGTCGTAGATCACCCGGTACATCGGAGCCCGCTGCGGCATCAGATCGCCCCTTCCGCCCGGAGTCGAGCCACCTCATTCTCATCGAAGCCGAGGATGTCGCGATACACGTGATCGTTGTCCTCGCCGACGCTGGGCGGCGCCTTGCGAACGACCGGAGGCGTCTTCTCCATGTGGATGGGGTTCCCCGGCATTCGGATGGTGCCGTGCACCGGGTGCTCCGCCTCGACGATCATGTCGCGCGCGGCGATCTGCGGCGACGCCGCGACCTCTCGAACGCTCGCGACCTTGGCGTAAGGCACACCCACGGCATCCAGCCGAGCGGAGATGTCGTCACGCTCGAGGCCTCCCGACCACTGCTGGATGATCGCCTCGAGGGTCTCCTGGTCGGCCATGCGGCCCTCGACGGTGGCGTAGCGTTCGTCGGCGGCGAGGTCGTCGCGATCCATCGCTCGGCAGAGCTTGGGGAACAGCGACGCGGTACCGGCCTGGATGTAGATCGGACCGTCGGCCGCCTCGTACACGTTCACGGGCGCCGTCAGCAGGTCGCGCGAGCCCGAGCGGGGCATCTCCATACCCAGCATGAGCTCGGCGATGAGCCGCGTCCCGAGCGCCGAGAACATCGTGTCGAAGCTGGCGATGTCGACGAGCTGACCCTCGCCGGTGCGGTCGCGGTGCATGAGCGCCGCCATCGCACCGATCGCACCCTGATAACCGGTGGTGTAGTCGGCGATGTACGTGCCCGAGAGCGTGGGTTTGCCGTCGGGCTCGCCGGTCATGCTCATCAGCCCCGAAGACGCTTGCGAGATGGCGTCGAAGAGCGCCCTCTCGGAGTCCGGCCCGGTCTGACCGAACCCCGAGATCGACACCAGGATGATGTCGGGGTTGAGCTCTTTCATCCGCTCGTACCCGATGCCCATCTTGTCGATGGTGCCGGGGCGGAAGTTCTCGACGACCACGTCGGCCCATCGCACCAGGTCTTCGAGGATTCCCAGGGCCTTCGGATGACGGGTGTCGAGCGTCGCCGCCTGCTTGTTGCGGTGGTAGAGGAACATGTAGATGCTCTCGCCCTGCCAGTAGGGGCCGTGATGGCGCGAGTCCTCGCCGGAGGGACGCTCGACCTTGACCACCTCGGCCCCGAAGTCGGCGAGGATCTGCGCGCACAGCGGACCCGCGATGAACCGCGAGAGATCGAGCACCTTGACTCCGGAGAGGGGCCCGGATGCCGATGGGGTGGTCGTTGCGTCCGTGTGCTGCGTCATGAGAACTCCTTCGTTCGTCGGGCGGGATCAGGCGTTGTGCGGCACGAACGCGGGATACGTCCAGGCGTTCGCTTCGCGGTCGAGCACGACGTCGACGACGACCGGTCGCCCGGAGGCGTACCCGTCGCGCACCGCGTCGACGAGGGCGTCGACGTCCGTGACGCGCACCGCCTCGAGCCCCATGCCGCGGGCCACCTGGGCGAAGTCGACGTCGTGGAAGTCGACCCCGATCGTGCGGCCGTCGAAGTGCAGCACCTGCTCCTGTCGGATGTTGCCATAGCTGGAGTCGTTCAGCACGACGATCACGACCGGACCGCCCGCTCGGGCGAGTGTCTCGAGCTCACCCAGGCTCATCCCGAGCGATCCATCACCGATGAGGGCGAGGACGGGGCGGGTCGGATCGTCGACCACCGAGGCGATCGCGGCGGGGAGGGCGAAGCCCATGTTCCCGAAGCCGACGGGCTTGATGTAGCGGTAGGGCTCGTCCATCTCCCAGAGGAACGACCACACGCCGGGGTTGCCGGCATCCGGGATCAGCACCGCGTCGCGCGGAGTGACTTCGCGCAGGGCGCGCACGACGACGGCGGGCGAGACGGTACCGGCGTTCTGCGGCTCGAGGTCGCGCGAGAGTTCCCACCAGTCGCGCTCCGCCTGCTGCAACTCGGCGATCCATGACTGACGCGAGGCGCGGGCCGAGGCGGCCTCCTGAGCTGTGGCGTCGACGAGATCGCGCGCGAAGGCGGCGAGATCGCCGACCACTCCCGTCGTCACCTCGGCGTAATAGCGCCCGATCATGGTCGGGTCGATGTCGACCTGAACGACCTCGGGGAGGCGACGACGCCAGCGGGTCGTGGAGACCGCGTTCAGGCTGTTGCCGAGCGCGAGCACGAGATCGGCGTCGTCGATCACGCGGGTCGTCAGGTTGGTTCCCATGCGGCTGAGTGCGCCGAAGACGAGCGGGTGCGTGGTGGGCACCGCGCCCATGCCGTTGAAGGTGGTGACGACGGGGATGCCGAGAGCGTCGGCGAGTTCGAGCACCGCTTCGCCGGCCCGGCCGCGATTCGCACCGTTGCCCACCCAGATGACGGGCTTCTCGGCCGTGAGGACGCGGGCGGCGACCGCCGCGATCTCCTCGCCCGCGGCCACGGGCCGGGTGCCCACCCACGAGCGCGCGGGGTGGACGGTGGGGATCTCGGGTACCTCGGCGACGGGCTGCTCGATCGTGTCGCGGGCGAAGTCGAGGTGCACGGGGCCCGGGTTGCCGGTCATTGCGTTGATGTAGGCCTCTTCCATCACCTGCTTGATGCTCGAGGCGTGGGCGATGAGGCGTCCGAATTTGACGAACGGTCGGAAGATTTCGACGTGGTCGGCGTTCTGCGCGTCGTCCTTGTGGATGTTCTCGCCGTTGTTGTTGCAGGTGATGATGATCGCGGGGCTGGAGTCGCGGAACGCGCCACCGACACCCGTCAGCAGGTTGGTGGCGCCCGGGCCGGTCGTCGAGATGGCGACGGCGGGTCGGCCGGTGAGGCGCCCGTACGCGTCGGCCATGACGGCCGCCGCGTTCTCGTGCCGCGTGTGCACGAATTCGATCGAGGGGGTGTCGATGATGGCATCCGTGATGGCGAGCGTCTGACCGCCCACCACGCCGAACACCTTCGTCACGCCGAGGGATTCGAGCATCTTCACGACCAGCTGTCCGCCGGTGATGTTGTTCGTCATGGTCTCTCTCTCATTTCCGGTTCGTATCGGGAAGCGGGGCACTTGCCCATCCCGCGGCGCTCAGGGCTCCATCGGCCCTGCGCACCCACACCTGCATCTCGACGCGGTCCTCGCCGACGTCCGTCACCACACCCGCGATGCGAATCGACTCGTGCACGTCGACGGTCTTCAAGAACTTCACGCGCAGCCACCCGCCCGCGAAGAACCCGGCTCCGAAGCTGCGGCTGAGAAGCTCGGCGATCGCGCCGAACTGCTGCTGTCCTTGCACGATCGGAACGCGCAGCCCGCCCGCGCGAGCGAGGTCGAGGTCGTTGTGGATGTTGCGGACGTACTCGCCGATGCGTGAGAACACCGCGGCCTGCTCGGTGGTGAAGCTCTTGTCGAGGGGGCCGAGCACCTGACCGACCGCGGGGCGTGCGGCGTCGAAGGCCGGCGCGTCTGCGGCGACATCTCCGGTGACCCGCTCGTCGGCTTCGGCGGGCGAAGCACTGCCGCGCCCCGCCACGTCTCCGGGCCGCGTGCGGAGGATCTCGACGCCCCGATGACGCAGGATGTTGCGCCCGTCGGCGCCCGTGGCGGTTGCTTCCATCACCACGTACCCCTGACCGCGACGCTCGTACGCCTCGGTATAGGTCCCGGCAAGAGTCACCTCTTCGTCGAGGAAGGCGGGCGAGTCGAACCACAGCTGCTCTTCGGTGTGCAGACCCACGACGCGGCTGGCCGCATAGACCGTGGTGAACAGCTGGACGAGGTCGTTGCCCAACAGCGACGCGTGGCCGATGCGTCGGCCGTCGAACGGGCTCGCCTCCAGGTGCCAGGGGTGGTGGTCGTCTTGCGTGAACGCGAACCGCTTGATCTTGTGATCGTCGACGACGACAGTGGCGGGCCCCAGCTTTTCGGGGATCGAGAGGTTCTCGAACTCGGGTTCCTTGAGCCCTGCCTCGAGGTCGTCGACGTCACGGGCGCGCGTCGGATCGGTCAGGTCGCGATTGCCGGCCGTCATCGCTCTTCTCCCACCTTCGTCATGTCGGTGCGGTTGGTCTCGGGGGCGAGCCACGCGCACACGCCGCCGATGATCAGGCAGACCACGGTGATGGCGGCGATCGGCCACGGGTCGCCGCCGGTGGCGGCGAAGATGGCGGTGGATGCCAAGGGCCACAGGCCGATGAGCACCGACGGCAGCTGCGCGGCGAGCGAGACGCCCGTGTACCGCACTTTCGTGCCGAACAGCTCGCTGAAGAATGCCGGCTCCACGCCGTACACCGCGCCGACGCCGATGGCGTACGCGACGGCATACACGACGTACATGAGCACGATGTTGTCGGCATCGAGGATCCAGAAGAACGGGAAGGACACCAGCGCGCCCACGACGGAGCCGAGGATGAAGACGGCACGTCTTCCGATCCGGTCGCTCAGCTTTCCGAAGAAGTAGTACGTGTAGATGGCGATGGCCGCAGCGATCGTCGATGCCCACAGGATGTCGGTGCGGCCGATCTCGGTGTAGTTGGTGGCGAAGGTCAGGCCGATGGTCAGGATGATGTAGCCGAAGACGGCTTCGCCGAGGCGCATTCCCATCGCCAGAAGCAACGGCCTCTTGAACCGGCGGAACAGCTCAGCCAGCGGCATCCGCTCCTTGGGGGCGTCGGCCGCGGACTTCGCTTCGAGAGCATCTTGCGCCGCCTGGAAGGTCGGGGTCTCGGTGAGCTTGAACCGGATGAACAGGCCGACGCCGATGAGTATTGCGCTCAGCAGGAACGGAACTCGCCAGCCCCAGGTGAGCAATTGCTCGTCGGGCAGCGTGGACACCAGCGCGAAGATCGTGGTCGACATGACGAGTCCCACGGCATTGCCGATCTGCGGGAAGCTGCCGTAGGCGCCACGCTTGCCCTCGGGGGCGTACTCGACGGCGACGAGCGACGCCCCACCCCACTCACCGCCCACGCCGAAGCCCTGGATGAGGCGCAACGCCACGAGCAGGATCGGAGCGAGGATGCCGATCTGGTCCGTCGTAGGCAGCAGGCCGATCAGGAAGGTCGCGGTCCCCATCATGATCAGCGTGGTGACCAGCGCGGCCTTGCGGCCGAACTTGTCGCCGAAGTGGCCGAACACGATGCCGCCGAGCGGGCGTGCGAAGAATCCGACGCCGAAGACAGCGAAGGCGGCCAATGTGCCGAAGATGGGGTCGCCATCGCTGGGGAAGAACAGGCGGCCGAAGACGAGCGCCGATGCCGTCCCGAAGATGAAGTAGTCGTACCACTCGACGGCGGTGCCGACGAGGCTCGCGACGGCTGCCCGCCGGGCGAGACGCGTGCGGTCGGCCTGGTCGACGGGACCGGCCGGTGTGCGTTGTTCGGTCATGCTGACTCCCTTGTCATGCTGTGTCGTTCGTGTCGTCGCGGGGTGGATGCCGCGACGTTCTTCTCAGAGCAGTGCGGTCGGACGCACGGGGTCGTCCGAGATGACGGCCGATGCCCACCCGAGTGCGGTGCGGGTGCCGTCGGCCTTGTCGATCCACACCTCGACCTCGAGGCGGCCGTCGCTCTCGCCGACGACGGCCCCGGTGGTGTGGAGCTCGTCGCCCACGAAGGCGGGCGAGACGAAGCGCAGGTCGAGCTCGCCCGTGGTGAGCCACGAAGCCCCGAAGACGTCGACGAGGTTCGCCACGATGTGCCCGGTCTGCTGCTGGGCCTGGACGATGGTTCGCGGCAGCTCGGCGGCGGCGGCCTTGTCGGGGCTCGTGTGCACGTTGGCGAAGCCGCGGCCGGCCCACGAGAACACCGACATCTGGTCTTGGGTGAAGCGAGTCGTGCGCCGCGGCAGAGCGGCGCGTTCGGGAAGTCCGTGCGCGGCCACCGTGACGGGGTCGACCGTCTCGTCGGTCGTGCCGATGACCGTGCGCGGGCGGGCGCTTCCGGTGGACCGCCCCTGGCCCACCACGTCGCCCGCGACGGTGCGCATGATCTCGCGACCGCGGTGTTCGACCAGCACTCGGCCGTCCTCCCCGCGAGCCACGGCTTCGAGAGTCACGTAGCCCTGCCCGCGGCGCTCGTACTTCTCGGTGTACGCACCCTCGACTGTCACGGTTTCGCCGACGCGGACGGGGGAGACGAATCGCAGGTGCTCGTGGGTGTGCAACCCCTGGGCGGTGTTTCCGTCGTACTTGTCGTAGAAGAGGAAGAGCAGCTCGTTCGCGAGCACGAGGGGGTGGCCGACCGGGCCGCCGAACGGCGAGTCGCGGAAGTACCAGTCGCCGAAGTCGTCCTGCGCGAAGGCGTAGTCGAGCACGAAGCGACGATCGACTGTCTGGCTGACGGGCCCGAGCGGCTCGGGCACCTCGACGAGCTCGTAACGAGCCTCTTTCAACGTCATCGTCCGCTCCTTCGCGTCCTCGTTGACGTCTAGTTGTCTAGACGACTAGACAGACAATGCCAGGGCTGCGCGGCGAAGTCAACACCTCCCCGCGCTCGTGGCGTGCACGAGCGACGATGACGTGGTCCGCGTTCATCGCGTGCTTCACCAGCGGCGCGACATCCCTCGCGCCGTCGAGGACTGAGGCGCTCGTCAGCGGCCGCGGAACTCCTCCGCGAGCACTCCCATCAGCACCTCGTCGTGGAACCGCCCGCCGTGGAAGGCCACCTGCCGACGCACGCCTTCGCGCACGAACCCGGCCTTCTCGTAGGCACGGATCGCGCGATCGTTGAACGCCCACACGCGTAGTTCGACCTTGCGCACCCCGAGCTCGTCGAACGCGTAGCGGAGCACCGTGCGCGTGGCATCCGTTCCATATCCACGACCGACGGCATCGGGACCGATCACGATCGCGAACGTGGCGACGCGTGCGGGCAGGGTGGCGCCCCAGAGGGTCGCGTGTCCGATGAGGTTCCCGGTCTCGTCGTCGATGCTGAAGCCCGCTCCGCCGGGGGAGTCGTTGCGGCTCCAGATCTGGAACATCTCGCGCACCGCCGCCTCCGGACGAACCGTCACGCTGTTCTGCTGCAGCGCAGCGCTGTCGCTGCGCCGCCACCAATCGACGAGCGGGTCGAGGTCGGCATCCGTGAGGCCTCGCAGCCGCACGCGCTCACCGTGCAGCAGGGCGGAGCCGTAGGCGAGGGCGGAGTCGGTGTCGTGGATCGCGTCGTCGGCCATGATCCGACGCTACCGAACACGCCCCGGGCCGCTACCGTTGCGGCATGAACGAGCCGCTGTCGGCCGCAGACGCCCGCATCCTGGCGCTGGAGTCCGACGTCGTGCGCGGACACGCGCTCAAGCTCCTCGTGCTCGAGCCGGGCGACGCCCTCGACCTCGAGGCCCTGCGCGCGAGCGTCGCCGAACGGCTTCCCGCCTTCCCCCGCGGGCGGCAGGTGGTCGTCGACGACCGCGGCGTTCCGTCGTGGGCGGATGCCGACGACCTCGACCTCGCGCACCACGTGCGGCAGCGCGCGGCGGCGGATCCGATCGAGCTGCGCGCCGTCGTCGGACACCTCATGTCGGAGCCGCTCGACCGCTCGCGCCCCCTGTGGAGCATCGACCTCATCGGCCCGCTCACCGACGGCCGCGAAGCCCTCGCGGTACGCCTGCACCACGCAGTCGCCGACGGGCTGACGGCCGTGCGCTTCCTCGAGAGCATCGTCTTCGAACCGCACGATGCGCCCGCCCACGACGTCGGCGTGCGCGACCCCGAGGCGCGGCCGACCCGCTGGAGCGAATGGGAGCGGATGCCGCAGACCCTCGCCCGCGAGCTCGGTCACCCCGGTTCCCGATCGCCGTTCGACCGGCCGATCACCGCGCGCCGCGCGCTTGCCTTCGTCGACGTGCCGCTCGCCGAGGCCCGAGCGGTGGGCGCCTCCCGCGCCGATCACGCGACCGTCAACGACGTGCTCCTCGCCGTCATCGGGGGCGCGTTGCGCCGGCGCCTCCTGCACCACGGGCACACCCCGCGGCTCAACGCCCAGGTGCCGGTGAGCCTGCACGAGCGGGGGGAGGATGCCGCGGCATCCGGAAACCGCGACTCCTTCATCGACCTCGACCTGCACCTGCACGAGCCCGACGACCTGCGGCGCCTCGACCTGCTCAGCGCGCAGACCCGCGAACGCAAGCGCGGGCACGACGCCCGGTCGCTCGACGAGCTCTTCCACGCGCTCGCCGCGGCCGGTCCGGTGGGGGTCCTCGCACGCGGGCTCGCCGACGACCCGCGGGAGTTCGCGCTCGCGATCTCGAACGTGCCCGGACCCCGCGTCGCGGTCGCCGTCGCCGGGCGACGGGTGGCGCACGTCTACACCTCGTCGGAGCCGGGCCCGCGCCATGCGCTGCGCGTCGCGGCGATCTCGAACGACCGCTGGCTCGGCGTGGGTTTCTGCGTCGATCCGCTCGCGGTGCCCGACGTCGAACTGCTGGCCGACGCTGCGCACGACGCGTGGGAAGCGCTGCGGGCCGGCTCGGCCTGATCTGCGGGCCCGGCTCGCGCGCACAGCGGCGGGGATCACGACCGACACGCCGTTTCCGGATGCCGTGGCTCGGCGTGCCGCCGAGATCCTCCGCCGTTGTGCCCGGCCGCGGCCCGCCCTCGACCTGTCTCGACGACGGACCACCACCGCCGGACCGGGGCCGCGCGCCGAATAGGCTGGACGAGAAGGAGTCCCATGTCGTCGAGAGCAGGGCGCGCTCAGCGCGCGGGTCGCGGTGTCGCCGCGGCCGCTGTCGCGACCTTCCTCGCCACCGTCTCGCACGGCGCGGTCGACTCCGCTCTGCCGTCCGCGATCAACATCGCCGTCGCCCTCTGCCTCGCCACGCCGGTGTGCGTGCTGCTGGCCGGGCGGGCGATGTCGTGGTGGCGCCTGTCGGCGGCTGTCGCGCTCAGCCAGGCGTTGTTCCACGGCATCCTGATCCTCGATCTGCGCGGTGACGGCGCCACCGTGAGCGGGGGCCACCACGGCACGGCCGCCGTCGTAATCGATACGGCCGCATCCACGCATGCCGTCGCAGTCCACTCGATGCACTCGCCGTGGATGTGGGCCGCGCACGCGTTCGCCGCGGTCGTGACGATCCTGGCCCTCGGCCGGGGCGAGCGCGCCGCGCAGGCGATCGCCCGCTTCTTCATCGCCGCTCTGCTGGTTCTGCGTCCGTTCCGCGGCATCGCCGCTCACACGGATGCCGTGCGCACCCCGCCCGAGCCGCTGCTGCTGCCGCGGGCCATGACGGTGCTGTCGCCGATGAGGCACCGGGGTCCGCCGCTCGCGGCCTGACCTCGACCCCTCATCTCGCGCGTGAAACGCCTCTTCGGCGTGCGCACTTCCAGAAAGCAGCAACCATGTCTCGTAAGACCACCTTTCGCCGTACCCTCCTGGGCCTGACCGCCGGCGCCGCTCTCGCCGTCGCCGTGCCGCTGGCGGCCTCGGCGCACGTCACCGTCAACCCGAACACCGCCACTCCCGGCAGCTACGCCACCGTCAACTTCCGCGTCCCCACCGAGTCCGAGACGGCGTCCACCGTCAAGGTCGAGGTGACCCTGCCCACCGACACCCCGCTCAGCGCGGTTCTCGTCGAGCCCGTTCCGGGCTGGACCGCGACCGTCGAGAAGGGGGCGCTCCCCGCCCCCGTCGAGGTCGACGGCAACACCATCACCGATGCGCCGCTGAAGATCGTGTGGCAGGCCGACCCGGGGGTGGGGATCGGACAGGACCAGTTCCAGATGTTCTCGGCCGTGCTCGGACCCGTGCCCGACACCGGGCACATCTTGCTCCCCGCCGAGCAGACCTACTCCGACGGAGAGGTCGTCGACTGGGCGGCCACGCCCGACCAGGTCGCGGCCGACGACTCGCTCGAGCCGGCGCCCGTGCTCTACATCACCGACACCCCGCCCACGGCCGAGCACAGCCACGGCACGACCGCAACCGGCTCGACCGACCACACCGCCGATGACATGACCGCGGCCGCCGCCTCGAGCGACGACTCGTCGGGCGTGGCCCTCGGCCTCAGCATCGCCGCCCTCGTGGTCGCGGCCGTCGGCGCCGTCTTCGGCGCCCTCGCCTTCGCGCGCCGGTCGAAGCGCGCCTGATCATGGGCTCCCGGAACACGCTGCGTCGGGTTCTGGCCGGGGCGGTGGTCGTCGCAGCCGCGATGACCGCCGCCCTCGGCGGGGCCACCGCGGCCTCGGCGCACGACAGCCTCGTGTCGTCGTCGCCGGCCGAGGGCGAGAGCGTGTCGTCGCTGTCGGAGGTCTCGCTCGACTTCAGCGCCAATTTGCTCGGCTACGACGGCGGCAACATCGTCATCGTGCTCGGCCCCGACGGCCGGCACTACGAGAGCGAGTGCGCCGCCCTCGCGGGACCGAATCTCACCACCGCGGTGTCCCTCGGCGACCCCGGCGACTACTCGATCGAGTGGCGTGCCGTCTCGTCCGACGGCCACCCCGTCTCGGGCGTCATCCCCTTCACCTACACCGGCGCCAGCACTTCGGCCGGATCCGACACCTCGGTGTGCGCGAGCGCCGCCGGTGCGACCGCGGCCCCGGTCGAATCTGCCCCGGCCTCCGACGGCGGTGCCCCGTCGGGCCTGGTCATCGGCCTCCTCGCCGGTGGCGGGGTGCTCGTGCTGGTGGTCGTGCTGATCGTCATCATCGTTCGCACGCGCCCGCGCGAGGACTGACCCGCGGGCCGCCGACGTCCGCCGTCCTGCGGATCGGGCGTGCGGCGCGCCGGGGTCACGGCATCCGGGACCGGCGTGTCGCCCTCCGGGTCCGCACGACGGCATGACCTCGGCCCCGCGGGGTGTCGGACGCGGCGCCGGATGCCGATCGGCCCGGCCGTTCGTCGACGTCCGCCGTCCTGCGGATCGGGCGTGCGGCGCGCCGGGGTCACGGCATCCGGGATCGGCGTGTCGCCCTCCGGGTCCGCACGACGGCGCGACCTCGGCCCCGCGGGGTGTCGGACGGGGCGCCGGATGCCGATCGGCCCGGCCGTTCGTCGACGGCCGCCGTCCTGCGGATCGGGCGTGCGGCGCGCCGGGTTCGCGGCATCCGGGATCGGTGTGTCGCCCTCCGGGTCCGCACGACGGCATGACCTCGGCCCGCGGCGCGACCCCGGCCCGCGGCGCGCGCCCGGCCCGCCGCGGGTCCGCAGACCTACAGGCTCGAGCCCGACACCGAGAACGTGTCGCAGGCGTTCACGCCGCCCTGCCGGCCGGTGTCGAACCACCGCTGGCGCTGCTCGCTCGAACCGTGGGTCCAGCTCTCGGGGTTGACGACCCCGCCCGACTCCGCCTGGATGTGGTCGTCGCCGACGGCCGCGGCCGCCGCGAGGGCGTCGGTGATCTGCTGGTCGGTCGGGGGCTCGAGGTAGGGCGTGCCGGTCTCGTCGACCTGTTCGCCCGCGTTCGCCACCCACGCGCCGGCGAAGCAGTCGGCCTGCAGCTCCGTGCGCACGCCGTTGCTGTCGGGACCCGTTCCGTTGTTCGGGTGCTGGTCCATCACGCCGATGAGGTTCTGCACGTGGTGGCCGTATTCGTGGGCGAGCACGTACAGCTGGGCGAGGGGACCCGCGGTGGTGTCGTACTGCTCGCGCAGGATCGCGAAGAAGGTGGGGTCGACGTACACCGTCTCATCGGGCGGGCAGTAGAACGGCCCGGTCGCGTTCGAGGCCGTGCCGCACGTGGTCGAGGTCGAACCGTCGACGATGATCAGCTGCGGAGCCCGGTACCCCTCGAGGGTGTTCCCCCAGAACTGGTCGAGGTTGAGAGATGCGGCCGCGAGCCGGCAGTCGTCGTTGCTGTTGGCATCCGCGCCCGTATCGCAGCTGGCGACGCGTTCGCCGCCGCTCTGCGGGGCCGCCGGGGCTCCGCCTCCGCCGAGCAGACCGGTGAGATCGGTGCCGGTGAACAGCGAGATCAGCAGCACCACGATGCCGCCGACGCCGACGGCTCCACCGCCGACCGCGGCCACGGTGCCGCCGCGTCGCTTGGCGGTGTTGTTGCCGACGCGGGCGTTGTCGTTGAAGGTCACGGGCGTGACGCTACCCGCGGCGCGGCCCGAGAACAGGGGGCTGGACGCGGCGTGAAATCGCTGGGCGCGCAGACGCGGGGCGGTTTCCGCAACCCCCCGGTGCGACGGATCCGCGCGCGTACCGTCGGCCCCGAGGAGCAGCGCGGCCCCGGCGTCCGCTCCTCGCGAAGACACATCGGAGAACGCCATGCCCCTGACACGTCGGACCTTCCTCGCCGGATCGGGAGCGCTCGCGCTGCCGTTCCTCCTCGCCAGCTGCGGGTTCGTGCAGACCGCCCCCGCCGAGAAACGTCAAGGCACCCTCACCTTCACCACGTGGGGGACGGATGCCGAGCTCGCGGGTTTCCGCGCCGCGATCGCCGCGTTCGAAGCGGCCAACGAGGGCTCGACCGTCGAGCTCAACGCCGTTCCCTACGAGCAGATGTTCACCAACATCGACGCGCAGCTGCAGGCGGGCAACCCGCCCGACATCTTCCGCGTGCCCTATTACACGTTCGGCGCGTACGCCGGTCGCGGCCAGTTGCTCGACCTGAAGCCGCTGCTGTCGGCCGACCGCCAGGGGCAGTTCACCCCGCAGGCGTGGGCGGCGGTGCAGAACGGCGACGGCACCTTCGGCCTGCCGCACCACACCGACACCTCGGCGATCCTCGTCAACCTCGACCTGTTCCGTCAGGCCGGGATCGACGCGTCCGAGATCCCGACCTCGCCCGAGAACGCGTGGACCTGGGATCAGCTCGACGCCCTCGGCGGGCGACTGCGCGCCGGCCTCCCGGCCGACCGCTGGCCGTGGGCATACAACTGGCAGGGCAACGGCGTCACCCGCTGGCTGAGCCTGCTCTTCCAGTCCGACGGCGCGTTCCTGGAGTCCGACCAGAAGACCCCGGCGATCGACTCCGACGCGGCGCGTCAGGCCGTGGAGTTCTCGAGCTCGTTCTTCACCAAGAACTACGTGCCCGCGAACAACACGATCGCCTCCTCGAGCTACGCGGCCGAGTCGTGGTTCTCGCAGTCGGTGGCGATGGTGTGGTCGGGGGCTTTCCAGATCCCGGATGCCGACACCACGGCCGACTTCGAATGGACGGCGACCTACGCGCCCCGCAACGTCCGTGCGGGCAGCGACTTCGGCGGCAACGCGCTCGTGGCGACCGCGAACACGCAGCAGCCCGAGCTGGCGGCGGCGTTCCTGGAGTTCGTGACGGATGCCGCTCCCATGCGCGACTTCTGCCGCGCGGCATCCCTTCTGCCCACCCGTGCCGACCTGCTCAACGACCAGCTCGAGTTCGAGGTGCGGCCCGAGCTCGCGCCGGTCTTCGCCGGTCAGGCCTCGCTCGTGCAGCCGCAGGACGTCGCGCAGGTCGCGAGCCCCTCGATGTCGGCGATCATCCCGGTGCTCAAAGAGCAGCTCGACCTCGCCTTCACCGGCGCCCAAGATGCCGCGACCACGGTGACGAACCTGCAGTCGGGCATCGGAGCGGCCACCGGTGGCTGACACCGCGGTCGCCCGACTGCGCCTTTCGCGACAGGGCCGACCGGAGCGGGGGGAGCGCCTGCGCACCCGCCGCCCCGGCGCCCGTCGCGAGGCGCTCGCGGCGTACGGGTTCCTCGCGCCGAACTACCTGCTCCTGCTGGTGTTCGTGCTCGTACCGCTGGTGGGGGCGTTCTTCGTCAGCCTGCAGCGCACCGACGGATTCGGCGACGGCACCTTCGCGGGCCTCGACAACTACGCACGGCTCGTCGGCGACCCGCTGTTCTGGCGGGCGCTGGGCAACACCGTGCTGTTCACGCTGCTCGTGACGCCGCTGTCGATGCTGTTGGGCCTGATCGCCGCGACCCTCCTGAACACTGCGCTGCCCGCCCGGCCGCTCTGGCGCTCGCTGCTGATCCTGCCGATGGCCGTGTCGGGTGTGGCCACCGCGCTGATCGGGGTGCTCGTGTTCGACCAGAACTCCGGCATCTTGAACCGCATCCTCACCGCCGTGGGTCTGTCGCCCGTCACGTGGCAGTCCGATCCGGTGCCCGCGTTCGCCACCATCGTGCTGGCGACGGTGTGGTGGCGCACCGGCTTCAACATGCTCATCTATCTCGCGGGGCTCCAGGGCATCGGCCCCGACCTGTACGAGGCGGCAACCCTCGACGGTGCGAACCGGTGGCAACGGTTCCGCAACGTCACGATCCCGCTGCTCGGACCCACGTCGTTCTTCCTCGTCGTGCTGAACGTGATCTTCTCGTTCCAGGTCTTCGACATCGTGTTCGTCCTCACCGGCGGCGGGCCGGGAGGCGCGACGAGCGTGCTCGTCACCTACGCCTACGAGACCGGGTTCGTCACGCGCGACCAGGGCTACGCCGCGGCGATCGGCATGGTGCTGTTCCTGTTCGCCCTCGTGTTCGCCGCGGCGCAGTACCGCGCCTCCCGCACCAAGGATGTGGTCGAGTGAGCATCGACGAGCGCCTGGATGCCACGGCATCCGCGTCCCCCCTCGCCCCACCCGCGGTGACCCCGGGTCGGCGCGCCCACGACCGGTCGCGGCGGGGGAGCGCGATCGTGCGCACCCTCATCGTCGCAGTGGTGGGCCTGGCCGCCGTATCGCCGCTGTACTGGATGCTCGCCGTCGCCTTCTCATCGCGCGCCGAACTGCTCGGCGGGCGGGAGCTGCGCCTGTGGCCGCGCGAGGTGACCTTCGAGAACTTCGAGCGCGTGTTCGCCTCGTTCCCCGTGGCGACCTGGTTCGGCAACTCGGTCGCGATCGCGGTCGTGGTGACCCTCATCTCGGTCAGCACGAGCTTGCTCGCCGGGTACGCGTTCGCGCAGCTGCGCTTCCGCGGGTCGACGGCGCTGTTCTTCCTCGCGCTCGCCACGCTCGTGCTGCCGGTGCAGGTGATCATGGTGTCGCTGTTCCGCATCGTCACCGCGACCGGACTGTACGGCACCTACTGGGCGGTGATCCTGCCCGTGTCGGCCTCGGCGTTCGGGCTCTTCCTCGCGCGGCAGTTCATGCTCGGCATCCCGCGCGAACTGATCGAGGCCGCGCGCCTCGATGGCGCCGGGCACGTGCAGACGTTCCTGCGGGTCGTGCTGCCGCTGTCGAAGCCGCTCATCGCGGTGCTGGTGTTCATGAGTCTGCTGTCGTCGTGGAACGACTTCGCCTGGCCCCTGATCGCGCTGCGCGAGAACCGCCTCTTCACGCTTCCGATCGGCCTGCTCTATCTGCAGGGCCAGTTCGGCAGCGACTACGGCGCCACGATGGCCTATGCCCTGCTGAACGTGGTGCCGATCGCGATCGTGTTCCTGGTGTTCCAGCGGTACTTCGTCGCGGGCTTCGCGCGGAGCGGCATCAAGTGAGGCGGTTCCGAGGTCCCTCGGTACGCAGGTCCCTGAGCTTGTCGAAGGGTCCGGTGGCTTCGACGGGCTCAGCCACCTCGGAAGATAGGTCCCTGAGCTTGTCGAAGGGTCCGGGAGCCGCCGCGGGCCGCCGAGGCGCCTCCGCCTCAGCCGAGGAACTCCCGCGCCGCCACGACCAGGTTCTCCACGCCGCGGTCGATCGTCGGCTGCATCACGGGGGCGAAGTGGGGCGAGTGGTTCGTGGGGATGTCGCGCTCGATCGTGCCGCCGGCGAGGGCGTCGGCGAAGGTCTGCGGGTCGACCCCTCCCCAGAACCAGAACACCAGCGGGGCACCCGACTCGCGCGCGAACCACGAGACGTCCTCGCTACCGGTGAACATGCCGGGGTCGACGACCGAGCCCTCGCCGAACGAACGGCGGAACGCCGCGGTGAGCCGGGCCGTGGCATCCGCGTCGTTGATCGTGGGCGGCAGGGTGTGATCGGTCGAGATCACGGGTTCTCGTTCGGCTCCGGATGCCGCGGCCTCGGCGCGGATGATGCGCTCGACCTTCGTCATCACGCGCTCTCGTGCGGCGTCGTCGGGGTAGCGCAGGCTCAGTTCGAGCTTCGCCTCGGCGGGGATGATGTTGTTCTTGAGCCCCGCGTGGATCGAGCCGACGGTGACGACGGCGACGTCGCGCGGGTCGACCTCGCGCGAGACGACGGTCTGCAGGCGCATGACGGTCGCCGCTGCCATGACGACCGGGTCGATCGTGGAGTGCGGACGCGAGCCGTGACCACCACGGCCGTAGAGCATCACGGTCAGGCCGTCCGAGGCCGCCATCTGCGTGCCCGGGCGCACGCCGATGACGCCGGCGGGCAGGGGGGTGACGTGCTGGCCGAGCACGATGTCGGGCTTCGGGTAGCGGTCGAGCACGCCGTCGGCGATCATCGCCTTCGAACCGGCTCCGTACTCCTCGGCGGGCTGGAAGACGGCGACGACAGTCCCCGACCACTCGTCGGTGGTCGCAACCAGTCGCTCGAGCGCGCCGATCAGCGCGGTGACGTGCATGTCGTGGCCGCACGCGTGCATCACGGGAACGGCGTTGCCGGCCGGATCGGTGCCGCGCGCCGTGCTGGCGTAGGCGAGGCCGGTCTGCTCCTCGACGGGGAGGCCGTCCATGTCGGCACGCAGCCACACGACGGGTCCGTCGCCGTTGTCGATCCGCGTGACCACACCGGTGCGGCCCACTCCCTCTTCGACCTCGAGGCCCAGGTCGGCGAGGTGGCGGGCGATGACGCCCGCCGTCCGCGTCTCCTGGAACGACAGCTCGGGGTGGGCGTGCAGGTCGGTGTAGAGGCTTTCGAGGTCGACGCTCATGCCCCGAGCCTACTCAGCCGCGCCCGACCGCGGTCGGGTCGCTACCGGATGCCGCGGACCCCCGCAACCCGTCCGTTCCGGTCAGCTCGGGCGATCACGCTGTCGGCATGACCACCACACACTTCGACTACCTCATCGTCGGCGGCGGAATGGTCGCCGACACCGCCTCCCGCGGCATCCGCGAGATCGACGCCGACGGCTCCATCGGCATCCTGAGCGACGACGTCGACGAGCCCTACACGCGCCCCGCGCTGAGCAAGAAGCTGTGGACCGACGACGAGTTCACGTGGGACAAGGTGCCGCTCGGCACCGCCGACGACACCGGCGCCGACATCCGCCTGCGCACGCGCGCGACCGCGATCCGTCCGGATGCGCACGAGGTCGACGCCGACGGCGAGACGTTCTCGTACGGCAAGCTGCTCATCGCGACCGGGGGCACGCCCGTTCCGCTGCCGGTCGACGACCGCACGGACGGCGGGCGGGTCCTGTCGTTCCGCACGGCCGAGGACTACCGGCGCCTGCGCTCGCTCGCGAAAGACCTCGACCGCATCGTCGTGGTCGGCGGGGGCTACATCGGCTCCGAACTCGCGGCCGCTCTCGTGCAGAACGACGTCGACACGGTGCTCGTGCACACCGGCGCCGTGCTGGGCGATTCGATGTTCCCGCCGGCGCTCGCCGATCGTTTCGAGAAGCTCTTCCGCGACGCGGGCGTCGAGATCGTCGCCGGGTCCAAGGTCGAGGGCGGACAGGCGGATGCCGACGGCGTGCGCCTTCAGCTCGAGAACGGCGACGAGGTGCGGGCGGATGCCGTGGTCAGCGGGCTCGGCATCGAGGTGGCCACCGACCTGGCCGAGCAGGCGGGTCTGACCGTCGACGACGGCATCGTGGTCGACGCGCAGCTGCGTGCCTCGGTCGACGACGTCTTCGCGGCGGGTGACGTGGCGAGCTACCCCGACCGGATCCTCGGCCGCCGTCGCGTCGAGCACGTCGACAACGCCAACGAGCAGGGCAAGGCCGCGGGCCGCAACCTCGCGGGCGCCGCCGAGGCCTACACGCACACGCCGTACTACTACTCCGCCGTCTTCGGCGTCCGCTACGAAGCCGTGGGCACGCTCGACTCCTCCCTCGACACGGTCGAGGACTGGACGGATGCCGATCACGGCGTCGTCTACTACCTCGACGACGACCGCGTCGTGGGCGTGCTGCTGTGGAACGTCGAAGACGCCCGCGATGCGGCGCGCGCGGTGCTGGCCGAGGCCGAGACCCTCACGCGCGACGACCTCGTGGGGCGCATCCGCTGAGACCGTCGGCCCGGACCGGTCCCGCTCGTCGCGGCCGGTCCGGGCGACTGCGTTGCGCGTTAGCCCCCGACCTGCGCCCGTACGGCCGCGACGCGGCCCGATGTGCGTGCTGTCCGGCCGGGTCTAACCTGGACGCACGCTGGGGGTTCTCCCAGCGTGCACTGCATCCAGGAGCACTCATGGCGACCGCTGAACTGCGTCTTCCCCTGTCCGTGGACCAGGCGCGCGACGCGCTGTCCGCCGCGCTGACCGACCTCGGTTTCACGGTGACCCCCACGGCATCCGGATCCCTCGACGTCTCGCGCGGGAGCCTCGGCACGACGCTCGTGGCCGGCGCCTTCGCGGGCCAGGACATGCACGTGCGATTCGACGTGCACTTCTCGGGGGCGCCCGAGGGCACCCTCGCGAGCTTCGAGCACTCCGCGGCAGGCGGATTCTTCAAGGGCGGGGCGATCGGCGCCGTCAAGGCAGGTGATGTGGTTCGCGAGGCCGCGCACTCCGCGGGGGTCCGGCTCGCCGAGCGGGGTCAGCTGGTCGGCGTCCCGCCCGTCGCTCCTCCCGGGGCATCGGGGGCGGATGCCGCGACCTCTCCCGTCCCGCCGCCGTACGCCCCCGGTGCGCAGGGTTACCCCGGCGCAGCGCAGGGCTACCCGGGTGCCGCGCAGACGACGGCCGCAGACGGCACGTACCTCGCGCCCTACCCGGCTCCGCCGGCGTCGGGCCGCACGAACGTCGTCGCGATCGTGGCGATCATCCTCGGCTTCCTCTTCCCGATCGGCGGCATCGTGGCGGGCGCGGTGGCGCTCGCCCAGGTCAAGCGCACGGGCGAGAAGGGGCGCGGGCTCGCGATCGGCGGCATCATCGCCGGCTCTGTGCTGACGGTGCTGTTCATCCTCGCGGCGATCGGGCTCTTCGTCTTCTCGGTGTTCGTCGGCGCGACGGCGGCGTCCGGCGAGTCCGGTTCGTCGACCGACCCGTTCGCCCCGCCGGTGCCGTCGGCGAGCGGTGGCGGCGTGGAGATCACGCCGAGCGACCCTTCGGCCGACGACCCGTACGCCCTTTTCGTCGGCGAATGTCTCGACGGTCTGGCGAGCGGCGTGATCGCGGACGACAGCTTCGTCGACTGCGCAGACCCGCACACCTACGAGGTCTACTCGACTTTCGCCGTTGCCGACGGGGCTTTCCCCGGTGACGATGCCCTCGGGAACGCGGCGTTCGAGGGCTGCGACGCGGAGTTCGAAAGCTTCGTCGGCGTTCCGTACGGTGATTCGACCCTCGACTGGGAGTACGTCGGTCCGACCGAGCAGACCTGGTCCGACGGAGACCGCAGCATCTCGTGCATCCTCTACGACCCCGCGGGTGAGGTCACGGGTTCGCTCGAGGGCTCGGCGCGCTGACCCGGGCTCTCGCCCCCGGCGGCGAGGCGGTCAGGCGGGCGGCGGGGCCGTCGAGCCGCGTTCGACGAGCTCGAACGGCAGCGTTCCGAGTCCGCGTGCGGGCTCAGCGCCGTCGAGTTCCGCCAGCACGGCGGCGGCAGCCCGCTCGCCCTGGCCGCGGGCGAACTGGTCGACGGTGGTCAGGCCGAACCACCGGCCGAGCTCGTGGCCGTCGACGCCGATGATCGAGACGTCGTCGGGCACCCGCAGGCCCTTCTCGCGCGCGGCGAGGATCGCGCCGATGGCCATCTCGTCCGAGGCCGCGAACAGTGCCGTGGGGCGCTGCTCCGCGTCGAGGGCGCGCGCGGCGGCGGCGGAACCGCCCTCGATCGTGAAGTCGGCCGGGTAGACCGGTGCGTCCGCGACGCCCTCTTCGGCCAGCGCCTCTTCGAATCCCCGTCGTCGCAGGGCCGGCACCGTCGATCCGGCCGCCGTCGCGGCATCCGCCCCGATGTGCGCCACCCGGCGATGCCCCAGCGCGAGCAGGTGCGCGGTGGCGAGTCGGCCGACCGCGAGATCGTCGACGGTCAACGTCGTCAGCAGGGGGTTGGGCCCGGCGATCGCGACGATCGGCACGCCGAGCCGGCGCAGCGACGCCGATTCCTCGGCGTCCGACTCCAGGGCGATCGTGATGACGGCGTCGATCCGGCGCCGTCGCACGTGGTCGTCGAAGACGCGTCGCCGCTCGTCGCGGTCCACGCCGACGCTGTACAAGGTGATGTCGTAGCCGTGGCGGACGAGCCCGTCGGAGATGCCCGCGAGCACGGTGCTGAAGAACCAGCGGTCGAGGAACGGCACGACCACGCCGACGGCCCGCGCGCGTCCTGACGCCAGGCTCGACGCGGCCGCCGACACGACGTACCCCAGGCTCTCCGCGGCGACCATCACGCGCTCGCGGGTCGCCGCCGACACCGGCCCCCGTCCGCTCAACGCACGCGAGACCGTGGCCGTCGACACCCCCGCCACGCGGGCGACGTCGTCGATGCCGACCACGGTCTCGTGTGCTCTCGTCGAATACCGGCGGATGCCGCGGCTCAGGCCGCCGCGATCCAGACGGTCGTGTCGGTGGGCAGGGTGTCGCCGTCGAGCGGTCCGCTCGCGATGAGCACCTCGCCCGCGGGCAGCTCGACCGCGGCATCGCCGAGGTTCGCCACCACCAGGAGCGAGCCGTTGCGGAACGCCACCACGTCGTCGCCGAAGCCCTCGACCCACGCGAGCTCGCCCGCGCCCAGGTTGCGCGCGCGGCGCTCGGCCAGCAGCGACCGGTACAGCGTCAGCGTCGACGAGGGGTCGTCGACCTGCACGTCGCGCGCGAGGTCGGCCCACTCCGTGGGCTGCGGCAGCCATGACTCGCCCGTGTCGTTGAATCCGTAGGCGGGGCCATCGGCGGTCCAGGGGATCGGCACGCGGCATCCGTCGCGCCCGTAGCGCTCGCCGTTCGTGCGGAACCAGGTCGGGTCCTGCCGTGCGTCGTCGGGCAGGTCGATGACCTCGGGCAGACCCAGCTCTTCGCCCTGGTACAGGTACGACGAGCCCGGGAGCGCCAGCATGAGCGAGGTCGCGGCGCGGGCGCGGTGCAGGCCCTTCACGGGGTCGGGCTTGCCGGGCGACTGCGGGCCGATGCCCGCACCCTGCGGGTTCTCGGCCGTCAGCGCGAGGCGCGAGGCGTGGCGCACGACGTCGTGGTTCGACAGCACCCAGGTGCTGGGGGCGCCGACGGCGCCGTACTCGTCGAGCGAGTCGGTGATGACCGCGCGCAGGGCCGGTGCGTCCCAGGCGGTCTCGAGGTAGTGGAAGTTGAACGCCTGGTGCATCTCGTCGGGTCGCACCCACAGCGCCGTCTCGGCGACGGTGGGCAGCCATGCCTCGGCGCACAGGGCGCGGTCGCCGTCGTACGCGGCGAGCACCTCGTGCCATTCGCGCCACACCTCGTGCACGCCCGGCTGGCCCCAGTAGGGGACGGCGTCGGCGTCGCCGCCCATCGACCCCGCGTCGGGATCGGGCGTGTAGTCGGGCAGGCCTTCGGCCTTGATGAGGCCGTGCGCCACGTCGACGCGGAAGCCGTCGACCCCGCGGTCGAGCCAGAAGCGCAGGATGTCGCGGAACTCCGCGCGCACCTCGTCGTTGGTCCAGTCGAAGTCGGGCTGGCTCTCGTCGAAGATGTGCAGGTACCACTGGCCGGGGGTGCCGTCGGCCTCGGTCACGCGCTTCCACATGCCGCCGCCGAAGACGCTCTCCCAGTTGTTCGGGGGCAGCTCGCCGTTCTCGCCCTTGCCGTCGCGGAAGATGTAGCGCGCCCGCTCGGGGCTGCCGGGGGCGGCCTTGAGCGCTTCCTGGAACCACACGTGCTGATCGCTCGAGTGATTGGGCACCAGGTCGACGATGACCCGGATGCCGCGCTCGTGCGCACCCGCGAGCATCGCGTCGAAGTCGGCGAGGGTGCCGAAGATCGGGTCGACGTCGCGGTAGTCGGCGACGTCGTAGCCCGCGTCCTTCTGCGGCGACCGCTGGAAGGGGCTCAGCCAGATGGCGTCGACTCCCAGGTCCTGCAGGTCGTCGAGGTGCGCGGTGACGCCGGGCAGGTCGCCGAGACCGTCGCCCGAGGCGTCCGCGAACGAGCGGGGGTAGATCTGGTAGATGACGGCGGTGCGCCACCACTCGGAGCCGGGAGCGGCGACGAGCTCGGCGCGCGCGTCTTCCTGCGTGAAAGTCATGACGACCACGTTAGTGCAAGCGCTTGCAGTCGCGTCAACGGGCTCCCGCTCGAGCGTCGACCACGGGGCGGTGGGGTGAGGATCCGTCGAGCACGGGTGAGTTGAAGGATGAGGCGACGTGCCGTGCCGAGGTCAGAGTCCGCGGCGCGACCGGTCGAAGTGCGTGATCGCGTCGGTGTAGACGCGGGTGATCCGGGACAGATGCGTGTCGAAGTCGAGGTCGGCGGCGCTCGCCCGCGCCCCATCGGTCAGCGTGGCGCGCAGGCGCGCGTCGAGGGCGACGCGCTCGAGCGCCGCGGCGAGGGCCTCCGCGCTCGACGACGCGCTCACGACGCCGTTGACCCCGTCGACCACGAGAGAGCCGGCCGCGTCGGGCGTCGCGATCACCGGGCACCCCGCGAGCAGGCTCTCCGCGATGACCAGGCCGAAGGTCTCGGGCCACTGCGAGGGGAACACCAGGGCGGTCGCGGTCGACAGCAGCGCCGCTTTGCGGGCGTCGTCCGCCCAGCCGACGTAGCTCACCGTCTCTCCGACGGCCTTCTCGACGACCGCGCGCAGCGGGCCGTCTCCGGCGATGACCAACTCGCCGTCGATGCCGGCCTGCTCCCACGCCCGCAGCAGGGTCTCGATGCCCTTCTCCTTCTGCAGCTTGCCGAGGAACACGAAGCGCGGGTGCGCCGAGGGCTGTCGATCCTCCGGGTGCGCCGCGGCGATCCAGCCGTGCGGCACGACGCGGGCGTCGATCTCGTCGAGGGGCAGGCCCAGGGCGGCGTGCCGCCGGCGCGTGCGCACGCTGGGGAAGACGACGACATCGGCACGACGGGCCGAGCGCCACAGCACCCGCGAGCGGAGGCGTTGGACGAGGCCCAACCGCGACTGCTCGATCCCGTGGCGGACGCTGGTCGAGGTCGTGTCGACGAGGCAGTAATCGTGGGCGGTGTGCACGACCGGAGTCGCCTGCGCGCGCAGGATCGCCGATCCGATGCCCTGGAAACGGTGCACGTGCACCACCCGGTCGGGTTTCTGCACGCGCCGCAAGGAGCGGGGCACGACGAACGCCCCCCACAGGTCGAGCGCGTGGAAGGCCACGCGCGCCGTCACCGTCGCGCCGTGCTCGTCGGGGCGGTATGGGCGTCGCACCGGCAGCTGCCGCACGACGACGCCGGAGCGGCGGGCCCGCGCGACCGTTTCGGGGTCGGTCCAGGCGGTGACGATCTCGACGCAGTCGCCTTGTCGTGCTTGCGCTGCGGCCAGGGCGAGCACGTACGACTCGGCGCCTCCGAGCGGGGCGACGAAGGTGCTCTGCACGTGGGTGATCTTCACGCGAATATCCCCTCCGGTCGCATCCGAACGCGACGGACGTTACGCGGGGGCGATCGCCATGGACCGCGGCGAGGACGCGGGCGGCGCGAGGTTCGACCGGAACCTCACCCGTTCGGGGGTCGTCCTTAACGAGCCACCGCGGGGAGCGACTTGAGCGCGGGTCGCCCGCGCCGCTCACCACAGTGGGTCCCGTGTACGCCCAGCCGACAGTCGAGCAAGAGACGGTGTCTGCGCGCATCGTCAGCGTGACCCCGATGGTCCCCTTCGACGGCGTGCCGCACGCGGGGGGCCAGTACTACCTCCGGCACCTGCGCGCGCTCGCCGCGCTCGGGCACCGCATCACGATCCTCGCGCCGGACAGCCCCGACAATCGCGTGGGACGCCTGGCCCTGCGCAACGAGTTCCGCGTCGAGCTGCTCGCCGTGTCGACTCCGCTCGGCCGGCGCCTCGCGGACTTCTCCGACAAGCAGCAGGCGCGCCTGTTCCCCGTCCGTCCTGTCGCGCGGATCCGCCGGGCGTTCTCGGCGTCGACGGTGGCGCGGCGCCTCGTCGAGACGGCCGACGTCGTCGAGTATCAGTGGACCGAGACCGCATGGCTCGCCGCGCACCTGCCGGCTCCGTCCGCGCGCCACGTCGTCGTCGTGCACGACGTGCTGTCGCAGAGCTACGAGCGCTTCTTCGAGGCGAGCGCCGCAGCCCCCTTGCCGCAGCGCCTTCTCGCCCGGTGGCGGCGATTCATCGTCGCCCGCGACGAACGCCGCGTGTACTCGAGGGCCGACGTCGCCGTCACCTTCAGCGCGAAGGACGTCGACGTCATCCACCGCTGCGCGGGCGCTGCGGCGCCGGCGCGCGTCGTGCGACCGCCCCTCGCCGGTGTCGAGTCGGCGGAGCACGCAGACCCCGGCACCACGACGGCACCGGTCGTGCTGTTCGTCGGCGCGTTCGATCGCTCGGTCAACGCCGATGCGGCGGAGTGGGCGGCCACCGAGATCCTCCCGATCGTCCGGGCCCGTCACCCCCGGGTGCGGTTCGTCTTCGCCGGGGCCAATCCCACCCCGCGCATGCACGAGCTGGCCGCAGACCTCGACGCCGTCGAGGTGACCGGTCGGGTCGAGACCCTCGATCCGTATTACGCGGATGCCGCCGCGGTGCTCGTTCCGCTGCGTTCGGGAGCGGGGGTCAAGTTCAAGACCGTCGAGGCCATGGTGCGCGGCATCCCCGTCGTGTCGACGACAGTCGGGGTCGAGGGGATCGTCGACGACCGCCTCCACGTCTTCGCCGTCGCGGATGAGGCTGACGCCCTCGCCCGCGGGGTGATCGCCGTGCTCGACGACCCTGCGGCCGCCCGCGCCGACGCCCGCGGTGTGCGCGCTGCGGCGCGTGCGGAGTTCTCCGCGGCCCAGTTCGAACGTTCGCTCGCGGAGGTCTACGGCTCATGACGTCGCACCCGACTGCCGAGGCAGCCACCATCGTCCGTCCGTCGGTGGTCGGCGCCACCGTCACCTACGCCTCACGAGCGCGCTCGTGCCGTGCCACGGTCGAAGCCCTGCTCGCGCAGGGGGTCGAGAGCGTGATCGTCGTCGACAACGGGTCCACCCCCGACGCCCAGCGAGAGCTGCGCGAACTCGTCGCCGAGTACGAGCCCCGTGTTCTTTGCCACCGTCTCGACCGCAACGAGGGCTCGGCCCCGGCGTTCGGTCTCGCGATCGCCCTCGCCCGCGAGGCGGGGGCCGAGTACGTGTGGCTCCTCGACGACGACAACCTCCCCGAACCGGGCGCGCTCGACAGCCTCATCGCCGAGGAGCGCCGGTTGTGGGACGCGGGCACGATGCCGTGCGCGGTGGCGCCCGTGCGCGCTCCCTCGGCCGACCCCGACGAGGTGGCCGAGACGATCGCGTCGGAGCTCTCGCGCGAACAGCCCGAGGCGAGCCGATCGTTCGCGGGAGTCGAGGCGGGCCTGTTCGCGCGGCGCGCCCTCGAGCGACTCGGCCTGCGCCGTGCGGTGCAGCGGACGGGTGGCGATCTGCCCTACGCGCCCTATGGCGGACTGCTGATGCGCATCGCGGCGACGCGGGCCATCGGTGATCCGGATGCCGACCTCGTGCTCTACGGCGACGATCTGGAGTACACCTCGCGCATCGTCGCGGCGGGCGGGCGCATCGTGCTGACCCCGCGTGCGGTGGTCGTCGACCCGCGCGGCGAGCGGTGGATGCCGCCCGGCTTCGAGGTGCTGGCGATGTTCCGCTCGACCAACGACGCGCTGCTGTATTACTCGCTGCGCAACCGGGTGCACCGCGAGCTGCGGATCGGCAAGCGCTGGTCGCGCGCCCGCGTGCTCAACGGCGCCCTCTTCGCCGCGCTGTGCCTCGTGTGCATGGTCGTGACGCGGCGGAGAGACAAGGCGCGCGTCATCCGCACCGCCGTCGACGACGCGATCGCCGGCCGGCTCGGGCGCCGTGTCGAGTTCTGAGGCGCCTGGACTCGCCCGCGGGCAGGGTCTACCGCGCGCGTAGGCTGGACGGGTGCCCGACGCCACTGCCCTCGCCCGCGCTGAATCGCTCATCACGAGCATCCCCGACTACCCCAAGCCCGGAATCGTCTTCCGTGACATCACTCCGCTGCTCACCGACGCCGCGGCCCTGCGGACCGTCGTCGACGCGCTGATCGAGCCGTTCGTCGGTCGCTTCGACGCGGTCGCCGGTGTCGAGGCGCGCGGGTTCCTGCTCGCGGGCGCGGCGGCGATCGCGGCGAACGTGGGCCTCATGCCGATCCGCAAGGCGGGCAAGCTGCCCCGACCCGCGGCCTCGATGTCGTACGACCTCGAGTACGGCTCGGCGCAGATCGAGATGCACGACGACAACGCCGCGGGCGCGCGCGTGCTGCTGCTCGACGACGTGCTCGCCACGGGCGGCACGCTCCGAGCCGGCCGCGACCTGCTGCGGGCCGTCGGCAGCGAGGTCGTCGGCATCGCGACCCTGCTCGAGATCGACGGCCTCGGCGGTCGCGAGGCCCTCGGCGGCGACCTGCACTCGGTCTTCCACGTCTGAGGCCGGCCGGCCCGCGGGCCGCGCCCGCGTGCACAACTCCGGAACGTCGGCCGGGGTCGTGGGCGGATGCCGCGGACTTCCGCGGTCGCGGAGGGGTCGGCATCCGGAATCACCGGAGTTGTGCACGGCTCGGGCGACCTGAACGAGGTCTCGAACGGCTGCGCTGCCCTGGGCCGCGGGCCGCGCCCGCGTGCACGACTCCGGAACGTCGGCCGGGGTCGTGGGCGGATGCCGCGGACTTCCGCGGTCGCGGAGGGGTCGGCATCCGGAATCA
>NZ_VEFS01000001.1:1106328-1220150 GCF_007679045.1 Microbacterium sp. BH-3-3-3 | reverse complement strand
CACCGGAGTTGTGTACCGCCCACGCGGCGCGTGACGGCCGCCCTCAGCCCAGGACGCTGGCTCCGAGCTCGACCGGGCTGCCGTCGATGTTGCCCACGATGCCGCGGATGACGCCGGTGCCGTCTTCGCGGCGCAGGCCGTCGTACCAGGCCTGGGTCGTGTCCACGTCGAACGCGTGCGTTTCGTGCGCGCGTTTGCGGGCGCGCAGCACCAGGTCGCCCGCACGCTCGGTGCGGATGCGCTCGTAGCGCTTCAGCGAGTCCTCGACGCCGAGAGTCGAGGTCGCGAAGACGATGCCGAGGGCGAAGCTGTCTTCGAGTGCCGAGCAGGCGCCCTGGCCGATGTCGGGGGCGGTGTTGTGCGCGGCGTCGCCGAGGATCGCCACGCGCCCGCGCACCCAGGTGTCGAACGGGTCGATGTCCCAGATCTCGACGCGGTTGAGCGACTCGTCGGGGTCGATGCCGTCGAGCAGAGCGCGCACGCCGGGGGCGCCCCACGAGCCGAACGCGTGCTCAAGGGCGGCCATGCGGTCTTCGGTGACACCCGAGGGCCCGGGCACGTCGACGAAGAAATAGAAGCGGTCGCCGGCGACGGGCATGACGGCGCAGCGCTTGCCGTCGCCGACGTAGGTGGTCCACTGATCCAGCGGGCCGATGCGCGGGTCGGCCGCGACGAGACCGTTGTAGTTGACGTACCCGGAGTACCGACGCTCGGGACGGATGCCGGCGGGCTCGGTCACGTAATCGCGCGCGATCGAGCGGGCGCCGTCGGCGCCGATGAGAAGGTCAGCGGTGTCGATGGAGCCGTCGGCGAAGGTCGCGGTGACGACCCCGTCTGCCTCGGAGACCCCGGTCAGCTGGCGGCCGAGCCGGATGTTCTCGGCGCCCACGGCATCCATCATCAACTGCTGCAGATCGGCGCGCGCCACGGGGTAGGGGCGCTGCCCGGTCTGCGCGGTCACGGGGGCGAGGCTGAAGCGGCACATCTCGTCGCCGGTGTGGCCGTCGTAGTAGGCCATGTCGTCCATGCGGCCGCCGAGGGCTGCCACCTGGGCGCCGAGGCCGAGCCAGTTGAGCACCTTCACGCCGTTGGACCACAGCGACAGCGCCGCACCGACGGGGCGGTTCTCGCGCATGCGGTCGTATACGACGACCTCGTGTCCGAGCTTCTGCAGGGCCAGGGCGGCGGAGGTGCCGCCGACGCCGGCGCCGATGACGATGACCTTCATGTCGCTCCTCAGCTGCCGCGGTAGGTCGAATAGGCGAACGGGCTCAGCAGAAGGGGCACGTGCAGGTGCGCCTCACCGCCGACGGTGACGGTCACGACGACCTCCGGGTGAAACGAGGGAACACCGCGGGCGCGGAAGTACGCGCCGGTGGCGAAGGTGAGGGTGTAGTCGCCGTCGGCCAGGAGGTCGGGGCCGAGGCTCGCCCGCCCGTCGGCGTCGGTGGTGGCGGTGTCGACCGTCGCGCCGCCACGGTGGGCGAGCGTGAGGGTGACGCCGGCGGCGGGAATCCCCGCGGTGGCGTCGAGCACGTGACTCGTCAGGTGCGTCATTCGGCGGCCTCCGGTTCGGCGAGAGCGTCGTCGGCGAAGGTGGTGCGCAGGCGCAGCAGCGCGATCTCGGCGAGCTGGCGGGTCGCCTCGATCGTCTCGGCGTCGGGGTCGTTCGACAGGCGTCGTTCGAGCTCCGCGCGCATCTCGCCGGGCGTGCGCCCCGCCGCGCGGATGAGGAAGACGCGGCCGAACCGCTCCTCGTAGGCGGCGTTGCCGGCCGCGATCGCCGCCACGTCGTCATCGGCGGCGGAGGCCATCGACCCCTGCTCGCGCCGCGACGCGGTCGCTTCAGCGCCGTCGCCCGCGACCTTCGCGCCGATGCGCGGGTGGGCGTGCAGGGCCGCCTCGAGGTCCTGCGGTGACCAGGTCGAAGCGAGGTCACCGGCGTAGGCGGCGAGGGCGTCGACGTCGGCGTAGGGGCGACCGCCGACGACGGCGTCGACCCAGCCGGGGATGTCGGCCCACACGCGGACCACCGCCGTGGCATCCGCCTCGTCGAGGGCATGGAAGTGGTGCAGGTGCATGCAGGTCACGCTAGGCCGACCGCGTTACGGCGCTGTGGCGGGATGTGTCGGCGATGTTGCTGTGGGGAACATTCCGGCCGCCGTCCACAGGTTTGGGGCGAGATCCGTCCTTTGGGGCGTGCGATTCGCGCCCCGAACGGCGGAATCCGCCCCAACCCGGGCCGCCGCGTCAGGCGTGCACGATCAACCAGTGCGCCACGGCGTCGGCCTCGCCCGTGTTGTGCAGGCGGTGCGGGACCGAGCAGGGGTAGCTGATGGCGTCGCCCGAACGCAGGATCACCCGCTCGGCCTCGAAGTCGATGGTGAGCTCGCCCGCGACGACGGTGCCGACCTCGTAGCCCTCGTGGTGGAACAGACCGTCGGCTCCGTGGGCCGAGGCTCCGGGCGGGTAGATCGATTCGAAGTAGTCGACCCCGGGCGAGGTGCCGGGGGTGAGCCGGCGGAACGACACCCCGCTGTCGAGCACGATGTCGGGCGACTGCCCGGCGCGCTGCAGCGTGAAGCCCGAGGGCCCGACGGGTTCGATCGGACGGTCGGATGCCGCGTCGAAGGCCGCCACGAGCGGAACGCCCAGTGCGTCGGTGATGGCGATCAGGCGCGAGACGCTCGGCTGCATCACTCCGCGTTCGATCTGCGACACGGCGCTGGGGGAGATGCCGAGTGACTTCGCGAGCGCCCGCGCCGAGATGCCGCGCGCCTGCCGCAGGTCGCGGATCCGTGCCCCGACGCCCGCCGAATCCGGCTCGACGGCGGTGGCTTCGGCGAGGGGCGGCTGCGACATGTCCCGAGTCTAGGGAGGCGAAAAGCGTGAAGGAGCGACTTCACACGCTCGTTACACGAGCGAAACCAGCCGGGCAGTGTGAACCCATAACTTCACATCAGAGCTCCACTCCGGCCGCGGACTCCACGTCGTGGCATCCATCGTCCTGAGAGGAATGACATGACTTCCACCCCGCTCACCGGTCTCCACGATCTCGTGGAGGCCGCCGGCCACCCCCACGGGGGCGGCAACATGAAGCCGCACTACGATGACCGTCTCGCCAACGAAGACCTGGCTCCCCTGCGCAAGCAGAGGTGGTCGAGCTACAACATCTTCGCCTTCTGGATGAGCGACGTGCACTCCGTCGGCGGCTACGTCACGGCCGGCTCGCTCTTCGCCCTCGGCCTGCAGTCGTGGCAGGTGCTCGTGGCGCTGATCGCCGGCATCGTCATCGTGCAGGTCTTCGCCAACATGGTCGCCAAGCCCAGCCAGAAGACGGGTGTGCCCTTCCCGGTCATCAACCGCGTGGTCTTCGGCATCCGGGGTGCGAACATCCCCGCGATCATCCGCGGGCTCATCGCGATCGCCTGGTACGGGGTGCAGACCTTCCTCGCGGCCGAATCGCTGAACATCGTGTTCCTCAAGTTCATCCCGGGTTCCGCGGCCCTGCTCGACGTGTCGTTCGCCGGGCTGTCGGCGCTCGGCTGGATCTCGTACGCGATCCTGTGGACCGCGCAGTTCCTCCTCTTCTGGAACGGCATGGAGGTCATCCGCCGCTTCATCGACTGGGCCGGTCCCGCGGTCTACCTCGTCATGATCGTGCTCGCTGTGTACCTCGTGTCTCAGGCCGGCATCCAGAACATCTCCTTCACCCTGTCGACGGTGCAGCTCGACTTCTGGGCCTCGATCCCGGTGATGTTCGCCGCGATCGCCCTGGTCGTGTCGTACTTCTCGGGCCCGATGCTGAACTTCGGCGACTTCGCCCGCTACGGCAAGAGCTTCGCCGCGGTGAAGAAGGGCAACTTCTGGGGACTGCCGATCAACTTCGTCTTCTTCTCGCTGCTCACCGTCATCACCGCCTCGGCCACGGTCCCCGTGTTCGGATCCCTCATCACCGACCCGATCAAGACGGTCGAGCAGATCGACACGCCCTTCGCGATCCTGCTGGGCGGGCTCACCTTCGTCACGGCCACCGTCGGCATCAACATCGTCGCGAACTTCATCTCGCCCGCGTTCGACTTCTCCAACGTCGCCCCGAAGAAGATCTCGTGGCGCGCGGGCGGCATGATCGCCGCGGTCGGCTCGACCTTCCTCATGCCCTGGAACTGGTACTCCAACAGCGACGCGATCCACTACTCGCTGGGCGTGCTGGGTGCGCTGATCGGGCCCCTGTTCGGCATCCTGATCGCCGGCTACTACTTCGCCGCGCGCCAGCGGGTGAAGGTCGACGCGATGTTCACGATGGACCCCGCCGGGCCCTACTGGTACCGCAACGGCTTCAACCCCAACGCGGTCAAGGCCGTCATCGCCGCGGGCGTGCCCACGGTGGCCATCGCGATCTTCCCGAAGCTCTTCGCCGACCTGGGGCTGTTCGACGTGTCGTGGGTGAGCGACTACAGCTGGTTCATCGGCTGCGGTCTCGGCTTCGTGCTCTTCCTGCTCTTCGAGCGCCTCGACCCTCGGGTTCCGACCTTCGACGGCGAGACCGACGGCATCTCCGACGGCACGGTCGATCAGGCGGCCGAGGCGCCGGACGGAGAGGCCGTGCCGGTGCTCGCGAACACGGCTCCGGATGCCGCAACCCCGCGCGAGACGCTCGCGTGAGGATCCTGCTCGTCAACCCCAACACCTCCCGGGCGATGACCGCGAAGATCGCGGACGCCGCCCGGGGGGTGGCGGGACCCGATGTCGACATCGACGCCGTCTGCCCGCAGGTCGGGGCGGCCGCCATCGAGAGCCACGTCGACGAGATCGCCGCGGCCGCCGCCGTGGTCGAGCTCATCGCGGCCGACCGCGACGGCCCCGACCCCGCGGACGCCTACGTCATTGCGTGCTTCGGCGACCCGGGGCTCGATGCGGCCCGCGAACTGGTCGAGGTGCCCGTGCTGGGCATCGCCGAGGCGGCGATGCACCTGGCCGCGGTGTCGGGGCGGCACTTCGGGGTGGTCACGACGCTCAGCCGCACGCTCGGGCGCGCGCACGACCTCGTCTCCCGGTACGGCATGGAGCGGGCGTGCGTCTCGCTGGCCGCGACCGGCATCCCGGTCCTGGACCTCGAAGACACGGCATCCGCCGCCGTTTCCACCATCGCCGAACTGAGCGCGGATGCCGCGGCCTCCGGCGCCGACGTCATCGTGCTCGGCTGCGCCGGCATGGCCGACCTGTGCGCCGAGCTGACCGCACGCGTGGGGGTGCCGGTCGTCGACGGGGTCGCGGCTGCGGTGGGCATGGCAGCCGGGATGGTGCGCATGGGCCTGGGCACGAGCAAGCGCGATGAGTACGCGCGGCCGCCGCGCGAGTTCGCGGGCGCGGCCGGGGCCGGTCAGCTCGGGTTCGGGGCGGATTCTGTCGTTCGGGGCGGAAAATCTGCGCCCCGAACGCCGGGATCCGCCCCGAACCGCGACGACGTGACTCGCGGCGCCGAGGTGTTCGCATGAATGTTGATGACGGTTACATTCGCGAAACGCGAGGCCCTTAGCGTGAGCGGCATGAGCACACGGATCGCTGCCCGCCGGGTCTATCTCGACGGTGCGTTCACCCCCGCCACCGTCGTGATCGACGACGGACTCGTCGCGAGCATCGAGTCGTTCGACGTCTCCGCCGACACGGTCCTGCCCGCCGACGCCGTGCTGCTGCCGGGCCTCGTCGACTCGCACGTGCACCTCGACGAACCCGGGCGCACCGAGTGGGAGGGCTTCGCGACCGGAACCGCGGCGGCCGCGGCCGGAGGCGTGACCACGGTCGTCGACATGCCGCTGAACAGCTCGCCGGTGACCACCACGATCGAGGCGCTGCAGCTCAAGCGCGCCGCCGCCCGCGGCAAGCTCGCCGTCGACGTCGCGTACTGGGGCGGCGCCGTGCCCGAGAACCTCGGTTCGCTGCGGGCGATGGCGGATGCCGGGGTCGTGGGCTTCAAGTGCTTCCTGTCACCGAGCGGCATCGACGAGTTCGGTCACCTCGACCCCGAGCAGCTCGAGCGGTGTCTCGCCGAGCTCGCGGAGTTCGACGGGCTGCTCATCGTGCACGCGGAAGACCCGGCGCACCTCCACGCCGACGGAGCGCTGGGCCCGCACTACGCCGACTTCGAGGCGAGTCGCCCTCCGCTGAGCGAGCGCGCCGCGATCCAGCGCGTGATCGACGCCGCGCGGCGCACCGGGGCGCGTGCCCACATCGTGCACGTCTCCGACGGCGGGTCGCTCGACGCCGTGCGCGCCGCCAAGGCCGAGGGCGTGCGCCTGACGATCGAGACGTGTCCCCACTACCTCACCCTCGATGCCGCGGCCGTGCCCGACGGTGCCGGGGCGTTCAAGTGCTGCCCTCCGATCCGCGGCGGCGATAACCCCGACCTGCTGTGGGCGGGCGTGGTCGACGGAACGATCGACGCGATCGTCAGCGATCACTCCCCGGCCACCGTCGCCCTCAAGGACAACCCCGACTTCGGGCTGGCCTGGGGCGGCATCGCGGGACTCCAGACGGGGCTGTCGGCGGTGCACTCCACCGCCCGGGCGCGAGGACTCGCCTTCGAGACGCTGCTGCCCCTGATGACCACCGGCCCCGCGCGCATCGCCGGGCTCGAGGGGCTCGGTGTGATCGAGGTGGGGGCTCCCGCGCACCTCGTGGCTTTCGCCCCCGACGAGCAGTTCACGGTGGATGCCGCGGCGCTGGAGTACCGCAACCCCGTGTCGCCGTGGCACGGGCAGACGCTCACCGGCGTGGTGCGCGAGACCTGGTTGCGGGGGGCTTCGGTCTACCGGCGCGGCGCCGCGGTCACCGAGCGCGAGGGCCGCGAGCTGCTGCGGGCGGCAGCGGTGGTGGAGGCGTGAGCGTGGTGGAGGGCGGCTTCGACAGGCTCAGCCACCGCGCCGGCACCCGCGCCTTCCCGATCCTGCAGCCCCACACCGGGCCGATCCCCGGCGATCACTACGTCGCCGCGACCCTCGACACCGTGCTGTGGGGACGCCTCCCGTGCGCGACCGACGCCGCCGTGCTCGAGGTCGCCTCGGGCGAGAGCGTCACCTTCGACACCGTGAGCCACGAGGGCATCCTCGACGACCAGGGCAAAGACCCGCGCGCGTTCTTCGCGGGCCACGGCGTGCCCGCGGATCAGGTGCTCGACGATGCGGTCGAGATCGCGGCATCCGCCCCCCGAGACCCGTTCGCCGACGGCCCCCACGTGGTCGTCGGACCCGTGCACGTGCGCGGAGCGCACCCCGGCGACCTGCTGAAGATCACGGTCGAGACCCTCGTGCCGCGCGTGCCGTACGGCGTGATCTCGAACCGCCACGGCAAGGGTGCCCTGGTCGGCGAGCTGCCCCGCGGCGAGCACAAAGTCAGCGTGTTCTCGGCCGTCGTCGAGCGCGACGGCATCCGCTACGGCACCCTCCCCGTGGTCGAGGGCGCCGAGCCGATCGTGTCGTACCCGCTCGCGCCGTTCCTCGGCACGATGGGCGTCGCCGTCGCGGGGGAGGAGCGCCCGCACTCGGTGCCGCCCGGAACCCACGGCGGCAACATCGACATCAACCTGCTCGTCGAGGGGACCACGCTCTTCCTCCCCGTGCAGGTCGAGGGGGCGCTGGCCTACGTCGGCGACCCGCACTTCGCGCAGGGCGACGGAGAGGTGGCGCTCACCGCTCTCGAGGCCTCGCTGCGCGCCACCCTGCGCTTCGAGGTGATCCCCGCGGATGCCGCCCGCGCGGCGTTCGGCGAGGTGACCGGACCGCTCGTGCGGACGCCCGACTACCTCGTGCCGACCGGCATGGACCCCGACCTCGACGCCGCGATGCGCGCGTGCGTGCGGTCGTCGCTGGCGTTGCTCGGCGGGCGCTGGGGCATGGACGAGCACCTCGCCTACGCCTACCTGAGCGCGGCGACCGACTTCGACATCTCGCAGGTGGTCGACATCGTCTCGGGGGTGCACGCCCGCATCCGCGAGGCCGACTTCGCGGACGTCGCAGCCGTGGAGCCCATGCCGCTGGCATCCGCCCCCGACGCCGCCGCGGAACCCGAGCCCGTCGACGGTCCGGCGCCGCACGAAGAAGAAGGAGACGTCGCATGAGCCCCGTCCTCGCCGCCGCCCTGGCCCGTGCCGAGGCGGCTGACGCCCTGCCGTTCGGCGCCGGCTTCGACGCCGACGCCGACGTCGTGGCCCGGCCGTTCGCGCCGGGCGCTGGCGACGCTGCCCCTGCCCGTCGAGTGTCCAAAACACCCGGACGATTCTTCGGATGGTCCGGGTGTTTCGGACACTCGACGAAGCGCGGAGAGGGGCGCCGATCATGACGGATGCCACGGGGGCGACGCCCGAGCCCATTACGCCCGAGCCCGCCACGCCCGCGCCCGCCATGCCCGCGCCCGCGGCGCCCGCCGGCGCCCCGGCGATCCCCGCCGACCTGCGTGCCGCCTTCGACGCGTACGAGCGGGCGATCGTGGCGAACGACCTCGACGCGCTCGACGACTTCTTCGCGCCCGGACCCGAGACGCTCCGCGGCGACACTGCGGGCCTGCTCGTCGGGCACGACGCGATCAGCGGGTTCCGAGCCCTGCGCGGGGGAGTGCCCGCGCGTGAGATCGCCGAGATCCACTACCGCCCGCTCGGTTCCGACAGCGCCCTGCTCATGTCGGTGTCGCAGTTCGTCGGCGGAGGCCGCGGCCTGCAGACCCAGGTGTGGCAGCGCATCGATGGCCGGTGGCTCATCACGGCCGCGCACGTCACGCCCCGTACGCCGGCACTCGATCGCACGATCTGGCGGAGCGTGGGCGACCCGTTCCTGCAGGGAGCGTGGGAGGGGCCGCTGGCCGGCCTGACCGTCGCGGTGAAAGACCTGTTCGCCATCGCTGGCTTCCGCATCGGGGCGGGCAACCCGACCTACCTCGAAGAGGCACGGCCCGAAAAGGCCACGGCCCCGGCCGTCGCCGACCTGCTGCGCGCAGGGGCGTCGCTGCGCGGCATCGCGCGGACCGACGAGTTCGCCTACTCGATCGCCGGTGACAACGTGCACTACGGCACCCCGCCCAACGGTGCGGTGGTCGGCGCGCTGCCTGGCGGATCGTCGAGCGGCCCCGCGTCCGCCGTCGCCCTCGGCCACGCCGACATCGGCCTCGCCACCGACACCGCGGGGTCGATCCGCGTGCCCGCCTCGTATCAGGGGCTCTGGGGCCTGCGCACGACCCATGACCTCGTGCCCCGGCAGGGCATGCTTCCGCTCGCGCAGTCGTTCGACACGATCGGCTGGCTCACGCGCGACGGCGAGACTCTGCAGCGCGTGGCCGACTGGTGCCTCAGCTACGACGGCTCGAGCTCGACCGAGAACGTCTACGGAGCCTCGGGCGACGACCTGCCGTGGCGGTTCGTCGTGCCCGAAGAGGTGCTCGACTGCGTCGAGCCGGCGACCCGCGAGGCGTTCAGCCGACTGCTCGCCGCGCTCGCGGCATCCGACGACCCTCCCTCGTTCCGCGCGGTGCACATGGGCGATCTGGATGCCACCTTCTCGGCGTTCCGCACCGTGCAGGGCGCCGAGGCGTGGCGCAACGACGGCGACTGGCTGCGCGCGCACCCCGGCGCCGTGGGGCCGGCCGTGGCCGAGCGCTTCCGTGTCGCGTCGCAGATCACCGCGTACGACGAGGCCGCCGCGCGCGCCGAGCTCGAACCGATCGCCGCCCTCCTGGCCGAGGTCGTCGACGGTGCCGTGATGGTGTTCCCGACCGTGCCCGGTCCCGCGCCGCTGCGCACCGCCGACGTCGACGCCGTGCGCGCCGCGACCCTGCGCATGACCGCGCCCGCCGCCGCCGCCGGCCTCCCCGCCGTGTCGATCCCGCTGCTGCGCGTCGGCGGCGCTCCGGTCGGCGTCTGCCTCGTCTCGCGTGCCGGCACCGACATCGCGCTCGTCCGCTTGGCTCGGCGCTTCGCCGCGCTCGCCGGGGGCATCCGGTGACCGTCTCGAGCGCCGGGCGGGCCGTCTCGCGCGTCGGGCGGGCCGTCTCGAGCGCCGGGCGGGCCTTCTCACGCGCCGGGCGGGCCTTCTCACGCGCCGGCCGGGCCGTCTCGCGCGTCGGGCGGGCCGAACTCCGGAGAATCCGGGGACTGAGCGGCTCTCGCACGGCATCCGCCCCCGCCCGGACGAGGACCTCCGGAGTTGCGCACGCCCCCTCGTTCCTTTCCCCCGCCCGCCCCCGCACCACGGAGTCCTGATGTCCCACCTCCCCGGCCCGATCGACCCGCCCGCGCGCCTGCTGATGGGCCCCGGTCCCATCTCGGCCTACCCCAGCGTGCTGCGCGCGATGGGGGCGCCGCTGGTCGGCCAGTACGACCCGTTCATGACGGCGACCATGACCGAGACGCAGGAGCTGTACCGCCAGGTCTGGGGCACCGCGAACGATGCGACCCTGCTGATCGACGGCACGAGTCGCGCGGGGATCGAGGCAGCGATGGTGTCGCTGATCCGCCCGGGCGATCGCGTGCTCGTGCCGGTGTTCGGCCGCTTCGGTCACCTGCTGGCCGAGATCGCCGAGCGCGCGCTCGCCGAGGTGCACACGATCGAGGTGCCGTGGGGGCAGGTGTTCCCGGTGTCGACGATCCACGAGGCGATCGAGCGGGTGAAGCCCCACCTCGTCGCGTGCGTGCAGGGCGACACCTCCACGACGATGCTCCAACCGTTGGAGGAGATCGGCGAGATCTGCCGCGCCCACGGCGCGCTGTTCTACACCGACGCCACCGCCTCGCTCGGCGGCAACCCCTTCGAGATGGACGCCTGGGGCCTGGATGCCGCGACCGCCGGCCTGCAGAAATGCCTCGGCGGGCCGTCGGGGTCGGCCCCGCTGAGCCTGTCGGACCGCGCCGTCGAGGTCGTGCGCTCGCGCGCCCGCGTCGAGGCCGGCATCCGCGAAGAGGGCGACGCCTCGGCATCCGACTTCATCCGCTCGAACTACTTCGACCTCGCGATGATCCTCGACTACTGGGGGCCGCGCCGCCTCAACCACCACACGGAGGCGACGACCATGCTCTACGGCGCCCGGGAATGCGCGCGGGTGCTGCTGCTCGAGGGGCGCGACGAGGTCATCGCGCGTCACCAGCTGCACGGCGACGCGATGCTCGCAGGGGTCGAGGGCCTCGGCCTGACCGTGTTCGGCGACGTCGCGCACAAGATGACCAACGTGGTGGCGGTCGAGATCCCGGATGACGTCGTGGGCGACGCCGTGCGCAGCGAGCTGTTGAGCGACTTCGGCATCGAGATCGGCACGTCGTTCGGGCCGCTGCACGGCCGCGTCTGGCGCATCGGCACGATGGGCTACAACGCGCGCAAAGACGCGGTGCTCACCACCCTCGCTGCCCTCGAGGCGGTGCTGCGCCGGCACGGTGCCGCGGTCGCGTCCGGCGGCGGAGTCGAGGCCGCGCAGGGCGTGTACGCGGGGGCGGGAGCGTGAGGGCGACCGGCGCCGGGCGCGGCGTGCGCGATCCCGCGACGGGTTGCGGCGGCCGCGGGGCCTGGGCATGACGGCATCCACTCGCCTTCAGGTGTCGGAAGAGCGCATCGCCTCGGCCGCGCGCCGCGTCATGGGGCGCTGCGAAGAGCTCGCCCGCGTCACCTCGACGCCCGGATCGATCACCCGCGTCTACCTCTCGCCCGAGCACGCACGCGTCAACCGCCTCGCCGCCGAGTGGATGCGCGAGCTCGGCATGACCACCCGGCAGGACGCCGCGGGCAATCAGGTCGGCCGCCTCGCCCCGGCCGGGGTACCCGACGCTCCCGCGCTCCTGCTCGGATCGCACCTGGACACGGTGCCCGACGCGGGGCGCTACGACGGCATCGTCGGGGTGCTGATGGCGCTCGAGGTCGTGCGGCTGCTGCGCCGCGTCGACGATGAGGGCACGGCATCCAGCCCCTTCCCCTTCGCCCTCGAGGTCATCGCCTTCAGCGACGAAGAGGGAACGCGGTTCGGCAAGGCCCTGCTGGGCTCGTCGGCCGTGGCCGGTCAGTGGGACCCCGCGTGGTGGGAGTTGGCGGATGCCGACGGACTCACCCTGCGCGAGGCTTTCCGCGACTTCGGGCTCGACCCGGGCCGCGTGGGCGAGGCCGCGCGCCGGCCCGACCAGCTCGTGGCGTACCTCGAGGCGCACATCGAACAGGCGCCCGAGCTGCACCGCAGTGGCCAGGCTCTCGCGGCGGTGTCGTCGATCGCGTCGGCCCGGCGGTTCCAGCTCGTCGTCGAGGGTGAGGCGCGGCACGCGGGAGGCACGCCCTACGACATGCGGCGCGACGCCCTGCTCGGCGCGAGCGAGGCCGCGCTGGCGGTCGAGCGGATCTGCCGCGGCGAGCACCACATCGTGGGCACGGTCGGTCAGCTCGAGGCCTTCCCCGGCGCGGTCAACGTCGTGCCCGGCGAGGCGCACCTCTCGCTCGACCTGCGCGGAGAGTTCGACGCCACGCGCGACCACGTGTGGGACGAGATCTCACGCGAGCTCGACGCGATCATGGGACGCCGGAGCCTGCGCTGGCACGCCCGAGAGGTGCACAGCGCGCCGGCGGTGTTCTGCGCTCCGCTGCTGCAGGACGTCGTGCGCGCGGGCATCGGCGGCGACGCCCCCACCCTTTTCAGTCGCGCCGGTCACGACGCCATGGCGATCGGTGCGATCACCGACGTGGGCATGCTCTTCCTACGCAACCCCGACGGCATCAGCCACCACCCCGCCGAGGACGTCGCGGGCGCCGACGTGGCGGCGGGCCTGCGTGCCCTCGCCGAGGCGGTGCTGCACCTCGGGGCGGAGGTGCGCTGAGGGGTCGGTTGCGCCCGGTTCGGGGCGTCGGTCGTGGCCCCGGGGCGCGGGGCGTGCGGGGGCGGTCGTTAGTGGGGCGGCAGACGTGGCCCCGGCGCATGGTCTTCATCAAGCGCGACCGTCCCGCGCCCTCGGCGTGGTGGCTCGGCGTGCTCGGGGCTGTGCGCGGCATGCCTGCGGCCTACGGGCTCACGACCGAGCAGGCAGCCGCGATCGTCGGCCCGAGGTCGGTGTGGTGGACCTTGGCGTGGGTGTTGTGGTCGGTGGCGCTGACGGCCGGAGCGTTCTGGCGAGCGTGGTGGATGAAGGTGCATGAGCCTCATGTGCGTTTCACCGCGGGACGAGGTGCGTTGTGGCTGTGGGGGGCGATCGGCGCGCCGTGGGTGTACCCCTCTCTCGCGTGGGACCTCCTGCTCTACGACGTGTTCGGGGACAGCCCCCCGCGCTGCGGTCCCCATCGTGTCGGCGATCGCGAGCGCTGGTGGTTCGGCGCGTGCATCGCCCTCCCGGTCGCTGCCGTGTGGTCGGCGATCGTCGCGTTCAAGGAAGCGCGCAACGCCAAGGCAGCTCCGCAGCACTCGGCCCCCGGCGAGAATGGACGCATGACCTCCGCTCCCTCGATCCTCGAACTGCTCGCCTTCGCCGCCGAGCCGGGTGGAGGCAATCCGGCGGGCGTCGTCCTGGATGCCGTGGCCCTCGATGCCGCGCAGATGAAGCGCATCGCCACCGACCTCGGCCACCCCGAGACCGCTTTCGTCGGTGAGCGCGACGGTCGCCGGGTCGCCGTGCGCTACTTCTCGCCCGGAGCCGAGGTCCCCTTCTGCGGACACGCCACGATCGCGACCGCCGTTGCGCTCGCCGAGGCCGAAGGCGTCGGGCCGTTCACGTTCGACACCGCGGCGGGCATCGTCGAGGTGTCGACCGCCCGCGACGCCGAGGGCCGCATCACCGCCGGTTTCACCAGCGTCGATCCCTCCACGACCGACCTCGACGCGGACGTCGCCGTCCGCCTCCTCGGCATCCTGGGCCTGCGCTCCGACGACCTCGATGAGCGGATGCCGCTCGCCCAGGCCTTCGCCGGCAACCTGCACCCGGTGGTCGCGATCGCCTCCCGCGGGACGTTCGATTCGTTCGCGTTCGACCCCGCTGCGTTGCGGATGCTCATGGACGAGCGCGGATGGAAAGGCACCGTCATCACGGTCCACGTGGAGGGCGACCTCGTCGACGGCCTCGTCGCCGAGGCGCGCAACCTCTTCCCGGTCGGCGACATCACCGAGGATCCCGCGACGGGTTCCGCCGCTGCCTCGCTCGGTGCGTACCTCCGCGACCGCCTGGGTCTCGACGCACCGTTCGCCTTCACCGTGCGGCAGGGCCGGCACATCGGGCGGCCGAGCGTGCTCGAGGTCGAGGTCCCGGCATCCGGGGGCATTCTCGTGCGGGGAACCGCGACGCCCCTCTGAGCTCCCGGTTCCGGGGCGGATTTTTGCGTTCGGGGCGTGATTCGTCCGCCCCGAACGACGAAACGCGCCCCAAACCGTGCCGGCGCGCCCGGGGCCGAAGCCAGTGATGTCCTCAGCCCGTGGCCTACGCGCCGACCTCAGCTTCACCGGTTTTGGGGCAGGTTCTTGCGTTTGGGGCGTGAATTGTTCGCCCCGAACGACGAAACGCGCCCCAAATCCCCCGCCGACGCGCCTGGGCCGAAGCCAGTCGCCTCCGCAGCCCGGGACCTACGCGCCGCCCCGACGTTCACCGGTTTGGGGCGGATCCTCTCGTTTGGGGCGTGGATTTTCCGCCCCGAAGGACGAAACGCGCCCCAAATCCCCCGCTGGCGGGCCCCGCCGACACCGGAGCCGGAGCAAGACCCCAAACCCCGCTGGCGGGCCCGCCGGCCGCGGGCCCTGCTCACTCCCCGCCCGCGAGCCTCCACACGCGGTCGCGCGAGAACGGCAGTTCGTATCCGCGGCGGCCGAGCGCGCGCGAGACGGCGTTGCCGATCGCGGCCCCGACGGGGTTGTACGGCGACTCGCTCATCGACTTCGCGCCGAACGGGCCGAGGGTGTCGTCGGTCTCGGCGAAGTACACCTCGGTGTCGGGCACGTCGGCGAACTGCGGCACGCGGTACGTGCGGAACACCGGGTTCTGCACGACGCCGTCTTCGAGCAGCACCTCTTCGTACAGCGCACCGCCGAGGGCCTGCGCGGCGCCGCCCTCGATCTGGCCGCGGCACTGCGCGGGGTTGATCACGACGCCGGCGTCGGCGGACTGGATCGACTGCAGCACCTTCACCGTCCCCGTCTCGGGGTCGACGGCCACGCGTACGGCGTGCACGTTGAAGGCGAGCGAGCGGAAGTCGCCGAACTCGGCCCCGTCGGCGGTCAGGTCGTCTCCGCCCCCTGCGGCGACGATCCGCGCCCACGTCACGGTCTCGCCCGCGAATGAGATTCCGGATGCCGTGACCTCGGCGCCCGCGGCATCCGCCCCCGACAGCTCGGCGGCGATGGCGATCATCCGGCGCTTCAGCGACAGGCAGGCGCCGTACAGCGCCTTTCCGGCGACGACGGTTCCCGCGGAGGCGAACGCGCCGGTGTCGTGGCGGACCGCGTCGGTGTCGGCGGCCCACAGGTGCAGGCGCTCGAGGGGTGCCTCGAGCACGGTGGCCGCGATCTGGCGGTGAACGGTCGAGGTGCCGTTGCCGAACTCGGCCGTGCCGACCCGCAGCACGTAGGTGCCGTCGGCACGCAGGGTCGCGGTGGTGTGGGCGATGTGTCCGCGCGGCGCCATGGTGGCGATCATCGCGGCCGACATCCCTTCGCCGACGAGCCAGCCGTCGGGGGCGTCGACGCCGTTGCCGCGTCGCAGCGCGTCTTGCGCGAGGTCGAGGCACTGGTCGAGGCCGTAGCTGCCCCAGATCAGGTCTTCTTCGTACTTCTCGTCGGCGTCGGGGTGCAGCGGGTCGCCCTCGCGCACGGCGTTGATGCGGCGCAGGTCGAAGGGGTCGATGTCGAGCTCCTGCGCGAGGGCGTCCATGGCGGATTCGACGGCGAACACCACCTGTCCGAGCCCGTATCCGCGGAACGCGCCGGAGGGCGGGTTGTTCGTGTAGACCGCCTCGGCGTCGATCCACTTCGTCGGCACGCGGTACAGCGTCGTCGACTCGGCGCACGAGTGGAACAGCACGCCGATCGCGTGGTTGCCGTAGGCCCCGGTGTCGCTCAGCACGTCGAGCTTCATCGCGGTGAGGGTGCCGTCGGCATCCGCCCCCAGGGTGGTGCGCACGCGCATCGGATGCCGCAGCGAGGCCCGCACGAACTGATCGGTGCGCGAGTACTCGTACGCGACCGGGCGTCCGAGGCGCAGCACCGCGAGCGCGGTGAGGTCTTCGGTGAAGAGCTCCTGCTTGCCGCCGAATCCGCCGCCCACGCGCGTCGCATAGACGCGCACGCGATCGCGCTCGAGGTCGAACACGTGCGCGAGCTCGTTGCGCACGAGGAAGGGCACCTGCGTCGACGAGCGGATCACGAGGCGACCGTCGTCGTCCATCCAGCCGACGGCGCCGTGCGTCTCGAGCGCCGCGTGGGTCACGCGCGACGAGCGCCATTCGCCCGTCACGGTGGTGTGGCTCGCGGCGAGGGCCGCGTCGATGTCGCCGCCGTGACCGGTGTGGAAGCCCGCGACGACGTTGCGGCCGGCATCCATCACGCGCTCGTCGGGTGTGCGGTCGGGGTGCAGCAGCGGGGCTCCGGGCCGGCGTGCCTCTTCGGGGTCGAACACCGCGGGCAGCACCTCGTACTCGACCTCGACGGCACGGCATCCGGCATCGGCTGCTTCGGCCGTCTCGGCGACGACCGCGACGATCCGCTGGCCGACGTGACGCACGACGTCGTCGAGCATGCGCGTGTCGTCGGGGTCGTCGGTGCGGTGTTCATGGCGGCCGGTCGAGTAGCGCACGGCGGGGACGTCGTCGTGGGTGAAGACGGCCACGACGCCCGGGATCGCCCGCGCGGCCGCGGTGTCGATCGAGACGACCCGGGCGTGGGCGTGCGGCGAGGTCACGACGCGCAGCACGAGCGGTGGTCCGCCGGGCACGGGCTCGTCGAAGGTGAAGGGCTCGCGACCCTGGACGATGCGGCGCGCGGCCTCGGGGATGGCGGAGGTGCCGACGCGTCCGGTGGGGGAGGTCGGCGTGCACACCTCCTGCAGATCGGCAGGTGCAGGGGTCGAGGGAGCCGTGAGGGGCGGATCTGCAGGAGTCGTGTCGTGCCCCGCGCACGTCCCGCCGCAGCCGGCGGGCGCCGCGGCCGGCGCTGCGGACCCTGTCTCGCGCACCGGCCCCAGCACCGATGAGCGGATCGCCTCGCGGATCGGGCGGTACCCGGTGCACCGGCAGAGGTTGCCCTTCATGCGCCGGTCGAGGTCGCCGAGGTCGTCGGGGGTCAGGGTCGAGGCCGTCACGCTCATGCCGGGCGTGCAGAAGCCGCACTGGAATCCGAAGCCTCTCGCCAGGGCCTCCTGCACGGGGTGGAGCTCGTCGCCGGGGGCCAGGCCGGCCGCAGTGGTGATCGCACGCCCCTCGAGTCGCATCGCGGGAATGATGCACGAGTGCGTCGGCGTACCGTCGAGCAGCACCGAGCACGCGCCGCAGTCGCCCGCATCGCAGCCCTTCTTCACCTCGACGTGTCCGGCCTCGCGCAGGAGCGTGCGGGCGCTCTGACCGGGGCGGGGATCGACCTCGACGGGGGAGCCGTTGACCTCGAACCTCACGCGGCACCTTCCTGCAGCTCACGCGCGAAGCGCGCGCGCAGTCGTTCGGCGAGCACGACGCTCACTCCCCGACGCCAGTCGGCACTGCCGAGCGGATCGGTGTAGAAGTCGGGGGCGGATGCCACGGCATCCCGCAGTTCGCCCGCTCCGGGCACGCGCGAGAAGCGCAGCACGCGGGGGCGGCGCACCGCGGCGGTCACCACGAACACCGCGGAGCCGTCGGGGTCGACGCGGGCGGTGACGACGGCGCCGGAGCGACCGAGCTCGGCCAGCGCGATCTTCTGCAGGCCCACCCGCGACGACAGCGACCGCGCGGGGACGTCGAGGGCGCGCACGACCTCACCCGGCGCGAGCGCGTTCGCGGCGTTGTCGACCACCAGGTCGGCCACGGCCGCGCGGCGCTCGCCGCCGTCGGGCGTCCAGATGAGGGCCGTGGCATCCAGCGTCGCGAGCAAGGCGATCATCGCGCCGGCGGCGAAGGCTTGGCAGACGTTGCCGCCGACGGTGGCGGTGTTCCAGATCTTGAACGACGCGAGCAGCGCATCGGCGGCGGGGCGGGCGAGCTCGAGCGAGGTCCAGGCCGCGGGCGCCTCGCGCTCTGCCCACGCGAGCAGACGCGCGATGGTGCAGGTCGCCCCGATGCGCAGGCCGTCGTCGGTGATCTCGAGGTCGGGCCAGCCGAGGGTGGTGAGGTCGACGAAGCCGGTGGTGTCGGGCTGCGGCTCGCTCATCAGCCAGGTGCCCCCGGCCATGACGACCTCGCCGGGACGCAGCGCGAGGTCGGCGCGCGAGCGCGCGGCGCGGAATGAGGTGACGGTGGTGATGTCCACGTCAGCCCGCCAGGATCTCGCCCGACCAGCGGCCGTCGACGAGCGTGTAGTGCTGGCGCGTGCTCTGACCGGCGGGGTCGCCGCGCCAGAAGGTGAGCGTTCGCGGGCGCAGGCGGAACCCGACCCAGCGGGCGGGCGGGTCGAGCTGCGGGTGCGCGTCGTCGAACTCCGCCCACAGGCGATGACGTTCGTCGACGGGCAGGTGCGCGTTCTCGCGGGTGTTCGTCCAGGCCAACAGCTGCAGGTACCGCGACCGCTCGGAGTACACCTTCGCGGCATCCGCCGCCGAGACCTGCTCGACGGTGCCGCGCACCACGAGCTGCCGACCGATCTCGGGCCAGGCGATCGACATCGCCGCGACCGGGTTCTGGGCGAGTTCGGCGGCCTTGGCGCTCTGGGCGTCGGTGTGGAAGGTGAGGCCCTCGGTGTCGCACTCGCTCGCCAGCACGTGCCGCAGCGAGGGAAGCCCGTCGAGGCCCACGGTGGCCAGGGCGGCGAGCGGTCGCAGCTCGCTGTCGTGCGGCGGCAGCCACCGCACGAGCAGGGCGAGCGGGTCGTCGGTGAGTGCGTCGACGTCGTCGACGTCGGAACCGAACGTGGTGCCGGCCGTGATCATGGCGACCTCCCGGGGGATGGGGCAGCGGGTATCGCCGAGCGTAGGCACCGCGCATTTCGGCAATGTTGCCGTCACGAACATTCGCGGAAACACGCGGTCCCTACACTCCCGCCATGACCTCGCTGCCGCTGATCGACGCCTGCCCGAAGCGCATGGAGTACGGCCCCTGCGGGGGCGTCGGATTCGACGGCTCGTGCGAGATCGACGCCGCGCATCGGTGCGCGTTCCTGCACCGGCCGACCGTGCCGTGGACGGGGGTCGATCGCACGGTCGCCGTGATGCCCGGGTCGCGCTCGGCGGCGGCGGCAGCGACCCTGGCGGCGCTCGGGACGCGCCCGTGGGTGGTCGCCGATCTGCCCGCGCGGGCGCTGAGCGTGGCATCCATCGACTCGTGCGCCGCGATCCTCGCCGGAGAAGTGGATGCCGTGCTCGCCGGCGACGCGGGAAGCGCGCGCGTGCAGTTCCCACCCGCCTACCGCGCACACCTTCTGCAGTCACGGGGTCTGCGCGTGTGGACCGGCCTCAATATGCGCGACCGCAACCGCGTCGCGATCGAGGGCGAACTCGCCGCGCTCGCCGTGGAGGGGGTCGCCGGAGTGCACTGCGTGACCGGCGACCACACCCGCACCGGAGATCGACCGGATGCCGCGCCGGTGTTCGACCTGGACTCCACCGAGGCCGCCGCGCTCGCCCGCGCCGCGGGGCACGTCGTGTCGGTGGCAGCGTCGCCGGCCGCACCCCCGATCGAGCGGCGTGCGGCACGGCTGCGCGAGAAGCAGCGCGCGGGGGCCGACGTGTGCTTCGTCAACCATGCCGGCGGAGCCGCGCCGGTGCGCCGCTTCATCGAGGCGGCGGGCGACGGCATCCGCTACATCCCCTGCGTGCCGGTGGTCGTCGATGCCGCGTCGGCCGACCTGCTCGAGTCGTTCACGACGCTCGTGCTGCCCGACGGCTTCCTCTCGCGCGTGCGGTCGGCCCGCGACCCGCGCGCCGAGGGGATCGCCCTCGCGGTCGCGCTCGCCGAGGAGATGCTGGCCCTGCCCGGCGTCGTGGGGGTGAATCTGTCGGGCGGGCGCGAGGGCGCCGAGGAGTCGTTCGCCGAAGCGTTGGCCGAGATCGCGCGGCGCCTGCGCTGAGGCGGTGCGGCCGTTTCATCCCCGTTGAGCGTCCGAAACACGCCGCGGCCGCCGTGGAGGCGCGGCGTTTCTTGGACGCTCAAACAGGATGGGGCGCGGGGCGGAGGCGCCGGGGCGGGAGCGCGAGCGCGGGGTCAGCGCGACGCCACGCGCACCCGCGCTGTCGACCGGGCCGAGGCGACCGCGCTCGCCGCCGCCGTCACGGCCTCGGCCACCCGGTCGGTGTGGCGCAGCGAGAGGGCGTTGGACTGCGGCCGGGTGAAGGCACCCGCCTCCGGTCCCGCGGTGAAAGGACCCAGGGCGAACATCGTCGCGTGGGCCGCCCCGTCGCGACCGATCACGCGTCCGTCGGGGTCGACCTCGATGCGGCCGAGCGAGCCGGTGTAGGCGTCGTCCGCGACGTGCACTTCGCGCCCGTGTCGCGTCGCGAGCTCTCGCAGCGCCGGGTTGTCGCTGGCGGCGGCGCCGGCCGCGGGCAGCCAGGCGTCGACGAGCGCATCGGCGACCACCTCACCGGGCGCGCGAGAGGTCGTCGCGACGAAACCGCGCTGCTCGTCGAGGCGCACCGACAGGTCGGGCCCGAGGAAGCGCACCACCCCGGCATCTGCCAGGGCGAGCAGCTCTTCGAGACGGTGGGCGGGTGGCCCCGAGGCGACGTAGCTGAAGAACGCGTGCCACGTGATCGGCAGGTCGACGGCGCGCGAGCGCGCACTCCACCGTTCGGGCGGGATGTCGGCCAGAGCGAGGAACGCCCCGAGGATCGTCAGGAACAGCGCCTGGCTCGCGCTGTGATCCTGCGAGGTGCGCAGGAGTAGGTCGTCGGCCACGTGTCGGCGCACGCGGTCGTGCACGGCGTCTGCGTCGACGAAGGTCTCGTCGCCGAGCGGCCGGTCGAGGCGGGGCACGTCGAAGCGGTCGAGGGGGTCGTGGACGACCTCGCGCACGGCGCGGCGCAGGGCGTCGGTGTCACCGTCGACCTGACGCAGCGTCTCGCGGAAGGCCTCCCACGTCGTGGTGACCCGCTCGGGGTGGCCGGTGAACAGTTCGCGGTAGTGCCCCCACACGAGCTCGCGCGCGATGAGCGGCCACACGTCGTCAGTGAAGTCGACCGTGCCGGGGCGGTCGAGCAGGGCGGTGACCGCCGCGGGGGTGAGCACCTCGCGCGCGGGCGCGTCGCCCTGCAGCTGCGAGGCGACCTTCGAGCGGTACGGCACCCCGCGCCGCGAGCCCAGGTGCAGCCGCGGCTCCGCACCCGAGGGGGTGTAGATCAGGTGCCCGGCCGACGTGCGGGAGAAGCGACCCCCGCGCCCCTGGGTCAGGAGCACCACGGCATCCACCGCCGCCAATCCCATGCCGCGCACGATCACGTCGGCGCCCGGTGCGAGACGCGAGAGGTCGGCGTCGGCGGTGAAGGAGGGCTCGAGATAGGTGAAGCCCGCCGCCGCGGCCGTCGCGATCACGTCGAGGGTGGTGTTCTCGGGCGCACGGCCGGTGTGACCGAGCGCGTAGACGACGAGGTCGGCGGGCAGCCGCGTGCCGTCCGAGAGGGCGACCTCCCACCCCTCGGCGGTGTCGTCGACCCACTCGGCGCTGCCCTGGTGCCACTGCACCTCGACGCCGGGCGGCGCGATCGCGACCGTGCGCCGCCAGAACCAGTCGAGGTAGGCGCTCTGCAGGCGCCGCGTGGGAAAACCGTCGCCGCGCAGCTCGCGCACCTCGTCGGCCAGGGCGGGGTCGTCGATCGAGACGTCGGGCAGGCGCCCGTCGCGCACGCGCTCGGCCCACTCGATGAGCGACGGCCCCGATCGCACCGGACCGGCGATCAGGCAGCTGTCGTCGGTGAACACCGTCACATCGCGCGCCATCGAGTTCAGCTTGAGCAGGGCCGACTGCTCGTGACGCCAGATGCGCCCGCCACCCGGGGGAAACGGGTCGATCAGCGTGATGCGCAGGGGCGGGTACGCGTCGCGGGTGCGCCGCGCGAGCAGGCGCTCCACGAGCATCACCGCCCGCGGTCCCGCCCCCACGATCACGACGTCGGTCATCGTGCGGCTGCCTCCTGCGCGACCGGAGGCAGGCCCAGCAGGTCGTGCAGCGTCGCGCCCTCGTCGTACGAGCGGCGGTACGAGCCGCGCTCCTGCAGCAGCGGCACGACTCTGTCGGTGAACTCGTCGAGGCCGTGCGGGGTCACGTGTCCGACCACGGTGAACCCGTCGGTGGCGCGCTCCTGCACGTAGCGGTCGATCTCGGATGCCACGTGCTCCGGCGTCCCGACGAACGTGTGCTTCGCGGTCAGGCGGATGACGAGCTCGCGGATCGACAGCTTCTCGGCGGCGGCCTGCGCGCGGAGCTGATCGACGCGGGCGCGGATCGCGGCGTGGCGTCCGGCGAAGCCCTGCGCGGTCTCGACCCCGGTGTCGGGCTCGACGTCGGGGAGCGGACCGTCGGCGTCGTAGCCGCTGAAGTCGCGGTTCCAGATCTGTTCGAGGTAGGTGATCGCCGTCTGCGGCCGCACCTGGGCGAGGGCGATCTCGCGCGAGCGCTCACGCGCCTCGGCCGCGGTGTCGCCGAGCACGAAGGTCGCGGCGGGCAGGATCTTCAGCGAGTCCTCGTCGCGGCCGTGCGCGGCCAGGCGGCCCTTGACGTCGCGGTAGAACTGCTGGGCGTCGGCGAACTCGGTGTGCAGCGAGAAGATCACGTCGGCGTGCTGCGTGGCGAAGTCGCGGCCGTCGGGGGAGTCTCCCGCCTGCACGATGACCGGTCGCCCCTGCGGCGACCGCGGCACGTCGAACACCGCGTCGACGTCGAACAGGCGGCTCTCGTGCCGCACCCGCGCGATCGCGTCTTCTCGGAGGAACGCCCCGGTCTCGGCATCCGCCACGATCGCATCGTCACGCCACGACGACCAGAGCGCCTTCGACAGGGCGGCGAACTCCGAGGCCCGCACGTAGCGGTCGGCGTGGTCGAGGTAGCCGCCGCGGCGGAAGTTCGCGCCGTGGAACGCGTCGGAGCTCGTCACGGCGTTCCACCCCGCGCGACCGTTCGACAGCAGGTCGAGCGTGCCGAGCTGACGGGCGAGCTCGTACGGCTCGTTGAAGGTGGTGTTGAGCGTGCCGACGAGGCCGATGTGCTCGGTCACCGCGGCCAGGGCCGTGAGGATCGCGAGGGTGTTCGGGCGTCCGGCGACGTCGAGGTCGTGCAGCCGGCCGCGGTGCTCGCGCAGGCGCAGTCCCTCGGCGAGGAAGAGGTAGTCGAAGAATCCGCGTTCGGCGGTGCGGGCGAAGTGCTCGAACGACGAGAAGTCGATCTGGCTGCCCGCGGCAGGATCCGTCCACACGGTGGTGTTGTTCACGCCCGGGAAGTGGGCGGCGAGGTGGACCTGGCGACGGCTCATGCGCCGACCTCCTGTCGGGCGTAGCGGCTGGCGGGGCGGGGGAGTCCGAGCCGTTCGCGCAGGGTGGGCTCTCCGGCATCGGGGGCCAGGATGCCGGCATCCGCCGCCCGCGGCGCGACGAGGCGTGCGATCCGGTCGAGGTCGGCGGGCAGGCGCGCGGGGCGCAGGCGCACGCCGTCGACCCCGGCCTCGGCGAGGGCGCGGATCTCGGCGACGACGTCGTCGGCGGTGCCGACCACGACGCGGGCGTCCGTCTGCAGCGGAGCGCGCTCCTGCAGGCGCTCCCACACCGCCTCGGCCTCTGCGCGCGTGTCTTCGACGAGCACGAGCAGGTCGGCGAAGACGCGGAGGGGCTCTTCGCGCTCGGGGGCGGACAGCTCGTCGAGGATGCCGGCCACCGCCGCGGCATCCGCCGGCGTGATGAACACGAGGTCGGCGTGCTCCGCGGCGAAGCGGTAGGGGATCGTCTGGTGCGCCAGCGCCGTGATGAGCGGCTGGCCCTGAGGAGACCGCGGCACGATCGAGGCCCCCGTGATCGAGAAGAACTCGCCCTCGAACTCGACGTTGTGCACGCGCTCGCGGTCGAGGAACTTGCCCGTCTCGAGGTCGCGCACGATCGCGTCGTCCTCCCACGAGTCGGCGAGGCGGCGGATGGCCTCGGTCACCTCTCCGGCCTCGCGGAAGGCGGCGAGCAGCGCGGGGTCGTCTTCGACGCGACCGGATGCCGGGAGCCCGGTCGGTCCGTCGGCGCGGCGCCCGAAGTTCGCGCGCTCCTGCGCGGTGGAGCCGGCGACGATGCGCACGCCCCCGCGTCCCCGGCTGACGTGGTCGAGGGTCTGCAACCCCGTGGCCAGGTGGAACGGCTCGGGGTGGGTCGTCGTGACCGTCGGCACGAGACCGAGACGCCGCGTGTGCGGGGCCAGGAACGACGCCAGCAGCACCGCATCAAGGCGCCCGCGGACGCGGTCGCGGCGGGTCTCGGCATCCGCTTCGCTCGATCGTCCGCCCAGGCTCAGCGCGTCTTCGATCGTCGCGAACACGATGCCGGCGTCGTCGGCGGTGCGCGCGAGGTCACGCCAGTAGGCGGCGGAGGTGAGCTCGGTGGGTCGGGCCGTGGGCTCACGCCACGCGGCCGGGTGCCAGCCGGCGCCGTCCAGCGCGACGGCGAGGGGGATGCGGTGCGGCATCGGAGCTCCTTGGATCGGGGAGACGGTGGTCGAGGTCCCCACTGTCGCCCGGCGGCGCGGCGGGGCTCAAGGCCGGCCGTAACGCAACGCCTTGAAACGACGCGAGCGCCCGAGCGGGGGCGGACCGTAGCGCGGCGGCTCGTCGTGCGCACCTCGGCGCGGTCTTCGTGACGCCGTGCGACGCACCGTGACCGGCGATGACGGGCCGCTACGGTGCGTGTCCTCCGGGATGAGCCGGGCGGCTCGTCGTCCTACCTTCGGCGTCGTCCCCGTCTTCCCGGATGCCGCCGCATCCCGACCCGAGGAGGTCCGCTCATGAGTGCCACCCCCGTCATCGCCCCGACCACGGGCCTCGACGCCTTGCTCGACGATGTGCGAGCCGACGCGTCGCACATCGAGGTGCTTCGCCCCTCGGTCGAGACCGCCGCGTTCGCGTTCGACGCCGGCACCGCTCCGCGTCGGGCCTCCGCCGGTGACGGGCCGGCGGTCGCGTTTCCGGCGAGCCCCGCCGAGGTGCAGCAGCTCGTGCGGCTGGCCGCGCGCCACGGCGTGAGCATCGTGCCCCGCGGCGCCGGAACGGGCCTGTCGGGCGGCGCCACGGCATCCGCCGATCAGCTCGTCATCTCGACCGCCCGCCTCGATCGCATCGTCGAGGTGTCGCCCGCCGACGAGGTCGCCGTGGTCGAACCGGGCGTGCTCAACGCCGCGCTCAACGAACGCCTGGAGCCCCTCGGCCTGTTCTACGCCCCCGATCCCGCGAGTTGGCGCATCTCGACCATCGGCGGCAACATCGCCACGAACGCCGGTGGCCTGCGCTGCGCGAAGTACGGCGTGACGCGCGAGTCGGTGCTCGCCCTCGACGTCGTGCTGGCCGACGGCAGCCTCGTCTCGGTCGGCCACCGTTCGATCAAGGGCGTCACCGGCCTCGACCTGGTCTCGCTGTTCGTCGGATCGGAGGGTGTGCTGGGCATCGTCGTGGGGGCCACGGTGCGCATCCGTCCCCTGCCCGTCGCCCGTCGCACCGTCACCGCGTTCTTCTCCTCGACCGGGGCCGGGGCTGCGGCCATCGGGGCGATCACCGCGTCGCGGGTGCGCCCGAGTGTCATCGAGTTCCTCGACCAGCCCACGCTCGAGGGCATCGACGCCGCCCAGGGATCGGGCCTGCGCGATCGCGGAACTGCCCTGCTGCTCATCGAGCTCGACGGCTTCGGCATCGACGAGCAGACCGCCGAACTGACGGCGGCGCTGACGGCGGCGGGCGCGACCGTGCGGGTCGAGAACGACGCGGACGCCGAGACCCTGTGGGAACTGCGCCGCTCGGGCCGCCGCTTCGACGACGACCACTGGTTCGCCGGGGGAGACGTCGCGGTGCCGAAGTCGCGCATCGCGGAGATCTTCGCGGGATTCCCGGCGATCGCGGATCGGCACGGAGTGTCGGTGAGCGCGGTCGCGCACGCGGGCGACGGAAATCTGCACCCGGTCATCACCCTCCGCGTCCCGCCGGGGGCCGACCCCTCGCTGCCGCCCGCCGCCGTGCACGACGCCGCTGACGACGTGGTGCGCGCGGCCCTCGCCGTCGGCGGAACCGTCAGCGGCGAGCACGGCATCGGCACGGTCAAACGCGATCTCGCCGCGGAGGAGCTCGCCGTCCGCGTGCGCGAGGCGCAGCTCGCCCTCAAGAACGCTCTCGATCCCGCCGGCCTGTTCAACCCCGGCAAAGCCCTGTAACCCGAATCTCCACCGCACACACGAGGACACCCCATGACCACGCAGCCCCGCCCGTTCCGGCGCCTCATCGGCGTCGCCTCCGCCCTCACCGTCGGCGCCGTCCTGCTCAGCGGGTGCGGCGCGGGCTCGACCGACGCCCCCGCCGAGGGCTCCGCCCCGCGCACCGGCGGCGATCTGGTGTTCCTCATCGACTCGCTCGGTGCCACCTGGATCCCCAACAACAGCTCCATCTCGAGCTATCAGGGACAGATCTGGGGCAACCTCACCGACAAGCTCGTCTACGTCGACGCCGAGGGCGACCTCAGCCCGTGGATCGCGCAGAGCTGGGACGAGAACGCCGACAAGACGCAGTTCACGCTGCACCTGAAAGAGGGGGTCACGTTCTCGGACGGCACTCCGCTCGACGCCGCCGCGGTCGTGGCCAACATCGACCTGTGGGCGAAGGGGCGTCCCGACGAGGGCATCAACCGCATCGGCCTCTTCCCCTCGGCGAACTACGTGGGCGCCGAGGCGGTGGATGCCACGACGGTCACGGTGTCGTTCTCGGCACCGACGCTGAGCTTCATCCCCACGCTGGCGTACCACGGCTCGATCCTGCTGTCGCCGGCGAGCCTCGCCCTGCCCGCCGACCAGCAGGCCGACCTCACGAAGGACATCGGCAGCGGTCCCTTCGTCGTCGAGAAGGTCGCCGAGGGCGACAGCGTCGTGCTGAAGAAGCGTGACGACTACGACTGGGGCCCCGAAGCGGTCGGCCACGACGGTGCCGCGTACCTCGACACCATCACCTACAAGCAGGTCGCCGAACCGACGCTGCGCACCGCCTCGGTCGAGTCGGGTCAGGCCCAGGTCGCCTACAACGCCAGCCCCCAAGATCTCGAGGCGCTCAAGGGCGAGGGGCTCACCGTCGAAACGCCCCGCTACCTCGGCTTCGTCAACGGCTATGCGCTGAACACCTCGGTCGCGCCCTTCGACGACGTCAATGTGCGTCAGGCGGTGCAGCACGGCATCGACCGCGATCAGATCCTCTCGACCGTTTACACGCCCGACTGGCACGCGGCCGAGTCGTTCTTCCAGAGCACGGTGCCCGAGGCGACCGACCACGCCGACGCGTTCGCATACGACCCCGACGAGGCCGCACGGCTGCTCGACGAGGCGGGCTGGACGAAGGGTGCCGACGGGGTGCGCGAGAAGAACGGCCAGAAGCTGTCGTTCACGCTCTATCCCAACCCCTACCTGCAGGCCTCGCAATCGGTCGACGAGCTCGTCGACCAGCAGCTCACGAGCCTCGGCTTCGAGGTGAACCTCGAGAGCTACGACGTGCCCACCTACGGGCAGAAGGTCATCGGCAACGCGGCCGTGCCCGCCACCGAGATCACGCGCAGCTTCGTCGACGTCGGAACCGTCGCGGGTGTGCTGACCGCGCAGAAGAAGGGCGACGAGGACTGGTTCAAGGTCGGAACCTCGGATGCCACGCTGAACGACCTCGCGAATGCTCTCGCGACCGCCACCGACCGCGACGCGCGCGCGAAGGTCGCCGACGAGCTGCAGGGCTACGTGCTCGATCAGGGCTACTTCGTTCCCCTGACCCAGATCGTGCAGCGCGTGTACGTGCAGTCGCCGGAGCTGACCGGCGTCACCTACAACGGCCTCGCCTACGCGTACTACCTCGACGCCTCGCTGAACGACTGATCGCGATTCCACCCCGAGAGGAGGAGCGCATGCTGCGCACCTACGGCCCTTTCGCCCTGCGGCGCACCGGGCAGGCGATCATCGTCGTGCTCCTGGCCTACCTGTTCACGTTCGCGGTGATCAGCGTGCTGCCGGGCGACCCGATCACCACGACGCTGCGCAACCCCGACAACGGCTTCACCGAGGACGACATCGCCCGCATCGTCGCCTTCTACGGCCTCGATCAGCCGTGGTGGGTGCAGCTCGGCTCGTCGCTCGGGCGCTTCGTGGTCGGCGACCTCGGCGTCTCGCTGCGCTCGAACCTGCCCGTCGCCACGCTCATGCTCGATGCGCTCGGGTCGACCCTCGCGCTCGCGGCGGCGGCCCTCGCCGTGGCCGTGGTGCTGGCGGTGGCCATCGCGTACGGCACGCAGTTCGTCCCCGCGCGCTTCGGACAGGGCGTGCTGCGTTCGCTGCCGTCGCTGTTCCTCTCGGTGCCGAACTTCGTCATCGGTCTGCTGCTCATCCACGTCTTCGCGTTCGGGCTCGGGCTGTTCGGCATGATCGACACCGAGACGGCGTGGGGCACCTGCTTCGCGGCGGTGGCCCTCGGCATCCCGGTGTCGGCACAGCTGGCCGAGGTGCTCATCTCGTCGCTCGATCACGAGTCGCGGCAGGAGTACGTCGCCGTCGCCCGCTCGCGCGGTCTGCGCTCGGGTGCGCTGTTCCTGCGCCACCTCGCCAAGCCCTCGGCGCTGCCGAGTGTCACGGTGCTCGCCCTCATCGTGGGCGAGTTGCTCGGCGGCGCGCTCATCACCGAGGCGATCTTCGGACGCGTCGGCGTCGGCACGCTCGTGCAGTCGGCCGTGGCCGGTCAAGACCTCCCGGTGCTGCAGGCGGTCGTGTCCCTGGCCGCGGTGGTCTTCGTGGTGGTCAACCTGACCGCCGACCTCGCGTATCCGCTGCTCGACCCGCGCGTCTCGATCGCCTCGCGCGGTCGCACGCGAGCCACTCCTCCCGTGGGCCCGGCGTCCCCGCTGCGCGAGGAGGTGAGCGTCGTATGAGCGCCGCCCCCGCCCTCGCCCCGAGCGCGACGGTCGCCCGGGCGCGCGGCATCCGGTTCGCCCTGCCCCTCGACGTGATCGCCTCGTTCGTCGTCGTCGCGGTGGTGCTCGCGTGGTCGCTCGCGCCGACGCTCTTCACGAGCCAGAACCCCGCGCAGGGCGTGCCCGCCGACAAGCTCCAGGCGCCGAGCGCCGCGCACCTGCTCGGCACCGACCACCTCGGCCGCGACCTGTTCGCGCGGATCGTCTTCGGCGCACAGCCCTCGGTGACCAGCGCGCTCGTCGCGGTCACGATCGGGGTGGTCGTGGGCGGGCTGATCGGGCTTCTCGCCGGCTTCCTCGGCTCGTGGACCGACGTCGTGCTCGCGCGTTTCGTCGACGTGCTCCTGGCGATCCCCGCATTCCTGCTCGCGGTGGTCATCGTCAGCTCGCTCGGTTTCCAGACCATCAACGCCGCGATCGCCACCGGCGTCTCGGCGGTGGCGGTCTTCGCCCGCGTCATGCGCGCCGAGGTGCTCCGGGTGCGCTCGTCGGTGTTCGTCGAGGCCGCGCGGCTGCAGGGCGGGTCGAGCCTGCACGTGCTGTTCCGCCACGTGCTGCCCAACGCGTCGCGTTCGCTCGTGCCGCTCGCGGTACTGCAGTTCGGACTGTCGATCCTCGTGATCGCGGGACTCGCCTTCCTCGGCTACGGCGATCCGCCCCCGGCATCCGACTGGGGACTGCTGATCTCGGCGGGCAAGGACTACCCGCGTGCGCCGTGGCTCGTCGTCTGGCCGGCGGTGGTCACGGTGGCGACGGTGCTCTCGATCAACCGCATCAGCCGCTTCCTCCGGAGGACGTCATGACCCTCTCGCTTCCCGTCCGTCCCGACCTGGTCACGCGGACCGCGCTCCTGCGCGTCGAGGATCTCTCGGTCGCCTACGGGCGCACCCCCGTGGTGCACGACGTGTCGTTCTCGATTCCGCGCGGCGGCAGCCTCGCCCTGATCGGCGAATCGGGTTCGGGCAAGTCGACGATCGCCCGCTCGGTGCTGCGCCTGCTGCCGCGGGCCACGGGCCGCGCGCACGGGCGCGTCGAGCTCGACGGCACCGACGTGCTGGGGCTCTCGGAGCGCGCCTTCCGCCCCCTGCGCGGACGACGAATCGGTTTCGTGCCGCAGGATCCGGCGCACGCCCTCAACCCCGTGCGCACGATCGGGTCGCAGGCGCACGAGGCGGCCGCCCTCGCCGGAGTCGCCGACGAGCGCGCGGCGATCCTCGAGGCGTTCGACCGCGTCGGCCTGCCCGACCCCCGCCGGGTCTACGACTCGTACCCGCACCAGCTGTCGGGCGGCATGCTGCAACGCGTGCTCATCGCGCTCGCGGTGCTGCCCGGGCCGCAGCTGCTCGTGGCCGACGAGCCCACCAGCGCCCTCGACGTGACGATCCAGAAGCGCATCCTCGACCTGCTCGGCGAGCTGCGCGACCACCTCGGCATCGGGCTCCTCCTCATCACGCACGACCTGGCGATCGCCGCCGAACGCACCGACGAGATCGTCGTGCTCAAAGACGGCCGCATCCAAGAGGCCGGTGCCACGCGCGCGGTGTTCGCCGCCCCGGCATCCGCGTACACGAGGCAGCTGCAGGCCGACGCCCCCGCGCTCAACCCCGACCGGTACCGGCGCGACCTCGACGACCGCGGGGTCGACGCGTGGACGACCGACACCGCTTCGACCCGCATCGAGGTGCGCGAGGTGTCGAAGAGCTTCGTCGTCGACGGTGCCCCACGGCCGGCGGTGTCGGGGGTGTCGTTCCGCGTGCCGCCCGGAACCACGCACGCGCTCGTCGGAGAATCCGGCTCGGGAAAGACGACCACCGTGCGGTTGCTGCTCGGGCTCGACACCCCCGATGCCGGCGAGATCCGCGTCGACGGCGAGCCGGTCACCGGACGCACGCCGGCCCAGCTGCGCGGCATCCGTCGCCACCTGCAGCTCGTGTACCAGAACCCCTTCACCTCGCTCGATCCCACGTGGAGCGTCGGGCGCATCGTGCGCGAGCCGCTCGACCGCTATCGGGTCGGCACGCGTGCCGAGCGGGTGACCGCGGTCGCCGAGGCACTGGATGCCGTGGGCCTGTCGACCCATCTCGCCCGGCGTCGCCCCGATGCCCTGTCGGGCGGTCAGCGCCAGCGCGTCGCGATCGCCCGGGCCCTCGTGCTCGAGCCGGACGTCATCGTGCTCGACGAGCCGACCAGTGCCCTCGACGTGACGGTGCAGGCCGGGGTGTTCGACGTGTTGCGCCGCCTGCAGCGCGAGCGGGGGCTCACGTACCTGTTCGTCTCGCACGACCTCGCCCTCGTCCGCCAGATCGCCGACACCGTCTCGGTGCTGAAGGACGGCCGGGTCGTCGAGGCCGGCCGCGTGGCCGACGTGCTCTCGCACCCGCGCGAGGCGTATACCCGCGCCCTCATCGACGCCATCCCGTTCCGCGACCCCCGGAGTTCCCGATGACCCTTCTCTCCCCGTCGTCCCGCCCCACCCTCGTGCAGGCCTTCACCGCGCCGAAGGGTTTCGGCGACCAGACGCTGCGCGATCGTCGCCCCGATGCGATCGAGCTTCTCGGCGGCATCCCGGATGCCACGGTGCTACCCACCGCGGAGCTCGCCGAGGCGACGGCCCGCGTGCTCTCGCGCCCCGGTGCCGCGTCGCTGCAGTACTCCCGCACCGAGGGGATCCCGGCGCTGCGCGAATGGATCGCGGCGCGCGAGGGCGTCGCGGTGGACCGCGTGCTCATCACCAACGGTGGCTTCCACGGCTTGGCGCTCGCCGTGCAGACGGTGCTCGAGCGCGGCGATCTCGTCGCGGTCGACAACCCCGTGTTTCCGCTTTTCCTGCGAGGGCTCGAGCTGACTGACGCGCGAGTGCTCCCCATCCGCGTCGGGTCTGCGGGACTCGACGTCGACGAGCTCGAGCAGCGCCTGCGCGAGGGAGCCCGACCCGCCGCGGTGTACACCGTGCCCGAGTTCCACAACCCCTCGCAGTCGTCGCTGCCCACGGCGAAGCGTCGCGAGCTCGTCGCGCTCGCCGAGCGCTACGGCTTCACGGTCTTCGCCGACGACCCCTATCGCGAGCTGCGGTTCCACGGCGAGGCGGAGTCGGTCGCGCCGTTCCACGACTCCGACCACGTCATCCACGTGAACACCTTCACCAAGACCCTCGGGCCCGGCCTGCGGCTCGGGTGGGTCGTGCTGCCGGAGCGATTGATCCCGGATGCCGTCGCCCTCCGCAGCCGTCAGGACTCGCACTCGTCGACGTTCGTGCAGGGCGTGGTCGCCGAGTTGCTGACCACCGACGAGTCGCTGTTCGACCGCGTGGTCGGCCGGGCCCGTGACCTGTACCGCTCGCGCGCGCACACTCTGGCGGCTGAGCTCTCGGCATCCGGCTTCTTCGACGTCGCCGTGCCGGACGGTGGACTCTTCTTGTGGCCGCGCCTGACCGATGATCGCATCGACGCCGACCGGCTCGCCGCCGACGCGAGCACCGAGGGCGTGGAGTACCAGCGCGGGTCGTTCTTCGCCTCGGGCCCGGGCACCGATGCCGACCGTCACCTGCGTCTCGCCTACGGCGACACATCGGAGGAGCTGCTGCGCGAAGCGGCGGCGCGGCTCGCACGGGCGGTGGCGCGGCAGCGCTGAGCGCGCGCGACGGTTCGCGCAGGCTCAGCGATTCGCGCAGGCTCAGCGCACGCGGCCCGACCCCGGCCGAGGTTGTGCGAATCGCGGAGGCTGTGCCGCGCGGCCGTCGCGCAGCGCGAGTGCGCTCAACGGGACCCCGCGCCGTCCGCACCAGGCGGGCACCCCCTCCCCGCGGGCCCGCCCGCGCGGCATCCGTCCACCCGGCGGTGGTCCCTCAGGGTGCGGTCGGTGCCCACCCCAGCAGCGGCCCGAGTCGCCCGGCGATGTCTTCGAGGATCTGCACGTAGTCGTCGGGCGCGAGGGCGAACGGCAGGGCGAAGGCCACCTCGTCGACCTCGGGGAACGCGCGCGACGACAGCAGTCGCTCGGCGATCTGCTCCGAGGTGCCGACGAGGTCTTCGGCGAACAGCATGCCGCGCGGGCCCTGGGGGACTCCGACGCGCCCACGCCGCGAGTCGGCATACGCCTCGTAGCGGCGACGCTGCTCGGGCGTGGCCGAGTCGGTGGGCACCACGACGAGCCCCTGCGAGACGCGGGCGGCTTCGCCGTCGCGATGCGCGTCGCGGTAGCGGCGGATCTGCGCGTACTGCTCGGCGTCGAAGTCGGTCGACTCGACCGCCTGGATCACGCTGCTGGTGAGCAGGTGGAAGCCGTTCTCGGCCGCCCACGTCGTCGAGCCGGGACTGCCCGCGCCGTACCAGAGCCGATCGGCCAAGCCCGCGGCGTGCGGCTCGACCCGCTCGGAGTACTCCTCGATCCCCTCGGTCCCCGCGAACGGACTGGCCTGCTCGCCGGCGAGGAAGCGGCGCAGCCGCACTAGACGCTCGTAGCCGAAGTCCTCGCGGTCGGCGGTGTCGGGGTACAGCGCCGTCGCGACCTCGTCGAGGCGCCGCGGCGGCCCGACCGAGAACCCGGGCTCGAGACGCCCGCCCGACAGCACGTCGACGGTCGCGAGGTCTTCGGCCAGGCGCAGCGGATTCTCCCACCCGAGCGGGATCACCGCCGTGCCCAGGCGGATGCGACTCGTGCGCTGTGTGGCGGCCGCGAGCACCGCGACGGGAGACGAGATGCCGTACTGCAGATGCCGGTCGCGCAGCCAGGCGCTGTCGAAGCCGAGGCGCTCGCCGCGTTCGATGATCGACAGCGTCGTCTCGTGTCCCGCGCGCGGGTCGTCGCGATCGAACAGGCCGATGGTGAGGAAGCCGAGGGAGCGCAGCGGGCGGGTCATCTGGTCACGCTAACCGGGCGCGCGGCCTGGAGCGCAGAAGTCGGTCATTCGCCGTCACGGGGTCGCTCAGGAGGGTATGGACCCCGCGGGAATTCCGTATTACGTTTTTCCCATGGCAAGCGAGGAGTCGATCAACGGGGTCCCCGTCTCGGACGAACAGATCGGCGCCTGGGCAGATGAGGCTGAAGCGGGTTTCGACGTCGAAGCGCTTAAGCGCCGCGGGCGAGGTCGCCCGGGACGCGGCGCCGAACCGTCGCAGATCATCGCGCTGCGGCTGACCGCGGAAGAACTGGCCGCGCTCGACGCGCAAGCCGCGCGAGCGCACCAGTCTCGTTCCGAGCTGATCCGTGCTGCGATCGCCGCGTACGCTGCGTGACGATCCACGACTCAGCGCGCAAGCACGGACTTTCGCCTCAGGACATCATTCAGGCCGCCACGTCGCCGCTGTGGGTGGAGGATCTCGACGACGACTCGCCCGCCCGGCAGCTCCGTCTCGGTTTCGACCGGGAGGGCCGATTGATCGATACCGTCGTGCTCACCTTCGACAGCGGGAACGAGCTCGTCATCCATGCGCAGAAGGCACGACCGCAGATGCTCGACCTTCTTCCGTGACTCGGGCCGTCACGCGGGCGTCCGGACCGCCGCGAAGCGATTGCGACGCCGCAGCGCGAAGCCCAGCTTCTCGTACGCCGCGATGGCGTTGACGTTCGCCGCGGCGGCGTGCAGCAGAGCCCGGTCGCCGCGCTGCTGGATGTGGAAGGCCACGTCGAGCACGAGTCGTGAGGCGAGGCCCTGCCGACGGTGATCGGCGTCGACCGCGACCGCGCTGATCTCGGTCCAGCCGGTGGGGTGCAGGCGCTCACCGGCCATCGCCACCAGTCGTCCTTCCCGACGGATGCCGATGTACCGCCCCAGCTCGTAGGTGCGGGGCCGGAATGGGCCGGGCTGATTGCGCTCGACGATCGCGATCATCTCGGCCGCGTCGTCGGCACCGAGCTCGATCGCCTCGTCATCGGGGCGGGTCTGCAGGGCCGGCGTCTCGACGAGCTGCACGCCCTCGCCGCCGCCCACGTACTCCCAGCCCTCGGGGATCGCACCCTCGTAGCCCGACAGGCCCACGTCGGCACCCGGTCCGACGAGGTCGCGGAGGGCGTCCCACACCCCCGGTTCGTCCCACGTGCGCACGGCCACGAACGGCGCGACATCGGACGGATATCGGCGCACGAGGTCGCCGCCGATCGCGAACGAGGCGTGCGGGCCGGCGAGCGAGTGCCACGCCGCGTTGTCGAGCACGGTGGCGTCGGCGTGGGGGATGTCGAGTGTCGAGGGGGAGGTCACCGTGACACTCTGCGCCGACTCCGCCCGGGGTGCAACTCGGCTGTCGTCGGGCGCAATGCGGGGCCGACCGCGACCCGTGTTACCGGGCGTTTCCGGTGCGACCCTGCGCCGCGCGGCATCCGGAAATACTGGGGAGATGACCGCCGCGCAGACGACCTGGACCATCGAGAACGTCGACTGGAACGACGCCTCGGCGGTCGCGCTGCGTGAGGCGATGGATGCCGAGATCTCACCCCGATACGCGGAGATCTTCGCCGCCTTCGACGAGGCGACGGCCGACCGGCTTGCCCGGGACTTCGCCGTCGACCCCGCCACGATCGTGGAGGTCGTGCTCGTGCGCGCCGTCGACGGCGAGGCGGTCGGCCATGCCGCGCTGCGCGCCGTCGGCGCGGAACTCGAGGTCAAGCGCGTGTACGTCTCCCCTGGCGCGCGGGGGCGCGGGGCGAGCCGAGCGCTCATGGCGGAACTCGAGCGCCTCGCCGCGGCACGGGGCGCATCACGGCTCATCCTGCAGACGGGCGACCGCCAACCCGAGGCCATCGCGCTGTACGAGCGAATCGGCTACGCGCCCATCGAGGTCTTCGAGCCGTACATCCGGTTCGCCGGCTCGCGCTGCTTCGCCAAGGACCTCCGCCCGTGAGCGCGGAGCGGATCGACGTCGCCGTGGTCGGCGCCGGCGCGATGGGCGCGGCCACCGCGTGGCACCTTTCCCGGGCGGGTCGCGAAGTCAGCGTGTTCGAGCAGTTCGAACCCGGTCACGTCCGCGGCGCCTCGCACGGAGCCTCGCGCAACTTCAACGTCGCCTACGCCGAGCCCGAGTACCTCGCCTGGCTCCGCGACGCCGAGGTGTTGTGGCGCGAGCTCGAGGCCGAGGCGGGCCAGCCCCTGCTGACAACCACCGGTATCGTCACGCACGGGCCCGGCGTCGACCCCGTGGCGACGGCCGCCGCGATCTCGGCGGGCGGCCTCGCGGCCGAGGTGCTCGACGCGTCGGAGGCCTCGCATCGGTGGCCCGGCCTGCGCTTCGCGGGACCGGTGCTGCACAACGCCGGGGCGGGTCGGTTGCACGCCGACGAGTCGGTCGCCGCGTTCCTCGCGGGAGCCGCCCGTGCCGGGGCGCGCATCCACTGGAACACCGCCGTCACCGACATCGAGGTGCGCGGCGACGACGACGTGCGCTTCACCGTGACGGATGCCGAGGGCCCTCGGCGCGTGCACGCGCGGCGCCTCGTGTGCACCGCCGGCGCGTGGACGGCGAAGACCCTCGCGGGCGTTCCGGGCGTCTCGCTCCCCGCCCTGCGCGTGACGCAGGAGCAGCCGGCGCACTTCCGTCCTCTCGATGAGACGGCGCACTGGCCGGGCTTCAACCACCACCCGTCGGCGGACGATCCCGCGACGGCGTGGTTCGCGGCGCCCGTCTACGGAATGCTGACGCCCGGTCAGGGGGTGAAGGCCGGGTGGCACGCGGCGGGTCCGGTCACCGACCCCGATCACCGCAGTTTCGTGCCCGACCGCGACCTCACCGCGGCGCTCGTCCGGTACGCCGCGGAGTGGCTTCCCGGGGTGGATGCCGCGGACTTCACCGAGATCACGTGCACCTACACCTCGACGGTCGACGCCCGCTTCGTGCTCGAGCGCACGGGTCCGATCGTCGTCGGAGCGGGCTTCTCCGGCCACGGGTTCAAGTTCACGCCCGTCGTCGGCCGCACTCTCGCCGCCCTCGCGGGCTGACATCCGGCCTGCCGCCGGAGCGGGGTCGGGCGAACGCATCGGATGCGGATCCCTGGGCGCCTGACATCCGATTCCGTCGCCGGTCGAAAACCCCGCCCGTCAGAGGTCGTACCCGAACGCGCGCAGGTCGAGCCAGCGACCGGGTTCGACCTCGATCGGGTCCTCCCGCTCGGTCAGGCGGCGGAAGCCCATCTTGAGGTAGAGCGCGTGCGCGCCGAGCATCTCCGGGCCGCTGTTCATCACCACGCGGGTCGCGCCGCGATCGCGGGCGAGGCCGAGCACGTGTCGCGTGAGCAGCTCGCCCACGCCGCGGCCGCGCGCCGACGGTGCCACGGCGAGCTGGCGGAAGTCGAGCTCGCCCTCGCGGGCCAGGGGCGAGAGTCGCTCGCCGGGCCGCGGCGTCCACACCGTGCCGACGATTTCGTCCCCATCGAGGGCGACCCACACCTCGCCGTACTCCACGCGGCCGGCGACGTCGGCGAGCGAGGCGAGGTACGCCTCCGAGAGCCCGTCGTAGCTGACGCGATAGGCCTCGGCGGTGATCCGCCCGGCCTCCGCGTATTCCTGCGGGGCGACGAGGCGGACGGTGAGGGTCGTGGTCATGGCATCCATTCTTCTCCGGTGAACGCACGGCACGGCCCGGTCGAAGAAGACCGGGCCGTGCGCGGGCCCTCAGGACTTCGGGAGTCCCGGCGGGTTGATCTGCGAGGTCGAGATGCCCTCGGAATCGAGGTTCCAGGCCTTCAGTACCTCGGCGTACTTCCCGTTCGCGATGAGGTCGTTCAGCACGATCTGCACCGGCTCGACGAGGCCGTTGCCCTTCTTGGTGCCGGCGGCGATGTCGGCCTGCAGGGGGTAGCCGCCCGGAACCACGCCGACGACCTTCGTCTCACCCGTGTCGCGCGCCGCCCACGCGGCGGTCGCGTTCGGACCGAAGGTCGCGTCGACGCGGCCCGAGAGCAGGGCGAGGGTCGCCGCGGCGTTGTCGTCGTAGTACTGCAGGTCGGCCGGGGCCTTGCCGGCGGCGGAGAGCTCCTGGTTCCAGCTGAGCAGCACCTTCTCCTGGTTGGTGCCCGAGCCGACGACGATCTTCAGCCCGGAGATGTCGTCGGCGGTTCCGATCTTCGCGATCGAGCTGTCGGCGCGCACGGCGAAGCCCAGCAGGTCCTGCCGGTAGCTCGCGAAGTCGTAGAGCTCTTTGCGCTCCTCGGTCACCGTGACGTTGGCGGTGATGAGGTCGTACTTCCCCGATTGGATGCCGAGGGGCCAGTCCGCCCACGCCACCACGACCGGGTTGTACTCCAGGCCGAGACCTTCGGCGATGAGCGAACCGATGTTGGGTTCGGTGCCCGACGGCAGCGTCTCACCCTCGGGCACATAGCTCAGGGGAGGGGTGAACGCGCCCACCGCGACGGTGAGCTTGCCCGGCTCGATGGGGGTGAAGCCACTCGCCTTCAGGGCCGCGACGGCGTCGGGCACGGCGTCGGTGTGCACCCATTCCGCGGGGGCATTCGTGGCGGATGCCGAGCGCTCGGGCGCCGCGACCGCCTCGGTCGGTCGGGTGAGGCCGATGGTGACGCCGACGCCGACGACGGCGACGAGGGCTGCGGCGATCACGCCGAGGGCGATCCCCTGCTTCTTGCTGAGTGCCATGCTGTGTCTCCTTGTGAGGGTGTGGATGCCGCGGCATCGGTGTCGCGTCGCGGGGCCGGGTGGTGAGGTGGGGCGATGTGGGTTCGGGTTGCGAGGTGGCTGAGCCTGTCGAAGCCACCGGGGTGCGGTGGGTTCGGGTTGCGAGGTGGCTGAGCCTGTCGAAGCCACCGGAACACGGCGGACGCGTCAGCCGAGCACTTTCGCGACGAACTCGCGGGTCCGCGCATACCGCGGTCGGGTGAGCACCTCATCGGGCGTCCCCTGCTCGACGATGCGTCCCTCGTCGAGGAAGACCACGCGGTCGGCGACCTCGCGGGCGAAGCCGATCTCGTGCGTGACGATCACGAGCGTGGTGCCGAGCTTCGCGAGGTCGCGGATGACGTCGAGCACCTCGCCCACGAGCTCGGGGTCGAGGGCGCTCGTCGGCTCGTCGAACAGCAGCACCTTGGGCTGCAGGGCGAGGGCGCGGGCGATCGCGACGCGCTGCTGCTGACCGCCCGACAGCTGCCGGGGGTAGGCGTCGGCCTTCTCGGCCAGGCCCACCCGGTCGAGCAGGGCGAGGGCGAGCTCGCGCGCCTCGCTCTTGCCCAGGCGCTTGAGAGCGAGCGGCGCCTCGGTGATGTTCTCGAGCGCCGTGAGGTGCGGAAAGAGGTGGAAGTTCTGGAACACGATTCGACAGGCTCAGCCACCTCCCTACCCAGGTCCCTGAGCCTGTCGAAGGGACCGCGACCCGCGCGGACCGGTGGCTTCGACAGGCTCAGCCACCTCCCCGACCGCGACCCGCGCGGACCGGTGGCTTCGACAGGCTCAGCCCCCTGCCGACCGGAACCCGCGCGGACCGGTGGCTTCGACAGGCTCAGCCACCTCCCCGACCGCGACCCGCGCGGACTGCTGGCTTCGACAGGCTCAGCCACCTCCGCCCTCAGGCGTCGCGCAGGATCCGCGCCGTCACCCGCGTCCCGAAGAATAGAGCCTCCACCGGCACGCACTCGTCGGCCGTGTGGAACTGCCCGAACACGTCGAAGTCGGCGGGCACGCGCAGCGGCACGAAGCCGTAGCCCCGGATGCCGAGACGACTGAGGTGCTTGTTGTCGGTGCTCGCGGGCAGCAGGTACGGCACGACGGTGCCGTCGGGGTCTTCGGCGGTCACGGCGTGCTGCAGCACGTCCATCAGCCGCCCCTCGGCCGGAGCCTCGATCGCCGGGATGTACCGCGACCACGCGATCTCGATGTCGTCACCGACGACGGCCGCGAGCTCGTCGCGCAGCGCGTCCGCCTGGCCGGGCACCACGCGCACGTCGAGCGTCGCGCTCGCCGAGGCGGGGATGACGTTGATCTTGCCGCCGGCCGTGAGCACGGTCGGCGAGACCGTGTTGCGCGTTCCCGCGTCGATGACGGATGCCGAGAACCCCAGGCGAGACAGATCGTCACCGTCGAGGGGCTCGCCGCTGGCGCGTCCGTAGACCTCGAGGAAGCGCTCGAGCGTCGCGGTCCGCACGACGGGGAAGCGATGTGCGCCGACCGCGGCCACGGCGCGCGCGAGGCGCACGACCGCGTTGTCGGCGGTGGGGCGGGATCCGTGCGCCGCCGCTCCGCGGGCGGTGAGCGTGGCGACGGTCACGCCCTTCTCCGCGGTCGCGACGAGGTACGCACGACGGTCGTCGGGCAGGGGGATCGAGAAGCCGCCCACCTCGCTGATCGCCTCGGTCGCCCCGGCGAACAGCTCGGGGCGGTTCTCGACGAGCCACCGCGCGCCCCAGACGCCACCGGCTTCCTCGTCGGCGAAGAAGGCGAAGATCAGGTCGCGCCGCGGAACGATCCCGTCGCGGCGGAACGCCCGGGCGATGGCCAGCAGCATGCCGGCGAAGTCCTTCATATCGACGGCCCCGCGACCATAGAGCAGGCCGTCGTGGATCTCGGCGCCGAACGGCGGGTGCGTCCAATCGTCGGCGTCGACCGGGACGACGTCGAGGTGCGCGTGGGCGACGAGGGCGCCGGCATCCGGATCCGAACCGGCCAGCCGGGCGACCACGCTCGCGCGCCCCGGGCGGGGCTCGACCAGGACCGTCTCGTACCCGACCTCGTCGAGGCGCTGCTTCACGAAGAGCGCCGCGCGGGTCTCGCCGTCTCCGATGGTGGCGGCGTCTCCGGTGTTGACGCTGTCGATGCGGATCAGCGCGCGGATGAACTCCAGCGCCTCGATCTCGAGGGGACCCGGCGCGGAGGGAGAGACGTCTGTCATGGTCAGTGCTCGTGCGGGCGGGCGTCCTCGCCGAGCTTGAAGGCGAGGCGACCGTGGGCGTAGCCGCCTCCGGCGCGGATGGCGGTGGCGACCCACGCGGCTTCGGCGAGTTCGGCCTCGGTCGCTCCGGCCTTGACGGCGTTCTGCGAGTGTCCGTCGATGCAGTACACGCACTGGGTGGTGATGCCGACGGCCAGGGCGATCAGCTCGCGGTACTTCAGCGGGATCGCGCGCCCTTCGGGGGCGAACACGGCCTGATCGAACGCGGCGAACGCGGCGAGGATGTCGGGGGTCTCGGTCTTGTACACCTTGGTGTACGTCTTGTCGGCGGTGCGGTCGAAGTACTCGGACATGCTCGCTACCGTAACCACGCGCACCGCGCGCGAGCGGGAGAGCGGTCACGCGGGGTCACAGACACGGCCCCCGCTCAATGCATGATCATGCCGCCCGTGACGTTGATCGCCTGCCCGGTGAGGTACCCGCCCGCTGGGGAGGCGAGGAAGTGGGTGACGCCCGCGACGTCTTCCGGCACGCCGAGGCGGCCGAGCGGCGACTTCGCGCTCCACGCCCGCACGTCGTCGTCGGAGCGGGTGTCGGCGCCCATGTCGGTGAGCACGTAGCCGGGGCAGACGGCGTTGACGCGCACGCCGTGGCATCCCCATTCCTGCGCGCCGGCGCGGGTGAGGGCGACGACCGCGGCCTTCGACGCGGCGTAGTGCCCTTCTCCGCCGCCCCCCTGCTTGGCGGCCATGCTGGCGATGTTCACGATCGTGCCGCCGCGTGCTTCGAGCATGAGCGGGGCGACCGCCTGCATCGTCACGAGGGTCGCGCGGGCGTTGATGTCGAGCACGAGATCCCAGTCGTCGACGGTGATGTCGAGCAACGACACGTGCTGGAACACCCCCGCGCAGTTCACGAGCACGTCGACCCCGCCGAGCGCGGTGATCGCCTCTCCGACCGCGCGGCGCGTGTCGAGGGGGTCACGCAGATCGACGGAGAAGTAGGCGGATGCCGCGCCGTCGGTCGGGGCGCGACGATCGAGCACCGCGACTCGGGCTCCATCGGCCGCGAATCGGGCGACGATGGCGGCGCCGATGCCTCCGGAGCCTCCCGTGACGATGACGCGCTGCGACATGACGCTCCTCCCGCGGGCGTCGGGTCGCCCTGGCGGTCACCGTACGCCCGGCGGCGAACGCGGCGGCGACGGCGCTGTTTCGCGGGCGTAACGCTCGTCAGATCCGGTCGATGAGCCGCCACACCGCAGCGGCGTCGACCTCGAGGCGCGCGTCGGTGCCGCGGGTGCGCCACGCGTCGCGGTCGAAGACGAAGGCGCGCTCGACCTCGAAGACGTACAGCCGCTTGCGCGCAGTCGCGACGATCGCCGCGACCTCGTCGTCGAGCATGGCGGCGGTCACGGCGTCGCGGGCCAGACGCGCGGCCAGCACCTCGCGCACGGCCGCCGGGGCGGCATCCGCCTGCCTCGCCCGGAACGACAACTGCACCCCGTCGGCGTCGGCGAGCCCCGCGGACGAGTCGTACACGACCCCGGATGCCGCGCCCGAGGCCGCGATCGCCCGCGCATGCCGCGACGCGAGGTCGGACTCGACGTACAGTCCGACCGGCAGCAGGCGGTACTGGGCGGCGGCGGTCCAGGGCCCGACGGCATCGGCCGTGCCGATCACGACGAACCGCTGCGCGGCGAGGATCGCGGCGGCGCGCTCTTCGGGGGAGGTCATGCGCTCATGCTGGAGGCGCGGGGCGACATGGATGTTTCGGCGGGGTGAAGCTTCGTCGCGAGAGCCGATCCCTCGGCATCCGGCGTCTTACGCTCGGGGCAGCGCCGCCTGCGGCGCCCGTGAGCCCCGACCCGCAGGAGACCCGTGAGCGTCCACCCCGCCATCACCGACGCCGCCGTGCGCGCCCACCTCGAACGCCTGGCGGCTCAGGCGGGCACGATCCCCTCGGGGGCGACGGATGCCGACGGCGATGACGCCGCGCGGATCGCCGAGCTGCGCGCGAACCCGTCGTGGGTGCGTTCACCCGACGACGCGACGCTCAAGTCGATCGACCTCGACGACGACGGTCTCGCCCTGCGCCTCTACAGCCCGCGCGCCGGCCACCGCGGAACGCTCGTCTTCGCCCACGGCGGAGGATGGGTCGCCGGCGACCTCGACAACAACGACGCCCTGTGCCGCGCCCTCGCTCTCGCGACCGGAACTCAGGTGCTGAGCGTCGACTACCGCCTCGCGCCCGAGCATCCCTTCCCGGCCGGTCTCGACGACCTCGACCGCGCGCTGCGCTTCGCCGCGACGGGGGCCGACGGACTCATCGACCCCGCCCGACTCGGCGTCGCCGGGCACAGCGCGGGCGGCAACCTCGCCGCGGCGCTCGCCCTGCGCTCGCGCGATGGCCGGGCTCCCGGCATCCGCGTGCAGGTGCTGCTGTGCCCCGTGCTCGACGCCCCGAATCCCGAGCGCCCGAGCTACCGCGCGCACACCGAGAACCTGCCCCTCACCGCGCGCGGGATGCAGTGGTACTGGGGGCTGTACGTTCCGGATGCCACGCGCCGGGTGCCCGTCGACGCAGCGCCCCTGCGGGCCGCGGTGCTCGGCGGTTCGGCGCCGGCCGTGATCGTCGCGGCCGCCGTCGACCCCTTGTCGGACGAGGCCGAGGAGTACGCCGACCGGCTCGCGGCCTCGGGAGTACCGGTCGAGTTCGTGCGGCGCGAGAGGGCGCCGCATCTGTTCCTGGTGTTCCCCTCGACTCCCGCGCGCGACGAGGTGCTCGCGCAGGTCGCCCCGGCTGTGCGGGCGGCGTTCGCGTGAGGGCCTGACCTCGTCCCACTTTCGGCGGGGTCATGTCCCACTTTGTGCGGTCTGGGGCCCGTTCGGCCAGCCATTTTCGGGACATGGGTGTGCTCCGGCCGCCCCGCAAACAACCCGCCCCACGCCCGGAACACCGCGGAAACACGCCATTGTTACCGTCATCAACATGTCGCTCCTGGTCACCAACGCACGTCTCATCACGGTCCCCGCGGGCACCGACGACCCCGGCTACATCGAGCGCGGCTACATGCTCGTCGAGGACGGACGCATCACCGCGATCGGCGCCGGAGACCCCGCGCCGGGCACGACGGCCGACGAGATCCTCGACGTCGACGGCAAGTTCGTCGCCCCGGGCTTCGTCTCGTCGCACAGCCACCTCTTCACGAGCGGCTCGCGCGGGCTCGGCGTCGACCAGACGCTCTACGGCTGGTGCACGTCGATGTTCAGCGTGCTCAACAACGCCTCGCCCGACCAGATCTACTGGGCCACGCTGCACGGCTCGCTCGACTTCCTCGCCAACGGCGTGACCACGGCGTACAACTTCACCGACCCGCTCCTGCCGTGGGAGCCGATGGTCGAGGGCAAGCGCGCCGACGGTGGCGGGCAGCTCCGCGATCACGCCTGGCACACCCGGCAGGCCGACGGATGCCACGACGCGGGGCTCCGCTTCGTCGACTCGATCGCTCTCGATGCCACCGTCGGCACCGACGAAGAGATCTTCGCGCGGTTCGAGGCCTCGCTCGATCACGTGCTCGCGATGGATCCCGACATCGCCCTCGGCGCCTCGATCATGGGCCAGGTGCAGTGGTCGACGCGGCCCGACGCCGCCGAGATCGAGGTCGCCGTCATGGACCGCTTCGGCGTGACCAACCAGGCGCACTTCCTCGAGACCTACGAGGCGATCGAGCACCAGCAGACGAAGTTCCAGCTGTACAAGAACGCCGGAGCCCTCCGGCCGGGCATGATGTTCGGCCACTTCATCCAGACCACGCCCGAGATCATCGCGGATGCCGCCGCGGGAGGGGCGAGCATGTCGTGGCAGCCCGCGTCGAACGGGCGTCTCGCGTCGGGCATCGCTCATGTGCCCGAGATGCTCGAGCAGGGCATGAAGGTCGGCATGGGCCTCGACGACCAGGCCTGCACCGACGTCGCCGACCCGTGGCAGAACATGCGCATGGGCATGTTCATGCAGCGCGCCCGCACCCACGACCCGCTGTCGATGATGCCCGAGCGCGTCCTGCGCCTGCACACCCTCGGCGGGGCCGAGATCATGGGCGTCGACGACCGCGTCGGCAGCCTCGAGGTGGGCAAGTTCGCCGACTTCGTGGTCGTCGACCCGCGCACTCCCGATATCGGACCGCTGTGGAACCCCGTGCGCAGCTACGTGCTCGCCTGCGGCCTGCGCAACCTGCAGCAGGTCTACGTCGGCGGAAAGCTCGTCAACGACCGGGGCGTCTCGACCAACCCGCTCGCGGTCGAGGCCTCGCGCGTGCTGCACGAGGAGCTGCCCGCGCTGGCCGAGGAGTTCGGCGTCATCCTCTGACCCCGCGCCTTTCCTGCTGAGTGTCCACGACACGCCGCGTCCCGCGCGCCGGTCGTGCGGGTTTCCTGGACGCTCAGAGGCCTGCGAGCACCCGCGACCCGCGCCCGCCCTCGCGCGCGAGGCCGCGCCGTGACAGCGTGGGAGCATGCGCAGACGCATCGCGGGGCTCGACGTCCACACCTCCGTCGACGACGTCGCGGGGCTCGATGTGCTGTTGTGGCACCACGGGTCGCCGCAGACCGGCGCGATCCTGCCGCCGGTGCAGCGGGCGGCCGACGCGCACGGGCTCGCCGTCGTCTCCGTCGCCCGGCCCGCCTACGCCGGGTCGCCGCGTCAGCCGGGCCGCACCGTCGCCGACGTCGCCGCGGGGCTCGTTCCGGTGCTCGAGGCCCTCGGTGTGGCATCCGTCGTCTCGGTCGGCGCGTCGGGCGGAGGCCCGCACGCCCTCGCGTGCGCGGCGGCGATGCCGGAGCTCGTCGGCCAAGTCGTGACCTTCGCGAGCCCCGCGCCGTTCACCGACGACGAGGCGTGGTTCGCCGGCATGCAGGCGCCGGGCGGGCTGCGGTCGGCCGTCGAGGGCGAAGGCTCCCGCCGCCGTTTCGCCGAGACCGACGAGTTCGATTCCGAGCAGTTCGTGGATGCCGACTTCGCGGCCCTCGAGGGCGAATGGGCGTCTCTGGGAGTCGACGCCGGCGCGGCCGAGGCCGACGGGCCCGAGGGTCTCATCGACGACGACCTCGCCTTCACCCGACCCTGGGGTGTCGCGCTCGCGGAGGTCGCGGCATCCGTGCTGCTCGTCCAGGGCGAGCGCGACCGCGTCATCCCTCCCGCTCACGCCCGGATGCTTGAGGCTTCCCTCCCGCACGCGACGCTCGACCTCCATCCCGACGACGGCCATGTCTCGGTGCTCCGTCATTTGGAAGCCGCATTGGCTCGTTGAGTGTCCAGAACGCGCCGAGTGCAGAACGGCGTCAGGGGTTCAGGCGGCTCACCTGGTCGACGATCGTCAGGCGTGACGAGAGCGTGTCGGCCGCGGCGCCCATCGTCGCCGACGCCGCACCGAACACGAGCAGGGCGATGACGATGAACGTGGGCAGCTGACGCCTGCGGCGGGTCAGGGCGGTCATGGCGAGCGTGACGACCACGGTCAGGATCGCGATCGTCTGCCCGGCGACCGTGGCGAACGCCATACGCATGGCGCTCTCGTGCGTGAGGGGACCCCAGCTGTTGAAGATGATGTTCAGCGCCATCGGGATCAAGATCACCCCGACGATCAACACCAGGCCACGGCTGACACGCGACCGCGAAACCTGCGGCGCATCCAGCGGCTGAGCGACGGTCTCGGCATCCATCGCCTCACGCTATCGGCGCGCTGTGCGTCGCCGTCCGGCTTGCCCGATCGAGAACCGCGGAGGTCGATCTGCAGCCGGGGTCGGGCGATCACGCCTGGCCGCACACCGAGACTGCATCTCGCTGACATCCCGGTTGCAGCCTGCAACGGACTTGTCAGCGAGATGCAGTCTCGCGCGACTTGGAACGCGCGAACCGCAGCAGCGCCTCGCCCACCGCGGCGATCGCCGCCGCGCTCGCCAGCGACACCGCGATCGTGACGAGCGCGGCGGCGGGTCCCGTCGAATCGAGGGCCGCCCCGGCGATCACGCCGCCGATCGGCACGCCGAGCGACATCGCCGCGGTCGGATAGGCGAGGGTCTCGGTCACCCGGCCCTCGGGGGCGCGGGCGGATGCCACGAGGATGCCCGACACCATCACCGGCGACACCGCGAGCCCGAGCAGCAGGATCACCCCGAACAGCACCGGAGCAGAGCCCTGCGCGAACGGCAGGGCGAGGGCGACGGCGAAGGCCAGCGCCGCGAAGAGGATGTACCGCGCGGCGGGGGAGAGCTTCCACGTGCGGGCTCCGGTCACGACGGACCCGATCGCGATCGCCACGGCCAGGGCACTGAACGCCGGGCCCGCGAGCCACGGCCGTTCGCTCAGCTCGGCCCACCCGACGAGGCTGACGTCGAAGGCCCCGAAGACTCCGCCCAAGGCGATGCAGGCTACAGCGATCGGAATGACCCCGGCGGGAGGCAGCACGATGCCGCGCCGCGGGGCGTGCGGCGCCGGAGCTGGCTGCGTGCCGCGCTGCGCGGCGAGCCACACGCCTCCGATGAGCCCGAGCCCGAGCGAGCCGAGAACCGCCACCGCGGGGTCGACGGCGGCGGCAACAGCGGTGATCGCGGGCGGCCCCGAGATGAACACCATCTGATCGGCGATCGTCTCGAGGGCTAACGCGGGTGTGCGCTGCGCCGGCGGGGCGAGCACGGTCTACCGTGCCCGGACGGCCGAGGTGAGGTCGGGGGTCGCCGCCCCCGTGACGAATGCGGCCACGAGCCACGTCCAGAACGGCGCATCGGTGAGCACGAGGACGAGCAGGGCGGATGCCGCGAGCACGAGGCATCCGAGCGACACCATGATCACGCGGGCCTGGCCGTGGCGGTCCATGCGCGACGACCACAGGGGTGCCGCGATCGCCATGCCTCCGACGAGGGGAGCGACGACGAGCCCGGCCGAGGCGAAGCTGCCGGTCGCGGCCGACACCAGCAGGATGATGCCGAGCGACAGCGTCGCGCGGGGGAAGCGCGCGAGGATCCCTGCGGCGACGAAGCTGCGGGCGCCGGGCAGACGCAGCACTCGGCCGTAGGCGCGGACGCCCTGGCCGGTCTCGGCGGCGACGCTCACGCGCGCACCGCCGAGACCGCGGCATCCGGAATCGGATCCGACCCGGGCGCTGCACAACTCCTGCAGAACGGGCCTGCCGGGCCGAATACCTCAGGGAACCGCCGCATATGCAGGAGTCGTGCCCGCCTCGAGCGACTCACGCGGTGTAGTCGAATCGGCTGATCTCTTCGAGCGCTTCGACGACGAACGACACGCTGTCTTCGAACAGCTGCGCACCGTGGGCGGCGTTCGCGCCGGTCGGGTCGCCGAGCACCCCCGTAGGACCGAAGTCGTTCGAGAGCCACCCGAAGGTCACGGGCTTGCCGTTGAAGCCGATGTGGCGGAACTCGCCGATGTGCGCCGGCACCGTGGCCTCGAACTTCGACGGATCGACGAGTTCGGGACGCAGGTGCATGATCATGCTCGTCTCGCCGTGACCGGCGTGGATGCCCGTGCCGTGCTCGTCGGGTCCGCCGTCGGTGCCGTCGAACGAGGGCACGCGGGCCGCGGGCATGAAGAACGTGCGCAGGCCGAAGCGGCGACGCAGCTCGCGGTTGGCGACGTTGAGCAGGGCGACGTTGCCGCCGTGGCCGTTGAGGAACACCAGCGTGCGGGCGCGGGTGGTCAGCAGCGACCGGCCGATGTCGACGATCGTCTGCATCATCGTCTCGGGCGTCAGCCACAGGGTGCCCGGCGCCCAGGAGTGCTCGTCGGACTTCGTGATCGACAGCGTCGGCAGCTGCCACACGTCGAGGCCTTGCGCGGCGGCGCGCGCGACGGCGGCGGTGGCCGAGGCCTCGGCCACGATGGCATCCGTCGCCAGGGGCAGGTGCGGGCCGTGATGCTCGATCGCGCCGGTGGGCAGCACGATGATGGACTTATCGGTGAGGGCCTCGGCGGCCGCGGGGCCGCTCAGTTCGGCCAGCAGACGGGTCATGAGATGATCGCTCCCTTGCGCGCTCCGGTGTAGTCGGGGTTGAGCTTGCCGGGGTTCAGCAGGCCGTTCGGGTCGGTGAGGGCGGCGGTCTCGGCGGTCTGCTCGACGTTGAAGTCGACGTTCCACTGGTGCGGGTTGTGCACGCCGACACCGATCGCGTTGAGCTCGGCGATGCCGCGGTACACGTCTTCCTCGCTCACGTAGGGGGCCGCGAGCATGCCGATCGGGAAGGCCTTCGTCGACTCGATGTGGAGCTTGCCGCCCGCGAACACCGACTCGACGGCCTCGATGTCGTCGGCCAGCGGAGCGCCCGCGACCTCGAGGTGGAACACCTCGTGCGGCTGGCTCTTCTGGTACCACTCGATGGGGTGGTTGTAGCTGAGCATCGACAGGCGGATGCTGGCCTGCGGCCCTTCGCGCACGGCTTCGACGCGGCCTCCCGCACCCTCGATGATCGCGGTGACTTCGTCGATGAGCGAGGCGTCGATGATCGCACGCAGGCTCGAGCGCCCCTCGGGGATCGCCTCGTCGGCGGGAAGGGCCGCCGAGATTTCGACGCCGTCGCCCGAGACCAGGCGCGGGGTCGGGGTGAGGTTGCCGATCGTCTGCACGACCGAGAGGGTGCCGGCGAAGTCGGGGAAGCTCGCCCACAGCCCTCGCCACTCACGCAGGGGCTCGAGGCGGACGGTTGCGCGCACGATCACGCCCGCGGTGCCGTAGTTGTGCACGTACTTCTGGGCCTCGTCGCCCTCGACGTGGAGGATCTCGGCGCTGCCGTCGGCGTGCACGACGTCGAGGGCGGCGACGAAGCCGCGGTCGTTCGAGCCGTGCTCGATCGACCCGGTGCCGCCGGATCCGCCGGAGAGGAAGCCGCCGATCGTCGACTGCGCGGTCGAGGGGTACATCCACAGGGCCTGGCCGCTCGCCCACGCGGCCTGCTCGAGCATGACCATCGGGGTGCCGGCTTCGGCGGTGATGAAGCCGTCGCCGACCTCGACGATCGCCTTGGCGCGGGTGGTGTCGATCACGAGGCCGCCCTGCATGGGGATCGCCTGGCCGTAGTTGCCGGTGCCCTTGCCGCGCACCGTGATCGGCACCCCGTGTCGCGCGGCGGCGGCGACGGCGGTGGCGATCTGCCCGGCATCCGCGGCGAAGACGACGAGGTCGGCCAGGCCCAGCGGAAGCTTCGCGGCGATGATCGGCGACATCGGCGAGCCGTCGACGCTGGCGCGTTCGCGCACGCGCGGTTCGGTGCTCACGGCCGCGGGGCCGAGCAGGTCGAGCAGTTCGTCCTCGAGGGAGAGGACGCGGGTGGCGGTGTCGCTCATGGGGGTGTCTCCGGGTGGAACGATGGGGCGGATGCCGAGGGGTTTGGGAGGTGGCTGAGCCTGTCGAAGCCACCGGGTGTGTTGCGGGGTTGCGGTCGGGAGGTGGCTGAGCCTGTCGAAGCCACCGGGCGTGTTGCGGGGTTGCGGTCGGGAGGTGGCTGAGCCTGTCGAAGCCACCGGGCGTGATGCGGGGTCGTGGTCGGCAGGTGGCTGAGCCTGTCGAAGCCACCGATCTCCGCTGGGCGCGGTCCCTTCGACAAGCTCAGGGACCTGGGTTCGGCGTGATGCTGGGCGCGGTCCCTTCGACAAGCTCAGGGACCTGGGTTCTCAGGGACCTGGGTTCGGCGACCGGCGGCCCGGCCCGCACGAGGCGGACCGGGCCCGGCGGGTCAGAACGAGATCGAGGAGTCGATGAACTCGTTCGTGTACAGGTCGGCGGGGGTGTAGCCCGATGCCGGCGGGGTGCCGAGGTCGGTGTACACCTTGCTGGCCTTGGAGAAGAAGTCCGCGAAGCGGGCGTCGTCGAAGTTGCCGTAGGTGGAGTCGGGGCCGTCACCGACGAGGCCGAGGTCGACCTGCGTCTTGACCGAGTAGTCGGCCACGCCCTGGGTGTAGGTCCAGCCGGTCGCGTACTCGTCGACGAGCTTCAGGATGAGGTCGTTGGCGGCCTTCGGGTCCTTGTAGTAGTCGACGCCGGCCTTCTGCAGCACGGGCACGAGCTTGCTGAGGCAGGGCGACAGCTCGTCGAACTTGTCGGCCTTGACCGACATCGACGACTGGTACGTCTGCCATCCGGCGTCGTGGATCAGCGCGAAGTCGACGGGCTTGCCCCACGCCGACACCTCGTTCTGGTACACGTACGGCTCGGCCGAGGCGAAGCCCTGCTGCATGTCCTTGCCGCCGGCGGCGACGAAGTTCGACGGGGTGCCGTCGTACGAGCCGTCGAGGATCGCCGAGTCGGCCAGGCCCGCGCTCTTGAGGTACTCGATGTAGGCCGAGCCGTCGAAGTAGCGCCACACGCCGCCGTTCGCCGTCAGGGCGCCCTTGACGTCGTCGATCGTCTTGACGTTCGGGTAGGTCGCGGGGTCCCACATGACCATGGTCGGGCTGATGTCGAGCGGTGCGAACACGGCCTTGGTGGGCGTGGTGCCCGAGAGCTGGATCGCCTCGTCGGTGCTGACGTAGCCGAGGGTGATCTTGTCGTCCTGGTACATCTGGGCCGACACGGTCTGGAAGCCGATCGCGGGACCACCGGCGCGGATCTCGAGGTTGACGCCGGTGTATCCGCCGTCCGCCATGAGCGGGCCGGTGACGGCCTTGGTGTTGGCGTCGATCGTGTAGTTGTCCTTGATCATCTCGTAGAGGTGACCGTGCTCGGCTTCGGGGTTCCAGTCGGTCTGCACGACGATGGTCGAGGGGCAGTCGGCCGACAGGTCGACCGAGCCGATCGCCATGTCGGTGGCGGCGGGGGCGCTTTCCGCTGCGCTGCCGGCGCAGGAAGTCAGCGTGAGGGCGATCGCGACGGCGCCGGTGACGGCGGTGCCGCGAAGAAGGGTGGAGCGCTGCATGCTGGTTCGCTTTCTGTGACGGGTGGAGCTCTCGGGTGCGGGTGTTTTCGGGTACTCCGGATGCCGCCTCCCGCACTCTCGCGCGGGAGGGGCTGTGGCATCCGGGATCTGGGGGCCTAGAGGGTGCTGTCGTACCAGCGGCCGACGGCCACTTTCGACAGCCAGCCGAACAGGGCGAAGATGACGACGCCGAGGAGGCAGGCCGCGAGGATTGCGGCGAACAGCTCGGCGCTCTGCAGGCGCGACTGGTAGTTGGAGATGAGCGAGCCGATGCCCGGCTCGCCGCGGCGGAAGAAGTAGTCGCCGACGATCGCGCCGATGACCGACAGGCCCGCCGAGGTGCGCATGCCGACGAAGATCGAGGGCAGCGCCGCGGGGAGGGTGAGCTTGGTGAGTACCGTCCACTTGTTCGCCTTCTGCAGGCGGAACAACTCGCGCTGCGACTTGTCGACCGACTGCAGGCCGAACAGGGTGTTCGACACCATCGGGAACAGCGCGATGAGCACGCAGACGATGACGCGGGCGAGGAACTCGTAGCCGAACCAGAAGCCGACCAACGGCACCAGGGCGAGGATCGGGATGCACTGGAGCATCACGGCGTAGGCGTAGGTCGAGCGCTCGACCCAGCGGGCGAGCGACATGGCGATGGCCCAGCCGATGCCGATGACCATCGCGATCGCGAGGCCGGCGAGGGCGACGCCGGTGGTGCGGAACAGCGCCACCCAGATGTCGGCACCCACCTGCGGGTCGAAGAAGCCCAGGGTGAACATCTCGTGCGGCATGGGCATAAGGAAGCCCTTGCCCGAGGCGGCCAGTGCGATCGAGATGCCGTACCAGGCGCCCAGCAGCACGACCAGCACGCCCAACGGCGGCAGGATCATGGCGACGCGTGCACCGAAGCCGCGGCGGCGGGTCGCCGTGGTGCGGGGTGCGGGCGGCTGGACGGGCGGAACGGATGCCGTGGGCTCCGACGTCTCGGTGACGACGGGTTCTGCAGACGTGGTGCTCATGAGTGTCCTTCCCGGAGGGCGTGGGAGACCTCGCCGACGAGCTTGGCGAATTCCGCGGTGTAGCGGATCTCGGGGTCGCGGGGCATGTCGAAGGGGACTTCGAAGGTGTCGACGAGGTGGCCGGGGCGACCCGACATCACGACGACCTTGGTGGAGAGGTAGATGGCCTCGGAGACCGAGTGGGTGATGAAGAGTCCGCCGAACTTCTGCGCGACGAAGATCTTGAGCAGCTCGTCGTTCAGACGCTCGCGGGTGATTTCGTCGAGGGCGCCGAACGGCTCGTCGAAGAGGAACAGTTCGGGATCGAGCGTGAGCGAGCGCGCGAGCGAGGCGCGCATCTTCATGCCGCCCGACATCTGCTTGGGCAGGTGCTTCTCGAAACCCTTGAGGCCGACGAGGTCGATCGCCCACTTCGCCTTGGGGGTGCGCACCCGCTTGGGCTGCCAGTTGAGCTCGGCCAGCAGTTCGACGTTGGCCTGCACGTCGCGCCAGGGCAGGAGCGTGGCGTCCTGGAAGACGTAGCCGATGCGGTCGGTGGCGACGGAGGCGGTTCCTTCGCTCGCGGTCTCGAGACCCGAGGCGATGCGAAGCAGGGTCGACTTGCCGCAGCCCGAGGGGCCGACGACGCTGACGAATTCGCCGCGTTCGACGGTGAGGTCGACGCCGGAGAGGGCGGTGGTGCCGTTGGGGAACGTCATGGCGACGTTGCGGAAGTCCAGCAGAGGGGCGGTGGATGCCGCGACGTCTGCGGGAGCGGGGGAGGCCAAGGTCACGGGGGCGCTCGCTTTCCGTTCGGGTGGTCAGGAGGCCGTCGCGGGCGCGGCGGTCGGGGTGGGGACGGCGGTGACGGTGGTCACCGTGGTGCGGCTCACGAGTCGCCCCCGGTGGAGCACGACGCGGTCGGCGTCGGCGAAGGCCACGGCGTCGCCGAGGGAGGCGGCGCGCACGGCGACGAGGTCGGCGCGGGCGCCGGCCACGGGTCCCGCGAAGGGGAGGTTCATGACGTCACGGGCGCCCACGGTCACGGCGTCGAGGGCGTCGGCGGGGGCCAGGTGGCCGGCGGCGACGAGCAGCGAGGCGGTCTCGAGGTGGTCGCACCGGCCGACGGGGTTGAAGGGGTCGCGCACGTTGTCGGCTCCGGCGGCGACGCGAACGCCCGCGGCCTTGAGGCGGCCGATCGGGGCGATGCCGCGCGGCACGGCGTGGTCGGCCTCCCATCCCTGCAGGTACAGGTTGGTGATGGGCAGGGCGATCACGCCGATGTCGGCCGCGCGCACCTCGTCGGCCAGTGCGGCGAGGTCGGTGGCCGGCATCATGCTGAGGCGCACGCAGTGACCGGCGGTGCACGGGCGGTCCCACCCGGCGACCAGGCGGGCGTACGCGGTGAGGGTGTCGGCGCCGGCGAGGCTCTCGTCGGTGTGCAGGTCGAGACCCACGTCGCGACGACGGGCGAGCGCGATCAGCCGCTCGAGGTCGGCGATCGGGTCGTCGGCCAGGTGGGGTGCGCCTCCGACCAGGTCGACTCCCGCGTCGAGGGCCGCCTCGAACACGGCATCCGGGATGTTCGGACCCCCGAGGGCGACGAGCTCGATGTCCATGAGACCGTCGAGCTCTTCGCGCAGGCGCACCAGGGCGCGCACGCCGACCAGAGCGTCGTCGCCGCGCAGCAGATCGACGTGCGTGCGGACGGAGGTGATCCCGGATGCCAACATGCGCACCGCCGTGGAGCGTGCGCGCCGCAGCGTGTCGTCCTCGTCGAGGGTCGCCGCAAAGGCGTGCCAGCTCTCGATGGCACGCTCGAGGTCGCCGAAGGCGGGCTGGATGGCGTCCCACGACTGCGACTTGTCGAGGTGGGCGTGGGGCTCGGCGCCCGCGGCGGTGACGAGGTAGCCGTCGAGGTCGAGCACCTCGCCGTCGGTGTCGGGGAGGGGGCTGCCGGCGGGAACCACCGCGAGCACCTCGTCGCCGTCGAGCGCGATGTCGACGAGCGCGCCCGAGGTCAGGCGCACGCCGCGCAGTGCGGCGATCGAGACGGGTGGAGCGGCAGACACGAGGGCCTCCGGAGAAGTCGAGAAGACAAGCGCAAGACGGGAGCCACATCAGTGGGGCCGAGCCGCTTGTGGCGGCTGCGTCAGTGTTGGTGTGACCAACATCCGGCGATGATCCGATGCTAGGAACCGTGCGTTTCCGCTGTATTTCCCCCGCATGACCCTCTCGACAAAGTTGTCGGACAGGCGGGACCTCGACCGAGGTGGCTGAGCGTGTCGAAGCCTCCGGGCGCGGCTGTGGGTACCGGTCCCTTCGGCAAGCTCAGGGACCTCGGTATAGCGCGGGACCTCTCCCCAGGTGGCTGAGCCTGTCGAAGACCCCGCGACCTCGACCCAGGTGGCTGAGCCTGTCGAAGCCCCCGGGCGCGGCTGTGGGCGGCGGTCCCTTCGACAAGCTCAGGGACCTCGGTACAGCGCGGGACCTCGACCCAGGTGGCTGAGCTTGTCGAAGCCTCCGGGGTCAGCTGTGGGTACCGGCCCCTTCGACAAGCTCAGGGACCTCGGTACAGCGCGGGACCTCGACCCAGGTGGCTGAGCGTGTCGAAGCCTCCGGGCGCGGCTGCGGGTACCGGTCCCCTCGACAGGCTCAGGGACCTCGGTACAGCGCGGGACCTCTCCCCAGGTGGCTGAGCTTGTCGAAGCCTCCGGGCGCGGCTGCGGGTACCGGTCCCTTCGACAGGCTCAGGGACCTCGGTAAAGGCTACGGGACCTCGACCCAGGTGGCTGAGCCTGTCGAAGCCCCCGGGCGCGGCTGTGGGCGGCGGTCCCTTCGACAGGCTCAGGGACCTCGGTACGGGCTCAGGGACCTCGGAACGGGCTCAGGGACCTCGGTGCGGGCTCAGGGACCTATGGCCCTACAGTTCGAGCGTGATCCGCGGGCAGGCCGCGCGCGAGACGCACGGCATCATCGTGCGGTTGGCGTCCTGCTCCTCGGGTGACAGCACCGAGTCGCGGTGCTCGATGTCGCCGTCGATGACAGCGACCTCGCACGTTCCGCACGTGCCGACGCGGCAGCTGGAGGGCACGACGATGCCCTGCTCCTCCACCACGTCGAGGATCGAGCGCTCGGGCGGGACGGTCACTGTGAGGCCCGACATCATCAGGTCGACCTCGAACGGCTCCGCCCACACCGGCGGGCCGAGCACCTTGGCCTCGAAACGCTCGACGTGCAGGCTCCCGCGCGGCCAGCCGGCCATGGCGGCATCCAGTCCCTCGAGCAGCCGAGCGGGCCCGCACGCGTAGACGACCTCGCGCGCGACGGGGGTGGCGAACCGCGCACCGAGGTCGAGGCGGCGCCCCTCGTCGGCGGCGAAGACCTCGACGCGATCGCCGTAGCGCTGCTCGAGCTCGTCGACGAACGCCATCGTGCGCCGTGAGCGCCCGGTGTACAGCAGGGTCCACGTCGTTCCCGCGGCCTCCGCCGCCTCGAGCATGGGCAGGATCGGGGTGATGCCGATGCCCCCGGCGACGAAGACGTACGACCGCCCCGCGGTGGGGGCGAAGAGGAAGTGGTTGGCCGGTCCCCGCACGCGCAGGGTCTCTCCGACCTGTGCGTTCTCGTGCAGCCACACCGAGCCCTCGCGCTCGCGCAGCACGCCGATGCGCCACGTGCCGCGGGCGGTGGGCGACCCGCACAGCGAGTACTGGCGCTCGATGCCGCCCGGCAGCACGACGTCGATGTGCGCCCCGGGTGACCAGTGCGGCAGGGTGCCGGTCGCGCGCTCGAGGTCGAGCACGATCACGCCGTCGGCGGCGTCGCGCCTCTCGCGGACCACCGCGTCGAAGGTCACCCCTGCACTCACGAGAACTCCTGTTCGCTAGACGTCGGTCGCGTCGTCGGCGCCGTCGCCGTGCACGACCTCTTTGACGATGAGAAGGCGGTAGGTGCGCCCGCCGGGCGAGTGCCAGCGGTGCGGTGTGCCCGACCGGCAGTAGACGGAGTCGCCGACGTGCAGCGTGCGCTCGCCGAAGGGACCGAACGAGATCACGACCGAGCCCTCGAGCACGGTGAGGAACTCGTCTTCGTCGTGAACGTAGTGATCGCCGGGCTGATCGTTCGAGCCGGTGAACTCCAGCGGTTCGAAGCGCCGGGGTCCCTCGGCCAGCAGGCGGGCGGTGCCCTCGGCGTAGGGGCCGACGACGCCTTCACCCGCGGCGACGAACGAGGGCTGCGCGTCGTGGTCGGCGCGCGGGGGCTCCGAGGCGGCGATCAGTTCGACGCGGCTCGTGCCGAGGGCGCGGGCGAGCCTCTCGAGGCTGGCCATGCTGGGGCGGGCGAGGCCGCGCTCGAGCTGGCTGAGGAAGGGGTGCGACAGGGTGGCCGCTTCGGCGAGCTGGGTGAGGGTGAGGCCGCGCGCCTTGCGGAGTCCGCGCAGGTGGGCGCCGAGGCGCTCTTCGCTCGTGGGCGTCGTCTCGGCGGAAATCGCGGGGGCCATGGTCGTCATCGTCCCACCCTCTCGAACAGCCGGGCGACGATCTCGGCCTCGTCGGCGTCGACCAGTCGCGCCTCGTCGACGACGACCCGACCGCCCACGATCACCGTGCGCGGTCGGCGCCCGGGCGCAGCCCACAGCAGTCCGGCGATCGGATCGGCCACGCCCGCGTCGGCGACTCCCGACACGTCCCAGACGCACACGTCGCCCGCCGACCCGGGGGTGAGTCGGCCCAGTTCGGGTCGGCCGAGTCCGTCGGCCGAGCCCGCCGTCGCCATCGTCAGAACCTCGGATGCCGGCAGCTGCGGGCCCACCAGGGCCGAGACCTGCATCGCCAGGCGCGCATCGGCCAGCAGATGCCCGGCGTCGTTGCTGCCGCCGCCGCTCGTGCCGAGGCCCACCGGGATGCCGGCGTCGAGCAGGCGTCGGACAGGGGCGACGCCCCAGCCCATGGGCACATCGCAGCCGGGGGCGTGCGTCGCCGTGACTCCGGCGGCCGCGAGGCGCGAGATCTCGTCGGCGGTGACGTCGCACAGGTGAGCGAGCGTCACATCGGCATCCACCCACCCCCAGTCCTGCAGCAGGTCGATCGGCCGCCGGCCGTAGCGCTCGAGGGCGACCTCGACGTCGACGACCTCGTTGGCCTGGGTGCGGCGCCGCAGTCCGTGGCGTCGCGCGACCTCGCCGAGCAGGTCGAAGGTCTCGCGCGGGTCGCTGTGCACGCCGGCCGGGCCCACGGCGACCTGCAGCATGCCGTCGATGCTGACCCCGTCGGGGCGTTCGGCGACGAGGGCCTCGACGATCGCTTCGGCCGAGGCGGCGGCCTCTTGGGGGTCGTCGCGAGCGGCGCCGCGCACGAACACGAGCCGGGCCCCGAGGTCGGCTGCGGCGGCGGCCGCGGCGCGTGCCATGCCGACGTGGTCGGCGCCCTCCGGCCACGTCAGGTGGTGGTCGGCGACCGTGGTCACTCCGCTCAGCAGGGCCTCGGCGAGACCCGCGCTCGCCGCGAGTCCGGTCAGTTCGGGGTCGACGCCCGCGGCACCGTAGGCCGCGGCCATCGCGGGCAGCCACTCGCGCATCGGGAGGCCGCGCGTGCCCGGCAGCGTGCGGAACGCCGTCTGCAGCAGGTGGTGGTGGGCGTTGACGAGTCCGGCCGTCACCACGCAGCCCGTGGCGTCGATGATGCGCGCTCCGGTGGTGTCCGCGGACTCGACCACGATCCCGTCGTCGATGACGACGTCGCCGGTGCGCACGCGACCGGGTCCTTCGAGCACGGCGACCGCGCCCGTCACGACGACGACGCTCACGCGATCCTCACCGCGCACGAGGCGGCGACCGCCTCGGCATCCGTGTCGCTGACGGCGTGGAGGTGCGGCCCGCGTCCTTCGCGGAGCGGGCGGGCGCTCGCCTGGTTGCGGCTCGCGACGATCTCGGCGATCACCGACAGGGCGGTCTCTTCGGGCGTGCGTCCGCCGAGGTCGAGGCCGAGGGGGGAGTGCAGCCGGGCGAGCTCCGCGTCGGTCACCCCCGCCGCGCGCAGCAGCGCCGCGCGTCGCGCGACGGTCGCCCGCGCGCCCATCGCGCCGACGAAGCCCACCGGCATGCGCAGTGCGGTGGCGAGGGCGGGGACGTCGAGGCGTTCGTCGTGGGTGAGCACGCAGACGGCGGTGCGCTCATCGACGTCGTCGAGCGCGGCGAGGAACTCGTGGGGTGCGGCGACGACGAGCTCGCTCGCGTCGGGGAAGCGCTCGGCCGTCACCAGCAGCGCCCAGTCGTCGCAGACGGTCACGGCGAAGCCCGCCGCGGCACCCAGCCGGCAGAGCGCCGCGGCGTGCTCGCCCGCGCCCAGGACCAGCAGGCGGGGGAGCGCCGGCCGGTGCAGCACGAGGGGGTCTCCGTCGAGGGTGAGGTGCACGGTGGCTTCGCGTCCGGCGCGTGCGGCCTCGAGGGCGGGCAGGGCGGACGCCTCGACCGGGTAGGCGACGACGTCGACGGCCCCGCCGCATGCGAGCCCGGCCGCGATCGGGGTGACGGTGCCGTCGTCGGTGAAACCGAAGCGCGCGCGACGCACCGAGCCGGTGCGCAGAGCGTCGAGGCCGAGCATGACCGCGTCGTTCTCGACGCACCCGCCCGAGATCGATCCGATCACGCGCGCGTCGCGGGTGACGGCGAGCGTCGCCCCCACTCCGCGCGGTGCGCTGCGCACGACAGCGGTCACCGTGACCGCCGCGACGGGCACGTCGGCCGCCAGCAGCGGCACCAGATCGGCGGCCAGTTCGAGCATGTCGGCGACGGTAGTCGGGGCGTGTTTCGCGCACGCTACGCTGTCGTGACCATGGCCACCGACCCTCCCGTGCCGACGTCGGGGCTCGTGCTGGCGGCCGGTGCCGGGCGGCGCTTCGGCGGCCCCAAGGCCCTCGCGCGCACCTCCGCAGGCGCCCCGTGGCTGGCCCTCGCGGTGCGTGCCCTCGTCGAGGGTGGATGCCGCGAGGTCGTCGTCGCACTCGGCGCGGCGGCCGACGAGGCGGCCCCCCTCGTGCCCCCGAGCGCCCGGATCGTACGGGTCGACGACTGGGCCACGGGCATGGCGGCGTCTCTGCGCGCGGGGCTCGGAGCGCTGGCATCCGGAACCTCGACCGCCGTCGTCGTGCTGCCCGTCGACACTCCGGAGGTGTCGCCCGCGGCAGTGGCGCGTCTCGCCCGACGGGCCGCGCCCGACGCCCTCGCGCAGGCGACTTACGAGGGCGCGCCGGGGCATCCGGTGCTGCTCGGCCGAGCGCACTGGGCGCCGCTGGCGGCGTCGGTCCGCGGCGACATCGGGGCGCGGCCGTACCTCATCGCGCAAGACGCCGAGCTCGTGGAGTGCGGCGACCTGTGGTCCGGGCGCGACCACGACACGCGCTGACCGGCCTCGTCGAGGCCGCTGTCCGATGCCTGCGCCGGGCCGAAAATCACGCTCAGGTCACGGTGTGCGTAATTTTGACGTGGCTATAGACAAAACCCCACCGGGTGGATATTTTTTCGGAGCCGTCATAATTCGACGGGTCACACAGCCGGGACGACGACGTACCCGATCCGACGCCGGGGAGGGCGCGGGTACGACCATGAGGGTCCCTGCAGTTCAGAGAGGAACGCAGATCACATGCTGAAGAAAATCTTGACCGGAGCGGCCATCGCCGCTCTCGCGGTGGGTCTCGGAGCCTGCAGCTCCACCCGTCCGGCCGACGGCGGCGGCGCCGCTGCCTCCGGCGGAACCGGAGAGTGCAACGTCGGCATCGCGATGCCGACCCGCAGCCTGGAGCGCTGGATCAACGACGGCGAGCAGCTGCAGAAGAAGCTGACGGATGCCGGCTGCACGGTCGACCTGCAGTACGCCGACAACAAGACCGACCAGCAGATCAGCCAGATCCAGAACCAGATCTCGGGCGGCGCGAAGATCCTCGTGATCGCCGCGATCGACGGCTCGACCCTCGGCCCGGTGCTCGAAGAGGCCAAGTCGCAGAACGCCACCGTCATCGCCTACGACCGTCTCATCAACGGCAGCGAGAACGTCGACTACTACGCCACCTTCGACAACTACAAGGTCGGCACCCTGCAGGGCCAGTTCATCGAAGACCAGCTCGGCCTGAAGGACGGCAAGGGCCCCTTCAACCTCGAGCCCTTCGCCGGCAGCCCCGACGACAACAACGCGAAGTTCTTCTTCGCCGGTGCGTGGGACGTGCTCAAGCCCTACGTCGACAGCGGCAAGCTGGTCGTCCCCAGCGGTAAGTCGCCCGCGAACGACGACGCGTGGGCGTCGATCGGCATCCAGGGCTGGGCGTCCGACAAGGCCCAGGCCGAGATGGACAACCGTCTGTCGTCGTTCTACGGCGACGGCAAGAAGGTCAACGTGGTGCTCTCGCCCAACGACAGCCTGGCCATCGGCATCGAGGCCTCGCTGAAGTCGGCCGGCTACACCGCCGGTGCCGACTACCCGATCATCACGGGTCAGGACGCCGACAAGGCCAACGTCAAGGCGATCCTCGACGGCACGCAGTCGATGACCGTCTGGAAGGACACCCGCGCGCTGGGTGACCGCGTCTTCACGATGATCCAGGAGATCAAGGACGGCAAGACCGTCGAGGTCAACGACACCAAGACCTACGACAACGGCAAGAAGGTCGTGCCCTCGTACCTGCTGACGCCCGAGGTCGTCGTCAAGGACGACGTGCAGTCCAAGCTCATCGACTCGGGCTTCCTCAAGGCCTCCGACGTCGGGCTCTGATCCACTCTGCGGCGGGGCGGGTTCGCCCGCCCCGCCGCTCCCCGTGCCGCCTTCGGGCGGTGGAGCAGTAGAGCCGCCTGCGGGCGGTGGAGCCGAACAGCCGCCCGGAGGGGCGGGAGAGGGACACACCATGACCGAACCGATCCTGCGTATGTCGGGGATCTCGAAGTCGTTCAACGGCGTGCCGGCCCTGGCCGACGTGTCGATCGACGTGTACCGGGGTGAGGTGCACGCCGTCTGCGGCGAGAACGGCGCGGGCAAGTCGACGCTCATGAAGGTGCTGAGCGGCGTCTACCCGACCGGCAGCTTCGACGGGACGATCACCCTCGAGGGCGAGCAGATGGCCTTCCGCTCGATCAACGACAGCGAGGCCGCCGGCATCGTCATCATCCACCAGGAGCTGGCGCTGAGCCCGTACCTCTCGATCGCCGAGAACATCTTCCTCGGCAACGAGAAGTCGCGCCGCGGCGTCATCGACTGGAACGCCACCAATACCGCCGCCGCCGAACTGCTCAAGCGCGTGGGTTTGCGCGAGAACCCGGCGACGAAGATCTTCGAGCTCGGCGTCGGCAAGCAGCAGCTCGTCGAGATCGCCAAGGCGCTGGCCAAAGAGGTCAAGCTTCTCATCCTCGACGAGCCGACCGCCGCGCTCAACGACGACGACTCCGCGCACCTGCTCGACCTCATCGACCAGCTGCGCGCGCAGGGCATCACCTGCATCATCATCAGCCACAAGCTCAAAGAGGTGCTGCGAATCTCGGACCGCATCACCATCATCCGCGACGGTCGCACGATCGAGACGATGATGCGGGACGACCCCGAGACCGACGAGGGGCGCATCATCCGCGCCATGGTCGGTCGCGACCTGAACAGCCTCTTCCCGCCGCGCGAGCCCGACATCGGCGAAGAGCTGTTCCGCGTCGAGAACTGGACCGTTCACCACCCGGTCGACACCGAGCGCGTGGTCATCGACGACGCCTCGTTCATGGTGCGCGCGGGAGAGATCGTCGGCTTCGCCGGTCTCATGGGCGCCGGCCGCACCGAGCTCGCGATGAGCATCTTCGGGCGCATGTACGGCACCGGCATCTCGGGCGAGGTCTACAAGAACGGCAAGGCCATCGACGTGCGCACGGTCGACGCCGCGATCAAGCACGGCATCGCGTACGCCACCGAAGACCGCAAGAAGTACGGTCTGAACCTCATCGGCGACATCCAGGTCAACGTCTCGGCATCCGCCCTCGCCCGTCTCGCGCGCCTGGGCGTCGTCGACCGGTACCGCGAGTACAAGGTCGCCGATTCGTACCGCTACAAGATGAACATCAAGGCGCCCAGCGTCGCGGCGATCACGGGGCGGCTCTCGGGCGGCAACCAGCAGAAGGTCGTGCTGTCGAAGTGGATGTTCACCGGACCCGACGTGCTGATCCTCGACGAGCCGACCCGCGGCATCGACGTGGGTGCGAAGTACGAGATCTACGGAATCATCAACGAACTCGCGGCCCAGGGTAAGGCCGTCATCGTCATCTCGTCGGAGCTGCCCGAGGTCATCGGCCTCTCCGACCGTATCTACACCATCTCCGAGGGACGCATCACGGCCGAGGTCAGCCGCGACGACGCGACCCAGGAGACGCTCATGCGGCACATGACCGCCGGAAGGAACTGAGAGCAATGGCCACCGCATCCACCCAGACGGTCGAGGCGCCGACGCAACCGGGGCCGCGCCGTCGCGGCATCCTGTCGCGCATCAACTTCCGTCAGTTCGGCATCCTCGCCGCACTCGTCATCATCATCGCGCTGTTCCAGGTGCTTACCGGCGGTCGCCTGCTGCTGCCGGGCAACGTCAACAACCTCATCCAGCAGAACGCCTACGTGCTGATCCTCGCGATCGGCATGGTCATGGTCATCATCGCCGGGCACATCGACCTCTCGGTCGGCTCCGTCGTGGCCATGGTCGGCGCGATCGCGGCGATCGCGATGAACCAGTGGGGTCTGCCCTGGTACCTCGCGGTCGTCCTCTCGCTCGTCGTCGGCGCGATCGTCGGCGCGTGGCAGGGATTCTGGGTCGCGTTCGTCGGCATACCCGCCTTCATCGTCACCCTCGCCGGCATGCTGCTGTTCCGCGGTCTCACCCTGGTGCTGCTCACCGGCGGTACGATCAGCGGTCTCCCCGACAGCTTCACGGCGATCGGGGCCGGCTGGCTGCCGCCGTTCCTCGGCTACCTCGGCAACTGGGACGCCCTGACGCTCCTGCTGGGCGCGCTCGCCAGCGTGCTGCTCATCGTGCAGCAGCTGCGCACCCGTGCGACCCTGCGCCGACTCGAGCTGCCGCGCGAGGTGGCGTGGTCGTTCTGGCTGAAGAACGCCGCGGCCGTCGTCGTGATCATGGCCGCAGCCTTCACGCTCGCGACCTACAACGGCACCCCGATCGTGCTGATCATCCTCGCCGTGCTCGTGCTGGCGTACACGTTCGTGCTCAACCGCACGACCTTCGGTCGGCACATCTACGCGATGGGTGGAAACCTGTTCGCCGCCGTCATGAGCGGTGTGAAGACGAAGTGGGTCAACTTCTTCATTTTCGTGAACATGGGTGCCCTCGCCGGTCTCGCCGCGGTGGTCAGCACCGCCCGTGCCGGAAGCGCGGTCGCCGCGGCCGGACAGAACTACGAGCTGGATGCCATCGCGGCGGTCTTCATCGGAGGCGCGGCGGTGCAGGGCGGGATCGGCACCGTGGTCGGCGCGGTCGTCGGTGGCCTGGTGATGGGCGTGCTCAACATGGGTCTGTCGATCCTCAGCGTCGATGCCGCCTGGCAGATGGCCATCAAGGGAATCGTGCTGCTGCTGGCCGTCGCGTTCGACATCTTCAACAAGCGGCGCAACGGCGGTGCGTGATCGGATGGGGAGCGCGGCCCCGGGGCCCGCTCCCCATCCGCTCGACTGCTTTCCGCCTCGCCGCTTCGTGATGCGATGATGGGGGAGGTGCGACCCTCATGACCCCCGCCGTGTTCGAGCCCGCAACCCCGCTCGCGCCGCCGACTGGCCGTACGACGAATGATCTGATCCGTCAGCAGAACCTCGCGTCCGTCCTCTCGCTCCTTCACTCCCGGGGTGCTCTCTCGCGCGCTCAACTGGGTGCGACGACCGGTCTGAATCGCTCGACCGTCACCGGTCTGGTGATGGAGCTGACCGAGCTGGGCCTCGTGCGCGAGGCCCCCGGAGGCGAACGCACCGGCAAGGTCGGGCGCCCGACGCTCGACATCGAACCCGAAGACCACGTCGCCGCCCTCAGCGTCCGCGCCGAGCCGCACGCGGTGACCGTCGCCCTGGTCGGTCTCGGCGGCGTCGTGCACGCGCGCCTGCGCCACGACACCGCGAGCGCCCCCTCGCCCCGGCGCTTCGTGCAGATCGTCGCGTCGTCGGTCGAGGCGATGCGCGCCGACATCGACCGCCACTACCGCGTGGTCGGCGCGGGTCTCGCGGTGCCGGGTCTCGTCAACGCCAACGGCTCGGTGCTCGTCTCACCGACCCTCGGCTGGAGGCGGGATCCCGTCTCGGCCCGCTTGAGCGACGAGCTCGGCATGCCGGTGACCGCGGGCAACGACGCCAGCATCGGCGCCCTCGCCGAGTCGCGCTTCGGCGTCGGAGTGGGGGTCGGCAACCTGCTCTACCTCGGCGGCGCGATGCACAGCATCGGCGGCGGCCTGATCATCGACGGAACGCTGCTGCGCGGCACGTCGGGCTACGCCGGCGAGCTGGGGCACACCGTCGTCGACCCGCGAGGACGCGCGTGCGTGTGCGGTCGTCGGGGGTGCCTCGAGGCCGAGGTGAGCCTCGACCTGCTCGAACCCCTGCTGGGCCGTCGCAAGCTCGACGAAGACGAACTCGACGTCGAGCTCGGCGTCGCCCGCAATCCCCGGGTGATGACTGAGGTGACCCGTCAGGTCGAGATGCTCTCGCTCGCCCTGACCAACTTCGTCAACGCCTTCGCTCCCGAGACCGTCGTGCTCTCGGGCTATCTCGGCGCCCTGCTCTCGGTGAGCCGCGAGCGCCTGGCCGACGCGGTACGGGTACACCCTCTCGGCGCCGAGGGTCGCACGATCCGCCTCGAGCGCGCGCACCTGCGCTCGCGTCTCATGCTGGTGGGACCCGCCGAGCTCGCCTTCGCCGACCTGCTGTCGAACCCGGCCGGCTTCCGCGGCTGACCCGCGCTTCCAGAGGCCTGTCGAGCGTCCGAGAAACGCCGCGTGCGGTCGGGTGGAACGGCGCGTCCTGGACACTCAACCGGAGGCGGCGCGGCTCAGCCGCCGAGCACCACGTTCTCGGGCTCCTCGCCGCGCAGCAGGTGATCGATCTGGCGGCGCACCAAGCGCGCCATGCGGGGGTGCATGGCATCCGTCGCCCCTCCCACGTGCGGGGCGATGAGCACGCCGTCGAGGCTCCACAGCGGGTGGTCGGCGGGCAGCGGCTCGGGGTCGGTGACGTCGAGCGCCGCGCGGATGCGGCCACGGCGCACGTGGTCGACCAGGGCATCGGTGTCGACGAGCGGACCGCGGCCGACGTTGACGACCAGCGCCCCGTCGGGCAGCGCCGACAGGGCTTCGTCGTCGATGACGTGCCGGGTCGCGTCTCCGCCGGGGAGCGAGGCGATGAGCACGTCGGTCTCGGCGAGCACCTCGTACACCTTGCCGAGGGGGAAGACCTCGACCTCGTCCTGCAGGCGGCCGTGCGAGGCGACGGCGCGGAGAGACACCTCGAACGGCTTCAGCCGCGCCGCGATCGCACGCCCCACGCCGCCGAAGCCCAGCAGGGTCACGCGCTGGTCGGCGAGGCCGGTCGCCCCGCCGCCGAGCCAGTCGCTGCGATCCTGCGCGCGCACGAACTCGGGGATCCGCCGCTGCGCGGCGAGCGTCAGCGCGACGGCGAGCTCGGCGGTCGCGGTCTCGTGCACGCTCGAGGCGTTGGCGAACCGGATGCCCTCGGGCAGGCGCCCCTCGACGTTGTCGTACCCGATCGACTGGCCCTGCACGAGGCCGACCTCGATCTCGGACAGGCGCTCGATCACGGCGTCCATGCCCATGTAGGGCGGCACCACGATGTCGAAGCGGTCGTGCGGGGCGGGCCCGGTCATGTCCCACACGACGACCTCGACGCCGTCGGGGAGCGCGCCCAGGTCGTGGCGGAGGCGGTCGGTGGGCACGGAGACGAGGAGGGCAGTCGAGGGGGTCACGACAGCGACGCTACCTCCGAAGTCGCGGCGGGCTGCGGTGCTTGCGCCTGGCGGCCGATGTGCACTCCCACCGGCACGTCGTAGGCGAGGTACTCGGCGAGCAGGGCATCGGCTCGGTGCTCGAACAGGCGCCGCGAGAGCGCGGCGGCGAGCTTCGTCGCCCCACCCACGAGTCCCGGGATCTGGTGGCTCAACATGCCCTGGCTGATGCGCGCGCCGTGGTTGAACATGTGGATCCGCGACAGCGCCGACCGCTCGGGTGACGTGCGGCTGACGAGGCCGAAGTCGTCGTCGAGGTAGGGGAACGCCGCCAGGCCGGGGTTCTGCGCCGCGGCCTCGGGCGTGAGGCGGTCGCTCCACAACGCGGCATCCGGGGCCACTTCCACCAGCTCGGGGCGCTGGGCGAGGTCGGCGGCGATCCCGGTGGCGGCGAACACGACGTCGTAGTTCCGGATGCCGTGCGGCGTGGTCACCGCGATGTCGCTGCCGGTCCACTCGACGTGCTGCCACGGCGACGAGGTGACGAAGCGGAAGGAGTCGAACGCATGGGCACGCCAGAGGGCGTTCTGCGTGGCGGGCTGGTCGACGGCCGAGAGGTGCACGTTGAACGCCCACTTCTGCGCGTCGGTGAACGAGCCGTAGTTCTCGATGAGGCCGGCGAACTCCATCCACCGGTAGGGGCTCACCTGGGGCATCGCGGGGCGGCGCATGTGCACCTCGACGCTGGCCGCGCCGTGCTCGAGCGCGGTCGCGGCGTTGTCGAACGCGCCCGTCCCCGCCCCCAGGACGCCGATGCGCAGGCCCGCGAGGGCGTCGAAGTCGATGTCATCGTGCGTGTGGAAAACGCGGTCGGCGGGGAGCGATCGCAGCAGCGGCGGAAGGTGGCGGCCGCCGGCGCCCTCGATGCCCGTGGCGAGCACCACGTGTCGAGCGGTGAGGGTCCAGTCGCCGTCGGGCCCGGTGAGATCGAGCTGCAACGGGTCGTCGGCGCCGGCCGTGCGCAGCGCGGTGACCCGCGTCGAGCCCACCGTCAGAACCGACGACACCTCGCGGTACCACTGCAGAAATCCGTGCCACGCGGTGGTGGGGAAGTACTCGAGGGCCTCCCACGCCTCGACCCCGTACACGGCCTCGAACCACGCCCGCGGGCTCACGGCCGGGGTGCCCCACGTGGGCCACGCGATGTCCTTCGGCGTGCGCAGGGTGTGCATACGGGCATAGGTGGTCCAGGGGCCTGTCGCGTCTGCGGGGGCGGCGTCGATCACCACGACGTCGTCGATCCCGCGGCGGCGCAGGCCGCGCGCGAGCACGAGACCCGCTTGGCCCGCGCCCACGATCACCACGGGGTGCACCCCGTCGCGCTCGCCGACCCACGAACGTCCGTCTCCGGCGCTGAGGGCGCTCTGGTGCGCGGCCTCGCGTTCGAGGGCGGCGAGGCGCGCCGCGGCGTCGGGCAGGGGGCTCAGCACGCTCACTCCCCGACGATCACGACGCGCACACCGTAGGCGTCGTCGAGGCGGTGGTTGTGGTGGTCGCTGACGTTGGTGTCGTCGAGCTCGAGGTTGACGAAGTCCATGCTCGGCTCGGCGAAGAAGGGGCCCGCGTGCCAGGTGCCCTTGCGCATCGTGATGGCGGTGCGCGGCGGGATGCGGAACGCGCGCAGGTCGTCGAGCGTCGGCTCCTCGATGCCGGGGGCCGCGACGGCGATGGTCCACTCGACGTCGCCGACGGCCATGAGCGTCTGCGTGGTCTCGAGGTGGCGCGTCACGCGCACGAACTCGGGCGCTTTGTCGTCGAGGTGCATGAGGTAGAAGCGGGGAATCCCGTTCGAGACGTCGAGCACGGCCTCTTCGGCGGTGAACGGGGTGCCGTCCTCCATGGGGGTCAGCAGCACGCCGTACGGCTCGAAGGCCGAGGCGGTGAGCGGCTCCGCCGACAGGTGGTGGGTGGTGAGGGTGTCGGTCATGGGGTCCTCGCTTCGCATCGGGTGGATGCTGCGAGACTACGCTTGTCCGACAAGTTGCGGGACCGCTTGTCGGACAAGTTCACCGAGCGGTTACACCCGTGAAACGCTCAGCCCCGGTGCACGCGGCGGATCAGGGCGTTGCGCAACCCCGCGGGGGCGGGCAGCTGCACCTCGCGCGACCAGTACCCCACGCGGTCGTCCGCGCCGTAGCCGCAATAGGTCATCTCGATGACCGGCAGGCCCGGCCGGGTCTGCAGGGCCTCGGCGCGCTCGGCGTCGAGGGCCACGGCATCCACCCACATCGTCTCCCACGCCACCTGCACGCTGTTGCCGGCCTCGGCCAGGTCGAACACCGGCAGGTGCGGGTCGAGGTCCGCCTCTCGGGTGACCGGGATGAGGTCTTCGGCGAGGGCGTAGGGCCGATCGTCGACGCTCCACATCTTCACCGTGCGCAGCACCTCGGTCCCGTCGGGCAGGTCGTCGAAGCGGGAGGGGGCGGATGCCAGCGTGCGGCGCTCCGCCGACACCACCTGCAACCGCGGCTCGTACCCCGCCGCGCGGATCGACAGGGAGTGGTCGAACTGCTCGTCGATGCGGCGTCCCACCTCGGGCAGGCGCCGGTTGGCGGTGGTGCGGGTGCCCTGCGTGCGGTGGACGTAGCCGCGCTCCTCGAGGCGGATCAGCGCCTCGCGCACCGAGGCGCGGCTCGCGCCGGTCAGCTCCGCCAGGCGCGGCTCCGACGGCAGCGTGTGGTCATCGGTGTTCCAGAGCGCCAGGATGCGGTCGATGACGGGATCTTGATCGGGTGCGCGCACACGCCCATCTTCTCCGATCGGCGCGAGAGCGAGGTCACGGCGACGGCGACCGCAGGGCGACCAACGCGTCGGCCCGGCTCGAGACGCCGAGCTTGCCGTAGATCGACCGCACCTGCGACTTCACCGTGTTGACCGAGACCCCTCGTCGCTGCGAGATCTGCGTCAGCGAGAGGTCGGAGAGCAGCATCCGGGCGAGCTCGCGCTCGGCGGCGGTGAGGTCGATGCGTCGCTCCTTCTGCGAGGGCGCCGTGGGCAGGGGGAGGGCCGCGCGGGCGGAGTCGACCATCACCCGCAGGGCCGGTCGTTCCGCCTCGACGAGGTCGAGGAGGCGCTCGGCCTCGCCGCTGAGGATGAGCAGGAACGAGATCTTCGAGCCGCCGGTGCGTTCGATGAGGGTGAGGGCGGATGCCATGCTCGCAGCGGCCCGCTTCTCCTGGCCCAGGCGCAGCAGGGCGACCGCGCGCCGGCTCAACAGCGCCGACAACGGGGAGAGGCAGTGGTCGTCCATCGCGACGCAGGCGTCGGTGGAGTCGATGAGCTCCTGGTCGCGCCCGAGCTGCAGCAGCACGGTGGCGCGTTGCGATTCGAAGCAGATGGCGTGGCCGGGGTGACTGACCCGATCCGCGATCATCGCGAGGGCCTCGCCGTACTCGCCCTGCACGGTCAGCAGACCGCTCGTCATGCTCACGAGTCGTTCACGCATGAGCCGGTAGCTGCGGGTGCGGCCCGAGCCGTGCAGTAACTGCCGTGCCTTCGCCAGGGCGATCGCGATGTCGCCCTGCAACCACCGGCCGACCACCCGCATGACGCCGGCGGAGAACCGCCAGTAGGGGTCGTCGGGTCGCGCCCGCTCGAGCTCGTCGGCGCTCGAGAGCAGGGGAGCTGCGTCTGCGTGTGCCACCCCGATCAGCGACTCCGCGAACAGCAGGCCGTGCGAGATCTCGCTCGCATCCCACCCCTCGCCGTGGAACAGCCCGCGTGCTTCGGCGACGATCCCGCCCGCCTCACCGAACTCGCCATTGATCGCCAGGGCCTCGGCGTGGGTGGCGAGGGCGCGGTACCTGTCGCCCGGCGAGTCGGCGAACAGCAGCGCCTCGGCGGCGTAGCGGGCCGCCACCTGGGGGCGGCCGATGGCGTTCAGATACTCGGCGGCGCTCGTGAGCAGTTCGGCGCGCGCCGAGGCCGGGAGTGACGCGGGCCGGGTGAGCCGTGCGTCGTCGAAGTAGCGCTCGATGAGCGCGATCCCCTCGCCGAGGGCGTCGGTGCGGGCGCGCGCGACCAGGGCCGCCGAGAGCAGTCGCGCCTGCGGCTCCGTCCACGCCCGCGGAGCGGGGCCCAGGTCGACCTCGGCCAGCAGCGCGAGGTGCCTCAGCAGGGGGACGCCGTTGCCGGGGGCCAGGCGCGGTGACACATGGACGGCAGCGGCGCGGACGGCCGCGGTACCGCCGCCGTCGTTCTCGCTCATCCCGCCCCCGTCGCGCGTGGGGCCGCTTGTTCTCCCCCGAACCCTTCGAGATTACGTCGTCGGCGGGGGTGAGCGGGTCAGACGGAGGCGTTCACCACGGCCGCGATCGCCGAGGTGAAGAAGCCGAGTCCGTCGACGCCCGAGCGCATCGCCGCGGAGGTGCCGGGGCCGAAGCCCGGTTCGACCGCGTGCTCGGGGTGAGGCATGAGGCCGACGACGTTGCCGCGTTCGTTGGTGAGGCCGGCGATGTCGTCGAGAGAGCCGTTGGGGTTGACGCCCAGGTAGCGGAAGGCGACCTGGCCTTCACCGTTGACGCGGGCCAGGGTCTCGGCATCCGCGATGTATCCGCCGTCGGCGTTCTTCAGCGGGATGACGATCTCGTCGCCCTCGGTGAAGTCGCTCGTCCACGCGGTCGACGCGTTCTCGACGCGCAGGCGCTGGTCGCGGCGGATGAACTGCTGATGCGCGTTGCGGATGAGACCGCCGGGCAGCAGGTGGGCCTCGACGAGCATCTGGAAGCCGTTGCAGATACCGAGCACGGGCATGCCCTTGGCGGCGGCGTCTTTGACCTCGGCCATGATCGGCGCGAAGGCGGCGATGGCGCCGGCGCGCAGGTAGTCGCCGTAGCTGAAGCCGCCCGGCAGCACGAGGGCATCGACGCCCCGGAGGTCGTGCTCGCCGTGCCACAGCGCGACGGGCTCGCCGCCGGCGAGGCGGATGGCCCGCTGGGCGTCGCGGTCGTCGAGCGACCCGGGGAAGGTGATGACCCCGATGCGGGCCGTCATTGCACGACCTCGATGTTCACGACGTCTTCGATGACCGCGTTCGACAGCATCTCGTCGGCGAGCTCGCGCGCACGCGCCAGAGTGGCCTCGTCGACCTCGCCCTCGACGGTGAGCTCGAAGCGCTTGCCGATGCGCACGTCGGAGAAGCGGGTCTCGCCGAGCCGCGACAGGGCGCCGGCCACGGCCTTTCCCTGGGGGTCGAGAAGCTCGGCCTTGGGCATGACGTCGACGACGATGGTGGGCACTTCAGCTCCAGATGTCGGGTGGCGTTGTGACGCCCAGTCTACGGGAGGCCCCGGTCGTCCCCGTCGCACTGCGCGGAGGCTCTCCAGCCCCGTGGGTGAATTCCGATAACGATCCGGATGCTTTCGCTTGACCTCATGGGAGCGATCCCATAGCGTCGAGTCTCGATCGGTGAGAGCGCTCCCAAACATTGTGCGGGAGCATCCCACAGCACCGGTCCGCACCCACCACAAAGGAGTGATCTGTGAAAAACCGCGCCCTGCGTCGTGTGGCCCTCGTCGCCGCCGTCGCCTCCACCTCCGCCCTCGTCCTCGCCGGCTGCTCCGGCGGAGGCGCCGCCTCGGGCGGCGACGGACAGGTGACCCTCACCGTCGCCACCTTCAACGACTTCGGATACACCGACGCGCTCCTGAAGGAGTACACGGACGCGCATCCGAACGTGAAGATCGTGCACAACAAGGCGGCGACCAGCAACGACGCCCGTGCCAACTACTTCCAGAAGCTCGGCAAGACCGGCCTCGCCGACATCGAGGCGATCGAGGTCGACTGGCTGCCCGAGGTCATGGAGTACGCCGACCTGCTCGCCCCCGTGCCCGACGACCTGAAGAGCCGCTGGCTCGACTACAAGGTCAAGGCCGCGACCAGCACCGACGGCAAGCTCATCGGGTACGGAACCGACATCGGCCCCGAGGGCGTCTGCTACCGCTCCGACCTGTTCGCCGCCGCGGGCCTGCCGACCGACCGTGAAGAGGTCGCGAAGATGCTGCAGGGCGACTGGTCGACCTACTTCGCCGCGGGAGACAAGTACGTCGCCGCCACCGGCAAGGCCTTCTTCGACTCCGCCGGCGGCACCTACCAGGGCGCCATCAACCAGGTCGAGGACGCCTACGAGAACCCCGCGAACGGCGAGATCACCGCCACCACGAACCCCGAGGTCAAGAAGATCTACGACGAGGTGCTCAAGGCGAGCGCCACGCAGTCCGCGCACCTGGGCCAGTGGTCCGACGACTGGATGGCCGGGCTCTCCAATGGCGCCTTCGCCACCATGCTCTGCCCGGGCTGGATGCTCGGTGTCATCGAGGGCAACGCCCCCGAGGTCAAGGGCTGGGACATCGCCAACGTCTTCCCCGGCGGCGGCGGCAACTGGGGCGGCTCGTACCTGACCGTTCCCGCGAACGGCAAGAACGTCGCGGCCGCGCAGGAGCTCGCCGACTGGCTGACGAGCCCCGACACCCAGATCAAGGCGTTCGAGAACGCGGGCACCTTCCCGAGCCAGACCGAGGCGCTCAAGAACGAGACGCTGCTGAGCAACAAGAACGCCTACTTCAACGACGCGCCGGTCGGCCAGATCCTCACCGATCGCGCCGAGGCCGTGAAGGTGTCGCCGTACAAGGGCAAGTTCTACTTCCAGATCAACGACGCCATGCAGAAGGCGCTGACGCGAGTCGAAGACGGCACTCAGGATGCCGCGACCTCGTGGCAGCAGTGGGTGACCGAGGTCGACGCCCTGAAGTGACCGACGCGGGCGGATGCCGGGGGCTGCAGCAGCGGCCCTCGGCATCCGTCCCTCGTCTCGAGGAGGAGACACCATCGTGACAAGCACACTCGAACGGCCCACCCGGTCGGCCTCGGCGCCCGCCGGCGCACGGCAGCCGCGACGCATCGGCTTCGGCCAGCGGCGCAGTGCGTGGGACCTGAAGTTCTCGCCGTACCTCTACATCTCGCCGTTCTTCATCCTGTTCGCGATCACGGGCCTCTTCCCCATCGCCTACACGGCCGTGATCTCGTTCATGGACTGGGATCTCGTCCGCAACTCGGGCCACTTCATCGGCTTCGACCAGTACACGTGGGTGCTCTCGCAGCCCAAGTTCTGGGTCGCGCTGCGCAACACCTTCAGCATCTTCCTGCTCTCCAGCGTCCCGCAGCTCATCCTCGCGATCTTCATCGCGGCGATGCTCGACCAGAACATCCGCGCGAAGACGTTCTGGCGCATGAGCGTGCTCATCCCGTACGTCATGGCTCCGGTCGCGGTGGCCCTCATCTTCAGCAACATGTTCGGCGACCAGTACGGCGTCGTGAACACCACGCTGCAGAACCTCGGTCTTCCCGCCGTCCCGTGGCACTCCGACGCCCTCGCCAGTCACGTCGCGATCGCCACGATGGTCAACTTCCGCTGGACCGGCTACAACACCCTGATCCTCCTCGCGGCGATGCAGGCGATCCCGCGCGAGTTCTACGAGGCGGCCACGGTCGACGGCGCAGGCAAGGCGCGTCAGTTCTTCTCGATCACCCTGCCGAGCCTCAAGCCGACGCTCATCTTCGTGATCATCACCTCCACCATCGGCGGTCTGCAGATCTTCGACGAGCCCCGCATGTACGACCAGTACGGCACGGGCGGCGCCGACAACCAGTGGCTCACCGTGACGTTGTGGCTCTACAACATCGGATGGGGCGAGTGGAACTTCGGCCGCGCGGCCGCCCTCGCCTGGATCCTCTTCATCATCATCTTGGCCATCGGCGCGATCAACATGTTCGTGACCCGTTCGCTCGTGCGCGACGAAGGCGGTCGCGACCAGCGCTCCCGCCGCGAGCGCCGGGCTCAGGCGCGCGCTGCGAAGCAGCGTCTCGAGGCCGACGCCGATCGCCGTTCCACCCCTCGAAAGGAGGCGCGTCGATGACCGCCGTCACCCCGGCCCCCGTGCCCGTGATCGACCGCGACCTGCCCGCACGTGGGCGTCGCCGCCCGCGACCGGTGCGCGGCTCCCGCCCCGGCTGGATCGTCTACGCGAGCCTCGCTGCGGTCCTGTTGGCCAGCATCTTCCCGTTCTACTGGTCGCTGCTGATCGGATCGGGCGACGCCTCCACGGTCCGCGACCCGAACATGTCGTGGATCCCGGGCGGCAACTTCTTCGCCAACGCCGCGGCGGTCATGGGCGACCCGGCCGTCAACTTCTGGCCGGCGCTCGTGAACTCCATCATCAGTTCCGCCCTCATCGCGGCATCCGTCGTCTTCTTCTCGACCCTCGCGGGCTGGGCGTTCGCGAAGCTCAAGTTCCGCGGCGGTCCCTGGCTGCTGCTGTTCGTCGTCGGCACGATGGCGGTTCCGATGCAGCTGGGCGTGGTGCCGCTGTACATCCTGTTCAGCGAGCTCGGGTGGACCGGACAGCTGGGCGCCATCATCATCCCCGCGCTCACGAGCGCGTTCGGGGTGTTCTGGATGACGCAGTACCTGCGTCAGGCGGTGCCCGACGAGCTCATCGAGGCCGCTCGCGTCGACGGCGCGACCTCGTTCCGCACGTTCCTCACCGTGGGTGTGCCGGCGGCGCGCCCCGCGGCCGCGATGCTCGGACTGTTCACGTTCGTCAGCGCGTGGAACAACTTCTTCTGGCCGTTCATCGTTCTCGACCGCCAGAACCCGACGCTGCCGGTGGCCCTGTCGCTGCTGCAGTCCAACTACTTCGTCGACTACTCGAAGGTCCTCGCGGGCGTGCTGCTGTCGACGATTCCGCTGCTGGTCTTGTTCGTGTTCGCGGGCAAGCAGCTGGTCAGTGGCATCATGCAAGGGGCGGTCAAGGGATGACCCTTGCGCCCACGGAAGGAACCCGAACCATGTCCGACGCCCGAGCCTTCCCCCAGGGCTTTCTCTTCGGTGCCGCCACGGCGGCCTACCAGATCGAGGGGGCGGCGTTCGAAGACGGCCGCACCGCGTCGATCTGGGACGCCTTCAGCCGTGTTCCGGATGCCGTGATCAACGCCGACAACGGCGATGTCGCGTGCGACCACTACCACCGCTATGCCGGCGACGTGCAGCTGATGAAGCAGCTCGGCCTGCAGACCTACCGCTTCTCGACGTCGTGGTCGCGCGTGCGCCCCGACGGCGGAGCGCTCAACCCGAAGGGCGTCGACTTCTACAAGCGTCTCGTCGACGAGCTGCTGGGCGCCGGCATCCTGCCCTGGCTGACCCTCTACCACTGGGACCTGCCGCAGGCGCTGCAGGATCGCGGCGGCTGGACCGTGCGCGAGACGGCCGACCGCTTCACCGAGTACGCGCTCGACATGCACGACGCCCTGGGCGACCGCGTCGACGTGTGGACGACGCTCAACGAGCCGTGGTGCTCCTCGTTCCTCAGCTACACCGCCGGTGCGCACGCTCCGGGCCACTACTCGCAGGCCGAGGGCATGCTCGCCGCGCACCACCTGCTGCTCGGGCACGGTCAGACCGTGCGGGAGCTGCGTGCGCGCGACGCCTCGCTGAACCTGGGGATCACGCTGAACCTCACGGTGGCGGATGCCGTCGACCCGGCCGATCCCGCCGACCTCGACGCCGCGCGGCGCATCGACGGGCAGTTCAATCGGTGGTTCCTCGACCCGGTGTTCCGCGGCACCTACCCGGCCGACATCATCAAGGACTTCCGAGACACCGACGCCGAGGCCGTCGCGCGCTGGCAGGAGGCCGTGCAGCCCGGCGACCTCGACGTCATCTCGACGCCCATCGACTCGCTCGGCGTGAACTACTACCACGGCGAGTTCGTGGGCGGCACGCCCCCCGAGGTGGACCCGCCCGCCGGCGACGCCCCCACCCCGCGCCCGATCGGCAAGCCGTTCCCCGCGAGCGAGAACCTGTACTGGCACGACCGCGGCCTCTCGCGAACCAACATGGGCTGGGAGGTGCAGCCCGAGGGGCTCACCCGCCTGCTCGAGCGCGTGAGCGACGAGTACGCGGCCGAAGCCGGTGTGGCGCTGTACGTCACCGAGAACGGTGCCTCGTACGACGACGAGCCGGTCACCGAGGCGGGCGAGACCCGCGTGCACGACGCCGAGCGCGTCGAGTTCGTCGAGGCGCACCTGGGAGCGGTGCTGGATGCCGTGGACAAGGGCGTCGACGTGCGCGGCTACTTCTACTGGTCGCTCATGGACAACTTCGAGTGGGCCTGGGGCTACGCCAAGCGCTTCGGCATCGTCTACGTCGACTACGCCACGCAGGAGCGCACGATCAAGGACTCGGGCCGCGCCTACGCGCGGGTCATCGCGCAGCGCGCGCTGGAGACGGCCGTCGTCCGCTGAGTCGGATGAGCGAAGGCCCGGCCACCCACCCAGGGAGCCGGGCCTTCGTTGTCGGTGCCAGCTGATGCAGCGTCGTGATCCGGCCTCGCGCGTGGTCATGGGCCAGAGACATACGGTGTAAGTTTGGCCTGTTCCCGTACCCGGGTGTCGCTGCGCGCAGCGCTCTCGCCCGCAGTACGCTCGCACTATCGCGGGGCCGGTCACCACCGGCACCCGTGCAGAAGCCGTCTCACCGGCCCCCGAAGGAGGGAAGCGTTGGATCTCGCACCCGCGCGGGGCGCCGCCACGATCGAAGAGGTCGCCGCGCGCGCCGGAGTGTCGCGCTCGACCGTGTCGCGCGTCGTCAACGGCTCCACCGCCGTCTCACCATCGGCGCTCGAGGCCGTGCGCCGGGCGATCGACGAGCTGCAGTACGTGCCCAACCGCGCGGCGCGCTCGCTCGCGAGCAGGCAGACCCGCGCCATCGCGCTGGTGATCCCCGAGCAGACCGACCGTTTCTTCGGCGACCCGTTCTTCGCCTCGATCGTCGCAGGCATCGGCGAGGTGATCGGCGAATCCGACTACATAATGAATATGCTGATCGCGAGCGACGACGCCAGCGCCAAGGCGCTCGGATACCTGCGTAGCGGCAGCGTCGACGGCGCGATCGTCGCCTCGCACCACACCAGCGACACCTTTCTCGACCGGGTCGCCGACGTCGTGCCGGTCGTTTACGGGGGACGCCCCGCGCGCATCCGCTCGGACGATTACTACGTCGACGTCGACAACGTCGAGGGCGGCCGACTCGCGACGGCCTACCTGATCGAGCGCGGACACCGGCGCATCGCCACGATCTCGGGACCGCCCGACATGCCCGCGGGCATCGACCGTCTGAAGGGCTTCCATGCCGCGATGACCGAGGCCGGCGTGACCCCCGTGGCCGTCGAGAACGGCGACTTCACCGAGTCGGGCGGAGCGAGTGCGATGACCCGCGTCCTGTCGGCGGGCGAGAGGCCGGACGCCCTCTTCGTCGCGAGCGACCTGATGGCGCGCGGCGCCTACGAGGTCTTGCGCGAGAAGGGCATCGAGCCCGGTCGCGACATCGCCGTGATCGGCTTCGACGACTCGGCCGTGTCGACAGCGGTCTCGCCGGCGCTGACCACCGTGCGTCAGCCCTCGCTCACGCAGGGGCGGCACATGGCATCCGTTCTGCTCGACATCCTCGCCGGGCGGCCCGCCGTGCACGCCACGATCCTGCCCACGGAGATCATCGAGCGCGCCTCGGCGTGACCGTCACGCCCACTCGGCGGTGTCGGGGTCGATGCCGTGCGCGCGGGCGCTCGCCTCGATCGCCTCACACAGCCACGTGGCCAGGCCCGGACGCACGCGGTCGTAGTGCGCGGTGAATCGCTCGTCGGTCACGTACATGCGCCCGAGGTGCACGTGCATCTGCCGCGAGACCGGGTAGAACGCCGACAGGGCCTCGCGGTGACGCTCGACGAGGGCGGCCGCCGTCGCCTCTTCGGGGCGGATGCCGGCGCCCATCGCCGCGCCCAGCTCGGCCTCCACCCCGGCCAGCGTCGACGTGACCGCCGCCCAGTCCTCCGCTCCCCGGGGGGCGGAGCGCTCGGCCGCCTGCTGCCACTGCGGCGACGAGCCGTGGGCGTCGCGCGCCTCGGCCGGCCAGTCGGTGTTCCAATCGGGGCCGAAGACCGCCCTCTGCTCGTCGGGCGAGAGCAGGACGCCGCGCTCCTGGGCCTCGATCATGCGGCCGAGGTCGTCGTCGAGTTCGCGGAGCTGGTCGATCCGCTGCGCGAGCTGCGCCCGCTGCACCCGCAACTGCGCCGAGACATCGTCGCCGGGCTCGTCGAGCACCGCGCGGATGGCCTCGAGATCCAGGCCCAGTTCGCGGTAGACGACGATGCGGCGCAGGCGTTCGAGGTCGGCATCCGTGTACAACCGATAGCCGGCGGCCGAACGCGCGGCCGGACGGGCCAACCCGATCTCGTCCCAGTGGTGCAGGGTCCGCACCGTCAGCCCGAGCTGCGCAGCGGCCTCGCCGACCGGCAGCCCGTCTCGTGTCATGTCGTTCATCATGCCGACAAGGCTGCGCCCTCACGTCGCGTGAGGGTCAAGCCGTCCGTCACGAGAACAGGGGATGTCACGAGAACAGGAGGTTCCGGCCGACATCGTCCTGTTCCGGGCGCGGAGCCTGTTCTCGTGACGTCGCCGGGCGCGGACGCCGCTCAGCGGGCGTCGGGCAGCGGCCGCTGGTACACGTCGGGGATGTCGTCGCCGTCGGCATCCACCTCTTCGTCCTGCTCCAGCTGCTTGTAGCGGCGGTTGCGCACCAGCAGCACGGCGGAGGCGAAGACGGATGCCAGGAGCGAGGCCGCCATGATCGCGATCTTCGCGTCGTCGGTGTGCGGAGAACCCGCGTGGAAGCTCAGCTCGGCGATCAGCAGCGACACGGTGAACCCGATGCCGGCGAGCAGGCCGACTCCGGCGAGGTCGATCCACTTCAGCGCCGGGTCGAGGCGCACCTTCGTCACGAGGGTGAGCACGCGCACGCCGAGCAGGATGCCGATCGGCTTTCCGAACACGAGACCGGCGACCACGCCGATGGTCACGGGGTCGGTGAGCGCGCGCATGATGCCGTCGCCCCCGCCGACGGCGACACCCGCGGCGAAGAACGCGAAGATCGGCACCGCGATGCCGCTCGAGAGCGGGCGGAAGCGGTGCTCGAATTGCTCGGCGAGGTCCATGCCGTGGTGCTCGGGCTGACGCCGCGAGGCGGCGACGGGGATGGTGAAGGCCAGGGCGACACCGGCGATCGTGGCGTGCACGCCCGACGCGTGCAGGAACGCCCACGCGGCGAAGCCGATCGGCAGCAGGACGACCCACGCGCCCCACGCGTGGCGCGCGAACCAGGCTCGAGCCCGGTGCGCGATCACGCCGTAGATCACGACGAGCACCGCGAACACGGCCAGGGGCAGCAGCGAGATGTCGCTGGTGTAGAAGATCGCGATGATCGCGATGGCGATGAGGTCGTCGACCACCGCGAGGGTCAGCAGGAAGATGCGGAGCGGCCCGGGCAGGTGCGAGCCGACGAGGGCGAGCACGGCGACGGCGAACGCGATGTCGGTCGCGGTGGGGATCGCCCATCCGGCCAGCAGGCTCGGCTGCGTGTGCACGATCGCGACGTAGATGAGCGCCGGAACCGCGACGCCCGCGAACGCCGCCGTGACGGGGACGATCGCGGTGCCGAAGCGGCGCAGGCTGCCGCTCACGATCTCGCGCTTGAGCTCGAGGCCGACCATGAAGAAGAACACCGCGAGCAGACCGTCGGCCGCCCACGTTCCCAGGCTCAGGTCGAGGTGCCACGGCTCGTAGCCGATGCGGAAGTCGCGCAGCGCGAAGTAGGCGTCGGATGCGGGGGAGTTCGCCCAGATGATCGCGATGATCGCGGCGACGACCAGCAGCATGCCGCCGACGGATTCGCGGCGGAGCAGCGTCGTGACGCGGTGGACTTCGCGGTAGCCGGGCCAGCTCGGCGCGCGGGTGGTGTCGTGGCTCATGAGGCCTCCTGAGGGGTCGATCGACGAAATGTCGACCAGACTTCCCGACGCACCGAGACCCAGTTTACCGTGGCGCCGCTCGTGCCTCAGGCGGTGCGACGGAACGTGACCACATTGCGCGTCGAACGGAGGTCGTCGGTGCGGCCGTAGGCGAAGTGCCCCCATGCCGTGCGCATCAGCACGCCGGTCCGGTCGAGGTCCGCCGCGGTTGCGCCGGCATAGGGGGCGAGACCGGATGCCGCGTCCTCGGAGCCGAAGACGAAGGGCACCTCGATCGCGTGCGAGGAGCCGAAGTGATTGCGCGGAGCCCGCCAACGGAAGGTGAAGCGCGCGACCTCGCCGCCGGAACGCTCGTACGCGCGCGCGAAGGCGCGGGCGGGGCCGCCGTAGACCCAGGTGGTCAGTGCGCGATCGGCGAGGGAGACCACCAGAGGACCGAGCACGGGGACCCTCGACGCTCCGCGCAGAGCGGGAACGAGGGGAAGGAAGAGGCGTGCCTCGTGAGCGGTCGTTCCGATCAGCAGCGGAATGCGCGGCGCGACGTGCGCCCATCGCTCGCGCATCCCGTTCTCGTCCGGCAGAGGATCCTGACCCGCCTGGGGTCCGAACGCCATCAACGCGACCGGGCTCTTCCGGGCCGCCCGGGCCACCGCCGCCTGCGCCACCTCGAGGTCGAGGCCGTCGCCGTCGACCAGCGTCTCGTCGAGAGCGGCGTTCATCGCCGCGCCGATCCCCGCGCGACCGCGGATGGTGCGCAGGGGAGCGCTCTGCACGATCGCTCGTGAGAACAGCGAGGCGGCACCGTCGACCGTCATCAGATGCAGCACGGCATCGGCCCCCGCCGACTGGCCGAAGGCCGTCACCCGCGCCGGGTCGCCCCCGAAGGAGGCGATGTTGGCTTGCACCCACCGGAAGGCCGCGAGCTGATCCAGCAGCCCGAGATTGGCGGGTCGTCCCACGCCGTCGCCGACGTAGCCGAGGACGCCGAGTCGGTAGGTGACGGTGACGACGATCACGCGTTCCTGGAGGACGAGCGCGCGGGGGTCGTACAGGGGCAGATCGCCCGCTCCGCTGACGTACGACCCGCCGTGGATCCACACCATGACGGGCAGGGGCTCGTCCGTGGCACCGTGATCGGCGGGGAGGGTGACGGTCAACCGCTGGCAATGCTCGCTCTGCGGGAGCCCGCCGGTCTGGTCGCCGATGACCTCGAACGCCTCGGTGGGCACCTGGGGGCAGGCGGGCGAGGCCTCGAAGGCGGGGAACGGATCGCTGCCGAGGTGCGAGAGCGCGCGCGGCTTCTCGAATCGGTCCGCGTGAGCGTAGGGCACGCCCGCGGCGCGCACGATGTCACCGTCGACGACGGCTTCGATCTCGCCGACGGATGTCATGAAGACGCGGGTGCGCCGACCGTGAGATGTCATGTCCCGTGTGCGACCGAGCCGTCAGCTCGGGTCGCCGCCCAACGGGCCGACGGCGGGGATCGGACCGCCGTCGTCGGCGCCGGTCTTGCGGGCGCGGGCGATCGCGTTGCCGAGGTGGTAGATCAGCAGTGCCGCGACCGAACCGAGCACGATCGCGCCGAGCTGGAAGTCGCCCCACTGCATCGTGAACCCGGCGATCGCGAGCACCAGCGCGACGGCGCCGGTGTACTGGTTGACCGGACGCGAGAAGTCGACGCGGTTGTCGACCCAGATCTTGATGCCGATGATGCCGATCAGGCCGTACAGCGCGGTCGTCACGCCGCCGAGAACGCCCGGCGGGATGGTGTTGAACACCGCGCCGACCTTGGGCGAGAGGCTCAGCACGATCGCGGTCAGACCGGCGACCCAGTACACCGCGGTGGAGTAGACGCGGGTCGCCGCCATGACGCCGATGTTCTCGCCGTAGGTCGTGGTGCCGGAGCCGCCGAAGGTTCCGGCGAGGGTCGTGGCGACACCGTCGGCGATGAGGGCGCGACCGGTGGAGCGGTTGGCCGTGGCATCCGTCATCGCCGCCACACCCCGCACGTGACCGACGTTTTCGGCCACGAGCACCAGCACGACGGGGAGGAACATCGCGATGACCGACCAGGTCGCGGGCGTCGTGAAATCGGCGAACTGGAAGGTCGGCAGGCCCACCCAGGGCGCCTGGGCGACGGCGTCGAAGTCGATGAGCGTCTCGCCCGAGACGGCCTGGATGATCACGGTCGCGACGTAGCCCACGATCACGCCGAGGAAGATCGAGATGCGCCCGAGGAAGCCGCGGAACAGCACGCTGAACAGGATGACCGCGACGAGCGTGATGGTGCCCGGCAGGGGCTGCAGCTGGAAGTTCGACCACGCGACGGGCGCCAGGTTGAAGCCGATCAGGGCGACGATCGCGCCGGCGACCACCGGCGGCATGACCTTGTCGACCCAGCCGAGGCCGGCGAACTGCACGATGACGCCGATGACGGCGAGAAGCACACCCACGGCGACGATGCCCGCGAGCGCCGAGCCCGTGCCGGCCATGGTCGTGGCGGCGGTGATCGGCGCGATGAACGCGAACGACGACCCCAGATAGCTGGGGAGGCGGTTCTTCGTCACGAGCAGGAACAGCAGCGTGCCGATGCCGGAGAACAGCAGCGTGGTCGAGACCGGGAACTTCGTCAGCACCGGCACGAGGAAGGTCGCGCCGAACATCGCGATGACGTGCTGGAGGCCGATCGCGACCGTCGCGCCCCAGTTCAGGCGTTCGCCGGGGGCGACGACGGCCCCGGGCTCGACCGTGCGGCCGTTGCCGTGCAGCTTCCAGCGGAACATGTGTCTCCTTGGGGGATGTGGTCGGTGGGGCCCTTCGACAAGCTCAGGGACCGTGGGCGGCTCAGGGACCGCGGGCGGCTCAGGGACCGGGTCGCGGCTCAGGGATCGGGTCGCGGCTCAGGGATCGGGTCGCGGCTCAGGGACCGGTTGCGGTTGCGGTGAGGCTGTCGAAGCCTCCGCGGGCGCGGGTCAGTCGCCGGTGAGCAGGCCGAGCAGCGTCGCGTAGCGCTCGCGCGTGCGCTCGACGATCTCGTCGGGAAGGGTGGGCGGCTCGCCCTGCTTGTCCCAGTTCTGGGCCAGCCAGTTGCGCACGATCTGCTTGTCGAAGCTCGCCATGCGCTCCGCGGGGGTCGTGCCGGTGCGCCAGGCCTCGGCATCCCAGTAGCGCGAGGAGTCGGACGTGAGCACCTCGTCGGCGAGGGTCAGCACGCCCGCGTCGTCGAAGCCGAACTCGAACTTGGTGTCGGCGAGGATCAGGCCGTGCGCCTCGGCGGTCGCGGCGGCGCGGCGGTAGATCTCGAGCGAGAGGTCGCGCAGGGCGGCGGCCGTCTCGGCACCGACGAGCTCGACCGAGCGCTCGAAGGTGATGTTCTCGTCGTGCTCGCCCATCGGCGCCTTGAAGGCGGGCGTGTAGAGGGGCTCGGGGAGGCGGTCACCGTCGTTCAGGCCCTCGGGCAGCCGGATGCCGCACACCGTGCCCTCCGCCTGATACTCGGCCCAACCCGAGCCGGTGAGGTAGCCGCGCACGACGCACTCGATCGGCTGCATGTCGAGGGAGCGGACGAGCATCGCGCGCCCCCTCACGGCATCCGGGATCAACGACACCGGGTCGTCGCCCCGCAGCGTGTGATCGGCCGCCAGATGGTTCGGGATCGCCCGACCGCCGTCGGCTCCGGCGAGCTGGTCGAACCACCACAGGCTCAGCGTGGTCAGCAGTTCGCCCTTGCCCGGGATGCCGGGGGAGAGCACGTGGTCGAAGGCGCTCACGCGGTCGCTCGCCACGACGAGGAGGTGCGCGGGGGTGGCGTCTGCGGCGGTGTCGGCGGGGACGTAGAGGTCGCGCACCTTGCCGGAATAGACGTGGCGCCAGCCGGGGATCTCGAGCGGGGGAGCGGTGGTCACCCGCTCATTATCGCGGGTGCGACCCGCCGCCCACGACGGCGCGGAAGGCTGATTCTGTCACAACGCCCCCGGCGACGCCTGCCCCCCGAGCGCGGCGGACCCGTTGACTACCCTCGGAGGAATGACCGATGACTCCCCCCGAACCTCGGTAGCCATCGACCCCCACGCGGGGAGTAAGCACTCCACCATCCGCGGGTGGGTCTTCTGGCCCGCCGCCGCGATCGCCCTCGCCTTCATCGCGTTCGCGATGCTCTTCCCGGCTGCCGCCGAAGCGACGTTCGGCGCCGTGCAGACCTTCATCGTCTCGGCGTTCAACTGGTACTACGTGCTGATCGCGGCCTTCTTCGTCGTCTTCGCGCTCACCATGGGCTTCAGTCGCTTCGGCAACATCAAGCTCGGGCAGGACGACGACGAGCCGGAGTTCTCGACCATGTCGTGGTTCTCGCTGCTGTTCGCCGCGGGCATGGGCATCGGCCTCGTCTTCTACGGCGTGAGCGAGCCGCTCAGCCATTTCATCGAGCCGCGGCCCGGCGTGGAGGGCACTCCCAACCAGCTCGCGCAGCAGGCGATGTCGCAGACCTTCCTGCACTGGGGAGTTCACGCGTGGTCGATCTACGTCGTGCTCGGTCTCGCCCTCGCCTACGCGTTCCACCGCCGTCGCCGGCCGCGAACCATCCGCTGGGCGCTCGAGCCGATCCTGGGTGCGCGTCTCGTGCAGGGCGGCTGGGGCAACGCGATCGACGTCGCGGCCCTCGTCGGCACCCTTTTCGGCGTGGCCACCTCGCTCGGCCTCGGTGTCATCCAGATCAGCGCGGGTCTCGACTACTTGGGCGTCGTCTCGCCGTCGGTCATCAGCCAGGCGATCATCGTCGGCATCATCACGGGTTTCGTGCTGTTCTCGGTGCTGTCGGGCGTCGGCAAGGGCATGAAGTGGCTGTCGAACATCAATCTCGTGCTCGCGGGGTTGCTCATGCTGTTCCTGCTGTTCGTCGGCCCCACCGAGTTCCTCCTGCGCGATGTCGTGCAGTCGATCGGCAACTACATCCAGAATTTCGTGAGCCTGTCCTTCACCACCAGCGCGTACTCCGGTGACGAGGGCGTGGCCTGGCAGGGCACCTGGACCGCGTTCTACTGGGGCTGGTGGATCTCGTGGGCCCCCTTCGTCGGCATCTTCATCGCTCGCATCTCGCGCGGTCGCACCGTGCGCGAGTTCGTTGTCGGCGTCATTCTCGTGCCCACGCTCGTCGGCATCCTGTGGTTCACCGTGCTCGGCGGAACCGCGATCTACGGCGAGCTCACCGGCACGGTCGAACTGGTCGGCGCCGACGGGTCGGTGAACGTCTCGACGGCGCTGTTCCAGATGCTGCAGAGCGTTCCCGGATCGGTGGTGATCTCGGTGGGCTTCCTGATCCTCATCGGGATCTTCTTCGTCACCTCGGCCGACTCCGGCGCTCTGGTGATGGGGATGATCGCCACCGGTGGCGAAGAGGAGCCCAAGCGCTGGGTGCGCGTGTTCTTCACGCTCGCCACCTCGCTCATCGCCTTCGCCCTGCTGCTGGCGGGTGGGCTCACGGCGCTGCAGACCGCGGCGATCAGCATCGCCCTGCCCTTCAGCGTCGTGCTGCTCGCGATCTGCTGGGCCACGGTCGTGGCGTTCCGGCGCGAGATGAAGGCGTACGACAAGGCCGAGCGGGCGCAGCTGCGCGATTCGATCGGCGAGCACTACGGCCTCGAGGTCGAGGAGCCCAACCAGCGCGGGATCTTCGGCATCCCCGCCCGCTGGCGCCAGCGACGCGCGGTTTCGGCGCAGGCCGAGGCACGCGAGGAGGCGCGAGCGGAGGCCGAGACGGTCTCGGGCGACTCGCCGTCGGCCTGAGTCCCGGCATCCGGAACCCCTCCCGAACACGCCACGTCCGCACCGGGCGCGGCGTGTTCTGCGTCGGGCGCAAGCCCTCCGCGCCGACGACCACCCGGGCGTTGACTGTGCGCGGCGGCGAGGGCGGTGCGATACGCGATGTTCACCCGCGCGAGTTCGCCTCAAGCGCCGCAACAGCGTATAGTCCACGTGGACTAGTCGACACGGACCATGGAGGGGGACGGATGCCGGAGCCCAGCCGCCTCACCCCGGTCGCCGTGATGATCCTCGCGACGCTGCGCGAAGGTGACATGCACACCTACGAGCTCGTCCGGCTGCTCAAGGAGCGTCGGGACGACCGCCTCGTGCCCCTGCAGAAGGGCACGATCTACCACACCGTCGCGCGCCTCGAGCGGGACGGTCTGCTGGCCGAAGTGGGCGTCGACCGCGACGGCAATCGCCCCGAACGCACCACGTACACGATCCGGGATGCCGGCCATCGGGCCGTCGAAGAATGGGTGCGCGCCGAGCTGCCCCAGATCGACCGGCCGAGCGACTTCCGCGTCGCGCTGTCGGAGGCCCACAATCTCGACCGCGCCGAGGTGATCGACCTGCTGGACGCCCGCCGCGCCCTGCTCCTCGACTCTCTCGACGAGCACCGCGCCGGCCTCGTGAACGCGGCCGAGCGCGAGACCCCCGAACAATTCCTCGTCGAGCTGCAGCGGCAATCCGCTCTGCTCGACGCCGAACTCGCGTGGCAGGACTCCCTGCGTGCGCGCCTCGCCGATCGCTCCCTCGCCTGGGGCATCGCCGAAATCCCCGAACACATCAAGAAGAAGCATCGCGTCTCAAAGGAGACCACCCCATGACCGACTCCCGCGCCGCCTCCGCGGCCTCCACTCGCACCGGGTCGCACAAGACCACCGAACGCAGCCCCTGGCCGGCCCTCTGGGCCCTGGTCATCGGGTTCTTCATGATCCTGGTCGACACCACGATCGTCTCGGTGGCGAACCCCGCCATCAAGGCGGCGCTCGACCCGAACACCAGCAACCTCGACAACGTCGTGTGGGTCACCAGCGCCTACCTGCTCACCTATGCGGTCCCCCTGCTGATCACCGGACGCCTCGGCGACCGCTTCGGACCCAAGAACATCTACCTGACGGGTCTCGCGATCTTCACGATCGCCTCGCTCGCGTGCGGACTCGCCCCCTCGCTCGAAATGCTCATCGTCGCCCGCGCCGTGCAGGGCCTCGGCGCCGCGCTCATGACGCCGCAGACCATGGCCGTCATCACGCGCACCTTCCCGCCGCAGAACCGCGGTGCGGCCATGGGCCTGTGGGGTGCCACCGCCGGTGTCGCGACCCTCGTCGGCCCGCTCGCGGGCGGCCTGCTCGTCGACGGCCTCGGGTGGGAGTGGATCTTCTTCATCAACATCCCGGTCGGCATCATCGGCTTCATCGCCGCGGTGATCCTCGTGCCGCAGCTGCCGAAGACGGCCCACAAGTTCGACATCCTCGGGGTGATCCTCAGCGCCGTGGGCCTCTTCCTCATCGTCTTCGGCCTGCAGGAGGGCGAGCACTACTCCTGGGCGACGTGGATCTGGGTCATGGTCGCCGCCGGTGTCGTCGTGATGGGCGTCTTCATCTGGACGCAGGCGCGCAGCAAGGGCGAGCCCCTCGTGCCCCTCGACCTGTTCCGCGAGCGCAACTTCTCCGTCGCCAACCTCGCGATCGCGACCGTCGGCTTCACCGTGACGAGCATGGCCCTGCCGCAGATGTTCTACCTGCAGCTCGCGCGGGGTCTCACCCCCACCGAGTCGGCGCTGCTGCTCATCCCTCTCGCGATCCTCTCGGGGGTGCTGGCACCCTTCGCCGGCAAGCTCCTCGACCGCACCGACCCGCGCTTCCTGCTCGTGCCGGGCCTGCTGCTGGTCGGCGGATCACTGGGCCTCTACCTCGCGCTGATCCTCAATGACGCGCCGATCTGGGCCTTCCTCATCCCCTCGGCCCTCATGGGCGTCGGCAACGCCGGAATGTGGGGCCCGCTCGCCACCACTGCGACGCGCAACCTGCCGCCGCGTCAGGCGGGCGCCGGCGCCGGCATCTACAACACCACCCGCACCGTCGGATCGGTGATCGGCTCGGCATCCATCGCCGCGTTCATGCAGGCGCGCCTCGAAGCGAACCTGCCCGGTGCCGCCGACGCGTCGGCGAGCTTCGGCTCGGGTGCGCTGCCGCCGCAGGTGGTCGCGGGCTTCTCGACGGCCATGGGTGAGTCGCTGATCCTTCCGATCTGCGTCATCGCCGTCGGTCTCGTCGCGGTGCTGTTCATGAAGCGCCCCTCGGTGATCCGCCCGCACGGCGCCCCGCGCGATGCGGCACCCGCGCAGCAGGCGGCCCAGGCCGCCCCGGCGGCCGCGGGGGAGTAACCCTTCCGTGGCAACGCCGTCGTCCCCTCGTTCGGGGGCGGCGGCGTTTCGCGTTCATCGGGAGGGATGCTCGCGGATGCCGCGGACTCGATCCTGCGCCCGGGGAAGAAGGTCCTGAACGCGTTGTCCCGGGAGCAGGTTCTCCACATCGCCGGGATCGCCTCGACGCACGTGGTTCGATCGCGCCAGCGTCGCAATCGGGGTGGTGACGCACGAGGGCGGGATGCCTTCCGGTGCGGGTATGGCCGTGACGCTAGCGACGCTGTTTCGCCGCTGCCACTTCGCTACGGTGTGGCCGTAATGAAAACGCGTGAGCGAGGTGGGAGCGGGCGAATTCTGGACAGGTTCCGACGACGATCCCACCTTTCGCCGGGTTGGCATGGCGACCGCTACTCCTCTCCCTCTCGAAGATTGACCTATACGTGTGTATAGTCATTTCTCGATCGGACCCCTCGACCCGCTTCCACGCCCTGCCACTCATTGAAGGAGTCACCCGTGACCGCTCCCGCCCCCGCTGTCCGACCGTCCGCGCTCGCCGCCACCGTCCGCCCCTCGTGGCCCCGGGCCGCCGGCATCCTGATCCTCACCGGGGGTGTGCTGTTGACCGTCGCCACCGCTCTCGAGATCGGAACCGACGTCTCGACGGAACCCGGCCCGGCCACCGCCTTCTGGGTGCTCTTCCTCGCCAGTACCCTCGCGCACGTCGCGGCGATGTTCCCGCTCGCCCTCGGGCGCGGTGATGGACGGGGGGCCGTCGGCTCGTCCGTCGCCGGAAAGCTCGCGCTGCTCGGATTCGGGGCGTTCTTCCTCGCGAACCAGAGCCTGTACCTGCTGGCCGGGTACCTGCTGCCGATCTCGGAACCCGTTGACGGCGCGACAGCGTTCCTGTTCGGGATGAGTGCCGTCCAGGGTCTTTTGCTGACGATCGGGGGCATCATGATCGTCCGCGCACGTGTGCTCACGGGCGCGGCGCGGTGGGCGATCCTCGTGCTCTCGCTCGTCGGCTTCGCCCTCGGTGCGGTGATCAACGCCAACTCCGTCGAGGCGCTCACGAACACCATGTACTTCGTGTCCACCGGCGCGCAGATCATCGCGGGGCTCCTCATCGCCCGGGCAGGCATCACCGCAGCGAAGTAGCGTGTGGGACGTGCCTCGCAGCTATCAGTCCCCCAAGCGGCAGGCCGACGCCGCCGCCACGCGCGCGAACATCATCGAGACGGCGGCCCGGCTCTTCGTGCGCGACGGCTACGTCGCCACATCCATCAAGGCGATCGCCGCCGAGGCAGGGGTCTCGATCCCGACGGTGCACCTCAACGGACCCAAGCACGCCCTGCTCATCGCCGCCTTCGAGCGCACGTTCGCCGGCGACGAGGGGCGGCATCCGCTCACCGAGCGTCCCGAGCTCGTCGCCATCATGAGCGAGCCCGACACGGACACGGCAATCGCGCTGTATGTCGACTTCCTCATCGAGGCGAACAAGCGCTCCGCGGCCATCGTGCGGGCGATGCTCGCCGCCGCAGACGGCGACCCCGAGGTGCGTGCCGCCTATCTCGACCTCGAGATGCGGCGCCACCGTGACATGACGATCGCGGCCGGCTGGTTCCTGCAGCGCGATCGCATCCGCATCGACCAGCTCGCTCTCGCCGCCGACGTCCTCGGCCTGATCACCGGCCCCGACCCGTGGACGCACTTCATCGTCGCCCGCGGGTGGGATGTCGCGGCCTACCGGTCGTGGCTCACCGCACAACTCACCCGCCTCGCCGACAATCTCGCGTGAGCCCTCGGCGGGGCCGTCCTCGAAAGACAGAGACATGACCTCCTCCGCCCTGATCTGCAGCATGCCCGCCGTCGGGCATGTCGGTCCCCTGCTCGTCGTCGCCGCCGAACTCCAGCGACGCGGGTGGGATGTGCGCCTGCTCACGGGCGCCCGCTATCGAGCGGTGGTCGAGGCCACCGGCATCCGGTTCCTGTCCCTCCCGCCCGAAGCGGACACGCTCGACGACATCGGCATGGACGGCGACGAACGCGAACGCGGGCTCGCCACGATCAACCGCGGGGTCGAGCGCGCTTTCGTCGAGCCCGCGGCCCCGGCGGCGTCGGTGCTCGAGCGCATCCTGCGCGACGAGCCGGCCGACGTCGTGCTGCACGACATGACCTTTCTCGGGGTGCAGACGCTTTTCGCCCGGCCGCGCTCGCAACGGCCGCTCACCGTCATGTGCGGCATCACCGCGGCCGGTTTCTCGAGCCGTGACGCGCCGCCTTACGGGCTCGGCCTCACGCCGTTGCGTCAGCCCCTGCTCAATCGTCTGCGCAACCGGGCCTTGGGGGTGACGGCCAAGGCCGTCTTGCGCCCCGTGCACCGCAGCCTCGACCGGTTCCTCGCAGATGTCGGCGCGCCACGCTTGAACGGCGCGTTCTTCATGGACGTCCTCTCGCGCAGCGACCTGCTCGCGCACTTCACGGTCGAGGAGTTCGAATACCCGCGCAGCGATGCCCCCACGCACCTGCGCTTCTACGGCCCGATGCCCACGGCGTCCGCTCGTCCCATCCCGGCGCCGGATTGGTTCGACGACCTCGATCCACGCCTCCCGCTCGTGCACGTCACGCAGGGCACCGTCGCCAACACCGACTACAGCGAGGTCATCCTCCCGACCCTCACCGCGCTCGCCGACCTGCCCGTTCAGGTCGCCGTCACCACCGGCGGCCGGCCGGTCGACACTCTTCCTCCCCTGCCCGCGAACGCCTTCGCCGCGAGCTACCTCCCCTATGACGAACTCCTCGCCCGGACGAGCGTCCTCGTGACCAACGGCGGATACGGCGGTCTGCATCACGCCATGCGCCACGGTGTGCCGATCGTCATCGCCGGGGACTCCGAAGACAAGGTCGAGACCTCCGCTCGCGTGCACTACGCCGGTGTGGGAGTGAACCTCCGCACGGGTCGCCCGACCCCGGATGCCATGCGCTCGGCGGTTCGGCGGATCCTCGCCGACCCGCGCTACGCGGCGAACGCCCGCCGGATCGGGCAGGCGATTGCCGTTGCGCCGGGCGCTGCGGGCCTCGTCGACGATATCGAGGCTCTGCTCTCGCCTCGATCCTGACCGCGCATCGCCGCAGCCGCGCATCCGCAGAGCGCTGTGCCGAGTCGCGGCACCCGGCCGACGCGGAAATTGGGGGCGCGTCGGCCGGGCGGTCTCGGAGTCCGCACAAGCGGCACATGGGTAAGACGGGGTGACGGGCAGTTTCGTCACGCCGGGTTCGTGATCCGATCGCGCGGGGCGCTCCGGAGGGGATTCGGCGAGGGGAGGACGGATGCCGCGGCGGCGGTCCTCCGCTCGCCGAAACTCCTCCGCTCGGGTGGCGTGTCAGGTCGAGAACTCACTGGCGCCGAAGTGCGAACGCACCATTCGCCGTTCCATCAGCCCCGTGCCTTCATCGAGCTGCGGATCGCCGAACGAAACGAACCCGTGGCGCCGATAGAAGCGTCTGGCACGCTCGTTGACGTCGAAGACCAGGAGGTGTGCGTCCTCCCGGCCGATCGCCTCACGGAGGAGCTGATCCGCAAGACCCGTTCCACGGACATCGGTGCGGAGGGAAAAAGAACACAGCTCCGTCGAGGGCAGCCCGTAGTGCGGAGGCGTCCCCTTCGAGGTGCTCGCCACCCCCACGATCTCGCTCCCGATTCGCGCGAGAGTCACGTCGCGTTCGCCGGTCGAGATTCGTTCCGTCCACCGTGACGTGCGGTCGGTCGAAGTCGCCGCGAGCATCTCCTCGGCGATCAACCCGCTGTACGTCTGGTCCCACACCATCGTCTGGAATGCGGCGACGGCTGGGGCGTCTGCCGCGGTGGCACGCGCGAATCGCCACGACCCGAACTCGCTCACGCGGCCCGCCGCTCGCAGGTGATCGCACCGACGGGGCGCTCGCCGCGGGTCGAGCGCGTGTGCGTCTCGGTCACGTCGAACCCGGCGGCATCGAGGCGGTCGGCGAGAGCCTCGACCGGCCAGCGCCACGCGGGGGCGACGGCGTGGGCGAACGGCTCGAGAGTCGCGCCGACGAAGAAGCCGAGCAGCAGCGTGCCGCCCGGCCGCAGCACCCGAGCGAACTCGCGCAGCGGGGTGCCGATGTCGGCCGGCGCGTGGTGGATGGTCGAGAACCACGACACGACGCCGGCCAGGGCGGCATCCGGAATCTCGAGGTCGTCGATGCTGCCCAGATCGAACCGGATGCCGGGATGCGCCGCCCGCGCGTGCGTCACGAACCGCGGCGCGAGGTCGACGCCCTGCACGTCGAGGCCGCGTCCGGCGAGGTGCGCGGTCCAGTGTCCCGGGCCGCAGCCGGCGTCGAGGACCGGTCCCTCCACCGCTCGTGCCCACGTGTCGACGATGCCGCGGTCGACGGGGTGCACGGCATCCATCGACCCGAGGGCGGCGATGTACTCGTCGGCCCGGGCGTCGTATGCGGTCGAACTCATCGGTCGAGGCTACGGCGTGATCTCGTCGACGAAGCCGCGGGCCTCGGCGATCAGGGCGGCCCATCGGTCGGGTCCGGCCTCGACCGTCACCTCGGCCCATTCGCGCATCGGTCGCCCCCGCATGACCATCGGCTCGGCATCGCCGGCGGCGGCGAGGTCGCCGACCCGCTTCTCGGGCAGCTTCACGACCAGCGAGCCGTTGTGCACGACGAAGGCGTAGACCTTCGTGCGGATGCGGAGTCCTTCAGTGCCGAACATTCGCCCGATGTCGACGCCGGGCGACGCGCATTCGCGCTCGGCGATCGGGTCGAAGATCGCTCGACCGCGTTCCATGGCGTCCCTGTCGACCATGGCCCATACGTTAGCGGCGCACGTGCCGACGATGCACGCAGGGGCGGTGAACCTGGCAGTTGGTCGCCAATAGCTCCGAATGATCCTATGAGCCAGCTGAGTGCAACATACTTCGAGAACCGGAGATCATGCGTCGTCGACGTTCGCTTATGCCTCTTCGTCATCAGACAGGGGCCACTATGGCCACGTCCCGCAACATCCGCCCTCTCACCCTGGCCATCACCGGTGTGGGCCTCGCTGCACTCCTGGGGGCCGGGTTGATCTCCCAGGCCTCCGCCGCCACCGTCGCCGACGGTCCCATCGACCTCGGTACGGCGATCGACTACGGCGTCTTAGGCGCCAGCGCCGTCACCAACACCGGTCCCACGGTCGTCAACGGCGACCTCGGGATCGCTCCCGGCACATCGATCACCGGCTTCGGTGGTCTGCCCAACGGTGTCGTCAACGGAACGGTGCACCAGACCGACGCCGTGGCCGTGCAAGCGCAGCGCGACGCGCTGACGGCATACGGCACCGCCGCTTCGCTCACACCGACCCGCACCGGGCTCGCCGAGCTCAACACCCTGTCGCTGTCGCCGGGCGTCTACTCGGGCGGGGCGCTCTCGCTGGCCGACACCGGCACCCTGACACTCACGGGTGGCGAGGACTCGGTCTGGGTCTTTCAAGCCGAATCCACTCTGATCATCGGATCGTCGAGTCGCATCGCCATCACCGGCGGAGCGACGGCGTGCAACGTGTTCTGGCAGGTGGGCAGCTCGGCCACCCTCGGAACCGCGGCCGATTTCCAGGGCACCGTCGTCGCCGACCAGTCGGTCACCGTGACCACCGCGGCTCAGGTCGAGGGGCGAGTCATCGCGCTGAACGGGGCTGTGACGCTCGACACCAACACGATCTCCGCCGCCGAAGACTGCCCTCCGCCCGGAACGCCGTCCGAGCCGAGCCCGTCGCCGTCTGAGCCGGGTGCGAGCCCTTCGCCGTCGCCCTCCAGCCCGGGTGCGAGCCCGTCGCCGTCGCCGTCGAGCCCGGGTGCTGGTCCTTCGCCGTCGCCGTCGAGCCCGGGTGCTGGTCCGTCGCCGTCGCCGTCGAGCCCGGGTGCTGGTCCTTCGCCGTCGCCGTCGAGCCCGGGTGCCGGTCCGTCGCCGTCGCCGTCGAGCCCGGGTGCCGGTCCGTCGCCGTCGCCGTCTAACCCGGGTGCTGGTCCGTCGCCGTCGCCGTCGAACCCGGGTGCGAGCCCCTCGCCGTCTGCGCCGGGTGCGAGCCCGTCTCCGTCGCCGTCGAGCCCGGGTGCTGGTCCGTCGCCGTCGCCGTCGAACCCGGGTGCGAGCCCTGCGCCGGGTGCGAGCCCGTCCCCGTCCACCCCGGGTGCGAGCCCCTCGCCGTCACCGTCTCAGCCCGTCGCGAGCCCCTCGGCGTCGCCGTCGGTGCCTCCCACCTGGTCGCAGCCGAACACCCCGAGCAGCCCGAGCGGACTCGCCGTGACCGGTACCGATGCCACCGTCGCGCTGGCGCTCGCGGTCGGTCTTCTCGTGGCCGGCCTGACCACCGTGTTCATCGTCCGTCGCCGAGCGCGTCGCTCCTGAGCCTCTGAACCGAGACCCCCGGCCCTTGCGGTCGGGGGTCTTCGTCGTGTCGGCGGTCGACCGCTCGTCGGGCTCGGTCGCGCTCTCGAGGGCCGCGATGCGAGTCCCCCGCGGGGGCGCTCAGCTCTGGGCGACCCGCGCTGCGATGTCGGTGCGGAACTGTCCGCCCTCGAGGCCGATGCGCTCGAGCCCCGCGTAGGCCGCCTCACGCGCCTCGGCGAAGGTCGTGCCGGTCGCGACCACGCTCAGCACGCGCCCGCCGGTGGCGACGAGCTCGCCGTCACGCAGGGCCGTGGCCGCGTGAGCGACGTGCACTCCGTCGACCTCTTCGGCCGCGTCGAGTCCGGTCAGCACCCGTCCCGTCAGCGGGATCTCGGGGTACCCCTCGCTCGCGAGCACGACCGTCACGGCGGTCGCTTCGGCGAAGGCGGGGCGCGGCTGATCCTCGAGCGTGCCCGAAGCCGCCGCCAGCAGAAGGCGGGACAGGGGGTCGATCAGTCGCGGCAGCACGACCTGCGTCTCGGGGTCGCCGAAACGGGCGTTGAACTCGATGACCTTCACGCCCTGCTCGGTCAGGATGAGCCCGGCGTAGAGGAGTCCGATGAAGGGGGTGCCCTCGGCATCCATCTGCCGGATCACGGGCTCGGCGATCTCGCGCGTCACGAGGGCGACGAACTCGTCTTCGCCACCGAAGCGCTCGTCGAGCCACGGCAGCGGAGAGTACGCGCCCATGCCGCCCGTGTTGGGCCCTTCGTCGCCGTCGCGGAGGCGCTTGAAGTCCTGCGCGGGGCTGAGCGGGGCGACGTGGTCGCCGTCGCTCAGGAAGAAGAGCGAAACCTCGGGGCCCGAGAGGAACTCCTCGATCAGCACGGCGCCGCTCGGCAGGTAGCTCTCGGCGTGGGCGAGGGCGGCGGCGCGGTCGGAGGTCACGATGACGCCCTTGCCCGCGGCCAGCCCGTCGGCCTTGACGACGTAGGGGGCGCCGAACCGGTCGAGGGCGGCTTCGACGGTGTCTCTGTCGTGCGCGCGCACGGCTCCTCCGGTGGGCACGCCCGCGGCATCCATGATGCGCTTCGCGTAGGTCTTCGACCCCTCGAGCTGGGCGGCCGCCTTGCCCGGGCCGAACACGGGGATGCCGTGCGCGCGCAGCGGGTCGGCGACACCGGCGACGAGAGGTGCCTCGGGGCCGACGACGACGAGGTCGATCGCCTCGCTCTTGGCGAACTCGAGCACGGCCGTCGGGTTCATCGGGTCGAGGTCGACCAGGTGAGCCTCTCGGGCGATCCCGGCGTTGCCGGGGGCGGCGAAGATGGCGTGCGAGGCCTCCTCCGAACGCAGGGCGAGGATGATGGCGTGCTCGCGCGCGCCCGAACCGAGGACCAGGATTCTCACGCGGTCAGCCTATCGAGCGCGGGTCCGTGCCTTCGCGCCGCGATGCGGAAGGCGCGCACGCTCAGCGACCTGCGTAACCTCAGCCCGCGGCGGTGGGATGCCACGGAGGTTGTGCGAATCGCTGAGCTCGTGCGCGGGTGTCGGCGTGGGGAAGGCGTCACACCCTCCGTCATCTGCGCAACCTCAGCCCGCGGCGGTGGGATGCGACTGAGGTTGTGCGAATCGCCGAGGTTCGCGCGCGCCGCGAGACGCAGACCCCCCCCTGCTCCGCGGGTACCGTGGATGCCATGCCTCCCCGCCGCATCGAGACCGGAGACGGTCGCGCAGCGCTCGCCGCGGTCGCCGCTGGAGACGCCCCGCGCCCGGCGACCGCCACGGCCGTGCGCTACCTGCTGCAGCTGCTCGTCGAAAAGGCCCCGGGCAACTCGGTCGAGATGCGCGTGCCGCCCTTCGGCGCGGTGCAGGTGATCGAGGGCCCCCGGCACACGCGCGGCACTCCGCCCAACGTGGTCGAGACCGATGCGGCGACGTGGATCGCCGTGGCGACGGGGCAAGAGCATTGGGCGGATGCCGTGACCGCGGGCCGCATCGTCGCCTCGGGCGTGCGCGCCGACATCAGCGCGCTGCTGCCGCTGCGGCCGTAGCCCGGGTCGCGGCATCCGCGGCTCTCCGCCGGGTGCACGATCCGCTCGAGATTCCCCGAACGAGCTGCGCAGGATCGCGTGATCTCGAGCGGTGGTCGGGGCAGCGCCGGTCCGACCGCGTCAGCGCCGGACCGGGTCGCCGCCGCCGGTGAGGAAGCGCTCGAGGTCGCGGCGCGTGGGCGCGGCTTCCCAGTCGCCGGGCACGAGACAGGCCATCGCGCCGCAGGCGTTGGCGCGGACCAACGTGTCGGCCACGTCGAGGCCCTCGAGGTAAGCGCTGAGGTAGCCCGCGACGAACGCGTCGCCCGCGCCCACGGTGTCGAGAGGGTCGATGACGAAGCCCGGAGCCTCGGTGGCACCGGTCGCCGTGAAGGCGGCGGCCCCACCCGGGCCGCGCTTGACCACCACGTGCTGCACGCCGCAATCGAGGAGCGACTCCGCGGCATCCGGGCTCATCAGGGCGAACTCCTCGACCCCGCCGAAGACGAGGGTCGACAGCGCCGCGATCTCGCGGAGGATCGGTCCCGCGACCGCGGGGGACGCCAGGGCGGAGCGGTAGTTGACGTCGAAGCTGACCGCGACGCCGGCCGCGCGGGCGCGCTCGACGGCCGAGAGCACGGCGGCGCGAGCGGTGTCGGACAGCAGGGGCGTGATGCCCGTGATGTGCAACAGGTCGGCGTCTTCGATCCATCCCGCCGGAACGTCGTCGGGCGCGAGGCGCGACCCCGCCGAACCGCGGCGGTAGTAGTGCACGGCGGTGGATGCCGCGGACGGGCGCTCCTTGAGCATCAGGCCGGTCGGCGCCTCGGCGTCGACGATCGCGTGCACATCGAGTCCTTCGCCCCGCAGCTCCCGCGCGATGCGCTCGCCGAGCGGGTCGTCGCCGACGCGGCCGAGCCACGCGGCATCGACGCCCAAGCGGCGCAGGCCCACGGCGACGTTGGTCTCCGCGCCACCGATGCCGAGCGCCAGGCCCGCGGCGTGCCGGAGCGAGCCGACCTCGGTCGTGCGGGCGAGCGCCATCGTCTCGCCGAGGGTGACGACGCGGGTCACGCGCTCCGCCCCGCGAGCAGGTCCGACCCCGCGCACACCGCGACGAACCGCTCGGCCCGCTCGCGGAGCGCGCCCAGGTCGCCGCCGCGGAACGCGTCGCCGAGCAGCGGACCGCCGACGCTGACCGCCACGGCGCCCGCCGCGAGCCAGGCGGCCGCGCTGTCGGCATCCACCCCTCCCGAGGGGACGACGGCGATGTCGGGGAACGGTCCGCGCAGATCCTTCAGGTAGCCGGGGCCGACCTGACCGGCCGGGAACACCTTCACCGCCGAGGCGCCCGCCGACCACGAGGCGAACAGCTCGGTGGGGGTGAGGCCACCGGGGATGATCGGCATGCCCGCGGCGACCGCGTGCTCGACCAGAGCGGTCGAGGTGATCGGGGTGACGACGTAGTCGGCGCCGACGGCGATCGCGCGCTCGAGCTGGTCGAGGTTCGCGACCGTGCCGATGCCGAGGTCGCCGTCGAACGACGAACGCAGGTCGGCGAAGGCGTCGAAGGTGCCGGGCGTGGTGAGCGTCAGCTCGACGCTCTGCACCCCCGCCTCGGCGAGCGAGGCCAGCACGGGCGCGTAGTCCGACGCGGCGGATGCCCGGGCGACCACGACGAGCTTCGACGAAACGGTGCGGGCGGGAAGCTCACCAGTCATGGACGGTCCCATCGAGAAGGCGGTTCACGGGCAGGTACGCCTTCGTGTACTCGAACGCGCCGGCGGCCTCTTCGTCGAGCTCGACGCCGAGGCCGGGCTGGTCGCCCGGGTGCAGGAAGCCCTTGTCGAAGGTGAACGAGGTCTGGAACACCTCGAGCGTCTGCTCGTTGTGCGGCATGTACTCCTGGATGCCGAAGTTGTGGATCGCGAGATCGAGGTGCAGGGCCGCCGCCATGCCGACGGGGGAGATGTCGGTGGGACCGTGGATGCCGGAGCGGATGCCGTAGATCGCGGCGAAGTCGAGGAGCTTCTTCATCGCGGTGATGCCACCGGTGTGGGTCACGGCCGAGCGCACGTAGTCGATCAGGCGCTCGGTGATGAGCGTCTGGTAGTCGTACACGGTGTTGAACACCTCGCCGATCGCGAGCGGCGTGGTCGAGTGCTGGCGGATGAGCCGCAGCGCCGTCTGGTCTTCGCCGGGAGTGGCGTCTTCGAGCCAGAACAGGTCGTAGGGCTCGACGTCCTTCGCGAAACGCGCGGCTTCGATCGGCGACATGCGGTGGTGGCCGTCGTGCAGGATGCGCAGGTCGGTGCCGAACTCCTCGCGGATCTTCGAGAAGACCCCGGGCATGTGGTTGAGGTACTGGCGGGTGTCCCAGGTCTCTTCGGCGGGGCGGTCGCCCGAGCGCTTCGCGGGCTCGTAGTCGTACCGCACGCCCGGGCCCGCGGCCGAGACGCCGTAGATCTGCCCGAGGCCGGGGACGCCGGTCTGCACGCGCACGGCGGTGAAGCCGAGCTCGCGGTATCCGGTGATCGCGTTCGAGAGGGCCTCGAAGTCGGTGCCCGAGGCGTGGGCGTAGACGCGCACGCCGTCGCGGCTCGCGCCTCCGAGCAGCTGGTACAGCGGCATCCCGGCCTTCTTGGCCTTGATGTCCCACAGCGCCATGTCGACCGCGGCGATCGCGGCCATGGTCACCGGTCCGCGGCGCCAGTACGCCCCGCGGTAGAGGTACTGCCAGGTGTCTTCGATGCGGTCCTCGTCGCGGCCGATGAGCATCGAGGCGAGGTGGTCGGAGAGGTACGACGCCACAGACAGCTCGCGGCCGTTGACGGTGGCATCCCCCCATCCGACGACACCGTCGCTCGTGGTGATCTTCAGGGTGACGAAGTTGCGGCCGGGGCTGGTGACGATGACGTCGACGGAGGCGATGCTCATGTGCGGACTTTCTGGCGGAGGGGAGGTGGCGGGTCGAAGCGGGGCGCGATTCGTGGCCCCGGGGCGCTGGATGTGGCAGCGACGCACCCGCAGGGGCGTCAGAGCTGGCCCCGGGGCGTCGAACGTGGACCCGGGGCCACGCTGGGCGCCCCGGGAGGACGCGCGGGAGGGGAGCGATGCCGGGCGGGTCCGCCGTCACGAACCCGCCCGGGTGCGGGGCCGCCCGAGAGCGACCCCGCGGGATCACATCGCGGGGCGGGGATCCCGCAGATCGCGACCGGTCCACTCGGGGGCCACGATCGCGGCGACCAGGGCCGACGCGGTGAAGATGCCCATGAGCACCATGATCGGGACGATGCTGCCGGTGGCGGCGGCCACCCAGGCCGCGGCGACGACGGGGCCGATACCGGTGGCGATGATCGCGGCGACCTCGCGGACGACGGCGGTGAGGGTGTAGCGGTTGCGGGCGCCGAAGATCTCGGGGATCGAGATGTTCTCCATCGACGCCAGGCCCAGCACCGAGATGTTGTGGATCAGGGCGTAGCCGACGAAGATCGCGCCCACCTCGCGGGAGTTGATCATCAGCAGCGCCGGCACGATCAGCAGCAGCGACAGCGCCGACATGACGATGTACATGCGGCGGCGGCCGAACTTGTCGCCGAGGAAGCCGACGAGCGGGATCGTGAGGAAGCCGATCAGCGACGAGACGATGACGATCTCGGGACCGACCTCCTTCGAGATCGCGAGGGTGATCGTGATGAACGAGATGAGGTACGTCTGCACGATGCCGGAGTTGCCGGCCTGGCCGAAGCGCAGGAAGAACGACACGAGAACGGCCTTGAGCGGCTTCTTCTGCAGCGACTCGAGCGTGCGGATGTCGTTGGTCTCGGTGGCGACCTTGTGCAGCTCGGCGCGCGAGAGCGCCTTGCCGTCGACGACGTCGGTGCGCTCCTCGAAGACCGGGCTCTCCTTGAGGTTGAAGCGCACCCACAGGGCGAAGAGCATGATGATCGCGCTGCCGATGAAGGGGATGCGCCAGCCCCAGGCGATGACGTCGCTCTCCATCATCACGGCGAGCAGGATCGCCCAGATGCCCGAGGCGAACAGCGTTCCGCAGTTGGTGCCGAGCGCGACGAGCGAGGCGACGACGCCGCGGCGGTTGTCGGGGGCGTACTCGGCGAGCATGACGCCCGCGCCCGAGATCTCGGCGCCGGCGCCGAAGCCCTGGGCGAGGCGGAGCACCACGAGGAGGATCGGGGCCAGGATGCCGACCTGCTCGTAGGTGGGCAGCACGCCGATGAGGGTGGTCGCCGCGCCCATGAGCAGGATCGTGTAGAACAGCACCTGCTTGCGGCCGATCTTGTCGCCGATGCGGGCGAAGAAGAAGGCGCCGACCGGGCGGGCCACGTAGCCCACGCCGTAGGTGGCCATCGCGAGAACGACCGCCATCGCGGCGTCGCCGCCGGCGAAGAAGATCTGGCTGAAGACGAGGGCTGCGGCGAGCGAGTACAGCTGGAAGTCCATGAATTCCAGGGCGGTGCCGAGCCAGCCCGAGACGGCGGCGCGGGCGAGGTCGCCGACGGACCGTGTGGCGACGGGCGGCGACGTCGAGGCGTCGACGCCGGGGGCGGATGAGCTGCTCATCGGATTACTCCTTCGTAGGTGATGCGTAGCGGAATCGCTGGGGTGTCGGGGGATGTTCGAGGGGCTTGCTCAGAGAGCGAGCAGGACTTTGGCGGATGCCGAGGAGTCCCGCGCAACGGCGAACGCGCTGACCGCGTCGGCGGCGGGGACGACGTGCGACACGACGGTGTCGAGCGCGTCGGTCGAGGCGAGCATCGCGATGGCGTCGTCGATCTCGCTCGAGAAGCGGAAGGCTCCGCGCAGCGTCAGCTCCTTCGCGAGCATCGGGGCGAGGTTCACCCCGAGCTCGGCATCCGGGAGCATGCCCACCTGCACGACGGTGCCGGCGCGGCGGGCGGCGCGGACGGCCTGCGTGAGGGCCACTCCGACGCCGGAGCACTCGAAGACCACGTCGAACGACTCGTTCTCGATCGTGTCGGTGCCCACGAGGAAGGTTTCGCCCGCACCGAGGGCGCGGGCGCGCTCGAGCGGTTCGGGGCGCACGTCGCTCGCGCCGACCAGCTCGGCTCCCGCGTGCACGGCGGCCGCCGCGACGAGCAGGCCGATGGGGCCGGAGCCGATGACGAGCGCGCGTTTGCCGGAGAGGTCGCCCGCGAGGCTCACCGCGTGGATGGCGACGGCGAGGGGCTCGGCGAGGGCGGCGCGCTCGAGCGACAGCCCCTCGGGCAGGACGCGGATCATGTGCTCTTCGACCACGAGCAGCTCGGCGGCTCCGCCCTGTCGGTGCGGGAAGCCCGCGGCGCTACCGAGGTAGTCGCCGCCCGCACGCAGGTGCGGGCGCTCCTCGAGGCCCGGCACCGAAGGGCCGAAGCGCGCGGGGTGCACGGTGACGGGCGTGCCCGGCGCCAGCCGACCCGAGGGGTCGAGGTCGACCTCGGCCGACAGCTCGTGACCGGGGGTCAGGGGCTCGCGCACCGCGTACTCGCCGTTCTTGCCGTGGAAGTAGTAGTGCAGGTCCGACCCGCAGATGCCGACGTAGCGCACGCGAAGCCGCACCTCGCCGTCGCCCGGTTCGGGGGCGGGGCGGTCTTCCCAGCGGATGTCTTCCGCGGCGTGGATCGCGAGAAGCTTCATCGCGTCTCCTTCGAGTCTGTGCGCCCGGGTGGGCGCGGATGGGTCAGGGGGCGGTGGGGGCGAGGGTGCCGGATGCCGAGAGGCTCTCGGCGATCGCACTGTCGACGCCCCGCTCGACGATCGTGTCGAGCAGGTCGCCCACGCGGTCGACGAAAACGGTGCGGTGCGCGAGGTCTTCGCCGAACAACTGGAGATCGACGATCGCGCGGGCGGCGAGGTCGCGGCCGCCGCGGGTGGCGACGGCGGTGAGGCGCTCGCGCGCCGGGTCGGTCATCGCCGCGGCGTGGGGGCCGGGGTCGAAGCCCGCGGGCGGGGCGATGCAGGCGAGGTATGCGGCCACCGTGAGGGCGATCAGGTGCGGGAACTCCCCCCGCTCGAACGCCTGGGCGACCGGGCCGGGGATGCGCTGGCCGAGCTTGACCGACCCGTCGGAGCCGACCTGGCTCGTGCGGTGTCCGAGCGCGCTGTTGCCCCAGCGGGCGAACAGGTCGCGCTCGTACGCCGCGATGTCGACGCCCCGCGGAGCGGTGACCGAGGGCTCGTACTCGCCCCGCAGGATCGCGGTGGCGGCGGCTTCGACGTCGGCCAGGGCGATGGCATCCGGGATCGTGGGAACCCCGCGCAGGGCGCCGAGGTAGGCGATCAGCGAGTGCGTGCCGTTGAGCAGGCGCACCTTGAGCAGCTCGTACGCGCCCACCTCGTCGGTGAACACCGCGCCGCCGGCCTCCCACGCCGGGCGGCCGCCCGCGAAGCGGTCTTCGATCGCCCACATCGTGAAGGGCTCGGCCGGCACGGGGACCTCGTCGCGCACGCCGAGGAGAGCGGCCACGCGGTCGGTCAGCTCGGGGGTGGTCGAGGGCACGATGCGGTCGACCATGCTCGAGGGGAAGGTCACGGCGCGGTCCAGGTAGGCCAGGGCGTCGGCCGACTCGGCATCCGGAAGCTCCTGCAGGAAGGCCCGCACGAGCTTCTCGGTGTGCGAGCCGTTCGACAGCAGGTTGTCGCAGCTGAGGATCGCGATCTGCTCTCCGCCCGCCGCGGCCCGGCGCTGCAGGCCGCGCGCGAGCTGGCCGATGGTCGAGCGGGGGGCGCCCCCGCGCAGGTCGGCGGCGACGATCGGGTCGGCGACGTCGAGGCGCTGGGTGGCGTTGGAGTAGCTGTAGCCGTTCTCGGTCACCGTGAGCGTCGCGATGCGGATGCGCGGGTCGGCGAGGTCGGCGACCACGCGGGCCGGGTCGTCGGCGGCGACGTACGAGTCGGTGTGCACCCCGGGGATGTCGAGGGTCGTGCCCGCGGGCGAGACCGTCGCGACGGAGTAGAGGTGGTCCTGCGCGTGCAGGGCGTCGACGACCCGGCGCGAGCGCGAGGCGACGCCGACGATGCCCCAGTCGCCGCCCTCGGCGCGCATCGCGGCCGCGGTGTAGACGGCCTGGTGGGCGCGGTGGAAGCTGCCGAGTCCGAGGTGCAGGATGCCGGCGCCCGAGGGGGCGGAGGGGATTGCCGTGGGGAGGCTCGCGCCGCGGCGCAGGATCGCGCTCATGCGCGGGCTCCCGCCGGGGCGGCGGGGCTCGACCGGGTGAGATCGTCGATGATCGGCATGAAAGCAGTGTGCAGTGTTTGTACAAACTTGTCAACAGTTTTCAGGTCGGCATGCACGATGATGGAACGACGGCAGAGAGACGGTGGTGATGGCGGCGAACCTGACCGAGGTGGCACGGCACGCGGGTGTGTCGATCGCCACGGCGTCGCGCGCCTTCGGCGAGCCCGACCGCCTCGCCCCCGCGACCCTCGAGCGAGTGCGCCGCGCCGCGGCCGAGCTCGGCTACGCCACGCCGCAGGCGGCCGTCGGCACCCGAACGATCGCGGTGGTGGTGCCGGATGCCGCGAACCCCGTCTACGCGACCCTGCTCAAGGCGATCCAGGGGCAGGCGTGGCACGGCCGGCATCGCATCGTGCTGTTCGACGCGGACGAAGACCTGCGCCGCGAGCGCGAGGCGATCGAGCTCGGATGCCGCACCGACGGACTGCTGCTGTGCTCCCCGCGCCTTCCCGAGCGCGAAGTGCTCTCGCTCGTGGCCGACACCCCCCACGTCATCGTCAACCGCGTGATCGACGGCGCCGTGTGCGTCGTGATGGACGCCGAGCGCGGGCCGACCCAGGCGGTCGAGCACCTCTCCGCCCTCGGCCACCATCACGTCGCGTACGCCTCCGGCCCGCACGGATCGTGGGCCGACGAACAGCGTGCCGACGCCGTGGCGCGCGCGTGCGAGCGCTTCGGCATCCGCCTCACCCGTCTGAGCAACCACGCTGCCTCGATCCAGGGCGGGCGAGCGGGAGCCGCGGCGGCCGTCGCCAGCGGCGCCACCGCGGTCATCGCCTACAACGACCTCGTCGCCCTCGGGCTCGAAGCCGGCATGGCCGAGCTCGGGCGCGTGTGCCCCGACGACGTCAGCCTCGTGGGCATCGACGACATCGAGCTCGCCGGAGCCGTCACGCCGAGCCTCACCACGGTGCGGATGCCGATCGCCCGCGCCGGGGCCCTCGCCGTCGACCTGCTGCTGCAGGCGATGTCGGGCGCGGCGTCGATCGGCGAGACCGTGCTGCCCTCGCAGCTCATCGTGCGCGGCTCGACGGCCCCGCCCTCCGCCGCGCGCTGATCCGCGGCGGCGTCCCTCGCCGGGCGGAACCGCCGAATCGCCGACGCCGCGCGAATGCGGTCTCGGCGAAGGGGTGCGTCCTCGGCATCCGCCCCCGCGCGAACCCACGACCCGCTGCGCGCCCGGCGGTGGGACAATGGGCCTATGGCCGAGCAGCCCGCCCCCGAACGACCGGTGTACGTCCGCGACGACATCGAGACCGTGACCGTCCGCCGCGCGCCGAAGTACGGCGTCTTCCTGGCCGCGGGTGCCTTCCTCGGCATCCTGGCCGCCCTCATCCTCACGTTCGCGATCGACGGCTCCAACCTCAGCCCCTACACGCAGGTCGTGTACTCCGAGCTGCAGGTCTTCGGCTTCACCGCGTTGATCTGCGTCGTCGTCGGTGTCGTGCTCGCCGCGATCGTCGCCCTCATCTTCGAGCGCACGCTCGGCGGCCGCACCCGCCAGGTGATGGTCGACCACGAACAGTACGAGGTCTGACCCGCGTCACGCCAGTTCGGCGATGATCGGGTGGATCGCCGTGTCGAACGCGGCGACGTCGCCGCGCAGGCCGTCGGTCACCGCGACCGTGAGCGAGCCGATCCACCACACGCCCCGCTGGGCGAGCGGGAGCACCTGCACGTTGAGTTCGAACGAGTGCGCGCGTCGCCCCACGATGCGCTCGTGCGCCGCGATCGCGCTGGCGTAGGCGCGGTACGACACCCCGGGGCGCGCCGCCGCCTCGCGGGAGTAGCGGTCGTGCGACAGGCGCGCGAACTCGACGGCGTCGTCGGCGTGGTCGTCGATCGCCGCCCGCAGTGCCTCGGCTCGCCCCTCGGGGAGGGTCACGAGAGTGTCGAAGCCGTCGATGAGCTCGAGGGGGACGGGGGAGGGGTGCGCCTGCGGTTCGACGGTCATGGCCCAGTACTCCCGCCACTCGCGTTCGAGCCGGGCCTGCGCGTCGTCCGACCTCGACACCGTGAGAGGCGTGGGCACGCGGCGCAGCGCCGGGAGCTCTTCGGGGGCCCGGATGCCGATGACCTGACGCAGATAGAGCGCGACGAGCACCGATTGCGCCGCGTCTTCGCGGATCACCCACTCCGGCTGCCCGCCCGTCATGGCGTCATTGTAGGGATTCGCACCGCCTGTGCGACCGGGCCTTGCGTCGACGCGCGGACACCCGCGCGTGTCGAGCCCGGGTAGTCTGTTGCGGTGGCTTCCGCTCCCCACGAAAACCCATACTCCGCCGCAGGCGTCGATACCGCCGCCGGAGATCTCGCCGTCGAACTGATGAAGTCGGCCGTGCGCCGCACGCACGGGCCCGAGGTGCTCGGCGGGGTCGGCGGATTCGCCGGTCTCTTCGACGCCTCCGCCCTGCGCGACTACGCGCGGCCCCTGCTCGCGACCAGCACCGACGGCGTCGGCACCAAGGTCGCGATCGCGCAGGCCATCGACAAGCACGACACGATCGGCGAAGACCTCGTCGGCATGGTCGTCGACGACATCGTCGTGGTCGGTGCGCGTCCGCTGTTCATGACCGACTACATCGCGTGCGGCAAGGTCGTGCCTCAGCGCATCGCCGACATCGTCGCGGGCATCGCGCGCGGCTGCGCGATGACCGGCACCGCGCTGGTGGGCGGCGAGACCGCCGAGCACCCCGGCCTGCTGGGCATCGACGACTACGACGTCGCGGGAGCGGCGACCGGTGTGGTCGAGGCCGACCGCATCCTCGGCGCCGACCGCGTGCGCAGCGGTGACGTCGTGCTCGCGCTGGCCTCCAGCGGCCTGCACTCCAACGGCTACTCGCTCGTGCGTCACATCATCACGGGCGCGGGCATCGCGTACGGCTCGGCCTCGGCCGAGCTCGGCGGCACCTGGGGCGAGGCACTGCTCGAGCCCACGCGCCTGTACACCTCGCCGCTGCTGCGCCTGCTCGACGACGGCGCGGTGGGCACCGGCATCCACTCCCTCAGCCACGTCACGGGCGGCGGCATCGCCGCCAACCTCGCGCGCGTGCTGCCGCAGGACAGCTGGGTCGACGTCGACCGCTCGACGTGGAGCCCGTCGCCGGTGTTCCGCGTGCTCGCCGACATGGGCGGCCTCGAGCTCACGGCCACCGAGGGCACCTGGAACCTCGGCATCGGCTTCCTCGCGGTCGTCGCCCCCGAGGTGGCCGAGGCCGCGATCGCGGCACTGCAGGCCGAGGGCATCGCCACGTGGCAGGTCGGCGTCGTGCGCGACGGCGCCCGCCCCGAGGGCGAGTACGAACAGGGCGCCAAGGGCGTCGACGGCGGCGCCGTGCGCCTGGTCGGAACGTATGCGGATGCCGGCACGCCGGCGAACGGAGCCAGCTAACACCTCATGTGCGGCATCGTCGGCATGGCCGGGCAGGGCCCGGTCAACCAGGAGATCTACGACGCGCTCCTCCTGCTCCAGCACCGGGGACAGGATTCCACGGGCATGGCCACGGCCGAGTCCAGCGGCGTGTTCCACATCCACAAGGCCCGCGGCCAGGTGCGCGAGGCGTTCCGCACCCGCGACATGCGCGCCCTGCTCGGCGACATCGGTCTCGGACACGTGCGCTACGCCACCAAGGGCACCGCGTCGAACGAAGAAGAGGCTCAGCCCTTCTACGTCAACGCGCCCTACGGCATCGTGCTGGTGCACAACGGCAACCTGACGAACACGCGCGAGCTCACGGGCGAGCTGTTCCACAAGGACCGCCGGCACCTGAACACCAGCAGCGACACCGAGCTGCTCGTGAACATCCTCGGCTCCGAACTGCAGTCCGAGATCACCGGCCCCGACCTCGACCCCGCCCAGGTGTTCCGCGCGGTGGCGCGCGTGCACGAGCGGGTCGAGGGGTCGTACGCCTCGATCGCCCTCATCGCCGGCTACGGCCTGCTCGCGTTCCGCGACCCCTTCGGCATCCGCCCCCTCATCCTCGGCAAGCGTCCCGCAGCCCAGGTGCCGGGCGGCGAGCCGCGCGACGAGTACATCGTGGCGTCGGAGTCGCTGGTGCTCGAGAACGCCGGCTTCGAGGTCGTGCGCGACCTGCTGCCCGGCGAGGCGGTGTTCATCACCCTCGACGGGACGCTGCATTCCCAGCAGTGCGCCGAGAACCCCACGCTCGCGCCGTGCTCGTTCGAGTACGTCTACCTCGCCCGCCCCGACTCGGTCATGAACGGCATCTCGGTGTACGAAACGCGCCTGCGGATGGGCGAGCGCCTGGCCGACACGGTGGCGAAGTACACCCCGGCCGGGACCATCGACGTGGTCATGCCGATTCCCGACTCCGCGCGTCCGGCCGCGATGCAGGTGGCCCGCAAACTCGGTATCGAGTACCGCGAGGGCTTCTACAAGAACCGCTACGTCGGCCGCACCTTCATCATGCCGGGGCAGGCGGTGCGCAAGAAGAGCGTGCGCCAGAAGCTCAACGCCATGTCGACCGAGTTCCAGGGCAAGAACGTCCTTCTCGTCGACGACTCGATCGTGCGCGGCACGACGAGCCGCGAGATCATTCAGATGGCGCGGGATGCCGGGGCCAAGAGCGTGACGTTCGCCTCGGCGGCACCGCCGGTGCGCTACCCCCATGTGTACGGCATCAACATGCCCTCGCGTCACGAGCTCGTCGCCCACGGCCGGACGATCCCCGAGATCGCCGAAGAGCTCGGCTGCGACTACCTGGTCTACCAGGAGGTCGACGACCTCAAGGCGGCCATCATGGAGGGCACCGACCTCACCGACCTCGACATGAGCTGCTTCGACGGTCGCTACGTGACGGGGACCGTGTCGGAGGAGTACCTCGCCTGGGTCGAGGGCAGCCAGGAGTCTTGACCCGCCGCAGCGCGGGAACCATCGCCCTCGCCGCCACGGCGATCGTGCTGCTGGCGTTGACGCTGCGCATCGCGGTGGCGTCGTTGTCTCCTCTGCTCGATGCGATCGGTCGCGACTTCGCGCTGCCCACGGCGGTGGTCGGTCTGATCGGCATGGCGCCCCCGGTCGCGTTCGCGCTGTCGGGCATGGTGACGCCCGCGATCGAGCGACGGGTCGGGCTCGAGCGCACGGTGCTGATCGCGGCGATCGTGGCGGCCGCGATGCTCGCCGCGCGGGCGGCCGCGGGCAACGCGTTGACGCTGCTGGCGGCGACGGCCGGGGTGTTCGCGGCCGTCGGGGTGGCGAACGTGCTCATCCCCACCGTGGTGAAGAAGTACTTCCCCGAGCGCATCGGCCTGATGACGACCGTCTACAGCACGACGATGGCGGTGGCGACCTTCACGCCGCCGCTGGTCGCGGTGCCGCTGGCGGGAGCCGTGGGATGGCGCGGGTCGTTCGTGGTGTGGGCGGTGGTCGCGGTCGCGGCGGTGCTGCCGTGGGTGGCGTTGAGCCTGCGTGCCCGCGCGTCGCGCATCGACGCCGTCGACGAGCCGCGGACGGCGGTGCTCTCGCGCCTCGTGCGCGTGCCGCAGACGTGGGCGCTGGTGGTCACGTTCGCCGTCAACTCCTCGGTGGCGTACGGCATGTTCGCGTGGCTTCCGCCGCTGCTGATCGATGTGGCGGGAGTGGAGGCCGCGGAGGCCGGCGGACTGCTCGCGCTCTTCTCGTTCATGGGTCTGCCCGTGTCGCTGCTCGTCCCCCTGTTGGTGGCGCGCCTCGGGCGCACGACCCCGTTCTACGTCGTCGCGGTGGTGACCGGCGTCGTCGGAGTGACCGGATTGCTCGTCGCCCCCGGTGCCGCGACCGTGCTGTGGGTCGTGCTCATCGGCATCCCGCCGCTGCTCTTCCCGCTCACCCTCGTGCTGTTCGGCCTGCGGACGCGCCAGCACGAGACGACCGTGGCGCTGAGCGGGTTCGTGCAGAGCGTGGGATACGCCATCGCGGCCCTCATGCCCCTCGCGCTCGGCCTCACGCACGAGATCACCGGGGGCTGGACCACCGGCTTGATCGTGCTCGGCGCGGTCATCGCGTGCGCGGCCCCCGCGGGGATCATCATGGCGCGCAGCGAGAGCGTCGAAGACGCGTGGGAGCGCCGCACCGGCCGCACGTGGTGAGCCGTTCGACGCACACGAACGAAGGGCGGTGACGAGAAACGTCACCGCCCTTCGGCGTATCTGTTCATCGGGGTACGACGATCACCGCTCGGGACCGATACGGCCTCGCGAGGGGAAAGACGAACGCGAAGGCGTCAGGCCTTCTCGTTGTCGTACTCGTCGCTGTACTGGTCGGCCCACTTGTCGACGTACGCGTCTTCACCCGGAGCGGGTGCACCCAGTTCGCGCTCGAGAGCCGAGTAGTTCACCGAATAGGTGTCGTACTTCAGCTCACGGGCGATCTTGGTGTTCTTCGCCTTCTGACGGCCACGCCCCATGCGAGACCCCCTCACGATCGACGTCGAGGGCCGCTTGAGAGCCCTGCGTATTGCGGTTCCGGACCGAGCCGGTAAGAGTAACAGCCAGGATATCACGGCGCATTCCGGCCGAGCCGTCGTGGGCTCGCGGGGGAGCGCCCCGTCGCGACAGGAGCCGTCATGACCGATCAGCCCCGCCCCGAGACCGCGACCGGCGCGGTCATCGCCGGTGTCGTCCCCGGGCAGTCGCCGCGGGTCGTGCGCGAAGCGGCCCGGTACGCCGCACTGTCGAAGGCGCCGCTGATCGTGGCGCACGTCGACACCACGCGCTTCGTCGCGTTCGAAGACCCCGACGGCTACGTGCACTCCTCGACCGTCGACGTCGCGGGCGCCGCCGCCAAGGCCGCGCTCGACGAGGTGCGTCGCGCGGCGGGCGAAGCGTTGGCCGGCCGCGACCTCGACTGGAGCGTCCGGCAGGTGATCGGCGACCCCGCCCTCGCCCTCATCCAGCTCGCTGACGAGGTCGACGCCGGACTGCTCGTGGTGGGCACTCGCAAGCGCGGGATCGGCGAGTCGTTCCGGGAGTTCCTCACCGGTTCGGTCGCCGCGCGGCTCAGTCATCGCCAGCGCCGGCCGGTTCTCGTCGTTCCGCTCGGAGAACCGGCCGCCGCCGATGAGGAGCTGCCCTGGGAGTGAGGCGTCAGCCGCGCATCGCGCGGGTCACGGCCTCGGACGCGTCGCGCAGTGCCGACTCGATCTCGTCGACTCCGGATGCCGCGAGCTCGCCGCCCCGCGCGACGTGGGCGCGCAGTTCGCTGCGCACGCGTCCGCGGAACTCGTTGATCGCCGCGTCGGCGCGCGAGAGCTGCTCGCGACTGCGGGAGCGGGGATCGTCGGCGGGCACCGACTGCGCCTGCTCGCGCTCCTCGCGGGATGCCGCGGCGAGATCGGCGCGCAGGCTGCGCATGGCGTCGCGGACGCTTCCGCGCACCTCGTCGGCGATGAGCCGCACGCTGTCGGCGAGGCCGGCCTGGATGCCCTCGAGATCGCCCGAACGCGATGCGACCTCGGCGCGACCGGCATCCGTGATCTCGTACACGGTCTTGCGACCGTCGACCGACTTGGTGACCAGGCCCTCTTCCTCCAGCTTCGACAAGCGGGGGTAGATGGTGCCGGCCGAGGGGGAGTAGGTGCCGCCCGTGCGCTCGGACAACGCCTGCATGAGGTCGTAGCCGTGGCGCGGGGCCTCATCGAGCAGGCTCAGGATGTACAGGCGAAGATCGCCGTGCGAGAAGACGGGGCTCATCACCACTCCTCCTCTCCGGCGAGTTCCTCGGGGCGAAGACCGGAGATGCCGCGGCGCAGCACGGTGATCTCGCCCGAGACGGTGTTGGCACGGACGTCGACGAACTGACCCGCGAGGGCGCCGGTCGACCCGGTGTAGTTGGTCGGGCCCTTGCCCGAGCGCACCTGGCCGTCGATCTGCACGCGGCCGCTGACCGACCGCGACACGTAGTTGGCGGGCAGCGAGCGGTCGAGGCGGATTGTGCCGGTGCCGCTCACCGAGTTGAGCGAGATGGACCGCGTCGGTCCCGTCGAGTCGACGAGCATGGCACCCGAGACCGTGTCGATCGAGGCCTTGGTGATGCGGCCGGTCGCGGCGACGTCACCCGAGACGCTGTTGGCGCTGAGGGCACCGTCGAGCTCGCGCACCTGCACGTCGCCGGAGACGGCGTTGAGGTCGACGTCGCCGACGAGGCCGTCGACGATGATGTCGCCCGAGACGGTGTTCAGGCGCACGTCGGTGCGCAGCCCCGAGACCAGTGCGCTCGCGCTGACCACGCCGAGGGTCAGGGCGACGTTGCGGGGGACCGCGACGCTGACCTCGGCCTTGGGGCCGCCGGCGCCGAAGTTGCGGAACACCTCGAGGAAGTTGTCCCACCGCAGCTGCGGGTGGTCGATCTCGAGGCGGCCGTCGACCATCTCGATCCGCAGGTCTTTCACCGTGACGCCGTGCACTTCGATGCGCGCCTCGGGTTCGTCGTGGGCGATGACGTCGACCTGGCCGCCGACGAGTCCGATCTTGAGCTCCCGCAGCGCGCCGACGTCGATGACGCGGGTCTCGCCGGGGTGGACGATCCACTTCTCCATGGTTGATGCTCCTCACTCGCGATATATCGCGTCAAGTTGAGTATCGCGATATATCGCGAGTGCGTCAACCCCCGCCACGGATGAGTGGGCTGTGAGGTCGCCGACAGCGAGGTCCCTGAGCCTGTCGAAGGGACCGGGACGCGCGGGTGCCCGAGCGCACGGGGAGGTCCCTGAGCCTGTCGAAGGGACCGGGACGCGCGGGTGCCCGAGCGCACGGGGAGGTCCCTGAGCCTGTCGAAGGGACCGGGACGCGCGGTGACCTCGGCACGGCCAGGGAGGTCCCTGAGCCTGTCGAAGGGACCGGCGCGCGCGGTGACCTCGGCACGGCCAGGGAGGTCCCTGAGCCTGTCGAAGGGACCGGGGCGCGCGGTGACCTCGGCACGGAGGGAAAGGTCCCTGAGCCTGTCGAAGGGACCGGGACGCGCGGTGACCTCGGCACGGACGGAAAGGTCCCTAAGCCTGTCCAAGGGACCAAGACGCACGGGTGCCCGAGCGCACGGGGAGGTCCCTGAGCCTGTCGAAGGGACCGGGACGCGCGGTGACCTCGGCACGGCCAGGG
>NZ_VEFS01000001.1:784705-1106231 GCF_007679045.1 Microbacterium sp. BH-3-3-3 | reverse complement strand
TCGAAGGGACCGGCGCGCGCGGTGACCTCGGCACGGCCAGGGAGGTCCCTGAGCCTGTCGAAGGGACCGGGGCGCGCGGGGTCCGGTGGCTTCGACAAGCTCAGCCACCTTGTACGGCCGGTGGCTTCGACAGGCTCAGCCACCTCTGTACGGCCGGGGGCTTCGACAAGCTCAGCCACCTCTGTACGGCCGGTGGCTTCGACAAGCTCAGCCACCTCTGTGCGGCCGGTGACTTCGACGGGCTCAGCCACCTCGGCAGGAGGGGGGGGGCCCGCGGGGTTCCGGTGGCTTCAACAGGCTCAGCCACCTCTCCTTCTGAAACGACGAATGCCGCGCCCTCGGTGAGGACGCGGCATCCGGAACGGGTGGTACCCGCGTGGTCGTGGGGCGCCCTTGAGGCGCCGGCGCGACGATCAGACGGGCTTGCGACCGCTGATGAGGCGGAACAGCAGCACGATCAGCGCGATGAGGCCGACGATGATGGCGACCCACAGCAGGAAGCTGGCCGCCTGGCTGAGGCCGCTGACGATCGCGATGACGATCGCGGCGATGATGATGATGATCAGGAAGATGTTCATGGGGGGCTCCTTGCTCGCCGCCTCGTGGGCGGCACCTGGCGAGTGGGTTTTGTCCAGCGTGTCACTGTGGGCGCCGCCCGCCCCCGGGCTTGACGCCCCTCGAAATCGGCTGATAGCCGGGCTGTTGTCAACCCCGCGGACCGCGGCGCGAGCGCGGTCGTACGGTCGAGCCATCCGTCGGAAGGAGCCGATCATGCCCCAGGGGCGAGGATCCAACAGCCTGAAAGATCCCGATCTGTACGAGGAGCTGCGCACGCAGGGCGACTCGAAGGAGAAGGCCGCGCGCATCTCGAACGCGGCTGCGGCCCAGGGCCGCGGCACGGTGGGCGCCAAGGGCGGGCACGCCGAGGACTACGAAGACCGCACGGTCGCCGAGCTGAAGCAGCGCGCGAAAGAACTCGGCATCTCCGGGTACTCGGGCAAGAAGAAGGCGGAGCTCATCGACCTGCTCCGCTCGCACTGATCCATGGCGCGACTGATCCGCGTCCGGCCCTATGAGGACCCGGGCTATCGGCGCGTGCGCTCCGGTTCGGGGTTCCGCTTCGTCGACCACACCGGGGCCTCGGTGCCCGAGCGCGAAGCGGAGCGCGCTCGCGGTCTGGTCATTCCGCCCGCGTGGCGCGAGGTGTGGATCGCGAAGGAGCCGAACGCGCACATCCAGGCCGTCGGCACCGACGAGGCGGGGCGACGGCAGTACACCTATCACGCGGACTGGTCGAAGAGGCAGGACAAGGGCAAGTTCGCCCGCGCCCTGCAACTGGCCGAGGCGTTGCCGCGGGCGCGCTCCCGGGTGACGCAGTCGCTCCGACGGGCCGAGGCCGATCGCGAACGCGTGCTGGCGGTGTCGTTCCGCTTCCTCGACCTCGTGGCGCCGCGCGTCGGCAACGCGCGCTACTTCGTCACCAACGGCAGCCGCGGCCTGACGACCCTGCAGCGCCGGGATGCGACCGTCGAGGGCGACCTCATCCGTCTGTCGTTCCCCGCCAAGAGCGGCAAGCGGGCGGAGCTGTCTCTGCGCGACGCGGAGCTCGCCGCCATCGTCGAAGAGCTCGCGCTCGGGCGCCCCCGGGCGGCACTGCTGACCTTCAAGCGGGGTCGGCGGCGCGTGCCCCTGACCCCCGGCGACGTCAACGGGTACGTGCGCTCGCTCACGGGCGGGCCGTTCAGCGCGAAGGACTTCCGGACGCTGCGCGGAACGATCCTCGCGGCGGAGTCCCTCGCGAAGGTCGGCGCCGTCGGTGGCAAGAACGAGCGCAAGAAGGCCGAGGTCGCCGCTGTCCGTGCGACCGCAGAGGCCCTGGGCAACACCCCCGCCGTGGCGCGGGCGAGCTACATCGACCCGCGTGTCTTCTCGCTGTATCGCAAGGGCCGCACGATGGAGCTCGGCGGCTCGAAGGACGCCGCGATCCGGCGACTGATTCTGGGGGAGTGAGAGTGGGCCCGACCCCGGACACTCCCACCAGTCCGCGCGTTTCCCTGGCCCGGGGCGGGGTCGCCGGGCAGATGGAGGCTCCGACGCGTCTCTTCGGTCTGCTGACGCCGGAGGCCCGCGCGCTGTACCGTATGGTCCCCGGTGCCCAGGAGCTGTTTCGACCGACCGGCGCTTCGCGGGGGGTCCTGCGGCGGGGACTCCGTCAGGACGACGCCTTCCGAAACCTTCTGCGCGCCGCCGAGCAGAACTCCGCTGAGCCGCGCGGGTGGCGGCGCGACGAGTGGACCGACGAAGAGGTCGCTCGACTGGCCGCGGATCCGCTGGTTCTCGCGACAGCCCGGGCCATGTCGAAGAGCACGGCGCCCCGCGGCTGGAAAGCGACGTGGAAGAAGCGTCGGCAGCGTGAGACGGCGGTGCTCGCGGTCATCGCGTATTCGTTTGCGGCCGTCGCCATGGCGTTCGTGACCGGCATCGCCTGGCTCGCGCTCATCGGCGCGGCGGGGGTGCTCGCGACGGTGGCTTACGGGATCCGGCGACGATACGTCGAGGGCCGACCCGGTGGCGCGCCCCACCCCTCGGCCGCGGACGACAGCGCTCCGCCACCGGAGGACGGGATCGACCGGCCTCTCTTCGTCGTCGAGCGCGCGCCTTCGCAGCACCTGATCGCCCGCGGTACGGGTGTCGTCTTCCTCGCGGGAGCGGGCGTCCTCGCCGTCACGGAGATCGTTCAGGGTGGGCCACTCGCCGTCGTAGGAGTCATCGTGTGGCTGAGCACCCTCGGCTGCCTCGGTGCGGTCATCTTCCTCTGGGCGCTCTCGGCCGGGCGCGCGCGCATCGTCGGCTACGACGATCACCTTCTCGTGCGCCCGGGACTCCGCCGGTCGCGGAGGGTCGCGGCATCCGAGATCGCATCGTTCTCGTGGCGGTCAGGCGGACGGCTCCGCGGCACCGATGTGCGGGGTCGCACGTTGTTCACGACGATGAGCGTCTTCGACGACTTCCCGGATCTGGTCGCGTGGCTCGAGGCGAGGGTTCCGCAGCCGCCGCAGGCGTAGGGTGGCGCGGTGAGCATGTGGCGTGACGTCGTCCTCGTCGCCGTGGGCGGCGCGATCGGCACTGCCGCGCGCGCGGGGCTGACGCTCGCGTTCGGCGACGACCTGGGGCCTGCTCTCGTACCGATCGTCAACGTCGTGGGGGCGTTCGCGATCGGCATCCTGTTCGGGTGGAGAGCCCGGATGCCGGAGTCGTCGCGCGCCCAGCGGGTGCAGCTGTTCGTCGGTACGGGAGTGCTGGGCGGCTTCACGACCTATAGCTCGCTCGCCGTCGAGTCGGCGGATCTCGGGCTGCTGTGGTGGGGTGTGGCGACGGTCATCGTGGGGACCGCGGCGGCCTGGGTGGGCGTGTTGCTCGGTCGGGGTGGGCGCGCCCGCGTCTGACGCTTGTCGAACCGGTCGAGAAAGTGGTACAAATGTGCCACTTACCGACGTGGGTTCGCCGCGCCGGTGACCCGACCCCGGAGGTTCGACGATGAACGCCGCCCCCCAGATCGTCACGCTCGGCGCCCACGTGCTCGACACGATCGTGCAACCCGTCGACGAGATCCCCGAGGGGCAGGGGTCGCTGCTCGTCGATGAGATCGTCATGTCGGCCGCCGGGCCCGCCGGGGGCACCGCGCTCGTGCTGACCAAGCTCGGCGCGCGAGTCGTCACGAGCGGCGCCGTGGGAGAGGACGTCGCCGGACGCGTGCTCGTCGGTCTGCTGCGCGACGCGGGCGTCGATGTGACCCACCTCATCACGGGTGAGCTGCCCACCTCGGCATCCGTGCTGCCCATCCGCTCCGATGGATCGCGACCCGCCCTGCACGTGGTCGGGGCGAACGCGCTCGCGGCCGACGTCGTGCCCTGGGAGGCGCTCGCCGCCGCCGCGCACGTGCACGTCGGCGCTCCGGAGCTGCTCGGGCCCGAGAACGTCGTCGAGATCCTCGAGTACGCCCACGCCCACGGAGCGACCACCTCGCTCGACTTCCTCATCGGCGGCGAACCGGCCTTCTACGCCCTCATCGAGCCGCTGCTGCCGCACACCGACTACGTGCTGCCCAACTCCGAACAGGCGATGGGGTGGACCGGCGCCGCCGACCTGGTCGCCGCCGCCCGCGCCCTGCACGCGGCCGGAGCCCGCGTCGTCGCGGTGACCGACGGGGGCGGCGACGTCGTGGTGGTCGAGGAGGATGCCGTCGCGTTCGTCCCGATCGTCCCCGCCGAGCCGGTCGACACCAGCGGCGGCGGCGACGCCTTCTCGGCGGGCTTCGTGTACGCCAAGCTCCGCGGGCAGTCCTCTCGCGACGCCGCGCGCTTCGGTTCGGCCACGGCGTCGCAGGTGGTCGCGGGAGTGGGCACCGACCACGGCGTGTACGACGCGGCATCCATCGACGCCCTCCTCTCGGCGGCGGCGCGATGACGGCCGCGACCGAGGGGGATGTGCGCGAGGCCGTGGCGACCGCGTGCCGCTCTCTCGCCGCACAGGGGCTCGTCAAGGGCACCGCGGGCAACGTGAGCGTGCGGGTCGAGGGCGGCATCGCCATCACCGCGACCGGGGTCGTGTTCGCCGAGGCCGTCGCCGACGACGTGGTGGTCGTCGACGCCGACCGGCGCGTGGTGACGGGCGCGCTCGCCCCCAGCTCCGAACTCGATCTGCATCGGGCGGCCTACACCGACGACGCCGTGGGGGCCGTCGTGCACACCCACGCGCCGGCGGCGGTGGCGGTGTCGCTGGTGTCCGACCGCCTGCCGTGCGTGCACTACCAGCAGATCGCCCTGGGCGGCGAGATCGAGGTCGTGCCGTTCTCGGTGTTCGGCTCGGCCGAGCTCGCCGCCGACACCGGTGCCGCCCTCGCCGTGGCCAACGCCGCGATCCTCGCCCACCACGGGGCCGTGACCACCGGAGGCGACCTCGCCGACGCGGTGGCGAACACCGCGGTGCTCGAATGGGCGTGCGACATCTACCTCCGCGCCCGCGCGGCCGGCGACCCGGCCGAGCTCAGCCCCGACCAGCAGGCCGCGGTGATCGCGGCGGCCGTGGCGACGGGGTACGGACAGAAGCACGAGGTGTGAGATGGATGCCATGACCGCCACGACCTTCTCGTCGACGAGCCCGCTCGACGGCAGCGTCGTCGACACGTTCCCGGTGCACAGCCCGGACGACGTCGACGCGGCGGTCGAGCGTGCCCGCCGCGCGGCGGCGTCGTGGCGGGCCCTCGGCTTCGCCGGGCGGCGCCGCGTGCTGCGGGCCTGGCGCCGCGACATCGTGGCGCACCTCGACGACCTCATCTCGCTCGTACGCGCCGAGACGGGCAAGCCTCGGGGCGACGCGCGCCTCGAGATCATGCTCGCGCTCGACCACCTCGCGTGGGCGGCCACGCACGCCCCGCGCATCCTGCGCCGACGGCGGGTCGGATCGGGCGTGCTCATGCTCAACCAGCACGCGAGCGTGGGATACGTGCCCTACGGCGTCGTGGGGGTGATCGGGCCGTGGAACTACCCGGTCTTCACGCCCATGGGCTCCCTCGCGTATGCGCTCGCCGCGGGGAATGCCGTCGTGTTCAAGCCGAGCGAGTACACCCCCGGCGTCGGCGCCTGGCTGCAGCGGGCGTTCGTGCGCGCCGGCGGGGCGGCCGACGTGTTCGCGGTGGTGACCGGGTTCGGGCCCACCGGCGCCGCCCTGTGCCGAGCAGGCGTCGACAAGGTGGCCTTCACCGGATCCACCGCGACGGGCAAGGCCGTCATGGCCGCGTGCGCGGAGACCCTGACCCCGGTCGTCATCGAGGCCGGCGGCAAAGACGCCCTCCTCGTCGATGAAGACGCCGATCTCGCGGCGGCGGCCGAAGCGGCCGTGTGGGGTGCGTACTCGAACGCGGGGCAGACCTGCATCGGCATCGAGCGCGTCTACGCCCACGCGAAGGTGTACGACCGGTTCGTCGAGGCCGTCGCCGAGCGCACGCGCGAACTGCGCGCCGGAACCGGCGACGACGCCACGCTCGGTCCGCTCACCATGCCGCGCCAGGCCGACGTCGTGCGTGCGCACGTCGCCGACGCGCTCGCGCGGGGCGCGACGCCGCGCGTGGGCTCCGTCCCGGGCGCGGGCACGACCGTGCAGCCGGTGCTGCTCACCGACGTCGACGAGCGGTCATCGGCCGTGCGGGACGAGACCTTCGGCCCCACCCTGGTCGTCAACCGCGTGGCATCCATGGACGAAGCCATCGAGAAGGCCAACGCCGTGCGGTACGGGCTCTCGGGCGCGGTGTTCTCGAAGCGTCGCGGCCGCGAGCTCGCGCTGCGCCTGCGCGGCGGAATGATCGCGATCAACTCGGTCATCTCGTTCGCCGCGATCCCCGCCCTGCCGTTCGGCGGCGTGGGCGATTCGGGCTTCGGGCGCATCCACGGGGCGGACGGCCTCCGCGAGTTCGCGTACCCGAAGGCGCTGACGCGTCAGCGGTTCCCGCTGCTGACGCTCACGACCATGCGCCGCACCGCCACGGTCGACCACATCGTGGAGCGGATCATCCGGGCGCTCTACGGCTGAACCCCGAAGGTGCGGATGTCGCGGGCTCCCGGCATCCGTCGACGATCACCGCACCGAGCGCACCCGCATGATGATGACCGAGCCCAGCAGACCCGCCAGGCCGCTGGCGAGGAAGAGGCCCGCGAACCCGCCGAAGAGCACGACCGCCCCGGCCCCGAGCAGCGGACCGAAGGCCTGCGGACCGGCGAGGGCGATGTTCATGATCCCGACGTCTTTGCCGCGCGTCTCGGCCGAGGGGAGCACCTGCGTCGCGAGGGCCTGATCGACCGCGAAGAAGCATCCCTGACCGAGGCCGAGCAGCACGGCGCCGATCACGGCGGTCGATTCGGCCGGGGCGACGGCCAGCAGCAGAGCCGAGACGGCCTGCGCCACCCCCGAGGCGAGCACGAACACGCGTCGGCGCTGCACGACGTCGCTGAGCTTGCCGAGGGCGACGGATGCCACGATCGTGACGACCATGTAGATCACCGTCGTGAAGACGAGGAAGCCGGTCGGGTCGGCCACGCGCAGCGCGAAGGTGAAGAAGTACAGCAGCATCGTCGTGGCGATGGCGTTGCCGAGGTTGATGAGCACGCGGCTCGCGACCGTCCACGCGAAGTCGGGGTGACGCCGGGGGTCGACCCAGATCGAGGAGAGGACCGTGCGGGCGGTGAGGGGGCCGAGCAGCGCCGCCTCGGCGTCGGTCAGCGGCACGTCGCGCAGCACGAGCAGGAACGGCACCGCGAGGGCGAGATTGCACGCGGCCAGGGCGAGGTAGCCCGAGGTGGTGGTGGTGAAAACCGCGGTCACCAGCACGATCCCGAGCAGGATGCCGAGAGCGTTCGGGGCCGAGATCCAGCCCGAGACGAGTCCGCGCTGACCGGCCGGCACGCTGTCGGCCATCACCGCGGTGAGGGCGGCCGAGGCCATGCAGAAGCCGAGCATCACCGCGGTCCACATGACGACGGTGCCGAGCGTCTCGGTCTGGATGCCGAGGAGGGTGAGTCCGACCGACGCGACCACGACCCCGCCGAAGATCCAGGGTCGTCGCCGGCCGAAGCGGGAGCGCGTACGATCGCTCAGCGCACCGACGATCGGATACGCGACCACCACGAAGGTCCCCGCGACCGCGCTGACCAGGCCGTAGGCGACCAGCGAGACCAGCCAGTCGTCCGACGCGTGCTGGGCCGCGATCTGCAGGGGCAGCAGCACCTGCACCGGCACGAGCTGGGCCATCCACAGCCCGAGCCAGACGCCGGCGAACGCCGCGATCCACCCCGCCCGCACGGGGCGCGTCGGTTCGGCGTAGGCCGTGGGCGTCACGAGCGGAGCGTCGGGGATCACCGGCGGCCGCCCGTCGGCGCGGCCGAGAGCGTGTCGAGGGCCCACCGCCCGGCATCCGCCACCGCCTCCCGGGCGTCGCGCAGCGCTCCGCACGCGTTGAAGAAGCCATGGATCTGGTCGGTGTGCGTCACGAGCCGCGTGGGCACGCCCGCGGCCTCGAGGCGCTCGGCGTACGCGACCCCCTCGTCGCGCAGCACGTCGAAACCCGACACGGCGACGTAGGCGGGAGCGAGGCCTGCGAGGTCGGCGGCTCGCAGGGGAGAGACCAGGGGATCCTCCGCGCGGCCGCCGCCGCTGAGATAGTGCGCGGCATACCAGTGCATCTGCGCCGCGGTGAGGAAGAACCCGTCGCGGAACAGCTCGTACGACCGGTGTTCCCGAGACAGGTCGGTCACGGGGCAGAACAGGATCTGGAAGGCGGGGGCGCCGCCGGCATCGTCGCGCGTCACCGCCGCCACGACCGCCGCCATGTTGCCGCCCGCGCTCTCGCCGCCGACGCCGACGGTCTCGGCGGTCCCGCCGAACCGCGCCGCGTTGGCGCGCACCCACCGGAACGCGTCGACGCCGTCGTGCAGCCCCGCGGGGAAGGGTGACTCGGGCGCCAGGCGGTAGCCGACCGAGACCACCGTCAGGCCCGAGGTCTTCGCGAGCGTGCGGCACGTGGCATCCGCGCTGTCGACCGATCCGAGAACCCAGCCCCCGCCGTGGAAGTAGACGATGATTCCGGATGCCGCCACGTCGGTGCGCGCGCGGTAGACGCGGCCCGGCACGGTGCCCGCTCGCATCGGGATCTCGATGTCGGAGCGCTCGGCCAGGCGGATGCCGCTGGCGAAGGTCCACGCCTCGAGCTCGATGTGCGCGCGGGCCTCGTCGAGCGGGAGGCGCTCGAAGTGCGCCCCGGGGGAGTCGTTCATCACGCGTAGCGATGCCTGCACCGCGGGGTGCAGGGTGTGGCCGTCGACCACGACGGGGCGGCCGTTCGCGACGCGGAGCGCGGCGCGCGGGAGTGAGCCCAGGGCGCGCGCGCCCCAGCGGAGCAGGTGGTCCTGGGGACGGGGTCGGATCATCGCGGAGCCCTTCTGTCGATCACGGCATCGGGATCGACTATCGGGTCACTTTATTGCACACACGTACCGTTTTGTGTGACGAAGATGTGAATTCGCTCGCGACGAGCAGCGGTGCGCGGGAGAAAACTGTACGTTTGTACCAACTAAGCGGGCGAGTGATCCCCTTCGCCGAGCGACGAGGTCGCGGCGAGGGTCACGAACCCCACGATGGCGGCGCGCAGGGCGTGCGCCAGGGACTGGAACTGGACCTCTTCGGAACGGGCGATGCGATGCAGGGCGAAACCGTCGATCAGCGCGACGACCGCAGCGGCGGCGTGCGGATCGGTCACGCCGTTGGTCTGCAGCACGGCCGCGGCGAGCGCCCGCGTCTCGTCGAGGATCTGCGCGACGTGCACGCGCAGCGCCGGATGCCGCGACGCGAACAGGTAGATCTCGAACTGCGCGACCGTGTGGTCCTGCGACTGGCTGCGCACGATCTCGACGAACTCGTCGATCGCCGCCCCCGGACTGTTCGCGCCCGAGACGAGCACGGAGCGGAACTGCTCGAGTCGCTCGAGCTCGGCGGCCATGGCGTGCGCGACGGCCTCGCCGATCATGTCGTCGAGCGAGGCGAAGAAGTAGGTCGTCGACGAGTGCGGCACTCCGGCTGCGGCGGCCACCGCCCTGTGCGTGACGGCGGCGATGCCCCCCTCGGCGATGATCGCGATCGTGGCGTCCAGCAGCAGCTCGCGACGCGCGCGGCCGCGGGCCCGCATCGATCGGCTCGTCGTCTCGCTCACGTTGTCCTCCTCGCCGGCCGCACCGGTCGGTGTCGCACCAGAAACGGAGCAAGCCTATGACCGCACCCTCGAGAGCCGTGGACGAGTCGGCCGCTGCCGACGTCGATGTCGTCGTGATCGGCGCGGGCCTGTCGGGTCTGACCGCCGCTCATCGCCTGCGTCAGTTCGGGGCGCGCGTCGCCGTGTTCGAGGCCGCGTCGCGCGTCGGCGGGCGCGTGGCGTCGGCGCGGGTGGGCGGCGTGCACGTCGACCTCGGGGGCACCTTCGTCGGTCCCGGGCAGGGTCGCATCGTCGCCCTCGCCGACGAGGTGGGGGTCTCGCGCTTCCCGACGTACACGGCGGGGCAGAACGTCATCCGCTGGCGCGGTCAGCATCGCCGCTACCGCGGCACCGTGCCGCCGGTGGGGGCGAGCCTTCTCGACGTCGGGCGCGTGCAGCTGACGCTCGACCGCCTCGCCCGGTCGGTGCCCTGCGGCGACCCCGCGTCCGCGCCGCAGGCCGCGCAGTGGGACGCCGAGAGCCTCGGTTCGTGGCTGCGCCGCTCGCACGCCTCCGCCGCCGCTCGCGACCTCATCACGATCGCCGGGCGCACGACGTGGGGCTGCGAGCCCGACGAGATCTCGTTCCTGCACGCCCTGCACTACATCCACCAGGCGGGTGGGCTGTCGGCGATGCTCGACACCGCCGGCGGCGCGCAGGAGGAGCACTTCGTCGAGGGCTCGCACGAGATCGCCGTGCGTCTCGCCGCGGGTCTCGGCGACGCGCTGCGCCTCGACTCTCCCGTGCGTCGCGTCGAGGCGGAGGGTGGCGAGGTGCGGGTGTCGACCGATCGCGAGACGGTCCGTGCGCGGACGGTGATCGTCGCCGTGCCGCCGTCGCTGCGCACGCGCATCGAGTTCTCGCCCGCGCTGCCGCCCGTGCAGACGCAGATGTCGCAGCGCTGGCCCGCGGGAGTGCTGTCGAAGGCCTACGCGGTGTACGACCGTCCGTTCTGGCGCGACCACGACCTGTCGGGTCAGGGGGTGTCCGACACCGGCCCCGCCTTCATCACCTTCGACGCCGGTCCCGCCGGCCCCGACGCTCCCGGCGTTCTGCTCGGCTTCATCGGGGGTGTCTACGCCCGTGAGTGGGACGACCTGCCCCTCGCCGAACGCCGTGCCCGCGCCCTGTCGTCGTTCGCCGACCTGTTCGGACCGAGGGCGCTGGATGCCACGGGCTACATCGATCAGCGCTGGGGTGCCGAGCCGTGGGTCGCCGGCGGCCCCACCGCCGCCCCCGGGCCGGGAGCGGTCGTGCCCTACGCGTCCGCCCTCGCCACCCCGGTCGGCCGCGTGCTGTGGGCGGGCACCGAGACCGCGAGCCGGTGGACCGGCTTCATGGACGGCGCGGTGCGCGCGGGGGAGCGCGCCGCGCTGCAGGCCCGCGCCCTGCTCTCCGACCCCTGGACCGACGACGAACAGACGGGAGCCCTGCGATGACCTGGCGCCGCGAATACACGCACCTGACGACCGCCTCCGCCGAGGCGGTGTGGAAGAGGTGGACGACCCCGGCCGACTGGGCCGTCGACGACCCCGACCTGCGCGAGGCCGTCTTCGCGGTGCCGCCGCGCGTGGGCTCGACCGGTCGCGTGCTCAACCACGGCACTCCCGCGCAGCGCTTCACCTTCACCGAGCTGCAGCCGGGTGTCGCGATGAACTTCCGCATCGGTCTGCCCGGGGCGGTGCTGTCGTTCCCGCACCGCATGCGCCAGACGCCGAACGGCCTGTCGGTGACGCACGCCGTGGAGATCTCGGGTCCCCTCGCCGGGGTGTTCGGTCCGCTGGTCGGGCGCAAGATCGCCGCGGGTCTGCCGGCGGTGGTGCGCCTGGTGACGACGAACGCGCTCGCCGACATGGCCGCCGACGCGCGCGAGGGCTAGCGCGTGTCGGTGTCGATGACGCTCACGGCGGGGGCCATGTGGGTGAGTGCGCGGTCGATCCGGCGGGCGCTCGCACGCGACGATTACCTCGACACCCTCGACCCCGATCGGCGCCCCGCGGAGCCGCCCGCGCGCCTTCGCCGGTCGGGTCGTGTGGTCGTCTCGCGCGAGGGCGACCTGCCGGTCTACCGCTACGAGCCGGCGGCGCGCACTCCGGGGCTCGAGCTGATGTACCTGCCCGGTGGGGGACTCGTGAACCCGCTCGTGGCCGAGCACTGGTGGATCGTCGAGCGTCTCGCCCGGGCGACGGGGGCGGCGATCACGGTGGTCTGCTATCCGCTGGCGCCCGAGCGCGGCGCAGACCACACCCTGGCCGTGATCGATGCGCAGTACGAGCGCCTCGCGGCGCGGGCCTCGAGGCTCTGGGTGGCCGGAGACTCGGCGGGCGGCGCTCTCGCCGTCGGTCTGGCCCTGCGCGCCTCTCGTCGCCCCGACGCCCTCGTGCTGTTCTCGCCCTGGCTCGACCTGGGCCTCGAGAACCCCGCGATCGCCCGGCGGGCGCGTCGCGATCCCTCGTTGCGGGTGCCCGGACTCCGCGCGGGAGTGGCTGCCTGGGCGGGCGAACGGGGGCTGGACGACCCGGCGATCGATCCCGCGCGCATGGATCCGACCGGTCTGCCCCCGACTCTGTTGTTCCAGGGCGGCCGTGACATCTTCTTCGACGACGCGGTGGCGTTCACTCGGCGGGCGGATGCCGTCGGAGCGCCGGTGCGCCTGATCACGGCGCCGGCCGGGTTCCACGTCTACGTCGGGGCGTTCTGGACGCCCGAATCACGCTCCGCGTTCGCCGAGGTGGGTGCTCTGGCCCACGCGACACAGCCGGCGATGACATAACGGTACATATGTGCAACAATCTGCCGAGGGGTGCGACGACGCGCCCACCCACGGAGGAAAAATGGCTGCTCGATACGACCTCGCCAAGATCAAGCTCGGCAAGCTGATGACCGATCCGGATGCCGAGGGCATCATCCTCGACGTCATCCCCGACCTCAAGGCCAGCCCGACCTACCTCGTGGCGCGCACCCTCACCGCGAGCGCCGCCCTCAAGCTCGCCGAAGCGCAGATCGGGGCCGACAAGGCGGCCGAGCTGCGGCGGCGGGTGGAGGCCCTCGAAGCCTGACCGGGCCACGGCGACCGCGTAGATTGGCGGCGTGACACCCCTCCTCTTCCTCGCCGTCGCCGTCGCCGGTGGCATCGGGGCGGCCCTGCGCTACGTCCTCGACGTGCTCATCCGCCGGCGAACGGGTGAGGGGTTCCCCTGGGGGATCCTCGTGGTGAACCTCACGGGAGCCCTGGTCCTCGGCATCCTGAGCGCCCTTCCCGCCGACGAGACGTGGCGCTGGATCCTGGGGACCGGCCTGCTCGGCGGGTACACCACCTTCAGTGCGGTGGCCGTGACGACCGCGCTCCTGGCCGAGGAAGGGCGCACGCGCGCCTCGTTGTCGTACGCCGTCGTCTCATTCGTGGGATCGGTGCTCGCCGCCGCGCTCGGATTGACGGTGGGCTCGCTGTTCTAGAGCGGACCGCCCTCGGAAACCCCATGGGATACTGAGGTTCGATACACACCTGTATCGAATGTGATCCCGGAGGGTCCTACGTGTCGTACCTGGCCGTTCTCAGCCTGAAGAACCGCGCCCTCATCGCCCTCGTCACGATCGTCGCCGCGATCTTCGGCGGTCTCGCGTTGACCAGCCTCAAGCAAGAGCTCATCCCCTCGATCGAGTTCCCGCAGCTCGCCGTCGTCACGACCTACCCGGGTGCGTCGCCCGAGGTCGTCGAGACAGACGTGTCGACGCCGATCGAGAACGCGATCCGCGGTGTGGAGGGGCTCGAGTCCACCACCGCCACCAGCACCACGAACTCGTCGATCGTGTCGGCGTCGTTCACCTACGGCACCGACCTGGCGGCCGCGCAGCAGAAGATCCTCGCCGCGATCGCCCGCATCAACGACCAGCTGCCCGACTCCGCCGACACGACGGTGGCGTCGGCGAGCATCGACGACTTCCCCGTCATCCAGCTCGCCGTGACGGGCTTCACCGACGCGCAGGCGACGCAGGCGACCCTCCAGACGAGCGTGGTTCCCGACCTCGAAGACGTCGCGGGCGTCAACGGCGCGCAGATCGTCGGCGGCACCGGCGAGCGGGTGACGATCACTCCGGATGCCACCCGCCTGAGCGAACGCGGGTTCAGTCAGCAGGCCATCACCGACGCGCTCGACGCGAACGGCGTGCTCTTCCCGGGCGGCTCGCTCACCGAGAACGACCAGACCCTCACCGTGCAGACGGGCTCGAAGCTCACCAGCGTCGACGAGATCTCGGCTCTGCCCCTCGTTCCGACCGACGCCGCGCAGATCGCGGCCGGCCAGACCACGATCGCCGACGTGGCCGACGTCGCCCTGCAGACCGACCCGGTGACGACGCTGTCGCGCGTCGACGGCAAGCCGGCGCTGACCATCGCGGTGACGAAGCTGCCCGCGGCCAACACCGTCGACGTCTCGCGCGGAGTGCTCGCGGCGCTGCCCGCGCTCGAATCACAGCTGGGTGAGGGGGCGACGTTCACCGTCGTCTTCGACCAGGCGCCCTTCGTCGAGCAGTCCATCGAGGCCCTCGCGCAAGAGGGTCTTCTCGGCCTCGTCTTCGCGGTCGTGGTGATCCTCGTGTTCCTCATGTCGGTGCGTTCGACGCTCGTCACCGCCATCTCGATCCCCACGAGCGTGCTGATCACCTTCGTCGGCCTCCAGGCGTTCGGCTACTCGCTGAACATCCTGACCCTCGGAGCTCTGACCATCGCGATCGGCCGCGTCGTCGACGACTCGATCGTGGTGATCGAGAACATCAAGCGCCACTACGTCGGCGACGCCGACAAGATCCCCACCATCGTGCGCGCGGTGCGCGAGGTGGCCGCGGCCATCACGGCATCCACCATCACCTCCGTCGCGGTGTTCCTGCCGATCGCCTTCGTCGGCGACGTCACCGGAGAGCTGTTCCGCCCGTTCTCGCTCACCGTGACCATCGCGATGGCCGCCTCGCTGCTCGTCTCGCTGACGATCGTGCCCGTGCTGGCGTCGTGGTTCCTGAAGCCCGGCAAGGTCATCCGCGACGACAACGGCGACCCGGTCGATCCCGAGGCCGCCGACGCCCCGCCGTCGCGGCTGCAGAAGGCCTACGTCCCGATCCTCACGTGGACGCTGAAGCACTCGGCGGTCACCCTCGGGGTGGCGGTGCTCATCCTCGGCGGCACCCTCGCCACGTTCCCCCTGCTCAAGACCGATTTCCTCGGCGATTCGGGTCAGAACACCTTCACCGTCACGCAGAAGATCGGCCCGGCACCCAGCCTCGACGCCGAAGACGCCGCGGCCCAGAAGGTCGAGGCCGTGCTGCTCGACACCCCGGGCGTGCAGACCGTGCAGACCTCGATCGGCTCGAGCGGCTCGGCGCTGCGCGACGCCTTCTCGGGCGGCGGCTCGGGCATCACGTACTCGATCACCTCCGAGTCCGGAGCCGACCAGGTCGAGCTCCGCGAGCGCGTGCGCACCGAGCTCGAACAGCTCACCGACGCCGGAGAGATCGAGGTCGCGGCATCCGGAGGCGGCTTCGGCTCCACCGACATCACCGTCGACGTGACCGCCGCCGACGGCTCGTCGCTGCAGCAGGCCAGCGATGCCGTCGTGTCGCAGCTGCAGGGTCGCGAGGGCGTGGGCCAGGTCACCAGCAGCCTGTCGGCCTCGCTGCCCTTCGTGTCGGTGCGTGTCGACCGCGCCGCGGCCGCGGAACGCGGTCTGTCGGAGCGCACGGTCGGCGCCCTCGTCTCCGGGGCGCAGCAGCCCCGTCAGGCGGGCACCGTCGAGCTCGACGGCCGCGGAGTGACCGTGTACCTCGCCACCGCGAATCCTCCGCAGACGATCGACGACCTGCGCGCTCTCGAGATCCCGAGCGCGAGCGGAGCGGTGCGCCTCGACCAGATCGCGACCGTCGAAGAGAGCCAGACGGCGCCCTCCATCACGACCGCGCGCGGCCTTCGCACCGCGACGATCACCGTGACGCCGACGTCCGACGACCTCGGCAGCTCCTCGGCGACCGTGCGCGACGCGCTCGCCGACGTGCAGCTGCCCGAGGGCGCTACGGCCGAGGTGGGTGGTGTGGTCACCAGCCAGCAGGATGCCTTCGGCCAGCTCGGCCTCGCCCTTCTCGCGGCGATCCTCATCGTCTACGTCGTGATGGTGGCGACCTTCAAGTCGCTGCGCCAGCCGCTCGAGCTGCTCGTGTCGGTGCCGTTCGCGGCGACCGGAGCGATCCTCATGCTCCTGATCACGGGCGTGCCGCTCGGGGTCGCGGGAATGATCGGCGCGCTGATGCTCGTCGGCATCGTCGTGACCAACGCCATCGTGCTGATCGACCTCGTCAACCAGTACCGGGCGCGGGGTCTCAGCGTGTTCGAGGCCACGATCGTCGGCGGAGCGCGACGTCTGCGGCCGATCCTCATGACGGCTCTCGCGGCGATCTTCGCGCTCGTGCCGATGGCGCTCGGCATCACCGGCCACGGCGGGTTCATCTCGCAGCCGCTCGCGGTCGTGGTGATCGGCGGACTCGTGTCGTCGACGTTCCTGACGCTGCTGGTGCTGCCGACGCTCTACAACCTCATCGAAGGAGCGAGCGAGCGCCGCCGTCAGCGCCGCGCGGAGCGAGAGTCCGTGCAGAGTGCGCCGACGGCCCACGACGACCACCCGTTGAGCCGACGCGAGCTGCGCGAGAAGCACTGATCGCGAGCGAGCGAGAGGCGGCGGGGCCCCGAGCGGCGACGTGCGTCCGCGCGGCCGTGGAAGCCTCACCCGCGTTGGCCGTGAGGTGCCGCGCGGCGACGTGAGTCGACGGGCGACCGTCGACACCGCGGCGCGGCGCGGTGCGGGTGATCGCCGAGGTGAGGACGGTTCCGGATGCCACGACTCCGGTGCGGTCGCTCGTCGACAGCGAGCGCTCGGTGCGCGCGAGCACCGTCAGGAAGCGCTCGAGGGGCGAGGCGGACAGGGGCGTCATCACAATGCGACGCGTCTGCGCCGGGCGGGGGAGTGCGCGGGCGGCGCCGAGCGGGCGCAGCGAGGCGCGCGAGCGCGCGGCGACCACCGAGCGGCTCCGGCGGCGCGGGGCGACGTGGGCGACGGCGGGGGCCGCGGCATCCGCCACTTCCTCCACGACATCGCGCGTGGTCTTGGCGGACGCACTCGCGAGGATCTGCGTGAACATGCCCGACCACGCGAACATCGCCGCGCACGAGATCGTCTCGAAGAGGGCGAGGTTGATCGTGGCCGACACGAACAGCGAGATCGAGGCGATCAGCCACACGAGTGCGATGCCCGTGCCGATCGCCATGCGCTTGCCGAGGCGGTTGAGCATCAGCGGAGCGCTGAGCAGCAGCACAAGGAAGCCGAGCACCATGGAGCCGGCGACCTTGTCGTGCAGGTCTTTGTCGGTGTTGAGGGGAATGCAGCCGACCAGGGCGAGATTCACACCGACGCAGTTGAGGCAGAGGAAAGCAACGGTTGCCGCACCGCGGCGCACGGGACCGCGACCAAGACGCGCGATGTCACGACGCACGCAGAAGGCGAAGACCACCACGATCATTCCGCTGACCTTGAGCGTGGTGTTGAAGAATGCGCTGGAAAGATCGCCGAAGATGCCGAGCTGGCTGAAGTGCAGCTGCCACCACAGCGGGTCGCTCGTGGTCGCGATCGCGAGCAGCAGGCCGCCGACCAGCGTGGTCAGTGCGGCAGCGCCGACGTGAAGCGAGGACAACGCCGCGAGTCGACGCGTGAGGCCGGTCAGACGCGGCACCGAGACAGAAACGGGGACGGCGAAGCGGAGCGCGGTGCTCATGATGGGGGATCTTTCCTTCAGACGGAACGGGGATCCCCCCTCATCGCGGGACCCTCGGCCCCCGTCGGCTCGTTCGGGTAGAAGGCAAGGGGAAACCTTGGTCCTCTGCCTCCCCCGGCCTTGACGGAAATCCGTCACCGCTCATGGTAACGTTCGCGCCGCCTTCGTAGGAAAGCCCTTGCCTGGGATTTTCCCTGGTCATATGGCTAATTTTTTGTCCCCCATTTGGGGGACAAGAATGCGTCACGCGGTGAAGCGCACGCCCCATTCCCGGCGCATGGTCGACCCCGGTGCGAGCTTTTCGAGGTCGGTTCCGGTCGCGAAGGCGTTGGCGGGGGCCGTCATCGGCTCGATCGCGACGGCGAGCGGGTGACCCGGATACCGGTCGGTCGTGAACACCTGGGCCCAGCGGAAGCCCTCGTCCTGCCAGAGCTCGAGACGGCGCCCGTCGGGAGCGGTGAGCGTGTGGCGCGCGCGTCCCTCGGCGTCGCGCTCCAGCCCGCGGTAGCCGTTGTCGAGGCCGGCGTCGCCCAGGCGCTTGCCCGCGCGCAGATCGGTGGCGGCATCGACCGGCACCTCGGCGACGGGGATGTTGCGCTCGTCGACCACGAGCGTCGAGGTACCGGTGGAGTGCACCACGAGATCGGCCGTCGGCACGCCCCCGATCTGCAGGTAGGGGTGCACGCCGAGCGCCACCGGCGCCGTTCGTGCTCCGACGTTCTCGATGTCGTGAGTGACGTGCAGCCCGTCGTCGCGCAAATCGAAGGTGACGCGTGTGCGCAGGTGGAAGGGATACCCGGTCTGGGGCACGACATCGGCCCCGAGCACGAGCCGGGCGTCGGTGTGCTCGATCGCCTGGTACATCCCGAACCGCAGCAGTCCGTGGCTGGCGTTGCCGAACTTCGGCTCGCTGATGGCCAGCTGCAAATCTTCGCCCTCGAAGGTGTACTTGCCGTCTCGGATGCGGTTCGGCCACGGCACGAGCACGACCCCGGATGCCGCGGGCGTCGGGGCGTCGTCGGGGTAGCTCGGCACGAGATCGACCCCGTCGACGGTGAGCGCGCGCAGCGCTGCCCCCACCTGGGTGATCTCGGCCGACGAGTGCTCGCCGCGCAGGCGGAAGCGGAATCCGGTGGGGTCGGCGGTCATGACTGTGCCTTTCGCGATCGGCGGGGGCGCTGCAACCAGGGCTGCAGCATGCGGGTGACCCACGGGAGCACCGCGTAGGTCATGACGGGGGTGAGCATGAGGGTCGTCGCGAGCACGCGCAGCACGAGCGGCACCTCGGCGAAGCCCGGAATGAAGCCCAGCAGCCATGACGCCAGCAGATTGGTGGGGAAGAAGCCGACCCAGATCGTCACCGCCTGCTTCCAGCGCGGGGGAGCCGGGGGCACGGGCTGCTGGATCGGCTGGGTTCCGGCATCCGTCACCGTCGCCGCTTCGAGGATCGAGCCGTGCGGGGCGTCGAACCAGCCCTCGATCCCCGTGCGCCGCTCGCTGCGCTCCTCGCGCGCGAACGGGCGGCCCGAGTCGAGCCACCACTGCCGCTGCGGGGAGCTCTCCCACTCCTCGAGCGTCGTGATGTCGCGGAAGCGGTACAGCATGTACCAGAGGTCGCTGTCTTCGCCCGCGCGCACCCAGCCCGAGCCGAGGAAGCCCGGAAAAGCGGTCGCGAGGTCGGTGCCGGCCTGCATCCAGGAGGTCGCTTCGGCGGTGCGCGTCGGGTCGATGCGCCGCTCGATCGCCACCGTGATGGGGTGGGCGTCGGTGTCTGCCATGCGTCTATCTTCCGTCAGCGCAACCCTGAGTCCCTCTCTCCCCGAAATTGTCCCGGTCCCGACCACCCCTGTCCCTCTCTCGACCACCCTCGTCCCACTTTCGGTGGGGTGATGTCCCAGGTATGGCTGTGTGATGCGTCACGAAAGCGCCATAAGTGGGACATGGGTCATCCGAGGGGCATGGATGCCATTCCCAGGCGCCACCTGTAACGTGGTGCGGTCGGCTCTGGACACCGCGCGTGATGCGCGGATGGGTTTGTAGTCCAAGGGGCCGATGGACAGGACGCGATCGCGGCCTCGACCATCACTAGTGAATTGGCCCCCGGCCGACGAGAGTCCGGGTTTCGCACCGCCACGAGCGGTGTCGCTGTTTCGCGCGAACAGAACCCAGGAAGTTTCTCCATGCCCAAGAACAAGAAGCCCGCCGGCGGCCGCGCCGCCAAGAACTTCGAGCCCCGCTACGGCGCCAAGACCTCGTTCCAGGACCGCAAGCGTCGTCCCGGTACCGAAGGCCCCGCCAAGCCCGGCAGCAAGAGCCCCAACCACCGCGGCTACCGCCCCGAGTCGGAGGCCACCCCCGACAAGGGGCGTTGGAACGCCGCCGACCGTGCCGGCCGCACCGATGCCCGCAACATCCGCACCTCGACGCGCGACGACCGTCCGGCCCGTTCGTTCGACGATCGCCCCGCGCGTTCGTTCGACCGCAATGACCGTCCCGCGCGTTCGTTCGATCGCGATGAGCGTCCCCGTCGTGACGCCGGTGAGCGTCCCGCGCGTTCGTTCGACCGCAGCGACCGCCCCGCGCGTTCGTTCGACGAGCGTCCCGCCCGCTCCTTCGACCGCAACGAGCGTCCGGCTCGGTCGTTCGATCGCACCGAGCGTCCTGCGCGTTCGTTCGATCGCGATGAGCGTCCCCGTCGTGACGCCGGTGAGCGTCCCGCGCGTTCGTTCGACCGCAGCGACCGCCCCGCGCGTTCGTTCGACGAGCGTCCCGCCCGCTCCTTCGACCGCACCGAGCGTCCGGCTCGGTCGTTCGACCGCACCGAGCGCCCTGCGCGTTCGTTCGATCGTGACGAGCGTCCCCGTCGCGATGCCGCTGACCGTCCGGCCCGGTCGTTCGACCGCAACGACCGTCCCGCCCGCTCCTTCGACCGCACCGAGCGTCCCGCGCGTTCGTTCGATCGCGACGAGCGTCCCCGTCGCGACGCCGGTGAGCGTCCCGCCCGGTCATTCGACCGCAGCGAGCGTCCGGCCCGTTCGTTCGAGGACCGTCCGGCTCGCTCGTTCGACCGCACCGAGCGCCCCGCGCGTTCGTTCGATCGTGACGAGCGTCCCCGTCGCGACGCCGGTGAGCGTCCCGCTCGCTCGTTCGACCGCAGCGACCGCCCGGCCCGCTCCTTCGACGAGCGCCCCCGCCGAAACGACGGCCCGAGCCGTAACGACGGCCCGAGCCGTAACGACGGCCCGAGCCGCAGCGACTGGGGCCACGCGCCCGGAGGCTCCGCCCGACGCGACAGCGGCGGGTGGAGTGGGCGTGGGGAGAACAACACCCCGAAGCGCTCCGCCGAGCACGAGCAGCGCGTCGACGTCGTGCACGAGCGCCTGCAGGCCGAGGCCGTGGACGCCGCGACCGTGACCGGTGCCGGCTTCGCCGAGCTGGGTCTGGGCGACAACCTCGTCCGCGCCCTCGCCGGTCTCGGTGCGGCGAGCCCCTTCCCGATCCAGGCGGCCACCGTCGCTCCGATCCTCGAGGGACGCGACGTCCTCGCCCGCGGCCGCACCGGCTCGGGCAAGACCATCGCCTTCGGCGCACCGCTGGTCGAGAGCATCCTGCGTTCGCAGGCGGGTCAGCGTCGTGAGTTCGCTCGCGCCCCCAAGGCGATCATCCTCGCCCCCACGCGCGAGCTCGCCCTGCAGATCGACCGCACCGTGCAGGCGCTCGCGCGCAGCGTGGGCCTGTTCACCACCCAGGTCTACGGCGGCGTGCCCCAGGCGCGTCAGGTCGGTGCGCTCAAGAAGGGCGTCGACATCGTCATCGGCACCCCGGGTCGCATCGAAGACCTGCTGAACCAGGGCAAGCTCGACCTCTCGCAGGTGCAGGTCGCCGTCCTCGACGAGGCCGATCACATGTGCGAGCTCGGCTTCCTCGAGCCCGTGCAGCGCATCCTCCGCGCGACCAAGAAGGGCAGCCAGAAGCTGCTCTTCTCGGCCACGCTCGACCGCGAGGTGGCGGCCCTGGTCGACGAGTTCCTCGTCGAGCCGGCCGTCTACGAGGTCGCCGGTGAAGACCAGGACTCGAGCACCATCGAGCACCGCGTTCTCGTCATCGAGCACCGCGACAAGGCGCAGATCCTCGACTCGCTCGTCGACCGCGCCGGCAAGACGCTCGTCTTCGCCCGCACCCGCGCCTATGCCGAGATGCTCGCCGAGCAATTCGACGACGCCGGGATCTCGGCCGTCGCCCTGCACGGTGACCTCAACCAGCAGAAGCGCACGCGCAACCTCGAGAAGCTCACCTCGGGTCGCGTGAACGTGCTCGTCGCAACCGACGTCGCCGCCCGCGGCATCCACGTCGACGACATCGACCTGGTCATCCAGGCCGACGCCCCTGACGAGTACAAGACGTACCTGCACCGCTCGGGCCGCACCGGTCGCGCCGGTCGCGCCGGCACCGTGGTCACGCTGATCACGCGCCAGCGTCGTCGTCGCATGACCGAGCTGCTCGACCGCGCCGAGATCGAGGCTCCTTTCGAAGAGACCGCGCTCGGCGACGACGTGCTCGAGGAGCTCTCGGGCCGTCAGCTCTCGAACGTCGACGCGTAATCGTCGTCAGGGAGGCCCTCGTCCGCATCGCGCGGACGGGGGCCTTCGTCGTTCGCCGGTCACGTCGCAACCTCAGAACAGCGTGGGCTCGCTCGCCGGCGCGACACGGGGGCGGGCGGATGCCGGGACCCCGGTCGACCTGATGGGTCCGAGGCTGCTCGCCGGCGTCGGCGTGCGTGCCGCGAGGCCGGGCTGCGGTCGACCGCGCGGGTGGTCGTCTTCGTCCCACCCGTCGAGGCGGTGCATGCGCAGGAGCGGTCGCATGCGTTTGCCGAGCCAGGTGCGGTAGGCCTTCGGGGCGGAGGTCGACACACCGGGGTACAGCCCCCGGTACGACGACACGAGGTGCGGGTGCTCGCGTTCGAGCCACTCGAAGAACCACTGCTTCGCCCCGGGGCGCAGGTGCAGCGCCCCGTAGACGACGCGCGCCGCACCCGCGGCGCGGATGCGCGCCAGGGCGTGATCGAGCGCGGCGATCGAGTCGGTGAGGTGCGGGATGATCGGCATGAGGAACACCGTCACGCGGAACCCCGCCTCGGTCGCCGCGCGCACCGTGTCGAGGCGCGCCTCGGCGCTGGGGGTGCCCGGCTCGATCGAGTGCTGCAGCGTGTCGTCGAACACCGCGATCGACATCGCCAGCGACACCTTCACCTGTTGCGCCGCCTCGGTGAGCAGGGGCAGGTCGCGTCGGAGCAACGTGCCCTTCGTGAGGATCGAGAACGGCGTGCCGTTGTCGGTCATGGCGCCGACGATATCGGGCATGAGGCGGTAGCGCCCCTCGGCGCGTTGGTAGGGATCGGTGTTCGTCCCGAGCATGACGGGCTCGCGGGCCCACGACCCGCGCCGCAACTCTGTGCGCAGCACGTCGGCGACGTTGACCTTGACCACGATCTGCGAATCGAAATCGGCCCCGTAATCGAGGTCGAGGTATTCATGCGTTTTCCTAGCAAAGCAATATGAACACGCATGAGTGCATCCACGATAGGGATTCACTGTCCAATCGAATGGCATCGCCGAAACCCCGGGAACGCGATTCAATGCGCTTTTGCACAGCACCTCGTGGAAGGTCATGCCCGCGAACTCCGGCGTCGTGACCGAGCGCACGAGGCCGTCCATGCGCTCCATGCCCGGGAGGGCTCCCGAGTCGTCGACGCCGAGTTGTTGACCTTGCCACCGCATACTCACATTCGAACACATGTTCTATATCAGGGCAAGCCCCGGCATCCGATAATCGCTCCCATGCTCGAATGCTCTCGCGATACTGTGACAGGCGTCGCTGGTTCGTCTGCCGCGATGGGAACGAGGGGCGCATGGAGACCGTGCGACACGTGCGAGGTCACGCGCTGCTGACGGCGGCCGGGCGCCGCCTCGAGCCCCTGCATCCGTCGTGGGTCGAACGTCACCCCGCGGCCGCAGGATGGATCTGGCTCGCGGCGATGGCCGTGCTGATCGTCGTCGTCGACCTCGTGGACGGTCCGGAGCCCCTGCGGGTGGCCGTGTCGTTGAGCGCCGCGCTGCCCTCGCTGGGCGCGACGCTGCTCGTGCTGTCGCAGACGCCCCGTGCGCACCTGGAGTCCGAACCGTCGATCCTCGGTCACTTCTTCGCGCGCTTCTTCGCCCTGCTCGGGGCGCTCATCCTGTGGATCGGATCCGTCGTGCTCGGTGCGGCCGTCGCGGTGCAGCTGACCGAGGATTCCCGCTCGAACACCGAAGCGGCGTGGGAGGAAGCTCTCGAGATCTTCGGCGCCGTCGTGCCCTTCATCGTCGCGGTGCTGTGGGCCGTGCTCATCTTCCGCTGCGTCGGGTACATCGCGCGCCTGCGCGGGTGGGCGCCGGTGCCGACGCGGCACCGCATCCCCGAGCAGTTCTTCGCCGAGTCGCCGCGCACCCGGCGCGTGGTGGTCGGGCTCGCGCATCCCGCCCTGCTGCTCGTCGCCGGCACGCTCAGCATCGTCCTCGTGTTCGTCGCGGCGGGCGAAGTCGCCTTCAGCGACGCGCTGTAAGGGCCGCGCGGGCGTCTACCGGGTGAGGCGGGGTCGACCGGTCCGCGGTCCCGGGAGACAATGGGACCAGTCATGTCCCCCGATTCCGAGCTCTCTCCCCGCCGCGCCGCGCGCGCGAAAGCCGAGCGACTCGCGACGGCGGCACTCCCCGTGCCCGTCGCCCCGGCCGCGCCCGAGGCCTCCGCGTCACCGACGCGCCGCGCTCTCCGCGAGGCCGGATCGAACGCGGCGCCGCTTCGCCGTCGTTCGTTCGCGCCGGTCGAGGCCGCGCCGTCGTCCTCTGAGAGCGGTCGCCTCCGCGCCGCGGCCGCGTGGTTCTCCGCCCTGCCGAGAGTGCGCCGTCGCCGGCTCGCGGTCGTCGCCGGGGCGCTCGCGGTGGTCGTCGCCACCGCGACCGTGGCCGCCGGTCTGGCGATGGGGGCGGGGGCGGATGCCACGGCTTCGACGAGCGCCAACGACGCTACCGTGACGGCGGCGCTCGCCGGTCCCCCCGCTGTCCCCTCCGAGGGGCTCCCCGTGCCCGCGGTGTCAGCGGTGGCGGCAACGGCCACGCCGTGCGACGACCCGGCCGTCACGACGGCGCTCTCTGCGGGCGACGACGCCGCCGCCATCGCCGCGGCCGGCGGAGGCAGCGCCTTCCGTGAGGCCGTGGCATCCGGGATCGCGCCCTGCGTATCGCTCTCCGACCCGAACCGCGAATGGGTCGTCGTCAACAAGCAACGCCCGCTCGAGCCCGTCGACTACTACCCGGGCGACCTCATCATGCCCGCGAACGTCCGCGCCCTCGAAGACTCCGCGCTGCGCACGCCGGCGGCGAACGCGCTCACCGCGATGGTGAAGGCCGCCTCCGACGCGGGAGCCGGCGAGATCGGCTACCTGAGCGCGTTCCGCTCGTACACGACCCAGAAGTCCACGTACGCCGGCCGCGTGCGCGTCAGCGGGGTGGAGGGTGCCGATCGCGAGAGCGCCCGACCCGGCTACAGCGAGCATCAGTCGGGTCTGGCCGTCGACATCGTGCCCTGCAACGGTTCGTGCCGCACTCTCGACGACGTCGCCGCGTCGGCTCAGGGCGCGTGGGTGCGCGAGCATTCGTGGGAGTTCGGCTTCGTCACGCGGTACGCGGAGGGTCGCGAAGCGGTCAGCGGATACGAGCCCGAAGCGTGGCACCTGCGCTACATCGGTCCTGAACTCGCTCGCGCCTACCACGAGGGCGGCTTCACCACCCTGGAGGAGTTCTTCGGACTCCCGGCGGCGCCGACGTACTGAGTTCAGCCCCGCCGCCTCCGCGGTGTGAGACGCACGCCTGGCAGGGGCGGCGCCGGAATGCGCTCGGGGCCGTGGTCGATCACGGTCCCGAAGCGCGGCGCCTGTGCTTCCCACGCCTCGCGGGCCTCGACGATCTCGTCGTGCGAACGGCCCACGAAGTTCCACCACATGACGATGTCGGCCTCGAACGGCTCCCCGCCCAGCAGGAACACGCGGGCACCCCCGTCGCTGCGCAGCTCGACATGGTCGCGGCCGCGGCCGAGGTAGATCAAGCGAGTGTGGTCGACGGATGCCGTGGACCCTGACTCGACTGGAGTGCCGGGTCGTCGCGCGGCGTCGGCGTTCACGGCATCCGCCCCCGTCTCGACCTCGGCGGTGCCCGTCATGCCGTACAGGGCGTACTCCCACTCGGGACGCAGCGGGACACGCACGGTGACGCCGGCCGGCAGACGGAGTTCGGCGCCCACGATCGGGGTGTGCACCGTCGCGGGCGAGACGACCTCGCCGAGTGCGCCCATCACCACAACCGCATCGGCCCCCTCGCCGAGGTCGAGCACCGGCAGGTCTTCGTGACGCTCGAACGCGGGCTCCCCGTGCCGCCGCGACTCGGGCAACGCCACCCAGAGCTGCAGGGCGTCGAGGGGGATGGGCCCCTCGCCGACCGAGTACTCGGAGTGCGCGATCCCCGCGCCGCTGGTCATGAGGTTCAGGGCGCCCGGGCGCACGACGACGTCACTGCCCACGGCATCGCGATGCCGGACCTCGCCGATGATCGGCCAGGTCACCGTCTGCAGTCCGATGTGCGGGTGCGGCTCGACGCGCATGAGCGTGTCCTGCGGGCCGAAGCGGTCGAGGAAGCACCAGGCGCCGACCATCGGCAGCGAGCGGTGGGGGAGGGTGCGGTGCACTTCCATGCCGCGCACGCCGCCCAGCGGCACCTCTCGTGCCTCGACGATCAACGCGCGGGGGCCGTCGCAGTCGATCGGACCCTCGGATGCCGGGGGAGCGACGTCGAGTCGGGTCACGACCGGTCGCCGCCTCCGGCCGCGTCGGTGTCGCCCTGCTCGGGCTGGTCGACGGACAGGCCGGGCACGTCGTGCTCGCTCAGGTAGTGCGCGACGAAGGGGCACGAGGGGATGATCGTGTCGCCGCGGCGAGCGAGGTCGGAGAGCGCCTCACTCGCGAGGGTCGAGCCCAGGCCGCGACCCTTGAACGCCGGGTCGACCTCGGTGTGGGGCAGCTCGGTGCGGTCGCCGCTCGCGGGGCGGAACTCCATGAAGCCGCCGAGCTCGTCGCCCACGTGGATCTCGTAGCGGCCCGCCTCGTCGTTGCGGGTCACGGTCAGTTCGTCGGCCATGGAATCTCCTTCATCGGTGTCCACAGCAACGTATGCGCTGGCATGGATGTTCCGCCATCCCCACGTCATGGCGGAAGTCGTGGGTTAGGGGGGCGTCGAGCCCTCGCCCTACCCGAGGCGCGAGCGATGCCGCCGGACGGCGGCGCGGTTGGCGCAGCGCACCGAGCAGTAGCGCTGACGGCCGTTGCGGGTGACGTCGACGACGACGTTCGTGCACGGGTCGGCGGCGCAGCGGCCGAGGCGGTTCATGCCGCGCGTGACGAGGTGCAGAGAGGTGCCCACCGAGATGACGGCGGCGAGCACGCGGGGGAGCGCCTCGTCGCTGTCGCGGTAGTGCAGGTGCCACCCCTCGCCGTCGTGGTCGGTGAGGCGCGGGTAGGCGGTGACCGCGGCCATCTGCGCGTTCAGCAGCGCGGCGCGCGCGGCGGGGTCTGTCTCGTCGACCACGCGGAGCCACTCGTCGATGACCGCGCGGGTGCGTTCGTGATCTCCGGATGCCACGGGGAAGGTCATCGTCATCCCCATCTCGCGCGTGCGCTCCTCGATGCCGGCGCGATCGGCGGGCCAGTCGTTCGCGAGCGACGCGGCCAGCAGGACCGCGTACTCCCCGTAAGGGTTGAGATGCATAACGGCATTACATCACGCTGGGATCATGACCGCCTCAGACCTGCTCGCCCTCGCCGTCTCGGCATCCGCCCCTCACGAACACGGCTGGATCACCGAGTCGGCGCACTCGACCAGTCAGGGTCGGGTGCGGTACGTCCGCTGCTCCGCGTGCGGGGCGCGGCGCGTCGACCTCGAGGCCGCGAGCGTCGTCGTTCCCCTCGCGGTGTCGCGGATCTCGCCCCCTGCCGGCGAGGTCGGAGGCCACCCCGCACGGTAGCGTCGAGTCAGACCGTCGACGGAGGACGCATGGATGCTCTGAGCCTGATCGCCGTGACCGCGGGTGCGGTGCTGGTGCTGGCCCTCGTGCTGCACGTCTGGTACGCCATCGGCCTGTCTCGCGTGTTCGCGGGCCGCGGGGGCGAGCCCTGGCGGGCGTGGATTCCGCTGCTGAACGAGGCCGAGATCTTGCGCCTCGGCCGGCAGGACCCGGTGCGGGCTGTACTGCTGCTCGTCCCGGGCGTCAACGTCTACGGGCTCGTGCTCAAGGCGCGCGCGGCGCACCGTCTCGGCGAGCCGACCGGTCGCGGGGCGGGCACGACGGCCCTCGCGCTGGTGTTCCCTCCCGTGTGGGCGGGCGTACTCGCCGCCGGGGAGAAGACTCCGGATGCCGTGGATCACGCGACCGATGACGACGCCGAGGTCGTAACCGTGGCCGAGGGCGAGCCTGCGCCGATCACCGCCGTGCCGGGGGCGGAGGCGACGGCGGGTGAGGCGTCGACCGCGGCAGCCTCCCCGACGACTTCTGCGACTCCCTCTTCGGCCTCCGCTGCGACGACGGATCCGCCTCCGCCGGCTGCCGCGGCCGGAGGTCGCCGCGCGCGGTCGGCCACGCAGGAGACGCCGAGTATCCCGGTGCTGCCAGGGCCCGTCCTCATCGGCGAGGTGCCTGCGGAGGAGACGACCGTGGCGCCGAGCGGCACCGCCCCGCTCGACGACGGAGAGGTCGCCGAGGTGCCGGACGCCGTGCCCTCCGTCGAGGTGCCGAGCTCCGCCCCCGTCGCCGAGGTGCCCGCCGTCGCTGCCGGCGCCGAGACGCCCACCATCGCGGCCGCCGGCGCGCCCGCCGCGGAGGGCGAGGAGCTCGGCCGGGTCGCCGAGACGACCGATTCCACGGCGCAGCGTCCCGACGAGCAGTCGTCGGCCGCGGCCTCGCCCATCGAGGAGATGACGCAGACGGCACGTCCGCGGTCACGCCGCCGTGGCGAGTGGAGCCTGCGCCTGCCCGGTGGAGAACTCGTCGCCCTCGAGAGCCGGACCGTCGTGCTCGGCCGTCGTCCGTCCGTCGACGACGAAGGCGTGCAGTACGTCACGGTGACCGACGACACGCGCACCATGTCGAAGCGTCACGCCCGCCTCGACTGGACGGTTACGGGCTGGACCATCACCGACCTCGAGTCGACCAACGGAGTGACCCTGGTGCACGACGACGGTCGCACCGAGAAGCTGTCGGCCGGGGGCACGGCGATCGTTCCCAGCCGCTTCCGACTCGGCGACGCGCAGGTCGAACTGCGCCCCGAACCGACGGCCTGACGTCGCGGGGCGTTCCTACTCCGCGGGGTCGGGACCGTACAGGCCGCGACCCGTCGGCGCCGGGCGCCGCGACGCGGTCTCTTCGCGACGGCGGCTGACGTACACGGCCAGTGCGCCGATGGCGCCGAGCGCCACGAGTCCCGCCACGCCGATGCCGGTCATGGTCGAGATGGCCGCGGCATCCGGACCCGGCCCGACGACCACGGCCACCGGAGCGGGCGTTCCGGTCGGCGAGGCCGTGGGCGAGGCTCCTGGAAACGGGCTGTTCGGCCCGCGCAGCCCCGAGCCGGGGACCAGCACGATCGCGTCATAGGGCTGGACGAAGCCCCACCCGGTGATGTTCGAGCGATCGTCGGGCTGCGGCCGCACGGCGGTCGCCTCCAGGCGGTACGCCCACTGCGCGGGGGTCTCGCCGGGGTGCGCCGCCGCGACGAGAGCAGCCGCCCCCGACACGTACGCCGCGGCGTAGCTCGTCGCGGGTTGCTCCTTCGCCACCACGCAGTCGCCGCCCAACGGCCAGGCCGAGGCGATGGCCTGACCCGGAGCCGACAGTCGTACGTGCGTGCCGCGGATGCTGTCGCTCGTGACGGCGCTCTCGAGGTTGGTGGCCGAGACGCCGATCGCGCCCGAGAATCCGGCCGGGTAGCGGATGCCGTCGGCGTCGCTCTGCTCGACCGCGGCCGTCGAATCGCGGTTGCCGGCGCTCGCGATGACGAGGCTGCCGCGCGACTTCGCGTAGGCGACGGCGTCGGCCAGGGCGCCGTTCTTCTCGGTCGTGCTCATCGAGACGTTGATGACCTGCGCGCCCCGGTCGGCGGCGATGCGGATGCCCTCGGCCATGCGCGCGGTGTTCGGGCCGATACCCGCGTCGATCTGCGACTTCTCGTCGCCCGCGTAGACGCGGATGGGCAGGATCTTCGCCTCGGGCGCGAGGCCCTGCACCCCGGAGCCCGAGATCACCTGCGCGGCGATCTGGCCCGCGATGACGGTGCCGTGACCGTAGGTGTCGGTGCGTCCGTTCGCGTCGGTGCCGTCGGGTACGAGGTTCACCCCCGGCACGACGTTGTCGTCGAGGTGCGGGTTCTTCGCCACCCCCGAGTCGACCACCGCGACGGTGACGCCCGCTCCGCGAGTGAGCGCCCAGGCCGCGTCGCTCTGCAGCTGGGCGAGCGCCAGCGGGGTCTGGGTCACGCGCGTCGACGCGTCGCACTGCTCCTGCGTGGCCGACACGATCCCGGATGCCGGGCCGAGGCCCTGCGCCGAGACCGGGGCTCCGACTCCGGCGTGCGCCGCGGCGGGCACTCCCGCGAGCAGGATCCCGGTCGCGAGCGCAACCGCGCCGACGCGTCGGATGCCCGGGATCACTTCGTCTCCGGCGTGGTCTGCGCGGCGCCCTCCGTCAGCGACGGGCCGGTCGCGAGCAGGGCCGTCCACCCGTCGGCCACCGCGCCGACGTCGTCGGTGCTGTATCCAAGGCGGGAGATGACCTCTTCGCTCGCGCCGGGGAGGGGATAGGCCGTGCCGGTGGCATCCACCAGGGTGAGCACGCTCGAGTTCTGGTCGCCGCGCCCGCCGGCCCGCACGAGGGCGCCGTGGCTGGGCTCGACCTGCACCCCGGCGGTGACCGCCGTCGACGTCGGCTGCGTGGCCAGGGCCGTGACGGCTTGACCCTCGCCGCCCTCGAGCACGGCGCACGGGCGCTGGCCCGCCGCGACGGTGTCGAACGCGGTCTCGGGCCAGTCCTGACCGAGGTCCTGCGTCGCGGTCGGGAGGTTGCGGGTCTCGTCGATCGAGACCTCGGTGACGCTCGTACCGAGAGCGCTGCCGCTTCCGAGCTGGTACAGCTGCCAGGCGAGAGGCGTCAGGCGCACGAGCACACCGCCGGTCTGCACCAGGTAACGCTCGTCGTCGGGGGTGCCCGTCTGGCGGATCACCTCGCCGACCTTGAGCGAGGTGCCCGGTACGCCCTGGCCGAAGTTCTTCAGCGTGATCGGCGTCAACGGCGTGCCCGCTGTGAACAGGTCGAGCCAGGCGGCCGAGACCGGCACCGGGTTCAGCGACGAGATGCCGGCGGCGCGCAACACGGCATCCGGATCTTCGTTCGACACCGCGAAGCTGCGCTCGCCCTGCACCACGTGCAGAAGGCCGTCGACGGAGACCACGACGGCCTTGCCCGTGGCGGGAGTCGGAGCCGCGGCCGTGCTTACGCGGACGTCGACGGCGGCGTCGTCGGTGACGCACGCGCTCCAGCCCGAGTTGATGAGACCCGATGCGGGGGGCAGCTCGTCGGGGGCGCCCGTGATGCCGAGGGTGTTCCCGACGGGGGTGCCGGCGAGCGTCGCCTGGTCGGTGGAGATGACCCCGAAGTTGTCGGCGGGCAGCAGCAGGCGGGCGCTGGCGGTGTTGATCACCGGGTGGAGCACGCCGTCGACGGTGACGAAGCGTGCTCCGGTGTCGGAGACCAGCACGAGCTTGCCGTTCTCCCAGCCGGTCGGAAGACCCGGGCGGATGAGGCCGTAGAACACGCCCACCAGCACGACGATCACGGTCAGCGCGATTGCGGCGATCACCGCGCGCAGGGGAGAGGTCGGCTGGAGCTCCTTGCCGCCGGGGGCGCCGCTGACGAACGCGGTGAGCAGGCGTCGGCGCGAGAAGTTCTGCGCCTCGATCAGGTCGCCCTTGGTGGCCATCGGGTCAGGCCAGTCCGGACGAGATGACCGACAGCGGCAGGAGCGAGGCGAGCACCAGCAGCTCGACGGTGTCGGCGACGCGGATGAGGCGCAGGCGCGTCTTGGGCGCCAGCAGGGTCACGGTCACCACGCTGACGGTCGCGACGGCGAGCACGATCAGGATGCCGACGCGCAGGCCCGGCTGCGCGAGCGACGCCACGACGCCGGCCACGACGAGGCCGAGCACGCCGGTGGCCATCACCGTGAGCACGCCCGAGCGGGCGTAGGTCTGCCGCGAGGGGAACATCATGCCGGCGAAGGCGAGAGCGCACAGGATCGCACCGGTGGCGTTCTGCGCGGCCACGAGCGGAGTGGCGACCAGTACGGCCGCGGCGAGGGCGAGCCGCAGGGCGATGAGGATGCGCTTGCCCTGGGCGACGCGAGCGGCGATGTCGTCGGCGTCGATCGGCTCGGGGTCGGCGAACATCTCCACGTCGCTCTGGGGCGAGAACACGCGCAGCCGCGTCGTGCCCATCGCGAGCCAGGGGAGGGCGCCCGCGAGCGTGCCGACGACGCCGATCATGAGCGTCCACACCATGGCGGGAGGGAAGAAGGCGGCGAGGGTGCCCGCGACGCCGATCGCGCCGCCGGCGACGAGGGGAGCAAGCTGAAGCTCGGCGTGTGCTCGTGTCAAAGCGAGCGAGACGCCAGCGATGACGAACGCGCCGCCGCCGGCTGCGGCCATGGGCCATCCCCACATGTCGATCGCCGCGGGGATCGCGAGATAGCCCGCGACGGCGCCGAAGACGGCCGCCGCCATGCCGAGACCCTGGCCCGCTTCGCGCTGCCCGAGACGTGCGACCACGGCGGAGACGACGAGAAGCACGATGGCGCCGCCGCCGGCGACGAGGGCGCCGAAGGGCAGGGTGCGTCCGGCGGCGAGGAGCAGCACCGCGCAGACGCCGAGAAGAGCGAGGCTCACGGCGAGGGCGGTGCGGGCGTTGTCGCGCGTCGTCCACGGCCGGTTCTGCTGCGAGGTGGCGTCGAGCACCGCTTCGACGATGTCGTCGTAGACCCGCGGCTGGGCGACGAGGCCGCCGCGCACCAGCGTCAGTACCTCGCCGTCGACGATTCCCTGGGCCGAGGCGCCGAGCGAAGGATCGACGGTGGTTCCGTCCGCGCGGTGCAGGGCGTAGCCCGCCGAGGTCATGGACGGATCGAGCACGCCGAGAGAGCGCGCGAAGCCGGGGAGGAACTCGATGACCGGCACCTGCGCCGGTACGGCGATGTCGAGACGTCGCCCCTCGCTCTGCACCGACAGACGCAGCAATGCGCGCGTCGCATTCATGACGTCAGCCATCCGCGGCCCCTTCTTTCCGGACCGAAGCCCCCCTGCGGTCAGACCCCGAAAGCCTATCGGGGCGGTGCGTCACGCCCCGTCGAACCGCGCCGCGGAGGCGCGGTCGGCGCTGACGTAGTCATCGGCGATGGAGTCCGTGGCGTTCGCGATGCGCTGCAGCACGTCGCGCATCTGCTCGAGGGTCGCACTCCACTGCTGCTGGGCGTTGTTGTAGGCGACCTGGGCCATGCCCTCCCACTGGCCGCGCAGTCGTGAGACCTCGGCGTCGAGTCCACCGAGGGTCGCATCGATGCGGGCCGACTCGGCGCGCAGGCGACCCGCCGCCGAATGGAGCGCTTCCGGGGTGACGCGAAGGTCGCTCATCACTCGCCTCCCAGCATCGAGCCGAGTCCGTGGATGGTGGTGCGGTGCTGCTCTTCCACCGCTTCCTGGTCTTGCGCGGTCGAGCGGAGGGCGGCGCTGAGCGTCACGAGCGTGCTGTTCAAGCGGTCGGCGCTGGCCGTCCACTCGTTGACCAGCGCGCTGTACGACGAGGCGGCGTCGCCGACCCAGTTGCCGGCGAGCTCGTCGAGCTCGGCGAGCACGCGCCGGACGCTGTCGTTGACATCGGCGTGCGCGCCCGACACCGCTTCGGCGCCCCGGACGAGCGCGCCCTCTCCGGCGGAGATGCGGTCAGACATCGTGGTTCTCCTCTTTCGTGGAGTCGATCAGACAGGGGAGTGTTCGGCGAGCGGTCACTCGTCGCGACCGCCGGCCTGCGCGTTCTCCGACCGGGGGGCGATCTCTTCGTCGTCTTCCATGCGAGGAGCGATCGGGCCTCCGAGGCCGCGCGCGGCTTCGTCCTTGCGTTCGGAGCGCGAGCCGGGGCCGCCCATGCCGCCCACGCCGCGCGAACCCGAGGCCGCTCCGCGGCCGCCGCCGGCTGCCGAGCCGCCTCCGACACCGCGAGCCCCGCCCTTTGCGGATCCGCCTGCTGCGGAAGTGCCGCCTCCGACTCCGCCGCCGCGAGCCCCGCCCTTGGCGGATCCACCGGCAGCGCCCGTGCCTCCGGCGCCGCCCGCACCGCCGAGTCCGCTCGCCCCGCCGCGCACACCGGCGCCGCGGGCCGCGGTCGAACCGGGCGTGCCACCGCCGGCGGCGAGGCCGCCGACACCACGGGCTCCGAGACCAGCGCCACCGGGGGTCTTGCCGAGCAGGCCTCCCGAGCGGGCGCCGCCACCGGCCTTGGCCGAGCCTCCGGCCCCGCCCGTACCGCCACCGAACAGGCTGCCGCCGACACCGGCTCCACCGCCACCGACGCGGCCGAGCGCAAGCGCGCCACCACCGCCGGCGACGAGGCCCGCACCGAGGCCCGAGCCGATACCCGCACCGGGTCCGCCAGGCGTACCGCCGACGAGACCTCCGCCGGGCATCGGAGAGATGCCGCCGGGCAGCGTCGGGCTTCCGATCACCGGGCCGTCGGGCGTCGGGTCGGGCGGAACGTTGCCGATGTCGATGGGCGCCGGGCCACCGGGAACCGGGGTCGGGGTCGGGAACGGGCCGTAGTCACCGGGTCCGGGGCCCGTCGGGACCTCGCCGCCGCCATTACCGCCGCCGCCGATCTCGCCACCGCCGCCGATGTTGCCACCGCCGACGTTGCCGCCTCCGCTCGAGCCGCCGCCAGGGGTCATGTCCCAGTCGGGGTACGACTGGAAGCTTCGGCCGCTGGTGGAGCCGGTACCGCCGTCGGGGTCGTACGGCGGCGGCGGGGGCGGCGGAGGCGGGAATTCGCCCCCGGTGAACGGAGGGGGTGCATCGAGCGCCACATCGTCCAACTGGTTCGAGTGCTTCTCCACGGCCTCTCGAGCAGCCGCCTCGCGCTGCGAAGCCATGTAGTCGTTGATGGCACGGCCCGCACCCTCCCCGGCGAGGAACGCGACCGGACCGAAGATGATGGAGGCTCCGGCGGCTGCCCCGCGGACCATGGCCTGCTGCCCGGGGTCCATCTGGCCTTGAGGAAGGGACGCCGCGGAGTCACGCGCTTGCTGGCGTACCTCGTTCGCCTGGTCGAGCCGACTCGGAACGTGCTCTCGGAGGTAGACGAGTTGGTCGTCGATCTCGAGAGACGTCCGAGTGAACTGCGCTCGTGCCGCGTCGCCTGACGCGCCCGCGAGGCCCGGGTCTTCCGCGGCAGAGTCGAGGACCTGCTTGAGTGCCTCGAGCGCCCCGGCCAGCTCCCACCTGGTTGGGAGGTCCCACGGCACGCCGCCCTCGGCGAGATTCTGCAGACGTTGCTCCCAGATACCTGTCACGATCTGTTCCCCTTTCCAGCCTTGCGGCGTTGGGTGACGACGATGAGGACGATGACGACCACGGCCGCCACGATGAGGGCTCCGATACCGATCGCGGCCCACATCACCAGCGCTCCGAGATCGGAGCCGGTGGAGGTGGGCTCGGCGTCGGCGTACTGGTCGACGCTGCGGGGTTGCTCGTCGGGGGTGAAACCTCCGGCGGCGACAGCGCGGTCGATCTGCTCCGTTGTCGGGAAGCCCGCCGGTTTGTTCATGAGCGGTGTCTGGTCCGGATAGCCAGTGGGATCGATGCTGAGCATCGTGGGCAACCACGCGGCGCCGTAGCCGTACCCGTCTTCAGTGCGCGTCGGATCGTGCTGCGTCCCGTTGGTGGTCGCGATCATCGCCTGGACCAGTTGATTGCCGGTGGCCTCGGGCCACTTCTGCGCCGCGAGGGCGAGCATTCCGCCGACGACCGGCGCCGAGAAAGACGATCCGGTGGTGACCCCGCTCGTGTTCCAGTCGCCGGAGACTCCCACGGTCGGGAGGTCGACTCCCGCGGCCACGATGTCGGCGTGAGCCACGCCGAAGGGCGATGCGCCGTCACCGGGCTGGAGGGCGCCCGAGCTGTCGATGGCCGAGACCGCGACGACGCCGTTCATGGTGCTCAGATCGTTCGACGCGAGGGAGCTGGAATCGGCGTTCGGAGTGGCCACGAGCACGATCGCCCCCTTTGCGACCGCGTAGGCGATGGCCGTGGCATCGCTCGGGGAAGCCGACATCGACACAGAGGTCGTGATTATCTTCGCGCCGTCATCAACAGCGGTCTTGACCGCGAAGCCGAAATCGCGCAGGCCGGCTTCGGGGCTCTCGCAGAGTTCCTTCTTCTCTGCGGAAGATCCATACCCGTAGAACGTCACGGCCGCATCGGGCGCGATACCGCGAACGCCGCTCGGGCCGGCGCCGTTACCGATGATCATGGCCGTGATCGTGCTGCCGTGGACGGACGATTCGTTGGCGGACTCCGTCGCCGAGGCCGCACCGTTCTTGCACGGCTGAGCCTCGCTCACGGTGAGGTTGCGGCCTTCGAACACCGGGAGGCTCGGATCGATCTGCCCGTCGATGACGGCGACCTTCACCCCGGCGCCGGTGATGCCCGCGTCGTGCGCGGTCTGCACCTGGTAGGCGTCGTACCACCAGTCGTATTCGCCGCCGGCGGCGGCGGTCGCGGCCGGCACGGCCCCGCCGAGCGCGAGGGCCCCGGCCGCCAACATCGCTCCGAGAGTGCGTCCGACGAGAACCTGCCGACGGGTCACCGGGGCGCACCCGGGAGGACGGACCGCACACCGGCTGCTCCCCCGCCGGACGAGGGGTCGCTTACCGCAGCGGGCTCCGCCGCCGATTCGACGATCGACAGGGCGTTCTGCGACATGAGCGAGCCAGAGGTGTCCGTCTCTTGCAGGGACTGGGCCGCTTGAGAAAGGGCCTCGGCGTTGTGAGCGACCGTGGAGCGCAGGTTCTCGACCTGATGGCTCAGTTCGATCGCCTGCTGACGGATTTGATCGGTCAAGCGCGCCGCGGCGGGCTCGGTGCCGTTGCCGTCGACGATCTCGATGGCTCCCGGGGAGGGGAGCTCCTCGGGCACCTGGGTCAGTTGCAGCACGCGCTGCAGCGCCAGCTCGAGATTGAGGAAGATCGACTCGGCCATGGGGATCACTCGTTTCTCTGTGATCGGAATGTATGGAGGGCAGCAATATGCTGCGCACGGGCGTGAGCCCGGGAGCCGGCGGCCGCCGCAGCGGCCACCGGCTCCGGAGGGGGTCAGGCGAAGCGGCCTGCGGCCGACTTGTCGGTCGAGGTGTAGCCCTGGGCGATCTCGTCGGTCTTGCCGGCGATCTGCTGGAGCAGCTCGTTCAGGCGGGTGATGGACTGCGTCCACTGGGCCTGCGCCTGGTCGTACGCGGTCTGCGCGTCACCGTCCCACGAGGAGCGGAGGGCGTTGACCTGCGACTCGAGCTCGTCGAGACGGGTGCGGATGCCGGAGGCACCGTTGCGGATCTGACCGGAGAGGGCGATGACCCGCTCGGGACGAACGGACATGGACTGCATGAGAGTTCCTTCTTTCGTGTCGAGCGGGGTCAGCCGAGCAGCGAGCCCAGGTTGCCGATGGTCTGCTGGTGCGACTCTTCCGAAGCCGCCTGGTCGCGCTCGGTGCCGCGCAGGGCGTCTTCGAGCGTGACGAGCACGTTGTTGAGCTTCGTCGTCTCTTCGTTCCAGCGCGCCATGAGCTGCGTGTACGAACCGGCCGCTGCGCCGGTCCAGAAACCGGCAACCTGGTCGAGCTCGGAACGGACCTTGCGGACCTGCTCGTCGATGCCGCCCTTGGCGGTGTTGACGGCTTCGGCTCCGCGTCGTAGCGCACCCTCCTGGGCCGCGATGAGATCTGCCACGTGTGTCTCCTCGATGTTCCTCCGGGCGAACCCGGGCGTTGCGGATCATGTCTGCACACGCGGGATTCGGCCCCGCGCGCGGGATCGATGAAGAACCGGAGCCCCCCACCGGGTCACGACCATATGTAAAGCGGTGCCGGGATACAAGCCACTTGCGCTTTTTCGAAGATGACAAAACTCTCATCTTTATTCCCGGTGGTGGGAGGAAAGACCGGAGCATGCCCGCGGGGTGGATACGCTGGTGCGGTTGCGGCGGCCCTGGGGCCGGTGGCGCGAGAACGAGGGGGACCGTTGAGCGCGGAAGTGATGCAGGGGCGACGTGTCGCGCTCATCGACGGCGCTGCGCGTTTCGACCTCGTCGTCCCGCTCCACGCTCGCATCGACGACGTGCTGCGGGCCGCCGGGTCCGCTTCCGATGGGTCGGTGCGCGTCGTCGGCGTCTCGGGGCGCGAGATCGACCGCTCGACTTCGATGGCCACCCTCGACGACGGAGTCGTGCTCGTCCTGGTCGATCCGCGCGCCACCGTCGCGCAGGCGACGGGGCGATCCTTGCGACCGGTCGCGTCGTCGCGCACTACGGCGGCCTGGTGGGTCATGGCGGCCGCCGGTGGCATCCTGGCTCTTGTCCGCCTCATCGGTGCCGACGCCCTCCCGCCCGACGTGCGCGCGGTCGTCGCCGCCGCGGCTCTGCTGGCGGCGCTCGCCGCGGCGACCGTCTTCGCCCTCCGCGCGTCCGCTCGCACCGCGACGCTCGCTCCGGTCGTGGGTCTCCTCGCCCTCGCCTTCGGCGGCGGCGTCGCGGTCGTGCCCGACCAGCCCGCTTCGACCGAGCTGGTCGCCGTGTTCACGGGGCTCCTCGCGGGCGCCGTCGTCACAGGCGTCGTGGGAGTGCTCGGCGCGACTGACACCCTGCGCGCGCAGGGGCGCACCGCCACGATCGTCGCGGCCATCCTCGCCGCCGTGTGGGGGCTCTCTCTCCTGCTACATCTCGACCCTTCGGCGCCGGCGGCGATCACCCTCGGCCTCGTCCCCGTCGCGCAGCGGGTGCTTCAGGCCAGCCTGGTCGACGTCGAACCCGGCACCTTCATCGACTACGGCCGCTTCCAGAGCACCCGCTGGACGGTGCGTCAGAACCTGCCCGAAGAGGTGCGCACGATCGAGGCCGACGACGCCGACGCCCTGGTCGAACGCTCGACCGCGCGGTTGACGATCGGCGTCGTCATGCTCGTGACGGCGGGCGCTGCCAGCGCGTTCACGGCTCTGCCGACCTTCGACGTCGACAACCCCGTCGTGATGGCCGGGCGCATCGCGCTGGCATCCACTGTCGTCCTCGCTCTTCTGCTCGGTTCGCGCAAGAGCACGGTGCCGTTCCTGCGCTGGGTGGCCCGCGTGGGGGCAGCCGTCGTCGTCGCGGCGGTGCTCGCGGCCCTCGTGCCGACCATCCCGTCGGGGCTCCTCGTGGTCGTGGCGGGACTCCTGCTGGTGGGGGGCCTCGGCGCTGCGCTGCTGGTGGTGCCGGTGGGGCGCGGACTGCGCTCGCTGGGGTGGTCGCGCACGGGCGACGTCTTCGAGGCGCTGGCGACGGCGTTCTCTCTTCCGGCGGGCATGTTGGCCGCCGGAGCGGTGGAGATCGCGCGTGCGATGATGGCGACATGACGCAGACGCCGCCGTTCGGCGCGCCCGCGACGGTGGGGGTGCGACTGGGTGCCTTCAGTGTCGATGCGGCCCTCGTGGTCATCTCCTCGGGCGTGGCATTCCTCCTCGGCTCCCCGGTCCTCGGCATCGCCGTGGCCGCCGAAGCGCTCCTGGGCCTGTGGATCCTGCAGGCGCGACGCGGCCTGACGCCGGGCGCCCTACTCTTCGGCCTGCGCGCCGCGCGCGTCGACGAGCCTGTCGTCCCGGGCGCGGGGCGGGCGTTCGTCCGCGGCTCGCTCGTCGTCCTCGGCGGTCTCGTGCTGGTGGCGGGTGCCTGGGTCGTCGTGGCATCCGCCGCGTTCGACAAGAGCGGTCGGCGACGGTCGTGGGCCGATCGCGCGGCCGGAACCGTGTTGCTGGCGGTGCCCAAAGACAAGACGACGGATGCCGACGAGGCCCGTGGGCTGTCCGAGCCCACGGTGCACGCTCGCCCCTCCACCTCGCGCGAACCGCTGCGGGTCGACGCGGCCGTCGTCGACCTCCCCGAGGCCCCCGCGTGGGAGACGCCCCTCGTCGCGATCGACGCTTCGGCCGCCGCCGGCGAGCGGGCCCCGGTCATCGCCCCCGGTCCCGTCGCGGTGACCCCCGAGCCCGCGGCATCCGCCCCGCGCACCGAGCACGCGCAGCTTCTCATCGTGTTCGACACCGGCCAGCGCGAGCAGCTCGACCTTCCCGCCGCCGTCAACTTCGGTCGTGCGCCCGTTTCGAACGAGCCCGGCGACCTGCTCATCGTCGTCGACGATCCCGACCGGCTGATCTCGAAGACCCACCTGCGGCTCGAGCACGACGGCGAGAACGCCTGGGTCATCGATGCCGGGTCGACCAACGGCTCCGAGATCATCTCCGACGACGGCACGGTGCACGCCCTGCGTCCCGGAGCCCGCACGCTGCTCGAAGACGGCGCGCGCGTTCGTCTGAGCGAACGAGTCTTCACCCTGAGTCGCCTGATCGGAGGTCCGGTGTGAGCACGGGTCCGCGCATCGCCCCGCCGTCGCAGCCCAACGGACGCATCGTCCTGCAGCCGCCACCCGAGCTCGTGCCGAACGAGGGCGGCAGCGGCATCCTGACCTCCCTCCTGCCGATGCTCGGCAGTGTCGGCGCGATCGTCATGGTGACGATCTCGAACAGCGGCCCCACCGGCTTCCTCATCGGCGGCATGTTCCTGCTGTCGTCGCTCGGCTTCGTCGCGGTCAACGGCTGGCGCCAGCGCGCGCAGCGCAACGCCGAGGTGCTCGGCAACCGACGCGAGTACCTCGCGTACCTCGCAGACCTTCGCGAGACGGTGCGCGTCGCCGCGCGCAAGCAGCGTCGTCACGGCGGGTGGATCATGCCCGCCCCGGCGGCCCTGCCCTTCATCGCGGAGGAGCGCTCGCGGGTGTGGGAGCGCCAGCCGGGCGACGAGACGTTCCTGCTCGCGCGCATCGGCGTCACGGATCAGCCCCTGAGTCTGACGCTGGAGGCGCCGGAGCTTCCGCCGCTCGCCCAGCTCGACCCGGTGGCGGCCTCCGCCGCGCACCGCTTCATGCTCACGCACGAGATCCAGCGCGATCTGCCGCTGGGCTTCCCGCTCGCCGATTACGCGCGGGTCGAGCTGGTCGGCTCCGACGAAGAGGCCGTGCGCAGCCTCGCCCGCTCGCTCGTGGCGTCGGCGGCGACCCTGCACGATCCCGAAGACGTCGTCGTCGCGGTGCTGGCCGGTCCCGGGCAGACCGCCGCGTGGGATTGGGTGAAGTGGCTGCCGCACGCGATGTCGTCGCGGGTGCAGGACCGCCTCGGGCCGGCGCGCATGATCGCGGCATCCGTCGACGAACTCGTCGACATGCTCCCCGCGCAGCTCGCCTCGCGCCCGCGGTTCGCCCCCGGCGCCGGAGTGACCCCGCACGTCCTGCTCATCGTCGACGGCGTCGAGATCACGGGCCACGAGCAGCTCGCGGGGCTCGAAGGGGCGCAGGGCGTCACGATCGTCGACCTGCCCGTCCGGTGGGATGAGCTCGACGACCCCCTCAGCGCGCGCGTCGCCCTGGCCGATGCCCCCGCTCCGGTGCGGGTGCGCCGTGGTGACGAGAAGGCGCCGACCGCGACCGCGGAGTTCATCGACGGTGCGGGCCGCGCGCAGACCTTCGTTCCGGATGCCATGACCGTGGCCGAAGCAGAGGCCACCGCCCGGCGGCTCATGCCGCTGCGCCCCGCTCCGATGATCGTCGTCGATGCGCCGACGACGCAGGGGCAGCTCGAGCTGACCGAACTGCTCGGGCTTCCCGACGTGCGTTCGGTCGACTTCGACCGCGCGTGGGCGCCCCGCCTCGAGCGCGATCGGCTGCGCGTGCCGATCGGTCAGGAACCCTCGGGCACCCCGCTCGTGCTCGACCTGAAGGAGTCGGCGTCGCAGGGCATGGGCCCGCACGGCGTGATGGTCGGTGCGACCGGTTCGGGCAAGTCCGAGGTGCTGCGCACCCTCGTGCTCGCGCTGGCGATGACGCACTCGCCCGAGCAGCTCAACTTCGTGCTCGTCGACTTCAAGGGTGGCGCGACGTTCGCCGGCATGGCCGAGATGCCCCACGTGTCGGCGGTCATCACCAACCTCGGCAGCGAGCTCGCGCTCGTCGACCGCTTCCAGGACGCTCTTCAGGGTGAGGTCGTGCGCCGCCAGGAGCTGCTGCGCGCCTCGGGCAACTTCGCCAACGTCGGCGAGTACGAGGCCGCCCGCCGCGGTGGCCGTACCGATCTCGCCCCGCTTCCGGCCCTGCTCATCGTCGTCGACGAGTTCTCCGAGCTGCTGACCGCGAAGCCCGAGTTCGTCGACAGCTTCCTCAACATCGGTCGCGTCGGCCGCTCGCTGCACGTGCACCTGCTCCTCGCGTCGCAGCGACTCGAAGAGGGCAAGCTCCGCGGCCTCGACACGTACCTGTCGTACCGCATCGGTCTGCGCACCTTCTCGGCATCCGAGTCCCGCACGATCATCGGCACCCCCGATGCCTATACGCTTCCGCAGGAGCCGGGCGTCGGCTTCCTCAAGAGCGACACCGAGAACCTCGTGCAGTTCCGTGCGGCGTACGTGTCGGGGCGTCCCAAGGGCGTTGCCGGCGTCGCGGTCGACGAGTTCGGCGGGGCGTCTTCGGGTCCGGCGCGGGTGGAGGTCTTCACCGCGCTCGCGCAGCCCGACGACGACCAGGCCGATGAGACTCCGGATGCCGCGCCCGCGGCCATCGCGGCACCGGTGGCCGAGAAGCGCTCGACGTTCCAGATCGCCGTCGACCGCATGAAGGACCGCGGACCCGAGGCCCACCAGGTGTGGCTTCCGCCGCTGGCCGAGCCGTCGCCGCTCGACGCCCTCATGCCCGATCTCGCCGAAGACCCGGCCCTCGGGCTCGTCTCGAAGCGCTGGCGCGACGCCGGGGCGCTCACGGTGCCGATCGGCGTCGTCGACATCCCGCTCGAACAGCGCCGCGACAACCTCACCGTTTCGCTCGGCGGGGCGGCCGGTCACGTCGCCATCGTGGGCTCGCCCCTCAGCGGCAAGTCGACGCTCGCCCGTACGCTCGTCTCGGCCCTCGCCCTGACGGGCACCCCGCAGGAGTTCCAGTTCTTCGTGCTCGACTTCGGCGGTGGAGGCTTCACCGCGATGCAGCAGCACCCGCACGTCGCGGGCGTCGCGACGCGCACCGAACCCGAGGCCGTGCGACGCGCCGTCGCCGAGGTCGAGGCCGTGCTCGACGCGCGCGAGCAGTACTTCCGCCGCAACGCCGTCGACTCGATGGACACCTACCGTTCGCGTCGGCGCGAAGGCCGGCTCGACGACGGCTTCGGCGACGTCTTCCTCGTCGTCGACGGCTGGTCGACGCTGCGCGCGGAGTTCGAGCCGCTCGAGGCGCGCGTGCAGACCATCGCCGCGCGAGGACTGAGCTTCGGCGTGCACGTGGTCGTCACGGCCAACCGGTGGCTCGAGATCCGCGCGAACCTCAAGGACCTCATCCAGACGCGCGTCGAACTCCGCCTCGGCGATCCGACCGACTCCGACGTCGACCGCAAGCAGGCCGCGAACGTCCCGGTCGGTCAGCCGGGACGCGGACTCAGCCCGACCAAGTTGCAGATGCTCACGTCGGTCCCGCGCATCGACGGCTCGGACGATGCCGCGACGATCGCCGACGGCGTGTCCGACATGATCGCCAAGGTCTCCGCCGCCTGGCACGGCGAACCCGGTCCGAAGCTCCGGCTGCTGCCGGAGGACATCTCGCTCGACGAGGTGCGCGCGCTCACCGAACCCGGCGACGGTCGACTGCTGCTGGGCATCGAAGAGGCGCAGCTCTCGCCGTTCGGCATCGACCCCCGCGTCGAACCGCACCTGTTCGTCTACGGCGACTCGGGAATGGGCAAGTCGTCGTTCCTGCGGGCGACGGCCGCCGAGATCCAGCGCCTGTACACGCCGGCCGAGGCGAAGATCTTCGTCGTCGACTACCGCCGCGCGCTGCTGGGCGAGATCCCCGACGACTACCTCGGGGCCTACCTGACCTCGCACGACCTGGCCACCGGAGGCATGAACGACCTCGCGCAGTACTTCTCCACGCGCATTCCCGGACCCGACGTGACGCCCGCGCAGTTGCGCGAGCGCAGCTGGTGGAAGGGCGCCGAGGGCTTCATTCTGGTCGACGACTACGACCTCGTCGCCACCAGCCAGGGCAACCCGCTCGCGGTGCTCCAGCCCCTGTTGGCGCAGGCCGGCGACCTCGGCCTGCACGTCATCCTGACGCGACGTTCGGGCGGCGCCAGCCGTGCGGCGTACGACCCGATCATCCAGCGCTTCACCGACCTGGGCGTCACCGGCATCCTGCTGGGCGGCAACCCCGAAGAGGGAGCGCTCATCGGGCGCGTCAAGCCCGAGCGCGCGGCTCCCGGCCGTGCGCAGATCGTCAGCCGCGAGCACGGACTCGTGGCCGCGCAGCTGGCGTTCTCACCGCCCGCGCACTGAGCGACCTCCTCTCCTGAGCCGCCGCGGCATCCACGACGGATGCCGCGGCGGTCTCCGTCCCGCCCGTCCGGGGGCCACGCCTTCTCCACAGTCGCCCTGTCGTCCCCGGTCGTCCCCCGACGGATGCCGGGGCGGTGTCGGTGTCGGTGGCCCGGGTTACCGTTGTCGGGTGACTTATCCCGGCGCCGCCTCCGAGCCCTACGCCGACGCGCCGCCCGAGCCGTTCGACGTCCCCGACGACCCGTACGCCGGCGCCGACTGGGACCCCGATCTGTTCGGGCCGCCCGACGACTTCGACGCCCCGCCCCCGCCCGTCGATCCCACGTCGGCATTCGCCCGCGCGGCGGCCGCGACGGGCACCGCGCGCGAACTGCCCGCGGTGCGCGACTTCACCGGGCGCGACCCGCGCGAGGTGCTGCACGAGGTCTACGGGTACGACGCCTTCCGCGGCGACCAGGCAGACATCGTGCAGCACGTGGTCGACGGGGGCGACGCCGTCGTTCTCATGCCGACCGGTGGCGGCAAGAGCGTCACCTACCAGGTGCCCGCGCTCGTGCGCCCGGGCACGGGCCTGGTCGTCAGCCCGCTCATCGCGCTCATGCACGACCAGGTCGAGGCGCTGATCGCCAACGGCGTGCGCGCGGGCTACCTCAACTCCACCCAGGCTCCGGCCGAGCGTCAGGCCGTTGAGCAGGCGTATCTCGGGGGCGAGCTCGATCTGCTCTACGTCGCCCCCGAGCGCCTCAACGGGGCGCAGACCCTCGGCCTGCTCTCGCACGGCCGACTGAGCGTCATCGCGATCGACGAGGCGCACTGCGTGTCGCAGTGGGGCCACGACTTCCGCCCCGACTACCTCGCGCTGGGCGATCTTGCCGAGCGCTTCCCCGGGGTGCCGCGCATGGCTCTCACGGCCACGGCGACGCCCGAGACGGCGCGAGAGATCGTCGAGCGTCTGCGCCTGCGCGACGCCCGGGGGTTCGTGGCGAGCTTCGACCGACCCAACATCCAGTACCGCATCGACGCCAAGGTCGACCCGCGACGCCAGCTCGTGCAGTTCATCCGATCGCAGCCCGAGGGCTCGGCCGGCATCGTCTACGCCCTCAGTCGCAAGACCGTCGAGCAGACCGCCGCCTACCTGTCGTCGCAGGGGCTCAACGCCCTGCCGTACCACGCGGGTCTCGACTCGTCGGTGCGGGCGACACACCAATCGCGCTTCCTCCGTGAAGACGGGGTCGTCATGGTCGCCACGATCGCTTTTGGTATGGGCATCGACAAGCCCGACGTGCGCTTCGTCGCCCACATCGACCTGCCCAAGTCGGTCGAGGGCTACTACCAAGAGACCGGTCGCGCCGGTCGCGACGGTGACCCCTCGGTGGTCTGGATGGCCTACGGCCTCGGCGACGTCGTGCAGCAGCGCCGCATGATCGACCAGTCACCCGGCGACCGCTCCTACAAGATGCGACTCGGTCAGCATCTCGACGCGATGCTCGCCCTCTGCGAGACGGTCGGTTGCCGTCGGCAGAACCTTCTCGACTACTTCGGGCAGCGCTCCGAGCCGTGCGGCAACTGCGACACGTGCCTCACCCCGCCCGACACCTGGGACGGCCTCGTCGCCGCACAGAAGCTTCTGTCGACGATCGTGCGGCTGCAGCGAGAGCGCGGCCAGGCCTTCGGCGCGGGACACCTGATCGACATCCTGCGCGGAGCCAAGACCGAGCGCATCTCGCAGCAGGGGCACGACCGCCTCAGCACGTACGGCCTCGGGGCCGATCTGAGCGACCAGGACTGGCGCAGCGTCATCCGTCAGCTGCTCGCCCGCGGCATCGTCGTCGCGCAGGGCGACTACGGCACTCTCGCGCTGAGCGAGGCCTCGGCCGGCGTGCTGCGCGGCGAGACGCCGGTGCCGCTGCGACGCGATGCGCTCGGCCGCACCGGCGGTGGGGGCGGCGGCGGTAGCCGGCAACGGAAGTCGAGTGCCGATGACGTGGCCCCGGGCGACCGCGACCTGTTCGAGGCGCTCCGCGCCTGGCGCGCCGAGAAGGCGCGCGAGCAGGGCGTGCCGGCCTACATCGTCTTCGGTGACGCGACCCTGCGGGCGATCGCCGCTGCGCGGCCGGCCGCGATCGCCGATCTCGACGGCATCACCGGCATCGGGGCGAAGAAGCGCGAGGCGTACGGCGACGGCATCCTGACGGTGGTCGCCGCGAACTGAGCTCTGCGCGGGCCCCGGTCCCTTCGACGGGCTCAGGGACCTCGCTCGGTGTAGGTGGCTGAGCTCGTCGAAGCCACCGCGAACTGAGCTCCGCACGGGTCCCGGTCCCTTCGACAGGCTCAGGGACCTCGCTCGGTCGCGCGCGACCGCTCAGTCCTCTCACGGGAATGTTGACCACCCACAACGACCTCTCGCAGCGGGGCCCGCGGGTGTTGTGCGTATCGCACAGGAGGTTTGGGTTGTCGTTGTGGGACACCTACCGTGAGAGTCGTCCTTTGCAACGTCGAAAGGTGCCGAGAATGACCGACGCCGCCGTCCGTCCCACCACGCCCGCTACGAGCACGCGTACGCCCGTCGGGGGTGCGCCCACCGCGCCGCACTCCGCCGCCGAGGCCTCCGAGGCGCGTATCGATACCGAGCGGGTCACCGACCTGCTGCTCGGCACCTGGGGCGACACCCGCCGCCAGGCGCGCGAGCTGATCAAGGATCCCGCCCTCTGGCGCGACGACAGCCTCGGCATGGACGCGCACCGCGAGCGCACCCTCAGCCAGCTGCACCTGCTGGTGCAGAACAAGGCCGTGCACCGCGCCTTCCCGAAGCGTTTCGGGGGCGAAGAGAACAACGGCGCCAACATCGCCGGCTTCGAAGAGCTCGTGGCCGCCGACCCGAGCCTGCAGATCAAGTCGGGCGTGCAGTGGGGCCTGTTCGGCTCGGCGGTGCTGCAGCTGGGCACGCGCGAGCACCACGACAAGTGGCTTCCGGGCATCATGAGCCTCGACATCCCCGGCGCCTTCGCGATGACCGAGACCGGGCACGGCTCCGACGTGTCGGCCATCGGCACGACCGCGACCTACGACCCCGCGACCGAGGAGTTCGTCATCCACACGCCGTTCCGCGGTGCGTGGAAGGACTACCTCGGCAACGCGGCCCTGCACGGCAAGGCAGCGACGGTCTTCGCCCAGCTCATCACCGACGGCGTCAACCACGGCGTGCACTGCTTCTACGTGCCGCTGCGCGACGACGAGGGGAACTTCTTCCCCGGCATCGGCGGTGAAGACGACGGCCTCAAGGGCGGTCTGAACGGCATCGACAACGGCCGTCTCCACTTCGACCAGGTGCGCATCCCGCGCACCAACCTGCTGAACCGCTACGGCGACGTCGCCGCCGACGGCACCTACTCGAGCGACATCGCCAGCCCCGGTCGTCGCTTCTTCACGATGCTCGGCACGCTCGTGCAGGGTCGCGTGTCGCTCGACGGTGCCGCGGCCTGGGCCTCGGCCATCGGCCTCACGATCGCCATCACCTACGGCAACCAGCGTCGTCAGTTCGACTCCGGCAGCGGCACCCCCGAGGTGACCCTGCTCGACTACGGCAAGCACCAGCGTCGCCTGCTCCCGCGTCTGGCCACCACGTACGCGCAGATCTTCGCCCACGACGAGTTCCTGCAGAAGTTCGACGGCGTCTTCAGCGGTCGCCTCGACACCGACGCCGACCGCGAAGACCTCGAGACCCTCGCCGCGGCGCTCAAGCCGCTGTCGACCTGGCACGCGCTCGACACCCTGCAGGAGTCGCGCGAGGCGTGCGGCGGGCAGGGCTTCCTCTTCGAGAACCGCCTCGTGGGCCTGCGCGCCGACCTCGACATCTACGTGACGTTCGAGGGCGACAACAACATCCTGCTGCAGCTCGTCGGCAAGCGACTCCTCGCCGACTACGCCCGCCAGTTCAAGGGCAAGGACGCCAAGCAGCTGGCCGCCTTCGCGGTCGGTCAGACCGCCGGCAAGCTGTTCCACGGCGCGGGCATGCGTCAGCTCGGCCAGGCCGTGTCCGACTTCGGCTCCACCGCCCGTGCGGTCGAGCGGGGCCTGCGCGCCGAGCAGCAGCACGAGCTGCTCGCCGACCGTGTGCAGCAGATGATCGCCGACATCGCGGGGCGCCTGCGCCCGGCATCCAAGCTCTCGCGCGAAGACGCGGCGGCGCTGTTCAACGAGAACCAGGCGCAGCTGATCGAAGCGGCGCGCGCGCACGGCGAACTGCTGCTGTGGGAGGCGTTCACCGACGCCATCAACCGCATCACCGACCGCGACACGCTCACGGTGCTCACCTGGCTGCGCGACCTCTTCGGCCTGCAGCTCATCGAGAAGCACCTCGCGTGGTACCTCATCAACGGCCGCCTCTCCGCGCAGCGCGGGGCCGCGGTGTCGAGCTACATCGACCGCCTGTGCCGTCGTCTGCGCCCGCACGCGCAAGACCTGGTCGATGCGTTCGGCTACGGCCCCGAGCACATCCGGGCGTCGATCGCCTCGGGTGTCGAGGACGACCGCCAGAACGAGGCGGCCGCGTACTACGCCGAGCTGAAGGCGTCGGGCACGGCTCCCGTTCCGGAGAAGAAGCCCGGCAAATAACGCATCCGCACGAGAGCAGGCCGATCCGCGACGGGTCGGCCTGCTCTCGTGTCAGCCCCGTCCGCGAGGCAGGACGAGGTTCCGGATGCCGCGGTGTCGGAGGTCCCCTCTAGCCTGGGTCCCATGACCGATCTCGTGACCGGAGCCGACGGCATCCGGCGCTGCGCCTGGGCGGGCGCCGACGCCGAGTATCAGCGCTACCACGACGAGGAGTGGGGCACGGCGCTGCACGGCGACCGTCGCCTCTTCGAGAAGATGAGCCTCGAGGGCTTCCAGGCCGGGCTCGCCTGGATCACGATCCTGCGCAAGCGTCCGCGCTTCCGCGAGGTGTTCCATGACTTCGATCCGGCGGTGGTCGCCGCCTTCGGCCCCGACGACGTCGAGAGATTGATGCAGGATGCCGGGATCATCCGTAATCGCGCCAAGATCGAGGCCGTGATCGGCAACGCCGGCCTCCTCGAACGCATGGCCGACGGGGAGCTCGACGCCCTGATGTGGTCGTTCGCGCCGGTGGCGCACACCCCTCCCCGCACGTTCGCCGAGGTGCCCACCGTCACCGCCGAGTCGACCGCCTTGAGCACAGAGCTGCGGCGCCGGGGTTTCCGCTTCGTCGGGCCCACCACGATGTACGCGCTCATGCAGTCCGCGGGCATGGTCGACGACCACGTCGCGGGGTGCTGGCGCGCGGAGGCGTGACGCCCCGCTAGACTGGTCTCATCGGGAGCCTTCGCTCCCTGCGTCGTCGAACGCACCGGCCCCTTCTTTCGGGCCTTTGACCTTCACGGCGAACGGATGCGCCACTCGGCGCCTTCGCCCACTTGGCCGCAGCTTCGCGGCATCCCGAATCGCCGTGCGCGCGTGCGCCGCGGCAGGAGTATTCATGACGTCCCAGACTTTCGCCGACTTCGGCGTGCCCGCCCCTCTCGTCGACGTTCTCGCCTCGCAGGGCAAGAACGACGCGTTCCCCATTCAGGCCGACACCCTGCCCGACACCCTGGCCGGCCGCGACGTGCTCGGCCGCGGCAAGACGGGCTCGGGCAAGACCCTCGCCTTCGCGCTTCCCCTCGTCGCCCGCCTCGCCGGCAAGAACGACCGCCGTCGTGGCCGCAAGCCCCGTGCGCTCGTGCTCGCCCCCACCCGTGAGCTCGCCAACCAGATCGACGAGGTCATCAAGCCCCTCGCCGCGGCCTACGGCCTGGTCACGACCACCGTCTACGGCGGTGTGAACCAGAAGCGCCAGGTCGACGCGTTCGCCGGAGGAGTCGACATCCTCGTCGCGTGCCCCGGTCGCCTCGAAGACCTCATCGGTCAGGGCTACGCGAGCCTCGACGACATCGAGATCACCGTGCTCGACGAGGCCGACCACATGGCCGACCTCGGCTTCCTCCCGGGCGTCACGCGTCTGCTGTCGCGCACGCCCGCCGGTGGTCAGCGCCTGCTGTTCTCGGCCACGCTCGACAATGGTGTGGACAAGCTCGTCAAGCGCTTCCTGCGCAACGAGGTGCTGCACTCGGTCGACGAGGCGCACTCGCACGTCGCGGCGATGACCCACCACGTCTTCGCTCCCGCCGACGCCGACGCCAAGAAAGACCTCGTGCAGACGCTCGCCTCGGGCACCGCGCGCCGCATCCTCTTCATGCGCACCAAGCACCAGGCCAAGAAGCTCGCGAAGGCTCTGACGGCTGCGGGTATCCCCTCGGTCGACCTGCACGGAAACCTGTCGCAGCCGCAGCGCGACCGCAACCTCGCCGCCTTCGGCGACGGACGCGCCAAGGTGCTCGTCGCCACCGACGTCGCCGCCCGCGGCGTGCACGTCGACGGTGTCGAGCTCGTCGTCCACGTCGACCCGCCCGTCGAGCACAAGGCGTACCTGCACCGCTCAGGCCGCACCGCCCGTGCCGGCACCGCCGGTGACGTCGTCACGATCATGCTCCCCGAGCAGCGTCGCGACACCCTCGACATCCTGCGCAAGGCCAAGATCTCGGCCACGCCCACGGCCGTGACCCCGACCTCTCCCGAGGTCGTCGCGCTCGTCGGCGAGGTCGCCGCCTACGTCAAGCCCGAGCCCATCGTGGCCCAGCCGCAGGGCGGCGGCCGCTCGCAGGGCGCCAACGCCCAGCGCAAGCGCGCACAGCGCACGCAGGGCACGGATGCCGTGGCTCCCGCCGCCGGTGGCGGTCGCCAGCGCCGCGGTCGGGGTGGCAGCGCCCAGGGCACCGATGCTCCCGCCGCCGGACGCGCCCCGCAGGGCGGTCGCGGCCAGGGTCAGCGTTCCTCCGGTGCAGGCCGCGGCCAGTCGGCCGCCGGTGGTCAGCGCACGGGTGCAGGTCGTCCGCAGGGCGCCGGGCGCTCGGCATCCGGAACCCCCACGACCGGCATGGTCGTCGGAGCACGCAGCCCCCGCACGAACCGTCGCGCCCAAGGCTGAGTCGACTTTCCCGATGCCCCCGCAGATCCGTCTGCGGGGGCATCGTCGTCTCCGGCGGCAGCTGCCGTCGTGCGGATGTGGACCACGCCGCGCCGGAGGCCGAACGCCGAGGAGCGGCGTGTCACCCGTCGGATCCGCACGGCAGCGCCTCCCGATCCGTCGCGCCTCGCGAATGTCGGAGGTCTCCGCCACACTGGGGTCGATCCGAGGAGACGCCCATGACCGAATCCGACGCCCACGACGTCATCCGCGTGCGCGGCGCCCGCGAGAACAACCTGAAGAACGTCGACCTCGACGTGCCCAAGCGTCGGCTCACCGTGTTCACCGGGGTCAGCGGGTCGGGCAAGTCGTCGCTCGTGTTCGGAACGATCGCGGCCGAGTCGCAGCGGCTCATCAACGAGACCTACCCCACGTTCGTGCAGCAGTTCATGGGCGAGCTGTCGCGGCCCGACGTCGACGCGCTCGAGAATCTCAGCGCCACCATCCGCGTCGATCAAGAGCGCATGGGCGCCAACGCGCGCTCCACGGTCGGCACGGCCACCGACGTGCACGCGATGCTGCGCGTGCTGTTCAGCCGGATCGGGCAGCCGCACGTCGGCTCGTCGCAGGCGTTCTCGTTCAACGTGCCGTCGATCTCGGGCGCGGGTGCCGTGACCCACGCGACCGGTGCCAAGAAGGGGCAGAAGGAGCGCCGCTCGTTCGAGATCACCGGCGGCATGTGCCCCGAGTGCGAGGGACTCGGTCAGGTCAGCGACATCGATCTCGATCAGCTCGTCGACAAGACGCTGTCGCTCAACGCCGGCGCCATCCTCGTGCCGGGCTACACCGCCGACGGCTGGATGGTGCGCGTCTTCAGCGAATCGGGCTTCTTCGACGCCGACAAGCCGATCGAGCAGTTCACCGAGCAGGAGCGCAACGACTTCCTGTACCGCGAGCAGACCAAGATCCGCATCGCGAACACCAACATGACCTACGAGGGCCTCGTGCCCAAGATCACGAAGTCGATGCTGCAGAAAGACCGCGACGCGCTCCAGCCGCACATCCGCGCCTTCGTCGACCGCGCGGTCACCTTCGTCGCCTGCCCGGCGTGCGAGGGCACCCGGCTCAACGAGGGTGCTCGCTCGTCGCGCATCGACGGAGTGAACATCGCGGATGCCGCGGCCATGCAGATCACCGATCTCGCCGCCTGGGTGCGCACAGTCGACGATCCGTCGGTCGCGCCTCTCGTGCAGGGGCTTCGCGAGACGCTCGACTCCTTCGTCCACATCGGCCTCGGCTATCTCTCGCTCGACCGCGCGAGCGGAACGCTGTCGGGCGGTGAGGCGCAGCGCACGAAGATGATCCGGCATCTCGGCTCGAGCCTCAGCGACATCACCTACGTCTTCGACGAGCCCACCGCGGGCCTGCACCCGCACGACATCCAGCGCATGAACGAGACGCTCCTGCAGCTGCGCGACAAGGGCAACACCGTGCTCGTCGTCGAGCACAAGCCCGAGGTCATCGAGATCGCCGATCACGTCGTCGACCTGGGCCCGCGAGCGGGGCGTGCGGGCGGCACGATCCAGTTCGAGGGCGACGTCGCAGGACTCCGTGCCTCCGACACCCTCACCGGGCGCTTCCTCGACCATCGGGCCCAGCTGCGTGAGAAGGTCCGGCCGGCCACCGGGTCCATGCCGATCCGCGGCGCGACCCAGCACAACCTCCGGGGCGTCGACGTCGACGTGCCTCGCGGGGTCTTGACCGTGGTCACGGGGGTCGCCGGCTCCGGCAAGTCGTCTCTCATCCACGGCAACCTGCCCGCGTTCGACGACGTCGTGGTCGTCGACCAGACCGCGATCAAGGGGTCGCGGCGCAGCAGCCCCGCCACGTACACCGGCATCCTCGACGCCGTGCGTGCGGCGTTCGCGAAGGCCAACGGGGTCAAACCCGCCCTGTTCAGCGCGAACAGCGAGGGCGCGTGCCCGGCCTGCCGAGGCCTCGGCGTGATCGTCACGCAGCTGGGCTTCCAATCGACGGTCGAGACCGTGTGCGAACTCTGCGAGGGAACAGGCTTTTCCGACGACGTGCTCGAGTACACCCTCGACGGCAAGAACATCGCCGAGGTGCTCGCGATGTCGGTCGACGAGGCGGCCGAATTCCTCACGAAGGGTCCCGCGGCCGCGGTGCTCGGTCGCCTCCGCGACGTCGGGCTCGGCTACCTGACCCTCGGTCAGTCGCTGAGCACCCTGTCGGGAGGCGAGCGCCAGCGGTTGAAGCTCGCGATCTCGATGGCGAAGCCGGGGGCCGTCTACGTGCTCGACGAGCCGACCACCGGCCTGCACCTCGCCGACGTCGACACGCTGCTGCGGCTGTTGGACCGCCTGGTCGACGACGGCAACACCGTCGTCGTCATCGAGCACCATCAGGCCGTCATGGCCCACGCCGACTGGATCATCGACCTCGGCCCGGGGGCCGGGCGCGACGGCGGTTCGATCGTGTTCGAGGGGACGCCCGCGCAGCTCGTCGAGCAGCGCTCGACCCTGACGGGGGAGCATCTCGCGCGCTACGTCGGCGCCTGAGGGGAGCCCCGGTCCCTTCGACGGGCTCGGGGGCCTTCCGTGCGACGACGGCAGCGTCTGGCGAAATGCCCGGTCCCTTCGACAGGCTCAGGGACCTTCCGTGCGACGACGGGGCCCGGTGAGCCCGGTCCCTTCGACAAGCTCAGGGACCTCCCGCGCGAAGTCGGCGGGGCCCGGTGAAGTGTCCGGTCCCTTCGACAGGCTCAGGGACCTCCCCGCGCGACAGCGGCGGGGCGGCTGCGCCTCAGCCGTGCGTGTGGAGCGTCGCGTCGTGCAGGTGGCGGTCGCCGTGCGACAGCACCTTGACCATGACGCCGCGGCGACGCAGATCGGCGACCGCGCGCGTCTCGTCCTCGCGCGTGAGGCCGAGTGCGTGCACGCTCGCGACAACGAGGACGTCGCCGCGCGTAAGGGTTCCGAAGAACCGGTCGAGTCGACCCGCCCACCCTTCGAGCGTTTCGGGGGCGGGGTGACGGAAGCCCTCGATCGGAACGCCGAAGCGAGTCAGGTCATCGCGCTGCTGCTTGACCGACTCCATGTCGGGGCGTGAGACCACAAGGCCGACCAGGCGGGATCCCGACGGGCGGGCGCGCCACCAGTCGCGGTCGCTCTGCAGCTCGGTGAAGCACTTCGGGCACTCGGCAGCCGCGTGCGCGAGGGGCACGGGGCTGGTCCCGGCGGCACCCGCAGATGACGGCATCGTCGGGATCGGATCGCTCATGGAAACCTCCACCTCCATTGTGCCGTACGGCCCCTGCGAATCCCCCTTCCCGCCCATCGGTGGCCGTCCCGGCCGTGGCCAGCACACCCGCGTCCCGACCACCCACCGCCGCTACGGGCCCGCCGCGCGCTGCGCGACGGGCCCGGGAACGACGGGGCGGACTCAGTGGGCCGAGTACCCGCCGTCGACGAGGTGGTAGCTGCCCGAGATGAACGACGCGTCGTCGCTCAGCAGGAAGAGCGTGAGCGCGGCGACTTCGGCATCCGTTCCGAGGCGGCCGGCGGCGTGCTCGATCTCGAGGTGCGCGAGCGCTTCGGGCGAGAGGCTGGCGCGCACGAGGGGGGTGTCGATGAAGCCGGGACCGACCGCGTTGGTGCGAACACCCTGCGCGGTGTACTCGAGAGCGGCGACCTTCGTGAGTCCGACGAGCGCGTGCTTGGTGGCGACGTAGGCGGAGCTCTGCGCGATGCCGACCGAGCCGAGCACCGACGCCATGTTGACGATCGCGCCGCCGCCCGAGGCGACGATCGCGGGCAGCTGGAACTTCAGTCCGTAGAAGACGCCGTCGAGGTTGATCGAGCGTACGCGGTCCCACGCGTCGACGTCGTAATCGCCGATGGTGGCCGCGGGGCCGCCGATGCCGGCGTTGTTGACGGCGAGGTGGAGGCCGCCGTAGGTCTGCTTCGCGAAGTCCACGGCTGCTTCGGAGTCCTGCCACTTCGCGGTGTTCTGCGCGAACGCGGCGGCGGTTCCGCCGGCCTCGGTGATCTGCGCGACGACCTTCTTCGCGGCGTCCTCGTTGATGTCGGTGACGACGACCGAGGCGCCTTCGCCGGCCATCTTCCGTGCGATCTCGGCACCGATTCCGCTTCCGCCTCCGGTGACGAGGGCGACCTTCTGGGCGAACCTGCTCATGGATGCTCTTCTCTCCCGCCGTCGAGTCGCCACGACTTTCGCGGTGACCGCATGCGCATGAATGGAAACGGCGTGGAGGGGCGGGGTATTCCGCGTCAGTCGTCGTCGCCGTCGTCGATGCGCAGCTCGAGGCTGAGCTGGTCGGCGTCGAGCTCGGCGAGAGCGTGGCGCAGCGCAGCCGTGCTGTACCGGCCATCGCGACTGAGCGCCCCGAGGCGATGACGCATCGCCTCGATCGAGGCCAGGCGCAGCTCGAGCAGATCGCGCACCCTCTCGGTCGCCTCCTCGTCGGGCGGGCGCACGACGAGGGCCCCGGCGCGCTCGACCAGCTCGGGGGAGAAGGCGTCGCCGTTGCGGCGCGTCAGCGCGCCCGAGGCGACGGCCGAGACGGCGGCTTCGCGCAGCTCGAGGTCGAGAGCCTGCTGCTCCTCGCGGGACGGACCCTCTCCGCCCTTGCCGGTGAGTCCGACCGCGCGCACGACGGGCCCGAGGGTGAGTCCCTGCAGCACCAGGCTGAACAGCGCCACGAGGAACGCGACGAAGATCAGCAGCGGGCGCTGCGAGGTATTTTCCGGCAGCGTCTGCGCGGCCGCGAGAGTGACCACACCCCGCATACCCGCCCAGACGATGACGGTTCCGTGGCGCGCCCCCAGCGGGGTGTCGCGGTAGTAGTCGAGGTCGGCCATGGTGCGCGAGATGCGGCCGCGCATCCAGCCGATGCGCCGCTCCGCGCGCTCGGGGTTCGCCGCCGACGCGCCGAACTGCTCCGGCGCGTTGCGGTAGGCCTCTTCGAAGCGGTCGAGTCGTTCCTGCGCTCCGTCGATCCGCTCCTGATGGCGGTCGGCCCGCCGGCTGCGGCGACCCTGCACCCAGACGAGGTTCGACACGTACAGCGCCCGCACCGCGAGCGTGATGCCGAGGGCCGACAGAGCGAGCCACGTGCCGTGCCAGAGCCCCTCGTGCTCGCGCAGGTTGGCGGTGACGATGTCTTTCAGCTCGAGGCCGAACACGAGGAAGACCCCGCCCTCGAGGATCAGCTCGATCGTGCGCCAGTTCAGCCGGTCGCTCATGCGCTGCTCGGGGGTGAAGCGACGCGCCGCTCCCTGCCCGGTGACGATCCCCGCGACCACGGCGGCGACGAGTCCCGACCCGCCGAGGTGCTCGGTGGGGAGGTAGGCGATGAAGGGGATCGTGAAGCTCAGCGCGGTGTTCGCTGCCGAGTTGGTGACGCGCTCGCGCACGCGCAGATTCACCCAGCCGATGACCGCGCCGAGGACGAGGGCGATCACGACGGCCCAGGCGAAGTTGGCGAGGGCGTCGCCGAAGGCGAATCCGGATGCCACGGCGGCGACCGCCGTGCGCAGCATCACCAGCGCGGTGGCGTCGTTGAGCAGGCTCTCGCCCTCGAGCATGGTCACGACCCGCGGAGAGATGCCGAGGCGTTTCGCGATCGAGGTGGCCACGGCATCCGTCGGACTGAGGATCGCGCCCAGCGCGATGCCCAGCGCGAGGCCCAGCCCGGGGATGACCGCCCAGAAGAACACCCCGAGCACGAGCGAGCTGAAGACCACCAGCAGCACCGAGAGCCCCGCGATGGGGGCGAAGTCGCGGCGGAACTCGATCGCGGGCAGCTGCACGGCCGCGGAGTACAGCAGGGGCGGGAGGACGCCGATGAGGATGACCTCGGGGTTCAGCGCGAAGGGCGGAACGAACGGCAGCAGGCTCACAGCCGCGCCGATCGCGAGCAGCACGAGGGGCCCCGCGACGTTGAAGCGCGGCGCGATGACGGTGGCGAGGGCGACCACGACCACGCCGGCGACGACGAGGATGAGGGGATCGATCACCCTCCGAGGCTAGCCCTCCGCTCCCGGCGCCCTCGATGCGCGAGCCCGGTATCGGCCCTCAGCTCTCGGCGCGGACGGCGGCGGCGACCGCCTCGAGGCCGGTGAGGGTCTCGGCGAAGCTCGTCGACAGCGGTGACAAGCCGATCCGCAGGCCATGCGGGTCGCGGTAGTCGGGGATGACGTCCTGTCGCCACAGGCGTGCCGTCACCGCGCGCATGGCGGGGTGTGACAGCGTGACGTGGCCGCCGCGCTCCGCGGGATCGCGAGGCGAGGCGAGCCGCACACCGAGCGGGGTCAGCAGCGCATCGCTCGCGCGGAGGGCGAACTCCGTCAGCGCGATCGACTTCTCGCGCACGGCGGTGATCCCGGCCTCCTCGAGCAGGTCGAGGGTGTCCTGCATCGCGATCATCGCGAGCACCGGGGGAGTGCCCGACAAGAAGCGGCGCATGCCGTCGGCGGGCCGGTACACCGGGCCCATCGAGAACACGTCGGCCGCGCCCATCCACCCCTGCACCGGCTGGACGAGGGTCCCCTGATGACGTTCGGCGACGTATGCGAACGCGGGGGAGCCGGGCCCGCCGTTGAGGTACTTGTAGGTGCAGCCCACGGCGAGATCGGCGCCCCACGCGTCGAGCTCGACCGGAACCGAGCCGGCGGAGTGGCACAGGTCCCACAGCACGAGGGCCCCGGCGCGATGCGCGATCGCGGTGAGCTCGGTCCCGTCGGCGAGGAAGCCCGAGCGGTACGACACGTGACTGAGCAGCACCACCGCGGTCCGTCGGCTCACGGCTGCTTCGAGCAGATCGGCATCCACTCCCCGCGCGGTGTCGACGTCGACCCACACGAGACGCGCACCGCGCTCGGCGGCGATGCCCTCGACGAGGTAGCGATCGGTGGGGAAGTCGTCTCGACCCACGACGATCTCGACCCGCTCGGGATCGGCGGCCATCTGAAAGTCGAGCGCCGCACGCAGCAGCTTGTACAACAGCACCGTGGTCGAGTCGCCGATCACGGTCTGACCGGATGCCGCGCCCAGGGCGACCCGCCCGATGCGGTCGCCGATGGCGAAGGGGAGGTCCATCCACGACTCGTCCCACCCGCGGATGAGACGACCGCCCCACTCCTCGGACACGAAGCGGGAGAGGCGCGCGGCCGCGGCCCGCGGCGGTCGGCCCAGCGAGTTGCCGTCGAAGTAGACCAGCGAGGTCTCGGCTCCCACGAAGGCGTCGCGGTGGGCGGCGAGGGGATCGGCCGCGTCGGCACGTGTCGCGTCGCTGCGGAGCGAGCGGTGGGGCACCTCGAGGCCGTCGACGGAACCGAAGTCGGGGGTGGGGTCAGTCGACACGGGTGAGCTCCTCGGTGGGGACGACGGTTCCGCGGCTGAGCCACGTCGGCACGTCGTCGGGGTCGGTGGGGGCGGGACCCGCGATGAACGTCGACACCGCGTCGTCGGATCGGACCGCCGGCCACGGCTCGGTCAGCGCGGCGATGAGCGCGTCCCCCCGCACCCCGGCCTCGTGCAGGCCGAGCAGCTCCCGGCGGTTCAGGCCGACGGGCAGTGAGCCGTTGCCGAGGTCGGTGCCGTAGAGCACGCGCCCTCCGCGCGCGGCGAAGGCTCGGAGGTTCGTGATCGCCCGCGCGCGGTCGGCGCCCTTGTGGATGTCGAGCGTCGAGATCCACGCCTGTCCCCCCGACACCGCGCGCGAGATCTGCCGGCGGGTCACGGGTTCGTCGAACGGTGTGTGGGCCAGGGCGTCGACTCCGGCCGCGATCGCCCGGTCGACCTGCCCGTGACCCTGGGCGTGCGCGACGGTCGGCAGACCACGCTCCCGCGCCGACGCCACGATGGACGCGAGCTCCTCGTCCGACACGACCGGCCCCGCGTCGGCGTGCAACGCGATCTTGATGACCGAGGCCCCGGCATCCGCCTGCTCATCCACGGCGGTGCGGGCTCCGCCCTCGACTCCCGGATGCCGAGACGCGTCGGTAATCGTGCGCACGACGGGCGCCGGGGCCCACGACCTGCCCGAGGGGTATCCGCCGGGTGCGGTCAGGAAGGCTCCGGCGAACGACACTCGCGGCAGACCGGAGGCTCGTCGGGCGAGGGCCATCGGATCGCCGCCGAGGTCGACGACCGCGGCGATCCCGCGGGAAGGCAGGCCCGCGCCGTCGATCAGGTGCAGGTGCACGTGATGATCGACGAACGCGGGCAACGCCGTGCCGAGCTCTGCAGTGAGCGCGCGGCGCACCGGCCACGCGGCGGAGAGGGTCACGCCGACCCGATCAGATCAGCGAGAGCTCGCGCAGCTTCGACTCGACGTCGGCGTTCGAGGGCTCGACGTGGTGGCTGGAGTCGGGGTAGACGACCACGGGAATGCTGGTGCGACCCGAGATCTCCTTGGCGACGTCGGCGGCCGAGGGGTCGGCCACGAGGTCGATGTACTCGTAGTCGATGCCGAGCTCGTCGAGCTGCTTCTTCGTACGGATGCAATCGCGGCACCAGTCGGCGCCGAACATACGGATGGGTGCGTCGGAGGACATGTCTCCAGCGTACGCCGCCCCCGGCAGCCGGGCGTCAGGCCGTGACTTCGTCTTCGAGGGGCTCGATGGCGTGGACGACCTTGCTGACGCGGCTCTTCTTCGGCGCGTAGACCACGAGGGCGTGGAACACGAAGCGCACGACGAACGCGGCGACGAGGGTCAGCGCGGCCGCCACGACGCTCTGGAAGTGCGCCTGGCTCACGAGCACCCAGATCACCGGGATGCGCACGATGGCCTCGACGCCGTTGAACGTGAACGACTTGACGAAGCGATGCCGCATGAGACCCGACTCCGCGCGCATGTCGGCGAAGACGAGGTACTCGAGGGCGAGGAAGTTGGCCACGATCGTCACGATGCTCGCGATGACGGCGGCGATGAGGTACTGCACACCCACGGCCTGCAGCGCCCACATGATCGCCAGGTTCGCGAGGGCGCCGAGACCGCCGACGAGCGCGAAGGCCGACATGCGGCCGAAGCGCAGCATGGTCAGCTGCGTGAGGAAGCGCATGCCCTGGCTGAACGACGCCTTGGACTCACCGGCGAAGCGCGGAGCGAACGAGAACGGCACCTCGGCCACGCGCATCTGCTTGCGGGCGAGGATCTCGAGCAGGATCTTGAATCCGCGGGGCTGCAGGGTGTCCATGTCGAGCGAGCGACGGTCGACGAGGAAGAAGCCCGTCATCGGGTCGGAGCAGTTGTGCAGCTTCTTGGGGAACATCGCCTTGGTCAGCAAGGTCGATGCGCGCGACACCGTGGTGCGCACAGCGTTGGCCAGACCGTCGGAGGTGCCACCGGCGATGTATCGCGAGGCCACGACGACGTCGGCGTCGCCCTCTTCGGCGCGGGCGAGCAGCTCGGCGATGACCTCGGGCGGGTGCTGCAGGTCGCCGTCCATGACGACGCACCGGTCGGCCTCCGCGGCGCGGATGCCTTCGACGACGGCCCCGCCGAGACCGCCCACGGGGTCGTCGCGGTGGATGAGGCGAACGGGGATCTCGGATGCCGCGGCCACGGCCCGGATGATGTCGGGGGTGTCGTCGGTGGAGTCGTCGACGAAGATGACCTCGACCGTGCGGCCGAGCAGTGCCTGCGTGGTGCGCCGGACCAGCTCTGCGACGTTCGGGCCTTCATTGAAGGTCGGAACGATGACGGATAGATCCATGGGTGCTCGCGTTTTCGTCGGTAAGCCAGAAATACACAGCGTAGACCGGCCGACGCGTGCTCAATCTGGGATTGTGGCGGAGTTCCCTGGGAGGTAGCGGATGTTCACCCCAGTGATCCATGAGAAACCGCCCGTGAGACGGCGAAAACGCGGCGTCGTCACCCGATGCTCGCACGCAGGTCGTCGACCGTCATGCCGTAGTTGACGCGGATGACGGGGAGGGCCAGCTTGTCGGTGCCGATGCGCACGTAGCCGTGCTCGATCGTGCGGCCCAGGTCGAACCCGGCCTGTCGCACTCCTTCTTTCGTCGTGTCGTCGTAGTGGCCGTAGGGGTAGGCGACGACCTCCTTCGCCCCCAGGATCTGCGCCGATTGGTCGAGATCTGCCGCGATCGTGGCGGCGTCGTCGTTCACCATCCGCCCCCGGCCGTTCGCCCCGGCTCGATGCATGTCGTGCGTGTGCGAGCGCTGCAGGACGAACGGGTTGGGCGCGGGCGCGGTGCGGGCGGAGGTGATGACGAACGAGGTCGTGAGCACCCCGCGCGCGGCGACGATGGGGGCGGCGAGATCGAGCCACGAGCTGTCGGCGTCGTCGTCGGTGACCACGACGGATCGCTTGGGCAGGAAGAGGCGTCCGTCGATGAAGGCGCTCACCTCGTCCCACGTCGGTAGATAGAACCCACCGTCCTGCACGTAGGCCATCTGCGCGTCGAAGTCGCCGATGTCGGCGTAATTCAGGCGGAGCCAGCCGTCTTCGCCCCCGGGCTTCTGCGTGAACTGGTGGTACATCAGGATCGGCAGCTGCGTCTGCTCGGCCGCGTTGGCCTCGGGGGTGGTCCACCCGGCGTGCAGGGTGCGCCGGCGATCGGTGCACGAGACGAGGTCGGCTCCGTTGATGCGCTCCGTGAGCGAGAGGGTGCTCGCCGCGCCCGCGTCGGCGTACCAGCCGGCGAACACGCGCCCGGGCTGTGCGGGAAGGGGAAGTGCCTCGTACCGTGCGCCGATGATCTGCAGCTGCGGGGCGAGCGCGAGCGAATCGCCCTCGAACGACACGGCGCAGGCGTTCGGATCGGTGGCGGTCGCCAAGAGCTGCTCCGCCGGCGTGAGCGGAGTCTGCGTGGGCGTCCCAGCCGGGGTGGAATTCTCCGCGGTGGGCGAGGAGCCTGCCTCCGGGCGAGCGGCGCCGCGGGTGACCGCGAGGGCCGTCACACCGGTGGCGATCAGGACGACGGACAGGACGGCGGCGACGACGGAGCGGCGTCGACGGACGGCGCGCGATGTGCGGCGGCGCTGCGCGACTCGGGTGCTGTGCATGGGGCCTCGGGATCGGGTGGGCGAATCGGCGAGAGCATAGTGAGATGGCGCGAACGCTCGGATACGCGATTCGATCCGCGCGCACCCGCCGCGGGAGGATGAAGGAATGATCCGCATCGGCATCGTCGGCACGAGTTCCATCTCCGAGCAGTTCGCCCGCGCGGTGGGTGTCGTCGACGGGGTCGAGGTGTCGCGCGTCGCCTCTCGTGACGCGGCGCGGGCGCGGGAGTTCGCCGATCACGTGGGGGCGCCCGGCACCGCCGAGGGACTCGACGCCCTCCTCGCGGCCCCCGACGTCGACGCCGTGTATCTCGCGAGCCCGAACGCGGTGCACGCGGAGCAGGTGCGCGCAGCGACGGATGCCGGCATCCCGGCCCTCGTCGAGAAGCCCGCGGTCCTGACCGCGGACGAGTGGGATGCGGCGGTCGCGCACGCACGCGAGCGGGGCGTCGTGCTGCTCGAGGCCATGCGCAGCGCCTACGACCCCGGGCTGGCGGAAGTGGAGCGGCTCGTGCCCCGGCTCGGACGACTGCGACGCGTCTCGTTCCGGTACGAGAAGCGTTCGGCGCGGTACGACCACGTGCTCGCGGGGGAGCAGACGAACATCTTCGACCCCGCGCTGGGCGGCAGTGCGCTGCGCGACCTCGGGGTCTATCCGTTGCACGTGCTGGTGCGGCTGTTCGGTGCGCCGCGCGCGCTGCAGGGCGCACGCGTCGGCATCGCCTCCGCGACCGACGGCCTCGGTTCGGCGCTCGCCGCCTACGACGGCTTTCTCGCCGACGTCGCGTGGTCGAAGATCACCGACACCTCCCTGTTCAGCGAGATCCAGGGCGAAGACGGCTCGCTCGCGATCGATGCGATCGAGGCCCCTCGACTGCTGACCCTCACTCCGCGCGGGGGCGCGGCAGAGGTCGTCCGCGTCGAGGCCCCCGACAACCCGATGGTCGGAGAGATCGAGCGCTTCCGCGACGCAATCGGCGGCGTGGACATCGCCCGCGATCAGGAGCTCACCGGGCTCACGCTGCGGGCCATCGACCAGATCCTCGCTGTTCCGTTGGTCTGAGGATTCACCTCCCGTTTCCCCCAGAGGAAGAGAATCGGCGGATGACGCGAGACGGCCGGGTGGGAGAGGTGTTCCGGGCGTTCCTGCGCCTCGGAGTGTCGTCGTTCGGGGGGCCCGTCGCGCACCTCGGCTACTTCCGCGACGACCTCGTCGTGCGGCGCCGATGGATGGACGATCGCGCCTACGCCGACCTCGTCGCGCTGTGCCAGTTCTTGCCCGGGCCGGCTTCGAGCCAGGTCGGCTTCGCCATGGGGCTGCAGCGCGCGGGCATCCTCGGCGCGCTCGCCGCGTTCCTCGCCTTCACCCTTCCCTCCGCGATGCTGCTGGTGCTGTTCGCCGGCGGGGCGGCGCTGGTGGGGGGACCGATCGGCGACGGAGTGCTGTCGGGCCTCGAGATCATCGCGGTGGCCGTCGTGGCGCACGCCGTGTGGGGGATGGCGCGCACCCTCACCCCCGACGCCCGGCGGGCGGGTATCGCGGTGGTCGGGCTCGCCCTCGCGCTGCTGCTGCCCGCGGCGCCGGGGCAGCTCGGGGCCCTCGCCGTCGGCATCGTGGGCGGGCTGCTGCTGGTGCGCGGGGTGCCCGAGGCCGAGGGGCCGCGGCTGCCGTCGTTCGGGGTGCCGAGGGCCGTGGCGATCGCGTGTCTCGCCGCCTACGCCGCGCTCCTGATCGCTCTCCCCCTCGCGGCGACGACGACGGGGGCGGGCACCGCGCAGTTGGTCGACGCCTTCTATCGCGCCGGGGCGCTCGTGTTCGGCGGAGGTCACGTCGTGCTGCCGCTGCTGCAGGCGGGCGTCGTCGAGACCGGATGGGTGTCATCGGGCGATTTCCTCACCGGCTACGGCGCCGCGCAGGCCGTGCCGGGTCCGCTGTTCACCTTCGCGGCCTACCTCGGGTCGATCTCGAACGTCGGCCCCGGAGGCGTCGCGGGTGCCGCCCTCGCGCTCGCCGCGATCTTCGCACCTGGATTCCTCGTGCTGGTCGGAGTCCTGCCCTTCTGGGACGCCGTGCGCGAGAGGCCGCGGGTACGCGCGGCGATGCGCGGCGCGAACGCGGCCGTCGTCGGCATCCTGGCCGCCGCCCTCTACGCCCCGGTCTTCACGACCGCGGTGACCGGTCCGGGCCCGTTCCTGCTCGCGGCGGTGGGCTTCGTGCTGCTGACCGCGTTCCGTGCCCCGGCATGGGCCGTGGTCATCGTGGGCGCGGCCGGGGGAGTAATTCTGGCCTTCCTCTGAGTCGGCCCGACACGTCGGGATCGATGCCAGGATGAGCACACCGCAGCGCCGCGGCGAGCATCCTCGAGGGAGAGAACCGTGTTCCACAGCCCCCATCCGAGCGTCGAGATCCCCGACCAGAGCATCTACGACTACCTCTTCGCCTCCCTCGACGACGGCGATCTGGCTCGCGTCGCGCTGATCGACCCGACGTCGGGGGCCGAGACCACCTACGGCACGCTGCGGCAGCAGATCGACGCCTTCGCCGGCGCCCTCGCGCACCGGGGGGCCGACACCGAGACGGTCGTGGCGATGCTGTGCCCGAACGTCCCCGCCTTCGCCACCGTGTTCCACGGCATCCTGCGCGCCGGGTCGGTCATCACCACGATCAACTCCCTCTACACCGAGCGCGAGATCGAGACCCAGCTCCGCGACGCGCGGGCCACGTGGCTCGTCACCGTCTCGCCGCTGCTGCCCCAGGCGCGCGAGGCGGCCCGCGCCGTCGGCATCCCGGACGATCAGCTCATCGTGCTCGACGGAGCCGACGGACACCTCGACCTGCGCTCGCTGCTCGCCGAGGGGCGCACGCCCCCGGAGGTGCGGTTCGACCCCGCCACCCACACCGCGGTGCTGCCCTATTCGTCGGGGACGACGGGCGTCCCCAAGGGAGTGATGCTCTCGCACCGCAACCTCGTCGCCAACGTGGCGCAGTGCCGGGTCGTGATCGAGATCGCCCGCGACGACCGGGTGCTCGCGGTTCTGCCGTTCTTCCACATCTACGGCATGACCGTGCTGCTCAACCTCGCGCTGCGCCAGCGCGCCGCCCTGGTCACGATGCCGCGCTTCGACCTGACCGACTTCCTCACGACGATCCAGGAGCGCCGCTGCACCTTCCTCTTCATCGCCCCGCCGATCGCGGTGGCGCTCGCCAAGCACCCGGCCGTCGAACAGTTCGACCTCTCGAGCGTGCACAGCGTGTTCTCGGGGGCCGCGCCCCTCGACGGGGAGACGGCCGAGACCGCCGGGCGACGCATCGGCGCGCGGTTCTACCAGGGCTACGGCATGAGCGAGCTCAGCCCCGTCTCGCACGCGATCCCGGGGAACTCCGACATGCCGGTCAGCTCGGTCGGCGTGCTCATCCCCAACTGCGACGCGAAGCTCGTCGACCCCGAGACCGGAGCCGAGCTCGAGGAGCACGGCGACGACGGTCTCACCGCGCCGGGCGAGATCTGGGTGCGCGGGCCGAACGTCATGCTCGGTTACCTGAACCGCCCCGACGCGACGGCCGAGACGCTCGACGCCGACGGCTTCCTGCACACCGGCGACATCGGCGTGCACCACGTCGACGGGTACTTCACGATCGTCGACCGGCTCAAGGAGCTCATCAAGTACCACGGGTATCAGATCGCCCCGGCGGAGCTCGAAGCCCTGCTGCTCGCGCATCCGAAGGTCCAGGATGCCGCGGTCATCGGCGTGCGCGACGACGAGGGCGAAGAGATCCCCAAGGCCTTCGTGGTGGCGGCTCCGGATGCCGGCCTGACGGCGGAGGACGTGATGGCCTTCGTCGCCGAGAACGTCGCTCCGCACAAGAAGGTGCGCCGGGTCGAGTTCATCGACGCGATCCCCAAGTCGACCTCGGGCAAGATCCTGCGGAAGGACCTCCGCGCGCGCGAGGCCGCGGCCTGACACACGACGAAGGGCGGGGCGTCGTGCGACGGCCCCGCCCTTCGTGGGTGCGGACTACGGTGCGATCAACGCACCGGACTGGGCGGCGGCCTCTTCGGCACGCTCGTCCTCTTCCTTCTTGCCTCGGCGCTCGTCGGCGGCCTCCTGCAGCGCCGACTTCGCCCGCAGCGGCGGCGTGCGGAAGAACAGCGACAGCACGAAGGCGAGCAGCACCACGCCCATCGCGGTCCAGTAGACCGTGGTGGCGGAGTTGTTGAACCCGACGAGGAACGGCTTCGTCAGCCGTGCATCCGCGCCCACCAGGAACGAGGTGTCGTCGAGGGTCGACCCGCCGATCGAGGTGTTCTCGTCGCCCGAGGTGAAGCGGTCTTCGAGGGTGGTCGCCACGGTGTCGACGAAGGCGGCGCGATCCGTCGCGTTCGAGAAGTCGAGGCTGACCGTGCCGTCGGCGGCGACCCGTGCGACGGGCACCTGCTGCTGGATCTGCGTGGCGGCGGCCTGCACGGCCTGGGCCACGGCGGCCTGCGTCGCCTGCGCCTGAGCGGCCGCGGGGATCTGGCCGGCGGCGACCTGCGCGGCGACGGCCTGAGTCGCGGCATCCGTCGCCTGCTGCACACCCTGCTGTGCCTGCTGCGTCACGGCCTGGGTGGTCTGCGCGACGATGGGGGCGTAGATCGACGACATGATCTTCTCGTTCGCGGGCGCCGACGACACGGTGGGGTCGAACGCCGCGTCGAGCGCGTCGGTCAGGGTGCCGCGGTCGGAGAACGATCCGATGATGTTCGAGGGCATCAGCGTGAACAGCAGCGACAGCAGCACCGCGGTGCCCAGCGTTCCACCGATCTGGCGGAAGAAGGTCGAGCCGCTCGTGGCCACGCCCATGTCGCGCAGGCCCACCGAGTTCTGGCTGGCGATGGTCAGCGTCTGCATGAGCTGACCCAGACCCAGGCCGATCACGAGCATCGCGACGGCGACGTGCCAGTAGGGGCTGTCGTACTTCAGGAACGTCAGAAGGAAGAAGCCGATCGACATCAACGCCGTGCCCAGGATCGGGAACATGCGGTACCGCCCGGTGCGGGCGATGATCTGACCGCTCGCGATCGAGGCGATCATGAGGCCGAGAATCATCGGCAGCATCTCGAAACCGCTCTGCGTCGGCGAGGAGCCGAGCACGAGCTGCAGGTACAGCGGCAGGGTCAGCATCGCGCCGAACATGCCGAAGCCCACGAGCACGCCGATGATGGTCGCCATCGAGAAGGTCGGCGACCGGAACAGCTTCAGCGGGATGAGCGCGTCGTCCTTCATCGCGGTCTCGGCGATGACGAAGGCCAGGATGCCGAGGGCGCCGATGACGTAGCAGGCGATCGCGATCGGCGAGCCCCAGCCCCACTCACGGCCCTGCTCGGCCACGAGCAGCAGCGGGACGAGCGCGACGATCACGGTCGTGGCGCCCCACCAGTCGATGCGCACGGAGTGCCGCGGCTGCTTCGGGATGTGCAGGAAGCGCCAGACGATCGCGAGCGCGACGATGCCGATCGGCACGTTGATGAGGAAGACCCAGCGCCATCCGGTGATGAACAGGATCTGGCTGGCGCCGGCGAACAGACCGCCGACGAGCGGGCCGATGACGCTCGAGATGCCGAAGACGGCCAGGAAGTAGCCCTGGTACTTCGCGCGTTCGCGCGGGGCGAGGATGTCGCCCATGATCGCGAGCGGCATCGACATCAGTCCACCGGCGCCGAGGCCCTGGATGGCGCGGAACGCGGCGAGCTCGACCATCGAGGTCGAGAAGCTCGCGAGCACCGAACCGATGATGAAGATGAGGATGGCGATGAGGAAGAGCGGGCGCCGACCGAAGATGTCGGAGAGCTTGCCGTAGATCGGCGTCGAGATGGTCGACACGATCAGGTAGGCCGTCGTGACCCAGGCCTGAAGGCTCAGGCCCTGCAGGTCGTCGCCGATCGTGCGGATCGAGGTGCCGACGACCGTCTGGTCGAGGGCGGAGAGGAACATGCCGGCCATGAGGCCGAAGATCACGAACATGATCATGCGGTGTGTCATGACCGTGTCGGTCGCCCCGGTGGTGGGCGAGGCCGCACGGGCGCGTCTGGTTTGAGTGATGTCTGACATCGGGGCCTCTTCGAGAGAAGGCCTGGCGGACGGCTCGGGTGGCTCAGTCGGGCGCCAGGTGTTTGCTAAAAGTCAACAAATAGTAGCGCTGTCCGGAGGCGTCCGTAACCACCCGCGGCTGTGGGGAAGCTATGCGGGCGTTCGTCGCGGTGTTCGGCGCGGCGCGGCGCCTCCGCCGGTCACGAGAACAGGGGGATGCCACGGGGACAGGGCGATGTCGCGGAGAACGGCCTGTTCTCGACGCGCGTCTTGTTCTGAGGGCAGCGGGGTGCGGTGAGGGATCCTCGCCGGGGAAAAGACGAAACCCCCGCCATGTAGAAGCTAGACGAGGGTTTCTAAGGTGACTGTAATGATCACCCTGTGGCTCCGACGGGCGTCGATCCCGTGACCTCACGATTTTCAGTCGTGCGCTCTACCAACTGAGCTACAGAGCCGAGCGACATGTCTGCCGCTTCCTAAACGAAAGGCCTCCTCGAAAGAAGGCCCGTCGCTGTGGAGCGACCCTGACGGGACTTGAACCCGCGACCTCCGCCGTGACAGGGCGGCACGCTAACCAACTGCGCTACAGGGCCATGCGTTTTAAATTGTACTTCACCGGAAAGTGACCCCAACGGGATTCGAACCCGTGCTACCGCCGTGAAAGGGCGGCGTCCTAGGCCGCTAAACGATGGGGCCGGATGAGCCTGAAACCTTGCGATTTCATCCTCGCTTGCCGACGACCGAGCCTACTTCACATCTTCGGAGATTGCCAATTCGGGGCGTGGCGTGCGGCTCCCGCGCGTGTCGAGGGCCCAGGATGGGCCGTGGCAGCGGGAACTCGCCCTGTTGTACGTGTGACTCGTGTTGCTACTGTTGGCCGAGTTGCGACCGGTGAGATGAGGTATTCCCGTGACGCTCGAGCACCTCGACGAAACAGACGACTGCGGCTGCGCGCCCAGTCCGGCCGAGAAGCGACGGTTGTGGCCGACGTTCGACCGCCGTGGCGCGCTGAAGTTCGGCGTGATGGGGGCCGTCGCCGTCGGTGCGTTCGGCGCCGCGGCATCCGGCTTCAGCTCTCCCGCGGTCGCCGCCGACTACCCCTCGTGGGACGACGTCCAGGCTGCCAAAGCCAATGAATCCGCCAAGGCGGGTGAAATCGCCCGCATCCAGGGCCTCATCGCGGGGCTGCAGTCCGAGGTCGCGCGCACCCAGGCCGAGGTGCAGGCACGCTCCGACGAGTACTTCACCGCGCAGCAGGCCTACCTCGACGCCGACTACCGCGCGCAGCTGATCCAGACCCAGGCCGACGCCGAAGCCGCGAAGGCGACGGATGCCGCGACCAAGGCCGGCAAGGTCGCCGCGCAGCTGTACCGCTCGGGCGGAGACGACACCTCGCTCGACCTGTTCTTCTCGGGCTCGGCGGCCACGGCCGACGACCTGCTCGCCAAGCTCGGCACGATGGACAAGCTCCTCGAGCGCAACCGCTCGGTGTACGCCGCCGCCGTGACGGCCCGCGACAACGCGCAGCAGCTGAGCAATCAGGCCAACGACGCCCGTGCCGAGCGCGACCGCCTGCAGAAGATCGCCGAAGACAAGATGGTCGCCGCGCAGCAGGCCGCTCAGGCCGCGCAGGAGGCCCTGGCCGCGCAGCAGGCCAACCAGGTCACGCTCGAAGCGCAGCTCGCGGCCCTGCAGGACACCACGGCCAAGACGATCGCCGACTACCAGGCCGGCGTCGAAGCAGAACGCAAGGCCCGCGAGGAGCGCGAGCGTCAGGCCCGCGAAGAGGCCGAGCGCCGCGACCGCGAACGCCGCGAGCAGGAAGAGCGCGACCGCCAGAACGCCGCGAACAACAGCGGCGGTGGCGGCGGGGGCGGAAGCAGCAGCGGCGGCGGTGGCGGCGGAAGCAGCAGCGGTGGCGGTGGCGGCGGCGGAAGCGTCGTCGGGTCGGGCTGGGCTCGCCCGTCTTCCGCATACACGTCGTCGGGCTACGGCCCGCGCACCGGCCAGTGCAGCGCCAGCTACTGCGCGAGCACCTGGCACCTCGGTCTCGACTTCGGCGCCAGCTGCTGGTCGCCCATCTACGCGGCCGCAGCCGGTCGCGTCACCTACGCCGGCCGCTACGGCGGGTTCGGCAACTACATCCGCATCCAGCACGACGACGGCTCGGGCACGGGATACGGACACATCGTCGACGGCGGCATCTACGTCTCGTACGGTCAGCGCGTGGGAGCGGGCGAGCAGATCGCCGCGACCGGACAGACCGGCAACTCCTTCGGCTGCCACCTTCACTTCGAGGTCTATCCGCCGTGGGGTGGAACCACCGATCCCGCGCCCTGGCTTCGCGATCGGGGCGTCTCGGTCTGACCGAGCCCACGAGAAAACCCCCGGTCGCAGGACCGGGGGTTTTCTCGTCTGCAGAAGATCAGAGGGTGTTCGGAGCCTCGCCCGAACCCTGCGTCTTGGTCTGAGCGTCGTGCTCGTCGAAGCGCGTGAAGGCCTCGGCCACGAGACGCTCGGCCTCCGCGGCATCCGCCCACTCGTCGACCTTGACCCACTTGTTGGGCTCGAGGTCCTTGTAGTGCTCGAAGAAGTGCGAGATCTCCTTCTTGGTCCACTCGTCGATGTCGTCGACGTCCTGGATGTGGTCCCACCGCGGGTCCTTGGCGAGCACGGCCACGACCTTGTCGTCGCCGCCGGCCTCGTCGCTCATCTTCAGCACGCCCACGGGGCGCACCTTGGCGAGGATGCCGGGGTGCAGGTCGCGGTCGAGCAGCACCAGCACGTCGAGCGGGTCGCCGTCTTCGCCGAGGGTGTTCTCGAAGAAGCCGTAGTTGGCCGGGTAGCCGAACACCGTGTACAGGATGCGGTCGAGGTAGACGCGGCCGGTGCCGTGGTCGACTTCGTACTTCACGCGGCTTCCGCGGGGGATCTCGATGACGGCGTCGAAAGCGCCCATACTCGTGCTCCTTAGATCTGTGGATTTCCGCGGCCCAGCCTAGTCGGGCGGGCGCGCGACACCCACGCGCAACCAGACCGCAGGAGTTCGCGGTCGACGAGGGCTGACGAGACGCGGCGTCGGCGCGCCACCGCCGGGAACTCCTGCGTCATGTCACGGGCGGAGCAGGCGGCGCCGCCACGGCCCGGCGATAGCGTGGAGACATGGATCACCGCCCCGGCCTCGACCCGTCCGTCGCCGAGGTGCGCCGTGCCGTGCGCACGGCCCTCGACGAGATCGAGGGAGCCGTCGTCGTCGCTCTGTCGGGCGGACCCGATTCGCTCGCCCTGGCGCTCGCGACCGCCTTCGAAGCTCCGCGCCGGGGGGTCCGGGCCGAGGCGGTGGTGATCGACCATGGTTTGCAGGAGGGGTCGGATGCCGTGGCCCGGCGCGCCGCCGACGCTGCCCGATCCTTCGGGCTCGACGCCCGGGTCGTGCGGGTCGAGGTCGTGCCGGCGGAGGGCCCCGAGGCCGACGCGCGTGCCGCGCGCTACGCCGGGCTCGCGCGGGCCGCGGAGGAGATCGGGGCGGATGCCGTGCTGCTCGGCCACACGCTCGACGATCAGGCCGAGACGGTGCTGCTCGGACTCGCCCGCGGATCCGGCACGGCGAGCCTGGCGGGGATGGCTCCCCGGCGCCGCGACGAGACCGGACCCACCTGGGTGCGCCCGCTGCTGGGGGTGCGCCGCCGTACGACCGTCGCCGCGTGCGCCGCGGAGGGCCTCGAGCCGTGGACCGACCCGCACAACGCTGATCCGACGTTCTCGCGGGTGCGGGTGCGGGAGCACGTGCTCCCGGTGCTCGAGGCCGAGCTCGGCCCCGGAGTGGCCGAGGCGCTCGCGCGCACCGCCGAGCAACTGCGCGAAGACGCCGAAGCGTTCCAGGAGATGATCGACGAGACGATCGAAGACATCGTCGAGCACGCCGAGGCCGGGATCTCGATCTCGGTGGCGGCCCTCGCTGCGAACCCCGCAGCGCTGCGCCACCGGATCATCCGCTACGTGGCCGACAGCGAATTCGGGGTCTCGCTCTCGCGCACCCAGACCCTCGAGGTCGCCCGGCTCGCGACCGACTGGCGCGGGCAGGGGCCGATCGACCTACCGCGCTGCCTGGCCCGCCGGGTCGGCGCCCGCATCGAACTGGTCGCGCGGGCGTGACCCCGCCGACGGTCGGAGTGTGAGCGTGCCGTCGTACCGCGAGGCCGAGGAGCTGGCGCAGCTTCGGGAACGCGTCTACGGTGCGCCGTCGCTCGAGGCGATTCCTCCCGCGACGATTCGCCGCCTCCAGGAGTTGGAGGACCAGGAGGTCGCGAGCGCAACGGAGCCCGTTTCCGACGAGGTACCGTCCCCTCCGCTCGCGGAACCATCCGCCGCGCGGGAGGAGGAGGCACCGGAGAGCCCGGCCGTGAAGCCGCGGCGCCGACGATCGCTCGTCGCCCTCTTCGTCGGCGCGGTCGCGATCTTCGTTGCCGGCGCCGCCGCGGGCGGTCTCTTCACTCCGCGGCCGGGAGACGGCGGCATCCCGGAACTGGAGTGGGCCCAGGCGTCGGAAGACGTGATCTTCTCGACGATCAGCGGGCAGGACCTGAGCGCGGGACTCGAGCCCGATTCGGTCCGTTTCATCGCGAACGTGGAGAACACCCTTCTGTACATCGGCCATCAGGCCGGGACGACGAACGTGTGCCTCGTCGTGATCACCACGATCGAGCCGCGCCCCTCCGTCACCTGCGGCGGCACGGGTGTGACCGCGGAGGTCCGGGACGACTTCCTCGTCGAGGTCGGTCCCGTCGACGACGGCTTCCGTGCGCGGATCGGGCCGGACCTGACCGAGCACCGCCTGTCGGCGAGCGTCACCGCCTTCTACGTCCCCTCCCCGAAGGTGTGAGGGGGTCGCCCGGGCGGCGATGGCGAATTCGCCGACGTAGACTTTCCCAATGCGCGCGGCCGACATCTCCGACGACATCAGCGAAGTCCTCCTCACCGAGGAGCAGATCCACGGAAAGCTCGCCGAACTGGCGACGCAGGTGGCCGCCGACTACGAGGAACGCGACGTCGTCCTCGTAGGCGTGCTGAAGGGTGCGGTCATGGTCATGGCCGACTTCGCCCGTCACCTGCCGATGCACGTGTCGATGGACTGGATGGCCGTCTCGTCGTACGGCGCCTCAACCCGCTCGAGCGGTGTCGTGCAGATTCGCAAAGACCTCGACATCGACATCACCGGCAAGCACGTGCTGATCGTCGAAGACATCATCGACTCCGGTCTGACCCTCAGCTGGCTGCTCGAGAACTTCGCCTCGCGCGGAGCCGAGTCGGTCGAGGTGCTCGCCCTCCTGCGCAAGCCCGAGGCGATGAAGGTCGAGGTCGACTGCCGCTACGTGGGCTTCGACATCCCCAACGACTTCGTCATCGGCTACGGCCTCGACTACGCCGAGCGCTACCGCAACCTGCGCGACGTCGCGGTGCTCGCGCCGCACGTCTACTCCTGAGATCGGGCGCTGCCGAGGTCGGTCGAACACCGACGTCGAGCATTCGGCGTACGCCCACGACGAACGCACAGGCCCGGCATAGTCCTCGCGCGTTAGCCTGATGCGACCGCTTTTCTGCGGAGCACACGAAAGGGCTGGGCTCGCCCACCATGAATTTCAAGAAGATCACGCGTAATCCGATCGTCTACGTTCTGCTGGTCGGTCTGCTTCTGGTCATCGGTTTCTCGCTCATCTCCAACCTCAGCGGCGCCCGTCAGGTGTCGACCAAGGAGGGCCTGGAGCTCCTCAAGGGCGGCACCGTGACCCAGGCGGTGACGAACGATCCCGACCAGCGTGTCGATCTGACGCTGTCGACGCCCTTCGAGGGCGCGAACGACGTGCAGTTCTACTTCAGCCAGGCGCGCGCCAGCGAGGTCGCCAGCGCGATCGACACGGCGAACCCCTCCGACGGCTTCAACGACGTCGTGCCCAAGCCCAGCTGGTTCGACGGCTTCCTCGGGCTGATGCTCCCGCTCGTGCTGCTCGGTCTGCTCTTCTGGTGGCTGCTCTCGAGCGCCCAGGGCGGCGGCAGCAAGGTCATGCAGTTCGGCAAGTCGCGCGCGAAGCTCGTGACGAAGGAGACGCCGACCGTCACCTTCCAAGACGTCGCTGGCTCCGACGAGGCGATCGAAGAGCTCGACGAGATCAAAGAGTTCCTCAAGGACCCGAAGAAGTTCGAAGAGGTCGGTGCGCGCATTCCCAAGGGCGTGCTGCTGTACGGCCCTCCCGGAACCGGTAAGACCCTGCTCGCGCGCGCCGTCGCCGGCGAGGCGGGCGTGCCGTTCTACTCGATCTCGGGTTCGGACTTCGTCGAGATGTTCGTCGGCGTTGGCGCCAGCCGTGTGCGCGACCTGTTCAACCAGGCCAAGGAGAGCTCCCCGGCCATCATCTTCATCGACGAGATCGACGCCGTCGGCCGCCACCGCGGCGCGGGCATGGGCGGCGGTCACGACGAGCGCGAGCAGACGCTGAACCAGATGCTCGTCGAGATGGACGGCTTCGACCCCAAGGTCAACGTCATCGTGATCGCGGCCACCAACCGCCCCGACATCCTCGACCCCGCGCTCCTGCGCCCGGGCCGCTTCGACCGCCAGATCGGCGTGGACGCGCCCGACCTCAAGGGGCGTCAGCGCATCCTCGAGGTGCACGGTCGCGGCAAGCCGCTGTCGGACTCGGTCGACCTCGAGGTCGTCGCGCGCAAGACGCCCGGGTTCACCGGTGCCGACCTGGCGAACGTGCTGAACGAGGCGGCGCTGCTGACCGCCCGCTCGAACGCGCAGCTCATCGACAACCGCGCCCTCGACGAGGCCATCGACCGCGTGATCGCCGGTCCCCAGCGCCGCACGCGCGTGATGAAGGACAAAGAGAAGCTCATCACCGCCTACCACGAGGGCGGCCACGCCCTGGCTGCGGCGGCCATGAACCACACCGACCCCGTCACCAAGGTCACGATCCTCCCGCGCGGCAAGGCGCTGGGCTACACGATGGTGCTGCCGCTCGACGACAAGTACTCGATCACCCGCAACGAGCTGCAGGACCAGCTGACCTACGCGATGGGCGGCCGAGTCGCCGAGGAGATCGTGTTCCACGACCCCACCACAGGCGCGTCGAACGACATCGAGAAGGCCACCAACATCGCCCGCAAGATGGTCACCGAGTACGGCATGACCAACGAGGTCGGCCCCGTCAAGCTCGGCTCGTCGTCGGGCGAGGTGTTCATGGGCCGCGACATGGGACACGGTCGCGACTTCTCGGAGCGCATCGCCGAGCGCGTCGACGCGCAGGTGCGCGCTCTCATCGAGCAGGCGCACAACGAGGCCTACGAGGTCATCAACGCCAACCGCGAGGTGCTCGACCGTCTGGCTCTCGAACTGCTCGAGAAAGAGACCCTCGACCACCTCGAGCTCGCCGAGATCTTCAAGGACGTCAAGCGTCTGACGCCGCGCCCGCAGTGGCTGTCGTCGGGCGATCGTCCGGTCTCGAACCAGCCTCCGGTCGAGGTCCCCCGTCGCCAGGCTCCTGCCGGCATCGCGGCATCCGCCGAAGCGGAGTCGCAGGCGACGGCCCAGGCGCAGCACCGTCCCAGCGGACAGACGCGCCCGGCAACCGCCTGAGGCGCCGTGGCCGTCGATCGAGAGCGCGTCGCCGCTCTGGTGCGTGAGTTGCTGGAGGCGATCGGGGAAGACCCCGATCGCCCCGGCCTTCGCCAGACCCCGACGCGTGTCGCCGACTCCTGGGCGGAGTTCTTCTCCGGCGTGAACCAGGATGCCGGGGAGCCCTTGCAGCACACCATCTCGGTGTCGCGCGGACCCGCACCCGACACGCTGCCCTCGGGAGCCGTGATGCTGCGCGACATCGCCTTCCGGTCGATGTGCGAGCACCATCTGCTCCCTTTCCGCGGTCGCGCGCACGTCGCCTACCTGCCGGGCGAAGAGGTCGTGGGTCTGGGGGCTCTGCCCCGGGTCATCGACGTCCTGGCCGCCCGTCCGCAGGTGCAGGAGCGCCTGGGGGAGCAGGTGGCGGATGCCATCGACTCGGCCCTCGACGCGCGTGGCGTGCTCGTGGTGCTCGACGCGACGCACGAGTGCGTGACCATGCGGGGAGGGCGCCAACTCGACGCCTCGACCGTCACGATCGCCGCGCGCGGCGTGTACACCGACCCCGCCGCCCGATCCGAGCTGGTCGCTCTGATCGGGGCGCGCGCGTGACCCTCATCATGGGGATCGTCAACGTCACCCCCGACTCCTTCAGCGACGGCGGCCGCTACATCGACCCCGACGTCGCGATCGCCCACGCGCGGAGCCTGCGCGACCAGGGCGCCGATCTCCTCGACATCGGCGGCGAGTCGACGCGCCCCGGGGCATCGCGCGTGGCCCCGCGGGTCGAGCAGCAGCGCGTGCTCCCGGTCGTGGAGGCCCTGGCCGCCGAGGGCGCGTGGGTCAGCATCGACACGATGAACGCCTCGACGGCCGTCGCCGCGGCGCGGGCGGGTGCGCGGCTGATCAACGACGTCTCGGGCGGACTCGCCGACCCCGAGATGCTCTCCGCCGTCGCCGGAACCGACGCCGAGATCGCCCTGGGGCACTGGCGCGGCCCATCGACCGAGATGTACGCGCGGGCGGACTACGCCGACGTCGGTCGAGAGGTGGCCGCCGAGCTGGCCGAGCGGGTCGAGGCGGCGCGCGCAGCCGGCATCGATCCGGCACGCATCGTCGTCGACCCGGGCATCGGCTTCGGCAAGCGCGGAGCGCAGAACTGGCAGACGCTGCGCGCGCTGCCGCACCTCGTCTCGTCGGGGTACCGCGTGCTCGTCGGCACGAGTCGGAAGCGATTCCTCGGCGACGCGCTCGGCGACGACGCCGATCTCGCGCGCCGCGATCTGGCCACCGCCACGACGAGCGTCCTGGCGGCGCGCGACGGCGCCTGGGCCGTGCGCGTGCACGACGTACCGACCACCCGCGACGCGCTCGCCGTCGCCCGCGCTTGGGAGGCTTGATGGATGCCGTTGACCGCATCACGCTGACGGGGGTGCGCGCCGTGGGCTTCCACGGTGTGTATCCCGACGAGAAGCGCGACGGACAGGAGTTCGTCGTCGACGCCGTTCTGCACCTGCCGCTGCGACGTGCGGCCGAGACCGACGACGTGGTCGACACCGTCCACTACGGCGAGCTCGCCGAACGCCTCGTCGCCGTCGTCGAGGGGGAGCCCGTCGACCTCATCGAGACGCTCGCGCAGCGCCTCGCCGACGAGGTGCTGACCGATCGACGCGTCGAGACGGTCACGATCACAGTGCACAAGCCGAAGGCACCCATCACGGTGCCGTTCGGCGACGTCTCGGTGACGATCACGAGGGGGCGGTCGTGAACGTGCGTCTGGCCCACGGCCTCGACGCGGCTCCGCGCTCGACGCCCGTGCCCGCGGTGGTCGCCCTCGGCGCCAACCTCGGTGAACGCGCCGAGACACTGGCCGCGGCGGTCGACGAGCTGCGGCGCTTGACCCTCACCTCGGACGTGCGGGTGTCGCACCCGATCGAGACGGTCGCGGTGACCCTCGACGGCGAGGACGAGGACGCGCCCCGCTACCTCAACGCGGTCGCGGTGCTGCAGACGCGTCTCTCGCCCGCCGAGCTGCTGGCGTCGCTGCACCGCATCGAGGCGCGCCACGGTCGCGTGCGTCGCGAGCGCTGGGGCGATCGCACCCTCGATCTCGACCTGATCGCGTACGGAGACGAGATGATCGACCGCGACGACCTGGTCGTGCCGCATCCCCGCGCGCACGAGCGCGAGTTCGTCCTCGCGCCGTGGGTGCAGATCGATCCGGATGCCGAGATCCCGGGCCGCGGCCGCGTCGCCGACCTGCTCGCCGGACTCCGGGGGAGCGACCGATGAAGCGTACGGGAGCCGGCATCCTGACCATCGCCGTCATCATCGGGCTCGTCTGCGGCTTCGTCCTCGACACCGCGCTGACGGCCATGGGGCGCGCGACGTTCTCGCCGGCCGTGAGCCTGCCCACGATCCTCGCGCTGCTGGGCGCGGTCATCGTGGTGCTCGCGGTGCCGGTGTTCCGCGCGAGCCGCGGGCGCAGCGAGCGGCGCATCGACCCGTTCCGGGCGCTGCGCATCGCGATGCTCGCCAAAGCGTCGTCTCTGCTGGGGGCGGCCGCGGCGGGATTCGCGGTCGGCCTGCTCGCCTTTCTGCTGAGCCGTCCGGTGACGCCATCGGTAGGCTCGATGGGGACGATCATCGCGACGCTCGTGTGCGCTGTCGTCCTGGTCGTCGCGGGACTCGTGGCCGAGCAGCTGTGCACCATCCGGAAGGACGACGATGACGACACCCCCGGAGACCTCCCCGCCGGCCCCGTCGGGATCTGACGCCCCCGCGCCCCCGCCGGAGGCGGTGACGCAGGGTGCCGTGCTGAGCGAGCGCACCTACGACCGCATTCTCGAGCCTCGTTCGGAGCGACGGCTGCCGCTGGGCGACGGCACCTGGTACCAGCTCGCGCGGGCCTACGTGCGGGTCCAACTCATCTCGCAGGGCGCGGTGTTCGTGCTGGTGGCCGCCGCGGCGCTCGTCGCGCAGCTGCTCACCGGAGTGATGTGGCAGTGGATCCCCGCGGGAGTGATCCTGCTCGTCACCGCCATCGGGCTGATCATCACGCCGCGGCAGGCGCGATCGGTCGGGTACCAGTTGCGCGACGACGACCTGGTCTTCCGTCGCGGCATCCTGTGGCAGCGCGTCGTGGCCGTGCCTTACGGCCGCATGCAGCTCGTCGACATCACCCACGGGCCGCTCGATCGCGGCTTCGGCATCGCGCAGCTCAAGCTCGTGACCGCCGCCGCCTCGACGGGCGTCACGATCCCCGGCTTGACGCAGGAGGCGGCCGAGCACCTGCGCGACACCCTCGTCGCCGTGGCCGAGACCCGTCGGACCGGCCTGTGAGCGACCCGGCGCCTCCGGCCGGCGCCCCAAGCGGCCCGTCGTCGCCGAACCCGATGGGCACGCCGGAGGCCGCCGCTCTTCCGCCCGCAGCGGCCGCCGGCACCCCTCCGCCCGCAGTAGGCGCCGACGCCCGTCCGTCCGCACCCGCTGCCCCCGGCGCCGACGCCCGTCCGCCGGGCGCGGTCCCCGCCGTGCCGCGCGTCAGCGTGCGATCGCCGTACAGTGACGGCGAGTGGCACCGGCTGCATCCGCTGACCCCGCTGTTGCGTGGCGGTCTTTCACTGCTCGTCATCATCGGTGTGCTCGTCGCCAACCTCCGTGAGCGGTTGATCGAGTGGTTCTTCCCCGTGGTCACCGAGCTGCCTCCCGGCGGAATGCCGCCCGACCCGGTCGACTTCCTGTTCTCCCACAACCTGATCCTCATCGCGGGTGGGGTCGCTCTCGCCGTGGTGCTCGTGCTGCTGGTGCTCTTCCGCCTGTCGTGGCGGTTTCACACCCTGCGCATCGGTGACGACGACGTCGAGGTGCGTTCGGGCGTCCTCTTCCGCACGCATCGGCGCGCCCCGCTCGATCGGGTGCAGGGCGTGAACCTCACGCGCCCGATGCTCGCCCGTCTGCTGGGGCTCGCCAAGCTCGAGGTCGTCGGCGCGGGCCTGGACGCGAACGTGAAGCTCGAGTACCTCTCGGGCAAAGACGCCGAGGCGATCCGCGGCGACATCCTCCGCCTCGCGTCCGGTCGCCGGCTCGCCGAGGCGCGCGAGGCCGGGGGAGAGCGGTCGTCTCTCGTGCGCCAGGCGGCCGCGACGGTCGGCTCCGGGTTGCAGGGCATCGTCGATGGTGAGGACTTCTCCGACGCCGAGCCGCAGAGCATCGTGCGCATCCCCCTGGGGCGCCTGGTGGCCTCTCGCGTGCTGAGCGGGTCGACGCTCGTGCTCATCGCCCTGGTGGTCGGGATCATCGTGGCCGCGTCGGTGTCGACGCTGTGGCTGTTGTTCACGGTCGTGCCGATGTTCCTCGCCTTCGGTGCGTACTACGTGCGCTCGATCGCCCGGGGGCTCAGGTACTCGATCGCCCCCACCCCCGACGGCGTGCGCGTCACCTTCGGGCTCTTCACCACGGTGTCCGAGATCGTCCCGCCGGGCCGCGTGCACGCCATCGAGGTGCGTCAGCCGCTGATGTGGCGCCCCTTCGGATGGTGGTCGGTCTCGGTCAACCGCCTCTCGGGCCGCGCGTCCACCGACACCAGCAACGATCAGCTGGCCGCGGTGCTGCCGATCGGCACCCGCGCCGACGTCGAACGGGTGCTGGGGATCTTCGCGCCGGGGCTGTCCGACGACGAATGGACACTCGTCTTCCGCGACGGCATCCTGGGTCCGGTGGAGAACGACCCCTACGTCACGACCCCGCGCCGCGCGCGGTGGCTGCGGCCCTTCTCGTGGCGCCGCAACGGCCTGCTCGTGACAGCCGATGCCCTGCTGATGCGCCGCGGGTGGATCTGGCGCTCGCTGAGCGTGCTGCCCCTGGCCCGGTTGCAGTCCGTGGGGCTGCAGCAGGGCCCGATCGCGCGCGCCGCGGGAACCGCGACCGTGACCGGACACGTCATCGCCGGCAACGTGCAGACCTCGATCGGCGCGATCGACCGCGCCGACGCGCTGGAGATGTTCGCGCGCGCGGCGCGAGGCGGCGTCGCCGCCGCGGCCACCGATCGCAGTCACCGGTGGGCCGGATGAGCGGCGGTCGCGACGGGCGCTTGGGCGTCGGGGTGATCGGCGCGGGACGCGTCGGCCCGGTGATCGCGGCAGCCCTCGCCGGTGCCGGGCACGCGCTCACGGGGATCACCTCGGGTTCCGACGACGACCGCGTCGAAGCGATCCTGCCGGGTCTGCCGGTGCTGGCAGCCGACGAGGTCGTGCGCCGCAGCGAGCTCGTGGTGATCGCCGTTCCGCACGACGAGCTCGCGGGCCTCGTCGCCGGACTCGCTGAGATGGGTGCCTGGCAGCCCGGTCAGCTCGTGCTGCACACCGACCCCGCGTACGGTTCGCGCGTGCTGGATCCGGCTGCGCGCCTCGGCGCGATCCCCCTCGCCATCCACCCGGCGATCGTCTTCACCGGGGTCTCGTCGGTCGACCTGCGCCAGCTCGCCCAGTCGTACGCCGCGGTGACGGCTCCCGCTCCGGTGCTCCCGATCGCCCAGGCCCTGGCCGTCGAGCTCGGGTGCGAGCCCGTCGTCGTGGCGGAGGACGACCGCGCGACGTACGCGGAGGCGATCGCGACGGCCACGGAGTTCTCGCGCTCGATCGTGCGCCAGTCATCGGAGCTCCTCGGGCGCGTCGGTGTCGAGAACCCCGGCGGATACCTGTCGGCCCTCGTGCGCTCCAGCGTCGACCAGGCGCTCGTGGAGGGCGCCGGGCGGGGCGGACTCGTCGGCGACGCTACGATCGACGAATGATCCGCACCCTCGAGGATCTGCGCACCCGACTCGGCGAGATCCGAGGCGCAGACCGATCCTCCAGCGGCCCCCGCGTCGCGCTCGTCTCGACTCTGGGCGCCCTGCACGACGGCCACATCGACCTCATCCGCGAGGCGCGCGCGCAGGCCGAGGTCGTCGTCGTCTCGACGTTCGTCAACCCGCTGCGCTTCCGCACCGCCGACGACACCGCACGCTACCCGCGCTCGCCGGAGGCCGACGAGATCGTGCTGCGCGATCTCGGTGTGGACGTGGTCTTCGCCCCGAGCGCGAGCGAGTTCCTGCCCGCCGGCATCGCCACGACCCGCGTCTCGGCGGGCGACGTGGGCCTGCGCTACGAGGGCCGGGTGCGTCCGTTCTACTTCGACGGTGTGCTCACGGTGGAGGCGAAGCTGTTCCACCTCGTGCGGCCCGACGTCGCCGTCTACGGGGAGCGCGATCTGCAGCGGATCTTCCTCGTGCGCAAGATGGTGCGCGATCTCGACTTCGCCGTGTCGGTCGCGACCGTGCCGACCGTGCGGACCGACGACGGGCTGCCCGTCTCGAGCCGTGTGGCGCTGCTGGAGCCGGCCGACCGCCGCGCGGCGGCGGCCCTGCCCCGGGCCTTGGAGGCCGCGGCATCCAACGCCGACCTCGGGGTCGACGCGTGCATCGCGGCGGCGCAGTCGTCGCTGATGGGCGAGGCGCGCATCACGCTCGAGTACCTCAGCGTCGTGGATCCCGAGACGTTCCTGCCCGTCGACGACGGTCACCACGGCCGGGCGTTCGCCCTCATCGCCGCGACCGTGGGCGGGCACCGCTTCATCGACAACGCGGAGATCTCGCTGCGCTGACCTCGGGCCGGTCAGCGCCGGGACGTCGGTGGGCCACAGGGCCCTCGAGCGCGGCGAATAGACTGGAGCAGACCCCGAGGAGCCTTTCTGATGACCGACGCGCCCGCGAACGACGCCGCCGAACCGACCGAAGACGAGGTCTTCGAACAGAAGGCGGTACGCCTGGCCAAGCGCGAGCGTCTGCTCGCCGAGCGCACGGATGCCGCGGGTGGGCCGTACCCGGTCGGTGTTCCGATCACCACGACCATCCCCGAACTGCGCGCGCGCTTCGGCGATCTCGAGGCGGGGGCCGAGACCGGCGAGACCGCCGGCGTCGCGGGTCGCGTCGTGTTCAGCCGCAACACCGGAAAGCTCTGCTTCGCCTCGCTGCAGGCCGGCGACGGCAGCCGCATCCAGGCGATGGTGTCGCTCGCCAGCGTGGGTGAGGAGTCGTTGCAGGCGTGGAAGGAGCTCGTCGACCTCGGCGACCACGTCTTCATCTCGGGCGAGGTGATCTCGAGCCGTCGCGGCGAGCTGTCGATCATGGTCGCCGAGTGGAGCATCGCGGCCAAGGCCGTGCTGCCCCTTCCGAACCTGCACACCGAGCTGAGCGAAGAGAGCCGCGTGCGCAGCCGCTTCCTCGACCTGATCGTGCGCGACCGTGCGCGCGAGACCGTTCTGGCCCGCGCCAAGGTCAACGCGAGCCTGCGCCGCACCTTCACCGAGCGCGACTTCGTCGAGGTCGAGACCCCCATGCTGCAGGTGCAGCACGGTGGCGCGAGCGCGCGCCCGTTCACCACTCACTCGAACGCGTTCGACACCGAGCTGTTCCTGCGCATCGCGCCCGAGCTGTTCCTCAAGCGCGCCGTCGTCGGCGGCATCGACCGCGTGTACGAGATCAACCGCAACTTCCGCAACGAGGGTGCCGACTCCACGCACAGCCCCGAGTTCGCGATGCTCGAGGCCTACCAGGCCTACAGCGACTACAACGGCATCGCCGATCTGACCCAGACGCTCATCCAGGACGCCGCGATCGCGGTCGCCGGCTCCACCACCGTGACCTGGGCCGACGGGACGGAGTACGACCTGGGCGGGCAGTGGGATCGCATCTCGATGTACGACTCGCTGTCTGCGGCATCCGGTCACGAGATCACCCCCTCGACCTCACTCGACGAACTGCGCGCCCTCGGTGCCGAGGCCGGAGTCGACGCGCCGCCGCACGAGACGCACGGCAAGTGGGTCGAAGAGCTGTGGGAGCACTTCGTCAAGGGTGGCCTGACCCGCCCGACCTTCGTCATGGACTTCCCGCTCGACACGAGCCCGCTCGTGCGCGAGCACCGCTCGATCGCGGGTGTCGTGGAGAAGTGGGACCTGTACGTCCGCGGCTTCGAGCTCGCGACCGGGTACTCGGAGCTCATCGACCCCGTCATCCAGCGCGAACGCTTCGTGGAGCAGGCGAAGCTCGCCGCGCGCGGTGACGACGAGGCGATGCCCATCGACGAGGAGTTCCTGCGTGCGCTCGAGCACGGCATGCCGCCGACCGGTGGAATGGGCATGGGCATCGATCGTCTGCTGATGGCGATCACCGGTCTCGGAATCCGCGAGACGGTGATGTTCCCGCTCGTGAAGTAGGTCGCTCGAACACCCACTCGGGCAGGCGGCCGCCGTCGATCATGCTCAGCATGATGCCGCTGAGGCCATGAGCGCTGTCGATGTCGAGCGCGTGCTCGGCGTAGGTGGCGGCGTGCGTCGAGCGCCCCACCGCCCAGGCGAGCCACGCGCACGCCGAGAGCGACCCCGGGCGTCGTCGTGACGGTACGGTCGCGGCGACGAGGCGGCACAATGCCAGCGCGCGGTGCAGGCGGTCCGGATCGGGGTGAGCCCCCTCGCCCCACATGGGGCGCGCGAGGTCTTCGGGGAACGCCGCGCCCGCGTGGTACGCCGTCTGGGCGCCGAGCACGGCGTACCCGTCGCGGATGTCGCCCGCCCACTGCATGAGGGCGACGTCGCGCAACGACGGGCGCTCGAGGCAGAACGAGACGGCGGCGAGCTCGCGCGGCGTCAGCTCCGACGGGGCGCGCGAGATCGCGTCCTCGAAGAGAAGGGGCGGTTCGGCCAGCAGCGACGCGGTGGCCGTGGCGACGGCGACCCGATCGAGGGGCAGGCGGCGGCGCTCGGCGACCGTTCCGAGCACGTGCTCCATCGCGTCGATCGCCTCGGCCACGACCTCCTTGAGGTCGTCGTCGACCCCGGGCAGTTCGGCTGCGGCGTACTGGTCGTCGTCGATGCGGGTGTCGGGTAGCCCGCCCTGCGACTCGTCGATCTCCGGGAGCGGATACGGCCCGCTCGATGACGGCGCGCGGTGATCATCCCACCCGTCGGCACCGACGATCAGCGCCTCGGTGATGCGAAGGCCGCAGATCTCGGCTCGAGCGATGGTCGCGTCGACGAGCGGGCCGTGCGCCGACGCGGCCGCCTCGGCGAGGGGCTCGTCGGCGTAGACGACGACGGCCACGGCGTCGGCCGTCGCCACCTTGCAGGCCATGCCGATCACGGTGGAGGCCACGCTGACGCAGGCGGTGGGGTCGCTGCTCGGGGGCAGATCGACGCGCATCGCGCCGAGCGAGCGCCCGCGTGCGAACGGCACGAGGACGAGGCTCCGGCGCGGAACGCACCCGAGCAGGTGGGGGACGAGGGAGAGGAACGAGGCGGGTGTGGACGCGGGGATGATGGTGGTCATGCGCACGAGAGTGCCGGGATGCGCGGGGCGCGCGCGGCGGCCGATACCTCGATCGTGGACGAATCCGCCGAACCCGCTCCTGGGGAGAAGGGGGAGCCGGCCGGATGTCGGGGCGCCGCGGGTATCCTGGAGTCATGGACGAGACCTGGACCGCGATGCTGTGGGCGATCCTGCCGACCCTCGTGGTGTCGGTGGTCTTCTTCTTCATCCTCCGCAACGTCATCCGCATGGATCGCACCGAGCGCAAGGCCTACGCCCGCATCGAGGCGCAGGAGCGCGCCAAGCGCGGTCTCCCGCCGGTCGCGCGCACCGGCGACGGACCCGCGAACTGACACCGGCGCGGCCCGTGTCGGGGGCCGTCGCTACGCTGGGTGCACAACCCGCCCAGGAGGATCCGTGATCAACGCCACGTTCGACGCGAGCTGGCTCGTCATCACGCTGTTCGTCGTCGACCTCGTGGTGCGCATCGCCGCCATCATCATCGTGCCGCGCAACCGCCGCCCGACGGCCGCCATGGCGTGGTTGCTGGCGATCTACTTCATCCCGTTCGTCGGGGTGTTCCTGTTCCTGCTGATCGGAAACCCGCGTCTGCCGCGCAAACGGCGACGCAAGCAGGCGGCCATCAACGAGTACATCCACGACACCAGCGCCTCGCTCGAGTTCGGGACGCTGCGCCCCAACGCCCCGCAGTGGTTCCGCTCGCTCGTGAGCCTCAACCGCAACCTCGGAGCCATGCCGATCGCCGGCGACAACGCCGCGACCCTCATCTCGGATTACCAGCAGAGCCTGGATGCCATGGCCGACGCGATCCGCGAGGCGAAGCGGTACGTGCACGTGGAGTTCTACATCCTGCAGTCCGACGACTCCACCGACAACTTCTTCCGGGCGCTCGAAGAGGTCGCGGAGCGCGGCGTGGTCGTGCGCGTCCTGCTGGATCACTGGGCCAACCGCGGCAAGCCGCACTACAAGCGCACGCTGCGCCGTCTCGACGCCATGGGCGCGCACTGGCACCTCATGCTGCCGGTGCAGCCGCTGCGCGGCCGGTACCAGCGCCCCGACCTGCGCAACCACCGCAAGCTGCTCGTCATCGACGGCGACGTCGCCTACATGGGGTCGCAGAACGTCACCGATTCCTCGTACAACCTGCGCAAGAACATCCGCCGTGGCCTGCACTGGGTCGACCTCATGGTGCGGGTGCAGGGCCCCGTGGTCGCGAGCATCAACGCGGTCTTCCTGTCCGACTGGTACAGCGAGACCGACGAGACCCTCCGCCACGAGATCGACCTGTTCAGCGTGACGTCGGGCCCGGGCGATCTCGATTGCCAGATCGTGCCGTCGGGTCCGGGCTTCGACTTCCAGAACAACCTCAAGCTCTTCCTCGGCCTGCTCTTCGCCGCCCAGCAGAAGATCATCATCGTCAGCCCCTACTTCGTCCCCGACGAGGCGCTGCTGCTCGCGATCACGACCGCGTGCCAACGCGGCGTGCACGTGGAGCTGTTCGTCTCCGAGGAGGGCGATCAGGCGATGGTGTACCACGCGCAGCGCAGCTACTACGAGGCGCTCCTGCGCGTCGGTGTCGTCATCTGGATGTACCCGAAGCCGTTCATCCTGCACAGCAAGAGCGTCACGATCGACGACGAGGTCGCCGTCATCGGCTCGAGCAACATGGACATGCGATCGTTCGGTCTCAACCTCGAGGTCTCGCTGCTCGTGCGCGGCGAGGAGTTCGTCCGCGACATGCGCGCGGTCGAAGACCACTACCGGGGTCTCAGCCGCCAGCTCACCATCGAGGAGTGGCGTCGTCAGCCGCTGCGCTCCACGATCCTCGACAACCTCGCGCGTCTCACCTCGGCCCTGCAGTGATCGCCCGCCGGCGCGCCGGATCAATGCACCCGCCCGCCGGACGCGCCGACGTCACGCCGACGCCGTCCAGGAAACTCCGCCATCATGGGCGCAACTCGCCCCGGAGGTTCTCATGTCCCGTCATCGTCTGACACTCATCGCCGCGATCGGCGCCGGTCTGCTCGCGGCCGGTGCCCTCACGGGCTGCGCCACGGCCGCGTCGACGCAGGGTTCGACCCCCGCGTCGTCATCGACTCCGGATGCCGGGGGCACGGCATCCGCCGATTCGATCCAGGTCGGCTGGCTCGAGGGGGGCGCCGCGATCGCCCTCGTCACGCTCGGCAGCTCGTCGTGTCCGCCGGTCGTGGAGGGGGAGCCGAGCGTCGAGGGGACCACCCTGACGGTTCTGCTGGCCGACTCGCCGCGCACGACGTGCACGCGCGACATGGCGCCGCGCGCGACCCTCGTCAGCGTGCCGACCGGAGTGGATCCGACGGCCGGACTCGCGGTGCGCGTCACCGGTGCGGCCGAAGGGGCGGCGATGCTCCCCGGCCTCGCCGCGGCCTCCGCGAGCCCGGAGCAGTTCACCTCGAGCGCGGGATGGGTTGGCCGCGACCTTCTCGCCGTCCTCACTTACGGGAGCTCCGGCTGCCCGCCGGTGGTCGAATCGGTCACCGCGGCAGGGTCCGAGCTGTCGGTGCAGTTCGCGACGCCGCCCGCCGATCGGATCTGCACGATGGACCTCGCCCCTCGTGTGACGGTCGCCGACGTGACCGGCGTCGCCGGGCCCGACGTCACCTCGGTCGCGCTGTCCGGTGGCGGTGTCGAGGCCCCGGAGCCGATCGCCATCCTCGGCTCGCGCTGACCCCGACGCCGCCGGCTCGCGCTGACCGATGATCACTCAGGACGGGTCGATCACCAGGAGGTCGCCGACCTCGCACTCGAGCACCCGGCAGATCGCCGACAGCGTCGAATAGCGGATCGCCCGGGCGCGGTCGTTCTTCAGCACCGACAGGTTCACCACCGAGACCCCGACGAGCTCGCTGAGGCGGGTCAGCGTCATGCCTCGGGCCTCGAGCAGCTCGTCGAGACGGCAGTGGATGCCGGTGGGGCCGTCGTCGGTCGCCGCCGGGGTCATACGAGGCCCTCGGTGTCGCGCTGCAGGCGGTCGCCGACCGCGAAGGCGGTGCTCGCGAGGGCTGCGACGAAGGCGACGCCGATGAGGGAGGGCAGGTCGACCAGCTGCACGTCTCCGCGGTCGTAGGTGCGCTCGGAGAGCCAGGCGATCGCTCCGTTGGCCACCATGTTCTGGAAGAACGGCACCCCGGCGATGCCGACCAGGGCGACGATGCCCGCGGCCGACACCAGGGCGGTGTTGCGACGACTGAAGATGCGCCCGCGCAGGATGTCGGCGGTGAGGACGAGGAGCAGGATCACCACGGTGATCACGACCGTGGCGAAGAGGCCCTCGGCGATGAACAGCGACCACAGGGAGGCGGGAGGAAGGGAGGGCGCGGTCACCACGCCTCCGGTGAGCTCGATCGCGACGGGCGCACCGTCGGGGCCGAGAGGGGCCTGCGCGGGCGAATCGAGGAACGGCACCGCGACGCGGACGTTCTGATTCGAGGCGGCGGCGATGATGTTCGCGATGCTGCGGACGACGGCCCAGACGGCGATCGCGGCGCCGGCCACGACGAAGAACCAGAGGGACGCTGCGTCGCTGCGGGAGAGGACGCGGGGAGGTCGGGGGGATGCCATGATCGCTCCTTATCGATGATCGTTGTTATCGGTTTTCGATAAGCTAACGACTATCGATGGGTTCCGCAAGGTCGACCGCGCAGACGGTATGCCCACGGCGAACATGGGTCTCAGGCCTCCGGCCGCTGGTTACTCTCGTTGTACGGCGCGCGGAGGCGTGCCTGTCAGCCCATTTTTGGAGGGACTGAGGATGTTCGAGAGATTCACCGACCGTGCTCGTCGTGTGGTTGTGCTCGCCCAAGAAGAGGCGAAGATGCTCAACCACAACTACATCGGAACCGAGCACATCCTCCTGGGCCTCATCCACGAGGGTGAGGGTGTTGCTGCCAAGGCGCTGGAGTCGCTGGGCATCTCGCTCGACGCCGTCCGCGAGCAGGTGCAGGACATCATCGGCCAGGGGCAGCAGCAGCCGACCGGCCACATCCCCTTCACGCCCCGTGCGAAGAAGGTGCTCGAGCTGTCGCTGCGCGAAGCGCTGCAGCTGGGCCACAACTACATCGGAACCGAGCACATCCTGCTCGGTCTCATCCGCGAGGGCGAGGGCGTCGCCGCACAGGTGCTCGTCAAGCTCGGCGCCGACCTGAACAAGGTGCGCCAGCAGGTCATCCAGTTGCTCTCGGGGTACCAGGGCAAGGAGCCCGCGGGCGTCGCCTCGGGTGCCGGCGAGCAGAGCCAGGGAGCCGCCCAGGGCGGTTCGGCGGTGCTCGACCAGTTCGGCCGCAACCTCACGCAGGCCGCGCGCGACAACAAGCTCGACCCCGTCATCGGGCGCGAGAAGGAGATCGAGCGCGTGATGCAGATCCTGTCGCGCCGCTCGAAGAACAACCCCGTCCTCATCGGCGAGCCCGGTGTCGGAAAGACGGCGGTCGTCGAAGGCCTCGCCCAGGCCATCGTCAAGGGCGACGTGCCCGAGACGCTCAAGGACAAGCAGGTCTACTCGCTCGACCTCGGCTCGCTCATCGCCGGATCCCGCTACCGCGGTGACTTCGAGGAGCGACTGAAGAAGGTCACGAAGGAGATCCGCACGCGCGGCGACATCATCGTCTTCATCGACGAGATCCACACCCTCGTCGGTGCGGGTGCCGCCGAGGGCGCGATCGACGCCGCGTCGATCCTCAAGCCCCTCCTCGCCCGCGGTGAGCTCCAGACCATCGGTGCCACCACGCTCGATGAGTACCGCAAGCACTTCGAGAAGGACGCCGCGCTCGAGCGCCGCTTCCAGCCGATCCAGGTGGCCGAGCCGAGCCTGCCCCACGCGATCAACATCCTGAAGGGTCTGCGCGACCGGTACGAGGCGCACCACAAGGTGCAGATCACCGACGGCGCGATCGTCGCGGCGGCCAACCTCGCCGACCGCTACATCAGCGACCGCTTCCTGCCCGACAAGGCGATCGACCTGATCGACGAGGCCGGCGCCCGCCTGCGTCTGTCGATCCTGTCGAGCCCGCCGGAGCTGCGCGAGTTCGACGAGAAGATCGCCAAGGTCCGCGAGCAGAAGGAACTCGCCTCCGAGGAGCAGGACTTCGAGAAGGCCGCCGCCCTGCGCGATGAGGAGAAGTCGCTCCTCGCCGAGCGTCTGCGCCTCGAGAAGCAGTGGCGCTCGGGCGACGTCGCCTCCCACGCGGTGGTCGACGAGGGTCTGATCGCCGAGGTGCTCGCCCAGGCGACCGGCATCCCGGTGTTCAAGCTCACCGAGGAGGAGTCCAGCCGCCTCATGTTCATGGAGAAGGCCCTGCACCAGCGGGTCATCGGCCAGGAAGAGGCGATCGCGGCCCTCTCGCGCACGATCCGTCGTCAGCGCGCGGGCCTCAAGGACCCCAAGCGCCCCTCGGGCTCGTTCATCTTCGCCGGCCCCACGGGCGTCGGAAAGACCGAGCTCGCCAAGGCGCTCGCCGAGTTCCTCTTCGACGACGAGGGTGCGCTGATCTCCCTCGACATGTCGGAGTTCGGTGAGAAGCACACGGTCTCGCGTCTGTTCGGTGCCCCTCCCGGATTCGTCGGATTCGAAGAGGGCGGCCAGCTCACCGAGAAGGTGCGCCGCAAGCCGTTCTCGGTCGTTCTCTTCGACGAGATCGAGAAGGCCCACCCCGACATCTTCAACTCGCTGCTGCAGATCCTCGAAGAGGGTCGCCTGACCGATGGTCAGGGTCGCGTCATCGACTTCAAGAACACCGTGATCATCATGACGACGAACCTCGGTTCGTCGGCGATCGCCGGTGGCCCCGTCGGCTTCCAGGTCGAGGGCAGCGCCCAGACCTCGTACGAGCGGATGAAGGGCAAGGTCGACGAGGAGCTGAAGCGTCACTTCAAGCCCGAGTTCCTCAACCGCGTCGACGACGTCATCGTCTTCCCGCAGCTGAACAAGGACGAGCTCCGTCAGATCGTCGGCCTGTTCGTGAAGCGTCTGGCCGACCGTCTGCTCGACCGCGACATGACCGTCGAGCTGTCGGACGAGGCGAAGGACAAGCTCATCGACATCGGGTTCGACCCGACGCTCGGTGCGCGCCCCCTGCGCCGCGCCATGCAGCGCGAGGTCGAGGACCGTCTCAGCGAGAAGATCCTGCACGGCGAGCTCGAGTCGGGCGATCACGTCAAGGTCGGCGTCGAGAACGGTCAGTTCTCGTTCGAGACCAGCCCCCGCGGTGAGAAGGTCGCGATCGGGGTCGGCACGGCCGGCGAGATCGCCGCGACCCCCGACACGCTCGCGGGCAGCTGATCGCATAGCGAAGGAAGGGCTCGGATGCCACGGCATCCGGGCCCTTCGTCGTTGCGGCGTACGCTTGTCGGATGACCTCTTCCGCGCCGTTCGTCGTCCGCCCCGCCGGAACCGCCGACGTCCGCCGCATCCACGAACTGCTCGAGCCGTTCGTGCAGAAGCGCATCCTGCTGGGCAAAGACCTCGTCGTGCTCTACGGGTCGGTGCAGCAGTTCGTCGTGGCCGAGGCCGACGGAGTGGTCATCGGCTGCGGTGCCCTGCACGTGATGTGGGACGACCTCGCCGAGATCCGCACGCTCATCGTGCACGATGACTGGCTGCATCACGGAGTGGGGCGCGCGATCGTCGAGGTGCTCGAGGCGCGGGCTCGCGAGCTGGGCGTCTCGCGGCTGTTCTGCCTCACCTTCGAGGTCGACTTCTTCACACGGCGCGGCTTCGCTCCGATCGGCGAGCAGGTCGTCGACCCCGACGTGTATTCGCAGCTGGTGCGCAGCCCCGACGAGGGGGTGGCCGAGTTCCTCGACTTGGCGCACGTGAAGCCGAACACCCTGGGCAACACCCGCATGCTCAAGCAACTGTGAGCGTGCCGTGGCGGGGGCGCCTCGCTGCTGCGCCTACCCTTGAACCATGACCGATGCCCCCCGTAGGCGGAGGCAGTCCCCGGCGGTCTACCGTCGACGTCGTCTCGCGGCCGGGCTTCTCGCCCTGATCGTGATCGGCCTCGTCGTGTGGCTCGTCGCGGCTCCGCCGTGGCGCACCGCCCCCACTGCCGATGCTCCGCCCACCCCTGCCGCGAGCACGCCCGCCGTCGCGCCGAGTTCCGCCGCGCCCGCGGTGGCCGACTCCCCGTCGCCCACGCCGGCGGCGCCCTCCGGACCGGTGGAGTGCACGCCCTCCGACATCACGGTCGAGGCGCTGTCGGACAAGGCGGAGTACGCGCAGGGCGAGAACCCTCAGCTCTCGATCCGCCTGACCAACACCTCGGCGAACCCCTGCATCATGAACGTCGGTACGAGCGCGCAGTCGTTCACCGTCACCAGCGGCTCCGACGTGTGGTGGCGTTCGACCGACTGCCAGTCGGAGCCCAGCGACATGGAGGTCACCCTGTCGGCCGGGCAGACCGTCACGAGCTCCGCGCCGCTGACCTGGGACCGCACGCGTTCCTCGGTCGGCACGTGCGAGAGCGAGCGCCCGTACGCGCCCGGCGCCGGAGCGACCTACCACTTGAGCGTGTCGATCGGCGGGATCCCCTCGACGGGGACGGCGTCGTTCGTGCTGCGCTGACCCGAGCATGACGAGGGGGCGGATGCCGCGGCATCCGCCCCCTCGTCTTTGTCCTCAGGAACGTCGGTCGGTGCCGAACACCTCGCCCTCCATGGCGTCGTAGCCCTCCTGCTGCGGGTCGCCGTGCAGCCCGCCGGACAGGGCGTACTCCTCTTCGGGCGAAAGTACGAGGCGGTGCCGACCGTACACGGCGAAGGCCACGAAGATCACCGCGTAGACCGCGATGATCGCGACGATCGCGAGCAGGTACGCGGAGTTCAGCAGCAGGCCGAAGAACACCACGGCGGCGATGATCGCGGCCGAGTACGCGCCGAACAGGCCCCACGGGCTCTTGTAGGGCCGCACGGCGTTCGGGAACTTCCGGCGGAGCACGATGAACGAGACCATCTGCAGGAAGTACGCCAGCACCGCGCCCCACACGGCGATGTTCAGCACGATCGCGCCGGCCGGGCTGGTGTCGCCTCCCGCGGCCTGGACCACCACGAGGGCGATGAAACCGAGGACCGCGCCGAAGACGAGGGCCACCCACGGGGTCTTGCGCTTTCCGGTGAGCGAGAGCCACCGCGGGTAGTACCCGGCGCGCGAGAGCGAGTACATGTTGCGGCCGTAGGCGAACATGATGCCCATCAGCGACGCGAGCAGGCCCACGAGGGCGAGCATGGACAGGAGCGCTGCGGCCTGATCGCCGACCATCGCGCGGAAGCCGTCGAGCAGCGGTTCGACCGATTCGCCGGTCGCGTCGGCCCCGAGTACGCCGGTGTTGAGGAAGAGCACGATGAGGCCCGTGACGATGAGCGTGCCGCGCGCCCAGAGGCCGGCGCGCGGGATGTCGCGGGCCGGGTCGTGCGACTCCTCCGCGGCGAGGGGGAGCTCCTCGATCCCGAGGAAGAACCACATCGCGAAGGGGAGGGCGAGCAGGATCGATCCGACGCCGAAGGGGAGGAACTCCGTGTTGCCGGGCTCGGGGGTTTGATTCCACAGGGAAGCCCAGTCGAAGGCCCCCGATGCCAGCGCCATGATCCCGAAGACCACGATGATGCCGATCGAGATGATCGATACGACGATCGCGAACCCGAACGAGATGTTGGCGCCCGCCGCGTTGAGCGCGATGAACAGGGCGTAGAGGATGATCCACCACACGAACGCGGGAAGGCTCACGCCGGTGAGGAGCTCGAGGGCCGAGTCGGCGTACTGGCCCGAGAAGTAGACCACCACCGCGGTGGTGGCGACGTACTCGATGGTCTCGGCGAGGCCGGTCGCGAGGCCGCCCCAGGGGCCCATCGCCGACCGGGCGAACGAGTAGGCGCCGCCGGTGTGCGGCATGGCCGCCGCCATCTCGCCGATCGAGAAGGTGAGGCCGTAGTACATGATCACGAGGATGACGAAGGCGATCAGCATGCCTCCGAAGCCGGCGAAGCCGATGCCGAAGTTCCAGCCGGAAAAGTCGCCCGAGATGACGGCGGCGACCGCGAGGCCCCACAGCCCCCACACGCCGGCGGAGCGTTTCAGGGTGCGTTTCTCGAAGTAGGTGGCGTCGGTCGCTGTATAGGTGGCTCCGGCGACCTTTTTTCGTGAGTGGCTCGAGGTGGACATAGGGCCTCCAGACGTATCGGGCAGGCTTCGGGCTCGCCTTTGCGGAAGATCATGGCCTTCTATTGGTCGACCTGTCTACCTTTGGCGTGTAAGTTCCTCGTTACGTCCTCCGCTCGGGAGGGCGTCGATGAGGCGAGAGGGACACCATGGCGGGCAATCTCACCACCGCGGAGCTGGATGCCGCGATCGATGCGGGAGAGATCGACACGGTCGTCGTCGCCTTCCCCGACGCGCAGGGCCGCCTCGTCGGCAAGCGCGTCGCCGCGCGGTTCTGGCGCGACGAGGTGCAGGGCCACGGTGCCGAAGCGTGCAACTACCTGCTCTCGGTCGACGTCGACCTCAACACCGTCGACGGCTATGCGATGTCGAGCTGGGACAAGGGCTACGGCGACATGCTCCTCGTGCCCGACCTCGACACCCTGCGACGCGTGCCCTGGCAGCCCGGAACCGCGCTGGTGATGGCCGACCTCGCCTGGGAGGACCGCGCGCGCGTGGTGCAGTCGCCCCGCGGCATCCTGAACGCCCAGCGCGAGCGGCTGGCCGAACGCGGCCTGACCGCCTACGCCGGCACGGAGCTCGAGTTCATCGTCTTCGACGACTCGTTCCGCGACGCCTGGGCCAAGGGGTACACGCACCTGACGCCCTCGACCGACTACAACGTCGACTACAACCTGCTCGCCACCACCCGGCTCGAGCCGCTGCTGCGCGACATCCGCGTCGGCATGGACGGCGCCGGCATGTACTGCGAGGGCGTGAAGGGGGAGTGCAACTTCGGCCAGCAGGAGATCGCGTTCCGCTACGCCGAGGCACTCGAGACCGCCGACAACCACACGATCTACAAGAACGGCGCGAAGGAGATCGCCGACCGCCACGGCAAGTCGCTCACATTCATGGCCAAGTTCAACGAGCGCGAGGGCAACAGCTGCCACATCCACCTCTCGGTGCGTGGCGACGACGGCGCGGCCGTCATGGCGGGCGACGAGGAGCACGGGTTCAGCCCCCTGATGCAGCACTGGATCGCCGGCATCCTCGCGACCCTCCGCGAGTTCACGCTGCTGTACGCCCCCACCATCAACTCCTACAAGCGCTACGCCAAGGGGTCCTTCGCGCCGACCGGCGTCGCCTGGGGTGTCGACAACCGCACGTGCGCACTGCGCGTCGTCGGTCGCGGCTCATCGCTGCGCGTGGAGAACCGCGTGCCCGGGGGAGACGTGAATCCGTACCTTGCGATCTCGGCGATCATCGCGGGGGGCCTGTACGGCATCGAGAACGAGCTCGAGCTGCCCGAACCGCTCACCGGCAACGCGTACGCGGCGGGCGTGGACACGCTGCCCACGACCCTGCGCGACGCCGCGAAGCTCTTCTCCGAATCGACGATCGCCCGCGCCGCCTTCGGCGACGAGGTCGTCGAGCACTACCTGAACCAGGCGCGTATCGAGGTCGAGGCCTACGACGCCGCCGTGACCGATTGGGAGCGGGTGCGTGGTTTCGAGCGCCTCTGATCCGAGCAGGACCCCCGTCGTGGGGCTCACCACCTACCTCGAGCGCGCGAAACAGGGAGTCTGGGACGTGCGCGCCTCGTTCCTGCCCCAGCAGTACTTCGACGCCGTGACCGCCTCGGGCGCCACCGCGGTGCTGCTGCCGCCGCAGCCGCGGTCCGAGCAGGCCGCCGCGGCGGTGCTCGACGGGCTCGACGGGCTGATCCTCACCGGCGGCCTCGACGTGCAGCCCGAGCTCTACGGCGCCGAGCGCCACCCCACGACCGACCCCGCCCGCGCCGACCGCGACGCGTGGGAGATCGCGCTGCTCGCGGGGGCGCGGGAGCGCGGCATCCCGGTCTTCGGCATCTGCCGCGGACTCCAGCTCATCAACGTGGCCATGGGCGGCACGCTGCACCAGCACCTGCCCGAGGCGCTCGGCACCGAGCGGTACCGCATCGGCGGCGGCGTCTTCGCCGAGAACGTCGTGGAGGTCGAGGCCGACACCCGGCTCGCCGGCCTCGTCGGCGCCGGACCCCTCACCGTCCACAGCTACCACCACCAGGGCGTCGACCGCGTCGCCGACGGCCTGCACGTCACCGCGCGCACCGACGACGGGCTCGTGCAGGCCGTCGAAGTCGACGGCGACGACTATCTGGTCGCCGTGCAGTGGCATCCGGAAGAGAACGCCGAGGACCGGCGACTCTTCCTCGGACTCGTCGCCGCCGCAGCCCGGCACCGGGCCGCCCGTTCCCCTGAACACCAGAAAGCCACCGCATGAGTTCCTTCACCGTCACCGATCCGTCGACCGCAAAGCCGATCACCACGCTCGAGCGCGCCGACGTCGCCGAGGTGGACGCCGCCGTCGCCGACGCCGTCCGCGCGCAGCGCTCGTGGGCGGCCCTCGCCCCCGTCGCCCGCGCCGATGCGCTCCGCTCGTTCGCGCGCGTCGTCGAACAGCACGTCGACGAGCTCGCCGCTCTCGAGGTGCGCAACTCCGGACACCCGATCGGCTCGGCCCGATGGGAGGCCCAGCACGTCGCCCAGGTGCTCAACTACTACGCCGGTTCTCCCGAGCGCCTGATCGGGTCGCAGATCCCGGTCGCCGGCGGACTCGATGTGACCTATCACGAGCCCTACGGCGTCGTCGGCATCATCGTGCCGTGGAACTTCCCCATGACGATCGCCGCGTGGGGCTTCGCTCCCGCGCTCGCCGCGGGCAACGCCGTCGTGCTGAAGCCGGCCGAGCTCACCCCGCTCACCGCCGTTCGTCTCGGCGAGCTGGCGATCGAGGCAGGGCTCCCGGAGGGGCTGTTCCGCGTCGTCGTCGGATCGGGCTCGGTCGTCGGCCAGCGCTTCGTGACCCACCCCGACGTGCACAAGGTCGTCTTCACCGGATCGACCGAGGTCGGCACCGAGGTGGCGGCCGGGTGCGCCCAGCTGCTCAAGCCCGTGACCCTCGAGCTCGGCGGCAAGAGCGCGAACATCGTCTTCGCCGACGCCGACCTCGAGAAGGCCGCGGCTGGCGTGCCCGGCTCGGTGTTCGACAACGCCGGCCAGGACTGCTGCGCGCGCAGTCGCCTCTTGGTCGAGCGCAGCGTCTTCGACCGATTCCTCGAGATGCTCGAGCCGGCGGTCGCGGCCTGGAAGGTCGGCGATCCCCACGACGAGGCGACACAGATGGGGCCCCTGATCTCGGCATCCCACCGCTCGAGCGTCCAGGGCTTCCTCGACGGCGCCGAGGTCGCGTTCCGCGGGTCGGCCCCCGAGGGCGACGGATTCTGGTTCGCCCCCGCCGTGGTGCTCGCCCAGCCGGGCGACCGCATCGCCCGCGACGAGGTGTTCGGCCCCGTGCTGGCCGTGCTGCCGTTCGACGACGAGGCGGATGCCATTCGCCTCGCCAACGACACCGCCTACGGCCTCGCGGGCTCGATCTGGACGGAGAACCTGGGGCGCGGCATCCGGGTGTCCCGTGGGGTGCGCAGCGGGGTGCTGTCGGTGAACTCCCACTCGTCGGTGCGCTACTCCACCCCGTTCGGCGGAATGAAGGCCTCGGGCCTCGGTCGCGAACTGGGTCCGGATGCCGCCGAGCACTTCACCGAGACGAAGAACGTCTTCTACGCCACCGAGTGACCGCCCCTCTCCCAACCCCGTCCCACGCGTAAGGAACCACAGCTCATGACCATCGACCTCACCCAGCGTCTGCGCGATCGCGTCGCCATCGTCACGGGGGGCGCGAGCGGCATCGGCCTCGCCACCGCCCGTCGCTTCGCCGCCGAAGGCGCCCGCGTCGTGATCGCCGACCTCGACGGGACCACCGGCACCGCGGCGGCCGCCTCGGTCGACGGCGTCTTCCGTCAGGTGAACGTCGCCGACGAGGACTCCGTGAACGCTCTCTTCGACGGCGTGGCCGCCGACCTCGGCAGCGTCGACATCGCCTTCAACAACGCCGGCATCTCGCCCGCCGACGACGACTCGATCGAGACGACCGAGCTGCCCGCGTGGGACAAGGTGCAGGACGTCAACCTCAAGAGCGTGTACCTCTGCTCGCGCGCGGCGCTGCGCCACATGGTGCCGGCCGGTCGCGGGTCGATCATCAACACCGCCTCGTTCGTCGCGCTGCTGGGCTCGGCCACCTCGCAGATCTCGTACACCGCGTCGAAGGGCGGCGTGCTCGCGATGACGCGCGAGCTCGGTGTGCAGTTCGCGCGACAGGGCATCCGGGTCAACGCGCTGTGCCCCGGACCCGTCAACACCCCGCTCCTGCAGGAGCTCTTCGCGAAAGACCCCGAGCGCGCGCAGCGCCGCCTGGTGCACGTACCGATGGGCCGGTTCGCGGAGCCGGAAGAGATGGCCGCGGCCGTGGCCTTCTTGGCATCCGACGACGCGTCCTTCATCACCGCCACGGCGTTCGTGGTCGACGGCGGTATCACCAACGCCTACGTGACCCCGCTCTGAACCCGACGTGACAGGCTGAGAGGGTGAGCGAGGCGCCCCTGGACGACCTGCGACGGGCCGTCTACCGGCCCGTTCGCACCGGCAACGCGCTCGAAGACACCACGGCGCGCATCGTGCAGACCGTGCGACTCGGACTCGTCGCGCCGGGGGAGTCGCTGCCCGCCGAGCGCGAGCTCGCCGCCCTCTACGGCGTCAGTCGCGACACCGTGCGCGAGGCTCTGCGGGAACTGTCGGATGCCGGTTGGCTCGAGACGCGACGCGGGCGCTACGGCGGGACCTTCGTCGTCGACCCCGTGCCGAGGCCGTCGGAGCCGGCGGTCGTGTCACCCGCCGAGCTGTCGGACGTGATCGCCCTGCGCGGAGTGCTCGAGCCGGGCGCCGCGTGGGCGGCGGCGGGTCGCTCCCTCTCCGCCGACGAACGCGACGTGCTGTGGGCGCGGCATGAAGCCGCCGCCGTCGCCGGGGGAGCGGACTACCGCCGACTCGACACGCTGCTGCACCTGACGATCGCCGAGCTCGCCGGCATCCCGTCGCTCGTTCCCCTCGTCGCCGACAATCGCGCGCGCGTGAACGCCTGGCTCGACACCTTTCCGCTGCTGCCGCGCAACATCGACCATTCGACCTCGCAGCATGCGGCGATCGTGTCGGCGATCCTCGCGGGACGACCGGATGCCGCCCACGCGGCCATGCGCGACCACCTCGCCGGGTCGGAGGCGCTGCTGCGGGGGTTCTTGGCGTAGACGGTCGCGCGGGGCGGACCTCTGCGGTGGGCCAGGTGCGGTTTGGTGCGGGTTCTGCACGTTGGGGCGAGAATTATCCGCCCCGAACGACGGGATGCGCCCCGAACCGGCGATGTGGTCGCGGCGCCGACCGTGGGGTCCAGCGGCGCGGGGCCGCGGCTGCGGGCGTCCGTGAGGTGCGGTTTGGGGCGGGTTCTGCACGTTGGGGCGAGAATTGTCCGCCCCGAACGACGGAATGCGCCCCGAACCCTCGATGTGGTCGCGGCGCCGAGCCCGATTAGGCTCGGAGGATGGCCGCAGGCAAGAAGCGCAAGGGGAAGAAGCTCGACGTGGACTTCAAGAACACCGCGCTCAGCGACGCCCTGCAGACGCAGGACATGGCCGCGATCGCTTTCGCGCTCCGCCACGGACCGACTGTCGTGCCGCTGATGACCCCGGGCGACGCCGACAACCCGCTCAGCGTCGGCGAGGTGTGGACCTACCGCGACCCGAACACCGGCCAGCTGGCGCTGCTGCTGTTCAGCGACGCCGCGCACAAGCCCGAGACGCTGCCGCCGCACGTGGCTCTGCAGTCACCGCAGTGGCTGCGCACCTTCCTCGGAACGCATCAGGATGCCATCACGACGGTGTTCATCGACATCGCCGGGCCGCACCCGATCCAGGCATCGCCCGCCGACTTGATCGCCGCGCTCGACGCCTGAGCCGCGGGACGGTCTGTCGACCGTCTGCGAATCTCGACGGGGTGCATGACGCAGGACGGCGAGGTGAAGGTTCGCGGGTGAAGGACGCAACTCGCGCGGGTGACCCGCGCGTGCAAGACTCGGGCTATGGAGTACCTGATCGCCGGTGCCGTGTGCGCCGCCGGACTTGTCATCCCCGCCGTGCTGGGGATGACCTCCCCGCACCGCCGTCGCCGGTCGGCTCCTCCCGGTCGCTGAACCGGGCCCGACTCTCTGGTCGGCCAGCGCGTCGGCGCCTTCCGTTCGAGTCGACGCGCGACCGCGGTGTCCTCGCCCGGTCGGCCTTCGAAGCCGGACCCGCGTCAGAACCCCGGTTCGCTGTCGTCGCGGGGCATTCCGCGCACCTGCAGCTCGTTGAGGGCCTGCGCCAGCTTGCGCGACGAGGAGTCGAGCACCGTGTGGTACCCGAGGCGCTTCGCTTCGGACGCCCGCTGGGCGGCCTGGGTGACGTTGCGGATCTCGCCCGTGAGGGTGAGTTCGCCGATCGCGGCGAGACGCTTCGACACCTTGCGGTTCTTCACGGCGTTGGCGACGGCGATCGCGATGGCGAGGTCGGCGGCGGGTTCGACCAGGCGCACTCCGCCGACGGTCGAGACGTAGACGTCGCGGTCGGAGAGCGTCAGCCCCATGCGGCTCTCGAGCACCGCGAGCACCATCGCCACGCGCGAAGAGTCGACGCCGTTGACGATGCGGCGAGGGTTCGGCGCGGTCTGGCGCACCGCCAGGGCCTGGATCTCGACGGGCAGGGCCCGCCGACCCTCCATCGCGATGGTGACGCACGTGCCGGGTTCGGGCTCGCCGTGACCGAGGAACAGGGCGCTGGGGTCGGCGACCTCGGCGATGCCGGTGCCGGTCATGTCGAAGCAGCCGACCTCGTCGGTCGGCCCGAAGCGGTTCTTCAGGGCGCGGACGAAGCGCAGTGAGGTCTGGCGGTCGCCCTCGAAGTGGCAGACGACGTCGACGAGGTGCTCGAGGATGCGGGGGCCGGCGATCGAGCCGTCTTTGGTGACGTGGCCGACCAGGATGATCGGCAGGCCGCGCTCTTTCGCGACACGGATGAGGGCGGATGCCACCTCGCGCACCTGCGCGGGCTGCCCGGCGGCACCGTCGCTGTGCGCCGACGAGACCGTCTGCACCGAGTCGACGATGAGCAGGCCCGGCTCGACCTGGTCGATGTGGCCCAGGATCGTGGCGAGATCGGTCTCGGCCGCGAGGAAGAGCTCGTCGTGCAGGGCGCCGGTGCGTTCGGCACGCAGGCGCACCTGTGCCGCGGATTCTTCACCGCTCGCGTAGAGCACGCGGCGACCCGCGCGGGCGCTCTGGGCGGCCACCTCGAGCAGCAGCGTCGACTTGCCCACGCCCGGCTCGCCGCTGAGCAGGATGGCGGCGCCGGGGACGATGCCGCCGCCCAGCACGCGGTCGAACTCGCCGACCCCGCTCGTGCGGCGCGGGGCGTCTTGCGTGTCGATCTCGGTGATGCGGCGCGCGACGCGACCGGCTCCCGGGGTGACCGGCGTGATGGAACGCACGATCCCCGTCTGCTCCGCCGCCTCGACGACGGTTCCCCACGACTGGCACTCGCCGCAGCGTCCGACCCACTTCACCGTCGTCCATCCGCACTCGGTGCACCGGTAGGGCGCGGGGGCTGCAGCGGGACGTCGGGATGCCATGTGCTCAGGCTACGCGGGGCCTCCGACATCGCTCGTCGCCGGGGTCATGGCATCCGGGATCTGCCCCTCTTCGCACGCATGGGCGTGCGGGGTCGACGGGAGGGGGTGCGCGGAATCAGACGCGCAGCGACTCGGCGACGGTCGTCAGCGCGTCGGCGGAGCGGCGCAGGAGCGTCAGTTCGTCGGCCGAGAACGGCGTCGCCGCCAGGGGCACGGCGCCGCGCGCGGAGACGATCGAGGGGACCGACAACGCCGTGCCGCTGATGCCGTGGAAGTCGTCGAGCACCGTGCTGACAGGCAGGATCGCGTGCTCGTCACGCAGGACGGCCTCGACGATGCGGGCGCTGGAGAGGCCGATGGCGTAGTTGGTCGCGCCCTTGCCCTTGATGACCTTGTACGCGGCGTCGCGCACGTCGACGGCGATCGCGTCGAGCTCGGCCTTGTCGAAGCGGGTGCCGTCGGGCAGCTCGAACTGGGTGATGGGAACCGAACCGATCGTCGCCGTCGACCACAGAGGGAACTCCGTGTCGCCGTGCTCGCCGACGATCCAGGCGTGGACGCTGGAGGTCGCGACCCCGGCGCGCTGGGCGATCTTCCACCGCAGGCGCGAGGTGTCGAGCACGGTTCCGGAGGCGAAGATGCGGGATGCCGGGAGCCCGGTCGACTGCTGGGCGAGCACGGTCAGCACGTCGCACGGGTTCGTGACGATGACGTACACGGCGTTCGGGGCGACCTCGAGGAGCTTCGGCATCATGTCGCCGATGATGCGGGCGTTCGTGGCGGCCAGTTCGGTGCGCGTCTGACCGGGGTTCTGCTTCGCGCCGGCGGTGATGACGACGACGTGCGACCCCTCGGCGACCGAGACGTCGGCCCCGCCGGTGATGTCGCTCGACCCGGTGAACTGCGTGCCGTGGGCCAGGTCGAGCACCTCGGCCTCGACCTTCTCGGCGGCGATGTCGTACAGGGCGACGTGCCGCGCTGACCCGCGGATGAGGGCGGCGTAGGCGACGCTGGCCCCCACGCTGCCTGCTCCCACGACCGTCAGCTTCGAGTTCTCGATCACACTCATGGCTCGATCCTGGCAGCGGTCGGGAACCGCTTCCAGTGGCATCGTTCGACGGTGGACGAACGGGGGTCGAGCCCCGCTCCCGCGCCGATTCGCGGCATCCCGGAGAGTGTCGTAAGCTAGTCGGCGGTGACGTGTCCGAGCGGCCGAAGGTGCAACACTCGAAATGTTGTGTAGGTTCACCCCTACCGTGGGTTCAAATCCCACCGTCACCGCCACCACGAAGGCCCCGAATCCTCACGGATGCGGGGCCTTCGTCGTTTCCTCGGTCACAGCACCTTCGACAGGAAAGCGCGCGTTCTCTCGTGCTGCGGGTTCGAGAGAACCTCACGGGGGTCTCCGGACTCCACCACGACCCCGCCGTCCATGAAGACCAGCGTGTCCGCGACCTCGCGCGCGAAGCCCATCTCGTGCGTGACCACGATCATCGTCATGCCGGAGCGCGCGAGACCCTTCATCACGTCGAGCACCTCGCCCACCAGCTCCGGATCGAGCGCTGACGTGGGCTCGTCGAAGAGCATGAGCTTGGGCTCCATGGCCAACGCTCGGGCGATGGCGACCCGCTGTTGCTGGCCGCCCGACAGCTGCGAGGGATGATGGTCGCCCTTGTCGTGCAGACCGACTCTGACCAGCATCTCCTTCGCCGCCTCCACCGCTCGGGCTTTCGGGACGCGCTTGACGCGGACGGGTGCTTCGATGATGTTCTCGAGGGCGGTCATGTGCGGGAAGAGATTGAAGCGCTGGAAGACCATTCCGATCTCGCGGCGCTGCCTGGCGACCTCCCGCGGCTTCATCTCGTACAGCCGGTCGTTCTGCTGGCGATAGCCGACGACGGAACCGTCGAACGTGATCCTCCCCGCGTCCACACGCTCCAGGTGGTTGATGCAGCGCAGCAACGTCGACTTGCCCGACCCGGAGGGGCCGATGATGCACAGCACCTCGCCCGGGTCGACGGAGAGCGAGATGTCCTCCAGGACCCTGTGTGCTCCGAAGCTCTTCGAAACGTGCTCGGCGACGACCAGGGGTGCGGTCTCGGCCGCGGATACGGCGCCGATATCGCTCACTCGTCGCCTCCGTCGTGACGTGCGTTCGCGGCCGCGGAGAGGGCGAGGGTCCGCGCGCGTCGGTGGTTCTGCGGTCGCCGCGGACCGGTTCCGCGGGAGAAGCGCTTCTCGAGGAAGTGCTGCCCGATCATCAGGACGGACGTGAACAGGAGGTACCACAGCGACGCCACGATGAGCAGCGGCACCGGGGTGTAGGTCACGGCGGAGATGTCGCGGGCGACCCCGTAGAGATCGGTGGTCAGGGGGATCGCGGCCACGAGCGACGTGGTCTTCAGCATGGAGACGACCTCGTTGCCGGTGGGCGGAATGATCACGCGCATCGCCTGCGGGATCACGATGCGGGTCATCGAGTGCCACCATGACATCCCGAGGGCTGTCGCGGCCTCCTCTTGGCCGTCGTCCACCGAGAGCAATCCGGCGCGCACGATCTCCGCCATGTACGCGGCTTCATTCAGGGCCAATCCGAGGACGGCGATGAGGAACGCATTCTGCATGAACGCGAGGTCGAGAGCGATGTGCAGGTCCGTCCACGGAACGCCGAGGACGATCTGGGGATAGATCAGTGAGAACAAGCCCCAGAACACCAACTGCACGTACACCGGGGTCCCGCGGAAGACCCACAGGTACAGCCACGCCACCGACTTCACGACGGGGTTCGGAGACAGTCGCATCACCGCCAGCGCCAGTCCCAGGACCACGCCGATGGCCATCGAGTAGACGGTGAGTTGCAGGGTGACCAAGGCTGCGGCGCTGATGCGTTTGTCGAAGACGTAGGTGCCGACGTACTCCCAGCCGTAAGCGCTGCGCTGGGCGGCATCGACGACGAACCCCGCGAGTGCGAGCACGAGCACGACGGCGAAGACCGCTCGCCACGGGTGCCTGAGCCTGACGATCGGAAGCGACTCGGTGACGGGAGCGCCGATCGGGGGCGGGATGGTCCCCGCCCCCGACCGGCTCGAGCGAGCTCGTGACACGGGGTCAGCCCTTCGATGCCGCGTTGACCTCGGCGGTGGTGACGGCGCCGTCCGAGACGCCCCACTGGTCCAGGATCGCTCGGTAGGTGCCGTCGTCGATGAGCGCCTGCACCGTCTTCTGCAGGGTCGGCGTGAGCGTCGAGCCCTTGGCCACGGCGAGGCCGTAGGGAGCGACGTCGAAGGTCTCGCCGGCCGCCTGCAGTTTGCCGTCGGTCTTCGAGATCGCGTAGAGGGTCACGGGGGAGTCCGCGCTGAGAGCGTCGGCTTTGCCGAGGATGACCGCGTTGGTGGCGTCGTCCTGCGTGTCGTAGCGGAGGACCTCGATGGCCGGCTTACCCGCCTGCGTGCACGCGGCGGACTTGGCCGGGACCTCGTCGGTGTCTTCGTAGGTGGCCGTCTGAACAGCGACCTTCAGGCCGCAGGCGTTGTTCGGATCGACCGTCTTACCCGCTGCGGACGCCCACAGGATGCCCGCGGAGTAGTAGTTGACGAAGTCGACCTGCTGCTCGCGCTCGGTCGTGTCGGTGAAGGACGACATGCCGAAGTCATCCTTTCCTCCCGTCACGGAGGGGATGATGTTGTCGAACTTCGCGATCGCGAAGTCGGCCTTCACTCCGAGCTTGGACCCGATCGCGTTGGCCAGGTCGACCTCCCAGCCGACGGGGTTGCCCGCGGCGTCCTTGAACTCGTTCGGCGGATAGGTGTCGTCCATCCCGATGACGAGCTTCCCGGAGGAGCGGACGGCCTCGGGGAGGGCCGCGGCGAGGGCGTCGTCTTTCGTCACCTGGATGGACGGGGAGCTCGACGGCGACCCGCCATTCTGGGCGGCCGAGTTGTCGACGCACCCCGCCAGCGCCAGGGCGGCGATCGCTGAAAGTGCTGCTGCAGGGACGATTCGTGAAGTGCGCATCGTGTCTGTTCCTCTTCGCGTGGACGGTGGCCGTGTGCGACCTACGGGAGTGCCGTCGGCGCCGGCGACGAGGTGACGAGTGGCCCTCATCCGGTGCGCCAGCGAGACCGCGCGCCGACGTTATCGAGGGCGTTGTTACCCACGCATTTCGTATCTCCCTTCTGTGCGGATCCGGCTTCGAATCGGCGATTTCCGCCCATGCCCGCGGGAGCTTTTTGGGCGAACCGCCCGCCGAATGAGCGCTTACGGGGATTCGAGATACACCACCACAGGCGCGCTCCCCGACCCGCGACGAACGGGTTGCGCCGCGGGTGCTTGACCCGACACCATTCCCGGATGGAGAGAAATCCCCCACGAGTCGGATGGTTCTTTCTCGTGATGGGCGTCGTCGTGGCTATCGGCGGCGGCGCTGTCACCGCGTTCGTGGACGACGACGACCTCGTTGGACGGTTGCAGATTCCCGCCGGCGTCTACGGACCCGTGATGATCATCGCTGGGCTCGCCATCGCCGCCTACGGCACCGCCATCGTCGTCAGAGCCGGCAGAAGCTGAGTCGCCCCCCAGGCAGCCGCGCCCAGCCCCATCCTCACCCGCCTGCGGCCTGCCACGATGAGTCCATGCCCGTCATCGAGTCCCGCTGTGTCGTCCCGGTCGATGCGCGCACGGCGTTCGCCGTCTCGCAGACCACCGGCGAGATCCGCAAGCGATGGGATCCGTTCATCCGACGCCAGTACTTCGTCGACGGCGCGACCGCCCCGGGGAAGGGCGTGCTGACATACACCGTGCAGCGTTTCGGCTTCCGGATGGAGAGCGAATACGTCTCCTACAACCCGCCGTCGAACGTCGGCATGAAGATGACGAAGGGGTCGTGGTTCTTCGAGCGTCTCGCGGGCGGGTGGAAGTTCACGCCCGTCGCCGACGACCCCGGCAGCACGCTCGCGGTCTGGCGGTACAACTTCGCGTGCCGCCCCCGGTGGCTGGCGCCGCTCGCTGAACGGATCGGCACGTTACTGCTCCAGCGCGACATGGATCGGCGCATCCGAGGCTTCGCGCGAGGATGCAGCGACCCGCTCGTGCTGGCGGCTGCGCGCCCGTCACCCGCCTGAAGCGCCGCCGCGCTCGCGTCGTCTTCACCCGCTTCGCGCTTCACACCCGCGGCTGCTGCTGGGTGATGCAGTGGATGCCGCCGCCGCGGTCGAACAGCGGGCGGGCGTCGACCGTCACGACGCGCCGACCGGGGTAGGCGTCGCCGATGATCGCGCGGGCGCGGGCGTCGGCGGACTCCTCGCCGAAGCCGCAGAGCACGACGCCGTCGTTGGTGACGAGGTGGTTGATGTAGCTCCAGTCGACCCAGCCCTCGTCGTCGCGGAGGGTGGCGGGGGCGGGCACACCGGTGATCGTCACCGCGCGGCCCCGCGCGGCGAACGCGTCGGACAGCTCACGGCGCACGAGCTGCGACACCTCGAAGTCGGGGTGGGCGGCATCCGTCTGCTCGTGCACGAGCACGTGATCCGGTGACGCGAAGGTCGCGACGATGTCGACGTGGCCGTTCGTGCCGAACTCGTCGTAGTCGCGGGTGAGTCCGCGCGAGAGCCACACGGCATCCGTCGCCCCGATCGTGCGGGCCATCTCGGCCTCGACGCGGGCGCGGTCGGCGAAGGGGTTTCGGCGCGGGTCGAGCTGCACGGTCTCGGTGAGGAGCACGGTGCCGGTGCCGTCGACGTGCAGGCCGCCGCCCTCGGCGACGAGAAGCGAGCCGATGCGTTCGGCGCCGATGTGCTCGGCGACCACGCGTGCGATGCCGGCCGACTTCTGCCACTCGGCCCAGTCGGGGGCGCCCCAGCCGTTGAAGATCCAGTCGACCGCGCCGAGCGCCCCGGGACGATCGGGGTCGGTGACGAAGGTCGGGCCCACGTCACGCATCCAGAACTCGTCGAGCGGCGCCTCGACGATCTCGACCTCCGCCGACAGCATGCGCCGGGCGCGCGCGGTCTCGGTGGGGTCGACGACCATCGTCACCGGCTCGAATTGCGCGACCGCGTGGGCGACGTCGGCCCACGCGCGGTAGCCCTCCTCGCGGGCCTCGGCTGCGTCTCCGAGGGTGAAGCCCTCGCGCGGGAAGGCCATCCACGTGCGTTCGTGGGGGGCGGTTTCAGCGGGCATGCGCCACATGGCGTGCTCCTCGAGGGTCGGGGCGGGTCAGAATCCGGTGGTCAGGACGTGATCGAGCGCGTCGACGAAGACGTCGACCGACGCCTGCGTGACCACCAGCGGCGGTTTGATCTTCAGAACGTTCTGGAAGTCGCCGGTGGGCTGCATGATGACGCCCCGCTCGAGCAGGCGGTCGCAGATCGCGGCGGTCTCGGCGGTGGCGGGTTCGAGGGTCTCGCGGTCGCGCACGAACTCGACGCCCAGGTACAGGCCCGAGCCGTGCACGGTGCCGATGAGGTCGTGCTTCTCGCCGAGCTTCTCGAGGCGTCGCTTGAGGTGACCGCCGACGACCCGAGCGTTCTCTTGCAGCCCCTCCTGCTCGATCACGTCGAGCACGGCCATGCCGATCGCCGACGACACGGGCGAGCCTCCGGTGGACGAGAAGAAGTACCCCTGCGTGCGGTAGCGGTCGGCGACCTCGCGCCGCGTGATGACGGCGCCGAGGGGGTGGCCGCCGCCGATGGACTTCGCCACCGCGACGATGTCGGGCACCGCCCCCTGCTGCTCGAAGCCCCAGAACCATTCACCGAGGCGGCCGTAGCCGACCTGCACCTCGTCGGCGATCGCGAGCCCGCCGTGGCGGCGGATCGCGGCGTACACCTCGGTCAGATAGCCGTCGGGAAGAGCGACTCCGCCCGCGTTGCCGAAATAGGTCTCGGCGATCATCCCCGCCGGAGGGCGACCGGATGCCGCGAGCTCGTCGATGACCGCGACGGCTTCGGGCGCGTACTTCTCGGCATCCGCCCCCCGGTACTTGCCCCGGTAGGAGTTGGCGGCGTCGACGGTGTGCACCCACGCGGGGCGGGTGGACAACGCGTTCGGGTTGTCGGCGATCGAGGTCGACACCGCATCGCTGGCGTAGGTCCACCCGTGGTACGCCTCGCGCATCGCGACGATGTCGGGTCGGCCGGTCGCGGCCATCGCCAGGCGGATCGCGAGGTCGGTGGCCTCGGAGCCGGAGTTGACGAAGAACACCGTGTCGAAGCCATCGGGGAGGGTCGCCGCGATGCGATCCGCGAAGTCGGTGATCGCGCGGTAGTGGAAGCGCGAGTTCGTGTTCAGCAGGCACATCTGGCGCGAGCCCGCCGCGACCACGTGAGGGTGCGCGTGACCGACCGAGGCGACGTTGTTCACCATGTCGAGGTAGACCCGGCCGTCGACGTCGACGAGGTGCTCGCGCCAGCCGCGCTCGATGCGCGGGGGAGCGGCGTAGTAGTGCTCCTGCACCTCCGCGAGCACCTCGTGGCGCCGAGCGAGGAGGTCGTCGGGGGTCGGGGCCGCGGCCGGAACGCCGATCACGGCGCCGGGGTCGCCGGCCACCTCGCGCCACGCGTCGGCCAGCGCGCGGGTGGTGCGCCGCGGGGGAACGTGTGCGTCGAGCGGTCGCCGAGCCGAGAGGCGCGTGCGGGCGGGCAGGGTCGTCACGCTCTCGGCGCCCACCGTCCACACCAGGGCGTCGTCGGCGTCGGCCGGGTTCGCAAGCCAGACGAGCACATCGGTCGGCACGGTCTCGGGGGTCGGGGGCAGCGGGTCGGTCGTTCCGGTCAGGCGCGCGCGCCATGCGGGCACCGTCACGACGTCGGCGCCCGCGTCGAGGGCGGCCATTGCCGCGTCGTCGAGGGTCGAGGCATCGAGCCAGGCGCCCTCGTCGTTCAGCGGCGACTCCGTCGCGGCGTCGAGCTCGACGTGACGGCCGAGCGAGAGCACCGGAGCGCCGGTCCACGCGGGCTCTTCGGAGCGGGAGCGCCCCAGGGCCGCCCGGGTCGCGGCCGTGATCACGGGGATCGGGACGGATGCCGCCTGCTCGAGGATGCGGAACTCGCGGTCGAGCGCGACGCTGGCGTACTCGTTCTCGTCGTCGAGGCGCACCTGCGCGCGGCCGCTGAGCACGAGCACCGCGCCGCGGAGGATGACCAGGGGCCAGAGCGCGGTGAGCTCGTCGTCGGTCAGGTCGCGTACCTGGTCGAACGCGCGGATGGCGGGGAAGGCGGTCTCGGGGGTCGCATCGTCGTGGTGCAGCACCGACGAGACGGTCACCGCGATCTCGCCGACGCGCCACGACGCGCACACGTCGCCGAAGTCGATGACCGCGTCGGGGACCGCGGCGCCGGGGGCGCACAGCACGTTGTCGTCGGTGACGTCGAAGTGCCCGGCCTGGACGGGGAGCCGATCGCGGACCGGGGCGAGAGCCGCTCGGGCGGCGTCGGCCGCGCGCTGCACGATCGCCCGCACCCCGGCATCCGGTTCGAGGGGGAGCAGGGTGTCGATGACGCGCTCGGCGTGGCGGAGGTCCCACTGCAGCACGCGGGCGCTCGCGGGGTGGGTGAAGTCGGCGAGCGACAGGCTCACCGCCGCCGACAGCGCGCCCATGTTCTCCACCGTCGCGGGGGAGAGGTATCCCGAGCCCATCAGCGTGCGGCCGGCGATGTTCTCGATCACCCGGGCGTGGATGCGGCCCTGGCTGGACTCCCACCACGTCGACATCGCGCCCCGCGGCCCCACGACGATGCGCGGGATGCGCACCTGCGGGCTGCGCTCGGCGACGCGTGCCGCCGCGGCATCCTGCATCTCGATCTCGGCCTCGCTGAAGACCGGGTTGCTGAGCTTGAGCACGCCGAGCGGCTCGGCCGAACCCCGGGCGAAGACGCGGAAGTTCTGATCCTGCTGACTGCCGAGAGCCTGCACGTCGATCTCGACGCCGAACGTGTCGGCGAACAGGCGCTGCACCTCGTCGTCGGAGAGCGTCGGAGTGGGCAGGTCGACCTGGCTGAAATAGTCGAAGACGGGGGTCGGAGCGGTCTCGGTCACGGTGTGTTCCTCGGGTGATTCGGGTGTCACAGGGGAGAGTCGGATGCCGTGGCGACGGCGCCCGCGACGGCACCCCCGGCATCGCGCACGACGATGACGACCAGCGGGCCGTAGGGGGCGACCCATTCGCTCACGGGCTCGCCGGACGGCTCGGGGGAGACCTTGGCGGTGACCCGGCCGTTCTCGAGTCGCGCGGGAACGCGCACGCCGTCGAGGAAGAGGGCGTGATCGACCGCAACGCCTCCGCTGACGATGGCCGAGACGGTCACGCGCTCGTCGTCGCGCGAGACCTCGTCGACGGTGACCGACAGCTCGCCCTCGGCCGCGGGGCGGGGCTCGGCGAAGGCCGCCTCATCCGGCAGGGCGGGGGTGCGCGGAGGCGTCGTGCGGCGCTCGCCGAGGGCGGTGATCGCCTGGGCCAGCTGCACGAGGCGCGTGTCGCTGTAGGCGGGACCGGCGAGGGTCAGGCCCACCGGCATCCCGGTGTCGGCCATCGTCCCCATCGGCACCGTGACGGTGGGGATGCCGAGGTGACGCGGAACCAGGTTGCCGTTGGAGACCCACACGCCGTTGCGCCACGCGATGTCGGCCGAGGCCGGGTTCACGTCGGCGTCGGCGGGACCGACGTCGGACTGTGTGGGGAAGATCACGGCGTCGAGGCCTTCGGCATCCATCCACTCCTCGAAGTCGACGCGGCGCGTGTGCTCGAGACCGCGCAGGCCCGTTTCGAGGCTCGCCACGTCTTTCCAGTCGGGCTCCCACTCCTGCGCGCGGGCGACGTACTCGCCGATGTCGTACGAGATGTCGTAGTGCCAGATGCCGTAGCGGTCGGGAAGCGCCCCCGGCGGGTGCGGGAAGATCAGGGCCGCTTCGACGTCGGCGAGGCGAGGGAGCCGCGGGTCGGCGTTCGTGCGCAGGAACGTGTCCATCGCCCACACCGCGAGATCGCCCACCTCGTCATCGAGGAAGGTGCGCGTGACGAACCCGCGGTCGAGGAAGTCCTCGTCGCCCGCGTGCAGCTTCTCGTAACGCTCGACGACGGGGAAGGCGGTCTCGACGACCTCGGCACCCGCGGCTTCGAGATCGGCACGCAGGTCGTTCCAGAGGGCCATCACGCTGTCGCGCGTGACGATGGGCGAGGCGTTGTCGGGATCGCCGTTGACGTAGATGCGCGGCACGGCGAGGCGCAGCCCCGCGAGCGGCAGCGGCTCGAGCGCGGCGAACGACGCGGGACGCGCCTCGGACGGACGCGGGAGGTCGATGAACGGCTGCGTGCGCCAGAGGTCGCCCTCGGTCTCGGCGTCGTCGGCGACGACCGCGTCGAGTACGTGCTGCAGGTCGCCGACCGTGCGCGTGTGGGGGACGACGACGTCCATCGTCGGGACGAGGGGCCAGTTGCCTCGCACAGAGATCACGCCGCGCGAGGGCGTGTAGGCCACGAGGGCGTTGTGCGAGGCGGGGGCGCGGCCCGACGACCACGTCTCTTCGCCGAGCCCGAACGCGCAGAAGCTGGCTGCGGTGGCGGTGCCCGATCCGTTGGACGAGCCGGAGCCGAAGGCGGATGCCAGATAGTCCCCGTTGTAGGGCGATTCGGCGCGGCCGTACACTCCGCGCTGCATGCCGCCGGCGGCCATGGGAGGCATGTTGGTGAGCCCCAGGAACACGGCGCCGGCTTCGCGCAGCCGCTCGACGGCGAAGGCGTCGTCGCCCGCGATCAGGTCGCGGAAGGCGGGGGACCCGGATGCCACGGGCAGGCCCTCGACGCGGTAGCTGTCCTTCGCCGTGAACGGGATGCCGTCGAGGGGGCCGAGCGTCTGCCCCTGTGCGCGGCGCAGGTCGGACGCGCGTGCCGCGGCGAACGCGCGGGGGTCGAGCACCGGCACGCTGTTGAGGCGGATGCCGGAGCGGTCGTACGCCGCGATGCGGTTGAGGTAGCGCGCGACGAGCTCGACGCTCGTGATGCGACCGGCGTCGAGGGCGTGGCGCAGGCTGTCGATGTCGGCGTCGACGACGGTGAGGGCCTCGGAGGTCATGGCGAAAACCTACACTGTTTGTTTTACGGTTTCGAGAAGAATCTGCACGAGAAGTGTTTCGCCTGCTCTCGGCAATGGCTAGCCCGAATCACCCCCTTCCTGAGACGATGCGCGGATGGATGCCACCACCGACGAGCCCGCGATCCTGCCCGATCGACCGACGTCCGACGCGCGTCGCCCCATCGCCCTGATCGTGGGAGTGATCGCGACGGTGCTGTTCGTGGCCCTGCGCCTGGCCGTCGACCTCGACGGCGGGGCCCCGCTGGCGTTCGATCAGTGGTGGGACGACGCGATGGCCGCCCTGGCCAACCCCGTCCTGGTGATCATCGCGTGGATCCCGGCCACCGTCGGCGGCACGATCGGCATGATCGTCATCGGCATCTCGACCACCATCGTCTTCCTGTTGATCAAGCGCCCCTGGGACGCCCTCAACGTCGCGGGGGCGATCGCCCTCGTCGTGCTGATCGGTGCGCCGCTCGCGTCCGTGATCGCCCGCGCCCGACCGGCCGACTCCCTCGCCGAGACCCAGGCGACCTCGTTCCCCTCGGGGCACACCGCCGTGGCGACGACCATCGCGATCACCCTCGCGCTCATCCTGCGCCGCGGGTGGATCTGGGTCGCCGGGGCGGTGTGGGTCCTGCTGATGATGTGGAGTCGCACCTACCTGCACGCGCACTGGCTCTCCGACGTGACGGCGGGCCTACTCGAGGGCGTCGCCGTGTCGACGTTGGTGTGGGCGCTCGTCGAAGTATGGAGAGTGCGTCGCGCGCAACGGGTGGTCGCCGCGGCTTCCTGAGCGCTATCGTGCCCGGATGACTTCCGCCTCCGCCTCCGCTTCCGCCGCCGCCGACAAAGCGCAGGACTCCACCGCTTTCCGAGTGGCGGCGCGCATCGGCTACGTGGTGCTGGGGCTGCTGCACCTGTTGATCGGGGTCATCGCGATCTCGATCGCCACCGGCAGCGGCGGCGACACCGCCGACCAGAGCGGGGCGCTGGGCCAGGTCGCGAAGGCACCGGCCGGAATGCTGCTGCTGTGGGTCATCGTGATCGGTCTCGCCGCCCTCGCGGTCTGGCAGATCGCCGAAGCCGTCGCCGAGCGCGACCCCGACACCAAGAAGCGATGGGCCCATCGCGCGAAGGACGTCGGCACCGCCGTCGCCTATGCGGCGATCGCCCTCACCGCCTTCACGGTGGTCTCGGGAGGCAGCTCCGACTCGGGGGAGCAGTCGCGCACGATGAGCGCGCAGCTGATGGCGACACCCGCCGGCGTCGTGGTCCTGGTGGTCATCGGCCTCGCCGTGGCCGCCATCGGCGTCGCCTTCATCATCCGCGGAATCACCAAGGCCTTCATGAAGAACATCTCGAGCCCCGGCGGAACCGCGGGTCGCGGCATCCGGACGTTCGGCATGGTGGGCTACATCGCCAAGGGCATTGCGATCGGTGTCGCCGGAATCCTGTTCCTTGTCGCGGCCTTCGCGCACGACCCGAACGCCGCCGGCGGTCTCGACGCGGCGTTGCGCTCGCTGGCCGGGCTGCCGTTCGGTCAGATCGTGCTCTGGCTCGTAGGCGCCGGACTCGTCGTGTACGGGCTGTTCTGCTTCGCCCGCGCGCGTTACGCGCGCATGTGAGCCGGGCTCACGCGGGAGGGCGGGGACGCGCTCCCGCGATGAGCAGCGACAGGCCGAGCTCGAACGCGCGCGTGGCCACCGGGTCGGCCGGGTCGTGGCTCGAGAGCGTGTCGTAGGCAGCCGCGAAGCGGGGGACGTCCTGCTCCTGCCCCGACGGGTCGAACATGACCGAGGGGCCGGTCATGTCGAGCACGCTGCCGATGATGAACGACTCGAAAGCAGTCAGCAGCGGGAGGATGTCGTCGCTCGACCAGCCGACGCGTTCCGCGGCGATCGCGAAGTCCTCGTACTGCGACATCAGCAGGGGAGCCGACGAGCTCTGCGACATCAGCAGGGGGATGGTCTTCGGATGCCGGCGGAAGGCGTCGCGGTAGGAGCGCGCCCACAGCAGTAGGCCCTCCTCCCATTCGCGTTCGCGGAGGTATGACGAATCGATGCGCGCCGACACGAGGGCGCGGACGTCTTCGACCAACGCGGCGAGATTCGGCACGTGGTTGTAGAGCGAGGTCGGGTGCACCTTGAGGCGGTCGGCGACCCGGCGGATGCTCGCCCCCTGGCTGCCGTCGCGGTCGATGAGGGCGAGCGCGGCACGGGCGATCGCGTCGCGCGAGAGCTTGGGCTGGGTCGGCCGGGGCACGGCGGGGCCTTTCGGTGGGGTTCGACCACGCTACGCGATGCGATGTGTTTCGAACGTGTAAGGCGTTCGTGACGAGTCGGCGAAACGGCCGGGAGCGGGGGAGGACTCGTCGTAGCGTTCAAGAAACCTACGCTGTATGTTTCTCACAGCGTGGGTCACGAGGAGGTTTTCCATGGCGATCGTCGTCTTCACCGGCGGGACGATTCGGGTCGACGGGCAGCAGCCCGACATCGACCGTCTCGTCGTCGTCGACGGTGTCGTGGTCGACGACGCGCATCCCGTGTCGTCCGACGCCGAGCACGTCGACCTCGACGGGGGGCTGCTGCTGCCCGCCTTCGGCGACGGCCATGCGCACCCGCTGCTGGCCGGTCGCGAGCGCACTGGACCCGCCCTGCGCGACGCCGCCCGTGTGGCCGAGATCGTCGAGCGCGTGCGGGAGTGGGCCGCGGCATCCGATGCCGCATGGCTCGTCGGCGGCAGCTACGACGCGACGATCGTCGAGGGCGGCCTGTTCGACGCGCGCTGGCTCGACGACGCCGTGCCCGACCGCCCCGTCGTGCTGCACGCCTGGGATTACCACACCGTGTGGGTCAACTCCGCGGCGCTGCGTGCCGCCGGGGTCGACGCCGACACCCCCGACCCCGCGCTCGGCCGCATCGTGCGTCGAGCCGACGGCTCGCCCTCGGGGACCCTCATCGAGCGTCCGGCGATCGACCTCGTGCTCGACCACGCTCCGCGCCCCTCTCTCGCCGCCGACGTAGAGGCGCTCGCCGCCGCCACCGCCGCCCTCGCCGCACATGGCATCGCGTGGGTGCAGGAGGCGTGGACCGAGACGCCCGACGTGCCGGCGTGGATCGCCGCCGCGCGCGCCGGACGCCTGGCGGTCGACGTCGACCTCGCGCTGCGCGCCGACCCCACCCGCTGGCCCGCTCAGCTCGACGAGCTGCGAAAGACGGCCGCGCAGGTGTCGGCCGCGCCCGGGCTGACCTGCCGCACCGTGAAGTTCTTCGTCGACGGCATCCTCGAGAACCACACGGCCCACCTGCTCGAGTGCTACCACGACGCCCGCACGCGCGGCCTGCCCAACTGGCGGCCCGATCAGCTCGTCGACGCCGTCGCCGCGTGCGACGCCGCGGGCTTCGACGTGCATCTCCACGCCATCGGCGACGCCGCGGTGCGCGCCGCCCTCGATGCGGCGGAGGGCATCCGCGAGAGCCTGCGGCGCGGCCGACGGATGACCATCGCGCACGCGCAGGTGGTCGACCCCGCCGACCTGCCCCGTCTCGCCGACCTCGACGTGACGTTCTGCTTCCAGCCGCAGTGGGCGATGGCCGACGACGTCATGACCGAGCTCACCCTCCCGCGCCTCGGCCCCCACCGCGAGCGGCAGTACCGCATGCGTGCGGCACGCGATGCCGGAGCACGCCTCAGCTTCGGCAGCGACTGGCCCGTCACCTCGCCCGACGTCCTGGTGGGGCTCCGCACCGCCGTCACGCGGCAGGACGCCGCCGGCCGACCGGCCGGAGGCTGGCAGCCCGACGAACGACTCACCCTCTCCGAAGCCATCGACGCCGCCACGAGCGGCGTGGCCCACCAGGCCGGCGACCATGCCACCCGCGGGACCCTGCGTCCCGGCATGCGCGCCGACCTCGTCTGGCTCGACCGCGACGTGCGCCGCGGCCCCGCCGACCGCATCGCCGATGCCCGAATCCGGGGCACCTGGCGACGCGGTATCCGCACCTATACGGCGCCGGTCCCCGAACCCGCCGCCGTCTGACCCGAACAGGAAAGCGCGTGACCTCCACCGACACCTCGCTGCGGCGAGTCATGGGAGTTCCCTCCCTCGTCATCTTCGGCTTGGCGTACATGGTGCCCCTCACCGTGTTCACGACCTACGGCCTCGTCGCCGTCACCACGGGCGGCCACGTGCCGACCGCCTACCTCGTCACCCTCGTGGCGATGCTCTTCACGGCGTTCAGCTATGCCGCTCTCGTGAAGGCGTTCCCGCGCGCCGGAAGCGCCTACACCTACGCCCGCCGCGCCTTCGGCGGCACGGTCGGCTTCCTCACCGGCTGGTCGCTCATGATCGACTACCTGCTGCTGCCGCTGATCAACTACGTGCTGATCGGCATCTACCTCAACGCGCAGCTGCCGGGGATCCCCCCGTGGGTGTTCGCCCTGGCCGGGGTCCTGCTGATCACGGGCCTGAACATCGTCGGCGTCACGGTCGTGCGCAACGCGAACCTCGTGCTCGTGGGCCTGCAGCTCGTCTTCGCCGCGGTGTTCGTGGTGTGCGCGGTGCTGCACGTGCTGCAGAACCCGGGCGTCTCGCTGCTGCAGCCGCTGTACGACGCGGGCCTCACCTTCCCGGGGCTCCTGGCCGGCGCGGCGATGCTGGCGCTGTCGTTCCTCGGATTCGATGCGATCTCGACGATGTCCGAAGAGGCGCGCGACCCCGAGCGCACGGTTCCCCGGGCGATCGTCCTCACGACGGTCATCGGCGGACTCATCTTCACCGTCATCGCCTACGTGTCGACGCTGGTGATCCCGAACGTGGCCGACATCGAGCATCCGGATGCCGCGGCCAACCAGATCATGGAGATGTCGGCGGGCCGTTGGCTCGAGGTGTTCTTCCTCGTCGCCTACATCGCCGGCTGCATCGCGGCGGCCCTCGCCTCCCAGGCGAGCGTCTCGCGCATCCTCTTCGCGATGGGCCGCGACGGTGTGCTCCCGCGCTTCTTCGCCCGGCTCAGCACGAGGTACCGCACGCCGATCGGTGCGGCCCTCTTCGTCGGTGTCGTCTCTCTCGCCGCGCTCTTCGCCGACCTGAACACCGTGGCATCCCTCATCAGCTTCGGCGCGCTCGCCGCGTTCTCGCTGGTCAACCTCTCGGTCGTGAAGCACTTCCTCATCGACGAGCGTCGGCGCGGGGGCGCGGCGATTTTCCGGTACGGGGTGCTGCCGGGCCTGGCCTTCGCCCTGACCGCATGGCTGTGGTTCAGCCTGTCGCCCCTCGCCCTGACCGTGGGGCTCGTGTGGATCGGTGTGGGTGTGATCTGGCTGGCGGTGCTCACCCGCGGCTTCCGCCGTCGCACGCCCGAGGTGGAGTTCGACGACGAGGCCCCGGCCCGCGAGCGGGTCGTCGCCTGACGCGCGTCGCCGCGGCGTTCCGGGCGTCGCGGCGACCATCTTGCCCCGCGGGTCCGTCCGGGCGACACCCCGGCCGGTCGTCTCCGGTCGGCATCCACGTCACCCGGTGCCGGCGAGCCAGTGGTCCTCGACCTCCGCGGCCGTCAGGACCCGGTCGTAGATCGCGCCGTACTGGATCGAGCCCGTGAAGAAGGCGGGGTCGCTCGCGGCGGGACCGGTCTGCGACGTCCAGAAGTCGGTCTTGCCGCACCCGAACTTCCAGTAGCCGTCGTACCACTGGCCTCGGGTGGCGCCGTCGGTGCCGACGAGTGCACCGTCGACGTACAGCTGCATGCCGGAGCTCGAGAGCGTCGCGACCACCGCGTGCCACGCTCCGTCGGCGTAGCTTCTGCCCGCGGGCGTGGCGATCAGGGCGAAGGCGTCGGGGAAGTTGCCGTAGACGATGCGCCCGGTCGCGTCGAGGTAGATGTGGCGGTCCCAGTGGTTCTCGTTCTCGGGTGCCGGGTCGGTGCCGAACCCCACGATCTTGCCGCTCGGGGCCGAGGTGGTCGAGAACCACGCCTCGAGGCTGTAGGTCTGCGGGTCGAGCTGGCCGGGCACGTACAGGCACTGCGAGCCGTCGAAGGTCACGGATCTGGCGGGGCTGTCGCGTCGGCATCCTACCGAGCCCGAGGTGGTGGGGGGCTTGCGCCAGGTGCCGGTGCGACCGTGGCCCGAGATGTCGGTCTCGGATGCCGTCGAGGTCGCCGACATCGCGTACGCGGCGTAGAGGTCGGAGGGGTTCTCGGCGGCGAGGCGGGTCACGGCGAAGCGGCAGTCCTGATTGATCGCCCCCGCCGTGTCGGAGGTGTTGCGGATCGATGCGGAGAGGGCGGCCTGGCTTCCGCCGACGCAGGTGAGCGCGATCACGGCGACGAGGGTCGCGATGGCCACGGGGACGAGCACCGTGCGCGCGCGACGATCGGCGCGGACGCGCACGCCCCCGGCCGGCACGACGTCGCTCTCGCAGATCAGGAGGGACGCGAAGAAGGGCAGAAGGCACAGGAGCACGAGCAGGATGCGCGCCGGCAAGTCGGGGTCGGGCACGGGAGTGAGCGAGTACGCACCCGAAGCGATGCGATGAGTGGACAGCACCGTCGCCTGCTCGCCACTGATCAGACGGGTCGTGTCGACGAGCAGGGGCAGGATGCCGGTGTTCACGACGTGCATGAGGGCTCCGTCGCCGCTGTCGGCGGCGCGGAAATCGAGCAGCACCATGTTGAACCAGGGGCGGAGCCAGAAGGTCAGCGCGGTGATCACGACGGCCCATCCGGTCAACCGAACGCTCCACGCCCAGGCGCGACGGCCGGAGCGCGCCCGCGCGAGCGTCTCGACGAGGGCCGCGCCGAGCAGGAGCCAAGGGGCGGCCTTCAGCACGAACCCGAGTCCGGGTGCGATGAGCGTGGCCGCGCCGATGATCTGATCGGGACGCACGTCCCACGGGTCGGCGGAGCCGTTGAGATCGCCACGCGTGCGGAAGACGTCGCCGTCGGTCTCGACGATGCGGTGCGTGATCGTGCGGTCGTCGTGCGTGTACGTCACGACATCGCCCACGTCGTAGTGGCTGCGGGGCTCCGTCACGACGAGCGTGCCGACGGGCGCCGCCTCGGCCATGCTCGGGGTCTCGACGACGAACAGACGGGTGCCCGTGGCCCCGAGAACGGTGGCGATCGCGACCGCGAGCAACGCGATCACGACCGCCACCGGTAAAGCGGATCCGCGACGACCCCGGGCGGGCGGAGCTTCGAGGGTGTCGGTCACGGGGCGGGGCTCAGGACGAGAACGTCCAGGTGAGCGGCTGCGACACCTTCAGGTTCGAGTAGCTGGCGTCGAGGGTGCTCGGCAGGGTCACCGCGAACGTGAAGGTCGCCGACGAACCGGCCGGGAGCGAAGAGGCCCCCACCTTGTCGAGGATGTCGATCGTCGACGACAGGCCGGCGACGGTGCCGTCGTAGAGGACGAAGGCGCCGGAGGTGATCTTGATCTTCATCTGCGAGCACAGGTCGGTGGCGGAGCCGTAGACCGTGCTCGAGGCCGACTGGGTGCACGCGCCGGGGGTCAGCGTGAAGCCCTTCGCGTCGAGCGTTCCGGCGTTCAGGATCGGGATGTTCGTCGTGACCGTCTGGCCCGGTGCCATCGCCAAGTCGCCGCCGTACTTGTTGATGGTCGAACACGTGGCGCTGTTCGTGGACACCCCGCTCGCACCGTCGGTGCTCTTGCAGACGATCTGCCCGGTGGAGTCGTTCTCCTGCATGATCAGCGAGCCCGCGCCGGCGGTGTTGATCGTGTTCTGGATCGACGCGGTGAAAGCGGCGACGGTGGGTGAGAGCCCGAGGGCGAGGATCAGCGAGGCAATGCTGCCGGCGAGGACGACGGGCAGCGCGAGGCGGCGGCGCCGGCGCGCGGGCGTGGGTGAGGACGATGAGGACACGGGTGCTCCTTGGTGGGCGAGGACGGGGTTGGGCATCCTCATACAAGGACCCCCGTTATCCCGGCTGAGGGGCGTGCCGACGTCGGCCCGGGCGGGTGGAGTGTCGTCCGGCCCCATCACGAGGGCCGCGCGGCGGAGCGCGGCGGCGTCACCCCCACTGCAGGGTCCTCCGACCTCTCACCCGCCCGCCAGATGGAGGTCACCCGCGAACGACGCTCGCCCCCGCGCGACGCGAGGCGGCGCAACCCTCACCGAGAACTCAGGTCGGGCGGGTATCCCGGAGATCCACGGACCCCGACGAGGAGAGCCATGACCACCGCTACTGTTCCGCTGCGCGCGACCGCGGCCGCCGTCGGGGCGCTCGCGCTCGCCGCCCTCGCCGGATGCGCTGCCGAACGGCAGACGGATGCCGGCACCCCGAGCCCCGCGCCGCCCTCGTCCATTGCCCCGTCGCCGTCGCCGTCGTCGTCTTCCGATGCACCGCTCGCCCTCTCTCTGGAGCCGACCACGGTGGTCGAGGGGCTCACGACCCCGTGGTCGGTCGCCTTCGACGCGGACACCGCGCTGGTGAGCCAACGCGACACCGGCGAGGTGCTCGAGATCGTCGACGGATCCACGCGAGTGGTCGGCGAGGTACCCGGGGTCGCGCCCGGCGGCGAAGGAGGCCTGCTCGGCATCGCCGTCTCCGACGGGTTCCTGTACGCCTACGCGACGACGGCCGACGACAACCGCGTGATGCGTCTCCCCCTCGAGGGCGAGCCCGGCTCGCTGCGCCTGGGCGCCGCCGAGACGGTGGTCGACGGCATCCCCTCGGCGAACATCCACAACGGCGGGCGCATCGCCTTCGGCCCCGACGGCCTGCTGTACGTCACGGCCGGAGATGCCTCCGAACCCGGTGCCGCCCAGGATTCCGGTTCGCTCGGCGGCAAGATCCTGCGCGTCGAGCCCGACGGGGCCATACCTGCCGACAACCCGTTCCCGGGTTCGCCGGTGTGGAGTCTCGGTCACCGCAACCCGCAGGGCATCGGGTGGGATGCCGCGGGCGTCATGTACGCGTCGGAGTTCGGCCAGAACACCTGGGACGAGTTGAACGTCATCGAGCCGGGTGCGAACTACGGCTGGCCCGAGGTCGAGGGCACGGGAGGGCAGGCGGGCTTCGTGGACCCCGTGCAGCAGTGGGCGCCGACGGATGCCAGTCCGAGTGGTCTCGCGGTGATCGACGGGGCGGTGGTGATCGCCAACTTGCGCGGCCAGCGCGTGCGCGTCGTCCCGACGGCCGACCTGGGCGCGGCGTCGGAGTACTTCGTCGGCACGTACGGGCGGCTGCGCGACGTCGTCGTCGCCCCCGACGGTGCACTGTGGGTCGTGACGAGCAACACCGACCGTGGAGGCGGCGATTCCGACGCGATCCTGCGCGTGCCCCTCGTCGCCGACTGAGCGTCAGGGGGTCAGGACCGTGACGCCCGCCTCCGCGAGGGCTGCAGCGAGCTCCGCGGACGGCGGTGCGTCGGTGATGAGGTAGTCCGCCTTCTCGAGAGGGGCGATCTGCGCAAACAGGCGCCGGTCGAGCTTGGAGGAGTCGGCGAGGATCGCCGTGCGGTCGGCCTTCTGGATCATCTCGGTCATCATCGTGGCGTCGCCGAGGTTGCTCGTGGAGAAGCCCGACCCGTCGACCGCCCCCACCGCGATGAGGGCGTAGTCGCTGCGGATGTCGACCTCGGGGGAGTGCGAGTTCATCGCGAGGGTCACCGGGCCCGTGGTGGCCTGGGTGATCGTGCGGACCGCTCCGCCGAAGATGAAGAGGTCGCGGAACACCGACGGCGAGATCTCGGCGGGGATGCGCAGGTTGTTCGTCGCGATGGTGAGGTCGCGGTGGTTGCGCAGGGCGCGCGCGACGGCGAGCGTCGTCGTGCCGGCGTTCAGCATGAGCGTGGAGCCGTCTTCGATGAGCTCGACGGCGAGGGCGGCGATGCGCTCTTTCTCGGAGATCTGCATCTGCAGGCGCACGTCCAGCCCGCGATCACGGCCGGGGACCGACATCGCGCTGACGGCCCCGCCGTGCGTGCGCACGACGATGCCCTCGCGATCGAGCTGATCGAGATCGCGGCGGACGGTGTCGATCGAGACGCCGAAGTGCGAGGCGAGGTCGACCACCGTGACCTGTCCGGTGTCGGCGACGTAGGCGGCGAGTTCCGCCTTGCGGCCCGCCGGCAACCGCCGCTTCGTCGTGGCTGTGCTTCCGTCCATGGCGTCATCTTTAGCACGGTTCTGCTGCGGCATCCGCAGGATTTGTGAGAAAACGGCAAAGAACAGCAGCTTTGGCCGGTGATCTGCGTTCTCTGGCGCGCTTTCGTGCGTGAATTGTCACGAATCTGCATCGAACGCTTGACCTTCTCCCGCAAGGACGCGCATACTCATGCTCAAAGATGCAAGAACGCGCAGAACAGCGCGAAATGCAGCAGATCTCAACGAGGAGAAACGATGGACAACAGCGGGCGCCGGCGTCGGAACGCCTTCAAGCTCGTCGGTGTCGCAGCAGCGGCCACGACCCTCCTGGCGATGGCGGGGTGCTCGTCGAACAACGCCGCACCCGCGGACGGCGGGGACGTCACGATCGAATTCGCCCAGTGGTGGGAGCCCGAACTGGGCGACGGGCAATTCCGCGGTCTCATGGACCAGTTCGAGAAGGAGAACCCGGGCATCAAGGTCGACCTGGTCAGCGGCCCGTACGCCTCCACCAAGGAGCAGCTCTTCGCCGGAGCGGCATCCGGCACCATGCCCGACGTCGTCGGTCTCGACGGCGCGTGGGTCAGCGACTTCGCCAAGCAGGGCGTGATCGCCGACCTGTCGAAGCTCATGAGCGACTCCGGCTACGACGAGAGCCAGCTCGCCAGCCAGATCAAGGTCGACGGCAGCACGTACATGATCCCGGTCGTCAACTTCGTCTACCCGATGTTCACGAACGACGGTCTGCTCTCGCAGGCGGGCGTCTCGGCCCCGCCGTCCACGCGCACCGAGTTCGCCGACGCCGCGAAGAAGATCACCGCCCTCGGCGGCGACGTCTCCGGGTGGGTGCTTCCGCTCTCGCTCGAAGCCCCCAACGGCGTGCAGAACGACGTCATGTCGTGGGTGTGGGCCTCGGGCGGATCGATGCTCAAGGACGGCAAGCCCGACCTGACGAACTCCGACGTCTCGTCGGCGACCGACTACATCCAGCAGCTGTGGAAGGACGGCGTCATCGCGCCGGGCTCGTTCACCATGAAGGAGCAGGACAAGGTCGAGGAGTTCACGAACGGCCGCGTGGGCATGATGATCGACTCGCTCGCGCACATCAACCTCATCCGCGAGTCCAACCCCGACCTGAAGTTCTCGATCTCGGCGATCCCCGCCGAAGACGGCTTCTCCGGCGAGCGCGGCATCCCCTACGCCTCGTGGGGCATCGGCGTCGCCGAGAACTCCGAGCACAAGGACGCCGCATTCAAGCTCGTGCAGTTCCTGATGGGCAAGGACGTCAACAGCGAGCTGTCGACGATGGCCAAGGCGTTCCCGGGCAACACCGAGAGCGTGCCCACGTTCGTCGAGGACGACGAGCTGTTCAAGACCGCCTTCGACATCTACAAGAAGGGCTACCCGGCGAACGAGTTCACCGGTCTGCCCGTCGCCGAGGACCTGATGCGCCAGTTCGGCGAGCAGTTCCAGGCAGCCCTCGACGGTCAGCAGTCCATGAGCGACGCGCTGAAGAAGTCGCAGGACGAATGGACGTCGGAGTTCTGATCCGATCCTGATCCGGGATGCCGCACCGTACCGCCTGGCGGTGCGGCATCCCGCTCATCGAAAGCCGCACACCATGTCAATGCGCACCCTCACTCCCCCCGACACCGAGGTGATCGTCACCGGACGGCCCACCTCGCGCCGCACCCGCCAGCTCCGCAAGGCCGGCGAGGCGTACGTCTTCCTGTCGCCGACCCTGATCCTGCTCTTCGTCCTGATGATCGTTCCGATCGTGATGGTCGTGGGGTACTCCTTCCAGGACAACGTCATCCTGAACAAGAGTCCCGACCTCGTCGGCGTCGACAACTACGTCGCGATCCTGACGGACCCGGGCTTCTGGAAGGCCACCGGCAACACCCTTTTCTTCACCCTCACCAGCGTCGCCGCGCACCTCGTGCTCGGTCTGTCGTTCGCGATGCTGCTCAACAGTCGCCTGATCGGAGCGGTGCCCCGCGCGATCTTCCGCGGGCTGTACGTGCTGCCCTGGCTGTTCACCGTCGCGGTGATCGCGGTGCTGTGGCGCATGCTGCTCGCCCCCAACGGCATCGTCAACTTCCTCCTGAACACGAACATCGAGTGGCTCTCGTCGCCGCAGCTCGCCCTGGGCACCGTCACGTTCATCAACATCTGGGCCGGCTACCCGTTCTTCATGGTCAGCTTGCTCGCCGGCCTCCAGGGCATTCCGAGCGACCTGTACGAGGCGGCGACCGTCGACGGGGCGAGCCCCGCGCAGCGGTTCTGGAACGTCACGATCCCGCAGCTGCGACCCATCATCGTCAGCCTCGTGCTGCTCGACCTGATCTGGACCTCGCAGCAGTTCGCCCTCATCTGGCTGACCACGGGCGGCGGTCCGATCGACGTCACCGAGATGCTCAGCACCTTCACCTACAAGCTCGCATTCGCGAAATACGACTTCTCGATGGCCTCCACCTCGGCGGTGCTGGTCCTGGCGATGTCGATGATCATCGCGGTGCTCTACGTCCGCCAGCAGAAGGCGAGGGACTGACATGGCCTCGACGACCACCACGCCGCGTCAGCGCGTCGGCACCACCGCCCCGCGTCAGCGCGTCGCTACCACGAAGACGCGTCGCCGGCTCGCCCAGACCGGCGTGCTCATCGGCCTCGTCATCGGAGCGGTGTTCGCCGCGGGTCCGGTGCTGTGGATGCTGTCGAGCTCGTTCAAGTCGAACACGCAGATCTTCGAGCTCCCGCCGCGCCTGATCACCGACACCTTCTCGTTCGACGCGTACGTGTCGATCTTCACCAACCCCGAGACGGTGCGCTTCTTCATCAACAGCTACGTCGTGGCGGGAGCGGTGACGATCCTGACGCTCCTCGTCGCGATCCAGGCGGCGTACGCGTTCAGCCGCTTCGAGTTCCGCGGCAAGCGCATCGTCAACGTCATCATCGTCAGCGTCCAAGCCGTGCCGCCGATCACGCTGCTCATCCCGTACTTCGGGCTGATGGTCGGGCTCGGCCTTTACAACACCTATCCGGGCCTGATCTTCACCTACATGGTCTTCACGTTGCCCTACGCGATCATCATGATGACCGGGTACTTCAACACCCTCCCCAAGGAGCTCGACGAGGCGGTCCGCGTCGACGGCGCCGGCTCCTTCACCGCGCTGTGGCGCGTGCTCGTGCCGATCTCGATCCCGGGCATCGTCTCGGTGGGCATCTACACGTTCATGATCGCGTGGAACGAGTTCCTGTTCGCCCTGACCCTCACGCGCACCATCGACATGCGCACCGTGCCCATCGGCATCCAGTTGCTCATGGGCCAGCACTCGTACGAGTGGAACCAGATCATGGCGATGAGCATCCTCGGCTCGATCCCGGTGCTGCTGCTCTTCCTCTTCTTCCAACGCTTCTTCATCAGCGGCCTGACGGCCGGCTCGGTGAAGAGCTGACCGCCGCCCAACCAACCCCGAACAAGGAGTCATCCGTGCTTTACACCGGCAAGTCCATCCTCGACGTCGCCAATGCCCACAGCTTCGCCATCCCGGCCTTCAACATCAGCGACTGGGCGATGTTCACCGGGATCATGGACATCAGCGAGGAGAAGAACGCTCCGGTCATCATCGCGATCCACCCCGACGAGGTCTCGCACATCACCACCGACCTGATCCCGGCGATGCACGCCCGCGCGCACCGCTCGAGCGTGCCGGTGGCCATCCACTGGGACCACGGCGGAACGTACGACCAGATCATCACCGCGATCAAGGCCGGCTTCACCTCGGTCATGATCGACGCCTCGCTCGAGCCGTTCGAGCAGAACGTGGCGCTCACCCGCAAGGTCGTCGAGGCCGCCCACGCCGTCGGCGTGCAGGTCGAGGGAGAGCTCGGCACCATCGGCGCGAACGACAGCTACGGCGAGTCGGGAGCGGCCGAGATCATCTACACCAACGTCGACGACGCGGTGCGCTTCGTCGAGCAGACCGGCGTCGACAGCCTCGCGATCGCCATCGGCACCTCGCACGGTCTTTACCCGGCCGAGAAGAACCCCGAGCTGCGCCACGACCTGCTCGAGCAGATCAAGGCCGCCGTCGGCATCCCGCTCGTGCTGCACGGCGGATCGAGCAACCCCGACGCGGAGCTCGCCCGCGCGGTGTCGCTCGGCATCAACAAGATCAACATCTCCAGCGACATCAAGGTGGCGTACCACGACCGCATGCGCGAGGTGCTCGGCACCGACCGCCGCCTGCGCGAGCCGAACGCCATCCAGCCCGAGTGCATCGCCGCCATGAAGGTGACCGCCGTTGAGAAGATCGACCTGTTCGGCGCCGCCGGCAAGGCCGACCTCTACTGATCGGACGGTGATCGACGTCATGGCGGAAGACCTCGTGCTCGGACTCGGCGGCACCGTCGACTACGAGATCCGGTGGGATGCCGATGTGCTCTCAGCCCTCGCCGAGAGCTACGGCATCCGTGTCGACGAGTTGACCACCACGACGCCGATCATCGACGAGCGGGCGCTCGTCGTCACCGTGCTCGCCTTCCTCGCCACCGGCGGGGGAGGCGAGCGCTTCGTGCTGTCGTCGGAGATCGTGGAGACCTTCGCCGCGCACTTCGACAAGACCATCACCCTCGGCGGGACGGGGGTGCGCGCGGGGATCGCCCTCGACCGCATCGGCGTGCCCACGGTGCAGCATCTCGTGAGCATCGACGACAACGTGCGGCGTCTGCTGCCCGCGTCGATGAGCATCGTCTCGTCGGCCACGCACGACACCCTCGACCCGCACCTCATCGTGCAGTACCCCGAAGCGACGACGGTGCGTCTGGTCGACGGGGCGGTGACGGCGCGGACGTCGAACCGCATCATCTTCGCGAACGACGCCCCGAACCGCGAGATGGCGATCGCGGCCGGCCTCGGTGACGCCCTCGCCGACGCGGCGGCATTCCTGGTGTCGGGCTTCAACACGATGCAGGATGCCGCTCTGCTCGCGTCGCGGCTCGACGATCTCGTCGCGGCGATGCGGCGCCTCCCGCCCGAGGCCCTCGTCTACTACGAGGACGCGGGGTTCTACCGCCGCGAGCTGTCGGCCCTCGTGCGCGAGCGCCTCCTGGAGCGCATCGACGTCTACGGGATGAACGAGGACGAGCTGCAGGAGTACCTCGCCCGCCCGGTCGACCTGCTCTCGCCGGCCGATGTCTGCGCCGCCCTCGCCGACGCGCACGCGCTGATCCCCGCACGGGCCCTGGTCGTGCACACCCGGTACTGGGCGATCGCGGTCGGCCCCGCAGCGGCCGCGCACCGCGCGGGCCTCGAGAGCGCGGTGCGCACGGCGGCCACGCGCTTCCGGCTCGGTGACGCCTGCACGGCGGCCGACCTCGACGACACCGCGCGCCTGGGCCGACACCCCGGCGGCGAGACGGTCGTCGCCGCCACGGAGCGCGAGCTCGGCGCGACGGGAGTGGCGGCCTTCGTCGTCGACACAGCCCAACCCACCACGATCGGCCTGGGCGACACCTTCGTCGGGGGCTTCCTCGCCGCGGTGCCCGCTGCGGCCCGACGCGCCACCGCCGTCGCCCTCGATCGGGCCCTCGACGCGGCGTGCGGCCGGCTCTGACCCACGGCGGCGGGCGGGGTCAGTGCGCCCCGGTGTCGGCATCCGGATCGGAGAACGGCCCGCACGCCGCGATCACGCGGCGAAGGCTCACGGCCGCGGCCCAGGCGTCGAGGGGTTCGTCGTGCGCCTCGAGTGCGCGAAGACGGTCGGTGAAGGTCGTCAACGCCTCCTCGGCAGCGTGCAGCTGGTCGGCCGTACCGACCGGATCGGGCGGTGTCTCGACCAGGTGCGCCACCGTCGTGATCGCTTCGGAGAGGACCCGGCGCGCGTCGGCGGGGAGCTTGGCGTCGACGGAGGGACCGCTGGTGAGGCCGGCGAGGGCGGCGGAGAGTTCCCGCGTGGCGTCGGCCGTGCCCGTCAGGGCGTCGAGGCGCCGCCGACCGAGGTCCCGCGGCGCCTGCAGCCGGCGACCGCGCGGGTTGTAGCGGCGGCTCTCGTCGGCCAGTTCGACCTCTTCGCGCACGTCGGCGAGGGTGCCGCGCAGGCGAGCCTCGGCCTCGTCGGCGGCGTCGGGGTCGAACGAGTGGCCGGCGAGCGAATCGGCGATGCTCCGCAGCGACGCGGCGAGCGCGTCGCGCAGTTCGGCGAGGCGGTCGTCGGCGCGCTTCACGCGCAGGGGCGGGACGACGACGAGGTTCACGATCACGCCGACAACGACGCCGAACGCCATGGTGACGAGGTACGACACGGAGTAGCCGTCGGGGTCGGCGCCGCCCAGCAGCAGCACGAAGAGCCCGGCGATGGCCACCCAGTCGCGGCCCACGCCGAGGGCGCGGACCCCGGCGAGGAGCACGCCGATCAGGATGACGGCGGCCACGGCGGCGATGCGCGGGACGCCGAGTCCCACGACGGCGAGGCTGGCGAGCCCCAGGCCGATGCCGATCCCCAGCCCGACCACGGCCTGCACGCCGCTGGAGGCCGATCGCGCGACCGTCGGATACATGCTGACGAGCACCCCGAGCGGCGCGTAGTACGAGTACTCGCTCTGCGCCCACGGCACGTACGGCGCGAGATACCAGGCGAGAGCGGCGGCGACGGCCGTCTTGGCGGCGAGCAGCAGGCGGTCGGCGGTCACCGCGTCGGCCCACCACCGTCGGGGGTCGAGGGCGGGGGGAACGTTCACAGGCACAGCGTGCGGGGGCGAGGCGACACCACCCCATGCTGCGTGCTCGCGCCGATCTCGTCGCGGGGGTTGCCGCCGCGCGACGGGGCGGGTAGCCCTCACCCCTTCGGGCGGTAGGCCCTCCAGAGCACCCGGGCGTGACGGGCCTTGGCGCGCTCCACGCCGTTCTCGTCCTTGCGGGCGGCGCTGATCCATTCGGCGAGGCGACTGGCCACCGCTCCGAGCACCATGCTGATGTCGGCGTGCGTCGCGGGCGGCACTGCGGCTTCGGCCGCCGGCATCCGCCCCTTCGGTCCCAGATCGTCGTCGATGTGCCGGAAGACCAGCCGCGCGACGCCGACCGCGTGGCTGTTGACGACGCAGTGCGCGGCGCCCTCGATCTCCCATCGGCGGGCGCTGCGGGCGCGCGCGACGAGACGGGAGTGCAACCGCCGCGGCGACGGGCGATCGAACTCGCCGCGCAGCAGGAGCAGGCGCGCGTGCCCCGCGCTGACGCGGTCCGAGATGCGGTAGCGGAGCATGTGGGGGAGCGCCTCGAAGAAGTACAGCACTCCGCACAGCAGGTAGGCCGAGACGGCCAGGAGGGCGATGTGCAGCGACTCTCGCACGGTCGACTGCACGAAGCGCACGGCCTGGACGAGGGCGTTGGCCTCCGCCTCGTCGACGACCGGACTCACGAGGACGGCGTGCGAGAGGTCGGGGCGCCGGGCGAGCACCTCGGTGACCACCTGCGTCCCCATCGAATGGCCGAGCAGAACGGGGTCGACGAGGTCGTAGTGGTCGAGCACGCTCTCGACCTGGTCGGCGAAGAACGCGGCGGTGGGCTGTTCTCCGGATGCCGGGACCCCACCGAAACCGGGCAGATCGAGCGCGAACACCTCTCCGCGTTCGGCGAGCAGCGGAGCGAGGAACTCGAAATAGGTCGCGGCGACGCCGATGCCGGCGATGAGGACGAAGGCGCGGTCCGCCCGCGCTCCGGTCGACATGCGCGTGACGCGCGTGCGGACCGCGCCCCGCCGGTGCGTCTCGACCTGCACGTCGATGGAGGAGGAGTCGGCCATCGATCCAGGATGCCGTACGCCACGGCATCCGCTGTCAATCCCGGACCCGACGTCGCAGGTGCGGCCTAGCCTTCCTGCATGAGCGATACTTCCCGTGAACACGAGACCCTCGGCGCACAGCGAGAGGGCGACAACCCCGCAGAGAAGGACCCGTCGGACTGGGTCACCGGTGACGAGCCGATGACCGCGCCGCAGGCCAGCTACCTCGACACCCTCGCCCGTCAGGCCGGAGAGGAGATCTCCGCCGACCTCACCAAGGCCGAGGCATCCGAGCAGATCGAGCGTCTGCAGGGCGAAACCGGCCGCTCCACCGAGTGACCCTCACCCCCTGAACGACGAGGCGTCCCCGCGACCGGATCAGGTCGTGCGGGACGCTTCTTCGTCTGCGGAGATGTCGTCGATGTCCTGCTGCTCTCCGCGCGCGATGTCGTCGAGGAAGTCGGCGACCACGCGGCGTTCGGCGGGGCCGAGGCGCGCCGCCGCGGCCACGGCGGAGGAACGACGCACCGACAGCACACGGCGGGCGGGGGATGAGGGGTCGATGGTCTCGCGGACGACGATCGACCGGCGGTCGCCGGGGTACGGCTCGCGCGCGACCCAGCCGGCGTCGGCGAGGCGGTCGATGAGCGCCGTGGTCGCCGCCGACGAGATGCCGAGCATCGAGGCGAGCAGACGAGGGGTGACGGGTTCGTCGTCGGGGGAACGCTGCAGCAGGAAGCGCAGCACCTTCGCGTCGTTGGGGCCGATGCCCAGGGAGTTCAGCGCCGCTCGCTCCGAAGCGATGCCCGAGTCGGTGAGGTCGTTGAGCGCTCTGACCACGTCGTCGGCGGAGGCCGTGTGTCGCATCTCTCCTCCTCAGGTGTCTCGGTGATCTAGTGGTTTCGAACCCGATCAAGTAGGCGACTGTTGTATTCCGCCATGCTACCTGTCGATCAACCGCAGGGGCAGGGGGCTGGACGAGCGGCTCTGACATAGGATGCCCAGGTGGAAAACGGGTCGGAAGCGTCGCGCTATTGGTACGGCGCGAGTGAAGAGGATCGCCGCCGTCGCGCGGTCGACGTGCTCCAGGCCTTCCGCGTGTACCGCGCCGCCGAGGTGGCGATGCGTCGTCGCACGCGCGAATCGATGTCGATGGGCGAGAACGAGCTGCTCGTGCTGCGCTACCTGCTGAGGGCCGCCGGCCAGAACCGACAGGTCTCGCCGAGCGAGCTCACCCGTTACCTGGGCGTCTCCACGGCGTCCACCACCGCGATCGTCGACCGACTCGAGAAGACCGGACACGTCACGCGCGTGCCGCATCCCACCGACCGCCGCAGCATCTTCATCGTGGCCACGGCCGAGAGCGACGACGAGGTGCGGGCCACGCTGGGCGACATGCACGCCCGCATGATGTCGGCCGTCGTCGACATGTCGCCCGAAGACAGTGCCGCGGTCATCGCGTGCCTCGGGCGCCTGCAGGATGCCGTGGACCAGGTCGACCCGCACCCGGTCGAGGTCGACGTCGCCCCCTGAACCCCGATCGCGAACGAGGCGAGTAGCTAGGCGGCCTTCTTTCCCCCGCAGCATTAGGCGGGCGTGACAGCGCGTGAAACCATGGGGGACATGGACGACGATTCACGCGATGCGGTGATCTCTGCGCGCTCGAGCGACGTCGTCCGCGAGGTCGACGGCGTGCTGGTCGCTCCGTTCCGCGAGGTCCTCGGTCGCCTGCGCGCGGACTACCCCGACGAAGATCCCGGCCGTATCGAGGCGATCGTGCTGCGCGAGTGGGAGGCCTTCTCGGCCGGGCGTCCGCTCGTGGTGCCGACCGCCGTCGAAGACGGGGCCCGGGAGATCCTCGGTCCGCCGCTCGTCTGAGTCACGACCCGGGGTGCTCGGGCTCGGGCACGATCAGAAGACCGCCCGAGGAGTTGGCCGAGGTGGCGAGGGCTTCGATCCACGAACGGCTCAGGAGAGCAGGCTCGGGCTCGTCGAACACGAACCGCAGCGGGATCGACGGATGCAGCCACACGGTGCTGCGGCCGACCTCCTGGTCGGGCCCGTGCGTCCACGACAGGGTGAAGCTCTCGCCGCGGCGGAGCTTGGTGGCGATGACGACCTTGACGTGCGCGAGGGCGCGGTCTTCGATCTCGATCGGCGTCGCGACGTCGCCGTAGTAGAGCGTTCCCACACCCGCAACGGTAGTCGCGACCTCGAGGGCCGATCGCGGGGGTTGATTCGCGTCCGGTGACGTGGCAATGACGGGTCGTTCCGCGGAAGCGGTCCCATCTGCGTTCCTCGGATAGGCTCGTGCGCATGGGCAGATTCATCTACGACACCGTCGCCAATGCGGTCGACATCGATGACCGCACGCTCGCGCACCTGCGCATCGTCGTGATGAACAAGCTGCGCCGGTCGGAGTCGTTCATGTTCGACGTCGAGGTCGGAGACGGCAGCGGGCGTCGCAGCTTCTGGATGCACCCCTCGGTGCCCATCCAGTTCCACTTCTACGGCAGCCGCCAGCCGCGCATCAACCGCGTGTGGGTCGAAGACCTCATGCTCGCGGCATCCGGCCCCAATGGGCTGGCGATCACTCCCGAACCGAGCGAAGACGCCCTCGTCGAAGAGGGCTGATCCGCCTCAGTGCTTCTCGGCTTCTTCGGCCGGGGTGATGTCTTCGGGCACGAGCATGATGCCGCCCGAGGAGTTGGCCGAATCGGCCAGGCGCTCGATCCACTCGCGGCTGAGCATCGTCGGCTCGGCGTCGTCGAAGACGAAGCGCAGCGGGATCGCCGGGTGCAGCCACAGCGTGCTGCGGCCGCGTTCCTCGTCGTCGCGGTGACGCCACGACAGCGTGAAGCTCTCACCGCGACGCAGCTTGGTGGAGATCACGACCTTGAGGTGCGCGAGGGCGCGGTCTTCGATGTGCACGATCGTGCCGCTGCCGCCGTAGTGAATGGTCCCCATGCGGCCCACGATACGCCAGGACACCCGGGGGGTACGCGGGGCGTCGGCGAGTGTCAAGGGCGGGGGTCGTGCACCCCGGGCGTGTCATCGTGAGGGGAATGCACGGAAGGAGGGCGCCGTGACATCTCCCCCGAATCCCTGGCACCCTGAACCTGCGGATGGCCACGACGACGATCTTCCCGACGTCTTCGACGGTCTGACCGCGATCGACGTCGTCGACGGCGAGCTCGTTCCGCGTGCTCCCGCGCCGCCGCGAGCGTGAGGCTCCCAGCGACCTCGTAGCGCTGCTGGTTACGGTCGGATCATGTCTGACCCGCTGGACGATCAGCAGATCACCGTTTCGGGGGCCGCGCTGCGCGCGATGCGCGACGAGTTCCAGCGGTTCCTCATGGAGTACCGCTTCGGGCTCGCCGAGGTCGAGACGAAGATCTCGATCCTGCGCGAAGAGTTCCAGGAGATGCACGCCTACAACCCGATCGAGCACGTCTCGAGCCGGGTGAAGTCGCCCGACAGTCTCGTCGACAAGGTGCGCCGCAAGGGCATCGACACCGACTTCGCGTCGATCAGGTCGACGATCACCGACATCGCCGGCATCCGGGTCACGTGCAGCTTCATCGACGACGCCTACCGGCTCTCCGACCTGCTCACCCAGCAGGACGACATCACCGTCCGCGACGTGAAGGACTACATCGCCCAGCCGAAGGCGAACGGCTACAAGAGTCTGCACGTGATCGTCGAGGTGCCCGTGTTCCTGTCGACCGGCAGGGTGGACGTGCCCGTCGAGGTGCAGTTCCGCACGATCGCGATGGACTTCTGGGCGAGCCTCGAGCACAAGATCTACTACAAGTACGACCGGCTCGTCCCCTCCGACCTCCTCGACGAGCTGAAGGACGCCGCCGACATCGCGGCAGAACTCGATCACCGCATGGAGCGCCTGCACCGCGAGATCCGGGGGCCGCGGCCGGGAGTCGTCTCCCTCTGAGGGCATCGAGTGGCCCGGGCGGGCCGCGGTGGTCACAATGGAGGGATGAGCGACGACGCCGCCCGCCTCGACGAGGTCGCCGCAGAGCTGCTCGCGCTGCCGCCGGCGCGCTTCACCGCGGCGCGCAACGAACGTGCCGCTGCGGAGTCGGGGGCGGTGGGCCGACGCATCGCGAAGCTGCGCAAGCCCACGGTGGCCGCGTGGGCCGTGAACCTGCTCGTGCGCGACGGGCAGCTCGGCGAGGCCGTCGAGCTGTCGCGGGCCCTGCACGAGGCGCAGGATGACCTCGACGCCGCTGAACTGTCTCGGCTGGGGCGTCAACGCCGGCAGCTGGTGGCCGCGCTCGCGCGGCGGGCCGGAGAGCTCGCGGCCGAGGCCGGAACACCCCTCAGCGCGACGGTGGCGGATGCCGTGCAGAAGACGATCAACGCCGCGGTGGTCGACGAGTCGGTGGCGGCGGCCGTGCTCACCGGGCGCCTCGTCGCCCCGATCGACCTCGCCGATCTCGGCGGGGGAGAGCTGGCGACGGCCGTCGCGGGGTCGGTTCCCGAGGCGGTTCCGGCGCCGCAGCCGCGCGACGACCTCGCCGCACGCCGGGAGCGCAAGGCCGCCGAGCGTGCGGAACGCGAAGCGGAGCGCGCGCACGCCGCCGCCGAGCGCGAGCAGACCGCGGCGGAGCGCCGACGGGTCTCGGCGCAGGAACGAGCGGAGCGGTTGCGCGAGCGCGTCGACGGGCTCCGCGCCGATCTCGAGCGCGCCGAGGCGGAGGCCGACGCCGCCGACGCCGAGCTCGACGAGCGCGAGAAGGAGAGGGCGGATGCCGCTGCGGCGGTGGCGTCGAGCCTCCGCACGCTCGAGAAGGCGCGCGCTGCGCGCAAGGAAGGAGAGCGCGGGTGAACACCGCCGTGGAGGGGATCCTCGCCGCCGCGCGGACGCGGCTGGCCGACGCCCCGCGCGAGCGCCTAGGGGAACTGCAGGAAGGGCGCCGCCTGCTCGGCATCCCGCGGGCCGCGCGCATCGCCCCGCGGGGGACGGCGTGGCATCTCGGAGCACTGCTGCTCACCGACGACGCGGTGCTGAGCACCGGCGACATCGTGCGCTCGCGCGCCGAGGTGCGCCGCGGATTCGCCGCGGAATCGCAGCGGCGTCGCGCGGAGCTCTCGGCCGCGGCCGCTCGAGGAGGCGTGCCCGAGGGCGAGACGATCCACATCCAATGGGCGCCGGTGGACCTGTCGGCGCTCGGGGAGCGCAGCGCACCGCTCGCGCTCCGGGGCGGGGAGGTGCTCGTGCGCTGGAGCGCCGCGGGCGGGTACATGCCCCTGGAGCGCTACCTCGACGAGCGCATCGAGCTACTGCGGCATCCGCCCGAGAGGGCATAGAGACCCGCGCGCATAGCCGGGGGTGGGGTGGGTGTCAACTGCCGTGACCACGCAGGTTCGCGGAAACGACGCTGGTCTATCGTGAGCGACGTGCAGCAGGTATGGCCAGGATCCAGTTATCCCCTCGGGGCCACTTACGACGGTAATGGGACGAACTTCGCCCTGTTCAGTGAAGGAGCGGAAAAGGTAGAGCTCTGCCTCTTCGATGAAGACGGAACGGAGACGTGCGTCGAGCTGATCGACGTCGACGCGTTCGTCTGGCACGCTTACCTCCCCAACATCCTGCCCGGGCAGCGCTACGGCTACCGCGTGCACGGGGAGTACGACCCCGCGAACGGCAAGCGCTTCAACCCCGCGAAGCTGCTGCTCGACCCCTACGCGAAGGCCGTCGAGGGCCAGATCGACTGGGGTCAGCCCGTCTTCAGCTACGAGTTCGGCGATCCCGACTCGTTCAACGACGAGGACTCCGCCGCCCACATGATGAAGGGCGTCGTCATCAACCCGTTCTTCGACTGGTCGGGCGACCGTCAGCCGAAGATCCCCTACGCCGAGTCGTTCATCTACGAGGCGCACGTACGCGGCCTCACCCAGCTGCACCCCGACGTGCCCGAGGAGCTGCGCGGTACCTACGCCGGCATCGCCCACCCGGTCGTCATCGAGCACCTCAAGAAGCTCGGCATCACGGCGATCGAGCTCATGCCGGTGCACCAGTTCGTCAACGACTCCACTCTCGAGGAGAAGGGGCTGTCGAACTACTGGGGCTACAACACCATCGCGTTCCTCGCCCCGCAGAACACCTACTCCTCCACCGGTGACCACGGTCAGCAGGTGCAGGAGTTCAAGGCCATGGTCAAGGCCCTGCACGCCGCCGGCATCGAGGTCATCCTCGACGTGGTCTACAACCACACCGCCGAGGGCAACCACATGGGCCCGACGTTGTCGATGCGCGGCATCGACAACGAGGCGTACTACCGCCTCGAAGACGACGACAAGCGCTACTACACGGACTACACCGGCACCGGCAACAGCCTGAACGTGGGCAACCCCCACACGCTGCAGCTGATCATGGACTCGCTGCGCTACTGGGTGCTCGAGATGCACGTCGACGGCTTCCGCTTCGACCTCGCCTCGACCCTCGCCCGCGAGTTCTACGAGGTCGATCGCCTCGCGGCCTTCTTCGAACTCGTGCAGCAGGACCCGATCGTCTCGCAGGTCAAGCTCATCGCCGAGCCGTGGGACGTGGGCCCCGGCGGCTACCAGGTCGGCAACTTCCCGCCCCAGTGGACCGAGTGGAACGGCAAGTACCGCGACACCGTCCGCGACTTCTGGCGCGGTGAGCCGCAGGCCCTCGGCGAGTTCGCCTCGCGCCTCACCGGGTCGGCCGACCTGTACGAGCACTCGGGCCGCTTCCCCGTGGCATCCATCAACTTCGTCACCGCGCACGACGGCTTCACCCTGCGCGACCTCGTGTCGTACAACGAGAAGCACAACGAGGCCAACGGCGAAGACAACAACGACGGCGAATCGCACAACCGCTCGAGCAACATGGGCATCGAAGGTCCCACCGACGACCCCGAGGTGCTCAAGCGCCGTGCGCAGCAGCAGCGCAACTTCATCGCGACGCTGCTGCTCAGCCAGGGTGTTCCGATGCTGCTGCACGGCGACGAACTCGGTCGCACGCAGGGCGGCAACAACAACGGCTACGCGCAGGACAACGAGATCACCTGGGTGGACTGGTCGAACATCGACACCCCGCTGATCGAGTTCACCGCCGCGCTCGCGCGACTGCGCAAGCAGCACCCGACCTTCCGCCGCAGCCGGTTCTTCGACGGTCGCCCCGTGAAGATGGAGGAGGGCGCTCCGGTGCCCGACGTGGTGTGGCTGCGACCCGACGGCTCGCTCATGCAGCCCGAGGACTGGGACAACGGCTTCGGCCTGGCGGTGGGGGTCTTCCTCAACGGCCAGGGCATTCGCGAGCGCGACCGTCGCGGCGAGTCGATCAGCGACGACCACTTCCTCGTGCTGTTCAACGCGGGCGACGACAAGGTCGACTTCCAGCTGCCCGACTTCGAGTACGCCCCCAAGTGGGACGCGTACGTCGACACCGCGGGCGAGCGCGCCAACACCGAGCCGCTCAACCCCGGCGAGACGCTGCCGCTGGAGCCGAAGTCGCTGATGGTGCTCCGCGAGCACCACCTGCCCGAGCCCGAGGTCGACCACTCGGTCGCGGCCTCGCTCACGGCGCAGATCCAGACGCTCGGCACTGACGACCTGCCCGGGCAGGCGCCCAAGCCGGAGCTGTGACCGAGATGCGGCATCCGCTTTCGACGTATCGCCTGCAGATCCGCGAATCGTTCACCCTCGACGACGCCGCCGAGGTCACGGATTACCTCCGTGACCTCGGGGTCTCGTGGGCGTACCTCTCGCCGATTCTCGAGGCCACGCCCGGGTCGGACCACGGCTACGACGTCGTCGACGTCACGCGCGTCGACCCCGCCCGCGGCGGCGCCGAGGGACTCTCGCGCTTCGTGCAGGCGGCGCGCGCGAAGGACCTCGGCATCCTGATCGACATCGTGCCCAACCACATGGGCGTCTCGGAGCCGCGGAGCAATTCGTGGTGGTGGGACGTGCTGCGCCAGGGACGGGCCTCGGCCCATGCCCCCGCCTTCGACATCGACTGGGAGTTCGGCGCGGGCAAGGTGCGCGTGCCGATCCTGGGCGCCGATCTCGCCGAGGTCATCGATGAGATCTCGTACGACCCGACGCCGGCCGACGACGCCCCCGACGGGCTGATCCGCTACTACGACCACGCCTTCCCGGTGGCTCCGGGAACGGGGACGGATGCCGCGGCCTCGGGCTCGCGCGACGCGATCGAGGCTCTGCTCGACGCGCAGAACTTCGAGCTGCGCTTCTGGCAGGACGAAGCGGCCGACCTCAACTACCGCCGCTTCTTCGCCGTGACGACCCTCGCGGGTGTGCGCGTCGAGCTGCCGGAGGTGTTCGAGGCGACCCACGCCGAGATCCTGCGCTGGGTGCGCGAGGGTCTCGCCGACGGCCTGCGGGTGGACCACCCCGACGGTCTCGTCGACCCGGGTGGGTACCTCGACCGCCTCTCGGCCGCCCTGCGAGAGGCGAGCGACGACGAGGTCGGTTATGTACTCGGCGAGAAGATCCTCGAGCACGGTGAAGCCCTGCCCTCGTGGTGGAAGACCGCCGGCACGACCGGATACGACGCGCTCGCCGAGATCGACCGCGTGCTCACGGATCCCGCGGGTGAGGTGCCCCTCGACGCCCTGGATGCGCGCCTGCGCACCGAGAGCGACCTGCCCGCCCTGACCGGCTGGCACGACCTCATCCACGACACCAAGCGCAAGATCGCCGACTCCATCCAGGTGTCGGAGATCCGCCGCATCGTCCGTGGCCTTCCCGCCGAGCTGCGCGAGGAGTTCGAGGCCGAGGTGCTGCAGGACGCCCTCGCCGAGATCCTCGCGTGCTTCCCCGTCTACCGCTCGTACCTCCCGGCGGGGCGCGCGCACCTCGACGCCGCCGCGGGCGAGGCCGAGATCCGCCGCCCCGAGCTCGACGACGTGATCGAGAAGCTCGTGCCGGCCCTCGCCGACACCGACCTCGAGATCGCGTGGCGCTTCCAGCAGACGACCGGACCCGTGATGGCGAAGGGCGTCGAAGACACGGCGTTCTACCGCTACACGCGGCTGGGCTCGCTCACCGAGGTGGGCGGCGACCCGGGCCAGTTCGCGCTCGACGTGCACGGCTTCCACACCGCGCAGGCGCTGCGCCACGCGTCGTGGCCGACCGCGATGACGACGCTCTCGACGCACGACACCAAGCGCGGCGAAGACACGCGTGCGCGCATCGCCGTGCTCGCCGAGATGCCCGAGCGGTGGGCCGCGCGACTCGAGGAGTTCCGCGGCATCGCCTCGACCGGGCACGGTCCCTTCGACGCGCTGCTGTGGCAGGCCATCGTCGGGGCGTGGCCGGCCTCGGCATCCACTCCCGGAGGTCTGAAGGACTACCGCGAACGCCTGCACGCCTACGCCGAGAAGGCCGCGCGCGAGGCGTCGGAGGTCACCGGCTGGTGGGAGCAGGACGAGGCCTTCGAAGAGCGCATGCACGCGCTGGTCGATGCGGCCACCGGTCCCGCGGCCGAGCGCGTGCGCGCGTTCGTCGACGAGATCTCGGCCGACGGCTGGTCGAACGGACTCTCGGCCAAGCTGCTGCAGATCATGGGCCCGGGCGTCCCCGACGTGTACCAGGGCTCGGAGCTGTGGGAGCAGTCGCTGGTCGACCCCGACAACCGTCGGGCCGTGGACTTCGCGGAGCGTCGGCGGCTGCTCGCCTCGATCGACGGGACGGATGCCGTGCGCCCGCCCATCGACGGGACCGGGGCCGCGAAGCTGCTCGTGACCTCGCGCGCGTTGCGGGTGCGGAACGACGTGCCGCTGGACGTCTACCGTCCGCTGGAGGCCGCCGGCGTGGCATCCGATCACGTCGTCGCGTTCGATCGCGGCGGGGTGTTCGCGGTCGCGACGCGCCTGCCCCACGGCCTGCGCACCGCGGGCGGCTGGCGCGACACCGTGCTGCTGCTGCCCGACACGCTGGTCATCGACGTGCTCACCGGCAAGCAGTACCAGGGCGGTCCGACCCGCCTCGGCGAGCTGCTGGCGAAGTATCCCGTCGCTCTGCTGATCTCCTGACCTGCGCGCGGCGGGGTGTGCGCCCCGTCGCGCGACGACCATCTCACGCGCGAAGGAAAGAACCCACATGAGCATCGACGTCTGGGCCCCCAAGGCCGAGCGAGTGCGGCTGCGCCGTCTCGACGACAGTGGCGACACCGTCGTCGAAGACGTGGAGATGTCGGCGGATGCCGGCGGGTGGTGGACCGCTCCGGTCGACCTCGCTGACGGCGAGCGGTACGGCTTCGTGCTCGGCGACGGCGACGACCTGCGTCCCGACCCGCGGTCGCGGCGCCAGCCCGGCGGCGTGCACGAGGCGTCGGCGTGGTTCGACCCCTCGGTCTACGCGTGGAACGACGCTGCGTGGACGGGCAAGCAGCTCGCGGGCGGGCTGATCTACGAGCTGCACCTCGGCACCTTCACCCCCGAGGGGACCTTGGATGCCGCGATCGGTCGCCTCGACCACCTCGTCGACCTGGGCGTGACCCACGTCGAGCTGCTCCCGGTGAACGGCTTCAACGGTACGTGGAACTGGGGTTACGACGGGGTGCTCTGGTACACCGTGCACGAGGCCTACGGCGGACCGGAGGCCTACCAGCGTTTCGTCGACGCCGCCCATGCCGCGGGTCTCGCCGTGATCCAGGACGTCGTCTACAACCACCTCGGACCCTCGGGCAACTACCTGCCCCTCTTCGGCGAGTACCTCCGCGAGGGCAGCCGCAACACCTGGGGCGACTCGGTCAACCTCGACGAAGACGCCGTGCGCGCCTACATCGTCGAGAACGCGCTGATGTGGATGAGCGACTACCACGTCGACGGTTTGCGCCTCGATGCCGTGCACGCGCTGCTCGACCACCGCGACCCGCACGTGCTGCAGCAGATCGCCGAGCGCACCGACGCCCTGTCGGCGCACCGCGGCATCCCGCTCACGACCATCGCCGAGAGTGACATGAACGACCCGAAGCTGATCCTCCCGCGCGAGGCCGGCGGCTACGGACTCACCGCGCAGTGGTCTGACGACTGGCACCACACCGCCCACGTCGCCCTGACCGGAGAGACGATCGGGTACTACGAGGACTTCGCCGACCTCGACGCGTTCCGCAAGGTGAGCGAGGGCGGCTTCTTCCACGACGGCACCTACTCGACCTTCCGCGAGGAGAAGCACGGCAAGCCCGTCCCCGCCGACGTGCCGAACTGGCGCCTGGTGACCTTCGCGCAGGACCACGACCAGATCGGCAACCGTGCCGCCGGCGATCGCCTCTCGCAGACGCTCGACTACGACCGCCTCGCCGCGGCCGCCGTGCTCACGCTGACGGCCCCCGGCACGCCGATGCTGTTCATGGGCGAGGAGTGGGGCGCCACCACCCCGTGGCAGTTCTTCACCTCGCACCCCGAGCCCGAGCTCGGCAAGGCCACCGCCGAGGGGCGCATCGCCGAGTTCGAGAAGATGGGCTGGGACGAGTCGACCGTGCCCGACCCGCAGGACCCCTCGACCTTCGAGAACTCGAAGCTCGACTGGGACGAGGTGGGCGAGGGCGACCACGCGCAGCTGCTCGGTCTGTACCGCGAGCTCGCGAAGATCCGCCGCGAGCGCCCCGAGCTCACCGACCCCTCGCGCGAGGGTCTGTCGGCCGCGGCCCGCGAGGCCGAGGGCGGGCGCGTGTACGAGCTGCGTCGCGGCGACCTTCTCGTCGTCGTGAACCTGTCGGATGCCGAGGCGTCGGCCTCCGCGGCATCCGGTGCCCGTGTGCTGCTGGCCACCGCCGAGGGCGTCGTGCTCGACGGCACCACGCTGACGGTGCCCGCCGGAGCGAGCGCGATCGTCGCACCGGCTCTCTGACACCCGTTCGACGGCCCCGTTCCCTCGAGGGGCGGGGCCGTCGGCGTGTGCGGGTCAGTCGCTGAGCGAGATGCGGCCCATCGCTGCCTGGATCGCCACCGCCGCGGCTCCCCGCGCCCAGGCGGAGAAGCCCGAGCGGTCGGGGTGGATCGAGACGGCGGATGCCGAGCGCTCGCGGCCGCGCGCGAGAGACGCCTCGACCTGGTCGCGCACCAGATCGAACGCCTCCACGCCTTCTCCGGCGAGCACGATGTCGGACTGCAGCGACAGGTTGACGGCGAGGGCGCACAGGGTTCCGAGGGCGTCGCCTGCGGCCTCCATGACGGTGCGGGCGGCGGGGTCGCCGGCGCGGGCGAGCGAGAGGGCCTCGTCGTACCCGACCTGCCGGCCGAGGGTGTCGGAGACCCGAGCCGAGATCGCGGTCGTCGTCAGCAGGGCGGCGGCGCAGCCGCGGTGCCCCTCGGGGCAGGCGGGTCCGTCGGCGACGAGCGGGAGGTGCCCGACGGTGCCGACCCCGGCATCGGGGGTGCGCACGGTACGTCCGTCGATCACGAGGCCGAAGCCCACTCCCGCGCCGACGGTCACGATCGCGAAGCCCGGGAGGTCGCGGCCCACCCCGAACCAGCGCTCGGCCTCGGCGAGGGCGACGACGTCGTTCTCGAGGGCGACCGGCACGTCGAGGCGCGCCGCGAGCGCGTCGGCGAGGGCGACGTCGCGCCAGCCGAGGAAGGGGGCGTCGACCGCGACCCCGTCGCGCACGGCGCCGCCCAGGCTCGCGCCGATCCCGCGGACACCGCTCAGCCCGAGGGCCGCGACCGCGGCGGCGATCTCGTCGATCACGGCCTCAGGTGTCGAACCCGACAGGCGACGGTCGGAGCGCTCACGCACCTCGGCCCGGATGTCGGTCGCGACGAGGTAGAGGTGATCGCCGGTGAGCTTGACGCCGACGAACGTCCCGCCCGTGGGCGAGATGTCGAGGGGCCGCGAGGGGCGCCCGACCGAACCGTCGACGTCGTCGTCGAGCTCGATCAGGATGCCGGCGTCCACCAGGGGGCGGGTCAGGCGGGTGAGGCTCGGCGGCGAAAGGTGCAGGCGCGCGGCGAGGGCGGTGCGCGACAGGGGGCCGTGGGTCAGCACGGCGCGGGCGACGGCGGCTTCGCTCTCGGTGAGCATCGCGCCTCCGTCCCGTTCGCCCACAGCAGGCGGGCATTTGTTTCGTGGTAGAAATAATGCCATGTCGCACACCGTCGTCGCACCCGAGACCGCTCCGGCGGCGCACCTCCGCGCAGGCGGCACCAGCGTCGTCATCGACCTCACCGCGCTGCCCGCGCCCGCCATCATTCACTGGGGGCCCGACCTCGGCGCCCTCGACGAGGATGCGCTCTCGTCGATGGTCGTGGCCGCGCGTCCGCAACGCGTCTCGGGCGGCATCGACCAGACGCCCCGCCTCACGATCGTGCCGACGGCCGCGGCCGGCTGGCCCGGCGCTCCCGGATACGAGGGAGGGCGCGGCGGCGTCGTGCAGGGAACGGTCTTCTCCCTGGCATCCGTCGACTCCACCCCCGACGCCGTGACGCTGCACCTCGTCGACGCCCAGTGCGCTCTGCGTCTGCGCGTGGATCTTCGGGTGGATGCCGCGGGCCTGTTCTCGCAGAAGCTCACCGTGGTCAACGACGGGACCGACGACCTCGTCGTTTCGACGCTGCAGCCGAGCTTCCCGCTGCCGTGGGAGGCCACCGAGATCCTCGACACCACCGGCCGCCACCTGCGCGAGCGCTCGTCGCAGCGTCACGCCTTCACCTTCGGTACGCACCTGCGCGAGAGTCGCCGCGGTCGCCCCGGTGCCGACGCGACCCTGCTACTCGCCGCCGGACGACCGGGCTTCGGGTTCGAGACGGGTCTGGTGCACGGCATCCACGTCGCGTGGAGCGGCAACCAGCGCGTGTTCGCCGAGCGGCTGCCGCTGGGCGAGGCGCTGCTCGCGGGCGGCGAGATGGCCGCGTGGGGCGAGATCGTGCTCGCACCGGGCGCCGAGGTCTCGTCGCCGCTCGTCTACGGGTCGTGGGGCGACGGTCTCGACGAGCTCGCCGCGCGATTCCACGCCACCTGGCGCGCCCGGCCGCAGCACCCGGAGCGCCCGCGCCCGATCACGCTCAACACGTGGGAGGCCGTCTACTTCGACCACCGCCTGCCGAAGCTGCTGCAGCTGGCCGACGTCGCCGCCGAGATCGGCGTGGAGCGGTTCGTGCTCGACGACGGCTGGTTCCGCGGCCGCCGCGACGACACCGCCGGTCTCGGCGACTGGTTCGTCGACGAGGGCGTCTGGCCCGACGGACTGAGCCCGCTCGCCGACCACGTCACGGGCCTCGGCATGGAGTTCGGCCTGTGGTTCGAGCCCGAGATGCTCAACCCCGACAGCGACGTCGCCCGCGCGCACCCCGAGTGGATCCTGCGTGGCCGTGAGGAGCTGCCGCCCTCGGCGCGCCAGCAGCAGGTGCTGAACCTCGCGCACCCCGGCGCGTACGCGTACATCCTCGAGCGGATGACCGAGGTGCTGCGGGCCTACCCGATCGCCTACGTGAAGTGGGACCACAACCGCGATCTCGTGGATGCCGCGACCGGGCCCGGCGGCGGCTCGGCCGTGCACGCCCACACGCTCGCCGTGTACCGGCTGCTCGACGAGCTGAAGGAGAGCTTCCCGGGCCTCGAGATCGAGAGCTGCGCCTCGGGCGGGGCGCGCGTCGACCTCGGCATCCTGGACCGCACCGACCGTATCTGGACGAGCGACTGCCTCGATCCGGTCGAGCGGCTCGAGACGCAGCGCTACACCGCCCTGGTCGTGCCGCCCGAGATGATGGGCATGCACCTGACCACCCCGCGCGTGCACTCGACCGGCCGCACGGTCTCTATCGCCTTCAGCGGAGCCGTCGCGTTGTTCGGTCACTTCGGCATCGAGTGGGACCTGACCACGCTCGATGAGCGCGACCGCGCCGTCGTGGGGGAGTGGGTCGCCCTCGCGCGGCGGGTGCGCCCGCTGGTGGCGACGGGGCGTCTCGTGAACGTCGATGTCGCCGACCCCGGCCTCGACGTGCGCGGAGTCGTCTCGGCCGATCGCGACCAGGCGTTCTTCACCATCGCGCAGACGCAGACCCTGATCGCCTCACCCGCGGGACGCGCGCGTCTGCCGGGCCTCGATCCCGACCGCACCTACCGCGTGCGCCTGGTGACCCCGGGCGGCCTCGTGCAGGAGCCCGCGCAGTCGCCCTTGCCGTGGGCCCACCTCGACACCGAGCTCACCGGGCGGCAGCTGGCCGTGGCCGGCATCCGTCCGCCCGTGCAGAACCCCCAGCAGGCGGTGGTGGTGGAGCTGACCGCTCGCTGAGCCCCTCAGGCCGAGATGGCGAACAGACCGCCGATGCCCACGGCGTAGAGCACGAGGACGACGAACGAGTCGACGCCCATGCCGATCAGCCGCCGCTGCGGGCGGAAGATCAGGCCCACGACGTACACGAGCGTCAGCAGGGCGGCGAGAGCCGTCAGGTAGATGTCGGCGGCGTTGGCGCTGGGGAGCACCGCCGTCCCCGAGATCACCGTCGCCACGAGGAAGAGCACCGGCAGGAAGGCGTTGCCGCCGAAGATGTCGCTGATCGCGAGGTTGTCGTCACCCTGGCGGATGGCCTGCAGCCCGGTCGAGATCTCGGGCAGAGAGGTCGCGAGGGCGAGCACCGTCGCGCCGAAGAGCACCCCCGACAGTCCGATCTGCGACGACGCCGCATCTCCCGCGCGCTCGAGCACCACGCCCGCGACAAGGGTGGCGAGTGCTGAGATCGAGAACACGACCACGGCCTTCTTCATGCTCATCGCCTTCGCCGGATCCTTCTTGTGTGGCTTCGGTGTGGCATCCGGTGCCCGACCGTCCTCGTGCCACGGCAGGTGCGATCCGGCGCGCTGCACGAGGATCAATCCCACGATCCACAGGGCCGCGATCAGCACGACGTCGGGGGTGAGCCGCAGCACCTCGAGTCCGCTCGGCAGCTGGCTTCCCGCGATGACGACGGCCAGGACGGCGACGACGACGAGGCCCTCCAGGACGAGGGTGAGGGATGCCGCGCGGTAGGTCAACGGCTTCACCCCGCGGCCCCGCTTGCCGAAGGCGTCGAGGATGACGAGCACGACCGTCTGCAGGGCGATCCCACCCAGGATGTTGCCCACCGCGACCTCGAGGTTGCCCGAGACGGCCGCCGACACCGTGATGGCGATCTCGGGGAGGTTGGTCGCCACCGCGAGCACGATGAGGCCTCCGAGCGCACTGCCCAGGTGCAGTCGGGCGTCGAGGACGTCGGTTGCTTTCGACAGCTGGATCCCGGCGACCCACACCACCGCCGCTGCGGCGACGAAGATCACGACGAGCAGGAAGAACGGCAGCGAGTCCACCGCCCAATTACACTCCCCGCGCCGTGTGCATCCGCCCCTCTTGCGGGACGGATGCAACGGGTCTAGTCGTCAGTCGACGCTCGGGCGGATCAGACGCAGTACCCGGACGATCACCGGCGGAAGCAGCACGACCGCGGCCACGACGAGAGCGGTCGCGCCGATCGGGCCGCTCTGCGGCTCGCCGGTGAAGCGCTCCACGGCGAGCCAGCTGAGGCCCCAGGCGAGGGCGATCGCGGGCGTCACGCGCCACGAGCTGCGCCAGGCGATCGCGAGTCCGATGAGGGCCACCACGATCAGGACCGCGATGCCGATGGCATCCGCCCCCTGCTCCCAGCTCGGCGGGACGATCGTCGTCAGCCATGCCGCGGTGTTTGCGACGGTCGCCAGGGTGACCCAACCGAGGTGGAGGCCGGTGACACCGTCGATGAGCACCGAGTCCAGGACGCCGCCCCGCGGCTCGCGGGTGGCGACCGCGACGCGGAACGTCCAGCCGAGCGCCGCGAGAAGCAGCACGATCACGACGACGGTGAGGAAGAGCGTCCCGAAGCGTGCGGCGACCAACCACAGTCCGTTGAGGGTCATCGTCAGCGCGATCAGCCAGCCGAGGGCGCGCTGGCGCGGGTTCGTGCGCTGGCGGGGGAGCGCCTGCCAGATCGAGTACGCGATCAGGCCGAGGTAGATGACCGACCAGATCGAGAACGCGGGACCGGCGGGCGCGAGGTACGAGCCGTCGGTGTTGAGCGCGCCCCCCTGCTGGTCCTGCACGGAGGAGTTTCCGAAGGCACCCGCGCCGATGACGGCCGCGATCAGCATGAACGACACGGCGGAGAGGACGACGATCTGGCGCGCGAGGTCCGAGCCCCGCCACTGAGCTGTTCCGTTCATATCTAGAACACTAGAAAAGCTAGGTAAATGGGGTGGTCGGGGTTGACATTGCCCAGTCCGGGGTGCCGTCGTGCGGACGGGGGAGGGGACACGCCGTGTGGCGACTCGTCGGGGCGGCGTGTCGTCGTCGGGATCCGCAGGACGGCAGCTGCCGCGGGTTCAGGCGCCGTCGTGCGGACGGGGAGTGTGACACGCCGGGTGGCTGGGCGTCGGGGCGGCGTGTCGTGCTCGGGATCCGCAGGACGGCGGCTGCGGGCGGCGCCGCGTTCGGCCTCCTGCCACGGCGGGCTCAGGCGGCGACGGCGCGGGCGGCGAACGACCGCAGCAGAAGCGTCGGCTGCTCGACCGTGGCCGTGCGCACCTGCGCCGACACCTCGTCGAAGGCATTGGCGTCGAAGTAGCCGGCCTCGCGGTACACGCGCATGCGGGCGACGAACGCGTCGGCGGTCGGCTCGGGGTGGAACTGCGTCGCCCACAGAGCCGTCCCGGCGCGGTAGGCCTGCACGGGGCACGCGTCGTTCCACGCCAGCAGGGTGGCGCCGGGCGGGACCGCCGCGGTGCCCTCCTTGTGCGCGGTGTACGCCTGGAAGCGGGGGTCCAGGATGCCGAAGAGCTCGTCATCCCGCCCGGCTTCGGTCAGCGCGATCTCGGCGGGCCCGGTGTCTTCGGGGTGCTCCAGCGTCACGACTCCGCCCAGCAGGCGCGTGACCACGCCGATGCCGAAGCAGGTGAACATGACGTTCGTGCGGCCCTCGATGCCGGCCGCGGCCAGACGCTCGAGGTCGCGCTCGAGGCGCAGTTGCTCGTCGGTCTTGTCGGTGGCGGTGACGTTGAACGGGCTGCCGCCCACGACCACCGCGGCGTAGCGCTCGAGGTCAGCAGGGAGGGGCTGGCGGACGAGGTCGTGGTGCACGAGGTCGTCGCCTCGCACCCCCAGCCCGTCGCGGAACGAGGCCCACTCCGCCACGGCCGCATCGCGCTGCGGGCGGGCGCAGACGTAGAGCAGGGGCAGCGGAGTCACCCAGGGATTCTATGCGGCTCGCGCCCCCGCCGAGCAGGGCTGGAAACGCAGCGACACGTGCGGCGCCTAACGGTGCGGCGCCTAACGGCTCGGCGTTCATGCGCGGGGTGCCCAAGCCGGCGGGGCGGATGCCGAGGACTCGGGGCGTCAGCCGGCGACGGGCCGCGTGAGCACGGCGATGTCGTCGAGGCGCACGCGCACGCGAGCCCCGACCGCCAGCCCGAGGTCGGCGCCGTGCTGCACGTGCACGTGGGAGCCCTCGGCGGTCGCCACCAGCGAGCGGCGGATGCTGCCGAGGAACGTGGTCTGCTCCACCACGGCATCCGTCCCCTCCTCGCCCGCGCCGACGAGCCGAACGTTCTCGGGACGCACGAACACCTCGCAGGGTCCCTCGTCGGCCGCGGCGAGCAGCGGGAGGCGTCGACCCCACACCTCGACCGTGGCGCCCGTGACGACACCGGGCACGAGGCTCGACGACCCGACGAAGGCGGCGACCTCGGCGTTCGCGGGGCGCGTGTAGAGCTCTTCGGGGCTGCCGACCTGCAGGATGCGGCCGGCGCCCATCACGGCGACGCGGTCGGACACGGCCAGCGCCTCCTCCTGGTCGTGCGTGACGAAGACGGTCGTGGTGCCCAGGCGCTGCTGGATGCGGCGGATCTCGTCGCGCAGCTGCACGCGCACCTTGGCGTCGAGGGCCGACAGCGGTTCGTCGAGCAGCAGCACGCGCGGCTCGGTCACCAGGGCCCGCGCGAGCGCCACGCGCTGCTGCTGACCGCCCGACATCTGATGCGCGTACCGATCGGCGAGGTGGCCGAGGCCCACGAGGTCGAGCGCGTCGCCCGCGCGGCGGCGGGCTTCTGCCGTGCCCACGCCACGACGACGGAGGCCGAACGCCGTGTTCTCGAGCGCGCGCAGGTGGGGGAACAGCGAGTACGACTGGAACACCATGCCGATGTCGCGCTTGTTCGTCGGCACACCCGAGACATCGCGACCGCCGATGCGCACCTCGCCCGCGCTGGCCTGCTCGAGTCCCGCGAGCACCCGCAGGGCCGTCGTCTTGCCGCAGCCCGAGGGCCCGAGCAGCGACACGAACTCGCCGGGCGCGACGTCGAGGTCGACGCCGTGCAGCACGCGCGTGGAGCCGTAGTCCTTCACGACCCCGCGCAGCTCGACGCCCGAGCTCGCGCTCGGCGCAAGCGCGGTCGCTGCGGTGTCGGGGAGGGCGCGGGCGGGGGTGTCGGCGGTGGTCATGAGGTCTTCCTTCCGGCACCGGCGCCGATGCGTCCGACGCGGCCGATGATGAGCAGCAGCACGAACGCGAACGCCAGTGCGAGCAGGGTGAAGATCGCCGCGACGTAGCCGTCCTGCTTGTTGACCACGACGAGCGCGGTCTGCAGCGTCTGGCGGTTCAGCAGCGAGGCGATCGTGAACTCGCCCAGCACGACCGCGACCGAGATGAGAGCGGCCGCGAGCAGACCCTGCCGCAGGTTGGGCACGATGACGCGCAGCAGCACCGAGCCCCAGCCGGCGCCCAGCGTGCGGGCCGCTTCGGACAGGGTCGTGATGTCGATCGCGTCGATCGACGCCTGGATCGAGCGGTAGGCGAAGGGCAGCACCAGGATGCCGTAGGCGAAGGCGAGCGTCCACGCTCCGGTGCCGAGCGTGCGTCCGATCTGCAGATAGATCGGCGTGAGCCCCACCACCAGCACGATGGCGGGGATCGAGATCGGCAGGAGGGCGACGAACTCGAACACCCGCCGGAGCCGCGGGAAGGCCAGTGCGACGAGCACGAGGGTCGGGGTGAAGAGCCCGAGCACGAGGGCGACCGTCACGGCGACGAGGATCAGGGAGTTGCCCAGCCCCGTCCAGATCGGGCGGTACTTCGCGGCGTTGGCCGGATCGAAGATGCCCGCCCAGCGATCGAACGACAGTCCTGAACCGCCGGGCAGCGGCGTGAGGGTGAACAGCGCGGTCGCGGCGAAAGGCACGGCGAAGGCGAGGCCGACGACGACCGCGATGATCCAGCGCGCGGTGCGCGGGGGAGCGAGTGGGTTCACGCCTGCCACCTCGCCGCACGGCGCTGGATGAGCGCGTAGACCACCATGACCCCGGCCACCACGACGATCATGCCGAGCGCGAGCGCCCCCGCGAGGTTCTCGCGCCCGAGCACGGTCTCGCTGGTCAGGGCGGTGCGGATCTGCAGGGGCACGATCTGCGACCCCTGGCTCGCGAGGGCCGCGGCGGTCGCGTACGACGAGAACGCGTTCGCGAACAGCAGCAGCAGGCTCGCGAGGAACGATGGGGCGAGCACGGGGATGCCGACGTGACGCCAGAACCCGCCGCGCGTGCCGCCCAGCGTCAGGTGCGCCTCGACCCACTGCGGCTTGAGGGCGGCGAGGGCGGGCATGAACGTCAGCACCATGAGCGGGATCTGGAACACGAGGTAGGCCACGACGACCCCGGGCAGGTCGTAGAGCCACACGCCGTTCTCGTACAGCGAGATGCCGGTGAGCTGACGCAGCATCACCGTCACCACCCCCTGCGCACCGATCGCCGCGATGAGCACGAAGGCGAGCATCACGCCGCCGAACTGCGCGAGCACTCCGGATGCCGCGTCGACGGCGGTCCGCACGGCACCGGTCTCGGCGAGCCCGAGCAGGGCCCAGCACACCAGGGCCCCGACGACGGAGCCGATCACCGCGGTCACGAGCGACACCCACGCGGAGTTGGCGAACGTCGACAGCACGAGCGGATCGCCGAGCGCGGCGACGTTGTCGAGGGTGAAGGCGCCGCCTCGACCGACGAAGCCCGAGCCCACCGCGAGCACGGTGGGCAGGGCGAGGAAGAGCAGCACGTACGCGGCGAAGGGGACGAGCCCGAGCCACGCCCAGCTCCGACGCGCCGCGCCCCGCGACGCCGGAGCGGGCTGCTCCGACACCGCGGGGACGACGACCTGGTCGAGAACGGTCACTGGACCGCCGTCGCCCACTTCTGTCCGAGGGTCTCGCCGGCGGTGGTCGACTGAGCCTCGGTCGGCACGACGGTGTCGCTCGGCGCCGTGGGCAGTGCCGCGGCGAGCGTCTTGTCGATCGTGCCCGCCGAGGTCATGGCCTCCATGCGCGCGGGGCGGGCGCCGCCCTTGAGCCACAGGTTCTGAACCTCGTCGCTGTAGAGGAACTCCTGCCACAGGCGCGCGGCGGCCGGGTGCGGGGCGTCCTTGTTGATCGCCTGGTTGTAGTAGCCGGCGTATCCGGTGCCCGGCAGGACCACGGTCTTCCACGTCGGCACGGCCGACGCCTGCGCGGCGTTCAGGTAGTCCCAGTCGAAGACCACGGGCGTCTCACCGCTGGCGATCGTGGCGTCGGTGGGGTCGACCTTGAGAAAGTTGCCGGCCTTGTTGAGCTCGCCGAAGAACTCGATCCCGGGGGTGAAGTCGTCGAGCGTGCCGTCGTTCTGCACGGTCGCAAGGCCCACCGCGGCGAAGGCCGAACCCGCCTGCGTCGGGTCGCCGTTGATCGCCACGGCGCCCTTGTAGGCCGGCTTCAGCAGGTCGCTGAGCTGGGTGGGCGCGGGGAAGCGCGCGGAGTCGTAGCCGATCGACATGTACCCGCCGTAGTCGCCGACGAACAGACCCGACGACTCCTTCAGCGCATCGGGGATCTCGTCGAAGGTCTGCACCTTGTACGCGGCGAATGTGTCGGTGTTCTGCAGGGCGACGGCGAGGCCGAGGTCGAACACGTCGGGCGCGGTGTCGAGACCCTCGTTGGCGGTCGCGGCCTGGATCTCCTCGGCGCTCGAGACGTCGGGCGACTGCTCGTTGATCGTGATCTCGGGGTAGCGCTGGGCGAACAGGTCGAGGATCTCGCCGTAGTTGGCCCACGTGCGCGGCAGCGCGATCACGTTGAGCTGGCCCTCGGCCTTGGCCGCGGTCTCGAGGTCGGCGAGGGTGCCGAAGGCGGCGACGCTGGTCGCGGTCTTCGCGTCGACGCCGCCGTCGGCGGAGGAGTCGGCGCTGCCGCCCGCACAGCCGGCGAGCGTGAGCGCCGCGGCCGTGACGAGGGCGAGTCCGGCGACGGTGCGGCCGGCGGAAAGGCTCGGGAATGACATGGTTTCCTCTCGGGTCTCTCGGGAGGGGCGACCGGAACGGCCGACGTGAGACGGAGGAAAGCTACGAGCGCGGCGTGACCGGCGGGGACGCGACGGGTGAATTCGATTCGTCCTGCGGGCGAACGAATCCCGCCCCGGGGCGTTTTTCTGCGCGCAGGCGAAGCGTCAGCGCGACGAGCGCGCGGTGCGCCCGCGCACGATGCCCACGAACTCCTCGACGTCGGGCGTCGTCCGCTCGCGCAGCCAGGCGAGGGCGACGGTCGAGACCGGTCCGTCGCGGAGCACGCGGTACTCCACGTCGCGCCGCTGGTGAGCCCGGGCGAGCGACATCGGCACCACCGCGATTCCGACCCCCGCGGCGACGGTCGCGATCGCCTCGGCGGTGTCGGAAGGTGGCGCGAAGCTCGGGGCCACGGCATCTGGAATCTCGAGATGCAGCACATCGTCGGCCGGAGTGATCTGGATCTCACCGGCCAGGTCGGCCAGATCCACCTCGTCGGCCGCGGTCAGGTGCGATTCCGTCGACATGACGACCACCGGCTGCTCCTCGTAGAGCGCGATGACGTGAAGATCGTCGGATGCCGCCAGCGGCAGACGAACCAGAGCGGCGTCGACCTCGTCGAGGGCGGCCACCTGCGTCTCGACCGCGATCTCGCGCAGTTCGAGGGCGACCCGCGGCATCCGCTCGCGCCACAGACCAATCCACTTGCCGGGAGTGGCGCCCGGGATCGCGCCGAGCACGAAGGTGCGCAGTGCTTCGCGCGGAGGCCTCGGGGCGGGCTTCGGCTTCGCCTTCGGGGCGGAAACCCGCTTCGCGGGTGCGGCTTTCGAACCCGGTGCCCGACGGGGGGTTCCGCCGCGACCTCGTGACCCGCTGCCGTTCGCCATGTCCCCAGGCTATCCGCGACGCTAACGTGGGGGCATGATCGGCACCCTGGCACTCGTCTTCGCCGGCCTCGCGGCCTTGCTCCACGTGTACATCTTCGTGCTCGAGAGCGTTCGATGGACTCAGCCCAAGACGTGGCGCACCTTCGGGATCGCCGACCAGCAGGCGGCCGACATCACCAAGCCGATGGCCTACAACCAGGGCTTCTACAACCTGTTCCTCGCCATCGGCGCGTTCGTCGGAATCGTGTTCTGGCTCGTGAACGGCATCGGCGACGTGGCCGGACGCACGCTGCTGATCTTCTCGCTGGGCTCGATGGTGGCCGCCGCGCTCGTGCTCGTGACCTCGGGCCGCAAGTACCTGCGCCCCGCCTCGATCCAGGGCACGCTGCCGCTGATCGGACTCGTGCTGGCGATCTTCGCCTGACGCTGCGGGGTACCGCCTGCGCTCGCAGAATCGCGTGGGCACGGTGGGATCGCCTCTCGCGGGATCCGGGCAGGCGGCGACCCCGAACAAACGAAAACCCGCACGCTCCGAAGAGTCGTGCGGGTCGTTTGTGCCCGACGGGCGGTGCTCACGCCGCCAGGCGCAGGCCCCGTCGGTCGGTGGCGACGGCTTCCCCGTCGTTGATGATCTCGTCGTCGCCGATGAGCGAACCCACCGCGATGCGAGCGTTGTGACCCACCTGGGTGCGGACGCCGATGTGCGCGCCTGCGCCGATCACGGCACCCGCGCAGATGTGGGCGTGAGGCTCGATGCGCGCTTCCGGGCCGATGACGGCGTCGGATTCGATCCACGCGCCGCGACCGACACGAACACCCGCGGCGATCTGCACGCCGGGTTCGACGTAGGCGCCGTTCTCGACCAGCGCCGACGGGTGGACCTTCGCGCCGTGCGCGACGAGTCCGCGACCATTGACGTGCTTGCGGTAACGCAGCATCTCGCCGTGGTCGTTTTCGATGTCGATGTAGTTCTTTCCCACGATCCCCTCCGGTCGGCTCTCGGGTCCGCCGACATGTATGACAACGGGTCGGGAATGCCCTTCATTCCCTCTGATGGTTGTTCGTCGCCCCCTCGCCGATCGGTTTCCTCGATGTCGAGAGAACGTCGGCGTGGCCCGTTCGTGTCGTTGTCCCTACGTTCTCGCACGTCGCGCCGAGCGCGATGGACGGGTTGACACGGAGAGGCGGAAGACTCGTCGGCACGGGTCGTCGGCGCGGGGGAGAGGGGCGGTGCTCAACCGGGCTGGCAGGTGGGACACCAGAAGACGTTGCGTTCGCTGGTGGCCGAGGCCCCGAGCGTCGTGGCGCGGATCGGTGTGCCGCACCGACGGCATGGCGCCCCCTCGCGCCCGTAGACCCAGAAGCGGCGCCCCGGCCGGCTGTCGCCGGTGAAGGTGCGTTCGGGTCGCGGCAGGTTCGCGCGGATCATGCGCTCGCCGAGGGCGATCGTCGCCTGCGCGTCGATCTCGGTCGCGGGGGTCGTCGGTGCGATCCCTCGGACGAACAGCAGCTCGTTCGCGTAGACGTTTCCGAACCCGGCGACGTTGCGCTGGTCGAGCAGAGCGACGTGCGCGGCGCGGGTGTCGGCGGCGACGCGCCGCACGGCTTCCGCCTCATCCCAATCGTCGGCCAGGAGGTCGGGGCCCAGGTGTCCGATGACGGTGTGCTCGTCGCTGGTGCGCAGCACCTCGACCATGGCGAGGTCGAACCCGACGGCGTCGGCGCCGGTGACGCCGACGATCGCGCGGGCCTTGAACGCCGGGCGACGCCAGCGTTCGCCCGGGCGGTAGACGTCCCACCGGCCCTCCATCTTCAGGTGCGAGTGAAGGGTGTATCCGCCGATGCGGTGCAGCAGATGCTTGCCGCGCGCGGCGACCTCGTGCACCGTCTCGCCGCGGAGGTCGGCCGTCGCACTCCCCGGAACGCGGATGTCGAAGCGGGTCACCACCTTGCCGGTGAGCGCGGCCGACAGTTTGGCCGCGGCGCGGTAGACGGTGTCACCCTCGGGCACAAGTGACTCCGTCGTTTCGGTGGGCGGGGGCCGCAGGCGACTGCTCAGGCACGCGCGGCCTCTCGCAGGGTGTCTCCCGCGGTGACCTTACGCAGCGTCAGGCCCTTGGGCGACTCGACGAAGCCCGCCTCGCGCAGGGCTCGGCCGACGGCGGTGCCGTAGACGAACTCGCCGTTGACCTGCTCGACGGTCAGGGTGTCGAGGCGCCGCTTCTTCGCCGTCTCGGCGAGGTGGCGCCCGGCCGCCTGGAGTCGCGCTTCGTCATCGGTGAAGGCGAGGGCGCTGCGGCCTCCGCGTTCGAGGTACAGCGTCAACTCGCCGTCGACGAGCACCACGAGGCCTCCGGCCTTGCGCCCGGGTCGATGAGTGACACCTTCGATCGCGGGCCATCCGAGGGCGGCACCGTAGGGGTTGGCCGGATCGGTGGCGGCGAGCGTGACCGCCCGGAGCGGGGGCGGATCGGCGACGGCCGCGAACTCGCGCAGACGATCGACGGTCGCCGACGCGGCGAACTGCGCGGCGCCGAGCTTCTCGATGACGTAGCCGCGGCGGCAGTGACCGGCCTCTTCGAACCCGGCGAGGATGCGGTACACCTGCGCGAACCCGCCGGGCACGCCCTCCGACTGCACGGCCCCGCGCGTGACGACGCCGTAGCGGTCGAGCAGCAGGCTCGCCGTCGCGGTCGCGCGGGCTGCGGCATCCGCCTCCCGCTCCGGGAGGAGCGACCAGCGCCCGCCGAGCGAGGGAGGACGGGGAGCGGAGGTCGCGCGCGGGATGGACGCGCCGCGGTACATGCGGGCGCGCGGGGCACGGCGGGCCACCCGGTGCGACTGCCCTCCACCGCTGAGCAGGGTGCGGACGGGGGCGAAGGTGTCGTTGGTGACGCGTCCGGCCCACGTGAGCGCCCACAGCGCGTCGTTGACCGACTGCTCGTTCTCGGCTCCCGCCAGCTGCCGCAGCTGTGCCGAGAAGTACGCGCCTCCGCCCGCGAGCGCCGCGAGCACGCGCGTCTCGAGCGAGTCGGGCGCCGGGTCGTCGGCGTCTTCGGGGTCTTGCAGAGTGAAGGGCGCCGCTTCGGCGGGATGCAGCGCGATCCACCCGTCGCGGCCGGGAAGGGTGCCGTGCCCCGACCACACGACCTCACCCGTCGCGGTCAGTTCGTCGAGCATCGCGGGGGTGTAGTCGGCCACGCGTGACGGCAGGACGAGCGACTCCCACGCGCTGGCGGGGATGGGAACGCCGGCCAGTTGCTCGACCACGGCGAGCACCCCGTCCACTCCTTCGAGAGGGCGGCCCAGGTGCTGCCACACCGGGAGGAAGCGGGCGTACGCCGCCGGTGAGACGGGCTCGACGCTGCCGCGGATCGCCGCGAGGGAGCGCATGCGCAACCGACGCAGCACCTCGGCGTCGCACCACTCCATCTCGTCGCCGCGTCCGGAATCACCGGCCCCCGAGCCCGCCGAGGAGGCGGGAAGGAAGAACCCGCTCGAGAGGCGTCCCTGCGATTCGAGGCGCTGCAGAGTGAGTCGCGCGACCGCGATGCCGACGCCCAGGCGCTGCGCGACGGCATCCGTCGTGAAGGGGGCGTGCGTGCGCGCGAAGCGGGCGACCAGGTCGCCGAGCGGATCGGCGAGCGGCTCGAGGAAGGCGTTCGGGATGCCGACGGGAAGGGCGGCACCGAGCGCGTCGCGCAGTCGACCGGCGTCTTCGATCCCCGCGACCCGGGGGATGCCTGCGATGGTCACGCGGATCGCGCGACGGTCGTCGACCAAGGCCGCGAGATGGCTCTCAGCCTCGGCGAGGGCGTCGCCCTCGGTGTCGAGGCGTTGCGCGACCTCGCTCGCATCGAGCGGGCCGAGGATACGGAGCAGGTCGGCGACGCCCTCGACGCCCCGGGCCTTGCGGTCGGGGTCGAGGCGCTGGGCCTCGCGCTCGAACTGCGCGATGACGTCGGGATCGAGCAGCTCGCGCATCTCGACCTTGCCGAGCAGTTCGCTCAGCAGCGCCGGGTCGACCGACAGCGCCGCGGCGCGACGCTCGGCGAGCGGGGAGTCGCCCTCGTACATGAAGGCCCCGACGTAGCCGAAGAGCAGATCTCGGGCGTAGGGCGAGGGCTGCGACGTGGTGATCTCGACGAGGCGGATGCGGCGTTCGCCGATCTGCCGGGTCAGCCGCAGCAGGGAGGGCAGATCGTAGACGTCTTGCAGGACCTCGCGCAGCGTCTCGAGGATGATCGGGAACGCGGGGTGCCGCTTCGCCACCTCGAGCAGCTGGGCGGAGCGCTGCCGCTGCTGCCAGAGCGGCGACCGCCGGTTGGGGTTGAGTCGCGGCAGCAGAAGGGCGCGCGCGGCGCACTCGCGGAACCGCGAAGCGAACAGCGCGGAACCGCCCACCTCGTCGGTGACGATCTGCTCGAGCTCGTCGGCCTCGAAGACGAACAGGTCGGCGCCGGGTGGCTCGGCCGCGGCATCGGGCACCCGGGCGATGATGCCGTCGTCGCTCGCGACGGCTGCGCCCTCGACGCCGAGACGCTCGCGGATACGCGCGTTGACGGCGAGAGCCCACGGGGCGTGCACCTGCATGCCGTACGGGGAATGCAGGATGATGCGCCAGTCGCCGACCTCGTCGCGGCTGCGCTCGACGGTCAGCGTCTTGTCGGTGGGGAGGCTCCCTGTGGCCTCGCGCTGCTCGGCCAGATACGCCAGCAGGTTGGTGATGGCGTTGTCGTCGAGGCCCGACTCGCGCAGGCGCTCTTCGGCTTTGCCTCGGTCGAGGCCCGCGACGTCGCGCGAGAACTTTCCGAGAGCCTCGCCGAGTTCGGCCGGCCGGCCGATGCCGTCACCGTGCCAGAACGGGAGCTTGCCGGGCTGGCCGAAGGCGGGCAGCACGTTGACGCGGTCGTGGGTGATCTCGACGATGCGCCAGCTCGTGGTGCCGAGGGTGAAGACGTCGTTGACGCGCGATTCGTAGACCATCTCTTCGTCGAGCTCGCCGACGCGCGCGTTCTGCGACTCTCCCGCGACGAAGACGCCGAACAGGCCGCGGTCGGGGATGGTGCCGCCGCTGGTGACAGCGACGCGCTGCGCTCCGGGTCGACCCGTGAGGGTGCCGGCGTCGCGGTCCCAGACCAGGCGGGGGCGCAGCTCGGCGAACTCGTCGGAGGGGTAGCGGCCGGCCAGGAGATCGAGGGTGGCCTCGTACGCCGAGCGGGGGAGCGAGCGGAACGGCGCGCTGCGCTTGACCGTGTCGAACCACTCCTCGACGTCGATCGCACCGAGCGCCGAGGCGGCGACGGTCTGCTGGGCGAGGATGTCGAGCGGGTTCTGGGGCACCGAGATCGCCTCGATCTGCCCGGCGAGCATGCGCTCGGTGACCACGGCGGTGTGCAGCACGTCGCTGCGGTGCTTGGGGAAGAGCGCCGCCCGGCTGACCTCGCCGACCTGGTGGCCGGCACGTCCGATGCGCTGCAGGCCGGAGGCAGCGCTCGGCGGCGACTCGACCTGGATCACGAGGTCGACCGCGCCCATGTCGATGCCGAGCTCGAGGCTGCTGGTCGCGACGACGCACCGCAGCACGCCCGACTTCAATTCGTCTTCGACCTGGGCGCGCTGTTCTTTCGACACCGAGCCGTGGTGCGCCTTGGCGAGGATCGCGGCGACGCCGGCCGACGAGCCCGCCTGCGCCATCATCGCCGCGGGAACGGTCGGGTCGGGCACGTCGATGCCCTGCCGTTCGGCGTAGATCTCGTTCAGTCGACCCGTCAGGCGCTCGGCCAGGCGACGCGAGTTGGCGAACACGATCGTCGAGCGTCGTTGGAGGATACGGTCGACGATCGCTTCTTCGACGTGCGGCCAGACCGACCCGGCCATCTCGGTGCTCTCGGGGCGCTCCGAGAACCACTCGCCGTCGACGGCCTCGTCGGGGGCCGGCGAGCCCGGGGGTGGCGGCGGGTTGAGCATGTCGTCGATCGGCACCACGACCGAGAGGTCGTAGGCCTTGGTCGCCCGCGGGGCGACGATGTCGACCGGCTGCGCTCCACCCAGGAAACGCGCTACCTCGTCGATGGGACGCACGGTGGCCGAGAGGCCGATGCGCTGGGCGGGCTTGTCGAGCAGGGCGTCGAGGCGCTCGAGGCTCACCGCCAGGTGCGCGCCGCGCTTGGTGGCCGCGACCGCGTGCACCTCGTCGATGATCACCGTGTGCACGCCGCGCAGCGTCTCGGCCGCCTGGCTCGTGAGCATCAGGTAGAGCGACTCGGGCGTGGTGATGAGGATGTCGGGAGGCGCGGTCACGAGCTTGCGGCGGTCGCTCGAACTCGTGTCGCCCGAGCGTACGCCCACCGTCACCGAGGGCACCTCGATGCCGAGACGGCGTGCCGACTGCCCGATCCCGACGAGCGGTGAGCGGAGGTTGCGCTCGACGTCGACGCCCAGGGCCTTCAGCGGTGAGATGTAGAGGATGCGCGTGGTGGTCGGCGGCGCTTTCGGGGCAGCGCTCTTGCCGCGGCGTGCGGGAGCGGCATCCGGAACCTCGGGGCCCTTCTCGCGGAACACCCGGTCGATCGCGAAGAGGAAGGCCGACAGCGTCTTGCCGGAACCCGTGGGTGCGACCACGAGCGCGTTGCGGCCGGACGACACGGATTCCCACGCGCCCTTCTGCGCATTGGTCGGCGCCGAGAAGGCGCCACGGAACCAGTCCTGCGTCGCAGGACCGAATCTCTCCAACACGTCGGCCATGCCGACATCCTCTCCCGGACCTCCGACATCGGGTCGGGGTTGACGTTCGCCCGCCGCGGAAACGCCCGCTTAGACCGGCTCCTCGCGGAGCCTCCCCTCCCGCAGCTCGAGCCGCAGGTCGAGTCCGAGCCGCGCGAGGAAGGCGTCGTCGTGACTCACGACGAGCACGGCCCCGCGATACGCCTGGAGCGCGGCGACGAGCTGGTCGACGGTGTCGAGGTCGAGGTTGTTCGTCGGTTCGTCGAGCACGAGCAGCTGCGGGGGCGGATCCGCCAGCAGCACGCGGGCGAGAGCGACGCGGAAGCGCTCGCCGCCCGACAGCGACCCGAGCGGTCGGCTGACCGCGTCGCCGCGCACGAGGAACCGCGCCAGTCGATCGCGCACGAGCGGAACGGGAACGCTCGGCGCCGCCGCGCACACCGTATCGAGGACGGATGCCGTGTCGTCGAGGCCGTCGAGGCGCTGCGGCAGGTAGCCGACGTGCGCGACGCTCGCACGGGCGTGGATCGGTCCCTCCGCGGCCACGGTGTGGACGAGGTTCTCGAGAAGGGTCGTCTTCCCCGCGCCGTTGCGCCCCACGACGGCGACGCGCTCGCGGCCCGTGACGATCCACTCCCGCTCCCCGTCGCCGAGCGACATGACCCGCCGCCCGGCCGCGTTGCCCGGATCGGGCAGGTCGATGCGCACCACGTCGTCATCGCGCACACGGGCGGACGCCTCGCTCAGCGCCGCGCGCGCGGCATCCTCCTTCCCCTTCATCTCGGTGCTCAACCGGCCCGCGCTCACCTGGGCCGCGTCGGCTCGGGCTCCCGCGAGGATCTTGGGGACCCGCTTCTCGACCTGCGCCTTGTGCGCGACGCGCGATCGCGTGGCGAGCTTGTCGTACGACTCGATGCGCTGCCGGCGCTCACGCCGCAGGGACTGGGCCGCGTCGCGCTCGGCGCGGACGGCGGCCTCCTGCTCCGCGTCGCGGTGGGCGCGCCAGGCGCTGTACGGACCGCCGACCACATCGAGAGTGTGGTCGTACAGCTCGGCGGTGGCATCCATCAGCTCCAGCAGGCCGATGTCGTGACTGACGACGATCAGCGTGCCGGACCACCCCCGTACGAGGCCGCTCACGCGCGCCCGCGCATCGCGGTCGAGATCGTTCGTCGGCTCGTCGAGGAGTGTGATGTCGGCCGAGCGGGCGCGGAGCCCGACGAGGGCGGCCATCATCGTCTCGCCGCCCGAGAGCTCGCCGACCGTTCGATCGAGGGCTTCGGGCGGCAGACCCGCCTCGGCGAGCAGGGCATGAGCGCGCGCCTCCACGTCCCAGTCGTCGCCGACGGCGTCGAAGCGGTGCGGTGCGACATCGCCCGACTCGATCGCGCGGAGTGCGGTGAGAGCCGTTTCGACGCCGAGAAGGGCGGCGACGGGGCGATGCGGGTCGGCGGCGAGGCGTTGAGGGAGCATCGCGACCTCACCGGACGCCGAGACCGTGCCGGACGTGGGGGCGAGCTGCCCCGCAGCCACCCGGAGGAGTGTGGATTTGCCGGCGCCATTGCGACCGACGAGTCCGGTACGGCCGACCCCGATCACCCCCGAGATGTCGTCGAGGGCGACGGTTCCGTCGGGCCACACGAGGCGCACGCGGTCGAAAACGAGGGAAGAAGGAAGAGATGACAAGACGGAACTCCGATGACGCGGGGTGCGCGGACACCGGACCCGTCCGCATCAGCGGAGGGATGCCGAGAAGACGGCGGGTCGACGGATCAGCGCGCGGACAGGGGCGCGGAAGCGTCGACGTTCTTCACCGGAGGAGACCTCGTTCTCGGGGACAGGAGCATTCACGATAGCCCACACTCGTGCTGCGCGTCACCCCTGGGATCAGCTCGCGTCGGTACCGGCGCGGTCGGCCAGCCGTTCGTCGAGGAAAGCGCGCACGTCGTCGAGCTCGTCCTGCGAGATCGAATGCGTGAGACCCGGGTACACCCGGCCGCGGAGGTCGCTGTGAGCGGGCAGCCACTGCGATGTCGCGTCGACCAGAGGCGTCGGGATGACGTCGTCGGCGGCCCCGCGGCCCCAGAACACCGGTGGGCGTCGTTCGCCGAGCACGGCGTCGCCGGGCAGCTCTCCGCCCGCGGCGTACCCCGCCAGCACGACCGCGAACTGCACGGCATCCGGATCCGCCCGGAGGGTCTGCAGGGCGACGGCACCGCCCTGCGAGAAACCGAGGAGTCCGACGGGGGCGTCACCCACGGCGTCGTGGATCCAGGCGAGCACCGCCTCGGCGGCGCGGGTGACCGCGTCGGGATCACGACCGTCGAGACCCTCGATCGGGTACCACGACGCGCCCGGCATGGGCCAGGGTGGCGAGAGCGGTGCGCGCAGGCTCGCGATCACGAAGGCCTCGGGCAGATACGGCACCAGACCGAACAGGTCGTGTTCGTCGGACCCGTAACCGTGCAGCAACAGCAGGACCGGCCGGCCGCCGCGCTCTTCGGGCGGCACCGACCACCGCACGACGGACGGGTCGAGGGGGGACTCAACGCTCATGCGGCCATTGTGGCAAGGGCCTCCGACTTCGACCGCATCGCGGTCGAAGATCTGCTCCGGCGCGCGGCCCGCGGACGGTACCGTTCCGGTCTCCGTGGGCCGGACACGCGGCACCCGGGCCGGTCGGTTGATATACAGGGAGCATGCCCGTGCGCACTCCCGATCCCGAACCCGGTGACAACGGCGATGAGCGCGAGTCGCTCGGAGCCTCCTTCTCGGGTGCCCCCGCGGCGCCCAACTCCAATCCGGGGTGGCTGAGCGAGGTCGAACTCGCCGAGGCGCGGCGACGCCTGCCGATGCTCTACGTCGAGGCGCTGCCTGTGCGCACCGACGGCATGGGCGCCGTCACCCAGGTCGGCATCCTGCTGCGGGCGACGCCCCTCGGCGAGATGACCCGCACCCTCGTCTCGGGCCGCGTCCGCTACGGCGAGACGGTCCGCGACGCACTCTTCCGCCACCTCGAGAACGACCTCGGACCGATGGCGTTCCCGCTGCTCCCGCCTTCGCCGACCCCCTTCACGGTCGCCGAGTACTTCCCCCTCCCCGGGGTCAGCGCGTTCCACGACGACCGCCAGCACGCCGTGGCGCTCGCCTTCGTCGTCCCCGTCACGGGCACGTGCGAACCGCGCCAGGACGCGCTCGAGGTCACCTGGCTCTCGCCCGAGGAAGCGGCATCCGACGCCCTGTCCGATGAGATGGAGGGCGGCCGCGGCACCCTCATCCGTCAGGCGCTCGCCTCGGTCGGCGCCCTGCGCTGACCCCGGGCCGGGCTCGCGCGCCCGGATCATTGCCTGTGTCGGAGGCCCTGCCTAGGGTCGAAGCATGCCGCATCCTCCCCTGGAACCCCTGACCCTCCCGCGCGATCTCGAAGGCTGGCGAGCCTTCGCCGAAGACCGTCCGACCGAGCGCCTCGCGCGCGTGGCCGAGATCGACGCCCGACTCACCGCCGAGTCCGACCTCCCGCTGCGCGAGCGTCTCGCGCTGTGGAACGAGGCCGAGATCGCCCTGAGCGAGGCCGCCGCGCCCTCGCACCTGGTGAGCGAGTCGCACCCCGACGCCGAGGTGCGAGACGCCGCCGAGAAGCAGGCGCAGGCGGTCGACGCCGTGCAGTCGCGCCGGTTGCTCGACCGCGCGCTGTGGGGCGTCTTCGGCGATGCCGCCGCCGACGGACTCGACGCCGACGAGCAGCGCCTGCTCGCCCAGATCCAGCGCGACTTCCGTCGCGGCGGGGTCGACCTCGACGACGCCGACCGCGAGCGCGTGCGCGAGCTCACCGACCGCGACACCGAGCTCTCGCTGACCTTCTCGCGCAACATCCGCGAAGGCCGTCGCGAGATCCGGGTGCCCGCGTCGTCGCTCCACGGGCTCCCCGCCGACTTCATCTCCGAGCACCCGGTCGACGCCGACGGGATGGTCACGCTCACGACCGAGTACACCGACCTCATGCCGGTGCGCGAGTACGCGCGCGACCGCGCGGTGCGGCACGAGCTCATGGGGGCCTACAACGACCTCGCGTGGCCGGTGAACGAGCCCGTGCTCGCCGAGCTGCTCGCGGTGCGCGCCGAGCGCGCGGCGCTGCTCGGGTACGGCGACTGGGCCGACTACGAGACCGAGACCCGCATGATCGGGTCGTCGGCCGCGGTGAAGGCGTTCCTCGAGAAGGTGGCGGATGCCGTGGCTCCCGCCGCCGCCGTCGAGTACGACCGCGTGCTCGAGCGTCTCCGCCGCGACGAGCCCACCGCCGACGCCGTCACGATCGCCGACTTCTGGTACGTCCTCAGCGCCCTCAAGCGCGAGGAGTACGACGTCGACTCGCAGCTCGTTCGCTCGTACTTCCGCTTCGACCGTGTGCTCGAGGGAGTCCTCGCGACCACCGCTCGCCTGCTCGATGTGGAGTACGTCCCCGTCGACGCACCCTCGTGGCACGACGACGTGCGCACCTACGACGTCGTGCGCGGAGCGGAGCGCTTGGGGCGCATCCATCTCGACCTGCACCCGCGTGACGGCAAGTACAACCACGCGGCGTGCTTCGGCCTGGCGCCGGGCATCACCGACCGGTCGCTGCCCGAGTCGGTGCTGCTGTGCAACTTCTCGCGCGGCCTGCTCGAGCACGACGAGGTGGTGACGTTCTTCCACGAGTTCGGTCACCTCGTGCACGACATCCTCGGCGGCCACCAGAAGTGGGCGCGGTGGACGGGCGTGGCGACCGAGTGGGACTTCGTCGAGGCCCCCAGTCAGCTGCTCGAGGAGTGGGCGTGGGACGCCGAGGCGCTCGCCGCTTTCGCGGTGAACGACGAGGGCGAGCCGATCCCGGCCGATCTGGTCGCGCGCATGCGCACGGCCGACGCCTTCGGCCGGGCCCTGGAGGTCACGCGTCAGCTCGGGCACGCCACCACCTCGTACCGCCTGCACGTCGACCGCCCCGCCGACCTCGCCGAGGCCGTCGACGGCTACTACCGCGCCGCGAGCCCCGTCACCCCGCTCGACGGCTCCCACTCGTACGCGGGCTTCGGGCACCTGACCGGCTACGGCGCCTGCTACTACACGTACCAGTGGAGCCTCGTGATCGCCCGCGACCTGCTGTCGGCCTTCGGCGACGACCTGTTCGACGTCGACACGGCCGCACGGTACCGGCGCGAGATCCTCGAGCCCGGCGGCACCCGCGACGCCCGCGACCTCGTGCAGTCGTTCCTCGGTCGCGAGTCGACCTTCGACGCCTACCGGGCCTGGCTCGCCGGAGCGTGAACGACGAGGGCCGCGGCATCCCTTTCCGGATGCCGCGGCCCTGGGCGCGACGTGAGTGCGTGGTGGCGCGAGCTCAGGCCGTCGTCTCGCGCGCGATCGCCGCGATGAAGGCGTCGATGTCGGCCTCGGTCGTGTCGAACGAGCACATCCAGCGCACTTCGCGGCGCAGCTCGTCCCAGTCGTAGAAGCGGAAGCTCTGGCGCAGGCGGTCGGCGACGCCGGCCGGGAGGATCGCGAACACGCCATTGGCCTGCGTCGGCTGGGTGAACTCCACGCCCTGGATCGAGCCGTCGGCGAGACCGGCCTCGATGCCCTGGCGCAGCCGCTGCGCCATCGCGTTGGAGTGTCGCGCGTTCGTCAGCCACAGGTCGTTCTCGAGCAGGGCGACCAGCTGCGCCGACACGAACCGCATCTTGCTCGACAGCTGCATGTCGAGCTTGCGCAGGTAGGTGAGGCCGGTGGAGGCCTCGGGGTCGAGCACGACGATGGCCTCGCCGATCATCGCGCCGTTCTTCGTTCCTCCGAAGCTCAGCACGTCGACGCCGGCGTCGCGCGTGAAGGCCCGCAGCGGAACGTCGAGGGCCGCGGCGGCGTTCGAGATGCGCGCACCGTCCATGTGCAGGCGCATGCCGTGGCCGTGGGCGTGGGCCGCGAGCTCGCGGATCTCGTCGACCGTGTAGAGCGTGCCGAGTTCGGTCGACTGCGTGATCGAGACGACCAGCGGCTGCGCGCGGTGCTCGTCGCCCCAGCCCCAGGCTTCGCGGTCGACGAGTTCGGGGGTCAGCTTGCCGTCGTCGGTCGGAACGGTCAGCAGCTTGATGCCGCCGACGCGCTCGGGGGCGCCGCCCTCGTCGACGTTGATGTGCGCGGTGGATGCCGAGATCACGGCGCCCCAGCGGGGGAGCATCGACTGCAGGCCGACGACGTTGGCGCCCGTGCCGTTGAAGACCGGGTAGGCCTCGACGCCGTCGCCGAGGAGCGAGACGAACAGCTCCTGGAGGCGGGCGGTGTAGACGTCTTCGCCGTAGGCGACCTGATGGCCTTCGTTGGCGGCAGAGATCGCGGCGAGGACATCGGGGTGGATGCCGGAGTAGTTGTCGGAGGCGAAACCGCGCACCGAGGAGTCGTGGAGGGTGGTCACTTCTCCAGCGTAACGACCGCCGAGCCCACCCCTCCTCCCCATCGGGAGATGTGGTCGGACTATCCACTTCTCCGCCGGTGCGGCGGCCCGATGTCGTCCGCCCCGGAGAGAATGACGGGATGCACATGGACCCCGAGGCGATCAGCATCGCCGGCGAGATGTTCTCGTCGGGCGCGATGACCCGGGCCGACCGGCTGCTCATCTACGGCTCGGTCGAGGTGGGCGACGCCAAGGCGTACGACGGCGTGGTGGTGGCGACGGCGCAGTCGTTCGGGCCGACGGGATACGAGCACCTCGAACTGCGTGTGCCGACCGACTTCTCGCGTGTCTCGGGCTGGTGCTCGTGCGGGCGCGGGCCCGAGTGCGAGCACTCCTGCGCCGCGGCCCTGGTGCTCTTCGATCGCATGCTCGCGGTCGGCCGCCCACGCCGGCCCGCGTGGCAGCGGTCGCTCGACGAGCTCTTCGAGGTCGTCCCTCCGGCTCTCGAAGAGCCCTCCGCCGACCTCTGCCTGTTCCTCTCGATGCGCCGCACGGGCGGCTTCGGGCGCGGGGCGGCTCTCACCCCGGCCGTGCGCCCCGGAATGCGGGGCACCCGCGGCACGTGGATCAAGGGCCGGGCCGGGTGGTCGAGCTTGCCCGCGCTCCCGGCCGAACCGCGTGCCCGCGCGGCCCTCGACAGCCTCGGCCGCCTGGGCCGCTCCGCGAACGGCGTCTTCCTCTCCGACGAATGGATGCCGTTGTCGGCGGTCCCTCCGCACTCGCTCTGGCTGCAGCTTGAGGCCGTCATCGCGGCGGGGGTGCCGCTCGTCTCGGGCGGCGCAGCCCACCACCCCGTGCGCATCCCGGACGGAACCGTCACCGCCGCGGTGTCCGTCGAGCGCATCGGCGACGCGCTGGAGGTGCGCGGAGTGGTGCAGGGCCTCGCCGACGATGCTGCGGGCCTGCCGTCGTGGGTGATCGGCGACCCGGCGGTCGCCGTCGCCGTCGTCGACGATCGCGACGGCGTCGACGAACGCATCACGCTCGCGCGGTTCGCGTCCCCGGTCGCAGGCCCCGTCCGTGCCCTCCTGGCGCAGCCCGACGCCCTCTCGATCGACGCCGCCACCGACACCTTCGTGAGCGAGTACCTGCCCCGCCTGCAGCTCGAGGGCCCCGTCGTCTCGCCGAGCGGCTCCGTCGACCTCCCGCCGGCCCCGCGCAACCTGCTCGAGGTGCTCGTCGAGCACGGGGTCGGTCGGACGTCGGTCCGGCTGCGCTGGGATCGCACCCCCACGCGAGGGCGACGCGACGAGGATCACGAGGCCCGCGTCGGCGCCGCCGTTCGCGCCACGGCGGAGGAGTTCGGCCTCGAGCTCCCCGATCCGCGGGCGGTGGGGGAGTCGTCCCCCGCGATCCTGCCCGCCCCGGTCGCGGCGATCCTCGAGGGAGAGGCGCTGCCGCGACTTCGCGGTCTCGACGACGTCCGGGTCACGGTCTCCGGCGAGACCGTCCGCTATCGGCCGGCCGACGCCGAACCGTCCGTCCACCTCTCGACGGGTGATGACGACGGCAGCGACTGGTTCGACCTGCATGCGCGGGTCAGCGTGGGCGAGATCGAGGTCGACTTCGCCGATCTCTACATGGCCCTCGCGAACGGCGATCGCGCGTTGTTCCTCGGCGACGGCTCGTACGTGCGACTCGACTCGGAGGCATTCGACCGGTTGCGGGAGGTGATCGACGAAGCGCGCGCCCTCGCCGATCGGCCCGGGGCCGATCTGTCGATCAACCGCTACAACGTCGGGTTGTGGGACGACCTCGCCGAGCTCGGCATGATCGCGGCGCAAGAGGCCGATTGGTGGTTGCGCGTGCGCGGGCTGACCGACGAGGCGGCGATCGTGCCGGTCGAACCGCCGCCGGGGCTGCGCGCGACGCTCCGCGATTACCAGCGCGCAGGGCTCGACTGGCTGTCCTTCCTGTGGTCGAACGGCCTCGGCGGGGTCCTCGCCGACGACATGGGACTCGGCAAGACGGTGCAGACGATCGCGCTGATGGAGACCGTGCGCACCGCCGACGCGGACGCGCCGCCGTTCCTGATCGTCGCGCCCACCAGCGTGGTGGGCAACTGGGCTCGCGAGTGCGCGACCTTCGCGCCCGGACTCCGCGTCGCCGTCGTCACCTCGACGCAGGCTCGTCGAGGCGCACCCATCGCCGAGGTGGCCGAGGGGGCGCATGTCGTGGTGACGAGCTACGCCCTCATGCGACTCGAGCAGGAGCAGTACGCCGCCGTCTCGTGGTCGGGCGTCGTGCTCGACGAGGCCCAACAGATTAAGAACCCCGCCTCGCGCGGCTACCGCGCGGCGCGTGCGCTGGCGGTGCCGTTCACGCTCGTGGTCACCGGCACCCCGATGGAGAACAACCTGCAGGAGCTTTGGGCGCTGGTGTCGCTCGTGGCCCCTGGTCTCCTCGGGACGCGCGAATCCTTCTCCGCCCGGTACCGCGCGCCGATCGAGAAGAACTCCGACCCCTCACGCCTCGAGCTGCTGCGCAGCCGGATCCGTCCGTTCCTCCTGCGGCGCACGAAGGAGCTCGTCGCTTCCGAGCTGCCCCCCAAGCAGGAGCAGGTGATCGAGGTGACCCTCCACCCGGCGCACCGCAAAATCTACGATCGGCGTTTCCATCGCGAGCGCCAGCGCCTGCTCGGCCTGCTCGACGACGTCGACGGCAATCGTTTCGCGATCTTCCGGTCGCTCACCCTGCTGCGGCAACTCGCGCTCGATCCCGCGCTGACCGACGAGGGCGAGGCGCCGTCGGCCAAGCTCGACGCCCTCGTCGACCTCGTCACCGAGGCCGCCGCCGAGGGGCATCGCGTGCTCGTCCTGAGCCAGTTCACGCGGTTCCTCCGGACGGCGCGGCAGCGGTGTGCCGATGCGGGACTCGGCTCGGCCTACCTCGACGGAGCGACGACGCACCGGCAGGCCGAGATCGATCGCTTCCGCGACGGCGACGACCCCGCATTCTTCATCTCGCTCAAGGCGGGAGGCGTGGGTCTGAACCTGGTCGAGGCCGACTACGTCGTGCTGCTCGACCCGTGGTGGAACCCCGCCGTCGAAGAGCAGGCGATCGACCGCGCTCACCGCATCGGTCAGACGCGCCCCGTGATCGTCTATCGACTCGTGGCATCCGACACGGTCGAAGAGAAGGTCGTGGCCCTGCGCGAGGCGAAGGCCGAGCTGTTCGCCAAGGTGCTCGACGGAAGCGAGGGCGAGACCTTCGCGGGCGAGTCGATCGCGGGTGGGCCGCGCCTCACCGCCGCCGACATCCGCCGCCTCATCGACTGAGCGCACGCGGTTGGACGAGCGCGCCGGGATGTGGGAGTGCGCAGGGTTGCCCGAGCGCGCCGGGCCGCCGCAGCGCCCCGGGCCGCCCGAGCACACGCGACGCCCGGTGATGGTGCCGCCCGTGCGCGCGGGGCCACCCGAGCACGAGCGCGCGAGCGGTGACGGTGGTGCCCTGGTCGATGTCGGAGGTTCGGTCTAACGTGACCCCCATGTCCGAACCGCAGCCGTCCGCCGCCGTCGGCGCCGGTGCGATCGCCGCCCCGGCGGGAGGCAACCGCACCTTTCTCGCCGGGCTCATCAACACGGCCGCGGCCAACGTGACCACCAGCTTCCTGTGGTTCGCCCTGACCTTCTGGGTCTACCTCGAGACGCGGTCGGTGCTGGCCACGGGCATCGTCGGCGGTGCCTATATGCTGCTGCTCGCCGTGTTCGCGATGGTGTTCGGCTCGCTCGTCGACCGGCACCGCAAGCATCGCGTCATGGTGTTCTCGGGCGTAATCACGCTCACGGCGTTCCTCTTGGCGGGCGCGCTCTGGCTCGCGTTCCCTGAGGCCGTGCTGCTCGATCTGGGCGAACCGTGGTTCTGGCTGTTCTCCGGCATCATCCTCGCCGGATCGGTCGTCGAGAACATGCGCAACATCGCGCTCTCGACCACCGTGACGCTCCTCGTCCCCGTCGAACGGCACGCCAACGCCAACGGGCTGGTGGGCACGGTGCAGGGCCTCGCCTTCGTCGTCACCAGCGTCTTCAGCGGCCTGTCGGTCGGTTTCCTCGGCATGGGGTGGACGCTCGCGATCGCCCTGGTGTGCACGGCCTTGGCGCTCGTGCACCTTCTGGCCATCCGCATCCCCGAAGACCGCCCCGCAGCCGCCGACGAGCCCGGGCCCCTGGTCGATCTGCGCGGGGCCACCCGCGCGGTCCGCTCCGCGCCGGGCCTGTTCGCACTGATCATCTTCTCGACGTTCAACAACCTCATCGGCGGCGTCTACATGGCGCTGATGGACCCCTACGGACTCGAGCTGTTCGACGTGAAGATCTGGGGCATCGTGCTCGGTGTCACGGCGACCGGGTTCATCATCGGCGGCGGGCTGGTGGCGAAGTTCGGCCTCGGCAAGAACCCCATCCGCACGATGCTGTGGATCGTCATCGGCATGGGCGCGCTCGGCGCGGTGTTCACGCTGCGCGACTGGTGGTGGCTCTACGCCCTCGGCATCTGGGTCTACATGGCGCTCATCCCGCCCGTCGAGGCGGCCGAGCAGACGGTCATCCAGAAGGTCGTGCCCTTCGCGACGCAGGGGCGCGTCTTCGGCTTCGCGGCGGCGTTCGAGTCGGCGGCCGCGCCGGTGACGTCGTTCCTCATCGCCCCGATCGCGCAGTTCCTGATCATCCCCTATATGAACGACGACAGCGGCCGGGCCACGTGGGGCTGGCTGCTCGGCGAGGGGCAGTCGCGGGGGATCGCCCTCGTCTTCCTCATCGCGGGCCTCGTCATGGTGGTGATCGGCGCACTCGCGTTCCTGACCCGCTCGTACCGGATCCTTTCGCGCCAGTACAGCGAGGCGACGGTCAACGCCGAGGTGGCCGACCCGGGCGAGACGGATGCCGCCGGGGCCGAGCGATCCGCCGAACGCCAGGCCCCCGCCGAACGCCAGGCCGCAGCCCAGCCGTCCGACCCCGACCGGTCCGCGTCCTAGCCGCCGGCGCCGATCTCGATCACGACGTCGTTCCAGGCATCGGCCGCGTCGTCCCACAACGCGACGAAGGCCGAGGCCACGGCGGACTCGAGTCCTTCGAGACTCCGCACCCGCAGGATCACCGCGGCTGACGACACCTCACGTGCGTCGTCCCGCGCGGCCTTCGCGTACCCCTGCGCGACAGCGCGCACCCACGCTTCGCTGGCCGCCTTGACCGCCGCGTAGTTCGCTCCGCCCGCGAGGGGGCGGGCGACCGCGGTCGACGAGACGATCGCGAGGCGGCCCGCGGGGGAGGAGCGCAGGTCGGCGTCGAACGCGCGGGTGACCAGCCGCAACGCCGTGAACGAACGCATCAGGAAGGCGAGGTCGTCGTCGTTCTGACCGGCCAGTCCGCCCCCGCCGCGCCAGCCGCCGACGAGGGGGAACAGGCCGTCGACACTGCCGTGCGCGGCGTGCACGCGATCACGCAGGGCGGTCACGGCATCCGGATCCGTCAGATCGCACACCTCGGTGAACGCCCCCGGCGCCTCGGCCGCCGCAGCGGCCACCCGTTCGGCATCGGAGCCGACGATCATCACCCGCGCCCCGGCGTCGACGAGCGCGCGGGCGCTCGCGCGACCCACCGCGCTCGTTCCGCCGGCGAGCAGCACCAGCCGCCCGTTCACTCCTTCGTCGGTGCGATCGGTCATGTCGGCCCCTTCGTCAGTCCGTGCCGCGGATGCCCTCGGTCGAGGCGATCACGGGGCGCATCTTCTTCTCGAGCGCTTCGAAGAACATCGACAGCGGGAACTCGTCGTCGAGCACCGCGTCGGTGTACCCCTTCGGCAGTCCCGCGAGCACCTCGTCGGACAGTCCGCGCGCCCACACCGAGGCGGGGTGGGGCGTGACGACCCCGCGCACGAGGTCGTAGGCCGCGAGCCAGTGGGCGACCTTCGGGCGGTCGATCGAGCGCCAGTACAGCTCGTCGATCGCGTCGGCGAGGGCAATGACCGCGGCGGGCACCTCGTCCCAGTCGAACGCGAGCGAGGTGTCGGTCCAGTGCAGCACGCGGTGCTGGTGCAGCCACGCGAACAGCAGCTGTCCGCCGAGGCCGTCGTAGTTGCGCACGCGCGAGCCGGTGATGGCGAAGCGGAAGATGCGATCGAAGATCACGGCGTACTGCACGAGCTCGGCGTGCTCGAGCATCGTCTTCTCGGTGGCGTCCAGCTCCGCTCCCTCAGCCTGTCGAAGGGACAGGCGCGCCTGCAGCGAGACGCACTCGCGGAACGCGGTGAGGTCGCAACGCAGCTCCTCGAGCGAGTAGAGGAAGAACGGCATCCGCTGCTTGATCATGAACGGGTCGAACGGCAGGTCGCCGCGCATGTGCGTGCGGTCGTGGATGAGGTCCCACATCACGAACGTCTGCTCGGTGAGCGCCTGGTCGTCGAGCATGCGGGCGGCGGCGGCGGGCAGCTCGAGCTTGGTGATGTCGGCGGCGGCGCGGGTCACCCGGCGGTACCGCGCGGCCTCGCGGTCCTGGAAGATCGCGCCCCACGTGAAGGTCGGGATCTCGCGCATCGCCACGGTCTCGGGGAAGAGCACGGCCGAGTTCGTGTCGTAGCCCGAGGTGAAGTCGATCAGACGCAGCGAGACGAACAGGCGGTTGGTGTACTCGGTCTCGAGCCGCGCGATGAACTCGGGCCAGATCGCCTCGACGATGAGGGCTTCGACGTGGCGGTCGCTCGAGCCGTTCTGGGTGTACATCGGGAAGACGACGAGGTGGCGGATGCCGTCGACCCGGTGCTCCTGGGGCTGGAACGCCACGAGGGAGTCGAGGAAGTCGGGCACGCCGAGCCCCTCGTCGCGCCAGCGGCGGAAGTCGACGACCGACGCGGCGAGGTACGCCTCATCGTGTGGGAAGAGCGGCGCGAGCGCGTCGAGGGACTGGATGACCTCGTCGATGAGGGGGGAGGCGGCAGCGGTGTCCTCGATCGAGCCGTCCTTCGCCTGCAGCGCCTGCAGGGCGGTGGCGGCGGTCTTCAGCCGCGTCCATGCGGGGGTCCGTTCGACCGTGTCGACGGTGTGTCCGTCGAGCAGCTCGTGGCCGGCACGGGTGGGCGTCGCGATGGTCATGGCATCCTCCGATCGAGGGTGGAAATATTCCTGTCAAAACGCCATGCTAACGGAAAACTTACGGCACGCGCCAGAGCGCCGTTTTCCCGCACTGCTACTGTCGAGCGCATGACCGAGGCACCCTCCCGCGCACAGCGACTGGAGGATTCCGTCGATGCCGCGATCGTGCGCGAGATCTCGATCGACGCGCGCGCCACCCTGTCGCATCTCTCCGATCGCGTCGGCCTGTCGGTCTCGGCCGTGCAGTCGCGGCTGCGGCGCCTCGAGGCCCGGGGGATCGTGCAGGGTTACCGGCCGATCCTCGACGCCGAGGCCCTCGGGCGCCCCCTCGCCGCGTTCGTCGAGATCACCCCGCTCGATCCCGCTCAACCCGACAACGCCCCCGAACTGCTCGCGCACCTGAGCGCGATCGAGGCGTGCCACTCGATCGCCGGTGAGGCGGCGTACATGCTCTTCGTCCGCGTGCCCACCCCGCGCGACCTCGAGGCGCTCATCCGCGACATCCGCGCCGCCGCCCAGGTGAACACGCGCACCACCGTCGTGCTGCAGACCTTCTTCGAGGCGCGGCCCATCGAGCCCGCCGAGTTCCCCGCCTGATCCCCGCGAGGTACACGCGGATACATCCTGCGGCGGATGCCGTGTCGGAGGCCCCCGCGTAGCGTTGCGGTGATGTTCGTCCTCCGCTCTCTCACCCGCGCGCAGCTGATCACCGATCTCTCGGTCGCCGCGGCGTTCTTCCTCATCGCGCTGGCGATCGAGACCTCGGGCGCCACGAGCTTCGGTGGAATCGCCGGCGCCGTGTTCGTCACGCTCGCCTTCACCGGCGCGGTCGCCTTCCGACGCCTCCACCCGGCGCTGGGTCTTTCCCTCGCGTGGGCGGGCGCACTGCTGCAGATGGGCTTCGGTCGCGAACCCTCGCCCACCGACGTGGCGATCTTCGCGGTGCTGTACACCACCGCCGCCTACGGCTCCCGGCGCGTGTTCTGGAGCGGCTTCGCGTCCGGCATCGCGGGAGCGGTCATCGTGCCGCTGTATCTCGTGGGTCGCGGGATGACCGCGCTTCCCTCGCCGAACGAGTGGTTCGCGCTGGTCGCTCTGCTGCTGGCATCCGGATTCGCCCTGATGCTGTCGTGGGTGTCGGGCGCGCTCGTGCGCACGGCGATGCGCGCGGCCGACACCAGTCGGGCCCAGCGCGCGGCCGAGGCGCAGACCATCGCCGAGCAGGAGCGCGTGCGCATCGCCCGCGACATGCACGACGTCGTGGCTCACTCGCTCGCGGTGGTCATCGCGCAGGCCGACGGGGCGCGCTACGCCGCGGCGTCGGATCCGGCCGCGACGGCGGAGGCGCTCACGACGATCTCGTCGACCGCGCGCGCGGCGCTCACCGACGTGCGTCTCCTGCTCACTCAGCTCCGCCACAGTCAGGGCGAGGGTCCCCAACCGACGCTCGCCGACCTGCACGCGCTGTTCGATCGCATGCGCGCCGCGGGACTCGCCCTCGACGTGCACGTCGACCCGCAGCCGCCCGGAGAGCCGCCCGCGGCCATCCAGCTGGCGGTCTACCGGATCATGCAGGAGGCCCTGACCAACGCCCTCCGACACGGTGCCGGGGGAGAGGTGCGCGTGCACCTGGGCTGGTGGCCCGACCGCGTCGACGTCTCGGTGCGCAACGCCCGGGGCACGGCATCCACCCCCTCCACGGCCCCGGTCGCGTCGGGTGGACATGGACTCATCGGCATGCGCGAGCGCGCGCAACTCGTGGGCGGGTGGCTCACGGCCGGGCCGGAGTACGGCGAGTTCGCCGTGCGGGCGAGCCTGCCGATCGGCGCGCGGGCGTGAGCGCGGCGTCGACGCGGCGAGCGTCGGCGGGGCAGAGTGGATGCCGACCCCTTCGCGATTCCAGAGAGGTGGCGCCGTCATGACCGCCCCCGTCCGCATCGTCCTCGTCGACGATCAGTCCCTGTTCCGCGCGGGTATCCGCATGGTGATCGACTCGCAGAGCGACCTCGAGGTCGTCGGCGAGGCCTCCGACGGGCGCGAGGCGATCGAGGTGGTGCGCCAGGTGCGGCCCGACATCGTGCTCATGGACGTGCGGATGCCGGTGATGGACGGCCTGACCGCCACTGCCGAGATCCTGCGCGAGCCCGAGCCGCCGCGCGTGATCGTGCTGACCACCTTCGACCTCGACGAGGCGGCGGCGCGCGCGATCCAGGGTGGTGCCAGCGGCTTCCTCTTGAAGGACTCCGAACCGGAATTCCTCCTGTCGGCGGTGCGCACCGTGCACGCCGGGTCCGCGGTGATCGCGGCCCAGGCCACGCGGGAGCTCTTCGCCCATATCGCCGACGCCGGGTCGACCGAGCCCGTGCCCGCGTCGTTCGGCGCGCTCACCGAGCGCGAGCGCGAGATCTTCGCCCTCGCCGCTGCGGGGTTGAGCAACGCCGAGATCGCGGAGCGCGAGTTCTTGTCGGAGGCGACGGTGAAGACCCACATCAGCCGGATCCTCACCAAGCTCGCTCTGCGCGACCGCGTGCAGCTCGTGGTCTTCGCCTATCGGCACGGGTTGGCCTGAGCCGCACCGCCTGTCAGGAGCGCGAGAGGCGTACCTGGTGAAGGGGGTCTCCCCAGCGGTCGTCGTCGCGACGGGCACCGTCGGGGCGGAAGCCGTGCTTGAGGTAGAACGCGACGGCACGGTCGTTGCCGTCGAGCACCCACAGGCTTGCGGGTTCGCCTCCCAGCGCGGCCTCGAGCAGCACGGGCCCGACCCCCGTGCCGTGGTGCTGCGCGAGCACATAGAGCGCGTAGAGCTCGCGCTGGTCCGCGGGGAGGTCGGGATCGCGGGTGGGGCCGGCCGAGGCGAATCCGACGACGCGCCCGTCGACGTCGGCGACCCAGGCGTCACCCAGTCGTTCGGCGCCGGCAGGGGTGCCTCCGGCCAGGCGCACTTCCCAGCGCCAGGCCGACAGGTCCTCATCGAGAGCGTCCGAAAGCGAACGCGGCATGGTCCCGGCGTGCGCCTCCGTCCAGCTCCGCACGTGCACCTGAGCGATGCGCCGACCGTCGGCGGGCCTCGCGGAGCGCACCGACAGCACGGTCATGACGAGGCGGGGCTCTCGGGCTCGGGCTCGGACTCCGGGTCGTGCGCCCAGGTCGGGGCGAGGGCCTTGATGCGCGTCGCGCGCCACTGCCAGGTCGCCCACAGTCCCGGCCACAGCGCGGGCGCCGCGGCGCCGCCGATGGTCAGCCGTTCGCGCCAGAGGGTCTTCGACGGATCGCCCGGAGCCGCAGACACCGCCATCTGGTGGTCCCACACGTCGAGCGCCGCGAGCGGACCGGTCAGCGGCACGCCCCAGTCGCGGAACACGCGCACCCGGCCGTTTCCGTCGCGCGTCTCCCGATCGGCCACCGAGATGAGCTGGCGTCCGACCGGCACGAGTCCTGCCACGCTCATCTGCACGGGCACGTCGTCGCCTGATTCGAACGACGTGGGCATCGTGCCGAGCGCCTCCACATCGAGCAGGGGACCGTAGAGCTCCGCCACGGCGCGCGGCGAGTGCAGGGCGCGCCAGGCGGCATCCGGGTCGCAGTCGACGACGAACTTCAGCAGAATGCGCATGCGGCCCATGCTGCACGACGACCGTCGGTATCGACCCCGGCTTGACGCGGCGGAGCCGGAGCCTGGCGTTCTAGGCTCGAAGGATGCCGAGCAGTGATCCCCACGCGCAGTCCGACTACCAGGTCCGCTTCGACTGGGGGCGGCGGAGCTTCGACCGCCTCGCTCCGGCGCACGTCGTCGTGGTCGTGCAGACCCTCGGCCTGACCGCCCACGCCCTCTCGGCGGTGGAGCACGGCGCTGCCCTCGACCTGGCGGGCGACGACGACCCCGCGGCGGCTCTCGCGCTCGCCGCAGAGGCCGCGGGAGCCCACGTCGTCGTCGGCGGTCTGCGCAATGCCGCCGCGGTCGCCGACCACGTGCTCGCGGTGCAGCGAGCGCGCGGAGAGCGTACGAGCATCTCGATCGTCGCGGCCGGGTACCCCGACGGCGACGAGGCTGTCCGCTTCGCGGTCGACGACCTGCTCGGGGCGGGAGCGGTGATCGCGGCGCTCGGCGACCTCGGCATCGACCACGCGTCGCCCGATGCCGCGGTCGCGGGAGAAGGGTTCCGCGCCCTCGGGGGCGCCGTGCGGCATCTGCTCACCGCGAGCGGCACGGGGCGGGCGCTGGCGGCCGACGGCGGTCGCGACGGCGTGCTGCACGCGGCGGCCCGCGACGCGGCATCCGTCGTCCCCGTGCTGCGCGACGGGGTGTTCGGCCCCGCCTGAGCAGGTACGCCGCGCAGAACCCGGCTCAGCGCGGCGTCGCCGCCGCCAGACGCGTCGCGGTGCTGATCTCGCGGTGCTCCCACGTCAGCGCGAAGCGCGGGTCGAACGACGGGGCGCAGCGCGCGCACGAGGTCGGCCGGGTGGCCCGGCGGTGCCGATAGGCGACGTGACCGGCCGGGCAGGTGCCCACCCACGGGGCGAGCTCGTTGGCGGTCTCGCCCGCGTGCGTCGTGCCGCCGACGTAACCGAGGTCGAGAGCGACCCGCTTCCAGCCCGGGCCGTGGCCCGCGGCCGGACCCGCCAGGGCGTGCGCCACCTCGTGCAGCAGCGTCTGGTGGTTGGTGTCGTCGTCGTAGCGGGCGGTGAGGTAGCGCGACACGCTGATGCGCTTGCGGGTGTAGTCGCACAGCCCCGCGCGGCGCTTGGCGTTGTCGAAGGCGAACGTCCACGACGCATCGAGGTGGAGGGCGATCAGCGCCTCGGCCCAGATGCGCACACGCTGCAGGTCGGACATGACCGGAAGACTAAGCCGAAGCTCCGACACTCAACTCGCGACGACCTCGCGAGCGCGGCGACGGTCGGCGGCGTCGATCGCGAGCAGGGTCGATTCGAGCTGCTTGTCGGTCGCGCCGGAGTTCTGGCGCAGGAAGAGTGCCTGCTTGAAGTCGCGGCGGGCGCCTTCGTAATCGCCCTCGTCGTAGTGCACCTTGCCGCGGTGCTGCAGCGCGAAGGCGGCGATGCTCGCCCAGCCCTGGCCCTCGGCCTCTTCGGCGCACATGGTGAGCTCCTGCTCGGCGGCGGCGTAGGCGCCGCGGCACTGCATGATCGTGGCGTGCAGGATGCGCGCGCGCAGCAGGTCGCGACGGGTGCCGGCCATGCGGGCGACGCGCACGGACTGCTCGGAGATGTCGAGGGCCTCGTCGAAGCGGTCCAGCACTTTCAGCAACCACACGCGCTCGAGCAGCGCGTGCAGACTGCGCTGCGAACCGATCTCCTCGAGACGGTCCGCGCACTCACGAGAGTCGGTGATCTCACGCAACGTGTCGGGGTCGTACCCGTGGATAAAGCTCACCGTCGCTCCTCTCGGTCAGGCAGGGTTCCAGTCTGCGATGCCCGCGCCCCGCGGGCGGGCGCGCCACGCGGTCACCTCTCGAAGATGGATGCCGAGGGCTTGGGCGACGGCGTCGCGTCGGCGTCGGTGGCCGGTCGGGCGTCGCGGATGAACTCGTCGATCTCGGCGCCCTGTGCGACCTTCGCGGGGTGGGGGCCGGCGGCCATGAGCCGGGGGAGCCACTCGACGGGGAGCGCCGCGGCGGAGGCGGCCACCACGAGGTTGCCGAAGCGGCGCCCCTTGAGCACCTGCACCTCGGCGAGCACGATCACCTCGGGCAGGACGGCGCGCACCGTCGCGACCTGTCGACGGGCGAAGGCGAGGCCGGGCCCGTCCGACACGTTGACCAGCAGCACCCCGTCGGGGGCGAGCAGTCGCGCGGCGTCGCGGTAGAACTCCACGGTCGTCAGGTGGGCCGGCGTCTGCGCGCCGGAGTAGACGTCGCTCACGAGGAGGTCGACCGCGCCGGTGAGCCCGGCGGGCAACCGCGAGACGCCCGCGCGGGCGTCGCCGATGCGCACGCGCACGGCGGCGCCGCGGGGGAGGGGGAGGTTCTCCCGCACGAGGTCCCAGAGCGCCGGCTCGAGCTCGATGACCTGCTGGCGCGATCCGGGCCGCGTGGCCTCGACGTACCGCGGCAGGGTCAGCGCCCCCGCACCCAGGTGCACGGCGGTGAGGGGTTGCCCCGGCATCCGGAGTCTGTCGATGACGGCACCCATGCGCGCCACGTACTCGAAGTGCAGGTGCGTGGGATCGTCGAGGTCGACGTGCGACTGCGGCGTGCCGTCGACCACCAGTTCGAAGCCCGAGACGAAGCCCGAGGGCGTGACGCGTGCGAGGGATCCGTCCGACAGGCGCGCCGTCGGAGCATCGTCGGGTTCCACGCGCATCCGTGCCATGCGTCAACGCTAACCCGCGGCCCGCCCCGCGCCCGCCCGCGTCGGGCCGCCCGCCGGTACCGTGGCGGCATGCGGGTGGACCTGAACGCCGACCTCGGCGAGACCGTCGACGGCGTGCCCACGGCCGACGACGAGGCGATGTTCGCCGTCATCTCGAGCGCGAACGTCGCGTGCGGCGGGCACGCGGGAGATGCCGCGTCGATGCGGGCGTCGGTCGAGCGGGCCGCGCGCTTCGGCGTCGCCGTGGGGGCCCACCCGTCGTACGACGATCGCGCGAACTTCGGTCGGATCCGCCGCGACCCCGACCCCGCGGATCTGCGCGCGGGGGTCTCCCGCCAGCTCTCCGCTCTCGCCGCCGCCGGGGCGGACCTCCGCTACGTCAAGCCGCACGGCGCCCTCTATCACGCGGTCACCGTCGACCACCGGCAGGCGGAGGCCGTCGTCGCCGCCGTCGCCGACCTCTCCGCGCGGCTCGGCCGCGCCCTGCCCGTGCTGGGCATGCCCGGTGCGATCGCCGGGGCCGCGGCATCCGCGGACCTTCCCTTCGTGCACGAGGGCTTCCTCGACCGCGGCTACACCCGTGTCGGGGGCCTCGTCCCGCGCGACGAACCGGGGGCGTTGGTCGACGATCCCGCGGTCGTGGCGGAACGCGCTGTGAGCCTCGTGCGCGACGGCCTCGTCGAGACGGTGGAGGGGACGACGCTCGAGGTGCGCGCCGCGTCGCTCTGCCTGCACGGCGACACCCCCGCCGCGGTGGCGATGGCGCGGGCCGTGCGCTCGGCCCTCGACGACGCCGGTGTCGAGGTGCGCGCCCCGTGGTGATCCTGCGGCCGATGGGGGAGCGCGCCGTGCTCGCCGAGGTGGCCGACCTCGCGGCCGTCACGCGTCTGCACGCGGCGCTCGCCGCGGATCCTCTCCCCGGCGTCGACGATCTCGTGCCGGCCGCCCGCACGGTGCTGGTGTCCTTCGACCCGCGCCGCACCTCCGCGGCGGTCGTGGGCGCCTGGGTGCGCGCGGCCGAGACGGCGGTTCCGGATGCCGCGCCCCCCGGGCCCCGTGTCGAGGTGCCCGTGCGCTACGACGGCGTCGACCTGGCGGACACCGCCGAGCTCCTCGGCATCCGCCCCGACGACCTCGTCGCCCGCCACCGCGCCGCGGAGTGGACGGTGGCGTTCACCGGCTTCGCACCCGGCTTCGCCTACCTCGTGAGCCCGGACTGGCCCTTCGACGTGCCGCGTCTCGCCCGGCCGCGCACGCGGGTCCCCGCGGGAGCCGTCGGCCTCGCGGGCTCCTTCACCGGTGCGTATCCGCGCGACACCCCGGGAGGGTGGCGGCTGATCGCCTCGACCGACGCGGTGCTGTTCGATCCGGATGCCGCCGAGCCCGTGTTGCTGCCGCCCCGAGCCCGCGTGCGATTCGTGCCCGCGCGGGTGCGGGTGCGGGTCAAGGGAGACACCGGCCGGGTCCTTGCGCCACCCCCGGTGTCCGCCCGGCAGGCGACCCCCGCCCTGCGCATCCTCGCGCCCGGCCCGCTCGCCACCGTGCAGGACCTCGGGCGCCCCGGCCGCGCGTCCCTCGGGGTGGCACGCTCCGGCGCCCTCGACCGGGCAGCGCTGCGCATCGCGAACCGCCTCGTCGGCAACGCCGAGTCGGCCGCGGGCATCGAGATCACCCTCGGCGGCTTCCGCGCACGGGCCGAGGTCGACACCTGGGTCGCCGTGACGGGTGCGCTCGCCGACGTCTCCGTCGACGGCCGCGCCGCCGACGCCTACGCGCCCCTGCTGCTGCCCGCCGGCGCCGAGCTGTCGATCGCGCCCGCCCGCGCGGGCCTGCGGCTGTACCTCGCGATCCGCGGGGGAGTCGACGCGCCCACCGCCCTCGGCTCCCGTGCGACCGATGTGCTCGCCGGTCTCGGCCCCGCGCCGCTGCAGGCGGACGCCGTCGTGCACAGCGGAGCCGCGGTCGGCGAGATCCCCGCGATCGACGGGTTCCCCTGGTCGGTGCCGCCGTCGGTGCTCGAGGTGGGGCTCGGGCGCGGACCCCGGGCGGAGTGGTTCGCCCCCGCCGCCGTCGACGCCGTGATCGAGACGACCTGGACCGTCTCGCCCGACCTCGACCGCATCGGCATCCGCCTCGACGGCCCCGCCCTCGCGCGCGTGCGCCACGAGGAGCTGCCCAGCGAGGGCATGCGCCCCGGGGCGATCCAGGTCCCCCCGCACGGGCGCCCGGTGATCCTGCTGGCCGACGGTCCCGTGACCGGCGGCTACCCCGTGATCGGGGTGGTTCCGGATGCCGCGCTCGACGCGCTCGCGCAGGTGCGGCCGGGCGATCGGGTGCGATTCCGGCGCGGCTGAATGGTGCCCGCGAGGGGAATGCCGGACGGGCGCACGCGGTTATACCGCAGGTCCGCAGACGCGTCAAGAATTGGACTGGACACGGCGAGTCCTCCCGCGTATGCTTGGACTTTGCGCTCCTCGATTCCCCCTGCCCTCATATGGTGGTCGGCTGAGCCTGCCCGTCCCCGCTTCATCGCGGTGTGCGGCGAGCAGGTTATCGGGGCAGGAACGCACTCCACCTGACGACAAGGAATCACGAGCCCCTCGCCCGGGCTTCTGGAGGTTATTCCCTTGGCTGCTGCGAGCAACGCATCCACCACCACCACCCCCAAGAGCGGACGCGGAGCATCCCGCCTCTCGTTCGCGAAGATCTCCGACAAGCTGACCGTTCCCGATCTGCTCGCACTGCAGACCGAGTCGTTCGACTGGCTCGTCGGTAACGAAGCCTGGAAGGCGCGCGTCGCCGAGGCCCAGGAACAGGGACGCACCGACGTCCCCGAGATCAGCGGACTCGAGGAGATCTTCGAGGAGATCTCTCCCATCGAAGACCTGAGCGAGACGATGCAGCTCTCGTTCACGAACCCGTACCTCGAGCCCGAGAAGTACTCGATCGAAGAGTGCAAGGAGCGCGGCAAGACCTACGCCGCCCCGCTGTACGTCGAGGCCGAGTTCATGAACCACCAGACCGGTGAGATCAAGACCCAGACGGTCTTCATGGGCGACTTCCCGCTCCAGACCGACAAGGGAACGTTCATCATCAACGGCACCGAGCGTGTCGTCGTGTCGCAGCTCGTGCGGTCGCCCGGTGTCTACTTCGACAAGACGCCCGACAAGACCTCCGACAAGGACATCGTGTCGGCGCGCGTCATCCCCTCGCGCGGAGCCTGGCTCGAGTTCGAGATCGACAAGCGCGACCAGGTCGGCGTGCGCATCGACCGCAAGCGCAAGCAGTCGGTCACCGTCTTCCTCAAGGCCCTCGGCCTGACCAGCGAAGACATCCTCGCCGAGTTCGCCGGCTTCGACTCCATCGAAGAGACGCTGTCCAAGGACACGATCCTCACGAAGGAAGACGCCCTCCGCGACATCTACCGCAAGCTCCGTCCGGGCGAGCAGGTCGCCGCCGAGGCCGCCCGTGCGCTGCTGGACAACTTCTACTTCAACTCCAAGCGCTACGACCTGGCCAAGGTGGGTCGCTACAAGATCAACCAGAAGCTCGGTCTCGACAAGCCGCTGAGCGACTCGGTGCTGACCGTCGACGACATCGTCGCCACGATCAAGTACCTCGTGCGCCTGCACCGCGGTGACGTCACGTTCGACGGCGTCCGCGGTGGCCAGGCCGCCGAGATCCGTCTCGACACCGACGACATCGACAACTTCGGCAACCGTCGCATCCGCGCCGTCGGCGAGCTCATCCAGAACCAGGTCCGCACCGGTCTGTCGCGCATGGAGCGCGTCGTCCGCGAGCGCATGACCACGCAGGACATCGAGGCGATCACGCCGCAGACCCTGATCAACGTGCGCCCCGTCGTCGCCGCGATCAAGGAGTTCTTCGGAACCTCGCAGCTGTCGCAGTTCATGGACCAGAACAACCCGCTCGCGGGTCTGACCCACAAGCGCCGCCTGTCGGCCCTGGGCCCCGGCGGTCTGTCGCGTGAGCGCGCCGGCGTCGAGGTCCGCGACGTCCACCCGTCGCACTACGGCCGCATGTGCCCCATCGAGACCCCTGAAGGCCCGAACATCGGTCTGATCGGCTCGCTGGCCTCGTTCGCCCGCATCAACGCCTTCGGTTTCATCGAGACCCCGTACCGTCGCGTCGTCGACGGCCGGGTGACCGACCAGATCGACTACCTCACCGCCAGCGAAGAGAGCGACCACATCGTCGCCCAGGCCGGTGTCGCCCTCCAGGCCGACGGACACTTCGTCGAGGACCGCATCCTCGCCCGTCGTGGCCAGGGTGGCGAGGTCGACCTCTTCCCGAACGACGAGATCGGCTACATGGACGTCTCGCCGCGCCAGATGGTGTCGGTGGCGACCTCGCTCATCCCGTTCCTCGAGCACGACGACGCCAACCGCGCCCTCATGGGTGCGAACATGCAGCGCCAGGCCGTGCCGCTCGTGCGCAGCGAGTCGCCCGTCGTGGGTACCGGTATGGAGGGCTTCGCAGCCATCGACGCCGGTGACGTGGTCACCGCCGACAAGGCCGGTGTGGTCCTGGAGGTCTCGGCCGACGTCGTGACCATCCAGCTCGACGAGGGCGGCACGCAGGACTACTTCCTGCGCAAGTTCGACCGTTCCAACCAGGGCACGTCGTACAACCAGCGCGTGGTCGTCTCGGCCGGCGAGCGCATCGAGGCCGGCGAGGTCATCGCCGACGGTCCTGCGACCGAGAACGGCGAGCTCGCCCTCGGCAAGAACCTCCTCGTGGCGTTCATGACCTGGGAAGGCCACAACTTCGAGGACGCGATCATCCTCAGCCAGGACCTCGTGAAGGACGACACGCTGTCGTCGATCCACATCGAGGAGTACGAGGTCGACGCGCGCGACACCAAGCTCGGCAAGGAGGAGATCACCCGTGACCTCCCCAACGTCAGCCCCGACCTGCTGAAGGACCTCGACGACCGCGGCATCATCCGCATCGGTGCCGAGGTGCGTCCCGGCGACATCCTCGTCGGCAAGGTCACGCCCAAGGGCGAGACCGAGCTGAGCGCCGAGGAGCGCCTGCTCCGCGCGATCTTCAACGAGAAGAGCCGCGAAGTCCGTGACACCTCGCTGAAGGTGCCCCACGGCGAGCAGGGCACGATCATCGCCGTCAAGGAGTTCAACGCCGAAGACGGTGACGACGAGCTCGGCTCGGGCGTCAACCGCCGCGTCGTGGTCTACATCGCCCAGAAGCGCAAGATCACCGAGGGCGACAAGCTCGCCGGCCGCCACGGCAACAAGGGTGTCATCGCCAAGATCCTCCCGATCGAGGACATGCCCTTCCTGTCCGACGGCACGCCGGTCGACATCATCCTCAACCCGCTCGGCATCCCGGGTCGAATGAACTTCGGCCAGGTCCTCGAGCTCCACCTCGGCTGGATCGCCCAGCAGGGTTGGAAGGTCGAGGGCACGCCCGAGTGGGCCGCCCAGCTGCCCGAGGTCGCCCGCGAGGCGGCTCCCGGCACGAAGGTCGCCACCCCGGTGTTCGACGGTGCGTTCGAGGCCGAGATCGCGGGTCTGCTCGACTCGACGATCCCGAACCGCGACGGCGACCGCCTGGTCGACTCCACGGGTAAGACGCTGCTGTTCGACGGTCGCTCCGGCGAGCCGTTCCCGGCGCCCATCTCGGTCGGCTACATGTACATCCTGAAGCTGCACCACCTCGTCGACGACAAGATCCACGCGCGTTCGACGGGCCCGTACTCGATGATCACCCAGCAGCCGCTCGGTGGTAAGGCGCAGTTCGGTGGTCAGCGCTTCGGTGAGATGGAAGTGTGGGCGCTCGAGGCCTACGGTGCCGCGTACGCGCTGCAGGAGCTCCTCACGATCAAGTCCGACGACATCCTCGGCCGCGTCAAGGTGTACGAGGCCATCGTCAAGGGCGAGAACATCCAGGAGCCCGGCATCCCCGAGTCCTTCAAGGTGCTCATGAAGGAGATGCAGTCGCTCTGCCTGAACGTCGAGGTCCTCTCGGCCGACGGCACGGCTGTCAACCTGCGCGACACGGATGACGACGCCTTCCGCGCTGCGGAAGAGCTCGGCATCAACATCTCCAGCCGCTTCGAGTCCTCGTCGATCGACGAGATCTGAGCTTCCAGCTCAGCGACCCAGCTCAGATTTCAGAGAATTCCGACACAGGAGAACCAGTGCTCGAATCAACCACTTTCGATCAGATCCGTATCGGTCTGGCCACCGCCGACGACATCCGTCGTTGGTCCTTCGGTGAGGTCAAGAAGCCCGAGACGATCAACTACCGCACGCTGAAGCCCGAGAAGGACGGCCTCTTCGGCGAGCAGATCTTCGGACCCTCCCGCGACTGGGAGTGTGCCTGCGGAAAGTACAAGCGCGTCCGCTTCAAGGGCATCGTCTGCGAGCGCTGCGGCGTCGAGGTCACCAAGAGCTCGGTCCGTCGCGAGCGTATGGGCCACATCGAGCTCGCCGCGCCCGTCACGCACATCTGGTACTTCAAGGGCGTGCCCTCGCGCCTCGGCTACCTGCTCGACATGGCGCCGAAGGACCTCGAGAAGGTCATCTACTTCGCCGCCTACATGGTCATCTCGGTCGACGAGGATGCTCGTCACCGCGACCTGGCGACGCAGGAGAACAACATCCGTCTCGAGCTCAAGACGCTCGGCGACCGTCGTGACGCCCGCATCGCGGCGCGCATGGCCAAGCTGGAGGAGGAGCTCGCGGCTCTCGAGGCCGAGGGTGCCAAGGCCGACCAGAAGAAGAAGGTCAAGGACGCCGCCGAGAAGGACATGACGGCGGCCCGCAAGAACGCCGACGAGCAGATCGCCAAGCTCGAGCGCGTGTGGGAGGACTTCCGCACGCTCGAGGTGGGCGCCCTGAAGCCCGAAGACGACGTCTTCCACGAGCTCCAGGACCGCTTCGGTCAGTACTTCGAGGCCCACATGGGCGCGGAGTCGATCAAGCGTCGTCTCGAGGCCTTCGACCTGCAGGCCGAGGCCGACAACCTGCACCTGCAGATCTCCGAGGGCAAGGGTCAGCGCAAGATCCGCGCGATCAAGCGCCTGAAGGTCGTCAACTCGTTCCTGCAGACCGGCATGAGCCCGGCCTCGATGGTGCTCGACGTCGTCCCGGTCATCCCGCCGGAGCTTCGTCCGATGGTCCAGCTCGACGGTGGCCGTTTCGCCACCTCCGACCTGAACGACCTCTACCGTCGCGTGATCAACCGCAACAACCGCCTTCGTCGCCTGATCGACCTCGGTGCCCCCGAGATCATCGTCAACAACGAGAAGCGCATGCTGCAGGAGGCCGTCGACGCACTGTTCGACAACGGTCGCCGTGGTCGCCCCGTCACCGGTACCGGCAACCGCGCCTTGAAGTCCCTGAGCGACATGCTCAAGGGAAAGCAGGGTCGCTTCCGCCAGAACCTGCTCGGAAAGCGCGTGGACTACTCGGGCCGTTCCGTCATCATCGTCGGACCCCAGCTCAAGCTCCACCAGTGCGGTCTGCCCAAGCAGATGGCTCTCGAACTGTTCAAGCCCTTCGTGATCAAGCGCCTGATCGACCTCGGTCACTCGCAGAACATCAAGGCCGCCAAGCGCGCCGTCGAGCGCTACCGTCCCGAGGTCTGGGACGTGCTCGAGGAGATCATCCGCGAGCGCCCCGTGCTGCTGAACCGTGCACCCACCCTGCACCGTCTCGGCATCCAGGCGTTCGAGCCCCAGCTCGTCGAGGGCAAGGCGATCCAGCTGCACCCGCTCGTGTGCGCGGCGTTCAACGCCGACTTCGACGGTGACCAGATGGCCGTCCACCTTCCGCTGTCGGTCGAGGCCCAGGCCGAGGCGCGCGTGCTGATGCTCGCCTCGAACAACATCCTCAAGCCGTCGGACGGTCGTCCGGTGACCCTGCCCTCGCAGGACATGATCATCGGTCTGCACCACCTGACCACCCTCAAGGAGGGTGCGAAGGGCGAAGGCCGTGCGTTCGGTTCGGTGGGCGAGGCGATCCTGGCCAAGGACGAGGGCACCCTCGACCTGCAGGCCAAGGCGCGCATCCGCATCCCCGGCCTCACGTTCCTCGAGGGCCAGGCGCCCGAGGGCTACGAGAAGCACGGTCTGGTCGACGCGTCGCTCGGACAGGCGATCTTCAACGACACGCTCCCCAAGGGCTACCCGTTCGTCCGCGAGCAGGCCGACAAGGGCAAGCTGTCGCAGATCGTCAACAAGCTCGCCGAGGAGTACCCGAAGGTGGAGGTCGCTGCTTCGCTCGACCGCATCAAGGACGCCGGCTTCTACTGGGCCACCCGTTCGGGTGTCACGGTGGCGCTGAGCGACATCCTCACCCCGCCGAACAAGGCAGAGATCGTCGCGGGCTACGAGAAGCAGGCCGCGAAGGTCCAGGGCCAGTACGAGAAGGGTCTCACCACCGACGCCGAGCGTCGTCAGGAGCTCATCAAGATCTGGACCGAGGCCACCGACGAGGTCCAGAAGGCGATGCGGGACAACTTCCCCGCCGACAACACCATCAACCGCATGGTCTCGTCGGGCGCCCGTGGTAACTGGCTGCAGATCCGCAACATCGCGGGTATGCGAGGCCTGGTGAACAACCCCAAGGGTGAGATCATCCCGCGTCCGATCATCTCCTCGTACCGCGAGGGTCTGTCGGTCGCCGAGTACTTCATCGCGACGCACGGTGCCCGTAAGGGTCTGGCCGACACGGCCCTCCGTACGGCCGACTCGGGGTACCTGACGCGTCGTCTCGTCGACGTCTCGCAGGACGTCATCATCCGCGAAGAGGACTGCGGCACGTCGAAGGGCCTCGAGCTCCCGATCGCCGCCGCCGACTCGACCGGTTCGCTGGTCAAGGACGCCAACGTCGAGAACTCGGTGTTCGCTCGCACGCTCGCCACGGCGGTCGTCGACGCGCAGGGCACCGTGCTGGCCGAGGCCGGCGACGACGTGGGTGACGTGCTCATCAACAAGCTGGTCGAGGGTGGCGTGGAGTCGATCAAGGTCCGCTCCGTGCTGACCTGCGACTCGGCCGTGGGTGTCTGCGCGAAGTGCTACGGCCGTTCGCTGGCCACCGGCAAGATCGTCGACATCGGCGAGGCCGTCGGCATCATCGCCGCCCAGTCGATCGGTGAGCCCGGTACCCAGCTGACGATGCGTACCTTCCACACCGGTGGTTCGGCGTCGGCGGATGACATCACGCAGGGTCTTCCCCGTGTGCAGGAGCTGTTCGAGGCCCGTACCCCCAAGGGTGCGTCGCCGATCGCCGAGGCCGACGGCCGCATCACGATCGACGAGACCGACAAGGCCAAGAAGGTCATCCTCACGCCCGACAACGGCGACGAGCCCGTGGTCTACCCCGTCCTGAAGCGCGCGACGCTCCTGGTCGAGGACGGCCAGCACGTCTCGGTCGGCGAGCCGATCCTGGTCGGAACGCTCGACCCCAAGGAGGTCATGCGCGTGCAGGGTGCCCGCGAGGTGCAGAAGTACCTCGTCAACGGCGTCCAGGGCGTGTACCGCTCGCAGGGTGTGCCGATCCACGACAAGCACATCGAGGTCATCGTCCGACAGATGCTCCGCAAGGTCACCGTCGTCGACCACGGCGACACCGACCTGCTGCCCGGTGAGCTGGTGGACTTCAAGCGCTACCAGACCATCAACCGCGAGACGGTCGGCGAGGGCAAGCGCCCCGCGTCGGGTCGTCCCGAGCTGATGGGTATCACCAAGGCGTCGCTCGCGACCGAGTCGTGGCTGTCGGCCGCGTCGTTCCAGGAGACCACCCGCGTCCTGACGCAGGCGGCCATGGAGGGCAAGAGCGACCCGCTGGTCGGCCTCAAGGAGAACGTCATCATCGGAAAGCTCATCCCCGCCGGAACCGGACTTGCGAAGTACCGCAACGTCACGGTCGAGGCGACGGAAGAGGCCAAGAGCGAGCGGTACCCCAACCGCATCTTCGCCTCGGACGGCGCGTACAGCGACGCCGACCTGAGCTACGTCGACTTCGACAGCTTCTCGACGGACGACTTCACGCCCGGCACGTACAACTGATCGAGGCGAGAGGAGAGCGAGCTCGCTCGCTCGACCGAGCCGATTGAAGTTGCCGAGCGACGAAGTCGCGAAGACAACTGATTCAGGGATGCCGCGTCCTCGACGCGGCATCCTGATCACCCCGAAGGCCCCCGGCTCGCGCCGGGGGCCTTCGTCGTGTCAGGGCGGTGTCGACGGCGTGTCGGGGCGGGGTCGCGGCGTGTCGGGGACCCGCTCCCGCGGGGTGGTGCGCCTACCGTGGATGCGGAGGAACGCATGGCCCGGATCGGTGGACGCAGCCTGTGGCTGGCCTGGCCGGCGGGGTTGTTGTGCGCAGCCGCCGTCGGCGGCCTCGTCGTGCTCGCGATGCCCGGCGTGCCGGTCGCGGTCGATTTCGTCGGTGAGACCCTGCGCGCCGCATCGACGGTCTCGTCCGACACGGCGGAGACGCCCCCGACCCCGGCCTCGGATTGCCGGCACCTCTACTCCCAGCCGCTCTGGTCGTCGCTCGTGTGGTCGCCGGGTGCCCTGCTCTCGCAGCGGCACACGGCCGCCGCCTCGACGCCGGAGGCCGTCGCGGCCGCCGGAGCCACGGTGGTCGTCACGTGTCACTGGCGCGGAGAGGGGGATCGCTCCCTCGAGACGACGGTCTCCACGGTGTCCGCGCAGGGGTCCGCGGCCGTGCAGGCGACGCTGGCCGGTCAGGGCTTCGCGTGCACGACGGAAGCCGACACCGTCCACTGCGAACGCGAGGCGGGCGGGGTGGTCGAGATCCACGACCTGCGCGCCGACCGATGGGTGTCGTCGACCCTGGTCGACTGGCAGCCCCCGGACTACGCCGCGATCGTGGCGTCGCACGCCTTCTTCGGCGAGTGAGGAGTCCCGCGGACCCGCGGCGGGATTACGACCCGAAGATCGACGAGATGATGCTGGCCGTGTACCCCGTGGGCGCCAGGTTCGAGTACTGCGTGTCGATCAGCACGTCGTCGCGCCAGTAGAGCGTGCGCCCGTCGTTGACGGGGTAGGTGTCGTTGATCCAGGTCTTCTCGCAGCGCGTGCCCGCGTCGGGGGTGTAGCAGCTGAACCCCTGCGTCGAGACGAGGTCGTTGAGCATGTCGAGGGCCGGTCCGCGGTCCATGCGCGTGATGTGGGTGACGAGTCCGGTGGTGTCGGCGGCCGGGTCGCGCCAGATGCAGGTCAGCGAGCCGTCGGGCTGTGCACCCGAGGGGCCCATCGCGGGATCGTTCAGGGGAGTGTCGCCCAGCTGCGCCAGCACGTCCGCCGTGAGCATGGATCGGCAGTCCGCGGGGATGCGCACGGCCGTCGCCGTCTGGGTGATCGTCGGGATGGGGGTCGGCGACGAGGAGACGGTCGCCGACGGCGCTGGTGCGGACTCGTCGGCGGCGGGCGCGCACGCGGTGAGAGCGAGCATCGCCGCGCCGAGCGCGACGGCGGTCAGGGCCGGGCGGAGCGGTCGACGAGGCATGCTGATACCCTAAGCGCCCCCGCCGACACGGTCGAGACGACAATGCCCGGCACGCCTGCGCGGTGGCCCGCAGGTCCCGGGATAGCCTTGCGCGGCAAGCATCGCGTGAGGAGACCCCATGAGCGACCATCAGTCGTACGGCGACCCCGTCGCTGAACCCAAGGACGAAGGGCACGACGTCGTCGGCCGAGCCCACGAGGGACTCGCCGACGCCGAGGCGGCGCGCCGCGATGCGGTCGACCCGCAGGAGGCGCAGGCCGCCTGGGACGAGCGCGAAGACCACGAGCGCGAGACCGCGGCTCCGCTCGCCGCGCGCAGCGAGCACACGGCTCCCGTCGTGCACGACGCCTCGCCGGTGCCGCCGCAGTCCACCTCGCAGACGGATCTCGACGACGAAGACGCTCGCTGGGCCGCCTACGCCGCCTCCGCCGAGTCCGAGAACGCGGCGCCGCGCACCACCGCGTACGACGCCCCCGTGGCGCAGACCGACCACGTCGACCGGACGGCAGCGACCACCGCCGCTCCCGCGGTCGCCGGAGCCGCGGCCGGTGCGGCCGCCGGGACCGGTGCCGCCACCGCATCCACCGCGCCCGTCTACGACGAGCCCGCCCGCGTCGGCGGCGGTGCGCAGCCCATCTTCGTGCAGGCGCCCGAGGCGCCCCGTCCGCGCGGCAACCGCGGCGCGGCCGGCGCCATCGGTCTGCTCGCCGCCCTCGTCTTCGCCGTGCTGTACCTCGCGGCCACGCTCGGTCTGGGCCTGCTCTCCGGAGACTTCGTCGCGGCCGACCTCGGTCGCGAGGCGCTCGCAACCCTCGCCACGGCGGGCCTCTGGGTTCCGACGGTGGCCTTCTACCTCGGCTTCTGGTTCCTCGGCGCGCTGATCAACCGCGGACGGTGGGGCCACTGGGTGGTCTGGGGCCTGCTCGTGGGCGTCGTCGCCTGGGCCGGTCACCTGCTGGGCGTGCTCCTGGGCGCCCCGTTCTGGATGATCACCGCGCGTCAGTCGTTCGAGCTGCTGCAGGACAACCTCCTCGCGCCGCTCGGAATCGTGGCCTTCGTCCTCGGCCGTGAGCTCACCATCTGGTTCGGCGCGTGGGTGTCGGCCCGCGGTCGCCGCGTCACCGAGATCAACGCCGAGGCGCAGCGCGAGTACGAGCGCACCCTCGAGGCCGGCCCTCAGCTCTCTCAGCGCTGAGACCGGATGCCATGACGCACGAGCCGCGACCGGCGGGGGTCACCCCGCCGGTCGCCGTCGTCTTCGCGACCGTCGTCTGCGTCGCGCTGTCGATCGGCGGGCTCGGGGTGGCGAGTCTCGTGCTCGACGCCGACGTCATCCCGGTGCGCGGCCTGGGGGTCGTCCCGGGTGTCATCGGGCAGGTGTTCGCCTTCGCCGCGTTCGCGGGCGTGCTGCTGTGGGGTGTGCGGGCCGACCCGCCGTCGTACCTGACGGCGGTGCCGTGTGCCATCGGCGCCTATGTGGGCGAGATCCTCGGCATCGTCGTCGGAGCGCTCGTCAGCGGAGCCGATCCGGCGCGGGGGCTCTCGGCGGCGGGGAGTGTGGCCATCGGATTCGCCGGCCCCGTCGTCGCCCTCGCGGCGCTCCTGGCAGCGTTCTTCGGTGTCTTCCTCGTGCGCGCCCGCACCAGCGGCCCGCGCTGGCGCTGGGAGGACGACGACGACGCGCCCTGATCTCCGCGTGCGACGGCGGCTCCGACGCGGCGCGCAGCACGGCATCCGCGTGCTTCCGGGCGTGTCGCACTAGCCTTAGGGCCGTGGAGCGCTCCCTCGAGTCGCAGGTGAGCCAGGCGGTCGACGCCTGGCTGCGCTGGCTGCCGCGCTGGGAGCCCGCCAACCACCGCGGCCGCATCGCCCCGTGCCGGCGGTGCTTCGGCTCGCCGGTGCTGTCGGCGGCAGGGCTCGGAGCCGACGTGCCCCACGGCGTGCAGCACGGTCTGTCGACCCGGGTGAAGAGCATCGTCGACCACGCCGTCGCCGAGTACACCTCGCGCAACCTGCCGATGCTGCAGGCCGAGCTCGACCAGCAGGCCGAGCGCAATCGCCGCCGCACCTATCGCCCCGCCGAAGACCTCGAGCCGGAGTTCGAGGGCATGCCGCTCGACCCCGACCCCGAGCCCGGTTCGCCGTTCCTGTTCACCCTGTCGGGTCTCGCCGCCGAGGAGGACGCGGCGCTCCCCGCCCTTCCTCCCCTGTCGGATGCCGCCAAGGCCGCGCTCCGGCAGGAGGTGGGTCTCGCCGACGACTACGCCAACATGATCGGTCGAGAGGTGTGCACGGTTCTGCTGCACCACCGACTCCGCATCCAGGCCGCGGTCGCCGAGTACGTCGAGCCGCAGATCGCTGCCCTCCTCGACGAACTGACGCGCTCTCTCGACGCTCCGTTCGATCCGCGCGAACCGGGGCCGTCGGCCACCTGACCCCTGTGGATGAGCGCGCGGGTCTCATCGGCTGCTTTGTTAGCATCGACGGGTTGTCCGCCGCGTCGGTGCGGGCGTGTCGTGCGGGGGAGGGGGCTCGATGCCGCAGCGCCTTCCCTCGTCGCCGCCCATCCTGCCCGGGCTGGCCTACATCCGTCCCCTCGGCTCCGGCGGGTTCGCCGATGTGTTCCTGTACGGCCAGGACATGCCGCGTCGCGACGTCGCGGTGAAGGTGCTGCCGAGCGACGTGCGCGACCCCGATCTTCTGCGCATGTTCAACGCCGAGGCCGACGTGCTCGCCCACCTGTCGGCGCACCCGTCGATCGTCACCGTCTATCAGGCGGGGATCTCCGCCGACGGTCGGCCCTACATCGTCATGGAGTTCTGCCCCGGCTCGCTCTCGCAGCGCTATCGCGTCGAGCGCATGCCGGTGGCCGAGGTGCTGTCGATCGGGGTGCGCATGGCGGGTGCGCTCGAGTCCGCGCACCACGCGGGCCTCATCCACCGCGATGTGAAGCCCAGCAACATCCTCGTCACGACCTTCGGGGCGCCTGTTCTCGCGGACTTCGGCATCTCGTCGTCGCTCGTGCGCCAGGGGGCCGACGAGATGCTCGCGATGTCGGTTCCGTGGAGCGCCCCCGAGGTCGTCGCCGAGCAGACCGCCGGCACCGTCGCCAGCGAGGTGTGGAGCCTCGGCGCGACGGTGTACTCGCTGCTCGCGGGCCAGAGCCCGTTCGAGCGGCGCGAGAAGGGTCAGAACTCCCGCGAGCAGTTGCGCCGTCGCATCGCCCGCGCCTCGTACACCGACATCGGCCGCGGCGACGTCCCGGCTTCGCTGCAGGCGGTGCTGGCCCGATCGATGTCGCGCGACCCAGCCGATCGCCACGCGAGCGCCCGCGCCTTCGGTGAGGCGCTCCAGGCCGTGCAGACCGAGCTGGGGCTGCCGGCGACCCCGCTCGAGGTGCCCGCCGCGGAATGGACGGCCACGGCGCGCGCCGTCGATTTCGCCGACGGCACCCTGCGCGGCCCCGCCCGCTCGCGCATCGAGCGAGAGGGCTCGCGCAAGCTGCGCAGCTCGTCCGGCATCACCGGCTATGCCCGCGACGAAGACACCGACATCGCCTCGGGAAGCGCGGGCGCCTCGCGCGCGCTGCCGTGGATCCTGGCATCCGCCACCCTCGTCACCGCCGGAGCGGTCGTCGTCGCCGCGCTGTACGCCACGGGAGTGCTGCGATGAAGCGCCGCACAATCGCCGGCCTCGGGGCCACCATCGCGGCCGCCGCGCTCGTGGTGACGGCGAGCATCGTCTGGCCCGGGCTCGACGCGCAGCAGACGCCCGAGGTCGACACCTCGGTGTGGGCCCTGCAGACCGGAGACGGGCAGCGCTACGCGCGGGTGAACACCGCCGTGGGCGAGCTCGACACCGTGCGCAGCGCCGGCAACCCGAGTCAGGTCGCGCAGTCGCCCGAGGGCGCGTTCCTCTTCACCGACAGCTTCAGCAAACTCACCCGCATCGACGAGGCCCAGCCCGTCGACCTGCAGGACGACCAGCTCGAGGCCGCCCCCGACACCCCTCCGGGAACGACCTCGGTCGTCACCGCGGGCGACTACGTCGTCTACCGCACCGATGCGGGGACGCTGTTCGCCAGCCGACTCAGCCGTGCGGGGCAGGCGGCCACCGAGCTCGACCCGTTCGACACGTCGTCGGACGACGACGCGCCGGCGTACACGGCCGATGCCGTGGCGCTCGATGCGCGGGGCATGCTGTTCGCCTATTCGTCCGCCGACGGCTCCGTCATCCGCTACGACATCGAGGCCGACGAACTCCGCGGCCGCGATGCGCTCGACGCGCAGGTGACGACGCCGCTGCTCTCGGCGGCGGGCGACACCTGGGTGCTCGTGGACGCGGACTCCGGCCGCACCTGGAGACGCGGCGCGGATCCCGTCGACATCGACGCCGGCGAGCAGCTCGTCGTCTCCGATGCGGATGCCGATGCCCGGGCCGTCTACGTCGCCGATGACCAGTCGCTGTGGAGCATCCCCGCCGACGGCTCGGAGCCGCGGCGCGAGGTCGGCGGCGGCGGCAACGTGCTAGGTCAGCCTGCGCGGCCGCTGTCGCACGAGGGTGTCGCGTACGCCGCCTGGCTCCTGCCCAGCGATGCGCGCGGCACGCTGTGGCGCTCGGATCAGGGCGAGACCGAACTCGACTACGCCGGCCAGACCATGCCCGATCAGCGTCGCCCGGTGTTCGTCGCCACCGATCACGCGGTCATCCTCAACGAGACCCGCACGGGCTGGGTGTGGACGGTGCCCGACGGTGCGCTCGTCGCCTCGAGCCAGAACTGGTCGCTCGACGACCGCACCGAGCAGACCGCCGTGCAGAGCGACGAACAGCTGAGCGTGGTGCTCGATCCCAAGCCGCCGATCGCCGAGCCCGACGTCTTCGGTGTGCGCGCCGGACGCCTCACCACTCTCCCCGTGCTCCTGAACGACCATGATCCGAACGAAGACGTCCTGAGCATCGTCGCCGAGAGCGTCACCGGCCTCGACCCCGGCTTCGGCACGCTCACCGTCACCGACTCCGGCCAACGCCTCGCAGTCCGCGTGGCCGCCGGCGCCACCGGCAGCGCGACCTTCAGCTACACCGTCACCGACGGCACCGCCGTCGACGGGCTCACGTCGGCGCCCACCACCGTCACCCTCACCGTCTCGCCCCCCGAGACGAACGCGGCGCCCGCCTGGTGCGGCGTCGAAGGGTGCCTGCAGCAGTGGCCCACGCCCGAGGTGCAGCGCGGCGGAACCATCACGGTGCCCGTGCTCCCCGGGTGGGTCGACCCCGACGGCGACCCCCTGCTGCTGCTGTCCGTCGACAACCCGGGTGACGTCGGCACCGTGGCCTCGACCCCCGGCGGCGACGTGGTCTACCAGCACGCCGACGACGGCTCGGGCGCGGAGCAGAACGTGCAGCTCGACGTGACCGTCGCCGACACCGACGGCGCCGTGACGACGAAGCCCCTCGTGATCCGCGTCCTGCCCGACCCGGCGCTGGCCGTGCAGTCGTTCGCGCGGATCGACACCGTGGGCACCTCGCTCGCGGTCGACGTCGGCCCGCACGTCACGGGGACCGCCGGCGACGTCTCGCTCATCTCCGTTCGCGTGCTCGACGACGCCGCCGCCACCGCGACGGTCGTCGGGGGGAGCACGACCTTCGACTTCACGGCATCCGCCCCCGGGGTCTACCGCGTCGACTTCACCGTCAACGGCGGGGGGCGCGATGCGACCGGCACCGCGCGCATCACGCTTCTGCCCGCTGATGCGCCGGCGCAGTTGTCGACCTCTCCGGTCGTGGCGTTCGTGCGCCCGCAAGAAGATGCGACCCTCGACGTCTTCAGCGCGGTGTCCAATCCCACCGGTCGCGTGCTGCTGCTCAGCGACGTGACCCCTGCGGCCTCCGACGGGGCGTCGCTCACCGTCGACACGGTCGCCCAGAACGACCTGCGCGTCTCGGGCAGCACCGCCGACGGAAGCGCGGGTCTCCTGGGCACCGTCGGCTACACCGTCAGCGACGGCACCGACGACGAGGGTTCGAGCGTGGTCGGCGAGGCGACGGTGTACCTGCTCCCTCCGGCCCCCGAGATCGCCCCGATCGCCGTCGACGACACCGTGACGGTGCGCGCGGGGGCGCAGATCGACATCCCCGTGCTCGACAACGACATCTCGCCCGCCGGCGGTCGACCGACGCTCGACCCCGCGAGCATCCAGGCCCAGCCCGCCAGCGACGCGCTCGCCTTCGCCTCGGGCGGCGTGTTGCGCTACCTCGCGCCGACCGCACCCGGCTCGTACGAGGTGACCTACCGCGTTTACACGACCGGCACCCCGGCGCTGTGGGACGAGGCGACGGTGCGCATCACCGTGCTCGGCGACGAGGCCAACCGCGCCCCGCTCCCCGACACCCTCGAGGGGCGCGTGCTCAGCGGGGGCACCACCACGATCGACTTCTCGGCGTTCGGCGTCGATCCCGACGGCGACGGCGTCACCCTCGACCGCATCGTCGCCCAGCCCGACCGTGGCACCGCCACCGTCGCGCCCGACGGATCGTCGATCGTCTACTCCTCGATCCCCGGCGATCGCGGGCAGGTGTCGTTCCGCTACCGGGTGTCCGACTCGGCGGGCGCGACCGGCGAAGGCACCGTGCGCATCGGCATCCTGAACGCCGAGGCGAACCCCAGCCCCGTCACCTTCACCGACTACGTGCAGGTGCAGGCCGGGGCCGACCGCACGATCCGGGTGAGCCCCCTGGCCAACGACATCGACCCGACGCAGGGGCGGCTGACGCTCACGGGCGTGCGCCCCGACCTGCCCGAGACCCTCGTCGACGACAGCGCCAACCCCGAATACGCGCGCATCGCGGGCTTCATCGACACCGTGACCGACACCGGCGTCGTGCTCCGTGCGGGCGAGCAGCCCGGCACGATGTCGTTCCTCTACGACGTCGCCAGCGACTCCGGCAACACCGGTCGAGGCCTGATCGTCGTGAAGGTGGTCCGCGAGAGCGTGCCCGACTACCCGGTGGTGACCGACACCGTGCTGACGGTGGAGAACCGCGACGACTTCACCGGCGGCGTCGACGTGCTCGCCGGTCGCGCGACCTGGGCCGGCGGCGAGGTCGGCGACCTCGACGTGTCGCTGTGGGGCACGCCGCAGGGCGTGCAGCTCGACGGTCGCCGCATCTCGGGCGAGCTCCCGGCGACCCGGCGGGTCATCCCCTTCGCCGTCACCGGACGCGCCGGCGACACCGACGTCACGACCTACGCCTTCTTGCGCGTGCCCGGCGACGACGACGTGAGCCTGTCGCTGCGTCCGGGTTCGGCGCAGCGCGTCGACGAGCTCGCCTCGGTCGAGTTCGACATGGCCTCGCTCGTGGCGGTGCCCCGACGGGCGACGCTCGAGGTCGGCACCGACGTGGCGTCGTCGGGCGCGCGGGCCGAGGGGAAGTGCTCGGTGTCGGGCTCGGTCGTGCGCTACGACGCGGGCACCGGCTCGCCCTGGACCGACTCGTGCCAGGTGCCGGTGCGCGTGGCCGGCACCGAGGACTGGACCATCGTGTCGGTGCCGATCGGCGTCGTCGCGCGCGACCCCCAGCCCGAGCTGCGCCCGGGAGCCCTCACCGTCGGCCCCGGTGAGACCGAGACGTTCGATCTGCGCAACATGACCACCTGGCAGCTGGGCCGCGAGGACTGGGACGGCATCCGTTACGCCGTCGACTACTCGGGCTCCGCGTTCGACGTCCGACTCGACGGCTCGACGGTGACGGTCGTCGGCGACGACCGGGCGGTTCCGGGCACCGAGAAGGCCGCGGTGATCTCGGTCACCAGCCACAACGCAGTCGCCCCCGCCCGACTCGTCATCCGGGTGGGCGCGGCCCCCTCGACGCTTCCCCAGGGCGGTACGACGTCGGAGCAGTGCTCCCAGGCGTCCGGAAAGAGTTGTGCGATCGACGTGGTCGGTGCCAGCGGCGAGGTGAACCCCCTGCCGCGCACCCCGCTCGAGGTCGTCGGCGTGCGTGCCGCGGCGGCGTGCACGGGAGTGAGCTTCGCCGTCGCCTCGGACTCCGCCATCGTCGCCTCGTGGAGCGACGACGCCCCGGGCGGCACCTGCAGCGCGAGCGTCACTCTGCGCGACGCGCAGGGGCGCACCACGGCATCCACCCGCGACGCCCGGGTCGTGCTCGACCTGCTCGGCTACCCCCGCGCCCCCGCGAGCGTCCGCCAAACGGCGTACGCCGACGGCTCCCTCACGCTGCGCGCCGACGCCGGCGAGGCGCGTCGCGCCTACCCCGCGTTGAGCGGCTTCGTGGTGCGGTACGGGGGAGACGTCGTCGCCCGGTGCGCCCCCGACGGCTCGTGCCCGGCGATCTCGGCGCCCAACGGCGAGCAGCGCGAGTACGTCGTCACCGCGATCAACAGCGTGGGCGAATCGCGCGGCGCCGTGCGCACCACGGCGTGGTCGTACGACGCCCCCGGCCGCCCGTCGGGCGGCGACTTCGTCCCCGTCTCGAACGGGGGAGAGGGCGGCGTCGCCGATCTGACGATCCGCGGCATCGACTCGGACGAGACGGGCACCCTCGAGGTCAAGAGCGCGGCCGGCGAGACCAAGACCGTCTCGATCGGTCGCAACCAGGACACCGTCTCGCTGAAGGGCTTCGGTGTCGGCAACAACTCGTCGACGCAGATCTCGGTGACGCCGATCTCGCGCTTCACCGTGCCTCCCGGGCTCGGCGGTTCGCAGACCGGGCAGACCCTCACCTTCACCGCCCACGGCGTCGGAAAGCCGCAGCAGCTCGCGCTGACGCTGACGTCGAAGCCCACCGGAAACGGCAAGGTCACGATCGTCGCCGAAGGGTCGGCGTCGAAGAACGGCGACGATTCCGAGCTGCGCTACGGCTTCGCCCTCAACGGATCGTGCAAGACGAGCGGAACGCAGGCACGCGCGGAGTTCCCGAACCAGGACGACGGCGAGACCTACACCGTGCGCATGTGCGTCGATTCCGTCTACGACGGCACGGTCTTCGGGTCGGATGCCACCGAGAAGAGCATCGACGCAACCCAGGACTCCGCGGCTCCCCAGGGCTACACGTTCCGCGTCGACGCGCGCCCCGCCGTGAACGGCGACAAGGCGACCTGGACGATCAGCGACATCCAGGAGGGCGACAAGCCCCCGCGCAACAACCGCGTCGTCTACGACGGGTGGGGGCCCGGCACCGACGTGTTCGGACGCGACCCCGGCATCGGCGTCTTCTTCCAGCACAACCTGTGGGGGACGAGGTCAAACCGCGGCGTCGTCGAGGCGGCGGCCGGCAGCGCCCCGTACCAGGTGCGGGCATCGGCGCGCATCGGGTCGTGCGTCGCGGGGAACCCCCTGACCGTGCGCGGCGACACCACCAACGACGCCGGCCGCACCACGGTCGACATCAGCGGGGTCCGCTACTTCGACAAGAACGACCGACCCATCGCGACCACCGACCCCTCGATCGTCCCCAACGGGGCGACCCGCGTCGAGAACGCCAAGATCGCCGTGCACTGGGGCGACCAGGGCTGGGACCTCGACCCCGCCACCCTCGTCACCGGCGGCGGCTGCGACCCGGGCAAGTCCTCGCCCTCCCAACCGCCCAAGGGCAACGGCTGAGCGCCGCCCCCGTCCATCCCCCGACAGGAAGAACGCACCGACATGACGATCACCCAGGAGCAGGCCACCTGGTTCTCCCAGACCTTCTCGCAGATCGCCGACAACGTCGAGCGCGCCGTCCTCGGCAAGCGTCACGTCGTGGAGCTCGTGCTGACGGCGATGCTCAGCGACGGGCACGTGCTGCTCGAAGACGTGCCGGGCACGGGCAAGACCTCCCTCGCGCGTGCCGTCGGGCAGACCGTGCAGGGCACCAACACCCGCATCCAGTTCACCCCCGACCTGCTGCCCGGTGACATCACCGGCATCACCGTGTACGACCAGAAGACCGGATCGTTCGAGTTCCACTCCGGCCCGATCTTCGCCAACATCGTGCTCGCCGACGAGATCAACCGCGCGAGCCCCAAGACGCAGTCGGCCCTGCTCGAGGTGATGGAGGAGGGCAAGGTCACCATCGACGGCGTCTCCCGCGAGGTCGGCGTGCCCTTCCTCGTGCTCGCGACGCAGAACCCCGTCGAGCAGGCCGGCACCTACCGCCTGCCCGAGGCGCAGCTCGACCGCTTCCTGCTGCGCACCTCGCTCGGCTACCCCGATCACGCGGCGACGGTCCGCATCCTCGACGGCGCGGCCACGGCCACGGCCGATCTGCGCCCGATCATCACGCCCCAGGCCCTCGTCGGCATGGCCGACCTCGCGGCATCCGTGTACGTCGACGCCCTCGTGCTCGACTACATCGCGCGCCTGGTCGACGCCACGCGCACGGCCGACGAGGTGCGTCTGGGCGTGTCGATCCGCGGAGCCCTCGCGCTCACCCGCGCCACCCGTGCCCGCGCGGCCGCCCAGGGGCGCACCTTCGCCACCCCCGACGACGTCAAGGCGCTCGCGGTGGCCGTGCTCTCGCACCGCCTCATCCTGCATCCCGAGGCGGAGTTCGACGGGGTGACGCAGGAGGCCGTCATCGGCCAGGTCCTGCTCGACACGGTTCCGCCCTCGCAGCGCGAGAGCGCCTGACGTGACCGTCGCCGTGGCATCCGCGAGCCGGGGAGGTGACCCGTGCCCGATGTGAACCTCACCGAGTCCCGTCTGACGCGCGCCTCCGCGTCCACGATGGCCACGGGCTCACGCACCTCGATCACCTCCACGGCCGCGCGCCGTCAGCGTCGCATCGTGCGGACGGTGGTGCGGATCGCCGAGTGGTGGCGGGTGGCGACGGATGCCGCGCGGGCCGCGGTCCGCTGGGCGGGACGCACCGTTCGCCCGGCCGGAGCCGTGGTCGTCGCGGCCGCCACGATCGGTCTGCTGCTGGGGATCGTCTTCGGATGGGTGGAGTGGATGGTCGCGGGCACCGCGGCGCTGCTGCTGCTGGCGATGGCCGTGCCCTTCCTCTTCGGTGCGCGCGCGTACGAGGTCGACCTCTCGCTCACCCACGAGCGGGTCGTGGCGGGCACGGGGGTGACCGGCGAGATCGTTGTGCGCAACGTCAGCACGCGTCCCGCCCTGCCCGGTCGTCTCGACATCCCCGTCGGTCGCGGGCTCGTGGAGTTCGGGGTGCCCCTGCTGCGCCCGGATCAGAGCACGACCGAGCCGCTCGAGATCCCGCCCCTGCCCCGCGGCGTGGTCCGCGTCGGACCGGTGACGACGGTCCGCAGCGACCCCGTGGGGCTGCTCCGCCGCGAGCACGCCTTCGACGACGTGCACGATCTGTTCGTCCACCCCCGCACGGTGGGCCTGCCGTCCACCAGCGCGGGGCTCGTCCGCGACCTCGAGGGCAATGCGACCCGCCGCCTCGTCGACGCCGACATGTCGTTCCACGCGATCCGCGAGTACGTCCCGGGCGACTCCCGTCGTCAGGTGCACTGGAAGTCGACGGCCAAGACGGGCCGGCTGATGGTGCGGCAGTACGAGGAGTCGCGACGCTCGCGCATGGCCGTCGTGTTCGCCGCCGCGACGCAGGAGTACGCGGATGCCGACGAGTACGAGCTCGCCGTGTCGGCCGCGGCCTCGCTGGGCCTGCGTGCCGTGCGCGATGCCCGTGACATCGACATCGTCACGGGTTCCGAGATCCCGCGTGTGGTCAAGGGGCGCCTGCGCGCCATCCGCCATGTGCCGATCGTCTCGCCTCGGGCGATGCTCGACGGGTTCAGCGCCGTGCAGCGGCACGAGAACACCATGCCGGTCGAAGACGTCTGCCGATTCGCCGCCGAGGCCAACGAGCGTCTGTCGATCGCCTTCGTCGTCGTCGGGTCCGCCGTGCCCCTCGCCCGCCTGCGCCAGGCCGCCCTGGCGTTCCCCGCCGACACCGCCGTCGCCGCGGTGATCTGCGACGAGCGGGCACACCCGCGCATGCAGAGCATCGCGGGACTCACCGTCCTCACCATCGGAACCCTCGACGACCTGTCGGGTCTGCTCGTGCGCGGAGCCACCTCGTGAGCGCCGGTCGTCGCGAGCGCCCGACGCGGACGCGGGAGTCCTCCGTGCCCCGGTGGGTGGCCGCATCGGCGTACACCGCGGTGTCGGTCGCCCTCGCAGCCGTCGCGGCGTGGCCGGTCTACGCCTCGGGGTCGTTCCTGCTGCTCGTGCTGGTGTCTTCGTTGGTGGCGACGGCGGTCGTCGCGCTCGCCGCGTGGCGGCGCGGCGGAGGGTGGGTGCTCGCCGCCGGGCTGGTCGGCGCGTTCGCCCTGCTCGCGGTGCCGCTCGCCGTCCCCTCGAGACTGACCTCGCCGCTCGACGTGCTGCGCGGGCTGGGTGAGGCCTTCGCGGGTGTCGTCGTCGCGTGGAAAGACCTGGTCACCGTCGACCTGCCGGTCGGCGCGTACCGCAATCTGCTCGTCCCGGCGCTCGTGGTGTTCCTGGTGGGTACCGCCCTCACACTGGCCCTCGCGGCTCGCACCGACCGGCGCGCTCCCGCAGCAGTGGTGCCGGGCCTGGCGATGACCGGGTTCGGGCTGTTCTTCGGCCGGACTTCCACCAGCGCTCCGCTCTCGCTCGGGGCGGTGTCGCTGCCGGCTCCGGTCGAGACCGCCGTCGGACTCGGCGCTCTGCTGTCGGCCGTGCTTTGGCTGGCCTGGCGTGCGCGCGACGAACGCGCCCGCGCCCTGCGGAGGGCTGCCGACGTGACAGCGGTGCAGGTGTCGCGCGGTCGCTCGCGCACCGACTCCCGGCGCGGAGCGCTCGGCGTCGCGATGATCGTCGTCGCGATCGTCGCGACGATCGCGGTGGTGCCGTGGGCCTCTCGCGACGCCGACCGTCAGGTGCTGCGATCGGCGGCCGGTCCGCAGCGTCTCATCGCCGAGGCGGTCAGCCCGCTCGCGCAGTACCGGGCGATGTTCTCCGACGCCCGCAGCGACGACGTGCTGTTCCGCGTCCGCAGCGACGACGGCGCCCTGCCCGAGCGCATCCGCATCGCCACCCTCGACGCCTACGACGGCGAGATCTTCCGCGCCTCGGGAGACGAGGGGACGGGCTTCGTGCGTCTGCCGTCCACCCGCGACGCGGGCACGGGCCGCTCCGTCTCCGCCGACGTCGACATCGCCGATCTGGGCGGCATCTGGATGCCCACCGCGGGGAGCCTGGTGGCGGCGACCTTCGAGGGCGAGCGCCGCGGGCAGCTCGCCGACCGCTTCTACTACAGCGCCGACGCCGAGGCGGGCGTGCAGACGGCCGACGGCGGACTCGAACCGGGCGACTCCTACCGGATCGACGCGGTCGAGGCCGCGCCCGACGATCTCGCCTCCCTGACGCCTCCCGGGGCCGTCGGCGCGACGGCCGGGGGCGACAACCTCCGCCGCTGGGTCGATGAGCACGCCGATGGATCCGACGGTGCGGCCCTGCAGGCGCTCGTGCAGCTGCTCCGCGAGCGCGGCTACCTCAGCCACAGTCTCGCGCCGGAGGGGGCCGCGCCCCCGGCCTGGACCGCCGACCTGCCCGGGTACCAGCTGCAGCCCAGCGCCTCCGGTCACTCGCTGGCGCGCATCGACCGCATGTTCGAGCGGTTGCTCGAACGTGAGGACGACCCCCGGGCCGCGGCATCCGGAAATTACGTGGCCGCCGTCGGCGACGACGAGCAGTTCGCCGTGGCGACGGCGCTCATCGCGCACGAACTCGGCTTCCCGGCCCGCGTCGTGGTGGGAACGCGTCTGTCGTCGCCGGACAGCGCGCTTCCGACGTGCGAGGCGGGGGAGTGCCGTGCGCGCGATCTGGTCGCCTGGACCGAGGTCGAGGGCGACGACGGCCGGTGGACGCCGATCGACGTGACCCCGCAGTGGGAGCAGTCGCCGAGCCTCGAGGTCACCCAGCAGCAGGATCCCGAGAACGTGACGGAGGTGCGCCCCGACACGGTGGACGAGGTCGTTCCGCCCGAGCCCGTGCAGGAGGACAACTCCCTCGACGACGATCAGCGCGCCGACGACGGCGTCGATCTCGCGTGGCTCTGGCCGATCCTGCGGGTGACGGGTCTCGCGCTGCTCGCCCTTCTCATCGTGTTCGGTCCCTTCCTCGCCGTCGTGATCGCCAAGGCCGTGCGCCGCCGCGGTCGGCGCCGCGACCCCGACCCCCGCTCCGCGATCGCGGGCGGATGGGACGAATACGTCGACGCCGGGGTGGATGCCGGTCGCACCGTGCCGCGCGCCCCCACCCGACGCGAGGTCGCCGACGCGTTCGCGACCCCGTCGGGGGCACGGCTCGCCGACGACGCCGACCGCGCCGTGTTCGCGGGCGGCGCGGTCACGGCCGACGAGGTGGCGGAGTTCTGGAGCATCGTCGACGCCGAGCGGCGTGTGCTGGTGCGTCAGCGAGGCTTCTGGCGGCGCGTGCGCGCGGCCGTATCGTTGAGATCGTTCCTGCGGTTCCTCGCTCCGCGCTCCCCGCGCACGAGATCCCCGCATCGCGACGAGAGGGGGAAGCGTCCCACCGCCCCGGGAGGACGCGACACGACATGACCGATTCGACCATGGTGGTTCTCGGCGCGAGCTCTCTCGCTCTCGTCGTCGTCGTGTACGTGTGGTTCGCCCTCGCCCTCGCCGCGGTGTTCCGCAAGACCGGCGAGCCGGTCTGGAAGGCGTGGGTCCCGATCGTGAACGTGGCCACCGTGCTGAAGCTCGGCGGGTTCTCGCCGTGGTTGGTGCTCATCAACCTGGTTCCGCTGTTCGGAACGCTCACCTTCGTGACCCTCTTCATCATCGCCGTGCACCGCATCACGGTGGGCTTCGGCGCCGGTGCGGGCATGACCGTGGTCGGCGCGATCTTCCCCGTCGTGTGGGCGAGCATCCTCGGTTTCGGCTCCGCGCGGTGGGAGGGCGATGCGCCCCGCGGTCCCGACGAGCAGTCGGCACCCGTTCGCCGCGGCCAGGACTTCCAGGGGCCGTACGTTCCGCTGGTCGGCGGATGGACCCCCGCGCCCGAGTCCCGTCCCGGCGACGGCAGCCGCGACGCCGAAGACCACGTTCCGGATGCCGCTGACGCGCCCGCCGAGCCCGCTCCGGTGTCCGAGCCCGTGATCGTGCCGTTCGCCGCTCCGACCGGTTCGCTCGCCGATGCCGTGCCCGCGTCCGGTGGATGGGGTCCTCCGCCCGGTCTGCGTCCCGCGGAGTTCGATGACCGCCGTCGCCCCACGCCCGCCGTCTCCGACGAGCAGATCGCGCCCGCCGAGCGCCCGGCCGCCGCCGCGGCATCCGGATCCTCGGTCTTCGAGGTGCTCGACGCCCTCCGCGACGGTGCCGACGACAACGACTCGTCCCGCAGCGCCGCCCGTGCCGTGCCGTCCGCGGCCGACGACGACGCGTCGACCCGTGCGCTGGTGATCCCCGGCGAGCCCTCGGCGTGGACCCCCGCGCCGGCCGAGCCCGCCCCGGCGCCCCCGACGGTCGACGAACAGTCCGACCCGATCGCCCCGTGGGTGACGCCCGCGCGCCGCACGACCCACTCCGACGCGGCGGCCCCGATCGCCGAGGTGCCGTTGACCCGGCCCGCCCCCGAGCCCGTGCCCGCGCCGCGCGCCTCGGCACCTGCGCCGGCGGACGAGTTCCCCGAGCTCTCCGAGGCGGTCTCCGCGGTTCCCGATGCTCCGGATGCCGGCTCCCCGCGCTCCGCACGCACGTCGGTGTCGTCGCTGTACACGCGACCCGAGGTGCCGGCCGTGGCATCCGACGACGACGATTTCGACGCCCTCGACCGCACGGTGGTGACCAAGCGCAAGCGGATCCCGTGGGCCCTCGTGCCTCCGAGCGGGGCGCCCATCGATCTGACGTCGACCGTCGTCATCCTGGGGCGCCGCCCCGCCGCCGACACCGCCTTCCCCGACGCGCAGCTCGTGTCGATCGTCGATGAGACCCGAACGGTCTCGAAGACCCACGCGCGCCTGCACCTGCGCGGCGAGACGTGGTTCGTCACCGATCTCGACTCCACCAACGGCGTCCTGTTCGCCACGCTGATGGGCACCGAGGTCGAAGCCCCTCCCGGCGAAGAGATCGAGGCGGGGGAGCGCTTCTTCCTCGGCGACGCGGAGGTGCGGCTCGCGCGGAGCAGCGCGTGAGCGGCCCGCACGACCGCCCCGACGATCCTGACGAGGTCACCCTCTGGGCCGGGCGTCTGCGCGCGTGGCCGACTCCTCCGGCGCACGACGACGCCGCGGCGGTGGAGGTCGACGACGACACCGTGCGTGTGCACGCCGCCGGACCGGAAGTCGAACCGGATACCGAACCGGATGCCGACACGGTGCTGTCCGGCGGCGCTCGAGCCGCCGATGACACGGTCGTCTCGACGAGGGACGACGACGGGATCGGCACGACCGCACCGCGGCGTGCAGCGCGGCCCTCCGCTGCTGCGCCCGACCTCGACGACGAGACGATCCGTCGCCCCGCGTCCCCGGCGGTCCCGGACCTCGATGACGCGACGGTGCGCCGTGCCCCGGCCGGGGTCGACCGCGTCGACGACGAGACGATCCGTCGCCCCGCGCCCCCGGCGCTCTCGGACCTCGATGACCAGACCATCCGTCGCCGCGCCCCCGCGGCGGCCACGGACCTCGACGAGGCGACCCGGCGCCGCCCCGGCCTCGAGTCGGCGGGCGTCGACGAGGACACCCGCCCGCGCGCCGCGCCCGCGCGCGGCGACGACGACACCGCCGCGGGGTCCCGTCGGAGCCGGCGCGAGGCGGCGTCGCGTCCGGGCCCCTCCGAGGCGCCCCTGCCGCCCGTCGTCTCGCGCGAAGCGCACGTGCCGACCGCCCTCCGGAGCGACGTCTACGCGCCCCGTACCGACGGACCCGTGCGCGTCGAACGCGCGCTCCCCGTCCCCCGTGCGTCCGCGTCCGACGCGTCCGTCGTCCGCCCGCGCTCCGAGCGCCGCGGAACAGGCCGCCTCGTGGTGCTGGCCCTGGTCGTCGTCGTGATCGTGGCGGCAGCGGTCGTGGGTGGGGCGCTGCTGCTCGGCTGAGGAGCGGCATCCGGCACACTCCCAGCCGGAGGGCCCGCGATCGTTTGCCGCGCCCCCGGAGAACGCGTATCATTGACCGGGTGTGCGTTCACGCGCGCCGTGCGTCATGCCCTCGGGCGGGTCGTACGGATCAACGCTCGCACCATCTCAGGGATCGGCCTGCGAACAGGTCGCCCCCACGGCATATCCACCACGAATCGCGTCAGATCATTCTGTCGCGGGGTGGATCACACGTGAGCCCGACACGTCACGAATCGCAAGATGACCGACATGGCGGGGGAGACACGACGCTGTCACCGTGCAGCACCCTGGGCGCCCGAGAGGATCGCCCAGCCAATCAAGGAGAGAACGTGCCAACCATTCAGCAGTTGGTTCGCAAGGGCCGCTCGCCGAAGGTCTCGAAGACCAAGGCTCCCGCGCTGAAGTCGAACCCCCAGCAGGCCGGCGTGTGCACCCGCGTGTACACGACGACCCCCAAGAAGCCGAACTCGGCGATGCGCAAGGTCGCCCGCGTGAAGCTGCGCAACGGCACCGAGGTCACCGCGTACATCCCCGGTGAGGGCCACAACCTGCAGGAGCACTCGCTCGTGCTCGTCCGTGGTGGTCGTGTGAAGGACCTCCCCGGTGTCCGTTACAAGATCGTCCGCGGTGCGCTCGACACCCAGGCTGTCAAGAACCGTAAGCAGGCTCGTAGCCGCTACGGCGCGAAGAAGGGCTGAGAACAATGCCTCGTAAGGGTCCCGCCCCGAAGCGTCCCGTCGTCAACGACCCGGTGTACGGCGCTCCCATCGTCACCCAGCTGGTCAACAAGATCCTCGTCGACGGCAAGAAGTCCATCGCCGAGTCGATCGTCTACGACGCCCTCAAGGGCGTCGAGGCGAAGAACAGCCAGGACGCCGTCGCCACGCTGAAGAAGGCGCTCGACAACGTCCGTCCCACCCTCGAGGTCAAGAGCCGCCGCGTCGGTGGCTCGACCTACCAGGTTCCGGTCGAGGTCAAGCCGCACCGCGCGAACACCCTCGCGCTGCGCTGGCTCGTGAGCTACGCGAAGGGTCGTCGTGAGAAGACGATGACCGAGCGTCTGCAGAACGAGATCCTCGACGCCTCGAACGGCCTCGGTGCCGCGGTCAAGCGCCGCGAAGACACCCACAAGATGGCCGAGTCGAACCGCGCCTTCGCGCACTACCGCTGGTAAAACCCGCGGGGTGTCCGTGACCGCATCCCGGTCACGGACACCCCGATGGGCCCGGCATCAACCTCCCAACAGGTAAGGAAGACACCCGTGGCACAAGACGTGCTCACCGACCTGACCAAGGTCCGCAACATCGGCATCATGGCGCACATCGATGCCGGCAAGACGACGACCACCGAGCGCATCCTGTACTACACGGGAACCAACCACAAGATCGGCGAGACCCACGACGGCGCCTCGACGACCGACTGGATGGAGCAGGAGCAGGAGCGTGGCATCACGATCACCTCCGCTGCTGTGACGTGCTTCTGGGACAAGAACCAGATCAACATCATCGACACCCCCGGTCACGTCGACTTCACCGTCGAGGTGGAGCGCTCGCTCCGCGTGCTCGATGGCGCCGTCGCCGTCTTCGACGGCAAGGAGGGCGTCGAGCCCCAGTCCGAGACCGTGTGGCGTCAGGCCGACAAGTACAACGTCCCCCGCATCTGCTTTGTCAACAAGATGGACAAGCTCGGCGCGGACTTCTACTTCACCGTCGACACCATCATCAACAAGCTCAAGGCGAAGCCGCTGGTCATCCAGCTGCCCATCGGCGTCGAGAACGACTTCATCGGTGTCGTCGACCTCGTCGAGATGCGCGCACTCGTCTGGGCGGGCGACGCCAAGGGTGATGTCACCATGGGCGCCAAGTACGACATCCAGGAGATCCCGGCCGACATGGCCGACGTCGTCGCGAAGTACCGCGAAGAGCTCCTCGAGACCGTCGCCGAGACCGACGAGGAGCTTCTCGAGAAGCACTTCGGCGGCGAAGAGCTCACCGTCGCCGAGATCAAGGCCGCCATCCGCAAGATGACGGTCAACTCGGAGATCTACCCGGTGCTCTGCGGCTCGGCGTTCAAGAACCGCGGTGTGCAGCCCATGCTGGACGCCGTCATCGACTACCTGCCGTCGCCCCTCGACGTGCCGGCCATCGAGGCGCACGACCCGAAGAACGAAGAGACGATCATCGAGCGGCACGCCGATCGTGAAGAGCCCTTCACCGCGCTGGCGTTCAAGATCGTCACGCACCCCTTCTTCGGTCGTCTGACCTACATCCGCGTGTACTCCGGTCACCTCGACTCGGGCGCGCAGATCGTCAACTCGACGAAGTCCAAGAAGGAGCGCATCGGGAAGATCTTCCAGATGTACGCCAACAAGGAGAACCCGGTTCCCTCGGTCACCGCCGGCCACATCTACGCGGTCATCGGCCTGAAGGACACCACGACCGGCGACACCCTCTGCGACGCGCAGAACCAGGTCGTCCTCGAGTCGATGACGTTCCCCGAGCCGGTCATCGAGGTCGCGATCGAGCCCAAGACCAAGGCCGACCAGGAGAAGCTGGGTCTCGCGATCCAGAAGCTGGCCGAAGAAGACCCGACGTTCCGTGTCGAGCAGAACAACGACACCGGCCAGACGGTCATCAAGGGCATGGGCGAGCTGCACCTCGACATCCTCGTGGACCGCATGAAGCGCGAGTTCAAGGTCGAGGCCAACGTCGGCAAGCCGCAGGTGGCGTACCGCGAGACGATCAAGAAGACCGTCGAGCGTCACGACTACACCCACAAGAAGCAGACCGGTGGTTCGGGTCAGTTCGCGAAGATCCAGTTCGCGCTCGAGCCCCTCGAGGTCACGGCCGACAAGACCTACGAGTTCGAGAACAAGGTCAGCGGTGGTCGTATCCCGCGCGAGTACATCTCGCCGACCGACCAGGGCTTCCAGGACGCCATGAACGTCGGCGTGCTCGCCGGCTACCCCATGGTGGGCGTCAAGGCGATCCTGCTCGATGGCGCGTCGCACGACGTCGACTCCTCGGAAATGGCGTTCAAGATCGCCGGCTCCATGGGCTTCAAGGAAGCGATCCGCAAGGCCAACCCCGTCATCCTCGAGCCGCTCATGTCGGTCGAGGTGCGTACTCCCGAGGAGTACATGGGCGACGTCATCGGCGACCTGAACTCGCGTCGCGGGCAGATCCAGTCGATGGAAGACGCTCAGGGTGTCAAGGTCGTGCGGGCGCTCGTCCCGCTGTCCGAGATGTTCGGCTACATCGGCGACCTGCGCTCGAAGACCTCGGGCCGCGCCGTGTACTCGATGGAGTTCGACAGCTACGCCGAGGTTCCTCGCGCCGTCGCTGACGAGATCGTCCAGAAGAACAAGGGCGAGTAACACCGCTCTCACGGATGCCGGGAATCCCGGGTTCTGCTCGGGTTCCCGGCATCCGCTCAAACTGAATACCGACTCTCTAGTAATCTGAGAACCATCCCCGCGAAGAATCGGTCGCAATCCAGTGCCCGAGACGTCGCAACCAACGTCCTGAGGAGGACCCAGTGGCTAAGGCCAAGTTCGAGCGGACCAAGCCGCACGTGAACATCGGAACGATCGGTCACGTCGACCACGGCAAGACCACGCTCACCGCTGCCATCTCGAAGGTGCTCGCCGACAAGTTCCCGTCGGCCACCAACGTTCAGCGCGACTTCGCGTCGATCGACTCGGCGCCCGAAGAGCGTCAGCGCGGCATCACGATCAACATCTCGCACGTCGAGTACGAGACCCCCAAGCGTCACTACGCTCACGTCGACGCCCCCGGTCACGCCGACTACATCAAGAACATGATCACCGGTGCCGCTCAGATGGACGGCGCGATCCTCGTGGTCGCCGCCACCGACGGCCCGATGGCTCAGACGCGTGAGCACGTTCTGCTCGCCAAGCAGGTCGGCGTGCCGTACCTGCTCGTCGCGCTGAACAAGAGCGACATGGTCGACGACGAGGAGATCCTGGAGCTCGTCGAGCTCGAGGTTCGCGAGCTTCTGTCGTCGCAGGACTTCGATGGCGACAACGCCCCCGTCGTGCGCGTCTCGGGCCTCAAGGCTCTCGAGGGTGACGAGCAGTGGGTCAACTCGATCGTCGAGCTCATGGAAGCCGTCGACGAGTCGATCCCCGACCCGGTGCGTGACAAGGACAAGCCGTTCCTCATGCCCATCGAGGACGTCTTCACCATCACCGGTCGTGGAACGGTCGTCACGGGTCGCGCCGAGCGCGGTACCCTCGCGATCAACTCCGAGGTCGAGATCGTCGGCATCCGCCCGACGCAGAAGACCACGGTCACGGGTATCGAGATGTTCCACAAGCAGCTCGACGAGGCCTGGGCCGGCGAGAACTGTGGTCTGCTCCTCCGCGGCACCAAGCGTGACGACGTCGAGCGTGGCCAGGTCATCGTCAAGCCCGGTTCGGTCACCCCGCACACCAACTTCGAGGGCACGGCGTACATCCTGTCCAAGGAAGAGGGCGGCCGTCACAACCCGTTCTTCACGAACTACCGCCCGCAGTTCTACTTCCGCACCACCGACGTGACCGGCGTCATCACGCTGCCCGAGGGCACCGAGATGGTCATGCCCGGTGACACCACGGAGATGTCGGTCGAGCTGATCCAGCCGATCGCCATGGAAGAGGGCCTCGGCTACGCGATCCGTGAGGGTGGCCGCACCGTCGGTGCCGGTACCGTCACCAAGATCGTCAAGTAAGTCCTTCCAGACTTCACTCGGCACAGGCCGGGCCTTCGGGCCCGGCCTTTGTCGTTCCCGGGGGACATCTCTTCCCCCCCACAGCATTCCGGCCGGGGCGCACGCGAGCCGCCCGGTAGAGTCGCTCGGGTGAATTCCTTGTCCCGTCTGCTCGGTGTGCTGTCCCTGCTCCTCGCGATCGCCGCCGTCGCGGTGCCCGTCGTGGGGGTCGCCGTGCTTCTGCTCGCGGGCTCGGGCACCGTCGTCGCGCAGGCGGTGGGCACCGGCCTCGCGATCGCTGCGGTGGGCGTGGTCCTCGCGGTCATCGGATTCGTCGTCGGTCGCCGCGGACGCGCCACGGCCATGCCGGTGGTCGGCGGGCTCACGTCGGCGTGCGTCGCCGCCGGCATCCTGATCGCCCTGCCCTTCGTCTGAGCCGTCTCCCGCGGGGGCCGACGCGGCCCGGTTCGTCGGGGCGATCCCGCGGGTGTCCGCGGAGCGCAATCGCGCCCCAAGGACGTCCAGGGAGCCTCAACTAGAATTCATCCCATGGGTGAACGTCTGCGACGAGATGCGAGAAGTCAGGCGACGCGAGGAGATTCCGACCTCGACGTCTTCGACTCGACGCCGACGGACGACCCCCCGCGTCGGTCGCGGTACGACGACGAAGACGACGCCCCCCGGCGCCGCGTGTGGCCGTGGGTCGTCGGCGGGGTGTTCGGGGTCGTCGGCGGCGCCGCTGCCTTCGCCGGCATCCTGGGCGCCACCCTCGCCGTGCAGGCACTCGACGTGCGTGACGACCTGCTGGCGGCGAAGTCGTCGATCTCGAGCCTCGGTCCTCTCGCCGAAGCCCGTGACGAGGCCGGGCTCCAGCAGGCGGCCGCCGACCTGAGCGAGCGCACCTCGCGTGCGGCAGCCACCGTGAACACCCCCCTGTGGGACATGGCCGCGCAGTTCCCGGTCGTCGGGGTGAACATCGACGCCGTGTCCCGCGTGACCCGCGCCGCGGACATCCTTGTGAAGGACGCCCTTCCGCCCGGCATCCAGATGCTCGCGCAGACCGACCTGTCGAAGCTGACCCTCGACGGCGGCGGCATCAACCTGCAGCCCTTCGTCCAGGCGCAGGACGCCCTGCCGGCGATGTCGCAAGCCTTCAGCGCGGCCAAGGCCGAGACCGACGGCATCGATTCGGACCAGCTGCTCTCGCCCGTCAGCGGTCCCGTCGACGAGATCCGCGACGTGGTCGATCGCGCAGCGCCCGCCCTCGACATCGCGAACCGGTATCTGCCGACTCTTCTCGACATCGCGGGGGCGAACGGTCCGAAGAAGTACCTCGTGGTCTTCCAGAACAACGCCGAGAGCCGCGCGACCGGAGGAAACCCCTCCGCGAACATCATCATGGACGTCGACCAGGGTGCGTTCTCGCTGCTCGACCAGGGCGGACCGAGCACGTTCTACGGTCCCGAGGGCGCCGGCGTGCAGTTCACCGACCTCCCGGCCGAGACCATGTCGCTGTACCCCTCGTCGTTCGCGCACTACTCGCAGGACAACACCATGACGCCGGACTTCCCGACGACGGCGCAGCTCTTCAGCGACGCCTACACGGAGGTGAACGGGGGCCGGTTCGACGGTGTCATCTCCATCGACCCCGTCGTGCTCTCGCACATGCTCCAGGTCGCGGGCCCCGTCGACGTCGCGGGTCAGCAGATCAACGGCGACAACGCCGTGAAGGTGCTGCTGAGCGACGCGTACCAGAAGTTCCCCACGGCGCGCAGCTCGGACGCGTTCTTCGCCGCCGTGTCCGACAAGGTCTTCCGTCACCTCACCTCGACCAAGTGGGACCCGACGAAGATGCTCGACGCACTCACGCAGTCGGCCGAAGAGAAGCGCATCAATCTCTCGTTCACCTCTCCCGAGGCGCAGCAGCTGGTCACCGAGGTCGGCCTCGACGGCGGCCTGCGCGCCGACAACACGGTCAAGACGCAGGTGGGCACTTATCTGAACGACTACTCGGTCGGAAAGCTCGAGTACTACCTCACCCAGTCCGTGTCCGCCGTCTGCGACCCCACCGCGCGCACCATCACCACCACGACCACTCTGTCGAGCTCGGTGCCGACGGAGGGGCGCAGCGCCTACACGCTGGGTGAGCGCAACGCGGCGAACGGTCTGCCCGCGACCTCGATGATGCTGAACGTGCTGTTCTTCGCCCCTCCCGGGGGAGAGATCGTCTCGACCGATCCCGCGTCGAGCGATCGGGGCGGTTTCGACCGGTCGGGCACGGAGAAGGGCAACACCGCGGTGAACCGACTGGTCGTGCTGCCGACGGGGGAGACCCGTACGCTCACCTCGACCGTGAAGCTGCCCGACGGTCCGCTCGGCCCGCTCGAGCTGCGGCATTCGCCGACCGCCACCGACACCTCGGTGACCGTCGACGCCTCGTGCGGTTCGTTGTTCGGGCAGTGACGCATGTACCGGCCGTGCGCGGGGCGCTCCCCGTGGGCCGGTAGTGTGACTGTCTCGTACGCCAGCGAGCTTCGACCCGCTCCCGAATGATGGAGGCTGCTCTGCTTCCCCTTCCCGGACAGGCCCCGCCGCGCAGCCATGCGCGCGTGGGAAGTGCGTCGGTGCTGCTGCTGATCTACGCGGCGGTCGTGGTGGCGATGACCATGTCGCCCACGCCGTTGGACCGCGGATACCAGGGCGCGATCTCGCGCTTCCTCGCCGTGCTGCACCGCAACGGGGTGCCGGAGTGGTTCGGGTACTCGCAGTTGGAGTTCAGCGCCAACATCGCCATGTTCGTCCCCCTGGGCTTCCTCGTCGGTCTCCTGGTCCCGCGCCGGCTCTTCTGGCTCGCGCTCGTGATCGTGCCGGCGACCTCCACGGTGATCGAGGTGCTGCAGGGGCTCTTCCTCTCGCAGCGCTTCGCGAGCGTGTTCGACGTGCTCGCCAACACGATCGGCGGGTACATCGGCGTCGCGATCGTGATCGTGCTGCGCGTGTTCGTCGAGGGTCGTGACCGCAAGATCGTGGCCCGGGCGTTGTGGGAACGCAACGTCGCGATGATGAACGCCCAGCGCGCCGCCGTCCCTCCTCGACCGGATGCCGCGGGCCCCCGCCCCGGTGCGCCGCGGGCGGATCGCCGATGACGGCCTCGTCCTCGGCATCCGCGAGTGCCTTTTCCCCCACCCCCATCCCCGCGCGCCGATCGAGTCGCGCGCGAACGAAGACGGAGTTCCGATGATCGAGATCATGACCGTGTGCACGGGCAACGTGTGCCGTTCGCCCCTGGCCGCCACGATGCTGGCGACCCGGCTCGCCGACCTCGACGTGCAGGTCACCAGCGCCGGCACGTACGGACTGCAGGGCGAGTCGATGACCGACGAGACGAAGCGCCTCGCGGCGCAGCTGGCGGTCGACCCCGCGCTGATCGAGGGCCACCGGGCGACCTACCTCACCGAAGCCCACCTGCGCGCCCCCGACCTCATCCTCGCGATGAGTCGCGAGCACCGACGCCGCATCGTCGAGCTCAACCCGGCACGGCTGCGGTCGACGCTGACGCTGCGGGAGTTCGCGCGGCTCGCGGCGGAGGTTCCGGATGCCGACATCGTCGGCGATGCGTCTGCCGCGGGCGACGACGACTCGCGGCGACTGAAGGCGGCCATCGACGCGGTGACCGGGGTGCGCGGTCTGACGCCTCCTCCCGCGGACCCGGCCGACGACGACATCGTCGACCCGTACCGCCGGTCGTGGGAGACCTACGAGCTCACCGCGTCGCAGTTGGCCCCTGCCGTGGAGCAGGTCGTCCGCGTCGTGCGGCTCGCGCTCACTCGCTGACCCCGCTCCCGGCAGACGACTGCGGCCCGCGACCCTCGGTGAGGGTGCGGGCCGCAGTTGCGTGGCGTTCGGGACTACTGCCCGATGATCGTTCCGGTGCCAGTGCCAGTGCCAGTGCCGGTGCCAGTGCCGGTGCCAGTGCCGGGGTCGGTCGACGGCTGCGACGGTTCCGGCGTCGACTCGACCGGGTCCGGCGCAGGCTGGCTGGGGGCGGGTGACGCGGGCGGTGTCGACGGCTGCGGCTGCTGTTCCTGCTGCTGCTGCTGTTCCCGCAGCTGCTGCTGACGCTGCAGCTCCTGCTGGCGACGACGCTCGGCTTCGGCGGCGGCCTGTCGGTCGGCCTCTTCGATCTCCGCCGTGCGCTGCCCCGTCTTGAGCGCGGCTACGGCGTTCACGAAGTCGCTGATGGCGCTGGGCGAGGTGTGGCTCTCGACGGTGGCCACGCGTGCCGCGAGGCTGGTGACGTTCGTGCGCAGCGTCTCGTCGGCCAGGTCGTTCTCGGTGACGAGCGTGGTGGCTACGGCGGGCAGCTCGCGGCCGACTCCGGCGACGGCGTCCTCGAAGGGCTGCACCGTCTTCTCCAGCGTCGTGCGCAGGTCGTCCAGCTGCGCCGACGCCTCCTGCGCCTCGCGCGTGCGGGTGTCGACGAGGTCGATCGCGGTTCCGACGGACTCGAGCGAGTCGCCGTCGATCGCGGGACGTCGGTACGCGGCGAGCTGGTCGGGCATCTGCACGCCGTCGATCTCCGCCAGCAGCGCTTGACGCGCGGTCTCGGCGGTGGCGACGGCGGGGATCTCGGCGATCTGGGCGAGTGAGGCGAGAGGTGCGGCGAGGGCCTCGGCGTCGCTCTTCGCCGTCTGGCGGGACTGCTCGAGGGCCGAGATGCTGCTGTTGACCCGTTCGATGCTGTTGGCCAGCACCGCCTCGTTCGCCGTGAGGGTGTTGAGGGCATCCGAGGCGGGGGAGGCGGATGCCACGGAGATGCCCACCAGGGTCGAGGCCGACACGACCGAGACGACGGCGAGGGCGGCGGCGCCGATCGACAGCCAGTCGCGGCTGCTGCGGCTGCGGCGCAGGCGGCCGGGCTTCTTCACGCCGCGCAGCTCGGGCTCGGCGACGCGACGGCTGCCGATGAGGGAGTTCAACGCCTGCACCTCGTCGGCGAAGTCGGTGGGCGCCGACGTGACGCGGGGCGCACCATCGAACATCTCCTCGAGACGCCGATCGGTCGCAGGGTCGCCGAGAGTAGTTCGGACGCGTTCGTCGCGTCGCCGCTGAGAAGCGAAGAGGTCCTGCATTCGAGTCATGAGAATTTTCTTGGCGCGTAGTGTGAAAAGATCGTGCGTCGGCATTCAATGCTAACCGGGGCGGACGGTCCCGTTCAGCGCTCGGAGGATTTGCTTTTGCTTTTGCGTGACGTGCTCGCTGCTATTCGGCGCGGCTGGCTGCTCGTCGTCGCTTGCATGGCGATCGGCGCCGCGGCCGGCACGGCCCTGGCCGTGCTGACGCCCACCACCTACAAGGCCTCGGTCGAGTTGTACGTGGCGGCCGAGACGAATGGCACGCCGAACGGCCTGATCCAGGGGCGCAGCTACGTCCGCCAGTCGCTCGAGAGCTTCGTCGACCTCGTCTCGAGCGCCGTCGTCGTCGATCCCGTCATCGCTCAACTCGGGCTCTCCGGTAATGACGACAATGTCGAAAGCCGCATTTCGGCTGAGAATCCGCCGAGTACGCAGACGATCGTCATCACGGCGACGGATGCCGTTCCGAGCGAGGCATCGCAATTGGCCAATGCTGTCGCGGAGAGCTTCACGACCGTCGTCGAGAAACAGCTCCAGGCTCCTCGCGGAACCGAGGGGGTGGGACTGCTCCGCGTCGAGACGGTCAGCCCCGCGCGCGTCCCGCTGGAGCCCTCCGCCCCGGACTACCGTCTGAACCTGCTCCTGGGCCTCGCGCTCGGAGCCGGCGCGGGCATCATCCTGGCGATCATCCGCACGATCATCGACACCCGCATCCATACGGCCGCCAGCGTCGAGTCGATCCTGTCGGCCCCGATCCTCGGCGGCATCCCCTTCGACCCCGACGCCTCCAAGCGGCCCCTCATCGTGCAGGAGTCGCCACGCGATCCGCGGTCAGAGGCGTTCCGCCGCGCGCGCACGGCACTGCAGTTCGTCAATCTCGACGGACGCGCGCCCGTCTACGTGGTCACCAGTGCCAACCCGGGCGAGGGCAAGTCGACCACCAGCGCGAACCTTGCCCTGGCCCTGGCCGAAGACGGCTCGAGCGTCGCGCTCGTCGACGCCGACATGCGCAAGCCGCGCACCGCGCAGATCTTCGGGATCGAAGGCGGCGCCGGCCTGTCGACCGTCCTGGCGGGTGCGGCGCCGCTGTCGGCCCTTCTCCAGCCGTACGGCTCCGGCCGCCTGTTCGTGCTCCCCGCCGGCGCGCAGCCGCCGAACCCGGCGGAGCTGGTGGGATCGCCGACGATGGAGGCGACGCTCGACACGCTGCGTCAAGCCTTCGACTACGTGATCGTCGACTGCCCGCCGGTGCTGCCGGTCACCGACGCCGCCGTGCTGGCTCGCTTCGCCACCGGGGCCATCCTGGTCGCGGCATCCGGATCCACCCGCAAGCCCCAGCTCGCCGACGCCGCGAAAGCGCTGTCGGCGGCCGATGTACGCCTGCTCGGCGTCATCCTGACCAAGCTGCCGACCCGGGGGCCCGATACCTACGGGTACGGCGCCTACACGTACGGCATGACGCACCAGCCGACCGACGCATGACGTCTGCCCGATGGGGGTATGACAGGATACAAAAGGGGCGCGACAGCTGTGCCCCACGACTGTGATTGAGGGAATTCACCGTGGAGTTGCGCGACTACATCCGGATCCTGCACCGAAATTGGGTGCTCATCCTGGTGCTCACGATCCTCGGCGGAGCCGGTGGATTCGGCTATGCGGCGACGCAGACGCCCCAGTACCAGTCCACGACGCGCCTGTACGTGTCGGTGCAGGCCGATAGCGCCGACCCCGCCACGGGCGACCTGGTGCAGGGCACCACGTTCGCTCGGCAGATCGTCGCGAGCTACGTCGACGTCGTCACCAGCGCGCTCGTGCTGCAGCCCGTGATCGACGACCTGAACCTCGACACCTCGGTGGGTTCGCTCGCCTCGAAGGTGACGGCCGAGGCCCCGCTGAACACGGTCAACATCAACATCACGGTCACCTCGACCAGCGGCGCGCAGAGCGCCAAGCTCGCCGACGCGATCGCCTCGAGCCTGGTGGACGCCGTCCAGACCACGCTCGAGCCGCCGGTCAGCGAGGGGGCGGCCAGCCCGGTGCGTCTGACGGTCGTGCAGCCCGCGGTCGAGCCCTCGACCCCCTTCAGCCCGCGCATCCCGGTGATCGTCGTCGTCGCAGCCCTCTTCGGCCTCGTCGTCGCCGTGCTGCTGTCGATCCTCCGCAACGCCCTCGACACCCGCGTGCGCACGCTGAAAGACCTCGAGTCGCTCACTGAGGCACCGCTGCTCGGTGGCATCGCGTTCGACCCCGAGGCGACCAAGCGTCCGCTCATCGTGCAGGAAGACCCCCGCAGCCCGCGGTCGGAGTCCTTCCGCGCACTGCGCACCAACCTGCAGTTCCTGAACGTCGAGGGCGGCCCCAAGCTGTTCGTCGTCACCAGCTCCGGCCCCGGTGAGGGCAAGTCCACCACCACGGCCAACCTCGCGATCGCCCTCGCCGAGACCGGGGCGCGCGTTGCTCTGCTCGACGGCGACCTGCGCCTGCCGCGCATCGCCGACTACATGGGCATCGAGGGCGGCGTCGGCCTCACCGACGTGCTCATCGGCCGCGTCGAGGTGGCGGACGTGCTGCAGAAGTGGGGTCGCGGCCAGCTGTTCGTGCTCCCCTCGGGTCCCGTCCCGCCGAACCCGGCCGAGCTCCTGGGCTCCGCCGCGATGTCGCAGCTGCTCGCCACGCTGACCGAGCACTTCGACTACGTCCTCATCGACGCGCCCCCGCTGCTGCTCGTCACCGATGCCGCCGTCCTCAGCAAGGTCACGCGCGGGGCGATCATGGTCGCCGCGTCCGGCAAGGCCAAGAAGCAGGAGTTCGAGGGCGCGCTGCGCACCCTGCAGACGGCCGGTGGCCGACTGGTCGGCGTCATCATGACGATGCTTCCGACCCGCGGTCCGGACAGCTACGGCTATGGCGCCTACTCCTACGGAGGCGACGCCGAGACGGGGTCGTCGTCGGGCTCCTCGTCGAAGCGTTCGGGCAAGCGCGCCTCGTCGCGTCCGAAGAAGAAGCGCAAGGTCTCCGCGAAGTGAGCTCCGAGGTCGATCACTCCACGTCCGTCGTGCACGTGGTCGATCGCCTCACCGGCGGCGTCCCGGTCGCGGTGTGCGACTACATCCGCAACTCGCCCCGCGGCATCCGGCATACGATCCTGTCGCCGTGGGTCGAGGGCCGGCCGTCGCCGATCTGGGACGACGTCGACGCGGCGCATCTCGACCTGGGCGCGTCGCGTCTGCGCCAGCCGATGCGCACGCGCGCTGCCCTGCGCGGGAGCGACGCCGACGTGATCCACGCGCACTCGAGCTTCCCCGGTGCCTTCGTGCGACTGGTCAGGCCGTCCGGCATCCCCGTGGTCTACTCGCCGCACTGCTTCAAGTTCGACGACCCGAGTGTGTCGCGGGCGCTGCGCACCGCCGTCCGCGGCGCTGAGCGCCTCCTGGCGCGCCGGACGGACGTCTTCGCGGTCCTGTCCGGGCACGAGGCCGATCTGGCCCGTCAGCTCGGCGCAGGGGCGCGCGTGGCGCGCGTGCCCAACACCGCCTCGGTGCCTCCCCGCGCGCCTCGGGCGTATGCGCACGACGCTCCCCGCCGCATCGGCATGGTCGGGCGCCTCGCAGGGCAGAAGGACCCGGCGATGATGATCGCCCTCGCGCGCGAACTCGCCGCGGGCCCCGCCCCCGTCGAGGCGGTCTGGATCGGCGGCGGCGACGACGCCTGGACGCAGCGTCTGCAGGAGGCGGGTGTGCGGGTCACCGGGTGGCTGCGCAAAGACGAGGTCACGCGCGAGCTCGACGCCCTCTCGCTCTACGTGCACACGGCCTCGTACGAGGGATTCCCGCTGAGCGTGCTCGATGCCGCGGCTCGCGGCATCCCGGTCCTCGGACGCCGCATCCCCTCGCTCGACGAGGTGGGTCTGCTCACCTTCGATTCCGCCTCCGACGGGGCGGCCGCCGTGCGCCGGCTCCTCGACGATCCGGCGGCCCTGCGCGACGCGCAGGAGCGCGGCGAACGCATGCTCGCGCAGATGAACCCCACGACCCAGGCCGACGCGCTCGACGCCGTCTGGCGCGGGATCTGAGCCCCGCGGCATCCGCCCCCTCGTCGCGCGGTCAGCGCACCGCGACGGCCAGCAGCGAGCTTCCGCTCCAGCTCCTGTAGTCCTCGTACCGTTCGATCCTTCCGACGAGGACGGAGACCGGCCCGCCCGGAGTCGGCATCGGACGGAACAGCGGCGCTTCGGAGTCGAGGATCTTCCGGTCGTCGCGCCACAGGGAAGACGTACCCCCGTCTTCGCCGCAGTGCCAGACGGAACCGTCGACGCCGTAGGACGCACCGCACGGATAGCGCTCGAGGTGGGCGCCCGTCTTCCCGAAGGTGCGCGACGTCGTCAGGCCGTTCTCATCGACGGCGGTCTCGGTGTACACGCCGTCGGGAGAGACGTCTCCCGGGTACTCCACGGTCAGGACCGCGGGCGCGGCGGGAGAGGCACGGACGTCGAGGAGACGGCGGGTGCCGGAGGTCTGCCCGAGCACCGGGGTGAGCTCCTCCGCCGACAGATAGGTCGACGACGTGATGTCGTGCGTCGTACGGGGCTTCATCAGATCCATCAGGATGCCGGTGCGCAGGTCGAGCTCGAGCAGATAGACCTCGCTGCGACCGACGGCGGGGTTGTACCCCGCGGCGATGCGCACGGTCCCCGCCGACGTGTCGTCGAAGGTCGAGGTGAGGTACGCCTGCTCGGGGAACGTGATCAGGCGGCGGTACTTGCCGGAGTAGCTCGCCTCGCCGGTGGACCAGTTCACGACCAGTTCCGCGATGCCCCAGTTGAGGTCGTTGCGCAGGAGCACCCAGAACGTGTCGGTGTCGGCGGTCTGGGCATCGGGAATGTGCAGGATCTGGCCGTACGAGACCTTGCTGCCCACGGTGATCTCGGTCACCGGACGGTCGGCGAACGTTTCGGCGCGTCCCGATCCGGGGGCGACGGAGACATAAAAGCCCTCTTCGGTGCCGTGGTGCGTCCACTGCACGAGCGAACCGCGTCCGGGGAGCGTGATGCGCGCCGGCACGTTGTGGTCGTCGACCGGGGCGGTGCCGACCACGGTGCGGGAGGTCGCGCCCGTGTCGTCGATGTCGACGGCCTCCACCTCGCCGGTCTCGCTCAGCGCCGCGGTGGAGTACCAGTCCGACTGCTGCTGCACGACGGGACCGATCCACCACTCCTGGATGGCGTCGTCGATCGTGGCGACGATCTCGGTCGAGGGCGCGGGCTCGGGCGGAGCGGGCGGCCCCGCCACGCACCCGGCGGCACCGACGGCCACGGTCGCGAGCAGGCCGAGCGCGGCGCTGAGGCGCGCACGCGGACGGCGCCGCACGGAGGAGGTGTCGGCCGGGTCGGACCGGCGCACTTAGTCTCCGATCGCGTTCTGCAGGGCGAGGACGATGTCCGCGCGGGCATCGCGGATGCGCGCCGACGAGTTCATCAAGCGCGCGTCGTAGTCGTCGCGCACCGCCGCGTCGTTCAGCAGGTCGGCGACCTGGGTGGCGACGGTGTCGACGTCGAAGCCGTTGACGCGGTGCACCCAGGGCGAGATCCCGAGGTCGTCGAAGGCGCCGAAGCCCTTGCGCTCGTACGCGAGGTGGACGACGTAGTGGCCCGCGGCCAGAGCCATCAGGGCGGCATGCAGACGCACGGCCACCACCACGCGCGGAGTGCTCCCGGCGCCCATCAGTTCGCTGCGCTCGAGGGTACGTGCGGGGCTCAGGGTCGCGGATGCCGGGCGGTCGTCGTTTCCGCCGATCGTGCTCTGGATGTACCCGTCGTAGGGCGTCATGCGCTCTGCCAGCGCGTAGATGTCGGGGTTGATGCGTCCGTGGACGCTGCGGATCGACAGGACGGGACGGGGCTCCACCGTGGTGCCGGCCTTGCGGGCGTCGGCGATGGACGCCGCGGCCAGATCGGGCGTGCGTACGAGGGTCGGGCCGGCGACCTCGAGGAAGGTGCGGTCGTCGCGCACCATGACCACGTCGATGTCGCGGAGCAGGCGCGTGAGCACGCCGCGCGTGCCGAAACGAGCCGGTCCGATGCTCTGCGGGAGGTAGACCGACGGCGTGGTCGACCGCGCGGCCGCCCGCAGCTGCGGTCCCATGACGAGTGCCGACTTCAGCAACTCGACGGGGGTGCCCGCGCGCAGGTATCCACCGCCGACGCCGACCACGAGGTCGAAGTCGTCGATGCGCGAGAGCACGGCGCGCGTGCGCCGGTCCCATCCGCGTCGGGTCGGCACGGTGGGGAAGGTCGGGATGCCCAGGTCGGCGAAGCTGTCCGGGCGCGAGGCGAGCATCGTGGCATCCACCGAGCCGAAGGCGTCTTCGAGCAGCGCCAGCGTCTCGCGCACGAGCAGACCGTCGCCGGCGTTGTCGGCGGAATAGGCGTGCAGGATCAGCACGCGGGGAGAACGGTTCATCGCAGCACCCGCCGGTAGACCTCGAGATGTTTGTCGACGCTGGCGTCCCACGTGAAGCGGCTCGCCCACGCCAGGCCCTCCGCGCGGCACTGCGCGCGGGCGGTGTCGTCGGTGACCGCCGAGACGATGCCGGCGGCGATCGCCTCGGGCTCCAGACCCGGCAGGCGCAGCGACGGGCCCGCGACCTCGGCGAGCGATCCGCGATCCGAGGTGGCCACGACGGCGCCGGCGGCGAGGGCCTCCAGCACGGGGAAGCCGAAGCCCTCGTACAGCGAGGGGAAGAGGAAGACCTCGCACGCCTGCATGAGAGCGGCGCGGTCCTCGTCGCTGACGAACCCGAGCGAGATGACGTCGGGGGAGTCGCGGATCTCACCGAGCGAGTCGTCGGCGTTCCACGCCGCCTTGCCGGCGATGACGAGGGGCAGGCCGAGCGCGCGCACCTCGGGGGTCGCGAACGCCCGCACCAGCGAGACGAGGTTCTTGCGCGGCTCGATGTTGCCCAGGTACAGGGCGAAACGCTCGGGGAGCTTCGCGCGCACCTCGGCCGACAGCTCCACCGGAGTCGAGAACCGCTCCACGTCGATGCCGTGTTCGATGGTCGTCAGACGCTCGGGCTCGACGCCGAAGACCTCGGCGACATCGCGGGCGCTGGAGTTCGACACCGTGATGACGTGGTCGGCGGCGCTGATCGCGCGGCCCACGCGGAAACGCCACGCCTTCTCCTGTGCGGGACGACGTGCGACGTCGATCCACCGACTGGCGACGCCGTGCACCGTGACCACGGTCGGGGTCCGGGTCCCGAGCAGGGGCCCCGTGTCTCCGACGTAGTGGAGCACATCGCCCGCGGCATGCCGGCGCAGGCCCGCGGCGGTCTCGAGCGCGGCGGTCGCGACCGGGTGCGAGGCGGCCGCGATGCGCCCGACGGGCACCCCCCGGGCCTCGAGCCCCGTGGCGATGTACCGCGCGTAGGTCGTGTTGCCGCCGACGTGGCGGTCGACGAAGCGCGACGGCATCAGCACGCGCAGGCGCGACGAGCCGCTCCCGGCCGTCACGAGCGGATCCCGAGGACCGATTCGACCTCGGTCCACATGCGCTCGTTCTGCGCGAGCAGCTCGGGCACCCGTGCGTCCAGGCGGGCGGCGGTCTCGGTGTCGGTGAGGGTGTGGCGGATGCGTGCGGCGATGGCATCCGACCCGTCCGTCATCCACGCACCGGCGCCGAAGTCCTCGAGGAGCTCGGCATACTTGTGCGACCACCCCAGCGCGACGACGGGCGTGCGCGACGAGAGGGCGCTGACGAGCGCGTGGAAGCGGCTGGCCACCACGATCCGCGCGTCCGAGAGCACGCGCTTGAGCACGAGGGGGTCGGGGCTCTCGAAGATCTCGACCTCGCTGCGCTCGGACAGCGCCTTGGCCAGGGCGCGGTCGTTGTGCTCGTGCACGACCACGACGGCGCGCAGCCCCTGTGCGCGGAACTCCGCCGCACCGTCGGCGAGGAACTGCGTGTACTCCTCGAGCGAGAGCTTGGTGTGGCTGAGCATCTTCGCGTTGGGGACGATGGCGCCGAACTCGCCGGTGAGGGGCGAGGGGATGCCACCGGGCTTGAGGCCGATGGTGAAGTCGGGGGCGAGGCGCACCTCGGTCTTGGCGCCGAGGGCCGTGACGTAGTCGAGGCTCTGACGGTCGCGGGCATAGACGAGGGCGGCGCCGTCGAGCAGCTCGCGGGTCCACTTCGCCTGCTCGGGGTTCGTGAACGGACCGAACGCCTGCGGAAGGAACACGCGCGGAACGCCGCGCTTCTTCCACGCCGCGCTGATCTTGGCCTCGCGCTTGCTGCGCTGGATGCTGAAGGAGTCGCTGTACGCGAAGCCGGCGGCGTCGAGCACTCCACCCACGTCCTTCGAGGCCACCAGGCCGAACGCGTCCTTGACCGAGCCCGGGATCAGACCGCCCACGGCGCCCGACACGGCGGGCAGCTGGTTCAGCAGGAGCGTCTGGTGGAAGCCCAGAGCGCCGCGGTCGTCGAAGTCGCTGCCGTTGGGCGAGACGGTCAGCTTCGCCCGACCCTGCAGACGGTTCGCCACGGCGATCATCATCAGGTGGGCGCCCTTGTTGTGCGTGTTGACGCCACGCAGTTCGATCCACTCAGCGGTCATAGCGAGTTGTAGCTCCTTAGGGCGTCGAGGTGGCGCTTCGCGGAGTACGGGGTCGTACCCTGCTCGTCCGCGTAGCCGTAGCCGACCAGCATGACCACGCGTTCGTGGGACTGGAGGCCGAGAAGGCGGCTCATCTTCTCGTCGCGCGAGGCGATGTCGGGCCAGTTGATGCAGACCGACGCGACGCCCTGCGACTCCAGGCCGAGGATGAACGACATCGCGGCGAGGCAGCCGTCGGTGTAGATGAGGTGGCGGTCGCGCTCGTCGATGAAGGCCGACATGTCGCCGACGATCACGGCGATGCCGGGCAGGTTCTGCCCGTAGCCGGCGGTGCCCATCGGCACCTTCGCGACCTTGGCGACCTGCTCGGGGTCGTCGAAGAAGCGGAACGAGAACGGCTGGCGGTTGCACGCGGTGGGGGCCTCGGCGGCGACCAGCATGGCCTTGTCGACGACCTCGTGCGGCACCGGGCGCTGCTCGAACCAGCGCACCGACTTGCGGCGCTTGGCGAGGGCGGTCAACGCCTCGATCTCGACCGGCGGAGCATCCACGAAGGGGGCGTGCGGGCCGCTGACGTTGTCGCGCTCGATGTTCCACGAGATGCGGCCGAAGTTCTCGCGGGCACGCGCGATCGTGGGGTCGGAGCTCGACGCCGTCGCCTCGAAGTAGCGCTCGAGCACCTCTCGCGCCCACAGCTCGACCTCGGCCGAGATGATCGGGGGCATCGCCTGCGTCAGGCGGCCGGCGAGGGTGACGGTCTCTTCGATGTACGCCACGGCGAAGGTCTCGCGCCGGGGGCGCATGGTGAGACCCTTCTCGGCCATGTGGATGTTGCGGCGCAGGAGGAACTCGAGCTTGCCGTCTTCGAGACGGCGCCAGTACTCCTGGTTGCCGCGGGCGACCACGAGCCGCTCGCGCCGGTAGGCGTCGCTCCAGAACGTGAAGTAGATCGAGCGCTCGAGGGCGTTGCCCTTGCGAAGGCGAACGCGCAGGCGCTCCCGCAGACGACCTGCGGCCTTACGGAGCTTCTTCTTCATGGCTGCCTTTCTTTCGCGTTCCGCGCACGGCGGAGGCGAGGAGTCGGAGCGGATAAATGAACGCCAACGTCATCTGAACGCCCGCGACACGTGTCGTCTTCGTCGCGAAACACGAAAGGTACGAGGCGACGAAATACGAGAACACCGTCGCCCACGCGCTTCCTAGGATTCCCCAATGCGGGATGAGAAGGAAATTCAGAGCGATGTTGAGAACCGCGCCGAGCGTATTTCTGGTCAGCGAGGCGAAGAGTGCGTTCTCGGCGATGATGAACTTGCTGAACACCGCCGCCATGAAGACGAACGGCAGAGCGAGCACGTGGATCTGCAGCACGGGACCGGATGCCTCGTACTTCGCGCCGTACAGGGTGGTGAGCACCCACGGGCCGATCAGCAGGATCACCACGGCGATGAGCACCCCGGCCCAGAACGCGCGGTCGTAACTGGCCTGCAGCTCCTGCTTGTACTGCCGGCTCTTGTGGCCGTACTCCCGCCGCACCTGCAGCAGACGGGGGAAGGTCGCCGTCATGAACACGACGGGCAGGAAGTACGCCATCTCCGACAGGCGCGCCGCGGCCGAGTACAGGCCGACGGCCGAGCTGCCCAGCAACGCCTGGATGACCACGACGTCGCCGCGGGAGTTGATCTGCGTGGCCAGGCTCGCCAGCATCAGGATCCACGAGCTGCCCAGCAGAGCGCGCGGGGTCTCGATCTCGGGCTTGGCGAACTTGGGGGAGTCGCGGTCACGGGCGTACCGCACCAGGAGCAGGCTCGAGACGACGACCGCTTCGACGACGTAGAGGATGACGAAGGTCATCAGGTCGGCACCGGTGAAGGCCAGGACGAGCCGGATGCCGAGCATCACCAGGACGACGGCGATGCGGACCGGCGCCGTGCTGCCGCTGCGCGCCTGCGCCTGGAACCACAGTTCGCTGGCATCGAGGGCGCGGGCGAACAGCACCAGCAGCGCGATCGCGGTGGCCCCGACGACGGCGGCGTCGCCGACCAGGGCCGAGATCGGCAGGAGCACCAGGTACGCCAGGATCGCGAAGAACTCGCGGATGAGGATCAGCGCCGTCATCGTGCGATGGGCGGATGCCGGCTTGTCGACGAACGCCTTGATGGCGATACCGGCGAGACCCGCGGTCAGGATCGCCGTGCCGATGCTGGCGAGGTTCGTCGCGAAGCTGAACACGCCCAGATCCGAGACGCTGACCGTGCGCGCGAGGATGATGCCGGTGATGGCCGTGCTGCCCAGGGTGACGAACTGCTGGATCGTCGCCCAGACGCCGCTCTTGATCGAGCGGCGGCGAGAGAACGGCGCGGAGGAGGTGCTCACGTCGTCGAGCCCCTGCGCGTCGAGTCCGCGAAGGCGAGAAGGCGCTTCGCCCGGTCGGCCCAGCCCATGTCCTGAGCGGCGCGACGCCCGGCCGCACGCTCGGCCTCGCCGGCTGCCGCGGCCGAGGTGACGGCGCGTGCGGCGCCGACGACGTCGTCGTAGAGGTGGACGTTCGTGTCGGCGCGGCGGCGCAGCTCGTCGGAGGAGCGCGCCACGACGGAGAGACCGACGGCGAGGTACTCGTAGTACTTCATGGGGCTGCGACCGGCATTCCCGGGGTGGTCCGAGAGCGGGAGCAGTCCGACGGCGTGACGGGCGAGCAGGGCGGGCGCCTGCGCGTACGGGACGGCGCCGACGAGTGCGACGTTGGCGGGGAGGGCCGGGACGACCGCGGGCCGCGGGCCGGCGATGGTGAACGACACGTCGGGAAGCGCCCGGGCGAGGTCGGCCACGAGAGCCCAGTCGAAGCGCGCGTCGAGGGCGCCCAGGTAGACGACACCCGCCCGCTCTCCGCCGTCACCCGCGGAAGCGAACCGGTCGTACTCCACGCCGTTCTCGATCACGGTCGAGGGTCCGGTCCATCCGGTGCCCGCGGTGACCTGCTCGAGGGTCGACGCGGAAGCGGCGGAGATCCCGTCGGCCCGCTCGAGCAGCCGCACCTCGGCTGCGCGGGCGCGCGGGTCGTGGTGCGCGTCGGTGGGGCGGTAGATGATCTTCGCCCGGGGGAAGTCAGCGATCGCCGGACCGAGCAGGGGCTGGTCGACGAACACCACGTCGGCCGACCGGAACGCACCGAGACGCCGCCGGCGCCAGGGGCCCGTCAGGCGCAACTGCGCCTCGTTCACGGTGGTGGGAACCGAGCCGAGCGGAGCGGGGACGAGGGGGACGAACTGACGGACGCCATCGGCATCGGATCGAGGCGCCCGCGCCGATTGAAGACGCGCGCGAACGTCCTCATCGCGCATCGCTTTTCCGAGGTGGGCGAGTGACACGGGCGTCGCGACGTGCGCCACGGAATGTCCGAGGCGAGCGATTTCGCGCGAAAGATGATGGCTTCCGACGCGGAACACACCACTGGGCGCTGTGTGGCTCAGAAAGACGACCCTCACCGATCTGTCCCCGAGCAATGGCCGGGGCCAGGCATTTCGGTCATGGCCTCCAGTCTATGTGCTCCCACGTCGGAGGCCTTTCTGCGCAATGGACGTCATTGCATTGATGCGGGAGGCGTCATTCGTCCGATCCGCGCCCGGTTGGGTACGCTGACGCGGTGAGTGATGTGAGAGCAGCGTTGGCGGAGCGCCTTCCCCCGACTCTCGCGTCCAAGCTCATGTTCATCGCGGTGTGCGCCGTCCCCTTCCAGCAGGCGCTGACCATCGACGCCGGATTCCCGCTGAAGATCAGTGAGATCACCGGCATCCTGGCGGTCGTGCTCTACATGACCAGCGAGCGCACGGGCGAGCGGCGGCGGTACTTCGGCGCGCCGTTGCAGTGGGCCCTCCTCGCCCTGGTCTACCTGTCCACCACGCTGTGGCTCATCATGGGACCGCCCCGCGAGACCGCACTCGGGTACGAGCGCGGGATGAACGCCGACATGCTCCTGTACTTCGTGTACGCGGCGCTCGTCATCGTCCTGTCCTCCTTCGCCGGAACGCGACTCGGACCGGACTGGATCGCCCGCGGCCTCGGCGTGGCGGTCAAGCTCGCAGCGGCCTGGAGCCTGCTGCAGGTGGCGCTGTACTTCGTGGGAGCCGCGTCGATTCTGCGCGAGGTCCACGCCACGGTGCAGATCGGCGCCGCGTACGGCGTGGGTCTCCCGCGCAACGGCCCCTTCCTCGAGGGCAACTACCTCGGCTTCTTCGCGGGCATCGCGCTCTTCGTCGTTCTCCGTCGCCGCGACTGGTGGGGCGTCGCCGCCGCGGCCGGCTGCCTCCTGTACTCGCAGTCGACCGTCGCCCTCGTCGGCGTGGTGGTCGGCGTGCTCGCCGTCGCGGTGCTGCGACCGGCCGGTCGCGTCGTCGGCGTCCTGGCCTTCGTCGCCCTGGTCGGGATCATCGTCGTCTCCACCGTCGACGTGGTCGCGGTGTACATCACACGCCAGCTGGGCAAGCTCGGCCTCATCAGCGACGCGTCGCTCGGTGCGAGCATCGAATACTCGCTCAACAACCGCACGTCCTCCATCCAGCGCGCCATCGACATGTCCGAGGTCTTCCCGTGGCTCGGCGTGGGCCCGGGTCGCTACGGGTACTGGGACGACGCGTTCAGCGACACTGCGGCGGCCATCGGCAACCGCGGTATCGCGAACAACGCGTACGCCCAGGTCCTCGCCGAGGTCGGCGTGGTCGCCGTCGTATGTCTGATCGGACTCATCCTCACGCTGATCCTGCGCAACCTCCGATCACCCCGCAGCGTGCTGGCGATGGCGGTGTTCCTCGCCGTCGGTCTGAACGCCGCGCCGTCGTGGACGGTGCTGCCGATCTGGTTCGCGGTGGCCCTGCTCGCCACGACGCCGAGCGCCAAGGCGCCGCAGACCGACCTGTTGCCGGAAGGCGCTCTCAAGGGTCAGGCGCTCGACGCCCCGAGTGAACGAGGCGTCGCGGTTACAACGCCGTGATGACGATCTCCTGAATCTGGGTCTCGCCCAGCCCGGTCTTGTCGAACAGCAGCCGCAGGCGGAAGTGCGTGGCCCAGGCGGGTGCACGGCGATCCCACGTGCCGGCGCCGAACACCCGCCGGTAGTTCGCCGTGCCCGCGATCGTTTTGAGAGGGATCGACGTGGCTCCTCGCGCTTGGTTTCGGAGCACGTTCGGCACTCCCGCCGTCGTCTCCCCGCGCAGGGCCACGAACGACTCGATCAGTTCGAGCGAACCGGTCGAGGTCGTCGAGCCGAAGGTGATGGCCATCGCATAGAGCTTGCCGTAGGCGACCGGCACGTCGAACGCCACCGTGCCGGGCTTGGTGGTGCTGAGTCTCTTGACGACCAGGTTGCCCGAGGCGACGCGCAGCGAGATGCCCGGGTTGGCCGTGCGCGACGTCCGATCGGTGTTGTTGACGTAGGCCTCGACGACGGTGCTCTGCTCGAAGCTGCCGTCGACGAGGACGTTGGCCTGCGGGCTGGGCATCAGAGCGCCCATGGAGGAGCCGGACGCGCCCCCGTCGTACACGACCGGATCGCTGATGGTGATCTGGCCCGTTCCGCCGCACAGGAAGCCGGAGGTCGTGCTGGTGCGCATGAGGGCGGTGCTGATGAGGTGGATGCCGCCACCCCAGCTGGGGTTGCGGGTCTCGAAGATCGCGGGGGCCACGGGGTCCTCGTGGAAGAAGATGTGGCCGCTGGTCAGGATGATCTTCGCGCTCGAGTCGGAGCCCGTGACGAAGTGGGCGTCGGTGGACCGCGCCCCCGTCTCGTTGAACTCGATGTGCGGGGCATCGATGAAGACACCGCCGGCGAGGGCCTCCACCGCGCGTCGGCAGAAGTCGATCGACGTGGAGATCAGGTGGAAGTTACCGTCGGGGTTGGAGTTCTGCACCGCGAGATCGCACGTGCCGATGCCCCCGCCGATGAACTTGATGTTCTCGCCGTAGTTGCGGAGTCCTCCGGGCATCGAGATGCCCACGTTGCAGCGGTAGACGTGGCAGTTGAAGAAGCTGAGCAGGAAGGCGTTCGAACGGAATTCGATCCCCGTCGCGAAGCCGGAGAGCTCCATGCCGAAGATCCCGACCCCGCGCACGTCGGTGGTGGAGGTTCCTTCGAAGACGACTCCCGGAGCCGTCGTCGCCGACGAGCCCGGGCCGAGGATGCGCAGACCCGTGACGGTGGAACGGGTGTTGGGATAGCCCGCGTTGCTGCTGCCGGTGAAGACGAAGGCGGGCTTGTTCTTCACCCCTCGGGCGTCGACGGTGCCCTGGGTGAAGTCGAGGGAGACGTATGAGGTGTCGACGGTGATCGTGTCGGTGATCACCATGCGCCGCGAGATCGTCAGTCGCACCTCCTCCCGGGAGGAGACGAAGCTCGACAGCGCCACGCGCAAGCGAGCTTCGTCGGTCATGCTCGAGTCGCCGAACTCGAGGATGTTGCGGACGCCGTGCACCTGCTGCTTGGTCACGACGTCGGCGGGGTCGGCCGCCGATGCGCGCTGAGCGGGTGCGGCGACGGTGACGGCCGTAGCCGCTGCGGCGATGCCGAGCAGTGCTCGGCGGCGCGTCGTGTTCATTTCTCTCCCCCAGGACATGGGGTGAGCGTAACGTGCGGCTTCCTCATCCGTGGGGTGTTTTTCCGCGGGCCGGTGCGCCGCCGTCGCGCGGCGAGCCTGGGGGAGTGCTTAGCGCGGCGTATGATTAACGTCTGCCGACGACATGGGAGCCCATCGTGACGCGACACACCGCACCGGCAACGCAGCATCGAGATCCATCCTCGGCCGTACCCGGCGCCGGGGTCGACGATGCCCAGAATCCTGCCCCCGGGGCGGGCGAGCACCGCCCCTCGGGCAAGCGCGTCGCGCGGTGGCCCGAGCGCTACGCAAGCCGGCTCTTCTACAGCGACGCCCTCGTGATCGCGCTGTCGTTCTCGATCTACGCCCTCCTCGCGCTGCCCGAGTTGAGCCTCCCCGTCGCCTGGGACGGCGGTCCGCGCATCTCCTACGCGCTGGCGCTCGTCGTCCTCGGCATCATCTGGCTGATCTGTCTCGACGTCGTCGACTCGCGCGACCGGCACACGGTCAGCGAGGGCTTCGCCGAGTACCAGCGCATCGTCAGGGCGTCTCTCCTCGCGTTCGGCCTCGCCCTCGTCATCGCGTTCTTCCTGCGCATCGATCTCGCTCGATCGCTGTTCGTGCTCGCCCTCCCCATCGGCGCGGTGCTGCTCATCGTGTCGCGATCGCTGTGGCGCCGGTGGCTGCACCGCCGCCAGCTGCAGGGCAAAGACGTCCACCGTGCCGTCGTGATCGGCGAGCGCGCGAAGGTGGGGCACGTCATCCGGTCCATCCAGCGTGCATCGCGCGCCGGCTACCACATCGTCGGCGCCGTCACCGAGCGCGGGACCCGAGCGGAGATCGAATCGGTCCCGGTTCTCGGTTCGTACGCCGAGGCCGAGCAGACCGTCGACAGCGTCAAGGCAGACACCGTCATCGTCGCCGGTGCCGACGACCTCGACCCGCAGGCCATGCGCGAGCTGGGATGGGCCATGGCGGACCGTGACGTGGCGTGGATCGTCGCGCCGGCACTGACCGATGTCGCCGGCCCCCGCATCCACGCGCGCCCCGTGGCGGGCCTGCCGCTCGTGCACGTCTCGTTCCCCAAGCTCGAGGGCATCAATCGCATGGCCAAGCGCTCCTTCGACATCGTCGGCTCCGCGCTGCTGCTCCTGCTGCTCTCGCCCGTCATGATCGTCGTCGCGCTCGCGGTGAAGCTCACCAGTACCGGGCCCCTCTTCTACTCGCAGGAGCGCATCGGGCGTCGCGGACGACCGTTCGGCATGTTGAAGTTCCGCTCGATGGTGGCCAACGCCGATGATCAGCTCGCGGGCCTGCTCGACCAGCAGGGCACCACCGACAAGCCCCTGTTCAAGGTGGTCAACGACCCGCGCGTCACGCGCGTCGGTCGCATCCTGCGCCGGTACTCGCTCGACGAGCTCCCTCAGCTGATCAACGTGCTGCTCGGCGACATGAGCCTCGTCGGTCCCCGACCGCAGCGCCAAGCCGAGGTCGAGCTCTACGACGACGCCGCTCACCGTCGTCTGCTCGTGAAGCCGGGAATGAGCGGCCTCTGGCAGGTGAGCGGACGCTCGACGCTGTCGTGGGAGGACTCCCTGCGCCTCGACCTCTACTACGTCGAGAACTGGTCGTTCACGCAGGACATCGTCATCCTGCTGCGCACCTTCCGCGCCGTCGTCGCTCCCGGCGAAACCGCGCACTGAGCGGAAGGGGCTTCCGCGGCACCGCGCGGTCCCTCCAGAATGAGGGCACGGCCGACACCACCGTCGGCCCCGTCAGCGAGGGGGATCACCATGGGTGTGGACGACATCATCGCCAAGGGCAAGAAACTGCTCGACGAGAACCGCGACAAGATCGAAGAGGCGCTCAAGAGCGAGAAGGCCGAAGAGGTGAGCGACAAGATCCTCGACGGTGCAGCCGACGCGATCAAGAAGGTCGTTCCGGCCGAGCAGCACTCCAAGGTCGACGAGGTCCGCGAGAACGTCGACAAGAACATCGGCAACGCCTGACATCAGGTCGCCGGATCGGCGCCGTCTCCGGGAATCGGGGGCGGCGCCGTCGCGTTCGGGGAAGAGTTGCTGAGGATACGCCGCACGCGACACGCCCGGGTTTGCGACACGCGCGGGCGGTCCGTAGACTAGTTCAGTTCCACATTCCGGTGCGCGCTCGGCGCGCGCCAGGATCACTGTCTCGGCAGTGCACAGGCGGCGCGGAAGCGCAGGGTCCTGGGCCGCGGGCAGCAGAACAGACACCGAACCCCTCATCCTTCACCGGATTCGTGCGCGTGCGCACGCGGGGTGGGCCGGATGCCATGGCATCCGGTTTGACAGCTGAACAGCGGTGCAGCATCTCTCGCGCAAGCGAGGGGAAGTGCCAGGGCGCGAGAGCGCCACCGTGCGTCCAATGCCCCAGGTCGGGTAAGACGCGAGAAAGAGAGAGAGCAGACAATGGCGGGACAGAAGATCCGCATTCGCCTGAAGTCGTACGATCACGCCGGGCTCGACTCGTCGGCGCGCAAGATCGTCGACACCGTGACCCGTGCCGGTGCCACCGTGGTGGGCCCGGTTCCCCTGCCGACCGAGAAGAACGTCGTGTGCGTCATCCGGTCGCCCCACAAGTACAAGGACAGCCGCGAGCACTTCGAGATGCGCACCCACAAGCGCCTCATCGACATCATCGACCCGACGCCCAAGGCCGTCGACTCGCTGATGCGCCTCGACCTTCCTGCCGATGTCAACATCGAGATCAAGCTCTGAGGTTCGACATGGCTGACATCAACTCCAAGATCTCCAAGGGCCTCCTCGGCACCAAGCTCGGCATGACCCAGGTGTGGGACGAGAACGGCAAGCTCGTTCCCGTCACCGTCATCGAGGTCGCCCCGAACGTCGTGACCCAGCTCCGCTCGCTCGAGAAGGACGGCTACAACGCCGTTCAGATCGGCTACGGCCAGATCGACCCCCGCAAGGTGAACAAGCCCCTCACGGCTCACTTCGACGCCGCGGGCGTCACCCCGCGCCGCCACCTCACCGAGGTGCGCACGGCGGATGCCGCCGACTACGCGCTGGGCCAGGAGCTCACCGTCGACGGTCTCTTCGAGGCCGGCCAGCTGGTCGACGTCGTCGGCACCAGCAAGGGCAAGGGCACCGCGGGTGTCATGAAGCGTCACAACTTCAAGGGTGTCTCCGCTTCGCACGGTTCGCACCGCAACCACCGCAAGCCCGGCTCGATCGGCGCATCGTCGACCCCGAGCCGCGTCTTCAAGGGCATGCGCATGGCCGGCCGTATGGGTGGCGAGCGCGTGACCGTCCTCAACCTCACGGTGCACGCCGTCGACGCCGAGAAGGGTCTGATGCTCGTCAAGGGCGCCGTCCCCGGTGCTCGTGGCCGCATCGTCTACGTCCGCAACGCAGTGAAGGGTGCCTGAACATGGCTGACTCGACTCTCGCGCTCGACGTCGTGAAGGCAGACGGCAAGAAGGCAGGCTCCGTCGAGCTGCCCGCCGCTCTCTTCGACGTCAAGACGAACATCCCCCTCATCCACCAGGTCGTCGTGGCGCAGCGCGCCGCGGCTCGCCAGGGCACGCACTCGACCAAGCGTCGTGGCGAGGTCTCGGGTGCCGGCCGCAAGCCCTTCAAGCAGAAGGGCACCGGTAACGCCCGTCAGGGTTCGATCCGCGCGCCGCACATGACCGGTGGTGGCATCGTCCACGGCCCCAAGCCCCGCGACTACAGCCAGCGCACCCCCAAGAAGATGATCGCCGCCGCCCTCCTGGGTGCGCTCAGCGACCGTGCTCGTGGCCAGCGTCTGCACATCGTCGACAGCTTCGCGATCGAGGGTGCACCTTCGACCAAGGCTGCCGCCGCCGCGCTGAAGGCCTTCGGTGCCGTGAAGAACGTCCTCGTGGTCATCGACCGCGACGACGAGCTCACGATCAAGAGCGTGCGCAACCTCGCGTACGTCCACGTGCTGACCGTCGGCCAGCTGAACACCTACGACGTGCTCGTCTCCGACGACATCGTCTTCACCAAGGCCGCCTACGACGCGTTCGTCGCGTCGAAGGCTGCGGCCACCGAGGAGGTCTCGGCATGACCGCCGTCAACAAGGACCCGCGCGACATCATCCTGAAGCCGGTCGTCTCCGAGAAGAGCTACTCGCTCATCGACGAGGGCAAGTACACCTTCCTGGTGGACCCCCGTTCGTCGAAGACCGAGATCAAGCTCGCGATCGAGAAGATCTTCGGCGTCAAGGTGGCTTCGGTCAACACGATCAACCGCGTGGGCAAGGCCCGTCGCACCCGCTTCGGCATCGGCAAGCGCAAGGACACCAAGCGCGCCATCGTGTCGCTCAAGTCGGGCACCATCGACATCTTCACGTCTGTCGGCTGACGGTCGGGATAGAGGACAACAACAATGGCTATTCGCAAGTACAAGCCCACGACCCCCGGTCGCCGCGGCTCGTCGGTGGCCGACTTCGCCGAGATCACCCGATCGACGCCCGAGAAGTCGCTGCTGCGCCCGCTGTCGAAGACCGGTGGCCGCAACAACCAGGGCCGCATCACCACGCGTCACATCGGTGGTGGCCACAAGCGTCAGTACCGTCTGATCGACTTCCGTCGTAACGACAAGGACGGCATCGACGCCAAGGTCGCTCACATCGAGTACGACCCCAACCGCACCGCGCGCATCGCGCTGCTGCACTACGCGGACGGCGAGAAGCGCTACATCCTCGCTCCCGCGAAGCTGTCGCAGGGCGACGTCGTCGAGTCGGGTGCCGGCGCTGACATCAAGCCGGGCAACAACCTGCCGCTGCGCAACATCCCCACCGGTACCGTGATCCACGCGATCGAGCTCCGCCCCGGTGGCGGCGCGAAGATGGCCCGTTCGGCCGGCGCCTCGGTGCGTCTGGTCGCGAAGGACGGCCCTTACGCGCAGCTGCGTCTGCCCTCTGGCGAGATCCGCAACGTCGACGTGCGCTGCCGCGCCACGATCGGCGAGGTCGGCAACGCCGAGCAGTCGAACATCAACTGGGGCAAGGCCGGCCGCATGCGCTGGAAGGGCGTCCGCCCGACCGTGCGTGGTGTCGCCATGAACCCGGTCGACCACCCGCACGGTGGTGGTGAGGGTAAGACCTCCGGTGGTCGTCACCCTGTTTCGCCGTGGGGTAAGGCCGAGGGCCGCACCCGCCACGCGAACAAGGAGAGCGACAAGCTCATCGTCCGCCGTCGCACCGCCGGCAAGAAGCGCAAGTAGGAGTAGAGGAAGATGCCTCGCAGCCTTAAGAAGGGCCCCTTCGTCGACGAGCACCTGCTTCGCAAGGTCGTCTCGCAGAACGAAGCCGGTTCGAAGAACGTCATCAAGACCTGGTCGCGCCGTTCGATGATCATCCCCGCCATGCTGGGACACACCATCGCCGTGCACGACGGTCGCAAGCACATCCCCGTGTTCGTGACCGAGACCATGGTCGGCCACAAGCTGGGCGAGTTCTCGCCCACCCGCACCTTCCGCGGCCACGTGAAGGACGACAAGAAGGGCCGTCGCCGTTAAGGCGACCGAGGAGGAGAGAGAAATGGTGGAGTCCATCGCACGTGTGCGACACATCCGCGTGACCCCTCAGAAGGCTCGTCGCGTCGTCGCGCTCATCAAGGGCAAGCAGGCCGAAGAGGCCCTCGCGATCCTGAAGTTCGCGCCGCAGGGCGCGAGCGAGCCGATCTACAAGCTCGTCGCCTCGGCGATCGCGAACGCTCGCGTCACCGCCGACAAGACGAACGAATACCTGGATGACGCCGACCTGTACGTGAAGAACGCGTACGTCGACGAGGGCACGACGCTCAAGCGTTTCCAGCCCCGCGCTCAGGGTCGCGCCTTCCAGATCAAGAAGCGCACGAGCCACATCACGGTCGTGCTCGCGACGCCCGAGACCGCTGAGGCGGCCCCGGCTCGCGCCAACAAGAAGGCGAGCAAGTAATGGGACAGAAGGTCAACCCGTACGGCTTCCGCCTCGGCATCACCACCGACCACGTGTCGCGGTGGTTCTCGGACTCGACGAAGCCCGGTCAGCGTTACGCCGACTACCTCGCCGAGGACATCAAGATCCGTCGCCTGCTGACCACCTCGCTCGACCGCGCCGGTGTCAGCAACATCGAGATCGAGCGCACGCGAGACCGCGTTCGCGTCGACATCCACACCGCCCGTCCGGGCATCGTGATCGGTCGCCGCGGCGCCGAGGCCGAGCGCATCCGCGCCGACCTCGAGAAGCTCACCGGCAAGCAGATCCAGCTGAACATCCTCGAGGTCAAGAACCCCGAGGCTGACGCTCAGCTGGTCGCGCAGGGTGTCGCCGAGCAGCTGTCTGCTCGCGTGGCGTTCCGTCGCGCGATGCGCAAGGGTCTGCAGGGCGCGCAGCGCGCCGGCGCCAAGGGTGTCCGCATCCAGGTGTCCGGCCGTCTCGGCGGCGCCGAGATGAGCCGCTCGGAGTTCTACCGCGAAGGCCGTGTGCCCCTGCACACGCTCCGCGCGAACATCGACTACGGCTTCTACGAGGCCAAGACAACCTTCGGCCGCATCGGCGTGAAGGTCTGGATCTACAAGGGCGACCTCACCAACAAGGAGCTCGCCCGCGAGCAGGCCAACGCGCCGAAGTCGCGCGGTCGTGACGACCGCGGTGGCGACCGTCGTCGTGGCCCGCGCAACGAGGCCCCCGTGGCAGAAGGAGCGTCGGCGTAATGCTCATCCCCCGCAAGGTCAAGTACCGCAAGCAGCACCACCCCGGTCGCTCGGGCCAGGCCACCGGTGGCACCACGGTGTCGTTCGGTGAGTTCGGCATCCAGGCGCTGACCCCCGCTTACGTGACCAACCGTCAGATCGAGTCCGCTCGTATCGCCATGACGCGTCACATCAAGCGTGGTGGAAAGGTGTGGATCAACATCTACCCCGACCGTCCCCTCACCAAGAAGCCCGCCGAAACCCGCATGGGTTCCGGTAAGGGTTCCCCCGAGTGGTGGGTCGCGAACGTCAAGCCGGGCCGCGTCCTCTTCGAGGTCGCGGGTGTGAACGAGGAACTCGCTCGCGAAGCACTGACCCGTGCCATTCACAAGCTGCCCCTGAAGGCACGCATCATCAAGCGCGAGGAGGGCGACGCGTAATGGCGATCGGCACCAAGCAGCTCGCTCCGAGCGAGCTCGACACGTTCGAAGACCAGCGCCTCGTCGAGGAGCTGCGCAAGGCCAAGGAAGAGCTGTTCAACCTGCGCTTCCAGTCGGCCACCGGCCAGCTCGAGAGCCACGGTCGCATCCGTGCAGTCAAGCGCGACATCGCGCGTCTGTACACCGTGATCCGTGAGCGCGAGCTCGGCATCCGCGCCACCCCGGCCCCGGTCGAGGCGACGAAGGCGAAGAAGAGCAAGGCGAAGAAGGCGGATGCCGCTGACGACGCCACGAAGGAAGAGGCGGAGTAATGGCTACCGCGAAGAAGGCCGAGGCGCAGGTCGCCGGCCACGAGCACGCCGAGAACGACGTCCGTGACGAGAACGCCCGCGGTTACCGCAAGGCGCGTCGTGGATACGTGGTCAGCGACAAGATGGACAAGACGATCGTCGTCGAGGTCGAGGACCGCGTGAAGCACCCGCTCTACGGCAAGGTCATCCGTCGCACCTCGAAGGTCAAGGCGCACGACGAGTCCAACTCGGCGGGCATCGGCGACCTCGTCGTCATCAACGAGACCCGTCCGCTGAGCGCCACCAAGCGCTGGCGCCTGGTCGAGATCCTCGAGAAGGCCAAGTAAGCCTCGCGGCTTACTTGGAATCCAAGGAGTAAACAGTGATTCAGAACGAATCCCGGCTGAAGGTCGCCGACAACACCGGCGCCAAGGAGCTGCTCACCATCCGCGTGCTCGGCGGCTCCAACCGCCGTTACGCCGGCCTGGGCGACGTCATCGTCGCCACGGTCAAGGACGCGATCCCGGGTGGAAACGTCAAGAAGGGCGACGTGGTCAAGGCCGTCGTCGTCCGTGTCGTCAAGCAGACCCGCCGTCCCGACGGCTCGTACATCAAGTTCGACGAGAACGCCGCCGTGATCCTGAAGAACGACGGGGAGCCCCGCGGCACCCGTATCTTCGGACCGGTCGGTCGTGAGCTTCGTGACAAGAAGTTCATGAAGATCGTCTCGCTCGCCCCGGAGGTCATCTGATCATGGCGAAAATCAAAAAGGGCGACCTGGTTCAGGTCATCTCGGGTGCCAAGCCCGAGCGTGGCGGAGACCGCGGCAAGCAGGGCAAGGTCCTCGAGGTCTTGACCGAGCAGAACCGCGTCATCGTCGAAGGCGTGAACTACGTCACCAAGCACAACCGCGTGGGCCAGTCCCAGCGCGGTACGAAGACCGGTGGCATCGAGACCTTCGAGGCCCCGATCCACATCTCCAACGTCGCGCTCGTCGACCCCTCGACCAAGAAGCCGACCCGTGTCGGTCACCGTGTCGAGGAGCAGGTGAAGGACGGCGTCAAGCGCACCGTCCGCGTGCGCTTCGCGAAGAAGTCAGGCAAGGACCTCTGAACATGAGCACCGTGACTGCCGCGGAGGCTGGCAAGATCCAGCCCCGCCTGAAGCAGAAGTACAACGCCGAGATCAAGAAGGCGCTGCAGGACGAGTTCGGCTACGAGAACGTCATGCAGATCCCCGGCCTGGTCAAGGTCGTCGTGAACACCGGTGTCGGCGAGGCTGCTCGTGACAGCAAGGTGATCGATGGTGCGGTCGACGACCTCACCAAGATCACCGGTCAGAAGCCCGTCGTCACGAAGGCCCGCAAGTCCATCGCGCAGTTCAAGCTGCGCGAGGGGCAGGCCATCGGCGCACACGTCACCCTCCGTGGCGACCGTGCGTGGGAGTTCGTCGACCGTCTGGTGAACCTCGCACTGCCCCGCATCCGCGACTTCCGCGGTCTGTCGGCCAAGCAGTTCGACGGCAACGGCAACTACACCTTCGGTCTCCAGGAGCAGTCCGTGTTCCACGAGATCGATCAGGACCGCATCGACCGCGTGCGTGGTTTCGACATCACGATCGTCACCACCGCCAAAACCGACGACGAGGGTCGCTCGCTGCTCCGCCAGCTCGGCTTCCCCTTCCAGTCGGCCGACGCGCAGGCCTGACCCTTCGGGCCCCCGGGGTTTCCGGGGGCCCGTCATCGAAGGTCGGCTGTCGTGTAACGGCAGCCGAAACCTCATGAAAGAAAGAAGCAAGACATGACGATGACAGACCCGGTCGCAGACATGCTGACCCGTCTGCGCAACGCGAACTCGGCGCACCACGACTCCGTGTCGATGCCGAGCTCGAAGCTCAAGACCAACATCGCCGCCATCCTCAAGCAGGAGGGTTACATCGCCGACTGGAACGTCGAAGACGCCCGCGTCGGCCAGACCCTCAACATGACGCTGAAGTACGGCCCGAACCGCGAGCGGTCCATCGCCGGCATCAAGCGCGTGTCGAAGCCCGGCCTTCGCGTATACGCGAAGTCGACCGAGGTCCCCACGGTCCTCGGTGGCCTCGGCGTCGCCATCCTTTCCACCTCCTCCGGTCTCCTCACGGACCGTCAGGCCGAGCAGAAGGGCGTCGGCGGGGAAGTCCTCGCCTACGTGTGGTGATCTGACATGTCGCGTATTGGACGTCTTCCCATCGACATCCCCGCCGGAGTCACCGTCTCGGTGAACGGTCGGGAGGTCAACGTCAAGGGCCCCAAGGGCGAGCTCGCGCTCACCGTTGCGCAGCCCCTCGAGGTCGCGGTCGAAGAGAACCAGGTTCTCGTCACCCGCCCCGACGACGAGCGCGAGTCGCGGTCGCTCCACGGCCTGACCCGCACTCTCATCAACAACAACATCATCGGTGTCACCCAGGGCTACTCCAAGGGCCTCGAGGTCGTCGGTACGGGTTACCGCGTGGCGCAGAAGGGCAGCTCGATCGAGTTCGCCCTCGGCTTCTCGCACCCCGTCCTCATCGAGCCGCCCGCCGGCATCACCCTCACGGTCGAAGGCAACAACAAGGTCACCGTGAGCGGCATCGACAAGCAGGCCGTCGGCGAGGCCGCCGCCAACATCCGCAAGATCCGCAAGCCCGAGCCGTACAAGGGCAAGGGTGTGCGGTACGCGGGCGAGGTCGTGCGCCGCAAGGCCGGAAAGAGTGGTAAGTAGCCATGGCTGTCAAGACAAAGTCCGTAGCCCGCTCGCGTCGCCACCTGCGTCTTCGCAAGAAGATCGTCGGCACCGAGCTGCGCCCCCGCCTCGTGGTGACGCGTTCCGCCCGCCACGTGTTCGTCCAGGTCGTGGACGACAGCAAGGGCCACACCGTGGCCTCCGCTTCCACCCTCGAGACCGACCTGCGCGGTTTCGACGGTGACAAGACCGCCAAGGCCCGCAAGGTCGGCGAGCTCGTCGCCGAGCGTGCGAAGGCCGCCGGTGTGTCCGACGTCGTGTTCGACCGTGGCGGCAACCGCTACGCCGGCCGCGTCGCCGCGATCGCCGACGGAGCTCGCGAAGGAGGGCTGAACCTGTGAGTGACAACAAGGAGACCGAAGTGACCACCGAGCAGACTGCACCGGCTGAGGGTGCGGCTGCGGCTCAGGCCCCCGCCGAGCGTGAGCGCGAGCCGCGTCGCGGTGGTCGCGAGCGCAACACCAACCAGCGCGACCGTGGTTCGCGCGACCGCAACGAGAGCCAGTTCCTCGAGCGCGTCGTGACGATCAACCGCGTGTCGAAGGTGGTCAAGGGTGGCCGTCGCTTCAGCTTCACGGCGCTCGTCGTCGTGGGCGATGGCAACGGCGTCGTGGGTGTCGGTTACGGCAAGGCCCGCGAAGTCCCCCTCGCCATCTCGAAGGGTGTCGAAGAGGCCAAGCGCAACTTCTTCCGCGTCCCCCGCTCGGGCTCGACCATTCCCCACCCCGTCCAGGGTGAGGCCGCTGCCGGTGTGGTGCTCCTGCGCCCCGCCGCCGCCGGTACCGGTGTTATCGCCGGTGGTCCCGTCCGCGCCGTCCTCGAGTGCGCCGGCATCCACGATGTCCTCTCGAAGTCGCTCGGTTCGTCGAACACGATCAACATCGTGCACGCGACCGTCGCGGCTCTGAAGTCGCTCGAGGAGCCCCGTGCCGTGGCCGCCCGCCGTGGCCTGGAGTTCGACCAGGTCGCCCCGGCCCGCCTCGTGCGCGCCGAGGCCGCCGCCCAGAAGGTAGGTGCCTGATGGCCGAGCGTCTGAAGGTCACGCAGATCAAGTCCAAGGTGAGCGAGAAGCAGAACCAGCGTGACACGCTGCGTTCACTCGGTCTCAAGCGGATCGGCGACTCTGTCGTCCGTCCCGACGACGCGCAGACGCGCGGTTACGTCAAGACCGTCGCCCACCTCGTCAAGGTTGAGGAGATCGACTAATGGCTGCCAAGAAGGACGAGACCGCCACGGTCGACGCCCCGAAGAAGGCAACGGCCCGTAAGACGGCCGCCAAGAAGGAAGCCCCCGCGGCGCGCCCCGGCGTGCTGAAGGTCCACCACCTGCGTCCCGTCCCGGGTGCTCACACCGCCAAGACCCGCGTGGGTCGCGGTGAGGGCTCGAAGGGTAAGACGGCTGGTCGCGGTACCAAGGGAACCAAGGCCCGTTACCAGGTCCGGGTCGGCTTCGAGGGTGGGCAGATGCCGCTGCACATGCGCACCCCGAAGCTCCGCGGCTTCAAGAACCCGTTCCGCGTCGAGTACCAGGTCGTGAACCTGGAGAAGCTCGCCGAGCTCTACCCGCAGGGTGGCGACGTGACCGTCGCCGACCTCGTGGCCAAGGGCGCCGTCCGCAAGAACGAGAAGGTCAAGGTGCTCGGCACCGGCGACATCTCGGTCGCGCTGACCGTTTCGGTCGACAAGGTCTCCGGCTCCGCTGAGCAGAAGATCGTCGCCGCAGGCGGCTCCGTCAACTGACGCCCGACCCCGAAGGGGCCGGCGGCCTTCCGGCCGTCGGCCCCTTCTGGGTTAGTCTGATTTGGTGTGCGCCCCGTCGCGCGCCGAGATCGTTCTGGAGGATTCTCCCTTGTTCAGCGCCATCGCGCGGGTTTTCCGCACGCCCGACCTGAGGCGGAAGATCGCCTTCACGCTGGGCATCATCGCCATCTACCGGCTGGGTGCCCACGTGCCGACGCCCTTCGTCGACTTCCCCAACGTTCAGCAGTGTCTGAACCAGTCGGGTGGGACCGAGGGCCTTCTCTCACTGGTCAACCTGTTCTCGGGCGGCGCGCTCCTGCAGCTGTCGATCTTCGCACTGGGTGTGATGCCGTACATCACGGCGACCATCATCGTGCAGCTGCTGCGCGTGGTCATCCCGCACTTCGAGACGCTGTACAAAGAGGGCCAGGCCGGTCAGGCCAAGCTCACCCAGTACACCCGCTACCTGACCATCGCTCTCGCGCTCCTGCAGTCGACGACTCTCGTCACCGTGGCGCGGTCGGGTCAGCTCTTCGGCTCGGCCGGAGTGCCCGAGTGCCAGCAGCTGCTCACGAACGACATCTGGTGGGCGCAGCTGCTCATGATCATCACGATGACCGCCGGTACCGGCCTGGTCATGTGGTTCGCCGAGCTGGTCACCGAGCGCGGTGTCGGCAACGGCATGTCGATCCTCATCTTCACCTCCATCGCCGCCACGTTCCCCGGCGCGATGATCTCGATTCTCAACGCCCGTGGCGTCGAGGTCTTCCTCCTCGTGCTCGCGGTCAGCATCGTCATCGTCGCCCTGGTGGTGTTTGTCGAGCAGTCGCAGCGTCGCATTCCCGTGCAGTACGCCAAGCGCATGGTCGGACGCCGTACGTACGGCGGTACGAACACCTACATCCCTATCAAGGTCAACATGGCCGGTGTCGTGCCCGTCATCTTCGCCTCGTCGCTGCTGTACATCCCCGCCCTGATCGCGCAGTTCAACCAGCCGCAGGCCGGCCAGGAGCCCGCACCCTGGGTCACCTGGATCTCGCAGTACCTGACGCGCGGCGACCACCCGCTGTACATGCTGATCTACTTCCTGCTGATCATCGGGTTCGCCTACTTCTACGTCGCGATCACGTTCAACCCGGTCGACGTCGCCGACAACATGAAGAAGTACGGCGGGTTCATCCCCGGCATCCGCGCGGGTCGCCCGACGGCCGAGTACCTCGACTACGTGCTCACCCGCATCACGCTGCCCGGCTCGATCTACCTCGGCCTGATCGCCCTCCTGCCTCTGGTTGCCCTGGCGACCGTGGGGGCCAACCAGAACTTCCCGTTCGGCGGAGCGTCGATCCTCATCATCGTGGGTGTCGGTCTCGAGACGGTGAAGCAGATCGACGCGCAACTTCAGCAGCGTCACTACGAAGGGCTGCTGCGATGACCGCGCGTCTTCTGATCGTGGGCCCGCAGGGCTCGGGCAAGGGAACCCAGGGTGTCCGCGTCGGGGAGTCCCTCGGTATCCCTGTCGTCTCCACGGGCGACGTCTTCCGTGCCAACGTCAAGGACGGCACCGAGCTCGGCCTCCAGGTGAAGTCGATCATCGACGCGGGCGATCTCGTTCCTGATGAGCTGACCAGCGCTGTCGTGCGCGACCGCCTCTCGCAGGAGGACGCCGCCGAAGGCTTCCTCCTCGACGGGTACCCCCGCAACCTCGCTCAGGTGATGCATCTTGACGAGTTCCTCGAGGGCCGCGACGAGGCGCTCGACGCCGTCATCGCCCTCGTCGTACCGCGCGAGGAGTCGCTGTCGCGTCTCACCGCCCGTGCCGCGGAGCAGGGCCGCGCCGACGACACCGAAGAGGCCATCGCGATCCGCCTCGGCATCTACGAGCGTGAGACGGCGCCGATCCTCGACGTGTACGGCACGCGCGGCATCGTCGACGAGATCGACGGTGTCGGCAGCCTCGACGAGGTCACCGCCCGCATCTTCGCGGCGCTCGAGGCGCGCGGCATCATCGCCACGCCGGCTGCCTGACGTGGTGTTGCGCTCCTCCATCTACAAGAAGCCCGCCCAGCTGCGGTCGATGATCGAGCCGGGGCTCATCACGGCCGACATGCTGGCCGCGGTCCGCGCGATGATCGAGCCGGGCGTGACCACGCTCCAACTCGACGCCGAGACCGCGCGGGTACTCGGCAGCCGCGGCGCGAAGTCGAATTTCCAGATGGTGCGCGGCTACCGGCACACGATCTGCGCGTCGGTGAACGAGCAGGTGGTGCACGGGATCCCCAACGAGCGCCCCCTGCAAGCGGGCGACATCCTCTCGATCGACGCCGGCGCGGAGTTCCGCGGATGGAACGGCGACTCGGCGTTCACCGTGATCGTGCCGGGCGAAGCATCCGAAGAGTTGGTGGCGCCGCGTCGCCGCCTCTCGGAGGTCACCGAGGGGTCGCTCTGGGCGGGTATCGCCGCGCTCAGCCGCGCCTCACATCTCGCCGAGGTGGGGGCAGCGATCCAGGAGTACATCGACGACAACGCCCCCGCCGGCGGGTACGGCATCCTGCGCGACTACGTCGGGCACGGCATCGGCCGCAAGATGCACGAGTCGCCGAGCGTGTTCAACTACGCCGTCGACGACCTGGGTCCCGAAGTGCGCCCCGGTCTCGCCGTGGCGATCGAGCCGATGGTGGTCATCGGCGATCAGGCGACTCAGGTCGAAGGCGACGGGTGGACCGTCACGACGATCGACGGTACGGCCGGCTCCCACTGGGAACATAGTGTCGCCGTGCATGATGGAGGCATCTGGGTGCTGACCGCGCACGATGGCGGAGCCGAGAAACTCGCGCCGTTCGGCGTGGTGCCGAAGGAGATCGACTGATGATGATGGCCGCTGTGCGGAAGTCCACCAACTGGTTCGCGATCGGAGTCACGGCCGCCGCGGTCGTGGTGGTGCTGATTGTCGGCGGAGTGGTGTGGTTCGCCAACAGCCAGGTGGGATCGCCGGGGACTCTGCCCCAGTCCTCGGCCGTCAACACCGAGACCGGTGCGATCGCGGTGGGCACGGGCCCGAAGACGGTCGACACCTACATCGACTTCATGTGCCCCATCTGCAACCAGTTCGAGCAAAGCTACGGCCCCACGCTCGACCAGCTGGTGGCGGACGACCAGATCACGCTCAACATCCACCCGATCTCGATCCTCGACAGGGCTTCGCAGGGAACCCAGTACTCGACGCGGTCCGCATCGGCCGCGTACTGCGTGGCCGTCGACGACCCGGCGAACGTCCCGGCGTTCGTGAAGGCCCTCTACGCGCAGCAGCCGTCGGAGAACACCGCCGGGCTCGACGACGCGACTCTGGCCTCGATCGCGACCTCGGCGGGTGCATCGGATGCCGTGACTTCCTGCATCAACGACGGAACCTACGAGAAGTTCGTGACGGCGATGACGCAGAAGACGCCTGTGCAGCCGGGGCAGAGCGGCATCGCGACCCCGACGATCGCCGTCGACGGAACCGTGCTGTCGAACCAGAACGATCTGACCGGCGACCCGAAGAAGGACATCGTCGCCCGCCTCGACGGCTGACGACACTCCCGGCGAGTTGCCGGGTCAAGCGATACCACGTATGCTTGATCTTTGGTGCGTTGCGCCTTCATTGGCGTGTCGAAGCACCGAATCCCCATCCACCGCAGACCGGCCGGTCTGCAACTGAGCGTGAGCGAGTTTATGGCGAAGAAAGACGGTGTCATCGAGATCGAGGGCACGGTGTCCGAAGCACTGCCCAACGCGATGTTCCGTGTCGAGCTGACGAACGGGCACAAAGTGCTCGCGACCATCTCGGGCAAGATGCGACAGAACTACATCCGCATCATCCCCGAGGACCGCGTCGTCGTCGAACTGAGCCCTTACGACCTCACCCGCGGTCGTATCGTCTACCGCTACCGCTGAGTCCGGCCGAGAAGTAACGAGCCGCTCCCGCGGCCTCGAAGACAGCGAAACAGGAACATCATGAAGGTCAACCCCTCCGTCAAGCCCATCTGCGACCACTGCAAGGTGATCCGTCGTCACGGGCGCGTGATGGTGATCTGCAAGAGCAACCCGCGCCACAAGCAGCGCCAGGGCTGAGCTTCCAGCTCCACACCTTTCCAACTGAATACACATCGGCAGGATCAGATCCCGTTCGCTGACGCGGACGGGGGACACCTCGGGTCGGAGGCCCGAGCACCGATCCTGCTCCACACCTCCACGACACTCTGAGGAGAGCCGCATGGCACGTCTCGCCGGCGTCGACATCCCGCGCGACAAGCGCGTGGTGATCGCACTTACTTACATCTACGGCGTGGGTCGCACCCGCTCCGTCGAGATCCTGAACGCCACTGACATCAGCCAGGACATTCGCGTCAAGGACCTCACCGACGACCAGCTGGTCGCTCTGCGCGACCACATCGAAGGCACCTACAAGGTGGAGGGTGACCTCCGTCGCGAGGTCGCCGCCGACATCCGCCGCAAGGTCGAGATCGGTTCCTACGAGGGCCTGCGCCACCGCCGCGGCCTCCCGGTGCGCGGTCAGCGCACGAAGACGAACGCGCGTACCCGCAAGGGTCCCAAGCGCACCGTCGCCGGCAAGAAGAAGGCGCGCTAAGCCGCGGGCTGAGCGTCAGGATTCAGGAGAACGCACATGGCACAGGCCAAGTCCGCCGCGCGCAAGCCGCGCCGCAAGGAAAAGAAGAACATCGCCGTGGGTCAGGCCCACATCAAGTCGACGTTCAACAACACCATCGTTTCGATCACCGACCCCTCGGGTGCCGTCATTAGCTGGGCTTCGTCCGGCGGTGTCGGGTTCAAGGGCTCGCGCAAGTCGACGCCGTACGCCGCCGGCATGGCCGCGGAGTCGGCCGCTCGCCAGGCGCAGGAGCACGGCGTCAAGAAGGTCGACGTCTTCGTGAAGGGTCCGGGTTCGGGTCGTGAGACCGCGATCCGCTCGCTGACCGCGGCCGGCCTCGAGGTCGGCTCGATCCAGGACGTGACGCCGCAGGCCCACAACGGCTGCCGTCCGCCCAAGCGTCGCCGCGTCTGATGCGTTTCGTTCCCGGGGAGTGCTCGTCACTCCCCGGGAATGCCGCGCTCTCGCGCGATTCAGACTTCCGGATGCCGCGCGCGGCCGTCGAGGCCATGCGGCATCCCGCGAGTACAACTCAACACCTCACCCCATTACACGTGTCATATAGCGGGCACGTGATCGAAAGGAACACATAGTGCTCATCGCACAGCGTCCCACTCTGACCGAGGAGAAGATCGGGGAGTTCCGCAGCCGTTTCGTCATCGAGCCGCTGGAGCCCGGCTTCGGTTACACGATCGGCAACGCGCTGCGTCGCAGCCTCCTGTCGTCGATCCCCGGCGCGGCCGTCACGAGCATCCGCATCGACGGCGTCCTGCACGAGTTCAGCACCATCCCGGGCGTGAAGGAAGACGTCACCGAGATCATCCTGAACATCAAGCAGCTGGTCGTCTCGAGCGAGCGCGACGAGCCCATCACGGCGTACCTGCGCAAGACCGGCGCCGGTGAGGTCACCGCCGCCGACATCTCCGCTCCCGCGGGTGTCGAGGTGCACAACCCCGAGTTGGTCATCGCGACGCTCAACGACACCGCCAAGTTCGAGCTCGAGCTGACGATCGAGCGTGGCCGTGGCTACGTCTCGGCGACCCAGAACCGCAACGAGTACGCCGAGGCCGGTCAGATCCCGATCGACTCGATCTACTCGCCCGTGCTCAAGGTCAGCTATCGCGTCGACGCCACCCGTGCCGGTGAGCGCACCGACTTCGACAAGCTGGTCCTCGACGTCGAGTCGAAGGCCTCGATCGCCCCGCGCGACGCCGTGGCCTCCGCCGGCCGCACCCTCACCGAGCTGTTCGGCCTCGCCCGCGAGCTGAACGTCGAGGCCGAGGGTATCGAGATCGGCCCCGCGCCGGTCGAGACCGTCCTCTCGAACGAGCTGTCGATGCCGATCGAAGACCTGGACCTCTCGGTCCGCTCGTACAACTGCCTCAAGCGCGAGGGCATCAACACCGTCTCGGAGCTGGTCGCCCTTTCGGAGACGCAGCTGATGAACATCCGCAACTTCGGTCAGAAGTCGGTCGACGAGGTGCGCGACAAGCTCACCTCCCTCGGCCTGTCGCTCAAGGACTCGGTGCCCGGCTTCGACGGCGCCCAGTTCTACAGCGGCTACGACGAAGAAACCGTCTGACGCGTCAGACCCGACCGAACCTTTTCCAGGAGTAACACGACATGCCCAAGCCCACGAAGGGTCCCCGCCTCGGAGGCGGCCCGGCCCACGAGCGTCTGCTTCTCGCGAACCTCGCGGCAGCCCTCTACACGCACAAGTCGATCAAGACGACCGAGACGAAGGCCAAGCGCCTCCGTCCTCTCGCTGAGCGCCTCATCACCTTCGCCAAGCGTGGCGACCTGCACGCGCGTCGCCGCGTGCTGGGCGTCATCGGTGACAAAGAGGTCGTGCACACCCTCTTCACCGAGATCGCGCCGCTGGTGGCCGACCGTGAGGGTGGATACACCCGCATCACGAAGGTCGGCAACCGCAAGGGTGACAACGCCCCCATGGCCGTGATCGAGCTCGTTCTCGAGCCCGTCACGAAGAAGGCATCGAACAAGGCCACTGCGGCCCCCGCCGCCGCTGCCGCCCCGGCCGCCGCCGAGGAGCCCGCCGCCGACGAGACCGCCGTTGAGGAGACCTCCAACGACGAGGCCGCCGAGGCCGGCGCCGAGTCGCCCGAGGAGGGCGCGGCCGCCGAGGCCGCCGCCGACGACGCCGTCACGGACGACGCCAAGGCCTGAGCCCTCCCGCTCGTGCGAAGCCCCCACCCGTCAGGGTGGGGGCTTCGTCGTTCCCGCGCCCCCTCCGACGCTCGTAGGCTGGGGGAGTGCGCATCCGTCTCGACATCTCCTACGACGGCACGCACTTCCGCGGGTGGGCGCGGCAGCCGGGTCTGCGAACCGTGCAGGGAGTTCTGGAGGACGCCCTGTCCCGCATCGTCGGAGGGTCGCCGCGGCTCATCGTCGCGGGTCGCACCGACGCCGGCGTGCACGCGTCGGGCCAGGTGGCCCATCTCGACCTCGACGATGCGCAGACGGCTCGCCTTCCGCGACGGCGTCGCGACAACGACGAAGGCGACGCGGTCGCGGCGCTGGCCGGCCGCGTGCGCGGCGTGCTGGGCGCCTATCCCGACGTGACGGTCCGACGCACCTCCACGGCTGCGAAGGGATTCGACGCGCGCTTCTCGGCGGTGTGGCGGCGCTACAGCTACCGACTGGCCGACGCAGCCACCGGGTACGACCCCCTCGATCGCCTTTGCACGACGACGGTGCGCAGCGCGCTGGATCTCGAGGCGATGGATGCCGCCGCCTCGCGTCTCATCGGGCTCCACGATTTCGCGGCGTACTGCAAAGCCCGCGAAGAGGCGACCACCATCCGTACCCTGCTCGAGTACGACTGGCGCAGAGGCGACGACGGGGTGCTGGTCGCGAACGTCCGCGCGGACGCCTTCTGCCACAGCATGGTCCGCGCCCTGGTGGGCGCCTGCGTCGCGGTGGGGGAGGGGCGGATCGCGGTCGAGGACGTCGTTGCGATCCGCGACGCGCGCATGCGCATCCCCGAGACGAAGGTGCTGGCCGCGCGAGGTCTCGTCCTCGCCGAGGTCGGTTATCCGGCGGACGAGCTCCTCGCTTCCCGCGCGGAGCAGACGCGTGCGCGCCGCGACGCAGACATCGCCGATTCCTGATCCCCGAGTCGGCGGCATCCGGAGTCGCCCGTTGCGGGTGTGTGCAACCCCTCGGCTCGCCCCGAGCCGACGGTCGTAGGCTGTCTTCGCCATGAAGGTCATCTCGTACAACCTCAACAAGCACCGCGCTGCCGGTGAGCTCGTCGCCCTCGTCGAGGCCCACGAGGTCGACGTGCTCTGTCTGCAGGAGTGCGACGCGAACGACATCCCCGCTCAGATCGGTGGTCTGCGCCTCGCGGAGGCGACGCAGCGCAATCGCCTCGGTCTCGCCCTGTACTACCGCGAGAACACCTTCCGTGCGGAAGAGGTGCGTGCGATCGCGCTGAAGAAGTCCCTGCACGACCGTGTGCTGAAACCGGCTGAAGAGCGGATGCTGGGGGTGCGCCTCAGCGACATCGACACGGGTCGCGACGTGATCGTCGCCTCGTTCCACGCGGCGCCCTTGACCGCGCTGAATTCCCTGCGGCGGCATCAGATCCGTACCGCCCTGACCGAATTGCAGAACCTCGGTCCGGGGCTGCCCGCCTTGATGGTCGGCGATTACAACTACCCGGTCTTCAAGGAGAACCTCGGGCAGAAAGTCCGCGACCAGGGATACGAGCTCACGCTGAGCGATGCGCGCACGTACACGAGGTACCGCGTGTTCCGCGGCCACTACGATTTCGCGACGTCGATCGGCTTCGACATCGCCCACATCAAGACCCTCCCGCAGGGGCTGAGCGACCACCTCCCGATCCTCATCACGGCTGAGGTGACGCAGGGGCATCGCGCCCCCGTCGCCGGCTGACGCGCGGGAGAGCGAACGCGAAAGGAGGGGCCGTCGAAACGACGGCCCCTCCTGCTGTGCGCGTGTCGGTGCTCAGGCCTCGACACGGCGACGGCGTCGCACGCTGGCGCCGATCGCGACGGCCCCACCGGCGAGGACGAGTGCGCCTCCGCCGATCCACAGGCCGGTCGCGGCGCCGCCGTCGACACCGGTGACCGCGAGTCCGCCCTTCGAGGGGTTCGATGCCGAACCCGAGCCCGCGGTGGTCAGAGTGACCGTGGCGTGCAGGACGTGTCCGCTCGACGCGCCGGTGAAGGTGAAGTCGTACGAGCCCTTGCCGTTCGCGGGCATCTTGACCGGGACGCGGAGCGACCCGTTCGACGACTTGCCGCGCAGCGAGGTGTTGGTCTCGACCTTGGCCGAGGCGAGGGTGATGCCACTGGCGTTGATGCCGGTGACCGAGATGAGAACGTCTTCGTCGCCGACGAAGGGGGTTCCGGGAGTGGTGAAGGTGGTGACGTCGCCGGCCGGCAGCGTGGCCGGGTTGGCGACGATGGCGCCGGCGTCGGTGTACGCGTTGGCGGCCGTGGGGGCCATCAGCGCGGCCGCGGCGAGCGAGAGCGCGGCGACGGCCCGGATGATCGTGGTCTTCATGGTGTGCCCCATCTGCTTAGCGTGGTCGAGCCGTGTGCCGTGTCGGAGGGGACGCGGCGTCTTCCGCGTCCGCATGACATGGCGGCTCCTTTGCCCGAGTCTGTCGGTCGTGCCGTGTGCGACCCGGCGGAAAGGGCTCGCTTTCACGCGCCGGCGGGGCAGCCTTCACCAGGGGGTCCGGCGCGGCGTCACTCACCGGACCGACATGTGCCTGCACGCGGCACCTCGTCGGGGATGCGGGTGGGCGTCGAGACCGCGCTGACCGCGGTCATGCCCGGCACCGAGACGGTGACCTCGAGATCGGCGCTCTCTCCCGGTGCGAGCTGCACCGACCACTTCAGCACCCGGCGGCCGTCGTGCACGCCGCCGGCGAAGCCCGGGGGATCGCCGTCGCTCGTCGTGCGCTGGCCGATGATCTCCGCGCCGGGCGGCAGGTAGACGTAGACGCCGGTCAGGACGTCGCCCGGGGGCACGCCGTGCTCGCCACCACCGGTCACATACGCGGGGAGTGTGGCGGGGTCGGGGGCGTCGCTGCGCAGCGTCACGTGCACGGACGCCGTTCCGTCACCGCACGACGCGGTCTCGACCTGCGGGTGCAGGTAGTAGTCCATCTTCGAGCCGGTGCCGTCGTTCAGGTAGACCCCGAAGACCCCGGTGGTGGCGCCGGAGACGGGCAGCGCCCCCTGCAGGGTGGTGCCATCGAGGAGCGCCTGCTGCACGGCATCCGCATTCCAGACCAGCAGACGTCGCTCGAGTCCCGCGCGACGGACCGCGTCGATGAGGGCAGCCGGGTCGGCGCGACCGTCGGCGACCGCCTGGAAGACCGCGGTCGACGCGCTCTGGAAGAACGCGTCCTGCTCCCGCGAGTCGGAGTAGCGCCGGTACACCTCGTCGAGCAGGAGGGAGACGGCGTTGTCGGCGGTGAGCTGATCTCCGGAGGGGAGGGCGACGGGTCCGGTGGCGCGCAGCAGGTACGACAAGGTCACCGGGTCGACGGCGACGACGGCGTCGACCTCGGTCCCCGACAGGCGTCGCCACAACTCACGTGCGACGGGGGCTCCCACCGAGAAGTCGGGCACCTGTGTAGCGTTCTGGACGAATCGTGCCGGCCGGGTGTCGTAGATGCTCTGCACGTCGGCCGGGAGCTCGCCTGCGGGCGAGGTGGCGACGGGCTCGAACTCCGGGCTGGAGGCCTGCGCGACGAGCGCCAACCGCCCGTCGTCGGCGTCGAGTTGAGCGACGGCTCCGACGACGCCCCCGAGCGAACGCCACTCGGCGTTGTTCTCGAAGAGCACGAGCGTCGACCGGGGGCCGTCGGCTCCGAGCATGCTCGGGACGAGCAGGGTCGCCCGTCTGAGCGCGTCGGCGTCGTCGGCGGCGGTGTCGAGCTGCTGCGCCGAGGCGGCCACGGCATCGGCGAGCCGTCCGAGGAGCGGAGCCCGTTCGATGCCGGCGACGTCATCGGCGGCGGCCCGCAGTGCGGCGGCGGCCGTCGAGGCGGCGGGCGCGACCGCGGCCAGTCGTGCGACGTCGAAGGCGCCGCCCACCGGCCGGAGGGACTCGGGAGACAGTCCCGCCGAGGCCTCGGCGAGCGGTTCGAAGGCGTTCGCGGCGACGTCGTCGATCGCAGCGGCGGTGCGGGTCAGCGCGTCGAGCTGCGGCCCGACCCACGGGAGCGCCGTCGCCGCGGCCCAGATCGGATCGCTCGTCAATTCCCGCGCCGCGCGGGTGTCGTCAGCGACCGTCGACAGGCGGGAGAGTGCTGCGGCGAGATCGTCGCCGTCGCTGGCCGCGTCGGAGACGCCGGCCTGCGCGGCCGCGAGATGGCCCGCCGCGAGTACCCCTCGCGTGCCGATCCAGGCGGCTGCGGCGAGACCCAGCACGAGCACTCCCACCACCGTCCAGGCGAAGACGGAAGCGGCCGGCGTGGCCGACGAGCGGCGGGTGGTGCGGATCACGCCGAAAACTGTAAGCCTGCCTCATCCGCGCACCGGACCGCGCCGACCGCGGCCACCTAGACTGGGAGGAACGACTCGGGGGAGAATCCATGGTGCGGGCGATGCGGCGCGGCAGAGCGTTCTGGAGCGCGGCGATGGTGGGCGCGTCCGTGTTCGCACTCACCGCGTGCGGGGCCCCGCCATGGGCCCAGGGCGGCGGTCAGGGCACGCCCTCGGCGTCGCCGACTGTCACGCAGACCACGGTTCCGCAGCCGGTGCGCAACGACCTGGCGAGCGGCTCGACGCAGCGGACGCTGACGGCGGGTGCCGTCGGTGCCACAGTGGACTACTGGTCGACGCTGTCGATGGACAAGTGGACGCCCAGTGCGCTCAAGCCGGTGAACCTGTCGATGGTCACCACCGTCACGCCCAACGACGGGCAGAAGGTGTACCTGCAGAGGGCGACCATGACGGCCGTGCCGGGAAACGCTTCGCAGTCGTTCTCGCCCTTGTCCGCGCAGTCGGATCAAACGGATGCCCCGGGATATCTGGTGCTTGCGCCGTACAGCTACTCGCAGACGTTCAACGTCGGCGAGGTCCCGGCGGACGCGACGTTTGTCACCCTCCAATTCACCTTCGAGTTCTTGGTCCAGACCACCCCCACGTCCAATGAGTTCGCCAAGCAGACGGCCAGCGACACTCTGACGGTCGCCATCGCCGGGGGCGGCGAAGCGACGCCCGCAGGCTGATCAGGGTCGGACGCGCTCCCACCGATCGCCGCCCTGACGGGTGGCCTCGGCCGCGGCTTCTCCGGCCGCCAGCACGAGGGCTGCGAGGTCGTAGTCGGCGCTCTCGGCGGGCACCCAGCCCACGCTCGCCGACAACTGCACGTCGACGTGGTCGGACACGTCCAACTCGGTGATGCGGCGCAGGGTCGTGCGGACGTGCTCCCGGATCACGGAACCCGGTCGTGCGAGGACGATCACGAGGCGACCCCGCGTCTCGCGTCCGATGTCCGCGTCGGCGGGGAAGCTCTCGTCGACGACCGCCTCGAACTCCGTGACGAGCCGCAGCCACCCGTTCTCTCCGGCCGCGCTGCGGATGTGCGTGGGGTCGTCGAGCCGCACCGTCAGCACCGCCCAGGACTGCTCGCGCGCACGGCGGGCGCGACGCAGACGGTCGGATGCCGTGATCACGAAGTGCGGCCACGTCGACGCCGTGTGGCCCCCGGTCGGCGACACCGAGGTGAAGTACAGCAGCGAGACCGTGGCGCACACCAGGTAGATGAGCATCGCGAGTCCGTTGATCACCCGGGGGAGGGCGAGGTCGCCGATGTCGGCAGGGGCGGCCAACCCCGACACGAGGATCGCGGCTCCGACGGCGACGAAGCCCGCCGACACGATCGTGAGCGGCAGAGCGAGTCGCTCCAGGCGATCGGCGGCGCGCCGCAGCTCGCCGATGGTGAGTCCGGCGAACACGGCCGCACCGACGAAGGCCAGCCGGAAGGCGAGGCCGTAGGCGGCGGCGTCGGTCACCGCCGTGAACGCGATCGCGGTCAGGACCGCCTGCATCCCGCCGATCCACGGGAACGCCGGCACCCCGCGGCGCGCGCGGAACCCCGACCAGATCAGGGCGGGCGCACCCAGCATGAGCCCGAGCCCCGCGCGGCGCACGGACTCGGCATCCGCGATCGATCCCATGATCGACACCCAGGTGCTCGTCATCGCCAGCACGAAGGCGAGCGACCACAGCAGCGCGGAGCGCGAGGGACGATGCAGGAAGCCGAGGCCGATGATCATCACCGTGGAGACGGTCGCGACAGTCGCCTGCGCGAGTCCGAGGTTCGAGAGGACGTCGGTGGTGTTCATGCGACGGCGGCGTCCGATCGCGAGGGGAGCACCACCGTCACGGTCGTACCCGCGCCCAGCTCGCTCTCGAGGAAGAGCGACCCGCCCTGGTCTTCCACGATGCTGCGGATGATGCCCATGCCGAGCCCCGTGCCGGGCGTCGGGCTCTCGCGCACCGCCTGCGCGCGGAAGTACGGGTCGAACACCCGATCGATGTCATCGGGATGGATGCCGATGCCCGTGTCGGCGAAGTGGAGGATCACGTCGTCGGGGGAGACCTCTCCGCTGATGCGGATGGTTCCCCCGGCGGACGTGTACTTGATCGCGTTGCTGAGGATGTTGTCGAAGGCCTGCCGCAGGCGGAACGCATCGCCGAGCACCTCCGCGGACTCGGGGAGTTCGTCGATCACGCTCACCCGGCGCGCGGCGGCGGCGGGGCGGAACGAGGCCAGCGACGACGCGATGATGCGGCTCGCATCGGCCGTGGCCGGCCCCGACGTCTCGCGGAACACTCCACGGGAGGTCGCGAGGATCTCGGAGATCAGTTTCTGCATGCGCTCGCCGGCCGCGGCGATGACCTCGAGCTGCTCGTGCACCTTGGGGGACAGGTTCGGATCGTCGAGCGCCAGGTCGGCGTGGCCGATGATCGCCGTCAGCGGGTTGCGCAGCTCGTGCGACACGGTCGCGGCCAGTCGCTCCCGTGCGCGCTCGGACTCGATCAGGGCCGTGATGTCGTGGATGATCAACAGCGTGCTCTCGGGCTCGTCCGACGAGATGAGACGACGCGTGGATGCCGAGAGGGCGTGCCAATCGCCGTGCGGATCGAACAGCCACACCCGCTCGTCGTCGAACTGCTCGCCGCGGGCCGCGCGGGCGAAGGGCCGCTCCGACTCGGGCAGTGGTTCGCCGCGGAGGTTCGCGTACTCGACCGCGCCGCCGGGTCGTTGCGGCTCGTCGCGCTCGACGCCGTACAGCGCGACGTACGTGTCGTTGAGGGCGAGCACCTCGCCGTCGGCGGAGAGGCGGGCGATGCCGGTGTCGAGACCGTTGAGCATCTGCGAGACGCGGCGCTCCTGGCCCGAGACACGTTGCAGAGTGCCCTGCAGGCGGCTCGCCTGGCGACGCAGGAGCTGCTTGAACGCCCGCGTCTGTCGCGCGGACAGGTAGGACGTGATCGCGATGAAGGTGAGAGACAGCAGCACCACGATCAGACGCAGCGCGGTGACGGGACCGGTGGCGTTGACGGCGGCGTCGATGACGATGATGACGCCGACCGCGCCGATGGCCGAAATCAGGTAGACGAGGGTGAAATGGGTGGCGATCCAGATGATCGGGAAGACCCAGAAGAAGCTGAAGCGCAGGTCGGTGCCGAAGCTCAAGAGACCGATGCCGACGATGTCACCGAACGGGATCAGGGCGACCGCCGCGCGGGGCAGCTTCTGCCACGGCACCACGATCGCCACCGCGGTGAGGGCGATGATGACGCCGACGCCCGAGGAGAACGGCCACAGGGCGAACAGCGACGGCTCGAGCGCCTGGACGAGCAGCACGGTGATGACGACGCTGGCGCCGAGCACGAGCTGGAGGAGCCAGACCGACCGGGTGCGGCTGCTCGGGTTCGTCGCGTCGTCGTCCGGCACGACCTCGGGAGGAACCGCCGGCGGGACGCTCCTCAGTGATGCCATGTGTTCGAGTGTATAGAGAGTGGTGTAGTCTTCTGCGCGCCATCCTGTCTCTGCTCGCCGCTCGTGGTTTCGCACCCACGCGCCCGGTCAGACTCCCCCTGAGGCCTGCATCCCGCAGCGTGATGGTCGTTCGTCGACCTCGGCGCGTCCGCGCCCATTCCTCAGGAGTCACCTGTGAGCATGACCTCTCGCCGTCGCGTCCGCGCGACCGCCCTGGCCGTTGCCCTCGCCATCGTCGCGCCGGCCACCTTGACCGGTTGCGGTCAGATCGCCGATGCATTCAATTCGCTGCCCGGCCAGCCGGGGAGCAACCAATCGGTGGTCGTGCCGACCGCCGCTCCGCAGTCGTCCGCCGACGCGAAGCCCTTCGACTCGCAATTCACCTACGACGGCTCGGTGCGGCTGACCTCCGAGGTCGCCGACGGCCTCGAGCTGCGTCTCGACGTCTGGGCGGTCGACCCCAAGCGCACCATGGAGTGGACCCCCACCAACGAGAAGCAGCTCGGCTTCGCGGTCAACATCGTCGACAACCGGGTCGACGAGAAGGCGGTCCTCGCCGAGAAGCGACGCGTGTACGTCTCGTCGATCTCGGTGACCTCGCAGACGGCTCAGACCAGCGGTCAGGTGTCGAACCCGTTCCAGTTCAGCGCCGACCCGCGCACCCTGGTTCCCACCGACACCCTGCGCTCCGAGCGCGGGCTGCTGCTGAACAGCTACCAGGGCGGCCTGCTGGTGCCCACGACCTCGATCCGCCAGCTGCCGAACGACACCTACGGCATCACGCTCGAGTTCGCGCTCAACGTGGCTGTCGAGGGGACGGCGAACACCGACACCTCGTTCTCGCAGCAGACCGTCTACCAGTACCTGCCGATCGCGATCTTCGCCGACGACGGACAGGTCGACGGAGGCAGCCAGGGGACCGGCACGCAGAGCAACACGGGCCGCGCACCCGGCTGGGGCCAGACCAACGGGCAGGGCTGAGCGGGCGGCATCCGCCCCTCTCACTCCGCGCCGTTGTGCCCCTGCCGCGGGCGGAGGCGTCGACTCTCCATGAGCAGCGAGAGATCCTCGACGTCCATGACGAGGTAGTGCTCGAACGTCAGGTCGGGAACGTCGTCGTAATCGATCGCCGGCATGCGGCGGGCGAAGGCGCGTCGCACGGCCTGCTCGACCTCGGCGGTGTCGAGAACCGACGGGGCGACGACGAAGACCGTGTCGCGCGCGGGGAGGCCGGTGGCGGCTCCGGGTAGCACGTCCTGGGCCGCCTCGCCGACCGTGCGCAGGATCGTGTCGCCCCGTTCGCCGCTGTGCGCGGCGCGGATGAGATCGATCTCGGGCACGCGCACCAGGGTCGCGCGGACCGACACGTGCTCCGCGAGCAGCATCTCGGCCTCGCGGCGCAGCGAGCCGCGATCGTGCGCGCGGGTGCCGGGGGCGGGGTCGTCGTCGAGTTGCCGGCCGATCCACACGGCACCGACGGAAACCGCGGCGATCGCGAGCGCGCTGACGACGGCCGTCGTCTCGGCCGATACGGCTCCCGGGCTCAGCAGGGGTGCGATCCCGACGGCGGCCACCACGGCGAGTCGGGAGAGGTTGTACGCCGCGAAGAGGCTGAGCGTCCACGCGATCAGCTTCGCTCCGCCCAACTCGCCCAGCGGTCGTCGTGAGAGCTCGAGCGCGCCGAGGGCGGCGAACACCACCAGCCCCGCGGTCTTGAGCAGCGTGGCGTCGTCGAGGTCGATGAGGTACGTGACCCCGAACATGAGGATCACGACCGCGACAGTGCTCACCCCGCCGATCGCGGAGCGACCGTTCAGCCGCCGCGCGCCCGCCCACTGCAGGCCCACCGCCAGCAGATTCGTGGCGTTGCCCGCCGCCGCGGCGGTCACCCCTCCGCCCGCGGTCTCGACGACGTTCATCGCGCCACACAGCAGAGCCGCGATGGCCGCCATCCCGAAGTAGCGCACCATGTCGGCGCGGGCACCCCCGCGGTCATCGCCGGGGCGGCCGTGGGCGAGGAACAGCATCGTTCCCGCGACGCCGGCTACGGCGATCGATGCGAGAAGAGCGAGGACGATCACAGGGGTCGTCTCCTTCGGGCGTCAGACGCAATCTTGAGGAAATCTTGCGCAGACGGGGGTGTTCGGCAGTGGTCGTCTTGCGGCGAACCTACCAGAGTAGGAACAAGCCGATACGCCGCTCCACCGACAGGAAGACCCCGCCATGACCGATGCGCGCAACTTCACCCCGCAGTCTCGGGATCTTCGCATCCACCCGGGCGAATTGACGGCGACGGCGAGCGAGGAGCACGGCTTCGCCGATGACTTCGCCGCGGTGCTCGAGAACACGTCGGTGCACCGCTCCACCATCGGCTGCGTCATCCCCGCCTACAACGAGGAGGAGTCGATCGCCGATGTGATCGAGGCCCTCCTGGCGCAGACCCGCGTTCCCGACGTCATCCACGTGGTCGTGAACAACACCTCGGACGCCACGGTCAAGATCGCTTCGGAGTACAGCGGACCCCACGAGCTGCACACCGAGCTCGGCGAGCAGTTCACCGAGGTCTTCGTGCACGACATCGGCAAGAACCCCGACAAGAAGGTCGGCGCGCTCAACTACGGCTACTCCCTCGTGGAGGGCTACGACTACCTCCTCGGCGTCGACGGCGACACCATCGCCGACAGCAAGGCCGTCGAGTTCCTCGAGACCGAGGCCGTGTCGGACTCCCGCATCGGCGGCATCTCGGCGATCTACACGATCGACGACAAGCCCATCAAGGGAGTCATCGCGCGCTTCCTGACGGCCGGTCAGCGCACGCAGTTCGCCGCCTTCAACCTGCAGAACATGCTCCGCGGCCGCAATATGGCGGTCCTCGGCGGGCAGTTCTCGATCTTCTCCACGAACGCCCTCCGCGACGCCATGTCGCAGAACCACCAGTCGACCCCGTGGGTGAAGGACTCCGAGGTCGAGGACTCGCTGCTGTCGCTGCAGATCAAGAGCGCCGGCTACCTCACCAAGATCAGCCCGTACGCCCGTGCCGACGTGGGTGGCATGACCACCCTCTCGGGCTACGACGCACAGCAGGTCAAGTGGACCTACGGTGCCATCGAGCTGATGTGGCCCGGCCAGCGTGGTGACACCAAGGGCCAGCCCTTCCACCCGAACCTGCGCCTGCGGTGGTTCGAGAACTTCGGCATGCTCACGAACCTCTTCGTCCGCGTCGCGTTCCTGACGCTGCTCGCCGGTTCGCTGACGCTGAACGCCTTCGTGTTCTCGCCGCTCTGGCTGATCCCGCCGGTCATCGCCATGCTGCTGAACCTGCGCATCGCCCGCACGATGAAGAACGTCAACCGCAACGACGTGCTGTTCGCCGTGTTGTTCTTCCCGGCCGAGTTGTTCATGTGGATCCGCATCAGTCACTTCGTGCGCTCGTGGACCCGCTTCCTCTCACGCAAGAAGGTCGACAACTGGGCGATGCAGGCCAAGGCCGAGCGCGGTGGCGGCCTCGGTCACTGGACGCCGATGATCGTGCTCATCGGCGTGGCGATCGCCCTCGCCGTCATCTGGATCATGGTGGGCCCGATGGTGCAGTCCTCGATCCTGTGGATCGGATGGCCCATCGTCGGCGTGGTCACGGTCCTGCAGACCCTCCTGATGTTCTCCAAGCTCGTCCGTCGCCAGCACGGCTTCAAGGTCTGACGGACCCACGATCTGACCCGAACGCGTCAGAAAGGACGAATGCCTCGGCCCTGGGGAGGGCCGAGGCATTCGTTATGTCCGGGGGCGTCAGGGCGCGGCCAGCAGCTCGGAGGTCAGACGGTAGCCCACGCCGCGCACGGTCTCGATGTACCGGGGGTTGGCGGGGTTGTCGCCCAGCTTGCGCCGCAGGTTGGTCATGTGGGCCTCGATCGCGCGCTTGTCCGCCTCGCCGACGAAGTAGCTCGTGACGTAGGACTCGCCGCGCAGGACGAGGGTGAGGTCGGCCTTGCTGCGCACGCGTCGCTTCGACTCCATCAGGGTCGCGAGCAGGTCGAACTCGGTGCGCGTGAGGTCGAGCTCCTCGCCACCGACACGCACGAGGCGACTGTCGGGGTCGAGCTGCAGGTCGCGGTGCGCCACCCAGGCTCCGCCGGTCGGAGTGAGCTCGCCCGCAGCGGCGCGCGGCACGATCTCGCCTCCGGGTGCCGCGGCGCGCGGTTCGGGTCCCTGCGACGACGGCACGACCACCGGTGCGCTCGCCGCGGGGGCCGAGGCGACCGGTGAGGGTGCCGCGGGTGCGGGCGAATCGGTGCGGGCGGCGGGGAACGAGGGGCCGACGCTGTCCTGTCGAGGGGCCGCGGATGCCGCGGAGTCGCCGGCGCGCGGACGTCGCAGCAGCGCCTCGATGCGCGCGCGGAGTTCGCGCGGACGGAACGGCTTGACCACGTACTCATCGGCGCCCGCGCCGAGGCCCAGGACGACGTCGGCCTCTTCTTCGAGGCCGGTCAGCATGATGATGTAGGTGTCGCTCTGCTGGCGGATGCGGCGCGCGGCTTCGAACCCGTCGATGCCGGGCATGTTCACGTCGAGCGTGGTGATCAGCGGCTGGTAGGCGATGACCGCCCGCACGCCGTCGATGCCGTTACCGACCGACACGGTGGAGAAACCGGCCGATTCGAGCACTTCGACCAGGAGGTGTCGGATGTCGGGATCGTCTTCGACGATGACGGCTGTCTTCAGCAACTCGGTGCTGTCGCTCATTTCACCCACTCTTCCGGCTTCGCACGAGATCGTGCCCGCGTTCTCCCCCGAGACACGGCGTCGCACAGCGACGAGCGCAATCTTGACACACTTCGCGCGCGGGGAGGACGGTCCGCGCCGTCAGCGCTGCTCTCTGGTCAGCTCTGCAGCGGCCGCCGGCCACCACGTGCCGGCAACCGGGCCCCCGTTGCATTCGCCGTCGCTCTCGCCCGGGGGCTTGATCCACAGGTTCGTGTCGACGACCCCGTCGCCGTAGGAACCGCCCGGGCTCCCCACGAGTCGACCCGCGGGGTTGCACCACTCGGAGCCCGCCGGCCCGGCACCGTTTCGCGAGGTGTCGATGACCGCGTGGATGCCGCCGAGCTGGTCGGAGAGCGCGTGGGCGTAGGCGAACTCCGCCGCGGTGTCCTGGTAGTTCGACACATTCAGCGCGACTCCGCGCACGTCGGAGAGAAGATTCGTCGCTCGCAGGAGGTCGGCCATCTCGGCCGGCGGATGCCACGAGGAGTGGCCCCCATCGAGGTAGATCCAGGTGTTGGTGCCGCGGATGCTGTCGACCGCCCCGCGCAGGTAGCCCGCGCGGTCCTGGATGGACCCGCACGAGGATGCCAGAGCGATGCTGTCGGGCTCGAGGACGACGATCTTCTGGATGTCGGAGGCATTGCGCAAGGCGTCGCCGATCCGCCCGGTCCATTCGCGGTAGGCGTCGGGGTCGAGTCCGCCGGCGGAGTGATTGCCGCAGTCACGATCGGGGAGTCCGTACACGGCGATCGACAGCGCCGCCTTCTGGTCGCGGGCTTCAGCGGCCAGGTGCGCCACGCGGTCCCACACCTCATCGACCGGATCGATCTCGGGCGTCAGCCAGTATGTCGTGGGCTGGGTCGAGAGCCACTCCGCGGCCGCGTTCTCATCGGCGTCGCCCGCGCCGGCGCGGGCCGCCTGCGCGGCCTTCGACTCGTCGGGAGCGACGATGCGCGTGTCGACGGCGGGCGGGCGGGCCCCGAGGGTCTGGAAGAGAGTGGTCACGAGGCTCCCGACCACGGCGATGACGGCGATCAACGCCGCGATGACGACGATGGCTCCGACGACCACGAGGGCGCGCGGAATCCGTCGTCGGGGCCTCTTCGGCCGGTGCGTTCGCGCCACGTTGAGGACTCTATCCGAGGTGAGCGGGGGTGGCGCCGAGGTAGTTAACTCGGTGAACGGGCATAGACTCTCTCCGTGGGAAAACTGGTTTACAACACGTCAGGTCACTCGTTCGACATCGAGGACCGGACGCTCTCTCACCTTCGTGTCGTCTTCATGAACAAGCTGCGCCGTGGCGAGCCGTTCATGTTCCACTTCCCGATGGGTGACGGCAGTGGCACGCGTTCCCTGTGGATCTCGCCGTCGATTCCGCTGGTCTTCCACTTCTACGGCAGTCGTGCTCCGCAGCTGAACCGCCGGTGGATCGACGACCTCATGAACGAGGCGAGCACCCCGCAGGGTCTCAGCGTCGTCGCCGAGCCCGACCCCGATTCGGTGCCGAGCCTCATCGGGTGACGATCGTCAGGCGCACTCGGCGTCGACGACTTCGCGCACGCGGTCGAGGAAGGCGGCGACCTGGTCGGCCAGCGCGTCGGGAAGGTCGAGGGCGAACTCGCGGATGCGCGCCGTGACCGGGTCGATCGCGTCGGCGTCGGTGTCGCGATCGAAGGGGAGCACGAACTTGCTCCGGCGATCGGCGGGATTCGCGGCAAAGGTGATGAGGCCTCCCGCGTGCAGACGATCGAGCATGCCCGTCACCGACGCCGTCGATACGGCGAGCGACTGAGCGATCTCGGTCGGCGTGACCGACAGGCCCGCGTCGGCCCGCTCGAGGATCAGGCGCATCGCGGCTCGAGCGTTCTCGCTGGGTCCGCAGTCTGTCTGGCGGCGTCGCGCGAGGCGCGCCTCCGCGAGACGCAGTCGCTCCACGGCGCGTGCGGCTGTGGTCGCGTGGTCCTCAGCAGTGTCGAACGTCATAGGTCTCCTCGGGGCTCCGGCCACCCGGGGCCAGTCTAGTTAGGTCGTCGAGATACACGACAGGCGATGCATTCCGGTTCGAGTCCGACAACGCGATGGATCCCCGTCGTTTCCCTTTCTCTTCCCTTGCGATAGTTAGGCAATCTAGTAAAATAACGAGGGCCGAATCTCCTGGAAGGAGACGCTCATGGGCTTCTTGTATTACGGTTCCTCCGCGAGCCCGATCAGCATTCCCGATCGGGTTCTCGCGCACGTGAAGGTCGTGATCGCGACGAAGCTCCGACGGGGCGAGAGCTTCACGATGTCGTGGCGGCACCCGTCGGGCGAAGAGACCGGACGCAGCACGATCTGGATCCAGCCGTCGATCCCGCTTCGTTTCGTCTTCGCGGCGGTCGAGCCCGAGATGCTCGATCCGCAGTTGTTGCAGACCTACGCGAACTCGGCCAACTCCTCGAGTGGCCTGACCCTCGACATCGAATCGCACGACGTCCCCGTCGCCGAGCGGTCCCGCTGAACCGACTCGACCCGGTCAGACGGTGCCCGTGGCGTGACGGTGAGCGATCGCCGACATCCACTGCAGGCCCGGGCACGGAGGCGCGGATCGTCCGCGCATCCGCTCCCACGCCTCGACGTAGATCCCCTCGAGCAGGGCGTCGGCCCGCTGCGCCAGGCCGGTGAGGGCCAGCAGAGTCGCGTACACGCGCGGCGAGGTCGCATCGTAGAAGGCGACGAACGCGTCGCAGTCTCCGGATGCCGCGCGCACCAGGAGGGCATCCAGATCGGGATCGCGGGTCGCTGCGGATGCGACATCGGTCATGGTCACGGGCACCTCCTTCGTGTGTGGACCAAGTCAACTCGCGGGCGCGGCCGGCGGCCTGGGGTTGCGCAATACGTACGGGTGTCGTAGCGGTCATCGGCCGATGTCGTGTGTCGGTGCGGAGGCCGCCGTCAAGCCCGCCGGGGTGGCCCTGGAACGTCATAACGTGGGGCCATGAGAACTCCGGTGCGGTGGGCCCTCGCCCTGGCCATGATGTTCGCCGGTGTCGCGCACCTGACCTTCGCGCGGCGCGATTTCCAGGCGCAGGTGCCCGATGCCCTGGTCGAGAAGCTCCCTCTGGATCGGGACGCCGTGGTCGTGGCATCCGGTGTCGTCGAGGCGGCGTTCGGTCTCGCGCTCGTGGCGTTGCCCAAGGAGCGTCGGCGGATCGGAGCGGCGCTGGCTGCCTTCTTCGTGGCGATCTTCCCCGGCAACATCGATCAGTGGCGCAAGGGACGTTCGGCCTTCGGGCTCGACACCGACCAGAAGCGATTCGGACGCCTTTTCTTCCAACCTCTCCTCGTTGCCGCCGCCTGGTGGTCGACGCGCTGAGCGCGCCATGACGGACGTCGTCAGTCTCGAGCTCGTCTTCGACGACGACACGGATGCCGCGGTGCGCAGCGAGTGGAAGGCCTTGGCCGACGCCGGTCTGCCCAGCCAGGCCCAGCACAAGGGCGAGAGCAACCGGCCGCACACGACGCTGCTCGTACGGTCCGCGCTCCGCGACATCGCGGCGTCGGAGCTCGACAGGGCGCTCCCGGTGGCTCTCACCCTCGGCGCGCCGCTCCTGTTCGGCGCGGGGCGCACGCGTGTGATCGCGCGATCGGTCGTTCCGACCATGGACGTGCTCGCCCTCCATTCCCGCGTCCACGAGCTCGCGGGCCCCGGCGACGACGTCGACCACACGCGTCCCGGTGCCTGGACGGCCCACGTGACGCTGGCCCGTCGGGTGCCGCTCGACCGGGTGGGCGACGCGCTGGAGGTGCTCGCCGCGGCGGGCGGCGCCGATCTCGCGACCCGAGCCGTCGGCATCCGGAGGTGGGATGCCGCTACGCGGACGGTGTCGTCCATCGCCGGACGTGGCACGCTGTAACCGTGCTGACCGACGACGCCCTCGCCTTCATGAGCGAGTACCACCTGGCCACCCTTTCCACCGTGGGCCGCTCCGGCCGTGTGCACTCGGTGCCCGTCGGCTTCACCTACGAGGACGGCGTGGTCCGTGTGATCGGCTCGCGCGGGACCCAGAAATTCGTCAATGCCGCCCGCAGTGGTCGCGCATCGATCTGCTCGGTGGACCGGGGCAGCTGGATCAGCTTCGAGGGCCCCGCCCGGGTCACCGACGACGCCGACGCGGTGGCGCACGCCGTCGAACTGTACGCCGCCCGCTACCGCCAGCCCCGGGTGAACCCCGAGCGCGTGGTCCTCGAGCTGACCGTCGAGCGGGTTCTGGGCTCTCCGTCCTTCCGCGCCTGAGGGGGTCGTCGGCGCGCGGAGCCCCGGCGGCAGACACACCGCGCACATCTCGGCGAAGCGGCGGGGCAGCTGATCGGTGTCCTCGATGTCGATGACGTGCTCGCCCTGGACGCCGGGGTAAGCGGGGCACTCCTCGAAGGCGGACACGGTGCCACGCCTCCGATGACCTGACCGCTCAGGGGCCGGCGCCGGCAGTCCGCGCATGCTCCGGAGCCGGGGCAAGCCACGACACGTGGCCCTCGCGTCGGTCCTCGTCGTCGAAGAGGTGGCCGACGCGCTTGTAGTAGTGCAGCAGGATGGCGCGATCGAGGACGCGCAACTCCAGGCTCCGGGCCAGCTCCGCCTCCAGCGATGCGGCATCCGACAGGTCTCGGAGCCACACGATGACGTAGAGGTTCGATGCCCCGCCCGCGAGGGCGGCGCACATGCGCGTCATCGGCATGTTCGCGATCTGCAGCGCCGTCGCCTCGAGCCGTGCCGCGGGTACCACGAGCCAAAGGGCCAGAGCGTGCGGCCACATCCTCTGTTCGAGCGAGACGTCGATGCGCTGCTGGATCCATCCCGTGCCGAGCAGCCGCCGCACCACGCGACGCGCGTGAGCCTCGGAGCTGCCAAGCCTGGCCGCGATCGCCTGCGGCGACGCGCGACCGTCGCGCTCCAGTTCGTCGAGCACCGCATGCCACTGCGCGGTCGGCGCGATCGGCTCGCCATCGGGGACCGAGGGCAGAGCAACCGCCTGCGGGGGACCGACCGCGCGCCAGCGCGAACCTTCGGAGAACATGCGGGTCACCACGGTCGAGCGCACGCCGATGACCGCCTCGTGCGACCCCAACCACGACTGAATGAGCCGGCGGAAGCGCGCCATGTCCTCCGCGAGGATCGTCAGGACGAGATCGCGGTCGCCCGTCATGCCGGTGACGGAGATGACCTTCGGATGCATGCGCAGCACGGCGGCGACGGCGTCGACGCTGCCCGGTCGGCAGCGCACCTCGGTCAGCCCGAAGAGCATGCCCGCGCCGGAACCCACGTACGTCGTCGCCCATGCGGCCCCCGACTCGACGATCGCCGCCCAACGCCGTCGGGCGGTCGGGGCGCTGACGCCGACGGCGCGGCCGATCGACGCCCACGAGGCGCGTGGCGCGTCCTGCAGAGCGGCGACGAGCGCGAGGTCCGAATCCGACAGGTCGTGCGGGTGGGGCGACGACTCGATGCGCATAACCGACATCTTGGCATCCGTGGGAGTCGGAATCGAACATCCGCCACTGGTTGTGACACGCGATCGGCAAGATGCCAGGCACAGTCTCTCCGACCGCCACGTCGAACAACACGGAGCCCCCCCATGTCGACCGACACCACCCCCGCACTGACCCTCGCCGACGCCAAAGGCCTCGGCGGCCGCATCCTGCGCGGGATCGAACGCGTGGGCAACAAGCTGCCCCACCCCTTCTACCTCTTCCTCCTCATCGCCGGCCTCGTGGCCGTCGCTTCGGCGATCGCCACCCTGCTCGGGGCGGCCACGATCGACCCCGCCACGGGCGAGACGATCCCCATCCGCAGCATCCTGTCGGGCGAAGGCGTCGTCTACGCGCTCACGACCGCGATCCAGAACTTCGTCACGTTCCCCCCGCTCGGCCTCATCGTCACCGTCATGCTCGGCATCGGCGTCGCCGAGCGGCTCGGACTGCTGAAAGCCGCGATGCGCGGCGCCGTGCTCGCGGCGCCCGGCTGGGCGGTGACGTTCGTGGTCGTGCTCGTCAGCCTCATGGGCAACCTGGCGTCCGACTCGGCGATGGTGATCCTGCCGCCCCTCGCCGCAGCAGCGTTCCTCGCCGCCGGTCGGCACCCGCTCGCCGGCTTCGCGGCCTCGTATGCCGCGGTCGTCGCCGGGTTCAGTGCCAACGTCGTCCCCGCGGGCACGGACGTTCTGCTGTCGGGCATCACGACGAGCGCCGCGCAGATCGTCGATCCCGGGGCGTCGGTCTCACCGCTCGCCAACTACTTCTTCATGGCCACCTCGACCCTCCTCCTCGCCGTCGTCATCACGGTCGTCTGCCAGCGTTACGTCGAACCGCGTCTCACCCCCTACGAGGGGGGCCTTGCCGACGAAGACGCGTCCAAGCCGCTCGAGGCGATCGAGCGCCGCGGACTGCGGGTGGCCGGAATCGCCGTCGCCGCCTACCTCGCCATCGTCGCGACGGTCGTCGCCGTGCCCGGGTCGCCTCTGCAGGGCGAAGGAGGGCAGATCCTCCGATCGCCCTTCATGACGGCGCTGCCGATCTTCATCCTGTTCCTCTTCCTCGTCGCGGGCATCGCATACGGACTCGGTGCCCGCACCCTCACCTCGGCGCGACAGGTACCCGAGCACATGACGGCAGCGGTGAAGGACCTCGTTCCCTTCATCGTCGTGATCTTCACGGCCGCGCAGGCGATCGCGTGGTTCAACTGGTCTCAGCTCGGCCTGCTGCTCGCGACATCGGGGGCCGAGGCGATGAAGGCGACCGGGCTCGGCGGGCTCGGCGGACTGGTGCTCTTCAGCCTGTTCTGCACGATCCCGGCGTTGCTGCTGGCGAGCGGTTCGGCGTTGTGGACCCTGCTCGCGCCGATCTTCGTGCCGATGTTCATGCTCGCGGGCATCGACCCCGCGTACGTCCAGGCCGCCTTCCGCATCACCGACTCCGCGACCAACCCGCTCGTGCCGATGAACCCGATGCTGCCCGTCGTCCTCGGTCTGCTGCAGCGGTGGCAGCCGAAAGCCGGACTCGGAACCCTCTTCAGCCTCGTCATCCCCTTCACCCTCGTGATCTGGGGCGTCTGGCTCCTGCAGTTCATCGTCTGGGGTCTGCTCGGCCTGCCGGTCGGCCCCGGCCACGGCCTCGAGCTGCAGTGACCGTCATCGCCTCTCCATCCGCCCGCCGAGACCCCCAGGAGGTCCACCCCATGTCCACCCTCACCGTGCGTTCCACCGCCGCAGCGAGCATCGACGCGATGCCGACCACGATCACCGAGCTGCGTCCCTTCCTCGAGCGCAGGCTCGCAACGCTCGTCGACGTCGCCGCAGACCTGCACGCGCATCCCGAGATCCGCTTCACGGAGACGCACGCCGCCGCGCGCCTGACGGCCGAACTCGAGCTGGCGGGCTTCGCAATCGAGCGCGGTTTCGCCGGCCTCGAGACGGCGTTCGTGGCGCGCTGGTCGACGACGGATGCCGACGCCCCGACCATCGCGATCTTCTGCGAGTACGACGCCCTCGAGGAGATCGGTCACGCGTGCGGGCACAACATCATCGCCGCCTGCGGTCTCGGCGCGGGTCTTCTCGTCAAGGACGCGTTGGAGGCGTCGCCGGTGCCCGCGAATCTCGTCGTCATCGGCAGCCCGGGCGAAGAGGGCGCCGCCGGCAAGGTGCCCATGATCGAGGGCGGTGTGCTCGACGGCGTCGACCTGGCGATGATGGTGCACCCGTCTGGGACCGATGCCGTACGCGGCTCGTCGCTGTCGCGCGTCGCCCTCGACATCGACTTCCACGGAAAGGCGGCGCATGCGGCGGCGGCGCCCGAACTCGGTCGAAACGCCCTCGACGGCGCGACGCTGGCGTTGACGGCCATCGGGATGCTTCGACAGCAGATGACCGATGACGTCCGCATCCACGCGATCATCACGAACGGAGGGCAAGCGCCGAACATCATCCCCGAGCGCGCGAGTCTGCGGATCTTCGTGCGGGCGGCAGATCGCGACCATCTGCTCTCGAACGTCGTACCGCGCGTGCGGGACTGCTTCGAGGGTGCGGCGATCGCAACCGGCACGACGGTGGAGATCGCGGAGAACACGCCACCCTATTTCTCGTTGCGGTCCAACCCGACGCTCGTCGACGTCGCCGAGGCCGCCTACAGCGTGCTCGGGCGCGATCTCGAGCCCGACCCCACCGTCGCGGGCTCCACGGACATGGGCAACGTCAGCCATGTCGTCCCGTCGATCCACCCGATGATCTGCCTCGCCCGCGACGTGGCTCCGCACACCCGGGAGTTCGCCGCGGCCGCCGGTTCGGCCGAGCTCGCTCCGCCCACGATCGCCGACGGAGCGCTCATGCTCGCCGCGACGGCGCTCTCCGCGTTCCGTGAACCGAGCGTGGTCGCCGACGCCAAGGCGACCTTCGCGCGGGACTGAGCTCGTCCGGCCCCGCGCCCCTGCGACGCCGAACGCATCCGCCGGCGGCGGGGGAGACCCTGCCGCCGGTCGGACGTGGGTCCGTCGAAGCGGGGCTCCTGCGATACTCGACCCGATGTCCCGCCTTCCTCGATCCCTCGCGCTGCTCAGCGCCGGCCTGATGCTCTCCGCATGCGCCCCCGGTGTCGCGTCGACCGCGTCGACGGCGCTTCCCGCGGCGGACGAGCCGTGCGCGCCCGGGGCGGTGCAGGTCGGTGCCGACGCCGACGCCCTGCAGCGCGCTCTGGATGACGCGAAGCCCGGGGCCGTCCTGCAGCTGGCCGATGCGACCTACACGGGGCGGTTCCGCGCCACCGCCTCAGGGACCACCGATCAGCCCATCGTCCTGTGCGGCGTCGCCGGCAGCGTGATCGACGCGGGCGGTGTCGATCACGGGTATGCGCTGCACCTCGACGGAGCGTCGTACTGGGACGTTCGCGACCTGGAGGTGCGCGGTGGGCAGAAGGGCGTCGTCCTCGACGGCGTCTCGCACACGATGTTGTCCGGCCTGCGCATCTCCCACGTCGGCCAGGAAGGGCTCCACCTGCGTGCGGCGAGCAGCGACAATCTCGTACGCGCGATCACGGTCGAGCAGACCGGGTTGACCGACCCCGAATTCGGGGAGGGGATCTACGTGGGATCGGCCGAGTCGAACTGGTGCCGCCACAGCGCGTGTCAGCCCGACCGCAGTGATCGGAACGTCTTCGAGCAGCTCGTCGTCGCGGACACCACCGCGGAGGCCGTCGACGTGAAGGAGGGCACCAGCGACGGCGTCATCCGGGCGTCCACGCTCGCCACCGCGTCCGGGGCGAGCGTCGACAGCGCGATCGACCTGAAGGGCTCCGGGTGGCGGCTTGAGGGCAGCACCGTGACCGGCCCCGTCGACGCCGTCTCGGTGCACGTCATCGTCGCGCCGTGGGGGGAGCGCAACACCGTCAGCGGCTCGGACCTGCGGGCGGCGGCGGCCGGCGTCGGCGTGCGGCTGGTGGGCGCGGCGCAGAGGGCGGGCAACGTCGTCGCGTGTGACAACACCGTGTCGGCGGGTATCGAGCTCGTTACCGGTCGCTGTACCTGACGACACGGCGGCACCGGACGCGCTATCGTTCACTGTCTCCCCTGGCGCAGCCGACGGCATTGGCCGTCAGGAGGGGACACGGTGCACGACGGCTCATTCGCTGAGCAGCTCATGTGGGTGCTGCCCTTCGGCTACCTCGGGATCGTCTCGTGGGGCTTCTGGCTGGTGCGCAAGATCCTCGCCGCCACCGCCCGTCCCGTGCGAAACGCCTTCCGCACGACCACGACCGTCGTCGTCCCGTCGTTCCACGAAGACCCCGACGTCCTCGTCCGATGCCTTCGCACCTGGGTACGGCAGGGGCCCTCGCGCATCATCATCGTGCTCGACCTCGCCGACATCGAGGCCCAACGGCGCATCGAGGCCCTCGGCATCCCGGGCGTCGACGTCGTCATGTTCCAGCACCGGGGCAAGCGGTCGGCCCTCGGCGTCGGCATCCGGATGGTCGACACCGAACTCATCGTGTTCGTCGACTCCGACACCGCGTGGGACGACGGCATGCTCGCCGCCGTGCAGATGCCCTTCATCGATCCCGCGGTCGGCGCCGTCAGCACCCGGCAGAACGTCTACCTTCCGCGATCGAGCGTGTGGCGCCGCGTCGCGGACTGGATCATCGACCTGCGCTACACCGACTACGCCCCCGCGATGGGGCGGTTCGGGGGGATCATCTGCGCCTCGGGTCGTACCGCCGCGTACCGACGCACCGTGATCCAGCCCCGCGTCGAAGACCTCGAGCACGAGATCTTCTTCGGACGCGAGTGCGTGGCCGGAGACGACGGCCGGATGACGTGGCTCGTGCTGTCGCAGGGGTTCCGCGTCGCGCATCAGGACAGTGCGCGGGCACTGTCGATGTTCCCCGGCACGTTCCGGGCGTTCGTGAAGCAGCGGGTGCGATGGAGCCGGAACTCCTACCGCTGCTATCTCACGGCGATCCGGCGCGGGTGGGTGTTCAAGGTGCCGCTGATCTCGCAGATCACGATGATGCAGATCCTGCTCACCCCGTTCACGATGTTCGTCGCGCTCGGTTACATCGCGCTCTCCGTGCGGTCCTCCCACCCCTGGCTCGCCCTCGGGCTGGCCGTGCTGTGGTTGTTCGTCGGTCGCGGCATCCGCGGCATGTCGCATCTGTGGCGGCGGCCCGAGGACATCGTGCTGCTCCCGCTCGCCACCCTCGTGATCATCCTCGTGGCGCTGCCCATCAAGGTCTACGCGCTGTTCACGATGAACAAGCAGGGGTGGCTGACGCGATCGGCGGATGCCACGGGCGGCGAGGGCCAGACCGAGGCGAGCCTCGGGGGCGAGGGGCAGTCGGCGGCGAGCGTCGGCCTGTCGGGCGCGGATGCGCACGCTGCGGCGGCGACCGGCGAGGTGAGCCGTGGATGACGATGGCGCGCTGACGGCGGAGGAGCGCGGCGACGCCCGGCCCGGCATCCGCGGCCCGGTTCGAGTGGCCATGGTGGTCGCCGTCGTGGTGCTGGTCGTGGGGGTCGTGCTCACGGGCAACTTCGTGCACACCGGCACGTTCCTGCCGTGGGTGGACGCGGCCGCGCAGTCCGACACGCCCCTCGTCGCGCCGTCTCCGTCGGGCTCGGCGGGTTCCGACGGTTCGGACACGCCGAAGACGCCGGCCGAGAGGGTCGCGGCGGAGGACGCCCGGCTCTCCGCGGTTGCGGCGCTGCCCACGGGCGATCCCGCTCTGCTGGACACCTGGAACACCGTGGTGCTTGCTCCTCGCAACGGTCAGCAGACGGGGTACCTCTTCGGCGACCTCGTGGCCCTGGGGGCCGTGCGGGTCGACGACGGCACGACCGCGACCCTCGTCCGCAACGTCGTCATCCGGGCGGGTGCCGAACTCGACCTGTATCCGAGCGCAGCTCAGGGCACGGACACCCTGCGCCTGCTCAGCACGGCGGACACCACCACGAGCATCGTGGGCTGGGGCGGCATCCTCGCGATCGGCGGAACAGCCGACCACCCCGTCACGGTGACCAGCTGGGACGACACGCTGGCCGCCCCCGACACCGATCAGAGCGACGGGCGCGCCTACATCCGTGTGCGCGACGGCATCCTGGGTCTGGTGTCGACACGCCTCTCTGATCTCGGCTTCTGGAGCGGTCGCACGGGTGGGGTCTCGGTGACGGGGAGCGGCAGCGGGTCGATCGCCGCGTTGCAGGACGTCACGACGACGGGACTGCACTACGGGTTCTTCGGATCCGACACCACCGGCATCACGATCACGGATTCCCGCTTCGATGATTCGACGCTGACCGGCGTGGAGGTCACGAACGGCGCGAGCGACACGACCATCGAGAAGACGAGCATCACCGGTTCCGGCGGCGACGGGATCGCCGTCTCGCGGCAGTCGAGCGCCGTCACTCTCGACGACGTCACGGTCGAGGGATCGGCCGGGTGGGGTGTCCGGGTCGACGGAGCCGCGCTCGCCGACGGACCGACGACCGGCGGCTACGGTCTCACCCCCTCCCAGGGGCTCACGCTCACCGAGTGCCGCATCTCGGGCAATCGCGAGGGCGGTGTGCGGGTCATCTCGACCGACGACACCGAGATCCGGCGCACCACGGTCGACGAGACGCGCACGGCCGTCCTCGTCGAGGGGCCCTCGACCGGGCTGACCGTCGCCAACGCCGATCTATCGTCCGCAGATCTGCGCGGTCTCGACATCTCGGGCGACATCACGGATGCCACGGTGTCCGACTCGCGCCTGGTGGGCCGCCGCATCGCGCTGGAGTTGACGCGCGCGGCCGTCATCGTGAGCGGAAACGACATGACCGTGGCATCCGGATACGCGGTCGAACTGGCCGACGGAGCCCGCGCCGACATCACCGGCAACGTGCTGCGCGGCGTCGGTCAGGACGCGGTCGCCCTGTGGTCGGGGGCGCGCACCATGCAGGCAGACAACGATCAGTCCGCCTGGACGTTCCAGTGGGCCTGGGTCGGGTGGATGAACGAGCATCCGATGATGTGGATGTGGGCCCTCGTGCTGCTGGTCCCCGCGATCGGCGTGCCCGTGCTGTGGCGTCGCCGTCGCGAGCATCAGCGTCTGCGCGACCTGCTGCGTGAGGCACTGCTGCGCCATGGTGAGGAGCAGATGGCCGCTTACCCGGGAGGCGTCGTCGAAGCGCCACGCCCGGTCGACGAGGAGCCGGCGGAAGCGACCGCTCCGGTGCTCGTCGGATCGCCGTCATCGACGAGCACGCGCGGAGCGGGACCACGGATGCCGCGGGGCCCGGGGTCGTGGACGCCGGGGGAGCGGTTCGCGACGTCGGAGCCGGTTGCGACCCCGCGTGGTGGGGTCCGTCCGGGGCGCGTGCGGCCCCGATCCTTCGCCGATCTGCGGACGGGGCCCCTGGAGGGGCGCACGTTCGCTTCGCTCCAGGACTTCGCCGTCGCGGCGGTGCGGGAGGGCGGTTACTCCGTCACCACCATTGCGCGCCTGTTCCGGATACAGCATTGGCGTCTGCAACAGTGGGTCGACGAGGCCGATCGCGCCTCGCGTGAGACGGGAGTGAGCGCGTGAACGACGCACCGGAGGCGGATCGCCTCGACGAAGTCCTGCACACCTTGGCTGCCCGCGTGCGCCGCATGCGCGAGGAACGCGATCTGTCGATCACGGCCCTGTCGTTCGAAGCGGGGCTGTCGGAGTCGCGGGTGCGCGCACTCGAAGCCGGTCGGACGACGGCCTCGTTGGCGACCCTGGTCGCCCTGGCCGAGACCTTCGAGGTCGACGTCGCCGAGCTCTTCGCCGACCCGGTACGCGCGGCTGCACCGGTCGAGCCCGCGAGCGCCTACGTCGTTCCCAGCGAGGTCATCTGGGGCGGCGAGCTCCCGCCCGCGCCGTGGATGCCCGAGGCTGCAGCCACTCCGGCGCCGAGCCCCTATGTCGTGCCCAGCGAGGTCGTGTGGGGAGGCGATCTTCCGCCCGCGGCCTGGACGACCGCGGTGGCCGCACCGACGATGCCGGAGGCGACCTCGGGTGCACGCCCCGCGCCACCGGCGGTGACCCCGACCGAGACGACGTGGGGAGGCTCACTCCCGGACGCCCCCTGGGTAGCGCCGGTACCGGCACCGCCCGTGGCCTCCGTCAGCGTCCCCGTGTCGAGCCGGGTACCCGCCGGCGTGAGCAGGGACATCGCCTCGAACGCCACGTCCGCCGCGGAATCGGTGCACCGCCGTGCGGCCGCCCACGGGGTCGAACACATGCCGCCGTACGTCTTGGTGGTGCAGGGGCAGACCCCGCCCCGCCAGCCGCGGACGTTCGCCGACCTCCGCGAGGGAGTGCTCGCGGGTCGGGAGTTCCGCTCGCTCCGCGAGTTCGCGATCGCCGCGGTGGCCGAGGCGAACCATTCCCCCGTCGCCGTGGCACGGGTTTTCCGTCTCCCGGTGTGGCGCCTCGAGGAGTGGGTGCGCGAGGCGGGATACGTCGCAACCCGCTGAGGCGGATCCCGGATGCCGCCGGGGGGACGCACGAGATGCGCGCCCCCGCGACGGGTCGATCCGGGGGATCAGAGGGCGCGGAGCTTCTCCAACAGGGGAGCGGCGACCTCGTCGACGAACCGCTGCTGCTGCGCGTCGCCGACCTGCACGATGGCGATGTCGGTGAAGCCGGCGTCGATGAACGGGCGCACGCTCTCGGCGAGCTCGTCGAGATCGGGGCCGCACGCGATGGAATCGGCGACGTCCTCCGGGCGCACGAACTGCGACGCCCCCGCGAATCCGGCCGGGGTCGGCAGGTCGGAGTTGACGGCCCATCCACCGGCGAACCACCGGAACTGGTCGTGCGCGCGCTCGATCGCGGCTCCCTTGTCCGGGTCCCAACTGATGGGGATCTGCCCGATCTTGCGGGACTCGCCCTCGTGGTGCTCGTCCCAGCCGGCGATGAGGTCGGCTTCGGGTTCGGTGGTGATGAGGTGGTCGCCCAGCGGGGCGAATCGCTTGATGGAGTGCTCGCCCGACACCGCGACGCCGATCGGGACCCCGCCTTCGGGGGCGTCCCAGACGCGAGCGGAGTCGACGCGGAAGTACTCTCCGTCGTACGTCACGAGGTCGCCCGTGTGAAGGGCGCGGATGATCTCGATCGCCTCGACGAGCATGTCCTGGCGCGCGTGCACCGCGGGCCATCCCTCTCCCACCACGTGCTCGTTCAGGTTCTCACCCGAACCGAGGCCGAGCGTGAAGCGCCCGTCGGAGAGCAACTGCAGGGTGGCTGCCTTCTGAGCGACGACGGCCGGGTGATACCGGATCGTCGGGCAGGTGACATAGGTCATGAGTTCGACATCGGTGGTCGCTTGCGCGACCGCGCCGAGAACCGTCCACGCGTACGGGGCGTGTCCCTGGCTGGTGAGCCACGGCGAATAGTGATCGCTGGAGACGAGGAAGTCGTAGCCGGCGCGTTCGGCGCCGACGGCATAGTCAACGAGGGCCTTCGGGCCGCTCTGCTCGGTCATGAGGGTGTAGCCGAATCGCGTCATGCGGCCACGGTAGGTGCGACCTCGAGGGGGATCGCCGGGGTTGCGCCGACACCTCGGATGCGGCAGGGAACGACGACGGGCCCGCGGCGGCTGCCGCGGGCCCGTCGTCGAAGGGTCAGTCCTCGGGGGCGTGGATGACCTTCTCGCCGTCGAAGGTCTCGCGTTCCTTCTTCTTGTCGTCGTTGCGGGTCTTGCGCAGGCTCGCGATCGTGGCGACGGCGACGGTCGCGGCGATGAACAACAGCGAGAACCAGATGGGGATCTCGGGCACCCACAGCAGCGGCTCGCCGCCGTTGATGAAGGGCAGCTCGTTGACGTGCAGGGCGTGGAACACGAGCTTGACGCCGATGAAGGCGAGGATGACAGCGAGGCCCTGAGCGAGGTAGACCAGGCGCTCGAGCAGGCCGCCGATGAGGAAGTACAGCTGACGCAGGCCCATCAGGGCGAAGGCGTTGGCGGTGAAGACGATGTACGCCTCGTTCGTCAGGCCGTAGATCGCGGGGATCGAGTCGACGGCGAAGACGAGGTCGATGAAGCCGATCGCGATGATGACCAGCAGCATCGGGGTGACGAAGCGCTTGCCGTCCTTCTTCACCGTCAGCTTGTCTTCGTTGTACTCCTCGGTGACGGGGAGGACGCGGCGGACGAAGGTCATGAACTTGCCGTTGGCCGGGTCGCTCTCGCCGTGGGCGAAGGCCTGGCGGTAGGCCAGGACCAGCAGCAGGGCACCGAAGATGTAGAAGATCCACGAGAAGTTCTCGATGAGGGCGGCGCCGACGGCGATGAACGCGCCGCGCATGATCAGCGCGATCACGATGCCGACCATCAGCACCTTCTGCTGATACTTCTTCGGCACGGCGAAGCCGGTCATGATGATGAGGAAGACGAAGAGGTTGTCGATCGACAGCGCCTTCTCGGTCAGGTACCCGGCGAAGTACTCACCGCCGTAGGTCCAGCCCGACACGGCGCCGATGCCGACGCCGAACAGCAGCGCGAGCCCGATGTAGAAAGCCGACCAGCGGGCGGATTCGCCGATCGTCGGCTCGTGCGGCTTGCGCACGTGCGCGAAGAACTCGAACACGAAGAACGCGATCGTGACCGCGATCGTGATGATCCAGATGAGGGGGGTGACGCCCATGGCGACCTCCAAGGGAAATAGGTGTACGACAAGACACCAAGGTCTCTTCCGCCCCGGCGAGAGGGCCGACGTCCCGGGCTCACGATGGCGTGGTCCGTACTGACGAGATCGTCGCGGTGGGAGTACTCCCCTTGTTGAGAGCGATTGTACGGGATGCCGCTGTGCGCTGCGGGGCTGGACGCTGAGAGTCCCATCGTGGTAGTCAGCTCAGCGCGGGGGGCGGTCCGACGACGACATCGACCAGCGCCAGCATGTCGGCGGAGTCGAAGTGCTCACGGCTCAGCGCGCGCAGGATCACCGCACCGAGGAGAGCGTCGGCGGCCGCCGCGAGACGCGGGCCCCCGGCGTCGCCCATCGCTCGTGACAAGCAGTCCATCAGCGGCGCGGCCAGGATCTCGGATCGCAGGCGCCGACCGGTTTCGGCGCTGCCGGCGGAGGCCGCGACGAGGGAGCGCAGCAGTCCTTCTCCGTCGGCGCTCGCGCGCAGGGTGAAGATCTCGATCAGCCACGCGGCCAGGTCGGCGCGCGGGTCGCCGGTGTCGGGGATCTCGCGCTGGGGGCCGAGCAGGCGGCCCTCGAGGATCGCTTCGGCGAGCACGTCGCCCTTGCTCGGCCACCAGCGGTAGATCGTCTGCTTTCCCACGCCTGCGCGACGGGCGATTCCCTCGATCGTCAGGTGGTCGTAGCCGCGCTCGGCGAACAGGGCGACGGCCGCGTCGAGGATGGCCAGGCGCGCGGCTTCGCTGCGGATGGGGCCACTGCGCGGAAGTGCCATGACACACATTCTGGACGACGTCGAGCCGAATCGAGACGAGACGGTGCGTGTTATCTTAGTCCCACTGGTCGGAGCCGACGGTGCTCCTGCGTGCGCACCGCACGAGAGGAACACCGCATGGCCGAATTTCTGCACCGTCTCGGGACCTTCGCCGCTCGGCGCGCGTGGACGGTCGTCGTGGCCTGGGTGGTCATCCTCGGCGTCGTCGTCGGCGGCTTCCTGATCGGATTCAAGGGGCTGAGCTCGAGCTTCGACATCCCCGGCACGGCATCCGGAGACGTGATCGCCGAACTCGAAGGCGAGCTGCCCGACTTCGCCGGCGCAGCGGGAGCGGTCGTGTTCCGCACCGACAACGGGTCAGCCCTCGACGACGCGCAGAAGAGCGCCATCAGCGCTTTGGTCGCCTCCGCGGGCGACCTCCTCGACGTGGCGCGCGTGACCGATCCGTTCTCGGCGCAGCAGCAGCTCGACGATCAGCGGCAGCAGGTCGCCGACGGGACTCAGCAGCTCGACGCGGCGCGCGCGCAGCTCGCCTCGGGGCAGCAGCAGCTCGACGCCGGCACCGCTCAGCTCGACGCGGGCCAGCAGCAGCTCGACGCGGCTCGTGCGCAGCTCGAGGCGGCGCCCCTGCCCGAGGCGCAGAAGGCCGCGCAGCTGTCGGCGCTCTCCGCGCAGCAGAGCCAGCTCGACCAGCAGCGCGCTGCGCTCGGCGACCAGCAGACGCAGCTGACGGACGGGCAGGCACAGCTCGAGGCGCAGCAGACCCAGCTCGACCAGGGCTCGGAGCTTCTCGGATTCGCGGATGCCGTGCGACTGGTGTCCGAGGACGGCTCGACGGCCATCGTCAACGTGTCCTTCAGCGAGCCCCGGCTCGAGCTCTCGGAGGAATCGAAGCAGGCGGTCGTCGCCCACTTCACCTCGGACCCGGTCGACGGCGTCGACGTCGCGTTCAACACCGAGATCTCGCAGGGGGTGCCCGAGATCCTCGGCGTCGGCGAGGCGATCGGTGTCGCGGTCGCCGCCATCGTGCTGATCGTCGTGCTGGGCTCGCTGCTGGCGGCGTCCTTCCCGATCATCACGGCGCTCGTGGGTGTGGCCATCGGTGCCATGGCGACCCTGTCGTTCTCGGGTGTCGTGCAGATGGCATCCGTCACCCCCATCCTCGGAGTCATGCTCGGTCTCGCCGTCGGCATCGACTATGCGCTGTTCATCCTCTACCGGCACCGCCGGCAGGTCCTGCAGGGGGCGGGCGTCGTCGAGTCGATCGGCCTCGCGAACGGCACCGCGGGCAACGCCGTGGTCTTCGCCGGCACGACGGTCATCGTGGCGTTGCTGGCCTTGAACATCACCGGCATTCCGTTCCTGGGGCTGATGGGCACCGCGGGTGCGGTCAGCGTCCTGGTCGCGGTCCTCATCGCGGTCTCGCTCACCCCCGCGCTGCTGGGTCTTGCGGGGCTGCGGATCCTGAGCCGTCGCGCCCGCGCCCGTGTCGCCGCGCTCGGCGCGGCCGAACACCCGCGCCGCGCCGCGCGCACGGGAGTCGCCCCGACGGATGCCGAGGAGCACCCGCGCCGCGCCGCCCGCACCGGTTCGATCCCCACCGCCGGCGCCCCCGTCGCGCCCATGTCGACCGTGCGGGCGATCGTCACGATGCTCGTCGCGACCCTCGCCCTGCTCGTGGTCGCCATCCCCGCGCTGTCGATGCGTCTGGGACTCCCCGACGGCGGCTCGGAGGCGGAGGACTCGACGGCGTACCAGGCCTTCACCTGGACCGAAGAGGCGTTCGGCGCCGGAGCGAACGCTCCTCTGCTGGTCACCGCGGCGCTGCCGGCGGACACGGCCGAAGCCGACGTGCAGGGCATCCAGCTCGACGTCGCCCGCGAGCTCTTCGCTCAAGACGACGTGGTCGCCGTGGCGCCCGTCGCCGTGTCGGAGGACCGCCGTCTCGCCGCTTTCCAGGTGATCCCCACCGAGGGGCCCAATGCGGTGTCGACCGATCGGCTCGTGCGCGATCTGCGCGCCATCCCGCCGGTCGATGGAGACATCGTGCTCGGGGTGGCCGGGGCCGCGGCCATCAACATCGACATCTCCGAGGGGCTCGCCGACGTCCTGCCCATCTACCTCGTCGTCGTCGTCGGGCTGTCGTTCCTCATCATGGTGGCGGTGTTCCGCTCGCTGCTGGTGCCGCTGATCGCCACCCTCGGATTCGTGCTGTCGCTGTTCGCCACCTACGGCGCGGTGACCGCGGTCTTCCAGTGGGGCTGGCTCGGCGAGGTGCTCGGAGTCCACAACCCCGGCCCGATCCTGAGCTTCCTCCCGGTGATCCTCGTCGGCATCCTGTTCGGGCTCGCGATGGACTACCAGCTCTTCCTCGCCACCGGCATGCGCGAGGCCTGGGCGCACGGTGCCGCTCCCCGGCTCGCGGTCGCGCGGGGCTTCCGGGCCGGACGCACCGTGGTCGCCGCGGCGGCGATCATCATGATCGCGGTGTTCTCCGGCTTCATCGCCTCCGATTCGGTCATCATCAAATCGATGGGGCTCGGGCTCGCCCTGGGCGTGCTGTTCGACGCCTTCATCGTGCGCATGCTGCTGATGCCGGCCATCATGCACGTGCTCGGCGGAGCGGCGTGGTGGCTGCCGAAATGGCTCGACCGCATCGTGCCGAACGTCGACGTGGAGGGCTCGGCGCTCGAGCGCCGGCACCCGTCGCACCACGGCGTCTGAGCATTCTCGGCCGGGGCTGCGCAAGCCCCGGCCGATCCTCTCGCGCGGAGGGGAGGATTCGGGCACGACCCGTACCGAGGAGGACGACGATGACCGATCGCGAAGAGACCCAGGACGCTCCCGTCATGGACGGCGCCACCGACGCCGGTGTGGAGGAGAAGAAGGACGGCGCGCGCGAGCAGCGGGCCGCGGACGCTGCGGTGCAGGACGACGACCCGGCCCAGCAGGACCTGAAGGACGACCTGCGCAGCATCAAGGGCTACGGCGAAGACCGCTGAGCCGGACGACGACCCCCGTCCGGAGCCAGGTGGGGGACAGGCTCGACGAGCGGGAGTCGTCGCGGACGCCGAGATGAGGCGTCATCCGCGCCGGCGATGCCGGGGTCGGGTACAGAAACAGTACGCCCGGCCACCGGCCTCGCTGCGGGAATTCAGCCAATCCGAAGGCGGCGCCGAAGGGTTTCGCGCACACGCCAGGTCGACTGACGCACGCGGTGCCGACGTCGGGCTCGCCGAAGTGTGAGACCCCAGCGCGCGAGCACCGCGTTCTCGTCGTAGGCGCGGGCGCGATCACGCGCACGACGCCGCATGCGTTGCAGCGAGGCGGCGTCGAGGGATGAGGCGGCGACGAGGGCGTCGGCGAGGGCGTCCACGTCACCCGGGGGCACCAGCCACCCCGTGCTGCCGTGAGCGATCAGCTCACGGGGACCGTACGCCACGTCGTACGCGATCGGGAGGCAGCCCGCCGCCATCGCCTCGGCGACCACGAGCGAGAAGGCCTCGGAGCGGCTGGTCAGCAGGAGGAACCCCGTCGACGCGAGGGTGTCTCGAGCCCCGGGCTGGAAGCCGTGGAAGCGCACGCCCTCGCCCGCGCGCTGTTCGAGAGGGAGGCGCGCGGGTCCGTCGCCGTAGACGTCGAGGGTCAGATCGTCGAGGCGGGCGCGGGCGCGCGCGACGGCCTCGATCGCATCCTCCACCCGCTTGATGGGTTCGAGACGAGCGATCACCGTCGCACCCGATCGCGGCCGAACGAGGTCGGCCTCGGGGATCGCCACCGGATGCGGAACAGCGGCCAACAGGGGGAGCACCCCCACCTCGCGTCGGACGTCGCCCGCTTGGCGTGCCGTGCAGAACACGACGGCGTCGAACGCGCTCAGGCGGGAGAAGACCTCCGCGCGCGAGGGGCGGATCGAGGTGCCGTCGTCGGTGAGGTGCGAGCCGTGCACCACGTGCAGCACGGTGACGCCGGGTCGTCGGTATCCCGCCGCGAACCGCGCCATCGCCTTGCTGTCGACGAGGAGGAAGGAGGGTTCGCCGGCGGTGAGCCGGTCGAGCCACGCCGCGTAGAGCTCCCGCACCCCCCGCCACGCCGAGCGAGGCGCGCCGGTGGCGTCGCACGTCACGATCACGCGACGCCGGCGTCCGGACGCGTGCGGGACGTCCCGCCGGTCGCTCGCGGCGAGGGTCCCGTCCGGGCGCAGGTGATCGATCTGCGCGACGGCGCCGCGGGCATCGGTGCGGATCCGTCGCACGAGCGTCTCGCCGGAGTACTCGGCATCCGCGTCGCCTCCGAGGGGGGAGAAACCCGCCCCCGCGCCGACGGCCCGACCGCGCAGATCGTTCTCGCGCAGCCAATCCCACAGGTTGGTCAGTCGCACCCCGTCGGTGAGGGCTCCGCGACGAGCGAGCTCGGCGGTCACCGCCACCCGGTCGTCTCGATCGTCGCAGGTGAGGACGTGCACCGCCGTCCTGCCGAGCCCGGCGAACAGCCGCGAGCGTTGGAACAGGGCCGCGGTGAGACCGCCGTATTCGCGTGGTACGCCCCAGGTCAGAACGAATTGCCGGCCGGCGGGGAGAAGGGAACCGCGCGCCATCACGCGTCGTGGGTGGGGATCTCCCCGGCGGCGATCGCGTCGGCGTAGGTGCGGATGTCGGGGCCGGGCTCGTAGTCGATGAAGCGGTCCTTGATCCGGGCGTTGATCTGCGCGAAGGCCTCGTCCGACGAGATCCCCTCGCTCTCGCGTGCCACGGCGACGACGGCCTCGCGCAGCACCTTGTCGGCGTCGTCGAGGATCTTCTGGCGGGCCGGCTCGTTCCAGCGGATGTCCGAGGTTTCCATGGCGACACCCTACGGCGGCCGCGGCGGGTCGAACGCCGGGGTTGCGTCGCACGGAGGCCTGTGCGGAGCAACCCACCTCCGCGCTCGCGATGAGGCCGCGAGGATGGGCGGATGTCGACGGATGCCGTGCCCCCACGCGACTCGAGGACGCCCGGTGTCCGGGCGCGGAACCTGAGATGGTGGGTGCGCGACTACGGCTACGCGCTCGCCGCGCAGCGACGGGCGGCCTTCGGTCGGTCGCTCCCCGAGGGGTTGACGAGCGGAACAGGCACGCCGATCGTCCTGCTGCCGGGCATCTACGAGACCTGGCGCTTCCTCGAACCCCTCGCCCGGGTGCTGCACGACAGAGGCCACCCCGTGCACGCGGTGACCGAGCTCGGTGACAACCGCCGACCGATCGCCGAGCAGGCTCGCCGCTTGGGCTCTCTGCTCGAGACGAGGGGCCTCGACGACGTCGTGCTGGTGGCGCACAGCAAGGGGGGCCTCATCGGCAAGCACCTGATGGCGTTCAGCCCGCTCGGGGACCGCGTCAGGGCGATGGTGGCCGTCGCGACCCCGTTCGGGGGCTCGCGCTACAGCAGGGTCATGCCGACGCCGTCCTTGCGCGCCTTCGCGTCGGGGGATGCGACGATGCGGGCGCTGTCCGCGGCCGTCGAGGCCAACGCGCGCATCGTCTCGATCTACGGCGTCTTCGACCCGCACATCCCCGAAGGCAGCGAACTGGCGGGTGCGCGGAACGTGCCCCTGTCCACGGGCGGGCATTTCCGCGTCCTCGCCGACCCGCGCGTGGTGGAAGAGGTCGTCCGCGTGGCGGAATGACCCACCCGGCCGCGTGGTGGCACTCAGGCGGCGTCGGGGTGGGCGATGCGCGGTGCGAAGACGGTGTCGGATGCCGCGGACGAAGTCCGGGAGATCATGCAGCACGTGTCGCCGGCGTCGACGCACAGATCGGCGACGGCGCAGCGCATGCGGCGGAGGAACGCCGTCACTGCCTCTGTCTCGCTCTCGGTCATTCCGCGGGTGGCCTGCATCATCCGGGCGTGCATGGCGGTGAGGGTCTCGCGCATCTCGTCATCCGCGTGGGCGGTCGTCGAGACGAGCACCTTGCGACGGTCCACGGGATGCGGCCGGCGCGTCAGGTGACCGGAGCGCTCGAGGCGGTCGAGGAGGGCGGTGACCGATGCCGTGGAGACGCCCAGGTGACGGGCGAGATCGATCGGGGTCACGTCGCGCTGGGCGCTCGCCGCGCGCGTGAGGAAGCGCAGGACGAGCAGTTCGTTCTCGCCCATCGCCATCGAATCCTGCGTGCGTCGGCGCATCGTCATCTCGGCCGCGCGGTACGACCGCATGGCCTCCATGATGCGCGCCCCGCGCTCGTCTTCGCGATTCTCGCTGTACCAGTACGAGGGCGGTGACGGATCTTCGTTCGTCATCTGGTTCCTAATATCTCGCTTGCCTATTCGCTAGTCTAACTAGTAAGTTCTGAAACGAGCAACGAGCAGAGGGGTACATCATGGCGAAGCTCTACTACGGCACGACGACCGAGCCGATCAGCATCGACGACCGCATGTTGGCACACGTCAAAGTCGTGGTCGCCACGAAACTGCGACGTGGCGAGAGCTTCACGCTCTCGTGGATCCACGGCGCCGACGAGCCCGCCGGCCGATCGACGATCTGGCTGCAGCCGTCCATTCCGCTGCGGTTCGTATTCGACTCCGAGCAGCCCGAGGCTCTCGACCAGAACCTCCTCAAGCGCATGGCGAACGACGCCAACTCCTCGCGAGGGCTGAGCCTCGACATCTCGATGGACGAGCCGGCTCAGCGCGGCTCCGCCACCCGTCCTGCTTCGCAGGGCGCCAAGGCGGCGCGCTCGCTCGCTCGAGCGGCGTGAGCGGGCCGAGGGAGCGGACGGCCGGGACCGCGAGTGGTCCCGTCTCCTTCGCTACGAGGGCGCACACTGAACAACGTCTTCGAGGAAGAGAGCAATGAACCCTCCTGCCACGTGGGACCTCCCCACCGAACCGATCTCCATCGTCACCGCGGGGGAACTCGAGGCGCTCAGTCGCCGGTGACGTCTCCGTCAGTCGGCGGAGGCGCGTGCTCGCTGCGGATGCGAATCGTCCCGAGCGCGAAGAGCATCGTGCCGATCGCGAGCAGGCCCAGCTTGGGCTCCGTGGGGGAGTCCGCGGGGAAGAGGAGCGTCGGGGCGGCCAGCACTGCCGCCGATGCGACGCACAGGAGAACGGCCACCGGGCGATGCGTCGACCGTTTCGTCATCGGGCTCCCTCCGGTTCGCCGCTAGCCTAGCGAGCCGCTGAAGCGGAGGCACGGTCTCGCCGTTCGGGTTCCGTGACCGCGAAACCGTGCCTCCCAGAGCAACCGGTCGGCGGGTTGGGAACCTGGGGGAGAACCGTTTGCGCCGCTGCTCGAGGTCGAGCATCGCACGTGATGCAGACGGTCTGAGAGGCTGATCGAGCGTTATCACCCGTCAATGCGTCAGAGATCATCAGACGCTGTCGGCGGGGCCGCTTGCGAAGAAGAAGGTGCGGGCAGAGCGTCGGCATCTTGCGTTTGCGGCCCCCCGGCTCGCATGCGCCGCGTTCGCTCTGCCCGCTGAACCAAGCATCCGACGTCGCGGGGGCAGACTGAAGCCCAAAGGCCCGGAAATCACCCTGACGGCCGCACACCTCACCACGCGGCGCGGGGCAACGGGGCGAAGCGATAGTGTGGCCGGGCGCCACCCGGGAGGACCCATGACCGAAACCGTCGAGCGGCCCGTCTCGGGAGTCCGTCGAGACGCCCCCCACCGGCCCGCTCTGCTGGCGAATGTGGGGGCCGCCGCCGCGTTCGGCAGTGCCGCCCTCATCTGGTCGTGTCGTGCTTGGGATCCGAGCGTCCAATACGTCAGCCAGTTGGGCGCGACCGCGATGCCCACGGCCCCGGTGTTCAACCTCGCGCTGCTCCTGCTCGCCGTGGCCGCGGTGCTGGTGGATCGCGCGCTCGTTGCGCGGCCGGTCGGCTACGTCGTGGGGTGGCCCGTGGCGACGACCCTGCTGATCTGCGGGCTCTGCTTCGGCGTCGCCTCCGTGGTCACGTGCTCGCCGGGCTGTCCCGTTCCCTTCACTCCCGGTTCGCTCCCTCAGGATCTCCTGCACATCACGTTCGCCGTGCTGGGATTCGTGCTCGCGATCGTCGCGATGGGGCAGGTCGCGATGATCCGCCGTCGTCCGTGGATGCGCGCGACGAGCGTGGTCACGCTCATCGCGGTCGGCGTCACCGCTTTCACCGGGGCGATGATCGCCCTCTTCCGGGGGGACACCGCGCTGGGCGGCAACCTCGAGTTCACGGCCGCCACCCTGGCGATCGCCTGGTTCGGTGTATTCGGACTGCAGGTCGCCGCCGACCATCGCCAGGCCGTCCGCCGGGGCTCGTCGGTCTGAATCGGTCCGCCGAGCGATTACCGTGTCTCGCGTGCGACTTCACCGACTCCGACGGTTGCTGACCTGGCTGCTGTCGTTCGCCGCGCTCGTGGTCATCCTCGCGGTGCTGCGCGGTGCAGGCGTTCCCCTCTCGGTGCCGGGGGTGCTGATCGTGGTTGCGGCGCTGGTCCTCGCGCGCGTCGTCATCGGACGTGCGCGTCGCCGGCGCCGCGACCGTGCGATCACTCCACCTCGGTCTCGATGAGACCCCAGGCGTGCGCGGCGCGGATCGCGCTCGATCTGTCGGAGACCTCGAGCTTGCGGTAGAGGCTCTGCAGCTGGGTCTTGACGGTGTTCGGCGAGACCACGAGCGCTCGGGCGATGTCGGCGATCGTCGAGGTCGGCGTCAGCTGTGCCAGCACGACCTGCTCCCGACGCGTCAGGTGCGGAACGCTCACCGACGAGGCGAAGAACGAGGCGCGCTTCTCCACCTGCTCTCGTGCCGTCGGCGACAGCATCCGCAGCACGAGGGCACGGTCCTCCGGCGCGACCGCACTCCACGGACTCCACAGGCCGTAGCGCATGCTCAGCGCCTCGGCGCGCTGCACGGCCGAGCGGTGCGCGGCCACGCCGTTCAAGCGGACGTCGGCGACGATGCTGACCACCAGGCTCTCCAGAGCGGCCCGGGGAGACGGCTCATGGTGCAGACCCCACTTCACGCTCATCACGAAGGCCTCGTGGGCGCGTCCGGCGTACAACTGCGAGAGCGCGATCGCCGGAGCGGTCGTCGACGACAGGGCGAAGGGCCCTTCGAACAGAGCCAGCGCTTTGCGCGCCTGGCGCAGCGCGATGAGCACCCGGGCGCGCGCGGTGAGGATCTGCGTGGACTGGAAGTGCGACGGCGGCGTGCTGCGCGCGCGTGCGGTCCACGACCGCAAAAGACCGAGAGCATCGGGCGCCGCCTCCGACAGCAGGTAGGACTGCACGTGCACGGCAGCGGCGTAGGGCCAGAGCTCGCGCGCGCCCGCAGTGGCGCTGACGTCGTCGAGGATCGATCGCGCAGCGGGAGCGTCGCCCTCTTCGAGGAGGAGCCACGCGGTCGCGATGCGCATCCCTTCCCCCCAGGGCGAAGCCGCCCAGTCGTCCTCGGCGCTCTGACGCGCGATGTTGCGAGCCTCGGCGACGTCGCCCTCCATCAGGGCGATGATTGCGCGGGCCCCCCGGGCGCGGAGTTTGCGGGCGGGGGGAGCGACCCGCTCGGACTGGGCCAGCGCGAGACCGGCATCGCGCAGCTTGCCCATCGCGAACGAGGTCATGGCCACCTGGTACCACCCCTCGGCGGTCGCGTCCGCACCGGATTCCGACGACCGGCGTAGCGCGTCGGAGAGCAGTGAGGCGGCTTCGGTCGCGAGGGCGAAACGGCCGGCCGCTCGCAGGATGCCGACGCGGAGGACGAGCGATTCGACATCGGTCGATGAGGCGCTCTTCGCGTCGGGCAGCTGCGTCAGCACCCGGACGGCGGCGGTCGGGGTCTCGGCCGAGCAGGCGGTCTGCGGATCGAGGGCGAGCAACGCGTCCATGGTCCGCGGAGTCAGCGGCGCCGTCGTCCGCAGCACTCCGACCAGCCGGGAGAAGGCCGCCTTGTCGCGCGCCCAGATCTCGGGTCCGGAGGACCGCAGGATCGAGGCGAGCATCTCCCACCGTTCGGCACCGGCTGCCATCTGCGCGGCTCGCACTTGCTCGCCGCCGCGGACGAGGTGGTCGAGCAGCTTCGACTGGGCGGAGCTGACGAGCTCGGGCTTGCGCGTGCCGATGTCGCGGAGCCACTGCTCCCGGACCGGCTCCGCGAGGGTCAAGCGCGTCGCGCTCGGCCACATGAACCCCGCGCTCTGCAGTTCGCTCATCAGCTGGCGGACCGAGCCGACCGTCGGATCGATCCCCAGCGCGTCCGCGAGGGGCACGGTGACGTACGGGGCGACCGCGAGAAGGCGGACCTCGTCGGTGATGACCTGCGACAGGCGCTCCTCCATGTCGGCCGTCAAGGTCGCCCCGGCGTGCTCCGCCGCGACGATGGCCTCGTCTCGGGTGCGTAACGGGAGGCCCTCGAGCCGGAGGCGGGCGGCGACGAGCTGACACAGCGCCGGCCAGCCGTGCGTGCGCTCGACGAGGGTCTCGACCCCCACCTCTGTGCTCTCGACGCCGTTGAGTGCGAGGACGGACGCCACCTCCTGCTGCGACATCAGCAGGTGCGGGGCGGGGACGACCTGCACGTCGAACTCGAGAGCGACCAGCGGGCTCTCGAGCCCTGTCGCCTGGCGGGTGGCGACGACGATGCGAAGGGCCGTGTCGGCGCGCAGGAGGGCGAGGACGTCGTCGGTCGTGAGTCCCTCGGCCTCGTTGAAGTTGTCGATCAGCAGCACGTGCAGGCTCGGTCCGTCCGAGAAGGCGTCGAGGACGCGCGAGAGTTCTTTCGCACCCGTCACGCCGCCGTCGATGAACTGCACGCCGCGCTCCGGGTCGTGCTCCATAGAGGCCGCGAACTGGCGCAGCAGCGAGGTCTTTCCGACGCCGGCGGGACCTCGTAGGAGCACGACGTCGCTCGACATGGCCTCGCGCACGCGGGCGATCGCCTCGTGGCGCGTCGTCCAGAATCGGCTGGTCCGGCGGATCGCACGGATGCCATCGGGCGCTGTCTCCACATCGATCAGCATGAGTACCTCCAAAGTGTCGCGACGTCGGCGCTCTCGGGCGAGCGCGATCTCCACGCGGCGGTGTGCCGTGCGTGTCGAGATGATCTTCGGGGTGATGCGGCATTCGATCCGTCGAAACGGCGATCTTTCATCCCCCTTGTCATCCCCTCATCACCCCCTGCTCTTCACCCTTTTTTCTCACCCTCCGGCGGTCCGGCCGGTGGGCCGGCGGTGCCTCGCAGCGCGGGACCCTGTCGGTCAGCGGGCTCCGCCGATGCGGTGGCTGATCGGCGAGCGCCGTCTTTCGCCCGTCGCCGCGGTGCGAAGGCGCGCGCGAAGAGATCTCGGACTCGTGCCTATGCTGCGGCGACCCGGCGGTGTCTCCGCCGCATCGCGAAAGGCGGATCCGAGTGGACATGCAGAAGGTCGTGCGCATCTTGCGCGCCTACTGGAAGGCGATCGTCGCCTTGACGATCGTGGGGAGCTTGGCGGGGTTCGCCTGGAGCGCCGTGCAACCGCGCGTCTACACCGCCGACGCCAGCGGGTACGTCGCGGCCACCTCGTCGGACGGGTCGACGGGAGCAGCCCTCGCCGGAGACCAGCTCGCGCTGTCGAAGGTCAAGTCGTTCGTCGACATGGGCTACTGGCGCAGCGTCGCCGAGTCGGCGCGGCAGCAGTTGGGGGTCGATGACAGCCCGGAAGACCTCGTGCAGCGCATCCACGTGTCCAATCCGGTCGACACCGTGAACATCCGGGTGGATGCCACGGGGTCGACGCCCGAAGCGGCCCGCGATCTCGCCGAGGCCTGGATCCACGGCATGACCTCCGAGGTCAACGGATTGGAGACGGGCGGGAACGGTGAAGGCGCCGTGCGTCTGATCGCCGGGGATTCCGCGCGCCTCCCCGACGCTCCGTCGTCTCCGAACGTCAAGCTCGACGTGCTGATCGGCGGTCTGCTCGGTGCCGTGGCCGGTGTCGTGTTCGCGCTCGTGCGCCGGGCGTTCGATCGCCGGCTGCGCAACGCCCGCGACGTCACCGACGCCGTCGACGCGTCGGTCGTCGGTGTGCTCCCCGTCGACAAGGACCTCGCCGGCGGTCGAGCGGTGTTCTCGTTCGACGACATCAAGGACGGTCGGGGATCGTTCGCTCACAAGGAGGCCATGCGCGAGTTGCGCACGAACCTCCAGTACGTCGACGTCGACCGCCCCGCCCGCATCATGGTGATCACGAGTCCGCTCCCCGGTGACGGCAAGTCCACCACTGCGGCGAACCTCGCAGTCAGCATCGCGGCCACGGGACAGTCCGTCATCCTGATCGACGCCGACCTGCGACGACCGGTGCTGGGCGGCATCTTCGGCTTCTCCGATGACGTGGGGCTCTCGGACGTCCTCGCCGGCCGTGCACAGATCGAGCAGGTCGCACATCAGGTCGATGAGCACGGGCGCCTGTTCGTCGTGGCGGCCGGGCGCACGCCGCCCAACCCCACTGAGATGGTCGGTTCTCAGCGCATGCAGGCGCTGACCCGCAAGCTCGCCGAAGACCTCGTGGTGATCATCGATTCCCCGCCCACGTTGGCGGTGGCGGATGCGGCCGTCATCGCGAGCTGGGCGGACGGGGCCGTGCTGGTGGTCACGGTCGGCCGTACGACCGACGACATGCTCACGCGCGCGACCGAGAACCTCGCGAAGACCCGTGGCCGCCTCCTGGGCGTCGTGCTGAACCGGATGCCGCTGCGCGGCGCGGACTCGAGCTACTACGGAGCCCAGTACGGCGGCTACTACGGCTACGGCGTGCCGGCCTCGACTCGGGGACCCTGGTGGCGCCTCCGGCGCCGGGTACCGGCGGAGGCGGGCGCGGTATCGGACGCGGATTCCGCGTCGCGTCGCGCGTCCGGCGGTGTCCCGCCGGAGAACGTGCGAGGGCTGCGGACTCTCGCCCACCGGAGGACGACTGGCGCGCCTGTGGGTGAGCCGACTGGTGATCCGGCCATGGTCGGAGCCCCCTCGGGAGCGGAAGACTCCGCGCACCTGCGCCGTTCGCGGGGGAAGTGAACCTCCGCACCTGACAACGTGCAAAGGGGGGAGGCGCCGATCCGATGGATCGGCGCCTCCCCCCTTGTTCGTCAGTGCGCGGTGTCGCCGGGAGCCACGACCGCCTTGAACGTGCGGGCGAGGATCACGATGTCGCCGACGAGGGACCAATTCTCGACGTAGAAGAGGTCGAGTCGGAGGGCATCGTCCCAGGCCAGCGCGGATCTGCCGCTGACCTGCCAGAGCCCGCTCATCCCCGGGCGCACCATGAGCCGACGGTGGGCGTCGTCGTCGTAGAACTCCACTTCCGCGTCGCGCTGCGGGCGCGGGCCGACGAGGCTCATCTGCCCGCCGAGGACGTTGAAGAGCTGCGGCAGCTCGTCGAGCGAGTACTTGCGCAACCATCGCCCGACAGGCGTGATGCGGGGGTCGTTGTCGATCTTGAACAGGGGAGTGCCCTCGCGCCCCTGTTCGGCGAGCAGCTCCTGCAGCCGCGCGTCGGCTCCGTCGATCATCGATCTGAACTTCAGCATGCCGAAGTGCGCGCCGCCCTGTCCGACGCGCTCCTGGCGGAAGAAGACCGGTCCCGGCCCCGAGGCGCGCACGAGCAGGGCGAGCACCGCGAAGACGGGAGCGAGGGCGAGCACGAGCACACCGGCTCCGGCGATGTCGAAGACGCGCTTCAGAACGCGCTGGGTGGCGGAGAACTGCGGCGTCTCGACATGCACGAGGGGCAGGCCTGCGACCGGCCTCGTGTGGAGCCGGGGGCCGGCGACATCGATGAGGTTCATCGCGACGATGAGGTGGTGTCGGCCGGAGTCGAGGCTCCAGCCGATCCTGCGGATGTCTGCGGGCTGGAGGACCGCTCCGCCCGAGACGAGCACGCCGTCGGCGCCGGACGTCGCCAGACACTCGCGCAGGGCGTTCGCCTCCTCGTCCGACCACGCGGGGCCCGATCCCGCGCGAGAGAGGGCGAGCACTCCGACGACGTGGAGGCCGGCGCTCGGCTGGCGAGAGAGTTCGCCGGCGACGCGCTCGTTCTCGTCTGCGGCTCCGACGAGCACCACTCGCGTGCTCATGGCCCCCGCGGCGCGACGGCGGGAGAGCCATCGCCGGCTCAGGAGCCGCCCGCACAGAAGGCCGGCGGTGCCCAGCGGGAGGCTCAACAGGAAGTAGCCACGCGAGAGCTCCGCGTCGCTCAGGTAGGCCACGATCGAGACGAGCCCGAACATCTGCATCGACGCGGCGAGGATGAGGCGGTACTCGGCTGCTCCGTAACCGATGACGCGAGGCTGGCGAGTACCCCAGAGGAACAGGGCCGCCAGCCAGGCCGCCGCGAGACCGAAGGACACCGCCGTATAGGTGACGGGCGCGGATGCCACGTGCACAGGGTCCGGGCCGAGCCAGGCCACCTGCGCACCGAAGACGGCCGCGGCGATCACCGCGGTGTCGACGGCGGCCACCACGTGGGAGTACTTCCTCTGCCAGGGCGTGCGCACGCCCCTGCCGGACCGGGTGAGATTGTCGGACTCGACGGATGAGGCGACGAGTGAGACGGAAGAGTTCATGCATACTCCGCAGTCCATGCCCGGGGGCTGATGATCCCCCCACCGCCCCGGGATGGTTTCGACGGTGGGCGCGGGGACTCTGCCACCTTCGCGGTGGTCGAAAGACCGGGGATCCGGGCGATGGTGCGGGGTGAAGCCCGTTCCTTGGTGCGCTCGTCACTCCGGTGGTGCGTCCACGCCGAGCGGCTCGCCCGCCGCCCGCACCGCACATAGCCCTCGCGCTCACCCCTGCGTCAGTTCGCCTCACCATGCCTCGAAGACCTCACTCAGAGGCGATCGAGGATGACGTAGGCATGTTTACATGTCTATGTGGGGGTGATGCACCGATCAAGCTTTACCTATGACCGATGCGCCCGACCCCTGGTCCGACTTCGTCCGCGAACTCGGCATGCGCATATTCCGCGCGCGCTCCGAACAGCACCTTTCGCAGGAGCAGGTCGCGCACGCTGCCGGGCTCGCGACCTTCACGTACCGGAAGCTGGAGAAGGGCGAGTCCAATCCGGGCACTTCCGCCAACCCGCGTCTGCGGACGATCGTGGCCGTCTCCGAGGTGCTCGGGGTGCCGCTGCCGGACCTCATTCCGACCCCGCCGAAGGGGCTGCCGCCCGAACGGTGAGGGCAGTGTCGGAGGTCTGTTGTTCACTGTGTTCGTGCCCGCCGATGTTCGGGTCGCCGAGTTCTGCGGCGGCCCCGAGAGAGAGGTGTCAGGCATGGCCGCTGATGATCGATTCGCCCGCGAGGTGAAGACCCGACGATGCTCCTACGAATGGTGCGTCACCGCGCACGGGGCGACCGTTCACCCCGACGACGAAGATCATCGCAGCGCGGGTCGCGGATTCCGAGCCTGGGTCCGCGACGGTTCCGGGCGGGGGACGGGGACGCTCAGTGACGTCGAGGTCGGCGCGCTCCGGCGCACCGACGACGATCGCACGTGGGTGGTCGTCGAGACGGGCGCGGGGATCGCCCTGGCTCTCGACGCCGACGCGGCTCGTTCGCTGGGGCGGCGGCTGACCGACGATCTGGGGCCGACCGGCGTCTTGCGATCCGTCTTCGACGACCGGTGATGTCGCTGCCCGGTGGCATGCGGATGACCCACGACGTCGTCGGGCGTCTGTGCGGCCGGAGTCAGGACGCCGCGGCTGCTTTCCGCGCGGCTCGCCGGTCGTGCACCCACGCCCACGCGGCCGAGCCCAGATAGAGCAGGCACAGCGGAAGGGCGATGATGAGCATGCTCATCAGGTCGGAGGGCGGCGTGACCGCAGCCGAGAAGACGACGATGATCACCAGCGCGACGCGCCACCCGCGGATGATCGTCCGTGCGCTCAGCACCCCGACGGCGTTCAGCAGGACCACGGCCAGGGGAGAGACGAAGGCGATTCCGACGCCGACGACGAGCTTGAGGAGGAAGTCGAAGTACTGACTCGCGGTGAGCAGGGTGGTCGAACCGGCCGGCGCGAAGCTCGCGAGCACGTGCACGATCTGCGGCATGACGCTCCAGCCGAAGAAGACGCCTCCGAAGAAGAGCGGAAGCGCCGTAGCGACGAAGACGATGCCCATCCGCCGTTCGCGCGAGGTCAGACCGGGAACGAGAAAGCCCCACACCTGGGACAGCCAGACGGGGGCCGCGAGCACGATGCCGAGCGTCATGGCGATCTTGAACCGCAGATCGAAGGCTTCGCCGAGTCGCGTGAAGTTGAGGCTGGTCGTCGAGGGACCCTGCACGGAGCTCAGCGGCGCCGATGCCGCCTCGATCACCAGGTCGGAGAGCAGGAAGCCGCCGACGGCCGCGACGATGATGGCGATCGCAGAGACCGTGGCGCGTCGACGGAACTCGGACAGATGGGACAGGAGGGACATGGCCCCGCCGCTCCCTGTGCCGTCGGCGTGTCGGCTTCGGCGCCGATCGCGCACGCGGGTGCGGGAGCTCACGTGGACGACGACGGGCCTGACGGATTGCGGCCCGGCTGGTCGTTCGCCGTCGCGGAAGAGGGCGCCGACGCGGGTTCCGTCTTGTCGCCCTTCGCCTCGCGCGTCTCGGCGCGCAGAATGCGAACCGATTCACCGACGCTCTTGGCGAGGCTCGGCAGCTTGGCGGCACCGAACAAGAGGAGGACGACCGCCAGGATGAGGAGCAGGTGCCAGCCAGAGAACGCATTGCCGAAAATACCCATGTGGGAACCCTTCGATAGACGGCGGTACTCCTCATGCTTGACGCCCGACATCATGAGAAGGGGGCGCGGGTGCGCGAACATCGCCCGGACCCCGAGGAAATTCACCCGGTTGGCGAAGAAAGGCCGATCGGCCGACTGCGCCGGTTCACGCGTTCTACTGGAGCGGCGGGGCGAGCTCTCGCAGAAGAGGGGGCGTGATGCGCGCATGCCGTTCATGACCGTCGATCGCATCCTCGTGCTGTGCACGGCGAACATGATCCGCTCACCGTTCGTGGCCGGATTGCTCTCGTCGCGGCTGCCGCAGGCGCGGGCCGGACGCCTCGCGGTGCACAGCGCCGGGACGGCGGCGCGACCCGGGCACGCGGTGCCCGAGGACGTCCTGCGAATCGGACGGACCTACGGGTTGTCGCTCGACACCCATCGCTCGCGCCGTCTGGACGAGAGCCTCCTGCGGGCGGGCGACACGGTGCTGTGCGCGGAAGCCGCTCACCGTCGCGTCGTGCTCGATCTGCGCCCGGATCTCATCGCCTCCACGTTCACGATCCGCGAGTTCGCCCGGCTGACCGAGGCTCCGTCCGTGCGTGGTTCGGCCGGTTCGTGGGCGGAGCTCGTGCGCGCCTGCGCCGGTGCCCGACTCGCCTCGGCGGGCACGAACGCCGAGACCGACGACATCGTCGACCCCGTCGACGGACCCGCCTCGGCGTGGTTCGCGTTCGAGCGCCAGGCCACCGGCGCCGTCTCGGCGATCCTGGGCGCCGTCGGATCGTTGCGACCCACCGGCCCGAGTGCCTCCGCCGCCGATCCGGCCCCCCGCACGCGGCGGGAGTACCGACAGGCGCAGCTCACGCCGTCAGACCCGCCCGCCCCGTGGAGGAAGTGACATGTTCGATTTCGGACTCGACAAACTGCTCCTCGTCGGAATCCTCGTCGGGGTGATCCTCGGACCCTCACGGCTGCGCGAGCTTCGTCAGACGATCCCGCGCTCACTGGGTCGGCTGCACGCCCTTTACCTCGAGGGGCGGTCGCAGGTCGTCGACGAACTCGACGATCTGGCGCCGGATTGGCGCGAGTACGACCCGCGCGCTCTTCATCCGCGCCGGATCCTGCGCGAACTCGCCGACACCGCCGCGCGGGATGCGGCGACGGGAGGGGAGCAGACGACCGCGGACGCCTCTCAGGGTGAGTCGGAAGGTGAGGGGGGCGACGCCAAGGAACGGCGTGAGTCGAGCGCTGGCTCGCCTCACCCCGTGTCCGTCACGGCGGAGGACTCGCCGAGCGAGGTGCCCTCCGCTCCGCCGGATGGCGAGACGTCAGAGGCGCCCGGAGGGGACGAGCTCGTGCGGGGCGCCCGCGACCGAGAGGACCGACTCGGACTCGGCGCGGGTGATCATCCGACCCACCCCGACGCCGACGGCGACGGACGCGAGCGCCCAGACGATGACGGCACAGAACACAGCGGCGAGAGCGATCATGGGACTTCTCCTTCGTAGCCCGATTGCCCACCGGTGAGGTGGTTGATGTCACGGTAGCGCCGCGGACGGCCCGGACGCGGCATCCGGAGACCATCGATTCGCGCGTGTCAGCCTTTTCTGGTGAACGTTCTGCGGACGATGCGCAGGAGTCCGAGGAATCCGAAAAGGCCGATCACGGCGCCGAGCACGCCGAACAGCGTGATCGATCCGCCCAGAACGGGACCCCCGCCGGCGACCACGAGGACCACGGCGAGGACGACGGCGGCGATGGAGACCAGCGTCGAGGCGATCTCGGCGGTGGTGCGGCCGAGGATGCCGCCCACGTCGTCGCCGCTCTCGCCGCGGAGGGTGATGCCGATCGACCCCTTCTCGGCGCCGGCGAGGAGGTTCTCGAGGCGACGGGGGATGCGCTGCAGCCGGGCGAGCGAGATGACGCTCTGCGCTTGCAGGTCGGTGAGCATCTTCTTCGCCGAAACGGTGCGCCGCAGAAGGCTCGGCATGAGCGGGAGGGCTTCTCCGACCATGTCGAAATCGTCGACGATGACCCGGAGGCACCCCTCGAGCGTGGCGAAGCTGCGGAACGCCGAAGCCAGCTCGCCCGGGAGCGCGATGTGGTGTTGGCGAATCACATCCACCATGCGGGTGAAGATCGAACCCTGCCCGGTGGTGCGCAGGTGTTCGGTCGTGAGCACGATACCGACATCGTGGCGGAAGGCCTCGACGTCGAGGTCGTCGGGAGGATCGACGATCAGCAGCAGGGCGTCGGTGGCCGCGACGTCGTTCTCGCTCAGGGCGGCGAGCAGGAACGCGGTCATGTGCTGGCGACGGCTGCGCTCGATCACTCCGACGGCGCCGAAGTCGATGAGCCCGAGGGAGCCGTTCTCGCGGAGGAGGACATTGCCCGGATGCAGATCGGCGTGGAAGACCCCGTAGACGAGGATCTGTTCGATCACCGTCGACATCAACACCCGTGCGAGCCGTTCCCGGTCGTCGGCGGTCATCGCTGCCAACCGCTCGGCGGAATCGCTCAGTGCGGTGCCGTCGACGAGCTCCATCGTCAGGACGCGCTGATGCGAGGCTGCCGCGTGGATCCGCGGAACGGTGACCATGCTGCGGCGGTCGGGCTCCGCGCGGTCGATGAGATCGACCGTCGAGGCGACCATCATGGTGTTGCGGGCCTCGATGCGGTAGTCGAGCTCCTCGAGCAGGGTGGCGGTGAAGCCGCGCGCGACCGACTCGATGCGCAGATCGCGCCCGACGCGCGTGCGCATCTCGGCCCGGTGCGCGAGTCGGCCGATGATGTCGGCATCCGCCTCCACTTGGGCGCGCGCGGCGGGACGCTGCACCTTCACGACCACGGCGGTGCCGTCGAGAAGGTGCGCGCGGTGGACCTGCGCGACGGAGGCAGCGGCGAGGGGAGAGGGGTCCACGTCGGCGTACACCTGATCGAGGGGGCGACCGAGGTCCGTCTCGATCACCGCCCGCACGGTGTCCCACGGCAACGTGGTCGCCTTCGTCTGAAGGGAGGCGAGCGCGCTCAGGTAGGGCTCCGGGATGAGGTCTCGACGGGTCGAGAGCACCTGCCCGAGTTTGACGAAGCTGACCCCGGCGTCGTTGATGGTCGCGACGATCGCGTTCGCGCGTTCCTCGGAGGTGCTCAACTGCTCTTCGACCCGTGAACGACCGCCGTGGAACAGCCAGCCGACGCCGTGACGCGAGGCGATGGCGAGGATCTCCAGGTACCGGCGCGTGCGCTTTCGCTGGCGCAGCGCGGCGCGCACGAGATCGACGGGGTTGGGGAGCGCGCGCGTGGGGAAGATCGCCTCGCTCGCGACCAAGGCGGCGACGCCCAACGCGAAGACCCACGCGAGGGAGAGGGCGATCAGCCCGACCCACAACCACACGTCGTCCGCGGGGATGGGCGTCGTGGCATCCGGAAGCCCTGTCTGGCGCAACGTCCACTGCGTGAACGGCACGCCGAGGAAGAAGACGAGCAGGCCGACCACGATGCTGCGCGGCCACCCCACTGCGGTGCCGAGGACGCGGCGGGCCACGAACCCCACGAGCACCGCAGACACGATGGCGGAGATCGAGATGAGCAGAGTGGCGACCACGGGGTCAGCGTATCGGCCCGTCGCTCACCCGCCACGAGGCGGACGCGCGGGCGGTCAGTGGTGGAGTTCGCGCAACAGCTTCTTCCCGCGCTTCTCCGCCGCGGACGCGGCCTTCTTGGCAGCCTTGTGACGACGCTTGCGTGCCCGGGGGTCGTCCCAGAGTCGCACCAGTTGGTGCCCGACCGATTCGCGGTTCTTCACCTGCACTCGCGACGAGCGCGCACCGACGACGTACGCGACGACCGCGATCGCGCCGATCAGGATGATCTTGTTGCGCATGGCATCCTCCTCTGGATCCGGATCCGCCGCGTGCCGACACGGAGGTCGTGGGCACGGACGAGACCCTCATCACTCAGACGTGTCGACCACCGCATTCGTCACGCGATTCACGACGGGCGACGCGCAACGACGACGAACGCCCCGACCGGAAGGGGTCGGGGCGTTCGTCATCACGGGAGGCTCAGGGGCGGCCCATGCCGAAGTAGGTCCATCCGGCCGCACGCCAGGCTGCGGGGTCGAGGCAGTTGCGGCCGTCGATGACGACGCGGCCGCGCGCGAGCGACGCGGCGTGCTCGGGGGAGAGCTCGCGGCGGTACTCGTCCCACTCCGTGACCACGATCACGGCGTCGGCATCGCGCAGGGTCGCGTCGAGGTCGGCGTCGTAGGTCAGCTGGGGATGGATGCGTCGCGCGTTCTCGATCGCGGCCGGGTCGGTGAGCGTCACGTGAGCACCGAGCCCGTGCAGGCGGACGGCGACGTCGAGCGCGGGGGAGTCGCGGATGTCGTCGCTGTGAGGCTTGAAGGCCGCACCCAGGACGGCGATCTTCTTCTCGAAGACGCTCCCGTCGAGCGCCTGCGTGGCGAGCTCGACGGCGCGGTCACGACGGCGCAGGTTGATCGCGTCGATCTCGCGAAGGAAGGCGACGGACTCGCCGCGACCGAGCTCCTCCGCGCGAGCGGAGAAGGCGCGGATGTCCTTGGGCAGGCATCCGCCGCCGAAGCCGATCCCGGCGCCGAGGAATCGTCGGCCGATGCGGGCGTCGTGGCCGATGGCGTCGGCGAGGGTCGTGACATCGGCTCCGGTGACCTCGGCGATCTCCGCCATGGCGTTGATGAAGCTGATCTTCGTCGCGAGGAAGGCGTTCGCCGACACCTTGACGAGCTCGGCCGTGGCGTAGTCGGTGACGATGAAGGGCGTGCCCTTGGCGATCGACGGGTGGTAGACCTCGCGGAGGACCTGGGCGCAACGCTCGCCCTCGGCCGTCGGGGCACCGTCGTCGGAGGGGACGCCGGCCACGAGACGGTCGGGATCGACGGTGTCCTGTACGGCCCAGCCCTCGCGGAGGAACTCGGGGTTCCACACGAGGGTCGCACCGCGCTCGGCGACGCGCGGTGCGAGACGCGCGGCCGTGCCCACGGGAACAGTCGATTTTCCGGCGACGATGTCGCCCTCGCTGAGGAAGGGCAGCAGGGCGTCGACGGCCGCGTTGACATAGGTCATGTCGGCGGCGTGCCCACCGGCTTGCTGCGGGGTGCCGACACCGATGAAGTGCACCACGGCGCCCTGCGCCGCGGACATCTCGGTCGTGAACGACAGACGACCAGAGGCGATGCCCTCGGTCAGAATCTCCTGCAGACCGGGCTCGAAGAAGGGGGCCTCCCCGCGGGAGAGCGCCGCGATCTTGCGCTCATCGACGTCGATCCCGACGACCTCGTGACCGATGGAAGCCATCGCGGCGGCGTGCACCGCTCCGAGATAACCGCATCCCACTACAGACAAACGCACTATTTAGCCTTTCGGGTAGGTGTGGACGCACTTCCGCGGGGCGGAGCGCGTTCCCGCGACCACGCGGGCGGACATCATGCGGCTGTTTCGCCCGGCGCCAGGGTGGCGCGAGCCGTCTTGCCGAGGATGACGAAGTCGCCGAGGAGCGTCCAATTCTCCACGTAGGAGAGATCCAGTCGCACCGACTCCTCCCAGGATAGAGAGGAGCGGCCGCTGACCTGCCACAGACCGGTGATCCCGGGCTTGGCCAGGAAGCGGCGGTGCACGTGATCGGCGTAGACGGCGACCTCGGACGGCAACGGAGGACGCGGGCCCACGAGCGACATCGAGCCGCCGATCACGTTGAACAGCTGGGGGAGTTCATCGAGGCTGAACTTGCGCATGATCCGCCCGATCGGGGTGACGCGCGGATCGTTCTTCATCTTGAACAGCACTTCGTTACCCGAGTCGCGGTCGTCGGCGGCCAGCTGCGCCAGCAACGCCTCGGCATCCACCACCATCGACCGGAACTTGATCATGGTGAACTCGCGTCCGCGGAAGCCCACGCGGGTCTGCCGGAAGAAGATCGGCCCCTCGCTCGAGAGCCGCACGGCGGCCATGAGGAACAGCAGGAGCGGGCTGAGCAGCACGACGCCGACCGATGCCGCGATCAGGTCGACGCTGCGCTTGAGGAAGCTCTGCCCCTTGGAGAACTTCGGGGTCTCGACGTGGATGAGGGGGAGTCCGGCGACGGGGCGCGTGTGCAGGCGCGGGCCGGCGATGTCGACGATGCTCGGGGCGAGCACGAGGTGCTGACGACCCGCCTCGAGACTCCAGGAGATCTGCTTCACCTTGGACGCCGGCAGATCGTCGGCGCTCGTGATGGCGACGGTGTCGGCGCCGGTCGCCTGCAGGGCGCGGGTCACGTCGCCGACCTGGCCCATCACGGGGATCGAGGTCCCGGGGATGACGTCGGCGACCTTTCCGTTGGGGACGCATGCCCCCACCACTCGGTAGCCGGCGCTCGGCGTGCGGGCGAACTCCTGGGCGAGGTGCGTGACCGAGGGGAGGGATCCGACCAGGAGGACGCTCGCCGAAGACAGGCCGCGCGAGCGCTGGAACACGAGCCACTGCCGCCACATCCACCGCGTGAAGATGAGTACGAGGATGCCGGCGGGGAGGCTGATGAGGAGATAACCGCGCGCGACGTCGATCTGCGTGAGGAAGGCGACGATGGCGATCGTGCCGAAGAGGCGGAAGCTCGAATCGGCGATGCGCACGTATTCCTGCGAGCCGGTGCCGATGACGCGGTCGCTGCGGGAGTCGACGAACGACAGCGACCACATCCACGTCACGATGACGATCGCCGAGAAGACCCAGTACGACAGATCCGAGATGCGGCTGTCGCTGCCTGCGGCGACCTGCGCGTTGCCGAGGCCGAACCAGAGCAGCTGCGTGCCGTAGACCACCCAGACGAGCGCGAAGAAGTCGGTGATGGCGAGGTTGCGTCGGTAGCGGCGCCGCCACGGGTCGGGGGACGGCGCTGGGGGCACACGAGGCGCGACGGTCTGCGGCCCCGGGGTCTGCGCCTGTGGGTCGTCAGGAAGCGGTGCGTCCTCGGCGGGCAGGCCCGTCCGCACGTCAAAGGCCACGATGTGATGCCCCTCCCCCGGGGTTCGAGCGCGCCGATATCGACTTGTGAAAGATAACAGGCTCGATTCGTCGGCGTCGGCGACCTTTGCGAACTGTCATTCGTCCGAAACATGAACGTTGCGTCCGTGCGCGGGACGGCCGGGTCGTGGCGGCGGGAAGGACGCGTCGTTTACACTCGGGGCGGGCCGGGGGGACCCCCCGGTGTCCGTCATTCTCGGCCTCGCCAGGGCGAGACCCCCACCCGCCGCCGGAAGGCCTTCGATGTCACGCGCTGATCTGCGCCCGAGGCCTCCGCGCCGACGCCTCTCGGCGGGGCTCATCGCGGCGCTCGCCATGGCCGTGGTGGTCGTCAGCGCCGTCGCGGGTGTGTTCGCGTTCGCCCTCCTGCGACCCGGTGGCGACCCCGTCGCGGCCTCCGCGTCACCGTCGGCGTCATCCGTTCCGACGAAATCGCCATCGGCGCAGCCGACCCCCACCGCGAGCGACACGCCGACTTCGACTCCGACGCCGCCTCCGCCTCCCGCGGTGTCTTCTCCCGCGGCTCAGCCGTGCGAGTCGGGCGCGACGATGCTGACGGTCTGGGCGCATCCCGACGACGACATCATCTTCGCCAACCCGATGATCTCCGACGCCCTCGCTGCCGGCGAGTGCGTCCGAACGGTCTTCGTGACCGCCGGCGACGCGGGCAAGGGGATGGGGTACGTGAAGGCGCGCGAGCTCGGCATCCTCCGCGCCTACAACGCCATGCGAAAGAACGACGGGCTGTGGGATGCGCAGGAGTTCGACCTCTCCTCCGGGCTGCACGTGCGACGGCTCAGCCCCCAGGGCGACGCGCGCGTGTCGGTGCTGTTCCTGCGCCTTCCCGACGGCAACATCACCGACGGGGGATTCTCGGCGACGGGCTACGCCACCCTGAGCAAGCTGTGGGACGGGCAGAGCGCGACGCTCGCGCCGATCGACGGCGGATCCGCCGTCTCGCGCGATCAGCTCGTCGCGTCGATCGCCGAACTCGGAGCCGCGCTCACTCCCGCGCAGATCCTGACGCACATCCCGCGCGGCAGCGCCTTCGCGCCCGGGGACCATCCCGACCATTCGGTGGTGGGCAGCCTCGTGCGCGAGGCGATCGGAGCGAACGCGACCTTGGCACCCGGCATCCGGTACTTCGTCGGCTACCCGTCGCAGAACCTGCCCCGCAACCTCGACGACGCGACCCTCGACGCCAAGGTCGACACGTACCGCATCTACACCCAGCAGGACGACGTCATCCGGTGCGCGGACCGATCGGCGTGCCTGAAGACGCGGAAGTTCGGCGAGTGGCTGCAGCGGTCGTACCCCAAGACCGAGGCAGAGCTCCAGCTGGGCTGAGCGGGATCAGCTCTCGTCGAGGGAGTTTTCGACGGCGGTGCGCGCGTCGCGCTCGGCGATGATCTCGACGAAGTCCTTCACGGGGGCGTCGGCGTATTTGTCGACCGCCGCCACCGCCTCGTCGTGGATGACGTCGGACGGTGCGGCGGGGAAGCGCGCCTGAACGCGCTCCTCCACTTCGGCGATCGTTTCGTCCTTGTCGAAGCCCTCGCTGCGTTTCGTCATGGCCGGACCTCAGTGCTGGTAGGTGCCGTGCAGGATCGCGCGGCCGAGCGTTTTGAACGCCAGGTTGAACGAGACCACGGCGGGGGAGGCGTCGGCGTCGACGCCGAGGGTGTCCTCGCCCACGGCGTGAACGACGAAGAAGTAGCGGTGGATCTGGTCGCCCTCCGGCGGTGCCGCTCCCATGAAGCCGGCCTCGCCGCCGTCGTTCCGCACGTGGAACGCGCCGCCGGGCAGATCGGCGGCGGCCGCGCCCGTCGCCAGCTCCGTCACGTCGCCGGGGAGGTCGACGAGGACCCAGTGCCAGAACCCGCTCGGGGTCGGCGCGTCGGGGTCGAAGCAGGTGACGACGAACGATTTCGTCCCCTCGGGTGCCCCCGACCAGCGCAGGTGCGGGGAGGTGTTGCCGCCGTCGGCGACCTGGTCGTCCTTCAGCGGCTGTCCGTCGGTGACGTCGTAGCTGACCACCTCGAACGAGGCGACGGCGGGGAGGAGCGGGTAGGGGTCCGGAGTCTGCGCGCGGGAGAGGTCGACCATGACGGGCACGTTAGGCGGCGCAGGTGACGTGTCGCGAGGGCTTGCACCGTGCCCGGCCGACCGGTAGCGGTCAGCGGGTGACGGCGAGGAGCGAGCGGGCGACGTCGTGGCATCCGCCGGGTGAGGGAAGGCCGTAATCGACCTCGACGACCGTGCGGAGTTCGGCCGCGAGGTCGTCGGCCGTGGGGGCGCTTTCCAGAGCTCCGAGGATGGGGAGGATCAGGTCGTCGTACTCGTCGGCGGGCCAGCCACGACCGATGTGGTGCACGCCGATGGGGTCCCATTCGTTGAGGATTTCGCGGATGCGGAGGGCTTCGGGAGACAGTGACCGCGGCGGTGAGGACGTCTGCATGCCCCGAGTGTGGGCAGTGCGCTTCGGAGTGGGCTGAGCGTCGGCCCAGCGCTGGGTGTACGAAGAGTGCAGAGAGCGTCGCGAATGCCGTCGCTCGGAGGTTCTTCAGCAGGATCATCGACGAGCCGATGTAGCGTCGGTAGCCGATATCCGCCGCCGGGGGGCGCTGTACAGGACGGAGTCGCCGTGAGTGACATCGACGAGCCTTCGGGCGGCGACCCCGCGCGCGGCGGCGACCAGTCGTCGCGCAAGAGCGGACTGTCCCGGCGCACGCTCGTCTTCGGGGGGATCGCGGTCGGCGGCTTGGCCGTGCTCGGCGGGGGAGCGCTGGTGTACCGGGAGGTGCGACGCGCCGCGGGACCCGAGGGCAGCTGGGTGAAGTTGAGCCCGATCGTGCCGCTGCCCGAATCGTCGCCCGGCGCCACCTCGCCGGCGTTCGAGCAACCGGGGGCGGACACGACGGTCGCCGTCTGGGCCCACGCCGATGACGACATCATCTTCGCCAACCCGCATCTCGCGGGGATCATCGCCTCGGGCGCGACCCTGCGCACGGTCTTCGTCACGGCCGGCGATGCGGGACGGGGCCTGGAGTACGCGAAGCTGCGCGAAGCCGGCATCCGCGCCGCCTACGACGACATGCGCGGCAGCTCGGAGCCGTGGGACGAGAAGCAGATCACGTTGCTCAGCGGCGCGCGGGTCACGCGCTTCGTGCCGTCGGACGACGATCGGCTGTCGATCACCGTCCTGCGGCTGCCCGACGGCAATCTGAGCGCGAAGGGTTTCCCCGCCACCGGCGATGCGGGCCTGACGCAGCTCATCAACGGCACCGTGCCGGCTCTGCAGCCCATCGATGACGGTCCCACCCTCGACAGCGGGCGCCTGTCGCAGACCGTCGCCGAGTTGATCCACGCGGGTCGGCCCGACCGCGTGACGACGAACGTTCCGCACGAGAGCGCCTTCGCCCGGGGCGACCACCCCGACCACTCGTGCGTGGGATCGCTCGTGCGCACGGTCGCGGCGACGGCGGGGGTGGCGGCGGAGGCCATCACCTACTACATCGGTTATCCGTCGCAGCACCAGCCGCCGAACGTGCTCGGCGCGGACCTCGATGCGAAGGTGGCGGCCTACCAGACCTACGCCGCGCACGACCCCGTCGTGACGTGCGACTCCGCCGCGGCCTGTCTGGCGCAGCCGGGGTTCGGTCAGTGGCTGCGGCGCTCGTATCCCAAGACGGACGGCGAATTGCAGCTGCACTGAGCCTGTCGGGAAGGCCCAGGACGGAGCGCGATACGTGGGGCTCAGCGCTCCGCCCCGGGGGTCGAGGGGAGGTCAGTCCTCCGAGACGGTGACGGTGACCTCGATGTTTCCGCGGGTGGCGTTCGAGTAGGGGCAGACCTGGTGGGCCTCGTCGGCGAGCTGCTGGGCGAGCTGCGCCTCGATGCCCGGCAGGACGACCTCGAGCAGAACGGCGAGCTGGTAGCCGCCCTGTCCGTTGGGACCGATGTGCACGCGACCGCCGACCGACGAGTCGGCGAGCTTCACCTTGTGGCCGCGGGCCACCGCGTGCAGCGCGCTGTGGAAGCAGGCGGCGTAGCCGGCCGCGAACAGCTGCTCGGGGTTGGTTCCGGCGCCGGATCCGCCCATCGCCTGAGGGACGGCGACGTCGAGGTCGATGTAGTCGCCGGCGGTGACGTGGCCGTTGCGGCCCTCGCCGGTCGAGACGGCTTCGGCGGTGTAGAGGACGTCCATGGGGGTTCCTTTCGTGGGGCGGGGCATCACGCGGTGGTGCGTGGCGCCCGGGATGCGGCGATCACCGGTTCGGGGTGGTCCCGCAGGTCTTTCATGGCCTCGGTGAGCTGGTGCAGCGCGTCGATCAGCTCGCGCGCGCTGTCCATGTCGGGTAGGCCCGACCCGGCCGCGATGCAGCGGGGCACGTGGGCGAGTTCGGTGCGCAGGGCCGTTCCGCGCGGCGTGAGGGACACGGTGACGACGCGCTCGTCGGGGCTGCGGCGCGCGCGCGTCACGTATCCCGCGGCCTCCATGCGCGCCAGCATCGGCGAGAGCGTGCCGGAGTCGAGCTGGAGCGCCTCGCCGAGGCTGGTCACGCTCTGGTCGCCGTCGGTCCACAGCGTGACCAGCGCGATGTACTGCGGATAGGTGAGGTTCCACGGCTCGAGCAGAACGCGGTACGCCTGCGTGGTCGTGCGGTTCGCCGCGTAGAGCGCGAAGCAGACGAGGTGGTCGACAGCGGGCATGGCAGAACTCTTGCACACAACTCAGTTGTGCACAACTCAAATGAGAATCGCTCGCCGTCCGCCATGGACGCAGACGGACCATGGGCCTGATGTCAAGCCCTGACATCCCGACCGCCGACGCCTCAGCATGGGTCGCATGACCAGCCGCAGCGACGCGAGTTTCGCCTCGCCCTCGGGATTCCTCCCCGACGGCGACGGCGACCTGCTCGCCATCAACGGGCACCACTTCGACCTCGGCACGCCTTCGACGTTCGCGGGAGGCGGCGCGGTCTGAACCCGCGTCACCCGCGGTCGGGCTCGATGTCGTCGGCGGGATGCCGCGTCACCAGCAACTGCGAGACGCGCCGACGTTCGATCGCGCTCACCTGCAGCGTCGCTCCCTCGACCTCGACGGTGTCGCCGACCCGCGCGAGTCGTCCCAGGCGCTCCACCACGAATCCCGCGACCGTGTCGGACGCGCCGCGGGGGAGGGGCACGCCGGTCGCTTCTTCGAAGTCCTGCAGGTTGAGTCGACCCTCGACGGTGCCGTGCTCTCCCTCGGACAGGGGCTGCTCGGCATCCGTGTCGTACTCGTCGAAGATCTCGCCCACCACCTCTTCGACCAGATCCTCCAACGTCACGATCCCGTCGGTGCCGCCGTACTCGTCGACGACGACGGCGATGTGACTGCCGTCGGCGCGCATCGCCGTGAGGGTCGGCAGCACTCGCGCCGTCGAGGGGATGTAGCGGATCTCGCGCATGACGGCCGAGAGCGGGCGGCCGGGCTCGTCGTAGAGGTCGCGGACGTGGACGAAGCCCACGACGTCGTCGATGGTCTGCTCGGCGACCGGGTAGCGCGAGTAGGGCAGATCGCGCACGCGTTCGGCCGCCTCGGCGATGGTGCCCCCGGCGTCGAGCGTCACGACCTCCGGGCGCGGGCGCATGACCTCGCTCACGTGCCGATCCCGCAGCGACAGGACATCGTCGAGGATGCGACGCTCGTCGTCGGGAAGCCCCTCGTGGCTGGAGACGATGTCGCGCAGCTCTTCCTCGGTCAACTCCTCGCCGGTCTTGTCGGGATCGCCGCCGAGCAGTCGGACCAGCAGGTTGGTCGAGATCGACAGCAGCCAGATCACCGGTCGCATGAGCTTCGCGAAGCCGTTCAGCACCGGCGCCACCGTGTAGGCGAACGCGGCGTTGCGCTGAATCGCGAGGCGCTTGGGCACCAGCTCTCCCAGCACGAGCGAGAGATAGGCGATCACGAGCGTCAGGGCGATCGTCGCGACCGTCGCGGCGGCGCCCTGCTCGAGGCCCAGAGAGACGAAGAGCGGGGTCACGGAGGGGGCGATCGACGAGGCGCCGTACGCGGCGGACGCGAAACCCGCCACGGTCACGCCGATTTGGACCGCCGAGAGGAAGGTGTTGGGGTTGCGCGCGAGATCGGCCACCTTCTGGCCGCGCTTGCCCCGCGACGCGAGCGCGTTGACCTGGCTCTCGCGCAGGGTGACCAACGCCATCTCGGTCGCGGCGAACACGCCTCCGATCAAGACGAACACCACGACCAGGACGATGTTGAGAGCGAGGTCGTTCACCGGCCCGCCCCGTTCTGTCCGGAGTTCGCGCCCGGGGTCACCCGGGCGTTCGGACTGTGACCGTCGGGACCGCAGGCGTGGCTCATGCGCCGAGTGTACGGAGCGTGCGCTCGGGCAGCGCCGTGAAAGCGGGGGGTTGCGCCGGGATGCGCTCGTCTGCTCGTCAGCGGATCGTGCCGTCGGCGCCCGAAACCCGGACCGTCTCGCCGCCCTCGCGTTCGATGACCCACACCGAGGTTCCGCCCTCGTCCTCGAGCTGCGCTTCGTCGACCGCGGCGTCGCCACCCTCGCCCGCGGCGATGCGCACCGCGTCGGCCAGGGTGGTCGTGATCGCGTCGAGAGCGGTGCGGTCTTCGTCGTCGAGCGCGTCGGCGTCTTGCGAGGACTGCACCGTCGCGCCGTCGGAGCTCACCCGCACCTCGATCGCGCGGTCGCCCGTCGCCACGTGCACCTGCCACTCGCCGTCGTCGGTCTCGAGCTCGAAGGCTCGGCCGCCGGCGCTCGCCTCCGCCGTGGTGATGGCCCGGACCGCCTCGCGGTCGGATGCGGCGGCATCCGTTCCTCCCGCCGGGGTGGACGCGCATCCGCTCAGCGCGAGGGCGGCCGCGGCGATAAGGGCGATGGCGGCGGGGAATCGGATCGAGGCCATGCCCGAAGGCTAATCAGCGCTCCCGCTCGACGCAGGGTGTTGCGCGCGGGGTCGTCGGTGTGCGTTCGGGGGGCATTACCAAGCGGCGGCCGACCCGTCAACGGTGGCCCGACGTCCAGCTTCGGGTTTAATCATCACCGGCATGAGCGAGATCACCGCACACCATGGACTCCTGACCGACATCGACCTCCACGTCGACGACACGGGCGGCTCCGGTCGCCCCGTCGTCCTCATCCACGGCTGGCCCCTCTCCGGCGAGTCGTGGGCGCACCAGGTCCCCGCCCTCGAGGGCGCCGGGTACCGGGTCGTCACCTACGACCGGCGCGGCTTCGGCCGCAGCGACAAGCCGCGCTCGGGCTACGACTACGACACCTTCTCGGACGACCTCCAGGCCGTGCTCGAGGCCCTCGACCTGCGCGATGTCACTCTCGTCGGCTTCTCGATGGGCGGCGGCGAGGTCGCCCGCTACCTGACCCGGCACGGGGCGGACCGCGTGCACAGCGTCGTCTTCGCGTCGGCGGTGCCGCCGTACCTCGCGAAGACGGACGACAACCCCGAGGGCCCTCTCGACGACGCGACCGCCGACGGGATGAAGCAAGGGCTGAAGGACGATGAGAAGTCGTTCTACCACCAGTTCACGACCGACTTCTTCTCTGTGAACGGCGAGCTGGTGGTCTCGGAAGCCGATCGCGCCGAGGCGGAGCGCCTGGCCGACCAGGCCGATCACCACGCCGCGCTGAAGTCGATGGAGGCATTCGCCACGACGGACTTCCGCGACGATCTGCCCAACGTGACGGTGCCGACGCTCGTCATCCACGGCGACAGCGATGCGACCGTTCCGTTCGAGGGGTCCGGCAAGCGCACGCACGAGGCTGTCGCGGGCAGTGAGCTGCACGTCGTCTCGGGCGCCCCGCACGGCGTGAACGTGAGCCACGCCGAGGAGTTCAACCGCGTGCTGATCGACTTCCTCCAGCGCTAAGCCCTCCGGTCGCCCTCTCGATCTCGCCCGCATCCGCGGAGGGCGCGACCTTTCTTCGACGCCCTCGTCACCATCGGTGGCGGGGGCGTCGTGGCGTCCGGCCGGGTGAGTGTGATCTGCGCGAGGGGTGATGCGTCGGGCGACAGACTCCCGGGGGCCGCCGCAAATGCCGGTGAGCAGCCCGCCTCGTCCCTAGCCTGACGCGCATGTCCGACACCGACGCCGCCCTCCTGCGTCGCGGTCGTCCTCGGCGCCGCGGGTGGCGCGAGGGCGGATCCCGCGTTCGCGGCTGGGATCTCGAGATGCTCGGCTGGGCCGTCTTCGCCCTGGGCGTGGGCGTGCTGCTCGCGCACGCGGCATCCGTCGCCCTCCCCGTCGAAACGTCGTCCGACGCTTCTCGCGTCGTGTTCTGGGTGGCCCTGCTGGCGCCCGCCGTGATCGCCCTGCGCCGGTCGCGACCGCGCGGCCTGCTGCGGATCAGACTCGTCGACCTCGCGTACGGCATCGTCTTCGGTCTGATCGTGCGCGGGGTGCAAGGGGCGCTCGCCGGCCTCGAGGGGCCTGTCGCCTGGCCGTCGACGTTCACGACGGGCGACGGACTGCCGTCGTCGTTTCTGACCGACGCGGTGGGGGACGCGATCGTGGCGCCGCTGTGCGAGGAGAGCTTCTTCCGCGGGGTCGTGCTGCTCTGCATCTTCGCGGTGGTGAGGCGGTGGAGCGGCCCGGTCGCGGCGGGCGTCGCGGCCGTGGCGCTGTCGACCGCCCTGTTCGTCGTCACGCACCAGATCCTCGGAGCACCGGATGCCGTGGACCTGGCCGCCCTGGCTCTGCTCGGCGTCGTCACGGGGGTCTTCGTCGTCGGCACGGGGCGCATCTGGCCGGCGGTGGCGGTGCACATCGTCTTCAACGCGTCGGGTATCGCCCTGGTCGCCATCGGCACCCTGCTCGCGTGAGTCCGACGGCACGGTTTGGCCGTGGCATCCGGATGACGTAGTCTTGATCTTTGGTGCCTGCCTCTCTGCGAGCGGGTCACCCGAACGTGAGCCCTCCACCGGCCCTGTTCCCCCGCCCCTCGGGCGGAGAACGGACCACCGGAGCGGGATTCACGAACTCCTCCGTTCGATCAAGAAAGCAGCACTACTGTGACGCGCACTTTCACCCCCAAGGCCGCTGAGGTCACGCGCGAGTGGGTCGTTATCGACGCCACCGACGTCGTTCTCGGCCGTCTGGCCTCGCACGCGGCGGTCCTCCTCCGCGGCAAGCACAAGGCGACCTTCGCCAACCACATCGACTCCGGCGACTTCGTCATCGTGATCAACGCCGAAAAGGTGGCGCTCACGGGTCAGAAGCTCCAGAAGAAGATGGCCTACCGTCACTCGGGTTACCCGGGCGGCCTCAAGTCGGTCAACTACGAGGAACTCCTCGAGAAGAACCCCGTCCGCGCGGTCGAGAAGGCCATCCGCGGCATGCTGCCCAAGAACAGCCTCGGCGCGGCGCAGCTCAAGAAGCTCAAGGTCTACCGCGGCGCCGAGCACCCCCACGGTGCCCAGCAGCCCACGGCATACACCTTCGACCAGGTCGCCCAGTAAGCGCCGCCGGATAAGGACGAAACAGTGTCGAACATCGACTCCAGCAACTACAGCACCGAGACGCCGGCCGAGCAGACGGCCGTCGCCACCGAGCGCCCCGTGCTCTCGGTCCCCGGCGGCGCCGTCGGCCGTCGCAAGCAGGCCATCGCCCGCGTGCGTCTGGTTCCCGGCTCGGGCACGATCACGGTCAACGGCCGCACGATCGAGGACTACTTCCCGAACAAGCTGCACCAGCAGCTGATCAACGACCCGTTCACGGTGCTCGAGCTCGCGGGCTCGTACGACGTGATCGCGCGCATCTCCGGTGGTGGCCCCTCGGGTCAGGCCGGCGCGCTGCGTCTGGGCATCGCTCGTGCGCTCAACGAGATCGACGCCGAGAACAACCGCCCGACCCTGAAGAAGGCCGGCTTCCTCTCGCGCGACGCTCGCGTCAAGGAGCGCAAGAAGGCCGGTCTCAAGAAGGCCCGCAAGGCGCCTCAGTACTCCAAGCGCTGAGTTCGAAGCTCCGTATGCCTCTTTTCGGCACGGACGGGGTGCGGGGGCTGGCCAACGGCCTCCTCACCGCCGAACTCGCGCTGCACCTGGCCCAGGCGACTGCTGTCGTCCTGGGCCAGGGTCGTTCCGCGGAGGCGCGCGAGGCCGAGGGTCGTCGACTCACGGCCGTCGTCGCGCGCGACCCGCGCGTGTCGGGGGAGTTCCTCTCGGCCGCGGTCGCCGCGGGACTGGCGTCGTCGGGTGTCGACGTGCTCGACGCCGGGGTCATCCCCACTCCCGCGACAGCTTTCCTGATCGCCGACCACGACGCCGATTTCGGCGTGATGGTTTCGGCGTCGCACAACCCCGCACCCGACAACGGCATCAAGATCTTCGCGCGCGGCGGCACCAAGCTCCCCGACGTCGTCGAGCAGCGCATCGAAAGCGCTCTCGAGGGCGAACGGCTGCAGCCCACCGGCGCTGGCGTCGGACGCATCCGCCGCTTCGCCGACGCGGAGGACCGCTACGTCCTGCACCTGCTCGGCTCGCTCCCGCACCGTCTCGACGGCATCCACGTCGTGCTCGACTGCGCGCACGGAGCCGCGGCCGGTGTGTCGCCCGAGACCTTCAAGGACGCCGGCGCCCAGGTCACCGTGATCGGCGCCGATCCCGACGGACTGAACATCAACGACGGCGTGGGCTCGACGCACCTCGACGTGCTCGCCGAGACCGTCGTGCGCCTCGGTGCCGACCTCGGCATCGCTCACGACGGCGATGCGGACCGCTGCCTCGCCGTGGACGCCGAAGGCAACATCGTCGACGGCGACCAGATCATGGCGATCCTCGCGGTCGCGATGAAGGACCGCGGCGCCCTCGTCGACGACACGTTGGTCGCCACCGTGATGAGCAACCTCGGACTCCATCGGGCGATGCAGGACCACGGCATCCGTGTGCTGCAGACCGGGGTCGGCGACCGCTACGTGCTCGAGGCCATGAACGAGGGCGGATACTCCCTCGGCGGCGAGCAGTCGGGGCACGTGATCATGAGCGAGTTCGCCACGACCGGTGACGGACTGCTCACGGGACTCCACCTCGTGGCGGAGATGGCGCGGCAGGGCAAGACCCTCGCCGAGCTCGCCTCGATCATGACCGTGTACCCGCAGGTGCTCGTCAACGTGCGCGGCGTCGACCGCGACGGAGTGAGTGACGACCAGGTGCAGGAGGCCGTCGCGGCCTCGACCGCGGAACTCGGCGATTCCGGACGCGTGCTGCTGCGCGCGTCGGGTACCGAGCCGCTCGTGCGCGTGATGGTCGAAGCCGCCGACGAGCACACGGCTCGCCTGCACGCCGATCGGCTCGCCGACGTGGTGCGGGAGCGTTTGGCGCTCTAGGGTCCGTCCCTTCGACAGGCTCAGGGACCTTCGACAGGCTCAGGGACCTTCGACAGGCTCAGGGACCTTCGACAGGCTCAGCAGTCTCCGTCCGCGGAGGCTGCTGAGCCGTCGTCGTCTCAGTACTCGAGCGACTCGATGTAGCGCAGCAGGACGCCCTCGCGCAGGGCCCACGGCGAGACCTCGAGCTCGTCGACGTCCATCGCCTTCATGGCCCGCTCGACGACGACCGCCGCCGCCACGATCTGGAACGTGCGATCGGCCGTGATGCCCGGCAACGCCTCGCGGGCGTCGGCGGGGATGCGGGCGAGGCGCGGAATCCAGTCCTTGAGCTCCTTGCGCGGAAGCACCATGCGATCGATGCCCGACCACCCCGGCACGGGGTACCCGGCGAGCTTCGCCAACGAACGGATCGCCTTGGACGAGCCGATCACGTGATCGGGGCGGGGGAGAGCGGCGAAGCGCTCGGCGACGGGGGCGAGGACGGATGCCGCGTGCTGGCGGAGCGCCTCGATCTCATCGTCGCTGGGCGGGTCGTGGGGGAGGAACCGCACGGTCGATCGTCCGGCGCCCAGCGGCACCGATTCGGCGAGGTCGGGCAACTCGTCGGCGCCACCGGCGATCTCGAGCGACCCGCCCCCGATGTCGAAGAGCAGGATCTGCCCCGCCGACCATCCGAACCAGCGGCGCACCGCCAGGTAGGTGAACCGCGCCTCGGTCTCGCCGCCGAGCACCTGCAGCGGCTGGCCGAGGGCATCCTCGATCAGGGCGATCACGTCGTCGCCGTTCGTGGCCTCGCGCACCGCCGAGGTCGCGGTGGCGAGCAGCTCGTCGACCCCCTCGGCGCGAGCCCTCTCGCGAGCGGCGGTCACGGCATCCACCAATCCCCTCACCCCCTCGGGCGAGATCGAGCCGTCGGGCTGCACGTAGCGCATCAGGCGCAGGACCGATCGATGCGACGAGGTCGCGGTCGGTCGGCCGCCCGCGCGCGCATTGGCGACGAGCAGGTGGACGGTGTTCGAGCCGATGTCGAGGACTCCCAGGCGCACGGTCCGAGCGTAGTGGGCGGATGCCGCGGACCTCCGGCCGCGGGGCGCTCGAGGGTCCGCGCGGCCGCGCCGGTAGCATGGGCGGGTGTCCGCCGCCGAGACAGCCGCTCCCGCACCGTCGCTGAGCCCCTACCGTCAGATCGACCGCGAGGACTGGGCCCGCATGGCCGGTGGACTCGAGCAACCGCTGACCGAGAACGAGATCGTGCAGTTGCGCGGGATCGGCGACCGGCTCGACCCCCGCGAGGTCGCGGAGGTGTACCTGCCGCTCAGTCGCCTGCTGAGCCTTTACGCCCGCGCGACGCGTCGGCTCGGCGTCGACACGAGCCAGTTCCTCGGCGAGCCGGATGCCACGACGCCTTTCGTCATCGGCGTCGCCGGGTCGGTGGCGGTGGGCAAGTCGACCATCGCGCGTCTGCTGCGCGAGCTCATGAGTCGCTGGCCCGATACGCCGCGCGTGGAGTTGGTGACCACCGACGGGTTCCTCTATCCGAACGCCGAGCTCGAACGGCGAGGCCTGATGGACCGCAAGGGCTTCCCCGAGTCGTACGACCGGCGGGCGCTCGTGGAGTTCCTCAGCGAGGTCAAGTCGGGCGCCGAAGAGGCCCGCGCCCCCTTCTACTCGCACGTGCGGTACGACATCATGCCCGACGCGCACGTGAGCGTGCACCGTCCCGACGTGGTGATCGTCGAGGGCCTCAACGTCCTGCAGCCGCCGCCCTCGCCGAACGAGGTCGCCGTCAGCGACCTGTTCGACTTCTCGATCTACGTCGATGCCGACGCCGCCCACATCGAGCGCTGGTACGTCGACCGGTTCCTCGCCCTGCGCGACAACGCCTTCACGAACCCGACGTCGTTCTTCCGCGTGTTCGCCGACATCAGCGACGAAGAAGCGGTCGAGCGCGCGCTCGGCTACTGGCGCGAGATCAACCTCCCCAACCTCGAAGAGAACGTGCTGCCGACGCGGCATCGCGCGAAGCTCGTGCTGCAGAAGGGCGCCGACCACACCGTCGAGTCGGTGCTGCTGCGCAAGCTCTGAGCCGCGGCATCTGGAACCGTCCGTCCCCGTGAAGGGCCGGTAATCGGCGACGGATCCGAGCGGTACCGACGTCCGTCGCTCGGTATACCTACTGCCCGCGGCCCCGCATTCAAACCGGTACCACAGGTCGTTCACAGACTCCTCACAGCCGACCTAGCGTGACTGCACGGCTCTCTTTCGCGGGATGCCGTGACCTGCGCCGACGGCGGCGCCGGCGTACCGAAGGGGGAGTCATATGTTTCGCGTGAGATGGAGGGACCGGGGTTCCGGTCCCGGCAGCGGGTCGACGGAGAACGGTCGGGTGTGGACGGGCAGTCGCACCGGACGCGCCGCGATCAAGGTCGCCGCAGCGGTGGGCGCGGGATCGCTCAGCCTGTTCGGCGGGGTCACGGCCGCGCAGGCCGCTCCGACGGTGAGCGCCCCGGCGCCCATCCAGCTCGGAGTGCTCGACCTGATCGACGGGACGCTCGACCTCGACGTCACGGACGTGGTCGACGCCCTCGACCTGGCGGACGCCGTCGACACGACGCTCGACATCGACGTCGCGGATGTGCTCGACGCCCTCGATCTCGACGCGGATCTCGATCTGCTCGACGCCGACGCCGACGTGCTCGACGTCACCGACGTCGTCGACCAGCTCGACCTGGACGTCATCGACGCCTTCGACGCGGATGCCGACGTGCTCGACCTCGACGCCGACACCGTCGACGCGACGGATGTGGCCGACGCCGACGCCGCCGACGCGGAGGCGCTCGACGTGCTCGACATCGACGTGACCGACGTGCTGGACGCCCTCGACCTGGACGGCACCCTCGACCTGCTCGACGCGGACGCGGACGTGCTGGACATCGACGGTGACGCCGAGGGTCTCGACATCGACCTGATCGACGCGGATGCGCTGGACATCGACATCCTGGACGCGGACGCCGACGTGCTCGACATCGACGCCGACGGCGCCGACGTCGTCGACGCGGCCGAGGTGCTCGACGCCGCTGACGTGGTCGACGCGACCGAGGTGCTCGACGTGGATGCCGCCGACGCGCTGGACCTCCTCGACATCGATGTGACCGACGTGCTCGACGCTCTCGACCTCGACGCCGACGCCGACGTGCTGGACGCTGACGCCGACGTGCTCGACGTCACCGACGTGCTCGACGCGGTGGACGTGCTCGACGTCCTCGACGCCGACGCGGACGTGCTGGACATCGACGCGGATGCTGCTGACGCCACGGACGTGGTGGACGCGGATGCCGCTGACGCC
>NZ_VEFS01000001.1:181519-784609 GCF_007679045.1 Microbacterium sp. BH-3-3-3 | reverse complement strand
CATGACGGTGACGCTGACGGTCTGGACATCGACCTGATCGACGCGGACGCGCTGGACATCGACATCCTCGATGCCGACGCCGACGTGCTCGACATCGACGCGGACGGTGCTGACACCGACGCGGCCGACGTGCTGGATGCGCTGGATGTCACGGATGTGGACACGCTGGACGTGACCGACGTGCTCGACATCGACGTGGCCGACGTGCTCGACGTTCTCGACATCGACGCCGACGCCGACGTTCTCGACGCTGACGCCGACGTGCTCGATGTGACCGACGTGCTCGACACCGTGGACGTCCTCGACGTGCTCGACGCCGACGCCGACGTGCTCGACATCGACGCGGACGGAGCAGACGCTGCGGACGTGGTGGACGCGGACGCCGCTGACACCGACGCGCTGGACGTGCTCGACATCGATGTGACGGATGTCCTCGACGTTCTCGACATCGACGCCGACGCCGACGTGCTCGACGCTGACGCGGACGTGCTCGATGTGACCGACGTGCTCGACGCCGTGGACGTCCTCGACGTGCTCGACGCCGACGCGGACGTGCTCGACATCGACGCCGACGGAGCAGACGCTGCGGACGTGGTGGACGCGGACGCCGCTGACACCGACGCGCTGGACGTGCTCGACATCGATGTGACGGATGTCCTCGACGTTCTCGACATCGACGCCGACGCCGACGTGCTCGACGCTGACGCGGACGTGCTCGACATCGACGCGGACGCCGACGGCCTGGACATCGACGTGATCGACGCCGACGGTGTCGACATCGACGTGATCGACGCCGACGCGGACGTGCTCGACATCGACGCCGACGGCGCTGACACCGACGTGGCTGACGCCGACATGGTGGATGCCGACATGGTTGACGCCGATGTCGCGGACGCTGACGTGGCTGACGCTGACGTGGCTGACGCTGACGTGGCTGACGCTGACGTGGCTGACGCGGATGTCGCTGACGCTGACGTGGCTGACGCCGACATGGTGGATGCCGACATGGTTGACGTCGATGTCGCTGACGCTGACGTGGCTGACGCGGACATGGTGGATGCCGACATGGTTGACGTCGATGTCGCTGACGCTGACGTGGCTGACGCTGACGTGGCTGACGCGGACATGGTGGATGCTGACGTGGTTGACGCCGATGTCGCGGACGCTGATGTGGCAGACGCTGACGTGGCAGACGCCGATGTCGCTGACGCCGACGTCGCTGACGCTGATGTGGCCGACGCCGACATGGTCGACGCCGACATGGTGGATGCCGACGTGGCCGACGCGGATTCGGCTGACGCCGACGTCGCCGACGCCGACATGGTCGACGCAGACGCGACGGACGCCGCTGACGCGGTCGACGCCGCTGACGCGACCGACGCCGCCGATGGCGACGCGACGGACGGGGACCCCACCGCGGGAGCCCGAGCCGACGCGGTGAACGGTGTGGTGGTCCGCGGTACGGACGCCCGTCAGAACATCGTCGTCTCGGGCTTCCAGCCCGGTGAGACGGTCTTCGCGACGGTGTTCTCGACGCCGTTCGACTTGACCCCGGTCACGGTCGATGCCTCCGGCATGGCCCGCATGTCGTTCGCCGTCGGACCGGACTTCGAGCTCGGCGCACACCGCGTCGAGATTCGCGGATCGGTCACGGGCGACCTGCCGCAGGACCGCGAGAACACGGCCTTCCTGGTCGTCGATCCCGCGAACGCCGGCCCCAGCGGGGACGGTGGCGGTGACGGCATCCAGGGCGGTCTCCCGCAGACCGGTGCCGAGGTGAACGCACCTCTGGCTCTCGGTGGAGCAGCTCTCCTGCTGCTCTTCGGCGCCGGGCTCTGGAGCATCCGTCGCCGCGAGAACCGGAGGACGAACGCCGGTGAGTAAGACGACCACGGTGGAGGGCGCCCCTGACACGGGGGTTGCGGAGGGGCGTCCCTCCACCGAGCGGTCGACGAGGGTCGCGGCGGTCGCCGCCGCCGCGACCCTCGCCATCGTCGCCGGATACGCCTTCGTCGCCGGGTCGTTCACCGTCGCGACGTCTCCGACTCGACCGGTCGTGAGCGAGGTGTTCTCGCCCTGGTTCTCGCAGCGCTGGAACGTCTTCGCGCCGAACATCATGAAGGTCAATCGCAACCTCCAGATCCAGGTGCAGTGGCGCGACGGCAACGAGCTCGTCCACAGCGACTGGGTCGACGTGACCGACATCGAGTTCACGTCGGCCCGTGGCATCCCGATGCCGTCGCGCATCTCGAAGAACTCGTTCAACGCGACCCAGGCGATGTTCACGCGGTACCAGGCGCTGAGCCCGCAGCAGCGGGATCGGGTGCGCGACACCTTCATCCGGGGGCTCGGCGGCGGCGCGTTCGAGCCCGTGGACGCCGGAGACCTGCTCACCCAGCTCGACGGCCTCGAGGGCAGTCGGGCCGCCGCGGTGAGCTACCTGCGCTACGACTACATGCTCGTTCGTTTCGCCTCGGCCTTCGGCACCGCGTACTTCGACCGGCCGGTCGAGCGCGTGCGGTGGCGCATCGAGTCGGATCGACCGAACGATTTCCTCCACCGATTCGATCAGGAGCGGCAGACGGAGTTGTCCTACATCACATTCGGCTGGCGTCAGCCGGCCGCGGCACCGACCGACGAGGTCCAAGCCATCTACGACGAGGTCGTCGAGAGGTACACGGGACGATGAACACAACGGCATCCGTCGCCCGCCCGCAACCGCTGCGCGAGAGGCTTCGGCCCTCGGCGCTGTGGCCGCGGTTCGTGGCGTGGCTCATGGACCGGCCGCACGCCACGATCGGCTTCTCGATCCTGCGCATCCTGATGGGGCTGTCGATGCTCATCGTGCTGGTGCCCAGCTACGCCGACCGGCAGTACCTGTGGGGAGCGGGCGCCTGGTGGGTGGAGCCCGAGGCGAGCCGGCGGGGCTGGTGGGAGCCGCTGCGCGTGTTCTTCCCGAAAGACAACGCGGTGGTCTTCGAGATCTGCTTCCACCTCCTCATCGTGCTCGCGGTGGTGTTCGTCGCCGGCTTCAAGACCCGGTGGGTCACCCCCGTGCTGATGGTGTTGTGGGTCGGCCTGTCGACGAACACGACGCTGCTCGGCAACGGCGGCGACACGCTCATGCGCATCGTGCTGGTGTTCGTGGTGTTCGCCGACCTCAGCCGGCATTTCTCGGTCGATGCGTGGGTGCGCCACCGACGAGGCGCCCGTGCCTCGTTCTGGGCGCGGCGGCGACCGGCGTGGGTGCCGATGTGGCTCGGGGCGTGGCTGCACAACACGGTGCTGATCCTCTGCGTCTTCCAGATCCTGCTCGTGTACTTCGTCTCGAGCGTGCTGAAGTTCCAAGGCGAGGAGTGGTTGAACGGAACGGCGATCTACTACGCGTTGAGCATCGAGCAGTTCCATGTGCTCCCGGCGCTCAGCCAGCTGGCGTGGCAGTCCGCGCCCATGGTCGCGCTGGCCACGTGGCTCGCCCTGTGGGTGCAGATGCTGTTCCCGCTCATGATCCTGTGGAAGCCCACGCGGTACGCCGCGGTGTTCCTCATCACCGGGATGCACCTGGGCATCGCGATCCTGCTGGGGCTGTGGCCGTTCTCGCTCATGATGATCGCCCTCGACCTGCTGCTGGTCAGAGACGGGTCGTGGATGCGACTGGGCGGGCGCCTCGCCTCGCTGCGGAGGGGTTCACTCAGGCCTGCCACGTAGACTCGACCCCATGTGCGGAATCATCGGTTACGTGGGTCCTCGGCAGAGCCAGGACATTCTCATCGCGGGGCTGTCGCGTCTGGAATACCGGGGCTACGACTCCGCGGGTATCGCCGTGATCGACGGCGACGGTCAGCTCGACATGCGCAAGCGCGCGGGCAAGCTCGCGGTGCTGCGCGACGACCTGGCGTCGTCGCCCATGCCCGACGGCACCACCGGGATCGGCCACACGCGGTGGGCGACGCACGGCGGGCCGACCGACGCCAACGCGCACCCGCACCTGGCCGACGACGACAAGCTCGCCGTCATCCACAACGGCATCATCGAGAACTTCGCCGAACTCAAGAGCGAGCTGGTCGGAGAGGGCTTCGCCTTCCGCAGCGAGACCGACACCGAGGTCGCCGCGGTCATGATCGGCCGCGAGTACGCCCGCACGGGTGACCTCGTCGCGGCGTTCCGCGCCGTCGTGTCGCGCCTCGAGGGCGCGTACACGCTGCTCGCGATGCACAAGGACCACCCCGGCCTCGTCGTCGGCGCGCGCCGCAACTCCCCGCTGGTGATCGGACTCGGCGAGGGCGAGAACTTCCTCGGCTCCGACGTGGCCGCCTTCGTCGAGCACACGCGCAACGCGCTGGCCATCGGTCAGGACGAGATCGTCGCGATCACGCCCGAGGGCGTCGAGGTCACCGACTTCTCGGGCGCGCCCGTCGAGGTCGAGCCGTTCGAGGTCACCTGGGACGCCTCGGCTGCCGAGAAGGGCGGCTGGTCGTCGTTCATGGCCAAGGAGGTCTCGGAGGAGCCCGAGGCCGTCGCCAACACGCTGCGCGGTCGGATCCACGAGGGCCGCGTCGAGATTCCCGAGCTCGACGGCATGGACGAGTTCCTCGCCGACATCGACCGCATCCTCGTCATCGCGTGCGGCACCGCCGCCTACGCCGGCATGGTCGGCAAGTACGCGCTCGAGACGTGGACGCGTGTTCCCGTCGACGTCGAGCTTGCGCACGAGTTCCGCTACCGCGACCCCGTGCTCTCCGCGCGCACCCTCGTCGTCTCGATCAGCCAGTCGGGCGAGACGATGGACACGCTGATGGCCGTGAAGTACGCACGTTCGCGCGGTGCCAAGACGCTGTCGATCTGCAACACCCAGGGCGCCACGATCCCGCGCGAGTCGGATGCCATCGTGTACACCCACGCCGGCCCCGAGGTCGCTGTGGCCTCCACCAAGGCCTTCGTCGCGCAGATCACCGCCCTGTACCTGCTTGCGCTGCACGTGGGCCGTGTGCGCGGCGCCATCGACCCCGTCGTGGCCGTCGAGGCCGTGACCGAGCTCGAGGCCGTGCCCGGCAAGATCGCCCGCGTGCTCGAGACCGAGCAGTCGCGCATCGAGCAGCTCGCGCACTGGATGGCCGACACCCGTTCGGTGCTGTTCCTCGGCCGCAACGTCGGCTACCCGATCGCGCTCGAGGGTGCGCTCAAGCTCAAGGAGCTGGCCTACATCCACGCCGAGGGCTTCGCCGCCGGCGAGCTCAAGCACGGTCCCATTGCGCTGATCGAGCCCGGACAGCCCGTGTTCGTCGTCGTCCCGAGCCCGCGCGGGTCGGGTGAGATGCACAAGAAGGTCGTCTCGAACATCGAGGAGATCCGCGCCCGCGGTGCCCGCGTGATCGCGATCGCCGAGGAGGGCGACGTGGCCGTGCTGCCCGCCGCCGATGAGGTTCTGCGCATCCCGCTCGCGGCCCCCCTCTTCGAGCCGCTGCTGGCCGTGGTGCCACTGCACATCTTCGCGATGGGCCTCGCCGAGGCGAAGGGCCTCGACGTCGACCAGCCGCGCAACCTGGCGAAGTCGGTGACGGTCGAGTAGGACTCGTCGTCTTCGGGGCCGGATGCCGTGGCATCCGGCCCCTTCGTCGTCTCGGGTGTCCGCCGGCACCGGCAGAATGGAACGGATGCCGAGAGGGGAGGGCCCATGATCGTCGGAATCGGCGTCGACCTGGTCGACGTTCCGCGGTTCGAGGAGCACCTCGCTCGCACCCCGCGCCTGCTGCCGCGTCTGTTCGCCCCCGCGGAGCGCGTGCTCAAGCCGCGATCGCTGGCCGCCCGGTACGCCGCGAAAGAAGCGCTCATCAAGGCCCTCGGAGGGTCGGACGGCGTGCACTGGACCGACATCGAGGTCACCTCGGAGCCGTCGGGTCGCCCCGTCTTCGCGCTCAGCGGAGAGACGGCGGCGACCATCGCTGCACGCGGCATCACCGCTGTGCACCTGTCGATGTCGCACGATGCCGGGCTCGCGACGGCCTACGTGGTCGCCGAGGCGGCATCCGGAATCGAACCCACCCGAGAGGACACCGCGTGAGCATGGCATCCGGGGTGCTGCGCGAAGCGCTCATCGACGTCGACGCGATCACCGAGAACGTCCGGCACCTGCGCCGGCTGACCGGCTCCGAGATCATCGCCGTGGTCAAGGCCGACGGCTACGGCCACGGTGCGTTCCGCGCGGCGCAGGCGGCGCTGCGGGGAGGGGCGACCCGCATCGGCGTCTCCGACATCGACGAGGCCCTGGCGCTGCGTCGCGCCGGCATCCGCGCCCCGCTCTTCGCGTGGCTGCACGCGCCCGGCGCGTCGTTCGTCGAGGCCGTGCGACACGAGGTCGAGCTCGGCATCTCCGACCTCGACCAGCTGTTGCGGGCAGCGGAGGCCGCCCAGGGCGAGCGCCCCGCCGCGGTCCACCTGAAGATCGAGACCGGGCTCTCGCGCAACGGCATCGCACCGGCGGACTGGCGGCAGGTGTTCTCGGAGGCCGCGCGTCTGGAGCGGATCGGTCGCCTGCGCGTGGTCGGGCTGTTCTCCCACCTGTCGAACACGAGCATCGACGACGATCGGGCGGCGCTGGCGAAGTTCGAGGAGGGCGTCGTGCTCGCCGCGGGCGTCGGCCTGACCCCTCCGCTGCGCCACATCGCCGCGACGAACGCGGCGATCGCCCTTCCCGAGGCGCGGCTGGGCTGCGTGCGCATCGGCATCGGCATCTACGGCGTCTCGCCGTTCGACGACCGGACGCCCGCCGATCTGGGTCTGCGCCCCGCGATGACCTTGCGCGGCGCCGTCGCGGCCGTGCGCCGCGTGCCCGCCGGCACCGGGGTCTCGTACGGCTACGACTACCGCACGACGACCGACACCACCCTCGCGCTCGTGCCCCTCGGGTACGCCGACGGCGTGCCGCGACAGGCCTCGGGTCGGGGCCCCGTGACGATCGGCGGTCGTCGGTTCACCGTCGCGGGTCGCATCGCGATGGACCAGTTCGTCGTCGACGTCGGCGATCACCCGGTGGCCGTGGGCGACGAGGTCGTACTCTTCGGCGACCCGACCCTGGGTGTGCCCTCGGCGCGCGAGTGGGCGGAGGCCGCCGACACCATCGACTACGAGATCGTCACGCGGGTGGGGGCGCGCGTACCGCGACGGGAGGGCGGGGCATGAGCATTCCGGACGACCTGCTGGGCGAGCGCGTCATCGACGCCCCCGGCGACATGGAGGAGCTCGGCCGCGCGATCGGTCGCGTCCTCGAGCCGGGCGACGTCGTGGTGCTCACCGGCCCGCTCGGGGCGGGGAAGACGACCCTGACCCGGGGGATCGGCGAGGGTCTCGGCATCCGGGGTCCCGTCCAGAGTCCGACGTTCGTGATCGCGCGCACGCACCCCTCGCTGGTCGGGGGGACTCCGCTGGTGCATGTCGACGCGTACCGGCTCGGGGCGGCCGTCGAACTCGATGACCTCGACATCGACGTGGCCGGATCCGCCGTCATCGTCGAGTGGGGGCGCGGGGTCGCGGAGTACTTGGCCGACCGATGGTGGGAGATCGAGATCTCGCGTCAGGTCGGCGGCCGCGGTGTCGACAACGCCTGCGGTGAGATCGCGGTGCACACCGTCGAGCTCGACGCCGACGCCCCGCGGACGGTCACGATCTCGCGTCGTCCCTGAAACGCCGCGTCTGGCCGGTGGGCCGCTGTCGGCCGCCGGCACCGCGCGCGGGTGCGCGATGCGCCGACCACACCTCGCGGAGGGCGCGCAGCGTTTCGACCGGCTGCTCGACGTGGGCGAAGTGGCCGCTGTCGGCGAGCACGCGGTCGTCGTAGTCGCGCATGAGGCGCGCCCAATCGTGTGCGTCGCGGGCGGAGACGAAGACGTCGTGCTCGCCTCGGACCGAGCGCACGGGGCAGGAGATGCGTCGCCAGACGCCGTCGTCGTGCGTGCGCGACGCCTGCATCGCGGCGAGGAACGCCGTCGGACGGATCTCCGTGGCGAGGGCGTCGGTCACCGCCCGATCCACCCCGTCCGGATGCCGGAACAGGGGCCGCGCCAGACGGTGCAGCAGACCCGTGCGGCGCAGGACCCGCAGCAGCGGGGCGGACAGCGGTCCGAGCGCGCGCAGGATGCGCATGGCCAGAACCATCCCGGCGAGCCACGGCAACCGCGCCGCCTTCGCGATCGGGCGCCGGCCGACGGTACGTGCTCCGGCGCCGCTCGGTGAGACCACGCCGACCGCGACGGTGTCGTTCGGGAAGCGTGCGGCGACGTCGAGGGCGATCACGCCGCCGAGGGAATGGCCGACGATGCGCCAGCGCGGGTAGCCGAGTGCCCGGGCGACGGCGGCGACAGCGACCGCGAGGTCGGCGGGGTCGGGGACCGGGCCCGGCGTCTCGCCCCAGCCGGGGAGGTCGATCGCCACGATGTCGGACAGCGGCAGGCGCAGGGCGTCGGATGCCGCGATGAGCGGTACCCACGTGCGCCACGATCCCGCGGCCCCGTGCAGGAGGACCGTGGCGACGGGGTTCCCCGACGCCCGACCCGCGCGCACGACGATCGGCCCCACCCCCGTCGGAACGACGACGCGGCGCAGGCCGAGGTCGGTGGCATCCATGTCCCTTCTTCGGAGCGGAGGCGGTCCCGGATGCCGTGTCGGAGGCGCCGACTACCCTGGAACCGTGATCATCGGCATCGACACCTCGCTCGGCACCGCTGTCGCGGCCATCGCTCGCGACGGCGAGATCCTCGCCGAGGAGCAGAGCAGCAACCCTCTCGGGCACGCCGAGGTGATCGGCGACCTGCTGCGACGCGCCACCACCGCAGCTCCCGCGCCGACGCATGTCGCGATCGGCATGGGACCGGGGCCCTTCACCGGGCTGCGCGTGGGCATCGCCACCGCTCGGGTCTATGCGCTTGGTCGCGGCGTGCCGCTGGTCGCCGTGCCGAGCCACGACGGCGTCGCGCTCGGCGTCCTGCTCGCCGACGCCCTGACCGGTACCGAGACCGGCCGCTTCGCCGTCGTGACCGACGCCCGCCGCAGAGAATTCGCCTACAGCGTCTACGACGGGCTCGACGACGACGGACTGCCCGTGCGCGTGACCGAGGCGGCTCTCAGCCCTCGCGACGACCTCGACGCGCGCCTCGAGGAGCACGGGGCACGCCGCCACGACGCCACGAGCGTGTCGGCCGCGATGATCGCGCTCGCCGCAGCGCGCGCTCTCGACGCCGATCGCACGCTCGCCGGCCCCGAGCCGCTGTACCTGCGCAGCCCCGACGTCGTCGCCGCCCACGCGCCGAAGCGGGTCAGCTGATGTCGACGCGGGTGGCGACCGCCGCCGACCTCGACGCGATCATGGCGCTCGAGCACGCGTCGTTCCCGACCGACGCCTGGAGCCCGGCCATGATGCGCGAAGAGCTGGCCTCGCCGCACGGCTGGTACGTCGTCGTCGAAGAGGCCGGGAGTCTCGTCGGCTACGCGGGCCTGCGCGCGGTGCGCGGGGCTCGGGATGCCGACATCCAGACGATCACGATCTCCGAGTCCGCGCGGGGTCGGGGGCGGGGCCGTGCCCTTCTCGCCGCCCTGCTCGACGAAGCCGCGCGGCGCGAGGTGCACGACGTGTTCCTCGAGGTGCGCGCCGACAACCCGGTCGCGCAGAGGCTGTACCTCTCCGAGGGCTTCGTCGAGGTCGGACGACGACCGCGGTACTACCAGCCCGACGACGTCGACGCGATCGTGATGCAGCTCGACCTGCGGGGCTGGACCGCGCGGCGTGCGCAGGCGCCGGCATCCGGGATCTCCGAGACACCCACCACCACCAGCGGAAAGGGATGGTGCTGATGGACGCGCCCCTCGTACTCGGCATCGAGACCAGCTGCGACGAGACCGGCATCGGGATCGTGCGCGGTCGGCAGCTGCTCAGCAACACCATCGCGTCGAGCATGGACGAGCACGCGCGCTACGGCGGCGTCGTGCCCGAGGTCGCCGCGCGCGCCCACCTCGAGGCGCTGCAGCCCTCGATCGACGCCGCGCTCGCCGAGGCCGGCGTGACCCTGGCCGATCTCGACGCCGTGGCCGTGACCAGCGGCCCGGGTCTCGCCGGCGCGCTGATGGTCGGCGTCGGAGCGGCAAAGGGCCTCGCGGTCGCGCTCGACAAGCCGCTGTACGCGGTGAACCACCTGGTCGGTCACATCGCCGCCGACATCCTCGACGCCGACGCGGCCGAGCTCGAATATCCGACCGTCGCGCTGCTGGTGAGCGGCGGTCATACCTCGCTGCTGCTCGTCCGCGACCTCACCAGCGACGTCGAACTGCTGGGCGAGACGATGGACGACGCCGCGGGCGAGGCCTTCGACAAGGTCGCCCGGTTGCTGAAGCTGCCCTACCCCGGCGGACCCGAGATCGACCGGGCGGCCGCCGACGGCGATCCCACGGCGATCCGCTTCCCCCGGGGCCTCTCGCGGGCCTCCGACATGGCCGCGCACCGCTACGACTTCTCGTTCTCGGGGCTCAAGACCGCCGTCGCCCGGTGGGTGGAGCAGCACGAGGCTGCCGGTCAGCCGGTGCCGGTGTCGGACGTCGCGGCGTCGTTCCGCGAGGCCGTCGTCGACGTGCTCGTCACGAAGGCCCTCGACGCGTGCGCGCGATTCGAGGTGCCGCGTCTGCTGCTGGGCGGGGGAGTGATCGCCAACAAGCGCCTGCGCGACGTCGCCCTCGAGCGGGCGGCGGCCGCGGGCGTCGCGGTGCGCATTCCGCCCCTGCGACTGTGCACCGACAACGGTGCGATGATCGCGGCGCTCGCCGCCGAACTGATCTCGTCGGGTCGCCGCCCCTCGACGCTCGCCTTCGGGGCCGACTCGACGCTCCCGGTGACCGAGATCCAGGTGGACGAAGACCCGGATGCCGTGGCTCCGATGCTCCCCTCGGGCAGCGCCCCGTGAGCGAGCCCACACCGCCCACGCGACGCGCCCGCAAGGACGCCCCGCCCGTGCCTTCTCTCGACCCGTCGGACGCCGCCCGTCTCGCCGCGCAGGCGTCGCGGTCTGCTGCCGCCCCGGCCGACGACGACCCCGAGCGACTGCCGACCGCCCAGCTCGAGATGGCCGCCTTCGGCGATCACCTGATCCCCTACGTGCCGCCCGCACCGCCGACCCCGCTGTCGCTCGCACCGGGGGCGCTCGCGGCGGCGATCCTCGCGCTCGTCGCCTCGTTCTTCACCGGCTGGCTGCTGCCGCTGGGCGCCGTCGCGGTGATCCTGTCGATCATCTCGCTGCGGCGACCCCACGACAGCACCCGGGTGGGGGTCTGGTCGCTGTGCCTCTCGCTGCTGTCGATCGTCCTCAGCGCCGGATGGCTCATCTGGGGCTTCTCGCAGCTCGCCGTGGTCTGACGCGCAGGAGCGCGTCTGCCGTCACACGCGGTCGGCCAGCAGGGCGAGGCGCTTCGAGCCCACGCGGGTGAGGATCAGCGTCGCCGACTCGTCGCCGCGCAGCGACAGCTTCTTGCGCAGCACCGCCGGGTCGACGTCGACGCCGCGCTTCTTGATCTCGAGGGTGCCGATGCCGCGCGCGCGAAGCGCCTGCGCGAGCTTCTTGGGGTCGGCGGGCAGCTGCTCCCGCACGCGGAACGACGACACGAACGGACTCGTCAGCGCCGCATCGGAGGTGAGGTAGGCGATGCCGGGCGCCAGCATCCCGGCATCCAGCGCTCGGGCGACCTCGCCGATGAGGCGCGCGCGGATGACGGCGCCGTCGGGTTCGTGCACGAAAGCGCCGAGCTCGCGCACCTCGACGTCGGGGGTGTCGGCGGGCGCCGTGAGCTCCCACGCGTCGCTCCCGCGCACGACGAGGGCGGCGCGCCGCACGCCTTCGCGGGCGAGGGAGCCCGACCAGAGCACGAGCTCGATGGTCGAGCCGTCGGCGCTGATCCACTGCGCCTCGAGGTCGTCGGGGATCTGGGCGCGGTCGAAGCCCGGCCCGAGCTTCACTCCGCCCGGTTTCGTCTTCAGCAGCTCGAACACCCACTCGAGAGAGGGCGACCACTCGGCGGCCGACACCTGGCGCGTCTCGGAATGGCCCGCCGTGCGTCGCGCGGGGTCGAGCCACACGGCATCCGTCCCGCTGAGGTCGACGTCTTCCGCGCGCGCGTGGGTGACAGAGGCCGCATCGCCGAACGGAGCGAGGTTGTACGCCGCGATCGCCGCGGTGACCTCGTCGGCGTCGACGGCGTGCACGCGGACGCCGATGCCCGCCATCCCGAGGGCGTCGCCGCCGATCCCGCAGCCGAGGTCGGCGACGCTGTCGATGCGGGCGGCGCGAAAGCGGCCGGCGTGGCGGGCCGCGATCGACAAACGTGTCGCCTGCTCGAGGCCTGCGCGGGTGAAGAGCATGCGTTCGGCGAACGGGCCGAACTTCGTCGCCGCCTTGACCCGCAGCCGTGCCTGCCCGACGACCGCCGAGACGAGGTCGGGGGAGTGACCCGCGGCGCGCAGGCGCGACACCGTGCGGGCGGCGTCGTCGGTCGAGGCGATGGGTCCGGCCTCGTCGAGGAGGCGCAGGCCCTCGGGCGTGAGCAGGGCGGTCAGCTCGCTGGTGTCCACCGATTCAGCCTAGGCGGGCGGCCGTGTTGGCACTCGCGTTGCGTGAGTGCCAACGCTTCTCTACACTCGGATTAGCACTCTCCCCGCGTGAGTGCTGACAAGTCTTCTGTAACGAGAAAGAAGAGGTAGACCGTGTCGGTTTCCATCAAGCCGCTCGAGGACCGCATCGTCATCAAGCAGGTCGAGGCTGAGCAGACCACCGCGAGTGGTCTCGTCATCCCCGACACCGCCAAGGAGAAGCCGCAGGAGGGCGAAGTCGTCGCCGTCGGCCCCGGCCGCATCGACGACAACGGCAACCGTGTCCCCCTCGACGTCGCCGTCGGCGACCGCGTGCTCTACAGCAAGTACGGCGGCACCGAGGTCAAGTTCGGCGCCGAAGAGTACCTCGTGCTCTCGGCTCGCGACGTGCTGGCGGTCGTCGTCCGCTGATCGAGTGAGATCCTCCGAAGACCCCGGATGCCACGGCATCCGGGGTCTTCGTCGTTCCCGGGATCGGCCGGGGCCTCTGGCAGGAAAGAGTGCACCGGCGTCGCTCGGCCTCTCCTCGCGCCGCGTAGGCTGAATCGGTGACCCCCGCCGCCCCCGCATCCACCGGCGGGAGCAACCGCGGAGTGCTCTACGCCTTCTCCGCCTATCTGCTGTGGGGCGTCCTGCCCATCTACTTCCTGCAGCTCGCCCCCACCGGCCCGTTCGAGGTCGTCGCGTGGCGGATCATCCTGGCGTTCGTGTTCTGCCTCCTGCTGCTCACGGTGCTGCGCACCTGGAAGGCGTTCCTCGCGATCGTGCGCCAGCCGCGGCTGATGGCGCTCACGGCGCTGGCCGGCGTGCTGATCTACGTGAACTGGCAGACGTATCTGTTCGGGGCGCTGACCGGGCACGTGATCGAGACGAGCCTCGGTTACTTCATCAACCCGATCGTCACCGTGCTGCTGGGGGTCATCGTTCTGCGCGAGCGGCTGCGCGTGATCCCGTGGATCGCGATCGGCCTGGCCGTCGTCGCCGTCGCGGTGATCGTCATCGGCTACGGCGCCTTCCCCTGGATCGCCCTGACGCTGGCGTTCTCGTTCGGCTTCTACGGTCTCGTGAAGAAGCAGATCGGGCCGGCGGTCGACGCCGTCAGCGGGCTGACCCTCGAGTCGATGTGGCTGTTGCCGGTCGCCGTGATCCAACTGTTCTTCGTGGCGAACCTCACGGGCATCACCCTCGGCACCGCGGGCGTGCTGCACACCGTGCTCCTGCTGCTCGCCGGCGCCGTCACCGCCGTGCCCCTGCTGCTGTTCGCCTCGGGCGCGCGGCGCGTGCCGCTGACGGTGATCGGACTGCTGCAGTTCGTGGCGCCGATCATCCAGTTCGCGATCGGCGTGTGGGTGCTCGGTGAGCCGATGACCATCGAGCGGTGGATCGGCTTCGCCCTCGTGTGGATCGCCCTGGCGATGCTCAGCGTCGACTCCGTCATCGCGTCGCGGCGCAACCGCCGAGTGGTCGCCGACGTCGTCGAACCCGTCTGAGCGCCCCGCGTCCCCCGTTCGGTCTACAGACGTCGGCGGCGGGGGTCTGCCAGAGTGTGAGCACCCCGCGGGATCGCGCTTCTCGAATCGGCTCCTTCTTCGTAATCGGTCCCGTCGGGTAGGTGCGATGAGGGGCTCCGTCAACGCGCGATGCCAACCGTTATGCGGCCGTGACCGCTTCGACCCACATCGTTAACGAACGGCAACACGCGGAAAATGCGCGGCCGATTAGGTTTGGGGACACCAGGCGGCCCAAAGGGTCGCCGAACGTTCATTCACAGCAAGGAGCCCTATGAACGTCTTCACGCGTACGCGCACCGCGAAGGTCCTCGGCGGTATCGCCCTGGTCGGCGCCAGCGCGCTCGTCCTCGCTGGATGCTCTGGTGGCGGCGGCAGCGAAGCCGCAGCGCCCAGCGCATCGTCCGGCGGCGGGGCAACCTCGACCGCCGACGGCACGTTCCACGTCGGCACGATCCTGCCCGCCACCGGTAACCTCGCCTTCCTCGGCCCGCCCGAGGTCGCGGGTGTCAAGCTCGCCATCAAGGACATCGAGGCCACCGGCGGCGACTTCCCCTTCAAGACCGAGCTGACCGAGCGCGACTCGGGTGACACCACCACCGACATCGCCACGCAGTCGGCCACCGAGCTCGTCGACGCGGGCGCCGATGTCGTCATCGGTGCCGCCTCGTCGGGTGTGTCGTTCACGTTCGTCGACCAGCTGGTCAACGCGGGTGTCGTGCAGATCTCGCCGGCCAACACCTCGCCCGACTTCACGACCTACGCCGACGACGGGTACTACTGGCGCACCGCGCCCTCCGACGTGCTGCAGGGCCGCGTGCTCGGAAACCTGATGACCGGAGACGGTGCCGCCAACATCGGCATCATCTACATCAACGACCCGTACGGCATCGGCCTCAAGGACAACGCGACCAAGGCCGTCGAGGCCGCCGGTGGCGAGGTCTCGGTCGCCGTTCCCTACAACCCGGGTGACACCGTGTTCACCTCGCAGGTCGACCAGCTGCTCGCGGCCAAGCCCGACGCCGTCGCGGTCATCGCCTTCGAGGAGACCTCGTCGATCATCCCGCAGCTCGTCAGCACGCAGGGCTACCCGGCGTCGAAGGTCTACTTCGTCGACGGCAACCTGTCGAACTCGTACGAGTTCCCCGCCGGCACGCTGCAGGGCGCCAAGGGCACGCTGCCCGGCAACCCGGCCGACACTTCCTTCCAGGACCGCCTGAAGGAAGTCGACCCCGCGCTGACCGACTACAGCTACGCGCCGGAGTCGTACGACGCCGTCATCGTCGCGGCCCTCGCCGCGGCGCAGGCCAAGGACGACTCGGGTACCGCGATCCGCGACAACATGCAGTCGGTCTCCGAGGACGGCGAGAAGTGCACGACCTTCGCCGACTGCCTCAAGCTGATCAACGCCGGCACCGACATCGACTACGACGGTGTCTCGGGCCCGATCACCTTCGACGGCAACGGTGACCCGACCGAGGCGTACATCGGCATCTACCAGTACGGTGCCGACAACAAGTACACCCTGCTGAACACGGAGTTCGGTTCGCTCAACGAGTGACCTGAGTTCGTACGAGAGGCCCGGATCCGTGAGGATCCGGGCCTCTTCGCATTGCCGGGGGCGGCGTTCGGGTTGCGGGCGGCGGCGTTCGCGTTGCGGGGTCGCGGTGCGGTGTTCGCGGTGCCGGTCGAGAGCGGGTCGACGGCTCCCGTGCGCGCAGCGCGTGCGGAGGACGCGCCGGGATGCCCGTCCCGGCTCTGTGCGCCTCACAGGCGGAACGGGCGGGTCCCCGGGCGGACCAGGACCACTCACGCCATCCCGACAGCTCACAGAGCGCGTACCGGCGCACGGTCCACGCGGGCGCTCGTGGCCCGAGGCCGCCCCTCGTCGCGATCCACGTCCCGGAACCACGAGTGCCCCGCGGCCGGAGCCGCGGGGCACTGAAGAGCCGGAGTTACTCGGCGTGGGGGTTCTTGCCGCTGTCGCGCTTGGCGTCCTCATCGGCCGCCAGGGTGCCGAGGTACAGCTCGATGACGCGGGGATCGTTGAGCAGCTCGCGGCCACCGCCCGTGTACGCATCCTTGCCCTGGTCGAGCACGTACGCCCGGTGGCAGATCTGCAGGCAGCGGCGCGCGTTCTGCTCGACCATGATGATCGTCACGCCCGCGCGGTTGATCTCTGCGACGCGCAGGAACGTCTCGTCCTGACGCACAGGGGAGAGGCCGGCGGACGGCTCGTCGAGCAGCAGCACCGAGGGGTCCATCATGAGCGCGCGGCCCATGGCGACCATCTGCCGCTCACCGCCCGAGAGCGAGCCCGCGCGCTGACGGCGGCGCTTGGCCAGCTCGGGGAACAGGCCGGTCACGAACTCGAAGCGCTCCGCGAACACCTTGGGGCGCTGGAAGAGCCCCATCTGCAGGTTCTCCTCGATCGAGAGGCTCGGGAACACGTTGTTGTTCTGCGGCACCATGCCGACGCCCTTGCCGACGAGCTTGTCGGCCTTGAGCGCGGTGATGTCGTCACCGTTGAGCAGAACGGAGCCCGAACGGATCTTGACCTGGCCGAAGATGGCCTTCAGCAGCGTCGACTTGCCGGCGCCATTGGGGCCGATGATGCCGATCAGATCGCCCTGGTAGGCGTCGACGGTGCACCCGTTGAGGATGTTGACGCCCGGGAGGTATCCGGCGACCAGGTCGTCGGTGCGCAGCACGGGCGTGCGCGTGTCGGTGGCGGTCTGAGACATCAGAGCTTCCCGTCCTTCTCATCGGCGGTGAGCTCCGCCTCCGCCTCGGCGGCAGCTTCGGCCTGGATGGTCTCGAGCTGCGAGGTGGTCATGTCACCGAGGTCGGTGTCGTGGTGTGCGCCCAGGTAGGCATCGATCACTGCCTGATCGCTCATCACGGTCTCGGGCGGACCCTCGGCCACGACCCGGCCCTCGGCCATGACGATGACCCAGTCGGAGATGTGGCGCACCATGTGCATGTCGTGCTCGACGAAGAGCACGCTCATGCCCTCCTTCTTCAGGTCGAGGATGTGACCCAGCAGGCTCTGCGTGAGCGCCGGGTTGACGCCGGCCATCGGCTCGTCGAGCATGACGAGCTTCGGGTCGCTCATGAGCGCCCGCGCCATCTCGAGGAGCTTGCGCTGACCACCCGAGAGCGACGCGGCGAAGTCCTCGCGCTTGGCGTCGAGCTTGAAGCGGCGCAGCAGGTCGTCGGCGCGCTCGGTGTTCTCGGTCTCCTGCGACTTCCAGATGCCGGGGATCAGGGCGCGGAAGATGTTCTCGCCCTTCTGCCCGCGGGCTCCGAGCAGCATGTTCTGCAGCACCGACAGGCGGCCCAGCGACTTGGTGAGCTGGAAGGTGCGCACCATTCCCTTGCGCGACACCTTGAATGCGGCGACGCCGGCGAGGTTCGACCCCTCGAAGCTCCAGCGCCCGGTGTTGGGCTTGTCGAAACCGGTCAGCAGGTTGAAGAGCGTGGTCTTACCGGCGCCGTTGGGACCGATCAGGGCGGTGATCTGACCGCGCGGGATCTCGAGGTGATCGACGTCGACGGCTTTGAGGCCGCCGAACTGGCGGGTGACGCTGTCGGCGACGACGATCGGGTCGACCTTCGCGCAGCCGGGGCCGACCTCGCCCTTGACGAGCGGGTGGGTGACGGTCGTGTCAGACATTGAACGACAGCTCCTTCTTGTTGCCGAAGATGCCCTGCGGCCGGAAGATCACGAGCAGCATCAAACCGATGCCGACGAGGATGAAGCGCACCTGACCCGTCTGGGTGGAGGACATGAAGCCCAGGATGCCGACGTCGCGCAGACCCACGATGATGCCGTTCGACAGCGAGAGCAGCACCCAGAAGAGCATCGCGCCGACGATGGGTCCGAGCAGGGTCGCGGCCCCACCCAGCAGGAGGGCGGTCCAGATGAAGAACGTCAGCGCCGTTCCGTAGTTACCGGGCTGCACCGCGCGGGGGAGGATGAACACCACTCCCGCCAGGCCGCCCATCACGCCGCCGAGCACGAGCGCCTGCATCTTGTAGGAGTAGACGTTCTTGCCGAGGCTGCGCACGGCGTCTTCGTCTTCGCGGATGCCCTTGACCACGCGGCCCCAGGGGCTGCGCATGAGCACGTATACGAGGATCGTCGCGAGGATGACGAGCAGCCAGCCGAACAGGCGCACCCACCAGTCGTTCGCCGAGTAGGTCCAGGGGCCGATGCCGTAGGTGCCCGCCGGGAGCGGGTTCATCGCCTGGAATTCGCGGTTGTAGCCGTTGAGGCCCTGCGAGCCGCCGGTGATGTCCGTCAGGCCGACGGTCGAGACCACGTACCGCACGATCTCCGCCGCGGCGATGGTGACGATGGCGAGGTAGTCGGCGCGCAGACGCAGCGTCGGGATGCCGAGGATGAAGGCGAACACCACCGAGGCGACGATGGCGAGGAGGATCGCGAGCCACACGGGGGCCGAGAACGACAGGGTCGCGATGGCGAAGGCGTACGCGCCGACCGCCATGAAGCCGGCCTGGCCGAAGTTGAGCAGGCCCGCGTAGCCGAAGTGGACGCTCAGGCCGATGGCGGCGAGGGCGTAGGCCGCGGTGGTCGGGCTGATGAGCTCGCCCGCGGCGTTGTTGATGATCGAAAGCCAGTCCATGTCGTCGTTCCTCAACCGATCCGCTCTTTACGACCGAGCACACCTTGCGGCCGGAACAGCAGCACGCCGATGAGCACGATCAGGGCCACCGCATACCGAAGGTCGGGAGGGATGACGATGGTGGAAAGTTCCGTGATGATGCCGATGATGAGCGAGCCCACGAGAGCGCCGAACGCGCTGCCGAGGCCACCCAGGGTGACGGCGGCGAACAGCAGGAGCAGGATCGCGAAACCCATGTCCCAGGTGACGCCGCGGTAGAGGCCGTACAGCACGCCCGAGAGACCGGTCAGCGCTCCCGCCAGCACCCACACGATGCGGATCACGCGGTCGACGTTGATGCCGGATGCCGCGGCGAGCGAGGCGTTGTCGCTCACGGCGCGCGTGGCCTTGCCGATGCGGGTGCGCGTGAGGAAGTAGGCGACGAAGGCCAGCATCACGATGCTGACGCCCATGCTGATGATCGAGGTCAGGGTCACCGTGACGGGTCCGATGGTCACGTTGTCGGTGATGCCGGTGTCGATGTTGCGCGTGCCGCCGTCGAAGAAGTACAGGTACAGGTAGCGCAGCACGATCGACAGACCGATCGTGACGATGAGCACCTGTACCAACCCCACCCCGCGCTTTCGCAGGGGTTTGAAGAGCACGGCATCCTGTGTCCACCCGAGAGCCGCCGAGAGGGCGACGGTGAGCAGGATCGCCAGGATGATGTTCCAGCCCATGGCCGTGAACACGTAGAAGATGATCGCGCCGAAGGTGAGCATCTCGCCGTGGGCGAAGTTGTTCACGCCGGTGGTGCCGAAGATGAGCGAGATGCCGATCGCGGCGAGCGCCAGCAGCAGGCCGAAGTTCAGGCCGTAGAAGAACCGCGAGAAAAGCGTGTCCCAGATCGTGGCCGTCGCGGCCGTGCCCTCACCCGTGGGGAACAGCACGTTGACCGTGTTGGTCGTGCCGATCGTCACGTCGCGGGTGATGTTGTCGGGGTCGCGCGGGGCGACTCCGTCGGGAAGGGTGTCGACCTGCAGCTGCGCGGTGTACGCGCCCGGCCCCGGGACCGAGACCGACCAGCGCCCGTCGGCGCCGGTGGTGCCGACCTCGCTGAAGCCCGAGCCTTCGACGGTGACCTGAACCCCCTCGAGTGGCTCGTCGCCGGAGCGGATGATGCCGCCCACCGAGTACTGAGTGGACACGTCGCCGGTGCCGGCCGAGGCGGCCGGAGTCGGGGCGGGCGTCGTCTGCGCGCTCGCCGGTGAGGCGAGGAGCAGGCTCAGAACGGCGATCGCACTCGCGAGGAGCGAGACGATCACAGCCATGCGGGATAGGGATCGCGATCGTATCGCGGTGGGGGAGGAATGACCCACGGAGTCTCCAGTTCGGCAGCGCTGACGAAGTCGTCCCGTCAGCTTCGACGGTCGACGCTACGAGCGTAATGTGTCGCGCGTGTTTCCAGTGACGAGTCGTTAGCGAACCGTGTCGTCGCGGCTGCGCACGGCGGACGAACGTCCGGGAATGTCACGGACCCCTTCGACGCTTACACTTTGAGACGGAGCGCTTCGCACGCGTTCCGGCCGACGTCGTCCCGAACAGAGCAGGCGCCGCGCGCGCAGGAGGATCCATGGAGCAGCACGACCCCTTCGGTTTCATCGGACTGACCTATGACGACGTGTTGCTCCTGCCGGGGCACACCGACGTCATCCCGAGCGAGGCCGATACGTCGTCGCGTCTGTCGCGCCGCATCACGGTCGCGACGCCTCTTCTCTCGAGCGCGATGGACACCGTCACCGAAGCGCGCATGGCGATCGCGATCGCGCGCCAGGGCGGCATCGGCATCGTGCACCGCAACCTCTCGATCGAGGATCAGGCCGGCATCGTCGACCAGGTCAAGCGCAGCGAGTCGGGCATGGTCTCGAACCCCATCACCACGAACCCGGATGCCACGGTCGCCGAGGTCGACGCGATGTGCGCGCAGTACCGCATCTCGGGCCTGCCGGTGGTCGACCCCGACGGCGTGCTGGTCGGCATCATCACCAACCGCGACATGCGCTTCGTCTCGGGCTTCGAGCGCCAGACCACCAAGGTCAAGGACGTGATGACCAAGGACGGTCTGATCACCGGGCACGTCGGCATCCACGCCAACGACGTCATCGCGACCTTCGCCAAGCACCGCGTCGAGAAGCTGCCGCTCGTCGACGACGAGGGCAAGCTCGCCGGTCTCATCACCATCAAGGACTTCGACAAGAGCGAGAAGTACCCCCTCGCCACCAAGGACGAGCAGGGACGCCTGCGCGTCGGCGCGGCGATCGGCTTCTTCGGCGACGCCTGGCAGCGTGCCGAGGCGCTCCGCGACGCGGGCGTCGACGTGCTTGTCGTCGACACCGCCAACGGTCAGTCGGCGGGCGTGATCGACATCGTGCGGCGCGTCAAGGCCGATCCGACGTTCGACCACATCGACGTCATCGGCGGCAACGTCGCCACGCGCGAGGGCGCCCAGGCGCTCATCGACGCGGGCGTCGACGCCGTGAAGGTGGGCGTCGGCCCGGGCTCCATCTGCACCACCCGCGTCGTCGCGGGCGTCGGTGTCCCCCAGGTGACCGCGATCTACGAAGCCGCGAAGGCGGCGATCCCCGCGGGCGTGCCCGTGATCGCCGACGGCGGGCTGCAGTATTCGGGCGACATCGCCAAGGCCCTCGTGGCCGGCGCCGACACCGTGATGCTCGGCTCGCTCCTCGCGGGAACCGACGAGTCGCCGGGCGAGATCGTCTTCCAGGGCGGCAAGCAGTTCAAGCAGTACCGCGGGATGGGCTCGCTCGGTGCCCTGCAGACGCGCGGCAAGAAGACCTCGTACTCGAAGGACCGCTACTTCCAGGCGGACGTGCCGAGCGACGACAAGCTGATCCCCGAGGGCATCGAGGGTCAGGTGCCCTACCGCGGACCCGTCGCGGCCGTGGCCTACCAGCTGATCGGCGGACTGCGTCAGTCGATGTTCTACGTCGGCGCGCGCACCGTCGAGGAGCTCAAGACCAAGGGCAAGTTCGTCCGCATCACCTCGGCGGGACTCAAGGAGTCGCACCCGCACGACGTGCAGATCGTCGTCGAGGCGCCGAACTACAAGAAGTAATCGCGTCGCACGAAGGGCCGGACCGATAGCCCGGCCCATTGTGGTCTCCGAGGGACGTGCGCGGCTACGCTGTGCGCATGATCCGACGGCGCAGCCACCCGGCGGCGTCGATGTCGGCGCGGCGGACCGAGGCGTTCACCGACGGCGTCTTCGCGATCGCGGCCACGTTGCTCGTGCTGGGGCTGACCGATCAGTCGCTGGGGTCGCCCACCACGGACGACGCGTTGGCTCGGGGTCTGCTCGATCTCGCCCACCCGCTGTTCTCGTTCGTCATCAGCTTCCTCATCCTGTGCGTGATGTGGATGACCCACGTGCGCCAGTTCGAGTGGATCGTGCGAATCGACGACACCGGCATGTGGATCAACAACATCCGGTTGCTGCTGGTCGTGCTCGTGCCGTTCACCTCGTCGCTGGACACCACCCACTCCGACCTCCTTCTCGGTCGCGTCCTGCTCCCCGTCAACTTCTTCCTCGCGATCGTCATGGGCTGGCTGCAGTGGGCGTGGGCCGTGCGCTCGGGGGCGATCGCCGATCTGACGCGGGACGACGCGCGGCGACTGGGTCGCGCGAGCCTCAGCGCGGTCATCCTCAGCGCGGCGGCGATGCTGCTGAGCCCGCTGCTCGGCTCGATCGGCTTCGTGCTGTTCGCCTTCGACGGCCTGCTCACCCGCCTGCTGCGGGGCTCGGACGATCCGCTGAGTCCGCCCTCTGCGTCTGCTGCGCAGTCCGACGCGGCCGACGGCGATGTCGGAGGGCGCGGGTAGGCTGGTCGGGTGACCATGGAGATCGATCTCGGCCGCGCCAAGCGCGCCCGCCGCGCGTACACCTTCGACGACATCGCCGTCGTGCCGTCGCGGCGCACGCGCAACCCCGAAGACGTCTCGACCGCGTGGACCATCGACGCGTTCCCGTTCGAGATCCCGGTGCTCGGTGCGCCGATGGACTCCGTGGTCAGCCCGCGCACCGCGATCGAGCTCGGGCGCCTCGGCGGCCTGGGCGTCCTCGACCTCGAGGGGCTCTGGACGCGGTACGACGACCCCGAGCCGCTCCTGGCCGAGATCGCGACGCTGCCCGAGGCCGACGCCACGCGGCGCATGCAGCAGTTGTACTCCGAGCCCATCAAGACCGAGCTCGTGCGCGACCGCCTCGCCGAGGTGCGCGCTGCGGGCGTGACCGTCGCGGGTGCCCTCACTCCGCAGCGCACCAACGACCTGTACGAGACCGTCGTCGCCGCCGGCGTCGACCTGTTCGTCATCCGTGGCACTACGGTATCGGCCGAGCACGTCTCGAGCGTCGACGAGCCCCTGAACCTGAAGAAGTTCATCTACGACCTCGACGTGCCCGTGATCGTCGGCGGCGCCGCGACCTACACCGCCGCTTTGCACCTCATGCGCACGGGGGCCGCGGGCGTGCTGGTCGGCTTCGGCGGCGGTGCGGCCTCGACGACGCGCGCCACGCTGGGCCTGCACGCGCCCATGGCCACCGCGGTCGCCGACGTCGCCGGCGCCCGTCGCGACTACCTCGACGAGTCGGGCGGACGCTACGTGCACGTCATCGCCGACGGCGGGGTCGGAACCTCCGGTGACATCGTGAAGGCTCTCGCCATGGGCGCGGATGCCGTCATGCTCGGTGTCGCGCTCGCGCGAGCGACCGATGCCCCCGGCCGCGGTTTCCACTGGGGTCCCGAGGCGCACCACGCCAAGCTGCCGCGCGGACGCCGCGTCGCCGTCGATCGCGTGGGCCCGCTCGAGCAGGTCCTCTACGGTCCCGCGCCCGTCGCCGACGGCACCGCCAACCTTATTGGCGCCCTCAAGAAGTCGATGGCGACCACCGGGTACTCCGACCTCAAGGAGTTCCAGCGCGTCGAGGTCGTCGTCGCGCCCTACGGGCACTGACCCCCGAAAGCCCCATGACCTCCACCCCCATGACCGAGCCGGCGCCGCCGCAGATCTTTCCGCCGACGCTGCGCGAGGTCATGCTGCGCCCGCGCTGGATCGCGCTGCTGGCGTTCTCGCTCGTGGTCGCGGGGGTACTCGCGTGGCTCGGGCAGTGGCAGCTGGGTCGTGCCGTCGACACGTCGCCGCCCGAGCCGGGACTGACCGAGGTCGTGCAACCGCTCGCCGACGTCGTCAAACCGGGCGACTACCTCCCCGAACCCCTCGTGGGGCAGCGGGTCGAGGTGAGCGGCACGTGGGTGGCATCCGACTTCATCGTCGTCTCGTCGCGCTACAACAACGACGTCGAGGGCTACTGGGTGACCGGCCAGCTCCGCGTCGCGGGTGCGGTCACGCCGACCTCGATCGCCGTGGCGACCGGGTGGACGAGCAGCCTCGACCAGGCGAACGCCGCGGCCGCCCAGCTCGAGGCCGACGCGGAGGCGAATCCCGCCGCCGTCGTCGAGGTGACCGGGCGCCTGATCTCCGACGAAGGCCCCTCGGTGCCGCCCGCCGGGGCCGACCCGCAGACGCTGGTCAAGATGTCGCCGGCCATGCTGCTCGGCCGCTGGCACGACACCGCCGACCTCGACGTCTACCGGCAGTACGTCGCCTCGCAGACGGCGATCGGTCCCCTCGACGACATCGCCTCGCCCGCGCCCGACGAGCGTTCCCGGGTCAACTGGCTCAACATCTTCTACGCGGCGGAATGGGCGATCTTCGCCGGCTTCGCGCTGTACCTCTGGTACCGCCTCGCGCGTGACGCGTGGGAGAAAGAAGTCGAAGACCTCGAAGACGAACAGGCCGAGGCTCTCGCGGAAAGCTCCGCGTCGAGCAGTCCGGCAGGAGCCGCGGAAAGCCGCGACTAGACTGGCATCCATGCCCCGCGCCCCCAAGCTCGCCTCGTTCCCGGCGATCCGCGGAGCCCTGAAGTTCTACCAGATCTGCTCCGTCATCACCGGTATCGGCCTGCTGCTGCTGGTCACCGAGATGATCCTGAAGTACACGCCCATTCACGTGGAGCTGTTCCTCGGCGGATCCGGCGGCTTCCTGTGGTTCGCGGATGCCGTGCCCGGTCCCGACTGCCAGTGGTTCTCGCTCTTCATGCCCGGCGGTAACGGCTGCAGCATCCTCTCGACCGGCGACGGAGTGAACGTCTCGCTGGCGATCCTCGTGGCCCACGGCTGGTTCTACGTCGTCTACCTGTTCTCGTGCTTCCGCGTGTGGAGCCTCATGCGGTGGCCCTTCAGCCGGTTCGTGTTCCTCGCCCTCGGTGGCGTCGTGCCGTTCCTGTCCTTCATCCTCGAAGTGCGCACCGCCCGCCGCGTGCGCGCCTACCTCGCCGAGCGAGAAGCCGCCCAGGCCGCCGCTCCCGTACCCGCCCCGGAAGGCAACCGGTGACCGAACAGACCGAAACGTCCCAGCGCCCCGTCCTTGTCGTCGACTTCGGCGCCCAGTACGCGCAGTTGATCGCCCGCCGCGTCCGCGAAGCGGGCGTGTACAGCGAGATCGTGCCGCACACCGCCACCGCCGACGAGATCGCGGCAAAGAACCCCGTCGGCCTCATCCTGTCGGGTGGCCCCTCGTCGGTGTACGAAGAAGGAGCCCCGAGCCTCGACTCGGGCGTCTTCGACCTCGACGTGCCCACGCTCGGCATCTGCTACGGCTTCCAGGTGATGGCCAAGGCGCTCGGCGGCGAGGTCGCCAACACCGGCCTCCGCGAATACGGGGCGACGGATGCCACTGTCGTCACCGAGGGCACTCTGCTCGAGGGTCAGCCCGCCGAGCAGAACGTCTGGATGAGCCACGGCGACCAGGTGTCGCGCGCCCCCGAGGGCTTCGAGGTGCTCGCCCGCACGGCGCACACCCCCGTCGCGGCGTTCGCGAACGACGCCCGCCGCATGTACGGCGTGCAGTGGCACCCCGAGGTCAAGCACTCCGACCACGGCCAGCAGGTGCTCGAGAACTTCCTCCACAAGGCCGCAGGGCTCCCCGCCGACTGGAACAGCGGAAACGTCATCGCCGAACAGGTCGAGCGCATCCGTCAGCAGGTCGGCACCAGCCGCGTCATCTCGGCCCTCTCGGGTGGAGTCGACTCCGCCGTCTCGACGGCCCTCGTGCACGAGGCCGTCGGCGACCAGCTCATCGCCGTGTTCGTCGACCACGGACTGCTGCGCAAGGGCGAGCGCGAGCAGGTCGAGAACGACTACGTCGCCTCGACCGGCGTCAAGCTCATCACCGTCGACGCGCGCGAGACGTTCCTCGACGCCCTCGCCGGAGTCAGCGATCCCGAGCAGAAGCGCAAGATCATCGGCCGCGAGTTCATCCGCGCGTTCGAGAAGGTCCAGGCCGACCTCGTCGCCGAAGCCAAGGCCGAAGGCGAGCAGGTGCGCTTCCTCGTGCAGGGCACCCTGTACCCCGACGTCGTCGAGTCCGGTGGCGGCGCCGGTACGGCGAACATCAAGAGCCACCACAACGTCGGCGGCCTGCCCGAAGACCTGCAGTTCGAGCTCGTCGAGCCGCTGCGCACCCTCTTCAAAGACGAGGTGCGCGCGATCGGCCGCGAACTCGGCCTGCCCGAGGCCATCGTCGGCCGTCAGCCCTTTCCGGGGCCCGGTCTTGGCATCCGCATCGTGGGCGAGGTCACCGCTGACCGTCTCGAGATCCTGCGTGAGGCCGACGCCATCGCCCGCGCCGAGCTGACCAAGGCGGGCCTCGACAACGAGATCTGGCAGTGCCCCGTCGTGCTGCTCGCCGACGTACGCTCGGTCGGCGTGCAGGGCGACGGCCGCACCTACGGCCACCCCATCGTGCTGCGCCCCGTCTCGAGCGAAGACGCCATGACCGCCGACTGGACGCGCCTGCCCTACGACGTGCTGTCGAAGATCTCGAACCGCATCACCAACGAAGTGCGCGACGTCAACCGCGTGGTTCTCGACGTGACGTCGAAGCCGCCGGGGACGATCGAGTGGGAGTGAGCGTCTAGCCTGCGCCCGCGCCGACGTCGTCGGCCGGCTCCGGGGCACCGCCTTCGGGTCGAGAGCGGGGCCCCTACCCCGATCGACCCGGAGGCGGTGCTCCTTCGCCGTCCGGCGCCGGCGTCGCTCTGTCTCGACGCGGAAAGTATGTGGCGGGGCCCCTACCCCGATTGACTCGGGAGGGCGTGTCACTTCGCCTTGCGTGCGCGGCGGCGCTCGCGCTCCGCCCGCCCGGTTGCCGGGTTTGGGGCGGCATTTTTCGTTTGGGGCGGGAAAAATGCGCCCCGGGCGACGGAATCTGCCCCAAAACCATGTCACGACGTGGCCCCGGGGCCACGTCTGGCGCCCCGGGGCCATGTTCGGCGCCCCGGCGACGTCGGCGGCTGCACGGGCGGTGCCCCGGGGCCACCGCCCGCGACCCGATGGGCACGCCGGCAGACCGCAGCCCCGGCGCGCGCAAACCGCGCACGCCAGGGCCCGGGACCCGATGAGCCACGAGGCGCCCGCGGCTCCGGTGCGCCGCAGACCGCGCCCGCCGGACCCGATGGGCACGCCGGCAACCGCAGCCCCGGCGCGCGCAGACCGCGCACGCCAGGGCCCGGGACCCGATGAGCCACGAGGCGCCCGCGGCTCCGGCGCGCCGCGGACCGCGCGGCGGGTGGGGGAGGATGGGGGCGTGACTTCCGGCGACTTCCCCGACGCGTGGTACCTCATCCTGTCGAGCCGGCTGATCCCCGACCTCGACGGCGGATACACGATCGCCACCCTCTCGCGAGCGCGACAGATGGCGGATGCCGGCGCGGACACCCTTCTGCTGACCGTCGACCCCGGTGACGCCGACGCCCACTCCGCGCAGCGCGCGACCTTCGTCGAACGGGGGGCGGTTGCGGCATCCGGGATCTTCCGAAACCTCTTCGACGAGGCCGTCGACGCGCAGGGCGGCGCGGCAGAGTGGGTGCGCGACGCGGCGCATCCCGGTGACGCCGATCCGGCACTGGAGTACCGCGGCGTGGCTGGGGGAGCGGTCGAGCTCCCCGTGGTGATCGACCCCGACTGGCACCTCACGACGGCGCCGATCGTGATCCGGGATGCCGCGGGTAAAAACGTCGGCGTGATCGACGGATTCGGGGCGCTGTACCGCGCCTGGCTGACCCACCTGGCCGGCCGGCTCTGCGCCGAGAACGACCGGCCCCTCGTCGTCATCTGCGAATCGCGGCAGCTCGGCGAGCTCATCGCGGGCTGGGGTGACGACGCCGTGCGGATCGTGCACACCGTGCACACGATCCACCTCGAGCCGCCGTTCCAGGCCGACTCCGACCTCAACCCGCTCTGGACGCGGTGGTTCGAGATCGCTCCGCGTTTCGACGCCGTGCTGTGGCCGACCGCATACCAGCGCGACGACGTGCGCGCCCGCTTCGGCACAGCCGCGAACGACGCGGTCGCGCCGCACGGGGTGAAGGCTCCGGATGCCGTCGTGCCCGCGTCGCAGCGGGAGCGCAGCCTCGTCGTGGTGCTGGGGCGGCTCGCGCCGGGTAAGCGTCTGGATCGAGCGATCAAGGCCTTCGCCCGCGTGCTCGATGACGTGCCGGACGCCCGGCTCGAGCTTTGGGGCGAGGGTGCTCAGCGGGGTGCGCTCGAAGCGCTCGTCGCCGACCGCGGACTCGCGCACGCCGTCTCGCTACCGGGACTCACGACCGAGCCGGGGGCGGTGCTCGATCGCGCCGCGGTGTACCTGACGACCTCCGGCTTCGAGGGGCAGGGGCTCGCGCTCGCGGAAGCCCTCGCGCACGGCACTCCCGTGGTCGCGTGGGACATCCGCTACGGCCCGCGCGACATGCTGGCGTCGGGTGGCGGCATCCTGGTTCCGGACGGTGACGACGACGCTCTGGTCGACGCGCTGCGGCGGGTGCTCACGGTCGACGGGCTGCGCGAGAGTCTTGCGGCCGAGGCGCGGCAGGCGGCGGATGCCGTGAGCCCGGCGCGCGCGATGCACACGCTCGCCGCGGTCGTACGCGAGGTGCTGGGCAGGCCGCGCCGGCGCTGAAGACGGGCAACCGCGACAGCCGCTCGACCTTTCTACCGCGTTCGCCGCATCGGCCGGAGAGTCGCGGTACGCCGGGCCGCACCCTGTCGGCATCCACGCCCGCGACACGATTCAAGGAGGCGAGCGCCTCGGTCGGACCGTCGGTGAAGGGCGGCGCGTCCGCTCTGACCGACACCGGCCGAGCCGCGTCGGCGTCCACGCCCCGATGTGACCGGGTGAGGCGAGCGCCTCGGCCGGGTCGTCGGTGAAGGGTGGAGCGTCCGCTCAGGCCGACACGGTCCGAGCCGCGCCGGCGTCCGCGTCAGCCCCGCGCGACCTTCCGCACCGCGTCGGCCGCATCGGCCGGAGAACCGCGGAATGCCGGGCCGTGGCCGGGCAGCACCCAGTCGGCATCCAGTGCCGCGATGCGATCGAGCGAGGCGAGGGCCTCGGCCGGGTCGTCGGTGAACGGCGCCGGTCCGGGGCCGGTGCGACCGGTCAGGACGTGTCGGGTCGTGAGGGCGTCGCCGACGAACACGGCGCGAACCGCGGGGGAGAAGACCGCGACGCTGCCCGGCGAGTGGCCGGGCATGCCGACGATGCGGGGGCTTCCGGGCAGGTCGAGGGTCTCGCCGTCGGCGACCTCGCGCACCTCGGTCAGCCACTGCGGACGCATGCCCTTGCGGAGGCCGAAGGCGGCGAAGCCCAGCAGTGGTCCGAGACGGAAGGGACCCATCGCGGTCTTGGGCTTGTCGCCGCCGCGCGCCCGGTCGGCGTCGGCTGCGTGGACGAAGACGGGCACGCCGTGCTCGCGGCGGAGGCGTTCGGCGAATCCGACGTGGTCGCTGTCGCCGTGGGTGAGGATGACGCCGCGGATGTCGTCGGGCGTCCGGCCGATGCTCTGCAGCTCCCGGAGCAGGTCGGCGTACATTCCGGGGAGCCCGGCGTCCACGAGAGTGATGCCCTCGGGGGCGACGACGAGGTACGAGGCGACGATGTCGTTGCCGATGCGGTGGAGCGATGGCGCGAGTCTCAAGGGGTGCCTTTCTGGATGGCTACGAGTGTTAGCCATGATAGCTTATAAGCGTAGCTATGAGGAGGGGTCGTGCCCACACCGGAACGAACGTCGCTCGACGAGATCGTCGACGCGGCCGCGGGACTGCTCGAGAAGGGCGGGCCCAGCGCCGTCACGATGCAGGCCGTGGCCCAAGCTGTCGGGGTCAAGGCTCCCTCGCTGTACAAGAGGGTGCGCGACCGCGAAGCCCTGCTCGGACTCGTCGGTGCGGCCGCGGCCGACGACCTGACGGAGCGGCTCGAGGCGGCATCCGGAGGCCTCGACGACCTCCTGGTCGCCTTCCGCGCGTTCGGGCGCGACCGGCCCGAAGCGTTCCGTCTGCTGTTCACGACGGTGGTGGATGCCGACCGGCTCGCTGCCACGAGCGCCCCGGTGCTGCGCGCGACCACCGTCGCCGTGGGCGAGGCTCATGCGCTCGAAGCGGCGAGGCTGCTCACCGCGTGGGCGACAGGGTTCGTGACGATGGAGCTCGCCGGGGCCTTCCGTCTCGGCGGCGACCTCGACGAGGCGTACCGCTACGGGCGGCGCCACCTGGTCGCCTCGCTCACGCAGGATCAGGTGGCAGAGCGGCCGGCCCAGGGGTCGTAGTCGGCGATCAAATCCTCCTGCGCCGGGCGGTCGGCATCCGGAACGTGCTGCAGGTTCACGCGGACGCGGTACCAGAGCGAGCTCGACCCGCGCATGCCGTCGACGAGGACGTCGGCGGGGTGGAGTTGCGACGTCGCTTTTGGATGCCGCTGCTTCCACGTCTCGAGGGCGTCGAGCGCCTCGGGCTTGGTCTTGGTGCGCGCGACCTCGATGAGGGGCATGGTCGAGGCCCGGCGGCCCGAACCGTCGGATCCCCGCGGGGGCTTCTCGGCGGGGCCGAGTTCCTTCGCCAGGGCGAGGAGAGCGTCGAGCGAGCCTGCCGCGTCGTCGATGCCCGCGTGCGGGTCACCGATGCTGCGGAAGCGCTCGGGCACCGTGAGCACGGTGAACTCCTCGGGGCGGCGATCTCGGACCTCGTCCCACGTGAGGGGAGTCGAAACGCGGGCATCGGGGAGCGCGCGGATCGAGTACGCCGAGGCGACTGTGCGGTCCTTGGCGTTCTGGTTGAAGTCGACGAAGACGCTCTCGCCGCGCTCCTCCTTCCACCAGCGGGCGGTCGCGAGGCCCGGGGCGCGGTTCTCGACCTCGCGGGCGAGGGTCTCGGCGGCCAGACGCACGTCGGCGTAGTCCCACTCGGGGCGGATGCGCGCGAGGATGTGGAGCCCGCGCGAGCCCGACGTCTTCGGCCAGCCGACCAGACCGTGATCCTCGAGCACGTCGCGGGCGATGAAGGCGACATCGACGATCTGCGACCAGTCGACGCCGGGCATCGGGTCGAGGTCGACGCGCAACTCGTCGGGGTGATCGAGGTCTTCGGCGCGGACGGGGTGCGGGTTCAGATCGAGGCAGCCGAGGTTGACGACCCACGCCAGCCCCGCGGCATCCCGGATCACCGTCTCTTCGGCCGAGGTGCCCGAGGCGTAGCGCAGGGTCGCGGTGTCGATGAAGTCAGGGTGGTTCTCGGGAACGCGCTTCTGGAAGAACGGCTCCTGATCGAGGCCCTTCGAGAAGCGCTTGAGCACCATCGGGCGGCCACCGGCTCCGCGGAGGGCGCCCTCGGCGACGGACAGGTAGTACCGCACGAGGTCGAGCTTGGTGAGACCGGGCTCGGGGAACACGACGCGGTCGGGGCTCGTGACGCGGACCTCGTGGCCGTCGACGTCGAGGATCTCGGGCGGCGTCTTCGCGGGACTCATGGCGCGAGGCTAGCGGCGCGGCATCCGGGGTTCGAGCCCCTTGCGGGCGCCGTGCGGGGGCGTCGCGCGGTGCAGAGGGTCCAAGAAACCCGGACGAGATCGGGGGGGGTCTTGGACACTCACGGGGTGGCGCAGGGGCCGTTCAGTGCCCACGACACGCCGCTTCCCGCGCGGGCGTGCGGCGTGTTTTGGACACTCAACAGGGGGGGGGGAGGGCCGGTGCGCGGGGCGTCATGTGCGGGAGCGTCGCGCGCGGGGCTCGCGCGCGCGGCCCGCACGACGAAGGGCCGCCCCGAAACGGGACGGCCCTTCGTGCGAGACGCTGCGTCAGTTGTTGCCGCGCAGGATCGCGATCATGCGGAGGATCTCGACGTACAGCCACACGACGGTGACCATGATGCCGAAGGCGCCGACCCAGCCGTAGACCCGGGCTGCGCCGTTGCGGACGCCGCGCTGGATCTGGTCGAAGTCGAGCACCAGCGAGTACGCGGCCATGATGACCACCAGAACGCCGATGATCAGGCCGAGCGGGATGCCCGCGACCTTCATGCTGTACAGGCCGAAGGCGCCACCGGCGATCGGGGCGTTGAAGAGCATCAGGCCGAGGTTCAGCAGGGCGAACACGAGGTAGCCGACCATCGCGATCATGAAGATTTTGGTGGCGCGGGCCGAGGCGCGGATCTTGCCGCTCGCGAAGAGGGCGAGGGTCACGCCGACCACGGAGAGGGTCGCCAGCGTCGCCTGCAGGACGATGCCGGGGAACATGAACTCGAAGAACGCCGAGATGCCACCGACGAACAGGCCCTCGAAGGCCGCGTACGCGATGATGACGGGAACCGACGGCTTCTTCTTGAACGTCGCGACCATCGCCAGCACGAAGCCGACGAGGCCACCGACGATCATCGGGGCGGCGGACGGGTTCGGGTTGGCGACGCTGACACCGGCCATCGACCAGACCCAGCCGACGACGGCGGTCACGACGAGGATGCCGAACAGGGCCAGCGTCTTCATGACGGTGTCTTCGACCGTCATGCGACCGGTCTCGACGGCGCTCGCGGACGGGGCGGCGTACGCGCCTTCGATCGTTGCGGCGGCGGCGGGATCGACGGCCGGGGGCGGGCTGTAGCGCGTGTTAGCGCCACCGGCTCGAGGGTCCTGGAACGCCGGGGTATTGAATGCCGGGTTATTGAGGGCCACGGGAACTCACACTCCAAAGATGGTGATCACAGCACCGTGCTGTAGATCAACACTAGCCGAGCTGGTCGGCAAAATCCTTGTGCTGACTGGGATTTCGCTTTGAGCGATGCTGCCGTTCACCCGGTCTGACTAGCGTGTGCACGTGCCTCTCGTGATCGGTCATCGCGGTGCTCCCGGCTATCTGCCCGAGCACTCGCGCAGCTCCTATCTGCGTGCGATCGAGGCGGGGGTGGATGCCGTCGAGCCCGACGTCGTGCCGTCGAAGGACGGGGTGCTCGTCGTGCGCCACGAGAACGAGATCTCGGGCACGACCGACGTCTCGACGCGTCCGGAGTTCGCCGACCGCCGAACGAGCAAGACCGTCGACGGGGAGCTGATGACCGGCTGGTTCGTCGAGGACTTCACGTGGGAGGAACTGCGCACCCTGCGCTGCCGCGAGCGCATCCCCGCCATCCGGCCCCAGAGCGCCGCCCACGACGACGAGGATGGAGTGCTCTGCCTGCGCGACCTCCTCGACCTCGCTCGCGCGGGCGGAGTGGGAGTCGTCCTCGAGATCAAGCACGCCGCGACCTTCGCCCGGCTGGGATTCGACATGTCCGCTCTCGTCGAGGACGAGCTTCGTGCCGCCGGTTGGGTGGACGCCGTCGACGACCTGGTGATCGAGTCGTTCGAACCGCTCGTTCTCGCGCGGCTGCGGGAACGCGGCATCCGGATCCCCCTCGTGCAGCTCATCGAGGCCGACGGGGCGCCGTGGGACCTGCGTGAACGGCACGGAGCGGATGCCGCGAGCTACCGTTCGATGCTGACGACGGTCGGCCTCGACGCGCTCGCCGCCGAGGTGCAGGGGATCAGCCCCGACAAGAGGATCGTCCTCGCTCCGGACCGGCTGGGGAGGGCTCGCGGACCGGCGCGCGTCGTCGGCGAGGCACAGGACCGCGGGCTGCGCGTCTTCACGTGGACATGCCGACCGGAGAATACGTTCCTTCTCACGGCATACCGACGGCCCGGCGGCAAGGCCGCGTTCGGCGACTATCGCCGCGAATGGGCGGTTCTGCGAGACGCGGGCCTCGACGGCGTCTTCGTCGACCACGCCGATCTGGGCGTGGAGTTCTTCGGCGCGGCATCCGGAACCGTCTGACACGCGCGCGCAAGCCCGACCCGGCCCGACGGGTCTCCCGCGAGGATGGCGGCATGACGGTGGACGTGACGGTGGTCGGCGGCGGAATCTCGGGACTCGCCTGCGCGCGAGCGGTGCAGGACGCAGGGGGCACGGCACGTGTGATCGACCGCGGGCGCCGCGTCGGCGGACGCCTGTCGAGCCGCACGGTCGACGGCCGCCCGGTGGACCTCGGTGCGTCGTACTTCGTGGTCGGCGAGGCGGAGGGCTTCTCGCACGTCGTCGCCGATTGGGAGGAGCGCGGGATCGCTCGGCCCTGGACGGATACCTTCCAGGTGATCGACCCCTCCGGTGAGCGCCGGCCGAAGCCCGGACCCATGCGCTGGGCAGCGCCGCTCGGACTGCGATCTCTCGCGCTCGACCTCGCGGACGGCGTGGACGTCGAGTCGGGCCGGGTCGTCGAGAAGGTCGAGCCGCATCGCGTCGACGGCATCGAGGCGGGCGAGGTCGTGCTCGCGATGCCCGCGCCCCAGGCTGCGCGTCTGACCGGTGAGGCGCCCGGGGGCCCGCAGGAGTGGGAGCCCGTGATCGCGGTCGTGTTGCGGTGGGACGGACGGCAGTGGGACGCCGATCTGCACGGGGCGTTCGCCGAAGCGGATGCCGATGTGTCGTTCATCGCCGACGACGGCGACCGTCGCGGAGACGCGGCGCCCGTGCTCGTGGTGCACACGACGGCGGAACGCGCCCGCCGGCACCTCGACGACCCCGACGCGGCGATCGAGCCCGTGCTGGCGGCCACCCGGCGCCTGCTGCGGATCGACGTGGAGCCCGCCTCCGCCCACGCGCACCGCTGGACCTTCGCCCGGCCGACCGAGACGACGGGGGAGCCGTTCTTCCGTTCGCCCGGGCTGTCCGCGTGCGGCGACGCCTGGGGGAAGTCGGCGGCCGTTCGCACGGCGTGGACGTCGGGCGATGCGTTGGGGCGCGCGCTCGTCTCCTGACCGAGGACACGCCGGGGCCGGAGCAGCGTCGATCACGCATTCCGGCCGGGCGGTCCGGGTGGGCACGGGCGCCGTCGTGGGCTGCCTGCGCGATTCGTCCGTCGCCGAGCGGAATTCGCCCGGGCGTCTCGGGAGGCCGCCCCTATGGTGGGGGCCATGGATGTGGGGATCGACGTCGCGGGGGTCAGACGGTCGTTCGGTGCGGTGCACGCGGTGCAGGAGGTCACCTTCCGAGCGGCGCCAGGGCGGGTGACCGGACTGGTCGGGCCGAACGGCTCGGGCAAGACGACGCTCATGCTCATGCTCGCGTCGTTGCTGCGACCCGACGCGGGGCGGATGAGCATCGGCGGTGTCGATCCGGTCGCCGACCCCGCCGGCGCGCGCCGTCTTCTCGGGTGGATGCCGGACTCACTCGGCGCCTGGCCGAGCCTGACGGCCCGCGAGGTGCTCCTGGCCACCGCCCAGCTCTACGACCTCGCGCGTGACGACGCCCGTGCCCGTGCCGATCAGTTGCTCGGGCTCGTCGACCTCGCCGCTCTCGCGGGTGCTCCGGCGCGGGTGCTTTCCCGCGGGCAGAAGCAGCGCCTCGCGCTCGCCCGCGCGCTGGTGCACGACCCGCAGGTGCTGCTGCTCGACGAACCCGCGTCGGGTCTCGACCCGCAGTCGCGCATCGCGCTGCGCGAGCTGCTGCGGCGGTTGGCGGCCGAGGGGCGCACCGTGCTCATCTCGAGCCACGTGCTCTCGGAGCTCGAAGAGGTCGTCGACGACGCCGTCTTCCTCGTCGACGGTCGCACGGTGGCCGGAGAGCGCATCGCCGCGGCAGCCACGCGGACGCGCGTGTGGCGCCTGCGAGCGGTGGCCGACGCCTCGCGCTCGCTCGAGGCGGATCGTGCGCAGGTCGCCGCAACCCTCGGCCGCGCGTTCGACGACGTCGCCGCCGACCGGCGTGACCTCCTCGTGCCCTTCGCCGACGAGGCCGCGGCCGTCGCGGGCCTTCGGGCTCTCATCGCGGCCGGGTTGCCGATCGTGGAGTTCGCTCCGGCCGTCGGAGACCTCGAGCATGCGTTCCTCGATCTGCGGGCGTCGGGGCACGCCGGCCCCACGGGCGCCCCGAGCGGGCCCGTCGACCCGCCACCGGCCGATCCGCACGCGGGGTGGGCTCCGCCGCACGCGCCCGACACCCGCCCTGACGACGGGAGCCCGGCATGAACCTCCACCGCCTCGGAACCATCATCGGCATCGAGCTGCGTCAACGCGTGCGCTCGGTCGCCTGGTACGTCCTGCTGGCCGTGTTCGCGGTCATCCTGATCGGCATGCTCGCGCTGTCGTTTGCGGCGTTCTCGCTGTTGAGCGGCGGCAACGACTGGTTCTTCTCGCTCATCATCATGCTCGTGCTGCTGCTGACGCTGCTGGTGTCGCCCACGCTCAGCGGAAGCGCGGTCAACGGGGATCGCGACGCGGCGACCCTCGCCCCCGTGCAGGTGACACTGGCGACCACGAGCGAGATCGTGGTCGGCAAGTTCCTCGCGGCGTGGGTCTCGGGTCTCGCGTTCCTGCTGGTCGCGCTGCCCTTCCTCGCGGTCGCCACGCTCGCGGGTCGCCTCAATCCGACGGTCATCATCACCTCCCTCGGCATCCTGATCATCGAGGTCGGGATCGTCGCGGCGATCGGGGTGGGACTCAGCGCCATCGTCGCCCGGCCCCTCTTCTCGGTCGCGAGCACCTACCTGATCATCGCCGCGCTGACCATCGGCACGCTGCTCGCCTTCTGGCTCGGGGGGACCGCGCTGCGGACCACCCAGACGACGGTGACGCGCGATTTCGATTACAGCGCGCTCCCGCCGACCTGCGATCCGTGGGCCGACGTGCGCGCCGAGGGGTGCCCGTCGTTCGACGAACTCGAGTGCACTGAGACCACGACCAACTCGTTCGAGGTGGCGCGTTTCGACCGGGTCTGGTGGGTGCTCGCCGCGAATCCGTTCGTGATCCTCGCCGATGCCACGCCCCCGACATACGACAACGGGTACCCCAGCGACCTGTTCTCGCAGATCGCCTCGGGCGTGCGCCTCGCGCAGATCCCTCCGGAGCAGCAGACCTCGTACGACGGATGCGATGCCCGCGGGTGGAACGCGAGCGACCCCTACCCGACGACCGAGGACCAGGTGCGGGGAACAGCACCGAGCTGGTTCGTCGGTCTGCTCGTGCAGCTGCTCATCGCGGCCGGGCTCATGGCCTGGGGCGTCGCGCGCACGCGCACACCGGCCAAGCGCCTGCCGCCCGGCACGCGCATCGCGTAGCCGGTCGACAGGCGCTGGAGGGCGAACGGGCCCCCTCGAGGGAGGGTCGCGCTCGCCGTGAGGGTTGTGCTCGCAGTGAGGGGTGCCGTCAGGCGTGGCCCTCAGCGGCGGGGAAGCCGGGGTCGTCGGCCGGAGCCGCGTCGCCCTCGAGGGTCTCGCCGGTGTGGTCGTCGAGATTCACGTTCTCTTCGGCCTGAGCGGCGTCTTCGCGGACCTCGTCGGTGACGGCGTCGGTGGGGGCGGCCGCGTCGGCGCGGGCGTCGTCGGAGTGGCGGGAGGGGATGTCAGGAGTGCTCATCGCTCCACGGTGCTCCTGAGGAGGCGTCGGTCGGACCGGGTTGACAGGCGCACGTCGGCCGCGTGTACCCGTCCCGAGCCGATGCTCTGCCCTGCGAATCGCGATGCGGCGGGGCCGACCGTTTGCCCCGGTGTGGCAGCGCCCCGGTAAACCTGTGCGGGTGATCGTCGCGGCCGAGGTGCTGCGAAACGCGTCAACGAGAAACGTCCGGGCCGCGCGATTCGAGGAAGGTCGCCGATCGGATGCGTGCTCACCCGTTCCAGGATGGACGACACCTGAACACGAGGAAACGCCATGACCACCTTCACGCAGACACGCCGCGCGCAGACCGAGCCGCCCCGCATTCGCCGCCCCAGCGCGGTCGCTGGATACCTGCTGCTGCTGCCCGCGACCGCTGTGGTCGTCGTGCTGGTGATCGTGCCGACCCTGGTCATCCTGCGCGACAGCTTCGCCATCAGCGACCCGCTCGGCGGCACCCTCGGAGGCTTCACGCTCGTCAACTACGCGAAACTCCTCGACCCCGTGTACGCGAAGACGTTGGGGTACAGCCTTGGCATGGCCGCACTCAATGCGATCGTGTGCGTGGTCGTGGGCTACATCGTCGCCTACTTCATCGCCACACGGTCGGCCCGCACGCAGCCCGTATTGCTCGTTCTCGTCATCATCCCGTTCCTCACCGACTTCCTCGTCCGCACCTTCGCCTGGATCACGTTGCTCGGATCGGGGGCCCTCTCATCCCGCTGCTCCGCGCGGTGGGCATCGACGCGACCTCGCTCGTCCCCTCGCAGCTCGCCGTGACGCTGTCGCTGCTGTATGCGTTCCTCCCCGTGGCGGTCTTCCCGATCTACGCCTCGCTGCGGGCGGTCGATCCGGCCCTGCGTGAGGCGGCATCCGACCTCGGCGCCACGGCGGTCCAGACGCACCTGCGGGTGTTCATCCCGCTGGCCACACCGGGGATCGTCTCGGCAGTGGTGCTGACCTTCGTGCCCACCCTGGGGGTCTTCGTGATCCCCGTCCTCCTCGGCGGCGGCAAGGACCCGCTCGTGGGGAACCTGATCGTGACGCTGTTCACCGAGTTCCGAAACGAACCCCTCGGAGCGGCCCTCTCGATGGTGGTGCTCGCCCTCATGTTGCTGACGATCGTCGTCGCTGCTCTTCTCGCCCGCCTGCGCACCTCTCGGAAGGCCTCGTGATGGACCGCATCATCTCCTGGATCGCCGGCGCGGTCTTCGTCTTCCTCTACATCCCGATCGCGGCCGTCATCGTCTACTCGTTCAACGCCTCGGAGGTCGGGTACCGCTTCGACGGCCTGACTCTGCGGTGGTACGCCGAGCTCTTCGGCGATCGAATGCTGGGCGATGCGCTGCGCACGAGCCTCGTCGTCGGTCTCGCCGCCGCCGTGCTCTCGACGAGCATCGGTCTGCTCTCCGCGTACGGACTGGTGCGATTCCGCGTCCGTGGTCGCGCCGTGTTCCTCGGCGCGATCCTCATTCCGCTGATCGTCCCCGAGATCGTGCTGGGCGTCTCGCTGCTGACGATCTTCTCGAGCGCCGGCATTCCGACCGGTTACGCGACGCTCATCCTCGGCCACGTCGTGATCACGCTGCCGCTGTCGACCCTGGTCCTGGTCGGCGCCATGAGCACGCTCGATCCGAGCCTGGGCGAAGCGGCGGCTGACCTCGGCGCGAGTCCCTGGCAGACCTTCGCCCGCGTCATCCTGCCTCTGCTGCGTCCCTCGCTCATGGCGGCGTTCCTGCTGAGCTTCGCGACGTCGTTCTCGAACATCGTCGTGTCGACCTTCACCTCGGGTGTCGGTACGACGACGCTCCCGCTGCGCATCTACAGCACGCTCCGCACGGGGCTCACCCCCGAGCTGAACGCGCTCGGGACGCTCCTCGTGCTCGCCACTCTCGGCCTCATCCTCGTCGTCGGCGTCTCACAGATGCGCCGCATCCTCGCCGGCCCTCCCACTCCCGCCGCCTGAGCGGGCCGACGACGACGTCGGACTCAGGCATCACCCGAAACATGCGCTCCACCCACCACGAAAGCAGGCACCCATGAACACGCGTCACCGGGCCGTCGGTGCGGTCCTCGCCGTCGGCGTCCTCTCCGCACTCACCGCTTGCGCCTCCGGCGCCGGCACCGACTCCGCGGGCGGCGGTTCCTCGTCGCTCAGCATCTACGCCTGGGCGGGTGAGATCCCCGACTCCGTCATCTCGGGCTTCGAGAAGGAGACCGGCATCACGGTCACCGTCGACACCTTCGACAGCAACGAGACGATGATCTCCAAGCTCGCCGCGGGGAACTCGGGGTACGACATCGTCGAGCCCAGCCAGTACGCCGTCCAGCTGCTCGTCGACCGCAACCTCGTCGCGCAGATCGACAAGAGCAAGCTCGAGGGCTTCGACAACCTGGCCGAGAAGTTCGTCGACCCCTCATTCGACCCCGACAACGCGCACGCCATTCCGTGGGCCTGGGGCACCACCGGCATCCTGTACAACCAGGCCTGCACCGGCAAGGAGATCACGGGCTGGGCCGACATGTGGGACCCCGCGTACAGCGGCAAGATCTACATGCTCGACAACATGCTCTCGGCCTACATCGCCGGACTCCAGGTCGAGGGACTCAGCGCCACCACCACGAGCCAGGACGACATCGAGAAGGCCACGCAGAAGCTCATCGAACAGAAGCCGCTCCTCGCCGGATACAACAGTCAGAACTACGCCGACCTCGTCGGGTCGGGCGATGCGTGCATCGCCGAGGCGTACAGCGGCACGACCGCGGCGAAGGCGGTCATGGCCAACTCCGACGTGCACTACATCATCCCCGAAGAGGGCGGCACGCTCTGGACCGACAGCTTCTCGGTCGTCGAGGGCACGAGCAACACGGATGCCGCGTACAAGTGGCTCAACTACACCCTTCGTCCCGAGGTGGCAGCCCTGCTCACCGACGACGCGTCGTTGGCCTCCACCAACGCCGGGGCGCTCGAGCTCGTCAAGGACCAGAGCCTCGTGAGCAACCCGGCGATCTACGCCCCCGCTGACTCCCTTACGAAGTCGGAATTCATCGTCGACCCGGGCGCGGCTCTGTCGTACTTCCAGGACGGCTGGACCCGCCTCCGCGCCTCGTGATCTGAGACCGAAATGAGCCCCATGACGATCGACAGCCCCGTGGCCGGCACTGCGCCGGCCACGGGCCCCGCCCCGGCCGTGCGCCTGCGGGGCCTCACCAAGTCGTTCGGCGCCAACCGCGTCGTCGACCCTCTCGACCTCGACATCGCGCAGAACGAGTTCTTCAGCATCCTGGGCCCGTCCGGCTGCGGCAAGACGACACTCATGCGCATGATCACGGGGTTCGAAACGCCGACCGCCGGCTCGATCGAGCTCGACGGCCGCAACGTCGACGGTGTCGCCACCCGTCAGCGCGATCTGAACATGCTGTTCCAGAGCTACGCGCTGTTCCCGCACCTCAGCGTCTACGAGAACGTCGCCTTCGAGCTGCGCGTGCGCCGCACTCCGAAGCGCGAGATCGACGACCGCGTCCGCGCGGCGCTCGAGCTCGTTCGGTTGAGCGCGTTCGCCGACCGCAAGCCCGCGGCGCTGAGCGGCGGTCAGCGTCAGCGCGTCGCCCTCGCCCGCGCCGTCGTCGGGCGCCCCGCCGTCGTGCTGCTCGACGAGCCGCTCGGTGCGCTCGATCAGAAGCTGCGCAAAGAGATGCAATTCGAGCTCAAGCGCATGCAGCGTGAGGTCGGCATCACGTTCATCTACGTCACCCACGATCAGGAGGAGGCGCTGACGATGTCGGACCGTATCGCGGTCATGTCGGAGGGGCGCATCCAGCAGATCGGAACGCCGACCGAGATCTACGACACCCCGGCGTCGCGGTTCGTGGCGGGGTTCATCGGCAGCTGCAATCTCATCGACGGTGTCGCGGATGCCGCGACCGGCCGCTTCACGATCCCCGGCGTGGGCGAGGTGCCGGTGGACGAGATCCCGGACGCCGCGCCGGGGACGCCCCTCACCCTCGCGGTGCGTCCCGAGCGGGTACGCGTGCTCCCCGACGGTGCTCGTACCGAGGGCGGCGTCCACCTGCCGGCGACGCTCACGCAACGCGTTTTCCTCGGCGACGAGTGGATCTCGCACCTCGCGCTCGATTCGGGCATCGTCCTGTCTGCCTCGGTGCCGAGCGGCGACGCCGCCCGGGCCCTCGCGGCGACGGCCGATGGTGCGCGCGTGACGGTGTCATGGCATCCGTCCGACAGTCGTGTCATCCCGACGGGAGAGCTCGCATGAACCCGGTCCTGCTGGCCGCCGTGGGGCAGATGGCTCCCACCACCGACGCCGCTCACAACCGCGACGAGGTCACCGCGCTCGCCGCCGACGCGTCGGCCGAGGGAGTGCGTCTGCTCGTGCTGCCCGAGGAGGCGATGCTCGTCGCAGGCGAGATCGACGCGTCGGAGCGTGCAGACGTCGTCGCCCGAGAGTGGCCCGCGTTCCTCGCGCACCTGTCGGAACTCGCCATGCGGCACGATCTGTGGATCATCGCCGGGGGCTACGAGCCCAGTGGCTCCGAGCGACCCTTCAACACCCTCGTCGTCGTCAACCCGCGCGGCGAGTTGGTCGACGTGTACCGCAAGCTGCACCTCTACGACGCCTTCACCTATCGCGAATCCGATTACGTCACCGCCGGGCACGAGCTGCCGCCGCTCGTGCTGATCGACGGCGTGGCCGTCGGACTGGTCAACTGCTACGACCTGCGCTTCCCCGAGCTGGCGCGCGACCTCGTCTCGCGCGGCGCCGACGTGCTCAGCGTGTCGGCGGCCTGGGTCGCCGGTCACCGCAAGGTCGAGCACTGGACCACCCTGCTCACCGCTCGCGCGATCGAGAACACGTGCTGGGTGCTGGCATCCGGATCATCCTCGCCCGACTGCATCGGCACGAGCCTCGTCATCGACCCCCTCGGGGTCGAGCAGGCGCACCTGCCCGCCACCGGTCGCGCGATCGGCATCGTGCCCGTCTCGCTCGATCGCATCGCCGAGGTGCGCGACGCGCTGCCCGCGCTGTCGAATCGCCGCCTCTCCGCCCACCTCTCCCTCCTGGACTGATCCATGCCCTACACCTCCGGCCCGACGCCGTCCGCCCTCGACCCCGACCTCGTTGCGAAACTCGAACGCGTGTCATTCCCGACCCTCGGCCACTACCTCGAGGAAGGCTTCGTCGACCCTGAGATCCGTCGACAGACCGGCGATCGTCGGGTCGTCGGGCGTGCCGTCACGGTGCGCCTCACCGCGCAGGACTCCACCGCGCTCCATCACGCCGCGGGCTGGTGCGAGCCGGGTGACGTGTTCGTCATCGACACCGGGGGAGACGTGCGGCACGCACCGGTGGGCGAGGTTCTCGCGGCCGCTCTCAGCATCCGCGGAGCGGCCGGAATCGTCGTCGACGGTGTCGTCACCGACCTCGACGAAGTGGAGGCGTTCGGCATCCCCGTCTACGCGCGGGGCACGAGCGTGCTGACCACGAAGCTGCTGGGGGTGGATGCCGGTGGCCACAACATCGCGGTCACGTGCGGCGGCGTGCCGGTGCAGCCCGGCGACGTCGTGCTGGCCGATCGCAACGGGGTGTTCATCGCTGCGGCGGCGACGGTCGCCGCGTTGATCGACACCGCGCTCGACGACGACGCCGAAGAGCCCGAGCTCGTCGCACAGCTGCGCGCGGGCGGTCGCCTGGGCGAGCTGACGGGTGCGACGGCCATGCTCGACGCCCTCACCGGCCACTGACGACGACAGCGAAAGCGCAGGAGAACCATGCTCATCAAGGCCGCCATCAACGGAGGTCGCTCGCGCGACGAACACTCCGCCATTCCCCTCACCGTCGAGCAGATCGCGGATGCCGCGGTCGCGGCCGTGCGTGCCGGAGCCGATGTCGTGCACGCCCATGCGCGCACCGACGACGGCGCCCAGACGATCGCGCCCGACGAGATCGCCCGCATGGTGCGCGGCATCCGGGAACGTGATCCCGGCATCGTCGTCGGAACCACCACAGGGCTGTGGACGTGTTCGGGACACGAGGAGCGGATGCGCCTGATCGCGGAGTGGCCCGAGGAGTGGCTCCCCGATTTCGCCTCCGTCGCATTCTCGGAAGAGGGGGCGGCCGAGGCCGCCGTGCTCGTGCGCGAGCGCGGGATGGTGCTCGAGAGTGCGGTGTGGCACATCGACGAGGTGCCCGCGCTCCTCGCCTCGCCGACCCTCCACGAGAACGTCCGCATCCTCATCGAGCCCGAAGACGAGCAGATCCAGGATGCCGTGGACCACTCGCGGCGCATCGCCGCTGCACTGCGTGAGGCCGGGGTGACGGTACCGATGCTCTACCACGGGTATGACCAGACCGCCTGGCCGGTCGTGCGCGCGGCGATCGAGGACGGATGCGAAGTGCGCGTCGGTTTCGAGGACATGCTGACCCTCCCCGACGGGTCGATCGCCCCCGACAACAGCGAGATGGTGCGGACCGCGCGGCGGTGGTCGGACGCCGAGTGAGCCGCGGGTGAGCGCCGACGCGCGAGAATGAGAGCATGAGCGCCGACGATCTGGACCGTCGCCTCGTCGAACTCCTCGTCGAGGACGGCCGCCGCGCCTACACGGAGATGGCGGCGATCGTCGGCGTGTCCGAGGCGACGGTGCGCACGCGCGTCAGCCGACTGACCTCATCGGGGATCCTCCGGATCGTCGCGCTGTGCAACCCGCTGACGCTCGGGCATCAGTCGGTGCGCCTCATGCTGTCGGTGCAGGGGCTGCGCCCCCGGCAGGTGGCCCGTTCGCTCGCGTCGAACCCGATGATCGGGCACGTCTCGCTCACCTCCGGAGCGCACGACATCTACCTTGAAGCGACGGCTCGCGACCTGACCCAGCTCGTCGAGCTGCTCGATGAGCTCCGGCGCACGCCGGGCGTGACGACCATCGACCAGTACGTGCTGACACGGTTGTACAAGGACTACTCGTGGAACGGGCTGCGCGACCAGTCAGGTCAGCGCGCCGTCGGCGGATCCGCCGGCGCCGCAGGGACCACCGGGGCGGTCACGACCCAGCCGGGCGCGATCCGGCAGACGGATGCGGCCGGGTCAAACGGCCGACCGGGTCACGGAAGCCCGACCACAGATACTCGTCTTTGATCACCTCGAGGATGTTCGTCGTGTCGACGACGGCGATGCCGGGGATCGTGTGCAGGGTGTCGGTGAGGAACGCGGTGAGCTCGGTCTGCGTCTCGCAGCGCACGTCGACGATCAGGTCGTAGGCGCCGATGCACGCGCCGACGTACTTGACGGGCGCGAGGGCCGAGAGCGCGTGCGCCACGGCGTCGACCGTGGTTCCGCGCACGCGGATCGACAGGCGCACTTCGAGCAATCCGAGCTTGGGGCTGTTCGGCATGCCGATGACCTGCACCACACCCAGGTCGAGAAGCCGCTTGTACCGCTGGCGCACGCTCGCCTCGGACAATCCGACGTAGCGGGCGATCTGACCGAAGGAACGACGGCCGTCGAGGCGCAGCTGATCGATGATCTTGCGATCGATCACGTCGATGGCCTCGAGCTGCACGCCTCGATCCAATCACACGGGCCGTGCGCGCGCCGCGTCAGTCATCGGCATCCGGAATCGCAGAACTCACCACGGGCCACGCGGGAAGAGGGTCGTCGTAGCGCACCCACGCGGAGGGGCCGGCGGCGAGCTCGTCGTCGGTGAGCGCGGCGGCATCGAGGAGGTGTCCGAGGCGCGGGGCCGACAGATCGAGACCGGTGAAGACGATCTCCTGTCCGAGGCCCATGCGGCCGTCGTCGGCTCCCAGAGGTTCGAGCCACATCGCGGAACCGACGTGCTCCCACCGCGCGAGGATGCCCGGCCGCGACGCCAGCCGGCAGAAGCCCGCGGAGCGCACGAGGCGTCCGGCGGCGCCGTCGTCGAGGCGGTCGAGCGCGGTCGACAGGCGGCCGGGGTGGAACGGCCGCACCTGCTCGTAGCGCAGCGTGAAGACGCGGTTGTCGTGCATGTAGGGGTCGTGCTCGTCGTTCAAGGCGCGTACCCACCCGGCGCGCTCGAGCATCTCGCCTTCGTGCACGGCCTCGGACTGCAGGTCGCTCAGGGGGTCGCGCGAGAGCCGCACGATGGCGGAGGGGTTCAGGTGCGAGGCGAGGGCCATCTGCACCGCGAGAGCGTGGGTGGGCACGCGTTCCCAGTTGATCCAGACGATGCGCGTCGCCAGCTCCAGCGCCAGCGCCGCCTGTCGAGCGCGGGCACCGACATCGCCGCGGGTGTCACCGGGCCTTGCGGATGCCGCGAGGGGAGCGTCGTCGAGAAGGTCGCCGATCATGTGGCGGGCGTCGACCACGCACACCGCCTCGACCTGCGCTGCTCCCCGCGCGGTGATCGCGTGCACGAGATCGACGTCGGTGCCCAGGTCGACGACCGCCGATGTGTCGTCGGCACGCGGGCGGGGGAGCGGGAGCGCGTGCGAGACGCGCAGGTCGGCATAGCGCAGCAGGTGCAGGGGGCGCGCGAGCGCGACGGCGGTGCGCTCGGCGTAGGCGCGGCGCTCCGGGGCGCACACGCCCATGATGGCGATTGTTCGGGGCATGGCATCCGCCTCTCGTTCGTCGATGGGGCTGCAATGACTCTATCGTGTAGATGAGAACGGTTATCAACAAGGAGGATGTCATGAAGGTTCGCGCATCGCTGGCGTCGCTGAAGAAACAGCCAGGAGCTCAGGTCGTCCGGCGTCGAGGGCGCGTGTTCGTCATCAACAAGGCGAACCCGCGGTTCAAGGGCCGACAGGGATGACCGCGGTCTGCGTCGGGGTGAGTCCGCGTCGCAAGCTCTTGTCGTGAGACGGAGGTGATGGTGTCGTGGGGGCCGTGGACGGCACGCGCCGCCGCTGTCCGGATTCCGAAAGACCACAGGAGTGAAGAATGAGCACGCCCGAGACCCACGCGGAGCACACGATCGACGAGCACGCACACGGCGACGACTGCGGCCACGAGAAGATCGAGCACGGCGACCACCTCGACTACGTGCACGGAACGCATCGACACGCGCTGCACGGCGACCACTACGACGAGCACGAGTCGCACGCCGAGCACTCCGTCGACGAGCACCGTCACGGCGACGACTGCGGTCACGAGAAGGTCGTGCACGACGACCACGCCGACTACGTGCACGACGGCCACCGTCACGCGCTGCACGCCGACCACTACGACGAGCACTGAGTCGTGCGGCATCCCGTGTCACGAGCGCGGGGTGTTCGAGGCCCGCTTCCCCGTCGGGGTGGCGGGCCTTTCGTGTGGGCCGGGTCAGGCCTGAACGCGGAAGGAGGGGGTCACTACATCGACATGGCGGTGCAGAACGGACCCGTTCACGAATCGGATGGTGTCGACGCCACCCACCAGTCGGTGAAGAGCGCGGCACGGCCGTCTTCGGCGAGCCGGATGACCATCATGTTGTCGTAGTGTCTCGCTTTCGCAGTGGCGTTGGGGTAGTCCGTCCACCCGCGGATCACGGCGACGTCGCCGTCGACCGCGACGAGCTCGTGCGTGAACGACCACGTTCCCGGTTCGTCCTTCTGAGCGAGCCACGCGTCGACGATCGCGTCGCGACCCACCCACGGAGGGGTCGACGGCCCGTCGCGGTACTCGGCCTCCTCCGTGAAAAGGGAGCGGATGTCGTCCGGGTCGTTCGTCGACCACGCGCGGACGTAACGAGCGATCCAACTTTCAGCGGCGACGGCATTCTCGCGATTGTCCATGTGGGTCACGCTTCCGGAGCGGATGACAGTGCGCAAGCGCTTTGCAGCGCAGCAGGGCGGGCCGCTTCAGGTGACGAGGGGTGGCTCATCGCGCCAATGTCGGGCCGGATCAGGCCTGAACGCGGAAGGAGCGGCCCTCGAAGGTCACGACGTCGCCCACCTGCAGCTGGCGGCCTCGGCGACGGTCGACCTCGCCGTTGACCTCGACGTAGCCGTCGATGATGGCCTCTTTGACGTCTCCGCCGGAGTCGAGGATGCTGGCGAACTTCATGAACTGGCCGAGGCGGATGCCCTCGCTGCCGACGGGCACGTCTTCGGGGGCGGGGGAGGTCATGCTTTCAGTCTGGCAGGCTCCGGCCCGCGCGGGCTTCTCGTGATTGCCCGAGTGCTCTGAAGATATCGAGATGAACTCAACCGACGAAGCGATTGCTCTTCCCGAGATTGCAGTCCTGGCAAAGGGTCTGCAGATTCTCGGGGATCGAGCGGCCGTTTCGACTGACCGGGATGATGTGGTCGACGTGCAACGTGATGCCGTGGTCGGCGGCTCTTCCGCACATTCGGCAGCGATATCCATCACGGCGGAGAATGTCCGCGCGCAGACGAGAGGTGAGCAGGCTGCGTTCTTTGCTACGGAGATATGAAACAGTGCTTCGCTCGGCCCGAATGGCTTGCGCGGCCGACAGGTTGCGAGCGAGTTCGTCGAAGTCCCATACCGTAGAGCGTGCGTAGCTGTTGCGGCCCTGAGGGCTCGTGTACGTCGCCGAGATCTCGACCTTCGCGAGCGGTGTCGGACGGGCCAAAATCCACTTGTTGAACAGACTCTTCTCGATTTTCAGGTAGGTGTCGCTCCGCAAGCGGTCGTCGGAACTGTGACCGATGTGCTGCCCGCCAAGCGTGACGACGTCATTCGAATACATCGAGTACGTGCGGAGAACAGTCCTGCGTACCGCGATCGCCTTCTCGAGCGCAGTCTCCTGCTCGAGAACGTTAGACCGCCCGAAGCCGTCGAGATCGAACTGATCGAACTTGGCTTTTGTGGGAGCACGGAAGCCGAAGTCGAGACGAATGACGGACAACGGGGTCACTGCCTCCGCGTAGCGGTTGTTGAGTGTCGTGAGCTCTGAAAGAGCCGAGCTGGTATCCACGACAATCCGACGACGCCGTGCGCGGATGACTAAGACAACCCCGACCACGGCGGCGGCCACGGCCAGGACGACGAATACGACAATGACGACGGTCGTCGAGGTGGCGGACGCCGCGGGCGTGACCTGCGACAGACGCGAAAAGGATGCGGGTGAGAGCGTGTACATCGAAATCTCACCGTAGCCGAACAGATGGCCGCATTTTGGGCCGCGAATGCAGGCGGTCGTGACTATAAGTGGACGCGACGGCGGGAGTCGAACCCGCCACGCCTTCGGTTATGAGCCGAGGCCCGGGACCGCCCGGATCGCCGCGATGCGACCACGCTAACGCGGGCCATGAACCGCTCGAATGGGCGTTGCGAAGCGTGACGGGATGTGTCGTCACATGCGGGGCGAACGCGCGCTGCGTCCGTCGATGATTGCCCGCGTCGAGTGGTCGAGGTGCGCGCGCACCGCACGTTCGGGGTCGCGCAGGGCGTCGGCGACGTAGGCCCGGTGCTCGGTGGTCAGCGCGCCCGGGGCGTAGGCCGGCCGCACATGGGTCAGCAGCAGGTGCATCTCGGAGTCGAGGCGGCGGTACTCCTCCACGATGCGAGGACTGCTCGCGGCGTCGACCAGCGCGAGATGCACGCGCGCGTGGGCGGCGAGCGTGGCGGGCCAGTCGTCCGCGGCCTCCGCCCTCGCAAGCTCGTCGAGAGCCGCGTCGACGTCAGGCGGGCGGATGCCGCGGTCGCGGACGATCCGCAACGCCTCGGTTTCGAGGGCGCACCGCAGCTGCTGCAGAGCGATGAGGGCGTCGTCGTCGAGCAGCGAGACGCGCACTCCGCGGTAGGGCTCGGCCACCGCGAGGCGCTCGCCGGTGAGTGTCGCGAGCGCGGTGCGGGCGGTATGGCGTGAGACGCGGTGCGTCGCGCTCAGCTCTTCTTCGCGCAGGGGCGTGCCGGGCGCAAGGTCACCCGCGAGGATCGCCGCACGGATGGTGTCGGCGAGCAGGTCAGCCGCGCGAGGGCCCGGGGTGCCCGTTCTCCTCGGGGGCCGTGTTCCCCGGTCGGCGGGGGAGCGTTCGGCCGCGCTCGACCGTGCGGCCGCGGCGTCGTGGGCGTCAGGCTGGGGACGCGGCATCCGGAACCCCCTCACGCCGACGCGAGGGAGTCGACACCACGGCGAGACCCACCGCGATGAGGGTCAGGCCGACCGCGCTCACGGGGGTCAGCTGCTCGTGCAGCACGAAGAGTCCGAGCAGCGTCGCGGCCAACGGTTCGGCCAGAGTGAGCGTCGACACCGTCACGGCGCTCAGGCGGGCGAGGCCCCGTCCGAACAGCAGGTACGCGATCGTCGTCGTCACGACGCCCAGCCACACCGCGAGCGCGAGGCCGTTCGGGGTCAGCAGCCACGCGCTTCCGGCGAGCAGCAGCACGGGAGCGCTCGCGATGGCGGCCACACCGAAGACGGTACCCATGACGCGCGTGGAATCCCACCCCCTCTCGATCAGCGCCTTGCCGCACACCGTATAGAGGGCGTACGACATTCCCGCGCCGGCCGACGCGAGCAGGCCGCCGGGGGTCAGCGCGACCGCTCCGCCGGTGACGCCCGACACGAGGATCACCCCGGCCAGGGCGATGGCGGTGGCGAGCATCCAGCGGCTCGAGGGAGCGCGGCGGAGGCGCACGGCATCCGCGATCCCGGTCGCGATGGGCGCCGAACCGAGCGCGACGACCGTGCCGATCGCGACGCCGTTGTCGCGCGTGCCGAGGAAGAAGAGCGGTTGATACGCGAGCACCCCGACCGCGCCGAGGGCGATGAGGCCCGCGAGCGAACCGCGGGAAGCCACGACGCCGCCCGACGCCGCGCGCGCAGGTGTCGAGCGCCGCCGGGCCAGGGCGAGCAGTCCCAGGATGCCGCCGCCCACGACGATGCGCGCGGCTCCGACCGCCACGGGGGAGGCGTCCACCCCCGCGAGAGCCTGCGCGGTGCCGGTGGTCGAGAAGCACAGCGCCGCGGCGAGGATCGCGAGAGCGGGAAGCATGGATGGATTGTTACACAATCCGCGATGCGGCGTCAGTTCCGTAGCGAGGTCACCATCGAGCGCAGGGCCACCAGGGCCGCCTTCTGCTCGGCATCCGTCATGCCGCTCAGCATCCGCTTCTCCACGCTGCGGACGGCGGCGCTCGCCTCCTCGAGGGCGGCGCGACCCTTCGCCGTGAGGCGCGTGGGGAGCACCTTGCCGACCGGCGCGGCATCCGGGCGCTCGACGATGCCCTCGCGCTCGAGGGTCTGCAGCAGCACGTTCATCGACTGGCGGGTGACGAAGGCGCCGCGGGCGAGGTCGGAGTTCGACAAGCCGGGTCGCTGCTTGAGCAATTCGAGGCACGAGTAGTGCGTGACCGTCATTCCGAGGGGGCGCAGCACGTCTTCCATCGCCACGCGCAGCGCGCTCGCCGCCTCCTTGAGGAGGTAGCCCAGGGAGGTGTTCAGGTCGATCGCCTCTTGCGTCATGTCAGTATTCTGACATACAGTCAATGTCAGATAACTGACACGCAAGGAGAACCTCATGCCCGTCACCGGACCCGACTTCCTTTCCCTCCAGGTGCGCGACCTCGCCGCGTCGCACGCCTTCTACGAGAAGTACCTCGGCCTGCGGCGCTCGCCCGCGGGCCCGCCTCACGCTGTCGTCTTCGACACGACGCCCATCGCCTTCGCCTTGCGCGACCTCGCCCCCGCCACCGATCTGACCGACGTCGCCCAGCCGGGAATCGGCGTCGCGGTCTGGCTTCACGCCACCGGCGTGCAGGAGATCCACGACGAGCTCGCCGCCGACGGCCACCGCATCGTGATGGACCCGATCGACGGCCCCTTCGGCCGCACGTTCACCTTCGCCGACCCCGACGGGTACCACGTCACCCTTCACGACCGCGGCTGAGGTCGCGATCGGGTCGGGTGGGCGGCGGCATCCGGGGTCTTTCTTCTCTCATTCGTCCGGGTCGCCGGGGTCGCGACCGTCGTGCGGATCAGGGGTCGACACGCCGTTTCCGGATGCCGCGGAATCGGCGTGTCGACGATGGCGCCCGCACGACGGCGAGGGGTGGGGCCTCCCGCGGCCCGCGTCCGGGAGCGGTGCCACCGGCGGGTAACGTAGGTGCATGGCGACGACGGCGGGGCGAGGCATGATGGCCCTGACCTACGCCGGAGTCCTGCTTCTGCTCGGCGTGATCCTTGCCGCGATCGTCGATCCGTTCGCCCGGCAGCCCGCCGAGGTCGACTCCACGACGGAGTGGCTCGCTCGCTTCTTCTTCGCCCTCGGTGCGGCATGGCTCGTGATCGGCATGGTCGCCGCCCGCACGCGTCTGGTTCGCCGCCCCGGGGCCGCCGCGGCCCGCGCCTCGTGGATCGCCTCGACCCGTCCGTGGCGGGCCCGCGAATCGAGCCTCGGCGTGCTGCCGCTCGATCGCTGGCTGATGATCATCGTGCCCGGCGGTCTGCTCGTGGCCACCCGCGTCGTGCAGGCGCCGCGCGACGGCCTGTGGAGCGTGCTCGTCGCGATCGGCGGCTGGCTGCTCTTCGCCGCCGTGGTGCGACTGCTGCTCGGCCGCCGTTCTCCGTGGCCCATCATCGCGGCCGTCGGTGGTGCCCTCGTGCTGCGCTGCGTCTTCGCTCTGATCGCGATCGCCCTGTCGGGGCCCGAGGGGATCTGGCCGGCGCTGTGGTCGTCGCCGGTCGTGCGCATCGCCTATCTCGCGATCGCCTTCGCCCTGGTGGCCTGGGTGTTCGTCGCCGCGGGCTGGTCGCTGTCGGCCCAGCTCGGCCGGCGCCGCGCCGCGGGTGTCGCGCTCGCCGGAGTGGGCGTGGGCTACGCGCTGCCCGCGACCACCATCGCTCTGCTCGGCGTCGGCGACGCGCTGCGTTCGTGGAACGAGCAGATCGGCGTGCTGCCGTGGGACCTGGCGCGCATGACAGCCGTGCGAGAAGGCGCTCTGCCGATCGAGGTCGTCACGGTCACCGCCGTCATCGGCGCCGTCATCACCGTGGTGGGCGTCGTGCTCGCCCTGCCGCAGCGCGTCTACGACCGCAGCCGTCGAAGCTGAGCGTCAGCGGCGCCCAAGGGTCGCATCGAACGGCCCGCCGCGGCGGATCTCGCGCACCTCTTTGCCCAGGGGCATGAGCGAGACGGGCACGAGCTTGAAGTTCGCGATGCCGAGCGGGATGCCGATGATCGTCACGCACAACAGCAGGCCGGTGAAGATGTGGCCGAGGGCGAGCCACCACCCGGCCAGGATCACCCACACGACGTTGCCGAGGAACGACGCGACGCCCGCGCGGGGCTTGGCGACGATCTCGCGCCCGAAGGGCCACAGCGAGTACAGGCCGATGCGGAACGACGCGATGCCCCACGGGATCGTCACGATCAGCACGCACAGCACGATCCCCGCGGCGAGATAGCCGAGGAAGAGCCAGAAACCCGAGAGTACGAGCCAGAGGACGTTGAGGATCAAGCGCATGCCTCCATTCTCGCGGGCGCAGCGGGGTGGCATCCGGGGTTTGACTCCCGGTGACTAATCGCTGCTCGCGCGCCGCGCAAGCGCCCATCGTGCTCGGTCGGCGGCGTTAACGTGAGGTCACCGAGGGAAGGAACCCCCATGTCCGATATCACCCGCGCCACCCCCGAGCGTCGCGTCCTGTCGAGCTTCAGCGACTACACCGGCGCGCAGGCCGCCGTGGACCGGCTGTCGGATGCCGGATTCCCGGTCGAGCACACCGCGATCGTCGGGCACGACGTGCGCATCGTCGAGCAGATCACCGGCCGCCTCACCCGCGGGCGCGCGGCTCTGCTGGGCGCGGCGTCGGGCGCGTGGTTCGGCCTGATGATCGGCGTGCTCGTGGGGCTGCTGACCCCGACCGGATTCCTCGGCCTGCTGCTGTTGGGCCTCGTGCTCGGAGCGGTGTGGGGCGCGGTCTTCGGCTTCGTCGGCCACGCGATGACCGGCGGTCGCCGCGACTTCTCGTCGGTGCAGGGCTTCGAGGCCGAGCGATGGGATGTGACGGTGGATGCCGAGCACCTGGCCCGCGCGCAGTCGCTGCTGTCGGCGGGGGCGGCGGGCGAAGAGCGGGTCTGAGCGCAGGCCCGTTGACGCGGCGGTGGGTGCCGCGGGGTTGTGCGGCGCTGGGCGTGGACGCGGGGCGTTGCGGGTGACCGGCCGCGCGGTTGTGGGGCGTCGGGCGTGGCCCCGGGGCGTTGAACGTGGCCTGCCGCGCGGATGTGGGGCGTCGGGCGTGGCCCCGGGGCGTTGAACGTGGCCCCGGGGCCACCCCGCGCGCACCGAAGCGCGAGAGGGAGCCCACCGGGGGCCGATGTCGGAGGCCCCGCCTAGACTTGATCCGCCATGACCGATGCCTCCACGCCACTCATCTTCGACGGCCCCGCGCCGTCGTCGGCCCGCCCCGACGCCGACCTGCTCGAGGGCCTGAACGGCCCCCAGCGCGAGGCCGTCACCTATCGCGGGCAGGCGCTGCTGATCGTCGCGGGCGCGGGTTCGGGCAAGACGAGTGTGCTCACGCGCCGCATCGCGTCGCTGCTGCGCACGCGCGAGGCGTATCCGAGTCAGATCCTCGCGATCACCTTCACCAACAAGGCCGCCGGCGAGATGCGCGAGCGCGTTCACCAGCTCATCGGGCAGAAAGCCGACGGCATGTGGATCTCGACGTTCCACTCGGCGTGCGTGCGCATTCTGCGGCGCGAGGCCGAGCAGTTCGGCTTCACCAAGTCGTTCACGATCTACGACTCGGGCGACTCGCGCGCCCTCATCAAGCGTCTCGTCAAAGAGCACGAGGGCGACTCGTTCGGCCTCACCCCGGCCGGCACGCAGAGCCGCATCTCGAAGCTGAAGAACGAGCTGGCGGATGCCGAGTCGTACGCGCGATCCGCGAACATGAGCGACCCCGCCGAGCGCGTGTTCGTCGAGATCTTCGGCTCGTACCAGCGCGAGCTGCAGCGGGCCAACGCGTTCGACTTCGACGACCTCATCGCGCAGACGGTCTACCTCTTCCGCGCGTTCCCGCAGGTCGCCGATCGCTATCGGAAGCGGTTCCGGCACATCCTGGTCGACGAATACCAAGACACAAACCACGCGCAGTACGCGCTCATCCACGAGCTCACCCGGGCACCGGGGTCGGATGCCGAGCCGTTCTCGTCGGGCGGCATGATGATCTTCGACGCCGAGCCCGCGGGCGAAGACGCCGCCTCGCTCACCGTCGTCGGTGACTCCGACCAGTCGATCTACGCGTTCCGCGGCGCCGACATCCGCAACATCAGCGAGTTCGAGCGCGACTACCCGGGTGCCAAGGTCGTGCTCCTCGAGCAGAACTACCGGTCGACGCAGAACATCCTCTCGGCCGCCAACGCCGTCATCGCGAACAACTTCGACCGCAAAGACAAGAAGCTGTGGACCGACGTCGGCGCGGGCGACCCCATCATCGGCTTCACCGGTTACTCGCAGCACGACGAGGCGCAGTTCGTCGCCGACGAGATCGAGGCGCTGCACAAGAAGGGGCTTCCCTACTCCGGCGTCGCGGTGTTCTACCGCACCAACTCGCAGTCCCGTGCGCTGGAAGAGATCTTCATCCGCTCCGCGGTGCCCTACAAGATCATGGGCGGCACCAAGTTCTACGAGCGCGCCGAGATCAAAGACGCGCTCGCGTACCTCATCGCCGTCTCGAACCCCGCGGACTCGATGGCACTGCGCCGCATCCTCAACCGTCCGCGCCGTGGCATCGGCGACGTCACCGAGACGGCGATCGCCCGCTACGCCGCCGAGCACGGCATCACCTTCCGCGACGCCCTTGCGAACTCGGCCCAGATCGGGGTCGGCCCGAAGCTGCAGAAGGCCATCGACCAACTCGACGCGGTGCTGAGCGAGGCCACGGCGGTCATGCTCCCGGCATCCGGAGAGCTCGCCCCCTCCACCTCGGTCACCGAAGGCCTCACGCTGCTGCTGAACAAGAGCGGCTACTTCGACGCCCTGCGCGCCAGCAAAGACCCGCAAGACGAAGCGCGCCTCGAGAACCTCGACGAACTCGTCGCCGTGACCCGCGAGTTCGCGCGCAACAACCCCGAGGGCACGATCATCGACTTCTTGACCGAGGTCACCCTCGTGGCAGACGCCGACGACCTCGACGACGCGTCGGGATCCGTGTCGCTCATGACGCTGCACACCGCGAAGGGCCTCGAGTACGACGCGGTGTTCCTCACCGGTGTCGAAGAAGACCTGCTGCCGCACCGCATCTCGGCGAACGAGCCGGGCGGTCCGCAGGAGGAGCGACGGTTGTTCTACGTCGGCATCACCCGCGCCCGCAAGCGCCTGCACGTCTCGCTCGCGATGACGCGCGCGCAGTTCGGTGAGGTGACGGTCGCGATGCCCAGTCGATTCCTGCAGGAGATCCCCGCCGACCTCATCGACTGGAGGCAATCGCCCGGTGACGTGAACGGTCGCGGCGGTTCGCAGTCGCGCGCGCTCAACGCCCGCGGTCGGCGTCCCGGCCAGCCCGGGGCCGGGGGCAACCGTTACGGCGACGACCTCGTGCCGCTGCCGAAGCGCGCGCCGGCGGATCCGAGCAAGTTCCCCAACCGCATCCCGGCCAAGGTGCGCGACAACGGCGACATGGAGCTCGCCTCCGGCGACCGCATCCGCCACGACGACTTCGGCGAGGGCCGCGTCGATGCCGTGACCGGCGAAGGCGCGAAGCGCGTCGCGCACGTGCGGTTCGACTCGGTCGGGCCGAAGAAGCTGCTCATCAAGATCGCGCCGATCGCCAAGCTCTGACGGCCGGGCTTCCCCGTTTGGGTCGGATTCCGGCGTTTGGGGCGGATTCTGGCGTTCGGGGCGTGAAATATCCGCCCCGAACTGCGGAATCTGCCCCGAACACTTGCGATCGCACTCTCGAGGCGGTCGCGGCGCTGCGTCGGCTCGGGGCTCCCCGTTTGGGGCGCATTCTTCCGTTTGGGGCGTGAAATATCCGCCCCGAGCTGCGGATCGTGCCCCAAACGTGCGCTGGAGCGCGCCGCCGGGCGATTGAGGTGACGGTCGGACCGCGCCGGGCCGCGGGCGTCCGGGTTTGGGGCGCGTTCTTGCGTTCGGGGCGGGAAATTCTCGCCCCAAGCTGCGGATCCCGCCCCAAACCCGCACCCGCACCCCGCCGACCCCGCCCCAAACCCACACCCAACCCCGCCGACCCCGCGCCAAATCCACATCCCCATCCACACCCGAACCCCGCCGACCCCGCGCCGCGCCCGCGGCCTCGACCACCCGGCGCGCGCCCCGCGGACCGCGCGGGGGAACGCCCCGGCTAGGCTGAAACAATGGCTCTCTTCTCGCGCCGCAAGAAGTCCGACTCCGACGACGCATCGGCCGCCCGCCCCGACTCCACGATCGAGCCGGGCGAACAGCCCGTCGATCCTGCCGGTCCGAGCGACGCCGCTCCCGCAACGGATGCCGCGGACGCTGCCCCCGCCCAGGCGACCCCGACCGTCGGCATCTCGATGTCGTCGTTCCGCGGTGTCGGCGCCGCCCCCGAGGCAGCGCCGCAGCTGACCAACGCCCCGCCGGTGGCCGACCGCCCCTCGGCGCGTCAGCCCGGTGCGATGGAGGCCCCGGAGGCCCCCGAAACGGTTCCGGGTCTGCGCGACAACGTGCTGCTGGGCAACGCCCTCGCCGAGATCAACGGTCAGCCCGAGCCCAACCAGCTGCTCAACGTCGCTCGTCAGCTGCTGCAGGGGCACGTGTTCCTGCGGGTGAAGGGCGACGCGCGTGCGCTCGTCGCCGAGGGCAAAGACCTGCCGCTGGCCGTGGCGAACCGCGGCGACGAGCAGCTCGTGCTCGCGTACACGGGCGGACTCGCGTTGCGTGCGAGCGTCGACGCCGACGGCGATCGCGACACCTCGGCGATGGGTCAGCCGATCATGGCGCTCCTGCGGCACGTGCTCGCCGGACCCTACGCGGGCATCATCCTCGACCCCGCGTCGGAGGAGCACCGTGCCGTGCTCCCCTCGGCCCTGCTCGAGCGCATGGTCACCGAGGCCGATCCCGAACTGCGCATCAAGACTCTGCTCTGCGAGACCCGCGGCGACGAGACGCCCGGCGCCATCGTCGACGCGATCATCGCCGACGCGCCCCTGTGGATCGCTGTCAACCGCGCGGGCGAAGACGGCCCGATCGGTGTCGCCGAGTCGCGGTCGGCTGCGGGCGAGCGCTTCCTCGAGGTATTCACGCACCCGCTCGAGCTGCTGGCCCTCGGTCGCGGCGACCAGCCGCTGCCCATAAAGCGTGCTCAGCTGTCGAAGGCGCTGGCCACCGACGGCGGGCTCACCGGCATCCTGATCGACGCCGCCGGCCCGTGGATCCGCATGACCCGCGACGAGCTCGCGCCGCTCATCGCCCTGGCCGAGGTCGACGAGGCGCCCGCTTCGTAGATTCCGGATGCCGTGGGGCCGGCGCAGCCGTCGCCTCACGGCGCTCGCCTCGCCGAGCCGTCGGTCCGCGACCGTGCGGCCGCTACGTCGCCCGTGGGTGCGCGCGGCGGGAGCTGGTCGGGTGCCCCGTGTGCAACTCCGGAGATCCGCCGCGTGGTGCCGCCGCCGCCGCGGTGTTCCGGCCCGAGTGGGGCCGTTTCTCCGGAGTTGTGACCGCTCAGACGCCGTAGAGCTCGCCCACCGGCACGGTGACCGGAAGCACGTTGCCCGCGGGCGCGAGCGGACAGGCCCACATCGGGTCGTACGCGCACGACGGGTTGTACGCGAAGTTGAAGTCGATCACGAGCGTGTCCGGCGCGGAACCCGTGCCCAGGTCGGCCCCCTTGATCGTGTCGAGCAGGTAGCGTCCGCCGCCATAGGTTCCGCCCGGGCGTCCGGCCGACGCATCGCGCACCGGAACGAACAGGCCGCCGCCGTACGAGGTGAGACGCCACACATCGAGAGAGCCGGTGTCGGGGAGCTCCACCCGCCCGATGCGCTCGAAGCCGACCTCGCCATCGGTGCCCGTCGTCGCGACGAACGACGCCTCGTCGGCGTCGAGCAGCGGCACCTCGAACCGCCACGCGGCGTCGTAGGGGGCGAGGGGCAGGCCGACGAATCCGTCCCGCTGCTCCGGAAGCAGGGGAGTGGCGGGATGATCGGCGAACAGCGCATCGCGCTCGATGCGCCAGAGCTCGTGCGCGTCTTCGGGGTCGTCGGCTTCGCGCACCGCGTCGTACAGTGCGAAAACGCGGCGGCGCCAGTCGACGATGTCCAGGGCGGTGCGGCCTGCAGCGGTGGTCATGCCCTCGAGCGTAGGACGGTGCCGGATGCCGTGGCCCGGGCTGGACACGCGTGTCGCCGAGCGTCGGGGTACGGCGCGAAGGTGGCCCCGGGGCCACTTCTGTCGCCCCGGGGCTGTGGACGGCGCCCCGATCCGCGCCGGATGCGGTGTGGCCCAGGGGCCAAATGCGGTGCCCGGCTCGAGCGAGGGTGCCACGGGGCGTACAGGTGCTGTGCCTACGTGGCCCCGGGGCCACTTCTGTCGCCCCGGGGCCACGAAGCGTGCCCCGGAACGGCGGCGCCCCACGGGAGCGCTACCCCGCAAAAGCGCCGCCCCGCCCGCTCGCCCGCAACGGGGCAGACACGGCCCCGGCCCGCGCACTAGCGTCGGGTCATGGCATCCCCCCGCATCACGTTGACCGTTCCGGGACCCGAGGGCGAGCGCGAGGTCGGCATCTCGAACCCCGACCGCGTGCTGTGGCCCGAGGTTGGGATCACCAAGCGCGAGCTCGCCGAGTACCTGATCGCCGTCGCCGATCCCTTCATCGCGGCGAACGGGCACCGGCCGGTGTCGCTCGAGCGCTTCCCCGAGGGCGTCGGGGGCGAAGCCTTCTTCTCGAAGAACCCGCCGAAGGGCGCGCCCGACTTCGTCGAGGCCGTGACCGTGACGTACAACAGCGGGCGCCGGCATCCGCAGCTCTTCCTCGGCGAGATCGCATCGGCGGTGTGGGCAGCGCAGATGAACACGATCGTGTTCCATCCGTGGGCCTCGCTCGCGACCGACCCCGACCACCCGATCGAGTTGCGCATCGACCTCGACCCGCAGCCGGGCACGGGCATCGCCGAGGCGGTCACTGCCGCGCACGAGCTACGCGCGGTGCTACGCGAGGCGGGCCTCGAGCCGTGGATCAAGACGAGCGGCAACCGCGGCCTGCACGTGTTCTGCCCGATCGAGCCGACGCACGAGTTCCTCGACGTGCGGCACGCGGTCATCGCCGCGGCACGTGAGCTCGAGCGCCGGATGCCGGATGCCGTGACCACCAACTGGTGGAAGGAAGAGCGCGGCGAGCGGATCTTCGTCGACTTCAACCAGGCGAACCGGGATCGCACCATGGCGGGGGCGTATTCGCCGCGGGCGCTGCCGACCGCGACCGTGTCGACGCCGGTGGCCTGGGACGAGCTCGACGACCTCGACCCGCTCGCGTTCACCGTGCGCTCGATCCCCGAGCGACTGGCATCCGTCGGTAATCCGTGGAAGGGGTTCGCCGACAAGCCCGGACGCGTCGACACCCTGCTGGAGTGGTGGCAGCGCGACCTCGACAGCGGTCTGGGCGAGCTGCCGTTCCCGCCCGAGTTCCCGAAGATGCCCGGGGAGCCGCCGCGCGTGCAGCCTTCGCGGGCGAAGACGCCTGGCGCCTAGGGAGTCAGTGCGTCGCCCGCGGCGCTGCGGTAGTACAGCACCGCGCGGCCGTATCTCGCGCGGTTGAGGAGTCCGGCGCGTTCCATCACGCGCAGATGCTGGTTGATCGCGGAAGTCGACACCCCGAGCTGCAGGGCCAGGTCGGTAGACGATGCCGGTTCGCCGAGCGCCGCGAGCAACGTCGCGCGGGTGCGGCCGAGCAGGTCGGACACGGCATCGGGTGCGGGCTGTCCGCTCGTCGACCACATCGCTCCCTGGCCGCGCGCGGGGTACATGACGGTGGGTGGCAGGTCGTCGTCGATGGGGGTCGAGACGCGGACCGTGAAGATCGACGGGACGAGAGTGAGCCCGTCGCCGCGCACCGGGCGACGGCGGATCTCGGGGTTCCACAGCCGCACGTCGAGGTGGCGGCCGTCGTAGCGGGCGGCATCCGAGAGGCCGTTGAGCACGGTGCCCATCCCGGCCTGGGCGGCGATGCGGCCGCGGTAGGCGATGTCGGCGCGCAGCACCGTGCTCATGCGCGCCCAGTGCGGGGCGAAACACAGGTCCCACGCGGTGGCGAGGGCGCGTTGCAGGCGGGCGATGACGACGTCGTGCCGGCCACGGAACACCGCGGGCACCTCCCCGTGCACGCGCTCGAGGTCGGTCGTGAAGTGGGCGCGCGTGATGCGTCCGAGCGCGGTCAGTTCGTCGTCGAGCGAGGTCAGCGGAGAAGCCGGCCGAGGGTTCACGAAGTCGGCGGTCCACTTGCGGTCGTTGACGAGCGCGAGCAGCACCTCGAGATCGAGTAGCGGGCGCACCGACGCGATCCGCTCGAGCCACGGACGCTGCAGAGGGAAGCCCTCGGGCTGCGAGAAAGCGCGCAGACCGAGCCCGAGCTCCGACAACGGCGAGATGCCGAAGCGAATCGCCGAGATGTCGGCGGCATCCAATTCGTATCGGATCATGAAGCCCCACGCTACATCGATTGAACGACCCCGCCGCGCCTGGATCAATGGACACGTGACCAGCACGATCCCCACCGTCCCCCTGAAAACCCTCGTGCAGACGGACCGGACGCTCCGCCGTCTGCTCACGATCACCCTGGTGGACACCCTCGGCCGCGGCGCGTTCTTCACTCTCACCACGCTCTACCTCACGCTCATCGTGGGGCTCGAGCCGGTCACTGTCGGGATCGGCCTCACGATCGCCGGCGCGGTCGGTGTCGCGAGTTCGCTCGTGTTCGGGCACCTGTCCGACCGCTTCAGCGCGCGGACGATGCTCGTCGTGCTGCACGTCGTGCAGGGGGCCGCCCTCATCGGCTATCTGTTCGTGCGCGATCTGCCCACGCTCGTGGTCGTCGCCTCGCTGGTGCTGCTCGCCCAGCAGGGTGGCGGCAGCGTGCGCTCTTCCGTCGTCGGACGGGCGTTCCGCGGCGAGGATCGCGTGCGCATCCGCGCCACGATGCGAACCGTCACGAACGTCGGCATCGGCGTCGGCACGACGGTCGCCGCCATTCCCCTCGCGCTCGGCACGCCGTTCGCCTTCCACCTGACGATGACCCTCGCCGGCTCGCTCTTCCTCGCGTCCGCCGTGCTCGTGGCCGGCCTGGATCCGGCGCGCGTCGACGTGGCGGTCGCGGAGCCCTCGTCGGATGCCCCCGCTCCAGCGGGCCGAAGCCCCTACCGCGACCCGCGGTTCCTGTGGCTGACCGCTCTGATGGGGGTCTTCGGCATCCAGTTCGGGGTGTTCGAGATCGGCGTGCCGCTGTGGGTCGTCTCGCACACGATCGCCGCCGACGTGGTCGTGAGTCCGCTCCTGCTGGTCAACACGGTCGTCGTCGTGCTGCTGCAGGTGCGGATGAGCCGCGGCACCGGAACGTTCGCCGGCGCGGGGCGCGCGATGACGCGAGCCGGATGGCTCATGGTCGCGGCGTGCGCGCTGTGGGCGGGCGCCGGGTGGGTCGGGGGAGACGGGTGGGGTCCCGCGACGCTGGTGATCGTGGTGCTCTTGGCGGCCGCCGTCATGCACTCGCTCGCCGAGATCATGTCGAGCGCCGCGGGCTGGAGCCTGAGCTTCGACCTCGCCCCGCAGGAGCGCATGGGCAGCTACCAGGGCGTTTACGGCACCGGGTATGCGGTCGGGGCGATGATCGCGCCCGCGGTCGTGACGCTCACCGCGATCGACCTCGGCACGGGCGGGTGGGCGATCCTCGCCGCGATGTTCGCCGGGGCGTCGGCGGGAGTGGTCGTGATCGCTCGGCGGGCGGGGCGGGAGGCGGATGCCGCGGCGATCCGATGAGCCGACGTGGCTGACGCGGGGCGCTGCTCGGCGTCACCAGGCTGACGCGGGCGCCACTCGGCGTCACCCGGCTGACGCGGGCGCCGCGCGGCGTCACCAGAACAGGACAGTGCGTCGAAAACAGGACGATTGCGTCGGTTTCCGCTTGTTCTCGTGGCATCCCCTGTTCTCGTGACGTGCGGTGCGCGGCCGCGTCGGGCGGGGGGCGGGGGCTGCCCGCCGCCGGTGTCACCAGAACAGGCAACTGCGTCGAGAACAGGACGATTGCGCCGGTTTCAGCCTGTTCTCGTGGCATCTCCTGTTCTCGTGACGCGCGCGGCCGCGTCACACGGGAGAGCGGGGGCGGATGCCACGCCCCGGGCGCGCGGCCGCACCACTTCAGAGAGCGGCGGCAGATGCCACGCCCCCGGGCGCGCCGCCAGCTCGACGAGCCGGCCGGTCTCAGTCGAGCACGTCGCCCAGGTCGTACGAGTTGACGGTCTCGAGCTGCGAGAAGGTGCAGGAGCGGGCGTCGCGGTCGGGGCGCCAGCGGTCGAACTGGACGGTGTGGCGGAAGCGCATGCCCTCGAGCTGGTCGTAACGCACCTCGAGCACGAGCTCGGGACGCAGCCGCACGAACGACACGTCTTTCGACGCCGAGAAGCGCGAGCGGTCGGTCTCGCCAACCACGGCCCCGCCGTCGGCGTCGCGCTCCACCAGGGGAGCGAGCTCGTCGATCAGCTCCTTGCGGCGCTTGTCGGTCCACGCCGAGACGCCGCCGACGCCGTGCAGCCGGCCCTCGTCGTCGTAGAGGCCGACGAGTAGCGAGCCCACTCCCTCGCCCGACTTGTGGATGCGGTAGCCGAGGGCGACCACATCGGCGGTGCGGGCGTGCTTGATCTTGAACATCGTGCGCTTGTTCGGCGCGTAGGGCTGGGCGAGGGGCTTCGCGATCACACCGTCGAGGCCCGCGCCCTCGAACTCGGCCAGCCAGCGGCGCGCGAGGTCGGGGTCGTCGGTCGTGCGCGTGACGTGCACGGGGTGCGGCACGGCGCCGAGCAGGTCTTCGAGCTGGGCGCGCCGCTCCGCGAACGGCTCGGACTGCAGGTCGCGGTCGCCCCGGGCGAGCAGATCGAACGCAATGAACATGGCCGGGGTCTCTTCGGCGAGCATGTTCACACGCGAGGCCGCGGGGTGGATGCGCTGCGACAACGCCTCCCAGTCGAGACGCTGGCCGCCCTCGGCATCGCGAGCGACGACCACCTCGCCGTCGATGAGACACGGCTCGGGCAGCAGTTCGGCGAACGCCGCCACGAGCTCGGGGAAGTACCGCGTCAGCGGCTTGGCGCCGCGGCTGCCGATCTCGACGTCGGTGCCGTCCCACGAGATCAGGGCGCGGAAGCCGTCCCACTTGGGTTCGTAGCTGAAGCCGCCCTCGACCTTGGCGTGCTCCGGAACCTCGGGCACCGACTTCGCCAGCATCGGTGCGGGGATGTCGTACGGCATGGCCGTCAGCTCTCGTCGCCCGCCAGCGGCACGGGGTTCTTGCGCTTCTTGCGGCGCGCCCACTCGGCCGGCTTGTCGGGGCCGTTCCAGACGGTGATGATGCCCCAGACCACGGCGGTCAGCGGCACGGCCAGCAGGGTGCCGAGGATGCCACCGATCGCGGTACCGCCGGCCAGCACGACGAGCACGACGAACGAGTGCAGCTTCATCGAGCGCCCCATGAGCACCGGCTGGAGGAAGTTGCCCTCGAGCTGGTTCACGAGCACGACGATTCCGACGACGATCAGCGCCACGATCGGGCCGTTGGTGACGAGCGCGACCAGTGCGGCGAGGATGCCGGCGGTGACCGCACCCACGATCGGGATGAACGCGAGCAGGAAGACGAGCACAGCCAGCGGCAGGGCGAGCGGCACCTGCAGGATCGCGAGGCCGATGCCGATGCCGATCGCGTCGACGGCGGCGACGGATGCCGTGCCGCGCACGTACGAACCGAGGACCGTCACGGTCTTGTCACCGATGCGGCGCGCCCGCTCGTAGTCGCTGCCGTGGAACGGACGAAGGACGAACTCCCACATGCGCGGGCCGTCTTTGAGGAAGAAGAAGAGGATGACGACCATCAGCACGAAGCCCGTCACGAACGACGCGATCGCACTCACACCCGCGAGCGCACCGGTGCCGAAGGACGAGCTCGTGACGAAGCCCTGGATGCCCTGAATCGCCTGGTTGACCTGGTCTTGGGAGATCGCGAAGGGCAGCGTGTGGTACCAGTCCTGCGCCTGCTCGAAGCCCTGCACGGCCTGCGAGCTGAGGTAGTCCCACTGGTTGATGACGGCGTTGGCGACCAGCCATCCGAGCGCGGCGAGCACCACGACGACGGCCAGCAGCGTGAGCAGCGTCGCGATGACCGAGGGCACGCCCTTGCGGCGCATCCACATGGTGACGGGGCCGAAGGCGGACGCGAAGATGAGGGCCAGCACGAGGGGGATGACCACGAGCGTCACCTGCTGGATGCCCCAGATGAGCCCCGCGACGAGGATCACCACGACGATGATCTGCACGGCCCGCACCGCCAGACGGCCGAACCCGTCGGCCCACAGGCTCTTCGGCGGAGTCTGGACGGCCTGCGCGACGGAGTTGACGGCGTCGCGAGGCGCGGGATGACGAGAGAACAGGCCCATGCTCACAAGGTAGCGGGGGCCTCCGACATGGGTGCGGAGGTTGCGCCGTCCCCGGGTGCCGGATAGGACGACGGATGCCGAGGCCCGCACCGTTCCGCGGGACGCGGCGCAGCGCGGGCCGACGTCGACCGATCCGCGGGGTGCGGTGACCGGCGCCCTGGCCGAGGCGATCGGGGCGCCGGGGTTACGGCATCCGGGATCAGACGAACGCGCTCATGCCCGTGATGTCGCGGCCGAGCAGGAGCGCCTGGACGCTCTCGGTGCCCTCGTAGGTGTGGATCGCCTCGATGTCGGCCATGTGCTGCATGACGCCGTTCTCGAGCAAGATGCCGTTGCCGCCGAGCAGGTCGCGGGCGATCGCGGCGACCCGACGCGCGGCGCGGGTGTTGTGGTACTTCGCCAGCGATGCCTGGGTGGGGCGCAGGCCGCCCGAGGACTCGAGGTCGGCGAGACGGCGGCAGTAGAGCTGCATCGCGGTGAGTTCGTCGAGCATCTGGGCGAGGCGTTCCTGCACCATTTGGAACTTCGCGAGGGGCTTTCCGAACTGCATGCGCTCGGTGGCATACGTCCGCGCGATCTCGTAGCAGGCGGTCGCGTGGCCGAGCGCCGACCACGCGACGCCCGAGCGCGTGGCGAAGAGCACGACCGATGCGTCCTTGAACGTGCGGGTGCCGGGCAGCACGGCATCCGCGGACAGACGCACGTCGTCCATCGCGATATGAGCCTGGTGGATGCCGCGGAGCGACACCTTTCCGGTGATCACGGTGCCGACGTAGCCGGGGGTGTCCTGCTCGACGAGGAAGCACCGCACGTTGCCGTGGTCGTCGCCGCCCTCGTTCTCGACACGCGCCCACACGAAGGTGATGCCGCCGGAGGCGCCGTTGCCGATCCACTTCTTCGTGCCGCTGAGCGACCAGCCGTCGGCCGTGCGCGTCGCCGTCGTCTCGAGCGAGACGGAGTCGGAGCCATGGTCGGGCTCGGTCAGCGCGAAAGCGCCGAGCACGGTTCCGTCGGCGAGCGGCTTCAGCCAGCGCTGCTGCTGCTCCGGCGAGCCGTAGAACGCCAGCGTCCGCAGCGCGAGCCCGCCCTGCACGGCGAGGGCGGTGGCGAGGGAGCCGTCGTGGCGCGAGATCTCCATGTTGACCAGACCCGCCGCCAGGGGCGAGGTGTAGGGCAGCTCGTCGTGCTCGATGCCGTCGGTGAACAGCTCGAGCTCGCCCATGCGCTTCACCAGGTCGATCGGGTAGCTCGCGGCATCCCATTCACTCTGCATGCGCGTGCCGACCTCGTCGGCGAAGGCCTTCGCGGTGTCCCACACGGCGCGGTCGGCGTCGGGGATGTCGGCGAACACCGCGTAGTAGTCGGTGTCGCGGCGACCGAGCAGGTCGTAGTGGGCGACGCGCTCTCCGGGGAGCGTGCGGGCATCGGCGTCGATGGTCATGGGTCCCAGTATCGCGCATGTTGGTACTCAGTGCCGCGCATGCCCTGGCGCTCGGGGCGAACGCTCGGGTGGAGCATTCCGGGTCGCCGGGTCGCCGAGCGTGCCTCGAGAGCGCGAGACTGCATCCGGCTGACAACTCGGCGTCAGGCTGCAGCGCAGTTGTCAGCGAGATGCAGTCTCGCGACCCCAAAGGGCCGAGCGCCGAGCGCCGAGGGCCGAGTGCCGAGCGCCGGCTCCGCGCCTCAGTCGCCGAGCGTCGCGCGCAGGCGCCGCGTGACCTCTGCGGAGGGCATGCGGCGGGGGAACGCGGCGACGATGAGGTCGTCGCTGGCGGAATCGTCGCCGTCGGGGTGCACGCCGTAGCGGCGCAGCACGTCGTCGAGAGCGCGACGCAGAACGGATGCCGGCACCCGGGCGCCGCGCATGAGACGGCGCAGCACGTGGTTGTGCACGGCGGTCACGAGGGCCGAGAACCCGACGGCGTCGAGCGGGTCGAGGCCGGGGAGCGCCTCGCGCAGGTACTCGTCGAACAGGCGCTCGTAGCGGAAGACCGTGATGATCTCGCGGTCGCGCAGCCCCGGAACCTGCCGCACGATCGCGTATCTCCGCCGCGCGACCTCGGGGTCGGCCGCGAAGTGACGGAACACCCGCACCGAGGCCTCGCACACCGCGGCCCAGGGGTCATCGTGCGGCTGGGCGAGGTAGGCGCGGGTCTCGGCGATGAGCACCTCGTGGTCGGCGAATACAACGTCTTCTTTGCCGCCGAACTGCCGGAAGAACGTGGAACGCGACACTCCCGCGGCCTGCGCGATCTGCTCGACCGAGGTCTGGTCGTACCCGTGCTCGACGAAGAGGTCGATGGCCGCGGCCACCACGGCCGTTCGACTCGTGGGGGCGGCGTTGTCGGTCACGCGTCGAGCCTATCCGCGGGGTGGGTGCGCGGCCCGCGCCGCGGTGCGTGAGGGGTCGAGATGTGTCGCCGAGAACGCTCCGAGGCGACACCGATCGACCCCTCACGCGGGAATCCGCCGGGTGGGGAGGACGGGTAGACGATCGCGGCCGTCGAGGCAAGCGGATGCTGTGGCGCCGGCATCCGGAGTGGGATGGAACGATGACGTCCTCCCTGTGGCACACCGATTCCGCGTCCGTCGAGACGGCACCTCTGAAGGACGGTGGGCGGCACGATGTCGTCATCGTCGGGGCCGGGATCACGGGCCTGTCGACCGCCGTCATGCTCGCCGAGGCGGGAGTCGACGTTGCGGTGGTCGACGCGGGCGACGTGGGTCGGGGTTCGACCGGGGCGTCGGTGGGCATGGCATCCGTGCTGCAGGGGTCGACGCTCGCAACTCTGCGCGCGCATCACCCCGCCACCCTCGTGCGGGCCTACGTCGAGGCGAACCAGGCGGGGCAGCAGTGGCTCGCTGAGAAGGCGGGGGCGGATGCCGACCGGCGCGCCTCGTTCACCTTCGGTCGAGGCCTCGCGACAGACGTCGCCCTCGACGCGGTGCGCGACGCCGCGCGGGAGGCGGGCCTCGCGATCCGAGAGGACGCCCCGAGCGATTTCGGCGGACGCACTCCGGTGCGGGCCATCGCGCTCGACGATCAGCTCGCGCTCGACCCGGTGCGGCTCGCGCACACCCTCGCCCGCGCTGCCGTCGACGCCGGAGCGACCCTGCACACGGGCGTGCGCGTGAGCGATGTCAGCGTGCTGCCCGAGGGCCGCGTCGACACCGACCACGGCACCCTCTTCGGCGACACCGTGGTGCTGGCGACCGGCACGCCCATCACGCGGCGCGGGCTCTACGACCTCAAGACGCGAGCCCTGCGGTCATGGGCGATCGCGTTCGAGATGGATGCGGATGCCGAGACCCCGGGCGGCATGTGGAGCGAGGTCGGCGCCGAGGGACGCAGTGTCGTCGCCGCGCCTTCGTCGTTCGGACGTGCCGCTCTCATCGTGACCGGGGCACGGCATCCGGTGGGGTCCGCCTCGTCGGAAGTCGCGCTCGCCGAAGCCCTCGCCGCGTGGGCGCGGCGGACGCTGCCGGTCGGGGCGGAGCTCGCGCGCTGGTCGGGGCAGGACTACCAGTCGCACAACCTCGTTCCCTTCGTCGGCGGGATGCCGCGGGGCCTCGGTCGCCTGCGCTTCGCCACCGGATACGCGGGGTGGGGCCTGACGAACGCCCCGGCGGCGGCGATGCGGTTGAGCGACGAGATCCGCGAGGTGTCGTGGCGCGACCGCCCGCGCTGGATGCGCACGATGGGCACGCGCATGACCGTTCCCGCCGACCTCGGCCGGGGGATCGGCGAAGCCGGGAGACGTGCGTCGGTCGTGGCGGAAGCATTCGCCGACGCCACCCCCGCGCCGGTCAAGCGACCGGCCGAGGGCGCGGGAGTCGTGTCGCGCCAGGGCCTGCGAACGGCCGCGGTCTCGACGGTCGACGGGCAGACGCGCGCGATCGTCGCCCCCGCCCCGCTGACCTGGAACGACGCGGAACGCTCGTGGGACAGCCCCGTCGACGGCTCGCGCTACGCCCCCGACGGCACGCGGATTGAGGGTGCGGCATCCACCGATCTGGGTGTGCGGGGGCGCTGACGCTGCGACGGAGTGGGCCGCCCTCGGCGCCGAGACTGCATCTCGCTGACAACTGCGTTGCAGGGTGACGCGGAGTTGTCAGCGAGTTGCAGTCTCGCGAGAATCGCGCCCGATGCGACGCCCCGCGTTCGGCGAGACGACCCCGGTCACGCGACCAGCGCCCGGTGAGACGACCCGCGTCAGCTCTTCGCACCGGTGAGCGCGAGCGCGCCGCCGAGGCCGATCATCATGACGCCGCCGGTGCCCGAGAGGGTCGAGATGCGCTTCGGCGAACGGGCGAACCAGTTGCGTGCCGTGCCCGCGGCGAGGGCCCAGGTGCTTTCGCACGCGAGCGCGAGCACCTGGAAGGTCAGTCCGAGCAGCAACAACTGCAGCCAGACGGCACCCGCGTGGGGATCGACGAACTGCGGCAGCACGGCGACGAAGAAGGCGATGGTCTTGGGGTTCGTCAGGCCGACGATGAAGCCCTGGCGCAGCAGTGTCCACGATGAGGTGGGGCCGCCGGTCGCGCCCGTGACGTGGGCATGGCGGTGGCGAATGGCCTGGATCCCGAGCCACACCAGGTAGACCGCGCCGACGATCTTCAACACGGTGAACGCGACGATCGATGAGGCGACGATCGCCCCGACCCCGAACGCCACGGCGAGCACCGCGGGAACAGTTCCGAGGGCATTGCCGACGACGCTCAGCACGCCCGCGCGACGGCCGAGCGCGATCGAGCGTCCGATCACGAAGAGCACGCTCGGGCCGGGGATGACGATGATGACGACCGACGCGGCGACGAAGGCCACGAGGTTCTCGATCGGAGGCACGCGTGAACTGTACTGCCGTCGCGTTTCGGGGCGGTATCGCAAGGTGGGGCGTTCCGTACTCCGGAAATACCGGATGCCAAGGTGTCGAAGAGGCGGTCCAGGCCGGGTCTCCGCCCGTCTTTCCGGAGTTGTGCACAGCGACAGCCTGGAGGGAGGTCGGGACGGGGAGGACGCCGCAGCGCCCACCCCTCACGACTCACAGACCGACGGCGGCGAGACCGAAGTTGGCCTGATCGGCGGTGAACTGCTCGCCGTACTCGCTCGTCAGCTGATCGAAGAGCCCGTCGTGCGAGAAGCCCTTGAAGTCGAGGTACGACTGAGCGGCTTCCGCGGCCTCCTGGTTCCAGTCGACCGCTCCGGTCGACTCCAGATAGGCGATTGCGAACTCGGCGTCCTCGGCAGCGAAACCCTCGCCGTACTCGCTGGTGAGCTGCTCCGTCAGGCCGGCACGAGAGAAGCCCTTGAAGGACAGGTAGGACTCGGCGGACCGCAGGGCGCTGGACTGCGCGGTCGACATCGCGGGCTTCTCGGGCTGGGCGGGCGCGGGTGCAGGCGCGGGTGCCGCGGGTGCGGACTCCGCAGGGGCCGGAGCGGCCTCGGTGACCGTCTTCTCGACGTTGACGACGATCGTGTCGCCTGCTTTGACCGTCGATCCCGAGGCGGGCGTGCTGCTCAGGACCGTCCAGTTGTCGCGATCGAGAACGACGCCCTTCGTGGCGGAGAAATCGACCTCGAGGCCCGCGTTCTCGAGCAGCGCTGCTGCTTCTTTCGCGGTGAGACCCGTGGTCTCGGGCACGGCGACTTCTTCTTCAGCAGCCTCTTCGGCGACGGGTGCGGCGGCGGCAGCGGGCGCCTTGTCGGCGGCCGCGGTGGTGGCTCCCTTGCCACCCGAGATCGCGCCGCCGATCCCGCCGATCACGATGATCCCGGCCACGATGCCGACGGGGATGATGATGGCTTTCCGCTTGTACCAGGGTGCTTTGGCGGGCGTTCCGTCGGCTGCGACGGGAACGGTCGTCGGCGCCGGGCGGGACTGATTCGTCCACGCCTGGCCGTCGTAGTAGCGCTCGGTGCCCGGCGCGTTCACGTCGGCGTACCAGCCGGCGGGGTAAGCCGGAGTGTTGTCGGTCATGTGGTTCCTTCGGATCTCTCGGTGGTGAAGGCGAGCGCCTTCGCGCTCGGCCCTGCCACCCGTCGAAGGGTGCTGAATCGAGCGCACGCGTCGAAGGCGGGAAGAAGAGCGACTGCTGCCCCCGCAGCTCCCGCCGACGCGCCCCCCGCGCGCGCCTCCCGCGATTATGGCGACGCAGCGCGCCGCCCGGCATGGCTTGAGCCGGAATGCGAAAGACGTTCTCGCTTCGCGCCAACGGTGCGTCGCCCCGGGCACTGACTACGGCGTGCCGAACTCCGGAAATCCCGGATGCCGAGCGGGTCGAGGACGCGATTCAGGCCGGGTCTGCGCCCGTTTTTCCGGAGTTATGCACGCGCCGATGCCGCCGGCGACGCGCGTCCTCACGCCGGAACGGCCTCGCGGGCCAGCAGCTCGGTGATCCGCCCGACGCAGCCGCCGCAGCCGGTGCCGGCGCGGGTCGCGGACTTCACGCACGCGACCGTCGGCTCGCCCGCGGTGACGGCCTCGCGAATCGCCCCCGCGCTCACCCCGTTGCACCAGCACACGGTCGCATCCGCGGCGAAGGGGTCGCCGACGGCGGGCATTCCGGCATCCGCGGCGTCGAGGCGCAGCAGCGACGAGCGGTCGGCGGGCAGCTCCGACCCGCGCTCGAAGAGCAGCGTGAGCTCGGCACCCGTTCGGGGCATCCCGACCGCGACGAAGCCGGTCAGCACGCCCTCGACGGTCACGAGCTTCACGTACGCGCCGCGCGCGGGGTCGGTCCAGAGCGTGACCTGGGGGCCGTGGCATCCGGGAGCGTGCGAGAACGGATCGGCGTCGACCGCGCCGCCGGCGACCACGTCGATGCCCTCGGCCTTGAGCATCACGACGCCGGGGCGTTCGACGGCGGCGGGTCCCTCGACCCCCGACGACAGCAGGGCCGCGAGCCGGTCGGCCTGCCGCCAGCCGGGGCCGACGAGTCCGCTCGGGCCTCCCGGCACGCGACCGTCGGGCTCGTTATCGGCGGGGTCGGCGACGTGCGCGCAGTCGCCGATCGCGAAGACGTTCGGGTCGGTCCACGAGCGCGACGAGGCGTCGACGAGCACGCCGGCCGAGGTGGCGAGTCCGGACAGCGATGCGAGCTCCGTCCGCGCTCCGACGCCGCACGACAGCACCAGCAGGTCGCCCGCGAGCACCTTGCCGTCGGCGCAGACGAGTCCGTCGAACCAGGCCTGACCGTGGTCGTCGTAGCGCTGCACGATGCTCTCGGCGCGCGCGTGGTGCATCATCTCGACGCCCACGGCGCTCGCCGCGGCGGCGAGCACGCGTCCGCCGTTCTCATCGAGCGTCCGATTCATGGGGGCGGCCGAGTGATACGTCACGACCACCTCGGCGCCCGCTTCGGCGGCGGCGAGGGCGAGCTCCATGCCGAGCACTCCCGCGCCGAGCACGACGATGCGCTGACCCGCCGAGACCGCCGCGCGCACGTGCTCGGCGTCGGCGAGGTCGCGCAGGGCCACGACACCGCGGGGGAGCGGGGCGGTTCCTTGATCCAGGGCGGAGGGGTCGGCTGGGCGCGCGGAGCGGTGCCGCTGTGCCCGCTCGAGTCCGGCGAGCGTCGGGACGTTCGCCCGCGCGCCGGTGGCGAGCACGAGTCGGTCGTAGGGAATCCGGATGCCGTCGTGCAGGCGCACCACGCGCAGGTTCCGGTCGACGTCGACCACCGTCGTCCCGAGCGCGAACCGCACACCCGCGTCTTCGGCGACGCGGCGGTCGCTCATGTCGAGACCGTCGCGATCGGTGCGGCCGACGGCGTATTCGGCGAGCAGCACGCGGTTGTAGACGTCGTGCGGTTCGGCGCCGACGACGGTGAGGTCGATCCGCCCCTCGCGCACCGCGGGCAGGAGCCCCTCGACCAGCCGCGCCCCGACGGGGCCGTAGCCCACCAGCACCACACGCTCAGACATGGGTCTCCTCCTGGGTGCTTCGGGTCCCTGCGACGCCGACGAGCGCGGGCGCGACCCCCGGGTGCTCCGCCACGACGACGGGCGAGGCCGCAACGTGATGGACCGCCGGGGTCGTGGCATCCGGAATCGCCTCGACCCGAACCCGCGTGCGCTTGAACTCTGGCATGGCCGAGGTCGGGTCGACGATGGCCTCGGTCAGGCGGTTGGCGCACTCGTCGCCCGCGTAGTGGAACGGCAGGAACACGGTGTCGTGGCGGATATCCGTGGTCACGCTCGCCCGCGCACGCACGGTGCCGCGCGTGTTCGAGACGGCGACGAGGGCTCCGTCGCGGATGCCGAGCCGAGACGCCGTCGCCGGATGAATCTCGAGCCGCGCCTCGGGGCGGGCGCTGTGGAGCTCGGCCACGCGGCGGGTCTGGGTTCCCGACTGGTACTGCTGCAGGTATCGGCCGGTGGTGAGGGTGAGGTCGGCGCCGCGGTCGGTCGGGGTCGGGGGAGTGGCCTCGACGGGGACGAGCCGGGCGCGGCCGTCGGCGTGGGCGAAGCGATGGGTGAAGGGACGCGGCGTGCTCCCGGAGCGGTACGGCCAGTAGGCCTCGATGCCGGTGTCGAGCAGCGCGTGCGAGAGGCCGGAGTAGTCGGCGATGCCGCCCTCCGACGCGCGGGCGAGCTCGTCGAAGACCTCGGACGGATCGATCGACCACGTGGATGCCGCGCCCAGACGCCGCGCGATCTCGGCCATGATCCACAGCTCGCTGCGGGCTCCCTCGGGTCCGGGTAGCGCGCGGCGACGGCGGATCACGCGGCCCTCGAGTGAGGTCATCGTGCCCTCCTCTTCAGCCCACTGCAGCACCGGCAGCACGATGTCGGCGAGCTCCGCGGTCTCGGAGAGGAAGAAGTCGCAGACGATCAGGGTGTCGAGGGCGTTCAGCCGCGCGCGCACGGCGTCGACGTCGGGTGCCGAGACGACGACGTTCGAGCCCGCGACCAGCAGCGTCTTGACCGGCCCGCCGAGTTCGCCGAGCAGGGCGGTGGCCGGGATGCCGGCATCCGGGATCTCATCGGGATCGACGCCCCAGACCTCGGCGACGTGCCGGCGGGCGTCGGGATCGCGGATGGAGCGGTATCCGGGGAGCTGGTCGGCCTTCTGGCCGTGCTCGCGTCCGCCCTGGCCGTTGCCCTGGCCCGTCAGCGTGCCGTAGCCCGAGCCCTCGCCCCCGACGAGACCGAGTACGAGGGCGAGGTTGATCGCGGCGGTCGCGGTGGCGGTGCCGTCGACGTGCTGTTCGACGCCGCGTCCGGTGAGGATGAACGCGCCGCCCGCAGCGAGGCGTCGGGCGGTTTCGCGGAGCTGCACCACGGGGACGCCGGTCGTCGAGGACGTCCGCTCGGGCCACCATGCGGCGACCGACCGCCGCACCGCGTCGAACCCCGTCGTGCGCTCCTCTATATACGCGCGGTCGAGGAGGCCCTCGGCGATGACGATGTGCGTGAGGCCGAGCAGGAGCGGAAGGTCGGTTCCGGGAGCCGCCTGCAGGTGCGTGCCGGCGCCGTCTTCGGTGAGGCGCGCGGTGGCCGAGCGGCGCGGGTCGACGACGATGAGCCCGCCCGCGGCTCGTGCCCCGGCGAGGTGGGCGAGGAAGGGCGGCATGGTCGCGGCGACGTTCGAGCCGAGCAGCAGGATCGTCGCGGCGTCGTCGAGGTCGGTGACCGGGAACGGCAGGCCGCGGTCCATGCCGAAGGCGCGATTGGATGCCGCTGCCGCGGACGACATGCAGAACCGGCCGTTGTAGTCGATGCGCGACGTGCCGAGGGCGACGCGGGCGAACTTGCCGAGCTGATAGGCCTTCTCGTTGGTGAGTCCGCCGCCGCCGAAGATCGCATTCGCGTCGGGGTCGTGGGTGGCCTTCGTCTCGCGGAAGGCCAAGGCCACGGCATCCAGTGCCTCATCCCAGGTGGTCTCGGCGAGGGTGCCGTCGGGTTGGCGGAGCAACGGCATCCGGAGTCTCTGGGGAGACGCGAGGAGCTCCGCCGACGTCCAGCCCTTCGCGCAGAGTCCTCCCCGGTTGGTGGGGAAGTCGCGGCCGGTGACCGTGGTTTCACCCTGGTGGGTGACGGTCATCGCGCACTGCAGCGCGCAGTAGGGGCAGTGGGTGTCGGCGGAGCTCATGGCGTCAGATCCGAGTGCCGGACTTGGTCGACATGCGCAGGTACACGCCCGCGGTGAGGGCGAGGAAGATCACGTACGCGGCGACGAAGCTGCCGAGGGCGGGGACGTACGAGCCGAACGTGGTCTTCGAGAATCCGAGCACCTGCGGGATGAAGAAGCCGCCGTAGGCGCCGATCGCCGAGATGAGGCCGAGGGCCGCAGCCGCCTTGCGCTGCGCGCCGATCCCGCCGTTGGAGCGGAGGGCGAAGATCGTCGGGATCATGCGATAGGTCGAGCCGTTGCCGATGCCCGCCGCCGCGAACAGCACGAGGAAGCAGAGCAGGAAGATCGCGAAGTTTTGCGTCGGCAGGGTGAGGATCACGCTCAGGATGCCGAGGCCCATCACCGTGAATGCGCCGATCGTGATGACCGTGCCGCCGAAGCGGTCGGCGAGCTTGCCGCCGTAGGGCCGGGCGAGCGAGCCGACGAGGGCGCCGAGGAAGGCGAGGGTGACGGTCGCCGTGCCGATCGCGATGCCCTTGAAGTCGGGGAACGTGTCGGCGAGCAGCTTCGGGAAGACGCCCGCGAAGCCGATGAACGAGCCGAAGGTTCCGATGTAGAGGACCGCGAGGATCCACAGGTGCGGCTCTTTGAGAGCGGCGAGGGATGCCGCGATGTCGGCCTTGGCTGCGGAGAGGTTGTCCATCCGGAGGGAGGCGCCGACCATTGCGACGAGGATCAGCGGCACCCAGATGAGACCTGCGAGGGGCAGGTTGAGGGTCGCGGCAGCGCCGACGGTGATGACGATGGGGACGACGAACTGGGCGACCGAGGCGCCGAGGTTGCCGCCGGCGGCGTTGAGCCCGAGCGCCCAGCCCTTCTGGGCGGCCGGGTAGAAGAAGGTGATGTTCGACATCGAGCTGGCGAAGTTGCCGCCGCCGAAGCCGGCGAGGGCTGCGATCAGCAGGAGGACGCCGAAGGGGGTCGCGGGGTTGCTGACCGCGATCGCGAGCCCGATGCTCGGGATGAGCAGGAGGCCGGCCGAGACGATCGTCCAGTTGCGACCGCCGAAGCGCGGAACCATGAACGTGTAGGGGATGCGCAGCGTCGCGCCGACGAGGCTCGGCATCGAGATGAGCCAGAAGATCTCACCGGTCGAAAGCTGGAAGCCCGCCGCCGGCAGCGAGACGACGACGACCGACCACAGCTGCCAGACGACGAACCCGAGGAACTCGGCGAAGATCGACCACCGCAGGTTGCGGGCGGCGATGGCCTTACCTTCGGTGTTCCACTGCGTGGTGTCTTCGGGGTTCCAGTTGTCGATCCAGCGGCCGGGGCGGTGCTGGAGGGCTGCGGCGGCTGGCGCTTGAGCGGTTTCGGGGCGCGGGTCGGTGACGGTCACGGAGTCCTCCGGTGGGCGATGCGGGGAGGTGCAGCGCCCCGCATGGGCGGGACGTGCCGCCAGCGTAGGGAGGAGGCATTACCCGGGACGGCGCGGTCGGGGGCGGGGAGGTAACGACTGGCTCACCCCGCCGGGCGGGGTGGGAGAGGGGGAGTTTACGTGGGCGTTACACGGGACGATGGGGCCGGTAGGACGCGGCGAAATCGGCGCGGGCGGCTGACATATGAGTCAAGCTTGGTCACCTCTATGGGCCGTGCCACGCCCTCACTGTTGACGCCCTCCGGCTCGCCCCTGCGCGGTATCATGATGCAACCAGAGGAGGATGCCGCCATGGTTATGACGGTTCGTTTGTCAGACGAGGCTGAAGCGCGCCTCGAGCACCTTGCCGCCGTGATGCAGATGAGCAAAAACGGCGTCATCGAGCAGGCAGTCCTGCACATGGACGAACGCGCCGTGCGGCGCCGCCGGTTCCGCGACGCCATCGCCGAGGTGGACAAGCGAGACGCCGAGCTGCTCGACCGACTCTCCCAGTGACCGAATACCTCGACCCCGAGGACGTCGACGAGCTCATCGCGGACAAAGGCTTCCACTACCGAGACCGGGGCGGCCTACTCTCTGCTCTCGCTGCCCCCATGCCGGTGTTCGGCGAAGAGGTCCACGAAGGCATCCACCGCAAAGCCGCCGTCCTCTTCACCGCGATCAACCACAACCATCCACTCCTGGACGGCAACAAACGGCTGAGCTGGTACCTCACCGCAGTGTTCTACGACTTCAATGGGTACACCCCGACCGCCAACCCCGACGAGGGCGACCGCTTCGTTCGGACGGTTGCTGGCGAGAATCCGCCCTCACTCAGCGAAGTCCAGCAGTGGTTCGAGGAACACACCGTCCGCACGGGCCGACACCCAGAGAACTGAGTGGGGACGGTGCCGGCCGGCCGACCAGCCATTTCCCGCACGATCTCGCCGACAGTCCACCCGATTCAGCGCTGTACGGCAGCCTCGAACCCGTCTGCACGGTGGCTCAGAGATGCCGGGTCCGATGCCCACACGGCATCCGTGCCGCTCTGTTTATTCCTGGCGCGTTACTGCGCCCACAGCTCGTGCGCGGGCACCCAGAGAGACGAACCCGCGGGGCAGCGCTGGAGGAGTGTGCGGTCGAAGTGGGCGGCCGAGCTGACGCTGGGGCGCACGGCACAGTGGGTCATCGATCGTCGGATTCCGCTCGAGGTGTGCGTGTCGTCGAACGCCCTGGCCGTCCTCGACGGAATCGAGAACCACCCGATCGACCTGCTGCGAGAGCTCGGCTTCACACTCACGATCAACCCCGACAACCGCCTGATCTCCATGGTGTGCATCAGCGCGGAGTTCCGTCGCATCCAGGAGTGGTTCGGCTGGGGCGTCCCGGAGTTCCAGGCCGTAGGACTCGCAGGGGTCGAGGCCGCGTTCCTCTCGGGTCCCGAGAAGACCGCGCTCGCTGCCGACGTGCGCGCTGCGATCGCCGCCTTCACACCCGCCGCTCCTCATCCCGCGCCATGATCGAGTCGGCGACGGAGTGGAGTCGATCCTCCGCCCGGGTGACACCTTCTACGAGCCGGCGAACGAGACCATTTCGCGTTTCGACGCGACGAATGAGGGAGTCACTTTCCTCGCACGGTTCCCGATGCCGGCGGGGATCGCTGCCAAACTGGTCATGGGGACTGCATCGAGCAACGCGGCCCGATAGTCCTCGCGCCGTCTGACGGGTGGGACGCGCAGCGCGGTGTTACGCCCCGCTACGCCCCAGATCGCCCGCCCCCACGGCATCCCGTAGCTTCATCACATCAACCACTTCGAAGGCAGGTGAAGCCATGTCCCGCACGATCTCGTCGACAGTCCACCCGATCCAGCGCTGCATGGCAGCCTCGAACCCGTCTGCGTGGTGGGACGGCCTCGTCCTCGACGCCGACGGCTCGACCGCGACGGTCGCGCTGCTGAACGGCACGACCGTGCAGCTGCGGATCGTCGGCCCAGCCGTCGACATCGCGGTAGGGGAGCCGGTGGCGTACCACCCGGTCGCCGAACTGCTCAGCGCGTCCGCGATCCTCACGACCGCGCGCACCGCATAGCCGCGCGGCCGCCGACGAAACGTCAGCGGCCGCGCGAAGAAGAGAACTCAGGCGGTCATCGAGGCCATCATGGCCTCGCACTTCATGACCATGTCGTCGCAGGCCATGGCGCAGTAGCGGCACATCTCGTCCATGTCGCCGTGCGCGCGGCACTCGGCGGCGCACGCCTTGCCCATGGTCATGCAGGCGGTCATCATGGCGCTCATCACGTCCATGTTCATGCCGGCCGGACGCATCATCATGTGCATCGTCGCCTGCGCCATCTCGACCATGTTCGAGCACATGGCGCAGCACGTGGCCATCTCGGCGCCGTGCATCATGTCGCTGCCGGCGCACATGGCCGCGGCCATCGCGCACGCGTTGAGGGACTGCATGCATTCCTGCATGGCATCCATGTCCATGGTCATCTCGCCCATGTCCATCGACTTCATCATCGCCATCGTGTCCATCTGGATCTCCCGTGTTCTCGTCGGTTCGGAGGGACCGGATGCCGCGGAGGGACTCCGGCGTACCGGCGATGCTACGCGCGAGAGGCGCGGGTGCGACAGAGCTCTCAGCGGGTTGCTCAGCGACCCTCGTGGTTGCTATCGAACCCGGATGCCGACCGACCTCAGCTCCAGCCCGGCGAGGCGCTGCATGACCTCGGGCTCGCTGCGGCGCCAGGCTCCCACGGCATCCGGAGCGATCTTCGAGATGACTGCCGCCTTCTGATGAGTGAGTGCTCGCAGAGCGAGAAGGTCGGTGTTGAGCCCGGACCGCATCAGCGCGCGGGTGCGCGTGGCGCGTGAGATGAAGCGCAGGCGCGGGATGAGCCACACCAGCAGGACGATGAGGATCGGGAGGGCGGCGACGCCCACCCCGAGTGCGATGGCCGCCTGCAGAACGAGGTCTTGCTGGGTCTGACCGGCAGCCGCGAGGGTATCGCCGGCCGAGCTCGCCGTGCTGAACGGAGCGCTGATCCCCTCGCCGATGAACGGGACCCCACCCAGTCGGGTGCCGACGTCGGTCATCGACGTGCGGAAGTCGGTGCCCGCGTTCTGCATCTGCACACCGAACTGCGCGAGCTGGTTCACCGTCGAGAACACCACGATGCCGGTGGCGATGCTGATCGCGATGAGCGCGAGCGCGACCACGTCGGCGGTCATCTGACGGGCGCGCTGCGCGGCGAAGTCGGAATACAGTTTCACGTCGTCACTCTCCCACGCGGTCCGTCGGCACCGGACGCAACCAAGGGGCGGTCGTGTCGCCGGCGGGGGAGCGATCGCAACCCTCGCCTGCGCCGACGCCGGCCGACGTACGGTGGCCCCCGTGCCCCACCTCGACACCGCCGACCACATCGTCGGGGATCTCGCCTTCCGCTCGTTCTCGACCCGCCGGCCGGGGCGACCGGTCTACGTGCTCATTCACGGCATCGGCATGTCGCACCGCTACCTGAAGCCCCTGCACGAGGAGTTGTCGACGGATGCCGAGGTGCACTCGATCGACCTTCCCGGTTTCGGTGGTCTGCCGAAGCCGGGCCGTGGGTCCGGCATCCGGGTCGTCGCCGACGCCCTCGGCGTCGTGCTCGACGAGATGGGCGTTCGCGACGCGGTGCTCGTCGGACACTCGATGGGGAGCCAGTGGGTCGTTGAACTGGCGATCAGACGCCCCGACCTTGCGCGCGGGGTGGTGGTGTTCGGGCCGGTGACCGACAGTCGACGTCGCGGGTTGCTCTGGCAAGCGGCGTTGCTGGCGCGAGACTCGGCACTCGAGCCGCCCCGGCCGAACATGATCGTGTTCACCGACTACGTGCGGTGCGGACCGATCTGGTACGCGCGGCAGGCGCGGCACATGCTGCGGTATCCGATCGAGGATCGCGTCGGAATGCTCGACGTTCCGCTGCTCGTGCTGCGCGGAGGCGCCGATCCGATCGCTCAGCAGTCGTGGGCGGATCGGCTCGGTGCGCGAGCCGCCACGGCGGAGGTCTCGGCAATCGCGGGCCATCACCACCTCGCGCAGTTCACTGCGTCGCACGAGTCGGCCGAGCGCATCCGCGCGTTCGCAGGAGCGCTGCCTCAGCTCTCGTGAACGACGGCCGTCAGCTCGGGCATGAGGTCGCGCGCGAGGAAACCGATGCCAATCCGTTCCTGCAGCCGGTCGCCCGCGCGGGCGTGGGTCCACCCGCCCCAGACGGCCGCCTGCTCGGCATCCATCCCCAAAGCGGCGAAGCCGGCGATCGTGCCCGACAACACGTCGCCGCTGCCCGCGGTGCCCAGGCCCGACCCGCCGGGTTCGGCCTGCCAGCAGCGACCGTCGGGGGTGGCGACCGTGCCAAAGCAGTGCACGACGGCGCGGTAGCGGCGGGCGATCTCGAGGGTATCGGCGGCGCGGTCGTCGCCGAGGTCGCGCTCGAGCAGCAGCTCGGCCTCCTCTTCGTTGGCGTTGATGATCAGCTCGTCGGGGAGGAGATCGCGGTCGAACGAGGGCAGGATGCCGAGTGCGAACGCGTCGAGCACGAGCCGGCTCACATCGGGACCCGACACCGCATGGAGGGCCGCGCGGGTGGCATCCGGATCATCGAAACCGGGGCCGAGGAGCACGGCATCCGCCGACTCGAGAGCGGAACGGAGGTCGTCGTCGACCGGATCGGAGCCGATGGGCAGCTCGTAGATGCCGGCCTCGGGCATCGCCGGACCGAGCTGCGCAACGATCGCGGAGGGAGCAACGATGCCGACGCGTCCGGCTCCGACGCGCAGAGCCGCCTCGGCCGACAGCAGGGGACCGCCGGGGGAGCGGCGCGATCCGCCGACCACGACGACCTGGCCGCGCGACTTCTTCGAGCCGCCGGCATCGGGCACGCCCCACTCGCGCAGAAGCTGGAGGGTGACGGGTTCAGGCATCGTCTTCGCCTCCGTGCACGGTGACGTCGGCGCCCTCGGTCTGCAAATGATCAACTGCCGAGAAGGTCACGAGCTTCCAGCCCTCGTCGTCGCGGACGAGCTCGGTCACCGACGCGTTGCGCACCGTGTGGGTCGCGGCGAAGGCCATGAGCTTCGGCTCGTCGAGGGGCAGCAGCACGTGCAGGATCAGCATGATGACGGCGTCGTGCGCGACGACAAGAGCCGATGGTCCGGGGCGGTCGAGCGCCTCGCCGAGGAACGAGCGGAGTCGGAGCGCGACGTCGGCCCACGACTCTCCGCCCGGTGGCCGGTGGTAGTACTTGCCGAGGTGCCGTCGCCGCGCCGCCTCTTCGGGGTGGAGCTCTTCGACGCCCTTCCAGGTGAGCAGGTCCAGGATGCCGAGCTCCCGGTCTCGCAGCCTCTCGTCGACGAGCGCCGCTCGGTCGTCGCCGACCGCGAGGGCGAGGGTCTGCCGTGCGCGGAGGTACGGCGACACCCAGTACTCGTCGATCGGGGCGTCGAGCGACGCCACCCAGGTGCGGAGGGCCTCGGCCTGCTCTCGGCCGGTGGGGGAGAGCTCGACGTCGGCATCGCGCTCGTCGAGCGCGATCACCGGGGATCCCTCGCGTTCCGCCCTCGAAGCGGCGACGTTGCCTTCGCTTTCACCATGCCGGACGAGCCAGAGTCGAGTCACTGCCATGGCGGCACGGTAGGTCGGCTGATCGCGTGAGCGCACGGGCGTTGACAGGGCGGTTATGCGTCGGCGCAGGCCGAAGCGGTGACGTCGTGAAGCCAGGGCTCCGCGGCATCCGGGATCTGTCGAAACGCGCTACTCGACGCGGCGGAAGCGCGGGCCCGAGTAGCCGTCGCGCTCGACGTGGTCGGTGAACATCGCGATCGGGCGCACCCAGAACGAGTGGTCGCCGTAGAGGGTGCGGTACGAGACGAAGACCTCTTCGGTCTCGGAATGACGAGCGATTCCGAAGACCTCGTAGCGCTGGCCCTTGAAGTGCTCGTAGATGCCGGGTTCGACGTGCGGCAGCCCGGCGTGCGTCACGAAACCGCGGCGACGTCGTCGGTACGCGCTTGCAGGTACTCGCAGAGCTTGCCCGTCGTGTACAGCTCCTCGCCGAGAGCGACGAGGTTGCCGCCCGACAGGGGGAACTCGCCGGAGCGCTCCGAGAGAGCTGCCGTCCACGTGCGCTCGCAGTCGACGTTCAACGAGATCGACGCGGGACCGTGGTTGAGGTGGATCGCCACCATGCCCGAGTTGAGGTGCTCGGGGTCGTCCTGGCGGAGCACGTGCACGGTCGCGTGGGCGACGCTGTCGTGCTTCTCGTAGTCGGTGACCCACTGGTAGATCTCGTCGTAGGTGGGGCGAGCGGTGCAGGTCATGGGTCGAGCCTAGACGCCGGGGCTGAACGGGAACGGCCCGCCCCGCGTCGGATGACGCGAGGCGGGCCCGGGGTGTCGATCGTCAGCGCAGCTGGAACGTGAGCGTCGTCGTGTTGCCCGCGGCATCCTGAACGATCATCGTGTTCTCGCCCGACACCGCACCGAAGATGCCCGGTGCGACGAAGTTGACGTCGGACCACTCGTTGTCGGCCAGATCCTTGACCACGCCGTTGATGGTGGCGCGGTCGATCTTGCCGGCGTCATGGAGCTTGAAGCTCACCTTGTCGTAGGCCTCTGCAGTGCCCTGGGTGAACTCCGCGCCCTGCTTGACCGTCACGGTCGGCGCCGTCGTGTCGGTCGGCGTGGTGTCGGCGAGGACGACCCGGACGTCATCGACGAAGCCCGTGTTGTCGCCGTCGGTCGTCGTCGCGACGAACGAGATCGTGTGCTCGCCCGCCGAGACCGTGAACGGCTCGGTCTCGTAGTACTCGTAGTCGCCGCCGACGGGCACGTAGTGACCGAGGGTCTCGCCATCGACCTGCACGTCGAACTCCTGTTGACCCCCGAAGCCGACGCGGTTGGCGGCGGCGAAGGTGATCGCGAAGGTGCCCTCGGGGAACACGACCGTCTGGTCGATGCGGCTCGCCAGACCCGAATCGCTCTTCAAGTAGGCGGTGCGCTCACCCTGCGGAGCAGGTGATGCGGGCACGAACACGCTGTTGTTGTGCTGGATGCCGGCGCGGGCGCTGAAGGTCCAGCCGTTCACCATCGGACCGTTCGCGGTGCCGCCGGTGGCGGGCCGCTCGAAACCGGCGTTGAGGATGCTCACCAGCGGCGGCTCCTGCGAGACGTCGGGGTTTACGAAGCACCGGTTGTCGCCGCCGGGGTTGGGGTTCGACCCGAACGAGGCGACCGCGCAGTCGACGCCGTCGGTGAAGGTGCCGAACACGAACTGCCCGTCGGAGCCGAACGCGACGTTCGCCTCACCGTCGAAGGCGCACTCGCCGCCGTCGGCGTACTGGCAGAACGTGTACCCGTCGGGCGCGTTCTGCACGTCGCTCACCTTGTACAACCGCGAGGTGACGCCCGAGGCGGTGGCGCCGGGCGCGACGGCGATCGCGCGCAGGTACGTCGTCTTCAGCGGCTCGAGGAAGATCTGCCCCGTGTACGGGGTGGATGCCGTCGTGGGTTCGCTGGTGTCGGTCGTGTAGTAGATCTGCGCGTCGGGGGTGCCGCTCGTGATGGTCACGGCTTCGATCGAGGGGTAGACCCCCGTGCCGAGGCTGAAGACCGGGGCATCGGTCACGCCCGCGGTGCTCGCGGGGGTGACCTCGACGATCGCGACGCCGTAGTCGCCGTTCGGCAGGGTGGCGCGCACGGCGACACTGCGCTCGGTGGTGACGGCGGGCGCGGTATAGAGCCCGTTCGCGTCGACCGTGCCGTTGCCGTCTCCGACGACGGTCCAGGCCGGGGTGCCGGTGCCGTCGACGACGCTCGCCCCCAGCTGCACCTGGCCGCCACCGGCGACCTCGTTGCGCACCGACGCCATCTTCACCTGCGTGGCCGCGGGGGCCGTGGTGTAGATCGCGTAGCTGTGCTCGGCGCCGACGGTGTCGTCGGTGAAGGCGTTGCCCTGCGGGGTCAGCGTGCCGCTCGACGCGGGGAGCAGAGCGTTGTCTTCGGGCTGTGCGATGGCATCGGTGTACGAGATCCGGGTGAAGTCGTCGGCGGCTTCACCGCCCTCGAACTGCACGCGGACGTCTTTCGACGAGCCCTCCTGCGTCTCGACGAGCACGGTCAATTCGCCGTCGGGCGCGCGGAACGCGGTGGCGCGCACGTCATCGTCGGAGACCTCGGTGCCCAGCACGGTGCTGTGCGTGGGGACGTACCGCATGAGCGGTCCGGCCTCGTAGAACGCGGCCGTCGGTGCGAGGCCGAGGATCACGGAATCCCACAGGTTGTACGAGCCGTTGGTGTCGCCCGCCGGGTCGCCGGTCATGACGCCGTTGAGCTGCCAGATGAGGTTGGAGTGCACACCGTCGTTGGCGCTGCGCACGATGTAGTTGGCGTACCCGGTCTCCCAGACGCTCGTGCCGGGGTTGGTCCAGCCCATCTCGGACAGGTTCAACGGCGCATCGCCGATGGCCGCTCGACGCTCGGCGATCGCATCGCCCATCGCGTCGTACGACTCCCCGTAGAGGTGGAAGGAGTACTGGTCGAAGACGTCGCTCGCGTTGTCGGCCATGTACTGCGTCCACGCCACGGCGTTGACCTCTTCGGGGCCCCAGATCTGCACGTCGTCGCGCAGACCGTCGGCGGTGAGACGGTCGCTCACGGCGCGCGCCATGTCGGCGTAGTACGCCTTCTCGTCGCCCGGCGCCCAGAAGTCCCAGCTGCCGTTCGGCTCGTTGTAGAAGGTGAGGTGGTCGACGTTGTCATATCCGCGGTCGAAGAGGTTCTGCAGGAGCGCGGATGCCGAGGCGCCGTACGCGGGCAGATCGGCCGGGGCCGAGATGTAGGGGTCGGGCGCACCCGGAATGGTGAACCAGTCGTGGACGCGCTCGCCGACCTTCCATCCGAAGTTCAGCTCGATCTCGGTGCCGGCGGCCTTGAAGGCGTCGAGGTAGCGATAGAACGCCATCATCTCGGGGCTTTCGAAGTCGTACTGGCCCTTCTCGAGTTCCATCCAGTCGATCTGGAACCATACGCGGGCGACCTTCGGCTGCAGCGTCTGGATGCGCTCGACGTCGACCTCCCAATCGGCGTCGTCGTAGCCGTACTTCGTCGTGCCCTCCAGCAGGCTCCACGGAATGACGTTCACGCCGACACCGAGGTAGTCCTCCTGCACGGTCCGATCGAGGTGGACCGTGACCGTGCGCTGCTCGTCGGCCGCCGAAGCGGCCGTCGCGGGCGCGATCAGGGCGGCGGCGACCACTCCGGTCGCCGCTGTGAACGCGAGGGCTGCGCGCCGTCGTCTCATGAGATCTCCTATCGCCATTGATGCGGGGATGGCGTGAGGGAGAGTCGTGAATGTAGTCCCACTACGCCGGGGGGATGAAATCGACCCTACGTGGGCGCGTCAGGGGGCTGCAAGCGCCGGTTTAAATATCTTTTCGAGGTAGTGAAGGTAGTGCTGCTACTGCCTGCTGGACCTGCAAGCCCGACACCGTCGCTCGGAACCGTCTCTCGAGCTCCTCGGAACGGCGGCGTTCGTCAGCGCGTGGGCGCGCTCGCGGCGACCGCCGCCGTCGCCGCAGCCGACAACGCGCGCACGGTGTCGGCATCGCGCGCCGCGAGGGCGGTGGACGGCACCATCCACGACCCGCTGACGGCGAAGACCGAGGGCAGCGCGAGGTAGTCCGCGGCGTTGGCGGCGGACACCCCGCCCGACGGGAGGAACCGCACGTCGGGGAACGGCCCGGCGAAGGCCTTCAGAGCCGGGACCCCGCCGACGGCCGCGGCGGGGAAGACCTTGAGGTGATCGAGGCCCGCCGCGATCGCACGCTGGATCTCGGTGGCCGTGGCGACCCCGGGGATGAACGGCACGCCGTGGTGCGCCGCCCGCTCGGCGACGGCCTCATCGAAACCGGGCGAGACGAGATAGGTCGCCCCGGCGTCGACGGACGCGTCGACCTGGGCGGCGGTGGTCACGGTGCCCGCTCCCACGGCGAAGCGCGGGCGACCGGCGACGGCGCGGATCGCGTCGAGAGCGGCCGGGGTGCGCAAGGTGATCTCGGCGCACGGGATGCCACCGGCGGCGAGGGCGTCGGCGAGGTCGGGGGCGAAGGCGGCGTCGTCGATCACGACGACGGGAACGATGCGGCTGCCGTGGAGCATGGCGGTGCTCACGCGTCTTGCGAGGTCGGGGCCACCACGATCTCGCGGAAGCTCACGTGCTGCGGCAGCTGGTAGGCGCTGAGGATGGCCGAGGCGATGTCGTCGGGAACGAGGCCGCCGCCGATGCTCTTCTTGTAGTCGTTGTAGCCGTCGAGGACGGCGCCTTCGCCGGTGTTGCCGAGCAACCCCGTGTCGACCATGCCGGGCGCGACGAGCAGCACGCGCACTCCGTGGGCGGCGTTCTCGCGGCGCAGACCCTCGGTCATCGCGTGCACGGCGTACTTCGTGCCGTTGTAGACGACGTGGTTGTCGTAGAGCTGCTTGCCGGCGATCGAGCCGATGTTGACGATCGTGCCGCGGCGGCGCTGCTGCATGCCCGGCAGCACCAGCTGACTGTTCTTCACCAGGGCGACGCAGTTGACGTCGAACTGCTCCTGCACGAGCGCGGGATCCTGCTCGGCGACGGGGGAGAGCGCCATGAGACCGGCATTGTTGACCAGCAGATCGACGGGGCCGAAGCGCTCTTCGGCGCGCGCGATCGCTGCGGCGACCGCGGCGGTGTCGGTGACGTCGGCCTCGGCGAGTTCAGCATCGGGCAGTTCGAGGGCGGCCATGGGCGCGAGGCGGCGCGCGATGAGCAGCAGCGGGTGGCCGGCGGCCGAGAACGCCCGCGCGGTGGCGGCGCCGATGCCGGAGCTGGCACCGGTGATGACGACGAGGGGCAGGGAAATCATGGGGTCTCTTTCACGGGAGATGATCGGGCGAACAGGACGGCGGCGTCGGCGGCGGCGTCGAAATGCTCGCGTAGGGCGGCGTAGGCCGCGACGCCTTCGGGGTCGGGGGTGATGCGCTCGATCTCGACGTGCGCGTCGTCGACCGCGTCGAAGGAACTCCACGTGCCCGAGCCGACGAAGACGAGCGCCGCGGCGCCGAGGGTCGCCGCCTGCTGATCGACGGAGGTGCGCAGAAGAGGGGTGTCGAGGACGTCGGCGTAGATGCGGTTCCAGACCGCCGACCGGCTGCCCCCGCCGGAGACGAGCAGGTCGGCGTCGGCGGCGAGCCCGCTGAGGGCACGGATGTGCCGCAGGCTGCGGTCGAGGGCGAAGGAGACGCCCTCGAGGCAGGCGCGGATCAGGTCGCCGGGGCCGGTGCCCAGCTCGAGGCCCTGCAGGGCACCGCGCACGGTACTGCCGCCTTCGAGCGGAGTGCCGCCGGCGAGGGTGGGAACGAGCACGCACCCGCGCGCACCCCGGGGGCTGTCGTCGGCTCGCGCGATCAGCTCGCCGATGTCGACGCCCGGTGCCAGCACGTCGCGGAGCCACGTGAGCGTGGTGCCGCTGCTGAAGGTCGAGAGCGCGCTGACGTACAGGCCGGGCACGGCATGGCGGAAGACGTAGGGCCGGGTCGCGACGTCGACGACGGGCGCGCTGGAGGTGACGGTCATCCAGCTCGACGAGCCGAGGGCCGCGTAAATGCGACCGTCACGGGTGCCGCGCGAGCCGAGCGCCATCGCGGCGTTGTCGACCGCGCCCGCGTGCACGGGCACCCCCTCGGGCAGTCCCAGTGCCTCCGCGGCATCCAGGCGAAGAGTGCCGACGATCTCCGCGGACTCGCGCGGCCGCGCGAAGAGCGATGCGTCGAGCCCCGCGGCATCGAGCACCTCGGCGTCGTAGGCACCGGTCGCGAGGTCGTAGGCGCCGGTTCCGGATGCCATGGAATGGTCGGTGGCGATCTCGCCGGTCAGACGCAGTGTGATCCAGTCCTTCGACCCGAGCAGCACCCGCGTGTGCGCCCACCCCTCGGGGTCTTCGGCCCGGAGCGTTCGCGCCTTGAACACCGGATACAGCGCAGCACCGAAGCCGTTGCCGGTGCGCAGGTACCAGGCCTCCTCGTCGATGCGCGAGAAGACCGTGCCCGCATCTCCGCGGGTGTCGGACCAGATCGGCGTACTCGGCGCGACCAGCTCACCGCTCCCGTCGACCTGCACGACCCCGAGGCTCTGCCCCGACAGCGCGATGCCGATCACGGCCTCGCGGGCGCCGGGCACATCGGCCAGCACCGTGCGCGTGGCTGAGGCCACGGCATCCCACCACTCCTGAGGCCGCTGCTCCGACCTGCCGGGCGCCGGATGCCGCGTCGGATAGCCGACGACCGTCTCGGCGACGGATCGACCCTCGGCCGACCACAACGACGCCTTGCACCCGCCGGTGCCGAGATCGAGCGCGAGAGCGAGGGGTCCCATGGGTCAGCGGGTCGCCAGCGCGAGCTCGCTGAGCCGTTCGAACGACGAGCCCGAGGTGGGGATATCGATGTGGAACACTTCAGCGATCACCTGCGTCCATCCGTGCACGAAGTAGATCCACCCATCCTCCACCTGCAGCGCGCGCTCGTCGGCCTGGGCACGCGCCTGATCGAGGAAGACCAGGTCACCGCGGTAGTTCAGGTCCCAGGCCACGCCGTCGCGCGGGAAGACCGCGGAGTCGGGCAGGGGGGAGCCCGGGGCATCCTTGCCGAGACCGGTGGCGTTGACCACGAGCGAACGCAGCGCGAGGTCGGCCAGCACGCGGGCGTTGTCGTCGGGCGTGGGCGTCAGGTGGTACTCGAAACGCGTGTCGGTGGGGAGAGCGGCGTGGATCTCGCGGAGGTGGTCCAGACGCGCGGCGGAGCGGTTGGTTACGATGATGCGCGCCGGGCGATCGAGTCCGCGCTCGCGCTGCGACAGATACCAACTGATGGCGATGGTGGAGCCGCCCGCGCCGAGGAGCAGTGCGTCGGCAGGACCGCCCGCCCAGAACCCCTCGGGCAGGAAGGCGTCGAGGGCGAGGCCGCTCGAGATCGGATCCTTCGCGTGACAGACGAGCGCTCCGTCGCGCTTGGACAGGCAGCTGGTCTCACCCATCAGGGCGGCGAAGGGGTCGATCTCGTCGAAGAGGTCGTGGCACGCGGCGAAGAGGTCGATCTTGTGCGTGGTGACGAGCGCGCCCAGGCTGAGGGGATCGCGCGCGATGAACTGCACCACGCGGCGGTAGTCGGCGGCCGGAGCGTGCAGGGGCAGATCGATGCCCTGCAGCACGGCGTCGTCGAGGCCGAGGTGCTCCGCCCAGCGCGGGAAGACGTGCTGGATCGAGGAGCGACCGGTGGTCACGCCGATGAAGTACAACGTGGGCGCAGTGGCCGGTCGAAGGGTGTCGACGGTCAGCGTGGGAAAGGTCATGGCTTCTCCTTCGAGGCCGAGACGGCGAGCAGGGCCGCGTCGGCGTTCATGCCGAAGCGCGTGACCCCCAGCCTCGCCATCTCGCGGACGGTGTCGATGTCGCGGATTCCGCCGGCGGCCTTGAGGGCGGCGCGGCCGGCGGCGCGCTCGGCGATGAGGCGGATGTGCGCCGTGGTGGTGGCCACCCCTGACCACCCCGTGCCGGTCTTGATCCAGGGGATGCCGGCCGCGACGGCGGCGTCGACCCCTCGGCGGATGTCGTCGTCGTCGAGGCGGCCGACCTCGAGGATCGCCCGCAGCGGTACGCGCCCGTCGACGACCTGAGCCACGGCGGCGAGCTCGGCCTCGACGTACGCCCCGTCACCGGAGCGCAGGCGGCCGATCGCGACCACCACGTCGAGCTCCTGCGCGCCGAGTTCGAGCAGCCCGGTCGCCTCGGCGACCTTGGTCGCGGTCGTGGCGCCACCGCTGGGGAAGGCGACGGGCGACCCCGCCAGCACCGCACTGCCCTCGAGACGCTCGCGCAGGTACGGCAGCCAGGTGGGCAGGACGTGGGCGCTGACGAATCCGCCCGCGATGGCGCGACGGGCGAGCTCGTCGACGTCGTCACGGTCGTGCTGCGCCTGTACGCAGCTGATGTCGATGTGTCGGGCGAGATCGCTCAAGACGGTGTCGGCGTCAGTCACGGTAGCCTCCGTGGTCGGGGTTGGGGCGTACGGTCCAGCCGGATCCGTCGGCGACGACGAGCTGCTGCATGCCGCCTGCGTCGGCGATGATTCCGTAGTCCTGGCCGGCCTCGGTGGCGTAGGCGAAGAGGGTGACGAGCGTGTCATCGCCGACGTTGACGCTCCGGTGCACCCAGCCGCCCGGCACGTGCACGGCGACGCCGGGGGAGATGGGTACGGCCCGCGCCTGTCCGTCGGTGGACTCGAGGAGCATGACGCCCGAGCCGGCGAGCCCGTAGTACAGCTCGGCGAACTCGGACTGCGCGTGCAGGTGACCGCGGGTCATCGCGAACTCGTCGCCCACCCGCCCGGGCCGCAGCACGCTGAGCCCGATGGTCAGAGCGCCGCGCCCCGACTCGGGCGTGCTGCTCTCGACCCAGTAGACGGGCTCACCGCTGTCGCCGTCGAGGGCGGCCGAGAAGGCCCCCGCGTCGCGGTATACCCCGGCGAGATCGGCGAGGTGCTTCTCGTATCTCTCGGAGCGGCCGTCGAGCAGCCCGCGGGCGGCATCGACGGTGAGCCGGGCGGGTTCGGCCAGGCGTGCAGCGGCGCACATCAGTCGTTCTCCTTCGCCACGGCCGCGACGACCGTGTGAGTAGTGATACTACAAGAATGAACCGAGAGAAGACAAATGTCGGTCCTCCCGGCTCGATCTACGCCCCTCCTAGGTAGTTGTGCTACTTCTGAGTCATGGGCTTTTTCGAACTCACCAGTGAGTGGACGCTGCAGCACGACGGAGGTGAGCTTCCCCCCGAGTTCGCCGCGGTGGGGGAGCGTCGCATCCGCGCGACCGTTCCGGGCGTCGTGCACACCGACCTGCTTGCCGCCGGGCTCATTCCCGACCCCTACGTCGACGACAACGAGGCCCTCCTCGCCTGGATCGGGCACAGCGACTGGCGGTACGAGACGACGTTCGATTGGCAGCCGGACGGTGACGACGTGCACGAGCTGGTGGCCGAGGGCCTCGACACCGTCGCGTGCGTCGAACTGAACGGCGTCGAGATCGCGCGCACGGTCAACCAGCACCGCACCTCCCGGTGGCGCGTCGACCACGTGCTGCGGCCCGGCGCGAACGAGCTGCGCGTGCGGTTCGCCTCGCCGATCGCCTACGCCCGCGAACGCGAGGCCGTGCTCGGCGCGCGTCCGCACTCCTACGACCACCCCTTCAACGCCATCCGCAAATCCGCGTGCAACTTCGGATGGGACTGGGGGCCCGCGCTCGTGACCTGCGGCATCTGGCGGCGCATCGGCATCTCGTCGTGGAGCGGATGCCGACTGGCCGCCGTCCGGCCGCAGACCGGTCTCGGCGGGGACCCTCGTCACCTGCGTATCGAGGTGGAGGTGCAGCGCGACGCCGACGCCCGCGACCTCACCGTGCGCGCCGAGGTCGCGGGAACCATGCTCGAGGCGCACCTCGCCGCGGACGCGACGCGCGTCGTCCTCGAGGGGACGGTGGCGGATGCCGATCTGTGGTGGCCCCGCGGACACGGCCATCCTGCGCTGACCGACCTCGTCGTCACAGCCGGCGACGACCGCTGGGAGAAGCGGATCGGCTTCCGCGCCGTCGAGATCGACACGACCGCGGACGACGACGGCAGCCCTTTCGTCGTGCGGATCAACGGGGCGGAGGTCTACGTCCGCGGCGCCAACTGGATTCCCGACGACACCTTCTTCCCCCGCATCACCCGCGAACGCCTCGCGGAGCGCTTCGCCGATGCGACGGATGCCGGCATGAACCTCCTGCGGGTCTGGGGCGGCGGCATCTACGAGTCGGACGACTTCTACGACCTCGCCGACGAGAACGGGCTGCTCGTGTGGCAGGATTTCCTGCTCGCCTGCGCGGCCTACAGCGAGGACGCCGAGCTGTGGGACGAGTTCGCCGCCGAGGCGCGCGACAACGTCACGCGTCTCGCGAGCCACCCCAGTCTGATCGTGTGGAACGGGGGCAACGAGAACATCTGGGGATGGGTCGACTGGAAGTGGCGACCGCGCCTGAACGGCGCGACCTGGGGCGACGGCTACTACCAGGAACTGTTCCCCGCCATCGTCGCGGAGCTCGCTCCCGCCACGCCCTACTCGCCCGGCAGCCCGTACGGCTTCAGCACCTACGTGCACCCCAATGACCCGGCACACGGCACCACCCACATCTGGGACGTGTGGAACCAGGTCGACTACGACGTCTACCGCAGCTATCGACCGCGCTTCGTTTCGGAGTTCGGCTTCCAGGGGCCGCCGGCCTGGTCGACCCTGTTCTCGGTCGTGCACGACGAGCCCGCCGACCCCTACGGCCCGCTCATGCTGGTGCACCAGAAGGCGGTCGACGGCAACGGCAAGCTCGAGCGCGGGCTCGGCGCACACATCTCGGCGCCGCGCACGATCGACGACTGGCACTGGGCGACCCAGCTGAACCAGGCGCGAGCAGTGGCCTTCGGTATCGCGCACTTCCGGTCGCTGCATCCGCTGAACCAGGGCGCCATCGTGTGGCAGCTGAACGACTGCTGGCCGGTCATCTCGTGGGCGGCGGTCGACTCCCTCGGCATCCGGAAACCGCTCTGGCACGCCCTGCGTGAGGTCTACGCCGACCGGTTCGCCTCGTTCCAGCCTCGCGGCGCCGACCTCGTGCTCGCCCTGCACGACGACCACGCGGAGCCCTGGCGAGGGACCGCGGTGCTGCGACGCCTCAGTCTCGAGGGTGCGGAGCTCGCTCGTGCCGAGGTCGCCGTCGAGGTCGCCGCGCGCGCGTCGGCCTCGATCGTCGTGCCGCGCGCGCTCGCCGAGGCCCACGATCCCTCGCGCGAGGTGCTGGTGGCCGATCTGCCCGACGGCGTCCGCGCGCTGTGGTTCTTCGCGGAAGACCCCGAGCTGGCTCTCGAGGCCGACCCGGTGTCCATCTCGACCTCGGTCGTGGAAGGCGGCTACGAGGTGGAGGTCGTCGCGCGCTCGCTCGCGAAGGACCTCACGCTGCTCGTCGACCGCGCCGACGCGCACGCGCGCGTCGATCGGGCGCTGGTGACGCTGCTGCTGGGGGAGTCGACCGTATTCCGTGTCACGGCGCCCGCCGGGCTCGACCTCGACGCCTTCGGGCGGGCCCCCGTGCTGCGCAGCGCCAACGACCTCGTCCCCGCCGCCGCGCTCGTCGCGCGCTGAAACGGCGCCGGTCGCACTCGTCTGAGCGGGTGCGGCCGGCCGCGGTCGTCAGCGCCAGGTGAGCCAGGCGGCGGGATTGCGCCGCAGCACCGCGTCGGCGAGGTCGTCGCCGCCCTCGCGGCGCAGGCGCGGAACGAAGCGGTCGCCGAGGTAGCGCAGTCCCGGGATGCCGCCGTACGCGGCATAGCGCGTGCGGCGGGCGACATCGCCGCCGAGCAGGATACGATCGCCGCCCCCGGCCGCGGCGGTCGCTCGCAGACAGGCGAGCACGACGGCGTCGGGGTGCTCGCGTGCGCGCGCCGGCCCGTCGTAGCCGAGGTAGGCGCCGGCCGCGGCGAGCTCGGCGTGCAGCACCGGGTCGGGGTTGCGGTCGATGTGCGCCAGTGCCACCCGATGGGAGCGGACGCCGACCGCCGAGAGCGCCTCGAGGACCTCGAAGGCGGCGGTGCCGTGCTCGAGGTGCACCATCACGGGGGCGCCGGTGGCGTCGTGCGCGCGGCCGACCGCCTCGATCGCGCGGGCGGTGTGCCCGTCGATGCGCCAGTACCCCGCACCCGCCTTCAGCACGCCGGCGCGAACCGACGGGTCGCGCGGTGCGCCGGGCTCGGCCGCGCCCTCGGTCAGGTCGGCGACGAAGGCCGCCGCGAGATCCTCGGGGTCCAGATCGAGAAGCGGGTCGTCGGAGCGGTAGTGCTCGGACCGGTGGAGTCCCGTCGTGAGCACGACGTGCACGCCCGTCGCGTCGGAGATGCGCCTCACGGCGGCCGGACGTCGCCCGAGACCGAGAGGAGTGGCATCGACCATCGCGTCGAACCCGGATGCCGCGAACTGGCGCGTCTCTTCGCGAGCGGCGTCTTCGTCGTCGAGCTCGTCGCCCGGCAGGAGCGGTGAGACCTGGAAGAGGTGCTCGTGATAGTCGACGCGGCCGAGGTCGGAGGGCGACCTGTCTCCCGCGACGGTGCGGATCAGACCCTTCATGCCCGCACGGGATGGGCGGGCGCGGCGCCACGCAGCACGGCCACCAGATCGGCGACCGCCATGCGTCCCATGCCGTCGACGCCCTCGCGCGTCTGCGCGCCCAGGTGCGCCGTGACGATCACGCGATCCGCGAGGTCGTCGGCGAGCAGTGGAGACCCGGCGTCGTCGACGTTCTCGGCCGCGAGGGTGTCGGCCGCGTACGCGGTGACCCGTCCACGGCGCGCGGCGGTCGCGATCGCGTCTTCGTCGACGAGGTCGGCGCGCGCGGTGTTCACCAGCAGGACGGGGCGGTCGGCCGCGGCCAGCCACTGCTCGTCGATGACCGTCTGACCCCCCGGCGCATGTAGTGTCACGACATCGCAGCGGGTCGCGAGGTCGGCGACGTCGGCCCGCTCGACCTCGGCGAACAGGGGGTCGGCCGGGTCGACCCAGGGATCGGCGCCGAGCACCTTCGCGCCGAACGGGCGCAGGCGCTCGATCACGAGGCGGCCGATGCGCCCCAGCCCGACGACCCCGATCGTGAGGGCCGACAGCTCGCGCGCCGACCGACCCGACCAGTCTCCGGCGCGCACGCGGCGGTCGGCGGCGGGGATGCCGCGCAGTGCCGTCAGCAGCAGCGCGAGGGTGTGCTCGGCGACGGCCGCCGAGTTGGCCCCGGGCGTGTTGGTCACGACCACGCCGCGGGCGGCGGCCGCCGTCAGGTCGACGCTGTCGACGCCGACGCCGTAGCGGGCGATGGCGCGCAGCCGCGGGGCCAGATCGAGGTGCGCGGCGGTGATCGCACCCGTTCCGGCGATCCACCCCTCCGCCTCGGCGAGCAGGGGCGCGAGCTCGGCGAGATCGTGCGCGGCGCCGGCCCGCACGGGGCGGTACCCGGCCTCGGCCAGGGCGGAATCGGCGTCGAAGTCGCCCGAACCGAACGAGCGCGAGGTGACCAGGACGGTGCCGTTCACGCCTGTTCCGTATCGTCGTCGTCGGCGTGCCGCATCGCGGCGAGCTCGCTCTTCATGCGCCGCACGGCGGCGGTGTGCTCGGGCGATCGGCGCAGGGCCACCGCCGTGGCGAGCACGTCGATGACGACGAGACCCGCGAGGCGGCTCGTCGAAGGCGTGTAGACGTCGGTGTCTTCGAAGGTGCGCACGATCAGGGGAATGTCGGCCGCCTCGGAGAGGGGACTGGTGCGACCGGTGAGCGAGATGACCGTGCCGCCGGCCTTCTTGGTCGCGCGTGCGACGGTCAGCGTCTGCTCGGTGTGGCCGGTGTTCGAGATCGCCACCGTGACGCTTCTCGGGCCCGACATCGTGGCGGCGATGAACTGCTGGTGGAAGTCCTCGGGCGCCTGGCAGGGCACGCCGAACAGCGGGAACTTCTGCTGGGCGTCGAGGGCGATGATGCCGCTGGCGCCGAAGCCGACGAACAGGATGTCGCTGGCCTCGAGGATCGCCGCCACGGCTTTGTCGACGGCGCTGGAGTCGAGGGTGCGGCGTGCTCGGTCGAGGCTCGAGATGGTGTGGTCGAAGATCTTGTCGGCCACATCACCGGGCGAGTCGCTCTCGGTGATCGACGAGTGCGTCACCGGCAGTCCGAGGGCGAGGGTCTGGGCGAGTTGGATCTTGAAGTCCTGGAACCCCTCGCACCCGACCGAGCTGCAGAAGCGCATGACGGTGGGCTCGCTGACCTCGGCGGCCTCGGCGAGACCCGCCATGGTGAACTGCGCCGCACGGACGGGATCGCCCATGATCACCGCCGCCACGCGCTGTTCGGAACGGCGCAGATGCGGCAGTTGCCGGGTGATGCGCTCGAGGAGAGTGTCGGTGGACTCTTCGCTGGCCTGCTCGACGTCGAGGGTCATCGCGAGCTCCTTCCATGTAGTATGGCTACATTCTAGCGGACTCGCGCTCCATGGTGGAGGCGGAAAGGGGACGATGATGTACCGGGAACGGCTGGAACTGACCGATCGCGTCGCGGTGGTCACGGGCGGCTCGCGGGGGATCGGCCTGGCGGTCGTCACCGCGCTCGTCGAATTCGGCGCGCGCGTGGTGATCGCCGATGTGCTCGATGACGCCGGCACCGCGGCGGCGGAGTCGTTCGCGGACGGGCGCGTGACCTACCTGCACCTCGACGTGACCGACGAGTCCGCGGTCGAGGCGGCGTTCGCCGACGTCGCGCGGCGACTGGGTTCGGTCGACATCCTCGTGACCTCGGCCGGCATCGCCAACCACCAGCCCTCGCTCGAGCTCGGCCGCGAGACGTGGGATCGCGTGCTGGCCGTCAACGCCACCGGCACCTTCTGGTGCGCCCGCGAAGCGGCCCGGCAGATGGGCGAGCGCGGCGGGTCGATCGTCGCGATCGGGTCGATGTCGGGCGAGCTCGCCAACGCCCCGCAGCGTCAGGCGGCTTACAACGCGTCGAAGGGCGCCGTGCACCTGGCGGTGAAGTCGCTCGCGATCGAGTTCGCCGAGCAGAACATCCGCGTCAACGCTGTCGCTCCCGGCTACGTCGGCACCGAGCTGACGAAGGAGGGCGTACCCGGCGAGTGGTGGGACGACTGGGTGCGGCGCACGCCGATGGGCCGCCTCGGCGCTCCCGAGGAGATCGGTTCGCTCGTGGCCTTCTTGGCATCGGATGCCGCCTCGTACATGACCGGCTCGGTCGTGCTGATCGACGGCGGTTACGCCGCCTGGTGAGCCATCGAAGCGGCCCCGGCCGGCCTGCGGGTCGGTCGGGTCCGCTTCGGCGACCGGGCGCGGGTCAGACCCCGGCGCCCACCACCGGCACGGCGGCGCGCACCTCGTGCGTCCCCGCCTCGACCGCGCGCCGCAGGCCCGGAAGCTCGACGACGGCGCGCACCCCGACGGGCACGGTGCAGGTGAGCACGACCTCGGGGCCCTCGACGCGCCAACGCACCGAGATCTCGCCGAACGGCGTGCGAACGGCCGCCTCGGCATGGTCGATGCCCGTTCCGATCACCCGCGGCGCGATCAACGCCTCGCGCCACCCGGGGGCCAGCGGAGCGAGCCCCGCGACGGTGCCGTAGAGCCAGTCGTCGAGCGTTCCGAGGAAGTAGTGCCCGCGCGAGCGGGACTCCTCTTTCCAGTGCTCCCAGAGCGAGGTCGCGCCGCGTTCGACCCAGAAGCCCCAGCTCGGGAAGGTGGTCTGCAGCGCCACCGCCACCGCCACGTCGACGTGGCCGAATCGCGTGAGCTGGGGGAGGAGGTGCTTGGTCGCCAGCGCCCCGGTCGAGAGGTGGTGGTCGCGCTCGACGACGTCGCGGGCGAGACGGTCCGCGGCGGCCTGCCGTACGGGCTCGGGCAGCACGTCGAAGGCGAGCGCGAGCGCGGTGTGCGCCTGGCGGTACCCCGCGTCGCCCGTTCCGCGCACCTCGGCGGTGTCGGCGTCCCAGAACCGCCTGACGAATGCCCGGCGCGACACTTCCGCGGCGCGCTCCCACTCGGTCGGGTCGTGCCCCAGCACCCGTGCCATGCGCGCCGCCGCGTCGCACATCGCGACGACGAACGCCGTCGCGGATACGCGGGTGTCTTCCGGGGCGTTTCCGCCGCCGGCATCCGTCTCGGGACTCACCCAGTCGCCCAGGGTGGTGTCGAAGATCCCGTCGACGCCGCGCCCCAGCTCGAAGCGGAGGTAGTCGCGCGCGTCGGGCCAGACGTCGGCGAGAACGCGCTCGTCGCCGCGCTGACGATAGATCTCCCACGGCACCAGCAGCAGCGCCGAATGCCAGGTCGGGGCGGGCGACCAGTCCAGGTGCCATCCGCCGTGCGGCGCGATCACCTCGGGTGCCCCCTCGCCGTGGCGTGAGGCGGCGACGTCGTCGACCCACTTGGCGAGCAGTTCGTGCACGTCGAGGTTGAGCAGCATCATCTCGGCCCCCACCATGCCGTCGCCGGTCCAGCCGTTCTTCTCGTACTTGGGGGTATCGGTGGGCAGGCCGTGCAGGTTGTTGAGGATGGTGCGCACGGTCAGCTCGTGCAGGGTGTCGAGCAGTGCCGACGAGCTGGCGAAACGGCCCGTGCGCGCCGCTCGGGTGTGCACGATGCGCGCGCGCAGCGTCGGGAGCCGTCGCGCGCGCACCTCGACGTGCTGGAAGCCGTGCCACGTGAATCGCGGATGCCAGTGCACCGGCGTCTCGCCGAGCGTCAGCCGATCGGTCTGGAACCGTCCGTCGAAGTAGCCCTTCTCGTCGTCGGAGTTGGGCGTGCCGTCGGCGCGCAAGGACTCGCCGAAACGAAGTTCGATCGTCGCGCCGGGGTCGGCTTCGGCCTCGACCTCCACCCAGCCGGCGATCACGCGGGGGAACGACACGACCCATCGGTCTTCGCCGAGACGGGTGACGGAGGCGGGCTCGAGCAGCTCGCCCTCGACGATCGGCGGCTGCCGCTGCGCCACCGCTCGCCCGTGCGGTCCGTCGGCCGGGGTCGCCGGCATCCATCCCTCGTCGTCGAACGCGGCGGTGCTCCAGCCGAGCTTCTCGCGACCGGCGTCGTAGTCCTCTCCGGCGTACAGGTCGTCGAAGATCGTGGGGCCGGATGCCGTGCGCCAGTCCGATCCGCTCACCACGACGTGCTCGCCGTGCTCGTCGCGCATCACCAGCAGCACCCGCGCGCAGGGCTCGGCGTGCCACGGCGCGCGCTCCCAGTCCCAGGTGTTGCGCCCGCGCATGCCGAAGAACCCCCGGCCGAGCTCGAGACCCAGCGCGTGGCGGCCCGGACCGAGACGGCCGGTGACGTCGGTGACCGTGTACTGCGCCGTGACGTCGTAGTCGGTGAAGCCGGGGGCGAGCACCCCGTTGCCGACCTCGAGGCCGTCGAGCTCGACGCGGGCCAGGCCGCCCGCGGCGACGACGAGGTAGGCCTCGCTGACGCCGGCGGGCACCTCGAAGACGGTGCGCAGCAGGGGGGCAGCGACGGCGTCGGCAGGCCCGCCGATGAATCGCGCACCGCGGAAGTCGTCGTCGACGAGCGCCGTGACGAAGGTGCCGGTCGCGACGCCGTCGCCGGCGGTCGTGGTGACCACGACACGCCATTCGTAGCGGCGGAGGGGGCGCAGCGCGGGCCCGGCGTAGACGACGTCGACGCTGCGGTCGGAGTCGACGCGCCCGCTGGTCCACACCACGCCCTCGTCGTCGGCCACGCTGAGGCGGTACGCGAGTTGGCGCGTGGCGGGAGCGTCGGCGTGCAGCGTCCAGCCGAACCGGGGATGCGAGCCCACACCCACCGGGTCGACGGCGCGTTCGACCGTGAGGTCGTCGACGGTGATCACGAGCCGACCCGCAGCTGCGCGAGTTCCGGGGCGCCGGCCCAGTCGGCATCCACCGCTGCTTCGACCTCGGGGTGCGTCGCGAAGAACCGCCCGAGGGGCACGGGGCGGTCCTGCGGGCGCGTCTGCTTCTGGTTGATCTCGCCCAGCAGGCTCCAGCGGCGGTCGCCGAGCTCGCTCGGCTCGGCGGGCGCGTCGGCGTACGCGGTGTAGTCGAAGACGTCGACGGCGTCGTGCGCGCGGACGATGCCGAGGCGGAATTCGGCGTTCATGAACCACGTCACGGTCTCGCCGGCGCGAGACCCCTGCACGCCCGAACCCGTCTGCTCGAGCAGGTACGATAGGCCCTCGTTGTCGGGGTGACGGTCGCGCCACTCCTCGCCGAAGCGGTCGATGGTGGTGACCTGCAGGTCGCTCCAGGTCTCGCGCAGGCCCCTGAGCCATCCGGTCCACGCGTCGAGCGTCGAGGGGTCATGGGCGAGCCCGCGGGCGACCTCGCTGATCTCGTAGTTCACCGTGAGCCACCCCAGGCCGTTGCGCTCCACGTTGCGGTCGTTCAGGTGCGCCTCGCTCGTGGCGTACAGCTCGCGGAGCGCGTCTTCGCGCGGCAGGCGGTGCAGGGTCTCGATGGGACCGAGTCCGAGCCGCGAGTTGAACTCCGACGACATGCCGGCACCGCGCGCCGCGACCAGGTCGACCGTCCAGCCGTCGAGTTGCACGGCGTCGATGCGGTCGCCTCCGCGGCCGGGCACGAGGAAGTGCCGGCGCGACGGGTAGTAGGGGTACGCGATGGATCCGTCGCCGTCCTGCAGATCGATGTCGAACTGGCTCCAGATGTTGCCCTGAACGGTCCGGATGCCGAGATCCCTGGCCCCCGCGATGTTGTCCGCCGACAAGAACCCGGCCACGAGCGCGGTGGTGGGGCGGTCGAACTGCGCGTGCAGGAGGTCGACGGCATCCGAGATGTCGCGGGCGACGTCGTCTCGCGAGCCGTAGAGGTTCGCGAAGAAGCCACCGGGGACGAAGGTGATGTCGTCGCCGTGCTCCGCGGCGATGCGGGCCAGGGTGCGGCGGATGTCGCGGTAGCGCGGGGAGTCGTCGGTCAGTGCGCCCCACGACAGGGCCCAGGTGAGAGAGGCGTCGGGGACCGCCGCGCGAATGGCGTCCGAGAAGCGTTCGACGAGGGCGGCCGAGTGCAGCTCCGTCTCGTCGTCCCAGAGGGACCTGTCGCGCGTCGCTTCGATCTGATGCCGGCGCACGATGGTGTTGATGGTCAGCCGGCGGCCGAGGGGCGTCGAGGGGGAGGTCATGAGGCGACACACTAATCGGGGAGAGAAGCCCGTGCGTAGTCTCGCTAGCAAAATTACCGTCGAGCGTGAGCGAATTTCGGTCCGCGGTAGCGATTGCGGAGATTTTGTGTAGTATCGCTACCAACGTACTCCGGCGCAGCGTGGTGACCGGTGATCGATGGAGATAGGGGACGAGCCATGGCCAAGTGGCTGAAGCAGACGGCGATCGCAGCCGTCGCACTGACCGCGGTCGGCACGCTCAGCGCGTGCTCCGGAAGCACGGGCGGCGGTTCGACCGAGCTCAGCTTCATGATGTGGGGCGACGGGGGTGACACTCAAACCGCTTACGAAGACGTGATCGCGAAGTTCGAGGACGCCAACCCCGACATCACGATCAACGCCGAGTTCTTCAACACCAACGACTACGACAACATCCTCAAGACGCGCCTGTCGGGCGGTGCCGGTCCCGACGTCTACGGCTTCGACCTCGGCAACATCAAGACGTTCGTCGACGACGGCTTCGCCGCCGACCTCTCCGACGGCGGCGAGAGCTACCTCTCCAAGCTCACCCCCGAGGCGGCGAAGGACAGCCAGCGAGAGGGCGGCACCTACAACCTGCCGATCTCGCTCTCGGGCAACGGCATCATCTACAACAAGGCGCTGTTCGAGAAGGCGGGCATCGCCGAGCCGCCCACCACCTACACCGACCTGCTCGCCGACTCCAAGAAGCTGTCGGATGCCGGCGTCATCCCCTTCGCGATGAGCGCGCAGGACAACTGGTGGCCGCAGTTCATCGTGTACTACGCCCTCGCCGAGCACGGCGCCAACGAGGAACTCGGCGAGAAGATGGCGGCAGGCGAAGCCACGTTCTCCGACAGCAAGCCGTGGGTGGAAGCGCTCGACGTCGTGCGCGATCTCACGCCCTACTACATGCCCAACCCGGTCGGCACGAGCCAGACCGCCGCGCAGTCGGCGTTCCTCGGGGGTGAGGCGGCGATGTTCCCGGCGACCTGGATCCTCTCCGACGCCCGTGAGGCCGGCCTCGACCTCGGTTACATGAACTTCCCGACAGTCGAACAGCCGACCGACGACCTGTGGGGTACCTACCAGGTGCGTTTCGGCGTGAACCCGAACAACGGCGACGCGAAGCTCGCGGCGTCGCAGAGGTTCCTCGACTTCTTCCTCCAGGATGACACCTACAGCGAGTTCCTGTCGAAGGTGAAGCTGTTCCCCACCACCACCGGTGTCGAGATCGGCGCCGACGTCGATCCGCTGTTCCCCGACATGCAGGCGGCGTGGGAGGGCAAGACCTTCGTCGCGGCCTTCTCGCCGACCGACCCGAGCATCCAGGACGCGCTCCTGGTCGGACTGCAGAACCTCATCGCCGGACAGAAGAGCACGGAACAGGTCCTGTCCGACCTCGACCTCGCGCTCGAGCAGTACCGCGCCAACAACAGCTGACACCTCCCCACGACGCCCCGCTCCGCGTTCGCGCGGAGCGGGGCGCTTTCGTCGAAAGGCACACCGCCCATGAACCGTCTCGCCACCACCGCCGTCTCCGCCGCCGCACTGTCAGTGCTCGCAGCAGCCACCCTCACCGGCTGCTCCGCGGGGTCCGCCTCCGACCGGAACAGCTTGAGCTTCCTGATGTGGGGTGACGGGGGAGACACTCAGAAGGCCTATGAGAAGGTCATCGACGCGTTCGAAGCCGAGAACCCCGGCGTGACCGTCAACGCCGAATTCGTCAACACGAACGACTATGACAACGTCCTCAAGACCCGTCTCGCCGGCGGTGCGGGTCCCGACGTCTACGGCTTCGACCCGAAGAACATCACCGACTTCGTGCGCGACGGCTTCGCCGCCGACCTCTCCGGAGCCTCGTTCTTCTCCGGCCTCGATGACGCTGCGCAGCAGGAGGCTCGGCGCGGGTCCGACGGAGACGCCGCGTACGCCGTGCCGATCTCGCAGTCGGGCAACGGCATCATCTACAACACCGAACTCTTCGCGCAGGCGGGGATCACCGCGGTGCCGCAGACCTACGACGAGCTCAAGGCGACGGCAGAGAAGCTGTCGGCGGCGGGGATCACCCCGTTCGCGATGAGCGCGCAAGACAGCTGGTGGCCGCAGTTCATCGCGTACTACGCGATGGCGCAGCACGTCTTCCCCGACGACGCCGACGCGATCGACGAGCTGCTCGACGGCGAGCGCACCTTCGCCGACATCCCCGGTTACGCCCAGGCGCTCGAGGTCGTCAAGGACCTCGTGCCCTACTACATGCCCGATCCGCTCGGCACGAACCAGTCGGCGGCGAAGTCGGCGTTCCTCAGCGGTCAGGCTGCCATGTTCCCGGCGACCTGGATCCTGGCCGACGCCCGCGCGGCGGGGGTCGAGCCCGGCTACATGAACTTCCCGACCGTCGACGGCGACGTCGCCGACATGTGGGGCAGCTACCTGGTGCAGTGGGGCGTGAACCCCGGCAACGGCAAGGTCGGCGCGGCCGAGAAGTTCATCGACTTCTTCTTCCAGAACGCGACCTACACCGAGTTCCTCACGGCGGTGAAGGCGTTCCCCACCACCTCGGGGGTCGACGTGACCGCCAACGACCCGCTCTTCCCCGACATGGTGGCCGCCTGGGAAGGCAAGACCTTCCGCCCGATCGTGATCCCCGCGCACCCGCAGCTGCAGGAGACCCTGCTGGTCGGCATGCAGAACCTCATCGCCGGCCGGACCGATGTCGACGCCGTGATCGGGGAGCTCGACGCGTCGCTGGTCGAGGTCCGCGCGAACGCGGAATGACCCCGGATGCCGCGGTCTCGAGCCGCGGCATCCGCCGATCGGTAGCTCGGCTACGCGATCGTGGCGATGGACGCCGGATCGGGCATCGCACGGGTGCAGTTTGCCCTCAGAGATGTAGTATGGCTACACAACGAGAACGAGGATGTGCTTGTGACCTCCCTGCTGACGATCAGCGATGATCGCACCACCGCGATGTTCGACCCCGCCACGGGTGCCCTGGTGGCTCTCGAAGGCGCGGATGCCGACGCCGCGCTGCTGCGCGGAGGTGATTCCCGCGCGTCGCTGTTCGTGTTGGAGGTACCGCGCGGCGGCGATCGCACCGTGGTCGTGGACGCGTCCGCCCAAGTGCTGACCCCCGTCGAGCAACCTGGTACCGGCGACCTGCGCCTGACGTGGCGCAACCCGATCGCCTCCACGGGCGAGCATCTCGCCGGCGAGATCGCCATCGACGCGCGCGTCCGCGACGGCGCGTTGCGCTTGTCGCTCACGTTCCGCTTCGACGAGGCGAACGTCGAGGCCGTGCGGTTCCCCTCGCTCAGCGGCATCCGGTCGCTCGACGGAGCACTGGAACTGCGCGGTGTCGACTACTCGACGGGCACGCGGGTCTCATTGCTGCCCGTGTTCGACTCGAACGCCCCGTACTGGGGCACCCTGTACCCGGACTACGCCAGCGGCAACCTGCGCCCCGAGCTGGTGGGCACGCCCACCTCTCCTTTCGTCGTCCTCGCGGGGGCATCGGGCGGACTCACCGTGCAGCCCGCCGCGCGCACCTCGGAGTTCATCGGGTGGCGGGCGAGTCTCGTGCCCGGTTTCGACGACAGTCTGCGCCGCACGGCGGGCGACGACGCGGCCGTCACGCTCGACGCGATCCACTTCCCCGCGGGGCAGGGACTCTCGGGCAGTCTTCCCGAGATGGCCGTCGTCCCTTTTTCCGGCGAGTGGCAGCGCGGGCTCGACGCCTACCTACCGACGCAGAAGCCCACCCGGCATTCCGAAGCGGCGTGGCTGTCGGAGCCGCGAGCCTGGCTGCAGGTGCAGCTCATGTCGACCGAGGGCGAGCCGCGCTACGACTTCGACGCGCTCATCGACGTCATCGAGGAGTGCGCGCGAGACGGCATCGGCGCCATCCAGATCGTCGGGTGGAACGAGGGCGGTCAGGACGGTCTCGTGCCGCAGCACCGGCCGGCCGAGAAGCTCGGCGGAGAGGCCGGCCTGCGGCGCGCTCTGGCCCGAGCCCGCGAGCTCGACGTCGCCACCGTGCTCTACGTGAAGTACGTGTGGGTCGAGAAGCCCGGTCCGCTGTGGGACGAGCTCGAGCCCTTCGTCTCGCGTGACGTCAACGGTCAGCCCTACGCCCAGCCCGGGCCGGTCTATCACTCCTCGCGCAAGAGGTACGGCATCGCGACCCCCTGGTACGTGCCCCTGTGCTTCGGCGTCGAGGCGCTGCGTCGACGCTTCGCCGATGAGGTCGTGCAGATGGCGGAATGGGGAGCCGACGGCATCCTGGCGGACGAATCCCTGTACCACGGGCGTGCGCTGCTGTGCTTCGCCGACGGCCACGGGCACGAGGTGGGTGCCAGCGCCTTCACGTGGGACGACGCCTTCGTCGAGGACATCCGGGAGGCGCTGGGCGAGCGCGGGCGCACCTTCGTGATCGCCGCCGAAGGCGCCTACGACGATCAGTTCGCGCACTACGACGTGTCGTACTTCCGTAGCGCCTCGCCGACGCACCGTCCGCTCGGACGCATGCTGCGCCCGGATGCGCGCATCGTCACCGCCCTCACCGGCTTCGACGATCGCTCGATGATCGCCCAATGCCTTCTCTACGGCTACGCGATCAGCCTCGAGCCGTTCAACTTCAAGGGCCGCCCGGGCGACATGCCCGCGACGGTCGACCTGGCCCGCCGAGCGGAGCACCTGCGCGATCGTCATCGCGACGAGCTCTGGAACGGCCGGTTCGTCACGGATCACGACATCCGCGCCACACGCGACGACGGCGGAGAGCACGACCTGCTGTCCGTATGGGAGGGGCCCGACGGGCGTCGCCTCGTCGTCGTGGCCAGCTACGACGACGCCCCTCTGACCCTGCACCTGCGCGGGATCGGCGACGCCGACACCGACGACATCGACGGACGCACCGCCCGCCTCTCCGGCGGTCGCGTCGAGGTGCCCGCGCGCAGCGCCGTGGTCGTCATCCCCCTCTCCGACTCGATTGGAACGCCATGAGCAGCACACGCGTCGAGGACCCGCGGGTCCTCGCCCTGGACGACCCCACCGCCACACAGGCGGTGACCACGCGCTCGCTGAAGTCGCGGCTATGGACGGGCCGCAGTTCGGCGGGCAAATTCTGGATCGCCGTCGCACCCGCCCTCGTGCTCTACGTCGTCTTCACCGTCTACCCGATGGGCCAGGTGATCGTCGCGAGCTTCACCGATGCGCGCGGCTTCAACCGCGCGTGGGATTTCGTGGGAGTCGCGAACTTCGTGCGCATCTTCTCGGGCGACCCGGTGCTGATGGAGGCGATCGGCAACACCGCGATCTACGGCTTCTTCAAGATCGTCGTGCAGACCATCCTGGCGTTCCTCATCGCCGTGCTGCTTCATCGCCAGCTGCGGCTCGGCAACATCTACCGCGCGATCTTCTTCGCTCCGATGGTCATTTCGCCCGTCGCGATCGTGTTCACGTGGAGCTTCATGTACGACCCGACCTCGGGCACGTTCAACACGCTGCTGCGCAGCGTCGGGCTCGGCGGTCTCGCTCAGGACTGGCTCGGCAACTACGACCTGGCCCTGTACAGCGTCATCCTCGTCGACCTGTGGAGCGGCCTCGGGTTCAACGTCGTGATCTTCCTCGCGGGGCTCTCCACGATCCCCGGCGAGATCCTCGAGGCGGCCAAGGTCGACGGAGCTCGCGGCTGGAAGGCGATGCGCTTCATCACGATCCCGCTGATGATCCCTTCGATCGGCCTGGTGCTGGTGCTGTCGATCAACGGCGCGCTGAGGGCCTTCGACACCGTCTATCTGATGACTCGAGGGGGACCGGGCAATTCGACCCAGCTCTTCATGACGCAGGTGTTCCAAGAGGGCTTGGTCAACAACAACTTCGGTTACGCCTCGGCGATGGCCGTGCTCGTGCTGATCGTGCTCATCGCGATCGCGGCCGTGCAGAACAAGCTGAACAACCGCGTCGCCGCCGAGGAGGGAAACCGATGACCACCAGCACCAGCGCCAGCCCGCGCATCACGACGCGTTCCGCGATGCGCCTGGCCCGTCGCCTGCCGATCAACCTGCTGCTGATCGTGCTCAGCATCGCGATGATCTATCCGATCGTCATCATCGTCATCACTGCGTTCAAGCCGAACCTCGAGGTGCTGACCAACCCGACCGGGCTGCCGCAGGCGCCCACCTTCGACAACTTCGTCACCTCGTGGCAGGACGCAGGCTTCGCGAACCTGTTCTTCAACTCGGTGCTGCTGACGGTGGTCAGCATGACCGTCGCGACCTTCGTCGCCGCCCTGGCGTCGTACGCGATCGTGCGGCAGGCCACACGCATCGGCTCCGGCGTCTACCTGCTGCTGGCCGCCGGCATCTTCCTGCCGATGCAGCTCGCGCTGGTGCCGCAGTTCCGGGTCGTGCGCGACCTCGGTCTCATCAACAACTACGCGGGCGTCATCCTCATCTACATCGCGGGAGCCCTCCCGTTCGGGGTGTTCCTCATGGCGGCGTTCATGCGCCAGGTTCCCAAGGAGATCGTCGAAGCCGCCGTCATCGACGGCGCGGGCTACTTCACCCTGTTCCGCCGCATCTTTTTGCCGCTCGCGCGCCCCGCGATCGCGACGTTCTGGGTGCTGCAGGGGGTGGGCATCTGGAACGACTACCTCGTGCCGCAGCTGCTGCTCACCGACCCGTCGAAGCGGACGCTGACCACCGGCGTGCTGTACTTCAAGGCCCAGTACCTCGCCGATTGGGGCAACATCATGGCGGCCGTGCTCATCATGAGCCTGCCGATCCTGCTGCTGTTCGTCTTCGCGCAGCGCTTCTTCGTCAGCGGCCTGTATGCCGGGGCGGTGAAGTGACCGCATGAGTTCGCTCGACGAGCGCGAGCGCGGGCGAGCGCTCGCCTCGCCGCTGTACGGCGACCGGTGGGTGCACGAGCACGCGTCGCTGCCCGTGCATCCGGCGGTGATGCGTCCGGATGCCGACTCCCCGACGCCGCGCGGGGCTCGACCGCCGCGCGAGGTGGTCTCGCTCGACGGGGAGTGGCTGCTCGCAGGTGCCGCCGCCGGCCGGGAGTTCGCGATCGAGCGATGGTTCGGGGACCGCAGCGGAGCGACTCCCGTGGGCTGGCATCGCCCCGACACGGACCGCTCCGAATGGATCCGCGCCCGGGTCCCGGGCACGGTGCAGGCGGCGCTCACCGAGGCGGGGGAGATCCCCGACCCGCTCCTGCACGATCACACGTACGTCGAGCTCACCGAGCACGGCGTGCCCCGCGAGTGGCCGTGGAACTTCCGCCGCACGCGGGTCGAGGAACAGCAGTGGTGGTACGCCCGCCGCTTCGACGTACCTGCGTCGTGGCTCGGGCGGCGCGTCCGCCTCTCGTTCGACGGCGTCGACGACACGGCGTCGTTCTGGCTCAACGGCGCACCGGTCTCGCGCCACGCCGGCATGTACGGCGGCCCCGACATCGACGTGACGGGACTGCTGCGCGGTGACGGCACCGACGAGATCGTCGTGCGCATCGACGCACCCCCGCGCGACTGGCACGGCACGCTGAAGCCGTCGCCGGGGTGGGGGTGGCACTACGGTCACCTCATCTCGATGGGTATCTGGCGGGGGGTGAGCCTCGAGCTCGTCCCCGACCGCGAGCTCGTCGACCTCTTCGTCTCGACGATCGCTCTCGAGGGCACCACCGCGCGCCTGCGCGTGCAGTGGGACGTCGTCTCGCACGTGGGCCCCGGATCCACGGCGACGCGCGTACGCATCACCGATCCCGAGGGCACCGTCGTCGTCGACGTGTGCACGGAGCCGCACACAGGTGAGGCGACCACCCGGCAGTCTCTCGAGGTCGACGTTCCTCAGGCGCAGCTGTGGTGGCCCTTCGGCTACGGCGACCAGCCGCTCCACCGCGTCGAGGCGTGGGTCGAGGGCTCCGGTCGCGAAACCCTGGTCGGCATCCGCACGCTCGAGATGGCCCCTCTGCCGGGGGTCTCGGGTGACGACGTCTACGACTGGCAGGTCGTGGTCAACGGGCGACCGCTCTTCCTCAAGGGCGCCAACTGGTGCTTCACCGATCCGATGGCCCGTCGAGGCTTCGAGATCGACCGCCACATCCTCGATCTGTGCGTGCGGGCGAACCTGCAGATGCTCCGTGCGTGGGGCGGGGGCACCGTCGAGAGCGACGACTTCTACGACGAGTGCGACCGCCGCGGCATCGTCGTCCTGCAGGAGTTCCCGCTGTCGTTCGGGCTGGATGCCACCGGGCAGACTCTCGCGACCGTGGACGAGCAGGCCTCCCGCATCGTGCGACGGCTGCGCAACCACCCGTCGCTGATCATGTGGGGCGGGGGCAACGAGAACCCCGACACCCTCACGGGCGACGACCTGCTCACCGTCATCGGCACCCGGGTGGCGCAGCTCGACCCGACCCGCCCGTTCCACCGGACCGACCCGTGGGGTGGGAGCGAGCACTTCTACGGCGTCTACCACGAGGGTCAGCCCATCGAGTCGTACGCCGACCACGTGCCCGCCGTGTTCGGCGAGTACGGACTGTCGAGCCAATGCGACCTCGACAGCATGCACCGCTTCCTCGATCCGGCCCTGCTCGACGAATGGCCGCCTCCGGCGCACGGCGCGATCGTGCAGCACCAGGCGCAGTTCGCGCTGTTCGATCTCTTCAAGCAGGCCCGCTACGCCCACTACGGTCCCCTCACCGACTGGGCGACCTTCATCGAGTACTCGCAACTCGCCCAGGGTGACGCCCTGCGCTTCGCGTCGGAGCGCCTGCGCGCCCACGCGGGCACGCGTACCGCGGCCTACTGGTTCTACAAAGTGGGCGAGGTGTTCCCCGGCGCCTCCTGGGCGATCGTCGACTACTACGGGCGGGCCAAGCTGTCGTGGTACCGCGCGCGCCAGTTCGGTGCCGCCCGCACGGCCTTTGCCGTCTACGACCGGACCGTCCTGGCTGCGGGCGAGTCCTTCTCCGCTTCGGTTCACGCGGTCAACGACACCCCCGCAGCACTGACGGGCGCGGTGGTGACCGCCCGCCTGTACGACGCCCGCTTCGGGCTCCTGGCCGAGCAGGCGGCATCCGTCGACCTTCCGCCCGACCTGCCGGTGCACGTCTTCGATCTCGACGCCGTCGTGCCCGAGATCCACGCGCAGCCTCTCGTGCTCTCGGTACGGATGACGGATGCCGCGGGTGCCCACGTGTCCTCCGCCTGGTACGCCCTGAACGCCCAGCCGAAGAGCGCCGCCGTGGCCGCCCTCGAAGCGCAACCGCTCGACGACCTGACCGATCGCCCGATTCCCGAGCTGCTCGCGCCGTACGCGATCGGCCCCGCGCCGCTCCAGGAACAGCCCCGCACCCGGCTGGAGGCCCGATGGGGTGAGGGAACGCTCCGCGTCCGCAACAGCGGCGAGGTGCCCGCGCCCCTCGTCATCATCGACGGGTTCCCCACCGCGGCCGGCGCCTGGCTCGACGACAACGCGTTCGGGCTCGAGCCCGGTGAAGAGCGCGAGATCGCGTTCGCGCTCGCCGGTGCGACCTGGGCCGACCCGCGCGTGCGCGCATGGAACGCCGACGCCGTGGAGGTCCGGGCGTGAGCGCGCCGCGGATCCTGGCGACCTGCGGCGGGTGGGCTGACTCCTCGTGGGGCGATGTGGAGTTCGGGCCGCTGTTGCGGTTCGCTCTGGACCTGACCGGCGTGCAGGGCCGCCCGCGCGTCGTCTTCGTCGACACCGCCGGCGGCGATCAGCGCACCGACGAAGGACGCGAGCTCGCCGCCGCGATGGCCGCGGGAGTGGATGCCGTGCATCTGCGCCTCTTCGGCCGAACCGCGGTCGACCTGGCCGAGGTCGTCGCATCCGCCGACCTGGTGTGGGCCGGCGGGGGGAGCGTCGTGAACCTGCTCGCCGTCTGGCGCACGCACGGTCTCGACGAGGTCATGCGGCAGGCCTGGCGGGCGGGGACGCTGCTCGCGGGCACATCGGCGGGAGCCCTGTGCTGGCACGAAGGCGGACCCACCTCGGGCTTCGGCGAGGTGCGCACGATCGAGGATGGGCTGTCGTTCATCCCCGGGTCGCTCGGCGTGCACTACGACTCCCAGCCCGAGCGGCGTCCCGCCCTGCAGCGGGCCGTCGACGCGGGCCGCCTCCCCGGCGGGTACGGCCTCGACGAGGGCACAGCGGTGCTCTACGAAGGCGACCGCGCGGTCGACTTCGTCACCGAACGGCCCGGGGGTCGTGTGCATCGGGTCGACGCCGGGGTGCCCGAGCAACCGCTGCCGACGCGCTCGATCTGAGCAACGGCGTTCGTCCGCCAGGCGGGCGGTCGTTCGTCGACCGCGTCGTCGACGCGACGAAGCGGGCGGCAGCCGAAGCCGCCGCCCGCTCGCCGGTCCGTCGTCAGGGCGCGGGTGTCAGTGTCACCGCGTCGATGAAGGCCGTCGCGTCTCCCGTCGCCGCCGACCCTCGGAACGTGATCTGCCGGTCTCCCGCGGCCACCGTGAAGGCCGCCGAGGTATGCGCGGTGAAGACGTTCGACGGCGGGGCGAAGGTGTCCACGACCGTCCCGTCGACCAGCACCTGGATGGTCTGCACCGTGGAGTATCCCGGTCGCCGCGAGGCCTGGTAGCTGATCGTGTACGCACCGGCCTCCATGTCGAGGGTCTGGGCGAACGAGCCGTGCTCGCCGTTGCGGGACTGCAGCAAGGCCGTCTGCGTACCCTCGGGCGCGGTCGGAGCGCCGAATGCGCTCCCGTTGTGCTGGATGCCGGAACGTCCGACGAACGACCACCCCTCGGTGAACGGCGCCGACTTCACGCCGGTCGTCGCGGGGGTTTCGAATCCGGTGTTCGCCAACTGGGCGGGCTCGGGAGCCACCGGTGCCTCGATGCGGACGGCGTCGAGGAAGGCGGTGCGGTCCCCGGACGGGGCGGTGGCACGGAAGGTGATCGTGTGGCGCCCCCCATCGGAGGTGAAGGCGTTCGACCGCTGTGTCGTGTACGTGCTCGTCGAGCCCACCGAGAAGGAGCCGACGACCGTGTCGTCGTAGAGCACGTCGAAACTCTGGGCGGGGTAGCCCGAGCGCCCCGACAGGGCGAACACCACTTGGTAGTCACCGGCGGGGAACGCCACCTCTTGCGAGATGGTGCCCTGCACGCCGGCATCCGTCTTCAGATAGGCGACCTGCTGCCCCTCGGGCGGAGTGGGCGGTCCGAGGGGCCCCTGTCCGTTCTGGATGCCCGAGCGGCTGTCGAAGGTCCAGCCGTTCGTGAAGGGTCCGGTGCGCGAACGTGTGCCGGCCGGCTTCTCGAACCCCGCGTTGTTCAGGGTGACCAACGGGTACGACGACGGCAGCTCGGGGCTGACGTAGCAGCGCTGAGTGCCCGAGGGGTTCGGGTCGCCGAGGGTGGCGGTGTCGCACGCCACCGGGCCGGTCTTCGCCTGGTAGGTGAACAGTCCATCGCCGCCGAACGCCACGCTCTGCTGGCCGGAGAAGAAGCACGTTCCGCCCTCGTTCGCGCAGAGGGTGTAACCGTCGGGTCCTTCGGAGACGCCGCCGACCTTGTAGAGACGGCTGGTGATGCCCGAGGGCTGCTTGTCCGAGGCGAAGGCGGCGGCCCGGTAGAGCTTCGTGGAGCTCTCGGCGAGGATCACCGGCCGCTCGTACAGCGTCGAGCTCGCCGTGGGAGCCGAGCCGTCGGTGGTGTAGCGGATCTGCGCTCCCGCGGTCGCCGTCGAGAGGGTGAGCACGTCGGAACCCGCGTACACGCCGCTGTCGAGGTCGAACTGCACGGGGTCGACCCGACCCGCGGTGAGCTGCGGGGTGACGGTGACCACGGAGATCCCCGACGACGTGGGGTCGGCGGTGCTCGTCGCGCGCACGGCGATCTTGCGTTCGGAGTCGACGGTGGGCGGGGTGTAGACACCTGTGGTCGACACGGATCCGTTGCCGGTCCCCTCGACCGACCAGGTCACTCCGGCGGGGCCGTCGACGACATCGGCGGTCAGCGCCAGCGTCGAGCCCGAGGCGACCGTCGGGTCGACATCGCCCATGCGTACCTGCAGAGCGGGATCGGCGGTGGTGTACACCGCGAAGGAGTAGCCCTGCGCGAGCTCGTCGCTGAAGCCCGTCGAGGCGGGCAGCGTCGCCGAGACGGCGGGCAGCAGCGCGTTCTCGTCGGGCGCGAGGTCGTCGGAGTAGACGACCCGGTGGAAATCGGCATTCACCGCGGTGCCGCCGAAGTCGACGGTGAGGTCGGTCGGGGCCGTGCCCTTCGACTCCACGAGCACGGTGTACTCGCCGTCCGCGTCGCGGAACGCGGCAGAGCGCACGTCGCCCGAGGAGGAAGTGGATGCCAGCACGTCGCTGTGCGCCGGGATGTAGCGGTTCAACAGGCCCGCGGAGAGGAACGTCTTGCGGGGCTCGAGTCCGAGGGGCAGGGCGTCCCACATGTTGTAGGTGCCGTTGGTGTCACCGTCGGGGTCGACGGTCCAGGTGCCGTTGAGCTGCCACACGAGCATCGAATGCAGGCCCAGGTTGGCACCCGCGATCACGTAGTTGGCGTAGCCGGAATTCCACCCACTCGCGTTGTCGTCCGACCAGCCGAACTCCGACATGTTGACCGGCTTGCCACCGGCCACGCTCTTGCGGGCGTTGATGCTCGCAGGCACCGATCCGTAGGAGTCGCCGTAGGTGTGGAAGCTGTACTGGTCGAAGGCGTCGCCGCCGTTCTGCGCCATGTACGTCGTCCACGCGGGCGCGCTGGTCTCCTCCGGCCCCCAGATCTCGACCTCGTCGCGCAGACCGTCAGCGACCAGGCGCTGATGCACGGCCTGCGCCATCTGCACGTAGGCCGCCTGCTGGTCGCCCGGAGCTTCGAAGTCCCAACTTCCGTTGGGCTCGTTGTAGTACGTGAGGTATTTGACGTTGTCGTAGCCGCGCACGTTCTTCAGCTGGTCGATCAAGGCGGAGGCGGATGCCGCGTACGCGGCCGTGTCCGAGGGCGCGCTGGTCCACGGGTCGACGCCGGCGATGGGGAACCAGTCGTGCACGGTCGATCCCACCTTCCACCCGAAGTTGAGCTCGATGTCGGTGCCGGCGGCTTTGAAGGCGTCCAAATAGGCGTAGAAGGCCTTCATCCGGTCGCTGTCCCAGGTGTAGACGCCCTTGTCGGGCTCCATCCAGTCGATCTGGAACCACACGCGGGCCACCTTGGGGCGGATGCTCGCGATGCGTTCGGCGTCGACCGCCCAGTCGGCATCCGTGTATCCGAAGCCGCGCGAGCGTTCCATGAGGGCGGAGGGGATGACGTTCACCCCGACTCCGAGGAAGTTCTCCTGCACCACGTCGGTCGTGTCGATCGTCACGGTCGCGGTGTCGGCCGCGCTGGCGACCGAGGTCGATCCGGCGACCACGGCGGTCGCGAGGAGCGCTCCGATGGTCGTCAGGCTGGTCCATCTGCGCGTTCGGCGGCAGGGTCTCATCGGGGGCTCCGTCTTCGTTGAAGGGCAGTGAGAGTAGTTGTACTACACAAACGGGAGGTAGTACATGGCATTCCGCCGCTTTCAGCCGCGAAGAGCGCATCCGTTAGTAGTTTTGCTACGCCCGCAGGGCGTTATCGACTTCCGTCGGTCATCGCCGTCCGGTAACGTCGCCCATCCCACGCACTGCGGCGACAGGGAGGCCACGCGTGGGCGCATTCGGATGGATCGAGTACCTGTTCTGGGGTGCCATCGCGGTGGGCATCGCCGTGCGGCTCACGATTGCGCTGGTTCGTCGTCGGCGAGGGCGCGACGCCTTGCGCTCTGCGCTGCGTCCGGTGATGGACGCGGGAGCCGTGCAGTCGGAGGCCTACGGATGGACGCCCTCCGCCTCGACGGACCTCCCCGCCGTCTACGGATCCGTGCAGACGGGGGAGGGCGACGACGGCCGCCCGCGCGACCTGCCGGATCGCCGGGCATAACCAAAATCCGCGGTGACTCCTGACGAGCTGACCGACGCCGCGGCATCCGCCCTCTTCTTCGCGAAAACATTGATCCACCATCATCGACTGCATGACCGACTCTCTCGACGCGACCGACCTCGCCCACCTCCGCCGTGCCATCGACCTGTCGATCGCGGCGCGCGAGCACGGCAACCATCCGTTCGGCGCGCTGCTCGTCACGGGCGACGGGCGCGTGATCGAGGCCGAGAACACCGTGCTCACCGACCGCGACGTGACGGGTCACGCCGAGACGAACCTCGTGCGGCGGGTGTGGAAGGAGGTGGATGCCGCTGAGCTGCCGGCATCCACTCTGTTCACGTCGTGCGAACCCTGCGCCATGTGCTGCGGGGCGATCTTCTGGGCGGGCATCGGCCGCGTCGTGTACGCCCTCTCGGGCACCGGCCTCATCGACATCGCCGGGGGAGAGGACGATGGAGCCGCCCTCGACCTGCCCTCGCGCGAGGTCTTCGCGCACGGCGGGCGGGCGATCGCGGTGTCGGGGCCGCACCTCGAGGACGAGGCGGCGGAGCCGCACCGGGGGTTCTGGGGCTGAGCGGGCTCTAGTGCGGGCGGTTCTTACGCAGTGAGCAACTCACCCTGCTCGATCGCGACACCTCGCTTGAGGAATTCAGCGGGGACGTTGTCGTGATCTGCGCTGAGCGGGAGAGCGCGTGAACCGCGCTGAGGCTCCCACACGGCATCCGGCTGACCGGAGTAGCCGGTGACCCATGAAGGGATCGGAGCGCGAACCTCGTGCAAACGCAGTTCCACGACAGCGGCGATCGCGTCCAGCCAGCGAGAGGGTGAGTCTTCTGGCGGCTCCGCTGAGAGCAGCACCCGTGTCACCGGATCGGCGGAGGCGAGATCGTCGGCCAACTGAAGGAAGCGGCGATAGGCCTGCGCATGCCTGCCGTCGTTCTCGGCGCGGGTGATCTCATCGGCGGCGCTCGCGGCGGGAGTGCGTCCTTCGGCGTGAAAGGGCACCCATTCGATTCCCATGGTCGAGGCGAGCCGATCCACCGTGGACGAGGTCGGCTCGCGGTGGCCGTTCTCGATCGCACTGAGATTGCCTGCCCCCACCCCCGATTGCGAAGCCACGTTTCGAAGGCTTGCGCCGGAGCGTCGGCGCGCCCTGCGAAGAGTGTTCACGATGCCCATTCCGACCTCCTGTTCTCTTAAACGATAACAGGATGGGCTTGAGGGATCGCGGCCGTATTCAGGACCAGGGGGCTGATCGTGACGAGCTGTCGAACGGGTTGAGGGGCGGGGCGTCAGTCGGGGTCTGGAGGCGCCGCGTCGCGAGACATGCGCTCGCGCTCCATTTCGCGGATCGTGCGGCGATAGAGGATCGCATACCAGAGGGTGCAGACCAGCACGCTGATTGCCATCGCGGCAATTCCCCAGCCAACCGGAAATTCCAGGGCGACGGACACGGAGGTGAGTCCGAAAAGTCCCGCGCCCAGGGTGACGAGGACCGTCCAGATCACGACCCCACGGCTTGTCGATAACATCACCTGCTCGCGGAGGAGCTGGGGGCTGGCGAGCTTGAATCGCATCACGATGGGGAATGCAACAGCCATGACCGAGCTGAAGACCAGCAGGAATACGCCTTCTGCACCCCACTGGACTCCATCCACCCGCGACAACCTAGCGCCTACGGCGGAGGGAGAGCAGGCACCCTCCTCACTTCTCGCCGGGCTGAGACCATCGCTGATGCGCAGATTCCGGACGTTGCCGTTGTGGGCTCTCGCCCCGGTCTATTTCGTCTTCTTCGCGGGTGCCTATTTCGCGGGCGGGCAGTTGGCCCTGCCGGACGGCCCTCTCGCCGCCCGCCTGATCGGAACCTCCATTTTCGCCACCGTGATGACCGTCGTCTTCACGGTCATAGTTGTCCGGCAGCGAAGCGACGCCGGCGGAGCCCTCGAACTGGATCGCATCGGACACGCTCTCAAGACGGGGCGGGTGCCGGCCGAGATCGATGTCGTCGCGTGGGCGACCATCGTCGAACGTCAGCATCAACTACTGCGGCGCGCCCTCTGGCTGAATCCGGTCGTCTTCGGGTTGATGACCCCTGTCGCGCTCTCGCTCACGATCACGCGAAGCCCGTACTGGGGCCTGGCCGCGGCGTTCTTCGTCGTGATGCTCGTCGTTTCCGTCGTCACCACCCCGCGCAGTCTGCGTAAGAACGCGATCATCCGCGAGGTGCTCGCACGGCGGAGCGAGATCGACGCGACTCAAGACGGTCAACCCGCCGCCGACCCTTCGCCGGGACCGCCGGTCGCGGGCTAGCTAGCCGACGGACGCCGGCGCGAGGGGCTTCGCGGGATACTCGCGCAGCACCAGCGAGGTAGTGACCGGGCCGAAACGCGCGAGCGAATCGACGACCCTTTCCAACCGTGCTGCGTCGACGCAGTGCACGTCGAAGATCAGACAGTCCTCACCCGTCACTCGCAGAGTCGACGTGACCTCCTCCATCTGCGACGCCAGTTGCAATGCGGGGCCGAGTTGCGCGTGGGTGGTGCGCAGGCGGATGACGGCGCGGATGTTCAGGCCCACGACGGCTGCGTCGACGACGGCGTGATACCCGGAGATGACGCCCGTTTTCTCGAGCCGCGCGATGCGGGCGCTGGCCGCCGGCTGCGACAGACCGACCCTGCGGCCCACCTCGGCGCCGGTGAGACGTCCGTCGTCTTGAAGCAGCTCGAGGATTCGGCGGTCCACTCGATCCAATGCTTCCATCGCGTTTCCGTCCTACTGCTTAGGGATCGCTCACTGCGCTCGCGTGTCGATGATGATCCCATCATGCTCGACCCGTACAGCCACCCATCCGAGGCGCCTCGCGCGCGCAAAACCGAAGGAAGACTGTGATCGGATACGTGATGGTTCCCGGGATCGGCGGGTCGGACGACGCGCACTGGCAGACGAGGTGGGAGCGCCGGTGGGGCGACGAGATCGCCGTGTGTGTCGAGCCGAGCTCGTGGTCGCAGCCGGATCTCGGAGACTGGGTCGCAGCGATCGATCGGGCGGCGGCAGACCTCGAACCGCGGGTAGACGACATCGTTCTGATCGCCCACAGCCTCGGATGCTGGGCGGTGGCGGAGTGGCTGCGGCCATCAGCCGGACGCCCTCCGCGCGGGGTGCTCCTGGTGGCGCCGCCAGACCCGACGGGCGACGCGTTTCCGGCTGCAGAGGCCCCGAGCTTCACGAGACTCGACGTGCGTTCGCTGCCTTGCCCCAGCGTGGTCGTGGCCAGCACGAACGATCCGTATTGCGACCTCGGAACGGCCGAGGGTCTCGCGCGCGGGTGGGGTAGTGAGTTCGTCGTCGTGGGTGACCTCGGCCATCTCAACTCCGCCAGCGGTCTCGGCGACTGGCCCCAGGGTCGAGAGGCGCTGCACCGAGCGTTCGCCGACGACTGAACCCAGCCCCTTACGCCACCGCGCGGATGACGCCCGTGATGAGCAGGGTGATCACCGTCGTCCACAGCACGATCGCGGCGGCCTGCCAGGCGATCACGCGCAGCGGGGGCACACCGGTCGAGGTGAGGGCGGCGGCGGTGAACTGCGTCGGCAGGAGCAGGGGGCCGAGCAGGCTCACACCGGGGGTTCCGTACCGGTGGTAGGCCTTCTCGAACTTCTCGCGGCGCGCGGTCGGGGGCTTCGCGGCGGCTCCGCGACGGGTGGTGACGGCGGTGCGAACGCGTGAGGTGGCCAGCACGACGATGGCCACGCAGATGAGGTTGCCCACGGCACCGGCGATCGCGGCGACCACGGGGTGGATACCGCCGATGAGCCCGATCGCGGCGGCGCCCTCGCCCTCGATGAACGGCACGGCGCCGGCCAGGGCGACGATGAGCGGCTGGACGAACTCGGGCACATCGGAGACGAGGCCCTGGAAACCGAGGACGAGATCGCTGACAGGGTTCGACATGAGTTCTCCTGGGGGATGAGTCCGCGGCGTGTTCCGCGGTGATTCCATCCCATCGATCCGCGCCGTTCTGCGGCAGTGTCGCGGTGTCATGACTGCGCGGGAGGATGCGACGGGCCACCCGTGACGAATGTCACGGCCGTACAGTGGCCGGGGTGAGCACCTCCACCGCCACCTACGCCCGCGACGTGCGCGTCACGTGGTGGTACACGGCGTCGTCGATCCTGTTCCTCCATCTGTTCGCGGCGCTGTTCTGGTCGCTGTCGGTCTTCGTCGACGGCACCGTGCCCGCCCTCGTGCTGAACCTCGTCGGGGTGGCCGGGTCGGTGGCGTCCGCCGTCCTGCTGCTCATCCGCTACCGGCAGGAGCCCCTCGAGGACGACGACTCCGCGCGCCGCCGCGTGTGGCCGCTCGTCGCGCTCGGCGTCGTCTCGGCGGTGCTCATGGGCATCAGCGCCGGGTCGCTGCTGCTCGGCGTCGGCTTCACCGCGCAGGCGTTGTGTCTCGTGCGCTGGAGGCACGGCATCCGGCTGCGTCTGGTCGTGCTGCTGCTCGCCGTGATCGCGGCGGCCTGGTTCGTGGATGCCACGCGCATCCACCCCGCGGGATACGAGGTCAGCGGCTTCGCCCTGCCGCTGTTCGTCGCGATGCTCGCGCCGCTGACCGCGACGTCGCTGTGGTGGTGGGACATCGTGCGCGAACTCGACCGCGCGCGGCGCGCCGAGGGGCGTCTCGCCGCCGCGCAAGAGCGCCTGCGCCTCGCCGGCGACCTGCACGACCTGCAGGGCCACCACCTGCAGGTGATCGCGCTGCAGCTCGAGCTCGCCGAGAAGATGATGGGGAGGGATCCGGATGCCGCCGTCGAACAGGTGCGCGCGGCTCGCGCGAGCGTCGACGAAGCCCGTCGCGGCACGCGCGATCTGGCCGCGCGCTTCCGCGGGGTGCCCCTTCCCGACGAACTCGCCAACGCCGCCGACCTGCTGCGTGCGGCGGGTCTGTCCGTCGATCTGCTGGTGGACACCGAGGCCGATCGGGCGCCGGCCGATGTGCTCGGACCGGTCGTCCGCGAGTCCACGACGAATGTGCTCAAGCACGGCGGCGGGGTCTCGGCTTCGCTCTCGCTCGCCCGACACGAGGGCGCCTGGGTGCTGGTCGTCGAGAACGACTCGCGCGGTGCCGCCTCACCCGTCGGCGATGGGGCGGGGCTGTCGGGCATCGCCGAACGCGTGGGATCGGTGGGAGGGACGGTGGATGCCACTCGGCTCGGCGACCGCTTCCGCGTGACCGTCCGCGTGCCCGAGGAGGTTCCCGCGTGATCCGCGTGCTCATCGCCGACGACGAAGACATGATCCGCACCGCGCTCGCCGCACTGCTGCGGCTGGAGGACGATCTCGAGGTCGTGGCCGAATGCCGCGACGGCGAGAGCGCCGTGATCGAGGCGCAGCGGCTGAAACCCGACGTGTGCCTTCTCGATCTCGAGATGCCCGGACTCGACGGGGTCGACACGGCCTCGAAGATCCTGCGCAGCGTCGCCTCGCGCTGCGTGATCGTCACGCGCCACGCGCGACCCGGAGTGCTGCGGCGCGCGCTCGGTGCGGGAGTCGACGGGTTCCTGCCCAAATCGAGGCCCGCGGATGACGTGGCGGCGGTGATCCGCGAGGTCGCGGCCGGGCGGCGCTACGTCGACCCCGAGATCGCCGCCGACGCGCTGAGCGACGAGCGCAGCCCCCTCACCGACCGCGAGCTCGACGTGCTGCGCGCGGGAGCCCGGGGGGAGACGGTCGCCGAGATCGCGGCATCCCTTCACCTGTCGGCGGGGACGGTGCGAAACCACGTGTCGTCGGTGCTCGGCAAGCTCGGTCTCGCGAGTCGCCAGCAGGCGACGATCCACGCGCGCGAGCGGGGGTGGATCTGATGACGGAGCAGCTGACGCCGATCGAGTTCATGTTCCCCGGGCCCGGTCGCGACCGGATCGTCGCGGCGATCCGTGCGGGGGAGAAGACGACGACGAGCTCGCTGGAGCAGGAGTATGCCGTCGCCGGTGACCCGCTCCCCGCCGTCGGCGAGCGGGGCGTGGTGATCGACTCTTTCGGTGAGCCGGTCTGCGTCATCGAGACGACCGAGGTCGAGGTCGTGGCCCTGCGGGACGTTCCCCTCGCCCACGCGATCGCCGAGGGGGAGGGTTACGCGTCGGTCGCCCAGTGGCGCGATGGCCACGTGCGGTTCTGGACATCGGATGCCATGCGGGACGAGCTGGGCGACGATTTCGTCGTCGACGACGACACCCGAGTGGTGCTGCAACAGTTCGCGGTGTCGGGCTGACCCGCGCAATCAGTCGACGACCGCGGCGACCGCCTCGATCTCGACCAGCTGGTCGTCGTAGCCGAGGACGGTGACGCCCATCAGCGTGCTCGGCACGTCGTGATCGCCGAACGCGTCGCGCACGACCTCCCACGCCGCGACGAGATCGGCCTGTCGAGCGGATGCCACGAGCACGCGCGTGCTGATCACATCGGTGATCGTCGCCCCGGCTTCGCGCAGGGCGATCGTCATGTTCTCGATGCAGCTCGCGGCCTGCGCCGCGTAGTCGCCGACGCCGGCGGTCGAGCCGTCGGCGTTCAACGGGCAGGAGCCTGCGAGGAAGATCAGGCGGGCGTTCGCCGGAGCGGTGGCGGCGTAGGCGTACTCGGCGGCATCCGACAGCGACGCGGAACGGATGAGGGTCACGACGGACGGCATGGTTCGAGGCTCCCGGAGGTGGCGATGTCGGAGGTCCTGGCCAGACTAGGCGCATGCCCCTCTTCGATCACCTGAGTGTCAGCGTCTCCGACGTCGATCGCGCGATCGCGCAGTTCGATCCGATCCTCACCGCTCTCGGGCTCGAGCGCACCGATGGCGGCAACGGGGCCCACGTGGTACGCCGAAGGCGAGACCGAATTCATCGTGCTGCCGGCCCGGGACACGGCATCCGGCCCCCACGAACACGGGCGGGTCGGGTGGCAGCACCTCGCGTTCGCCGTCGCCTCGCGCGCCGAAGTCGACCGCATGCACGCCTTAGCCCTGGATGCCGGATGGACGGCCGTGCGCGAACCCAAGGAGTACCCCCGGTTCACGCCGACGTACTACGCGTCGTTCGTCGAAGACGTCGACGGTATCCGCATCGAATTCATGCACAACCCGGGGTGAGCGGCATCCGTCAAGCTCTGCCTCCCGCCCGCCGGCGTCGCTATGGTCGGGGCATGGCGGACAACGCAGCGGGCGACGCGGGGCTGGCGCGGTACGTGATCATCGGGGTGGTCGTCGGCATCATCGCCGGGCCGCTCATCGGACTGCTCGTGCCCTCGATCGGGGTCGGATTCGGCATCTCGATCGGCCTGTTCCTCGGAATCATCGGCGCGGTCATCGCGTGGTTCGTGGTGCGTCCGAAAAAGTGAGCCGGCGCCCGCGTGCCGTCGCTGTAACCCTGAGTTCTCTGTTCTGCCGGCCACGGCGGCATCCGGGAACCCCCTCCCATCGAAGGGGCAGGGGTCGGGGGGCTCCAGCCCCGTCTAGTAGGGTTGTCGACTGGCGAAGATCTCTTGATATCGAGAGAGTTCGCCTCCTCCCACCACCGATCGCCCAGCGAAGGATTGTCCGTGGATCTCTACGAGTACCAGGCACGTGATCTGTTCGAAAAGTACGAGGTGCCGGTACTCGCCGGCATCATCGCCGACACCCCTGAGGAGGCGAAGGCGGCCGCGGAGAAGCTCGGCGGTGTCGTCGTCGTCAAGGCTCAGGTCAAGACCGGAGGCCGCGGCAAGGCCGGCGGCGTGAAGGTCGCGAAGAACCCCGACGAGGCGTTCGAGGCGGCCCAGGCCATCCTCGGCCTCGACATCAAGGGTCACGTCGTCAAGCGCGTCATGGTCGCCGCCGGCGCCCGCATCGCCAAGGAGTTCTACTTCTCGGTGCTGCTCGACCGCGCCAACCGTTCCTACCTCTCGCTCTCGAGCGTCGAGGGCGGCATGGAGATCGAAGAGCTCGCCGTCGAGCGTCCCGAGGCGCTCGCGCGCATCGAGGTCGACCCGATCGAGGGCATCACGCCCGAGAAGGCCCTCGAGATCGCCAAGGCCGCGAAGTTCGACGACGAGCTGGCCCCCAAGGTGGCCGACGTCTTCGTCAAGCTCTTCAACGTCTACAAGGGCGAGGACGCCACGCTCGTCGAGGTGAACCCCCTCATCCAGAGCGAAGACGGCGACATCATCGCCCTCGACGGCAAGGTCTCGCTCGACGAGAACGCCGGCTTCCGTCACCCCGACCACGAGGCGCTCGAAGACAAGGACGCCGCCGACCCGCTCGAGGCCAAGGCCAAGCAGCACGACCTCAACTACGTCAAGCTCGACGGTCAGGTCGGCATCATCGGCAACGGCGCGGGCCTGGTCATGTCGACCCTCGACGTCGTCGCGTACGCCGGTGAGAAGCACAACGGCGTCAAGCCCGCCAACTTCCTCGACATCGGCGGCGGCGCCTCGGCGACCGTCATGGCCGCCGGCCTCGACGTCATCCTCGGCGACGAGCAGGTCAAGAGCGTCTTCGTCAACGTCTTCGGTGGCATCACCTCGTGCGTCGCCGTGGCCGAGGGCATCGTCAAGGCCCTCGAGATCCTCGGTGACACCGCCACCAAGCCGCTCGTCGTGCGCCTCGACGGCAACCAGGTCGAAGAGGGTCGCGCGATCCTCGCCGCCGCCAACCACCCGCTCGTCACCCTTGCCGCCGGTATGGACGAGGGCGCCGACAAGGCCGCCGAACTGGCCAACGCCTAACCCTTCGACAAGCTCAGGGACCGGATAAAGAGAACATGTCTATCTACCTCAACAAGGACTCCAAGGTCATCGTCCAGGGCATCACCGGCGGTGAGGGCACCAAGCACACCGCCCTCATGCTCAAGGCCGGCACCCAGGTCGTCGGTGGCGTGAACGCCCGCAAGGCCGGCACCACGGTCTCGCACCAGGACGCGTCGGGCAACGACGTCGAGCTGCCCGTCTTCGCGTCGGTCGAAGAGGCCATCCGCGAGACCGGCGCCGACGTGTCGATCGCGTTCGTGCCCCCGGCCTTCACCAAGGACGCGATGGTCGAGGCCATCGACGCCGAGATCCCCCTGCTCGTCGTGATCACCGAGGGCGTTCCCGTCGGCGACACCGCCGAGGCGTGGGCGTACTCGAAGGCAAAGGGCGAGAAGACCCGCATCATCGGTCCGAACTGCCCCGGCATCATCACGCCCGGCGAGGCGCTCGTGGGCATCACGCCCGCGAACATCACCGGCAAGGGACCCATCGGCCTCGTGTCGAAGTCGGGCACCCTGACCTACCAGATGATGTTCGAGCTGCGCGACCTCGGCTTCTCGACCGCCATCGGCATCGGCGGCGACCCGGTCATCGGCACCACGCACATCGACGCCCTGGCGGCGTTCGAGGCCGACCCCGAGACCAAGGCCATCGTCATGATCGGTGAGATCGGTGGAGACGCCGAAGAGCGTGCCGCCGACTTCATCAAGGCCAACGTCACCAAGCCGGTCGTCGGCTACGTCGCCGGCTTCACCGCTCCCGAGGGCAAGACCATGGGCCACGCCGGCGCCATCGTCTCGGGCTCGGCCGGTACCGCTCAGGCGAAGAAGGAGGCCCTCGAGGCCGCCGGCGTCAAGGTCGGCAAGACGCCGTCCGAGGCTGCCGCCCTGATGCGCGAGATCATCGAGAGCCTGTAAGCAGCACTCTCTGCGGGGCCCGGATGCCATTGCATCCGGGCCCTTTCGCGTGTCCGTCGTGCCGGGCGGGGCGGGCGCGGACGCGGGCGGGCGACGGGGCGGACCGCGTGAGGACGCACTCGGTCGTCGAGGACTATCGGATGGGCGGCAAACGGGTGCGGTCTGAGCAAACGGGTGCGGCTTCGGTGCGGTGGGGCGGTTGCCGCGCGCCCCGCCCTGCGGCAGCGACGGAAAAGGGCCCGGATGCCGCGGCATCCGGACCCTTCCGAGGGGAATCGAACCTCAGCCGAGCAGAGCCTCGACCGGGCCGCGGGCGAAGAAGACCACGAAGCCGGCGGCGACGATCCACAGCAGGGGGCTGACTCGACGCGCGCGACCCGAGAGGGCCTGGATCAGCACCCAGCTGACGAAGCCCGCGCCGATGCCGTTGGCGATCGAGTAGGTCAGCGGCATGACGGTGACCGTGAGGAACACCGGGATCAGCACCGACAGGTCGGAAAGGTCGACGTGGCGGATCTGCGCCATCATCAGCGCGCCCACGATGACCAGCGCCGCGGCGGCGATCTCGCTCGGCACGATGCTGGTCAGCGGCGTGAAGAACATCGCCAGCAGGAACAGTGCTCCCGTCACGACGTTGGCGAGGCCCGTGCGGGCGCCCTCGCCGATGCCGGAGCCCGACTCGATGAACACCGTGTTCGACGACGACGAGGTTGCGCCTCCGGCCACAGCACCGATGCCCTCGATCACCAGCGCCGAGCGCAGGCGCGGGAAGGTGCCGTCGGGAGCCGCGAGTCCCGCCTCGCGCGATAGGCCGGTCATGGTGCCCATCGCGTCGAAGAAGTTCGTGAACACGAGCGTGAACACCAGCATGAGGGCGGCGAGGATGCCGATGCGGCCGAACGAGCCTGCCAGGTCGACCTGGCCGACGAGCGACAGGTCGGGAAGGCTCACCCACTGCGCGGGGAGGGTCGGCACGGTCAGACCCCAGCCGCCGGCGTTGCCGTCGGCCTTGACACCGAGACCCGCGACCGCCTCGACGATGACGGCGATGACGGTGCCCGAGAGCAGGCCGATCAGCAGCGCGGCCTTGACCTTGCGCACGAGCAGCACGGCGGTGATGACGAGGGTCAGCACGAACAGGGCGGTCGGAATCGTGGCGATCGAGCCGCCGACGCCGAGGCCCACCGGGGGAGAGCTCAGGCCGGTGGAGGTGACCAGGCCGCTGTCGACGAAGCCGATGAAGGCGATGAACAGGCCGATTCCGACCGTGATCGCCGTCTTCAGCGCGAGGGGCACGGCCTCGAAGATCATGCGGCGCAGGCCTGTGACCGCGAGCAGCACGATGATCAGGCCGTTGATGACGACGAGCCCCATGGCCTCGGGCCAGGTGACCTCGCCCACGATGCCGACCGCGAGGAACGAGTTGATGCCCAGGCCCGCGGCGAAGGCGAACGGCAACCGGGTCACGAGGCCGAAGAGCATCGTCATGACACCCGCGGTGAGGGCGGTGACCGCGGCGACCTGCGTGAAGCCGAGGGCGTTGCCGGCGACGTCGGGCGTGCCCGACAGGATGATCGGGTTGAGGATGACGATGTAGGCCATCGTCACGAAGGTGACCACGCCGCCGCGGACCTCCGCGCCGACGGTCGAGCCGCGCGCGGTGATCTCGAAGAACTTATCGAGACGGTTCTTCGGTGCGGGAACGGTCGTGGTCTCGGGAGCAGAAGCGCTCATGAAGGCTCCAGGAAAAAGGGGGAGGGGCTAGACCGGAGGGGGAAGACGCCGACGTATCGTGTGAGCTATGTCACTCTCAGGAGAGTATCTACCCAGCACCAGCGAATGGGCCCGTCAGCAGGCGGAGACGTTCGAAGCCACGGGGGGCAAGGAGTCCGCCGACATGCGGGGCGTACCCATCATCGTCCTCACCACCGTCGGCGCCAAAACGGGCGGCCTGCGCAAGACCGCCCTGATGCGCGTCGAGCACGACGGCAAGTACGCGGTCGTGGCGTCGAAGGGCGGCGCCCCGGAGCACCCCGCGTGGTTCTTCAACCTCGTGAAGAACCCCCGCGTCGCCCTGCAGGACGGCGACGTGAAGAAGGAGTACGACGCGCACCAGGCCGAGGGCGCTGAGCGCGACGAGTGGTGGGGCTACGCGACCGAGGTCTGGCCCGACTACGACGAGTACCAGAAGAAGACCGACCGCCGCATCGAGCTGTTCGTGCTGGAGCCGGTCGACTGACGGAGCCGCTGGGCTTGTCGAAGGGCCGGGGTTGTCTGCGGGTTGCGGTGGCTTCGACAGGCTCAGCCACCTCGCTGGGCGCCGCGCGGGTTGCGGTGGCTTCGACAGGCTCAGCCACCTTGGCGGAGGTCCCTGAGCTTGTCGAAGGGCCGGGGTTGTCTGCGGGTTGCGGTGGCTTCGACAGGCTCAGCCACTTTGGTGGGCGCCGCGGGGCTCGCGGTGGCTTCGACAGGCTCAGCCACCTTGGTGGGCGCAAACCTCACACCGGGCCCGCGCCCGCGTGAGAGAAACGTTCGCCGGGGGTAACGCGGGCGCGAGGGCGGGAGAAACCTCGGCTGCCTAGCGTCGGGGCATGGCCCGCTCGAACCCCGCAACCGGAACGAAACACGCCGCTGACGCCTCGGCAAAGTCCGCCGCGTACGGTGACGGCATGCTCCACCCCGCTCCATCCGGATCCGTCGTGGTCGTGGGTGCGGGAATGGTGGCCCACCGCTTCGTCGAGAGCCTCACGAGCCGCGACACCGACGGCCGTTGGTCAGTCACGGTGCTGGGCGACGAGGCCCGCGGCCCGTACGACCGCGTCGGCCTCACCGGCTACTTCAGCGGCAAGACCCCCGACGACCTCGCCCTCGACCCCGCCGTGCTCGAGCACGACCGGGTGCGGGTGCGCACCGACGCCCGCGTCACGGCGATCGACCGCGCGGCGCGCACCGTCACCACGGCCGGAGGGTCGACGCACGCGTACGACCGCCTCGTGCTGGCGACCGGCTCGTTCGCGGCGCGCCTGGCCCTCGACGGCTTCGACCACCAGGGCTGCTTCGTCTACCGCACGCTCGACGACGTCGCGGCGATGCGGGCGTGGGTCGCGAAGCGCTCGGCCCAGCTCGGCCGGCCCCTGCGCGGCGCGGTCGTCGGCGGCGGTCTGCTCGGACTGGAGGCCGCGGGAGCTCTGCAGGCCGAGGGTGTCTCGCCGTTCGTGCTGCAGTCGAACGAGCGCCTCATGTCGGCGCAGCTCGACCTGGGCGGGGCGCGCACCCTGCAGCGGCTCATCGAAGCGCGCGGCATCGAGGTGCGCACGAGCTCGGTGACGACCCGGGTGGATGCCGACAAGACCGGCGCCGTGTGCGGCCTCGAGCTGCGCGACGGCACGTGGGAGGCCGTCGACATCGTGGTCTTCACGGTCGGCGTGCGGCCCCGCGACGAGCTCGCCCGTGCGGCAGAGCTGCGGGTCGACGCCCGCGGCGGCGTCGTGATCGACGAGGGCTGCGACACCTCGGATCCCGCGATCATGGCGATCGGCGAGGTCGCCAGCTTCGACGGGCAGTGCATCGGCCTCGTCGCCCCCGGCTACGCGATGGCCGAGGTCGCCGCGACCCGCCTGCTCGGCGGCCAAGCGGCCTTCCCCGGCTTCGACACCTCGGCCAAGCTCAAGCTCTCGGGCGTCGAGGTCGCGAGCTTCGGCGACGCGTTCGCCGAGACGCCGAACGCCCTCGACGTCACCTATGCCGACCCGGTGTCGGGCGTCTACAAGAAGCTCGTGCTGAGCGACGACGCGCGGACGCTTCTCGGCGGCATCCTGGTCGGCGACGCCTCGGCGTACACCTCGCTGCGTCCGCTGATCGGTCGCGCGCTCGGCGGCGACCCCGCGGCCTACCTCATGCCCTCCGACCTCGCCCCGGCCCCGCAGGGCGACCTGCCCGCCGACGCGATCGTCTGCTCGTGCAACGGCGTCACCGCCGGAACCGTGCGCGAGGCCGTCACCGAACACCAGTGCGCGGATGCCGCCGAGGTCAAGGCCTGCACCAAGGCCGGGGCCGCGTGCGGCTCGTGCTTCACGCTCGTGAAGAAGCTCGTGGCGACCGAGCTGGCGGCATCCGGAAAAGAAGTCTCGAACGGACTCTGCGAGCACTTCTCGTTCACCCGGGCGCAGCTGTTCGACGCCGTCCGGGTCTCGGGGCTGCGCACCTTCACCTCGATCGTCGAGCGCTTTGGCACCGGCCGCGGTTGCGACATCTGCAAGCCGGCCCTCGCGAGCATCCTCGCCAGCCTCTACTCGGGGCACGTGCTCGACGGCGAGCTCGCGACGATGCAGGACACGAACGACCACGTGATGGCCAACATCCAGCGCGACGGCAGCTACAGCGTCGTCCCGCGCATTCCGGGTGGCGAGATCACGCCCGAGGGGCTGGTCGTGATCGGCGAGGTCGCGCGCGACTTCGGGCTGTACACGAAGATCACCGGAGGGCAGCGGATCGACCTGTTCGGCGCCCGCCTCGACCAGTTGCCCGACATCTGGAAGCGTCTCGTCGACGCCGGCTTCGAATCCGGCCACGCCTACGGCAAGTCGCTGCGCACCGTGAAGTCGTGCGTCGGCTCGACCTGGTGCCGCTACGGCGTGCAGGACTCGGTCGGCATGGCCGTGCAGCTCGAGCTGCGCTACCGGGGCCTGCGCTCGCCGCACAAGCTCAAGTTCGGCGTCTCGGGCTGCGCGCGCGAGTGCGCCGAGGCCCGCGGCAAGGACATCGGGGTGATCGCGACCGAGGCCGGCTGGAACCTCTACGTCGGCGGCAACGGCGGCTTCACCCCGCGTCATGCGGTGCTGTTCGCCGAGGGCCTCGACGACGAGGGGCTCCTCCGGGCGATCGACCGGTTCCTCATGTTCTACATCCGCACCGCCGACCGGCTGCAGCGCACCGCCCCCTGGGTCGAGGAGTACGAGGGCGGACTCGAGGCGCTGAAGGGTGTCGTGTTCGACGACACGCTCGGCATCGCCGGCGATCTCGACCGGGCCATGGCATCCCACATCGACGCGTACGAAGACGAGTGGGCCGCGACCCTCGCCGACCCCGAGAAGCTCAAGCGCTTCCAGAGCTTCGTCAACGCGCCCGAGAAGGCCGACCCCTCGCTCGCCTATGTCGCCGAGCGCGGCCAGGCCCGACCCGCCACGGCTGAGGAACGCGCGTCGGGCGCGGTACTCATCGGTGGCACGACGCTGGCGGTGCGGTCATGACCCTGATGCAGACGACTCCGGATGCCGGGGCCTCGGCCGTGACGACGGGTTCGGCCTCCGTGGCATGCGGGGCGACTCCGGATGCCGGGACCCCGGCCATGACGCCAGGCTCCGCTCTCGCTCCCGACGCGCAGGCGGCGGCGGGCAACGGCTGGATCCGCGTCTGCCGCATCGACGACCTGCTCGTCGAGCGCGGGGCGGCGGCCCTGCTCGGCGACCGGCAGATCGCACTGTTCCGCACGTTCGACGGGCGAATCTTCGCGACCGACCAGATCGACCCGTTCAGCGGAGCGGCGGTGCTCTCGCGCGGGATCGTCGGCGACCGCGGGGGAGTGCCCACCGTGGCCTCGCCCATGTACAAGCAGGTGTTCGACCTGCGCACCGGCGCGTGCCTCGACACGCAGGGCAAGCAATCGCTGACCGTGGCCGTGCACCCGGTGGCGGTCGCCGAAGGCGATGTGTTCGTGAAGCTCGTGACCGCCTCGGCGCCGGCGGGCAGCGCGCACGCCGACCCCGCGCACGCCGACCCCGCAGAAGGAGACGCCCGATGATCGCTCTCGCAGGACTCGACCTCACCGACAAGCTCGTCGTGTGCGTGGGCGGCGGCTCCGTCGCCGAGAAGCGCATCGCGCGGCTGCGGGCCGCCGGCGCCCGGGTGCGGGTGGTCGCACCCGTGGTGACGCCGGGTCTCGCCGCGCTCGCCGCCGCGGGTGACATCGAGTGGCTCGCGAGGGGATTCGCCGACGCCGACCTCGACGACGCCTGGTTCTGCCACACGGCCACGGGCACGGCATCCGTCGACGCCGACGTGGTCGCTGCGGCCGAGGCCCGCCGCGTGTGGTGCGTCAACGCGGGGCACGGGGGCAAGGGCACCGCGCGCCTGGCCGCCGAGACCACGAGTGGCGACGTCATGGTCGGCGTCGTCTCCACCGCGGGGGCCGACCCCCGCCGCAGCGTCGCCGTGCGCGACGCCATCGCCCAGCGCCTCGCCGAAGGCGCCCTTCCGCTCCGCCGCCGACGTCGCCCGCTCGTGGGGAGTGTGGCGCTCGTCGGCGGCGGTCCCGGCCCGGTCGACCTGCTGACGGTGCGCGCCCGCGCGCTGCTGGCCGAGGCCGACGTCGTCGTGCACGACCGGCTCGGACCCACCGGCGTGCTCGCCGAACTCGGCGACGACGTCGAGCTGATCGACGTGGGCAAGCGGCCGCAGCATCACCCGGTGCCGCAGCACGAGATCAACGCGATTCTCGTCGATCGCGCGGCTCGCGGGCTGCGCGTCGTCCGGCTCAAGGGCGGCGACCCGTTCGTCTACGGCCGCGGCGGCGAAGAGGTCATCGCGTGCCGCGAGGCCGGGATCGCGGTCGAGGTCGTGCCCGGCATCTCGAGCGCGATCGCCGTTCCCTCAGCCGCCGGAGTGCCCGTGACGCACCGCGGCGTCGCCGGTACCCTGCATGTCGTGAACGGTCAGGACACCCCGAGCGAGGCGACCCTCGCCGCCCTGCGCGACGACAGCGCCACGGTCGTCGCACTGATGGGCGTCAGTGCCCTGCCGCGCTTCGTCGCCGCGGCCCGCGCTGCCGGTGCTCCTGAGACGCGCCCCGTCGCCTTCGTCGAGAACGGCCACACGCCCGCTCAGCGCACGATCCGCACCACGCTCGGAACGGCGATCGCGGATGCCGAGACCCACCGCCTCGCGAACCCTGCGGTGCTGGTCTTCGGCGAGGTCGCCCGGGCCGACCTGCTGCTGCCGGTCGCGGCGCCCGCTGCGGCATCACGCCAGCCTGCTTCCGCGGCGGTCGCGGTGCGCACGGAGGGCATCGGGTGACCACACCCGCGCGGACGATCAGCACGGTGCTCCAGGGGTGCACCGTGCTGCTTCCCGTCGACAGGCGGTCGGGGGAGCTGTCGGCCGCGCTCGAGCGCCACGGCGCGCGCGTGCGCATCGCTCCGGCCCTCACGATCGTGCCGCACGTCGACGACGACGAACTGATCGCGCAGACACGGTCGCTGGTCGCCGACCCGCCCGACGTCGTCGTGGCCACCACCGGCGTGGGGTTCCGCGCGTGGATGGAGACCGCCGATGAGGCGGGGCTGCACGACGCGCTCGCGCCCGTGCTCGACGGCGCGCGCATCGTCGCGCGCGGGCCCAAGGCGCGCGGGGCCATTCAGCAGGCCGGGTTCGAGGCCGACTGGGTCGCCGAGAGCGAGACGGCCGCTGAACTGCGCGACTTCCTCGTGGCCGAGGGAATCGAGGGACTCCACGTCGCTGTGCAGCACCACGGTTCCGGGGCCGACGGTCTCGACGAGGCGTTCGAGGCGGCCGGCGCGCGCGTGACCAGCCTCACCATCTACCGCTGGGGTCCGCCGCCCGACCCCGAGATCGTCGCCGCGTCGACCCAGCAGGTCGCGCGGGGAGAGATCGACGCGGTGCTGTTCACCTCGGCCCCCGCCGCGCGCGAGTGGATCCTCGCGGCCGAACGGGCCGACGCGCTCGACGGAGTGGCCGCGCGAGCCGCCCGCGGGCACGTGCTCGTCGCCGCCGTCGGGCCCATCACCGCAGGTCCCCTCCTCGAGGCGGGCATCACCCCGCTCATCCCCGACCGCGGGCGACTCGGCGCGCTCGTGCGAGCCGTGGTGACGCACTACGGCGGGGCGGACGCGGCGCTCATCCCCACGACGGTCGGGCGCCTCGGCATCCGCTCATCGGGGATCGTGCTCGACGGGGAGTTCACGCCCCTGCCGCGCACCGGAGTCGAGATCCTGCGGGCGCTCGCCAAGAACCCCGGGGCCGTCGTCTCGCGCGCCGACCTGATCGCCGCGCTGTCGAGCGCGGAGGCCAGCGGACACGCCGTCGAGGTCGCCGTGGCCCGCACGCGCGAGGCGCTCGGCGGGCTCGACCTGATCCGCACCGTCTACAAGCGCGGATACCGGCTCGACGTGATGGACGAGGAGGACGCATGACCGCCGTACTGATCGCCTGCGCCCACGGCACGAGGTTCGAAGAGGGTCGCGTCGTCGTGCGCGAGCTGCTCGAGGTGCTGCGCTCCACCGCTCCCGCGGGCGTCGAGGTGCTCGAGGCCTATGTCGACGTGCACGGTCCGTACGTGTCCGACGTGGTCGCCGTAGCGCGGGAGCGCACGGACGACATCGTGATCGTGCCACTGCTGCTGTCGACCGGCTATCACACCGAGGTCGACCTGGTGGAGGCCGCGGGTGGCCTCCCGGTCGCGCCCGCGCTCGGACCCCACCCGGTGCTGGCCGAGATTCTCGCCGATCGCGTGCGCGCGGCCGGGGCCGCTCCCGACGACACCGTCGTGCTCGCCGCGGCCGGATCCACCCGCCCGGGCGCCGTGGTCGACGTCGAACGCATGGCGGAGCTGATGGCGGACGCCGGTGTGACAGGTCCCGTCGTCACGGCCTACGCCGCGGCATCCGACCCCCGCATTCCGGATGCCGTGGCGACAGCACGCGCGGACGGCCGCCGCACGGTCGCCGCGAGCTACGTGCTCGCCCCGGGGCACTTCTCGCGCGTGATCGAGAAGGCGGATGCCGACCTCACCACCGCCCCGATCGGCGCGGACCCGCGCCTGGCGACGGTGGTGTGGGAGCGGTGGGCCGCGGCGCGCCGCCCCCGGGCCTCGGTTGCGGAGGTGGTCCCGGCCCCTTCGACAGGCTCAGGGACCTCGGTCGCAGAGGTGGCTGAGCTTGTCGAAGCCCCCGGTCGTGCGTCGGTTCCGGACCCTTCGACAGGCTCAGGGACCTCGGTCGCGGAGGTGGCTGAGCTTGTCGAAGCCTCCGGTTGTGCGTCGGTTGCGGACCCTTCGACAGGCTCAGGGTCCTCGGTCGCAGAGGTGGCTGAGCTTGCCGAAGCCCCCGGTCGTGCGTTGGTTGCGGACCCTTCGACAGGCTCAGGGACCTCGGTTGCGGAGGTGGCAGGGTCCTCCTCGCGCGGCCTCTGCGCCGGGCTGCGCGGCCTCTTCTCGCGCGCTCGCCGCCGCGCCTGAGCAGAGCGCTGGGGGAGCGCGGGTAGGGTTCCTCTCGCCCATGCATCGCCTCCTCGTCGCCCTTCTGGCCGCTCTCGACGCCGTTCTGGCCGCCGCGGGCGGTATCGCCGTGGTGCTCGCACCGCTCACCCTGCTGTGGGTGTTCGGTATCGGCAATCCCGACTGGTCGGCCCTCTGGCCGGCATCGGCCGCGGTATGGCACCTGGGCCACCTCGTGCCGGTGACCCTGACCCTGCCCGACACGTATCTCGCGGCGACGGGCATCGACCCCTCGTTCGCGACCTTCACGCTGTCGCTCGCGCCGCTCGCCTTCGCCGCCTTCACCGCGTTGTTCGCCGCGCGCTCGGGAGCCCGCGCCGGGGAGGCGGGAGCAGCGCTCACCGGCTGGCTGTCGGGTTCGGTGGTCTTCACCGCCCTGACCACGGTCGTCGCACTCACGTCGAACGCCGCGCTCGTGGCATCCGACACCTGGCTCTCGATCCTTCTGCCGTCGCTGTTCTTCGTCGCCCCCTCGTTCATCGGAGCGGTGCTCGGTGCCTGGCGGGTCGGTGACGACGGCCCCGTCGACGCCGTGCGGGGGTGGATCGCGCGGATGCCGCGAGACTGGGCCCTCGTGCCCGCCCTCGCGATCCGCGGCTTCGCCGTCACCGCGCTCGGACTCGTCGCCGTCGCCTCGGTAGTGGTCGTCGTGGGCCTCATCGCGCGCTCGACGCAGGTGATCGGCCTCTTCCAGGCGAGCAACGCCGACGCTCTCGGAGCGACCGTCATCGCGCTCGGGCAGCTGATGTACCTGCCGACGCTCGTGCTCTGGGCCTTGTCGTTCACGGCCGGCCCGGGCTTCGCACTCGGAACCGACACCGCCGTGACGCCGGCGGCGACGCAGGTCGGCGCGCTCCCCGGCATCCCGGTGCTCGGCGCCGTGCCCGACACCACCTCGTCGTGGCTGCTGCTGCTCGTGCTGCTCCCGGTCGCGGTCGGCGCGCTGACCGGGTGGATCCTGCGATCCCGGATGCCGCTGAACGACGACCACGAACCCGTCGCGCCCCGGCTGGTCGTCGCCCTCAGCGTCGCGGTGCTCACCGGCGGAGCGGGTGCGCTCGCCGCGGTGCTCTCGAGCGGAGCGATCGGGCCCGGACGACTCGTCGAGACCGGCCCGCAGCCCGGCCCCCTCGCGCTCGCGCTCGGCCTCGAAGTGCTCGTCGGCCTTGCGATCATGCTGCTCGGCCCCCGCGTCGGCGGAGACGCCCCGCCCGAGGTCGTCGAGCACCGCGACGAGACTCCCGCCTTCGTCCCGGCCCCCCGCGCGCACACCGCGTTCGACCACGACGAGCACGCGACCGGACCCGCTCCCGTGCTCGCGGCGCCCGGAACCGGCATCGCCTCCGACGTCTGGCCCCGCACGTTCACCGAACCGGATGCCGCGCGCCCCAGCGCGACGCCCGAGCGCACCGAGGTCGGCCTGACCGACGAGGAGCGCGCCCGCATCCGCGCAGCCTGGGGCTCGGCCGACCGCGACGGCCACCGCGACGACCGCTGACCCGCTTCGGCACGCTCCGACCCACCTGCGTAGACTGAGCGCGTGCTCACGGTCGCCGTCCTCATCTCCGGCACCGGCTCCAACCTCCGCGCCCTGCTCGAGGCGGCATCCGCCCCCGACTTTCCGGCGCGCGTCGTGGTGGTCGGTGCCGATCGCGAAGCCGACGGCTTCGCCCACGCCGAGCACTTCGGCATCCCGAGCTTCCTCGTCGCGTATGACTCGTTCGAGAGCCGCGAAGAGTGGGGCGCCGAACTCGGTGCGCAGCTGGCCGTGTGGAATCCCGACCTCGTCGTGCTGAGCGGACTCATGCGCCTGCTGCCGGCCGACCTCGTCGCCGCGTGGGAACCCCGCATCATCAACACCCACCCCGCGTACCTCCCCGAGTTCCCCGGAGCCCACGGCGTGCGCGACGCCCTCGCCGCCGGCGTCGAGCAGACCGGAGCGAGCGTCATCGTCGTCGACTCCGGCGTCGACACCGGGCCGATCCTCGCGCAGGAGCGCATCCCCGTGCTGCCCGGCGACACCGAAGACACCCTGCACGACCGCATCAAGCCCGTCGAACGACGTCTGCTCATCGACGTCGTGCGCCGCATCGCCGAGGGCGAGCTCGACCTCGCCGCCGCGGCATCCCGAACCGCCTGACCCGCGCGGCGGGCGCTCGCCCGCTGCGGACGAACCCGACTCGAGACACAGGAGCCGAAAGCCATGGCCGGACCCCGCCACGACCCCGCCGACTACCGTCCCCGCGACATCGTCCCCATCCGCCGCGCCCTCGTGTCGGTCAGCGACAAGACCGGCCTGCTGCAGCTCGGTGAAGCCCTCGCCGCCGCCGGCGTCGAGATCGTCTCGACCGGCGGCTCGGCGACGCTGCTGCGCGACGCCGGCCTCGAGGTCACCGACGTCTCGGCCGTCACCGGCTTCCCCGAGTCGCTCGACGGCCGCGTGAAGACCCTGCACCCCAACGTGCACGCCGGTCTTCTCGCCGACCTGCGCCTGGCCTCGCACGAAGCGCAGCTCGACGAGCTCGGTATCCGCCCCTTCGAACTCGTCGTCGTGAACCTCTACCCGTTCGTCGAGACCGTGGCATCCGGAGCCGAGGGCGACGACGTTGTCGAGCAGATCGACATCGGCGGCCCCGCGATGGTGCGCGCCTCCGCGAAGAACCACGCCAACGTCGCCATCGTCGTCTCGCCCGAGTCGTACCCCGCGATCATCGACGCCGTGCAGGCGCAGGGCGGCACCACCCTCGTGCAGCGCCGCGAGCTCGCCGCCCGCGCCTTCTCGCACACCGCCGCCTACGACACCGCCGTGTCGACCTGGTTCGCCGAGGGCACGCTCGGCGACGACATCGACCTGCCCGCGCACCTCACGATCCAGGCCGAGCGCCAGTCGACCCTGCGCTACGGCGAGAACTCGCACCAGCGCGCCGCGATCTACACGCGCGTCGGCGGTCACGGCATCGCCCAGGCCACGCAGCTGCAGGGCAAGGAGATGTCGTACAACAACTACGTCGACGCCGACGCTGCCCTGCGCGCCGCCTTCGACATGGTCAAGCCCGCCGTCGCGATCATCAAGCACGCGAACCCCTGCGGCATCGCCGTCGCCGCCCCCAACGCGCTCGACCCGATCGCCTCGGCGCACCTGCGCGCGCACGAGTGCGACCCCGTGTCGGCCTTCGGTGGAGTGATCGCCGCGAACCGCACCGTGACGCTCAAGATGGCCGAGAACCTGCGCGACATCTTCACCGAGGTCATCATCGCGCCCGACTTCGAGCCCGAAGCGCTCGAAGTGTTCAAGCTCAAGAAGAACCTGCGCGTGCTGCGCCTGCCCGCCGACTGGACGCAGGAGTCGATGGACGTGCGCCTCGTCTCAGGCGGACTTCTGCTGCAGGACGCCGACCGCTTCCCCGACGACATCGAGTCGGTCGCCAAGAACTGGGAGCTCGTCTCGGGCGAGCGTCCCGCCGAAGCCGACATGGAGAGCCTCATCTTCGCGTGGAAGTCGTGCCGCGCGGTGAAGTCCAACGCCATCGTGCTCGCGCAGGCCTCGGCCACCGTCGGTATCGGCATGGGCCAGGTCAACCGCGTCGACTCGTGCCGCCTCGCCGTCGAGCGGGCCGGTGACCGTGCTGCCGGTTCGGTCGCGGCATCCGACGCGTTCTTCCCCTTCGCCGACGGGCCGCAGGTGCTGATCGACGCCGGGATCTCGGCGATCATCCAGCCCGGTGGATCGGTTCGGGATGCCGAGGTCGTCGACGCCGCGCGCGCCGCCGGCGTCACGATGTTCTTCACGGGAGAGCGTCACTTCTTCCACTGAGCCGTCGCGCTTCGCGCCGCCCTCGTGACCTCGGTTGCGGGGGCGGTGTGGTGTGTGGGGGTGTGGCGTGGATCTTGGTGTTGGCGGGGCGTTGGCGTTGGCGTTGGCGGGGCGTTGCGTGGGTTCGCGGGGTGCGGTTTGGGGCGCACTTTGTCGTTTGGGGCGTGAATTTCCCGCCCCGAACGACGGAATCCGCCCCGAACCCGGAGGGGCGCGAAGCGCCGACGGCGGGGGACGAGTGGATCAAGCGGTAACGCACTCACAAGACCCCGCGAACCGCCAGTGCGAGCTTCCGGCGCGGACGGGTCGATAGCTTTCGGTGAGCGATCGTCGGTCGCGGTGAGGAGTCCGGAGACGTGGCCGGAAGAATGTCGCGAGCGTCGCGCGTGGCGGTGTTGGTGGTCGTCATCGTCGTGCTGCTGGCCTACGCGCTGGGTGCCGGTGTCCTTTTGGGGCTGACCTCTCCTCGAAGAGCGGGCGGGGAGGTGTTCCTCGCGACCGCGGCGATCGGCGGATTCGCCGTCGGTCCGATGCTCATGGGGTCGTGGTTGACCTTTTGGGACCCCCGCAGGTCTCGGGGATCGCGCCAGATGTTCCGCCGGATGTGGATCGTCATGGGCGTCGTCGAGATCGCCTCTGTCGCGCTGATCATCGCGTATGCGGTTCTGGTGGGCGCTCCGACGTGGCTTCCGGTCGTCTTCATCGCCGGGGGAGCCGTGCTGATGGCCGCGGCATACGCCATGGGCCCTGCGCTGCGGAACGCGGATCGTCATCAGGTCGCCGGCGAGGTGGCGTCGATCTACCCACCGGAAGAGCGACGCCGTGACATCCGCCGTATCGTGCTGACCGCCGTCATCACCTTCGTGATCATGGGAACCCTCTCGCTCTCCCTCGGCCTGATCTTCGGAGCGGAGGAGAACTGGTTCCCGCTCGTCGGTCTCCCCATCGCGATGACGCTTCTCTTCGGAGGTGGCGTGGGGGCGATGTTCCCGTCCTACCGGCTTGGTCGGCGCACCCGTGCGCTCGTTGACGGCGACCTCGGGCGACTGCGAGCCATCGGCAAGGTGGTGCTGGGGAACAAGAAGGTGGAGCTCACTCCGGAAGAAGAGGAGGCCGCCGCGCGGTACGCACCCGTGGCTCCCGCTCTTCTGACCTACCAGCTGATCTCGCTGGGGGCGCTGATCGCGGGTCAGGGGATCCTGCAGATCAATACTCTCCTGTCGGAGACCTCGGACCCTGCGTTCCGCGTGTTCAGCGCCATCTTCCTCGGACTGGTGATCGTCGGCCTCGCGGTCGTGATCCCGCTGCAACTGCGGCAGATCCGGCGTGCGCAGGCGTACGCGAGCGCCCATCCGGTGCCGAGGTCGGGGGCGACTGCGACTTCGACCGTTGAGGTGTAGCCGAGAAGCGATCACGCAATGGCGGCAGCTCGCTGGACGCGAAGGCGTACCGGACCGGCGGGTTCGGTGGTGGCATCGGTCGCGTTCGGGGCGCGTTCTGTCGTTCGGGGCGTGAATCATCCGCCCCGAACGACGGAATCCGCCCCAAACCGGAGGGGACTGCCCCAAACCGGAGGGGACTGCCCCAAACCGGACGGGACCGCCGCAGGCCACGCGGGGGCGAGTGGACCGCGCGAGCGCGGCGCCCGGTCTCGCAGGGTGGGGGGATGCAGTCGGCATCCGGATATGTCTCGCGGCGCGGCCTCGTGTGGGGTGGCCTCGGCGTGCTCGCCTTCTCGTTCACCGTGATCTTCACCCGCGTCGCCGTGGCGCAGCTCGACCCGCTGTTCGTCGGGGCGGGGCGGGCCGTCGTGGCCGCGGCGATCGCGGCGGTCGCACTCGCGGTGACGCGGTCGCGGATGCCGTCGGCCCGGCAGGCCGCACGCCTCGCGATCGTCGGCGGGGGAGTGGTGCTGGGCTTTCCGCTGCTGACCTCGTTCGCCCTGACCTCGGCACCCGCGAGTCATGGCGCGGTCGTGATCGCGGTGCTGCCCGCCGCCACCGCCGTGGCCGCGGTGCTCCGCACGCGCGAGCGACCGGGCCGCGGGTTCTGGATCGCGGCGGCGATCGGAGCCGTCGTCGCCGTGGCTTTCGCCGTCGGCGGTTCCGGGGGTGAGGGGCTGCATGCCACCGATCTGCTGCTGCTCGGCGCGGTCGTGGCCGCCGCCGTGGGCTACGCCGAAGGCGGGGTGCTCGCGCGCGAACTCGGCGCGTGGCAGACGATCTCGTGGGCGCTCGTGCTGTCGAGCCCCGTGATGGTCGGCCTGACCCTCTTCTCCGCGATCCGCACGCCGGTCACCGCGGATCCCGCCGCGTGGGGATCGTTCGCCTACCTCGCGGTGGTGAGCATGTTCCTCGGGTTCGTCGCCTGGTACCGCGGACTCGCGATCGGACCCATGGCCCGCGTCAGCCAGCTGCAGCTCGCCCAGCCGGTGCTGTCGCTGGGCTGGGCGGCTCTCGTGCTCGGAGAGTCGCTGACCCTCGGGACCGTGGCCGGTGGTCTCGCCGTCATCGCGTGCGCGGCGATCGCCGTGACGATCCGTCAGCGCTCGGCGGGCCCTCCGGCGCCCGTGTCTCCCGAGGCGACGGATGCCGCTGCGCTCACGCGCTCATCTCGATGAGCTTCGCGACGGTGTTGGCGTTGCGCGCCGTGCCGACGACGCCGAGTCGCTTCTCGATGTAGCTCGCTTGCACCTTCGACCGTCCGATGCCGTCGGGGTAGCGGACGAACACCTCGCGCCCGTCGACCACGACTTCTTCCGGCGCGCCCGTGGGGAGCTCGAGCGTGGTCGTGGCGGCGGGCTGATCGAGGAAGACGGTCTGCACCCAGTGACCCTCGGGGTCGGACGCGAACGGATTGCGCGCGTGCGCGTCGGCGAGCTCGGCGTGGGTGCGGACGATGACGGGCAGGTCGAAGCCGAACCCCTCCCGCACCGCCGCGCGGACCGTCTTCGCGATGGTGGCGGAGCTGCGTCGCCCCGGGTCGAGCACGAGGTTGCCCGCGACCTGCAGCGTCTCGACCTCGCCCAGACCGGCGGATGCCAGGACCTCGCGCAGCGCGGGCATCTTCATCGCCGTGGGTCCACCGACTCCACGGATCAGGGCGATGAGGCGTGACATGAAGCGACCGTATTCCGTCGGCACCGGGTGAGGAGAGGGCGGATCCGGGCGCGACAGATCAACGCCCGGCTCGCTCGAGCGTCGAGCGACAGCGCGCGCCCGCCCCGCCTCAGGCCGAGTCGCGACCCAGGGTCTCGAGCAGGCGCAGCCACACCTCGCTGACCGTCGGGTACGACGGCACCGCGTGCCACAGACGCTTCACCGGCACCTCGCCGACGATCGCGATGGTCGCGGAGTGCAGCAGCTCGGCGATGTCGGGGCCGACGAAGGTCGCACCGACCAGCACGCCTCGGTCGAGGTCGACGATCGCGCGGGCCTTTCCGACGTAGGCGTCGGACTGCTCGCTCGAGCCGGCGATGCTCGCGAGGTCGTAGTCGACCACCTTGACGTTCAGGCCCTTCTCGTCGGCCTTCTTCGCGGTGAGACCGACGGATGCCACTTCGGGGTCGGTGAACGTCACCTGCGGCACGGCGTCGTGGTCGGCGGTCGCCACGTGAGCGCCCCACGGAGCGTCGTCGATCTCGTCGCCCTTCGCACGGGCGGCGATCACGTCGCCTGCCGCGCGCGCCTGATACTTGCCCTGGTGGGTCAGGAGCGCCCGGTGGTTGACGTCGCCCACGGCGTACAGCCAATGGAAGCCGCGGACGAGGAGGGTGTCGTCGACCTCGAGCCATGTGCCCGGCTTGAGGCCCACGGCATCCAGCCCCAGATCCTGCGTGCGGGGCGTGCGACCGATCGCGACGAGCACCTCGTCGGCCGTGACGGTCGTGCCGTCGGAGAGCTCGAGCGTGGCGCGGCCGTCGTCGTCGCGACGAGCGGAGGTGGTGTCGGCGCCGGTCTTGACGGTGACGCCGCGCTCGCGCAGGGAGTCGGTGACGAGCTCGCCGGCGAACGGCTCGTTGCCGCCGAGCAGGCCGGAGCGCGCGATGATCGTGACCTCGCTGCCGAGACTCTGGAACGCGGTGGCCATCTCGGCGCCGACGACGCCGCCGCCGATGATCGCGAGGGATGCGGGGATCTGCTCGACGGCGGTGGCCTCGCGACTCGTCCACGGTGAGATGTCGGCCAGACCCGGGATGTCGGGCAGGAGCGCAGCCGACCCGGTGCAGACCGCGACCGCGTGGCGCGCGACGAGGTCGGTTGTCGTGCCGTCGGCGGCGGTGACCCGCACGGTCTTCTCGCCGGTCAGGGTGCCGTGGCCGCGCACGAGGTCGATGCCCGCGCCCTGCAGCCACTGCACCTGACCGGAGTCGTCGTAGTTGCTGGTCATGGTGTCGCGACGGCGGAGCACGGCCGCGACGTCGAGGTCGCCCGTGACCGCCTGCTTCGCCCCGTCGACGTCGCGTGCGGCGCGCAACGCGGCGGCGCTGCGCAGCAAGGCCTTCGACGGCATGCAGGCCCAGTACGAGCACTCGCCGCCGACGAGCTCGGACTCGACGATGACGGCGGTGAGGCCGGCCTGCACGGCATGGTCGGCCACGTTCTCGCCGACGGGGCCGGCACCGATGACGATGAGGTCGTATTCGCGTTCGCTCATGTCGCTCAGGCTACTCAGGGGGTGCGACATCGGGCGGGGGTTGCGCTGCCCACCCGCGCGCGGATTTCCGAGCCAACCGCACCCTGGGGGAACCCTGCAAGGTCTTGACTACTATCTCTGAACCGGTTTAGAGTTTTGATTACTGAACCGGTTTAGGCCGCAGGCCCCCACGACGGAGTGACGGATGACGAACGACACGCGACCCACCATCGCCGATGTCGCGCGCCGCGCCGGCGTGAGCAAGGGCCTCGTCTCGTTCGCGCTGAACGGCCGCGCGGGCGTCGCCCCCGACACCCGCGACCGCATCCTCGCCGTCGCCGCCGACATGGGTTTCAGCCCCAGCCTCCGGGCTCGCTCGCTCAGCGTCGGCCGGGCGTTCGCGTGCGGTCTCGTGATCGGTCGCAGCCCCGACGTGATCGCCGCCGACCCCTTCTTCCCCTCGTTCATCGCGGGCGTCGAAGACGAGTTCTCGGTCTCGGGCCAGGTGCTCGTGCTGGCCGCGGCCACCCCCGGTCGCCACGAGGAGGAGACCTACCGCGGCCTGGTCGCCGATCGCCGCGTCGACGGCGTGATCCTCTCCGACCTCCGCGCGGGCGACCCCCGCATCGCGCTGGTCGCCGAGCTCGGCATCGCCGCCGTCACACTCGGCGTCCCCGACGTCGACAGCCCCTTCACCTCGGTGTCGGTCGACGACGGAGCGGGCATCCGTCTCGCGGTCGACCACCTGGCCGACCTCGGCCACACCGACATCGCCCACGTGGCGGGCCCCACCGCGATGCTCCACGGCCGCAGCCGCACGGCGGCGTTCGAGGCGGCGGCTGCAGACCGCGGCATCCGGTCCCGGGTCGTGCCGACCGACTTCAGCGCGGCCGACGGCGCCCGGGCCACGGATGCGCTGCTCGACGCCGACGTGCCCCCGACCGCGATCGTGTACTCGAACGACAACATGGCCATCGCCGGTCTCGGCCGCGCGCAGCGTCGCGGGCTGGTCGTGCCGCGCGACCTGTCGATCACGGGGTTCGACGACGCCGAGATCGGCCGCCACCTCTTCCCTGCCCTCACCAGCGTCGCCACAGACGCGCGGGGCTGGGGAGCCGCCGCCGCCCGCGCGCTGCTGGCCGCCACCACGGGCGGTGCCGCCGAGGCCCTCGCTTTGCCCGATCCCCGACTCATCGTCCGCGCCTCGACCGGGGCGCCGCCGACCGCTTGACGCACCGCGGGTCATCCCGCACACACAAGGAGGAAGACATGCGACGACGCATTCTGACCACAGCACTCGCCGCCACCGGCGTCTTGGCCCTGTCCGCCTGCAGCGGCGGGGGAGGAGCGAGCTCGGGCATGGACGCCCGCGGCCCGATCACCATCTGGTACTCCAACAACGACGCCGAGATCGCGTGGGGCGAGCAGATGGTGAAGGCGTGGAACGACGCCAACCCCGACCAGCAGATCACCGCGCAGGAGATCCCCGCCGGATCCTCGAGCGAAGAGGTCATCGGGGCCGCGATCACCGCCGGCAACGCGCCGTGCCTCATCTTCAACACCTCGCCCGCGGCCGTCCCCGGCTTCCAGAAGCAGGGCGGACTGGTCAACCTGTCGGACTTCCCCGACGGCGAGCAGTACATCACCGACCGCAGCGGCGACCTCGCCGACCAGTACCGCTCCGACGACGGCGGCTTCTACCAGCTGCCGTGGAAGAGCAACCCGGTCATGATCTTCTACAACAAGGACCTCTTCGCCCAGGCCGGCCTCGACGCCGAGAACCCGAAGCTGTCGACCTACGACGAGTTCCTCCAGACCGCGCAGACGCTGAAGTCGGCCGGGGTCGCGCCGTACGCGATCAACCCGGCGCCCACGAGCGAGTTCTTCCAGTCGTGGTTCGACTTCTACCCGTTGTACGCCGCGCAGACGGGCGGCAAGCAGCTGGTCGAAGACGGTCAGGCGACCTTCGACGACGCGGACGGCGAAGCGGTTGCCGACTTCTGGCGCACCATTTACAGCGACCAGCTCGCCGGCAACGAGCAGTACCAGGGCGACGCGTTCGCCGACGGCCAGGCCGCCATGGCGATCGTCGGGCCGTGGGCCATCTCGGTCTACAAGGACAAGGTGAACTGGGGCTCGGTCCCCGTGCCGACCGAGAAGGGCACCGCCGCCTCCGACACGTGGACCTTCAGCGACGCGAAGAACGTCGGCCTGTTCACCGCGTGCGACAACAAGGCCACCGCGTGGGACGTGCTGAAGTTCGCCACGAGCGAGGAGCAGGACGGCACGTGGCTCGAGGAGACCGGACAGATGCCGCTGCGCACCGACCTCACGACGACCTACGCCGACTACTTCTCGGCCAACCCGTCGTACCAGCAGTTCGGTGACCAGGCCGCCCGCACCGTCGAGGTGCCGAACGTGCAGAACTCCGTGGAGATCTGGCAGGCGTTCCGCGACGGGTACTCCCAGGCCGTCATCTTCGGCGAGGGCGACGTCAAGACCTTCTTGACGGATGCCAAGACCCAGATCGACCAGCTCGCGGCGGGGAAGTGACATGACCACGTCCGTCGCCGGCACGGCCGGCCGCACCGGGGGCGACCCCGGGCGGCCGGGCCGTGCGGGGGGCGCGGAGACCACGACCAAGACGCGGCGCCGCCCGTTCGGAGCGCAGCCGCTCGGCATCCTGTTCTCCGCCCCGTACCTGATCTTCATCGGGGTCGTGTTCGCGTACCCGATCATCTTCGCGGTGTGGATGTCGTTCCACGACTACTTCTTCACCGCCCCCGGCGCCAACGTCGACCGGCCCTTCGTCGGCTTCGACAACTACGTCACCGCCCTGAGCGATCCCGACGTGTGGCGGGCCTTCGGCAACGTCGGCGTCTTCCTGCTGATCAACGTGCCGCTGACCGTGGTGCTGTCGATCCTGCTCGCGACGGCGCTCGATCGCGCAGTGCGCGCCCGCACCTTCTTCCGGGTGGCGTTCTACGTGCCCTACGTCACGGCATCCGTCGCCGTGGTCGCCGTGTGGCTGTTCCTGTTCTCGAACACGGGCCTGGTCAACAACGTGCTCGGACCCCTCGCGCCGAACCCGTCGTGGCTGGTCAACTCCGCGCTGGCGATGCCCACGATCGCGCTGTTCGTCACCTGGAAGGGCCTCGGGTTCTACATCCTGCTCTACCTCGCCGCCCTGCAGAACGTGCCGCGCGAGCTGCACGAGTCGGTTGCGGTGGACGGGGGCGGGCGCATCCGCCAGTTCTTCGCGGTCACCGTGCCGGGCGTGCGGCCCGCGACGTTCCTCGTGCTGCTGCTGTCGACCATCACGGGCGCGAACCTCTTCACCGAGCCCTACCTGCTCACGAGCGGCGGCGGACCCAACGGTGCGTCCACGTCGCCCGTGCTCCTCATCTACCAGAAGGGCATCGAACAGCAGAACCCCGACGTGGCCGCGGCCATCGGCGTGGTGCTGATCATCTTCGTGCTCGTCATCGCGCTGCTGCAGCGCCGGTTCGTCGGAAGGGAGGAATCATGAGAAGCAAGATCGTCACGTACAGCGTGCTGACCGTCGGTGCGCTCGCGTTCCTGTTCCCCTTCTATTACATGATCGCCGGGTCGCTGCAGACGAGCCCCGACACCTCGATCGCGGGGGCGTTCCCGCACCCCTCCAACCTCACGGTGGAGAACTACACCGCGATCGACGGGCGCATCAACCTGCTGCAGGGCCTGGCGAACTCGGGCATCTTCACCGGCGGCGTCATCCTCGGCACGCTCGTGTTCGGCGTGCTCGCCGGGTACGCGCTCGCGGTGCTGAGGTGGCGCGGACGCTCCGCGACCTTCGCGCTCGTGCTGCTGGTGCAGGTGATCCCGTTCCAGCTGCTGATGATCCCGCTCTACGTCATGATCGCCCGCGATTACGGCCTGAGCGACAGCTACCTGGGCATGATCCTGCCGTTCTTCATCAACTCCACGGCCGTGGTCATCTTCCGCCAGTACTTCCTGCAACTGCCCAAGGAGCTCTTCGACGCCGCCCGTATCGACGGCGCCAACGAGTTCCGGTTGCTGTGGAGCGTCGCGCTGCCCCTCGTGCGCCCGGCGCTGCTCACGGCGGTGCTGTTGACCTTCATCGGTCCGTGGAACGAGTTCCTCTGGCCGTTCCTGATCACGAAGGACGCCACGATGCAGCCCCTGGCGGTGTCGCTGGCGAACTTCATCTCGAACATCGCGGCATCCACCACCAACCCCTTCGGCGCCATGATGGCCGGCGCCGTCGTGCTCGCCGCACCCGCGGTGGCGCTGTTCCTGATCTTCCAGCGCTACTTCACCTCGAACGACCTCGGATCCGGAGTGAAAGGATGACAATGACCCCCGAATCCCCCGTCCCCTACCGCCTCACGCGCGTCGGGGTGGTGATGACCCCCGAGCCCGGCAACGCCGACGAGGCCGAGGGCGTGCTCAACCCGGCATCCGGACGCGGCCCCGACGGCCAGCTGTACCTGCTGCCCCGCCTGGTCGCGGAGGGAAACGTCTCGCGCGTCGGCATCGCCCGCGTCGTGATCGACGACGGCGTGCCCGTCTCGGTCGAGCGCGAGGGCATCGTGCTGCAGCCCGATCGCGGGTGGGAGCGCGGCGTCGGCAACGCCGGCACCGAAGACCCCCGCACCACGTGGATCGAGGCCCTGGGCCTGCACGTGATGACCTACGTCGCCTACGGCCCGCTCGGACCCCGCACGGCCGTCGCCGTGTCGGAGGACCTGCGCGAGTGGAAGCGGCTGGGGCCGGCGATGTTCCGCTACCAGGACGACCTCGACATGGACCTCAACCTGTTCCACAACAAGGACACGGTGTTCTTCCCCGAGCCGGTCACGGCGCCCGACGGCACCGAGTCGCTCGCGGTGCTGCACCGCCCGATGTGGGACCTCGGCGAGACCAAGCCCGGCCAGGGCGTGCGCGTGCCGGCCGGGATCGAAGACCAGCGGCAGTCGATCTGGATCAGCTACGTGCCCCTCGAGGCCGTCCGCGACGACCTCTCGGCGCTCGCGCTCTGGGGACAGCACCGCTTCGTCGCGGGGCCGCAGTACCCCTTCGAAGAGGTCAAGATCGGTGGCGGTCCGCCGCCGCTGCGCATCCCCGAGGGGTGGCTCGTGCTGCACCACGGGGTGACCGGCGTGATCGACAGCGCGTTCTCGCAGCAGCAGAAGGTCAACTACGCCGCCGGGGCCTTGATCCTGGATGCCGCTGACCCCAGCCGCGTGATCGCGCGCACGCCCGAGCCGCTCCTGGCTCCCGAGACCGACGACGAGCGCAGCGGCATCGTGCCCAACGTCGTGTTCCCGACCGCGATCGAGGAGATCGACGGTCGTCACTTCGTGTTCTACGGCATGGCCGACTCGAAGATCGGCGTCGCCCTGCTCGAGCGCACCGACTGAGTACGGCGCGGCTCCGGCCCTCGCGGGTTCCCCTGTCGGGACCGCGTCGGCCGGGGTCGCGCACCCCACCCCTCGAAAGGATCCCCCTCCCCATGAACGCACGATGGAGTGCGCGAATGACGGCCGTACTGGGCGTCGCCGCCCTCGCCGTCCCGCTGACCACCGCCGGAGCCGCCGCGCCCCAGGCGCTCGGAGCGCCCGCCGCCGCGGCATCCGGTGCTCTGACCAACCTCGACCACCTCGACTTCCTGCTCGACGAAGCGACGCCGCCCGCCGATGTCGCCGGTCACTCGACCTACCGACAAGCCGAGGAACCCACGATCCTCGCGCCGTGGACCTACGCCGACGCCCGCGACGGCGGCACCTTCCAACGCGTGGGCGGCGGTCCGCTCGACCCCGCGACCGGCGACTGGGGCCAGGGCGCCTTCAACGCCGACGACAACACCCGCGCGGCCGTCGTCTACACCCGGCACTGGGAGCTCACCGGCGACCCCGACAGTCGGCAGAAGGCGTACGAGCTGCTGCGCACCGTCGCGTACCATCAGACGACCGAGGGTCCCTCGGCCGGCAACGTCGTGCTGTGGATGCAACCCGACGGAGAGCTCAACCCCTCGGCCGAGCCCGTCGAGCTGCCTGATCCTTCCGATTCCGGACCCAGCTACTGGACCGCCCGCACCGTCTGGGCCCTCGGTGAGGGGTACGCTGCGTTCGCCGACGACGACCCCGCGTTCGCGTCGTTCCTCAAGGACCGCCTCGCCCTCTCGCGCGGCGCCATCGAACGCGACGCGCTGTCGAAGTACGGGCAGTACGTCGAGTCAGACGGCGAGAAGGTGCCCGCGTGGCTGATCGTCGACGGGGCGGATGCCACGGCGGAAGCGGTCCTCGGACTCACGGCGGCCGTGCGCGCCGGTGACGACACCTCCGCCACCGCGGCGCGTCAGCTCGCGGAGGGCGTGGCCGCCATGGCAACCGGGAACACCCGCCAGTGGCCGTACGGTGCCGTCCTGCCGTGGGCCCAGTCGCCCGCGATGTGGCACGCGTGGGGCTCGCAGATGCCCGCAGCGCTCGCCGAGGCCGGCGACCTGTTCGGCGACGACGCGCTGGTGAAACCGGCGATCGCGGATGCCACGGGCTTCACCACGACGCTGCTCACCGCCGGCGGGCCCGACAACGGATGGTTCCCGAGCCCCAGCGACCGCGTGCAGATCGCCTACGGCGCCGACTCGCGCGTGCAATCGCTGCTCGCGCTCGCCGACACGACGGGATCGGCCGCATTCGCCGAGCTCGCGGGCATGCAGGCCGCCTGGTTCTTCGGCGCCAACCACGCCGGGGCGCAGATGTACGACCCGGCGACCGGAGTCACCTACGACGGCCTCCAGCCCGACGGCACGGTCAATCGCAACAGCGGAGCCGAGTCGACCATCCACGGCCTGCTCACCGCGCTCGCGCTCGACGCCCACCCCGCGGTGGCGGAGCGGGCGACGGCCCTGACCTCGGTCGAGAGCCGCGTGGGACTGTCGTACGTCGAGGCCGAAGACGCCGTGCGCACCGACGGCGCCGTGTTCACTCCGGAGTCGTCGTGGACGGGGGAGTCGAGCTGGTCGGGCGACGGCCTGACGCTGGGAGCACGTCAGAGCGCCACCTGGGACATCGGCGCCTCCGCCACCGGACGATGGATCGAGCCCGTCGTGTGGACCGAGCCGGGTGAGAAGTCGCAGTCGACCTGGCGCGGCGGCGGCGCGCTGAAGATCACCGGGCCCGAACAGGGCATCTCACCGACGCCGGGCGCTCTGCTGCCCTACGCGCTCACGGCGCCCGCCGCGGGCAAAGGTTCTCAGGTCGACGTGAAGGTGCAGAAGGGCGAGCTGACCCTCGACGGACTGATCGTCCGGCCCTGGATCTCGCGCCTCGTGCTGGGCGGTGACGCTCGCAGCGAGCTCGTGCACTCGAGCGCGGTGGGGCCGCAGCGCACCGGCATCGGTGCCGCGGGAGTGGCTTCGACCGTGTCGGTCGATGACGCCTCGGGCACGCTGGTGCGCAGCACGTCGACGAGCGGAACGGCGACCGTGGTCGTGCCCCCGGGTGGATTCGCGATCGCCCAGGGGTGAGTGCATCGGATCGGCCGGGTCTTTCGGGGCTCGGCCGATCTTGTGCGCGGTGTCGCTGGGCGGTGTTGCGGCGCCGTGGGGCCGGCGGCCTCGGGGCGTGCCCGTCAGCCGCGTCACGGCCGTGTCCGATTTCCGCCAGCCGATGTCGGAGGTCGATGGCAGGGTGGAGGCCATGACCACCACCGCCGCCGCCCTTCCCGGCTTCGCCGAGCGCTACCGCGTCATCCAGTCGCGCGATCGCCGGTTCGACGGCCAGTTCGTCACGGCGGTGAGCTCGACCGGTATCTACTGTCGCCCGAGCTGCCCCGCGCGCACCCCGAAAGAGCAGAACGTCACGTTCTACGCGACCTCCGCGGCCGCGCACGAGGCCGGGTACCGAGCGTGCAAGAGGTGCCTGCCCGAGGCGGCACCCGGGTCGCCGCTCTGGGACGTGCGGGGCGACGTCGTCGCGCGGGCGATGCGCCTGATCGCCGACGGGGTGGTCGACCGCGAGGGCGTGCCCGGTCTGGCCCAGCGGTTGGGCTACTCGTCGCGCCACCTCACGCGCCTGCTCCAGGCCGAACTGGGCGCCGGCCCCCTCGCGCTGGCTCGAGCGCATCGCGCGCACACCGCCCGCGCCCTGCTGGTGGGCACCGACCTGTCGTCGGCCGACGTGGCGTTCTCGGCGGGTTTCTCGAGCGTGCGGCAGTTCACCGACACGATCGGCGAGGTGTTCGGCATGCCCCCGCGCGAGCTGCGCGCCCGCCGGCCGCACTCCTCGGGCGTCGAGGCCGCCGCGGGCGAGATCGACCTCGCCCTGCCGGTGCGCGGGCCGATCGACACGGTCGGGCTGTTCGGGTGGATGCGCGCGCACGCCATCCCCGAAGTCGAGGTCGGTGCCGACGCCTCCTTCGCTCGCGTCGTGCGCCTTCCCGGCGGACCGGCGTGGTTCGAGGTGCGCCTGGCCGACGACGGGCGCCTCCGCCTGCGAGCTCGACTGTCGGCGCTCGCCGATCTCGGCACCCTCATCTCCCGCGTGCGGCGCCTGTTCGACCTCGACGCCGACCCGCTCGCGATCGACGAGGCGCTCGCCCGGCATCCGCAGCTGGCGCCCGCCGTCGCCGCCATCCCCGGCGTGCGGGTGCCCGGCGCGATCGACGCCGACGAGATGCTGCTGCGCGCCATGATCGGCCAGCAGATCAGCGTGGCCTCCGCCCGCACCATGCAGGGCCGTCTGACCGCTGCGTTGGGGGAGCAGGTCGGCGTCGGCCCCGAACCCATGACGCTGTTCCCCACGCCCGCCGCGATCGCGGAGCGCGGGCTCGAGGTCCTTCGGGGGCCGGCCGCCCGCATGCGCGCGATCGTCGAGGCGGCCGAGGCGCTGGCCGACGGCAGCCTCACCCTGGGCTTCGGCGACGACGGGGTCGACCAGCGCCAGCGGTTGCTGGCGCGGCGGGGGATCGGACCGTGGACCGCCGACTACGTGCGCATGCGCGTGCTCGGCGACCCCGACGTGCTGCTGCCCGGCGATGTCGCCGCGCGCGCCGGTGCCGCGGCACTCGGGCTGCCCTCCGACCCCGCGGGCTTCACCGAATGGTCCGAACGCCTGTCGCCCTGGCGCAGCTACGCCATGGCGCACTACTGGTACGCCGCCCCCGTCACCCAGGCATGGAGGTCGCCCGCAGAGACCGCGGCGGCCGTCGTGGCCCGACCCCGGCGTGCGCGCACCCGACGAGCCGCAGACGTCGCGGCATCCGACGTCGAACGCCCCTCATCCCTCACCCGCCCCTCGACCGGAAGCGAGACCCCCGAATGACCACCGCGATCCTCGAATTCGTCGACACCCCCGACGGTCCCTTCGCGATCCTCGCCGACGAGGCCGATCGCGTCATCGTCTCGGGCTGGACGGCCGACACCGACGCCGTCCTCGCGCGGTTGCGGCCCGAGCGGCGGCCAGAGCGCGTCGTAAGCGGCGGTACGGGGGCCGCCCCTGCCGTGCGGGCGTACTACGACGGCGACATCGCCGCGATCGACGCCGTCGCCGTCGCGCAGACCGGCACGCCTCTGCAGCGAGCGGGGTGGCAGGCGCTGCGCTCGATTACCCCCGGCGCACCGCTGACGTACACCGGCTTCGCGGCGGCCCTCGGGTCGCCGACTGCCGTGCGCGCCGCAGCCTCGATCTGCGCGCGCAACGCCGTCGCGCTGTTCGTCCCCTGCCACCGCGTGCTGCGCGGAGACGGGACGCTCGGCGGCTTCGCGTGGGGCACGGGGGTGAAGCAGAGCCTGCTGACGCGCGAATCGGCGGGTTGACCAGGGCGAGAGGTGGCTGAGCCTGTCGAAGCCACCGGAGGGCTGCGGGTTCCGGGCCCGGGCGGGGGAGGTGGCTGAGCCTGTCGAAGCCTCCGGGCGACGGCGGGTTCTGGTCCCGGGTGTGGGAGGTGGCTGAGCTTGTCGAAGCCTCCGGGCGACTGCGGGTTCCGGTCCCGGGTGTGGGAGGTGGCTGAGCTTGTCGAAGCCTCCGGGCGCCTGCGGGTTCGGGGCCCCGGGCCGGGTGTGGGAGGTGGCTGAGCTTGTCGAAGCCACCGGGCGACTGCGGGTCCCGGTCCCGGGTGAGGAACTGGCTGAGCCTGTCGAAGCCACCGGTGGGTCTGCGGGTTCCGGTCCCTTCGACAGGCTCAGGGACCTGGGTCGGGGACTGCGGGTTCCGGTCTCTTCGACGGGCTCAGGGACCTGGGGTCGGGGACTGCGGGTTTCGGTCCCTTCGACAGGCTCAGGGACCTGGGTGGGGTGAGGGAGGTGGCTGAGCCTGTCGAAGCCACCGGTGGGTCTGCGGGTTCCGGTCCCTTCGACAGGCTCAGGGACCTGGGCCGGAGACTGCGGGTTCCGGTCCCTTCGACGGGCTCAGGGACCTGGGGTCGGGGACTGCGGGTTTCGGTCCCTTCGACAGGCTCAGGGACCTGGGCCGGAGACTGCGGGTTCCGGCCCCTTCGACAGGCTCAGGGACCTGAGTCGGGGACTGCGGGTTCCGGTCTCTTCGACGGGCTCAGGGACCTGGGTGGGGGCCGGGAGGTGCCGGGTCGCGTCGGCCGCCGCAAGAAATCCTTGCCCTCAGCAATCTCTCAGGGATAGTCTGGAGGGCTGCCGTCCCCCCGGCGGAAGCTACACCAACTGAGGAGGATTCCATGGACCAGATCGACGCCCCCGTCGCCCCGGCCGCCGCATCCTCCGTCGCTGCGCGCCCCGGCCGACGCTCCTAGGGCACCACGCCGCGCTCACGCGCGACCGTCACGCCTCGACCGACGCACTTCGTCGCGCCTCCCGGCTCCCTCTCCGCGCCCGATCCCGGCGCCCGCTCCGACCCCACGAGGATCATGACCACCTCAACGCCTCCGCAACGCCTGTCCACTCCGCGCGCGCTCGCGCGCCTGCTGCCGATCGCACGGCCGGTTCTGCCGCGCCTCATCGCCGGTGCCGTCACCGCCCTCATCGCGAGCCTGTTGGCCCTGGCTATCCCTCTCGTTCTCGAGCAGATCGTCGCCGGCCCCATCGCCTCGCTCGACGCCGGAGCCCTCGTCTGGGGCTCCCTCGCCGTGCTCGGCCTGGGCCTCGCCGAAGCCGCCATGGTGTGGCTCCGCCGCTGGTTCGTGCTCTCTCCCGCCACCAAGGTCGAGTACGACCTGCGCCAGTCGTTCTACTCCCGCCTCCAGCGCCTGCCCGTCGCCTTCCACGACCGGTGGCAGTCGGGGCAGCTCCTCTCGCGCATGATGCAGGACATCAGCATGCTGCGCCGCTGGCTCGCCTTCGGCGTGATCCTGCTCGTGGTCAACCTGCTGACCATCGCCATCGGCGCCGTGCTGCTGTTCCGCTGGCACTGGCTGCTCGGCGCGCTGTTCCTCGTCACCTCCGCCCCGGTCATCTACGTCGGCTTCCGCTTCGAGAAGCGTTACGGCGCGCTGACGCGTCAGAGCCAAGACCAGGCCGGCGACCTCGCCACCAGCGTCGAAGAGAGCGTCCACGGCATCCGGGTGCTCAAAGCCTTCGGGCGCGGCAAGCACGCTCTGCAGAAGTTCACCCGCCAGGCTGAATCGCTGCGCGAGACCGAGATCGACAAGGCCCGCGCGATCGGGTGGATCTGGTTCTGGCTCGTGCTGCTGCCCGACATCGCATTCGCGGTGTGCCTCGGCGCCGGCATCGTGCTGACCCAGCTCCAGCAGCTGCAGGTCGCCGAGCTCGTGGCGTTCTTCGCCATGGCGACCGTGCTGCGGTGGCCGATGGAGTCGATCGGGTTCCTGTTCTCGTTCCTGCTCGACGCGCGCACCGCCACCGACCGCATCTTCGAGGTCTTCGACGAGCAGAACACCATCGTCGACCCCGAGAACCCCCGCACCATCGCGGAGCCGCGCGGCGAGCTGACCTTCGAGGGCGCGCACTTCCGCTACCAGGACTCCGCCGGCACCGAGCCCGACCTGCTGAACGGCATCGACCTCGTGCTGCGGCCGGGCGAGACCATGGCGCTCGTCGGCTTGACCGGCTCGGGCAAGACCACGCTCACCACGCTGCCCGGGCGCCTGTACGACGCGACCGGCGGCCGCGTGCTGATCGACGGTGTCGACGTGCGCGACCTGACGCTCGCCGAATTGCGGCGTCACGTCGGCATGGCCTTCGAAGACGCCACGCTGTTCTCGCAGACGGTGCGCGACAACGTGCTGCTCGGTCGTGAAGACCTCACGCCCGGCTCACCCGAGGCCGAGGAGATCCTGCGCGAAGCGCTGCAGGTCGCGCAGGCGCACTTCGTGTACGACCTGCCCGACGGCCTCGACACGGTCATCGGCGAAGAGGGCCTGAGCCTCTCCGGCGGTCAGCGTCAGCGCCTGGCGCTCGCACGCGCGGTCGCGGCCCGCCCCGCCGTGCTCGTTCTCGACGACCCGCTGTCGGCGCTCGACGTCGACACCGAGGCCCTGGTCGAAGACGCGCTGCGCGAGGTGCTCAGCGAGACGACCGCCCTCGTCGTGGCCCACCGGCCCTCGACGGTCACTCTCGCCGACCGGGTGGCTCTGCTCGAAGACGGCCGCATCACCGCCGTCGGCACGCACTCCGACCTGCTCCGCGAAAGCGACCACTACCGCTACGTCATCTCGAGCCTCGAAGAGGCCGAGCGCGAAGCCCGCACGGGCGCGATCGACGTGATCCCGTCCGACGACGACGTCCTCACCGAGAAGGAGGCGACCCGATGAGCACCTCCACCGTCTCCGGGACGAGCGGCGAAGACCGCTCCGACTACACGCGCGACGAGAGCCGCGCGATCCGTCAGCGTTCGCTGCGCCTTCTCGGCTCGCTCGTCTCACCGCTGCGCTGGCAGCTCGTGCTCGCCGGCGCCGTGCTCGTCGTCTCGACCGCTCTGCGGGTCGCCGGTCCGGCGCTGATCGCGTACGGCATCGACAACGCCCTGCCGGCCGTCATCGAGCGCAGCGACTGGATGCCGACGTACGGCGTCGTCATCGTGTATCTGCTCGCCGGCATCGGCGGCGCCGTGCTCATCGGCTGGTACGTCGTCGTAGCCGCGCGCCTCACGCAGGCCGTCATGCTCGACCTGCGCAAGCGGATCTTCCTGCACACGCAGCGGTTGAGCCTCGAGTTCCACGAGTCGTACACGTCGGGGCGCATCATCTCGCGGCAGACGAGCGACCTCGACACGATCCGCGAGCTGCTCGACGGCGGGCTCAACGAGCTGGTGTCGGGCGTGCTCTACGGCCTGTTCACCCTCGCGGCCCTGTTCCTGATCGACTGGCAGTCCGGGCTGATCCTCACCGTCATGGGCATCCCCATGTACTTCCTCATGCGCTGGTTCTACTCGCGCTCGCAGGTGATCTACCGCGAGTCGCGCGTGATCAGCGCCCAGGTGATCGTGAAGTTCGTCGAGACGATGACCGGCATCCGGGCGGTCAAGGCGTTCCGCAAGGAGCCGCGCAACGACGCGGAGTTCGGCAAGCTCGCCGGCGACTACCGCGACGTGAACATGCGCTCGATCAAGCTGTTCGGAACCTTCGAGCCGGGCATCATGGGCGTCGCCGCGGTCTCGGTCGCCGTGGTGCTGCTGTGGGGCGGCGGACGCGTGATCGCGGGGCCGCTCGAGATCGGTGTGCTCACCGCCGCCGTGCTGTACGTCCGCAACTTCTTCTCGCCGCTGCAGGAGGTGGCGTTCTTCCTGAACTCCTACCAGTCGGCGACGGCCGCGCTCGAGAAGGTGTCGGGCGTGCTCGAGGAGCAGCCGACGGTTCCCGACCCGACCGACCCGGTCGACCTGTGGACCGCCCGGGGCCACGTGAGCTTCGACGACGTCACCTTCGGATACTCCGACGACCGCGTCATCCTGCCGCACTTCTCGCTCGACATCCCGGCCGGGCAGACCATCGCGCTCGTCGGCACGACCGGTGCGGGCAAGTCGACGTTGGCCAAGCTCGTGTCGCGGTTCTACGACCCGACGAAGGGCGCCGTGACCCTCGACGACGTCGACCTTCGGCGTCTGCACCCGAAAGACCTGCGTCGCGCGATCGTCATGGTCACGCAGGAGGCCTACCTGTTCAGTGGGACCGTGGCCGACAACATCGCCCTCGGTAAGCCCGATGCCACGATGGACGAGATCCGCGCGGCGGCTCGCGCCGTGGGTGCCGACGCGTTCATCTCGAAGCTGCCCGACGGCTACGACACCGACGTGAACAAGCGCGGTGGCCGTGTGTCGGCGGGCCAGCGTCAGTTGATCTCGTTCGCGCGGGCGTTCCTCGCCGACCCGGCGGTGCTCATCCTCGACGAGGCCACGGCCTCGCTCGACATCCCCAGCGAGCGGCAGATCCAGGACGCCCTGCAGACGCTGCTCGCCGACCGCACGGCGATCATCATCGCCCACCGCCTGTCGACGGTGGCGATCGCCGATCGCGTGCTGGTGATGGAGCACGGTCGCATCATCGAAGACGACACCCCGGCCGCCCTCATCGCCGGCACGGGCAAGTTCGCCCAGCTCCACGCCGCCTGGCGCGAGTCGCTGGTCTAGCCCGCCCCGCGGGAATGACGGATGCCACGCTGCCCCTCGGGCGCGTGGCATCCGTCTTTCCGTCGAAAGCAGTCTGCTGTCCGGTGCCGTTTCGAGTCACACCAGTCGAACCGAATGAGGGCGCCCAGCGCCCCGCCCGGATCTTCGCGCCTCAGCCGATCACACCCGCGCGCGGGCGATGACCTCGCCGTACGCCGTCTCGCCAACCGGCTCGAAGCCGACGCGCTGGAAGAACGCCTCGGGACCGCCGACACCGGGTTCGTAGATCACGTCGACGTGGTCCATGCCGCGACCGCGGGCTTCCTCGAGCACGGCGGCGATCGCGTAGCTTCCGACGCCGCGGCCCTGCTCGTCGGCGTCGACGTTGATGCGCCACAGCACCGACTGGAAGTGCTCCTCGTGGGCGTCGCGATCGAAGTTCGCGCTGACGAAGCCGACGACCTCATCGCCGTCGAGGACCACGCGTTGCCAGGTCGTCTGCGGGTTGCTCACCGTGGCGGCGACCCCGTAGCTCACGGGCGCGAGGAACTGTTCCTGTCCGGGCTTGAGCGAGAGCGTGTTGACGGCCACGATCGTGGCGGCGGACAGTTCGACGAGACGCAGGTCAGCCATGCGCTCAGGCTACCGGCACGCCCGCCCCGCCCCCAAAGATCGCATACCGACGCATGTTCTTGCCGAGGGGGAGCAGCGGGGAAAGACGAGGGCGGATGCCGAGAACTATCTCGACATCAAGAGACTTTGCCCATGTGCGATAGGCTGAATCGCAACCCTGGCCGCCTCTACGGAGAGATCTGACGTGCCCGATTCCACCATCATTTACACGTACACCGACGAGGCGCCGGCTCTCGCCACCGCGTCGTTCCTGCCCATCGTGCAGGCCGTCACGAAGCAGGCGGGTGTCGACGTCGAAACCCGCGACATCTCGCTCGCCGGCCGCATCCTCGCGGCCTTCCCGCAGCGCCTCACGCCCGAGCAGCAGGTCGGCGACGCGCTGGCCGAGCTCGGCGGACTCGCCACGCTGCCCGAGGCGAACATCATCAAGCTGCCGAACATCTCGGCATCCATCCCGCAGCTGAAGGCCGCGATCGCGGAGCTCCAGTCGCAGGGCTACGACATCCCCGACTACCCCGATGAGGCGTCGAGCGTCGAAGACAAAGACGTGCGCGCGCGCTACGACCGCATCAAGGGCTCCGCGGTGAACCCCGTGCTGCGCGAGGGCAACAGCGACCGCCGGGCCCCGCTCGCGGTGAAGAACTACGCCAAGAAGCACCCCCACCGCAACAAGGCGTTCGCCGAGGGCTCGAAGACCCGCGTCGCAACCCTCGGCCACGACGACTTCCGCTCGAACGAGAAGTCGGTGGTGCTCGGCGACGATGACGTGCTGACGATCCAGCACGTGGCCGCCGACGGCTCCACCACGACGCTGAAGGAGGGCCTCAAGGTCCTCCAGGGCGAGATCGTGGATGCCACCTTCCTCTCGGCCGCGGCCCTCGACGCGTTCCTCGCCGACACCCTCGCCCAGGCGAAGGCCGACGACGTGCTCTACTCGGTGCACCTGAAGGCCACGATGATGAAGGTCAGCGACCCGATCATCTTCGGTCACGTCGTCAAGGCGTTCTTCGCCGACGTGTTCGACCGCCACGGCGACGCCCTCGCCGCGGCCGGTCTCACCCCCAACGACGGCCTCGGCTCGATCCTTGCGGGTCTGTCGAACGTCGAGGGCGGCGACGCCATCGCCTCCGAGATCCGTGAGGCCCTGGCATCCGGCCCCCGCCTGTCGTACGTCAACAGCGACAAGGGCATCACCAACCTGCACGTGCCCTCCGACGTGATCGTCGACGCCTCGATGCCCGCGCTCATCCGCAACGGCGGCAAGCTCTGGGGCGCCGACGGGGGAGAAGACGACACGCTCGCCGTCATCCCCGACTCCTCGTACGCCGGTGTCTACCAGGCGACCATCGAGGACGTCATCGCGAACGGCCCCCTCGACCCGGCCACCATCGGCTCGGTGCCGAACGTCGGTCTCATGGCCCAGGCGGCCGAGGAGTACGGCAGCCACGACAAGACGTTCGAGATCGCCGCCCCCGGCCGCGTGCAGGTCGTCGCCTCGAACGGCGACGTGCTGCTCGAGCACGAGGTCAGCACCGGCGACATCTGGCGCGCGACCCAGACCAAAGACGTCGCGGTGCGCGACTGGGTGAAGCTCGCCGTCACCCGCGCCCGTGCGACCGGTGTCCCGGCCGTGTTCTGGCTCGACGAGACCCGCGCGCACGACCGCAACCTCATCGCCAAGGTGCACGAGTACCTCGCCGACCACGACACCGACGGCCTCACGATCGAGATCCTCGCCCCCGCCGAGGCGACGACCTACTCGCTCGAGCGCATCCGCCGCGGCGAGGACACGATCTCGGTCACCGGCAACGTGCTGCGCGACTACCTCACCGACCTGTTCCCGATCCTCGAGGTGGGCACGAGCGCCAAGATGCTCTCGATCGTCCCGCTGCTCGCGGGCGGTGGCCTGTTCGAGACCGGCGCCGGCGGCTCGGCTCCCAAGCACGTGCAGCAGCTCGTCGAGGAGGACTACCTCCGCTGGGACTCGCTCGGTGAGTTCTTCGCCCTCGCGGCTTCGCTCGAGCACCTCGCCGACACCACGGGCAACGAGCGGGCTCGCGTGCTCGCGCAGACCCTCGATGCCGCGACCGGCACGTTCCTCGAGAACGACAAGTCGCCCGGCCGTGCCCTCGGCACGATCGACAACCGCGGCAGTCACTTCTACCTCGCCCTGTACTGGGCGCAGGAGCTGGCGAAGCAGTCGACGGATGCCGACCTGGCCCAGGTCTTCGCCCCGGTCGCCGAGAAGCTGGCCGCGGAAGAGCAGACGATCGTCGCCGAGCTCAACGCCGTCCAGGGTCACCACGCCGAGATCGGCGGGTACTACCGCCCGAACGCGGAGCTCGTCGAGAAGGTCATGCGCCCCTCGGTCACGCTGAACGCGGTGGTCGACGCCCTGCGCTGAGCCGGAAACCCCAGAAGGGGCGGATGCCACACGGCATCCGCCCCTTCTGGGGTTTCCGGGCCGCGGCTCGGCGCGTCGGCACGGCACAACTCCTGTAATCCGCGGTTGTCGGGCACTCCGGAGGGCCCGGGCGGGGCAGAGAGCAGGAGTTGTGCCCGCCGGGGCCCCGGACGCGAAGTGTCGGGGCGGGTTGCCGGGCGAGAGTCCTGCGTTGCGTCACAGCGGTGCGACGCAGGGTGCGAAGACGCCGGCCCGCCGGCACGCTGTCACGCCGGGACGCTGTCGCACCAGGACGCAGTCCCGCCGGGAGAAAAGACAGAGGGGCGGATGCCGAAGCATCCACCCCTCTCAGAAGGATCCGGGCTCAGTAGTGAACCGAGACCTCCGTGCCGCGGTAGGCCCAGTCGTAGAGCTCCTTGGCCTGCGGGATGGTCATGTTGATGCAGCCGTGGCTCATCGGGGTGCCGAAGTTGTTGTGCCAGTAGGTGCCGTGGAAACCCTCGTCACCGTTGAAGTACGCGACCCAGGGGACGTCCTTGGTGCAGTAGTCGTAGCCGGGGACGCAGCCCATGTCCTGCATCGCGGTCTTCCAGCCGATGCGGAAGTTGCCGGTGTGCGTCGCGTGCTCGCCGGCGCCCGACGAGATCGTGTAGGTGCGGTACACCTGACCGTTCTGCCAGAGCGTGGTGGTCTGCGTGCTGAGGTTGACGTCGATGCGGCGCTCGGTCTTGGTGGTGTCGAACGGCGTCTCGGTGACGTTCAACGCGTAGCGTCCGTTGCCGTCGGCGAGCTGCGTCGCGAAGGCCGCGGCGATGCCGGCGGTGTCGCCGAGCGCGCGGCCGGTCTGGCCCTCGGTGAGGGTGTGGATGACCTCTCCACCGGTGTCGACGATCACGTCGGCGTTGACGGCACCGCGGTCGACCGTGCCGGTCAGGCCGTCGACGACGGTCTGGATCGCGCTCTGGTCGGCCGAGATGACGAAGTCGCCCGTGCCGTCGGGGGTGACGGTGAGCCACGAGGCGGCGGTGGCGCGGTCGACGGGCACCGTGCGCTCGTCGCCGACGTAGAAGCCGGCCGAGTCGAGGATGCCGTTGAGGGTCGCGACGGCGGCGCCGGCCTCGTCTGTCGAGACGGGGGCCTCGACGGGCACGAGGGTCGCGTCGACCGTGGTGGTGGTTTCACCGGAGTCGAAGGCCGACTGCAGGGCGGCGGCGACGGTGGCGACGTCGATGCCCTCGCCCGCTTCGGCGGGGGTGGCGACGTAGGCCTGCGAGCCCGCGTCGTAGGCGACGGTGGCGTCGACGGGCGCGCGGTACGCGCCGGGGGCCTTGTCGCGCAGGGCGGCGGTGGCCGCGGACTCGTCGATCTGGACGGCGACGCCGGCTCCCTCGGGGAACCACGCGGCGGGCTTCCACATGGGGTTGTCGGCGAAGGCCTTGTCGGCCAGGGCGGCGGCGTCGACCGTCGCGCCGAGGTCGGCGCCGGTGACGGTGACCTCTCCGGCGGGGCTCTCGACGACGACGGCGGTGTCGGCCAGTCGGGTCGAGATCGCCTGCGCGGCGGCGCCGGCGGTGAGACCGCCGATCTGCACACCGGCGACCGAGGCGCCGGGGGCGATCAGCACGAGGGAGGCCGCGATGAGGGCCACGGCCGTCGCGCCGGCGGGGATGCCGATCCACAGGCCGGAGCGGTTCTTGCGCGTCGTGGGCTCGGACGGAGCCCAAGCGTAGGTCGCGCCGTCGGTGCCAGGTGCGCCGTCGGTCATGAGTCAAACCCCCCGGAAGTCAGTCTTCCCATGCTAAAGCCGCGGCCTGCGCGTCACCCCCGAGCAATATCACGGTCTGATCACGCCCGCGGCGTGACGCGGCCGTTCCGGCCGCGCACGACGTCAGGGCGCGAACACCTTTCCCGGGTTCAGGATGCCGAGGGGGTCGAACACCCGGGCGATGTCGCGCTGCAGCGTCCACTGGTCGTCGCCCAGCTCGTCGGCCAGCCAGCGCCGTTTGAGCACACCGATGCCGTGCTCGCCGGTGAGGGTGCCGCCCAGCGCCAGCGCCGCGCGGAAAAGCTCTTCGGCGGCGTCCCACACGATCGGCGGCACCTCGGGCCCCTCGAACACGAAGTTGGGGTGCAGGTTGCCGTCGCCCGCGTGGGCGACCGCGGGGATGACGAGGCCGAACTCGCGCTCGATGCGCGCGATCTCGTCGAACATGTCGGGCAGGGCGCTGCGCGGCACCGACACGTCTTCGATGAGGGTCGTGCCGAGGGTCTCCATCGCGGGATGCATCGCCCGTCGCACGGCCAGCAGTGCCTCGCCCTCGGCCGCGTCGGCGGCGACGGTCACCGTTCCACCGGCGGCACGCAGCACCTCGGCGACCGCGCGAGCTTCGTCGACGGCCACGGGTCCGTCGGTCTGCACGGTCAGCTGAGCGGCACCGGCGACGGGGGTCGGCAGAGACAGCAGGCGATGCACGGCCGCGAGGCTCGTGGCATCCATCAACTCCATGATCGCGGGCTGGATTCCGGATGCCGTGACCGCCGCCGACGCGACGGCGGCGGCCCGCACACCCTCGAACAGGGCCGTCAGGGTGACGCGCTCGCCCTCGACGAGGCGACGGAGCTTGAGCGTCGCGCCGACGACGACACCGAGCGTGCCCTCCGACCCGATGACGAGCGAGGTGAGATCGAGACCCGTGACGCCCTTCACGCTGCGATGACCGAGGTGCAGGAGCCGCCCGTCGGCGAGCACGAGGTCGACGCCGAGCACCGCGTCGCGCACGACGCCGTACTTCGCGCACAGCAGGCCGCCGGCGCCGGTGGCGATGTTGCCGCCGACGGTGGAGATGGCGCGGCTGGCCGGATCGGGTGCCCACCACACGCCGTGCGGTTCGAGCTGCGCGTTGAGGTCGGCGTTCAGGATGCCGGGTTCGACCACGGCCAGCAGGTCGTCGGGGCGTACCTCGAGCACGCGATCCATGCCGCGCACCGAGAGGCTGATCTCTCCGCCGCCGGTGTTCGCGCCGCCCGCGAGGCCGGTGCCCGCGCCGCGCGGCACGACGGGGGTGCGCGTGGCGGTGGCGATGCGCATCACCGCCTGCACGTCGGAGACGGATGCCGCGTGCACCACGGCCAGGGGGAGCCCCTCGGCCGCATGGCCCGACTTGTCGGCCCGGGCCGCGTCGAGCGACGCGGGAGAGGTGTCGACGCGCGCACCCAGCTCGGCGCGCAGCAACGCGAGGGCCCGGTCGGGCGCGCGCGGAGACGGCGAGTCGTCGGCCGTCTCGTCGGCGATCACGCCAGGCGCCGTCTGCCGTTCAGAGCGCCGAACGTGACGGCGACGATCGCGAACACGAGGCCGATGAGGGCCTGGCCCATGCTCCACCACGCCACGGTGGCGGCGGCGTAGACGAAGAGCTCGACGATCGCGCGGACGAAGGGGTGCACCGCCAGCACGGCGCGCGGTGAGACGAACAGCGCCCACACGGCGATCGCCAGGACGGGGGCGCCGATGCCGGCGACGATGCTCCAGGGGAAGGGCCACGCGGTGAAGCCCCAGATGGCGAGCGTGATGAAGGCGAAGAGGCCGCAGATGACGCTGCCGATCTCGACCCCCGACGGGCGCGGGCGCATGCCGGGAGCGAGAGGCGCCTGCGCGCGGACGTTCGGAGTGTCGGTCACCCCAGCATTTTACGCGGGCGCCGGGGCACGGCATCCGGGATCGCTCACCGTCGAGCCGTTCGCGGCGCGGCCGAAGTCCCTGAGCTTGTCGAAGGGCCCGGGACCCGCGGAGGCCCGGTGGCTTCGACAGGCTCAGCCACCTGGCGTTACGCAGGTCCCTGAGCTTGTCGAAGGGTCCGGGACCCGCGGAGGCCCGGTGGCTTCGACAGGCTCAGCCACCTCGCGAGGCACAGGTCCCTGAGCTTGTCGAAGGGTCCGGGACCCGCGGATGCCCCGGTGGCTTCGACGGGCTCAGCCACCTCGCGCAGCCCAGGTCCCTGAGCTTGTCGAAGGGCCCGGTACCCGCAGGTCCCTCGCGCAGCGCGGGTCCCTGAGCTTGTCGAAGGGTCCGGGACCCGCGGTGGCCCGCTGGCTTCGACAGGCTCAGCCACCTGGCGTTACGCAGGTCCCTGAGCTTGTCGAAAGGCCCGGGACCCGTGGATGCCCGGTGGCGTCGACAGGCTCAGCCACCTGGCGTTACGCAGGTCCCTGAGCTTGTCGAAAGGCCCGGGACCCGTGGATGCCCGGTGGCTTCGACGGGCTCAGCCACCTGGCGTTACGCAGGTCCCTGAGCTTGTCGAAGGGTCCGGGACCCGCGGTGGCCCCGGTGGCTTCGACAGGCTCAGCCACCTCTGCTCCGGACAGCACCTAGGTGGCCCCGGTGGCTTCGACAGGCTCAGCCACCTCTGCTCCGGACCGTACCCCTCCCGGTGTTCCCGATGAGCTCAGCCACCCCAGCATCGGGCGGAACCTGTGGAGGAACGGTGGATGCCGCGACGCGCGAGGACGCGCGCGTGATACGCGCTACAGTGGCACCGTCGCGACTGGCGTTGAGGTGGGACACCACCGGGGAGCGACCGCTTGACGGTATTCGACCGCACGCCTGGGTCGATGCGGTATCTCCGCGGACTCGCCGAGTCCGCGGCATCCGGAACCATCGTCAAGGAGATCGCATGACCGATCCGTACTTCAACGCCCCTCTCTCGGAGGTCGACCCCGAGATCGCCGAGGTCCTCGAGCGCGAGCTGAACCGCCAGCGCGGATTCCTCGAGATGATCGCGTCGGAGAACTTCGTTCCCGTCTCGGTGCTGCAGTCGCAGGGCTCGGTGCTGACGAACAAGTACGCCGAGGGCTACCCCGGTCGTCGTTACTACGGCGGCTGCGAAGAGGTCGACGTCGCCGAGTCGCTGGCCATCGAGCGCGCCAAGCAGCTGTTCGGCGCCGAGTTCGCCAACGTCCAGCCCCACTCGGGCGCCTCGGCCAACGCCGCGGTGCTGCACGCGATCGCCCGCCCCGGCGACACGCTGCTGGGCCTCGCCCTCGACCAGGGCGGTCACCTGACCCACGGCATGAAGATCAACTTCTCGGGCCGCCTGTACGACATCGTCGCCTACGGCGTCGACCCCGAGACCAGCGTCATCGACATGGACGAGGTGCGCCGCCTCGCCCTCGAGCACAAGCCGAAGGTCATCATCGCCGGCTGGTCGGCCTACCCCCGCCAGCTCGACTTCGAGGCGTTCCGCGCGATCGCCGACGAGGTGGGCGCCCTGCTGTGGGTCGACATGGCGCACTTCGCCGGTCTCGTCGCCGCGGGCGTGCACCCCTCGCCGATCCCGCACGCGCACGTCGTGTCGACGACCGTGCACAAGACGATCGGTGGCCCGCGCTCGGGCCTCATCCTCACCAACGACGCCGACCTGGCCAAGAAGATCAACACCGCGGTCTTCCCCGGCCAGCAGGGCGGCCCGCTCATGCACGTCATCGCCGCGAAGGCCACGGCGTTCAAGCTCGCGATGACGCCGGAGTTCAAAGAACGCCAGGAGCGCACCCTGCGGGGCGCGTCGATCCTCGCCGACCGCCTCACCCAGGACGACGTGAAGAACGCCGGCATCGCCGTGCGCTCGGGCGGCACCGACGTGCACCTCGTGCTCGTCGACCTGCGCGAGGCGGAGATCGACGGCAAGCAGGCCGAAGACCTGCTGCACGACATCCACATCACGGTCAACCGCAACGCGGTGCCGAACGACCCGCGTCCGCCGATGGTGACCTCGGGCCTGCGCATCGGCACCCCGGCGCTCGCGACCCGCGGTTTCGGCGACGCCGAGTTCACCGAGGTGGCCGACATCATCGCGCTCGCGCTGATCCCCGGCGCCGACGTCGAGGCCCTGCGCGCACGCGTCGCGACCCTCGCCGACGCCTTCCCGCTGTACCCCGACCTGCACCAGTGAGCCCCGGGCCGGGGCGGGGCTGCTGCGGCGGCCCCGTCTCGGCGGGCGGTCGCGCACACGGCGGGCCGCCCCCATCGACACCCAGGAAGAGGGACGCCATGACGGCGACGATTCTCGACGGTAAGGCCGCGTCGGCGGCGATCAAAGCGGAGCTCACCGAGCGCGTCGCGGCCCTGCGCGCGAAGGGCGTGGTCCCGGGTATCGCGACGGTGCTCGTGGGCGCCGATCCCGCCTCGCAGCTGTACGTCGGCATGAAGCACAAGCAGTCCGAGGCGATCGGCATGAACTCGATCCAGGTCGAGCTGCCCGCCGAGGCCACGCAGCAAGAGGTGGAGGCCGTCATCGACCGCCTCAACGCCGACCCCGAATGCCACGGCTACATCGTGCAGCTGCCGCTGCCGAAGCACATCGACACCGATCGCGTGCTCGAGCGGATCGATCCGGCGAAGGATGCCGACGGCCTGCACCCCACGAACCTCGGGCGTCTCGTGCTCAACGTCAACGCCCCGATCCACACGCCGTTGCCGTGCACCCCGCGCGGCGTCATCGAGCTGCTGCTGCGCAACGACTACGACCTGAAGGGCAAAGAGGTCGTCGTCGTCGGCCGCGGCGTCACGATCGGCCGCTCGATCGGGCTGCTGCTGACCCGCCGCGAGATCAACGCCACCGTGACCCTCACCCACACTGGCACCGCCGACCTGGCGAAGCACCTGCGCGAGGCCGACGTCATCGTCGCCGCCGCGGGAGTGAAGCACATCGTGCGGGCCGCCGACGTCAAGCCGGGCGCCGCGGTGCTCGATGTGGGCGTCACGCGCGAGACCGACCCCGAGACCGGAAAGTCGCGCGTGTACGGCGACGTGCACCCCGACGTGGCCGAGGTCGCGGGCTTCGTCTCGCCCAACCCCGGCGGGGTCGGACCGATGACCGTGGCCCTGCTGATGACCAACGTCGTCGAGGCGGCCGAGCGGGCGGCATCCGCCTGAGGGTGAACCGCGCGCAAGCACGGGCTGAACAGCCTTCGCGGCGCGCGCAAGGTGTTCCCCACAGGGAGCCGGACGTGGGATCGTTGATGCATGACTGAGTCCGTGCTGAACGACCTCCTCCGCCGCGTCACCGAGAGCGGCCTGCTCGACGACGCCCAGATCGACGAAGACAGCGTCATCGGGTCGGGACACCTGGACGCCGCCGGCGTCGAGGTGGAGGTCGACCTCGACCCCGAGATCGACGAAGAAGACGCCCCCGACCTCGACGCGATCATGAGCAACCTCAAGGACGTGCTCTCGGTCGGCGAAGAGCGCTGGCGCGCGATCGTCGAAGAGGTCGCGAGCGACATCGAAGACGCCCTCGACGACGACGAGCTCGATGCCGACGTCGACCTGCGCACCGACCTCGAGGCGATCGGCGTGGGCGTGTTCGCCGACGCCATCATCGTGGTCTTCGCCGGTCAGACCTCGTTCCCCGACGCTCTCGTGCACGTGCAGCTGACGCCCGAGCTCGAGGTCGAAGACATCGAGATCGTCGGCGACGACGACGAAGACGACGAAGACGAGGACTGACCCTCGACACCACGAAGGGCCGGACGAGTGATCGTCCGGCCCTTCGTCGTTCTCGGGATGCGGTCGGCGCTCAGATGATCGCGGCGCGCAGCTCGGCGGCGGCGGCGCCCACATCGGGGGCGCTGTAGATGGCGCTGCCGGCGACGGCGACCTGGGCGCCCGCCTTCTGCACGTCGGCGATGCTCGATGCGTTGACACCTCCGGCGACCGAGAACGGCACGCCCGAGGCTTCTCCGTCACGCAGCAGCGTGGCGAAGGTGAAGCCCTCTTCGGCCTGCTCGTCAAGGCCGGCGTGCATCTCGACGAACTCGGCGCCGAGGGCGATGACCTCCTTGGCACGGGCCGGCTTGTCGGCGACCCCGATGAGGTCGACGACGACGCCCTTGCCGTGCTTCTTGGCGGCGGTGACGGCTCCGACGATCGTGCTGTCTCCGGCGCTGCCGAGCACCGTCACGAGGTCGGCTCCGGCGCCGAAGGCGATGTCGGCCTCGAGCTCGCCGGCATCCATCGTCTTCAGATCGGCGAAGACGATCTTGTCGGGGTGGGCCTTCTTGATGGCGGTGATGGCCGAGAGGCCCTCGCTCTTGATGAGCGGGGTGCCGAGCTCGAGGATGTCGACGTGCGGGGCCGCGGCGGCGGCGAGGTCGAGGGCGGCCTCGGTGGTGAGGGTGTCCATGGCGAACTGCAGCTTCATTCGGGGGTCCTGACTGTCGGGGTGGAGGGTCATTCGAGATTCGCGTGGCGGGGCCACAAGTCGTCGGCCGAGAGGCCCGAGCGCTGCCAGAGCGCGTCGAAGATCGCGTCGCCGATGAGAACGACGGCCTGCTCGAACAGGCCGCCGGCGTATTGGGTGGATGCCGTGCCCGAGCGATCGAGCTTCGTCGCGGCGGGCACCACGACGAGGGCGTCCGCCGCCCGTCCGAGGGGCGAGTCGGGCGCGGTGGTGATCGCCACGACGCGGGCGCCGACCTCGGTGGCCGTCTCGACGGCGCGGACGATGCCGGTCGTCGTCCCCGAGCCGCTCGCGGTGAGGAGCACGTCGCCGGCGCGGATCGCGGGGGCGGTCGTCTCACCGACGACGTGCACGGCGAGGCCGAGGTGCATGAGGCGCATCGCGGTCATCTGCAACGCGAGGCCCGAGCGCCCGGCGCCGAGGACGAACACGCGGTCGGCGCCGCCCAGCACCTCGAGCACGTCGTCCGCGTTGTCGCCGGTGGCGAGGCTGTCGACGACCGAGGTCAGCTCTTCCGAGATGCGGGTGAGGGATGCCGCGATGCCGGTGTCGGGGGAGGTCATGTCTCCATGCTTCGCCGGGGGAGCGGAGCGCGTGGCCGGTCGACCGCACGGGTCGACCTACCCGATCGGGTAGGTTCGCCTCCGTCGGCTAGGTTAGGGCGGGTGAAGTCGTCCGCCGAGTTGTCGTCTCCCGCGTCCCGCGTCCTCGTCATCGAGCACGAACGCATCGTCGCCGAGCAGGCCGACCGCCACGCCGTGACGCTCGAATCGGTGCTGGCGATCCTGCGGTCCACGCGCCTCGACGACCGGGCCGCGCGCGCCCTCGCCGTGGAGACGGCGGCCGCCGCCCTCGTCGTGCTGCGAACCTCGACCGATCAGCAGCGCAGCGCCCTGCTCGAACCCGTCACCGGGGCCTTCGCCCGGTTGCGCACCGACCTCCGCCCGCTCGTCCGTCACGGCGACCTCGATGTGCAGTTCGTCGAGCCGCCGGCGACCGGCCGCGCCCTGCCCGGCGAAGTCGCGCACGAGGCGCGGGCGATCGTCCGCAGCGCCGTGCTCGCCCTGCTCGACCGGGGCACTCCGCACCGCGTGCGCATCCAATGGGACTGCGACGGGCTGAACCTGCTCATCGGCATCCGCGACGACGGAGCCGGCACCCTCACCGCTCACGACGACTCGCTGGGACCGATCGTCGAGCGGGTCAGTGCGCTCAACGGGGCGTTCGACGTCGCCTCGACCCCCGGGTGGGGGTCGGAGCTGTCGGTCGTGCTGCCGCTCGATCCGCCCCCGCGACCCGACTTCCTCGACGAGGCGGTCGACCTCAGCCCCCGCGAGAGCGAGGTGCTCAGCCTGGTCGTGGCGGGCTCACGCAACCGCGCGATCGCCGAACGCCTCGGCATCAGCGAGAACACGGCGAAGTTCCACGTGTCGAACCTGCTGCGCAAAGCCGGCGTCTCGACGCGGGCCGAGCTCGCGGCGCTCGGAACGGCGCGCGCTCAGTAACTGTCGCGCTGCGCCGTGCGCCCGGTGACGAACCGCGCCGCCAGCGCCTCGGACGCGCGGGCGAGCAGCGCCACGTCGGCACCGACCGCGACGAAATCGGCGCCGGCGTCGATGTAGGCCTCGGCCACCGCCGGGTCGAACGCGTTCACGCCGACCGGAGTACCGGCATGCTTCGCCGCGGCGAACACGCGATGCACCGCCGCCACGACGTCGGGGTGCGACTGCTGACCGAGCAGACCCATCGAGGCCGAGAGGTCGCTGGGGCCGACGAAGATGGCATCCACCCCCTCGACAGCGGCGATGTCGGCGGCGTTGTCGACGCCCGTCGTCGTCTCGATCTGCACCGTGAGAGAGACGAGCTCGGCGGCCTCGGCGAGGTAGCCCTCGACGCGGTTCCAGCGGGCGCTGCGGGCGAGGGCGCTGCCGACTCCGCGCACGCCCTGCGGCGGGTACCGCGTGGCGGCGACCGCGGCCCGCGCCTCGTCGGCGGTCGAGATCATCGGCACGATGAGGTTCTGCGCGCCCAGGTCGAGCACTCGCTTGATGGTTACGGGATCGTTCCACGGCACCCGCACGACCGGGGTGACCGGGTAGCCGGCCGCCACCTGCAGCTGGGTCAGGACCGACTCGAGCGAGGTCGCGGAGTGCTCCAGGTCGAGCAGCAGCCAGTCGAGGCCCGAGCCCGCGGCGACCTCGGTGATCGTGGCGTTGCCCGAGCACACCCACATGCCCGCGAGGGGGCGGTCGGATGCCGCGAGGGCGGCCCGGAAGGTCGGGGTCAGACGAAGCGGCACGAGATCGTTCCCATCGGTCCGTAGTCGCACAGCACGTCGTCGCCCTGCGACACCCACATCGGGCGCGTGAACGATCCTGCCAGGATGATCTCGCCCGCCTCCAGGCGAGCGCCGTGCTGGTGGAACTTGTTCGCCAGCCACGCCACCCCCGTCGCCGGGTGCCCGAGCACGCCCGCGGCGACGCCGGTCTCTTCGATCTCGCCGTTGCGGCTCAGCACGCCCGGAACCCAGCGCAGGTCGATCTCGTCGGGGCGCTTGTGCACGTCGCCGAGCACCATCGCGCCGTAGGCGGCGTTGTCGCTGATCGTGTCGACGATCGTGCGGCCCTCGAGCTCGATGTGCGAGTTGAGCACCTCGAGAGCAGGCACGGCGTAGTCGATCGCGGCGAGGGCGTCGTCGAGCGTGCAGTCGGGGCCCTCGAGCGGGGTCTTCAGCACGAACGCCAGCTCGACCTCGATGCGCACGTTCGAGAACAGCGCGACCGGGATCTCGTCTCCCGAGCGGTACACGGTGTCGTCGAACATCACGCCGTAGTCGGGCTCGGTGATGCCCGTCGCCTGTTGCATCGCCTTCGACGTCAGGCCGATCTTGCGCCCGACGAGGGTGCGCCCCGCGGCGATCTGCGTATCGCGCCAGCGACCCTGGATCGCGTAGGAGTCTTCGACCACGGCATCCGGATACCTCGCCGTGATCCGCGGGATCACCGCGTGCGCGCGGTCGGCCTCGGCGAGCTCGGCCGCGATGGCGTCGATCTGTGCGTCGGTGAGCATGGGGTCTCCTTGGTCGGTCTCACGAACCTCGTCCCACTTTTGGTGGAGCGTGTCCCACTTCTGGCTGGTTGAGGGGGTGCCCAACCAGCCAAAAGTGGGACATGGGTGGGCTGGACGGCCTGCTGCTGTGCGCGCGTCCCATTTTTGGTGGAGCGTGTCCCGAATTCGGCTGGTTGAGGGGTGCCCAACCTGCCATAAGTGGGACATGGGTGGGCGGGCGCTGGCGCTCGCTGGGCGGGCAGGCGGCGGCTTACAGCTGGTTGCCCAGCTTGAACTCGCCAGCGCCGACCTCTTCGGGCGCGCGGGTGTAGCTGAAGCCGTCGGCACCGATCGTCACGGCCATCTCGCTCGAGTCGGTGCGGGCGCGCACGGGCTGAGGCTGACCGTCGAGGTCGAGCACGAGCGAGCCTTCGGTGTACCACGACGGCACGACGGGGTTGCCCCACCAGTCGCGGCGCTGGTTGTCGTGCACGTCCCACGTGACGACCGGGTTGTCGGGGTCGCCGGTGTAGTAGTCCTGCGTGTAGATCTCGACGCGGTGGCCGTCGGGGTCGCGCAGGTACAGGTAGAACGCGTTCGAGACGCCGTGGCGGCCGGGGCCGCGCTCGATGGCATCCGAGCGGCGGAGCGCGCCGAGCTTGTCGCAGATCGAGAGGATGTTGTGCTTCTCGTGCGTCGCGAAGCACACGTGGTGCATGCGGGGTCCGTCGCCGCCGGTCATGGCGGTGTCGTGCACGGTGGGCTTGCGGCGCATCCAGGCCGCGTAGACGACGCCCTCTTCGTCTTGGATGTCTTCGGTCACGCGGAAGCCGAGCGACTGCATGAAGTTCACCGCGCGGGGAACGTCGGGGGTGATCTGGTTGAAGTGGTCGAGGCGCACGAGCTCGCCGGGGGAGTACAGGTCGTAGCGCCACGACAGGCGCTCCTGGTGCTCGGTGTCGAAGAAGAACTCGTACGGGAAGCCGAGGGGGTCGACCACGCGCACCGAGTCGCCGATGCCCTTGGTGAACCCGTTCGGCTCGCGGCGCACCTCGCAGCCGAGCTCCTCGTAGAACGCGACGGCCTTGTCGAGGTCGTCGGCCGACCGCACGCGGTACGAGAAGGCGGCGACGGCCGCGACCGGGCCCTGGCGGAGCACCAGGTTGTGGTGGATGAACTCCTCGGTCGAGCGGAGGTAGATCGCCTCATCGTTCTCTTCGGTGATGTGCAGGCCCAGGATGTCGACGTAGAAGACACGGGATGCCGCGAGGTCGGTGACCACGAGCTCCATGTACGCGCAGCGCAGGATGTCGGGCGCGGGAGAGGTGGGCGTGGGGATGGGGTTGGAGGCCTCGATGGGGGCCTCCTGCGAGACGAAGAATCCCGACGAGGTGCGGGTCATCTGGCTGCGGTCTGTCATGTCGCGTCCTTGCGTGTGAAGAGGGGCGGATGCCGGAAGGGTGGGGTATCGGCTCAGCGACCAGTCGTCGCGGAGGTCCCTGAGCCTGTCGAAGGGACCGGTGGTCGGGCGGTGGCTTCGACAAGCTCAGCCACCTGATGGCGGCTCAGCCACCGGCGGCGGGGCTCAGTGCCCCTGCGCCTTGCCGAAGGTGGGGTTGTGGGCGGGGCCGAGCGTGATGTGCACGGCCTGCTGGTCGGTGTAGAAGTCGATCGAGCGGTATCCGCCCTCGTGGCCGAGCCCCGAGGCCTTCACCCCGCCGAAGGGGGTGCGCAGGTCGCGGACGTTGTTGGAGTTCAGCCACACCATGCCGGCCTCGACGTTCTGCGCGAACAGGTGCGCGCGCGTGAGGTCGTTCGTCCACACGTAGGCGGCCAGGCCGTACTTCGTGTTGTTCGCGAGGGCGAGGGCTTCGTCGTCGGTGTCGAAGGGGGTGATCGCGACGACCGGGCCGAAGATCTCCTCCTGGAAGATGCGCGCGTCGGGGGCGACGTCGGCGAACACGGTGGGGCGCACGAAGTTGCCCTCGTCGAAGCCCTCGGGGCGACCGCCGCCGGCGACCAGGCGCCCCTCGGCCTTGCCGAGCTCGACGTACGACATGACCTTGGCGTAGTGCTCGGGGTGCACCAGAGCGCCCACCTCGGTGTCGGGGTCGTCGGGGAAGCCGACCTTCACGCGGTCGGCCTGAGCGGCGTAGCGCTCGACGAACTCGTCGTAGACCTCGCGCTGCACGAGGATGCGGCTACCCGCGGTGCAGCGCTCGCCGTTGAGCGAGAAGACTCCGAAGATCGTCGCGTCGATCGCGGCGTCGAGGTCGGCGTCGGCGAACACGATCGCCGGGCTCTTGCCGCCCAGCTCCATCGAGAGGCCCTTCAAGAAGGGCGCCGCGTTGGCGAAGATCAGCTGACCCGTCGAGCTCTCGCCGGTGAACGAGATGAGCGGCACGTCGGGGTGCTTCACGAGGGCGTCGCCGGCGTCTTCGCCGAGACCGTTGACGAGGTTGAACACGCCCTCGGGCAGGCCCGCCTCCTCGAAGATGCCGGCCCACAGCGACGCCGACAGGGGCGTGAACTCGGCGGGCTTGAGCACCACGGTGTTGCCGGTGGCGAGAGCGGGGCCGAGCTTCCACGACTCGAGCATGAAGGGGGTGTTCCACGGCGTGATGAGGCCGGCGACCCCGATCGGCTTGCGGTTCACGTAGTTGAGCTGGCGCCCGGGCACCTTGAAGGCGTCGTCGGTCTGGGCCACGATCAGGTCGGCGAAGAAGCGGAAGTTCTCGGCCGCACGCCGCGCCTGACCGAGCGCCTGCGTGATCGGCAGGCCGGAGTCGAACGACTCGAGCTCGGCGAGGCGCTCGTCGCGCGACTCGACGATGTCGGCGATGCGGTGCAGCACACGCGAGCGCTCGCGCGGCAGCATCCGGGGCCAGGGTCCCTCGGTGAAGGCCTTCCGCGCGGCGGCGACGGCGAGGTCGATGTCGGCCTTCTTGCCCGCGGCGGCGGTGAGGTAGGTCTGGTTGGTCACCGGGTCGAGAACGTCGAAGGTGTCGCCGTCGACCGAGTCGACGAAGCGGCCCCCGATGTAGTGCTGGATGCGCTCGGGCAGATCGGCGGGGATTCGGCGGGCGGTGGTGAGCGGGGTGGTCATGGGTGCTCCTTCGGTGAAGAGGGGTGGATGCCGGGTGGCAGGCGATCCGCGACGGCGATGTCGTCGGGGCGCGGGGTCATGGCATCCGGAACTGTCTTTCGAGGTCAGAAAGCGGGGAGGCCGAGCACCTGGTCGGGGTGCTCGTGGATCATGTACGCGTCGAGGGTGGCCGAGCGGTGGCGACGCGAGACCTTCTCGATCTCGGCCAGGGGAGCGCCGTTCTCGATGAGCACGAGGATGTTCTCGTGCTCGCGCACCGACTCCGCGGCGCGGCCCGGCACAAAGCTGAACGTCGAATCGCGCAGGTGCCCCAGGCGCGCCCACTCGGCCTGCACGAGCTCGAGCATGCGCGGATTGGCGCACTTCTCGAACAGGATCGCGTGGAACTCCTGGTTGAGCGCGGTGAAGGCGCGCGGGTCGAAGTGCTCGAGCGTCTCGACCATGAGCTCGTTGACCTGGCGGGCGCGACGAACGTCGTCGGCGGTGAGCGCGCGGGCCGACAGGGCGGTGGCGGCCCCCTCGAGCAGGCTCAGCGCTTGCATGCTGAAGCGGTAGGCCGTGTCGTCGACCATCGACACGCGCGCGCCGACGTTGCGCTCGAACATCACCAGACCCTCGGCCTCGAGCTGGCGGATGGCCTCGCGCACGGGCACGACGCTCATGTCGAGCTCACCGGCGATCGAGCCGAGCACCAGGCGGTAGCCGGGGGTGAACTCCTGCGACGCGATGCGCTGCTTGATCCACTGGTACGCCTGCTGCGACTTGCTCTTGGTGGGCTCGGTGCCGGGTCCCTGAGCCTGTCGATGGGGTCCCTGAGCTTGTCGAAGGGCCATCATGCGTTCCTCTCGCTCTCGTAGCGCGCGCGCCATTCCGCGTTCATCGGGAACAGCCCCTCGATCGGGTGACCGGATGCCACCTGCTCGGCGATCCACGCGTCTTCGGCCTCTTGCGCCAGGGCGGCGTCGACCACCTCTTCGGCGATCCCGGGCGGGATGACGATCACGCCGTCGCCGTCGCCCACGAGGATGTCGCCGGGCTCGACGGTCGTGCCGCCGCAGCCCACGGCCACGTCGGTCTCCCACGGCACGTGGCGGCGGCCGAGGACCGCCGGGTGCGCCCCGGCGGTGAAGACGGGGATGCCCACCGCGGCCACGGCCTCAGCGTCGCGGACCCCGCCGTCGGTGACGATGGCCGCAGCCCCCCGGGCGTGCGCGCGGATCGCGAGGATGTCGCCGAGCGTGCCGGAACCGGTTTCGCCGCGGGCCTCGATGACGATGACCTCGCCCTCGCCGACCGCGTCGAACGCGCGCTTCTGGGCGTTCTGGCCGCCGCCGTGCGAGGCGAAGAGGTCTTCGCGGTGGGGGACGAAGCGCAGCGTGCGCGCCATGCCGACGAAGCGGCTGCCCGGGGTGAGCGGGCGCACGCCGTCGATGGTGACGTCGTTGAGGCCGCGCTTGCGCAGCTGCCCGCTGAGGGCGGCGACCGGCACGCGCGAGATCTTGTCGCGCAGGGCGGGGGAGAGGGCGGGGGCCGCGGGGCTGAGGCCAGCCGCCTCGGCCGAGCCCCACGCCTCGGTGCGCTGGGTGTCGTCGACCGCGGGGAGCGAGCCGATCGCGGCATCGAACGACTGCGCGCCCTGGGTCACGGTCGTGCGGAGCCGGCCGGTCGAGAGGGCGCCGGCATCCACCTGCACCTCCACCACGTCGCCGGGGACGACCACCGACGAGCCGGCGGGGGTGCCGGTGAGGATCACGTCACCGGTCTCGAGGGTGAAGTGCTGCGAGAGGTCGGCGACGATCTGGGCGAGCGAGAAGATGAGGCCCGCGGTGGAGTCGTCCTGCACGAGGTCGCCGTTCACCCACGTGCGCAGGCGCAGGGCGGTGGGGTCGACCTCGTGGGCGTCGAAGAGCGCGGGGCCGAGCGGGGTGTATCCGTCGCCGCCCTTGGAGCGGACGTTCGAGCCCTTGTCGTTCGCGCGGAGGTCGTAGAGACCGAAGTCGTTCGCGGCGGTGACGGATGCCACGTGCGACCACGCGGCATCCGGAGTCACCCACCGAGCCGGCTCGCCGATGACGAGCGCGATCTCGCCCTCGAACGCGAGGAGCTCGGTACCCGCGGGGCGCACGATCTCGGACCCGGATGCCGCGAGCGAGCTCGACGGCTTGAAGAAGTACGACGGGGCGGCCGGTCGACGACCGCGCTGATCGGCGCGCGAGCCGTACGACAGGTGGACGGCCACGATCTTGCCCGGGCGACCGCCGAGGACGGTGAACCGGGGGTCGGTGGTGTCGTTCATGAGGCTCCCTTGCGTCGTATCCGAAATCGTATACGATGACGAACGCCCCAGCAACACCGCGCCTCGTCGCCGACGACGACGTCCCGGGGTCTGACGATGACGTCTCGAAGGAGTCCCCATGTCCCGCTCTCAGCCACAGGGCTTCACGCCCACCGGCACCATCTCCACCCCGAAGGACCGCCGCCGCGTGGTCTTCGCCACCGTTGTCGGCACCACCGTCGAGTGGTACGACTTCTTCCTCTACGCCTCGGCCGCCGGCCTCGTCTTCGGCCAGCTGTTCTTCGCTCCCGCCGGCCCCGGCATCGCGCAGATCCTGTCGTTCCTCACGGTGGGTCTGAGCTTCTTGTTCCGCCCGCTCGGCGCCTTCCTCGCCGGCCACCTCGGCGACAAGTACGGCCGCCGCGTCGTGCTCATGCTGACGCTCATCATGATGGGCGCCTCGACCACGCTCATCGGCGTGCTGCCGACCTACGAGGTCATCGGCGTCGCGGCTCCCGTGCTGCTGATCCTGCTGCGCGTGCTGCAGGGCATCTCGGCCGGTGGCGAGTGGGGTGGCGCGGTGCTCATGGCCGTCGAGCACGCCCCCAAGACCAAGCGCAGCCTGTTCGGCGCCTCGCCGCAGCTGGGCGTGCCCCTCGGCCTGCTGCTCGCGAGCGGCATGCTCGGCCTGATGGCCGTCATCGCCCCGGGTGACGCGTTCTTCGCGTGGGGCTGGCGCGTGCCGTTCCTGCTGTCGTTCGTGCTGATCCTCGTCGGCTACTACGTGCGCAAGAAGGTCGAGGAGAGCCCGGTGTTCGTCGAGCTCGCCGAGCGCAAGGAGCAGACCCGGATGCCGATCGTGCAGCTGTTCCGCAAGCACTCGCTGCTCGTGATCATCGCGGCGTTCGTGTTCGCCGGCAACAACGCCGTGGGCTACATGACGACCGGCGGATACATCCAGCGCTACGCGACCAACCCCGACGGCCCCCTGGGCCTCGCCACCGCCGACGTGCTCGGCGCCGTGACCCTGTCGGCCATCACCTGGCTGATCTTCACGTGGCTCGGCGGATGGCTCGGCGACAAGATCGGCCGCCGCAACACCTACATCATCGGGTGGCTCTCGATGCTCGTGGCGATCGTCGCCCTGTTCCCGCTCGTCAACTCCGGCAGCATCGTGCTGCTGACCATCGGTCTCATGCTGCTCACGGTCGGCCTCGGCCTGACCTACGGCCCGCAGGCCGCGCTGTACGCCGAGCTGTTCCCGGCATCCATCCGCTTCTCGGGGGTGTCGATCGCCTACGCGCTCGGTGCCATCCTCGGCGGCGCCTTCGCCCCGACCATCGCGACGGCCCTGGTCGATGCGACCGGAACGACCGTGTCGGTCACGGTGTACCTCGCGGTCATGGCCGTGCTCGGTCTCGTCGCCACGATGCTGCTGCGCGACCGCAGCGGCATCCCCCTCGGCCCCGACCACGAGGCCGAGCAGGAAGTGAGCCCGATCCGCGGGCTGTCGAAGGTCTGAGTCGGTCGACGGACGGCCCTGTCGCGCTCCGGCGCGGTGGGGCCGTTCGTCGTTGCGTGGCGCGCGGTCGGCGCTCACAGCAGGGCTCCCAGTGCCATCAGCGCCGTCGAGCCACCCATCGCGGTGTGGTGCGCGCGGTCGGCGGGCGACCCGTTGCGCATCCGGTGCGCGGATGCCGCGGTGTACGCCACGGCGAGAGCGGCGCAGATCCCGGCCAGGGTCGGCCCGCCGTGGGCGTGCGTCGCAGCGGCGGTCGAGAACGGGTCGCCGTGCGTCGACGACGCGATCAGCGCGGCCATGACCACGAGGCCCGCGGGGGTGTAGACGCCGTGCTCGCCGCGCCCTGCACGCCACCGGCGCGATGCGCTCGAGACCAGCGCGGCGGCGAGGAGGACGGCCGCCCAGGCGATCGGAGCGATGAGGTGGAGAGCGGCCGCATCGAGCATCGCGGCGGTCATCAGCACCGACGCGACGATCCGCTCCCGACGCTCGTCGGCGCGACCGGAGCGCGCGCAGCACGAGGCGACGCCCGAGCAGACGAGGGCGGCTCCATGGGCCGCCAGCTCCAGCGTCATCGTCGGCCCTCGGCGCCCGCGCGCGACGGCCGCGTCGAGGGTCGTCGCTGCCGGATCGAACGCATGACGCGAGCGTACGAAGAGCGCCGCCGCGCGCGACAGGGCCCGGCATCCATCGTGCGCGCGCAGCACAGTTGCGTGCGCGGGTGAGCGAGTCGCGATGGACCGGCCGGCGTGGGCCGGACCTCAGATCGAGCGGTCGGGCGTCAGGATGCCGCGCGGATCCAGCGCGACCTTGATCGCGCGCTGCGCGTCGAGGGCCACGGCATCCTGCTGCCAGGGGAGCTCGTGACGCTTGACCGAGCCGATGCCGTGCTCGCCCGAGATGGTGCCGCCGAGCGAGAGGGCGAGGCGCGTGATGTCGTCGATCACGAGCTCGGCGGCGGCGTACTCCTCGGGGCTCTCGCCCGCCTCGACCGTCGGGTGCAGGTTGCCGTCGCCCGCGTGCGCGACCACGGCGATGCGGCGGCCGTGGCGCTCGGCCAGTTCGCCGATGCCGCGGAACACCGTCGCCAGCTGCGCGACGGGCACGCCCACGTCGCACGACACCCGCAGGCCCTGCGCGGTGAGCGCGGGATTCGCCAGGCGACGGGCCTCGAGCAGGCTGTCGGAGTCGCTGATCTCGGTTTCGACGGCGCCGTGCGCGCGGCAGAGCGCGACGATCGCCTCGGCGGTGTCGAGGGCGGCGAGCCCGACGGTCTGCCCGACCAGCATCGCCGCGCCGGGGGAGGGCAGGCCGCTCGGGTGGAACGCCTCGATGATCTCGACGCTGCGCGCATCGATCAGCTCGAGCACCTCGGGGGCGGTCGGGCCCGACACGATCGCGGTGACCGCGCGACCGGCGTCTTCGATGTCGTCGAAGCTCGCGCGGAAGGTGCGGGGCTGCCCGGGGGGCACGGGCTTGAGGCGCACGGTCGCCGCGGTGATGACGCCGAGCGTGCCTTCTGACCCGGTGAACAGGCTGGTGAGGTCGTAGCCGGTGGTGTTCTTGCGCGTGCGCGCACCGGTGCGCATCACGCGGCCGTCGGCGAGCACGACCTCGAGGGCCGCCACGACGTCGGTGGTCACGCCGTGCGCGACGCAGCGCAGACCGCCGGCGTTCGTGGCGATGTTCCCGCCGATCGTCGACCACTGCGCGCTCGCCGGGTCGGGCGGGAAGAACAGGCCGTGCGCGAGGGCGGCGGCATCGAGGTCCGCCGTGATCACTCCCGCCTCGACATCGGCGAGACGGTTGGCGACGTCGATGTCGACGATGCGATTCATCGCCTCGAGCGAGACCACCAGGCCGCCGGCGTAGGCCACGGCCCCGCCCGAGAGTCCGGTGCCCGCTCCTCGGACGGAGACGCGGATGCCACGGGCGTGCGCCCACGCGAGAGCCGTCGACACGTCTCCGGTCGAGGTCGCCCGCACCACGGCGATCGGCAGACCCTCGGGCTGTGCGCGCGAGCTGTCGACGGCGGAGGCGGCGAGGCTCGCGGGATCGTCGAGGAGGCGGCCGCCGAGCGCTGCGCGGAGCTCGTCGAGGGCGTCGGCGGGCGCGGCGTCCGCTGTCGCGTCCGTCCCTGCGCGCGGCACCGCGACGGCTGCCGCGTCCCGTACCGCGCCGGCCCCGGGCGCGGCGCCCGGCCCGGCCGCGCCGCCGAGACTCACGAGTTCACCTTGATGATCTCGCGCTGGTACGGGGCGATCACGGTGCCGCTGATGCGCAGGTCGAGCAGCAGGAAGGGCCGCTCGGCGGGGTCGCGGCGGGTCCATTCCGCCAGCGCCTCGAGGTCGGCGACCTCGCGCACCACCACTCCCTCGGCGCCGAAGCCGCGTGCGACGGCGGCGAAGTCGACCTCGGGGATGAGCATCGGCTCGCGGGCGAGGCCCTTCAGTCCGTACAGGTTGATCTCGGCGCCGTAGGCGGCGTCGTTCCACACCACCGCGATGCCGTGGCCGGCGGCCGTGCGCACGGCGCTCTCGAGGTCGGCGATCGCCATGAGTCCGCCGCCGTCGCCGGTGGTGAGCACCACGGTGGAGTCGGGGCGGGCGGCGATGGCCCCCGCGACCGAGGGGAAGCCGAGGCCGATCGACTGGTACGCGGTGCCGACCATCATCACGCGGTCGGGCGAGGCGACGGGCCAGTACATGTTCGACCAGCCGAGGAAATGCCCGCCGTCCGAGACGACCACGCGATCCTCGGGCAGCAGCTCGCCGATCCGCGCGGCGGCGGAGCGGGGGTCGAGGCGGCCGTCCGGAGCGAGTCCGTCGCCGGCCTCCTGCTCGCGCAGCGGCGCGACGTCGACGCGGTCGCGCCAGCCCGACGACACCGCCCCGCGAGAGCGCAGGCGGTTCGCGATCTCGTCGGCCGCCACCGCGGCATCCGCCCGCACGAACCCACCCACCTGGGCGTGGGTCGCGGTCGTCGCCACGTCGACCTGGAAGACCTGCGTGCCCGGGGCGAAGAGCTCGCCGAAACGCATCGTGAACTGGTTGAGACCCGCGCCGAAGACGACGGCGACGTCGGCCTCGCGCACGAGCTCCATCGCGCCCGCGGCGCCGAAGCCGCCCGTGACGCCCAGGTCGTGGGCGGTGTCGGGGAAGATCCCGCGGCCGAGGGCGGTGGATGCCGTGATCGCCCCGGTCGTCTCGGCCAGGCGCCCGAGCGCGGGGCCGGCGTCGGCGAGCCAGGCTCCGCGACCCGCCAGCAGGAACGGACGGTCGGCTGCGGCGAGGGCGTCGGCGACGCGGTCGAGCGCGGCGCTCGCCGCGGGACCCTGCGGGGCCAGGGGAGCGGGGATCGTCACGGTCCCGGCATCCGTCAGCTCTCCGGCCTTGCGCGTGACCACGTCGTAGGGGATCGCCAGCACCACGGGCACGCGGTATGTCAGCGCGTGCTCGAGCGCGATGAGCACGGTGGCCGAGGCGTCGCGGTCGCCGACGGTATAGGTGCGCACGCCGACCGCCGAGGCGAGGGCGACCTGGTCGACGCCCCACGGGCGCGGGCCCGAGGTGGGCTCGTCGCCGACCACGAGAAGCAGGGGGATGCGTGCCTGCGCCGACTCGGCGAGCGCGGTGAGCGTGTTGGTGAAACCGGCGCCGTAGGTGGCGGTGGCGGCGGCGATGCGGCCCGACGCACGATAGTGCGCATCGGCGGCGACGACCCCGCCGGCCTCGTGCCGCATCGCGGTGAAGACGGCGTCGGTGTGCCGGTGCAGGGCGTCGAGGAAGTACGCGTTGCCGTTGCCCATCACACCGAAGACGTGGTCGAGGTGGCGGCCGAGGGTGTGGGCGACGTGCGCGGAGACGATGGGCATGCGAGAGCCTTTCGCGAAACAGGAACGGGAATGAGCCGTATGTGTCTCGCGCGGGTCTCGCGCTACGTGCCCCTTTTTCGAGCAGCGACGCACGACCTCGTGCGCCTGACGGGAGCGATCATATACGATCTCGCAGGCTGTGTGGGGTGGTTTCGGGTGCTGGTCGGCCGCCTGCCCCGCGAGACTGCCCCTCGCTGACAACCCGTTGTCAGGCTGACGCGGAGTCGTCAGCGAGATGCAGTCTCGACGGACGTTCAGGCCAGCGCTCCGCCGGGCAAGCGGGCACGCCCGGTCATGGCCCGCGCACGCGCGGACAAGCGGCGCCCGGGCCACCGGCGGAGGCTGACGGGACGGGCATCGCGACACGGCCCGGGACACGAACCGAAGGAGCCGAGATGTCCGATCCCACCCCTGCCCTGGCCGATCCCGAGATCGACGCGGCCGCGCCCTCCGCCGAGTCCGCCGCCGCCGACGCCGCGCTGCTCGCGCGCGTGCAGGCACCCGAGGGTCAGGGGCGGGAGATTCCGGATGCCGCCACCCGTGAGGTGATCGGCCGAGCCCCGGTGCACACCGTGGCCGACGTCGACGCCGCCGTGGCTCGCGCCCGCGCCGCGCAGCCCGCATGGGACGCCCGCGGCCACGAGGAGCGCAGCGCACTCTTGATGGCCGCCGCCGACCGCATCGAGGCGAACTCCGAAGCCCTCGCTCGCCTGCTCTCGCGCGAGCAGGGCAAACCCCTCGACGGTCCCAACGCCCGCTTCGAGGTGGGCGCGTGCGCCGCGTGGCTGCGCACCGCCGCGGGCACCGAGCTGAGGCCCGAGGTGGTCGTCGACGACGGTCAGGTGTACGCCGAGCTGCACTACCGCGCTCTCGGCGTCGTCGCCGCGGTCGGGCCGTGGAACTGGCCCATGATGATCACCGTCTGGCAGATCGCCCCGGCGCTGCGCATGGGAAACACCGTCGTGGTCAAGCCGAGCGAATACACGCCGCTGAGCGTGCTGGCCCTCGTCGACGTGATCAACGAGGTGCTGCCCGACGACGTGCTGATCGCCGTGGCGGGCGACCGCGACGCCGGCGCGCGGCTCGTCGCCCACCCCGACATCGACAAGGTGATGTTCACCGGCTCCACAGCGACCGGTCGCAAGATCATCGAGAGCTCCGCCGGCAACCTCGCCCGTCTCACCCTCGAACTCGGCGGCAACGACGCCGGCATCGTGCTGCCCGACGTCGACCCGGCGGCCATCGCCGAGGGGCTGTTCTGGGGCGCGTTCATCAACACCGGTCAGACGTGCGCCGCCCTCAAGCGCCTGTACGTGCACGACGACGTCTACGACGCGGTCGTCGACGCGCTCGCCGGTTACGCAGCCCAGGTGCCCATGGGTTGCGGTCTCGACGAAGGGACGGTGCTCGGCCCGCTGCAGAACAAGCAGCAGTTCGACATCGTCGACCGCCTCGTCGACGACGCCAAGGCCGCCGGTGGGCGCATCGTTGCGACCAGGTGAAGGCGTTGCCGAACGGATTGTCGTCGCCCATCGGGATGCGCACGGCGTCCACCTCGAACAGGCGATTCTCGTCGCCGTCGATGGCCATGTCGAGCCGCGCCGAGAAGAGGTGCTGGTGCACGGGCGCGAACACGCCGGGCGCGATCTCGGGGGCGTGCCGGTTGATCGATCCGGGCTCGCCGCCGCCGACGAACACGATGCCGGTGGCCTTGGCCTCGACCTGGATCGACCCGTCGAGGTAGAAGTACCAGAAGAAGCCGTAGTCGTAGTTGCCGATCGTGGCGAAGTACGACACCACCAGGCGTCGCGAACGACGCACGTGCGAGCCGACCGGGCCGGGCTCGGTGTGCTTCCACAGCACGCCGTAGTCCTCTTCGTGCATGCAGACGGCGTTGGGGATGCGCATCGCGTGACCGTGATCGTCGGCGACGTGGCCGTCGAAGTAGTGGATGACGCCGAGGCAGTCGCACCCGAGCTCGAGGTGGTTGGCGTTCTTGCCGAGCAGGTACTCGCCGGCGTCGAAATAGCTGATCCAGAATCGGGTGTTGCTGGTGTCGCCGTAGGGCACGACCATCTCGGGCACGCTCGCCCGCGAGAGCACGGGGCGGTCGTCGAAGCGCACGTCGTGCAGCACGAGTCCCTCGCGGGCATTGAAGTCGACGCGCAGCGACCAGTTCTCCCACTGCACGTGCGAGCCGGTGACCGCGAAGCTCGGCCCCTCGGGCTGGGTGATCTCGATCGGCTTCAGCGTCGTGCGCGGGGGTCCGGTGGCCGCGGGGTCGTACCGGCCGCTGCCGGAGGGTGCGGGCACGTCGCCCTCGTCCTCGATGCCGATCACCCGGTTCGCGGTGAGGTCGATGTGCACGATCAGGCCCTCGACGGGGTGCGCCCACGCGATGTCGTCCTCGCTGTCGCGGAGGAAGGTGAGCGAGCGGATGACGCGGCGCCCGACCTCGTTCTCACGCCCGACGAACCCCGGGGCGAGCGGGGTGCAGAACGCCAAGTCGATGCGGTCGGCGAGCCCGCGACGCTCCATCGCGGCCCGCCACTCGGGCGAGGCCTTGACCAGTTCGGCGGCGCGCTCGTACTCCTCGAACAGGTACTGCGGCTGACCGTAGGGGGCGGTGTCGGAGGCGTACCGACGGCTGCTCACCACCTCGCCAGAGGTGATCGCGACGATCGCCTCGGTCACCTCTCCGGTCGCGGTGTCGAGCAGCGTGACGTCGGCGCGGCGGTCGAGGGGGTCTCCCGGATGCCACGCGGCCACGGCCGTCTTCTCGGGTTCGGCGGGCAGCAGCATGGGCACCCGCACGGTTTCGCCGAGCAGGCCCGCCGCGACCAGGATGTCGCGCGTGCGCTCGATCTCCTCCGCGCTCAGCGGGTCGAGGGGATGCGTCGCCGGCCCGGCCCCCGTCGCGGGCTCGAGGTCGGGGTTCTCCATCGCCTGGTCGACGGTGGGGTGAGCGTGTTCGTGCATGTGTGTCTCCTCCACCGTCCACCCTCGTCGCCCGGGCTCGGGCGGGGTTGTCTGCGCGTGCACGGCCGATGTCAGCGCGTGCGTGGCCCGTCTGGCGGCGAGACTGCACCTCGCTGACAAGTGGGTGTCAGGCTGCAGGCCACTCGTCAGCGAGATGCAGTCTCGGCGGATTTCGGGTCGCGGAGGGCCGGGGCGCAGCGCGGGGGACAGCGCGTCGCGCGACCGACCTACAGCGCCCCCCGGATCGCGGATGCCGCGGCCTCGAGCCGCGCGGCGATCGCGGCGTCGTCGAGGTCGGTCGACACGTGCACGGCGGCCACCGCCGCGGGCTCGCGGCCCTGCACCGCGAGGGGGACCGCCACCGCGCGGAGCGTCGGGATCACCTCGTCGTGACTGCGCGCCCAGCCGCGCTCCGCGGCATCCGCCACCTCCGACGCCAGCCGCGCGTCGACCTCGTCGGGCCACCGACGCGGGGGGAGCTGCGCGAGGATTGCGCGACCGGGAGCACCTCGGGTGACCGGATGCCGCGACCCGGGCCGCTGCGCCACCGCGGTCACCGTGTGCCGGGGTTCGACGCTTGCGAGGGTCACGCATTCGTCGTGGTCGAGCACGACGAGGAAGCACGTCATGCCGAGGTCGTTGGCGGCCGCGGTGAGTTCGGGCAGGGCCTCGGCCTGCAGGTCGGCGGCGACCCCGGCAGCCAGGGCGGCCAGGCCCGTGCCGAGGCGCACGGCCCCCGCGGCGTCGCGGGTGACGAGGCCGTGGTCTTCGAGCGTGCGCAGCAGGCGGTAGGCCACCGAGCGGTGCAGGTCGACGCGCCCCGCGAGCTCGTCGATCGTGAGGGGTGTGCGGGCGTCGGCGAGCACTTCGAGCAGCCGGATGCCGCGACTCAGCGTTTGCGAAGCGGGGGCGGAGTCTTGCCGTGACGTCATGGCTCGGCTAACCTCTCGTTCGATAGCGGAACGGTGCGTTCGAATATAGAACACGCCGCCTCGCGGGGCAACCTCGACATCGACGTCAGGAGAAACGATGCAGTTCCACCACCACGGCTACGTCTCGGGCGATCCGCGCGTGCAGAACGCCGCGGGCACCGGCCTCGACCGGGCCGAGCGCCTGCCCGACGAGGTCGACGTGCTCATCGTGGGCTCCGGTCCCGCCGGCATGCTGCTGGCCGCGCAGATGTCGCAGTTCCCCCAGCTGACGACGCGCCTCATCGAGAAGCGCGAGGGGCGTCTGCCGCTGGGTCAGGCCGACGGCATCCAGCCCCGCAGCGTCGAGACCTTCCAGGCGTTCGGGTTCGCCGACCGCATCACCGCCGAGGCCTACAACATCGGCTGGATGAACTTCTGGGCTCCGAACCCCGAGGCCCCCGACGAGATCGTGCGCACCACCCGCACCGAGGACTACGGCTTCAAGATCAGCGAGTTCCCGCACCTCATCGTCAACCAGGCGCGCGTGCTCGACTACTTCGCCGAGGCCGCCGCAGACGGCCCCGCGCGCATCCGCCCCGACTACGGCGTCGAGTTCCTCGGCCTCACAGTCGGCGAGGGGGAGTACCCCGTCGAGGTGCGCGTGCGCACCGCCGAGGGCGAGCGCACGATCCAGGCGAAGTACGTCGCCGGATGCGACGGTGCCCGCAGCGGCGTGCGCCAGGCGATCGGCCGCACCCACGTCGGCGCCGCGGCCCGGCACGCGTGGGGCGTGATGGACGTGCTCGTCGAGACCGACTTCCCCGACTGGCGCATCAAGTGCGCGATCAACGCGGCGGCGGGCAACATCCTGCACATCCCTCGCGAGGGCGGTTACCTCAGCCGCATGTACATCGATCTCGGCGAGGTCGCGGCCGACGACGACCACCGCGTGCGGCAGACCCCGATCGACGAGGTGATCCGTCGGGCGAACGAGATCCTGCACCCGTACTCGATCGACGTGAAGCAGGTCGCCTGGCACAGCGTGTACGAGGTGGGGCACCGGGTGACCGACCAGTTCGTCGACGACCTCGACAGCCCGCGGGTCTTCCTCACCGGCGACGCCTGCCACACCCACAGCGCCAAGGCCGGGCAGGGCATGAACGTCTCGATGCAGGACGGCTTCAACCTCGGCTGGAAGCTCGGGCACGTGCTCACCGGCCTGGCCTCCGCCGACCTCCTGCGCACCTACGACGACGAGCGGCGCCCCGTCGCCCAGCAGCTGATCGACTTCGACCGCGAGTGGTCGTCGCTCATGGCGCGCAAGCCCGGCGAGATCACCGACCCCGCGGAGCTGTCGACCTACTACCTGGCCACGGCCGAGTTCCCCTCGGGCTTCATGACGCACTACGGCCCCTCGGCGGTCACCGCAGACGCGCCCGCTCAGGAACTGGCATCCGGATTCCCCGTCGGCAAGCGTTTCAAAAGCGTCGAGGTCGTGCGGGTGTGCGACGGCAACGCCGTGCACCTCGGTCACCACGCCCGGGCCGACGGACGTTGGCGCGTGTATGCCTTCGCGGATGCCGAGGGCTCGGCGCTGCGGGAGTGGGCGACGGCGGCGCGCGAGATCGTCGAGCGTCTCACCCCCGCGGGGGCCGACCTCGACGCGGTGTTCGATGTGAAGGCGGTGTTCCCCGGTCGCTGGGAAGACGTGGTCGACGTGCCGGATCTCTTCCGCCCGCGCTCGGGCCCGCTCGGCCTGATCGATTGGGAGAAGGTCTTCGCCGCCGCGCCCTCGGCCTGGACGAGCGCCGACATCTTCGCGGAGCGCGGGATCGCCGCCGAGGGAGCCGTGGTCGTGGTGCGTCCCGATCAGTACGTCGCCCACGTGCTGCCGCTGACCGACCCGGCCGGCCTCGAGCGCTTCTTCGCCGGAGTGATGGCGCAGCCGGCGGAGGCGGTCGCGCGCTGACGGGTCGGCGACGTGCGCCGGGGAGGGCTGGCCACGGCGGCGAGCACGCCACTCCGTTTGTACGCAACGTATATCGGCGCACCCTCGTGTGCTGACGAGAATGGGCGGGACACCCCCGCATCGATCCAGGAGGATTCATGACCGATTCGCGCGAGAGCGAGCTGCTGGCATCCGTACCCACCGGCCTGCTGATCAACGGGGAGTGGCGCGCCGCCACGGGCGGCAAGACCGTCGACGTCAACGACCCGTCCACCGGTGAGGTCATCCACCAGATCGCCGACGCGACCGTCGACGACGGCATCGCGGCGATGGATGCCGCGGCCGACGCGTTCCCGTCGTGGGCGGCGACCCCCTCGCGCGAGCGCGCCGAGATCCTCCGCCGTGCGTTCGACCTGCTGCAGGAGCGCAAGGAAGACATCGCGCTGCTCATGACCCTCGAGATGGGCAAGCCCCTCGCCGAGGCGCGCGGAGAGGTCGGCTACGGCGGGGAGTTCCTCCGCTGGTTCAGCGAGGTCACCGCGCACACTCAGGGCCGCTACGGCGCCAACCCCGAGGGCACCGGTCGCATGATCGTCTCGCAGCACCCCGTGGGCCCGTGCTACCTCATCACCCCGTGGAACTTCCCCCTCGCGATGGCCACCCGCAAGATCGCGCCCGCGCTCGCCGCCGGCTGCACGGTCGTCATCAAGCCCGCAACGCTGACGCCGCTCACGACGCTGTTCTTCGCGCAGATCCTGCAGGACGCGGGCCTTCCCGCCGGTGTCGTCAACGTCGTGACCACCACCAACACCGGCCCGGTCTCGGAGCGCATCATCTCCGACCCGCGCCTGCGCAAGCTCTCGTTCACGGGCTCGACCCCGGTCGGCGTGAAGCTGCTGCAGCAGGCCGCGCCCGGCGTGCTGCGCACCTCGATGGAGCTCGGCGGCAACGCGCCGTTCGTCGTGTTCGACGACGCCGACCTCGACAAGGCGGTCGAAGGGGCGATGCTCGCGAAGTTCCGCAACATCGGCCAGGCCTGCACCGCGGCCAACCGCTTCATCGTCCAGCGCGGCGTCGTCGAGGAGTTCACGCGCCGTGTCACCGAGCGCGTGCAGGGCATGAAGATCGGCCGCGGCACCGAAGAGGGCGTGCAGATTGGCCCCCTCATCGACGACCGCGCGGTCGACAAGGCCAAGACCCTGGTCGGTGACGCCGTCGAACGCGGCGCGACCGTCACCGTCGGCGGCTCGCCCATCGACGGCCCTGGCACGTTCTTCGAGCCCACGGTCGTCTCCGACGTGCAGCCCGGCAGCGACATCCTCCGCGAGGAGATCTTCGGACCCGTGCTCGCGATCATCCCCTTCGACGACGAAGACGACGCCGTGCGCCTCGCCAACGACACCGAGTACGGCCTCGTCTCGTACGTCTTCACCGAGTCGCTCGCGCGCGGTCAGCGCATGATCGACAAGCTCGAGACCGGAATGATGGGCCTCAACGTCGGCGTCGTCTCCAACGCCGCGGCCCCCTTCGGCGGGTGGAAGCAGTCGGGCCTCGGCCGCGAGGGCGGCGACGAGGGCATCCACGAGTACCTGCAGACCAAGTACACGCTGACGGCCAACCCCTACGCCTGATCAGGCCGAAGAAGACACCGGATGCCACGACCCCGGCGCCCCGCGAGGGCCCGGGGTCGTGGCATCCGTCGTTCCGTTCGCATCCCCGCGACACAATGCAGGAGATCCCGTTCTCCGGCAGCCCATCTGGCCCGTTGGGAGACTTCGTCGCGCGAAACGCCTGTGTCATGTCGGGGAGGCGGAGGGACGCCACAGCTCCGCGTTGCTCGGTGCGCCGGGGTCGCGCCGTCCGAGGCACTCGCCGTTCCGCGACACGACGCAGGAGATCCCGTTCTGCGGTCGCCTATCTGACCCTCTGGACGACCTCGCCGACCGCACGTCCTGCGTGGTGTCGCAGGAGGGGACGGATGCCGACGTCCCCGGCCGACCCGGCGTCAGCCGTTCGCGTGCCGGTCGAGGAACGCGAACACCTCGGCGTCGTCGACGCCGGGGAACATGCCACGGGGGAGGGGCGAGAACATGTGCCGGTGCACCCGCGCACTCGGCCACGCCTTACCCGACCAGCGCTCGGCCGCCTCGGTGTCGGGGCGCCGGCAGCACGACTCGTCGGGGCAGTGCGACACGCCACGCGTCGAAGTTTCGCGTCCGCGGAACCACCGCGCGTCGTCGAACGGCACGCCCACGGTGATCGAGAAGTCGCCGTCGCTGGTGGTGCCCGTCTGGGTCGAGCACCAGAAGGTGCCGGCCGGGGTGTCGGTGTACTGGTAGTGCTCGGTGGTGCGGTTGTGCTCATCGAACGCCGACCGCGCCGAGAACTTCTTGCACACGACCTGGCCCTCGACGGATCCCGTGACGTCGGTGGGCAACGGCAGTCCGTCGTTCTCGTACACGCGCGAGATCGCGCCATCGCCGTCGACGCGCAAGAAGTGCAGATGGATGCCGAGGTGCGTCGTCATCAGATTGGTCATGCGCATCGCGGCGGCCTCGTGGGTCACCCCGAACGCGTCGCGGAAGTCCTCGACGGCGAGGTTGCGGTCTTTCTTCGCCTGCGCGAGGAAGGCGACCGAGCTCGTCTCGGGCATGAGGCAGCTCGCGGCGAAGTAGTTGATCTCGAGGCGCTGCTGCAGGAAGTCGGCGTAGTCGGTGGGCGGGCGGTGTCCGAGCAGGCGGTGCGCCATCGCCTGCAGGGCCATGGAGCGCAGGCCGTGACCGCCCGGGATTGATGCCGGCGGCAAGTAGATGCGTCCGTTCTCGAGGTCGGTGACCGAGCGGGCCGAGTGCGGCAGGTCGCTGACGTAGATCAACTCGAAGCCGAGCTGCTCGGCCATGATGCTCACCGTGCGGTGCGTGAGGGCACCGGTCGAGTGTCCGGCGGCCTTGAGCTGCTTCTCGGCGAGGCGCTCGATCTCTGGCAGGTGGTTGGCGATCTCGCGCATGCGCAGGCGCAGCTCGGTGTTGGCGCGGCGGGCTTCTTCGGGGCTCGCGATGGTGGCGCGTTCGCGGCGCTGCAGTTCGCGGTGCAGGCCCAGCACGGCCTCGATCGTGTCGTCGCTCGTGCCCTTGGTGACCTTGACCGGTGGGATGCCGAGCTGACGGAAGAACGGAGAGGTCTGCGCCTTCTCGAGCTCGATCTCGAGCGCCGCCCGCCGGTTCGGGGGTTCGCGCGAGAGGAGCTCGGTGACCTCGGTCTCGGTCGCGCGGGCGATCTCCTGCAGCAGCGAGAGCTTGGGTTCGCGCTTGCCGTTCTCGATGAGGCTCAGCTGGCTGCCGGCCACTCCGACCAGGGCGCCGAGCTCGTCGAGGGTGTAGCCCCGCGCGAGGCGATGGTGCCGGATGCGATGACCCAGGGTCGTGAGTTCGAAGGTGGACGCCATTCCTTGACCATAGCGAAAGAATTCTATTTCTTACAGCGCGGAACCTCTATAAGACGGCGTTCCGCACCCGCACCATGGAGGAACGACACCGATATTCGCTCTCAACCGAGGAGAACGACATGGCACTCGCCGACTTCCTGGCCCCCCGCTCCACCGGCCGCGCCGCTGCGGCCCCCACCGCCCCCGCCCGTTCCGGCTACGGCGTGCGCCCGGCCGTCGACGGTCCCGGCCTCGCCGCCCTCACCGCCTGGGTCGACCAGGTCGCCGCTCTCACCCAGCCCGACCGCATCCACTGGGTCGACGGCTCGGCGGCCGAGAACGACGCCCTGCTCCGCGACATGGTCGACGAGGGCAAGCTCATCAAGCTCAACCCCGAGTGGCGCCCCGGCTCGTACCTCGCCCGCTCGCACCCCGGCGACGTCGCCCGGCTCGAGTCGCGCACCTACATCGCCTCGAACCGCGAAGAAGACGCCGGTCCCACGAACAACTGGATCGCGCCCGCCGAGATCCGCGAGACGCTGAACGGCGTCTTCGAGGGCTCGATGCGCGGTCGCACCATGTACGTCGTGCCGTTCTCGATGGGCGCGGTCGGCGGGCCCCTGAGCCACATCGGCGTGCAGATCACCGACAGCGCCTACGCCGTGGCATCCATCGGCGTGATGACCCGCGTCGGCACCTCGGTCACGCAGCAGATCGCAGGCGGTGCGCCGTGGGTCAAGACCGTCCACTCGGTCGGTGCACCCCTCGCGCCCGGCCAGCAGGACGTCGCGTGGCCCTGCAACGACGAGAAGTACATCGTGCACTTCCCCGACACCCTCGAGGTCTGGTCGTTCGGCTCGGGCTACGGCGGCAACGCGATCCTCGCGAAGAAGTGCTTCGCTCTGCGCATCGCCTCGGTCATCGGCCGCGACGAGGGCTGGCTCGCCGAGCACATGCTGCTGATCCGCGTGATCGACCCGAAGGGCAAGGCGTACCACGTGGCCGCCGCCTTCCCCTCGGCCTGCGGCAAGACCAACCTCGCGATGCTCCGTCCCACGATCCCCGGCTGGCGCGTCGAGACGCTCGGCGACGACATCACGTGGATCCGCCCGGGTGAAGACGGACGCCTCTGGGCCATCAACCCCGAGGCCGGCTTCTTCGGCGTCGCCCCCGGCACCGGCGAGTCGACCAACGTCACCGCGATCGAGACGCTCTGGGGCAACACGATCTTCACCAACGTCGCGCTCCGCCCCGACGGCGACGTGTGGTGGGAGGGCCTGACCGACGAGGCACCCCCGCACCTCACCGACTGGGAGGGCAACGCCTGGACGCCCGCGTCGGGCCGCCCCGCCGCGCACCCCAACTCGCGCTTCACCGTCGGCGCCGCGCAGTGCCCGCAGATCGCCGAGGACTGGGAGGCCCCCGAGGGCGTCCCCCTCGACGTCATCCTGTTCGGTGGCCGCCGCGCGACCAATGTGCCGCTGGTCGTCGAGGCGACCGACTGGTCGCACGGCGTGTTCATCGGCTCGACGGTCTCGAGCGAGAAGACCGCCGCGCAGGAGGGTACCGTCGGCGAGCTGCGCCGCGACCCCTTCGCGATGCTCCCCTTCTGCGGCTACAACATGGGCGACTACTTCGGCCACTGGCTGAAGGTCGGCCAGAAGCTCCGCTTCGACCGCGCTCCCCGCATCTTCCAGGTGAACTGGTTCCGCAAGGGCGACGACGGCCGGTTCCTCTGGCCCGGCTTCGGCGACAACGCCCGCGTGATCGACTGGATCATCCGTCGCGTCGACGGACAGGTGGATGCCGTGGACAGCCCGATCGGCCGCCTGCCCAAGGTCGAAGACCTCGAGCTGTCGGGTCTCGACCTGCCCGCCGCCGACCTCGAGGAGCTGTTCTCGATCGACCGCGCGTCGTGGCTCGCAGAGGCCGACCTGACCGAAGAGTTCTACGACACCTTCGGTTCGCACCTGCCGGCCGCCCTGCGCGCCGAGCTCGCCGCGCTGCGCTACCGCCTGCAGCGCGCCTGAGACCGGCTCGCCCTCCGCGCCGTTTCGCACGGACAGGGCGAGCCCTCGAATCGACGCCCCTCCCGTTCTTGGCGCGCGGGAGGGGCGTCGGTGTTCGTCCGCTCACGATGCCGCGGGCGACTTCTCCTTCTCGCCGGGGCTGTTGGGCGTCCAGCCGTACCAGCCGTCGGTCGTGGCGATCACCGACCACGCCCCGCACGCGAAGACGCGATCCTTCGCGTACACGTCGGGGGCGTCGTCGATGTGCACGGTCGGGGCCGACTGACGCTCCATCTCGACGCAGGTCGCCGTATCGAGGGGCGAGCCGCTCCGCGCCAGAGCGGTGGCGACCTCGCCGTCGCGCTTGGTCTTGACGACGATCGCGGTCGCGTCGGCGGGCAGCCACGGCACCGTGGTGTCGGCCCGGGCGGCGACGTCGGCGGCGTCGGTGTACTCCGTGGTGACCTCTTGCGACAGGGCCTCTTCGATGCCGGTGCACCCGGCGAGCGAGAGGGTGAGGGCCCCGCCCGCGGCGACGGCCAGGGCGAACAGGAGCGGTGAGGTGCGGTGCGATGTCATGGTTCGATCGTGGCCGGGTGAGGTCGCCGGGTCGTCGTCCCCGGGGATGACGACCGTCCCTCTCGAGACGCATTTCAACCCGCCGCCCGTGCAGCGTCATCCCCGGGATGTACGACGAGACGACGCCAGGCCGATGCCGCCGGTCGGGGGTGGTTCGTAGCGTCGAAGTCATGCAGCAGAATCCTTCCGACACCGCGCCGATGGCCGCGCGAGTGCAGAACCTCACGAAGACCTTCGGTGCTGGCGAGTCGCGCGTCCACGCGCTCGACGACGTCACGATCGGCCTCCGCCGCGGCGAATTCACGGCGATCATGGGACCGTCCGGCTCGGGCAAGTCGACCCTCATGCACGTCATGGCGGGACTGGATGCCGCGACCTCGGGCCGCGCGTTCATCGGCGACACCGAGATCACCGGGCTCAGCGACCTCGACCTGACCGTGCTGCGTCGCTCGCGCGTCGGGTTCGTCTTCCAGTCGTTCAATCTCGTGCCGACGCTCGACGTGCTCGGCAACATCACCCTGCCGTTCGAGCTGGCCGGTCGGTCTCCCTCGCCCGAGGCCCGACGCCGCATCGACGCGCTCGTCGAGTCGATGGGACTGAGCGGTCGTCTGCGTCACCGCCCGCACGAGCTCTCGGGCGGTCAGCAGCAGCGGGTCGCCATCGCGCGGGCCCTGGCGACGCAGCCCGACCTGATCTTCGCCGACGAGCCGACCGGCAACCTCGACTCCCGCACCGGCCGCGAGGTGCTGGCGCTGCTGGCCGCGGCGAGCCGCGAGCACGGGCAGTCGATCGCGATGGTGACGCACGACCCCGTCGCGGCCTCGCACGCCGACCGGGTGGTCTTCCTCGGCGACGGCCGCGTCGTGGCCGACACCCCGCGCCAGAGCGCCGAGGCGATCTCGGCCTACATGCTCTCGTCCGAGGTCGGAGCGTGAGCGCCGTCGCCGAGCGGCCCGTCGGCGCGCCGCGCCCCCGCCGCCTGCCGCGCGCCCTGCCGCGCGCGGAACGCGGTCTCGGTGCCTCGGTGCTGGTCGCCGCCATCTCGAGCGGCTTCGGCACGCTGCTCATCGCCGCCACCGGTTTCATCGGCGCGTGGTTGCTGGCGGCGCCCTACCTCGCGGGTCGCGAGAGCGTCGTCGTGGTCGTGGCGATCCTCAGCGCGCTGCTGGTCGGCGTGGCGATGTTCGTCGCAGCGATCGTGACGACGAACACCTTCGCGACGATCGTCGCCGGCCGGACGCGGCAGATCGCCCTGATGCGCCTGATCGGGGCCTCGGCTCGGTCGGAGCGCGTGCGGGTCGCGCGACAGGGTCTCGTGGTGGGGGCGATCGGAGCGGTCGTGGGGCTGATCGGCGGGACAGCGGTCGCCGCCGCGCTGCTGCCGGTGGCGCGCACCGCGTGGGGGATCGACGTCGACTACGCGCTTTTGCAGCCGGTGCTGGTCGCTCCCGCCGTGATCGTGACCCTCACGACGTGGGCCGCCGCCTGGGCCGGTTCGCGCCGGGTGCTCGAGGTGACGCCCCTGCAGGCGATCTCGGGGGCGACCGAGCGCGACCGGAGTGAGGCCGTCGGCGGTCGCGCTCGCCGCATCGTCGCGGGGATCCTCTTCTTCGGCGGCACGCTGGTGCTCGCCGCAGGGATCGCCCTGGGGCTTCTCTCACCCCTCGGCGTCGTCGTGGCGTTCGTGGGCGGAATCTTCTCGTTCACGGGACTGAGCCTCGGCGCCACCGTGGTCATGCCGCCTCTGCTCCGCGTGACCGGACGTCTGTTCGGCCGTTCGGCCGAGGCGCGCCTGGCTGCCGAGAACGCGCTACGCTACCCCGAGCGCTCGAGCCGCATGGCGATCGGCGTCGTGATGGGAGTCACGCTCGTGACGATGTTCGCGGTCGCCTCGCAGTCGGCCCGCGACCTTCTCATCCAATCGGGCGGCGGCGAACCGCCGGAGGAACTGCTCGCGCTCATGGACACCTTCGCCACGATCATGATGTCGCTCGTCGCCGTGTCGGCCGTCATCGCCGCCGTCGGTCTGGTGAACCTGCTCACCCTCGGGGTGATCCAGCGCCGTCGGGAGCTCGGTCTGCTGCGCACGCTCGGCTTCGCCGCCCCGCAGATCCGGCGGATGGTGCTGCTCGAGGCCGCACATCTCACCGTGACCTCGGTGGCCCTCGGGCTCGTGCTCGGCGTGATCTACGGCTGGGCGGGAGCGCAGTCGCTGCTCGGTTCGGTCGGCGTCCCGCCGGAGTTCTCGTCGCCGACGTTCCTGCTGCCGAGCATCCCGTGGGCGACCGTGGGGATCGTCGCGGTGGCCACCGCGCTGCTCACCGCTGTCGCCGCCGTCGCGCCCACGCGCCTGGCCACCGCGGTGTCGCCGATCGACGCCCTCGCGGGCGACTGATCCGCCGGCCGGTCCCTGACCGCACCGGGGTCGGTCATCGCGGCGGCCCGGGCCCATGCGATCGCGAGACTGCATCCGGCTGACATCTCGGCGTCAGGCTGCAACGGGCTTGTCAGCGAGATGCAGTCTCGCGTTCGGAGCGAGGCACGCGCCCGCCCCTGTCCCACCGCCCGCCGCCCCGCTCAGACGAGCAGCTGGTGCTTCGCCAGATCGCGGTAAAGCGGAGTGGACGCCACGAGCTCGCTGTGCGTGCCCCGACCCACGACCCGGCCCTTGTCGAGCACCACGATGAGGTCGCTGTCGACGACCGTCGAGAGGCGGTGCGCGATGACGAGCAGGGTGCGGTCGGTCGCGACGGCGTCGATCGCCTCGCGCATGCGCTGCTCGTTGACGCCGTCGAGCGACGAGGTCGATTCGTCGAGCAGCAGCACCGGGGGAGCGGCCAGCAGCGCGCGGGCGATCGCAAGGCGCTGGCGTTCTCCGCCCGAGAGCATGACGCCGTCTTCGCCCACGGGAGCGTCGACGCCGAGCGGGCTGCGCTCGAGCACGTCGCCGAGGTTGACCGCGCGCAGCACTCGCTCGCAGTCGGCGTCGGATGCCGCGGGAGAGGCGAGTCGCAGGTTGTCGGCGATCGTGCCGGCCAGGGTCGGCGCATCCTGCTCGACGTAGCCGAAGCGGGCGCGAAGGTCATCGCGGGAGAGTTCGCGCGCGTCGACGCCGTCGACGAGGATCGCGCCGCCGGTCGGGTCGTAGAAGCGCTCGATGAGGGCGAGGATCGTGCTCTTGCCCGCCCCCGAGGGGCCGACGAGGGCGACGCGCGATCCGCGCGGCACCTCGAACGACACCCCGCGCAGCACGTCGCGGTCATCGTCGACCTCGGCGGCGGTCTCGTCGGCCGCGCGCTCGAGGTGCGCCTGCTCGAGCACCGAGCGGGCCTCTGCGGCGGCGGCCTCGCGGGCCTTCACGACGTTGTCGGGATAGCGGAAGTGCACGTCGCGGAACGTCAGGGCCGCGGCATCCGGAACCGCCGCAGGCGACGAGGGACGGTCGGCGTCGTCTTCGAGGGGGAGGTCGAGCACCTCTTGGATGCGCCCCAGCGCGCCCAGCGCCTGGTTGACCGAGGTAATCGCGCCGATCGCCGAGGCCAGGGGCTGCACGAGCAGGAAGAGGAAGATCACGAAGGTGACGAGCGAGGCGACGTCGATGGCGCCGGAGGCCACGCGGTATCCGCCGACGCCGAGCACGACCAGCAGCGACACCTGCAGGGCGACGAAGGCGATCGGCACGATGAGCGCCGACACCCGCGCGATGCGCACGCCCGCGGCGTAGGCGGCCGTGGCGTTCTCGGTCACCGCCGCGATCTCGCGCTCGGTCGCGCCCGACGCGCGGATCGTGCGGATCGAGCCGACGGCGCGCTCGACGCCCGAGGAGAGTTCGCCGACCTTCGCCTGCTGATCGGCGGATGCCGCGCGGATCCGCGTGCTCAGCAGCACGACCACCGCGAGAGAGGCGCCGACCACCACCACGATGAGCCCGAGCAGCAGCGGGTCGATGAAGGCCATCGCGATGACCGCGCCGACGAGGATGAGGGCGTTGCCCACGGCATCCGCGAAGCCCTGCGTCAGCACCGCGTAGAGCAGGGTCGTGTCGGTGCCCACGCGCGAGACGAGATCGCCCGTGCGACGCGCGTCGAACTCGCTGATGGGCAGGCGCAGGATGCGCGCGATGAGCCGCCGCCGGCTCGAGAACACCACCGCGGTGCCGGTGCGCTGCAGCAGATAGTGCTGGAAGCCCGAGATCACAGACGACAGCACGACGAAGCCCACCAGCAGCCACACCAGGGCGCCGAGGGGCACGCTGGCCTGCACGCGCGAGATGACCTCGCCGACGAGCAGCGGCTGCGCGAGCGTGGCAGCGGCGCCGAGCACGCTGAGCACGGCGACGACGACGAGCGTGCGCTTGTGCTCGAGCAGGAAGGGGACCAGCTGGCGGAACGACGCGCGCGGGCCTTCGGGCGCGCGGCGGCCGCGCCGACCACGCGCGGGAGCGGGAAACGACATGCTCACCTCGGGAGAAGAATGGGGTGCTTCGACCGTACCCCGCACCACCGACACCGCCGGTCGGTCCGCTCGACGGCGTGCACAACTCCGGAGAATTCATCGACTCACCGCGATGCGAGCAGTCCGGGCTCCTCGCGCGGTTGCGGATCTCCGGAGTTCGGCCCGTACAACGACGAAGTCCTGTCGGAACGACGGATGCCACGAGGCCTGGGCCCCGTGGCATCCGGTGTCCGATGCGAACGCGTGGTTACGGCGCGGTCGCTCCGGCGGCGATGTTGTCGTCGTAGTCGACGTCCTTCGTCTCGGGCGAGAGCACGAGAGCGATGAGCGTCAGCACGCCCATGACCGAGAGGTACACGCCCACGAGCCACGGGTTGCCGTCGCCGGCGGCCCACAGCGCGACCGCGACGATCGGCGCGAGGGCGGCGCCCAGGATCGACGAGACGTTGTAGGAGATCGCCGAGCCGGTGTAGCGGGTGTTGGTCGGGAACAGTTCCGGCAGCACCGCGCCCATCGGGCCGAACGTCGCACCCATGAGCAGGAAGCCCAACACCAGGAACGCCTGCACCAGCGCTCCGGTGAACTTCGGGTCGGCCGCGGGCAGCAGGAACACTGAGAACAGCAGACCGAACACGATGATCGCGATGGTCACGCCGATGAGCAGGCGCTTACGGCCGATCGCGTCGGCGACGGGGCCGGAGAGCATCGTGAAGACGCCGAAGAACACCACGCCGATGATCTGCATGATCACGAAGTCGGTGTAGCCGAATCCGAGGCCGGGCACGTAGGCGGCGGCGTCGAACGCGGTGCCGGCCTTCTCGGCCGCGGCGGCGGCTCCCTCGGCGGTGGGCTTGGTGCCGTACGACAGCGTGAAGCTCGTCATCAGGTAGAAGAGCACGTAGGTCGCCAGCATGATGAACGTGCCGAGGATCAGCTGCTTCCAGTTGCGGCGGAGCACCTCGCCGAGCGGGAACTTGCGGATCGCGCCGCTCTTCTCGGCCTTCGCGAACGACTCGCTCTCGACGAGCTTGAGGCGCACGTAGAGGCCGACGATGACCATGATCGCCGAGAACAGGAACGGCACGCGCCAGCCCCAGGTGAGGAACTCGGCGGAGCGCTGAGCGGTGCCGTCGGGGTGCGGCAGCGCGAAGTTGATCACGAGGAACACCGTGTTGGCGATGATGAAGCCGATCGGGGCGCCCAGCTGCGGGAACGTGCCGAACAGGGCGCGCTTGCCCCTCGGGGCGTTCTCGGTGGCGACCAGCGCCGCGCCCGACCACTCGCCGCCGAGGGCGAAGCCCTGCGCGAGACGCATGATCAGCAGCAGCACCGCGGCCCAGACGCCAATCTCGTTGAAGGTCGGCAGGCAGCCGATGAGGAAGGTCGCGACACCCATTGTGAGAAGGGATGCCACGAGGGTGGCCTTGCGGCCGAAGCGGTCGCCGAAGTGGCCGAACACGACGGCACCGAGGGGGCGCGCGACCATCGCGGCGCCGAAGACGCTGAACGACAGCAGCAGCGAGGTGGTCTCGTTGCCGGTGGGGAAGAAGAGCACGGGGAACACGAGCACGGCCGCCGTGGCGTACGCGTAGAAGTCGTAGAACTCGATCGTGGTGCCGATGAGGCTCGCGGTGATGACGCGCGAACGCGGGTTGGCCGGTGCGGCCGGGGTCGAGCGAGTGGAGGGGGATGACGTGGTCATGACTGCCTGACGGGAAGGGTCTTCGTTCGCGTCCGGGGTGGGGCGCAGCGGTGGCGCGCAGCGGTCACGGGGGTGGTGGTGAGAGAGCGCACGGGCGGAGGCACCGGCGACGTCCCCGAGTGAGGGGCGTCTAGACCCTCCAGTCTATGCGCGCGCTGAGCGTGGCCCCGACGCGGGTGGTCAGCGCCAGATGACGGCGAGACCGGCGTTGAGCAGGGCCAGGATGCCGATGGGCCAGAAGATCGCCGGAGACAGCGACCCGGTGCGCTTCTGTCGGGCCGAGCCGATGCCCAACAGTGCGCCGATGATGAGCAGCACGACGAGCTTCACGCCGATCTTGGCGTAGTTGAGGTCGTGGTCGAGGCCCCAGGGAGCCGAGAGAGCGAGGCCCGTCACGAGGGAGATGACCAGCGCGTAGTTCATCAGCGGGGTCACGCGGATGCGGCGGGCGACGGCCTCGACGACCCACGCGCCGAAGAGGATGGCGAAGCCGACGAGGTGGACCAGGACGACGACGTTCCGCAGGATCTCCATACCCGTCAGGGTAGGGATACCGCGGCAGCGCCGCCAGCAAGGCGGGCCTCACAGCCCGCGCGGCCGCTGAGCCCGTCCCGCGAGCGGTCCCTGAGCTTGTCGAAGGGCCGCCCCCGACCCGCGGACGTCCAGTGGCTTCGACAGGCTCAGCCACCTCGCTTCGGCCTCGACCCGCGGACGCCCGGTGGCTTCGACAGGCTCAGCCACCTCGCTTCGGCCCCGTCCCGCGGACGCCCGGTGGCTTCGACAGGCTCAGCCACCTCGCTTTGGCCCTGAGCCCGCGCGCGGTCCCTGAGCTTGTCGAAGGGCCGCCCCCCCGACCCGCGGGCCCCTCGGTGGCTTCGACAGGCTCAGCCACCTCCCTCCGGCCCGCGAACGCGAACGGGCCCGGCGACCGCAGAGGTCGCCGGGCCCGTCGTGAAGAACGCGTCAGCTGCGCAGCTCGCGCAGCACGAGGGCGGTGCGGATCGCGGCATCCGCGGCCTCTTCGCCCTTGTCCTCCTTGGAGCCTTCCAGGCCCGCACGGTCGAGGCCCTGCTGCTCGTCGTCCAGCGTCAGCACGCCGAAGCCGACGGGCTTGCCGGCGTCGAGCGCGACGCGGGTCAGGCCGTCGGTGGCCGCCGACGAGACGAACTCGAAGTGCGGCGTGCCGCCCCGGATGATCACGCCCAGGGCCACCACGGCATCCGCCCCGCCCTCGAAGGCCGCGCTCGCGGCGACGGGCAGCTCGAACGAGCCGGGGACGCGCACGACGCGGTAGGTCGCGCCGGTCGCGTCGAGCACGCGCTTCGCGCCCGCGATCAGACCGTTCGTGATGACCTCGTGCCACGTTCCCGCGACCACGACGACGTTCAGACCCGACGCGTCGACGCCGCCGGTCTCGGGTGCTCCACTGCCGGCCATCAGGCGCTCTCTTCCTTCATGTGCGCGAGGGCGTCGCGCAGGTCGTCCTCGGCGATGATGTGACCCATGCGGTCGCGCTTCGTCTCGAGGTACTGGTGGTTGTTCGGGCCTACGCCCACGAGCAGCGGAACCTGCTCGACGACGTCGAGACCGAAGCCGCGCAGCTGCGCGACCTTGTCGGTGTTGTTCGTCAGCAGGCGCACCTTCTCGACGCCGAGGTCGGTCAGGATGCCGGCGGCGGCGGCGTAGTCGCGCGCGTCGGCGGGCAGGCCGAGGGCGAGGTTGGCGTCGACGGTGTCCATGCCGCGCTCCTGCAGGTTGTAGGCGCGCAGCTTGTTGATCAGGCCGATGCCGCGACCCTCGTGTCCGCGCATGTAGATCACGATGCCGCCGTCGCGGTCGATCGTGTCGAGGGCCGCCTCGAGCTGCGGACCGCACTCGCACTTGAGCGAACCGAAGGCCTCACCCGTCAGGCACTCGGAGTGCACCCGCACGAGCGGGGCTTCGTCGGACAGGTCGCCCGACACGACGGCGAGGTGGTCGGTGCCGGTGATGCGGTCCTTGTACGCGAGGAAGCGGAAGGTGCCGTGCGAGGTGGGCACGTTCGACTCGGCGCGCAGGCTCACCCGGCGGCGGGCGGGAGCGGTCGCGGGCAGCGGGTCGGTCTCGTTGAGGTAGCCGATGAGCTGCTCGATCGTGATGACCGGGATGCCGTCGCGCTCGCCGAGCTCGAAGAGTCCGGGCAGGCGCATCATGCTGCCGTCTTCGGCGACGACCTCGGCGATCGCGCCGACGGGCTCGAGTCCCGCGAGGCGCATGAGGTCGACCGCGGCCTCGGTGTGGCCCGCGCGCTCGCGCACGCCGCCGTCGACGGCGCGCAGCGGCAGCACATGTCCGGGGCGGATGAGGCTGGTCGGAACCGACGCGGGGTCGGACAGCACGTTGAGGGTGCGCGCGCGGTCGGCGGCGCTGATGCCGGTGGTGACCCCGGATGCCGCGTCGACGCTGACCGTGTACGCGGTGCCGCGGGCGTCCTGGTTGACCTCGACCATGGGCGGCAGGTCGAGGCGGTCGGCCCACTCGCCGGGCATGGGGGCGCAGACGTATCCGCTGGACCACCGCACGGTCCAGGCGAGCCACTCGGGGGTCGCGAGCTGCGCCGAGATGATGACGTCGCCCTCGTTCTCGCGGTTCTCGTCGTCGGCGACCAGGATCGGTCGACCCTGACGCAGGGCCTCCAGGGCCTCGGGGATGGTGGACAGGCTCATCGGGAGCCCCTCTCGGTCTGTGCGGCGGTCGCCGCGGGATTCTCTGTCGTGCGGAAGGCGAGCATGCGCTGGACATGACGGGCCAGGATGTCGGTTTCGAGATTCACGGGGGTGCCGGCTTCGGCGCGGCCGAGGGTCGTGGCCTCGAGCGTTTCGGGGATCAGCGAGACCTCGAGCCACGGCTCGGGCTCGGAGGCTTCGCTCACGGCGCTGACGGTGAGCGAGACGCCGTCGATCGCGATCGACCCCTTGTCGACCACGAGTGGGGCGAGGTGGGCCGGGATACCGACACGCACGACGCTCCACTGCGCGCCGGGCCGCACCTCGCGCACGACGCCGGTGCCGTCGATGTGGCCCTGCACGATGTGCCCGCCCAGGCGTCCGTGCGCGGCGGTCGCGCGCTCGAGGTTGACCGGGAGGCCCGGGGCGACGCCCGCGAGCGTCGACATGTCGAGGGTCTGCTTCATCACGTCGGCGCTGAACCAGTCATCGCCCTGGTCGACGACGGTGAGGCACACGCCGCTCACCGAGATCGAGTCGCCGTGGCCGGCGTCCGACACCGACAGGGGGGCGCGCAGGGTCAGGCGCACGCCGTCGCCCGACGGCTCGACGGCCGTGACGGCGCCGATCTCTTCGACGATTCCGGTGAACATCAGGCGTCTCCTTCGTTCTCGCCCGCGGTCGCGGGCACAGTCTCGGGGTTTCGGGGCCCGGTCTCGGCCGGGCGGGCGACGATCAGCAGGTCGTCGCCGAGGGGGGTGACGGATGCCACGGTCAGGCGCTTCGCCGCGTCGATGCTCGGCACGCCCACATCTCCCAGAGCGAGGCGCGAACCGCCCAGCAGCACGGGGGCGACATAGACGAGCAGTTCGTCGGCGAGACCCTCGCGCACGAACGCGCTCGCCAGCGTCGGCCCGCCCTCGACGAACACGCGCTGCACGCCCTGTTCGGCGAGGTCGGCGAGCACCGCGTGCAGGTCGTGCGTCGAACAGAAGAGGGGGTCGCGGGGGTGGCGGCGCACCGCGGCATCCGGAGCCGTCTCGCTCTCGCCGATGATCACGGGCATCGGCTGGTGCTCGAGCAGCGTCCCGTCGTCCGCTCGCGCGGTCAGCGCGGGGTCGTCGGAGCGCACGGTGCCCGTGCCGGCGACGATCGCGTCGGCCTGCGCACGGCGCGCATGCACGTCGCGTCGGGCGTCGGGTCCGGTGATCCACTGGCTCGTGCCGTCGTCGGCGGCGGCGCGACCGTCGAGGCTCTGCGCCCACTTGACCGTGACGTGCGGGCGGCCGGTGCGCTGCAGGTGCGTCCAGTCGGCGACGAGCGCCTCGGCGGCATCCGCCTCGGGTCCCGACTCGACGTCGACGCCGGCTGCGCGCAGGCGATCGGCGCCGCCGGCCGCGGCGTCGGTGGGGTCGTCGAGCGCGAAGACCACGCGGGCGACTCCCGCCTCGATGAGCGCGACGGCGCAGGGGCCGGTGCGACCGGTGTGGTTGCACGGCTCGAGGGTCACGACGGCGGTCGCCCCGCGGGCGTCGCCGGGGGCGAGCTGCGAGAGCGCGTCGACCTCGGCGTGGGCGGTGCCGGCTCCGCGGTGGAAGCCTTCGGCGAGGATCTCGCCCTCGGGCGAGAGGATCACGGCGCCGACCTGCGGGTTGAGCCCGCGCGGGCCGCGCCGGGCGAGCTGCAGCGCTCGCCGCATGGCGTCGATCTCGACGGCGGATGCCATTTCCCTGTCCTTCCCGCGGATTCGGGGCAGGGCCAGCGGGAAGGCGCGTCGCGCCGTCCGTGCTGCCTCCTATCCGGACTAGCGAGGGCTGACCCTCGCATCACCGTCGGTCCCGGAATTCCACCGGATCGGCCCCACCACGTGAGCGGAGGGGTTCGCGGACTATCACCGCCGGTTCGGATTCTCACCGACCCCGGAGCACGTTTTTGCTCTTCGGAGTCTACTCAACGCCGCTCGAGCGGTTTCATTCCCCGTCACGCGGCGACGTTTCGTGGTACTCCCGCGCCGGGGCGCGGAGGCGCACACCTTGGCCGGACGCGCGCAGCGGGGCGGCAACGCGGGCATCGTGGCTGGCCGCGCGCATCGGGGCGCCGACGCGTGCAGGGGCGCGGGCGCACGGTCCGTGGCCGGAGCGCGCATCGCGGCGCGGACGCGCGCACCCTGGCCGGAACCACCGTGGCGTCGGGTCACTTCAGCAGTCGCGACAGCCGGCGGTCGGCGAGCAGCTTTCCGCCCGTCTGGCAGGTGGGGCAGTACTCGAGGGAGTTGTCGGCGAAGAACACGCTGCGCACCTCATCGCCGCAGACGGGGCACGCCTCGCCGCGCCGCCCGTGTACGCGCATGCCTCGCCGTTTGGCATCCTTCAACTCCGCCGGCGGTTTGCCGCGGGCCGCCTCGATCGCCTCGGCCAGCGTCGTCGTCATCGCGCCGTAGAGGTGGTCGACCTCGGCATCCGACAGATTCGCCGCCAGCGCGTACGGCGACATCTTGGCCGCGTGCAGGATCTCGTCGGAGTAGGCGTTGCCGACCCCCGCGATGATCGACTGGTCGCGCAGCACGCCCTTGATCTGCGTGCGACGGCCCTCGAGCAGCGAGCCGAACGTCGCGCGGTCGAAGCCGGCGCTCAGCGGGTCGGGACCGAGCCGCGCGATGCCCGGCACCTCGGCGGGGGAGCGCACGGCGTACACGGCGAGCGACTTCTTGGTACCGGCCTCGGTGAGGTCGAACCCCGAGCCGTCGTCGAAACCGACCCGCAGCGCGATCGGCGTCTTGCCGGGCTTGATGATCGTCGCGGGCAGCGCGTCGTACCACCGCAGCCACCCCGCCTTGGCGAGGTGGAACACCAGGTGCACGCCCGCATCGGTCGAGACGTCGACGAACTTGCCGTGGCGATCGACACCCGTCACGTGCGCCCCGACCAGCGCGGTGAGCGGCGGGTCGTAAGTCTTCAGTGCGTTGATGGCCGACACGGTGGCCTTGTCGACACGCAGTCCCGTCACGCGCCCGCGCAGGTATTCGACGAGCCCCTCGACCTCTGGCATCTCCGGCATGCGGCCATGCTGCCACGGACCTCCGACATCGGCGCAGGCCCTTGCCCCCGGCCTACAGCACGGGCCAGGGTTGCGGGTCGCGGTCGTCGGAGCGCAGCAGCCCGCCCACCCACATGTCGGAGCGCCCCAGCGAGTTCACGCCCGCCTGCCGCAGCAGCCCTTCATAGCGGAACCCCACCGTCTGCGCCACGCGCGCCGACCCGGCGTTGCCCACGACCGCACGCCACTCGATGCGCTGCACCGCCGGCCGTTCGGCGGCGAAGCCCCAGCCGACCACGGCCCGCACCGCCTCGGTGGCCAGCCCCTGCCCGCGCACGCTCGACGAGACCCAGTAGCCGATCTCGGGACCACCCGACGGCAGTTTCGCCAGGCCCACCATGCCGACCAGTCGCCCTTCGAGGCGGATCGCCCACGTCGCCTCCGACCCCTCGCCCCACCACGTGCGCGTCAGTTCGACGAACGTCTCGGCGTCGGCCGGAAGGTAGGGCGACGGCACCGTCGTGAACCGCTGGATCGCGGCATCCTGACACTCCGCGTGGATCGCAGCCACGTCGCTCTCGCGCGGCGCCGACAGCTCGAGGCGGGCGGTGCGCAGGATCTCCGGTTCCATCCGGCCACGCTACCGGTCGCGGCGGGCCTGTCCGCGGCACAGCTTACGCAGGAGTCGTGCCGCTTGCGCCGAGCACCTGCCGCCTAGCCCCGCCCCCGAACCACGACGCCCGCGCGACTCAGCGAGTCGCGCGGGCGTCGAACAGCCGAAAACTCAGCCGCGGCGGAGCAGGCCGATGCGGTCGTACACGTCGCTGAGGGTCTTCTCGGCGACGGATGCCGCTTTGCCGGCGTTCACGGCGAGCACGCGATCGAGCTCGGCGGGGTCGTCGAGCAGTTCCGTGGCCCGCGCACGCACCGGCTCGAACTCGTTGACGACGACCTCGGCGAGGCCCTTCTTGAAGTCGCCGTACCCGCGGCCCGCGTACTCGTCTTCGATCGAGGTGATCTCGCGGCCGGTGAGGGCCGAGTAGATGACGAGCAGGTTCGACACGCCGGGCTTGGTCTCGCGGTCGAAGCGCACCGACCCCTCCGAGTCGGTCATGGCGCGCATGATCTTCTTCGCGCTGACCTTGGGGTCGTCGAGCAGCCACAGCACGCCCGCGTCGGACTCCGCCGACTTCGACATCTTGGCCGTGGGGTTCTGCAGGTCGTAGATGCGGGCGGTCTCGCGCTGGATCACGGGCTTCGGCACGGTGAAGGTCTCGCCGAAGCGCTGGTTGAAGCGCTCGGCCAGGTCGCGCGTGAGCTCGATGTGCTGCTTCTGGTCGTCGCCGACGGGCACGACGTCGGTCTGGTACAGCAGGATGTCGGCGGCCATCAGCACCGGGTAGGTGAAGAGGCCGACGTTGGTGGCATCGGTGCCGTAGCGGGCCGACTTGTCTTTGAACTGGGTCATGCGCCCGGCCTCGCCGAAGCCCGTGAGGGTCGACAGCACCCACTGCAGCTCGGCGTGCGCGGGCACGTGCGACTGCACGTACAGCGTGGAGCGCGAGGGCTCGATGCCGGCGGCGATGTACTGGGCGGCGGTGCGGCGGGTCTTCTCGCGACGCTCGGCGGGGTCGCCGGGCTGCGTCAGGGCGTGCAGGTCGACGACCGAGAAGAAGGCGTCGTACTGGTCCTGGAGGTCGCGCCACTGCAGGAGGGCCCCGATGTAGTTGCCGATCTGAAGGCTGTCGGCGGAGGGCTGCATTCCGGAGTAGAGGCGCTCGGTGGTCACCGTACGATCCTAGGCCGCGTGCGCGGGGCCGACCTTCCGTCCGAAAAGGGTCCGGATGCCGATACCCGGCCCCCGGCGACGACCACAGTGCTCCGCGCTCGGCGTTAAGCGACCGGATGCCGAGGTCGGGAGGGTCCGCGCGCGACGCGCACCGTGGCCCACGGCGGCACCCGCTGCCCGGCCGACGACCGGTGCGACGCCCGAGGTCAGCGCCCGAGCGTGTAGTCGACGATCACGGGGGAGTGATCGCTCCACCGGGTGTCGTACGACGGAGCGCGGTCGACCCGGTAGGAGGTGACGCGCTCGGCCAGGGCGGGAGTGGCGACGTGGTAGTCGATGCGCCAGCCGCTGTCGGTGTCGAACGCCTTTCCGCGCATCGACCAGAACGTGTACGGCCCCTCGATCTCGCCCATGGCGCGGCGGCCCACGTCGATCCAGCCGAGGCCGGTGCCGGTCGACCCGTCGACGCCCTCGACCTGCTCGCCCGCGGGGCCGAAGAAGCGGTCGAAGTAGGCCCGCTCGCGCGGGAGGAAGCCGGCGTTCTTGCGGTTGCCGCGCCAGTTCTTGATGTCGAGCTCGCGGTGGCCGACGTTCAGGTCGCCGGTGACGAGGGCCAGCTCGCTCGAGGCGGCGAGCTCGGCGAGGCGGCGCTCCATCGCGTCGAGGAACAGCCACTTCGCGTCTTGCTTGGGGGTGTCGACCTCGCCGCTGTGCACGTAGGCGCTGACGATGGTGACGGTCTCGCCGTCGATGTCGAAGTCGGTCTCGATCCACCGGCCCGACGCGTCGAGCGGCTCGGGGCCGAGGTGCGTGCGGGTCTCGACGCCGGGCAGACGGCTGATGATGGCGACTCCCGCGCGCCCCTTCGCGAGGGCTTCGTCGTTGACGATCTCCCACCCGGGGAGGGCCTCGGCGAGCTGGTCGGCGGTGGCCCGCACCTCTTGCAGGGTGACGATGTCGGCGCCGGAGGCGTCGAGCCACTCGACCATGCCCTTGCGGACGGCGGCACGGATGCCATTGACGTTGACGGAGACGATACGCACGGAACGAGCCACCCCACGAGCCTATCCACGACCTCCGACATCGAGCCCGTGCGGGCGGGACGGGGCTGCGCGCCCGGCCGCCGGCATCGGGATCCGAACCCGCTCAGTCGGGCAGCAGCGACGTCCGCCGCGGAGCGGGCACGTCGGCCTCGGCCCGCGCGAGGTTCTTCTCGGCGGCGATCACCCGACGCTTCGCACGCCAGCGCAGCGGCCATCGCGACATCGCGAACGCCTTCTCGGCCTCGCGCAGACCCACCTGGGCGGCGATGACGAGGGCGGCCTGCTCCATCGCCCGGCGGTCTTCGGGGGAGCGCAGCGGCACGTCGCGATCGCCCGCGGCCACCGCGATCCACGCCGCCGACACGAGGATCACGATGCCGATGAAGCGGAACCACAGCAGGAATCCGATGAGCACCGTGAAGGTCGCCAGCAGCGGGTTCGAGGGGGTGTAGACGAAGAGGAAACCGGCGGCCACCTGCAGCACGACGATGCCGGTCGCCCCGACGATGGCGCCGGGCCACGCGCGCCGCCACGACAGCGTCGTGCCGGTCAAGAAGCGGAACAGCGAGGCGAGGGCGACGGTGTTGATGCCGAACGCCACGACGAGCGAGACCAGGCGCGCCCCGATCGACCAGCCGAGGGTCTCGCGATCCCACCCGATGAGCCCGAACACGAGGTCGACGGCGCCGGTGGTCACCGAACCCAGCAGAGCGCCGACGAGCAGCGAGATACCGAACAGCACCGAGGCCACGAAGTCGCGGGCCTTGAGCATCACGTAGTTGCGCAGGTCGAAGGGGAGCCCGAAGGTGTCGCGCACGGCGCGACGGGTGAAGGTAACGAAGCCGATCGCCGTCCAGACGACCACCACGACGGCGACGATGCCGGTGACGGTGAGCAGGCGCCCGCTCTCCTGCGCCACAGCCTCGACCTGGTCGCGGTCGACGAGTCCGTTCTCGCTGATCAGCCCGGGGATGTAGCTGTTGACGATGCGGATGAGCCCGGTGATCGCGCTCGTGCTGCCGCCCAGCCAGATACCCACGCCCGCGAACGCGAGGTACAGCGCCGAGAAGACGGCGAACAATCCCTGGTAGCTCATGCCGGCGGCGAGCAGGAAGCCGTTGTGTCGCAGGAAGTGCCGCCAGACCCGGATCGGGAACCACTGCGCGATGCGCTGCGCCCGCGCGAGGGGCTGGTCGAGTCGCCCGCGCACCGCCGTCTGGGCCTCCGCGAGGCGCTCCCGCAACGAGGTGTCCTCGGCGCGCACCGCGGGCAGCGGACGCGGGTCGGGGGCGGTCTCGGTCACCTGGAAAGCCTAGATGAACGGATGCCGGGGGCTCGCGTTGCGCCGGGTCGCGGCATCCGGACCCCCCTTTCCACCGGCGGAAGGTCACCCGGAAACGCGGAACGGCGGGGCGCCCCCTTCGACAAGCTCAGGGACCGCACCCGCCGTTCGAGAGGCTGAGGGTCAGCGACCGCCGCGGAGGACGGCCTGCTTGACCTCGGCGATGGCCTTGGTGACCTCGATGCCGCGCGGGCACGCCTCGGTGCAGTTGAAGGTGGTGCGGCAGCGCCACACGCCCTCTTTGTCGTTGAGGATGTCGAGGCGCACATCGCCCGCGTCGTCGCGCGAGTCGAAGATGAAGCGGTGCGCGTTGACGATCGCGGCGGGACCGAAGTACTGACCGTCGGTCCAGAACACGGGGCACGACGAGGTGCACGCGGCGCACAGGATGCACTTGGTGGTGTCGTCGAAGACCTCGCGGTCGACGATCGACTGCACGCGCTCCTTTCCGGCCTCGGGCTTCGAGTTCGAGATGAGGAAGGGCTGCACCTCGCGGTAGGAGGCGAAGAACGGCTCCATGTCGACGATGAGGTCCTTCTCGAGGGGCAGACCCTTGATCGCCTCGACGTAGATCGGCTGCGAGATGTCGAGATCCTTGATCAGCGTCTTGCAGGCGAGACGGTTGCGGCCGTTGATGCGCATGGCATCCGATCCGCAGATGCCGTGCGCGCAGGAGCGGCGGAATGACAGCGAGCCGTCGACCTCCCACTTGATCTTGTGCAGGGCGTCGAGCACGCGGTCGGTGGAGTAGAGCTCCACGTCGTAATCGACCCAACGCGGCTCGTCGTCGACCTCGGGGTCGAAGCGACGGATGTTGAAGGTGACGAGGAACGACTGGATCCCGGTGTCTTCGGGGGTCTCCACGACCTCGTCGGAGGTGTCTACGGTCTCGACGACGGTGGATGCCATCTCAGTACTTCCTCTCCAGCGGCGGGTAGCGGAGCTCCCCGGCCTCGTTCTTGGTGAACACCACGGGCTTCCAGCCGAGTTCGATGTGATCGGCCGGGTGCGACGAGTGGGGGTCGCCCGACAGGTACGCCATGGTGTGCTGCATGTAGTTCTCGTCGTCGCGCGTGGGGAAGTCGTCGCGCATGTGACCGCCGCGGCTCTCCTCGCGGTTCTGCGCCGAGTAGACGACGACCTCGGCGAGGTCGAGCAGGAAGCCCAGCTCGACGGCCTCGAGCAGGTCGGTGTTGAAGCGCTTGCCCTTGTCGTCGACGTGGATGTTCTTGTAACGCTCGCGCAGATCGGCGATCACGTCCATGACGTGGGCCAGCGACTCGTGCGTGCGGAACACCTGCGCGCCCTTGTCCATCTCGTCCTGCAGCGTCTTGCGCAGCACCGCGATGCGCTCGGTTCCGCTGTTGTTGCGCAGGTCTTCGATGAGCCCGCGCACCTCGGCGGCGGGGTCTTCGGGGAGCGGCACGAAGTCGGCGGTCTTGACGTACTCGACGGCGTTGCGGCCGGCGCGCTTGCCGAAGACGTTGATGTCGAGCAGCGAGTTGGTGCCGAGGCGGTTCGAGCCGTGCACCGAGACGCACGCGCACTCACCGGCGGCGTACAGGCCCGGGACGACGGTGTCGTTGTCGGCGAGCACCTCGGCTTTGATGTTGGTGGGGATGCCGCCCATCGCGTAGTGCGCGGTCGGCATGACCGGCACCGGCTCGACCACCGGGTCGACGCCCAGGTAGGTGCGGGCGAATTCGGTGATGTCGGGGAGCTTGGTCTCGAGCACCTCGGCGCCCAGGTGCGTGCAGTCCAGCAGCACGTAGTCGCGGTGGGGGCCGGCGCCGCGGCCTTCGGCTACTTCCTGCACCATGCAGCGGGCGACGATGTCGCGGGGCGCGAGGTCTTTGATGGTGGGGGCGTAGCGCTCCATGAAGCGCTCACCGCTCGCGTTACGCAGGATCGCGCCCTCACCGCGGGCACCCTCGGTGAGAAGGATGCCGAGACCGGCGAGGCCGGTCGGGTGGAACTGGAAGAACTCCATGTCCTCCAGCGGCAGGCCCTTGCGCCACACGATGCCGACGCCGTCACCGGTGAGGGTGTGGGCGTTGGAGGTGGTCTTGAAGATCTTGCCGAAACCGCCGGTCGCGAAGATGACGGCCTTCGACTGGAACACGTGCAGCTCGCCCGTGGCCAGGTCGTAGGCCACGACACCGGCGACCTGGGTCTTGCCGGCGTCATCCTTCACGGTGACGAGGTCGAGCACGTAGAACTCGTTGAAGAAGTTGATGCCGAGCTTGACGCAGTTCTGGAACAGCGTCTGCAGGATCATGTGACCGGTGCGGTCGGCGGCGTAGCAGGCACGGCGCACGGGCGTCTTGCCGTGGTCGGCGGTGTGCCCGCCGAAACGGCGCTGGTCGATCTTGCCCTCGGGCGTGCGGTTGAACGGCAGGCCCATGTTCTCGAGGTCGATGACGGCGTCGATGGCCTCTTTGGCGAGGATCTCCGCGGCATCCTGGTCGACGAGGTAGTCGCCGCCCTTGATGGTGTCGAAGGTGTGCCACTCCCAGGAGTCCTCTTCGACGTTGGCCAGCGCCGCGGCCATGCCGCCCTGCGCCGCGCCGGTGTGCGAACGCGTGGGGTAGAGCTTCGAGATGACGGCGGTCTTCGCGCCGGGGCCGGCCTCGATGGCCGCGCGCATGCCCGCGCCGCCGGCGCCGACGATGACGACGTCGAACTGGTGGTAGTGGACGCCGTCTTTGACGATCGAGTCCGAACTGGTCTGAGTGCTCACGTGTGCAATGCCTCTGCTGTCAGGGGGAAGACGTCGGGGGAGAAGGGATGCCGTCGGCTCAGGCCGCGCGGCACACGTCCCACAGGCTGCTGGACTCGGTCACGCCGATGCAGGGGTCGAAGGTGAAGACCACGAGAGTGCCGAGCAGGATGAGGAATCCGGCCGAGACCCACAGGGAGCCGACGAGGATCTTCCGGACGGTTGCGTTGCCGACGTAGTCGTTGACGATCGTGCGCATGCCGTTGGCGCCGTGGATCAGGGCGAGCCAGAGCATCAGCACGTCCCACCACTGCCAGAACGGCGAGGCGAGCTTGCCCGCGACGAACGCGAAGTCGATCTGGTGGATGCCCTCGCCGGTCATCAGGTTGACGAAGAGGTGGCCGAAGATCAGGACGATCAGCAGCACGCCGGAGGCGCGCATGTAGATCCAGCCCCACTTCTCGAGGTTGGAGCCCTTCTTGCGCACGCTGGGCGTGCGGGGGGCGGGGATCGTGGCGGCTTCTTGGGCGACGGACATCAGTGGCTCCCGGTGACGGCGCTGAAGACGTTGATCAGGTGGCGCGGGGTGAACCCGAGCATCGTGACGACCCACAGGCCCAGCACGCCCCACCACAGCTGACGCTGGTGGCGCGTGGCCCAGGGCCAGAAGTCCACGAGGATGATGCGCAGGCCGTTGAACGCGTGGTACGCGATCGCGGCCACCAGGGCCACCTCGCCGAGACCCATGATCGGGTTCTTGTACTGCGCGATGACGGCGTCGTATGCCTCGGGCGAGACGCGGATGAGCGCCGTGTCGAGGATGTGCACCAGGAGGAAGAAGAAGATGGCGACGCCGGTGATGCGGTGAAGCACCCACGACCACATTCCTTCGCGACCCCGGTACAGAGTGCCGCGGGGCCTCTTCGAGGTTGTCTCTTTCACCGACGGCGTGGCACGTGCTGGTGCTGACACGGTCGTCCTCCCTGATCGAACACGGTGTGGGGCCTCGCACGGGCCCCGAGCGTCACACGGGCGCCATTGAATACTACGGCCGGGCTATGAACGGCGGGGATTAGGGGCGCCTAAGACTCTCTCGATATCGAGATATCCCGGATGCCGTTCACCCGGTGTTCCGTCCCCTGCGCGCGCGGGAAGAACGGGGTGCGAACGCTAGTGTCGGTGCCATGGCACACCCTGCGATCGACGATTTCTACGCCGTGATCCCCGCCGGAGGGATCGGCAGCCGGTTGTGGCCCTTGTCCCGGGCCGACGCACCCAAGTTCCTCCACGACCTCACCGGCTCGGGACAGACGCTCCTGCGCGACACGTGGGACCGCCTCGCCCCGCTGTCGGGCGACGACCGCATCGCCGTCGTCACCGGTCGCGCGCACCGCGCCGCGGTCGAGCGCGAGCTGCCGGGCGTTCCCGACCACAACGTGTTCCTCGAGTCGGAGCCGCGCGACTCGTCGGCCGCGATCGGGCTCGCTGCGGCGATCCTCGTGCGCCGCGAGCCCGACGTGATCATCGGCTCGTTCGCGGCCGACCACGTCATCCGCCAGACGCGGCAGTTCGAGTTCGCGGTGCACCAGGCCGTGGCCGTCGCCCGCGAGGGCTACATCTGCACGATCGGCATCCAGCCGGCCGAACCCTCGGTCGGCTTCGGCTACATCAAGCAGGCGGCCGAGCTGATCGTCGAGGGCGCCCCCGAGGCCTACATCGTCGAGCGCTTCGTCGAGAAGCCCGACCTCGAGACGGCGAAGGAGTACTTCGCCGACCGCGCCTACCTGTGGAACGCGGGCATGTTCATCACCCGCGCCGACGTGCTGCTGGCGGAGCTCGCCGTCAACGAGCCCGAGCTGCACGCGGGTCTGCTCGAACTGGCCGAGGCCTGGGACGACCGCGAGCGCCGCGGCCCCGCGGTCGACCGCATCTGGCCGGGTCTGAAGAAGATCGCGATCGACTACTCCGTCGCCGAGCCCGCGGCCGAGAAGGGCCGGCTGGCCGTCATCCCCGGGCACTTCGACTGGGACGACGTGGGCGACTTCGCCAGCCTGTCCAAGCTCAACTCCTCGGGCGGCCGCAACGAGCTCGCCATCCTCGGCGAAGACGCGCGGGTGCTCTCCGACGCCTCCAGCGGCATCGTGGTCTCGCAGACCAAGCGCGTCATCAGCCTCATCGGCGTGCGCGACATCGTCGTGGTCGACACACCCGACGCGCTCCTGGTCACGACCAGCGAGAACGCCCAGCGCGTGAAGGGCGTCGTGGACGCGCTCAAGCTGACCGGTCGCGGCGACGTGCTCTGAGACCGGATGCCACACCACGTGGCATCCGGTGCCTTCGGGCGGAGGGCGTGTGGCGGTCTCATGACGCGAGATTGCGTCTTTGTAACCATTGGCTCGCACGGCGGCTCCCCGGTCACGAGCACCGCGACACAGTAGGTAACGTGACGGGATCGTCCCCCGAACCCGTTGGGGGCATCCGTCTTGGAGGACCATTCGTGAAGACCACGAAGAAGGCCGTCGTCAGCGGCCTCGCCATGATCGGCGCCGCGGCGCTGCTCGCCGGTTGCGGCGCCGCACCCGAGAGCAACGGCGCATCCGGTGGTGCCGCTGCCGGCGCCAGCGACTACCTGCCCTGCATGGTGTCCGACTCGGGTGGATTCGACGACAAGTCGTTCAACCAGCTCGGCAAGGAGGGCCTCGACGCCGCCGCGTCGGAGCTCGGCTCGAAGAAGCCCATCGAGGTGCAGTCGCAGTCCGAGACCGACTTCGCGTCGAACCTGCAGAACCTGGTCGACCAGGGCTGCAACACCATCATCACCGTCGGCTTCCTGCTGGCGCCCGCTGCCCTCGAGTCGGCCACGGCCAACCCCGACCTGCAGTACGTCTCGATCGACGACACCGTCGACCAGAACTTCGACGGCAAGACCGACGCCCCCAACATCAAGCCGATCATCTTCGACACCGCTCAGGCGGCGTACCTCGCCGGCTACCTGGCCGCGGGCACCTCGAAGACCGGTGTCGTGGGCACCTTCGGCGGCATGAACATCCCGACCGTGACGATCTTCATGGACGGCTTCGCGCAGGGCGTCGAGAAGTACAACACCGACAACGGCGCCAACGTCCGCGTGGTCGGCTGGGACCGCACCGCCAAGGACGGCTCGTTCACCGGTGGCTTCGAGGCCAACGACACCGCTCGTCAGACCGCTCAGGCCCTGATCGACCAGAACGTCGACGTGCTGCTGCCCGTCGGTGGCCCGATCTACCAGTCGGCCGCCGTCGCCATCCAGGACGCCGGTCGCGAGATCGCGCTCGTCGGCGTGGACGCCGACGTGTTCGAGACCGACCCCTCGATCGGCAGCCTGCTGCTCACCTCGATTCTCAAGGGCATCGACGTGGGTACGAAGGACGCCATCGTCGCCGCGGGCGAGGGCAACTTCGACGTCACCCCGTTCATCGGCACGCTCGAGAACGACGGTGTGGGCATCGCCCCGTACCACGACTGGTCCGACCGCGTGTCGTCCGACCTCACCTCGAAGGTCGACGCCCTGAAGGCCGACATCATCAGCGGCAAGATCAAGGTCGAGTCCTACCTGGCCGGCTGAGTCCGCTCGCTGTGCGGGGGAGGTCGGCGCACGCCGGCCTCCCCCTCCCTTGTGAGGCGGCGGTTTCTCCGCCTCACGCCCGGATCGGGACCGCTCACGAGGCGGGTCCCGGCCGCCGGACGCTTCCCGCGTCCGGCGCCACAGAACTTAGGATCGGGAACATGAAGCTCGAACTCCGCGGGATCACGAAAACCTTCGGGTCCCTGGTGGCGAATGATCACATCGACCTCACCGTCGAGGCCGGAGAGATCCACTGCCTGCTCGGCGAGAACGGTGCCGGCAAATCCACCCTCATGAACGTCCTGTACGGCCTCTACCAGGCCGACGGGGGAGAGATCCTGCTCGACGACGCCGTCCAGCACTTCTCCGGCCCCGGCGATGCGATGCGCTCGGGCATCGGCATGGTGCACCAGCACTTCATGCTCATCCCCGTCTTCACCGTCGCCGAGAACGTGATGCTCGGTCACGAGCCCACCAAGGTCGGTGGGCGTCTCGACCTCGCAGCCGCGCGGGCGAAGGTCAAGGAGATTTCCGACCGGTTCGGGTTCGCCGTCGACCCCGACGCCCTCGTCGACGACCTGCCCGTCGGGGTGCAGCAGCGCGTCGAGATCATCAAGGCGCTCTCGCGCGACGCGAAGGTGCTCGTCTTCGACGAGCCCACCGCCGTGCTCACGCCCCAGGAGACCGACGAGTTGATGGCGATCATGCGTCAGCTCAAGGAATCGGGCACCTCGATCGTCTTCATCACCCACAAGCTGCGCGAGGTGCGCGAGGTCGCCGACCGCATCACGGTCATCCGTCTCGGCAAGGTCGTCGGCGAGGCCGAGCCCACGGCGTCGAACGCCGAGCTGGCCTCGCTCATGGTCGGTCGTGCCGTGGAGCTCACCGTGCAGAAAGAGGCGCCGACCCTCGGCGACGTCGCCCTGCAGGTGTCGAACCTCACCGTGGTCGACCCGATCGGCCAGCTCGTCGTCAACGACGTCAGCTTCGAGGTGCGCCGCGGCGAGGTGCTCGCGATCGCGGGTGTCCAGGGCAACGGCCAGACCGAGCTCACCGAGGCGCTGCTGGGACTCCAGGAGCGCGTCGAGGGTTCGATCGTGCTCGACGGTGCCGAGTTGAACGGGCGCAGCGTGCGCGCCGTGCTCGAGGCCGGCGTCGGGTTCGTCCCCGAGGACCGCAAGGAAGACGGCCTGGTGGGGGAGTTCTCGATCGCCGAGAACCTCATGCTCGACCGCGCCGACGGGGCGCCGTTCGTCAAGGGCGGCGCGATCCAGCGGTCGAACCTCGCCGACTTCGCCCGCGAGAAGGTTTCGGAGTTCGACGTGCGCACCCCCTCGATCGAGACCCCGGTCGGGCGTCTGTCGGGCGGCAACCAGCAGAAGGTCGTGCTGGCGCGCGAGCTCAGCCGCGAACTGCGGTTGTTCGTGGCCGCGCAGCCCACGCGCGGCGTCGACGTCGGATCGATCGAATTCATCCACAAGCGCGTCATCGAGACGCGCGACGCCGGTGTTCCCGTCATCGTCGTTTCCACCGAACTCGACGAGGTCACCGCCCTCGCCGACCGCATCATGGTCATGTACCGCGGTCGCGTCGTGGGCATCGTCCCCGGCGACACCTCGCGCGACGTGCTCGGCCTCATGATGGCCGGCGAAGCGCCCCAGAACGAAGGAGTCGCCGCGTGAGCGATTCGTACAGCCCGCACGATCCGACCGCCTCGCGGGCCGATCGCGCGGCCGAGGTCGCCCAGGCCGCCCAGGCCGACGTCGCCCTCGAAGGCTCGACGGCCGTGGATCCCGCAGCGGGCGCCCGCAAGGTCGCCCCCGAACCCGCCACCGACGAGAACCGCTGGCGTCGGGCCTTCCGCGAGATCGCCACCGGCAACGCCATCATCTCGGTGCTGGCCGTGATCCTCGCGCTGATCGTCGGCGCGATCATGATCGCCGCCACCGACGAGAACGTGCAGGCGACGTCGGCCTACTTCTTCGCTCGTCCCGGCGACATGCTCTCGGCGATCTGGACGTCGGTGTCGGGCGCGTACTCGTCGTTCTTCCAGGGCGCGATCTACAACTTCCGTCGCCCCGAGTTCGCCACCGGCATCCGTCCGCTGACCGAGACCCTCACCTTCGCCACCCCGCTGATCGCGGCCGGCCTCGGTGTCGCCCTCGCGTTCCGCGTCGGCATGTTCAACATCGGTGGCCGTGGCCAGATGCTCGTGGCGGCAGCCGCCGGCGGCTGGGTCGCCTTCGCGTTCGACCTGCCGTGGGGCATCCACATGCTCGTCGCCCTCGTGGTCGGCGTCGCGGCCGGTGCCATCTGGTCGGGGATCGCGGGTGTGCTCAAGGCCCGCACCGGTGCGCACGAGGTGATCGTCACGATCATGCTCAACTACGTCGCGTTCTACATCGTGTACTACCTGCTGCGCACGCCCGGGCTCCTGCAGGCTCCGGGGTCGAACAACCCCACCACCCCGGCGATGAAGGACACGGCGGTCTTCCCCGACCTGCTCGGCTCGGGCTACAACCTGCACTTCGGCTTCATCCTGTCGCTCGTGGCCGTCGCCGTCGTGTGGTGGATCCTCGAGCGCTCCTCGCTCGGCTTCCGCTTCCGCGCGGTGGGTCTGAACCCCAACGCCGCGCGGGTGGCCGGCATCAACGTCAAGTCGATGTACGTCTACGCGATGCTCATCTCGGGCGCTCTCGTGGGCCTCGCCGGCGTCGACCAGGTGCTCGGCACCGTCACCACCGGCTTCTCCAGCGGCATCGACGCGGGCATCGGCTTCGACGCCATCACGGTGGCCCTGCTCGGTCGCTCCACCCCGGTCGGCGTGCTCGTCGCCGGCATCCTGTTCGGTGCGTTCAAGGCCGGCGGGTTCGCCATGCAGGCCGCCAACGGCGTTCCGGTCGACATCGTCCTCGTCGTGCAGTCGCTCATCGTGCTCTTCATCGCGGCCCCGCCGCTGGTGCGCGCGATCTTCCGTCTGCCGGCCCCCGGAGCGCGCCCGTTGAAGGCACGCGCCGCCAAGAAGAAGGAGGCGGCCCGGTGAGCACCACCGCCGCACAGCCCGAGGCCGCCACGCCCGACGCACTCGACACCGCCGTCGTCGTCGGCTGGAAGGCCCCCATCGTCTACGGCGTGATCACGCTGCTGGCGCTCGTGCTCTTCGTCATCGCCCGTCAGGACGGCGACGCGGTGTTCCGCATCTCGAGCCCCGGCGAGTTCCTGCAGCTGCCCGAGGTCGTGCTCGGCGGTGTCGTCACCGGCATCGTGTGCACGATCCTGCTCGCGGCCGTCACCGTGGTGAGCGTGCTCATGGTGCGCGCCCACCGGCGCCCGCCGATCTGGCTCGCCGTCATCTTCGCGCTGGTGTTCATGACCGGCTTCCTCACCTGGGCCGCCGCAGGCGCCACCACCTCGGTCATCCCTCTGACGGGTCTGCTCGCCGGTGGCCTGAGCCTCTCGGTCCCGCTGATCTTCGGCGCCATGGCCGGTGTGCTCAGCGAGCGGGTCGGCGTGGTCAACATCGCGATCGAGGGTCAGCTGCTCGCCGGCGCCTTCACGTCGGCGGTCGTCGCCACGGCGACGGGCAACCCCTTCATCGGTCTGCTGGCCGCGGGCGTCTCGGGCGTGCTGGTGTCGTTCGTGCTGGCGGCCTTCGCCATCAAGTACTTCGTCGACCAGGTGATCGTCGGTGTCGTGCTCAACGTGCTCGTGGTCGGACTGACGAGCTTCCTGTTCTCGCAGGTGCTCGCCCCCAACGCCGAGACGCTGAACTCGCCCCCGCGCTTCCCGCGTCTGCCGATCCCGCTGCTGGCCGACATCCCGATCCTCGGGCCGATGCTGTTCAACCAGACGATCATCGTCTACCTGATGTACGTCACGGTCGCCCTGGTCTACGTCGGTCTGTTCCACACCCGCTGGGGCCTGCGCCTCCGCGCGGTCGGCGAGCACCCGCAGGCCGCTGACACGGTCGGCATCAACATCGCCAAGACCCGCTTCTGGAACGTCGCCCTCGGTGGCGCCATCGCCGGCCTGGGTGGAGCGTTCTTCACGCTCGGCTCCGTCGGCGCCTTCAACAAGGAGATGACGGCCGGCGCCGGTTACATCGCCCTCGCGGCGGTCATCTTCGGCCAGTGGGACCCGATCCGCGCGACGCTGGCGGCCCTGCTGTTCGGTTTCGCCTCGAACCTGCAGAACACCCTCGGCGTCATCGGTTCGCCGGTGCCGAGCGAGTTCATGCTCATGCTGCCGTACGTGGTGACGATCTTCGCCGTCGCCGGTCTGGTCGGAAAGGTCCGCGGCCCCGCGGCCGCCGGCAAACCGTACGTCAAGGGCTGACCGGCCCGACCACCCTTCCCTTCACGAGAGGACCCACCACTCCACGATGACCGACATCGACTGGGACGAACTCCGTTCCGCCGCCACGGATGCCATGCACCGCGCGTACGCGCCCTATTCCCGCTTCAAGGTGGGCGCCGCGGCGCTCGTGGCCGACGGCCGGATCGTCTCCGGATGCAACGTCGAGAACGCCTCGTACGGCGTGACGTTGTGCGCCGAATGCGGACTCGTGTCCGACCTGCACATGAGCGGGGGCGGCCAGCTGGTCGCCTTCGTGTGCGTCGACGGTGAGGGTCGCACGCTCATGCCGTGCGGCCGCTGCCGCCAGCTGCTGTTCGAGCACGCGATCCCGGGCATGCTGCTCGAGACCGTCAGCGGCATCCGGACCATCGACGAGGTGCTGCCCGACGCCTTCGGTCCGCGCGACCTCGAGGAGGCGGCCCGATGACCGCCGAGCAGTTCGACGCGGTCGACATCATCCGTGCGCAGCGCGACGGCAAGGCGATCTCCGAGGGCGAGATCCGTTGGCTCGTCGACGCGTACACGCGCGGCTACGTCATGGACGCGCAGATGGCGGCATTCACGATGGCGGTCCTGCTGAACGGTCTCGGCCGCGACCAGATCCGCGTGCTGACCGACGCGATGATCGCCTCGGGCGAGCGCATGGACTTCTCGTCGCTCGGCAAGACCACGGTCGACAAGCACTCCACCGGAGGCGTGGGCGACAAGATCACGCTGCCGTTGGCTCCGATGGTCGCCGCGTTCGGTGTCGCCGTGCCGCAGCTCTCGGGTCGCGGCCTCGGCCACACCGGGGGCACGCTCGACAAGCTCGAGTCGATCCCCGGCTGGCGCGCGGCGCTGTCGAATGACGAGATCATGGCGCAGCTGCGCGACGTGGGCGCTGTCATCTGCGCCGCCGGCACCGGTCTCGCCCCCGCCGACAAGAAGCTGTACGCCCTGCGCGACGTCACCGGAACCGTCGAGGCGATCCCGCTGATCGCCTCGAGCATCATGTCGAAGAAGATCGCCGAGGGCACCGACTCGCTCGTGCTCGACGTGAAGTTCGGCTCGGGCGCCTTCATGCAGGACATCGACCGCGCGCGTGAGCTCGCCGAGACCATGGTCGCCCTCGGCACCGACTCGGGCGTGAACACGACGGCGCTGCTCACCGACATGAACGTGCCGCTGGGGCTTGCGATCGGCAACGCCAACGAGGTGCGCGAATCGGTCGAGGTGCTCGCCGGCGGCGGACCCGCCGACGTGGTCGAGCTGACCGTCGCCCTCGCGCGCGAGATGCTGACCCTCGCCGGCAAGCCCGACGCCGACGTCGAAGCGGCCCTGTCGGACGGCCGCGCGATGGACGTGTGGAAGCGCATGATCCGCGCGCAGGACGGCGATCCGGATGCCGCTCTGCCCACGCCCCGCGAGACGCACACGGTGGTCGCCGACCGCTCCGGTGTCGTCACGCGCGTCGACGCCCTGCCCTTCGGCATCGGTGCGTGGCGCCTGGGCGCCGGCCGCGCCCGCGCCGAGGACGCCGTGGTGCACGCCGCAGGCATCGACCTGCACGTGACGGTCGGTCAGTCCATCAGCGCCGGTCAGCCGCTGTTCACCCTCTCGGCCGACGATGAGACGCGCTTCTCGCGCGCGCTCGACGCGGTCGAGGGAGCGTGGGAGATCGGCGACACCGCTCCCTCCGGGCGGTCGCTCGTGCGCGAACGCATCACCGCGTGATGGCATCCGGAAAGAGGAGCACCATGGCCACCGAAGACGTCCGCATCGGCGGCCGGAAGATCAGCGAGCTGCCGAAGGTCTCGCTGCACGATCACCTCGACGGCGGCCTCCGCCCCGAGACGGTGCTCGAGCTCGCCGACGAGGTGGGTCTCGACCTGCCCGCCGACGATGCGAAGGGCCTCACCGCCTGGTTCAGCGACCACCTCGACGGAGGCTCCCTCGAGGACTACCTCGAGAAGTTCGACGCGACCGTCGGTGTGATGCAGACCCGCGAGGGTCTCGTGCGCGTGGCGAAGGAGTTCGTCGAAGACCTCGCCGCCGACGGCGTCGTGTACGGCGAGGTGCGGTGGGCTCCCGAGCAGCACCTCACCCGCGGACTGAGTCTCGACGATGTGGTGGATGCCGTGCAGGAGGGCATCGAAGAGGGTGAGGACGCCGCCGACGCACGCGGACACGACATCCGCGTCGGTCAGCTGCTGACCGCCCTGCGCCACAACGACAACGCGCGCGACATCGCCGAGCTCGCCGTCTCGTGGCGCGGTCGCGGTGTCGTCGGCTTCGACCTCGCCGGCCCCGAGGACGGGTTCCTGCCGTCGCGCCACCGCGAGGCGTTCGACTACCTCGCGCAGGAGTTCTTCCCCACGACCGTGCACGCGGGCGAGGGGGCGGGACTGGCGTCCATCCGCTCCGCCCTGATCGACGGTCGCGCCCTGCGCCTCGGCCACGGCGTGCGCATCGCCAACGACCTCGACGTCGTCTCGCGTGAGGGCGAAGAGGTGCAGGTCACTTTCGGCGACCTGGCGCGGTGGGTGCGCGACCGCGAGATCACGCTCGAGCTGTCGCCGACGTCGAACCTGCAGTCGGGTGCCGTCACGGCCTGGGGCGACACGATGGACGCCCACCCGTTCGACCTGCTGTACCAGCTCGACTTCTCGGTGACCGTGAACGTCGACAACCGCCTGATGAGCGCGACCACGCTCACGCGCGAGCTCGGTCTGCTCGCTCAGGCTTTCGAGTACGACCTCGACGACCTCGAGGCGTTCCAGCTCAACGCCGCCGCCGGGGCCTTCCTGCCGGTGGAGGAGCGCGAGGAGCTCATCGAGATCATCAGCGAGGGCTTCCAGCGCTGAGCCGGGCTGTTGGGGGGCGCGCACCTGCGGGTGCGCGCCCCCTCGCGCATTCCCTTGGTTGAGTCTCCAGGAAACGCCGCTGCCACGTCCGGCGCGCGGTGTGTGTGGACACTCAACGGGGGTGTGGACGGGGCGCCGAGTGAGCGGGACGCTCAGGGCGCGGCACCGACCACCGTGTAGCGCGTGCTCGGCCGACCGGCCGTCGAGTAGTCGAGGCTGCGGGTGCACTCGCCGTCCTCGGCGATGTGCTCGAGGTAGCGGCGGCAGCTGACCCGCGAGAGCCCGAGGCGATCGGCGACCTCCGAGGCGCTCGCGGAACCGAGCTCGACCAGCGCCGAGCGCACCAGATCCAGGGTGGGCCGCGACAGGCCCTTCGGCAGCGGGCGGCGGGTGACCGGTCGGAGCACGGCATCGACGCCCTGCTGGTCGAGAGAGCCCGCGACCGCGGCCGACGATCGGCGTTCGGCGAGCACGTCGTCGATGCGCGCGTGCAGCTCACCCGCGGTGAAGGGCTTCACCAGGTAGTGCTGCACGCCCATGAGCCGGGCGGTGCGCACGGTGTCGACGTCACGAGCGGCGGTGACGGCGATCACCTCGGGCTGGGGCAGGTCCGCGTCGGCGCGTACGGCGCGGAGCGCATCGAGTCCCGAGAAGCCGGGGAGGTGAACGTCGAGCAACACGAGGTCGGGGCGGAGACGGTCGATCGCCGTCACGGCATCCGGACCGCTTCCTGCCGTCCCGACCAGCTCGCACGCCGGATGCGCCGAGACGAACCGGCCGTGCAGAGACGCGACCGCGGGGATGTCGTCGACCACCAGCACCCGCAGCATCATGAGACCCTCTCCGCCACGGGCAGCGACACCTCGAACCGGGCGCCGCCCAGCGGGGACGGCACGACGCGGGCGTCGCCGCCGCGCCGGCGCGCCACGCGGCGCACGAGGGCGAGCCCGATGCCGCGGGCACGGTCGCGGGTGTCCTTGGTGCTCACGCCCTCGTCGAAGACGTGCTCGCGCAGAGCGGCCGGCACCCCCGCTCCGCTGTCGTCGACACGCACGTGCACCCCGGGCCCGGTGGCATCGACCTCGACCCGCAGACGATCGCCGGGGCGGCAGGCCTCCAGCGCGTTGTCGACCAGGTTGCCGACGACCGTGACCAGGTCGCCGACCACCTCGGGAGCCGGGGTGCCGAGAGCCGTGACCTCGAGGGCGACGTCGAGCTCGCGCGAGCGGGCGAGCTTGACCGACAGCAGCGCCGTCAACTCGCTGCCCAGGGCCGCGGCATCCGGACCAGGATCGAGGGGACCGCCGGGCCGCACCCGCGCGATGAAGTCGCGGGCGTCGTCGTAGGCGCCGAGCTCCAGCAGGCCCGAGACCACGTGCAGCGAGTTGGCGAACTCGTGCGCCTGCGCCCGCAGTCCCTCGGTCAGCGATTGCTGGCCGTCCATCTGGCGCAGCGCCTCGTGGAGTTCGCTGTGATCACGCAGCAGCAGGGTCGCCCCCACCGAGCGACCGCGGTCGTCGCGCAGGCCGGTCGAGCGGGCGATGACGGGGCGTTCTCCGGCCAAGACCAGTCGCCCCTCGGGCTCACCGTCTTCCATGACCTGCAGCAGCGGGCCGTCGAGCGTCTCGTCCGCGCGCCGACCCACGAGCGGACCGCGGCCGATGAGCCTCTCGGCGGCGTCGTTGGCGCTCGTGACGATGCCGCGGTGGTCCACCCGCACCACGCCCTCGCTGAGGCGGTGCAGCATCGTCTCGCGCTCACCGACCATCTCGGCGATCTCGTCGGGCTCCAGACCGAAGATGCGGCGTCTGATGAGCGACGCGACCCAGGCGGCGCCGAACACCCCCGCCACCGCCGCGCCGCCGAAGGCCAGCAGCAGGCCCGGCAGGCGCGATTGCAGGTCGGCGGCCAGCTCGGACTCCAGCACCCCGACCGAGACCGAGCCGATGACCTGCGCGCCCTCCTCGTCGCCGTCGGCGAAGACCGGCACCTTGACGCGATACGACTCGCCGAGCGTGCCGGTCTCGGTGCCCGACCAGACCTGCCCCGACAGGGGGATCGACGGATCGGTCGACACGCTCTCGCCGATGCGGTCGGGATTCGGGTGCGAGAAGCGGATGCCGGAGGGGTCGGTCACCACGACATAGGTCAGCGACGACGCCTCGCGGATCACCTCGGCGACGGGCTGGATCGCGACGGAGGGGTCGGGGTCGTCGAACGCCTCGACGATAACGGGCAGGCGCGCGATCGACAGGGCGACGCCCACCATGCGCTCGCGGTAGGAGTCGCGGATCGCGCTCTCCTGGATCCACACGGTGACGACGCCGGCTCCAAGGGTCACGACGCACACGATCAACGCCTGCAGCAGCAACAGCTGCAGTCTCAGCGACAGTGCTCGGACCACGGTTCATTCTCTCTCGTCACCCGCACCCGGCCGACGGTCGAGCGCGACCAATAGTTGCCGAACTCGGTCTTAGTTGCGCAAGCGCGACGGCATCCGCCTGCTCTGCCTACCGTGAGCGATCAGCGGGGAGGCGACGGAGCCTCCTCGAACTCGAAGAGGAGTACCGCGCATGCGTCGCACCACCTTTGCCCTCGTCCCGCTGGCCGCGCTGTCGCTCGTGGCCCTCACCGCGTGCAACCCGCAGGGTGCGGGAGCCGGGGGAGCAGCGGCGTCGCAGGATGCCGCATCCATCGACGCCGTGAACATCGTCGTCCCGGCCGACCCGGGCGGTGGCTGGGACCAGACCGGTCGCGCCGTCTCGGACGTGCTCACCGCAGGCGACCTCGTCGGCACCGCGGCCGTCAGCAACGTCGGCGGCGCCGGCGGCACCGTCGGCCTGGCCTCGCTCGCCAACGAGCGCGACCCCTACACGCTCATGGTCACGGGCCTGGTGATGGTGGGAGCCGTCGAGACCAACGCGGCCGAGAACCGCATCGAGGACACCACCCCGATCGCCCGCCTCACCGAGGAGCCCCTCGTGGTCGTGGTGCCCGCGGCGAGCGAGTACAAGACGCTGAAAGACCTCGTCGACGCCGTCGTCGCCGACGGGCAGGCCGTGACCATCACCGGCGGTTCGGCCGGCGGTGCCGACCACATCCTCGCGGGCCTCCTGCTCGAAGAGGCCGGGCTCACAGGCGCCGACATCACCACGAAGCTCAACTACGTGCCCAACGCCGGTGGCGGCGAGGCCGTGTCGCTGCTGCTCGGCAACAACGCCGCGGCCGGCATCTCGGGCGTGGGCGAGTTCGCCGAGTACGTCGACTCGGGCGACCTGCGCGCGCTCGCCGTGTCGAGCGAGGAGCCCGCGACGCTGCTGCCCGACGTGCCGACGATGACCAGCGAGGGCTTCGACGTCGTCTACACGAACTGGCGCGGACTGCTCGCACCCGGCGGGATCAGCGAAGCGGATGCCGAGGGCCTGACCAAGCTCGTGACCGACATGCACTCCTCCGACGCGTGGAAGAGCGTGCTCGAGGAGCGCGGCTGGACCGACGCCTTCCTCACGGGCGAGGAGTTCACCACGTTCGTCGACGAGAACATCGTCGACGTGTCGGGCACCCTGAAGAACATCGGGCTGGTGTCGTGACGACGACCGACGCACCGGGGCCGGCGACCGCCCGCCCCCGGTGGGACGCCGACCGGATCGGCAACGCGATCTTCGCGGGCGTCGTCTTCGGCCTCGGCGTCTTCGCCCTCGCCGGGGCCTTCGCCATCCGGGTGCCCGCAGGGGCCGCGATCGGCCCCCAGGTGTTCCCCTTCGCCGTCGCGGTCATCCTGCTCGGCTCGGGTGCGGCGCTCGTCGTCGCGGCGCTGCGGGGCCGGGTCGCCCCGCGCGAAGAGGGCGAGGACATCGACCCCGACGCCACGACCGACTGGTGGACGATCCTCAAGCTCGTCGCCCTGATGGTCGCCGTGCTGCTGCTTCTCGAACTGCTCGGCTGGTGGATGGTCGCCGCCCTGCTGTTCGGCGGCGTCGCCTGGACCCTCGGTGCCAAGCGCCCCTGGGTCGCCTTCCTCGTCGGTCTCGTCATCGGCATCGGCACCCAGCTCCTCTTCGGTGAGGGCCTGGGCCTCTTCCTTCCTCGCGGGGCCGCCTTCGACTGGTGGTACGGCCCCGGACCCCTGTTCGGCTAGGAGACCGTCGACATGGATGCTGTCAACTCCCTCATGGAGGGATTCGCCACCGCGCTGCAGCCGGAGTACCTGCTGTTCGCGCTGCTCGGCGTCGTCATCGGAACCGCGGTCGGAGTGCTCCCGGGCATCGGACCCGCCATGACCGTGGCGCTGCTGCTGCCGCTGACCTACTCGCTGTCGCCGACGGCGGCCATCATCACCTTCGCCGGGATCTACTACGGCGGGATGTACGGGGGCTCGACCACCAGCATCCTGCTGAACACCCCCGGCGAGTCGGCCTCGGTCATCACCGCGATCGAGGGCAACAAGATGGCCAAGCTCGGTCGTGGAGCGGCGGCCCTGGCCACCGCGGCGATCGGCTCATTCATCGCCGGCACGATCGCCACGGCGTTGCTGACCCTGTTCGCGCCCCTGCTGGCGCGCTTCGCGGTCAACCTCTCCCCGGCCGACTTCGTCGCCCTCATCGTGGTCGCGTTCATCACCGTGGGGGCCCTGCTGGGCTCCTCGCCCGCGCGCGGCCTCGCCTCGCTCGGCATCGGACTGCTCGTGGGCCTGATCGGCACCGAGGCGACGACCGGTCAGGCGCGGTACACGATGGGCGTGCTGGCCCTCTCCGACGGCGTCAGCGTCGTGCTCGTGGCCGTCGGCCTCTTCGCCGTCGGCGAGACCCTGTACGTCGCCGCGCGCCTTCGGCACGGTACGGTCCCGGTCATCCCCGTCACGCGCGGCTGGCGCAGCTGGATGACGCGAGAGGACTGGAAGCGCTCGTGGAAGCCGTGGCTGCGCGGCACCTTCATCGGCTTCCCGATCGGCACCATCCCCGCCGGCGGGGCGGACGTGGCGACCTTCCTGTCGTACGCGAGCGAGAAGAAGCTGTCGAAGAACAAGGAGCAGTTCGGTCGCGGCGCGATCGAGGGCGTCGCCGGTCCCGAGGCGGCCAACAACGCCGCCGCGGCGGGCGTGCTCGTGCCGCTCCTGACCCTGGGTCTTCCGACGACGGCGACCGCGGCCATCATCATCACGGCGTTCCAGTCCTACGGCATCCAGCCCGGACCCCAGCTCTTCCAGAACCAGGGCGACCTCGTGTGGGCGCTGATCGCGAGCCTGTACATCGGCAACGTGCTGCTGATCGTGCTGAACCTGCCGCTGGCGGGCCTGTGGGTGAAGGTGCTGCAGATCCCGCGTCCGTACCTGTATGCGGGCATCCTCACCTTCGCGGTGCTGGGCGCCTACGCGGTGAGCTTCTCGACGCTCGACATCGTGATCCTGCTCATCGTGGGAGCGCTCGGGTACTTCATGAGGCGCTTCGGCTTCCCGATCGCCCCGCTCATCGTGGGTCTGATCCTCGGGCCCATGGGCGAGCAGCAGCTGCGCAAGGCGCTGCAGCTGAGCCAGGGCAACGTCGCCGACCTCGTGCTGCACCCGTTCGCCGCGAGCGCGTACGTGCTGCTGGCCGTTTTCCTCGTGGTGGGCCTGTGGCTGAAGCGTCGGCAGAGCCGGTACGAGCGGGCGCTGGAGGCCTCGCTCGCCGCGACCGAGGGGCACCCGCAGGCCGCGGTCGACCACCTGTGGGAGCCGGGCGAGCGCCCGACCGACGTGCGGACGGAGTCGATCCGCGCCGAACTCGCGGCCGAGAAGGCGCGGACTGCGCGGGGCGAGCCTCCGCGGGAGTGACACCCTGTCGAGTGTCGTGGACGTTCGGCGGGGTTCGAGCACCGCGATGTGCACAACTCCGGAGATCGAGTGACGATCGACCCCTCGGGGCGGTGTGAGGGCGGGTCCCGGCGCATATCTCCGGAGTTGGGTACCGAGGGAGCGGCGCGGGCCGACCGCGTCACAGGCCGGGCAGTAACGGCCCACGGCGAACGAGTCGCTCGAGCGAGTGCCGAACCTCGTCGTGATGGAACAGCACATCTTCCGCGAGGAGTCTGATCGGAACGAAGCCGCGCTCGACGGCGGCAAGGTCACGACGTCGGTCGCGTTTGACGGTCTGCCAGTCGCCATGGAACTGCTGGCTGTCGCACTCGACGATGAGCCAGCCGTCGACCAGAAAGTCCACGCGGCCGACGCCCTTGATCCGCACCTGGAGTTCGACGTGGCATCCGATACTCCGCAAGACGAGCCGGACCAGCGACTCGATGCCGGACTCGCTGCGTCTGTCCAGCAGACCGCGGAGGACGCTGAACCGGTGAGGAAGCCTCACGAAGATGTCCGCGATGTCGCGTTCGTCGACATGGCCCAGGTGCCACGCGCTGTCGAGCGTGGCGACGGCGTCACGTGGCGTCTGGCATCGGACTGCCTGCACAAGCGCTTCCACGAGGTCGGTGACCGCGCTCTCTCGGGGCGCCGTGGAGCGCCGCCAGTGATAACGGACTCCCTTCGGAGCGGCTGGACGTCGGCTGGCGTGCGACTCCTGTTGGACGTGCAGCCCAGAGCGGCGACGGACGAAGACGCCGACTGCCTCCAATAGGCTGACGCAGTCGAGACGTCCGCCGAGGCTCGCGGACTCGACGAGATCCGGCCGGGAGCCGGCGGGCACGTACGAGCCCCGACGAACGCGCTGGAGTGCTCCGCTTCGTACCGCGGAATCGATCGCCCGGCGCGACATCCCCGCGTCGCGCAGCATCGACGAATTCCATACGAGCCGGGGGAGGTCGGTCGGCCACTCGAGAGGGTTCGTCATCGCTCCACCGTGGGGTCCAAAGCGCCCCCTGCACCTGCGTCAAAGCCGGATCTGTGAACAACACGCGGCGCCGGGCACCTGGGGAGGGACTGTGTGGAGGGGGCTGAACTCCGGAGAATCGGCTGCGTGCGGCGCGGGAGGCGGGTTTCCGGTGGCCCGGGTCTTTCGATCTCCGGAGTTACGCACGCAACGGAAGGAGCCCTCCGGCAGCCGTTCACGCCACCGACGTCTCGTCGTCGCGCCGCGTCATCGGCCGGTCGTGCGCGGGGCGAGCACAACTCCGGAGATCCTGACTCGAAGACCCTGATCCGGTCGCGATTTCCGCGGAAACGCGAGGAATCTCCGGAGTTCGGCCCAGGACCGCGCGCAGCCGCTCGCCCTCACGGCCGCGGCAGAAACCCCGCCAGCTCGTCGGCGATGACGCGGTCGACCTCGGCCGGATCGGCCGTGGGGGTGCCGTCGCCGGGCTGCGGGCCGTACGCGCCGAACGACGCGTGCGAGGCACCGGGGATCTCCACGAACGTCGCATTCGCGGGGAGTTCGCCCTTGGCATCCGCGATCTTCTGGGGAGTCGAGAGCCCGTCCTCCGAACCCGACAGGCTCAGGACGGGCAGACCGGATGCCGAGAGGTCGTTCGCGCAGTACGAGGCGAACAGCACCAGGGCATCGGCGTCGGATGCCAACTGGCAGGCCCGGACGCCGCCGAGGGAGTGACCGCCGACCGCCCAGCTCGACACTCCGGGCGCGAGCTCCGTGAACGTCGACAACGGCCGCGGGTCGAAGAAGGCGAGGTTCAGCCACGGACGGGTGATGACGACGGTGATGCCGTCGTCGACGACCGTGTCGACGAAGGTCGCGATATAGCCCTCGGCCTCGACCTTCGCGCCCGGGATGAACACGAGCCCCTGCCCGGTCGCGCCCGAGGTGGGGGAGAGCACGATGCCCGTGCCGTCGGAGCTGATCGTGAGGCCGGGATTCGCCTCGGCGGCCGCGAGAGGCTCGGCTTCGGCACCCATGACACCCACCTGCGTGTAGATCAGGATGCCGCCGATCAGCAGGACGACGATCGCGGCCAGACCCCCGAGGATCCAGCGCAGAAGACGACGACGCCGGCGGGGCGCTCGGGGCGCTCCGCCGGCGTCGGACGGGGTCGTGTCGGTCACCTGTCGAGGGTAACGCGGGGCTCAGGCGGGCAGCGCCGCCCTGCGGGCCGCGACGATCTCGACGATGCGCGCGTACAGCGGGTGCGCAGCGTCCAGCCCGGTGACCTCGGCGGTGAACGCCTCGGCGTCGAGCTCGCGCAGCATGCGCTGCAGGTCGACGGCCTGGGTGTCCTCGGTGTCCGAGAACTCGAGGGCGGCGGCCATGGCGGCGACGAGGGCGTCGACGGGCAGGCCCCGATCCACGGCCTCGGCGGCGGGCCCGACGAAACGCTCGTGACGCGAGAGCTTGCGCAGCGGCTGACGTCCCACGCGCCACACGGTGTCGGGGAGGGCGGCGTTGCGGAAGCGGCGCAGGATCGTCGAGCGGTACTCGCTCTGCACGCCGGCATCCAGCTCGTGCTTCTCGACCAGCAGCGCGCTGGTCTCCTCGAGTGCGGCCCCGACCTTCGCCGCGATCTCGGGGTTCGCGAGGGCGTCGGAGATGCGCTCGATGCCCGCCTGCGCGCCGAAGTACGCGGTGGTGGCGTGCCCGGTGTTCACGGTGAAGAGCTTGCGCTCGATGTACGGCTCGAGGTCGTCGACGAAGTGCGCCCCCGGGATGTGCGGCGGGGTGTCGCCGAACGGCGCGGCCTCGATCGCCCACTCGTAGAAGGGCTCGACGGTGACGTCGACGCCGCCCTGGGCCTGCGCCGGAACGATGCGGTCGACCGCGGTGTTGGCGAACACGGCACGGGCCGCCAGGGCGTCCCACGACTCGCCGGCCAGCTCCACCACGTGCTCGCGCAGCTGATCGGTCGCGCCGATCGCGTTCTCGCACGCCATGATCTGCAGCGGCGGGAGCGCGGGGTCGCGCAATGCGAGGCCCGCGACGATGTGCGGGGCGACGAACTTCAGGATCGTCGGGCCGACGGCGGTGGTCACCACGTCGGCGGTGGCGATCTCGTCGACGAGGGCCTCCGCGTCGACCGAGCTGTCGATCGCGCGGAAGTTCGTCACCTGCTTGTCGACGCCTCCGTCGCCCACCTCGTGGACCGTGTACGACGACGCCGAGTTGATCGCCTCGACGAGGGCCGCCGAGACGTCGGAGAAGACGAGGTCGTATCCGCCCTCGTGCAGCAACAGACCGACGAAGCCCCGGCCGATGTTGCCGGCGCCGAAGTGGACGGCCTTCATGCGTTGACGGAGCCCGAGAGGGCCTGGAAGAGCTCCTCGGGGGAGGAGGCGGTCTTCAGGCGTGCGACGTCGTCCTCCTCGGAGAACAGGATCGCGATCTGCGACAGGATCTCGAGGTGCTCGTCGCCCTTGCCGGCGATACCGATGACGAAGGTGACGGGCTCCCCGCCCCAGTCGACGCCGCCGTCGTAGCGCACGACGGAGAGGCCCGACTCGAGGATGGCCTGCTTGGTCTCGTTGGTGCCGTGCGGGATCGCGAGCTCGTTGCCCATGTACGTCGACACGGTCTCTTCGCGCTGCTGCATGGCGGCGAAGTAGTCGGCGGTGACGGCGCCGGTGGCCTGGAGCAGGTCGGCGGCCTCCTTCATCGCCTCCTCGCGGGTGGCACTGCCGGGGTGGATGCGGACGGATTCGCTGCGGAGGACGTTCGACATGGTTCTCGCCTTTCTCGTCGTGCTGTCCAGCCTCGCAAACCGCGGGCCGGACGGGAAGACGCCAGGGGTCGGGCTGACGCACCGACCCCTGGCGTGCTAGGGGATTACTTGGTCTCGTGCTGGGCGCGCACCATCTCCACGACCTCGTCGTACTTCGGCGAGTTCATGAAGTTGTCGACCGACACGTGCAGCGAGTCGGGCGACTGCGCCTTGGCGCGGTCGGTGAGCTGGTTCTGCGTGATGACCAGGTCGGCCGAGCCGTCGAGGTTCGCGATCGCCTGGTTGGTGACCGTGACGCCGTCGATGCCGGCCTTCTTGATCTTGTTGCGCAGGACGCTGGCGCCCATGGCCGAGGAGCCCATGCCGGCGTCGCAGGCGAACACGATGTTGTTCAGCTGCTTGGTCGCCACGGCTCCGGCGGCGCCGCCGAGGGCGGCGTCGACATCGCGGTCGGCCGCCTCGGTCGTGCCCGAACCGGTGGTGCCGGCGGCGCGGGTGCGGAGGGCGCCGAGGGCCGACGACTCCTTGCCCTTGTTCGCGGCGGTCTGGTCGATGGCGGCGGCGAAGCTGTCGCCCTCGGCCTCCTCGTCGCGCTTGCGCGAGGCGCGGAGGATGATGCCGGCCACCAGGAATGTTACGACGGCGGCGACGACCACCGAGAGGTAGACCACCAGGAGGTTGGCGGGACCGGCACCGATCGCGGCGACGGTGACGGCGATGATGCTGCCGGGCGCGGCCGGGAAGGCCAGGCCGCCCTGGAAGATCATGTTCGTCGCGACACCCGAGGCGCCACCGGCGATCAGCGCGAGGATCGTCATGGGCTTCGCGAGGGCGTACGGGAAGTAGATCTCGTGGATGCCGCCGAGGAACTGGATGATGATCGCGCCGGGAGCCGACGCCTTGGCCGCGCCGACACCGAAGAAGGTGAAGGCGAGCAGCAGACCCAGGCCGGGGCCGGGGTTCGCCTCGATGAGGAACAGGATCGACTTGCCCGACTCCGCCGCCTGCTCGATGCCGAGCGGGGTGAAGACGCCGTGGTTGATGGCGTTGTTGAGGAACAGCACCTTGGCCGGCTCGACGATGATCGACAGCACCGGGAGCAGGTTGAACTGCACGAGGAACGCGACGATGCTGCCGAGGACCGCGCTGATGCCGAGGAAGACCGGACCGCATGCGAAGAAGCCGATGATCGCGAGGATCATGCCCAGGATGCCGGCGGAGAAGTTGTTCACGAGCATCTCGAAGCCGGGGCGGATCTTGCCGTCCCACAGCTTGTCCATCTGCTTGGTGACCCAGGCCGCGAGCGGGCCCATGATCATCGCGCCGAGGAACATCGGGATGTTGGTACCGACGATGACACCCATCACGGCGATGGTCGCCACGACGCCACCGCGGGCGCCGTAGACGATGCGTCCACCGGTGTTGGCGATCAGCAGCGGCAGCAGGTAGGTGATCATGACGCTGACCAGGCCGACGTAGCCCTGGTAGGTGCTGCCGTCTTCGTTGGCCGTGAGCGCGGTCATGGCGCCGGGCCAGTTGATGGTCGCGGCGTTGCCGCCTCCGCCGAGGATCTCGGCGACCGGGGCCCAGTGCCAGCCGAACGGGCTGTCGGCACCGAAGAATCCGGCGGGGATGAAGAGCATGGTGATGAAGCCCCATGCGATGAACGCCGCGATGTTCGGCATGATCATGCCGGAGAGGAACGTACCGAATCGCTGGACTGCGATCCGTGCCCCTCCCGGCTTCTTGGCGGGTGACGTCGTCGTCATTGCTGTGTCTCCTTGACTGGCTGTACGGCCGGGGCCGTGTGGGGGGTACGGCTTTCGCCGCGGTGTCGACGGGGCGGCCGGAACCGCCCCGGGGTTCACGAGGTGTGGACGAGAGAGGAGGCGGCCTGGGCTGCCTCGCGGGCGGAGGCCGCGTCGTCCGCGGCCAGGGCGGCCTCGGCGATGCGGCGGGCATCGTCGAGAGTGTGGGTGAGCAGGGTCGCGCGCACGTCGGCGAGGGCCGTGGGGGCCATCGACAGCGTGGTGGCGCCGAGCCCGACGAGCACGACGGCGAGCATCGGGTCGGCCGCGGCCTCTCCGCAGATGCCGACGGGCTTGCCGTGCGTGCGGCCCGCGGCCCCGACCTCGCGGATGAGGCGGAGAACGGCCGGATGCCACGGGTCCTGGAACGACGCGACCGAGCCGAGCAGGCGGTCGGCGGCGAGCGTGTACTGCGTCAGGTCGTTCGTGCCGATCGAGGCGAAGTCGGCGATCTCGAGGATGCGGTCGGCCAGGAGAGCCGAGGAGGGGACCTCGACCATGACGCCGGTCGTCTTGAGGCCGTAGTCCTTCGCCAGCGCGGTGAAGTACCGGGTCTCCTCGACGGTCGAGACCATGGGCGCCATGACCCACAGGTCGGCGGGGCCGGCCTCGGACGCCCGGGTCGCGGCATCCGCTTCGGCGAGGGCCGTCAGCTGCTCGCGCAGGATGTCCTCGCTGGCGCGGAGGGCGCGCAGGCCACGCAGACCCAGCGCGGGATTCTCTTCGTGCGCGTCGTTGAGGAATGGCAGGGGCTTGTCGGCGCCGGCGTCGAGCACGCGCACGACGACCTTCTTGCCGGGGAAGGCGCTGAGCAGCTCGATGTACGCCGCGCGCTGCTCCTCGACCGTGGGGGCCGAGCTGGAACTGAGGAAGAGGAACTCGGTGCGGAACAGGCCCACGCCCTCGGCGCCGAGCTCGACGGCCTCGCCGGCTCCGCCGGGCTTGCCGAGGTTGGCCAGCAGGGGGACCTTCGTGCCGTCGGCGAGGGCGCCGTCGGTGATGGGGGCGGATGCCGAGGCGGCTCGGGCTGCGGCACGGTTCTCGGCCCGCGCCAGGTCGTCGGCGCTCGGGTCGACGGTCACGACGCCGGCTGCGGCATCCACGATCACCGTCTGGCCGTCGACGAGGTCCTTCGCGCCGGCGGCGCCGACGACCGCGACGATCGACTTCTCGCGGGCCAGGATCGCGGTGTGCGAGGTGGGACCGCCGTCGGTGGTGACCAGGGCCAGCACCTTGTCGAGGTCGAGCAGGGCGGTGTCGGCGGGGGCGAGGTCTTTCGCGACCAGCACGAAGGGGTGACCGGGGTCGGGGATGCCGGGGGCCGCGACGCCGCGGAGGCGCGCGATCACGCGCTGGGCGACGTCGTCGAGGTCGGCCGCGCGCTCGCCGAGGTAGCCGCCGAGGGCCACGAGCTGTTCGCGGAACGAGGCGAAGGCGTCGTGCACCGCGAACTCGCCGGTCTTGCCGGCGGCCAGGCGCGCGTCGACCTCGGCTTCGAGGGTGGGGTCTTCGGCGATCATCGCCTGCGCCTCGAGCACGTCGCGGGCGGCGCCACCGGCCTCCGCGCCGCGGGCCTCCAGCTCGCGGGCGACGGCGCCGATGGCCTCGCGCACGCGGGCGGTCTCGTCGTCGACCGAGAGCTCGCTCTTGGCGTCCTTCGGGGCGGGCAGGGGCTCGGCCATGCGCGCGATGGGTCCCTGGGCGACGCCCAGTCCGATTCCGACTCCACGGAGTTCCGTCATGGTGCTGTGTTTCCTTTACTCGGCGTCGTGGTCGGTGGTCAGAAGTTCGGCGAGGCGCTCCAGCGTCGCCTCGGCGTTGTCGCCGTCGGCGACGAGGGTCACGTAGTCGCCCTGCTCGAGCCCCAGGGCGATGATCCCCAGGATGCTCGCGGCGTTGACCGGCTTTCCGGCGTCTTTGGCGAGGGTGACGGGGATGCCGGAGTCTTTCGCGGCCTGCGCGAAGAGCTTCGCGGGGCGGGCGTGCAGGCCGTGCGACGAGCCGATGCGGACGGTGCGGGTCAGGTGGGGCATGAGTGTCCTCTCCGTCGAGTTCAGATCGTGTCCGCGGGCTGGGCGGAACGCAGGGCGTCCTCGACCAGGGCGAGGGTTCGGATGCCGCTCTGGTCGGCGAAGACGTCGTCGGGCAGCAGCACGACGGTCACGCCGCGCGGGGCGGCCTCGAGGCGGATGCGCTCGAGTTCGGGCGCGAGGTGCGGGCCCACCAGCACGAGATCGGCGGCGTCGAGGTCGATCGGGAGGGACCGCGACGTTCCCGCCGAGGCGGAGTAGTCCAGGCCCTTCTCGTGCGCAGCACGACGAACGCGTTGCGCGACGAACGTGCTCGACGCACCCGCTCCACACACCACGAGGATCCTCATCGACCGGCCTTTCTTCCTCTCGATTGTCCGCACCCGTCTCACAGCGGACAACCAGGTTCGTTTCCCACCCCCCGGAACGCGGATGCCGCGGCCGCCCGCTGCGCGCACCGTCTCGCCCCGCGCCGGGGGCGGACGGGCGTGAAAGGATGGTCGGAACGCTGCCAACCGGGGCGGTGCGGAGGACGGATCGTGACGACCAAGGCTCGCCAAGACCGCCTGCTGGCCCTGCTCATGCGGGACGCGGAGTGGTCGACCGCGGCGTCGCTCGCCGACGCGCTGGGCGTGACCCCGCGCAGCGTGCGCTCGTACGTCACGGCGATCAACGCCCGCGTCCCGGGCGGCGCCGCGATCGAGTCGGGGCCCCTCGGCTACCGCGCCGGGTCCGACGCCGCGGCGGCCCTTCGGGCGTTGACGGGGGCGGATGCCGGCACCCCGCGCGACCGCCTGCACACGCTCGTGCGCCGGTTGCTCGATTCCGCCGACGGCATCGACGTGTTCGAGACCGCCGACGCCCTGCACGTGAGCACCGCGACCCTCGAGGCCGACCTCGCGCGCGTGCGCGGACTGCTCGGCGGCACCGAGCTGACCCTCGAGCGCTCGGCATCCACCGCCCGTCTTCGGGGCACGGAGGTCGCCCAACGCCGACTGCTGTCCAAGCTCGCGCACGACGAGATGGACGCCGGGCTCTTCGACCTCGACGCCCTGCGGCGCACGCTCGGCGAGCAGTCGGTCGGTGCCCGCGCGTTCGGGCCGTTCAAGGCCGAACTCGTCGCGGAACTCGGGGCCCTCGGCTACTACGTCAACGAGATTGGCATCGGCGACGTGGTCATGCACATCGCCATCGCCGCCGACCGCACCACGCGCGACCGGGCCCTCGGCTCTCCGGGCGGTGATTCGTCGGATGCCGCGGCCGCCGTCGTCGCGCTGCTCGACCGCCTGACGGTCAAGCACATCGGCGTGCAGCTCGGCTCGGGCGACCTGCGCCACCTCGCGACCCTCGTGCTGACCCGTATCGTCGCGCCCGGATCCCCGGCCGGCGACGACGTGCGCTCCCGCCTCGACCCGGCCGTCGAGGTGGCCGTCCGGCGGGTCGTCGAGAACGCGGCATCCGAGTTCCTCGTCGACATCGCCCACGACGACTTCATCCTGCGCCTCGCGCTGCACGTGCAGAACCTGCTGCACCGCGCGAAGGAGCAGGCGTGGTCGCGCAATCCGCTCACGCGCTCGTTGAAGTCGACGTACCCGATGATCTTCGAGGTCGCGGTGTACATCGCCAAGGGGCTGCAGGACGGCCTCGGCATCCCGATCCTCGACGACGAGATCGCCTACATCGCCATGCACGTCGGCGGTCGCCTCGAGCGCAGCCGTCGCGCGGACCAGCTGCTGACCGCGACGATCGTGTGCCCCGGCTACTACGAGCTGCACGAACTGCTGCGCTCGAGCATCGATCGCTCGCTCGGCCAGGCGATCGAGGTCGTCGGCGTCGAGACCCGCATCGACCCCGCGTGGGGTTCCATCGACACCGACCTGGTGCTCACGACCATCGACCCGCCACGGCCGGGCGACCGGTTCGTGCGGATCCAGCCGTTCCTCACCGACGCCGACGTCGAGCGCGTGCAGGCCGCCGCCGGTCGCATCCGCCGCGGTCGTCGCCTGGCGCGTCTGCGGGCCGAGCTCGAGCGGTACTTCGCCCCCGAGGCTTTCGTGCGGGGGCTGGATGCCGCGAACGGCGAGGCCGGCGTGATCCAGCGCCTCGGCGGCATGCTCGTCGAACAGGGCGTGATCGACGACGCGTACGTGGACCGCGCGGTCGAGCGCGAGTCGATCTCGTCGACGGCATTCACCGACGCGCTCGCCGTGCCCCACGCGATGGGCATGACCGCGACGCAGACCCGCATCGCGATCGGCATCGCCGACCCCTCGATCGAGTGGGGCGAGGGGCGCGTGCAGGTGGTCGCGCTCGTGGCCTTCAGCGAAACCGACCGCGAGGCCTTCCAGACCGTGTTCGAGCAGTTCGTCGAGGTGTTCAGCGAGCGCGACAGCGTGCAGCGCATCGTGCGCCGCGCGACCTCGTTCCCGGCGTTTCTGGATGAGCTGGTCGCGGTGATCGACGGCTGACGCGGGGCTTCGTCGAACTGACGCGGGCTTCGTCGAGCTGACGCGGGGTCTCGCCGGGCTGACGCGGGGTCGCGCTCTTCGGGTTTGGGGCGCATTTCGCACCTTGGGGCGGGAAATTCACGCCCCAACTGACAAATCCCGCCCCAAACCCGTCCAGCCCTTCTCTCCGTCGCGCCGGGCGGCGTGATCACGCCCGGGCGCGGAGTGTCGGCGCCGTGTCGTGGGACACCCGATGATGTCGGTTTGGGGCGGAATCCGCAGTTTGGGGCGAGCAAATCTCGCCCCAAACTGCGAGATTCGCCCCAAACCGGGGGGGCAAGAGGGGCCCGCCTCAGCGCGCGCGGATCCCGAAGCTCGCCAGTCGCTGGGCGAGGGTCTCTGCCGAGCGGAGGTGGGCCCATTTCCACCGAGCGAACGGTCGCTGGGTGGTCCCTCGAATCCAGTCCTCGCGCTGCTTCTCCTGCAGCAGGACGTCTTCGAGCGTGAGACCCGAGCGCATCGCTTCGTCGCGGTACTTCTTCTCGCCATCGAACTCGCCCCAGGCCCTCGCGTCGTCGAGGCCGAAGTCCACGTAATAGTTCTGGCCGGAAGGGCCGGCGACGTGGACTTGGAGGTCGATCCGTGCGAAACCCAACTCCGTGAGGCGGATGCGACTGATGCTCTCTCCCGGCAGGTGGGCGCGTCCGTCGGCGAAAGCGAGGGCGCGGAGCGCACGAGCGCGACCATGGGCCGAGCGCGAAGCGATCGCGAGCACCTTCGCGCGGAGTTCGTCCGCCGCCTCGATGTCGTTCACACCGGGTTCTGGGGCGGTCACGGGCCGGAACGCGGCGTCGAGCGCGCAGACCGCGGTCTCGAACGACGCGGTGCGCGCGACGTCGGCCATCGTGCGCTCGAGGCTCGTGAATCGGACGCCGTGGCGCTGCACCTGCTGGTCTTCGGGCACCTCGCCGCGGTGCCTGACGACGAGTGACTGCGCGCCGGGCCGCTCGGACGGCAGGGTGATGTGCACCTTCGGCGAGGTCGGTGCCCGAACCGGGAGCCCGTGCAGAGCGGCGGCGGTCAGGTGGGAGAACAGCGGAGGCTCAGCGCTGGTCCGAGCCAATGCGCGAGCCCGCAAGATGATCCACTCCTCCGGGGTGGGCGGGTGGTCAGGGTCGGCGCGGATGTAGACACCGGGCCGGAGTCGGACCAGATCGCCCGACCGGACCATCCGTCCCGTCTGTGCTGGACCGACGCCGTCGGCCCGCAGATCCTCCCAGGAGAGAAGGGGAGGAAGCGCGAGCATGACCCGAGTCTGCGTGGCGGCGGATGCCGGCATCCGTCCATCGTCGCATTCGGGGGACGGTCGTCGAACGGTCGTCGCTGGGGAGGAGCCGTCCGTGAACTGCCCTCAATGGGGTTTGGGGCGCATTCCGTTGTTCGGGGCGATCAAAATACGCCCCAGACGACGGGATGCGCCCCAAACCGGGGACGCGGCGCGTCAGCGCACCGACACCAGCAACTCCTCGGCCCCGGCGCGCAGCGCGTCGAGGCGGCGGCGCGCCTTCTTCGCGGACGATCCGCGCACATCGAGGTACAGCTTGAGCTTGGGCTCGGTGCCGCTGGGGCGCACGATGAGGCGCGAGCCGTCGTCGAGCCACAGGCGCAGCACGTCGCCCGGGGGCAGTCCGTCGACGCCGAGCAGCAGGTCGTCGATGCGCGACACGGCGATCTCGCCCACCGCGGCGGGAGGCTGGGCGCGCAGGGCGGCCATGATCCCGGCGATCTCGCTGACGTCGCTCACGCGCACCGAGATCTGGTCGCTCGCGAACGCGCCGAACGTGTCGCGGAACTCCTGCAGCAGGTCGGCCACGGTGCGGCCCTGGGCACGGGCTTCGGATGCCATGCCCAGAAGAGCCACGGCGGCCGAGATCCCGTCTTTGTCGCGCACGGTCGTCGGGTTGACGAGGTAGCCGAGGGCCTCCTCGAAGCCGAACACGATGCCGGGCGCGCGCGAGATCCACTTGAACCCCGTGAGGGTGGAGTGGAATTCGAGACCGTAGTGCTCCGCGACGGCCCGGAGTCCGGGCGACGAGACCAAAGAACAGGCGAGGGATGCCGGCGCCCCGGCGTCTCCGCGCGCCTCGGCGGCGTCGTCGGAGGCGTCGCCCGTAGGGGAGGCCCCCTCGGCCGCGAGCCGCGCCGCCCGCCAGCCCAGCAGCAGGCCGATCTCGTTGCCGGTCAGCCGGCGCCACCCGCCCTCGGCGTCGGCGTCGGGGATGGCGACGGCCAGGCGGTCGGCATCCGGATCATTGGCGATGACGAGCTCGGCGTCGACCGCGCGCGCGGTCTCGAACGACAGGTCCATAGCCCCGGGCTCTTCGGGGTTGGGGAACGCGACGGTCGGGAAGCGCCCGTCGGGGTGGATCTGCGCCTCGACGACGGTGGGCTGGGGGTAGCCGGCCTCGGTGAGCACGCGCGAGACGGTCTCCCACCCGACGCCGTGCATCGCGGTGTACACCCAGTTCAGGCCCTCGGCGCCGGCGGGTGCGGGGGCCACCGCGGCGGTCGCGGAGACGTACGCCTCGACGACCGACTCGGGGGCGTTGGCGTAGCCGACCGAGCGGGGGAGCGTGGTGATGTTGCCCCCGTCGGCGATCCGCTGGATGTGCGCGGCGATCTCGGCGTCGGCGGGCGAGACGATCTGCGCGCCCTGGTCGTCGCCGCCCAGATAGACCTTGTAGCCGTTGTCGTCGGGCGGGTTGTGGCTCGCGGTGACCATGACGCCGGCGTCGGCGCCGAGGTGGCGCACGGCGAAGGCGAGCACGGGCGTCGGCAGCAGGCGGGGGAGCAGGATCGCGTTCAGGCCCGCGCCGGCGAAGATCTCGACCGAGTCGCGCGCGAACACGTCGGAGTTGCGGCGTCCGTCGTACCCGACCACCACGGTCGGTGCGGAGCCGGACGAGCGCTCGAGCAAGTACGCCGCGAAACCCGCCGCCGCCTGGGAGACGAGCACGCGGTTCATTCTGTTGGAGCCGGCGCCGAGGGTCCCGCGCAGGCCCGCGGTGCCGAAGGCGAGCCGCGTCGAGAAGCGATCCTCGAGGTCGGCCGCCGCCTCCGCATCGCCGTCCTCGACGCGCGCGAGCAGCGAGGTGAGCTCGTCGCGGGTCACGGCATCCGGGTCCTGCGCCAGCCAGGCGCGGGCCGCGTCGACGTACCCGCTCACAACGCGCCGATCACGCGGGCGAGCAGCGCCGAGATCACCGGCTCGGCCTCGCGGCCGGCCTCGAGCACCTCTTCGTGGCTGAGGGGCGTCTTCTGGATGCCGGCGGCCAGGTTCGTGATGAGCGAGAAGCCCAGGATCTCCATGCCGGCCTGACGCGCGGCGATCGCCTCGAGGGCGGTCGACATGCCGACGATGTGGCCGCCGATGGTCTTGGCCATCTGCACCTCGGCGGGCGTCTCGTAGTGCGGCCCGCGGAACTGCGTGTACACGCCCTCGTCGAGCGAGGGGTCGATCGACCGGGCGACGTCGCGCAGGCGCTTCGAGTACAGGTCGGTGAGGTCGATGAAGGTCGCGCCCTCGAGGGGCGAGTCGGCCGTGAGGTTGATGTGGTCGCTGATGAGCACGGGCTGGCCGGGCTTCCACGTCTCGCGGATACCGCCCGCACCGTTGGTGAGGATCATCGTCTTCGCGCCCGTCGCGGCCGCGGTGCGCACGCTGTGCACGACCCGGCGCACGCCGTGGTTCTCGTAGTAGTGCGTGCGCGCGCCGATGACGAGCACGTTCTTGCCGCCGGGGGTGCGGACACTGCGGAGCGTGCCGACGTGCCCCTCGAGGGCGGGCTCGGAGAAACCGACGACCTCGGTCGCGGGGAACGACGCCGTCTCCTCGCCGATGAGCTCGGCGGCGCGTCCCCAGCCGGATCCGAGGGTCACGGCGATGTCGTGGTGCTCGACACCCGAGAGGCGGGCGATGTCGGCGGCCGCGGCGGCGGCGATCTCGAACGGGTCGACCGCGGGGTCGTCGAGCGGGTGGGCTGTGCTGTTGGACATCCCCCCACTCTAGAAAAGGCGGGGCCCGCGGGCCAGACGGCACACACCTCGGATCATCGTGTCGGGCGCAGCTGAGTGGCGCATCGGCATCCGCCCAGCGCTGACAGAATGGATGCCATGGTGCAGAGCTTCGAGCGCAAGCAGTCCGTCGCGATCGTCGGCGGCGGCCCCGGCGGGTACGAGGCGGCCCTCTCCGCCGCGCAGCTCGGCGCCGACGTCACCCTCGTCGAACGCGCGGGAGTCGGCGGCTCGGCCGTCATCACCGACGTCGTCCCCTCGAAGACCCTCATCGCCACCGCCGACGCGGCCGTCGCGATCCGCAACGCCAGCAGCCTCGGCGTGCAGCTGTTCGCCAAGGACGACCGCGGCAAGCCGCTGACCCCCGAGGTGGCGATCAACCTCGCCGCGGTCAACCAGCGCCTGCTCTCGCTCGCCCGGCAGCAGTCCGACGACATGCGTTCGTCGCTGCTCGAGGCGGGTGTCCGCATCATCTCGGGCCACGGCCGGCTCGACGGCAACGGCGCCGTGGTCGTCTCGACCGAGGCCGGCGGAACCGACTTCGACCGCATCGAGGCCGAGACCCTCGTCGTCTCGGTCGGCGCATCGCCTCGTGAGCTCGCGTCGGCCAAGCCCGACGGCGAGCGCATCCTCACGTGGACGCAGCTCTACAACATGAAATCCGTGCCCGCGCACCTCATCGTGGTGGGCTCGGGCGTGACCGGCGCCGAGTTCGCCTCGGCGTACATGAACCTCGGCGCGAAGGTCACGCTCGTCTCGAGCCGCGACCAGGTTCTCCCGGGGGAGGATCAGGATGCCGCGGCCGTGCTCGAGCGCGTGTTCCAGCGCGGCGGCATGACCCTGCTGGCGAAGGCGCGGGCCGATTCGGTCGTCAACACCGGCGAGGGCGTCACCGTCACCCTCTCCGACGGCCGCACCATCGAGGGCAGCCACTGCCTGATGGCGGTCGGGTCGATCCCCAACACCGCCGGCATCGGACTCGAGCAGGCGGGGGTGCAGATGACGGCATCCGGCCACATCCGCGTCAACCGCGTCGCGCGCACCTCGGTGCCCAACATCTACGCGGCCGGCGACTGCACGAACTTCTACCCCCTGGCATCCGTCGCCTCGATGCAGGGCCGTCAGGCGATCTTCCACGCCCTCGGCGACATCGTGATCCCGCTCGAGACGCGCCGCATCACCGCCAACATCTTCACGGCGCCCGAGATCGCCACGGTCGGCTTCAGCGAGCAGGACATCACCGAGGGCCGGATCGCCGGCAAGGTGCGCAAGCTCCCGCTCTCGGCCAACCCCCGCGCGAAGATGCAGGGCATCACCGACGGCTTCGTCAAGCTGATCGCCCGTGAGGGCAGCGGCACCGTGATGGGCGGCGTGATCGTCGGCCCGAAGGCGTCGGAACTCATCTACCCGATCGCGATCGCCGTCGAGCGTCGCCTGACCGTCGACCAGGTCGCCCGCGTGTTCGCGGTGTACCCCTCGCTGACCTCGAGCATCACCGACGCGGCGCGGGCCATGCACATCGTCGACCGCGACGACCCCGGCGAGGACTGACGCAGGTCCCTGAGCTTGTCGAAGGGGCCGGTCTTCGCTGTGGGTTCCGGTGGCTTCGACAGGCTCAGCCACCTGTGTGACGGAGGTGCCTGAGCTCGCCGGTGGCTTCGACAGGCTCAGCCACCTGTGTGGCGCAGGTCCCTGAGCTTGTCGAAGGGTCCGGTCTTCGTCGCGGGTTGCGGTGGCTTCGACAGGCTCAGCCCCCTGTGTGACGGAGGTGCCTGAGCTCGCCGGTGGCTTCGATAGGCTCAGCCACCTGTGTGGCGCAGGTCCCTGAGCTTGTCGAAGGGTCCGGTCTTCGTCGCGGGTTCCGGTGGCTTCGACAGGCTCAGCCACCTGTGTGGGGCAGGTCCCTGAGCTTGTCGAAGGGTCCGGCCTTCGCGGCGGGTTCCGGTGGCTTCGACAGGCTCAGCCACCTGTGTGGCGCAGGTCCCTGAGCTTGTCGAAGGGTCCGGTCTTCGCGGCGGGTTGCGGTGGCTTCGACAGGCTCAGCCACCTGTGTGGGGCAGGTCTCTGAGCTCGTCGAAGGGCCCGGTCTTCGTCGCGGGTTCCGGTGGCTTCGACAGGCTCAGCCACCTGTGACGGCGCCGCGCCCCCGAAGGAGCGCGGCGCCGTGCGAACGAAAGGGCCCGTCAGCTGATCAGCAGCAGCTGGTGGCCCGCGGCGACCGTGGTGCCGGCCGAGGCGTCGATGCCGGCGACCGTCCCGTCTTTGTGGGCCTGGATGGGCTGCTCCATCTTCATCGCCTCGAGCACGACGACCAGGTCGCCCTTGACGACCTGCTGGCCCTCTTCGACGGCGACCTTGACGACGGTGGCCTGCATCGGCGACTTCACCGCGTCGCCGGTGGCGCCGGCCGTGGGAGAGGCGGCGTGCGCGCGGCGGGACGGGGGAGCGGCCGCGGGTCGACCGACCTGCGGTGCCGCCGCGGTGATGCGATCGGGCAGACTCACCTCGAGGCGCTTGCCGCCGACCTCGACGACCACCGTGTGGCGGCCGGGGGCCGCGGCGGGGGCTTCGAGCTCGCCGTCCCACGCGGGGATGTCGTTGACGAACTCCGTCTCGATCCAGCGCGTGAAGACGCCGAACTCGCCGTTCTCGGCGGTGAAGGCGGGGTCGCGCACGACCTTGCGGTGGAAGGGGATGACGGTCGGCATGCCCGCGACCTCGAACTCGTCGAGGGCGCGGCGCGAACGCTCGAGCGCCTCGGCGCGGTCGCGGCCGGTCACGATGATCTTCGCGAGCAGCGAGTCGAAGGCGCCCGAGACGCTGTCGCCCGCGGTCACGCCGGAGTCGAGGCGGATGCCGGGGCCACCGAACGTCTTGAAGACGTGGATCGGGCCGGGCTGGGGGAGGAATCCGCGACCGGGGTCTTCTCCGTTGATACGGAACTCGATCGAGTGGCCGGTGGGCACGGGGTCGTCGTAGCCGAGTTCCTCGCCCTCGGCGACGCGGAACTGCTCGCGCACGAGATCGATGCCGGTGACCTCTTCAGAGACCGGGTGCTCCACCTGCAGACGGGTGTTGACCTCGAGGAACGAGATCGTGCCGTCGGCGCCGATGAGGAACTCGCAGGTGCCGGCACCGACGTAGCCGACCTCCTTGAGGATGGCTTTCGACGCCGAGTACAGGATGGCGTTCTGCTCGTCGGTCAGGAACGGCGCGGGCGCCTCTTCGACGAGCTTCTGGTGGCGGCGCTGCAGCGAGCAGTCGCGCGTGGAGACGACCACGACGTTGCCGGCGGAGTCGGCGAGGCACTGCGTCTCGACGTGGCGCGGCTTGTCGAGGTATTTCTCGACGAAGCACTCGCCGCGACCGAACGCGGCGACGGCCTCGCGCGTGGCCGACTCGAACATCTCGGCGACCTCGTCGAGCTCGCGCGCGACCTTCAGGCCGCGTCCACCGCCGCCGTACGCGGCCTTGATGGCGATCGGCAGGCCGACCTCGTTCGCGAAGGCGATGACCTCGTCGGCGCCCGAGACGGGGCCGGGGGTTCCGGGGGCCAGCGGTGCGCCGACCTTCTCGGCGACGTGGCGCGCGGTGACCTTGTCGCCGAGCGCCTCGATGGCGTCGGGCGAGGGACCGATCCAGATGAGGCCGGCGCCGATGACGGCGCGGGCGAAGTCGGCGTTCTCGGCGAGGAAGCCGTAGCCGGGGTGCACGGCGTCGGCGCCGGAGCGGCGGGCGACCGAGAGGATCTTCTCGATCGAGAGGTAGGAGTCAGCGCTGGTCGCGCCGTCGAGGGCGTAGGCCTCGTCGGCGAGGCGGGTGTGCAGGGCGTCGCGGTCCTGATCAGCGTAGACCGCGACGGAGGCCTTCCCCGAATCACGGGCGGCGCGGATGACTCGGACGGCGATCTCGCCGCGGTTGGCGACAAGGACCTTGGCGATCTTCGGCATCCTCCCAGCCTAGCGAGGGGGCACCCCGGCCTTTTGACCCTCCTCGATAAGAAACGCCGAAAAACGTGTGAGGGAGTCTACGAACGGTTCCACAGGTCGGTCCACGAGCCGCCCAGTTCGCGCACCAGACGTCGGACCGTCGAGAGCGACATGCCCACCACCGTCGACGGGTCTCCGTCGACGCGCTCGATGAACGCCCCGCCCAGGCTGTCGACGGTGAACGCCCCGGCAACGAGCAGAGGCTCGCCGGTGGCCACGTACGCGGCGATCTCGGCGTCGTCGACGTCACCGGCGAAGGTCACCGCGGCCTCGGCGACCGCGTGCGCCTCGCGTGGCTCGGAGCCGGGCGAGAGGCGGAAGACGCTGTGTCCGGAGTGCAGCACCCCGGTGCGGCCCCTCATCCCGCGCCAGCGGGCGGTCGCGGCATCCGGGGTGTACGGCTTTCCGAGGATTTCGTCGCCCAGGGCGAACATCGAGTCGCCGCCGATGACGAAACCGTCGAAGTCGGGCTCCTCCGCGCGCAGGCGGTGCGCGACGTCGGCCGCCTTGCGGCGCGCGAGGAGCAGCACGTGCTCGGGGGCGGGCAGGCGCCGCGCCTCGGCCGCCTCGACCTCCGCGATGACCGCCTCCTCGTCGACCCGGGGCGACCGCGCCTCGGGCTCGATGCCCGCCTGACGCAGCAGCATGAGACGAGCGGGAGAAGTGGATGCCAAGCACACGCGCATGCGCCCACGCTACCCACGCGGCGGTGGCGTCCGAACCCTTCGACAGGCTCAGGGACCGCTCTTCGACAGGCTCAGGGACCGCCCTTCGACGGGTTCAGGGACCTCGGAACGCGAGGTGGCTGAGCTTGTCGAAGCCGCCGGACGCGCGTGGGACCCGCCCCCGGCACTCTCCCGGTCGCGTGTGACAGGCTCGGGGGATGCACGACGGCGACCTCATCGAACTCGACATCACCGGCATCGCCCACGGCGGTGTCTTCGTCGGACGGCACGAGGGGCGCGTCGTCTTCGTGGCGGACACGCTGCCGGGCGAGCGCATCCGCGCCCGCCTCACCGACACGCGCAAGAAGTCGTTCTGGCGCGCCGACGCCGTGGAGGTGCTCGACGCCGCTCCCGAGCGCCGGCCGCACGTGTGGAGCGCCGCGGGTATCGACGTCGACCCGTCCGACCGGGTGGGCGGTGCGGAGTTCGGTCACATCGAGCTCGCCCACCAGCGGGCCCTCAAGCAGCGCGTCATCCGCGAGGCCGTCGAGCGCGTCGGCAAGCTCGAGCTGCCGGTCGACGTCCGCGCCGCGGGAGACGCCGAGCACCCCGAATCGGCCGACGGCACGGGCTGGCGCACGCGCGTGAGCCTGCACGTCGACGAGGCGGGCCGCGTCGGCGCCTACGCCGCCCGGTCGCACCACGTGGTGGAGACCCCCGATCTCCCCTTGGCGACGGATGCCGTGGCCCGCGCGGCGGCCGAAGTCCGGCACGCGGCGGCTCCGGGGCGTATCGACCTCGTCCAGCCGTCGGACGGTCGCGTGCGGGTCCTGCCGCGTCCCGAGGGCACGCGGGCGCACCCGGCACCGGAGGTCGTCGAGGAGCGCGTGGGCGACCGGGTCTTCCTCGTCGATGCGGGCGGCTTCTGGCAGGTGCACCGCCTCGCGGCGCACACCCTCACCTCCCTCGTCGCGGCGGAACTGGCCGAACAGGTCGGCGATCTCGATGCGGATGCCACCCACCTCGACCTCTACGGGGGTGTGGGCCTGTTCGCGGCGACCCTGGCCGAGGCGGGCGGCCCCGCCACCCGCGTGATCAGCGTCGAGTCGGACGCCCGGGCCACCGAGCACGCCGGCAAGAACCTCGCGGAGTGGATCGGCGCCCGCGCCGAGACCGCGCGGGTCGACCGCTTCGTCACCGCGCTCGCCGCCGACGCCTCCGCACGCGAGCGCGAGCGCCTGTCGCGCGGAGTGGTGCTGCTCGACCCCCCGCGCGCCGGGGCTGGACGACCGGCCGTCGAGGGGATCGCGGCCCTGTCGCCGGCCGCCGTCGTCTACGTCGCCTGCGATCCGGTGGCCCTGGCCCGCGACCTCGCGATCTTCGGCGAGCACGGGTACCGGACCGACGGCATCCGGGGCGTCGACCTGTTCCCGAACTCGCACCATGTCGAGGCCGTGACGGTGCTGCGCCGCTGACGCGCCCGCCGCGGGAGCGCTTCTGCGCGGCGAGGGTCCGCGCCGATACGATGTGGGGATGACGCGCGTCGCCCTCATCGATGACCACGAGTCGGTCCGGCTCGGGCTGGAGGCCGCCCTCGCGCGCACCGAAGCGACCGAGGTGGTCTTCTCGGGCGCCAACGTCGCCGCGTACCTCGACTGGCGCCGCGCCACCGTCACCACTCCGGCCGACGTCGTGGTGCTCGATCTCACGCTCGGCGACGGCACCACGGTGTCGGAGAACGTCGACCGCGTCGTACGCGACGGCTCGAGCGTCATCATCCACAGCGTCGCCGACCGCGCCGCCGCGGTACGCGAAGCGCTCGCCGCCGGCGCCGCCGGCATCGTCAGCAAGTCCTCTCCCACCCACGAGGTGCTCGGCGCCATCCGCACCGTCGCCCGCGGCGAGCTGCTCGACAACGTCGAGTGGGCCAGCGCCGTCGAGGGCGACCGCGCCTTCGCCGATGCGCAACTGTCGACGCGCGAGCGCGAGGTGCTGCGGCTGTACGCCGCGGGCCTTCCGCTCAAGGCGGTCGCCGACCGGCTGGGCGTGGCCTACTCGACGGCCAAAGAGAACATCACCCGCGTCCGTGTGAAATACGTCGAGGTGGGGCGCCCGGCCCCCACCAAGGTCGACCTCCTGCGTCGGGCCATGGAAGACGGCATCCTGCATGACGCGCCCGATGACGCTCCCACCCATGGCTGAAACCGATCGATCCGTGCTCGACGACGCGTGGGGGCGCATCCCCCACACCCGAGAGGGGCAGGCGGAGCAGGGATCGTTCACGCAGACGCGCATCGAACGCGTCATCACCCTCATCGTCGGCCCGGGTTCGCTCGTGCTCGGCGCCCAGGCCTTCGCCGCGGCCTTCGGCCCCGGAGACGAGGCCGAGGGGTGGCACGTGCCCCTGGTGCTGGCGGTGTTCCTGCCGCTGCTCGCCATGATCGTCGCGTGCACGATCGGGCGTTTCGCGCGCGTGTTCTCGGGCATCTTCGCCGTGGTCTTCGTGCTCGCCCTCGCCCTGTGGCCGATCGCGACGGCGGGTGGACCGCCGCCCGCGCCCACCGAGAATCCCTGGATCTTCTACCTCATCAACGTCGCGACGGTGGCCACGGTGGTGGCCTTCCCGATCTCGCTGCAGATCACCTGGACAGTGGCGGCCCCTCTGCTGTTCGGCGTGGTGCGTCTCGTGCAGGCGGGCGGGCGCAGCGAGTTCATCCTGCCGATCGCGCTCGATGTGACCTTCGCCCTCATCCTCGGCAGCGTGCTGCTGACGCTGGGGTGGATGTACCGCTCGATCGCCGCCAACGTGGACCAGGCCCGCGCCTCCGCGGTGTCGAGCTACGCGTCGGCGGCGGCCACGGCTGCCACCGAGCACGAGCGCGTGGCGGTCGCCGCCCTCATGCACGACAGCGTGCTGGGCGCGCTGCTGGCCGCGGAGCGCGCTTCGACCCCCCGCGAACGCACGCTCGCGGTGAGCATGGCGCGCGAGGCGCTGACCCGCCTCGCCAACGCCGAGAAGGACCCCCTCGAGGGCAGCGACGAGCCCGTCGCCGCGCTGCGGTTGGCCGACGACATCGAGGCGGCTGCCCGCGAGCTGGGCGTCGAGCTGACCGTCGCCCGCGCCGTCGAGGAGGGCACCCCGCGCGTGCCCGGCCGCGTCGCCCGCGCCCTGGTGCTGGCCGCGCTGCAGGCCGTCGCGAACGCCGTGCAGCACGCCGACGCGCAGGGGCTCACCGTGTTGTTGACCGGCTCCACGACCCCGGGCGGAGTGGCGGTGCGCGTCCGCGACACCGGACCCGGTTTCGACGTCGCGGCGATCCCGGCCGATCGTCTCGGCATCCGCGGCTCGATCGACGCCCGCCTCGCCGCGGTCGGTGGACGCAGCGAGATCGACTCCCACGCCGGGGGCACCACCGTCACCCTCGAGTGGGAGAGCGGTGACCGCTGGTGACCGTCCGCTCCATCCTCTCCGTCATCGGGCTCGCGTTCACGGCCTATCTCGCCGCTCGCGGCCTCATCTGGACCTCGCCCGACACCGTGGTGCGCGGATGGCTCCTGGTGGGCGCCCTGTTCCTCTACCTGCCGGTGACCTGGCTGTGGATCTTCGCTATCGGTGCGCGCGACCCGCGCGCCGACGACTCGTCGAACACTCCCGCGCGGCTCCCCGGGTGGGGCGTCGCCCTCGCCCTCATCGTGGCGGTCCTCGTCTCGAACGCGCCGTTCCTCGCCGTCACGGCCGAAGGACGCGCCCAGCCGTTCGTCACCTGGGTGATCGGGGGGATCGGCGCGCTCATGACCATCGTCATGGTGCGTCGCCGCCCCGTGGTCGCGTGGACCGGCATGGCGATCCTCGCGGTGTCGACCTCGCTGTGGCTCGGGCCTCTCGAGGCGCTGAGCCTCGGGCTCGTGGGGTCGATCGTCTGGGTGTCGGCGGCGCAGCTGGTCATGATCGCCCTCGACCGGGCGGCGCGCGACGCCGAGCATCTCGCCGAGCTGCAGCAGGCGGCATCCGCGTGGCAAGCCTCGCAGAGCGGCCGCCAGCGCGAGCGCCGCATCCACGTGCAGCGGGCGCTGCAGGCGGCGGGGCCGATCCTCGCGCGCACGATCGAGAACGGCGGCAACCTCCGTTCCGCCGACAAGGAAGCCGCGCGTCGCGCCGAGGCGAGCCTGCGCGACGAGCTGCGCGGCAATCGCCTCCTCGACGACGTCGTGCGCTCGGAGATCGACGCCGCGCGGCGCCGCGGAGCGATCGTCAACCTCTTCGACGAGGGCGGGCTCGAGGGGATCCCCTCGGTCGATCTCGATGCGATCCGCGCCGAGTTGGCCGGGGTGCTGCGCGAGGCGGTGTCCGACCGCGTCATCATCCGCACCTCGCCGCACCACGAGATCGCCGTCACGGTGGTCGGACGCTCCAACGCCGACCAGTCCGGCGGCGACGACGACCACGTCGACCTCTGGCACGAGATCCGCCGCCCGCGCTGACCCCGCACCGACGGCGAGGCACGAGCGCCGACTCCGTCAGCGGACGTTTCCGGATGCCGAGGTGCCCGCGCCCGCGCGACGGGGGTCTCCGGCAGCGCGCCCAGCCCACGGAGCAGACCCGGGGGGAGGCCGTCGACGCAGCGGGGGAGAGGATGGGGTGAGGGGCGGCGATGCGCCGACCCCTCACCCGGGCGAACGGTTACCCGAAAACCGTCCGCACGGCCGAATCCGGCTCGAAGGAGCGGTCCGGCCGAACGCGTGATGCGTTCCAGCTCCTCCAGTATTCGCGACGGTCAACGCGGCGTCTGTAGGTATTTCGGGGGACACTTCCCGTCCGAGCGGTCAGCCCGTGAAACCGTGCCACCCCGCGGCGCGGTTCAGCGGTGCACGCAGACCGCGCGCCGAGAGCTCCCACCGCGAGCGGGGCGCGTCGTCGGGCGCCGTGGCATCCGCCACCTCGCGCAGGTACGCCTCGCTGACCACGACGATCGCCGCGGCCAGCTCCTCTTCGGTCGGGGTTCCGCGCACGACCTCCGCCACGGCGGGCGGCAGGTCGGCGGCGGATGCGGCGTCGGTCACAGCGGGATGTTCCCGTGCTTCTTGGCGGGCAGGCTCGCGCGCTTGTTGCGCAGCGCCCGCAGGGCCTTGGCGATCGAGACGCGCGTCTGCGCTGGCTCGATGATCCCGTCGAGCTCACCGCGCTCGGCCGCCAGGAACGGCGACGCCACGTTGTAGGTGTACTCGTTCGCCAGGCGCGTGCGCACGGCCGCGACGTCTTCGCCGGCCTCTTCTGCGCGCTTGATCTCGCCGCGGTAGAGGATGTTGACCGCGCCCTGACCGCCCATGACGGCGATCTCGGCGGTGGGCCACGCGAGGTTGATGTCGGCGCCCAGTTGCTTGGAGCCCATGACGATGTAGGCGCCGCCGTAGGCCTTGCGCAGGATCACGGTCACCAGCGGCACGGTGGCCTCGGCGTACGCGTACAGCAGCTTCGCGCCGCGGCGGATGACGCCGGTCCACTCCTGGTCGGTGCCGGGGAGGTAGCCGGGAACGTCGACGAGGGTGACGATCGGCACCGAGAACGCGTCGCAGAAGCGCACGAAGCGGCTGGCCTTCTCGCCCGCGTCGATGTTGAGGGTTCCGGCCATCTGCGAGGGCTGGTTGGCGATGATGCCGACCGTGCGGCCCTCGATGCGGCCGAAGCCGATCACGATGTTGGGTGCGAACAGCGGCTGCACCTCCAGAAATTCTCCGGTGCCTGAGCCTGTCGAAGGGTCCACGATGCCGTCGATCACGGTGTGGATGTCGTACGGCTGGTTCGGCGAGTCGGGGATGACGGTGTTCAGCGAGCGATCGGCATCCGTCGTCTCGAACTCGAACGGCGTCTCGTACACCGGGATCTCGGCGAGGTTGTTGTCGGGCAGATAGCCGATGAGGCCGCGCGCGTAGTCGATCGCGTCGTCTTCGTCGTCGGCGAGGTAGTGCGCCACGCCCGAGCGGGTGTTGTGGGTGTGGGCTCCGCCGAGCTCCTCCATGCCGACGTCCTCGCCGGTGACGGTCTTGATGACGTCGGGGCCGGTGACGAACATCTGGCTGGTCTTGTCGACCATGATGACGAAGTCGGTGAGGGCGGGGGAGTACACCGCTCCACCGGCGGCGGGTCCCATGATGATCGAGATCTGGGGGATGACTCCGGATGCCGCGGTGTTCAGGCGGAAGATCTCGCCGTACTTGCCGAGGGCGACGACGCCCTCCTGGATGCGGGCTCCGCCGGAGTCGAGGATGCCGATGATCGGGATGCCGCTGCGCAGCGCCAGCTCCATCACCTTGATGATCTTGTCGCCGGCGACCTCGCCGAGCGAGCCGCCGAAGGTCGAGAAGTCCTGCGCGTACACCGCGACGGTGCGGCCGTGGATCGTGCCGGTGCCGGTGACGACCGAGTCACCGTAGGGGCGCGACTTGTCCATGCCGAACGCGGTGGTGCGGTGGCGCACGTACTCGTCGAGCTCGACGAAGGAGCCGGGATCGACCAGCATCTCGAGCCGCTCGCGGGCGGTGAGCTTGCCCTTCGCGTGCTGCTTGTCGCGGGCGGCGGCTTCGGCGTCGACGACCGCCTCCTGGAACCTGCTGCGCAGGTCGGCGATCTTGCCGGCGGTGGTGAAGAGATCGGGCTGGTCGGTCACGCTTTCCACCCTAGCGACAGCGTCGGCGCGCACGTTGGAGGGTGCGCACAAGCGAACCGGCGAGGCGCTGTGGCATCCGGCCATCGCGGCACGAAGAGGCCGATGCCGTCGGCGCAACCGGATGCCGCGCACCGGGCCGGTTGCCTAGGGTGTGGTCATGCCGATCCCCGCAGCCGGATACCCGCTCGCCGCCGCCCACAGCCCCCGCCTCCAGGTCGTCGAGACCACCGACTCCACGAACGCCGACGTCGTCGCCGCCGTCGCCGCCGACCCCGAGGGGTGGCCGCACCTGTCGCTGCTCGTCACCGACGACCAGCGCGCCGGCCGCGGCCGCCTCGACCGGTCGTGGACGGCCCCCGCCGGAACGGCGCTCGCCGTGTCGGTGGTCGTCGACGCGACGATGGTCCCGCCCGCATTGCGAGGCTGGATCCCCCTGGCGGCGGGAGCTGCGATGACGCGCGCGATCGGCCACCAGCTGACCGGCCACGGCGGCACCGCCGAGCTGAAGTGGCCGAACGACGTGCTCGTGGACGGCGGCAAGATCTGCGGCATCCTCGCCGAGGTCGTGCCCGGCGACCCCGACATGGTCGTGGTGGGCGCGGGAGTGAACACGCGCATGACCCGCGCCGATCTGCCCGTGACCACGGCGACCTCGTTCGCCGCGATCGGTGCCGAGTGCGACGACGACCAGCTCCTCGCCGACTACCTCGACGACCTGTCGAAGACGCTCGCGCGCCTGACCCACGACGACATCGACCGCGTCAACCGCGAGATCGAGAAGCTGTGCGTCACGGTGGGGCGCGAGGTCGCGGTGGCGATGCCCGACGGGACGACCCTGGCCGGCACCGCGGTGCGCATCGATCCCGACGGACGCCTGGTCGTGGCATCCGGAACCATCGAGACCATCGTCTCGGCCGGCGACGTCGTGCACGTGCGCTGACGCCTTCGATCGATCGGGAACCATCCGCGCCCCTGCGGACATCCCCGGGTATGAACGATCCCGACCTCCTCCTGTGGCCGCGTGCGCGGGACGGCGATCGCGCCGCCTTCCGGACGCTGTTCGACCGGCACGAGCAACGCCTGTTCCGCCACGCGGTGCGGCTGCTGAGCGTGCGCGAGGACGCGAAGGACGCCGTGGCGATCGCGTTCCTCGAACTGTGGCGCAAGCGGCGCACCGTGCGACTCGTCGACGGTTCGCCGCTGCCCTGGCTGTTGAACACCGTGACGAACACGGTGCGCAACCTCGAGCGGTCGGGTCGCCGCCACCGCCTCGCGCTCAGCCGGATCGATCACGATCCGCGTCACGCGGAGATCGCTGCGCGCGACGAGTCGGGCATCCTCGGCGTGCTGGCGACCATGCCGGTGCGCGATCAGCAGGTGCTCGTGCTCTCGGCGATGCAGGGCTACACCGAGGCCGAGATCGCCGCGGCGCTCGGCGTCGCGCCGGGCACCGTCAAATCCCGCCTCTCGCGGGCGAAGGCGCGCCTTCGCGTCGCCGCGGACGGCCTCCACCCCCTCTCCGCCGAAGGAGCAGTGCGATGACGAAAGACGACCACCTCACCCCTCGCGAGCGCGCGTCGCTCTCGGACGCCATCGACGCCGGCATCGACAACCTCGAGCACCGCCGGCGTCGCCGCACCCTCGCCCTCACGGGCGGCGCGGCGGCCGTGCTGGTCGCGGCCGTCGTGGGCACGTCGGTCTTCGCGAGCGGAGCGCTCTCCGGGGGCACGGTGGCGGCGACGCCCACCGTCGTCGCCAGCCCGACGCCGACGCCGACTTCCGCTCCGACGACTCCTGCGTCCACGCCACCGGCCACCACGCCACCGGCCACCACGCCACCGGCCACCACCGTCCCGCCGACCGCGACCGCCGATCCCGCCGATCCCGCGCAGTGGCGGGTCACCGATGAGGGCATCGGACCGGTGAAGCTGGGCGAGGGCATCCTCGACGCGGTGGCGGGCTTCCCCGACGCCGCGACGTGCCGACCCGACGGAGACCCCGCCTGGATCGCCGAGAACGGCTCGCTGTGGCTCGTGCGCGATTACGAGGGCGATCCCGACACCGTCGGCGTCGTCTCGTGGGACCGCTACGACAACGACGCCCCCGACTTCACGGTGGGGCCGCGCACCGATCGCGGCATCGGCATCGGGGCGACCGAAGCCGAGGTGCGCGCGGCCTACCCCGACGCGCAGTACACCGTCACCGACGAGGGCCGGCTCATCGCCCGGGACGGACTGGTGACGATGCGCACCCGCGACGGAGTGGTGGTGCAGCTGGCGGTCTCGCGAATGCTGCCGGGTGAGTACTGCGGGTGAGGTCCGCGTGGCATCGGGATCGCACAGGCTCGACCACGCACAATGAGAGCGTGACCCAGCCGTCGAGCTCGATCGGACGCCCGCGTACGCCGGCGCCGGGGGTCGCCGCGCCTGAACTGCGCATCGCGCGCCTGCGCTCGCACGCGCGGCGCCTGTCGCTCTCGGCCCTCGTGCTGATCGGCGTCGCGGGGGCCACCGCCTACTTCTACGACAACCTGCCCGAACCCTATGAGAACTGGATGTTGCTGACCGCGGCGGGTGCTCTCGTGCTGCTGCTCGTGGTGGTGCCCTACCTCGTCTGGCTCTCGCACACGTGGACCATCACCACGCGGCGGGTGATCGAGCGTTCGGGACTGTTCGGAACGAGCCAGCGCGAGATCTCGCACGTGCGCGGCTACGCGATCCAGATGCGGCGCGGCATCCTCCAGCGCCTGTGGGGAGCCGGCACCCTCAGCCTGTCGAACGGCGTCGAACCGCCGCTCCGGATGAAGAACGTGCCGAACGCCGTGCTCGTGCACGAGACGCTCGTCGACCAGGTCGAGGTGAACCAGATCCTCGCGCACCGCGACTCGCAGACCTTCGGTTCGGGCTCGATCGACACCTGAGGCGCGCCGGGGCGTCGCGGTCTGCGGGTTGCGGTCCCTTCGACAGGCTCAGGGACCTGGGTGGCGCCGGGGCGTCGCGGTCTGCGGGTTGCGGTCCCTTCGACAGGCTCAGGGACCTGACGGGTCGCGGGGGTGCGCGGGTCGCGGTCCCTTCGACAGGCTCAGGGACCTGGGCTGGGCTCAGGGACCTGAGGGCGCCGGGGCCGGGTCGCATCGCCGCGCGCGGCCCGTCAGAATGGGAATTGACGGAAGGAGCGGCATGGCGCTGCGAGTCGGAGTGGTCGGTGGCGGACAGCTGGCGCGGATGATGATCGCGCCTGCCGTCGAGCTGGGTGTCGAAATCCGCGTTCTCGCGGAGACCGAGGGCATGTCGGCGGCGCTCGCCGCGACGGCCGTCGGCGACTACCGCCACGCCGAGACGGTGCTCGCCTTCGCCCGTGACGTCGACGTCATCACCTTCGACCACGAGCACGTGCCGCAGGACGTGCTCGCCGCGCTGGTCGCCGCCGGCGTCGCCGTGCACCCCGGTCCGGCGCCCCTCGGCGTCGCGCAGGACAAGCTCGTCATGCGCGCCAAGATGGCCGAGCTCGGCCTGCCCCAACCCGACTGGGCCGCCGTGTCCTCGGCATCCGATCTGCAGGACTTCCTCGACGCCCACGGCGGTCGTGCCGTCGTGAAGACCCCGCGCGGCGGGTACGACGGCAAGGGCGTCCGCGTCGTCTCGGCCGCGACCGAGGCCGACGACTGGTTCGCCGCTCTCGCCGAAGACGCAGGCGGCGGCTCGCTCCTGGTCGAAGAACTCGTCGACTTCACACGCGAGCTCGCGCAGCAGGTCGCGCGTCGCCCGTCCGGCGAGGTGCGCGCGTACCCCGTGGTCGAGACCGTGCAGCGCGGGGGCGTGTGCGCCGAGGTCGTCGCTCCGGCGCCCCGAGCGGACGCCCGCGTGCAGCGCGTGTCGGCCGAGATCGGCGTCGCGGTCGCCGAGGGGCTGGGGGTGACGGGCATGCTCGCCGTCGAGCTGTTCGAGACCACTGACGAGCGCATCCTCATCAACGAACTGGCCATGCGGCCGCACAACAGCGGTCACTGGACCCAGGACGGCGCCGTCACGAGCCAGTTCGAGCAGCACCTGCGTGCGGTGCTCGACCTCCCCCTGGGGGCGACGGATGCCGTGGCCCCGTGGACCGTCATGATCAACGTGCTGGGCGGCCCGGCCGAGGGCACCCTCGACGAGCGGTTCGCCGGTGCCATGGCCGCGCACCCCTCCGCCAAGATCCACACCTACGGCAAGGACCCGCGCCCGGGCCGCAAGGTCGGCCACGTCAACGTCGTCGGCGACGACCTCGACGACGTCGTCTACGAGGGTCGAGCGGCTGCCGCGTTCTTCGACTGAGCGCGCCGCTCCGCGATCTTTCAGCGGGCGCGCCTAGCCTGGACCGGTGACCCGGCCGCTGCATTCCTCCGAGACGCCCGTGGTCGGCGTCGTCATGGGCTCCGACTCCGATTGGCGCGTCATGGACGCCGCCAGTCAGGTGCTGACCGAGTTCGGCATCCCCCACGAGGTCGAGGTCGTCTCGGCCCACCGCACTCCTGACAAACTCGTGCGCTACGGCCGCGAGGCCCGGGGCCGCGGACTGCGCGCGATCATCGCCGGGGCCGGGGGAGCGGCGCACCTGCCCGGCATGCTGGCCTCGGTCACCTCGGTGCCCGTGATCGGCGTGCCCGTACAGCTGGCCACCCTCGACGGGCTCGACTCGCTGCTGAGCATCGTGCAGATGCCCGCGGGGATCCCGGTCGCCACCGTCTCGATCAACGGGGCGAAGAACGCCGGTCTGCTGGCGGCGCGGATCCTCGGCAGTGCCGACGCCGACATCGCGGACCGCGTCGAGGCCTACGCCCGCGACCTCGAACAGCAGGTGGAGGAGAAGAACCGCCGCCTGAAGGACTCCCTGTGACCCTCGCGGCTCCGCGCCCGCGCGCGCAGGAGCGACTCGTCGACGCACAGCCGCTGCGACACCCCGACGCCACCTCGACCGAGGTCATGACGCGCCGCGGATGGTGGCTCGTGGTGCTGAACTTCGTGCTCCCCGGGTCGGCGCAGGTGGTGGCCGGCAATCGCCGACTCGGCCGGTTCGGGCTCGGTGCCACGCTGCTGATGTGGACCGTGCTCGTGCTGACCGGCCTGTTCGCGCTGCTGTCGCCGAGCGTGCTGTTCGCCCTCGCGACCGGGTCGTTCATCCCCGATTTCCTGTCGTGGTTCCGTCCGCTTCCGCTGACGATCGTGCAGATCGTGCTCCTCGCGTACGCGGCCCTGTGGGTCGTTCTCACCATCGACACCCTGCGGCTCGTGCGGCTCGTGCGGGTCGGGCCGATCGCGCGCATCGCCATGACGATCGTCTCGGTCGGTCTGCTCGCGCTGTCGGGCTCGGGCGCCGCGTGGGCCGCGCAGGCGGCCGGCACCACGAGAGACGCCTTCTCCCAGCTCTTCGCACAGTCGGCGGCGGTGGTCCCGCCCTCCGACGGGTACTACAACATCCTGCTGCTCGGCGCGGACTCGGGCGAGGGCCGCGACTCCATGCGCTTCGACAGCATCTCGGTCGTCTCCATCAACGCCGACACCGGGGCGACGACGATCACCGGCATCCCGCGCGACATGCCGCACTTCCCCTTCGCGCCGGGGCCGATGCAGGACGAGTACCCGAACGGGCACACCGGTTACGCGAACGCGACGTGCGGGTGGGGCAGCGGCATCAACCAGCTGCGCACCGAGGTCGAGATCTGCCAGGACGGCAACAAGCTGTACCCCGGCACGAAGGAGCGGGGCAGCGAGCCGGGCATCGAGGCGACGAAGGATGCGGCCGAGGGGATCCTCGGCATCCAGATTCCTTATTACGTCCTGATCGACATGAAGAGCTTCGCCGACGTCATCGACGCGCTCGGCGGGGTCGACATCAACGTGCAGGAGCGCCTGCCTAAGGGGGGACCCGCCTACGACGGCCAGCCCGTCGACGACTGGGCGTTCGGCTGGATCGAACCCGGCCAGCAGCACATGGACGGCGATACGGCCCAGTGGTACGCCCGTTCGCGTTACACCACGAGCGACTTCGACCGCATGCGCCGTCAGCGCGAGCTGCAGGAGGCGGTCCTCTCGCAGTTCACCCCGCAGAACGTGCTGACGCACTTCCAAGAGGTCGCGAACAGCACCACCAGCCTCGTCGAGACCGACCTGCCGCAGGGCCTCATCGCCCCCACGCTCGTCAACCTCGCGCTCAAGGCGAAGGACCAGCCGGTCGGCACGCTCGAGCTCACCCCCGCGGGCGGTGTCGACGAGTTCGACCCCGACTACGCCCAGGTGCAGCAGATGGTGCACGACAAGCTGCACCCCCCGACCGAAACGGAGAGCCCCGCGCCGTGACCGTCACCCTCCGCGTCGTCCTCGATCAACTCGTCGCTCCGACCTCGCGCGATCTCGCCGAGGCGTCCGCGTCGCTGACCGAGGCGCTCGTCGCCACCGCCCCACGCGGCTGCGACGTCGCCGCGATCACGCCCGCACCGGGTCTCGGCGACGACCAGCCCATCGCCGGGCTCAGCTCCGAGACGCGCCTGGCCGTGCGTCGACGCGAGCTCGCGGCGTCGTGGCAGCTCGGGGTGGCGCCGGGGATCGGCAAGGGACTCATCCACTCGCCCACGGCCCTCGCCCCGCTCGTGCGCCACGACCGCGTCAACGAGACGCACCAGATCGTCGTGACCCTCTGGGAGCTGCGCGCGTGGGAGACCGCCGACGAGCTTCCGAAGTCCGAGGTCCTCGCCGCGCGCGCCCTGCTCTCGCGGATCGGTAAGCACGCCGACGCCGTGATCGTCCCGACGCACGCGATGGCCGAGCGCCTCACCGAGATGGCCAAGCCGAAGCTCGCGAAGAAGGTGCGCGTGCTGGGGGGAGCCCCCGCCGCCGGCCTGCGCGTGCCGACCGACGCCGTGGGGCGCTTGCGCCACCTCGATCTGCCGTCGTCGTTCATCGCCGCGGCCGGGGCCACCGCGGCATCCGACGATCTCTCCTCCGTCTTCGCCGCGATCGCCGAGGCGGGCGCCGACCTCGACGTCGTGGTCCTCGACGTGCCCGAGGGCGAGGAGGCCGCGGTGAGCGACCTCGCCGTCGCCGCCGGCCTCACGGCAGCGCGCGTGCATGCGCGGGGCTCGCTCGACGTTCTCGACCGCGCCGCGGTGCTCTCGCACGCGAAAGCTTTCGTCACCGCGAGCTCCCGCACCGACTGGCCGTGGCGGGCCGTCGACGCCCTCGCGCTGGGCGTGCCCATCGTCGCGCTCGACACCCCCGTGCATCGGGAAGTGCTGGCGGATGCCGCGGCCTTCGCCACCTCCGACGCACTCGGCCCCGCCCTCGCGCGCGCCCTGGGCGACGACGCCGACCGGCTGCGCGTGCTCGCGGGCGACCGTGCGAAGGGCTTCGCCTGGCCGGCGTTGGCCGAGCGCGTATGGGCCCTGCACGCCGAGCTCTGAGTCACGGCATCCGGATCAGTCCCCACCGGGGTGAAACGCGTGCCGTCTCCGCGTGACGCTCGCCGCGCGATCGGGTGAGATTACTGGCGCATGAGCTCGACGGCGCGCTTGCTCTCGCCGTCGAAGGCCACGTTCCCTTCGCGCAGCAGGATGCCGCGACCGCACAGGTTCGACACCATGTCGAGGTCGTGGCTGACCACCACGAGCGTCTTGCCCGCGTCGTGCAGCTGACGGATGCGGGCCAGGCACTTCTGCTGGAACGGCTCGTCACCGACCGACAGGATCTCGTCGATCAGCAGCACGTCGACCTCGGTGTGGATCGCCACCGAGAACGCCAGGCGCAGGAACATGCCCGAGGAGTAGTGCTTGACCTCGGTGTCGATGAACTTCTCGATCTCGCTGAACGCGACGATGTCGTCGAAGCGCTCCTCGGTCTCGCGCTTGGTCATGCCCAGGATCGCGGCGTTGAGGAAGATGTTCTCGCGACCCGACAGGTCGGGGTGGAAGCCGGCGCCGACCTCGATGAGACCGGCGACCCGCCCGCGGGTGCGCACCGCACCGCTGTCGGGGCTGAGCACGCCCGAGATGAGCTTGAGCATGGTCGACTTGCCCGAGCCGTTGAAGCCCAGCAGCGCCACCGCCTCGCCCTGCGCGATCGAGAACGAGACGCCGTCGAGCGCGTGGAAGTCGGTGGTGAGGGGCTTGCGGCGCACGGCCGCGAGGAAGGTTTCTTTGATGCTGTGCGTGTGGCGCAGCTTGAAGTCCTTGTGCACCTCGTCGACCACGACGCTCGGCTCGGTCATGGTGTGATCAGAGGTCCTGGGCAAAGCGACCCTCCAGACGGCGGAAGACGAGCTGGCCCACGAGCAGGAAGGTCAGCGAGACCACGACGGCGACGCCCGAGTACGCGAGCAGGCCGGGGAGGACCTGTCCGCCCTGCGGGTCGAGGGGGTACCAGACGCCGTAGTGGAACAGTTCGACGGCGACGGTGAGCGGGTTCAGCCGGTAGAGCACGAACAACCAGTGCGGAACCTGGTTGGCGACCATCTCCCACTGGTACATCACAGGCGAGGCCCACACGGCGCACATGACGATGATCTCGACGAAGCTCTGCGCGTCGCGGAAGGTGACGTTGATGGCTCCGAAGAGCAGCCCCAGTCCGGTCGCCAGCAGCGCGATGATCACGAGGGCGAGCAGCAGGGCCCCGATGTGCAGCAGAGTGGGCGCCCAGCCGAAGATCATCGCGATGATGAGCACCACGACGATCTGCGGCAGCGTGTTGACCGCGGCGATGAGCATGCTCGACACCGGGAACATCTCGCGCGGCAGGTAGATCTTCTTGATCAGGGCGGCGTTGTCGATGAGCGAGCGGGTGCCGTTCGAGAACGCCTCGTTGAAGAAGGTGATGATCGTGTTGCCGGCGAGCAGGTAGATCGGGAAGAACTCGACGCGGCCGTTCATGCCGAGGAAGACGCCGATGGCCAGGAAGAACACGACGAACTGCACGAGCGGCTTGACGTACGACCACAGCCAGCCCAGGACCGACCCGCGGTAGCGGATCTGGATCTCCTTGCGGACGATCAGCGACAGGAGGTACCGCCGTCGGAAGACGTCGAGGAGTCCGACGCTTCCGCCCGGTTGCGTGAGCACGGAGGGCTCGGGCGATCTGCGGGACATTGCCCTCCTTGAGGCAGTGGATGGGGGAGGGGCGGCGGGAAGCCCCGGCGCGGAACGGGCCGCCCTCGATCCTAACCGGTCGCCCACAGGGAGCCCCCCATGTGGGTTGCTAGGATCACCGGGTCGCCCCCCGCCCGACGAAGAAAGAACTCTCCTCGCTGTGAAACTCGAAAGCGTCCTGGGCCAACCGGCTCTCTTCCAGTTGACGGCGGAGGCGGACGTCCCCACCGAGCTGTCGGAGCGAGAGCGTCGACTGCTGGTCGGAGCGCTGAACTTCCACGCTCTCACCGCCCCGGGTCGCGAGATCGACGCGCACGTCTACGACGGCACGTGGGAGCTCGAGCCGCGCACGACCGACGACGCCACCTTCGACGGGTTGTCGCGCATCTTCCGCAAGCGCCTCTACAGCCTGCGCTTCCGCAGCACCGTCGAGCCCGAAGACCGCCGCCACATCCGCGCCGAGGCCGTCGCCGACGCGATGATCGATCTGCCGCAGCGCCACCTTTACGTCTCGAGCGACGCCGCCCTCGACTTCGACCCGCCCCGCCACCTCGCCCGCGATCCGCTGCGTCGCGTTCTGCGCGCGGTGCGCGCCCGCACTCCTCTGCTCTACGACGAGGCGCGCGACCTCGAGCTGCTGCGCCATCGCCGCAGCTACGCCAAGCCGGCGGCCCGTCGTCAGTACGACAAGGAGTTCACCGGCAAGGGGCATCACGCCACGAGCGAGATCGTGCCGGTCGGGCCCGCCGAAGAGGGGGCCATCCCCGCTGTCCTGATCGGCATCCACTGGTTCGAACTCGGCGGCGCCGAGCGCTGGGCGTTCGAGACCATTCGACTGGTGCGCGAAGCGGGCTTCCTCCCCATCGTGATCAGCGGCCGCGACTCCCACCAGCCGTGGATCACGCGCGCCGAGCTCGACGGCGCCGTCATCATCCCCTTCTCGGAGCACATCGCCCGCTCGCAGACGCCCGGCGTCGAGCAGCTGCTGCGCGGCCTGCTGCGCTCGTTCGACATCCGCGGCGTCGTGGTGCACCACAACCAGTGGCTGTACGACCGCCTGCACTGGATCCGGCGCTCGCGCCCCGACATCCCCATCGTCGACTCGACGCACGTGATCGAGTACCGCGGTGGCGGCTTCCCCGTCTCGAGCGTGATGGTCGACGGCGTGATCACCGCGCACCACGTCATCTCCCCGTCGCTGAAGCGGTGGATGACGCAGGTGCAGGGCGTGCCCGCCTCGAAGGTCGTCATGGCGCCCCTCGGCGGCCTCACCGTCGCCCCCCGCGACGCGCAGTTCCGCCCGCGCCGCGACGGCACTCCCTTCACGGTGGCCTTCGTGGGACGCACGGCGCGGCAGAAGGCCCCCGAGGTCTTCGTCGAGATGGTCAACCGCCTCGGCGACGCCGCTGCCGAGATGCGCTTCATCCTGCACGGAGACGGCGACATGTCGGCCTGGATCGACGACATCATCCGCAACGAGGGACTGGTCGACCGCATCGAGCGGCGCTCCTCGCGCGTGCCCGTCGACGACACCCTCGCCGAGAGCGACCTGCTCGTGGTCACCTCCCACAACGAGGGACTGACCCTCACCACGCTCGAGGCGATCTCGCACGGTGTGCCGGTGGTGTCCACCGACGTGGGCGCGCAGTCCGACCTGGTCCCCGCGCGCGCCCTCGTGCCGCGCAACGTCCACCGCGCCGTGGCGGGTCTCGCCGACAAGGTGCGCTGGCTCGCCGCCGACGAAGACGCGCGCCGCCAGCTGTGGACAGACGAACGAGAAGCAGAGAAGCGGCTCCTGGCCGCCCAGACGGCGAGCAGCTGGTTCGCACAGGAGGTGGGCTCATGGTGACGGTCGCCGCAGTCGTGGTCACGTTCAACCGACTCGAGAAGCTGAAGACGGTGCTCGCCTCGCTCGAGGCGCAGACGCACGCACCCGCGAAGGTGTTCGTCATCGACAACGCCTCGACCGACGGCACCGCGGCGTACTTGCTCGAGCGCGAGTGGAGGCTGCCCTACGAGGTCGTGACGATGGCGACGAACTCCGGCGGCGCCGGTGGCTTCGCCGAGGGCATGGTGCACGGGTACGCCTCGGGTGCCGACCACGTGTGGATCATGGACGACGACTGCTACCCCCGCCCGCAGGCGCTGGAGGCGCTCGTTCGCGGGTTCGAGCAGTCGGTGGCGGAGCTCGGCGGCGACGTTCCGTTCGCATGCTCGGTCGTCGAGTACATCGACGGCAACATCTGCGAGATGAACAACCCCGTCCCCACGTGGGACTGGGCGCGTCTGCTCGTCAAGGGGCAGTCCAACGTCATGGTCACGGCCTGCTCGTTCGTCAGCGTGCTGATCCCGCGCTGGGCGATCGCCGAGTACGGCCTGCCGTACCGCGACTACTTCATCTGGTTCGACGACCGCGAGTACACCCTGCGCCTGACGCGGCGGTGCCCGGGCGTGCAGGTGATGGACAGCGTCGTCGTGCACGACATGGGTGAGAACCGCGGTGTGAACTTCAGCATGGTGGATGCCAAGAGCGTGTGGAAGTTCGCGTACGGCGTGCGCAACGAGGCGTCGTACCAGCTGCACCACCGCGGTCTGCTGTACTTCCTCGAGTTCGGTGCGCGCCTGTTCGTCAGCCTGCACCGCGGACGCGTGTCGCTGCCCCTGCGGGCCAAGCTCCTCGGCCGCCTGTTCGCGGGCATCGGGTTCAACCCGAAGATCGAGTACCCCGAGCGCCGCCCGCAGCGCGAGCTCGCGGAGGAAGCGGCCGCGTGATCGGGGAGTGGTTCGCGGCCGTCCCCGCCCTGCTGGTGGCGGCCGCCCTCTTGATCGTGCCGGGCTACGCCGCCGCGCGCGCCGCGCGTCTGGGCGGACTGCTCGCGTGGGCGGTCGCCGCCCCCGCGTCGCTGACCGTCATCGGTCTGGCCTCCGTGGTGGCACCGCTCATCGGCATGCCGTGGTCGAGCGTGCCGGTGCTGATCGTGGCGGTCGTGGTGATCGCGATCGCGGCCGTGGTGGGCTTCTTCTTCCGCGCCGGGCGCTCGGTATCCGCCGTCTCCGTTCCGTGGGCGTCGGTCGCGACGATCGGCGGACTCGTCGTGGGCGCGGTGCTGCTCACCGCGCAGCTCGTGTACGTCGTCGGCGCTCCCAGCGACTTCTCGCAGAGCTTCGACAACGTCTTCCACCTCAACGCGACGCGCTTCATCCTCGACACCCAGAACGCCTCGCCGCTGCACGTGGGCCAGATGACGAGCCCCTCGGGCGGCGTGCCGTTCTACCCGGCCGGGTGGCACGCGAGCGTCGCTCTCGTCGTGCAGCTCGTCGGCTGCTCCATCCCCGTCGCCTCCAACGCGGTGATGATCGCCGGCGCCGCCCTCGTCTGGCCCGCCGGCGTGGTGCTGCTCTCGGCCACCCTGTTCGGTCGTCGCCCCGTCGTGCTGGCGGCCGCGGGCGTGCTGGCGGCCGGGGTTCCGGCCTTCCCGCTGCTGATGATCGACTACGGCGTGCTGTACCCGTTCTTCCTCGCGGTGTGCGCCCTTCCCGCGGTGCTCGCCGTGACCCTGTCGGCACTCGGCCTGCGCGCGCCCGAGAACGGCGCGTCGCGCGGTGTCGTCGTTCTCTTCCTCGTCGGCTCGCTGCCGGGCCTGGCGCTGTTCCACCCCGGCGCGTTCGTGGGCTGGCTGTTCGCGGGCACGCTCGCGCTGCTCTTCGCCGTCTTCGCCTACCTGCGCACCCGACCCGCGCGACGCGCGGTGATCCTCGTGCTGTCGGGCTCGGCGGTCTGGCTCGTCGTCGCGTTCGTCGCCTGGCGCATCCTGCGCCCGCCGCTCGAGGCGCGCGGGTGGCCCATCACCGAGACGCTCGGTCAGGCCATGGGCGAGGTCGCCACGCTCGGCCTGTCGGGCGGAGCCGTGCCCATCGTGCTCGCCGTGCTGATGTGGATCGGCGTCATCGCCGCGGTCCGCTCGCGCCGGCTGATCGAGGTGTACGCCCTGGTGACGCTGGTGGTGTTCGCGGTGCTGTACATCGCGGCATCCGCGTTCCCCTGGGGAAACTTCCGCGATCTGCTGACGGCGGCCTGGTACAACAACGCCCCGCGTCTGGCCGCGTTGATCCCGCTCATCGCGATCCCGCTCGCGGCCTACGGCGTCGCTGTCGTCGCCGCCGTGCTGGCGCGTCTGGTGCAGCGCACCTCGATGACTCCGCGCGCCGCCGTCGCCGCCCTGGTCGCCGTCGCGGTGGTCGTGGTCGGTGCCAGCCAGCTCGTGGCCGTGCGCGACGCGGTCGTGGGCGCGTCGGGAGGCTACCGCGTCACCCCCGACTCGGCCTTGGTGTCGACGGACGAGCTCGCCCTCATCGACAAGCTCCCCGAGCTGGTGCCCGAAGACGCCGTGATCGCGGGCAACCCGTGGACGGGAACGGGGCTGGCCTACGCCCTCGCCGACCGGCGCGTGCTCATGCCCCACCTGCTCATGGACGTCTCGCCCGACATGCAGGTCGTCAACGACGACCTGGTCGACGCCGACGACGACCCGAGCGTGTGCCCGGCGGTGGAGGCCACCGACGTCGACTATCTGCTCGATTTCGGTACGCACGAGGTGCACGGTGCGACCCATTCGTTCCCCGGCTTCGCGGGCGCCGCGAAATCGCCGTCCCTGCGGTTGGTCGACTCCGTCGGCACCGCCCGTCTCTACGAGGTGACCGCCTGTGGCCGCTGACGCCGTCGAGCCGATCGACATCATCGTGCCCTTCTGGGGCGACCCGCAGCTGCTGTTCGACACGGTGGAGTCGGTCTTCGCGCAGACGGATCCGTCGTGGCGGCTGACCGTCATCGACGACTGCTATCCCGATGAGTCGGTGCCCGCGCACTTCGCCGCGATCGTCGATCCCCGCGTCACCTACGTGCGCAACGAGCACAACCTCGGCATCACCGAGAACTACCGCGAGGCGATCCGTCGGGCCGAGTCGGAGCACCTCGTGATCCTCGGATGCGATGACCTTCTGCACCCGACCTACCTCGAGGTGATCCGCTCGACCGTGCGGGCGGTTCCGGATGCCGATGTCATCCAGCCCGGCGCGCAGGTGATCGACGAGCACGGCACGGTCGTGCGTCCGCTGGTCGATCGCGTCAAGACGGGGCTGCTCGCGCCGCGCCGACGAGGCGACGGAGCGATCGCGGTGCTGCGCGGTGAGGCGATGGCGACGAGCCTGATCCGCGGGGACTGGCTGTACTGGCCCTCGCTCGCGTTCCGCACCGAGACCCTGCGACGCATCGACTTCCGCGAGGGACTGCCGATCATCCAGGACCTCGCCCTGCTCATGGACATCGCGTTCGACGGGGGAGTGCTCGCCTACAACCCCAAGCTGGTGTTCTCGTACCGGCGTCACGGCGCCAGCGCGTCGCAGAAGACGCTGCTCGACGGTCGACGCTTCCGCGACGAGCGCGCGTACTACCGCACCGCCCGCGAGCTCGCCGCCGCGAAGGGCTGGTCGCGCACCGCGAACACGGCGCGCGTGCGCGTGATGTCGCGTCTGCACGGCCTCGCCGAGCTGCCCGGGGTCATCCGGCACGGAACGAGTGCCGGGATACAATCGACCGTCGCGCACATCTTCGCGCTCTGAGCGGCGTCGGCCTCCCGTCGCACCGAACTCCAGGAGAACTCTTGCCCGATCACGTGCTCATCACCGGCGGCGCCGGGTTCATCGGCTCACGACTCGCGCGGCGCTTCGTCGACGCGGGGCACACCGTGACCGTCCTCGACGCGCTCATCCCGCAGGTGCACGGCGACGACCCCGCGACCACGTCGCCGATGCTCCGCTCCATCGCCGACGACGTCGAGGTCATCCAGGGCACCGTCACTTCGACCGACGACCTGCGTCGCTCGCTGGCGCGCGCGACCGTCGTGGTGCACCTGGCCGCCGAGACCGGCACCGGCCAGTCGATGTACGAGATCGACCGCTACGTCGAGACCAACGTCGGCGGCACCGCGAAGCTGCTCGACCTGCTGACGAACGAAGAGAACGACGTTCACCGCCTCGTCATCGCGTCGTCGCGGTCGATCTACGGCGAGGGCGCGTACCGCACCGCCGACGGCCGCACCGTCTACCCCTCGCACCGGGCCGACGCCGACATGGCCGCCGGAGACTTCGAGGTGCACGTCGAGGGCGAGGACGCCCTCGAGCTCATCCCCACGGGGGAGGACGCCCGCCTGCACCCCTCGTCGGTCTACGGCATCACGAAGCAGATGCAGGAGTCGCTGATCATGACGGTCGCGCCCACGATCGGCATCCAGCCGGTCGCCCTGCGCTACCAGAACGTGTACGGCCCCGGCCAGTCGCTGAAGAACCCGTACACGGGCATCCTCTCGATCTTCTCGACCCTCATCCGCCAGGGCAAAGAGATCAACATCTTCGAAGACGGCCTCGAGAGCCGCGACTTCGTCTACATCGACGACGTCGTCGAGGCCACCTTCCTCGCCGCGACCCACGACGCGGCCGGCGGGCACGTGCTCAACGTGGGCTCGGGTGTGGCCACCACCGTCCACGACGTGGTCTCGGCGTTGTTCGCGGCGTTCGGCACCGAGGTGCCCACGCGCGTCTCGGGCAACTACCGCCTCGGCGACATCCGTCACAACTTCGCCGACACCACCGCCCTGCAGCAGCACCTCGGTTTCACGCCGTCGGTGTCGTTCCGCGACGGCGTCGAGCAGTTCGTGCAGTGGGTCCTCACCCAGCCGGTCGAGGGTGACAGCTACCAGCGTTCGCTCGACGAGATGGCCTCGCGAAACCTCCTGAAGTGAGCGTCGCCACCGCCCTGCGCGGGACGCCGTACCCCTATCGTGCGAACAGCCTGAACCTGTTCCGGCTGATCCTGGCCGCGCTCGTGCTCGTCGCCCACGCGTTCTACATCGCGGGGCGCGGCGAGGGCCCGCACCTGCACGGCGAGAACCTGGGCGGGTGGGCGGTCGCGGGCTTCTTCGTGCTCTCGGGCTTCCTGATCACGCGCAGCCGCCTGCGCACGCCGCCGGGGGAGTACCTCCTGCACCGCATCGCCCGCATCTTCCCGGGTTTCGTGGTGTGCCTGGTCGTCACCGCTTTCGTCTTCGCGCCGGTCGCCGCCGTCATCGAGCACGGCACCCTCGCCGGGTTCCTCAGCACGCCCCTCACACCGCTGCAGTACATCTGGGGCAACATCACGCTCTACATCGACCACTACTCGATCGGCACGACGCTGCAGTCGGTGCCCTATCCGGGAGCGTGGAACGGGTCGCTGTGGACGCTGTTCTACGAGTTCTGCTGCTACGTGCTCGTCTGGCTGCTGGGTGGTCTCGCCGTGTTCCGCCGGTCGCCGTGGCTCGCGGGCGTCGCGTTCGTGGTGAGCCTGCTGATCTGGATCGGTGTGGAGTTCGCGCAGCGGTGGGGGCTCGACGAGAGCTTCTTCCTCCTCGCCAAGCTCGCGCCGTTCTTCCTCGGCGGGGCGTTCGTCTTCTTCATCGTCGAGCGCGCCGGTATCAACGCGTGGGTCGCGATCGGGGCTCTGGCCGTCGCGCTGGCCCTGATCTTCCTCGTGCCGCGCTGGGGCGGACAGGCGGCGGCGCCCTTCCTCGCGTACGGACTGCTCTGGCTGTCGTCGGTCATCCCGCAGCCGCGGTGGATCGCGCGCAACGACGTGTCGTACGGCTTCTACATCTACGCGTGGCCGGTGCAGCAGCTCGTCGTCCTGGTGGCCGGGGCGTCGATGTTCTTCCCGCTCTACATCCTGATCACCGTCGTGCTCACCTTCGCGCTGGCGTACCTGAGCTGGATCCTGGTCGAGCGCCGGGCCATGCGGTGGGTGCGCCCCGCCGCCGTGCCGGGGGCTGCCGCGGGAGCCGCCCGCGACGCGCAGCGCTCCTGACGTAGGCTGGCTGATCGTGCCCCGCGTGCTCGTCGACCTGCTGTCCTACTCCGGTACCAAGGGCGGGATGGAGACCTACACCCGCGACCTGTACCGCGCCCTCGGTGAACTCGACGACGATTACGAGTACATCGGCTATCTGAGCCGCGAGGGGGCGACGCTGGACCGCTCGTGGTTCCCCGGTCGCATCATCGAATCGGGCATCAGCGGAGAGAACCGATTCCAGTGGGCGTGGGGCGAGCTGACCCAGGTGGCCCGCGCCGCCCGCGCCGAGGGCGTCGACCTCGTGCACGCCCCCGCGACCCTCGGCCCGCGTCGAACCGCGATGCCGACCGTCGTGACGATGCACGACATGCTCTACTGGTCGCACCCCGAGTACATGTCGACCCCGCTGTACACGGCACCGGTGAAGTGGATGGAGAAGGTCGCCGCCCGCAACGCGGCGCGCATCGTCACCATCAGCCCGACCTCGGCCGACGAGATCGTGCGCTTCCTCGGGGTGCCCCGCGACACCCTCGACGTGGTGCCGCTCGCGGGGAGCTCACCGACCGGCGTCGATCGATCGCGCGCGGGCGAGGCGGGGCCGTTCATCCTGGCGATGGGCAATCGTCGCCCCCACAAGAACTGGGGCGCGCTGATCCGTGCCATCGCGCTGATCCCGGCGGAGCGCCGGCCCCGCGTGATCATCACCGGAGGGCGCGGTGACGACCCGCTGACGGCGGAGGTCGACGCAACCGGCATGCACGACTGGGTGCAGCTGCGCGGATGGGTCGACGATGCCGAGGTGGTGGAGCTCTACTCGACCGCGACCGCCCTCGCGATCCCGTCGCTCGCCGAGGGGTTCTCGCTGCCGACGCTCGAGGCGATGGGCGCGGGCGTGCCGGTGCTGCTCAGCGACATCGACGTGCACCGCTTCGTCGGCGGGCCCGCAGCGCGCTACTTCGACGCCCGCGACGACCGCGCCGTCGCCGCCGCCATCGACGAGGTCTGCTCGGACGCCGACCTGCGTCAGCGGCTCAGCGTCGACGGTCTCGCTCGCGCGGCGGAGTTCACCTGGGAGCGCACGGCGCGCGAGACCCGGGCGAGCTTCGACGCCGCCCTCGGCCTCACGCGGTAGCAGTCGGGCGCCGTCGGGCGATGGTGACGGCGTGCACGACGACGCCGACGATCGGTCCGGCCACGAGAGCGACGAGAACGCGGGTCAGACCGTCGATCGGCACGAACAGCATCGCCACGGTGACCACGGATGCCGTCGCCCAGCCCGCCAGGTAGGCGGTGTGCCGCTGCGCCGAGAGCACGGCGGGTCCGGTGATGCAGAGCAGCCCGGTCAGGCCCGCGCTGCCGACGATCGCGGCGTACGCGCCGGAGGGGAGCTCGTACCGGTCGCCGTAGAGCAGGCCGACGACCCACGGACCCACGTACACCGCGAGCCCGGCCAGCACCGCGGTCAGGGCGAGCAGGCCCGCCCCCCACGTGAGCACGCGTCGACGCGCCTGCGCCGGGTGGTCGCGGAGCGTCACGACGAGATAGCTCTGCAGCGCGAGCAGGGGGATGACCAGCGGGGCGCGCGTCAGCGTGATGACGAGGATCAGCGAGGCCAGCAGAGCGGCGTCGACGCCCAGCGGAGCGAGACCGAGCAGGAACGGCAGTCCCGAGATCATCACGCCCGTGGCGATCGAGGCCCCCACCGTCTGCAGGCTCTGGCGCAGCAGCACGCGAAGCGTCGCGTCGACCTCGACGCGGTTCCGGATGCCGCGCCCCGTGACGATCCACAGGATCGCGGCCGCGGCGGCGAAGGGCAGGGCGACGGCCCATCCGGTCACGGCGACGCCGAGGCCCAGTACGACGGCGACACCGACCGTGATCGCGCGGAGCACGGCATCCGTCACCGTCATGCCGGCCACGCCGCGCCAATCGCGTACGCCGTACAGCGCCCCGCTGATGACGGCGACGAAGGTGTAGCCGACCGCGGCTGCCGCGAGCGCGGCGACGAGGGCGACGGCGTGGTCGCCGAACACGCGCGGCGCCCAGAAGAACGCGGACGCGGCGATGACCAGCGCCGCCCCGACCGCGTAGATCGACGCGAAGCGCCGGAGGATGGGCCACCCCCGACCCGTGTCGCTCGAGCGCGACGCGCGCGTGGTCTCCTGCTGCACGCCGGCCAGACCCGAGACGACCAGATACACGACCGACCAGAAGACGCTGAAGACGACGTACTGCTCACCCGTGAGGAACGCCGGGACCGCGGCCTGGATCAAGTACCCGAGGCCGCCGGCGACCACCGTCGCACCGAGGATCCAGGTGAGTCCGCCGCCGTTCGCGGGAGCCTGCGTGGGGGAGTCAGACACCCGTCTGCTCGATACCCGGCGTCGGACGCTCCGGCGTCGTCGGCTCGGGTGCGCGCGGCGACGAGGGTGCGTCGAGCGCGTCGACGCGCGCGGTGAGGTGCTCGAGCTGCGTGCGCAGGATCGTCACCTCTTCGGCGGTGCGCCGGATCTCGTCCTCGGCCTGGGAGAGCTCCCACGACAGGTGCAGGGCGACGGCGAGGAGCAGCACGATCGCGATCGCGAAGAGGAGGTTGGCGGGCAGCTCCACCCCGAGCACGCGGGTGAGTCCCTGCAGCAGCTGCGGGAAGATGCCGAGCACCAGAACGCCGAGGCCGATGACCAGCCACAGCGCCGCGTACTTCTCGCGCAGGCGGCGCGTGAGCAGGAGCGCCAGCACCACGACGATGAGGACGAGTGCCAGCACGATGCCGAAGAACACGATCACACCGGCCCCCGTTCCCGACCGGTGGGTCGTCGCATGATGGCCAGGCTCAGCGCGAACGCGGAACGCAGCAGGTAGACCGTGGATCCCCAGGCGCCCTGGCTGGGGCGTCCGAAGGCGCGCGGGCGCATCGCGACCGCGACCTGGGTGACGGTGAGGCCGGAGTGGCAGGCGGCGACGAGCGAGTCGAGCGTGTCGCCCAGGTACTCAGCGGGGTAGTACCGCACGTACTGCTCGATCGCGCGCGGGCCGGCGGCGCGGAAACCGCTCGTGACGTCGGTCAGGCGCGTCTTGGCGACGCGCGACACGATGGCCGCGAGCAGCTTCATCGCCCACTTGCGGGGTCCGCGCACCTGGTAGTCGCCGACGTCGCTGAAGCGCGCACCGATGGAGATGTCGGCGGTCTCGAGGCCCGCCAGCACGCGGTCGATGTCGGCCGGGTTGTGCTGACCGTCGGCATCCACCTGAATGGCGCGCTCGTAGCCCATGCGCTTGGCATAGGTGAAGCCGGTGCGCATCGCGCCGCCGACGCCGAGATTGAACGGGAGCGACAGCACGATCGCGCCGGCCTCGCGGGCGACGGCGGCCGTGGCATCCATCGATCCGTCGTCGACGACGGCCACGTCGTAGTCGCGACCCGTGGCGAGGATCTCGCGCACGGTCGTGCCGACGTTCTGCTCCTCATTCCATGCGGGAACGATGACGAGCACGGAGGAAGCGGGACGGGTCATGGTGCCTGAAGCCTATCAACCGGGCCCGTGCGCTCCCGCGTCACTGCACGCGGAACGAACCGTCGGCGCTGAGCACGAGCGTGCCCTTCTCGAACCGCTGCGACCACTGACCGTCACCCGAGCGTTCGTTCTCGATCGGCCATCCGAGCGAGCCCTTCTCACCCCCGCGACGCAGCCATTCTGCCCGGATCGCCCCGCGGGTGACGAAGCCGCCCTTGGCGGACACGAGGATGCTGCCGCCCGTGAAGTCCTGGCGGAAGCCGCCGGCCGTCGCGTACTCGTTCTTGACCGGAATGCCCAGGACGCCGCCCGCGCCGCCCTGCTGGAGGTGCACCGTGCGGATGTAGCCGCGGGTGACGTACGTGGCGGAGGAGCCGACGTAGACCGTGACCTTCTCGAACGGCTGCGCCTTCCACCCCGTCGCGACGGTGGCGAGCGGACCCGTCGCGAAGCCGTAGGCGTCGACCTTGCCGTTGTCGCGGTAGTTCTTCCACACCGCGCCCGTGACGGCGGTGGCGAAGCCGGTGCGCGCGACGGTGACCACGCCCGACTCGAACGGCTGGATCCAGCCGGACGCCTCTTCACGCTCGGCAGAGGTGGGGGCGCCGAGAGCGGCGAAGCCGCCCGCTGCGCGAGCCGTGTTCAAGATGGCCCCCACGATCGCTCCGGAGGCCGAGCGGTCCGCGTTGACCCAGACCTCGCCGCCCTGGAAGCTCTGGCTCTTGCCGCGCTCGGTGGTCTGGAAGGCGCCCGTCGGCATGCCCAGGCGACCCTGCACGCCACCCGCGGCATCGAGCGGCGTCACGATCGAGGCCGGCACGTCGACGGTCGTCGACGTGCTGCAGTAGATGCGACCGCCCTGGAACTGCTGCATCACCCCGCCGGCCACCTTCTTCTCGGGCCCCACCGCGGCGCCGAGGTAGCTGTTCGCCGCACCCAGCGAACGGTACTGGCGCCCGATGACCCCGGCCACGGCGTAGTTGCCGCTCTTCGAGGTGGTGAGGGTGGTCGCGCCGAAGTCCTGCGAGTACGACCCGTTCGAGCCGACCTGTGGACCGGTCGGGGGACCGACCGTGGAACTGGTCCCGGCGGCCGTGAGCGCCTTCGACAGCGCCGTCACGGCGAAGGTGCCGCTGGTCGTGGCGAAGACCGAGCCGCCCTCGAAGCGCTGCATGAAGCCGCCCGTGGTGGCCTTCTCGTTGTTGATGGGGGCGCCGAGCGCGCCGGAGATGCCGCCGGCCGCCGCGTAGCCGCGGTAGATCTCGCCGCGGACCGTGAAGCGGTCGTTCGCGCTGGTGCGCAGCATCAGCCCGGCGGTGAACTGCACGTACTGACCGGCGTCGACCTTGGCCACGGCGGTGGGCCAGCCCACGCTGGCGACTCCGCCCGCCTTGGTGTACACCGTCGTCCACGCCGCACTGAGGGCGGTGGTGGCGGTGGGGCCCTGGAAGATGCTGCCCCCGGCGAAGTCCTGCCGCGCGCCTCCCGAGAAGGAGTAGGCCCGGGTCGACGGCCACCCGAGGGTGCCCGTGACATTTCCGGCCTTCTCGTACGTGTCGCTGATCGGGGGTGCCACGGCGAACCCGCGCCCGTCCGAGGGGCGGACGTAGATGCGACCCGAGTCGAAGTCCTGGTACCAGCCGCCGAAGGCGCGCGAGACCGCGCCCGCGGGCCAACCCAGGCCGCTGTTCGCCTCGCCGACGGCGCGGTACTCGGTGCGCGTGCCGCCGACGGTCGCCTGAACGGCGGTGGTGCCGTTCTTGAGGTAGAGGTCGGCGTTCTCGAAGCGCTGCGACCACCCGCGACCGGGCCATTCCGTCATCGCGCCGGTCGATCCGCCGATCCAGCCGCTCGCGCCGCCGGAGTCCTGCCAGAAGCGGGTGATGGCCGCGCCGCGCTGGGTGGTGGTGCTGCCGAACCAGTCGGTGAAGAAGCGGAAGAAGTTGCGGTTGCCGTACGCCGAGCACGAGTCGCCCTCCCCGGCCCCGGCCCGCAGCGCCGCGGCGTTGGGCTGGTACGGCGTGTAGTAGTAGAGGTTCGCCGTGGCCTGGTTCTGGATGTACACCGGCGACGAGCCGCACGAGGCGTTCGGGTTGTACCGGATGTTCCACGTCTTGCCGGGGGCGTAGTAGGTGAAGTACTTGTTCTGCGAGTAGATCTTCAGCTGGCGGGCCGCACCGTAGACCTGGTTGAAGAAGCCGTAGTAGCGCGTGTCGCACGCCGCGGTGTCGGGGCAGCCCTGCCCCATGGCGATCGTGTAGCGCCAGTCGGACGGCCACGTGTGGGTGATGAGGCCCTGCTCCTTCTCGAGCATGACGATGAGCACCTGGGGGTTGAGACCGCACGCGGTGGCGACCTTCGACAGGATCCGCGCGGCGGATTCCGACGACGCCCCGGTGTAGGTGTCGCAATAGGTGTCGGCCGTGCGGGTCGCCGTGTTCTGCCGGAAGTCGCGCAGGCAGGTGTAGCCCGACTGGCACTTCGACACCTTGCCCTTGAGGAAGGAGTCGATCTGTCCCTCGGTCATCGTCGTGGAGTCGAAGAAGACCTCGTCCGAGATGATGTTGCCCGGTCGGAAGAGCGACATGTCGGCGGCGGGGCGCAGGTCGATGGCCGAGACGGCCGCCTGGGGGGCCGCGACCGCGGCGTCGGCCGCGGACGCCGAGGTGGGCGCGCCGGCGAGGGCGAGAGATGCCACGAGCGCGATCGTGGCCAGCGAGGCCGTGAAGATGCGCGCGGCCAGGCCGGAGATGCGTTCGGTCACCCGCCTTATTGTGACGGACGTGACGGGTGAATACCACCGTGAACCGAGAGACTGGTGATATATGAGCACTCGGCGGGTCGTCACGTGCCCCGCTGCCGGGGCGGCTGCGACCGCTGTGGCACGATTGACGCGTGAAGGGCATCATTCTCGCCGGGGGTTCCGGCACGCGTCTGCATCCGATCACTTTGGGCGTGTCGAAGCAGTTGATCCCGGTGTACGACAAGCCGATGGTCTACTACCCGTTGTCGACGTTGATGCTCGCCGGCATCCGCGAGATTCTGGTGATCACGACCCCGCATGATGCGCCGTTCTTCGAGCGGTTGCTGGGGGATGGGTCGCAGTTCGGGGTGAACCTGCAGTTCGCTCAGCAGCCGTCGCCCGATGGGTTGGCGCAGGCGTTCACGATCGGTGCCGATTTCATCGGCGATGACAAGGTCGCCCTCGTCCTGGGCGACAACCTGCTTTACGGTCCCGGTCTGGGTACGCAGCTCAAGCGCTACGCCGACGTCGACGGTGGCGCGGTGTTCGCGTACTGGGTGGCGGAGCCTTCGGCGTACGGGGTGGTCGAGTTCGACGACGACGGCAAGGCGGTTTCTCTGGAGGAGAAGCCCGCGTCCCCGAAGTCGAATTACGCCGTCCCGGGGTTGTATTTCTACGACAACGACGTGATTGACATCGCCCGCAACCTCGCTCCTTCTCCTCGGGGGGAGTACGAGATCACCGACATCAACGCCGAGTACCTGCGTCGCGGGAAGCTGCAGGTGGAGGTCCTCCCGCGGGGGACGGCGTGGTTGGACACGGGCACGTTCGATCAGATGACGGATGCCGCGGATTATGTCCGCACGATGGAGCGGCGTACGGGCCTTCGGATCGGGGTGCCCGAGGAGGTCGCGTGGCGGCAGGGGTTCCTCACCGATGACGAGGTCGCCGAGCGTGCGCACAAGTTGGTGAAGTCCGGGTACGGGTCGTACCTGTTGGAGATTTTGGAAAGAGGCCGCTGATGGCGCACCTTCTCGTCACCGGCGGTGCCGGGTTCATCGGATCCAACTTCGTCCACCACGTCGTGGAATACACCGATCACACCGTGACGGTGTTGGACAAGCTCACCTACGCCGGCAACAAGGCTTCCCTCGCCGGTCTCCCGGAGGATCGGGTGCGTCTGGTGGTGGGCGACATCGCCGACCCGGGCGTCGTGGACCCCCTCGTCGCGGAGGCGGATGCGGTGGTGCACTACGCCGCGGAGTCGCACAACGACAACTCCCTGCACGATCCGCGTCCGTTCCTGGACACCAACATCATCGGCACCTACACGCTGCTGGAGGCTGCGCGCCGTCACGAGACGCGCTTCCACCACATCTCCACCGATGAGGTGTACGGCGACCTCGAACTCGATGACCCGGCCCGGTTCACCGAGAACACCCCCTACAACCCCTCCTCCCCGTACTCCTCCACCAAGGCGGGGTCGGATCTGTTGGTGCGGGCGTGGGTGCGTTCCTTCGGGGTGCAGGCCACCATCAGCAACTGCTCCAACAACTACGGCCCCTACCAGCACGTCGAGAAGTTCATCCCCCGCCAGATCACGAACGTGCTGCGCGGCATCCGCCCCAAGCTGTATGGGAAGGGCGAGAACGTGCGCGACTGGATCCACGCCGACGACCACTCCTCCGCCGTGCTCACCATCCTCGACAAAGGCCGCATCGGTGAGACCTACCTCATCGGTGCCGATGGGGAGAAAGACAACAAGAGCGTGGTGGAGATGATCCTGCAGATCACCGGGCACCCCGCTGACGCGTACGACCTGGTCACCGACCGTCCCGGTCACGACCTGCGTTACGCGATCGACTCCACCAAACTCCGCACTGAGTTGGGTTGGACCCCCACCTACGGTGATTTCGCGTCGGGTCTTGCCGCGACCATCGACTGGTACCGCGAGAACGAGGCGTGGTGGGCGCCCGCCAAAGACGGCGTCGAAGCGTTCTACGCCAGCAAGGGACAGTGACAGTGGCGACCGCGTTCGGTAAGGCCCTCACCGTCACCCAGACCCCCATTCCGGGGTTGATCGTGCTGGATCTGCCGGTGCACGGCGATTCCCGCGGCTGGTTCAAAGAGAACTGGCAACGCGAGAAGATGACCGCCGACACCATCGGGCTGCCCGATTTCGCTCCGGTGCAGAACAACATCTCCTTCAACGACGCCGTCGGCACCACCCGCGGCATCCACGCCGAACCCTGGGACAAATACGTCTCCGTCGCCACCGGCCGCATCTTCGGCGCCTGGGTCGACCTGCGCGAAGGCGACACCTTCGGCGCGGTGTTCACCACCGAACTCGATGCCTCGAAGGCGATCTTCGTGCCCCGCGGCGTCGGCAACTCCTATCAGACCCTCGAGCCGGACACCGCGTACACCTACCTCGTCAACGACCACTGGTCACCCGAGGCGACCTACACCTTCCTCAACCTCGCCGACGACACCGCCGCCATCGACTGGCCCATCCCCCTCGATGAGGTCGAGATCAGCGCGAAAGACAAGAACCACCCCCGTCTGGGGGAGGTGGTGCCGATGCCGACGAAGAAGACCCTCATCACCGGCGCCAGCGGTCAGCTCGGCCGGGCCCTGCGGGCGGAGTTCGGCGAGCACCCCTGGATCGAATACGCCACCCGAGAAGACCTCGACCTCACCTCACCCGAGCTGGGCACCGCACGCCGCTGGCGCGAATACGACACCATCATCAACGCCGCCGCGCACACCAAAGTCGACGCCGCCGAAACCCCCGACGGCCGCGAAGACGCCTGGGCTGCCAACGTCACCGCCGTCGCCGCCCTCGCCCGCATCGCCACCACCCACGGCCTCACCCTCGTCCACATCTCCAGCGACTACGTCTTCGACGGCACCAAAACCGGCCCCTACACAGAGACCGACCCGGTACGCCCCCTCGGCGTCTACGGACAGACCAAAGCCGCCGGCGACGCCCTCGCCGCGACCGTCCCGCGCCACTACATCCTCCGCACCAGCTGGGTCATCGGCGACGGCAACAACTTCGTGCGCACCATGGCCTCCCTCGCCGCCCGCGGCATCGACCCCCGCGTCGTCGACGACCAGATCGGGCGCCTCACCTTCACCGACGACCTCGCCCGCGGCATCCGCCACCTCCTGCACACCCACGCCCCCCACGGCACCTACAACCTCACCGGCGCCGGCGAACCCCGCTCCTGGGCACAGATCGCCGCACAGGTCTTCGCCCTCACCGGCCACGACCCCGCCCGCGTCACCGGCGTCAGCACCGACGACTACTACGCCACCGCCACCGGACCCATCGCCCCCCGCCCCCGCAACAGCATCCTCGATACCACCACCCTCGAAAACACCGGCTACACCCCCGCACCCGCAGACACCTCCCTCGAGACCTACGTGAGCGGGTTGTCCTGAGATGAGCGGCGGTCCGACCCCCGCGGTCACGCCGCAACAGACGCCCACGCGGCGCAGTCGAGGCAGATCCTCGTTCCGCCCCGACATCCAGGCGTTGCGCGCGCTCGCGATCGGGTTGGTCGTCGTCAATCACCTGCGGCCGCACGGGCTGACCGGGGGATACGTCGGCGTCGACGTCTTCTTCGTCATCTCCGGCTTCCTCATCACGAGCCACCTCGTCGACCAGCTGACGAAGACGGGGCGCATCGCTCTGGGGCAGTTCTACGCCCGGCGCATCCGCCGCCTCCTCCCGGCGGCCCTGCTCGTGCTCGCCGCCACCGCCGCGCTCGTGGCCGTGTTCCTGCCGTACCCGCGGTGGCAGCGCAACGCGATCGAGATCCTCGCGAGTGCGGGGTACGTCGAGAACTGGGCCCTGGCGGGCTTCTCGGTGAACTACTCCGCGCTGAACGACTCCGCCAGCGCCGTGCAGCACTACTGGTCGCTGTCGGTCGAGGAGCAGTTCTACCTGCTCTGGCCGCTGGTTCTGCTGGGAGCCGCTGCGCTGACGGCTCGCTTCGCCGCGACCACGCTGCGGCGGGCGGTGATCGTCGCGGTGGTCGCCGTCGGCGTCCTCTCGCTCGGCGCGAGCGTCTGGTTCACGATGGTCATGCCCAGTCAGGCGTACTTCGTCACCTTCACGCGGGCGTGGGAGTTCGCGGCCGGAGCGGTGGTGGCCCTCACCGCCCACCGGCTGACACTCGGTCGCCGCACGCGCGGGGCGATCGTGGCGGTCGGGGCGATCGCCGTGGCCGTGTCGGCGGTCGTCTACAACGAGACGACCCCCTTCCCGGGGATCGCCGCCGTCGTCCCGGTCGTGGGCACCGCGCTCATCATCGCCGCCGGAGGGCGCGACCGCGCGTGGCACTCGATCGTGTCGGGCTCGCGTCCCGTGCAGTGGCTCGGCGGGATCTCGTACTCGCTCTACCTGTGGCACTGGCCGCTCATCGTGATCGCCCCGTTCGCCCTGTCGATGCCGCGCACGTGGATCGTCGACCTGGGGATCCTCGCCGTCGCGCTCGTGCTGAGTTGGGCGACGAAGGCGCTCGTCGAGGACCCGGGGCAGAAGTGGCGCTTCTGGGCGCAGAGCGTGCGGCGCAGCATGCTGCTCATGGTGACGGGGATCGTCGTCGTCGCGCTGGCGGCGGGTGGACTGCTCGTCGGGTACACCGTCTCGGCGGCGCGCGACTCGCCCGAGGCCGAGATCGAGGTCGGAACCTGCACCGGTCCCGCAGCGCTCGCGACCGCCGGATGCGATCCGTTCGCGGCGCCCGAAGACACGACCATGACCGCGGCGAACGAGTACTTCTACACCCCGGCCGAGTGCGGCGAGCTGCTGCCCAAGCTCAGCTACGACGGACTGCTCACCACCCGCGAGTGCGACTTCACCCCGTCGGGTGAGGCGACGGAGGACGTGTGGCTCGTCGGCGACTCGCACGCGCAGCAGTGGCAGGGGGCGATCTTCGACCTCGCCCGCGAGCGCGGCTGGGACGTGACGATCAGCTTCTACGGCGGATGCCCCGTCGCCGACGTCGATTTCGTCGGATTCCGCGGGCCCTGGGCGCCTCAGGACGCGCAGCGCTGCCGCGACTGGTCGCGCGGCGTGTCCGACGCGATCGTCGCGGAGCGCCCGGCGCGCGTGTTCACCTCGATGGCGGCCCGCGCCGACACGCTCGACGACGGGTCCGGCCGGTCGGTCGAGGAGCAGTTCACCGAGGGGCTCAGCGCGGACTGGTCGGCCTGGCGCGCGGCGGGCTCCGACGTCGAGGTGCTCGCGGACCCGCCGTTGAACGGGGCCGTGCGGGATCCGGACTGCCTCGCGATCAACGGATCCGACCCCGCCGCCTGCGCGGTGCCGCGCGCGCAGGCCCAGCCCACCGATCCGCTCGTCGTCGCGGCGAACGCGATGGGCGTCGACCAGGTGGGGCTGATCGACCTCACCGACCGCTTCTGCACCGACACCCAGTGCCTCGCCAGCGTGGGCGGGGTGCCGGTGTACTACGACGCCGACCACCTCAACCTCGTCTACGTGCGTCTGCTGGCCGCCGACATCGCCCGGGCGATCGACGACGGGTCTCCGACGCCCCCCGGGTAGAATCCTCATGCCGCTCCCGCGGCCCCACCGCCACGTCTTCGGAGCTCATTCTTCTCATGGATCTACTCATCGTCGGCTCCGGCTTCTACGGCCTGACCATCGCCGAGCGCGCCGCCGCCGCGGGCCGCAAGGTGACCGTCATCGACCGTCGCCACCACATCGGCGGCAACGCCTACTCGGCGGACGAGCCCGAGACGGGCATCGAGGTGCACCAGTACGGCGCCCACCTGTTCCACACGTCGAACCCGACGGTGTGGGAGTACGTCAACCGCTTCACCGACTTCACCAGCTACGTGCACCGCGTGTACACGACGCACAAGGGCGTGGTCTTCCCGCTGCCGATCAACCTCGGCACGATCAACCAGTTCTTCCAGGCCGCGTACACGCCCGACCAGGCACGCACCGTCGTGCATGAACTCGCGGGTGAATTCGACGCGAAGGACGCCGCGAACCTCGAGGAGAAGGGCATCGCCCTCATCGGCCGCCCCCTGTACGAGGCGTTCATCCGCGACTACACCGCGAAGCAGTGGCAGACCGACCCGAAAGACCTGCCCGCCGAGGTCATCTCGCGCCTGCCCGTGCGCTACACGTACGACAACCGCTACTTCAACGACACGTGGGAGGGTCTGCCCGTCGACGGGTACACCGCGTGGATCGAGCGCATGGCCGATCACCCGAACATCGAGGTCAAGCTGTCGACCGACTACTTCGACGAGTCGCAGCCGCTGAACAAGAAGGCGACCGTGGGTCAGGTGCCGATCGTCTACACCGGACCCGTCGACCGCTACTTCGACTACGCCGAGGGCGAGCTGTCGTGGCGCACGCTCGACTTCGAGCAGGAGGTGCTGCCGATCGGCGACTTCCAGGGCACGAGCGTGATGAATTACGCGGATGCCGATGTGCCCTACACGCGCATCCACGAGTTCAAGCACTTCCACCCCGAGCGCGCCGACCGGTACCCGACCGACAAGACGGTCGTGGTGCGCGAGTACTCGCGCTTCGCCACGCGCGAAGACGAGCCGTACTACCCGGTCAACACGGCCGACGACCGCAGCGGCCTGTTGGCCTATCGCGAGCTGGCCAAGGGCGAGAGCGACGTGTACTTCGGCGGCCGTCTCGGCACGTACCAGTACCTCGACATGCACATGGCGATCGGTTCGGCCCTGTCGATGTGGAACAACCAGCTGGCGTGAGGAGGGTTCTCGCGTCCGTCGGACTGCTGCTGATGGCAGCGGTCACGGCCGGCTGCGCCGCGACGGCGGGTCCGACGGCATCTGCAACCGCGGAATCGGGGGCCTCGGTGTCGCCCGCTCCTCGCAGCGTCTTCGTGGTGGGGGACTCGAACTCGACGGGTTTCCGCGGCACGTTCGCCATCGGGCGGCAGTCCGGCGACGCCTGGGCCTCCCGGTTGCCGGCGGGCGCGTTCGCCCCGGTCGAGGGGTGGGCCGTCGACGGGGCGACCACGGGCGCGATGCGCACGGGCGTCGAGGCGCTCGACCCGCACGTCGACCAGCTCATCGTCATGGCGGGCACCAACGACCTCGCCACCGGGGTCGCGACCGACACCGTGCGCGAGAACCTCGCGGCCATCGCCGCGCACGTGGACGCACCCGAGGTGCTGGTGCTGGCCATCGCCCCCTTCGACGCCCTCGCCACCGAAGCGACCGCGCTGAACGCCGAGCTGCGCGCCGAGGCGACCGCTCGCGGCTGGGACTTCTTCGACCCCTGGACGGGTTCGCGCACGGCCGAGGGCACCTGGGTGCCCGCGTCGACGGTCGACGGCGTGCACGCCACCCGTGAGGGCTACGCCGCGGCGGGCGACGCCGTCGCCGCGCATCTGGGTGCCCCGTGACCACGCCCTCCGTCGACACGACCTCCCGCCGCACCGAGCGTGCGCGCCCGACGGTGGACGGTCGACGCGCCGACCTCGACGGCCTGCGGGCCTTCGCGATCCTGCTCGTGGTCGTGTACCACGTCTGGCTCGGCCGGGTCTCGGGCGGGGTCGACGTCTTCCTGCTGCTGTCGGCGTACTTCTTGACCGGGTCGTTCCTGCGGCGGGCCGACACCCTGTCGCTCGCGACGCTGCCCACCTTCTGGGCGCGGCGCTTCGCCCAACTGCTTCCCGCGGCCGCGCTGACGATCGCCGCCGTGCTCTCTTTCGCCGCCCTCGCCCTGCCCAGCTCGCAATGGCGAGCCGTCTGGGAGCAGGCGTGGGCGTCGTTGACGTACTGGCAGAACTGGGCGCTCACCGAGGCGGCCGTCGACTACTACGCGCGCACCGAGACCTTCCCGAGCATGCTCCAGCACTTCTGGTCGCTGTCGGTGCAGGGTCAGGTCTTCGTGCTGTGGCCCCTGCTGCTGGTCGCGGGTGCGGTGCTCGCCCGCAGGATGCAATGGTCCGTCCGCCGCGTCCTCGCGATCCTCTTCGGCGCCGTGTTCGCGGTCTCGTTCGCCTACTCCGTCGTCGTGACGACGGTGGCGCAGCAGGCCGCCTACTTCGACACCTGGGCCCGACTGTGGGAGTTCGCCCTCGGCTCGCTCGCCGCGCTGATCGTGCCGCGACTTCACGTCGGTCGCGTGCTCGGCCTGGTGCTGGGGTGGGTCGGCGTCGTCGCCCTGGTCACCTGCGGACTCGTGCTCGACGTGGGCGCGGGCTTCCCCGGCGTGGCGGCGCTGTGGCCCACCCTCGCCGCCGTCGCCCTCATCGTCGCGGGTCGCGCCGAGCGTCCGGCCGGGGCGTCCGCGCTGCTCGCCTCGCGCCCCGTCACGGCGGTGGGCGGCATCGCCTACGCCCTCTACCTCGTGCACTGGCCGATCCTCGTCGCCACGATGGTGCTCGTCGACTCCACGCGCGTGTCGATCGCGGAGGGGCTGGTCGTGATCGCGCTGTCGCTCGTCGCCGCATGGCTGCTCACGCGCGGCGTCCGCGCGGTCGCGCGCGGCATCGGCACCTCCACGCCTCGCGACGCACGGCTCGTCGTGGTCTCGCTGCTCGTGGTCGCCCTTCCACTGGCGTCGTGGCAGGCGGCATCCGCTGTGCAGGCCGCCGGCGTCAGCCCCCAGGCCAACCCGGGCGCACAGGTGCTGATGCCCTGGACCGACGCCCGGGCCGACGACGACGCCCCCCTCGCGCCGTTGGGCACGCAGCTCGAACACGAGTGGATCGCCCTCGACGGCCCGTGCGACGACGCGTTCGCGCCGGACGACGATCGTCTCGACGGGTCGTGCGTGCAGACGGTCGTCGACCCGGCGGCCCCGACCTTCATCGCGGTGGGCGACTCGCACGCGCAGCAGTGGTTGGGCGCCCTTTTGCCGGTGCTGCAGGACGACGGCTGGAACGTCGTCGCCCTGCTCAAGGGCGGGTGCTCGCTCGCCCCCGACGAGGACGCCGACGACGAGTGCCGCGAGTGGCGCACCGCAGCCGCGGCGTACACGGTGGCCCTCCCCGCGGCCGTCGCGATGTTCATCGGCACCAAGGCCGTGCCCGAGTCCGATCAGGAGCGCGTCCCGGCGGGGCTGGGTCGCGTGATCGACGGGGTCGTCGCCTCGGGCACCGAGGTGCTGCTCATGCGCGACAACCCGCGGTTCCACGAAGACATGTACACCTGCCTGGAGCAGACCCCCGACGAGTGCGGCCGCGACCTCGCGACGGTTCAGGCACCCGCGAACCCCGCCATCGCGCTCGCGGACGATCCGCACGTCTCACTGCTCGATCTCACCGAGTACCTCTGCCCCGAGGGGCGCTGCCGGGCCGCGATCGGCAACGTGGCGGTCTACCTCGACGACAACCACCTCACCGGCACATACGCCCGCAGTCTCGCCCCCGCCGTCCGCGCGGCTCTCGCCGAGATCCCGGGCATCCCGATCGGCTGAGGGAGCGCTCGCGTAGAATCGTGCGGATGACCCCCGCCGCCGTCGGCGCCCCCGGATCGGTGCGGCGCTCCCTCCACTCGCTGTGGTTGCTGTCGGCGCGCGATCTGCGCGTGCGCTATTCCACGAGTGCGCTGGGGTACCTCTGGTCGGTGCTCGATCCGCTCGTGATGAGCGCGATCTACTGGTTCGTCTTCACCCAGGTGTTCCACCGCACCGTGGGGGAGGAGCCCTACATCGTGTTCCTCATCACGGCGCTGCTGCCGTGGGTGTGGTTCAACTCCGCGGTGAGCGACTTCACGAAGGCGTTCAAGAAGGACGCCCGGCTCGTGCGCTCGACCTCGATCCCGCGCTGGATCTGGGTCGACAGGATCGTCGTGAGCAAGGGCGTCGAGTTCTTCTTCTCGCTCCCGGTGCTCGTGCTGTTCGCGGTGTTCGGCGGCGCGCAGGTGTCGTGGGCCCTGCTGGCTTTCCCCCTCGCCGTGGTGCTGCAGACCGCGCTGCTGGTGGGGCTCGGTCTGATCATCGCGCCGCTGTGCGTGATGTTCGGCGATCTCGAGCGCACCACGCGCCTCGTGCTGCGGGCGCTGTTCTACGCCTCGCCGATCATCTACGGCGTGCACAACCTGCCCGGGGTCTTCGCCGACATCGCGGCGTTCAACCCGCTGTCGGGCATCTTCACCCTGTACCGCGTCGGGTTCTTCCCCGACCAGTGGGACACGCTGACCGTCGTCGTGGGCGCGGCCGTGAGCCTCGGCATCCTGGGTCTCGGTCTTCTCGTCTTCCCCCGGCTCGAGCGTCCCGTGCTGAAGGAGCTGTGATGTCCGGTCCCGCGATAGAGGTGGACGGCCTCGGCGTGCGCTTCCGGCGCAACCGCCGCGGGGGCCGCTCGTTCAAAGACCTGTTCGGTGGCGCCGAGCGACGCTCGCGCCCCGACGAGTTCTGGGCCCTGCGCGACGTGTCGTTCCGCGTCGAGCCGGGGGAGTCGATCGGCGTGGTCGGGCGCAACGGCCAGGGCAAGTCGACGCTGCTCAAGCTCGTCGCCGGGGTGCTGCTGCCCGACGAGGGGCAGGTGACGGTCGAGGGGGGAGTGGCCCCGCTCATCGAGATCACCGGCGGTTTCGTCGGCGACCTCACGGTGCGCGAGAACGTGCGCCTGACGGCGGGACTGCACGGGATGCCGCGTGCCGAGGTGTCGCGCCGCTTCGACGACATGATCGGCTTCGCCGAGATCGGCGACTTCGTCGACACCCCCTACAAGCACCTGTCGAACGGCATGAAGGTGCGCCTGGCGTTCTCCGTGGTGTCGCAGCTGGACGAGCCGATCCTGCTCGTCGACGAGGTGCTCGCCGTCGGCGACCGCGCGTTCCGCGAGAAGTGCTATCGACGCATCGACGAGCTGCTCGCCGCGGGGCGCACGCTGTTCTTCGTCAGCCACAACGAACGCGACCTGCGCCGCTTCTGCACGCGCGGGCTGTACCTCGACAAGGGCGCCCTCGTGCTCGACGCCCCGATCGCCGAGGTGCTCGAGCGCTACAACGTCGACTACGCGACGGGCTGAGGCGCGAGCGGCGGCATGGGCTTCCACGACGCGTCGCGCGAGATGCGGCGTCCGTCGCGGAGTCCACGGAACAGGTGGCTCGTGCCCTTGGCCTTTCGCTCCACCACGACCAGGCGGATGAGCTCCTTGACGAAGGTCAGCGCCGTGCCCGCGGCGAAGGGCAGCGGCCGGTAGACGCCGAGCTCGCGGTAGTACTTCTGCAGGTACGCGCGGTTGCGCATGATGTAGTACCGGTACGCGTCGCTCGAGGCGTTCATGTGGCGGATGCCCATGTCCCACTGCTTGATCTCGCGCGTGCGCCGCAGCACGAATTCGTTCACGATGACCGACGGGGTCTGCCGCGAGGCGAGCCAGCCGTAGAGCTGGTCGTCCCAGTAGATGAAGAAGCGGGGGTCGGGCAGGCCGATCCGCGCGACGATGTCGCGGTGGATGAACATGCCCTCGAAGCATCCGGAGTTCATCGGCTTGTACCCCGACGAGTCGAAGCCGGCGGGCGCGAAGGGGATGGGGATCGCCATCGACTCGGCCACGCGGTACTGCCAGTAGAACTCGCTGCCGTCGTAGTCGTAGCGGCGCCCCTGGATGCTGCGGAACCGCGGAGCCCAGTGCCCCATGCGCGCGAGGCCGTCGGAGACCACCTCGACGTCGTCGTCCATCAGCCAGATCCACTCGGAGCCGAGCTCAAAGGCGACGCGCATGCCCTCGCTGAAGCCGCCGGAACCGCCCGTGTTGGTCTCGAGGCGGCGGTACACCAGCGTCGTGGGGAGCCGGTCGCGGTACGACTCGACCACCGCGGTGGTGTCGTCGGTGGACGCGTTGTCGATCACGACGAGGTGCCCGGGCGCGGGATCCATCCGCTCGATGCTGTCGAGCAGGCGGGTCAGCAGGTGCGTGCGGTTGTAGGTGACGACGACGATGGTCGCCGACGACGGGTCGAATGCGGAATCCGCAGGGATCGGGGTGGCGTCGGCGTGCGCGGTCATAGCACGCACGATCATAACCGGCCCTCCTCGGAGCCTCCCGTCGGTGAGGACGCCATGCGCTGTTCGAGGCGTTCGCGCCACGACCGCGACTGGCCCGCGCGCACCGCGCACAGCGCCAGCAGCAGCCAGCCGGCGCCGGTGAGGGTGAAGCTCTCGAACATCGACACCGTCAGCAGGGCGACCAGCGTCAGCGGCGCCCACGCGTGCACGACCGAGCGGCGATCGCTCGCGACGAGCCACCCGCGCGCGAGCCCGAGCCCGCCGAGGGCGACGAACAGCAGCAGGCCCACCGCGCCGAGCTGCAGGAGCACGTCGAGGTAGGCGTTCAGCGCGGAGGCGTGCGTCTCGCCGAGACCGAGGGGGACCAGGGCGAAGGGCACGACGTCGTTCACCCATTCGCCGAACCAGCCGAAGCCCTGCACGGGGCGCATCTCGCTCAGGTGCACCAGCCGCGCCCACAGGTCGGTGCGCAGCGTCAGATCGGCTCCGGCGCCGAGGGTGTCGACGAGAGGGGCGCGAAAGGCCCACGCGCCCGCGATCCCCACCACGACGACGGAGCCGAGCGCGGCCTGCGCTCGTCCCCTCCATGCGGCGGGCACGCGTCGCATCGTCCACAGGGCGAGGGCGGCGACCCCCGTCGCGGCGGCGACGACGATCACGGTGGGCGAGCCGCTCAGCGCCGCGAGGGTACCCGCGAGCACGACCGAGGCGATCGCCGTGGCCACGCTCACCGACTGGGTGCGGAACTCCACGAGGAAGGTGATGAGGGCGATCACCGTCACGAAGCCCAGCGCGTTGCGGGTGCCGAAGATCCCCTGCACCGGACCCAGCTCGGCGATGGCGCCCTGGATGCCGAGGAAGGGGATGGGCAGATCGAGCAGGATGCCACTGAGCACCTCGAGCGCGAGCGAGATGCCCAGCAGCCAGCGCAGCACGTCGCCGAGAGCCCGCACGGTCTGCAGGGCGTCGCGGACGTGGCCGAGGACGACCGCCAGGAACGCGAGCGCCGCGAAGGCCGACCAGCCGCCGAGGGACTGGGTCGCGCTCGGGCTCCAGAACACGCTCGCGCCGGCCCACGCGACCAGCAGGACGAGCGTCGTCGGGGCGAGACGAACGAGCTCGAGCTCGTCGCGACGGGCGTACAGCACGGCTGCTCCCACCGCGCACAGTCCGGCGACGATGGTGGCCCAGGTGACCTCTCCCGCGACCGCGACGATGGCGAAGCGGGCGAAGACGGCGGCGAACACCGCGAGGGCGAAGGCGCGGGCGAACGCGGGCGACGACAGCGGAGGAAGCGGGCGCCGCGCGTCCGGCGCGCCGGTCACGGTGCGGGTCTCGGCAGCTCGCCGCGCTCGATCGAGATGCTCTGCTCGCTCGGTCCCACCCCGACCAGCGGGGTCTGCTTGATCTTCGCACCGAACAGCACCACGAACATCCAGCCCCACAGCAGGAGCGGGCCGGACTCGGTCAGCCCCTGCACGACGAGCAGTGCACCGATCAGGGTGGGCAGCAGCGTCAACGGGGAGTGCGGACGGTCGTCGCGCAGGTCCCAGCGCGGGCGGTCGACGGCGAAGAACCACGACCGCCACACGTACGCGAGATAAACGAGGCCGAGCAGGGCGACACCGATCCCGCCGAGCTGCAGGAAGACGTCGAGCCACATGCTGTGCGCCTGCACGACGGTCTGGCCGTGGTCGACGATCCATCCGTCGAAGTGAGGCTCGGTGGCGATCCAGGGGGTGGAGAAGCCCCAGCCGACGAACGGATGCTGCGAGGCGCGGGCGATCACGTCGGCCCAGATCCCCTCGCGGCCGGTGAGGTCGGCTCCGCGGCCCATCACGCCGAAGAGGGCGTCGCGGCCGAACCACAGCACCGCCCCGCCGCCGAGCCCGACCGCGGCGTAGAGCAGGTACCAGCGCGTGCGCTCGCCGGGGCGTCGTGCGGTGCGCATGACCAGCACCGTGCCCAGCACGAGGGCGACGAAGGCCGCGGCGATGAAGGCGGTGGCCGATCCCGCCCGCACGAAGAGGAAGGCGGCGATCGCGATCCACACCCACAGCAGGGCGCGGCGCGGCGCGCCCGCGGCGATGCGCACGGCGAAGACGATGATGGCGACGAGCATCACGGCGGCCAACAGGTTCGCGTTTCCGAACACGCCCTGGATGCGACCGCCGTCGAAGAGGTTGTCGCGCGACCAGTAGACGATGGGGTCCATGCGCTCGGAGGGCACCACGAATCCGGGCAGGAGCGGTCCGCGCACGATGAGCGAGACGGCGACCTCGAACAGCAGCGAGAGACCGACGATCCACTTCGCCGCGGACGCGACAGCCCGCACGACGTCGCGCCACGTGAGCATGGCGCCGACGAAGAGCCCCTGGAACGTCGTGATGACCAGCAGGAGGAGCGTGAGGGCGGATGCCGCGGGCCAGGCGCTCCACGCGAGCGAGGCGATCGCCCACGCGACGTATCCGAACGCCAGCCAGGGCAGGCGCCGCACGGCGAAGGGCGGGCGCGTCACGAGCCAGACGACGGCCGAGACGACGGCCGAGGCCACGACCACCACCGCGGTGACGACCGGACCGACGGCGTTGACGAGCCCGACGCCGCCGAGCGCGAGCACGAGCACGAAGACGCACCAGGCGCGCAGCAGCAGGTGCCCCGTCGTCTCGCGCGGGGGCGCCGTCGGCAACGCCGACACCGGGTGATTCGTGTACATCGCCATGGTGATCTCAGGGTACCCGTCGGCATCCGGAGACGAGGGGCCCGGCCGGTAGGCTGACGCCGTGCTGATCGCCCTCTCGAACGCGCCCCGCGACTACGCCTGGGGGAGCCCGACGCTGCTCGCCGACCTCGAGGGCCGCGAGCCGTCGGGGGCGCCCGAGGCCGAGGTGTGGTTCGGTGACCACCCCGGTTCTCCCGCCGAGGTGCACGACGGGTCGGGGCTCACGCTGGACCGATGGCTGCCGGCGGCCGGCGACGGGCTCCCGGCGAAGCTGCCCTACCTGCTCAAACTGCTCGCGGCCGGAGCGCCGCTGTCGATCCAGGTGCACCCCTCGAAGCAGCAGGCGGTCGAGGGCTTCGCCCGTGAGGAGGGGGCGGGCGTCGCGCGCGACGCCGCCGAGCGCAACTACAAGGACGACAACCACAAGCCCGAGGTGATCGTCGCCCTGAGCGAGACGTTCACCGCCCTCGCGGGGCTCCGCGACCTCGAGCGCACTCGCGCGCTGATCGACGTGCTGGGCGACGCGCCCGCCGTCTCGACGCTGCGCGGCCACCTGTCCGCCGCCTCCGCCCCCGACGCGCTCCGCGCGGCGATCGGCTGGGTGCTCGGAGAGGCGGATGCCGCGGACGTGGCCCAGATCGTGGATGCCGCGGCCTCGGCCTCGTCCGACGACTTCGCCGCCGAGCTGGCCCTCGTGCGGTCGCTGCACACGGCCTACCCGGCCGACCCGGGCATCGTCGTCGCCCTGCTGATGAACCTCGTGCACCTGCGCCGCGGCGAGGCGATCTTCGTGCCGGCCGGCGTGCTGCACGCCTATGTCGACGGTCTCGGTGTGGAGATCATGGCCGCGAGCGACAACGTGCTGCGCGGCGGCCTGACGCCCAAGCACATCGACGTGGACGAGCTTCTGCACCTCGTCGACTTCGCGCCCGCCGACCCGCCGTTCCTGCGTCCCGCGCCGGCCGGTCCGCAGGCGGAGGTCTTCGCGCCGGGCATCGCGGACTTCGCCCTCGGGCATCTCATCGCCGGTGGCGACACGGCTGTGCTGGAGCTCTCCGGTGTCGCGATCGCCCTCTGCGTCGGGGGAGAGGCACGCGTGACGGGCTCGTCGGGCCGCAGCATCACGCTGGCCCCCGGGCAGGCCGCGCTCGTCACGCCCGACGAGACGCCGCTGACGACCGACGGCGGTGGCGACGTCTTCGTCGCGATGCCCGGGAGCTGAGTGCGACACGCCGAGCGCTCGTCTAAAGGTTCACGTCGGCCTTGAGGGTTTACGATCCGCGACTTGACTCTCGCGAATCACACGGGTGTAATTATGACTGCGCGACACATCGTCAGAAGACGTGTCATGGGGGCGTGAACGAGGCGGAGGACGAGATGGCGACATCGCAGTACCGGTCCGGAGTCCCGGACAACTGGTTCGTTGATCCGGTCGATCTCGGCGTACCCGGCGTCCGTCGCGACATCGACGCCGTCGAAGAGAACACCCTCGCCTGGCAGACCGACGCGCTGTGCTCGCAGACCGACCCCGAGGCGTTCTTCCCCGAGAAGGGTGGCTCGACGCGCGACGCGAAGCGCATCTGCACCTCGTGCGACGTCAAGACCGAGTGCCTCGAGTACGCGCTGCAGAACGACGAGCGCTTCGGCATCTGGGGCGGCCTCAGCGAGCGCGAGCGCCGCAAGCTCAAGCGTCGCGCCTGAGCGGTCGATCGCCCGCCTGAGCGATCCCGTCGGCGACGGCGCGGCGTCCGCGATCGTCCGCGACCGCGCTTAGGCTGATCCGCGTCATGCCCGCCCGTGTACACGCCCTCCTCGTCGTGCGCCCTGAAGGACGCACGCCCGCCGCGCAGCATCTGCAGAGAACCCTCGCTGCACTCGCGGCGCAGACCCGACCCGTCGACGCGCTGACGATCGTGCTGTGCGGCGCCGACTCGGCGCTGACGCAACTGGCGGCGGCATCCGGTGCCGAAGGCGTCATCACCGCCCCCGCCGGAACGCCTTTCGCCGTCGCGACGGCCCTCGCGACGCCCCGACTCACGGGAGATGCGGTGTGGCTGCTCGCGCAGGACACCGCCCCCGACCCTGACGCGCTCGTGCGCCTCGCCGGCGCGCTCGAGCTCTCGCCCTCGCTCGTGGTCGCCGCCCCCAAGCTCATCGCGTGGGACGACCGCGACGAGATCCTCTCTCTCGGCGTGAGCATGAACCGGTACGGGGGAGCCGTCGAGCTCGCCGCCGGAGAACTCGACCAGGGACAGCGCGACGGCGACGCCGACGTACTCGGCGCCGACGTGCGCGGCATGCTCGTGCGTCGCGACGCATGGCTGCAGCTCGGCGGTCTCGACCCCGCTCTCGGCGGAGCCGACGAGGGCCTCGATCTGGGCGTTCGCGCGCGCCTGGCCGGCCACCTCGTCTCTCTCGTGCCGACCGCCCGCGTGGCGGTCGCCGGTGACGGCGTGGCCGCGATGGCGCGAGGCCGGCGTCGTGCGCGGCGCCGCGCGTTCGCGACCCGCACCGCCCAGCTGCATCGCCGTCTCGTCTACGCCCCCGCGCCCACGGTGCTGCTGCACTGGCTGTCGTTCCTGCCGCTCGCGCTCTGGTGCACGATCCTGCACCTGGTGACGAAGGTGCCGTACCGGGTGCTCCCCGAGTGGGGCGCCACCTTGCTCGTGATGGCGCGGCCCGCGGCCGTCGCCCGCGCCCGCCGCCGCATCCGCACGTCGCGGGTCGTGGGGTGGTCGCGTCTCGCGCCGCTGCGCGTCACGCGCTCCGAGATGCGCTTGCGCTTCGAGGGCGACGTCGCCGACCCCGAGGCCCCCGTGCGGTCGGAGCTGCGGTTCTTCGTCGGCGGAGGGGCGTGGACCGTGCTCGGCACCCTCGCTGTGTCGGCGGCGCTGTTCTTCCCGCTCCTGGCCTGGCCGGTGCTCGGCGGGGGAGCTCTGGCGCCGCTGCGCGCGAACGTCACCCAGCTGTGGCAGGACGCCGCGTGGGGCGCCCGCCCCCTCGGCCTCGACGCGATCGGCCCCGCCGACCCGTTCTCGAGCCTCGTCGCCCTCATCGGCACCCTCTCGCCCGGCGAGCCCTCGCGCGCCTTCGTCGTGCTGTGGGTGCTCGCCCTGCCGCTCGCCGTGCTCGGCGGATGGTTCGCCGCCACGCGCGTGACCGAGTCGTCGCTGCTGCGCATCGTCGGCGGACTCGCCTGGGCCCTCGCGCCGACCTTCCTCGCCGCGATCGTCGAGGGTCGACCGGCGGGCGTGCTCGTTCACCTGCTGCTGCCCTGGCTGTTCTACGCCGCGAGCGTCGCGCACCGCTCGTGGGCCCCGGCCGGAGCGGCATCCGTTCTGCTCGTGGGCGTGCTGGCGTGCGCGCCCTCGCTGGCCCCCGCCGTGGTGGTGCTGTGGTCGGCCGCGCTCGTCGTCGTCGCCCTCGTGGCCGCACGCGGCATCGCCCGCGTGGTGTGGCTGCTCGTGCCCTCGGCCGTGATCTTCGCGCCCCTCGTGTGGACGCGCCTGCGCGCCGGCGACCCGTGGGCCCTCCTCGCCGACCCCGGCGTGCCGTACCGCGGCGCCGAGGCCACCGCCGACCCGCTCGGACGAACGCTGCTCGCGGCGGGCTTCCCCACCTCCGACCCGGGCGGATGGGTGTCGCTCACCGGCGGCTCGGTGTGGTGGGTCGGCCTGCTCGTCGCCCCGCTGGCCGTGCTCGCCGTGTTGGCGGTGCTCACGCCGCGGTGGATCACGGCATCCGGCCTCATCCTGATCACGGCCACGGGCCTGGCGACCGCGTTCGCCGCCGTCGGCGTGGCCCTCTCGTTCGACCACTCGGTCGCCGTGCCGCTGTGGCCGGGCGCGGGGCTCAGTCTCGCGTGGATCGGGCTCGTGGGGGGCGCCCTGGTCGCCCTCGACGCGGGGGTTCCGGCGCGCGTCGCCGTGCTGCGACCGCTCGGCGCTCTGGTGGCCCTGGTCGCGCTCGCCGTCAGCGTGGCTCCCGCGCTGACCGCTCAGGTGGCGACCGAGGCATCGGGCCGATCGACGCTCGTCAACGGACCCGTGTCGACCCTGCCCGCCTTCGTCGCGGCCGAGGGGCGCGGGTCGCTGAATCTGGGCACGATCGTGCTCGACCCGCGCGCCGACGGCCTGCGCGTCGACGTCGTCTGGGGCGGCAGCGCGACGCTGTCGGGCCAGAGCACCCTGCAGGCCACCCGCACCTCGCCGACGCCCGAAGACCTCGAGCTGGCCGATCTCGCCGCCGATCTCGTCACCCCGTCGTCCGACGACGTGGTGTCGCGCCTGGCCGCCCACGGCATCGCCTTCGTGCTGCTCGAGTCGGCGCCCGCGGGCGAAGACGACGTCATCCGCGGCACGCGCCTCGGGGCGGCGACCTCTCTCGACCAGCGCGACTCGCTCGACCCGGTCGGCGAGACCTCGCGCGGCGACCTCTGGCGCGTGAACGCCGAGGTGACCCCGCGTCCCGAACTCGACGCGCACCGACTGGGTCTGCAGCGAGTGGTCGCCGCCGGCTCCCTGGGCGTGCTGCTGGTGGCTCTGCTGCTCGCCGTGCCCACGGCCGCCTCGCGGCGGACCGCGCGCCGCACGCCCCGCATCGTCGGTCCGAGCTCGGGAGGATCGCGATGAGCGAGAACCGCATGGCCCGCTTCGCCGCCACGAGCGCCCGCGTCGTCGCCGGCACCGCCGTGGCGACCGCGGCCGTCGTCGGCACGGTCGTCGGCATCGCCGCGCCGTGGCCCTCGTACACCGCCACCCCCGTGCGGGTCGAGTCGACCCCCGCCCCCGGTGACACGGTGCTCGCGTGCGACGGACCGCTGCTCGCCCTCGGGCGCAGCGCCGACTCTGCCGGAGGGCTGAGCGCCGCCGCCGCGCAGCAGCTCGTCAGCGGCCCCGCCGACGCCGACGCCCAGGCCGAGCAGCTCTCCGGAGCGACGGCGGATGCCGACGGCGACGCCCAGGCGCTGCGCGCGGCGCCCCAGGACCGCTCCGAGACGCCGTTGGCCGCCGCCGGATCGGCGACCGTGGCCTCCGACGACCTCGTCGGGTTCTCGGCATCCGCGTGCCGCCCGCCGGAGGCCGAGTCGTGGCTGGTCGGCGGAGCGTCGACGACCGGCGCGAACGACCTCGTCGTGCTGGCCAACCCCGGCGACGTGCCCGCCACCGTGCAGCTGTCGGTGTACGGCGCGCAGGGCGTGTCGACCCCACCCGGGGGCCAGAACCTCGTCGTCCCGGCGCGCGAGCGCAAGGTCGTGCCGCTCGCGGGCCTGCTTCTCGGCGAGGAGAGCCCCGTCGTGCGCGTCGTGTCGTCGGGAGCCCCGGTGCACGCCTCGCTGCAGGCGAGCCTGACGCGCCTGCTGCTGCCCGGCGGCATCGACCAGGTCGCCCCTCTCGCCCAGGCCGACACGCGTCTGGTCATGCCCGGCGTGCAGGTGCTCACCACCGGAGAGGGCCAGGCGGGCACGATCGTGCGTCTGCTGTCGCCCGGGTCCGATGTCACCGCCACCGTGCGCGTGATCCCCGTCGACGCCGCCGGGGCCGAGGCCGCTCCGACCGACGTTCCGCTCACCGCCGGCCTGCCGACCTCGCTCGACCTCTCGGGCCTCGCGGCCGGCGCATACACGGTCGAGGTCTCGGCGACCGCCCCGATCGTCGGGGCGACCTGGTCGACCACCGGGTTCGGCGAGGGGGCCGACTTCGCCTGGTACGTGCCCGCTCCGCGCATCACCGAACCCACCGTCGTCGCCGTCGCGCCCGGCGTGGGCTCGTCGATCGTGCTGGCGACCGAAGACGCCGACGCCTCCGTGACGCTCACTCCCGTCGACGGCGGCGAGGCGATCACCACCGCCGTTCCCGCGGGGGGCACGGCGGCCGTCGCCGTGGCATCCGGGATCTACCGGCTCGAGTCGGCGGAGCCGGTGCGCGCCGCGGTGTCGTACACCGGCACGGGGGCCCTGGCGGCCTACCCGCTGTGGCCCGCGGATGCCGCGGCCGGGGCGCTCACGATCCTGCCCTGACCGCGCGGGTCGGGCTCAGAAGAAGCGGAACCGCTCGGGACCGAGGTCCCACGGGTCGCGGTCGAGGTACTCGGCGGCGGCGCGGAACACGGCGCCCTCGATCATCATGCGGCGGTGCAGGTCGTCGTCGTGGTGCGGGTGACCGAGCCGCTCGATCGGCACGCGGTAGAGGATGATGCGCTTCTCGTCGCGCAGCACCGTCCAGCGCGGGATGCCGTCGGCTGCCGCGGGTGGCATGATGCCGATCTCGAACGACACCTCGCGCAGATCGGACCATGCGGAGCGCAGGAACTCGGCCGCCGCGCCGACGGCGACGTCGAAGCGCTCGACGCGGGTGTCGATCGGGGGGAGGGGCGGCCGCACGATCGGGCTGCGGTTCTCGCGACCGTGCCGACCGTGACGCGAGGGGCGGGCCACGGGTCGCGCTTCGCGGGACCGACGACGCATCATGCGTTCATCCTACGTTCGCGGGCCGACCCGCGGTCATCCGGCGGACGCCGGACGGCCCGCGGGTCGGCATCGGCGCGGGAGACGCCGAGGCGGACCGCGATCGACTCACGGGACGACGACGACCTTGCCGGCGATGCGTCCCGCCATGGCCTCGGCGTGCAGAGCGGGCAGGTCGACGAGGTCGATGCGCCGGTCGACCTCGACGGTGAGCTCTCCCGCGTCGACGAGGGCGACGATCTCGGCGAGCCGCGGGGTGTCGGCCCGGACGAAGACGGTCTTGGCGTCGACGCCACGGCGGTCGTCGCCCGGGGTCGCCATGAACGCCGTGGTGCTGACCACGACCCCGCCGTCGCGCACGAGGGCGACCAGGGCGGCGAAGTCGTCGGGGTCGAGAGGGGCAAGGTTCAGCAGCACGTCGACGGGTTCGGCGACGGAGTCGAGCAGTGAGGCGCGCGTGCGGTCGACGATCTGGTCGGCTCCCGCCGCACGCACGGCGTCGAGGCTGCGCGGGCTCGCCGTCGCGATGACGTGCGCCCCGGCGCGGTGGGCGAGGCGCACGGCGTGGACGCCGACGGCTCCTCCGGCGCCCACGATCAACAGCCGCTGGCCGGCGCGGAGCCCGCCGTCGTCGAACAGCGCCTGCCACGCGGTCAGTGCCACCGAAGGGAGGGCCGCTGCATCGACGAGATCGACGGCGCGGGGAGCAGCCGTGACGGCGTCGGCCGGGGCCACGACGAACTCCGCGGCGCCGCCGTCGGTCTGCATCGGGAGGAACCCGACCACCGGCTGGCCGATCTCGAGGTCGTCGACGCCGGCACCGATCGCATCGACCGTGCCCGACACGTCATAGCCGGGCACGTGGGGGAGCTCGACGGGAATGGGGAGGAACCCGGCACGCATGCCGTTGTCGGCGGCGTTGAACGCGGATGCCGCGACCTTCAGTCGCACCTGCCCCGGGCCGGGGGCCGGCAGCTCGACGTCGTCGAGTCGCAGGACGTCGGGTCCGCCCACTTCGTGGAATCGCATGGCCTTCATGGGGTGTCCTCTCGTAAGTGCTTTGGATTCGAAGCAATACCGGAACGCTAACACTGCTACGAACTCGAAGCAAGATAGGATCTCGATATGACACGGAACACCGCGGAGGTCACCCCCACGCAGCTCCAGGCGTACTTCGCCTTCACCGAGGTGAGCAGCCTGCTTCGGCACGCGGTCGAGAAGCAGCTCCGCGATGCCGGCGATCTGAGCTACGTGCAGTTCCAGCTGCTGGCGACCCTGGGCGACAGTCCCGACGGGCGCCTGCGCATGACGGATCTGGCCGACCGCGTCGTCTACAGTCGCAGCGGACTGACCTACCAGGCGCAGGTACTCGAGGGGCGGGGGCTGGTGACGAGGGCGCCGTCACCCGACGACGAGCGCAGCGTGGTGGTCGCCCTCACCTCGGCGGGGCGCGACGTGCTCGGCGCCGTCTTCCCCGGCCACATCGATGCGTTGCACCGCCTGCTGTTCTCGTCGCTCACCGACGCCGACATCGTCGACCTGGGGCGGATCCTGCAGCGCGCCGCCGATCACCTGCGGGCGGATCCGCCGCGCTCCGCCGCCCCGCGTCGACGCAAGGCATGACGCGCCGGGCGATGCGCGGCGCGGCGTCGTCGCGGTGTCGGAGGGGGTGGCTAGGCTGACCGCGATGCGCGACAGACTCTGCTCGAAGGTGGGATGCGCCCGCGAGGCGATGAGCACCCTCACCTACGACTACGGCGACCAGATGGCGGCCCTCGGCCCGCTGGGCCCCGCCGGCGATCCGCACGCCCACGACCTGTGCGCGATCCACGCCGACCGCCTCTCCGTTCCCAAGGGCTGGGTCGTCGTGCGGCACGAGACGCTGCGCGCCTGAGCGGCTGCCCGCCCTCCCGGGCGTGACACACGCGTCGCCGCCGCGGCGACGATCACCGCCGACTTACGCGGTCACGCCTTCTCGGTGAGGGCCGCGGCCCGCTCGTTCTCGAGCAGCAGGGCGCGGTACTCCCGGTCGCGGCGCACCGACGACACCGCCCGCACGAGCATCTCGGCATCCACCGGGGGGACGGGCGAGACGTACGGGCGCACGGACTCGGCCAGCGACGCGGCGACGCGCGCCCGTGCGGCGGGCTCGAGGGCGTCGGCACCCCGCACGAACTGCGCCAGGCGCGCGGCGAGCCGGTCGGGCAGGCGTGAGACGTCGGCGACGGCCGCCCACGCCTCCATACCCGGGGGCAACCCGGGAGCGGGCGGGGGCAGGCGACGCGTGCGCGTGCGCTCGCTCGCGGTGCCGGCCAGCAGATCGCCCAGGCGCTGCGCGCGCGGGGTGAATATGCCCACCGCGGCGGCGACCGCGCCGAAGGTGAACCAGATCTCGAGCACGCCGGTGAGCGCGCGGATGAGGGCCTGACGGAAGCCCGCGGCCCCGCCGTCGGTGCGCACGATGCGCGCCCCCACCGCGAGCCGGCCGAGACTGCGGCCGCGGGAGAGGGTCTCGACCACGGTCGGGATGGCGACCATCACGAGAACGAACAGCGAGATGACGCCGATGCCGATCGCCGACTCGGGCAGCGCCCCGTTGGTCACCAGCGCCGTGAGCAGGATGGCCCCGCCGATGAGCACCACGACGCCGACGACGAAGTCGATGAGGCATCCGACCGCGCGCAGGAAGAAGCCGATCGGCTGCACGTCGAGCGCGACGGCCTCGCCCGTCAACGTCTCCTCGGCGCTCTCGTGCACGAGAGCGACCGCGGGAACGGGGGTCGACGACGAAGCCATGCGTACAGTTGACCACATGGACCTCGACGCCCTCACGGCCGCGCGGCGGGACGAGTGGGCGCGGCTCGACGAACTGGGCCGTCGCCGGCGTCTGCGCGGGGCCGAGGTCGACGAGCTCGTGACGCGCTACCGCGCGGCATCCGCCGATCTCGCCGACATCAAGACCTCCGCCGGTCGCACGCCCGAGGGCGACTACGTCTCGGTGCTGCTCGCCCGCACGCGCCTGCGACTCACCGGGGTTCGCGAGAACGTGCTGAAGCAGCTGCCGCGTTTCTTCGTGCTGCAGCTTCCGGCCGCGCTGTACCGCGTGCGCTGGACGACGCTCGGGGTGGCGGTCTTCTTCGTGATCGTGGCGACCCTCATGGCGCTGTGGATCTCGGGCAATCCCGCCGCCGTCGCCTCGCTCGGCGCCGAGAGCCAACTGCAGAACTACGCCGACGAGCAGTTCGTGAGCTATTACCGCGAGAACCCGAACGCGATCTTCGCCGGCACCGTCTGGACGAACAACGCGTGGATCGCGGCGCAGTGCGTGCTGTTCGGCGTCACCGGCATCTGGCCGGCGATGGTCATCATGCAGAACGCCGTCAACGTGGGGCAGTCGGCCGCCATCATGATCGCCTTCGACCGGGCCGACGTGTTCTTCCAGTTCATCCTCCCGCACGGTCTGCTCGAGCTCACCGCGATCTTCGTCGCGGGGGCGGCGGGCCTGCAGATCTTCTGGGCGTGGGTCGCGCCGGGCCGGCGCACGCGGGGCGAGGCACTCGCTGCCGCCGGGCGCTCGCTGGCCACGATCGCGGTCGGGCTCGTGTTCGCCCTCGCCCTCTCGGGTGTCGTCGAGGGCTTCGTGACCCCGCGCGAGTGGCCCTGGCAGATCAAGATCGCCATCGGGGCCGCGGTCCTCGGGGTGTTCCTCTTCTACATGCTGTGGGTCGGGCGTCGCGCGGCGCGAGCGGGCGAGACCGGCGACCTCACGGAGTACGAGGCCGGGACTCCCACGCTCACCGCGGGCTGACGGCATCCGATCTCTCGGGTGATCCATCGCCCCGCGTTCCCGACCGTTCCCCGGCGTGTCATTTTTGATTCACTCAAAACTAGCTAGACTGGCGACATGCTCGACAGTCAGCCGGATGCCGCCGCGGATGCCCTCATCCGCGGAGCCGGGCTGCGGGTCACGGCGACACGCGTCGCCGTGCTCGACGCCCTCCGCGCCCGGCCGCACGCCACCGCCGACGACGTCTTCGACCGCATCGTCGGCTCCCTCCCCGGAACGAGCAAGCAGTCGGTGTACAACGCGCTCGGCGACTTCGCCGACGCGGGACTCGCCCGCCGCATCGAACCCGCCGGCCACGCCGGCACCTTCGAACTGCGCGTGGGCGACAACCACCACCACGTGGTGTGCACCCGCTGCGGTCGCATCGACGACGTGGACTGCGTCGTCGGGTCGGCGCCGTGCCTGCACGTGCCGGAGGGGAGCGGCTATCTCATCGAGACCGCCGAGGTGACGTTCTGGGGCGTGTGCTCCGATTGCCGAGCCGAATCCGAAGCCGAAAAACCGAGAGGATCCCGATGAGCGACACTCTGAACGGATGCCCCGTCTTCCCCGACGGCGCCGCCCCCGACGACAACAGACTGCCCGTGGGCGAAGCCCCCGCCGACAGCGAGCCCGCCGGCGCCCTGCCCCACCCCACCCAGGGTTCCGCCAACCGCGTGTGGTGGCCCGAGAGCCTGAACGTCAAGATCCTCGCGAAGAACAACGCCCTGCGCGACCCGCTCGACGAAGGCTTCGACTACCGCGCCGCCTTCGAGGCCCTCGACCTGGATGCCGTCAAGAGCGACATCCAGCAGGTCATGACCACCTCGCAGGACTGGTGGCCCGCCGACTTCGGCCACTACGGCCCCCTCATGATCCGCATGGCCTGGCACAGCGCCGGCACCTACCGCGTGACCGACGGTCGCGGCGGCTCGGGCGCGGGCATGCAGCGCTTCGCCCCGCTGAACAGCTGGCCCGACAACGTCAACCTCGACAAGGCCCGTCGTCTGCTCTGGCCCGTCAAGAAGAAGTACGGCCAGTCGATCTCGTGGGCCGACCTCATGATCCTCGCCGGCAACGTCGCGCTCGAAGACATGGGCTTCCCGACCTTCGGCTTCGCCGGCGGCCGCACCGACGTGTGGGAGCCCGACGACGACGTGTACTGGGGCCCCGAGACCACGTGGCTCGGCGACGAGCGTTACACGGGCAACCGCGAGCTCGAGAAGCCGCTCGCGGCGGTGCAGATGGGCCTCATCTACGTCAACCCCGAGGGCCCCAACGGCGAGCCCGATCCGCAGCTGTCGGCCCACGACATCCGCGAGACGTTCGGTCGCATGGCCATGAACGACGAGGAGACCGTCGCCCTCATCGCCGGTGGTCACACCTTCGGCAAGACGCACGGTGCCGCGAGCGACTCGCACGTCGGCGCCAACCCCGAGGCCGCCGACATCAACGACCAGGGCCTGGGCTGGAAGAACAGCCACGGCACCGGCAAGGGCGACGACACCATCACCAGCGGCCTCGAGGTCACGTGGACCTACCACCCCACCCGCTGGGACAACGAGTTCTTCCACATCCTCTTCGCCTACGAGTGGGAGCTCTTCCAGAGCCCCGCGGGTGCGCACCAGTGGCGTCCCAAGAACGGCGGGGGAGCCGACATGGTCCCCGAGGCGCACTCCGACGGCCGCCGCGAGCCCCGCATGCTCACGAGCGACCTGGCGCTGCGCGTCGACCCGGCGTATGAGAAGATCTCGCGCCGCTTCGCCGAGGACCCGGCCGCTTTCCAGGACGCCTTCGCCCGCGCCTGGTTCAAGCTCACCCACCGCGACATGGGACCGCGCGAGCGCTACCTCGGCTCCGAGGTGCCCGCCGAGGTGCTCGTGTGGCAGGACCCCGTGCCCGCCGTCGACCACCCGCTGATCGACGAGGCGGATGCCGCCGCGCTCAAGAAGCAGATCCTCGACAGCGGCCTCACGGTGCAGCAGCTCGTCACCACGACGTGGGCCGCGGCCTCCACGTTCCGCGGCAGCGACAAGCGCGGTGGCGTGAACGGCGCGCGCATCCGCCTCGAGCCGCAGAAGAGCTGGACGATCAACAACCCCGAGCAGCTGGCATCCGTTCTCTCCGTCCTCGAAGGCGTGAAGGCGGCCTTCGACGCGCAGGGCGAGAAGAAGGTGTCGATCGCCGACCTGCTCGTGCTCGCGGGCAACGCCGGTGTCGAGCAGGCCGCCCTCGCCGGCGGCGCCGAGGTCGAGGTGCCCTTCACCCCCGGGCGCACCGACGCCTCGCAGGAGCAGACCGAGATCGAGTCGTTCCGCTGGCTCGAGCCGGTCGCCGACGGCTTCCGCAACTACGCCTCGCGCTCGACGCGGCTGCCGGCGGAGTTCCTGCTGCTCGACAAGGCCAACCTGCTCACGCTCACCGCTCCCGAGATGACCGTGCTGGTCGGCGGCCTGCGCGCGATCGGCGCCAACTGGGACGGCAGCGACTGGGGCGTGTTCACCGACACCCCCGGCGCCCTGACCAACGACGTGTTCGCGAACCTGCTCGACCTCGGCACGACGTGGAAGCCGCTCGACAGCGGCAAGCACGCGTTCGAGGGCACGAAGGACGGCTCGGGCGAGAAGGTCGGCATCGGCACCCGCGTCGACCTGGTGTTCTCGTCGAACTCCGAGCTGCGCGCGCTCGCCGAGGTCTACGCCTCGGACGACGCCAAGGAGAAGTTCGTGCGCGACTTCGTCGCCGCGTGGCGCAAGGTCACCGAGCTCGACCGGTTCGACCTGGTCTGAGCCGCGGCATCCGGAAGGCCCGTCCCCTCGTGGGGCGGGCCTTCCGGCGCGTGGAGAGCGCCGCGTTGCGAGCAGACCATGTCCCACTACTGGCTGTCTGGGCGGGGGTCGGGCAGCCCTTTTCGGGACATGCTCTGCGCGGAGTGGGACGCGGGGGTCGGGGCAGACCATGTCCCACTTCTGGCTGTCTGAGCCGGCGTCAGGCAGCCCTTTTCGGGACATGCTCTGCGCGGAGTGGGACGCGGGGGACTGAGGAGGGGACCGGATGCCGCGCGGCTCAGGCGCGCGCGAGGCGGCGCAGGCCCTCGTCGAGCGAGACCGCGGGCGTCCACCGCAGGTCGCGGCGGATCTCGGTCTGGTCGAACCAGTGCGCGGTCGACAGCTGCTCGGCGAGGAAGCGCGTCATGGGCGGCTCGTCCTCACCCGGGCGTACGGCCCACACGCGCTCGATGAGGGAGCCTGCGGCCTTGGCGAGGCCCGCGGGCACGCTGAACCGCGGGGGCGTGACGCCCGAGGCGCGGCAGATGCCCGCCAGCAGGTCGCCGACCGGCCGCGGTTCGCCGTTGGTCAGCACGTAGGCGCGGCCGCTGACCTCGTCGACGCGGTGGAGGGCGGCGACGATCCCGGATGCCGCGTTGTCGACGTACGTGGAGTCGATGAGCGCCGTGCCGCCGTCGAGCAGCGGCAGCGTGCCCCGGCGGGCGCGCGCGACGACGCGGGCGATGAGCTGCGTGTCGCCCGGTCCCCACACGAGGTGCGGGCGGATGGCGACGAGGGCGGTGTCGCCCCCGGCACGGGAGAGGGCCAGCAGCTCGGCCTCGGCCTTGGTGCGGGCGTACTCGCCATGCGCGGCCTGCGGATCGGCGGGCTCGGCGCCGACACCGGCGAGGGCGTGACCGGCGTGAGCGACCGAGGGCGACGACACGTGCACGATGCGGGTGACCCCGGCCGCGGCCGCGGCGTCGAGAAGTGTGCGCGTGCCCTCGACGTTCACGGCGCGGAACTGCGCCGGGTCTCCCGCGAGGGAGACCTTCGCCGCCAGGTGCACGATCCCGTCGATCCCCTCGAGGGCGGATGCCACGGCATCCGGATCCGTCACCGAACCCAGGCGGTCGTCGGCTCCGTCGACACCCGAGGGGCGGCGCTGCAGGGTGCGCACGTCGTGGCCGGCGTCGTGCAGGGCGTGGACGACGGCGCGGCCGAGGAACCCGGATGCCCCGGTCGCGAGCACCTTCACGGTGCGCTCGGCTTCTCGCCCGCGAGCACGCGCTCGGCCCACGCCGACACGCGCGTGCGGTCGATCTTGGAGTTGTGCCGGATGTCGGTCGGCAGCGTCGGCACCACGAGCACCGCCGCGAGGCGCTGCGCGGTGGCCGCGCGCACGGCCTCGGTGAGCTCGGGCGAGGCCAGGCCCGGGCGACGGGCCCCCGTCTCGACGACCGCGACGACGACCTGTCGGCCCGCGGGGCCGACCCCGACCGCCGCCGCGCGCTGCACGGCCGGAACGGTCTCGGCGTCTTGCTCGATGCCCACCGGGGTCACGGGACCCTCGGCGGTGGTGATGACGTGGGGGAGACGGCCCTCGACCCACAGCCGCCCCTCGGCGTCGAGGTGTCCGACATCGCCTGTGCGGTGCCACCGCTCGCCGAGCCCGCGGCGGGCCTCGCGGTCGGTGAGGTGCAGGCGGAAGTAGCCGCGCTTGAGATGCGGTGCCGAGATGACGATCTCGCCGGTGACCCGCGGTTCGGTCGTCGTGTCGTCGGACGAACGGCCGAGCTCGTCGAGAGGGGCGATGCGCACCTCGCCGGTGCCGAGCGGACGACCCACGCACACACCGCGGTCTCCCGCGGCGGCCTCGATCTCGGGCAGGGTCACGTCGGCGACGAGCAGGCACTCGGTCATGCCGTAGGGGGTGTGCGCGACCGCGTTCGGCATGAGGGCCTGCGCGCGGCGCAGCAGGTCGACGCCCACGGGCGCGCCGGTGGAGAGGAACGTCTCGACGCGCGAGAGCGCGGCCCGGTCGGCATCCGTCAGCCCTCCGGCGGTCGCGACGACGTTGGCCACCGCGGCGGGGGAGAGGAACACGATCCGCGCGTCGGAGGCGCGCACGGCGGCGGCGACGGCTGCGGCGGTGAGGGTGCGCGGGGCCGAGACGTCCATGTCGGGCGTCGCCGAGCGCGTGCCGAGGGCGGGGCCCAGCAGAGCGAACGGGGCGAAGCCGGTGACCAGCCCCGTGTCGGCCGTGACGCCGAAGTGTACGGCGAGGGTGTCGCGGAGGGCAGAGAGCTGCGCGTGCGTGTACACGACGCCCTTGGCCGGCCCCGTGGACCCCGAGGTGAACAGCACCGCGGCGTCGGCATCGGCGGCGGGAGGCGCGGGCAGGGGGCGGCCCCGGCCGGCGCGAGCGAGGTCGGAGAGGCTCGCCTCGACCCCGAGCGCCCGCGACGATGCCGCGGGAAGCGCGGCGGCAGAGATGCGTCGCCCCGGCCAGCCGAGGGCACGGGCGGCCGCGAGACCGGCGGCCTCGCCGATGACGACGTCGGGCACCGCGCCGCGCACGGCGCGGGAGAGGCCCCGGATGCCGAGACCCCGGTCGGCCACGACGACCACGGCCCCGATGCGCAGGCACGCGTACAGCGCCGCCGTGAGGGTGGGGCCGGGCTGCACGAGCAGCGAGACGCGGTCGCCGGCGCGGACGCCGAAGGCGTCGAGGCCCGCGGCGAGCTCGTCGACCCGCGTGGACAGCTGACGCCAGCTCACGTTCAGAGGGCCGTCGCCGCGCGCGGTCGTCATGTCGATCACGGCGGTGTCGTCGTCGTCGCGGCGCGCGTCGAGGGCATCCCACAGGCGGCCGGTGGGGGCCGGACGCTTCCGCGACGAGGCGCGGCGCGTGCGGGGGGCTGCCGGCGCGGCATCCGGAACCTTCTCGTCGAGCCAGTCGAGCACGACGTCGGCGTAGGGGCGCTCCTCGGCGAGCAGGTGTCCGGCACCCTCGAAGCGGTGCACATCGGCGTGGGGCAGACGCTCGGTGAGGTCGTCGAGGTGATCCTCGCCGAACACCGGGTCTTTCGGACCGCGCAGCAGCAGCGCCGGCACCTGAAGCTCGCGCAGGCCCGCCGACATGCGGTGCAGCGCGGGAGTGCTCTCGTGCGCGGGGGTCGCGGGGATGTCGCTGACGAACCCGCCGATGCCTCGGCGGCGGGCGATCGTCGCGTAGGGGGCGCGGAAGGCCGCGCGCACGGCCGGGTCGAGGTCGGCGAGGGCCAGCGTCACGTCGAGGAACGCCGTCGTGCCGGTCGTGCCGGCGGCGAGCATGCCGCGGGCCGTCGCTACGCGCAGCGCGAAGGGCAGCTCGGCCCCATCGGGGTGATGCACGGCGGTGTTCAGGGCGATGACGGCCGCGAGGCGGTCGCGGTTCTCGACGGCCCACCCGAGCGAGACGGGCCCGCCCCAGTCGTGACCGATCGTGACGATCGGACCCCGGATGCCGAGCTCCGTCACGAGCGCGTCGAGATCGGCGATGCGCTGGGCGAGGGTGCGGCGCAGCGGTGTGCGCTCCGAGAAGCCCATCTCGAGCTGGTCGACGGCGACGACGCGCCAGGGCGTCGCCCCCGCGTCGGCACGGGCGAGAGAGGCGTTCACGAGAGCGCGCCACAGGTACGACCACGTGGGATTTCCGTGCACCGCGACGATCGTGCCGCGCGGCTCGACGCCGCGTTCGGCGAGGGCGTCGCCGGTGTCGAGCACGTGCCAGAGCCGGGTCTCACCCGCATCGGCGAGCACTCCGTCGACGCTCACGAGCCGTGAGAGGGCGGGATCGAGACCGGGGAGACCGGCCGGGGGCAGGGTGGCCTGCGAACCGATCACGCGGGGGTGACTCACCAGGCCAGCTCCAGCATGCCGGTGTTGAGTCCGGAGCCCACTCCCATCAGCAGCACGCGATCACCCCGCCGCAGCGTCTTCTGCTCGGCGGCCAGGGTGATGGGGATCGACGCCGGGCCGACGTTGCCCAGTTCGGGGTAGGTGACGGGAACGCGGTCGCGGTCGAGCTTGGCGGCTCGCACGATCGCGTTGGTGTGCACCGACGAGACCTGGTGGGTGACGTAGCGGTCCATGCCCGTCCATTCGAACTCGCCCTTGGCCTCTTTCCAGGCCGAGACGACGAGGTCGAGGCCGCCCTTGAGCAGCGCCTTGGCGTCGGTGAACATGCCGTCGACGCTGCCGACGCAGAGGTCGTAGAACTGGGTCGCCGCGCGCGTCACGCCGCCGACGATGCGGTGGCCCTCGGGGTGGTCGCTCGCGCGACCGAGGACGGCGGCGGCCGCACCCGAGCCGAGGGTGAGGGAGGCGAACTCCTGCATGAACGCGTCGCGGTCGAGGTCTTCGCGCACGAGACGGTTGATCGTGTTGACCTGGATCTCGTCGGCGTCCTCGCCGTTGACGATGAGGGCGTACTTGACCTGACCCGACTGGATCATGCCGGCGGCCAGACTCATGCCGTTGATGAAGCCGAGGCAGGCGTTGGCGACGTCGAAGTTGATCGCCGAGCTCGGCAGGCCCAGACCGTGGTGCAGGCGCACCGCGACCGAGGGCTCGAGGTGCTTGCGGGTCACCGAGGTGTTGATGATCAGGCCGATCTCGCGGGGATCGACCCCGGCCTCGGCGAGGGCCTGCTTGCCCGCGGCGATCGTGGCCTCGTCGGACGACTCGCCGTCGGCCCAGTTGCGGCGCTCGTTGACGCCCGCCACGCGGCGGAGCAGCCCCGGCTTGAGCTTGAGTCGCTTCAGCGCGGGAGCCAGACGCTCCTCGATGTCATCCGACGTCGTGATGCGGCTGGGCAAGACGCTCGCCACCGACACGAGGGCCACATCGTCGAAGTGCGTAGTGGCGTTTCCTGGCAAGAGAGCTCCCGCATCCTGTGCGTAGACGGCAGAGCCGCGCACGGAGGGGACGCGCAGACGGCTGGAAGGGTACCCCCCAGGATAAGCCGCGTCGTATGTCGCGGGCTGCATGCGGGCTGGACGTGCTAGAGGCGACCGGCGGCCTTGAGCGCCAGATAGCGGTCGGCCACGAGCGGAGGCAGCTCGTCGGCCGAGGCCGAGACCGCGTCTCCTCCGGCGCGCACGACCGCGTCGCGCACGCGCTGCGCGTCGTGGCGAGCGCGCTCGACGGCGGCGGCGGCGTAGACGTCGGCAGCGTCGTGATGAGCGGGAACCTCGCCGGGGCCGTCGGTGGCCGTGGCCACGAGCAGGCGCGAGCGCGCGGCGACAGTGGGGAGGGCGGCGAGGAAGGCCCGCGCGGCCTCGGGGTCGTCAGCCGCGGTGAGCAGCACCATGAGCGCGGGGCGCACCGCGAGCCCCCGCACCTGGGCGAGGGCGGCGTCCCAGTCGGTGTCGATCAGCTGCGGATCGACCGGGGCCATGGCGTCGACGAGGGCGGGCAGCAGCTGCGCCCCGTCGACGCGCGTCACGCGGGCGCGGGGCACGCGGTCGAACATCACGAGGTGCACGTGATCGCCCGCGCGCGAGGCCAGCACCGACAGCAGTAGCGCCGACTCCATCGCGGCGTCGAGGCGCACGCCGTCGCCGACGCGCGCGGCGGCCGTGCGGCCGGTGTCGATGACGATGACCACGTGCCGGTCGCGTTCGGGTCGCCACGTGCGCAGCATCGTCGTGCCGGCGCGGGCCGTCGCTCGCCAGTCGATCGAGCGCACGTCGTCTCCGCGCACGTACTCGCGCAGGCTGTCGAACTCGGTGCCCTGGCCGCGCACCTGCAGCGTGGTGTTGCCGTCGAGCTCGCGCAGGCGTGCGAGACGCGAGGGCAGGTGCCGCCGCGAGGTGAACGGGGGCAGCACGCGCAGGCGGGCCGGGGCGTCGACCACGCCCTGGCGGCCGGCGAGACCGAGAGGCCCGGCCGCCCGCACGACGACGAAGGCGCTGCGCAGCTCGCCGCGGCGGCGGGGGAGCAGGGGGAGAGGCGCCCCGCGCCGCTCGCCGGGTGGCACCGTGAACCGCTGGCGCTCCGCGGGGGCGCCGGCGGTCGGCTGCCACGCGTCGCGCACGCGCGCCCGCAGCGTGCGGGTGCCGAGGTTGCGCACGCGCAGCTCGCCCGCGACCGGCTCGTCGAGCAGGGCGCGCTCGGGGTGCGTGCGGGTGATCTCGACGCGCCGCGGATCGGCGGCCAGAGCGCGGTCGACCAGCGCGAGCACCGCGCAGAGCAGCAGCCAGCCGCCCGCCACGGCCCACGCCGACAGCCCCGCCGTGCTCAGCAGCACGAGGGGGACGACGCCGAGGGCGACGAGCAGGGCGAGACGGCCGGTGACGAACATCAGATCGGAACGCGGGTCTGCTGCAGGACCGAGGTGAGGATGGCATCCACCGACACGCCCTCGATCTCGGCCTCGGGCCGCAGGCGGATGCGGTGGCGCCACACCGGCACGAGCATGGTCTGCACGTGGTCGGGCGTGATCGCGGGATATCCGCCGAGCCAGGCCCAGGCCTTCGCCGCCGCGAGCAGTCCCGTGGTCGCACGCGGGCTCACGCCCAGCAGCACCGAGGGGCTCTGGCGCGTCGCGCGGGCCAGGTCGACGACGTAGCCGAGCAGGTCGTCGTCGACGGCGACGGATGCCGCGGCCCGCTGCGCGGCGAGGATCTCGGATGCCGTGACCACGGCATCCACCCCCGCCTCTTTCAGGCGTCGGGGGTCGAAGCCGCGCGCGTGGCGGCGCAGCACGTCGACCTCGGCCTCGCGGTTCGGCAGGTCGACGACGAGCTTGAGCAGGAAGCGGTCGAGCTGGGCCTCGGGCAGCGTGTACGTGCCCTCGTGCTCGATCGGGTTCTGGGTCGCGGCGACGAGGAAGGGATCCGGCAGGGGGCGGCTCTCGCCGTCGGACGAGACCTGGCGTTCCTCCATGGCCTCGAGCAGGGCGGCTTGGGTCTTGGGAGGGGTGCGGTTGATCTCGTCGGCGAGCAGCACGTGCGTGAAGACCGGGCCGGCGCGGAACTCGAACCCGCCGGCGCGCGCGTCGTACACGAGCGAGCCCGTGACGTCGCCGGGCATGAGGTCGGGCGTGAACTGCACCCGCGCGGTGTCGAGGCCCAGCGCCCGGCTGAACGAGCGCACGAGGAGGGTCTTGGCGACGCCGGGGACGCCCTCCAGCAGCACGTGCCCGCGCGAGAGCAGCGCGATGAGCAGACCGGTGACGGTGCCGTCCTGTCCGACCACGGCCTTGCCGACCTCGAGGCGCACGCGATGCATCGCCTCGCGCAGGGCCGCGTCGTCGGCATCCGGGGCGCCGTTGGCCGCGTTCGACGGCGACTCGGGCGCTGCGTCGGCCGGCTGCGCAGGCGCGGTCTCGGCCGGGAAGGCGGGCGCGGGCCAGGTGGGCGATTCGGGGCTGTCGGTCATCGTGTGGTCCCTTCGGGTCGGACGGCGGCGCGCACGCTCGCCTCGAGATCGCGGAGTCGGTCGGCGGCCGCGACCAGGTCGCGATCGGTGGTCGGGGTGTCGTCGACGAGGATGCCGCGCACGACCGAACGGTCGGCGCCCAGGCGTTCGGCGACGGCGTCGGCGACCTCGGTGGCGGGGGTGCGGTCGGTCAGGCCGAGCAGGCGCACGAGCCGCGCTCGGCTGGCGCGGCGCAGCTCGTCGAGGGCGTGGCCGGCGTCGCGCGCCGAGGCGTACAGACGGGCGCGGCCCTCGGTGGTCTCGTTCGCGCGGACCGTGACGGGCAGGCGTTCGACCACGAGCGGGCCGAAGCGCCGCCCGCGCCAGAGCGCCGCAGCGAGAGTGGCGGCGATGAGCAGCAGGAGGGCGGGGGTGACCCACGGCGGGGTCAGCTCGCCGAGGGTGGGTGGAGCCGAGCCGGGGGCCGCGTCGGCGGGAGAGGGCACGTACCAGACGATCGTGGCCGTCTGCCCGAGCACGCCCAGGGCCAGGGCCGCGTCGCCGTCGGCGGGCAGGGTCGAATTGGTCAGGACCGCCAAGCCGTCGAGGACCGTGACGGTCCCTCCGGCGGGGCGGTCGGCGGTCAACAGCGCGAACTCCCCGTCGACGGGGAAGCAGCCGGTGACGTCGTCGCCGGGGGTCATGAGTTCACCGGTGCGGGCGGCACCCGCGTTGTCGGCAGCGGGGAAGGAGCAGTCGGCCCGCACCGCAGTGCCGTCGGAGAACCCGCCCAGCGTCGACCCGTTCAGCAGCACCGAGAGGGCGCGCGAGCGGGGCTCGACGAGGACGACGTGGCGTGCGCGGTCGCCGAGCTCGGTGAGCGTGTCGTCGGACAGCATCGGGGCGTCGCGCATGACGAGGGTCGCGTCACCGGCGGCGAGGGCGCGCTCGGCCGCCTCGCGATCGCGGGCGACGACGACCCGTGCTCCCTGCTGCTCGAGCAGGTGGACGACGGCGCGCGTGCCGTCGGGCCCGGCCGACTCGGGGTCGAGCACGGCGCGCTGCGAGTAGCCGCCGTAGACGAACGACCCGCCGACGAAGGCGACCAGCAGCAGCCCGACGACGAGGGCCGCCCACCCGAGAGCGCTGCGGCGCCGCGAACGGACGGGGGCGGCGACGCTCACGGGGCGTCCACCGGCGTCGCGCGAGCCCGCACCGCGGCGTCGTCGAGGTCGGAGATGACGCGGTAGCGCTCGGCCGTGCCGGGACGACGCAGGTACCGCACGTCGTCGAAGATCGTCGCAGCGTCGTCGAGGGCGTCGGCGAGGCTCGGGAGGGCCCGGGCCGCCTCACGCGAGAAGGCGCGCACGGTCGCACCCGGCGGCGGGTCGACGAGCCCGCGCTCGCCGAGTCCGCGCGCGAAGGCACGGAAACGGAGCACGATCGCCTCGTCCCATTCGCTGCGCGCGGCGGCGGCGGCCGCATCGGCGCGCAGTTCCGATGCGGAGCGCGCGTCGTCGTCGTCGAAGAGCGCCTGTGCGGCGGGGGCGGCGCGGTTCGCGACGCGCGGTCGACCCCAGATGAGCACGGCGACCACGATGAGCGCGATCACGATCACACCGATCACGATGAGAGCGGCCGGACCCCACCCGTCGGTGTCGGGCACGCGCAGCAGGTCGCCGAGGAAGTTGGCGACGGCCTGGGCGATGCGGTCGATGAAGGTCGGTTCGGCTGCCTGGTACGACGGATCGCTCAGTTCCTTCTCGGCCCACTCCCGCGCCTGGTCGGGATCGGGCAGCAGGGGGAAGGTCGCGGCGAGGGCGGGGAGCGCGATCATTCGCCTCCGCCCGAGCCGGGGGCCGCCCACGCCGTGGGGGCGGGCGGTGCCGGCGGCGCGGGGGTGTCCGCCGCGGGCGGGTCGGCGCGCGGGGAGTCGCCGGTCGACGGGGGAGCCCACGAGGGATCGCGCGGCGCCGGTGCGGCCGCCGGGGTGCCGGGGGCGGGTGGCACCGGCGGGCCGGACGGGCCCTGTGCGGGAGCGCCGTAGCCGGGCTGCGCCGGGGCGCCGTATCCCTGCGCCGGGGCACCGTACGGTGCGCCGTACCCCTGCGCCGGTGCGCCGTACCCCTGCTGCGGGGCGCCAGCACCCGGCCCGTAAGCCGGCGCTCCCCACCCGGCGTAGGCCGGGGCGGACCCCACCGGCGCGGGGGCGGGCCGCTCGACCACCCGACCGACGCCCACCAGGTACGGGTCGGGCAGAGAGGTCGCCCCGGCGTCGCGCTGCTCGACGTAGGTCTGCAGGTCGTGGTCGAGGGCCTCGACGCGCATGCGGGCGTCGACGTAGACGAGTGCGGCGGAGGTCGACTGCACGACCAGGGCGATGCACTGCACGAGCAGGATGCCGAGTTGACCGATGAGTTGCACCACGAGGTAGCCCACGAACGCCTCGACTCCGGAGCTGCCCGTCGGATCGACCAGCACCGGGATGAGGCCGCTGACGAGGCCCAGGGGGATCGAGATGATCTGGGCGACGATGCCGAAGGCGATCGAGATGATCAGGAGAACCCCGAGCGTCGACCAGAACCGGCCGCGCGTCAGGCGCCATGAGCGTGCGACCGCGCGGAAGACCCCCGCGCGTTCGAGGATGATGACCGAGGGCACGAGGAAGAGCTTGGGAGCGAGCCACAGATAGCCGGCGACCAACACCATCGCCAGCAGGATCCCGACGGCGACACCGACCCAGATCACGCTGATCACGAGCAGGGTGACGATGCCCACGACCACCCCGACCACGATCAGGCTGGCGAGGGCGCTCAGGGCGCTGTAGCCCACGAGGCGCCAGAAGACGGGCTTCACCCGGGCCCACACTTCGCGCAGGCGCGGCTTCTCGGACACGACGGCGTGCGCGACCTCGGAGACCACGACGCCCTGGACCACGACGCTGAGGGCCCCCGTGGCGAGACCGAGCACGAGGGCGGTCGCGGCGGTGATGACGGTGGAGCCCGCGAAGATCGCGTTGAAGTCGTCGCTGCCGGGGGGAACGGTGTCGAGTCGGGCGAAGCTCGCGATCGCGACGCCGCCCACCGCCGCCGTGAGCACGACGTACGCGACGGCCTGCACGATGAGCGCGAAGCCCAGCAGCACCTTGGGGTTGTGTCGCAGCGCGACGAACGAACGGCTCAGGATCGTGCCGAACCCGTACGGGTGCAGCGGAACGATGCCGGGGCGGGATGCCGGGGTCCAGGCCGGATACGCGGTCACGGTGGCGCCTCCTCGTCGCGTGGCGATGTCCTCATCGTGTCATAGACCTCCGACACGCACGCCTGCCGTGCGGGCAGGTCGACTACTCTCGATACGACGTGCCCCCACCCGGGGCGTTGTGCCCGTCCCCGAGCGGGTTTCGAGACGGAAGACGTACACCCGAATGACTTCACGGATCCTGGTCGTCGACGATGACACCGCACTGGCCGAGATGATCGGCATCGTGCTGCGCACCGAGGGATTCGACACGGTGTTCTGCGCCGACGGAGCCCAGGCGGTCGACGCCTGGCGCACCGAGCGTCCCGACCTGATCCTGCTCGACCTGATGCTCCCCGGCGTCGACGGCATCGAGATCTGCACGCGCGTGCGGGCCGAGTCGGGCGTGCCGATCATCATGCTGACGGCCCGCACCGACACCGCCGACGTGGTCAAGGGGCTCGAGTCGGGCGCCGACGACTACATCATGAAGCCCTTCAATCCGAAGGAGCTCGTGGCGCGCATCCGCACGCGCCTGCGTCCGACGCAGGCCGCGGTCGACGAGACGCTGCGCATCGGAGACCTCGTCGTCGACGTCGCCGCCCACGAGGTGCGCCGCGGCGACAGCCCGATCGCGCTCACGCCCCTCGAGTTCGAGCTGCTCGTCGCGCTCGCCGAGAAGCCGCAGCAGGTGTTCTCGCGCGAGATGCTGCTCGAGCAGGTGTGGGGCTACCACTACAAGGCCGACACCCGCCTGGTCAATGTGCACGTGCAGCGCCTCCGCGCCAAGATCGAGGCCGATCCCGACAACCCGCGGATCGTGACCACCGTGCGCGGCGTGGGCTACCGCGCCGGCGCGGTGGCCTGAGCGGGCCATGACCGGCGCGGTGCGGACCCTGCCGCCGCCGAGGCGACTGTCGCTGCGCGACTGGAGATCGCTGCGCGACCGCTTCGCCACCCTGTGGCGTCGATCGCTGCGCTTCCGCACGATCGTGATCACCGTCACGCTGACGGCGGCGACGATCCTCGTCACGTGCGTGGCGATGGCCCTCGTCATCCAGAACGAGCTCTTCACCGCCCGTAAGGACCAGGTGCTGCTCGAGGCCCAGCGCGCGACAGCGGCGGCCCAGGCGACGCTCGACGCGGCCGTGGATTCCACCGACCCGGCCGCGGCGCAGACCCTGATGAACGGCATCGCGACCCGGCTCTCGCAGCAGTCCTCGAGCGACCTGATCGCGCTCTATCGCATCGGTCCGCCCTCGCCGCTGGCTCCGCAGCCGTTCATCTCTCCCGCGTTCCAGTCGAGCATCGTCACCGAGGCGATGCGCACGCAGGTGCAGTCGAGCCCCGACCTGCAGTGGTGGCAGTCGGTCGCGCTGCCCACCGACAACGGCCGCGAGGTTCCCGGCATCCTCGTCGGTCATCAACTGCGCTTCCCGGCCGAAGACGGCGTCGATTCGTACGAGCTGTACATGGGGTACGACCTCACCAGCGCCTCGCAGACCCTCGCGTTCGTGCAGGTGCTGCTGTGGGTCGTGGGTCTCGTGCTGGTGCTGTTGATCGGGGCGATCGCGTGGTTCGTGCTGCGCTCGGTGACGACGCCGATCGCGGATGCCGCCGAGACCAGCGCCAAGCTCGCCGCGGGCGACCTCGGGGTGCGGTTGCCCGTGCGCGGAGAAGACGAGCTGGCCACGCTGAACCGCTCGTTCAACGCCATGGCCGACAGCATCGAGCAGCAGATCAAGGAGCTCGCCGACCTGTCGCTCGTGCAGCAGCGTTTCGTCTCCGACGTGTCGCACGAGCTGCGCACCCCGCTGACGACCATTCGCCTGGCCGCCGACATGATCAACGATCAGCGCGCGGAGTTCGATCCCGCCACCGGCCGCGCCGCCGAACTCCTGCACGCGCAAGTGCAGCGCTTCGAGGTGCTGCTGACCGACCTGCTCGAGATCAGCCGGTACGACGCGGGGTCGGTGCAGCTCGAGCTCGAGGCCACGAGCCTCGCGCACCTGGCCGAAGACGTCATCGACTCGATGGAGCAGCTGGCCGAGGGCCACGGCTCCGACGTGCGGCTCGTCGCACCCGGCGGGTACACGCCGGTCGAGATGGACGCCCGCCGCGTGCGCCGCATCGTGCGCAACCTCCTCGGCAACGCCATCGAGCACGGCGAGGGGCGCCCCATCGTCGTGTCGGTCGACAGCGATCGGGATGCCGTGGCCCTGGGCGTGCGCGACTTCGGCCTGGGCATGACCGCCGACGACGTCGAGCGGGTGTTCGACCGCTTCTGGCGCGCCGACCCCTCGCGCGTGCGCACCATCGGCGGAACGGGCCTGGGCCTGTCGATCGCCCTCGGCGACGCGCGTCTGCACGGCGGCACCCTGGCAGTGTGGTCCGAGCCCGGCCGCGGCTCCAACTTCGTGCTGACCCTGCCGCGCGACGGCAAGCCCGTGAGCAGTTCGCCGCTGCCCCTCGTCCCCGACGACGAGCAGGGCGGCGCCCTGGAGGCGCTGGGACTGACCCAGCCGATCTCCACCCGCCCCGGCGTGAGGAGGACCCCGTGAGGCGCGCTCTCGCCCTCGTCAGCCTGACCCTCGTGCTCGCGCTCGCCGCGTGCACGGGGCTGCCGACCTCGGGATACGTCAATCCGGGCCGCGGCCCGCAGACCGACGACACCCAGGCCTTCGCGTTCGTCCCCGACGGTCCGCAAGACGACGCCGCGCCCGCCGACATCGTCGAGGGGTTCCTGCGCGCCGGTTCCGGCCCTGCCGACGACTGGGCGACCGCGAAGACGTTCCTGGCGCCCGGCACCCAGTGGGATCCGCGGGCGAGCGTCACCATCGACCGTCTCGCCGACCGCCGCGCCACGGCCACTGACGACGGCACCGGGGTCACGGTGTCGCTCGCCACCGTGGCATCCGTCGACTCTTCCGGCGCGTATGCGCCCGCGGCATCCGGGACCGCTGTCAACCTCGCGTTCGCCCTCACCCAGATCGACGGGCAGTGGCGCATCACCGCGGCCCCCGATGGCGTGGTGCTGTACGAGGAGGTGTTCCCGACCGTCTACCAGTCGGCCTCGATCGCCTACTTCGACCCGACGTGGAGCTTCATCGTGCCCGACGTGCGGTGGTTCCCGCGCGGGTTCGTGGCGAGCCGCGTCGCCACCGCCCTCGTCGACGGTCGCCCGAGCCCGTGGCTCGCCGGGGCCGTGCGCTCGGCCTTCCCCGACGAACTGTCGCTGGTGGGCCGCTCCGTCACGCTCTCCTCGAGCGGCGTCGCCCAGGTGCAGCTGCCCCCCGCGGCGCTGAGCCTGGACCGCACGACGCTCGACCGCATGCAGACGCAGCTCGCCCGCAGCCTCGTCACGGCCGGCATCAGCGACGTGCAGATGACGGTCGAGGGCACTCCCATCACCGCCTCCGAGGTGCCGGTGCGCGTCACCCGCGTCGACCCCTCGCCGGCGGTGCTGACCACCGCGGGGGCGTTCGGCTCGCTCACCGGCGACACCGTCGAGGCGATCGACGGTCTCTCCGACGCCGTGGAGTCGCTCGCCCCGACGGCCGTCGAGCTCGAGGCCGACCGGTCTCTCGCGGCGGTGCGCACCCAGCAGGGGCCGGTGGCCAGCGCCCTGGCCGACGGGCAGACCTTCCTGCTCGACGAGCGTCCCGGACTCATCGCGCCCTCGATCGACGCCGAGGGAGCCATCTGGAGCGTGCCGGCGAACGCGCCGAACCAGGTGCGCGCGATCACCGCCGAAGGTGTGCCGCGCCAGGTGGGCAACGCCTGGCCCGACGCGTCGGAGATCACCGCGATGCAGATCTCGCGCGACGGCACGCGGGTCGCGGCGATCGTGACGGTCTCGGGGACCCGAGAGGTGTGGGTCGCCGGCATCGAGCGCGAGGGAGGCGAGGTCACACTCGGCGCCCCGCACGTGCTGTCGTTCTCGCAACAGGGGGCGTTCGACCTCGCGTGGCTCGACGACACCAGCGTCGGCGTGCTCGTCGCGGTCGACGGCGGCAGCCTGCTGCGCGAGCTCAACGTCGGAGGTCGCGGAACCGAGTCGGCCGCGCCCGACGGGGCGCGCACGCTGGCGGCCGGTAGCACGAGCGTGCGCGTGCTCGACGACTCCGGTCGTCTGTACAGCCGTCGCGGCAGCTCGTGGACCCTGGTGGCCACCGGCATCCGGGTGCTGGCGGGTCAGCAGGGCACGACCTCGTAGCGGCCGACCCCTCCTCCCCAGCGGTGTGTTCCGCCGTTCCCTCCCCGAACGGGGGAGGGTGGGCGGTGCGGCCGTGCCCTGTCGGCCAGCGTGGGGGAATGACCCTCGCCTCCGTCGTCGCCGCAGCCTTCAGCGACGCCCTGACGTTCTGGTTGCCGGTCTCGTGCGCGGGATGCGACGCGCTCGATGTGTCCCTCTGCTCCGGATGCCGCGACGCCCTCGCCCCGCGGTGCACGCGGCGTCCGCTGGCCCCCGGTCTCACCGTCACCTCGGCCCTGCCCTTCGACGGTGTGGTCGCGCGCACCATCCGCGCTCTCAAGGAGGACGGACGCACCGGGCTCGCAGGAAAGCTCGCCCCCGCCCTCGATGCCGCGCTGCGCAGCGCGACCCCGGCCGGTGCGCAGGTGACGAGCGTGCCCGGATCCCGCGCGGCGTTCCGGCGACGGGGCTACCGACCCGTCGACCTGCTGGTCGCCCGGGCGGGGTGGCGCACGCAGCGGCTGCTGCACCTGCAGCGATCGACGCTGGATCAGCGCGGGCTGGGCCTCCACGCGCGCCGGCGCAACCTCGAGGGGGCCCTGAGGGCGCGCCCCGTGACGGGCACCGTCGTGGTCGTCGACGACGTCGTGACCACGGGGGCGACCCTCGTCGAGGCGGCACGTGCGCTGCGCGCGGCGGGGGCCGATCGGGTGATCGCGGTCACCCTGGCGGCCACGCCGCGTCATCACGGCGATGCGGGATGAATCGGTGAGCCGCAAGATGAATCAGGGGTGATTGCCACGTGACATGAGGGTGGCCGAGCACTAGCGTAAGGATGACTGAAGGCGACGGACGTTCCGCCCTTAGACCGGGCGGAACCCGGAACAAGGAGGTCACGGATGGACACCAACATCGTCGGCGTGGGAGTCGGTATCACCGATCGTTTCCGCTCGGTGGTCGAAGAGAAGGTCAGCCGCATCGAGCACCTGGCGCCGCGTGCGCAGGCGCTCGAGGTCAAGGTGACGCATCGCTCCTATCGCAACGGACGGATGGAAGACGATACGGTCGAGCTCACCCTCGACGGCAAGGGCCCCGTCGTGCGGGCCGAAGCCACCGACGCCGACAAGTTCGCCGCTCTCGACCTCGCTGTCGACAAGATCTCGGAGCAGGTGCGCCGCGCGAAGGACAAGCGCGTCGATCTGCGCAACCACCCGCGCGGCGCGAAGTTCGAGAAGGGCACCGGAGAGATCGCCGGCATCGACGTCGAACCCGCCTCGGTCGAGGTGCTGCGCGCGGTCGCGACCGGCTCGGTGCCGGTGCAGGCCGACTCGGCCGGAGAAGAGGACTACTGCCCGGTCGTCATCCGCCAGAAGGAGTTCGAGGCGGAGTGGATGACCGTCGAAGACGCGGTCGACCGCATGGAACTGGTCGGCCACGACTTCTTCCTGTTCATCGACGCGCGCACCGATCACCCCAGCGTCGTCTACCGCCGCAAGGGCTGGGACTACGGCGTGATCGAGCTGACGACCCAGGCTCAGCCTGCCGTGCCGGTCGCTTCCTGACCTGAACGAACGACACGACGCCCCCGGCCGGAAGGTCGGGGGCGTCGTGTCGTGTGAGGGGGAGTTGCCGTTGCATGCGGAGTGATCCTTGGGGAAACAACGGTCGACGCCGTAGGATCGGTATTTGTAAGTACAAAGTCGTGCGAGCTATGCGCTCACGCGACCTGCCGGTTCCCCCGATCGAAGAGGATCGCCCCGTTTTGAGTTCTCCCGCAGCCACCGCACCGCTCGACGTGCTCGCCATCGGCCGAGCCGGAGTCGACCTGTATCCCCTGCAGGACGGCGTCGGCCTGCCGGACGTCTCGACCTTCGGGAAGTACCTCGGTGGTTCCGCGGCGAACGTCGCGGTCGCCGCCGCCCGCTACGGCCGGAGCGCGGCCTTGATCAGCCGCACGGGCGCCGACCCCTTCGGCGAGTTCGTGCGACGCGAACTGTCCCGACTCGGGGTCTCCGACCGCTTCATCGACGTGGTCCCGGGACTGAACACCCCGGTGACGTTCTGCGAGATCTTCCCGCCCGACCACTTCCCGCTGTACTTCTATCGCGACCCGATCGCCCCCGATCTGGTGATCCGCCCCGGCGAGATCGACGTCGATGCCGTGCGGACGGCGAGGGTGTTCTGGTCCACCGTGACGGGCTTGAGTCGGGAGCCGAGTCGGGCCGCCCACTTCGCGGCCTGGGACGCGCGGGGGCGCCGACCGCTCACGGTGCTCGACCTCGACTACCGCCCGATGTTCTGGGGGAGCCCCGACGAGGCGCGCTCCCAGGTGCGAGCGGCGATCGGGCAGGTGACGGTGGCGGTCGGCAACCTCGAGGAGTGCGAGATCGCCGTCGGCGAGACCGACCCGGACCGTGCCGCGGACGCCCTGCTCGAGCGGGGTGTTCAGCTGGCGATCGTGAAGCAGGGCCCCAAGGGCGTCCTCGCCAAGACGCGCGAGCGCCGCGTCGAAGTGGCGCCGTTCGCCGTGGCGGTCGTGAACGGTCTCGGTGCGGGCGATGCCTTCGGCGGGGCCCTGTGCCACGGTCTGCTCGCCGACTGGGACCTCGAAGAGACGCTGCGCTGGGCGAACGCCGCGGGCGCGATCGTCGCGGGCAGACGCGAATGTTCGACCGCGATGCCGGGCGAAGCCGACGTCCGCCACCTCCTCGACGGGTCGGTGGCGCGTGTTTGACCTCGACGAACTGCGCCGCATCCGAGCCGAGGAGCCGGGTCGTGTCGCGCACGCGCTGCGCGACCGGCGGCGGCGGTCTCTGCTTGACGGCGACGGGCGCCTGTTCATCGTCGCGGCCGACCACCCCGCGCGCGGCGCCTTGGGCGTGGGCGGCCGCTCCGGCGCGATGGCCAGCAGGGTCGACCTGCTGGAACGGCTCGTGGCCGCCCTGGGGCGCCCCGGTGTCGACGGCGTGCTCGGCACCCCCGACATCGTCGAGGACCTCGCCCTCCTCGGCGCGCTGGACGGGAAGATCGTCGTCGGATCGATGAACCGCGGGGGTCTGCAGGGCGCGACCTTCGAGATGGACGACCGATTCACGGCCTACGACGTGCCGGCCCTGACTCGCGACGGGATCGACCTCGCCAAGCTCCTCGTGCGCATCAACCTCGGCGACCCGGCGACGGCACCGACGCTCGAGGCGAGCGCGGCGGCCGTGACGGCAGCCGCCGAGGCGCGGATCCCGATCATGCTCGAACCCTTCATGAGCTTCTGGGAGCAGGGTCGCGTCCGCACCGACCTGACGGCCGACGCTGTCATCAGGTCGATCGCCATCGCCACGGGGCTCGGCAACACGTCGGCCTACAGCTGGTTGAAGCTCCCCGTGGTTCCCGACATGGAGCGCGTGGCCGAGGCCTCGACGTTGCCGACCCTCCTCCTCGGCGGCGATCCGACGACCGGTCCGGACGAGACCTTCGCCTCCTGGCAGGATGCGCTGACCCTCCCTGGCATCCGGGGCCTCGTCGTCGGGCGCACCCTGCTCTATCCCGACGACGACGACGTGGCCGGGGCGGTCGACACCGCGGCAGCGATGGTGCACCCCCGCGCGGTCGCCGGACGAGCATGACGAACGAATGGCTCTACCCTCGCGGGTCGCTGGCCGAGGGGCCGTGGGAGAGCATCGGCGGCGCGGGAAGGGCGCCGGGGTGGACGCACACGGGGATCCGCGTCGCGGAGCTCGACGGCGAGATCCGCCTTCCCGCCGACGCCGTCGAGCGCATGGTCGTGCCCCTGGCCGGATCGTTCTCCGTCGTGCTCGGCGACAGCCGCTGGGAGCTGGCGGGGCGGGAGTCGGTCTTCCACGGGCCGACCGACGTCGCGCACGCCGGCATCGACACGCCGCTCCGCGTCATCGGCACCGGTCGGGTCGCCGTCGCGGAGGCGCCGGCGACCCGGTCCTCGGACCCCACGGTCATGCGAGCCGCGGACGTGCCGGTCGAGATCCGCGGTGCCGGGCGCTCCACCCGGCAGGTGCACAACTTCGGTGTGCCGGGGGCGATGGCCGCGCAGAAGCTCATCGTGTGCGAGGTGATCACGCCCGCCGAGAACTGGTCGTCGTACCCGCCTCACAAGCACGATGCGCCGTCGCCGACCGAGAGCGAACTCGAGGAGATCTACTACTTCGAGACGGCTCCCGCCCGCGGCACGACGCCGCCCAGCGGAGCGGAGCCGTTCGGGCTGTTCGCGGCCTACGCCTCGGATCGACGGCCCATCGACACGACCGCCCGCGTCGGCACGGGCGACATCGCGTTCGTGCCGTACGGATATCACGGACCCGCGGTCGCCGCCCCCGGCTACGACCTCTACTACTTGAACGTCATGGCCGGCCCGGGCGCGGAGCGCGCCTGGCGCATCACGGACGACCCCGCTCACGCATGGGTGCGCTCTTCCTGGGCGCACCAGCGCCCCGACCCTCGATTGCCCTACGCGGCGAAGGAGACCGACGCATGACCCTCGACCCCGAATCCGCGCCGTCCATGGCACCCCGGACGCGGACGATGACCGTCGCCCAGGCGTTGATCACCTTCCTCGCCAACCAGTGGACGGTCGACGGAGACATCCGCGAACGCACCATCGCGGGCACGTTCGGCATCTTCGGTCACGGCAACGTCGCCGGCATCGGACAGGCGCTGGTGCAGTTGCACACCGACGAGCCCGGTCTCATGCCCTACCACCAGGCGCGCAACGAGCAGGCGATGGTGCATCAGGCCGTGGGCTACGCACGGATGCACCGCCGGCGCGCCACCTACGCCGCCGCCGCATCCGTCGGCCCGGGGGCCGCCAACATGCTCACCGGGGCCGCTCTGGCCACGGCGAACAGACTCCCCGTGCTGTTGCTGCCGTCGGACACCTTCGCGACGCGCGTGGCCGATCCCGTTCTGCAGCAGCTCGAGCATCCCCACGACACCGGCCTCCAGGTCACCGACGCGTTCCGCCCCGTCTCGCGGTTCTTCGACCGCGTCCAGCGCCCCGAGCAACTGTTCTCGATCGCGCTCGCCGCGATGCGCGTGCTGACCGATCCCGCCGAGACGGGGGCCGTCACGATCGCCCTGCCCGAAGACGTGCAGGCCGAGGCGATCGAGGTGCCGGTCGAGTTCCTGGAGCCGCGTGACTGGCACGTGCGACGGCCCGTGCCCGAGCCCGACGAGCTGGGGCGGGCGATCGCGGCGATCCGCGGGGCCCAGGCGCCGTTCATCGTGGCCGGGGGAGGAGTGCTCTACTCGGGGGCCGAAGACGCTCTGCGTCGCCTCGTGGAGCAGACGGGAATTCCCGTGGGCGCCACGCAGGCGGGCGTCGGCGTGCTGCCGTGGGATCATCCCCAGTACCTCGGCGGCGTCGGCGCGACCGGGTCCACGGCCGCGAACAGACTGGCCGCCGACGCGGACCTCGTCATCGGGGTGGGCACCCGCTACAGCGACTTCACCACCGCGAGCCGCAGCGCCTTCCGACGTGACGGGGTCCGCTTCGTCAACATCAACGTCGCCTCCTTCGATGCCTACAAGCACGGCAGCCGTCTGCCGGTGGTCGCCGACGCCCGGCGGGCACTGGACGCACTCGTCGACGGACTCGAGGGGACGGCCGTCGAGGCCTCGTACGCGGAGCGGATCCGGGTCGAGAAGGCCGAGTGGGAGGCGGTCGTCGACCGCGCGCTCGCTCCCACGGGCGCGAGGCTGCTCGGGCAGTCCGAGATCATCGGCGCCGTCCACGCCGCCAGCGACCCCACGGACGTGCTCGTGCAGGCGGCCGGTTCTCTTCCCGGAGATCTGCACAAGCTATGGAGGGTGCGCGACCCACTCGGCTACCACGTCGAGTACGCGTTCTCGACGATGGGATACGAGATCGCCGGCGGCCTCGGGGTGCGTCGCGGTGCGCCCGATCGAGAAGTGCTCGTCATGGTCGGCGACGGGTCGTATCTGATGCTGCACACCGAGCTCGTCACCGCGGTGTCGGAGGGACTGAAGATCGTCGTGGTCCTCGTGCAGAACCACGGCTATGCATCGATCGGACACCTCTCCGAGACCGTGGGCGCCCAGCGGTTCGGAACCGCGTACCGCATGACGGATGCCGCGGTGCCCGACCTCGAGGGCGAGCGATACGTGCCGATCGATCTGGCCGCGAACGCACGGTCGTACGGCGTGGACGTCATCGAGGTCGCGCCCGGTGAGGGCGCTGCGCGCGATCTCGAGGCCGCGGTGAGAGCGGCGAAGGCGTCTTCGCGGACGACCCTCATCCATGTCGATGCCGATCCGCTGCGGTACGCCCCCGACGGCGAGGGGTGGTGGGACGTCCCGGTCGCCGCGCACTCGACGCTGCCGTCGACCGCTCTCGCGCGCGCCGATTACGAACGGCTGCGCGCGCGGCAGCGGCCGCTGCTCGGCTGAGCACGGTCCTCCCCGTCCAGTCGCGAACGGCGGTGGCCCCGAAGGTCCACCGCCGTTCGCCGTCGTTCGAGGCGAGCGCTCAGGGCTGCGAGTGGGACTCCCGGCCGATGATGGATCGGAGCGTCTCGAGGGGCAGTTTCGGCGTCCGGTCCTCGAAGGCGAGGCCGTTCGCCTCCTGCATCGTGTCGGTGAGCTGCGTGTAGCAGAAGCCGGACAGCACGGTGCTGTCGAGGAGAGCGCCGAAGAGGCCGCGGAGGTGATGTTCCAGCTCTTCGGGGGTCGCGCTCGTGGAGTATCCCCATGCCGGCGCCGAGGCGGAGGTCTCGTACTTCACGCCCCCGAACTCGGTGACCATGACCGGGAGGGTGTCGACGTCGGCCGTCCCCTCCGCCATCATCAGCCGGTGCGACGGGCCGTACCCGGCGAACAATCGCGACAGGGCGTCCCGATCGGCGTAGCGCCGGGCGAACGTCTCGGGGTCGGGGTCGTAGTCGTGCACCGAGAGGATGTCCGATCGGGTGTGCTCCCACCCGTCGTTCGAGATGACGGGGCGGGTCGGATCGAGCGCGCGGGTCAGGTCGGCCAATCCGCGCGTGAACGCCCGCTGCGGCTCGTCCGTGACGACGTCGCGCACGCCCCAGCTCTCGTTGAAGGGCACCCACGTGACGATCGAGGGGTGCGAGCGATCGCGACGGACGAGGTCGACCCACTCGCGGGTCAGATCGGTCATCGCGCTGGTGGTGAATTCGAACGCGGCGGGCGCCTCTCCCCACAGCAGCAGGCCGAGCCGGTCCGCCCAATAAAGGAACCGGGGGTCCTCGGCCTTCTGGTGGAGGCGGGCGGCATTGAATCCCATGTCCTTGATGAGCTGCACCTCGGCCCGCAGCGCGTCCGCGCTGGGTGCGGCGAGGTGGGACTCCGGCCAGAACCCCTGCTCGAGTACCGAGCGGACGAAGTACGGCCGGTCGTTGAGCAGGAACCGTCCGGCCGCCGTGCCGACGGTACGCAGCCCCAGGTACGACGAGACCGCGTCGACGGAGTCCCCGTCGGTGATCGTGACGGTCGCGTCGATCAGTCGGGGTGTCTCGGGCGTCCAGACGAGCTTCTCGTAGTGCTGTCCGTTGCGCTGGTCGCGCAGGGGGATGTCGAGGATCGGCGCCCCCGTGGCCGGCGACGCGACCTGCACCCGGGTGAGAGGGGAACCGGCGTAGCTCAGCTCCACGTCGATCACCGCGTCGGGGCCGAGGGGGCGGTTGCAGAGGACTTCCAGGACGACGCTGTCGGTGCTGCGCGTCGTGCGCCACGAGAGTTCGGTGACGTGGGTCGCGGGCACCTCCTCGACCCACACGGGCTGCCAGATGCCGCTCGTGCGGGAGTACCAGATCTCGTGCGGCTCCGGCAGCCACTCCTGCTTGCCCCGGGGCTGACCGACGTCGAGGGGACGGTCGATCGCCTGCACGACGAGGAGATCGTCGCCGTCCGCGGCGATGTGGTCGGTGATGTCGGCGGTGAAGGGCGTCTGCCCACCGCGGTGCGTGGCCACCTGGCTGCCGTTGAGCCAGACGGTCGCGGCGTAGTCGACCGCGCCGAAGTGCAGCAGAAGGCGCCCGGCGGGGTTGGTGCGCGCGACCTCCTCGGCGCTCAGACGACGGGAGTACCAGAGCACCGCGTGGTAGGACGTGTCGCCGATGCCCGAGAGAGCCGATTCCGGAGGGTACGGCACGGCGATGACGCGGTCGAAGTCGCCGGTGCGGAACCAGCCCGCCGCCGTGCCGGTTTCGTCGTCGTCGTAGGCGAAGCGCCACTCGCCGTCGAGGCTCCGCCAGTCGGGTCGGCGCAGCTGCGGTCGCGGGTACTCGCCATCGAGGTCGGATGCAGGAGGAGTCAGGGGTTGCATGCGCAACACTGTGGCGCAGATTTTCCAGCGCTGCAAATTAGCTCGCGGTACTCCCGCGCACGACCAGGTCGAATCCGACCGTCTCGTGCCGACCGGGGCCGCCCGCTCCGTCCATGCGCTCCCGGAGCATCCGGAAGGCCGTTCGGGTCAGCGTGGGCTTGTCGGGGCGGACGGTCGTCAGCCCCGGATTGGTGAAGTTGGACATCAGGATGTCGTCCCACCCGACGACGCCCACGTCGTCGGGGACGACGCGTCCCGCGCGGGCGAGGGCCTTCATCGCCCCGATGCCGGCGAGGTCGTCGAAGCACACCAGGCCGTCGAAGCTCACCCCCGTCTCGATCGCATCGATCACCGCCGCCTCGGCCGCGAACGCCCCGAAGCGCTGCATCGGGATGAGCAGGTCGTCGCTGCGATGAGCTCCGCAGTCCTCGAGGGCCGACAGATAGCCCTCGGCGCGCAGGCTCGCCGTCGCATGGCCGGCGGCTGCCGCGTATCCGAGGAAGGCGATGCGCGTCCGCCCCGAGTGCAGCAGGTGGAACGTGGCGGCCCGCGCCGCGGCGATGTTGTCGACCATGACGTGATCGACCGTCGGCGGCGGAGGGATCTCGCCCAGCAGGACGAGAGGGGTGGACCCGCGGAACTGCTCGATGGCGTCGGCGTCGAGTTCGGTGGGCTGGAAGATGAGTCCGTCGATCAGCCCCTGCTCGCGCCCCCGCAGAACCGCTCGCTCGTCATCGAGACTGCCCGACGTCTGCTCGATCAGCAGGCGGTAGTCGAAGCCGCCGATCTCGGTGGAGACGAGGGCGGCCAGCTCCGCGAAGTAGGGCGTCTCGATCGCCGGCAGCGCGAACGCGACCATCCCCGTCGTGCCGGTGGCCAGACGACGGGCGATGCTGTGAGGGACGTATCCCAGCTCATCGATGGCGGCCTGCACCCGGGCACGCGTGGAGGGGCGCACGTGCTGATACCCGCGCACGACGTTGGACACGGTCTTGATGGACACCCCCGCGAGCGTGGCCACGTCCTGCAGGGTCGCCGACACCGCGGGCCTCATCGCTCGACGAGGGTCATCTCGAACCCGTAGAGGTCGGGGCGGTAGCAATGGCGGCCGTACTCGACGGCGGCGCCGTCGGCGTCGTAGGCGGTGCGGTCCATGGTGAGCACGGGGGCGCCGCGTCCGATGTCCAGCAGCAGCCCCTCGTCGACGCTGGCCCGACGGGCGCCGATGCGCTGGCGCGCGACGCGCAGCGTCACGCCCCGGGCATGCAACTCCTGGTAGAGGCCGACCTCGGCGAGTCGCTCCGCGGTAATGTCGGCGAAGGTGTCGGGCAGATAGTTCTCGAGGACGGCGATCGGCACGGAGTCGGCGAAGCGCACGCGGCGGATCTTCAGCACGCGGGAGGTCTGGTCGAGACCCAACTGCTCGGTCACCTCGGGACCCACCCGGGCGAAGGTCACGTCGAGCACGCGGGTGGAGGGGACGCGTCCCGACCGCTTCAGGTCGTCGTACAGGCTGGTCAGATCGATCTGCCGCGCCACCGAACCGTGGACGACCTGTGTTCCCACTCCGCGTCGGCGAACGAGCAGGCCCTTGTCGACGAGTTCCTGGATGGCGCGTCGCACCGTCGGTCGCGAGAGCGACAGTCTCTCGCTCATCGAGACCTCGTTCTCGAGCCGAGCGCCCGGGGGCAGGGCCCCCGAGGCGATTGCGGCCTCGAGTCCGCGCGAGAGCCGGATCCACAGTGGCGCGGCCTGCGCCATAGGCTGAAGCAGCTGTTCCGCCGGCAGCACGACCGGCTGTTCTCCCTCGAGCATGCGACCCTCGACTCTCGTCCGGACTGACAAAACCTGCGTATGTCATGTTAGTACAAAGTCGCCCGAGACGGTTGACGACCTCATTCCAATTGTCCTAACATGCAGACGGGATGGACCCGACAGCTCGGCAAAGCAGCCGACGGGGTGTTTCCAGGAGAGGCATCGCAATGAAGCGCAAATACGTCGTTGCTGCGTTCACGGCCACCGTGGTCACCGCGGCGGGACTCACCGGCTGCTCCGCCGGAGACGCCACGAGCGGCGACGGCACGGACGGCCCCGTGACGATCAGCATTCTGGAGAGCAAGCAGACCAACATCGACGCGATCTCCAAGGAGATCCCGGGCTTCGAAGCCGCGATGAAGGAGCAGGGCAAGGACATCAAGGTCGACCTCATCGCCGATGTGCTGACGGACGAGCAGGTGAAGACCAAGCTCACCCAGCAGCTCATCGCCGGTCAGGCGCCCGACGTGCTCGACATCGGCGAGAACATGGCCATAGCGTGGTCGTCGGCCGGTTACCTCGAGCCCCTCGATTCCTACCTCGACCAGTGGGAGGGCTGGGAGCACTACTACCCCGCCGTCAAAGAGGCCATGACCCGACAGGACGGTCAGGTCTACAACCTCCCCTCCGGCGCCGGCGTGCTGAACCTCTTCTACCGCAAGGACGTGCTCGAGCAGCTCGGCGTCGACACGACGCAGCCCAAGACCTGGGACGACCTGATCTCGCGCCTCGAGAAGGTCAAGGCGGCCACCGGTGGGACGCCCATCGTCATCCCCGCCGGAACGGCCTGGGGTGGCGGAACGTGGGGCGAGGGCTTCCAGCCTCTGCTCGGCGGGACCGACACCGGGTACTACGACAGCGAGACGGCGACGTGGGATCTCGACACCCCCGGCTGGCTCGCCGTCTTCGAGCTCTACGCCGAGCTCGTGCAGAAGGGCCTCATGCCGGTCCAGGATCTGCAGAACCCGAACCCGTGGGAGCCGACGAAGTACGTCAAGTTCCCCGCGGGCGACATCCAGGTCTCGGCTCAGGGCACGTGGGGATGGAAGTTCGACTGGGGCCCCGACGGTGCCACCCCCATCGACGGCCTCACCGAGAAGGTCTCGACGTGGCAGTGGCCGGGTCTGCGCGACGGCGACCAGCCCTACGGCTGGAGCAGCACCGGTGGCGGTTACGCGATCTCCGCCGACTCCGACAAGAAGGCCGCGGCCTTCGAGTTCATCAAGTACCTCTCCAGCGGCAAGCCGCTGGCCGAGCAGCTCGTGGCCTCGGGAGCGGCGTCCGCCCGCGACGACCTCGACGACGTGGCCCCCTACTCCGGCGAGCCGCAGCTGCTGCAGGCCGGTGAAGACCTCTCGAACAGCGTCTTCGTGGTGACCGGCGACGGCGCCGACCAGATCAGCCAGGCGGTCGCCACCGCGACCGAGCTGATCCTGAGCGGTCAGGCCGACGGCAAGCAGGCCTACGAGGCCTTCAAGAAGGACGCCACCGACCTGCTCGGACCGAGCCTGGTGAAGCAGTGACGTCGATCATCGACGTCCCCGCCGCGGTGCAGACGGCTGAGCAGCCGCCTGCGCCGCGGCGCCGGCGCGCCCGCACATGGCCGCTGGTCCTCCTTCTGCTGGGCCCCTCGGCCGTCCTGATCGTGCTGTTCATCGTGCTGCCGGCCGTGTACGGCATCTGGCTCAGCCTCACCAACACGCAGTTGACGGGGTTCGCGGCGCGAAATCCGAAGTTCGTGGGGTTCGACAACTACGCGTACCTGCTCGGCAGCACCGACTTCCTCGGCTCCCTGGGGCAGACCGGCACCTTCCTCTTCTGGTCGGCGATCGTCGGGCAAACGGTGCTCGGAATGGTCGCCGCGATCCTGTTGAGTCGGCCGTGGATCCGCGGCAAGGGCTTCTTCGGGGCCGCGCTGCTCATGCCGATGGTCGTTCCGGAGGTCGTCGCCTCGCTCACCTGGGCCAGCGTGCTGGCGACCAGCCCGGAGGGGACGCTGAACCGGCTCACCGCGGTGTTCGGCTCCGAGCCCACCGCGTGGTTGCAGACGGCGCCGATGCTCGCCATCATCCTCGTCAACATCTGGCGTGGTCTGGCCTTCGCCATGATCATGTTCCAGGCCGCCCTCGAGGACGTCCCTGCTGAGCTGATCGAAGCCGCCCGCGTCGATGGGGCCAGCGCCGTCCAGGTGTTTCGGCACGTCACCCTTCCGCTCATCCGCGGTCCGGTCTTCCTCTACCTGCTGCTCACGACCATCAGCACCGTCGGCGTGTTCGGTCTCGTGTACTTCCTCACCCGAGGTGGCCCCGGCGGTCAGACGCGCATCGCCGCCATCTACATCTACGAGCGGGCCCTGCAGTTCTCGCAGATCGGCATCGGCAGCGCCGCGTCGATCATCCTGCTCGTCATCGTCGTCGTGCTGGGCTTCACATACGTGCGCCTGGCGAAGGTAGAGGTGTGACATGACCGCCATCGACAGCCGCGTCGCGGCTTCCGCGCACGTCGAACGTCGACGTCGTCTCGGTCCCGTCGACGTCCTGCAGAGATGCATCGGCTACGCGCTGATCGTCGTGCTGGCACTGTTCTGCCTCGTCCCGTTCGCGTGGGTCGTGTTCAGCGCCGTCGACGCCGATGCGGGCGCGACGGTCCAATGGCCGGCGCTCTCGTTCGAGAACTTCGTGCGCTTCTTCACGGCATCCGGAACGCCCCTGCTTCTGGTGAACAGTCTGATCATCGCGATCTCGTCGACGGCGTTGAACCTCGTCCTCGGGATCGCCGGAGGCTACGCCTTGTCGCGGTTCGCCTTTCGCGGACGACGGTTCTTCATGTTCAGCATCCTGCTGATCCGCGTCATCCCGGCGCCGGCGACGATCGTGGCGCTGTACCTGATCATGGTCAACCTGGGATTGGCCAACACCCTGCACGGGCTCATCATCGTGCAGGCGGTCAGTGGACTGCCGGTGACCCTCTGGTTGATGAAGGGCACCGTCGACGCGGTCCCGATGGAGCTCGAGGAAGCGGCCTGGACCGACGGCAACACCCGCCTCCAGGGTGCTCGGCGCATCGTCCTCCCGCTCATGGGACCCGGACTGGGCGCGGCGGCCATGCTCATGTTCATGGGTTCGTGGGGCGACTTCCTCACCCCGCTCGTGCTCCTGCAGAACCAGGAGCTCTACCCGCTCGCGATCGGACTGTTCCGCGCCTTCAGCGAGCGCAACATCGTCGACTGGGGCCTGCTGGCCGCGAGCGCCGTGGTCTATGTCCTGCCCCCCGCCGTGCTGTACATGCTGGTGCGCAAGAACCTGCTCAAGTCGAGCCTCGGCGGAGCGTTGAAGGGATGACGGAGATGTCCGAGTCGATGCGTCTACCCGTCGTGGTCGTCGGTGCCGGAGCGATGGGTGGGGAGTGGTTGCGGATGCTGTCGCGCTCGCCGCACGCACGCGCCGTCGGCGTCGTCGATCTCGACGTCGACCTCGCGCGCGAGACCGTCGCGGGGATCGGCCTCGACGCGGTCGTCGGCGCATCCCTCGTCGACGTCGTCGAGCGATCCGGTGCCCGAGCCGTCGTCAACGTCACGGTGCCGCAGGCGCATCGGGTCGTGAACGAGCAGGCGATGCGCGCGGGGCTCCCCGTCCTGTGCGAGAAGCCGCTCGCCCCGACGGTCGCCGAGGCATTGCGCCAGGTCGCACTCGCCGACGCGACGGGGCAGCTGCTCATGGTCAGCCAGTCGCGACGCTACTTCGACCACCTCGCGGCGTTCCGCGACGTGGTGGGCGCGCTCGGTCCGATCGGAGCCGTGCACGCGCAGTTCTTCCACGAGGACCACGAGCCCGGCTTCCGCGAGCAGATGGCGCACCCTCTGCTGGTCGACATGTCGGTGCACCACTTCGACATGCTGCGTTACCTCAGCGCCGACGAACCGGTCAGCGTGCGCTGCGACTCCTGGAACCCGTCGTGGAGCTGGTTCGCCGGTGACGCGGCCGCCACGGCCACCTTCGAGCTGGCCTCGGGCGCGCGATTCGTCTACTCGGGGAGCCGCGCGACGCCCGGACTGCAGACGTCGTGGAACGCCGACTGGCGGGTCTACGCCGAGCACGGCGCCACGCACTGGGACGGGGATGCCCTCGTCGAGACCGACACGGTCGGCGTCGAGGTCGAGGTGCGCAGCGACAGCGAAGGCATCGAGGGGTCCCTGAAGGAATTCGTCGCGTCCCTGCGGTCGGGTCGCACCCCGCAGAACGAAGTGCGCGCGAACGTCCGCACCCTCGCGATGGTCGAGGGCGCGATCCGCAGCAGCGACCGCGGCGGCGAGAAGGTCGTGCTCGACGACCTGATCGAGGAGTCGCTCGCGCTCGCCATCGCCGCCGAGGAGCACGATGACATCCGCGACCTTCTGCGGTCGTGGACGAGCGCCGCCGACGGCATCACCACACCGGCCTGGGGGTCAGCCCCGGCCATGATCGCGTCTGGAGGCGCTCGATGACCACTCCCACCCTGCCGAAGAAGGCCATCCGCGTCGTCGTGTGGGGTGAGAACCGCCACGAGCAGATCAACGAGGTCGTCCGCGGCATCTATCCCGACGGGATGCACAGCACCATCGCGGCCGGCATCACGGGTCTGCTGGGCGAGGAGGTCACCGTGACCACGCGCGTGCTCGACGACGCCGAGCACGGGATGACGGAGGAACTGCTCGCCGAGACCGATGTACTGCTCTGGTGGGGCCACACCGCCCACGAGGAGGTCGCGGACGAGGTCGTGGACCGCATCCAGAAGCACGTCCTCGAGGGGATGGGCATCATCGTCCTGCACTCGGGGCACCACTCCAAGATCTTCCGTCGGCTCATGGGGACGACGTGCAGCCTGCGGTGGCGCAACGACGCCGACAGCGAGCTCGTCTGGACGGTGTCGCCGCGGCATCCGATCGCCGAGGGCGTCCCGCAGCCGCTCGTCATCCCGGGGCAGGAGATGTACGGCGAGTTCTTCGACATCCCCGAACCCGATGAGCTGGTGTTCATCAGCAGCTTCTCCGGCGGCGAGGTGTTCCGCAGCGGCATCACCTATCGCCGCGGATACGGCAAGGTCTTCTACTTCAGCCCCGGCGACGAGATCTACCCCGTCTACCACCATCCCGACGTGCAGCGCGTGATCGCGAACGGCGTGAAGTGGGCGTACTCCTCTCGCGAGCGCGAGTCGTACCTCGTCACGCCCATGTACCTGACCGGGGAGTTCGACCGGCCGGTGCTCGGCTCGCCCGACGGCCTCGTCGATTACTACACCCGTGAGCTGATCGCGCCGCGGGAGAACGGCGCGTGACAGCCGAGGAGAACCCCAACGGGCGGGTGAGATTGGATGCCGAGACGCTCGCGATGCAGAGGGTGCGGCGCTTCACCCGCTTCCGCCTCGCGCCGGCCGTTCACCGCGATACCCGTCCGGTGGAGATCCGGGCATGGAGGGTCGGCGGGGAGCCCGTCCCCTTCGCGACCGCGGCGGTGCAGGAGTTCGAGCCGATCGCCCTGGGCGCGTCGTGGGGGCGGCCGTGGGACACGGTGTGGTTCGACGTGCGCGGAGAGGTCCCCGCCGAGTGGCCGGTCGACGAGGCCGAGCTGCTGGTCGACCTCGGATTCGTCGAGGAGCAGCCCGGGTTCCAGGCGGAAGCGACCGCCTACCGCCCCGACGGCACGATCGTGAAAGCCATCGAACCCCGCAACGCGTGGGTGCCCCTCCCACACGCGGGCTCGTTCCGGCTGCTGCTGGAAGCCGCGGCCAACCCGACCATCCAGGTGCCCTACGAGTACGAACCGACGTCGCTGGGCGATCCTGCGACGGCCGGCGACGACGAGCACTACCGCCTCGTCCGTCTCGAGCTCGTTCGCCGCGATGTCGTCGTGTGGGAACTGCTGCAGGACGTCATCGCCCTCGAGGGACTGGTTCAGACCCTGCCCCCCGAGACGGCGCGCCGCGCCGACATCGTGCATGCGCTGGAGCGCATGGTCGACGTCATGGATCCCGACGACGTCTCGGCGACGGCGCAGAGCGGGCGCGAGGTCCTGGCCCCCGCGCTCGCGATGACGGCGCCGGGCAGCGCGCTGCGCGTGAGCGCCGTGGGACACGCGCACATCGATTCGGCGTGGTTGTGGCCGACTCGCGAGACCGTCCGCAAGGTCGCGCGCACGTTCGCGAACGTCGTCGACCTCATCGATCGCGACCCCGACTTCGTCTTCGCCGCGTCGTCGGCACAGCAGTACCTCTGGTTGAAGCAGAGTCAGCCGGAACTGTTCGAGCGGGTCCGCTCGGCCGTGGCCGCCGGTCGCTTCCGCCCGGTCGGGGGGATGTGGGTCGAATCCGACACCAACATGCCCAGCGGCGAGTCGCTCGCTCGACAGTTCGTGCAGGGCAAGGCGTTCTTCCTCGAGGAGTTCGGGGTCGACAGTGCCGAGGTGTGGCTGCCCGACTCGTTCGGGTACAGCGCCGCCCTGCCGCAGATCGCCCGCGCGGCCGGTGCCCGGTCGTTCGTGACGCAGAAGCCGTCGTGGAACGAGACGAACCGCATTCCCTACTCGACGTTCCACTGGGAAGGGATCGACGGGTCCCGCCTGTTCACGCATCTTCCGCCCGCCGAGACGTACAACTCCGATCTCGGGGCCGCGGATCTCGCCCGCACGGAGCGCGTCTTCAGCGAGAAGGGTCGGGCCCGCGAGGTTCTTGGGCTGTTCGGCTGGGGGGACGGAGGGGGAGGGCCCACTCGCGAGATGCTGGCCCAGGCTCATCGCAAACGCGACCTCGAGGGTTCGCCCCGGGTCTTCCTGAGCGATCCGCAGTCGTTCTTCGCGGCCGCGGAGGCCGAACTCGCCTCTCCGCCCGTCTGGGTGGGTGAGATGTACCTCGAACTGCATCGCGGCACGCTCGTCTCGCAGCAGAAGACGAAGCGGGGCAACCGCCACAGCGAGGCGCTGCTGCGGCAGGCGGAGTTGTGGGCAGCGACGGCGGCGATCCTCCGGGGGACCCCCTATCCCGCGCGGGAACTGCGCGACGCCTGGCGGCAGGTACTGCTGCTGCAGTTCCACGACATCCTCCCGGGGACCTCGATCGCCTGGGTCCATCAGGAGGCCGAGGCCGCGTACGCGCGCGTGGCCGAGGTCCTCGAGAAGATCATCGCCGCGTCGCTCGCGTCGCTCGCGACGGGGGGAGACGCTCAGCTCAGCGCCAACGCGGGCCCGTACCTCCGCGACGGCGTCGAGGCGATGTCGATCGGGCCGTCCCGCCCGGTCGAGCCCGTCGTGCCCGCCGCCGACGGCGACGTCTTCGTCCTCCAGGACGACACCCTCCGCGTGGTCGTCGATCGTCGGGGAGCATTCACCTCCATCCGCGACCTCGTCGTCGGACGTGAGGTCCTTCCCGACGGCGTCCCCGGGGGCGTCCTGCACGTGCTGCGCGACACTCCGCGTGAGTGGGACGCGTGGGACATCAATGAGGAGGATCAGCGCTCCGGCCGCGCGCTGACGGATCCGGTCGACGTCCGGATCGACGGCGACGCGGTCTTCATCCGGCACCGGTTCGGCGCCTCGCGCATCGACGTCCGTGTGCGCGTTCGCGAGGGGCGCGTGGACCTGTCGTTCGACATCGACTGGCACGAGTCCCAGAAGCTGCTCAAACTGGCGTTCCCGCTCGATCTGCGCGCCGACCGCGCGGCCTCTGAGATCCAGTACGGCCATCTGCATCGGGCCATCCACCGCAACACGTCCTGGGACTCGGCCCGCTTCGAGACCGTGGCCCACCGATGGGTCCATGTCGGCGAGCCGTCGTGGGGTGTCGCCATCGCGAACGACGTGGTCTACGGCCACGACCTGCGCACGCTTCAGGCGCCGTCCGGTCGGCCGATGGTCGTCGCGCGGCTGTCCCTCCTTCGCGCACCGCGATACCCCGACCCGGGCGCCGACCAGGGTCGTCACGAGTTCACCGTCAGCCTCCGGCCGGGTGGCATTCCGGACGCGGTCGTGGACGGATATCGCCAGAGCCTGCCGATGCGCCCGTTGCGTGGTGCGGCCGTGCCCGCGCTCGTCGCCGTGTCGCACCCCGCGGTCGTGATCGAGGCGGTCAAGCTCGCCGAGGACGACAGCGGAGATCTCGTGGTGCGCCTCTACGAGGCCCATGGTGACCGCGTGAGCGCGACCCTGACCACCTCCATCGAGTGGGATGCCGTGGAGGCGACGGATCTGCTCGAGCGGGCACTGCCCGGGACGGGGGTTTCGTCGACCTCTGACCGGGCGATCGAGCTGGACCTCCGGCCCTTCGAGCTCGTGACGCTGCGCCTGCGCGGCCCCCGCTCGCCCTCCGCTCGGGCGTCCGCGTGAGCATGCACGGGAGCGCCGAGCTGATCCCCGCGGACACGATTCTCCATCTCGCTGCGGGCGGGGTGAGCGTTCTTCTCGACCTCACCGAGGGGCGCCTGCCGGCGATCCTGCACTGGGGGGCGGGTCTCGGCCGGCTGAGCGAGGTCGAGGCCGACGCCCTGCGCCTGGCGGCGATCGAACCGGCATCGGGAAACGTCGTGGACGAGCCCGTGCGCGTCGCGATGCTCCCCGAGCACCATGCCGGGTGGGAGGGCAGGCCCGGAGTGACGGGGCATCGCGCAGGTGCGGACTGGTCGCCGAAGTTCACCGTCGTCTCCGTCGCGGTCGCGGCTGAGGGGGATCCCCTCCGTCGCGATGGACGTCTCGTCCAGGCCGGCCCGGCCGTCGTGACGGTGGCCGCCGCCGACGAGACCGCGGGTCTGCGCCTCGAGCTCGACATCGAGCTGGCGGCGAGCGGACTGCTGCGCGCCCGCGCAGAGCTGGAGAACATCGGGGCGGGCGTGTACAGCGCCGACGGGATCGCGCTGGCGTTCCCGATCCCGGTGCGGGCTCGGGAGATCCTCGACTTCGCCGGACGATGGAGCAAGGAGCGCATCCCGCAGCGTCGCGAGCTCGTCGTCGGCATCCACGATCGCGAGGGCCGCAAGGGCCGCACGGGTCCGGATGCGGCGACGGTGCTCACCGTCGGCGAGACGGGATTCGGTTTCGGCGCCGGCGAGGTCTGGGGCGTCCACGTCGGTTTCAGCGGCAACCACCGTCACTACGCCGAGCGGTTGTCGGCGGGGGCGCAGGTGATCGGGGGCGGCGAGCTGCTGCTCCCGGGCGAGGTCGGGCTCGACCGGGGCGAGAGGTACCGATCACCGTGGGTCTACGCGGCCTACGGTGCGGGACTCGATGAGCAGGCTCATCGTTTCCACCGGTTCCTGCGCGGGCGCCCGACGCACCCGGCGACGCCCCGGCCGGTGACCCTGAACGTGTGGGAGGCCGTCTACTTCGATCACGATCTCGATCGGCTCCTCGACCTCGCCGACCGCGCCGCCGCGATCGGGGTGGAGCGGTACGTGCTCGACGACGGCTGGTTCACCGGGCGGAGGGACGACACGAGCGGGCTCGGGGATTGGACGGTGGATGCCGGCCTCTGGCCCGACGGCCTGACCCCGCTCGTCGATCGGGTGACGTCGCTGGGGATGCAGTTCGGGCTGTGGTTCGAACCCGAGATGGTCAACGAGGACAGCGCCCTGGCCCGGGCGCACCCCGAGTGGATCATGCAGACGGGCGGGCGGCTGCCCGTCCGCGGACGCGGCCAGCAGGTGCTCAACCTCGGCATCGACGAGGCGTATCGATACGTCCTCGACGCGATGACGGCGGTCCTCGCCGCCCACGACATCTCGTACATCAAGTGGGATCACAACCGTGACCTCATCGATGCCGGCACCGCCCCGGCGGGGAAGCCGGGCGTGCACGCGCAGACACTCGCGGCTTACCGTCTGATGGACGAGCTGCGTCGCCGGTTCCCCGGTCTGGAGATCGAGTCCTGCTCGTCCGGCGGCGGTCGCGTCGACCTCGGCGTCATCGAGCGCACCGATCGCGTGTGGGTGAGTGACTGCATCGATCCCCTCGAACGGCAGCAGATGATGCGGTGGACCCTTCAACTGCTTCCGGCCGAGCTGCTCGGTTCCCACATCGGTTCGAGCGTCAACCACACGACCGGCCGGTCACATCCGCTGTCGTTCCGGGCGGCCACCGCGCTCTTGGGCCATTTCGGCATCGAGTGGGATCTGGCGCAGGCGACCCCGCAGGAGAATGCCGACCTCGCCGAGTGGATCCGCTTCTACCGCGACCATCGCGCCCTTCTCCACACGGGCGAGATCGCTCGGGCGGAGGAGATCGACCCCTCGTTCCAGGTCACGGCCGTCGTGGCTGCCGATCGCTCGGAGGCACTCGTCTTCCTCGTGTTCCTGACTCGTCCGACGGTGTCTCCGCGCGGCCGCTTCACCCTGCCGGGCCTGGACGCCGAAAAGACCTACCGGGTCGCGCCGGTGGTCGTCGGCACACCCGACCCGGGCCGCGCCGACCCACCGTGGTACGCCGACGGGGCCGGTGTGACGATGAGCGGGCGGGCGCTTGCCGCGGCGGGGCTGCATCTGCCGGGTTCGTTCCCCGAACGGGTCGTGCTCCTGCGCGCCACGGAAGTGGTCTGACGGGGGGAGTGGCCGGGTCAGCCGTCGAAGATGTCGCCGAGGAGCGATCCGATGACGAGGCCGCCGAGCATGCCGCCGACCATGTTGCCGCCGCCCATGCCGCCCCCGCGGCCGTAGCCGCCGCCCCGGCCGTAGCCGTTGCCGCCCCAGTCGTCGGGGCGTGACTGCTCGATGTCGCGCTGGGCGATCTGCAGGGCCTCGGATGCCAGGGAGCCGGCGCGACGCGCGGTGGCGAGGGCCGTCTCGCGGTCGTCTTCGGAGATGGGGCCGAGGGGGAGTCCGGCGCGCAGACGCTCCGCCTCGACGAAGCGCGTGCGGGCGTCGGCCCCGATCCAGCCGCGGTGGCCGGTGATGAGGCCGCGCGCGACGGCGATCTGCCGATCGGCGTCGTCGATCGCGTGGTCGACCTGGTCTTGCGAGGGCACCGGCCGGGCGGCGCGCTCGCGCGCGCGGTCGAGGTCGGCGTTCGCCTGGCGCAGCGACGACAGGGCCGCGAAGGGGTCGCTCCGCGTTCCGGATGCAGGCAGGGCGGTCAACGCCTGCTGCAGCGTCGCCATCGCCTGGGTGACGACGGGGGTCTGCGGGCCGCGTCGCGCTTCGACGAGGTCGTTGCGCGAGTCGTCGACGACGGCGGCGAGGGTCGACTCGGCGCGCAGCGCCTCGATCTCGAAGGTGTCCACGGCGTCGAGGAGAGATTCGGCCCGGCGCACGGCCTCGGTCGCGGCCTCGAGGGCGACGGACGCCTGCTCGCGCTGGCCGGCGTCGCGACGACGCTCGGAGACCGAGGCGGTGTGCACGGCGAAGTCGAGCAGCTGCTCGATCTCCTCCGGGTTGCCGCCGATCTGCGAGAGGGCGGAGTCGCTGTAGCGCCGCGAGAGGCGATCCACGACCTCGCGGGCGTTCGGGATGCGTTCGGCGAGGCGGTCGCGGTCGGCGCGGACGCGCGCGAGGATCTCGGGGGCGCGTCGCACGGCGTCGATCTTGGGCTGCAGCACCTGGGTGCGCTCTTCGAGCAGGTCTTCGGCCCACTGCGAGAGCTGGATGATGCGCACGTTGCGCGTGCGCAGCTCTTCTTTGGTGTCGGGGATCTCGTCGTGGTTCAGCTGGTGCAGCTGGAATGCCTCGGCGAGGTGCGTCCGCACGGAGTCGAGGGCCGCCGCGAGGTCTTCCGTGGCCTTGTCGCCGAGCTCGGCACGGGCGAAGTCGAGCTCATCGGAGGTGAGGCGCACACGTTCGTCGGCCGCGACGATCGCCAGTTCCGCTCGGCGTGCCAGGTCGGCATCCGCCGCGTCTTGTTCTTCGCGCTTCCTCTTGCCCCAGAAACCGGCCATGGCTCGATCCTAAGCCGGTGTTTCGCGCCCCCAGCCGTGTGTTCGCTGCAGGCACGAGCGGCTCTTTCGGATTGCGGCCTGCTCGCAGGTCACGAACGGGTAACACGGATAACATGGGCGATGTATGCCTGTTCGCAGGCCGGTGTCCGTACGGACACCGCACCCGACCAGATGGAGATGCTCGTGGCCAATCCGCTCGAGAAACTGCTGCGCGCCGGCGAGGGCCGCATCCTGCGCCGACTGCAGGGCGTCGTGAAGGCGACCGGAGCGCTCGAAGAGGACTACGAGCAGCTCACCGACGACGAGCTGCGCAACGAGACCGTCGAGCTGCGCGCCCGCTTCGACGCCGGCGAGACGCTCGACCAGCTCATGCCCGAGGCGTTCGCCGCCGTGCGCGAGGCGGCCAAGCGCACGCTCGGCCAGCGTCCCTACGACGTGCAGATCATGGGCGGCGCGGCCCTGCACCTCGGCAACATCGCCGAGATGAAGACCGGTGAGGGCAAGACCCTGACCGCGGCCCTGCCGGCCTACCTCAATGCGATCGCGGGCCAGGGCGTTCACGTCATCACGGTCAACGACTTCCTCGCGAGCTACCAGTCCGAGCTGATGGGTCGCGTCTACCGCGCGCTGGGCATGACCACGGGCACCGTCGTGGCCGGTCAGACCCCCGAGGTGCGCCGCCAGCAGTACGAGGCCGACATCAGCTACGGCACGAACAACGAGTTCGGCTTCGACTACCTGCGCGACAACATGGCCTGGCGTAAGGAAGACCTCGTGCAGCGCGGTCACTTCTACGCGATCGTCGACGAGGTCGACTCGATCCTCATCGACGAGGCCCGCACCCCGCTGATCATCTCGGGCCCGGCATCCGGTGAGGCCAACCGCTGGTTCGCGGAGTTCGCCAAGCTCGCCCGTACCCTCGAGGCCGGGGTCGACTACGAGGTCGACGAGAAGAAGCGCACGATCGGTGTGCTCGAGCCCGGCATCGAGAAGGTCGAGGACTACCTCGGCATCGACAACCTGTACGAGTCGGCCAACACCCCGCTGATCTCGTTCCTCAACAACTCGATCAAGGCGATCGCGCTGTTCAAGCGCGACACCGACTACGTCGTGATGAACGACGAGGTCATGATCGTCGACGAGCACACCGGTCGCATCCTCGTGGGCCGTCGCTACAACGAGGGCATCCACCAGGCCATCGAGGCGAAGGAGAACGTGCCGGTCAAGGCCGAGAACCAGACCCTGGCCACCGTCACGCTGCAGAACTACTTCCGCCTGTACGAGAAGCTCTCGGGCATGACCGGTACCGCCGAGACCGAGGCGGCCGAGTTCATGTCGACCTACAAGCTCGGCGTGGTGCCCATCCCCACGAACAAGCCGATGATCCGCAAAGACCAGTCCGACCTCGTCTACAAGAACGAGACGGCCAAGTTCGCGCAGGTCGTCGAAGACATCGTCGAGCGCCACGAGAAGGGCCAGCCCGTCCTCGTGGGCACCACGAGCGTCGAGAAGAGCGAGTATCTCTCGCGCCTGCTCGCGAAGAAGGGCGTGCGCCACGAGGTGCTCAACGCCAAGAACCACGCGCGCGAGGCCGAGATCGTCGCCCGCGCCGGTCGTCTGGGCGCCGTCACCGTCGCCACCAACATGGCCGGTCGTGGAACCGACATCATGCTCGGCGGAAACGCCGAGTTCCTCGCCGTGCAGGAGATGAAGGCGAAGAACCTCGACCCCGTCGAGACGCCCGAGGCCTACGAGTCCGAGTGGGACTCGGTCTACCAGGGCATGCGCGACGTCGTCGCCGAGGAAGCCGCGAAGGTCGTCGAGGCCGGTGGCCTCTACGTGCTCGGCACCGAGCGCCACGAGTCGCGCCGCATCGACAACCAGCTGCGCGGTCGCTCCGGCCGTCAGGGCGATCCCGGCGAGAGCCGCTTCTACTTGTCGCTCACCGACGACCTCATGCGCCTGTTCCAGTCGGGCGCGGCCGAGGCCATCCTCGCCCGGACCAACTTCCCCGACGACGTCGCCATCGAGTCGGGCCTTGTCTCGCGCGCGATCAAGAGCGCGCAGTCGCAGGTCGAGGCGCGCAACGCCGAGATGCGCAAGAACGTCCTCAAGTACGACGACGTGCTGAACCGCCAGCGCGAGGCGATCTACGCCGACCGCCGTCACATGCTCCAGGGCGACGACATCGCCGACCGCGTGCAGCACTTCATCGAAGACGCCATCACGGCCGTCATCGACGACCACACCGGCTCGGGTCACACCGAGTCGTGGGACTTCGACGCCCTGTGGACCGAGTTGAAGACCATGTACCCGGTGAGCGTCACGATCGACGAGGTCGTGGCCGAGGCGGGCGGCAGCAAGGGCCGCATCACGCCCGAGGGGCTCAAGCGCGAGATCATCTCCGACGCCCGCATCGCGTACGAGAACCGCGAGAAGGCCCTCGGCGCCCAGGCTCTGCGCGAGCTCGAGCGCCGCGTGGTGCTGCAGGTGCTCGACCGCCGCTGGCGCGAGCACCTCTACGAGATGGACTACCTCAAGGACGGCATCGGCCTGCGTGCCATGGCCCAGCGCGACCCGCTCATCGAGTACCAGCGCGAGGGTTACCAGATGTTTCAGTCGATGATGGGGCAGATCAAGGAGGAGTCGGTCGGCTTCCTCTACAACCTCGAAGTCGAGGTGCGCGAGGTCGAGGGCGAGCCCGCGGCCCAGGTCGAGGCGAAGGGCCTGGCGCCCACCCCCGTCGAGACCCAGCGCCTGGAGTACTCCGCCGCGAACGACGCGGGCGAGGTCGAGGTGCGCAACGACCGCGGTCAGGTGCAGCAGGCGGCGACCAACCGCGTGCGCCAGGCGGCTCAGCCGGCCGCCGCGCCCGCCGCCGAGGCGCCCGCCGCCGCCCGCGGCGCGTTCGGGCAGCGCACCGACGCTCCCGAGCAAGCGGGGTCGGGCAACCGCGCCGATCGCCGGGCCGCGAAGAAGAAGTAAGACGGATCCCCGGATGCCGCGTCCCACCCCGGGACGCGGCATCCGGCGTTTCCGGGCTCGGGTGCGGCGGGACCGCCGTCGCGCGGATCGCGGGCTCGGCGCGCCGGCGGGAACGCCCTCGGGGCGGCGTGTCGGGCTCCGGATCCGCACGACGGTTCCGCCGCGGGCGGGCCACCGGGTGTCGATTGGCTCCGAAGGCGCGGGGATATCCTGAACCGATGAGCCCGCTGCGCCCCCTCGACCAGTCATCGAAGCTGAAGGACGTCCTCTACGAGATCCGTGGAGAGGCCCTCGTCGAGGCCGACCGTCTGGAGGCCGAGGGGCACGCGATCCTCAAGCTCAACACCGGCAACCCCGCCATCTTCGGCTTCGAGGCGCCGCACCAGATCGTGCGCGACATGATCGCCTCGGTGCCCAACGCGCACGGCTACAGCGACAGCCGCGGCATCCTGTCGGCCCGTCGTGCGATCGTCTCGCGCTACGAGCAGGAGCCCGGCTTCCCGCACCTCGACCCCGACCACGTGTTCCTGGGCAACGGCGTGTCCGAGCTCATCACGATGACCATGCAGGCCCTGCTCGACGAGGGCGACGAGGTGCTCATCCCCGCCCCCGACTACCCGCTGTGGACGGCCATGACGAGCCTCGGCGGCGGGACCCCCGTGCACTACCTGTGCGACGAGGCGCGCGAGTGGCAGCCCGACCTGGAGGACATCCGGTCGAAGGTGACCCCGCGCACCAAAGCGATCGTGGTCATCAACCCGAACAACCCCACCGGCGCGGTCTACTCGCGCGAGGTGCTCGAGGGGATCGCGGCGATCGCGCGCGAGCACTCGCTGCTGCTGCTGTCGGACGAGATCTACGACCGCATCCTGTTCGACGGGGCCGTGCACATCCCGATGGCGACGATCGCCCCCGACCTGCTGTGCCTGACCTTCAACGGCCTGTCCAAGACCTACCGCGTCGCTGGCTACCGTTCGGGGTGGCTCGCGATCACGGGCCCCAAGGACCACGCGCAGGGCTTCCTGCACGGCATCAATCTGCTGGCCTCGACCCGCCTGTGCCCCAACGTCCCCGCGCAGTTCGCGGTGCAGGCGGCGTTGTCGGGGGTGCAGTCGATCGACGCGCTCATCGCCCCGTCGGGTCGACTGCACGAGCAGCGGGATGCCGCGTGGGAGGGCCTCGAGGCCATCCCCGGGGTCTCGTGCGTCATGCCGCGCGGCGCTCTCTACGCCTTCCCGCGCTTCGACCCCGAGGTGTACGAGATCCCCGACGACGGCAAGTTCGTGCGCGACTTCCTGGTCGCCGAGCACGTGCTGCTCGTGCAGGGGTCGGGCTTCAACTGGCCGGCGACCGACCACGTGCGCATCGTCACGCTCCCCGAGGCGCGGGTCATCAGCGACGCCATCGAGCGGCTCGGCAACTTCCTCTCGACCTGGCGGCCGTGACGCGGATGCCGTAACCCCGGACGCCGTGACGTGGTCACCGGGACGCGGATGCCATGGCGTGAATGCCGTGACGCGGACGCCGTGACGCGGCTGACGTGACGCCGGACGCCGTGACTCAGAGGCCGTGACGCGGATGCCGTGACCCGGTCGATCCGCGGCGACCAGGGCCCGTGCCCGGCACGGCGCCCGCCGGCGTCGCTTCGGCCGGCCGGGGTGCCGCCGCAGCGCCGACCGGTCCGACCGCGCGGCTGAAGAGCTCGCCGGGCGGCGGACGGTCGACGCTGCGAATCACATCATGCCGAGCGAGGTGACGCGCCAGCGTCCGTCGAGGCCCTCGATCCGCATGGCCAGGGCGCGGGTGCGCGCCCGCGCGGAGGCGGTCACCGTGGCCTCGATGATGCCGTCGCCGGGCGAGGAGAGGCGCACGCGCTGCACCTCGTACACGTCGTAGAGGCTGAGCACGCGACGGGCGCTGCGCGCGCGGGCCGACAGGTTCTTGATCGTGGTGAGGCGGTCGAGCACGTCTTCCGACATCCAGCGCGTGAGCTGCTCCGCTCGGCGGACTCCGGCGAGGACCTCGAACGCACCGCGCGCGACGTTGCGCGTGAAGACCGCCGGCGGCGGGAGCTGGGCGGTCGGGGTGCGCTGCCGATCGAAGAAGTCGGGGTCGGATGGAGCGGGCGGGGTGGGGCGAGGGGCGGGCTTCGGTGACATGGATTTCCTCCGGGCTGTGGTGCGTGCAGCGAGCGGGGGGTGATGCCGACAGTAGGGGAGCCGCGCGGAGCGACGACGGCACCGGGAGCATCTGGGGACGACACGCCACGGCGCCTGGAATGTGGAGAATCCGCGGCGCCCGGGGTTCGGGAGCGGGCCGACGACCGTGCACAGGAAGCCGGCGGAACCGCTCCCACCCTGACCCGGAGTGGTCTCGCCGCTCGCCTTGTCCCCCGTTCTGGGGGATGGGGGAGTTCACCTGCGACCCGCACGGCTCGCGGCCCGCCATGCCCCGGGGCTGGGCCCGCCGCGCCCCGGGGCCGGGCCGACCGCCCGTCGTGGGGGAGTGGCGGTCGGCGACGACGGCGTGCGAAGTCCGTCATGTACATGTATACATGCGATACGATGCACGGCAGTCCGCCGCAGCGGGTGAAATCGATCGCCCGACGGTCGAATCTCGGCGCCCACCGGGCTCGCTCAGCCGGCACACGCCGACGACACGGCGTGGTTGACTGAGTCGGTGTCGACACTGAGTGAACTCGTCTACGCCCAGGGCCGCTCCAGCGAGGCGGACGTCGAGTGGCTGCACCGGCTCGCGGGTGACGGGCAATTGCTCGCCGACCTCGCGTTCGCCGACATCGTCATCTGGGTGCCCACCCCCGACGACTCGTTCGTCGCGGTCGCCCACACCCGGCCCGGGGGAGCGGCGACGCTGTTCTATCGCGACATCGTCGGAGACCGCGTGCGACCGCAGTGGCGCACCCAGGTACGCGACGCCTTCCAGAGCGGGCGCATCGTCGACTCCGCGTCGCCCGACTGGTTCGAAGAGACGCCCACGCGCGTGCGCGCAGTGCCGATCGTGCGCGAGCTGTCGCGCGAGGGCCACGCCGTCACCACGGTCGGCGTGCTCACCCGCCACACCAATCTCGGTGAGACGCGCACCCCCTCGCGTCAGCAGATCACCTTCAACGACTGCGCCGACGACCTGTTCGGCATGATCTCGTCGGCCGAGTTCCCCGACCTGGCCGCCCCCACGGCCCCGCGCCGCGGAGCGCCGCGCGCCTCGGACGGGCTGATCCGTCTCGACGTCGACGGCATCACGACCTTCGCCAGCCCCAACGCCCTCTCGGCGTTCAACCGCATGGGCTTCGACGACGAGCTCGAGGGCGAGTCGCTCGCCGAGGTGACAGCGCGCATCCTTCCGGCCAAGCGGCAGGACGTCGACGAGTCGCTGCCCGTGGTCGTGAGCGGGCGCGCACCGTGGCGCGCCGACATGGAGGCGCGGGGCGTGCAGGTGTCGCTGCGCACCATTCCGTTGCGCGACCGCGGCACGCGCATCGGTGCGATCGTGCTGAGCCGTGACGTCACCGAGATCCGCCACCAGGAGCAGGAGCTCATCACCAAAGACGCGACGATCCGCGAGATCCACCACCGCGTCAAGAACAACCTGCAGACGGTCGCCTCGCTGCTGCGCATCCAGGCGCGCCGCACCCACTCCGACGAGGCGCGCGACGCCCTCACCCAGGCCATGCGCCGCGTCTCGGCGATCGCGGTCGTGCACGACACCCTGTCGGAGGGTCTCGCTCAGAACGTCGACTTCGACGACGTCTTCGCGCGCGTGCTCAAGCTCGTCGCCGAGGTCGCCGCCGCCCCGAACACTCGCGCCCGCACGCGCACGACCGGTCAGTTCGGCACGCTCCCGAGCCAGTTCGCGACGCCGCTCGCGCTCGCCCTCACGGAGTTGGTGACCAACGCCGTCGAGCACGGGCTCGCCGGCCAGGAGGGCGACGTCGAGATCGCCGCGGAGCGCAACGGCGAGATGCTCGAGGTCAGCGTGCGCGACACCGGCGTCGGCCTCCCCGAGGGGCAGGTCGGTCGCGGTCTGGGCACGCAGATCGTCCGCACCCTCATCCAGGGCGAGCTCGGCGGCACGATCGACTGGCACACCCTCATGGGCAGCGGCACCGAGGTCACGATCGAGATCCCGCTGCGCTACATCGGCGGCGCGTCGGCCTGAGCCCCGCGGCATCCGTTCCGATTCCGGATGCCGCGTGCCGGCGCATTCCGCGCGGAACGGCGCCCGGGCCGAAACGGATTCCCGGGAGAGCCCCGAAACGCGGAGAAGCCCGCCCCGAGGGGCGGGCTTCTGCCGGAGACGCTGTCGTCAGGAGGCGCGGCGGGCGCGGGCGGCGCGGCGCTTGAGCGCGCGACGCTCGTCTTCGCTCAGGCCACCCCACACGCCCGAGTCCTGACCGGACTCGAGGGCGTACTGCAGGCAGACCTCGGTGACGGTGCAGCGTGCGCAGACCGACTTGGCCTTCTCGATCTGATCGACCGCGGGGCCGGTGTTGCCGACCGGGAAGAACAGTTCGGGGTCGACGGTCAGGCAGGCTGCTTTGTCGCGCCAATCCATAGAGGTGCTCCTTGTAACAGAAATTTCAGACGATTCGGCACCGGGATTCGGGTCCGGTACCCTGGTGGGAACGCGAGCGATTGCTCGCCCCACTTCGCTGTGGGAGCACACGGCTTGTTCTATGCTCCCATAGCGATTACGCCTGATCAAGAGGTAACCGCGAGGTTTCCGGAACGTAACGGCGCGGAGCTGCGCGTCGAGGAGGCCATTCCCGATGCCCGTTCGTCTCGCGGCAGCCGCACTCCTGGGTCTCGAAGCCCTCGGCATCCTGGCCCTCGCCGGGTGGCAGACGGTCGCCCTCATCGGCGGCGACACCGACTCCGCCGTGAGCTCGATCGCGCTCATCGTGCTGACCGTGATCGGCGCCGTGGCGGTTGCCGGATTCGCCGTGGCCACCGCGCGAGACGTGTCGGCCGGACGCTCGGGTGGCATCGTGACGCAGCTGCTCATCCTGTCGGTCGCGATCGGTGCGATCACGGGGGAGTGGGCCGCCCCCTTCGTGGCTCTTCTCATCGCGCTGCCCGCGATCGTCGGCCTCGTGCTGCTCTTCCTCGCCGTTCATGGTGCCGTACCGCGCCGCCGCGACGCCGACACCGACGCCTGAGAACGGCAGAACCCCGCCGACCGCGGGCGCGGGGCGGGGTTCCGGATGCCGTGGCTCAGGCCGCGTCGACGCCGAGCTTCTTGCGCAGTCGCGCGACGTGCCCGGTGGCTTTGACGTTCACCATGGCCTCGACGACGGTGCCCTCTTCGTCGATGACGAAGGTCGAGCGCAGCACGCCGGTGATGGTCTTGCCGTAGTTCTGCTTCTCGCCCCACGCGCCGTAGGCCTCGTGCACGGCGTGGTCGGGGTCGCTCAGCAGCGGGAAGGTGAGTCCGTCGCTGTCGCGGAAGGCGCGCAACTTCTCGGGGGTGTCGCGCGAGACGCCGAGCACCGTGTAGCCGGCGCCCTGCAGCGAGGCGAGGCTGTCGCGGAAGTCGCAAGCCTGCGTCGTGCACCCGGGCGTCTGCGCCGCGGGGTAGAAGTACACGATGACGCGGCGCCCGCGGAAGTCGCTGAGCGATACGGGGTGCTCGTCTTGGTCCATCAGGGTGAAGTCGGGCGCGGCGGAGCCGGGTTCGAGGTTCGTCACCCCTCCAGCCTAGAACGCTCGATGCCCTGGAACGTCGTCAGCAGGCGCTGCAGCGAGTCGAGTCGCGCGGCGGCCCCGGGTCCGAGTCGGCCGGACTCGACGGCCTCGATGATCGCGCAGTCGGGGGCGTCGGGCAGGTGCGTGCAGCCGCGGGGGCATTCCTCGGCCACCGCGGCCAGGTCGGTGAAGGCGCCGAGCACGTGCGCGGGATCGACGTGGCCGAGGCCGAACGAGCGCACGCCCGGGGTGTCGATGACCCAGCCGCTGCCGGCTGGTCCGCGATAGCGCAGCGAGACGGCCGACGACGAGGTGTGGCGCCCGCGACCGGTGACGGTGTTGACGTGACCGATCGCGCGTTCGGAGCCCGTGAGGGCGTTCACCAGCGTCGACTTGCCCACACCCGAGTGCCCGACGAACACCGTGGAGTGCCCGGCGAGGGCCTCGCCGATCTCGTCGAGCGGCATCTCTCCCTGTGCACTGGTGAACACGCGCAGGTCGATGCCGACGAAGTGCGCGAGGAACTCGGTCGGGTCGGCGAGGTCGGTCTTGGTCACGACGAGCAAAGGGCGGATGCCGGCGTCGAGGGCCGCGACGAGGTACCGGTCGACCAGTCGCGCACGCGGCTCGGGGTCGGCCGCGGCCACCACGACGAGCATCTGGTCGGCGTTGGCGACGATGACCCGCTCGACCTGATCGGTGTCGTCGGCGCTCCGGCGCAGGAGCGAGGTGCGCTCCTCGAGGCCGATGATGCGGCCCAGCGTCCCCTCGTCGCCGGAGAGGTCGCCGACGACCTTGGCGCGGTCGCCGTTGACGATCGGCTGCTTGCGCAGCTCGCGGGCGCGCGTCGCGAGCACGCGCCGCTCGTCGGGGCCGTCTTCGTCGACGAGCACGGTGTAGCGGCCGCGGTCGACGCCGAGCACCCGCGCGATCTGCGCATCGGCGTGGGCGGGACGGCGCTTCGTGCGTGGTCGGTTGGCCTTGGGATTCGGGCGTACCCGGATCGACGACTCGTCGAACTCCAGGTCGTCGTCGTCATCGTCGTCGAGCCAGCTCATCACTCAGTCGCCCGCCGCATCCGCGCCCAGCATGGCCTGCCACAGGGCGGCGAACTGGGGGAGCGTCTTGGCCGTGGTGCCGATGTCGTCGATGCGCACGCCCGGCACGCGCAGGCCGATCAGCGCGCCCGTCGTGGCCAGGCGGTGGTCGTGGTGCGCCTTCCACTCTCCACCGCGCAGCGGGCGGGGGACGATGCGGATGCCGTCGTCGAGCTCGTGCGCCTCTCCGCCGAGCGAGCGCAGGTTGCCGACGAGGGCGGCGATGCGGTCGGTCTCGTGGCCGCGGATGTGGCCGATGCCGTGCAGCGTGGTGGGGCCGTCGGCGAAGGCCGCGAGCCCGAAGAGCGTGGGGGCCAGTTCGCCGGCCGCCGACAGGTCGAGCTCGACGCCGACGATGCCGTCTTCGCCGCCCGCCACGGTCAGCGCCCCGCCGCGGCGGCTCACGCGAGCGCCCATCTCGGCGAGGATGTCGACCAGCAGAGCTCCCGGCTGGGTGCTGTGCAGAGGCCACCCCGTGACCGTGACCGAGCCGCCCGTGACCATCGCGGCGGCCAGGAAGGGGGCTGCGTTGGAGAGGTCGGGCTCGATCGCGACGTCTTTCGCGCGCACCGGCCCCGCCGGCACGATCCACTCGCCCGGCGCGGGGCGCTCGACGTGCACCGCGCGGTGGGCGAGGGCCTCGACGGTCATGTCGATGTGGGGAACGCTCGGCAGGCGCGAGCCGACGTGGCGCAGGTGCAGACCGACGTCGAAGCGGGGGGCGGCCAGCAGCAGGCCCGAGACGAACTGACTCGACTGGCTCGCGTCGATCTCGACCTCTCCGCCGCGCACGTGACCGTGCCCGCGCACCGAGAAGGGGAGCGACCAGTGGCCGCCGTCGTCGATGTCGACGCCCACATCGCGCAGGGCGCGGATCATGGCACCCATGGGGCGGTGCAGAGCGCTCTCGTGGGCCGTGACGTGCACGTCGCCGCGGGCGAATCCGGCCAGCGGGGCGACGAAGCGCATGACCGTGCCGGCCTGCCCGCAGTCGACCGTGCTGTCGCCGGCGAACGACGACGGGGGAGTCACGAGCAGATCGGGGCCGAAGGGCGAGTCGGTCTCGACCTCGTCGATGCCGACGCCGAGCGCGCGCAGGGAGTCGATCATGCGCGCCGAGTCGTCGGAGTGCAGCGGCGCGTGCAGCGTGCCGGGCCCGTCGGCGATGGCCGCGAGCACGAGCTCGCGATTGGTCAGCGACTTCGACCCGGGCACGGTGACGGTGGCCTCGACCGCACCCCGTGCGACGGGCGCGTCCCATTCGCCACGGGGAGTGTCTGCGGAAGGGGAATACCCGAGGGGAGTCATCGGTTCCTAGCCTACTGAAAGGGGACGACACGTGACCGCACTTCTCGAGCTCGACCGCACGGCGACAGCCGTCCCGGTGGTCGTCGACGCGCCCGACGTAGACTGGCGCGCGATGAACGACACCGCAGACGCCGGCCCGCAGGCGGAGCCCCGCGCACAGTTCGAAGAGCAGGCCCTGCCCTTCATGGATCAGCTCTACGCCGCGGCCATGCGCATGACGCGCAACCCCGCCGACGCCGCCGATCTGGTGCAGGAGACCTTCGTCAAGGCCTTCGGTTCGTGGGCGACGTTCACGCAGGGCACGAACCTCAAGGCGTGGCTGTACCGCATCCTGACGAACACGTACATCAACACGTATCGCAAGAAGCAGCGCGAGCCTTACCAGAGCGCGATCGACGACCTCGAGGACTGGCAGCTCGGCGGAGCCGAGTCGACCACCGCGAGCAGCGCCCGTTCGGCCGAGGCCGAAGCGATCGACCACATGCCGGCATCCGTCGTCAAAGACGCCCTGCAGTCGATCCCCGAGGATTTCCGGATGGCGGTGTACCTCGCCGACGTCGAGGGCTTCGCCTACCAGGAGATCGCCGACATCATGAAAACTCCGATCGGTACGGTCATGAGCCGTCTGCACCGCGGCCGGCGGCTGCTGCGCGACCTGCTGTCGGACTACGCCAAGGAGCGCGGCATCACGGCCGCGACGGGAGAGAAGAAATGAGCGACTGCGGCTGCGACAAGGCGCGACGTGACCTCGAGGAGTACCTGCGCAACGAGGTCTGCAAGACCGAGGCGAAGGACATCCGGGAGCACCTCGAGAACTGCCCCGGATGCCAGGACGAAGCCCTCGTGGCGCGCACGCTGACCGATGTGGTGGCGCGGGCGTGCAAAGAGACGGCGCCCGACGAGTTGCGCGACCAGGTGCTCTCGCGCCTGCGCGCCATCCAAGCCACGCACTGAGCCGGCCCCGGTCGCCGGTCGCTCGGCGATGTCGGAGGGTGTCCCTAGGCTGGGGGCATGGCATCCCTCGACACTCTGACGCTGCCCCTCGACCAGACCTCCGGCGACGACCTCGCCGCCGCGGGCCTCGAGTACCGGCGGGTCGACGCCGATGGCGACGACTTCCGTCCGTTCCTGCAGGCGGTCGGCCGCGGGTTCCTCGGTGGGGAGTCGACGGATGCCGAGGTCGACAACTCGCGGCTCACGCTGCGCACCCGCCGACTGACGGGCGTCTTCGATCGCGCGGGGGCCGTCCCCGCCATGCCCGTCGGAACGATCGACTCGTGGGCGACCGCGCTGACGGAGTCTCCCGGTCGCACGATCGATCTGTGGGCCATCAGCGCGGTCACCGTCGCCCCGACGCATCGACGGCGCGGGATCGCGCGCGCCATGATCGGCGGAGAGCTGCGCACGGCCAAGGCCGCCGGGTTCGCCCTCGCGGGCCTCACGGTGACCGAGGCGACGATCTACGGCCGGTGGGGCTTCTCGCCCGCGGCGTGGGCGTCCGACGTCGTCGTCGACACGCGGCGCGCGCGCTGGACGGGGCCGCAGGCTCCGGGGCGTCTCGACTTCGTCCCGAAGGATTCACTCGTCGAGCGCCTGCACGCCGTGCACGAGCGGGTGCGGGTGCGCCAGCCCGGAGCAGTGCCCGGCTGGGACGGCCGCTGGCGCGGTCTGGCCGGTCTGGCCCCCGGCGACAAGGCGGCCGAGCGCGTGCGCGCGGTGGTCTACCGCGACGCCGACGGCGTCGAGACCGGCGTCCTCGTCTACACGATCGACGAGCGCGACGACTTCTCGGCGCACGATCTCGAGGTGCGCACGCTCTTCGCCGCCGACGCCGACGCCTACGCCGCACTCTGGCGTTTCGCGATCGAGCACGACCTCGTCGGTCGGGTGAAGGCGTGGCTGCAGCAGCCGGTGCCGCCCGTGCAGTGGATGGTCGACGACCGCCGGGCCGTCACCGCGACCCTGACCGACCACCACTGGCTGCGCGTGCTCGACGTTCCGGCCGCGCTCGCCGCGCGCGCGTACGCCGCGCCCCTCGATCTCGTGCTGCGCGTCGACGACCCGCTCGGACTCGCCGACGGCACGTGGCGCGTGACGATCGGCGACGACGGAGAGGCCGCGGTCATGCCGACCGACGCTGCCGCCGCCGTGGAGATGACCGTGGGGGCGCTCGGCTCCCTGCTGCTCGGCGGCGTCCGCGCCACCGAGCTCGCGGCCGCCGGCCTGGTGAAAGCGGGGATGAACGAGTGCGCGGCGCTCGATCGCGCGTTCGCCGCTGCCGTCACGCCGCACCTCGACATCTGGTACTGACCCGCGTCGCGGGCGCAGGGGCTATCGGCGCATGATGGTCATCTGATCTGGGCCCTCATAGGAAACAGCAATACGATGCCGCCGATGTCCGAAACCGCTGCGCCCCCGCTCGAGGAGCGACCTCCGACGCGCCTGGGTGCGGTGAGTTCCGCTCTGCGCCGATACGTGCGCGCCAATCCCGTCGCCGTGTGCGCCGCGGTGCTCGTGATCGCCGCCGCCGCCGCGACGGGATCGCTGTGGAATGAGGACGCCCTGGTCTGGGGTGCCGGACCCCTCGCGACGTTCGGCAGCGGCCGGTGGTGGACCCTGCTCACGGCTCTCGTCGTGCCCGACTCGACCATCGACGCCGTGTCGTCGGTGCTGCTGGCCCTCACCGTTCTGGCGTACGCCGAACGCCTGCTCGGATCACGCCGCACCGCGGTGCTGCTGTTCGTGATCGGCTTCAGCGGACTCCTCGTCGGCATCGGCCTGCACGCGGCCGCGTGGACGCTGACCGACCTGCGCCCCGTGGTGGCCGCCGAGGTGCCGGTGCTCGACCCGACCACTCCCCTCGCGGGCGCCGTCATGGCCGGCACGGCTTTCGCCCCCACCCTCTGGCGCCGCCGCGTGCGCCTGATCGGCTTCGCGCTGCTGGGCATGTTCGCCCTTTACGCCGGCGATGCCGACTCCTGGTACCGCCTCAGCGCCGCCGTCATCGGCCTGCTCGTCGGGGCGGTCCTGGCCCGCGGGCGCGAGCGCCGGTCGTGGCACCGCAGCTCGACCCGTGAGACGCGCACGCTCCTGGCACTGCTCGTCGCCGTGGTGGGCAGCGGTCCGATCGTGGCACTGGTCAGCGGCGGGGGTCGCGGTCCGCTCTCGCTCGTCGTCGAGGCGTACACCCAGTACGACGACGAGATCCTCTCGCAGTGCGGGAGCGTCGCCTCCTCGGTCTGCGACGAACAGATCGCCCTGCTGATGACCCGCGGGGCCGGTCCCGCCCTCCTGGCGATCGTGCCCCTCGTGCTGCTGCTGGTGGCCGCGTGGGGCCTGCGACAGGGGCGCCGCTCGGCCTGGGTGCTGGCGACCGTGGTGCTTCTGGCATCCGCCGTGCTCCCGATCGTCTCGCTCCTCGACGGCCGGCTGCGCATCGACCCGTGGGTCGACGGCAGCGGCGCCGAGTACGTGCTCTGGGCGTTGGCGTCGATCGTGCTCCCTCTCGTGCTCGCCGCGGCACTGTACGTCGCCCGTGCGCGCTTCCCGGTGCGCGCGACCCGTCGTGCCGCCCGCACCGTCGCCGTGGCGCTCGTGGTCGCCTTTATCGTGTGCGCATCGACCCTGTTCGTGGTCGAGGCCGTGGGGCGACGCGCCTTCGACCGCGAGGTCTCGGTGCTCGACCTGGTCGGACTGACGCTGCGCCGCTTCCTTCCGCCGGCGTTCGCGCATCCGGGTGGCGGCGGAGCCTTCCCGCACGGGGGCCCTGCGCTCTTCGCCTACCAGTGGATCGGCGTGCTGTTCTGGGCGATCGTGGTCGCGGCGATCCTGTGGCTGTACCGCCGCGCGCGGCGCCCCGATGCGGGCGACGAAGCCCACTACCGCGAGCTGCTGCGCCGCGGCAGCGACACCCTCGGGTTCCTCGGCACGTGGGAGGGCAACCGCCACTGGTACTCCGACGACCGCGAGTGCGCCGTGGCGTACCGCCTCGTCGGCGACGTGGCCCTCGCCGTCGCAGACCCCCTCGCGCCCGAGGGGCGGCGGCCCGAGGCTCTGCGCGCCTTCACCGACTACTGCGTCGAGCACGACTGGACGCCGGCGTTCTACAGCATCCACTCCGACACGCTCGACGACCTCGCCGCGCTCGGCTGGCGCCACGTGCCGGTGGGCGTCGAGACGGTGATGGACCTCCCCGGCCTGACCTTCGCGGGCAAGACCTGGCAGAAGGTGCGCCAGCCCCTCACCCGCGCCGAGCGCGAGGGCTACACCGCGGTCTGGTCGCGCTGGAACGAGCTCAGCGTCGCGCAGGCCTCGCAGGTGGTGGCGATCGACGAGGAGTGGGTGGCCGACCGCGCGCTGCCCGAGATGGGCTTCACGCTCGGCTCCCTCGACGAGCTGCGCGACCGCGACGTCCGGCTGCTGCTCGCCGTCGGACCCGACGACCGCATCGAGGCCGTCACCAGTTGGATGCCGAGCTGGACCGACGGGGTGATCACCGGGTGGACCCTCGACTTCATGCGGCGTCGCACCGACGGCCCGAACGGCATGATGGAGTTCCTCATCGCCAAGGCGGCCCTCGAGTTGCAGCAGGAGGGCGCCGTCGTGCTGAGTCTGTCGGGCGCGCCCCTGGCCGACGACCCCGACGAAGCGGCCGACGACGACCCCGCCCCGCTGCGCGCGCTGCTGCGGTGGCTGGCCGAAGTGCTCGAGCCGGCGTACGGGTTCGCGTCGCTGTTCCGCTTCAAGGGCAAGTTCCGCCCCCGCTATCGCCCCCTCGCGCTGGCCTACCGGGACCCCCTCGAGCTGCCCGCGATCGGCGCCGCGGTCGGGCGGGCGTATCTGCCCGACGCGTCGCGCCGGGAGATGGTCGCCCTCGCCCGCACTGCATGGGAGGGGCGTCGATGAACAGGTTCGTGCTGTCGTTCGAGCTCATCGACAGTCCGTTGCTCGCCGTCTGCGCCATCCTGACGGGTCTCGGTGTCGTCGCGATCGTGCTGTGGGCCCCGCGTCGCCTCGTCGCGACGGGCGCGATCGGCCTCGGAGCGGCCGTGGCGATGTACATCGCAGCGCACGTGCTCGAGTCGATGGGCGTGTTCGAAGGGCCGCTGCCGGTCGGCGCTGCGTCGAGGGCGGCCGTCGCGGTCGGAGCAGCCGCGGTGGGCGTCGTCGGCATCTGCCGCCGCCCGTGGGCGCGGCGCATCATCGGGATCGTGACGGTGATCGCCTCGCTGCTCGCGGGAGCGCTCGGCGTCAACGCGGCATACGGCGTGACCCACAACATCGCCGCGATCCTCGGTGTGCAGGCGCTCGATCCGGCCTCGTTGCCGCCGCGTGACGACGCCGCGGGCGATCCGGCGACCCTGTACGAGCGGTGGCAGCCTCCGGCCGACATGCCCACGATGAGCTCGGTGAGCGCGCTGACCGGCTCGACCAAGATCCCGACGGGGCAGTTCGCGGCGCGTGACGCCTCGCTGTACCTCCCGCCTGCCGCCCGTGTCGCCAACCCGCCGGCGCTCCCGCTTCTCGTCTTCATGATGGGGCAGCCGGGCAGCCCCGACCCCTCGGCCCTGGCGAAGGCCCTCGACGCGTTCGCCGCCCAGCACGGCGGCCTCGCACCGATCGCGGTCGTCGTCGACCAATTGAGCGCCCCCGAGAAAGACCCGGCGTGCGCCGACTCGGCGACCTACGGCACGGTGGAGACCTACATCAACAAGATGGTCCCGCAGTGGGCGGCGAGCAACCTCAACATCGTGCAGGACCACCGCTACTGGACCATCGGCGGCTTCTCGAACGGTGGTGCCTGCGCCGCGTACTACGGGGCGAAGTACCCCGACATCTGGGGGCAGGTGCTAGACGTCTCGGGCAACGAGTTCCCCGGGTCGGAGCACCCTTCCCAGACGACGACCGACGTGTACAAGGGCGATGCGAACGCCTTCCAGGCCTCGAAGCCCTCGGTCATCATGGCCGCAGCCCCCGCGGGGACCTACACCGGTCACACGGCGGTGTTCACGTGGGGTGGCGCGGACACCACGTTCGGTCCGGGGCAGCAGGCGAACTCCGAGGCCGCGCGGGCCGCGGGCTTCACGGTGCTGACCTACGTCGTCGACGGCGCCGGCCATACCGGTGAGGCGCTCGACAAGGGCCTCGCGTGGGCCATCCCGGCGCTCGCGCCTGCGCTCGGTCTCGCGGCACCTCCGGCGTCCTGAGTCCTGCGCGGGAGGGCTCCGCCCGCGGGAAGGTCGCCGCCGTGCAGCGGATCCGCAGATCAGCGCCGGATCCGGACTTCTCGGTGCGGAGGGTGCGATTCCTCGACGTCACGCGGATTCTGCGACGCCTCCGCGGCATGACAGGTGACGTCTCACGACCTCGGCACCGCGGCATCCGGGAACGACGAAGGGGCCCCGCCGGTCGGCAGGGCCCCTTCGTTCGCGAGATCAGCGCGCGAGCGCTTCGCTCATGATCGCGGCGTGCTCGTTCGCGTGCACCTTGGGCGAACCGGTCGCCGTCGAGGCGGCGGCGGCACGCGAGATGCGACGCACCGGGCGGCCGTCGAGCTGGTCGGCGACCTCGAGGGCGATGAACGGCCACGCGCCCTGGTTCTCGGGCTCGTCCTGCACCCACGCCAGCTCGGCGTTCGGGTACTGCGCGAGCACCTTCTTGAGCTCGTCGATCGGGGCGGGGTAGTACTGCTCGACCCGCACCAGGGCGATCTCGGGGTTCGGGTTCTTCTCGAGCTCGGCGCGCAGATCCCAGTGGATCTTGCCGGCGTGCAGGAGCACGCGCTTCACGGCGCCGCGGTCGAGGCCGCGATCGTCGTCGAGCACCGGCTCGAACCGACCCTCGAGGAAGTCATCGACGGGGCTGGTCGCTCCGCGCAGACGCAGCATCGCCTTCGGCGTGAAGACCACGAGCGGACGACGGGGGCGCTGGTACGCCTGACGACGCAGCAGGTGGAAGTACGACGCGGGGGTCGAGGGGCGCGCCACGATCATGTTGTCCTGCGCGCACATCTGCAGGTAACGCTCGATGCGTGCCGACGAGTGGTCGGGTCCCTGTCCTTCGTAGCCGTGGGGGAGCAGCAGCACGACGCTCGACTGCTGCGCCCACTTCTGGTCGGCCGACGAGATGAACTCGTCGATGACCGACTGCGCGCCGTTGGCGAAGTCGCCGAACTGGGCTTCCCACAGCACGAGGGCGTCGGAGCGCTCGACCGAGTAGCCGTACTCGAACGCCATCGCGGCGTACTCGCTGAGCAGCGAGTCGTAGACCCAGAAGCGGCCCTGGTTCTCGCTGAGGTTCGCCAGCGGCAGCCATTCCTGGCCGTTGTCGCGGTCGTGCAGCACCGAGTGACGCTGCACGAAGGTGCCGCGGCGCGAGTCCTGACCGGCCAGGCGTACGGGCGTGCCCTCCATCAGCACCGAGCCGAAGGCGAGGAGCTCGCCGAAAGCCCAGTCGATGTTGCCGTTGCGGCTCATGTCGTGACGCTTGTCGAGCAGCTGCTGCAGCTTGGTGTGCACCGTGAAGCCGTCGGGCTTGTTCACGAAGGCGTCGCCGATGTGCTGGACGACCTCGCGCGAGACGCCGGTGGTCTCGGGAGCGCCCACCGCGGGCTCGTCGGCCGCGTCGGTGGTGACGACCGGGTTGGTGCCCGTCTCGGCCTCGTGCGTGTCGGCGAAGGCCACCTCGAGTCGGCGCTGGAAGTCCTGCTTCGCCTGCTCGTACTCGTCTTCGGTGATGTCACCGCGGCCGACGAGCGACTCGGTGTACAGACGGCGGACCGAACGCTTGGCCTCGATGAGGTTGGTCATCAGCGGCTGGGTCATCGAGGGGTCGTCGCCCTCGTTGTGACCACGGCGGCGGTAGCAGACGAGGTCGATGACGATGTCGCGGTGGAACTCCTCGCGGTACATGAACGCGAGCTCGGCCGCGCGCACGACGGCCTCGGGGTCGTCGCCGTTCACGTGCAGGATCGGCGCCTGGATCGTCTTGGCGACATCGGTGGCGTACACCGAGGTGCGGGCGTCGGTGGGCGTGGTGGTGAAGCCGACCTGGTTGTTGACGACCACGTGGATCGTGCCGCCGGTGCGGTAGCCGCGCAGCTGCGACATCTGCAGCGTCTCGACCACGACGCCCTGACCCGCGAACGCGGCGTCGCCGTGCACGAGGATGGGCAGCCACGAGAACGTGCCGATGGGCTTGCGGTCCTGCTTGGCGCGGACGATGCCCTCGAGCACGCCGTCGACGGTCTCGAGGTGCGAGGGGTTGGCCGCCAGGTAGACCGGGAGCTCGTGTCCCTCGTCGCCGACGAAGGTGCCCTCGGTGCCGAGGTGGTACTTCACGTCGCCCGAGCCGCGCTTGCTGCCGATCGCGACGGCGCCCTCGAACTCGCGGAACACGTGACCGTAGGTCTTGCCCGCGATGTTGGTGAGCACGTTGAGGCGGCCGCGGTGGGCCATGCCGATCGCGGCTCCGTCGAGGCCGGTGGCCGCCGCGCCCTGGAGGATCTGGTCGAGTAGCGGGATGAGCGACTCGCCGCCCTCGAGGCTGAAGCGCTTCTGGCCGACGTACTTGGTCTGCAGGAACGTCTCGAACGCCTCGGCCTGGTTCAGCTTCGACAGGATGCGCAGCTGCTCGTCGTGGCCCGGCTTGGTGTACTTGACCTCGATGTTGCTCTGGAACCACTGGCGCTGGGCCGGGTCCTGGATGTGCATGTACTCCACGCCCATCGTGCGGCAGTACGAGTCGCGCAGCACGCCGAGGATGTCGCGCAGCTTGGCCACGCGCTTGCCGCCGAGACCGTTGGTGACGAACTCGCGGTCGAGGTCCCAGAACGTCAGCCCGTGCGACTCGATCTCGAGGTCGGGGTGCGTGCGCTGGACGTACTCGAGCGGGTCGATGTCGGCCATGAGGTGACCGCGCACGCGGTAGGAGTTGATGAGCTCCTGCACGCGCGCGCTCTTGTCGATGCGCTCGGAGATGTCGACGCTGACGTCGGCCGCCCAGTGGATGGGGGCGTAGGGGATGCGCAGCGCGGCGAAGATGTCGTCGTAGAAGCCGCGCTCGCCGATGAGGAGCTCGTGCACCTTCTTGAGGAACTCGCCCGAGCCGGCACCTTGGATGACGCGGTGGTCGTAGGTGCTGGTGAGCGTGATCGTCTTGCCGATCGCGAGCTCGTTGAGCGTCTTGGTGCTCGCGCCCATGAACTCGGCGGGGTAGTCGAGCGCGCCGGCGCCGATGATCGCGCCCTGGCCGCGCATGAGGCGGGGGACCGAGTGCACGGTGCCGATGCCGCCGGGGTTGGTCAGCGACACCGTGGTGCCCTGGAAGTCGGCGGGGGTGAGCTTGTTGGTGCGGGCGCGACGCACGAGGTCTTCGTACGAGGCGAGGAACTCGCCGAAGCTGAGCGTGTCGGCGCGCTTGATGCTGGGGACCAGCAGGGCGCGCGAGCCGTCGGGCTTGGGCATGTCGATCGCGATGCCCAGGTTGACGTGCGCGGGTGCCACGACCGAGGGCTTGCCGTCGATCTCGGCGTAGTAGACGTTCTGGCTCGGGAACTCCTTGAGCGCCTGGATGAGCGCCCACCCGATGAGGTGGGTGAAGCTGACCTTGCCGCCGCGCGTCCGCGACATGTGGTTGTTGATGACGATGCGGTTGTCGATCATCAGCTTCGCCGGGATGGTGCGCACGCTGGTCGCGGTGGGAACCGTCAGCGAGTCGTCCATGTTGGACGCGAGGGCCTTCGGCATGCCCTTGAGGACCGTCACGCGGTCTTCTTCGGTGCTCTGGCCGGCGGCCGAGGGCACCGTGCTGGGCGCCTGCGCCGGGATGGGCTGCGGCTTCGCGGGCTTCGCCGTGGTGCGGGCGACGGGCGCCTGACCGACCACGGGGATGGGGGCCGTCACCGGCTTGGGCTCGGACCCCGACTGCGCCTGAGGCGCGGAGGGCGGGGGAGCGGCGGCGGAAGACCCGTCGACGACCGGGTGGTACGCCTCCAGGATCGGCCACCAGGCCTTGTCTACGGAGTGCTTGTCGACTTTGAACTGTTCGTAGAGTTCGTCTACGAGCCACTCGTTCGCGCCGAACTCGCCCTCGCTCGAAGTACCGACGCCCGTCACCTGGCTCGACACAGTCGATCGCCTGCTTTCCTCAATGAAGATTCCTGTGGATGCGCCGACGTCGCCGTCAAACGCGTCTTCCAGCCTAGCCGAGGTTTCTGCGGGCATCCGGGGGCTTTACGGGGCCTTTACTTTCGAATGGTGTGATGGGGTGGATGCCATGCAGTTCTCCGGCGCCCAGCCCGATGTCGACCTGACCTACTCGGACGTCTTCCTCGTCCCCCGTCATTCCGAGGTGCGCAGCCGCCTCGACGTGGACCTCGCCCCCGCCGACGGCAGCGGAGCGACCATTCCCCTGGTGTCGTCGAACATGAACTCGGTGACCGGCACGCGACTGGCCGCGACCCTCGCGCGTCGCGGCGGACTCGGCGTGTTGCCGCAGGACATGCCGCTGCCGCGCCTGGTCGAGGCCATCGCCCACGTCAAGGCGCAGCCGGTGGCGTGGGACGCCCCGCTGGTCTTCCCGCCGTCGGCCACCGTCGCCGACGCGCGCCTCGCCCTGCCTCCCGTGCCCGGCCGCGGCGTGATCGTCGCCGACCAGCGCGAGGGAGGGGTCATCGACCTCGCCGGGTTCCGGGGGATCGTCTCGGCGCAGCGCCTGGCGACGGCCCTTCCCGACGCCCTGCTCGGCGACATCGCCCGCAGCGACGCCCCCGTCGTCGAGGTCGAGCGCGTGGGCGACCCGCGCGCGGTCTTCTCCCTCGTGGAGTCGGCGGGCGCCGACATCGTCGCCGTGGTCGACGGCGATCGCGTCGTCGGCACGCTCTCGGCGCGCAGCGCGCTGCGCGACTCGGTCTACCGCCCCGCAGTCGACGCCGACGGCCGCCTGATCGTGGCCGCCGCGGTGGGCGTCAACGGCGACGTGGCGACCAAGGCCCGCGCCCTCGCCGGGGCCGGGGTCGACGTGCTGGTGGTCGACACCGCGCACGGCCACCAGGCCCAGATGCTGCGGGCCCTGCGCGAGGTGGCGGCGCTGGATCTCGGCATCCCGATCGCCGCCGGCAACATCGTCACCGCCGTCGGCGTGCGCGACCTCACCGACGCGGGCGCGACGATCCTCAAGGTCGGCGTCGGTCCGGGCGCGATGTGCACGACCCGCATGATGACGGCCGTCGGGCGCCCCCAGTTCTCGGCCGTACTCGAGACGGCCGAGGCCGCGCGGGCGGTCGGGGCGCACGTCTGGGCCGACGGCGGGGTGCGCTACCCGCGCGACGTGGCTCTCGCGCTGGCCGCTGGCGCGGCATCCGTCATGATCGGCTCGTGGTTCGCGGGCACCATCGAGGCGCCGGGGCGCCTGCGCACCGACGACGCCGGGCGGCTCTACAAGGAGTCGTGGGGCATGGCCTCCACGAAGGCGGTGCAGGGGCGCTTCGGAGCGCTCGACCCCTTCGAGCGGGCGCGCAAGGAGCTGTTCGCCGAGGGGATCTCGTCGTCGCGGATCTACCTCGACCCCCAGCGCCCGGGTCTCGAAGACCTGCTCGACATGATCACCTCGGGCGTGCGCTCGTCGTTCACCTACGCCGGGGCGGCCACCGTCGCCGAGTTCCACGAGCGCGCACGGGTCGGCCTGCAGTCGGCCGCCGGGTACGAAGAGGGAAAGGCGCTCCCCGTCAGCTGGTGAGCAGGCGGTCGAGGCTCGCCGCGGCCTCGAGCGTGATCCAGGCGCCCATCTGCACCGAGAGGTCGAGGTCGTCGCCGTCGTCGGTGGCCGCACGGCGCGGGTCGGCCGGGAACAGCCCCTCGCGCCGGCCCTCCCACAGGGCGTCGGCATTGCGCTCGATCAGGCGGCGGGCCGCGCGTGCGGCGGCGTCGCCCTCGGCGTCTTCGCTCTCGGACAGTTCCACGGCCGCATCGGCGAGGTAGCGGGCCAGGATGCCGCCGAACAGGCCTCCGTCGCCGCCTCCGGCCGCGGGGAAGAGGCCGTCGTCGTCGGCGCACCAGCGCTCGACCGCGAGCACGAGCTCGCGCGCCCGGCGCACGTGCCTCCACGCGGCGTCGGTCTCGTCGATCGCCGACTCGCCCAGCAGCAGCTCGAGGGCGATCGTGGCGCCCTGGTTGTAGGTCCACAGGTCGGGGCGCACCGCGTCGTGCTCGATGCCGTCGCGCACGAGACCGGTGGCCTCGTCGTCGAGGATGGATGCCATCCAGTCGGCGAGTCGCTCCGCCTCAGCCCGGTGGCCGGTGAGGGCGAGCACCATCGCCCCCGGCGCGTTCGCGGGGGCGTTGTACAGCGCGCTGCCGACGCTCCACGGCAGGGCGCCGACGTTCGGGTCGATCGCCTCGTGCAGAACGCCGGCGATCTTGCGGAACGCGCGGGGGTTGGCGCGGCTGGAGAACAGTCCGAGACCCATCCAGGCGATGTCGTCGTAGAACGGCGTGGTCCAGCGCCCGATGGTGCGCAGGGTCACGCCGCGGCCCAGTCGTCGCAGGAGCCGGCGGCGGCGCGGATCGGGGCGGTTGCGCTCGGCGTCGGCGAGCACGTGGATCAGATGGGCGTGCCACCAGTAGTGCCACGTCCGGGCGGTGCGGGCGTCGGCGACCGAGGCGTGCGCCCAGGCGACGGGGCCGTAGCGATGGAGGTAGCGATCGAGCACCGCTCTTTCCGCGGCGGCGGCGCGGTGCTGCGCCGGGGTGTCGGCATCCATCCGCCCATCCTCCCCGCTGCGAAAGACCTGCACGAGACGGATGCCGCAGGCCCCGGGCTGCAATAGAATCGACGTCACGATGGACGACCCTCCCAGTTGTAGACCCAGGCCCCACAGACCCTCTTCCGCCGCACGCTCGAGCGGGGGTGATGCCTGATGGATTACGTCATGCTGGGCGTGGGGCTTCTGCTCACCGTGGGTACCGGTCTGTTCGTCGCGAGCGAGTTCGCGCTCGTCAACCTCGACCGCGCCGACCTCGAATCCCGCCGCGCCGCGGGCGAGACCCGCCTGTCGCTCACGATCGATGCACTGCGCATCACCTCGACGCACCTGTCGAGCGCGCAGTTGGGCATCACGCTGACGACGCTGCTCACCGGTTACACGATGGAGCCGGCGATCTCGAACCTGCTGCGCCCGCTGTTCCAGGGGTGGGGCGTGCCCGAGACGGTCCTGATTCCCCTCGCGGCGATCATCGGCGTCGGCTTCGCCACGGTGCTGTCGATGATCCTCGGCGAGCTCGTGCCCAAGAACTTCGCCCTGGCCATCCCGCGCCAGACCGGCAAGCTCGTGCTGCCCTTCCAGGTGGCCTTCACCGCGGTGTTCAAGCCCGCGATCCTCGTGCTCAACGGCAGCGCCAACGGCGTGCTGCGCGCGATGGGCGTCGAGCCGAAGGAGGAGCTCTCGGGCGCCCGCTCGGCCGAAGAACTGTCGAGCCTCGTCAAGCGCTCGGCGAGCGCCGGCATGCTCGAGAAGGACACCGCCTCGCTCCTCGACCGCAGCCTCACCTTCGCCCGCCTCAGCGCGGCCGACGTCATGACCCCGCGCCCGAGCGTGCACGCGCTCGCCGCGGGCGACCCCGCCGACGACGTGGTGCAGCTCGCCCGTCGCACCGGCCACAGCCGCTTCCCCGTGTACGGCGAGTCGATGGACGACATCATCGGCGTGGTGCACCTCAAGGCCGCGATCGGCGTGCCCCGCGAGCGTCGCGGCGACGTGCCCGTGGCGGCGCTGTCGACCGAGCCGCTGCGCGTGCCCGAGACGGTGCACCTCGACACCCTCGTGTCGGAGCTGCGCTCGCGCGGCTACCAGATGGCGATCGTCGTCGACGAGTACGGCGGAACCGCCGGCGTCGTGACGCTCGAAGACCTGGTCGAGGAGATCGTGGGCGAGGTGCTCGACGAGCACGACCGCTCGCGCGCGGGTGTCGTGCACTCCGCGGCATCCGTCACCTTCCCGGGCGACCTGCGACCCGATGAGGCCCTCGACCGCGCCGGCGTGCGCGTGCCCGAGGGCGAGGTCTACGACACCGTCGGAGGATTCATCATGGCCGCGCTCGAGCGCATCCCCGCCGTCGGCGACACCGTCGACCTCGACGACGGGGTGCTCGCCGTGCAGCGCATGGACGGTCGCCGCGTCGACCGCGTGCAGTTCACGCCCACCCCCCACGAGCAGGACGTCGACGACCTCGTGCGTGCCGCGAAGGGAGGGGACCAGTGATGAACGACTGGGCCGGAATCGCGTGGCTCGTGGTGCTGCTCGCCTTCAACGCGTTCTTCGTCGCCGCGGAGTTCGCGGTCATCTCGGCACGCCGCTCGCAGATCGAGCCGCACGCCGACCGGGGATCGCGTGCCGCCAAGACCGCGCTGTACGCCATGGAGCACGCGACGATGATGCTGGCGACCTGCCAGCTCGGCATCACGATCTGCTCGCTGCTGATCCTGAACGTCTCGGAACCGGCGATCCACCACCTGCTCGAGGGGCCCCTGGGGCTCACGGGTCTGCCGGAGGCCGCCGTCGGCGTCATCGGCTTCGTCGTCGCACTGCTGCTGGTGTCGTACCTGCACGTGGTGTTCGGCGAGATGGTGCCGAAGAACCTCGCGTTCTCGCTGCCCGATCGTGCGGTGCTCATGCTCGCCCCGCCGCTGGTGGCGGTGTCGAAGGCGTTCCACCCGATCATCGTCGCGCTGAACTGGACGGCCAACCACGTGCTGCGCCTGTTCCGCGTCGAGCCCAAGGACGAGGCCGCCTCGACCTACACGCTCGATGAGGTCGCGACGATCGTGACGCAGTCGCGTCGCGAGGGCGTGCTCGACGACGCGTCGGGCACGGTCACCGCGGTGGTGGAGTTCACCGAGAAGAAGGCCGCCGACATCGCGGTGCCGATGGCCGAGCTCGTGACCCTTCCCGAGACGACCACGCCCGCCGAGATCGAGCGCGCGGTCGCGCAGCACGGCTACTCGCGCTACGTGATCGTCGACGGCGCCGGCAACCCCACGGGGTACGTGCACCTGAAGGACGTGCTGCGCGCGGCGGAGGGGGCGGATGCCGACATGGCGCGCCCCATCCCGAACAAGCGCGTGCATCACATGGTGTCGGTGCTCGAGACGACCGATCTCGAAGACGCGCTCGCGCTCATGCGTCGCTCGGGTCGCCACCTCGCCCAGGTCCGCGACGACGAGGGTGATGTGCGGGCCGTGCTCTTCCTCGAGGACGTCATCGAAGAGCTCGTGGGCGAGGTGCAGGACGCCACGGAGCGTCGCCGCTTCGTCTGACCCCGGTTCGAGACACCGGATGCCGCGGCCCCTGGGGCTCGCGGCATCCGGTGTCTTCGTGTGGGGGGCCGGCCTCAGTACGCGCGGACGTACTGCGCGGGGGCGGGGTTCGGTGCCCCCAGGGCCGCCGCGGCGCGCAGCGCGTAGTGCGGGTCGCGCAGCCACTCGCGGGCCGAGAGGATCGCGTCGGCGCGGCCGTCGGCGAGGATCTGCTCGCCGAAGGTCGGGTCGTCGATCATGCCGACCGCGGCGACGAGCAGGCCCGTCTCGCGGCGGACGGTCTCGGCGTAGTCGACCTGGTAGCCGGGCCCGGGGACGATGTGCTGGTGGGGCACGAGTCCGCCGCTGGAGACGTCCATCAGGTCGGCGCCCGCGTCGGCGACGAGACGTGAGGCCGCGACGGTGTCGTCGACGCTCCATCCGCCCTCGGCCGCGTCGGTGGCCGAGAAGCGCACGAACACCGCCGCGTCGGGGGCGGCGGCCCGCACGGCCTCGGTCACGCGCACGAGCAGTCGCACGCGGTTCTCGAACGAGCCGCCCCACTCGTCGTCGCGGTGGTTGGTCAGGGGCGAGAGGAACTGGTGCAGCAGGTAGCCGTGGGCGGCGTGCACCTCGAGCACCTCGAAGCCCGCGGCAACGGCGCGACGGGCCGCATCGGCGAAGTCGTCGACGACCTTCTCGATGCCGCGCGCGTCGAGGGCGACCGGCTCGGCGAACGCGTCGTAGGCGATCGCCGAGGGGGCGACGGTGCTCCAGCCGCCGTCGTCGATGGACACGGTGCCGCGCCCGCCCGTGAGGGGAGAGGTGGTCGAAGCCTTGCGGCCCGCGTGGCCCAGCTGCACCCCGGCCACGGCACCGCGCGCGCGGATGGCCGCCACGATCGACGACCAGGCGTCGGCCTGCGCGTCGGTCCACAGGCCCGTGTCGTCGGGCGAGATGCGGCCCTCGGGCGACACCGCCGTCGCCTCGGCGATGACGAGGCCGGCCCCGCCGGCAGCGAACTGCGCGAGGTGCACGTGGTGCCAGTCGTTCGGCATTCCGTCGACGGCGCTGTACTGGCACATGGGCGAGACCCACAGGCGGTTGCGCAGTTCGATACCGCGGATCGTAAGAGGAGTGAAGAGGGCGCTCATGGGGAACCTCCGCGTTCTAGGGTGACGCCATGACGGCGATGGAGTTCAGCGGGCGCGATGCCGCCCGGGCACTGCGGAGGCCAACCGCGCACGACGACAAGTATTCCCGCGGAGTGGTGGGCCTGCGCACCGGATCGGCCCGCTATCCGGGTGCCGCGGTGCTCGGCGTCGAGGCCGCGTGGCGCACCGGCACGGGCATGGTCCGCTACCTGGGGCCGCAGCGCGCGCAGGATCTCGTGCTGCAGCGACGGCCCGAGACCGTGACAGCCGACGGGCGCGTGCAGGCGTGGGTGATCGGATCGGGGACGGATGCCGCCGAGCGCGACGCGGCCGAGACGGCGGCCCTGCGCGGCATCCTGAACGGCGATCTGCCGGTCGTGGTCGACGCCGGTGCGCTCGATCTGGTGCCGGCTGCGAGCGCACCCGTGATCGTGACGCCGCACGCCCGCGAGCTCACCCGGCTGCGCGAGGCCCTCGGGCTCGCCTCCGTCGAGATCGGCGACGACGACGAGCGGGAGGAGGCGGCCCTCGAGACGGCGGCCGCGTTCGGCGGGGTCGTGCTGCTGAAGGGCGCGGTCACGATCGTCGCCGCGGCCGGGCGCAGTCGACGGGTGACTGCGGGCACACCGTGGCTGGCGACCGCCGGCACGGGCGACGTGCTCGGCGGGGTGCTCGGCGCGGTGGTCGCCGGCGCCGTCGCCGACCGGCGCGACGGCCTCGACGATCTGGCCCGGTGCGCGGCGGCCGCGGCCTGGCTGCACGGAGCCGCTGGGACGCGGGCCTCGAAGGACAGCGGAGCCGACGGGGGACCCCTCACCGCGCTCGACGTCGCCGAGGCGCTGCCGCGGGTCGTGGCATCCGTGCTCTCCGACGACCGCGACTGAAGGTCCTGCCGACGGTCCCACCGGCCGGGCCGAGGGGGCTCGTCGGGGGCCGGGGGAGCCGCCCGCTTAGGATGAAGCAGTGTTGAGGCGTGTCGTTCCCCTGTTGATCGCGTTCGTCGCCGTACACGTCGTGGTGGGGATCCTGGGCTACCAGCAGCCCAACGAGCCGATGGGCGACGTGTACCTGGTGTACGAACCGTGGTCGCGCTGCGCCCTGTTCGGCGGCATCGACGTGACCTCGTGCACCCGCAGCGACACCTGGCAGTGGCCCGGGATCACCGAGAAGTGGATCTACCCGCAGCTCGCGTTTTTGCCGATGACCTTCGCGTGGATCTTCGCCTGGTTCACCGGGTACACCCCCGCATGGGCGATCACCGTGTCGCTGTTCAACCTCGTCGCCTTCGTCATCCTCGTGGGCAAGGGTCGCTCGACCGGCCGCGTGCTCGCCGCATGGTTCTGGCTCGCCGCGATCCTGCTGGTCGGCCCCGTCGGCCTCTACCGCATCGACGGCATCACCGTGCCGTTCGCGATCCTCGGCGGCATCTGGATGCTGCGGCGCCCGTTCCTCGCCTCCGTGCTGCTCTCGGTCGCGGTGTGGATGAAGGTGTGGCCCGCCGCGATCCTCGCCGCCGGCCTCGTCGCCATCCGCCGACGCCTCGCTCTCGTCTACGGCGCGGTCGCGGTCTCGCTCGTGACGATCGTCGCCGTGGTGGCCCTGGGCGGCGCCCCCTACGTGTTCGGCTTCGTGGGCGATCAGACCACCCGCGGCATCCAGATGGAAGCGCCCGTCGGGGCGGTCTACATGTTCCTCGCGGCCTTCTACGTGCCGGGCAACGAGGTGTACTACGACGGCGACGTGCTGACCTTCCAGGTGACGGGGCCCGGAGCCGAGCCGCTGATCGCCGCGATGACGCCGATCATGCTGCTCGTCATGGCGGGGGTCGCCGTGGTCGGCGTGCTGAAGATGCGTCGCGGCGCGACCTTCCTCAGCCTCTTCCCGCCGCTCTCGCTCGCCCTGGTGACGGCGTTCATCGCCCTCAACAAGGTCGGCTCGCCCCAGTACTACGTGTGGCTGTTCGCCCCCGTCGTGCTCGGCCTCATGATCGACCGGCGACGCTGGTACGGCTTCGCCGCGATGACCCTCGTGATCGCCGCGCTCACCCAGTGGATGTACCCGCTCATGTACGACGGGCTCATGGCCCAGCACCCGAACCCCTTCCCGGTGTTCGTGCTCGAGGCGCGCAACGTGCTCGGCCTCGTGCTGCTGGTGTGGGCCATCGTGCGGGTCGTGCGCGTGCCGGTGGGGCGCGTCCGCCCGCCCGCGGGGCTGCGCGAGATCGTCACGGGTCGCCGGCCCCTGCCGACGCGCGTGCCCGCGGGGCGCTGACGCCCGTCGTCCCGCGGGTCGCCGGCGCGCGCTCCTGCGACGCGTTGACGCCGTCCCGCCCCGCCGGTACGGCGGCGCCACGCTGAGCCCGTTCCGCCCGCGGGCACGTCGCCGTAGGCTCGCACCATGCTCATCGCCTTCTCCGTCGCCCCCTCGGGCGTCGGCACCCTCGCCGCCGAGAACCCCGACGCCTCGGTTCACGACGCCGTCGCCGCGGCGGTCGCCGTGGTGCGCGCGTCGGGACTGCCGCACCGCACGACCTCGATGTTCACCGAGGTCGAGGGGGAGTGGGACGAGGTGTTCGCCGTCGTGAAGGCGGCGACGGATGCCGTGATGCCCTACGGATCGCGCGTGTCGCTCGTGCTCAAGGCCGACATCCGTCCCGGTCGCACCGGCGAGATCGACGGCAAGATCGAGCGCCTCGAAGACGCGCTGGAGCGTCGCGAGGACTGAACCCCGCGGACGCCCGTTCGGCGTGGCAGGGCCCCTGCCTCAGTCGCGCGGCGGGTCGTTCCAGATGCGTTTCGTGATCGCTGTCACGTCGGCGTCGATGCGGGCCATGTCGCCCCGGAGCCGACCCTCGACGCCGTCGATCTTCGCTTTGAGCCCGGCTTCGACGCTGTCGATCTTCGCGTTGAGTCTGCTCTCCACACCGTCGATCTTGTGGTTCAGGACGGCTTCGACGGTGTCGATCTTCATGCCCAGTTCGTTGCACCTCGCGTCGATCTTGACGTCGAGCCGATCGGTGTTCGCGGTGATGACCTGGGTGAGCGTGGTCGTGATGAGCCTGGTCGTGAAGGTCATTCCCCCGAGGATGGCCGCTGCGAACGTGCCGATGAGGACCCAGGACTGCGGTTCGGTCATGATCGGTGCCCTTCTCGTCTGCGGTGGAGACCAGCGTGACAGTCGGATGCGTCGCCCAGACGGCCCAGAAGCCGCATCGGGGGAAAGTTCACCCGATCTGCCGTCGGGGGAGGAGCCGTCGCGGGCCGCCACACCCGGGTCCCGAAACGATTCGACCCGTGCCGTCGTCACGACTAGCATCGCCTGGTGACCTCTTCGACGACCTCGAGAGGTGCGGCGATGCGGGCGCTCCTTTCTCTTGCCATCGGCAGCTTCGGCATCGGCATGACCGAATTCGTGGTGATGGGCCTGCTGCCCAACATCGGCCGCGATCTGCTGCCCACCGCCTACGCGGCGTCGCCCGACGACGCCATCGCGCAGGCCGGGTGGCTCATCTCCCTCTACGCGCTCGGCGTGGTGGTCGGCGCCCCCACCATCGCGGGCTCGGTCGCGCGCTTCCCTCGCCACCGCGTGATGATCGTGCTGGCGGCAGCGCTGGCGTTCTTCACCCTGCTGACCGTGATCGCCCCGACGTTCGAGCTGGTCGCGGCATCCCGCTTCCTCGCCGGACTCCCGCACGGGGCGTACTTCGGCATCGGCGCCCTCGTCGCCGCCGACGTGCTCGGCCCCGGCAACCGCGCCAAGGGAGTGGCCTTCGTGCTCACGGGCCTCACGATCGCGAACGTCGTGGGCGTGCCGCTGGGCACCCTGCTCGGCCAGCAGGTCGGATGGCGCGCCGCCTTCGCCGTCGTCGCGGGCATCTTCGCCCTCGCGACGGTGTGCATCGCGTTCTTCGTGCCGAAGCACCCCGGAACCCCCGGACGACGCCTGCGCGACGAGATGCGGGTGTTCCGCATCGGGCAGGTCTGGTTCGCCCTCGGCATCGGCGCGGTCGGCTTCGGCGGGTTCTTCGCCATGTACAGCTACATCGCGCCCATGATCACCGACGTCGCCGGCCAGCCCGAGTGGGCGGTGTCGGTCGTGCTCGTCATCGTCGGGATCGGCATGACCATCGGCAACATCGTCGGAGGCGCGCTCGCCGACAAAGACCTGCGGTTCTGGCTCTTCGTCGGGCTGATCGCCCTGGGCGTGGCATCCGTCGGTCTCGCCCTGACGGCCGGCTGGATCGTGAGCCTCGTGCTGTTCGCCTTCCTCGTGGCGTTCTGCGGCTCAGCGCTCAGCCCGTCGATCCAGACGCGACTCATGGACGTCGCCGAAGACAACCAGTCGATCGCCGCGGCCCTCAACCACTCGGCGCTGAACATCGGCAACAGCCTCGGCGCGTTCCTCGGCGGTCTCGCGATCGCCGCGGGCCTCGGGCTCGTGGCCCCCGCGTGGGTCGGCGCCGTGCTCGCGATCGGCGGACTCGCCGTGGCGTTCGTCGCCTACCGGGTCGAGGACCGCAGCGGCCGGCACCCCGCGCACCGGATACCGGCGGCCGAGGCCGCGCAGACCGCCATCACCGGCTCGATCCCGACGCAGCGCTGACGCGGGCGGTCGAGGCGGCGGCATCCGGAATCGTCAGCTCGCGAAGAGGCGGCGGAGGTGCGTCGCCACCGCGGCGGTCTCGATGAGGAAGCCGTCGTGGCCGAAGTCGCTCGAGAGCACGACCGCCGCGTCGCCGTCGAGGGTGTTGCGGATGCCGCGGGCGATGCGGTGCTGGCCGTCGATGGGGAACAGGCGGTCGCTGTCGATCCCGAGCACCAGCGTGGTCGCGGTGACGCGGCCGAGTGCGTCGTCGACGCCGTCGCGATCACGGCCGACGTCGTGCGAGTTCATCGCCTCGACGAGGGTCAGGTAGCTGTTCGCGTCGAAGCGGCGGGTGAACTTGTTGCCGTGGAAGTCGAGGTACGACTCGACCGCGAAGCGTCCGCCGCGGCCCAGCGGGCTGACCCCCGACTGCCACGAGCGCTGGAAGCGCGAGTTGAGCTCGGTGGGACTGCGGTAGTTGAGCAGCGCCATGCGGCGCGCGAGCGCGAGACCGCGGTGCGGGCCGTCGCCGTCGCCCGCGTCGTAGTACTCGCCGCCGGCGAAGCGGGGGTCCATGCGCACGGTGTCCATCTGAACGGAGTTCAGCGCGATCTGGTCGGCCGTCGTGATCGGCGGGGCGGAGAGGATCGCGGCGCGCTCGACGCGGTCGGGGTGACCGACCGCCCACTCGATCGCGTGCATGCCGCCCATCGATCCGCCGACGACGGCGTGCCAGCTGCCGATGCCGAGCTGATCGGCCAGCAGCGCCTGCGCCGACACCTGGTCGCGGATGGTCAGGTAGGGGAAGCGGGAGGCCCACTCGTACCCGTCGGGGGCGATGCTCGCAGGACCGGTCGAGCCCTGGCATCCGCCCAGCATGTTCGGGGCGACCACGAAGAAGCGGGCGGTGTCGATCGCGGCCCCCGGGCCCACGAGGTCGCTCCACCAGCCGGCGGTGGCGTGTCCGGGTCCGGCCGCTCCGCGCACGTGGCTGTCGCCGGTGAGGGCGTGCAGGATCAACACGGCATTGTCGCGCGCGGGCGAAAGCTCACCCCAGGTCTCATAGGCGAGACGGATGCCGGGGAGCGTGCCCCCCGTCTCGGTGCGGAATTCGCCGAACGAGGCGAAGCGGCGGTCGCCGACGGGGTCGCCGTCGCGCCAGGCTCCGGTCGCGGGGGGCCGGCCGAGGAGGGAGCGGGCGTCCGCCTCCGTCACCGGGGCCGAGGGCACCGTGTCTTCGGAGATCTGCCAGTCCATGGCATCCATTCTCTCCGGTGTCGGAGGGGTCGACCGGACTGTTACGGTCGCTCACCACGGCGACGGGGGTTGTCAAGAACCCGTTCTCTCCCGGGTGCGGTCGTCATGATCCCGGCATGGCGAACTTCCTTCTCATCGCGGCCTCGAGCGACATCGGTCAGGCGACGGCGAAACGACTGCAGGGCGCGGGACACCGCGTCGTGACCACCGCGCGGGATTCCTCGCGGATCGAACCCGATTTCACCCTGGATGCCACCGACTTCGACGCCGTCGACCGGGTCGTCGGCGAGGCGGGCGAGCTCGACGGCATCGCGGTGTTCGCGGGCTCGATGCTGCTCAAGCCCGCGCACCTGACCTCTCGCGAGCAGTACGACGAGCTCATCGCGGCCTCGCTCACCACGGCGTTCGCCGCCGTCCGCGCCGCAGGATCCCACATGCGCGACGGGGGAGCGGTGGTGCTGGTGTCGTCGGCGGCGGCCCTCGCAGGTCTTCCGAACCACGACGGCATCGCTGCGGCGAAGGCCGGGGTGATCGGCCTCACCCTGTCGGCCGCCGCGAGCTACGCCGCGCACGGGCTGCGCGTGAACGCCGTGGCCCCGGGCCTCGTGCAGACGCGGTTGACCGAGAAGCTCACCGCGAGCGACATGTCGCGCAAGGTGTCGGAGGCCATGCACCCGCTCGGGCGCCTCGGCGAGCCCGACGACGTCGCGCGCGCAGTGGAGTTCCTCCTCGCACCCGAGAACGCGTGGATGACCGGCCAGGTGCTCGGCGTCGACGGGGGCTTGGGCAGCCTGCGGCCGCGCCAGAAGGTGTGACCGCCTCCGCGTGAGGGGTCGGTTTCTGTCGCCTCGCGCGCGGCTCGGCGACACATTCTGACCCCTCACGCACGTGGGCGCACGCGCGAACGCCCCGACCCGGCGGACCGGGGCGGGGCGTTCGCGCGTGTTCGGCCCGGGCGTGTGCTCGGCCCAGGCGCGGGAAACTCAGGCGCGGGCGGCCTCGGACAGGCGACGCGCGGCGGCGAGGGCCTGGTCGAGGTCGGCCTTGAGGTCGTCGATGTTCTCGAGCCCCACCGACAGGCGCACCAGGCCCGGGGTGACACCCGCGGTGAGCTGCTGCTCGGGCGTGAGCTGCGAGTGCGTGGTGGATGCCGGGTGGATGACCAGCGAGCGCACGTCGCCGATGTTGGCGAGGTGGCTGAACAGGCTCAGCGAGTTGACGAACTCGCGGCCCGCCTGGACGCCGCCCTTCAGCTCGAACGACAGCACCGCGCCGACGCCCTTGGGGGCGTAGTTGTTGGCCGCCGCGTACCAGGGCGAGGTCGGCAGGCCCGAGTAGTTCACGGTCGCGACGTCGGGGTGCGACTCGAGCCACTCCGCGATCTCCTGTGCGTTCTGCACGTGGCGCTCGACGCGCAGCGACAGCGTCTCGATGCCCTGGATCAGCTGCCACGCGCTCTGCGGCGAGATCGAGGCGCCGAGGTCGCGCAGCAGCTGCACGCGCGCCTTGATGATGTAGGCGAGGCCGTCGCCGACCGCCTGGGTGTAGACCGCGCCGTGGTACGAGGGGTCGGGGGTCGTGAGGCCGGGGAAGCGGTCGGAGTGCTCCGACCACGCGAAGGTGCCGCCGTCGACGATGACGCCGCCGATCGTGGTGCCATGCCCGCCGAGGAACTTGGTCGCCGAGTGGACGATGATGTCGGCGCCGTGCTCGAAGGGGCGGATGAGGTACGGGGTCGCGATCGTGTTGTCGACGATGAGCGGCACGCCGGCCTCGTGCGCGATGTCGGCGACCGAGCGGATGTCGAGCACGTTGATCTTGGGGTTGCCGATGGTCTCGGCGAAGAACAGCTTCGTGTTGGGGCGCACCGCCGCGCGCCACTCCTCGGGGTCGTCCTGGTTCTCGACGAAGGTCGTCTCGATGCCGAGCTTGGCGAGGGTGTACTTGAAGAGGTTGTAGGTACCGCCGTAGATCGAGCTCGACGAGACGATGTGGTCGCCCGCCTGGGCGATGTTGAGCACGGCGAAGGTCTCGGCCGCCTGGCCGCTGGCGACGAGGAGGGCGCCGGTGCCGCCCTCGAGGCCCGCGACGCGCTGCTCGACGACGTCTTGCGTGGGGTTCTGGATGCGCGTGTAGATGTTTCCGAACTCGGCCAGCGCGAACAGGTTCGCAGCGTGGTCGGCGTTGTCGAACACGTACGAGGTGGTCTGGTAGATCGGGGTGGCGCGGGCCTTGGTCACCGGGTCGGGCTGAGCGCCGGTGTGGATCTGCTTGGTCTCGAAACGCCAGTTCTCGGGTGCCGACATGACTGCTCCTCAGCTTCTGGAGGCCGGGCGGTCGCCGTGGCCTGTTGCGAGCGTAGGGATGACCTCCGACACCGACAAGCGCCCCGGACACAGGCCGTAACAGCGCTCCGCGCGACGCGGACGGCGGTGTCGGAGGAGGGCGCTAGCGTGGATGCCATGACGCGACGTGCAGTGGTGACCGGGGCCAGTTCGGGAATCGGAGAGGCGACCGCACGCCTGCTCCGCGAGCGCGGATGGGATGTCGTGGGCGTCGCCCGTCGGGCCGAGCGTCTCGACGCGCTCGAGGCCGAGACCGGCATCGTCGCGCACGCGGCCGACCTCACCGACGCCGACGCCGTCGCCGCCCTCGCGGCGTGGCTCGACCAGACGGGTGGCGTCGACGCCCTCGTGCACGTCGCCGGCGGCGCGCGGGGCAGCGACCGCATCGAAGACGGCGCGGCCGACGACTGGCGCTGGATGTTCGAGGCGAACGTGCTCTCGAGCCAGCGACTGACCGCCGCCCTCCTCCCGCAGCTGCGGCGCGCGGCCGACGACGAGGGCCACGCCGACCTGCTCTTCGTCACCTCGACGGCCGCGCAGACGGCGTACCCCGGCGGCGGCGGGTACAACGCCGCGAAGGCGGGGGAGGCGATGCTCGTGCACGCTCTGCGTCAGGAGCTCAACGGCGAACCCCTCCGCGTGATCGAGATCGCCCCGGGCATGGTGCGCACCGAGGAGTTCACGCTCAACCGCCTCGGCGGAGACAAGGACGCCGCCGACAAGCTCTACGAGGGCGTCGAGGCGCCGCTGTCGGCCCACGACGTGGCCGACGTGATCGCCTACGCGCTCGACGCGCCGGGCCACGTCAACCTCGACCTGGTCACGGTGCGTCCCGTCGCGCAGTCGGCGCAGCACCTGCTGGCGCGGGGTCCGTTGCAGACCCGCTGACCGCTCGGCGTTTCGGGGGCGGATGCCGCGGGCTCAGGCCACCTCGCCGCGGGCTGCGCTGGCCGCGACCTCGGCCTCGGCGGCATCCGCGAACGCCACCTTCGGCACGAAGAACAGCAGCACGGCCGCGACGAATCCGCCGGCACTGCAGATGACCCAGACGGTCAGATAACCGGCGAGGGGCGCAGCCGTACCGACCGCCGCTCCCGCGGCCCCGGCGAGCACGACGCCGAAGATCGCCGACGACATCGAACCGCCGATCGTCTTCGTCGTGTTGGTCAGGGCCGAGGCCACGCCGGTCTGCCCGCGCGGGGCCGCGGCGGCGGCGGCCGCGGGCATGGCCGCCACCAGGGCGCCCGATCCGAGTCCGGCCACGATCAAGCAGGCCAGCGTCGGGATCAGGCCGGTGTGCAGGGGCAGCAGGAGCCCGTACCCGATGCCGACGAGGGCCGCGGCGCCGATGAGCGTGAGGCGCGGGCTCGCCCGGCGGGAGGTCACGGCGAACAGCACCGCGCCGACGATCAGCGAGAGCAGGTACACGCCGATCACGTTCGAGCGGTCGGTGGCATCGAGACCCAGGCCGTAGCCGAGGGCGGGGTCGGTGCCCATGTAGGTCGCGAGCGGTCCCTGGGCGCCCAGCAGGCTGATGCCCACGAGGAACGCGGTGGCCTGCACGGGCCACATCTCCGGGCGGCGCAGCACGCGGATGTCGATCGCCGGATCGGGCTGACGCAGCTCGAACCGCACGAACCATGCGCCCAGCGCCACGCCCGCCACCAGCAGCGCGATGATCGCGACCGGTCCGGGACCGGCGGGGAGCCGGACGAACGACAGGGCCCCGGTGACGCACAGCAGGGCCGCGGCGAGGATGACGAACCCGCGCAGGTCCAGACGGCGCTCACCGCCGGCGCGCTCGGACTCGGGGACGCCCAGCCAGATGACCACCGCGATCGCGCTGACCACGATCGCGGGGACGGCGAGGGCGAGCTTCAGATCGCCGCCGGTCGCCGTGAACAGACGGCCCGCGGCGAGGGCGCCGATGATCGCGCCCGCGTGCAGGCCGACCACGAGCAGGCCCGCCGCGCGACGCGTCTGCGACGACCCGCGACTCGCGCGCCGGCCGCGGTCGAAGATGAGCGCGATCTCGAGCGGCAGCCACACCACGTAGAAGCCCTGCAGCGCCCAGGCGAGCAGGAAGGTCGTGAACGAGTCGGCGAACACGAGCCACCAGCTGGCGGCGGCCGTCGCGATCGCCGCGAACAGCAGGATGCGCTTGTGCCCGAACATGTCGCCGAGCTTGGCCAGCACCGGCAGGACCAGGGCCGACAGCAGCAGCTGCGCCGCTTCGAACCAGTTGACGTCGGCATCGCGGATGCCGAGGTGTCCGACGATGTCGGGGAGCAGTGGCACGTAGTACCCCTGCAGGATTCCGCTGGCGAGCTCCACGAGCACGAACCACCCGATCAGACCCGCGGTCACGCCGAGCGCCGAGGTGCGCACGCGTCCGACCGCACTGGAGATGCGCGACATGGCGAGACCCTAGCACCGCGCCCGGGCCCCCTCGCGGAAAGACCTAGGGTGAGAACAGTCGATGAAAGGAGTCCGCCGTGACGGACGAACGCGAGCGCCTGAGCTGGGACGATTTCGGGGCCGCCACGCGCGAGATCTCGCGGGCGATCGTGGCCGACGGATTCCAGCCCGAGGTGGTCGTCGCCATCGCTCGCGGGGGACTCCTGCCCGGCGGCGCCATCGCGTACGGCTTGGGAGTGAAGAACTGCGGGGCGCTGAACGTCGAGTTCTACACGGGCGTGGGTACGGTGCTCGATGCCCCCGAGGTGCTGCCGCCCGCCCTCGACCTGTCGTACCTCGAGGGGCGGCGGGTGCTGCTCGTCGACGACGTCGCCGACAGCGGTCGCACGCTCGACCTCGCCGTGAAGCTGCTCGATCGCCACGGCGCCGAGGCCCGCTCGGCCGTCATCTACACCAAGCCCACGACCGTGGTCACCCCCGACTACGCGTGGAAGGACACCTCGCTGTGGATCGACTTCCCGTGGTCGCACCAGGGGTCGGTGAGCGAAGAGGACGCGGCGTGACGGCGCATTCGCTCAGCGAGCTGGCGGATGCCGGTCTGATCGACCGCTCGTGGGTGCAGCCCCTCGAACCCGTGGCCGCCGACATCTCCGCGCTCGGCGAGAGGCTGCGCTCGGACGGCGCGCCCTACCTTCCGGCGGGCGACCTCGTGCTGCGCGCCTTCCGCACGCCGCTCGACGCGGTGCGCGTGCTCATCGTCGGTCAGGACCCCTATCCCACGCCCGGGCACCCCATCGGCCTGTCGTTCGCGGTCGATCCGCACGTGCGTCCGCTGCCGCGCAGCCTGTCGAACATCTACCGCGAGCTCTCCGACGATCTCGGGATCGCCCCCGCCGCGCACGGCGACCTCTCGGCCTGGTCGGCGCAGGGGGTCATGCTGCTGAACCGTGTGCTCACGGTCGCGCCCGGCGCCCCGGCCTCGCACCGCGGCTGGGGCTGGGAGCGGGTGACCGAGCACGCGATCCGCTGCCTCGTCGCGCGCGACGCCCCGCTCGTGGCGGTGCTGTGGGGCAAGGACGCCCAGGGGCTCACGCCGCTGCTCGGTGACACCGCGATCGTGTCGTCTCCGCATCCCTCGCCGCTGTCGGCCAGTCGCGGCTTCTTCGGCTCCCGGCCGTTCTCGCGCGTCAACGCGCTGCTGGAGGAGCAGGGGGCGGATGCCGTCGACTGGCGCATCCCGGCGTGAGCGGGGCCGCGACGCTCTGATCGGAGCGACCGGATGCCGCGGGCGGCGACCGAGACGTCGGCCCGGGGTCCCGGCATCCGGCGTCGTCGACGCACGCGCGACGTCATACGCGTGAAACGGCGACGCCCGTAGAGTGGCGGGGTGCTGGAAGAGGAGTACGAGAAGAGCCGTCGCCGTCTGCCGGCGCACCTGCGCAAGACGCCCGCGCCCGAGCGTCCGTTCTCGTACGAGATCCGGCCGGCCACTCCCGCCGACATCCCCGACATCCGCGAGATCTACAACTACTACGTGCGCAACTCCGTGGTGACCTTCGACGAGAAGGCGTGGTCGATCGCGAAGTGGCGCGACAAGTACGCCACGCTCGACAAGCTCGGGCTGCCGTTCCTCGTTGCACAGTCGCCGAGTGGACAGATCCTCGGCTACGCCCTCGTGCAGCCGTGGCAGTCGAAGTCGGCGTACCGCTACACGGTCGAGAACTCGATCTACCTCGGTCAGGCGGCCGCGGGCAAGGGTCTCGGTCGCGCGCTGCTCGAGGCGCTGCTGGCGGCCTGCCAAGAGCTGGGCATCCGCGAGATGGTCGCCGCGATCAGCGACAAGGGCGCCGACGCCTCGATCGCGCTGCACGAGAAGCTCGGCTTCACCGAGGTCGGACGCATGGGACGCGTCGGCTTCAAGTTCGGGCGCTGGCTGGGCGTGGTGTACCTGCAGAAGAGCATCCCCTCGAAGAAGAAGCCCCGCCGGCGGCTGTTCGGCTGACGCGCTTCGCCGCCGCGTGCGAGGTGGCTGAGCCTGTCGAAGCCGCCGGTTGCCGCGTGCGAGGTGGCTGGGCCTGTCAAAGCCCCCGGTTGCCGCGTGCGAGGTGGCTGAGCCTGTCGAAGCCGCCGGTCGCCGAGCGGGTACCGGCCCCTTCGACACGCTCGGGGACCTCTGATGCGAGGTGGCTGAGCCGGCGGCTACCGGCGGACCGGCGTCGCGGGCGCGGCGCGGCGCACCTCGTCGACGAGCGCGCGCCACGGGCCCGCGACCTGGGTGTCGCCGAGGCGCACCTCGTGCACGGCCTTGTCGCCGTGGTGCACCTCGATGCGCCAGCTGTAGCGGTCGGCTCCGGGGGAGGGCTCGGCGGCTGCGTCCCACGGGCAACTCTCGACCAGCGCACGCCAGTGCGGGGCACCCTCGGGGTCGGGCTCGGCCCGCCACTGCTTCGTCAGGCCCGCGAGACCGCCCGAGCGCACGACGATGACGACGAAGCGCTCCGCGCTCTCGGTGTCGTCCTCGGTGTCAGGCTGCGGCATCCTCCTCGACGCCGACCCCGGCCCACGCGGCGCGGACGGCGGCGACCTCCTCCGACTCCTCACCGTACTCGCTGGCCGCGGCCGACAGGGTGGCGGTCGCGAACGCCGAGAAGTCGGCGGTGGGCGACAGGGTGCCGGCGGTGATCGTGCGGTACCAGATGAGACCGGCGCGCTCCCACGCGAACCCGCCGAGCGCGGTCGCGGCGAGGTAGAAGGCCTTGTTCGGGATGCCGGAGTTGATGTGCACCCCGCCGTTGTCATCGCTCGTCTCGACGTAGTCGCGCATGTGCGCCGGCTGCGGGTCTGTGCCGAGCACGTCGTCGTCGTAGGCAGTGCCCGGCGCCTTCATCGAGCGGAGGGCCTCGCCCTGCACGGCGGCGGCGAAGATGCCCTCGCCGATGAGCCACGACGCCTCGTCGGCGCTCTGGCGGAGGTGGTGCTGTTCGGCGAGGGCACCGAACACGTCGGACAGTGACTCGTTGAGCGCGCCCGACTGCCCCTGGTACTCGAGCCCGCCGGAGGCCTCGGTGACGCCGTGAGCGAGCTCGTGCGCGATCACGCTGAGCGACCGGGTGAACCCGACGAACACGTCGCCGTCGCCATCGCCGAAGACCATGCGCTCGCCGTTCCAGAACGCGTTGTCGTAGTCGTCGCCGAAGTGCACGGTGGCCAGCAGCGACCCGCCGGCGGCGTCGATGCCGTCGCGGGCGAAGGCCTCCCAGAAGAAGTCGTAGGTCTCGCCGAGGCCGTCGTAGGCCTCGTCGACGGCGGCGTCGCCCGAGGGGGCGTCGTCTTCGCTGCGCACGCGACGGCCCGGCAGGTTCTCGGTGTTCGCCGCGTCGGAGATGATGCGATCGGGCGCCGGCCCGGTCTCGGCCACGAGGGTGTCGCCCTCGATCGAGAGTCGCAGGCGGGATCGTGTCGGACGCGTCGGCCGCGGCACGGCGAGGGTCTTGCGCGCCGCTTCCGCGGCCCGGGCCATGCGCGGGTCGTCGGTGGAGGCGAGTCGGTCGAGCAGGAACGGGGGGACGATACCGGGGGTCATGCGCCGAGGGTAGCGCCGACCTCCGACATCGCGGGATCCCTTGATCGGCGCGTGCGCGACCGTGCCGAACGGCCGATCCGCCGGCATCCGTCACCAGAACAGGAGATGCGACGAGAACAGGGCGATCCGCGCCGGAACGGCCTGTTCCGGTGACACTCTCCTGTTCTCGTGACCGCCGGCGGGCGAGTGTCAGGCCGGCAGTGTCGGAATCGACGCCAGCAGCTGCCGCGTGTACGCCGCCTGCGGCTGCAGCAGCACCTTCTCGGTCGGTCCCTGCTCGACGATGCGGCCGTCTTTCATCACGACGACCTGGTCGCAGACGTTCTGCACCACGCCGATGTCGTGCGAGACGAGCACGAGGGTCAGCTGCTCCTCGGTCCGCAGCCGCGCCAGCAGGCGCAGGATCTGCGCGCGCACCGTGACGTCGAGGGCCGAGAGCGGCTCGTCGCCGACGAGGATGCGCGGACGATGCACGATCGCGCGCGCGAGGGCGATGCGCTGGCGCTGACCGCCCGAGAACTCGTGCGGGAAGCGCGTGGCCATGTCGGCCTCGAGGCCCACCTGCTCGAGCACTTCGCGCACGCGGGCGCGGCGGTCGCCCTCGATGCCGAGCGCCCACAGCGGTTCGCCGACGATGCGCTCGACGTTCATGCGCGGGTCGAGCGAGGCGTACGGGTCTTGGAACACGATGCCGGTCGTACGGCGGAGCCAGTGCAGCGAGCGCGCCGATCCGCGCGCGTCGACGGGGCGTCCCTCGACCTCGATGGTGCCCGCGGTGGGCACGTCGAGTCCGAGCAGCAGGCGCACGAGCGTCGACTTGCCCGAGCCCGATTCGCCGATGATCCCGACGGCGGAGCCTTCCCGCACCGAGACGTCGACGTCGCTCAGCCCGACGGTGCGCTCGGGGCGGCCGAATCCTCTGCCGCGCGGCGCGGGGTAGGTGCGCGAGAGTCCCCGCGCGCGGATCAGCGTCTCGCTCACGGCGTGTCCTCCTCGTCCGGCCCGGTCTCGGGCGGCCGCCGGCCAGCATCCCGCGCGTCGGCCGGACCCGCCGGGGTCGCGTCGGGCCGACCGGCGCCTGCATCCGGCGCGGAGCCCTGTGCCGCGGCATCCGGGGTCGATTCCGGATGCCGTTCGCCCGAGCCCTGCGCCGGCTGGGGCGTCGCGGCCTCCGGGATCGCGGTGGGAGTTCCGGTCTCGGGATGCCACAGCGTCGCGGTCGCATCGCGCAGCAGAGCCTGCGTGACGGGCGACGACGGCGCGCGCAGCAGTTCTTCGACGGCGCCCTGTTCGACGACGCGGCCGTGCTCGAGCACGACGGCATGCGTGGCCACCTGCGCGAGCACCGCGAGATCGTGCGTGATGAACACCAGCGACATGCCGGCGTCGTGCACGAGGGAGCGCAGCAGCGAGAGGATCCCGGCTTGGATCGTGACGTCGAGGGCGGTGGTCGGCTCGTCGGCGATGAGCAGGCGCGGGCGGCACGCGAGGGCCATCGCGATCGCGACGCGCTGGCGCTGGCCGCCGGAAAGCTGGTGCGGGTAGCGCGAGACGAGGTGTTCGGGGTCGGGGAGGGCCACGCGCTCGGCCTCGACGACCGCGCGGGCGAGGGCCTCGCGCTTCGACACCTTCTCGTGGATCCGCACCGACTCGCCGATCTGGCGACCCACCGTGCGGATGGGGTTGAGGGCCGTGCGGGGCTCCTGGAAGACGATGCCGATGTCGTCGCCACGCAGGCGCGCGAGCTCGCGGTCGGGGAGTCCGAGGATCTCGCGGTCGTTCCACCGCACGCTGCCGGAGGCCACGGCCCCGTCGGGCAGCAACCCGAGGATGGCGAGGGCCGTCAGCGACTTGCCCGAGCCCGATTCGCCGATGAGCCCCACGCGTGCGCCGTCGGGCACCGCGAACGAGATGCCGTCGACGACGGCCCGGCCGCCGATCTCGATGCGCAGGTCGGTCACCTCGAGGCTCATGCGACCACCCCCGGAACATGCGTCCGTGCCGACGGCGCGCGCTCGGCGAGCGTCGGGTCGGCCGCCTCGCGCAGGGCGTCGCCCAGCAGGTTGAGTCCGAGCACGGTCAGGGTGATCGCCAGCCCCGGCCACACCACCGTGAGCGGGTGCACGGCGATGTAGGGCTGCAGGCTGTTCAGCAGCACGCCCCACGACGGCTGCGTGACGGGGGCGCCGAACCCGAGGTACGACAGTCCCGCCTCGGCGAGCACGGCCACGGCCATGCCCCACGACAGCTGCACGATGAACACGGGCGCGACGTTGGGCAGCAGGTGCCGCGTGAGGTTCTGCCAGGTCGAGAGCCCGCTGGCCCGCCCGGCGAGCACGAAGTCGCTGTGCAGTACGCGGCGCAGCTCGGGCCGGGTGACGCGGGCGACGTTGACGCCGAACCCGATGCCCACCGACCAGATGACCACGAACAGCGACCCGCCCCACACGGCCGAGATCATCATCGCGATGATCAGCACCGGGAAGGCGATGAGGATGTCGACGAGCACCGAGACGCTCTCGCGCACCCACCGGGTCGTGAGGGCGCCGAGGGCGCCGAGGGCGATGCCGATGACGGATGCCACGACCCCCGCCCCGACCGCGACGACCACCGTCGTGCGGGCGCCGGCGAGCAGGAGGCTTGCGATGTCGCGGCCGCTGTCGTCGGTGCCCAGCACGTGGGGCCACGAGGGATCCGTCCACCGCGCGCGGGCGTCGACGGCGGCGGGGTCGAACGGCGTCCACACCAGCGAGACCGCGGCGGCGAGCAGCACGAGCAGCACGATGACGAGACCGAAGCGGCCGGTGCCCAGCCCCCAGAGGCGTTTCAGGGTGTTCACTCGGCCTCCCGCTGTCGAGGGTCGATCAGGCGATGCGCGAGGTCGACCACGAAGCCCACGATGAGCACGAAGCCGGTCACCGCGAGAAGCTCGCCCTGCACCTTGGGCAGGTCGCGCGAGGCGACGTCGGTGACGAGCATGCGGCCCACGCCCGGGAGCGTGAAGAGCTGCTCGATGACGACGGCTCCCACGATGATCCCGGCGATCTGCAGCCCCAGCACCGTGATGACCGAGAGGCCCACGTTGGGCAGACCGTGGCTGAGCAGCGCGCGCGTGCGGGTCAGGCCTTTGGCGGCGGCGGTGCGCACATAGTCCTGGCCGATCGCCTGCAGGGTCGCGCTGCGCACGAACCGCAGCAGCATGGCCCCCTCGATCACGCCGATCGTCAGCGCGGGCAGCACGAGCGCGCGGAATGCGGCGGCGGGGTCGTTCCAGCCGGCGCGCGGGAAACCCTGGGGTGGCAACCACCCGAGCCCCACGGCGAACACCACCACGAGCATGAGTCCCGCCCACACCACCGGCACCGCCGCGAGCGCCTGCGCGGCGACGCTGAGCGCTGCCCCCGCCGCACGCCGGCGCCCGAGGGCGGAGAGCACACCGAACGGAATGCCGATCAGCAGCGCGATCGTCAGCGACATGATCGACAGGGGCACGGTGACCCGTGCCTTGTCGATCAGCTCGGCGCTCACCGACGTCCCCGTGAGCAGAGAGGTGCCGAGGTCGCCGCGCAGCAGACCGCCGATCCAGTCGGCGTACTGCGTCCACAGGGGAGCGTCGAGTCCGAGGCTCGCGCGCAGGGCGGCGATCTGCTCGGGGGTGGCCTGCGTTCCGGCGATCACCTGCGCGACGTCGCCGGGGAGCACCCGCAGCGAGACGAAGATCAGCACGCTGGCCACGGCCAGGCCCAGAACGAGCAGGCCCAGCCGTGTCAGCGCGTAACGGATCACTCCGACGCGACCGTCACAGCCGACAGCGGCAGTCGCACGTTGAGGGAGTTCTTCGGGAAGTTCGCCACGTTCGTGCCGACCGCGGTGAGCGGCGTCGACAGGAACAGCCAGTCGGCGGCGTCGTCGTCGCTCACGATGCGCGCGGCCTCGGCGAGCAGGTCGGACGACTGCTGCTCGTCGGTGGTCGCCAGCGCCTGGGCGTAGAGACCCTGCACCTCGGCGTTGTCGTAGCCGAAGTAGTACGAGGGGTTCGCCCAGTTGCCGAAGTCGCGGGCCTCGACGTGGCGCACGAAGCTGAGGTCGTAGTCCTTGTTCTGGTAGACGTCCTGCAGCCAGGCCGAGAAGTCGACCTGCTTGACCTGCAGGGTGACGCCCACGTCGGCGAACGACGACACGAGGAAGGTCGAGATCGCGCCGGGGTAGACGTTGGGGATCGTCAGCGTGAGGTTGAGGTTCTCGGCGCCGGCCTGCGCGAGCAGCTCGCGTGCGCGGTCGGGGTTGTACGAGATGCTGCCCGAGAGGTCTTCGTACCCGGGGTCGAGCGGCGGGATCGGGCCCGACAGGGTCTCGCCCGACCCGAGCGTCTGGATCAGCGCGTCGTGGTCGATCGCCAGGCGCAGCGCCTCGCGCACGCGCTGATCGTTGAGCGGGGCCTTGGCGTTGTTGAACGCGAGCGTGCCCTTGTCGGTGGTGAGGCCGGAATCGATCGTGAAGTTGTTCGTCCCGTCGATCTGTCCGCGCAGCTCGGGGTCGACCTCGAGCTGGACGTCGAGATCGCCGGCGACGGCGGCGTTGACGGCGGCGTTGCGGTCGGGGATGTAATCGAGCACGACCTCGGCCACTCCGGCCTTGGCGCCCCAGTAGCCGTCGTAGCGCGCGAGCGTCACGCTCTGGCCGACGTTGCGGGACTCCACGCGGAAGGGGCCCGTGCCGTTGGCCGAGGTCTGGAAGTTGGTCGTGTCGCCGTTCTTGAAGATGAGCCCCGCACGGCCCGTGAGGGCGAACAGGAAGTCGATGTTCGGCTGCGCGAGGGTGACCACGACGGTCGAGGCATCGGGGGAGGAGATGGATGCCACGTTCGCCAGGTCGGCGCTGTTCTGGATCGTCGCGTCGTCCTTCGTCGTCTGCAGCGACGTGACGACGTCGTCGGCGGTCAGCGCGCTGCCGTCGTGGAAGGTCACGCCCTCGCGCAGGGTGAAGGTGTAGGTGAGGCCGTCGGGCGAGATCGTCCACGCGGTCGACAGGGCGGGGACGATCGCGTTGTTCTCGTCGCCGTTGCGGGTGACCAGACCCTGGTAGACGTTGTCGATGAGCGCCTGCTCGAGAGAGGCGCCGCTGGTGTGGCGGATGTCGAGGTTGGTCGGCTCGAGGCTCAGCCCCACCGTGAGGGTGCCGTTCGGGTCGGCTTCACCCGTCGGAGCGGGGGAGGTGTCGGTGCCGGTGCACGAGGTGAGCAGGAGAGCTCCGATCAGGAGCGCGCTCGTGGCGAGGGCGGTGCGGCGCAGCATTGCGGGGTGTCCTTTCGCAGGCCGAAGGCATCCGAGTGCTGTGGATGCCGTGCAGGGGTGGCAACAGCCTACTTTCACCCGCATTCCCTCGCCGTCGTCTGTGACGGTGCGCGACGGCATGTGACGCGGGGCGCAGAGTCCACTAACCCACGCCCTGCCCGGCTGATCGACGCGTCGGGGTCAGCGCGCCGCGTCGACCGCGCCGCGCAGGAGCTCCGCGAGACCCGCCGGATCCTCCTCCTGGGCGTTGTGCCCCGTCGACAGGGTCTCGATGCTTGCCCCGGGCACGCGCCGGGCGAAGTCCGCGGCATCCGGTGCCGTGACGAATCCGCGCTCGCCGCGTACGAGGGTGACGGGCTCGCGCACGGCCTCGAGGTCGTCCCATCCCGTGCTCGCGAGCACCGCGCGCACGGCATCGGGGGTCGAGGGGTCCGCTCCGGCGTTCACCGCGGCGGCGGCGAGGTGCGCGAAGTGGTGCTTCCACTCCACGCGGCCGTCGGGGCGCACGCGCGAGTTGAGGAAGACACCCCGCGTGGCCGCCTCGCGCGAGCCGCCGAGGCCGAACGACAGGGCGCGCTCGACGAGCTCGTCGCGCGAGGCCCAATCGGTCGGGCCCGCGAAGAAGGCGCGGATCTGCGCGGGGCCCGCGCTCGGGTCGACGCCGGGGGTGATGTCGACGATCACGAGACGCGACACGAGGTCGGGGCGCGCAGCGGCGACGGCTGCGGCGGTGAGGCCGCCCAGCGAGTGTCCGACCAGCACCTGCGGACCGCTCGTCCACGCCTCGAGGGCGGCGATCACGTCGGGGGCGAGAACGCGCGCCACGTATGCGGCGTCGTCGCGCCACGACGAGTCGCCGTGCCCGGGGAGGTCGAGCGCGAGCGCGGGGACGCCGAGGTGCAGCAGCGTCGTGTCCCACGTGTGGGCGTTGAGTCCCGCCCCGTGCAGCAGCGTGATCGCCGGATCGGCGTCGCCCCACCGCAGGGCGCTCAGCCGGCGGTGGTCGGCGAGGGTCAGGTCGACGCGTTCGACGGCGGCGACCTCGCGGCCGAGATCGGCGGCCTGGGCGGGAAGGAACGAGAACTCGTCGAGCTCGGGCATCCGTCCAGCCTGTCACCGCGCGGCCTCCGCCGCCACCGCCGTCGCGTTGCCGTACCGCCGCGGGGGAAACCCCGGGTGAGCGGATGCCGTGGACTCGGCGAACGCCACGCCCCGGCCCCGCGGGGTCGCCGTAGGCTGTGGCCATGGGCGAAGAACGGCGCGTGCACCTGTCGAAATCGGCTCCCGAGGCCTACGCGGCGCTGCGCTCGTTCTCGACGACCGTCGGGCGCCTCGCCGCTGAGGCGGGCATCGACGCGCGGCTGCGCGAGATCGTGCAGATCCACGCCTCGCAGCTGAACGGCTGCGCCTACTGCGTGCGCGTGCACGTCGATGCCGCGGTCGCCGCCGGGCTCGACGCCGACGTCATCGCGCAGATCGCCACCTGGCGCGAGTCGGGGGTCTTCGACGAGCGCGAGCGCGCCGCGCTGGAGCTGACCGAGTCGTTCACCTTCATCCACGAAGACGGCATCCCCGACGAGGTGTACGACCAGGCAGGCGGCATCCTCAGCGAGCAGGAGTACGTCGCGCTCAGCTGGGTGCTCGTGGCCATCAACGCCTTCAACCGCGTCGCCATCGCCGGTCGGTACCCCGTGCCGCCGCGCCCCTCGGCCCGTGCCGCCCCGCACGTGCACGCGGACGGCACCGCATGACCGGCTCGCTGGTCTCGGGGGCCTCGAACTTCCGCGACGTCGGAGGACTCCCCGCAGGTGAGGGCACCACGCGCTCGGGGGTGCTCTTCCGCTCGGGCAACCTCGTGCAGGTCGACGACACCGGCATCGCGGATCTCCGAGCCCTCGGCATCCGCCGCATCATCGATCTGCGCGACGAGGCCGAACTCGCGAACGATCCGAGCCGGTTGGACGACCTTCTCATCGAGGTGCAGCACGAGCCGCTGTTCCTGGGATCGGTCGCGTCGTTCTTCGAGCGCGACGTCAGCCTCGAAGAGCTCTACTCCTCCATCGTCGACGACTCGGCCGACCGCGTGGTCGCCGTGGTGCGCGGCATCCTGACCGCCCAGCCCGTGCTCGTGCACTGCACCGTCGGCAAAGACCGCACGGGAGTCACGATCGGGGTGGCGCTCGCCGCGGCGGGCGTCGACCGCGAGGCCGTGATCGCCGACTACGCGCGCACCGAGCAGTTGCTGCCGGTCGCACGCACCGAGCGCGTGCGCGCCGCGATCCGCGCCCTGCACCCCGACAACGTGCACGCCGACGAGCTGGCCACGCGGTCGCCCGCGCGCGCCATGCGGGCGCTGCTCGATCGCCTCGACCGCGAGTTCGGGTCGCCCGCGGGCTATCTCCGCGCCCACGGCATGACGGATGCCGAGCTCGAGCGGTTGCGCGAGGTGCTGGTGGCATGATCCACGCGTGGATCATCAGCCGACACCAAGGTTAGGCAACCCTTCACTGAGGGTATAGTGGGGGTCATCATGGCCACCTCCACCGAGCACAACGACGCCGCCTGCCGCGCGTCGCGGCACACCCGCGTCCAGCACCTCGTGACCGCCGACGAGAACTCGCTCGCCGAACTCGAGGCCCTGCTCGCCACCCTGCCGATCTGCTCGACCGGCCGCGTGTTCATCGAGGTGCCCGACGAGTCGTGGATCGGCCGCATCGCCGCCCCCGCCCGCATGACGCTGAGCTGGCTCGACCGCTCGCGTCGCGGCGGCGCCCCCGGCACCGGTCGCGGCTGCGCTCCGGGCGAGGCCGTCACCCGTGCGGTGTCGGGCTGGGCCGGAGAGATGCTCTGCTGCGACGACGACGCCACCCGCGTCGTGCTGCTCGGCGGCTACCTGGGCACGGCCGAGATCGTCGACGAACTCGTCGCGCGCCACGGCGTCGACCCGCAGGCGATCCACACGCCGGAGCGCTTCGGTCTCTCGACCGCCCGCTGACGGGGACCGGGCCCTTCGACGAGCTCAGGGACCTGTGCGTCGCGGGGTGGCTGAGCCTGTCGATGCCACCGGGGCCTTCGCGAGTACCGGGCCCTTCGACAAGCTCAGGCACCTGTGCACCGCGCGAGGTGGCTGAGCCTGTCGAAGCCACCGGGGCCTTCGCAGGTACCGGGCCCTTCGACAAGCTCAGGGACCTATGCTGCGCCAGGTGGCTGAGCCTGTCGAAGCCACCGGGACAACCGCGGGTACCGGGCCCTTCGACAAGCTCAGGGACCTCTGCTGCGCCAGGTGGCTGAGCTTGTCGATGCCACCGGGGCCTTCGCGGGTACCGGGCCCTTCGACAAGCTCAGGGACCTATGCTGCGCCAGGTGGCTGAGCCTGTCGAAGCCACCGGGGCCTTCGCAGGTACCGGGCCCTTCGACAAGCTCAGGGACCTGTGCACCGGGACAACCGCGGGTACCGGGCCCTTCGACAAGCTCAGGGACCTGTGCACCGGGCCCTTCGACGAGCTCAGGGACCTGTGCGTCGCGGGTCGCGTGCCGCGCGGCGGTTCAGCTGCCGCGCGGTACGTAGTTGCCCTCGACGAGCCCCGCCTCGATCTCGAAGCGGTTACGCAGGGGATCGCGCCCGGCCAGCCCGTAGAGCAGCGGCATAAGGAAGCCGTACCGCTGCCACTGGCGCTTGTGCACGGCCTCGTGGCCCAGCACGGCGTCGCTCGGGCGGTCGTCGCCGGTGAGGAAGCATCCGCCCACGCATACGCCGCCCCGCGGGAACGCCCACGACGGCAGCCCGCGGAACACCCAGAGCCCGTGGCGCTTCTCGATGCGTCCGGTGCTCCAGATCGAGCCCCACACCCATCCGACCGTGCAGCCGTACCAGTAGCCCACCCGGCTGACGCGGGAGTCGAGCAACGCCGCCGGGATGAAGCGGTCGAACCGGCGACCGCGGGCCACGGCCGTGTCGGCGCGCTCGCGCCATCCGGCGGGCGGGCGGGCGATCGGGCTCACGCGAGGGCTCCGATCAGTCGCAGGATCGTGCCCAGGTCGTCGACGGCCGCGGCGGGCGACGCGGGCGAGAACTCCGTCAGGGTGGCTCCCGCGAGCGGCGTCGTCTCTTTCAGGCGACGAATGGATGCCACGAGGTCGGCGGTGCGGGCGCCGAAGGGAACGGCCTGCGCGACGCCGCCGATCTCGGCCGGGTCGAGAGCGTCGAGGTCGACGTGCACGTGCACGCGGCTGGCACCGGTCGCGGCGACCGCGTCGGCGAGGGCGTCGGGGGAGGAGAGCTCGTCGGCAGAGACGACCGTGATGCCGTGCGCCGCGACGAAGGCCTCTTCTTCGGGATCCCACGCGCGCGTGGCCACCAGCACGAGGCGCGCGGGGTCGATCCCGGGCTCGAGGCGCAGCAGCGGCTCACCCTCGCCCACGATGCCGCGCAGCACCATGCCCGTGAAGGCACCGCTGGGGGAGGAGTCGGGGGTATTGAGGTCGGGGTGCGCGTCGATCCAGACGACCGCGAGATCGTCGCCGGCCACGGCGGAGACGGCCCCGAGGGCGACGCCGCAGTCCCCGCCGACCACGATCGCCGTCTCGTCGGCCGAGCGGACGGCGTCTTCGATGCGCTGCCGCATGCGCACCAGAGCGCTCATGCGGTGGATCCGCGAGCCCTGCGCGTCGCCGGCCTCGGTCGGGGCCTCGAGCAGGGTGGTCGCGGCACGGGGGAGGTCGCCCGCGACGGCCTCGGCCCCGTCGACCAGCTGCATCGCGCGGGACGACGACGAGCCCTGCCACTGCGGGGCGACGATGAATCGGGTCATGGGCGGCTTCCCTCGCACGTGTGACGAGAGTGCACCGCCCGGGGTCCGGGCGATGCACTCTCGGGTGTCTGTCAGACCTGGTCGGGGCTCGGTGCGTCGATCGCGGCGCGCTGGGGGCCGCCGACCTTCAGCGCGGCGAGGCGCGCCTCGACCTCGGTGAGCTCGCCCACGTCTTCGAGGGCGTTGAACTGCGCGTCGATGCTCGAGGCGGCGAGCTCCTGCTTGCCGGCGGCGAGGGCCTCCTCGCGGCGGATCTTGTCTTCGAAACGGCCGAGCTCGCTCGTGGGGTCGAGCACGTCGATCGACTTGACGGCGTCGTGCACCTTGTTCTGGGCCTCGGCGACCTTGGCGCGGGCGAGCAGCTCGCTGCGCTTGCCTCGCAGCTGCTCGAGCTTGCCCTTCATACCGTTGAGGCCGTCCTTGAGCTTGTCGACGACCTCGGTCTGCGAGGCGATGGTCGGCTCGGCCGCCTTGGCCTCGCTCTCGGCGGTGATCTGACGCTGGAGCGCGATCTTGGCGAGGTTGTCGAACTTGTCGGCCTCGCTCGCGTTGCCGGAGGCGCGCAGCTCGTCGCCCTTGCGGCTGGCGGCGAGGGCCTTGTTGCCCCATTCGGCGGCTGCCTGAACGTCTTCCTGGTGGTCGCGCTCGAGCAGGCGCAGGTTGCCGATCGTCTCGGCGATGGCCGACTCGGCGTCGGCGATCGAGTTCGAGTAGTCGCGGACGAGCTGGTCGAGCATCTTCTGCGGGTCCTCGGCCTGGTCGAGGAGCGCGTTGATGTTCGCGCGGACGAGGGTCGAGATGCGACCGAAGATGGACTGCTTGGCCATGCGGGGTGTTCCTTTCAGAAGGCGACGATGTCGAGTCTGGTGGCGGTTGCTACGAATTCTCTGTGATCGGGCGATGCTCCGCGAGGGGGTGGATCAGCGGCGTCCTCCTCGTCCGCCCCCGGCACGATTGCGGCCTCCGCCGGAGAACCCGCCGCCCCCGCCGCTGCGGGAGCGACCGCCGCCGGAGAACCCGCCGCCGAAGCCGCCGCCGCCGCTGCGGGAGCGACCGCCGCCGGAGAACCCGCCGCTCGAGCGCCCCGAGCCGGAGAGGCCTCCGCCCAGTCCGCCGAGCACGCTGCCCAGGCCTCCTCCGCCGAAGCCGCCGCGGCGTCCGCCGCCCAGCACCGAGTTGACGGCGATGCCGCCGAGGATGGCGCCCATCAGATCGCCTCCGCCGCCACCTCCGCCGAAGCCCCCCGAACCGCCGAAGGCACCGACGTCGTTCTGGGCGAGCGAGCTCGCGTCGCCCGCCAACTGCGCGGCGCGCTGCGCGGCGGTCAATGCCGTGACGGGGTCGGTCTGTCGCATCTGCTCGGCCTGCACGAGCGCCGCGCCCGCCTCGGCCAGGCGCGTGCGGGCGGTCGGTCCGATGGCACCGCGGCGCGCGGCGATGAAGTCCTCGGTGGCGCGCACCTGGGCACGCGCCTGCGTCAGCGTGGCCTCGAGCTGCGCCTCGGCGCGGCGACGGCGTTCGGCCTCGTCGCGAGCGGCGTCGAGTACCGCGTCAATGGTGCCGTTCGCCTGCTGCAGGGACTGCACGGCGCGGAGGGGGTCGGTGCGGGCACCGCTCGCGGCGGCACGCGCGGCGTCGAGTTGGGCCCGCGTGGAGGCCATGGCCTGGGCGATGCGACCGTCGGTATCGGGGAGCGCCGCCGCGGCGGCGAGGTCGCCCTCGACCTCGGCCCGAAGGGACGCCGCGGTCTGCTGGGCCTCGGCGAGGTCGGTGCCGAGCGTCGTGATCGCGCGTTCGAGGGTCTCGGCCTGAGCGACCGCCGCTTGGGCGGCGCGGATCGCCAACGCAGCCTCGCCCGTGCGCCCGGCGGTGAGGGCGGCATCGGCTGCGGCCTCCTGCTCGGTCGCCAGGGCGAGCCGCGCCCGCGCCTGCGCGGGGTTGTCGGCGATGGACGCGAGCGCCTCGGCGGTGAAGAGGGTCGCGAGCCGCGTGCTCTCGGCGTCGGCGGCGGTCAGGGCCTGCTCGGCGGCGGTGCGTCGCTCGCGTGCCGCAGCCAGGGCGGCGGGGGCGTCGGCCTCGAGGGCGCGCAGCTCGTCGAAGGCCGCGGCCTTGGCGTCGAGGGCCTCGTCGGCCGAGGTGCACAGGCGCAGGATCTCGGCGTAGCCCGCGCGCTGCTGCTCGGGGGTCTCGGGGGTGCTGTCGTCGAGCTGCTGCTGAATCGAGAAGGCCCGGTCGAGATCGGCCTTGGCCTGGGCGAGCACCTCGATGAAGGGCGCCGCGGCCTCGTCGCCGAACTGAGCGCGGGCGAATCCGAGCTCTTGCTCGCTCGTCTTGACCGCGTCGTCGGTGGCGACGAGGGCCGATCCGGCGCGGCGGCGCAGCTCGTCGACGCTCTCGGCCGGGGCAGCGGTCGATCCGCCCTGTGCGGCGGCGCGACGTCGTCGCACCGCGAAGAAGATGAGACCGCCCGCGATGGCGAGCAGCAGCACGCCGACCAGCACGACGGGGACGATGGCCGGGCCGCTCTGGGTCGCGGGGGTCGGCGGGGGAGCGGGCTTGTTGCCCCCGGCCTGGGCGTGGGCGGTGCGGATGCCGTCGGCTGCGGCGATCGCGGCACCGGCGTCGTCGCCGGCCTCGAGAGCCGGTTGCACGCGGTCCTGCTCGATCGAGGCGAGTTGGTCGGCGGAGAGGTCCCCGCCGTCGACGTCGCCGGAGAGGTAGTACTCGAAGGTGTCGCCCTGGATCGCGATCGCCAGGAGGTACTGGTGGGGGCCGAGGTTGTTGCGGTTGGCGGCCTCGTTCGCCCAGTCGGCCGCGCTGGTGGGATTGGTGAACGAATCGACGTAGACGACCCACATGTCGAGGCCCGTCTGGTCGGACAGGGCGAGCAGTTTCGCCTGCACCTCTGCTTCTTGGGCGTCGGTGAGCGCGTTCACGTCGTCGAGCACGAAGCTCGAGCCCAGCGACGGCGGCGGCACGGCCGAGGCGCTCAGCGGCGCCACGACCACGCCGATGAGCGCGAGCATCACGACGCAGATCGCACGAGCCAGCATCGGCTTTCGCATGCATCCCCCTTCGGCGGCCGGAGGTTCCACCCTACAAACGACCGCCGACACCGGGGAAGGAGCGGCGCGTCCGCTGTCAGCGCACGCGGGCGCCGCCTAGGCTCGAACGCTCGGAGGTACACCATGGACGACCGTTACGGCACCGACGTGCTCGCCCGCGGGTGGCGCGACGCCGGACGCATCACGCCCGCCGAGGTCGCGGCATCCGCCGATCTCGTCGTCGAGGTCGCCGGCAGTGACTTCGTCGGGGCGGTGACCCGCATCGACGGCATGAACGTCGAGCTCGAAGACCGCTTCGGCAAGCGCCGGCTGTTCCCGCTCGGCGGGGGCTTCCTCGTCGACGGCAAGCCCGTGGTGTTGAAGGCTCCCGCGGCCGCGCCGAAGGGGCGCACGCGCACGGCCTCCGGCTCGTTCGCGGCGGCCGACCAGCGCGCGCGCACCGCCCGCGCGAGCCGCATCTTCGTCGAGGGCAAGCACGACGCCGAACTCGTCGAGAAGGTGTGGGGCGCCGACCTGCGCGCCGAGGGCGTGGTCGTGGAGTTCCTCGAGGGCGTCGACCTGCTCGAAGAGAAGCTCGACGCCGAGCCGCCCACCGCCGAGCGCCGGTACGGCGTACTCGTCGACCACCTCGTGCCGAACTCCAAGGAGTCGCGCATCGCCGAGAAGATCGCCCGCGGCCGCCACGGCGCGCACGTGCGCATCGTCGGACACCCCTTCGTCGACGTGTGGCAGTGCGTCACCCCCCGCGCCCTCGGCATCGCCGCGTGGCCCGAGGTACCGCGCGGCATCGAGTGGAAGGTGGGCGTCTGCCGCGCCCTGGGCTGGCCCGCCGAGGAGCAGGCAGACACCGCCCGCGCGTGGCAGCACATCCTGTCGAAGGTCACCACTTTCCGCGACCTCGAGCCGGCCCTGCTCGGCCGCGTCGAGGAGCTCATCGACTTCGTGACCGTCCCGTGAGCGGCCGCAAGGTGCCCGTTCGTCACATTCCCGGCGACCGTCCCTCTAGCCTGGACGGCATGGACACCGCCGCGCCTGTCTTCCGCGACAAGCCGGTGTCGTTCGTGCGGCGCAGCGGCCGCATGTCGGAGGCGCAGGATCGCGCGTGGGCCGAGCTCTCGCCGTTCTACCTGCTGCCGGTCAAGCGCGCAGCCGCCGAGACCAGCGTCAAGCCGGGCACCGCCGTCGACCCCGCCGCCGTCTACGGCCGCACGGCCCGCCTGGTCGTCGAGATAGGCTCCGGCCAGGGCCACCAGATCGTCTCGGCCGCCGCCGCTCACCCCGACACCGACTTCCTCGCCGTCGAGGTGTTCACCGCGGGGCTGGCCCGCACCATGCTCGACGCCGACCGCGAGGGCGTGGAGAACCTCCGCCTCGTCGAGGCCAACGCGCCGGAGGCGCTCGAGCACCTGCTGCCCGCGGCATCCGTCGACGAGCTGTGGGTGTTCTTCCCCGACCCGTGGCACAAGAACAAGCACACCAAGCGCCGTCTCGTCGCCCCCGCGTTCGCGCGCATCGCCGCGCAGGCGATCCGCCCGGGCGGCACTTTGCGCCTCGCGACCGACTGGCAGGACTACGCCGACCAGATGCGCGACGTGCTCGACGACGCCCCCGGTTTCGAGCGGGCATTCGACGGGGACTGGGCCGAGCGGTTCGAGGGGCGCGTGCTCACCGCCTTCGAGCAGAAGGGTCTGCGCGTCGGCCGCGACATCCGCGACCTCACCTACACGCGGGTTTCGCCGTGACCGCGCACACCGCGGTGCCGGTCCGCGAGCGTTCCACGTGGACGCCCAAGCTGATCCCGGCGCTCGCGGTGTGCCTCGCCGCCCCCGCGCTCTTCGTCGTGCAGATCGTGTGGCTCGGGTGGATCCTGCTCGCCCTCGCCGTGGCATCCGCCGTGCTCGTCGACCGCCTGGGCGGCGTCGCCCTCGCGCGCGGCGAGGAGCCGAGCATCGCCCGCGATGTATCGCTCATCGCGATCGGGCAGTTCATCGTCAGCCTGATCCCGCTGCACGCCGAGCTCGACAACCCCGCGTTCGTGCGTTTCACCCTCGCCCTCGGCGGGGCCGTCGTCGTGCCGTACGTGGTCTCGCGCTTCGTCTACCGCGACTACGCCATCCGTTTCCCCTGGCGCGGGGGAGGCCGCTGGACCTGGTGGCAGTGGGCGTGGCTCGGCGGAGTCATCGTGCTCGGCTACCTGATCCTGCCGTTCTACTTCATCACCTCGGGCGTCTACCGCAACTGGCCCGAGGTGGTCACGGGCGACCTCATCGCGCGCCTGTTCGTCGGTGTCGGCGCGGTGGGCATCTGGGACGAGCTCTTCTTCATCTGCACGGTCTTCGTCCTGTTGCGCCGGCACTTCCCCGACCTCACCGCCAACCTGCTGCAGGCGGTCGTGTTCGTGTCGTTCCTGTGGGAGCTCGGCTACCAGGCGTGGGGCCCGCTGCTGACGATCCCGTTCGCGATCGTGCAGGGCTTCCTCTTCTTGAAGACCCGCTCGCTCTGGTACGTGGTGACCGTGCACCTGCTGTTCGACGCGGTCGTCTTCGGAGTCCTCGTGCACGCGCACAACCCGGATTCGGCATCGATCTTCCTCATCTGATCCCGGATGCCGCGGTGCCCGGGTCCTGCCCAGGTCGGCTCGCTACCCTGGAAGACGGACGCCGACCCGCGTCCCCGGACGACGGATCAGTACCCGGACTGCGACAAGACTGGCCAAGGAGCACCGTCATGTCGTGGATCGTCCTCATCCTGTCCGGAATCCTCGAGGCCGTCTGGGCCACCGCCCTGGGGCGCTCGGAGGGCTTCACCAAGCTCTGGCCGAGCGTGATCTTCGGCGTCGCCCTCGTCGCATCCATGGGCGGTCTCGCCTTCGCGATGCGCGAGATCCCGACCGGCACCGCGTACGCGGTCTGGGTCGGCATCGGTGCAGCCCTCACCGTCGTGGTGGCGATGATCGGCGGCACGGAGGCGGTCTCGGTGGTGAAGGTGCTGCTCGTGCTCGGTCTGGTGGGGTGCGTGATCGGCCTGAAACTCGTGGGCGACACCCACTGATCAGGCCATTTCGCCGAAAGTCAACCGGAGGGAACGTTCGGTTTCATCCGGTACGATCCGACCCAATTGCACTTGTCCGGGCCAGACACCGTCGTCACTCGCCCATGTCTTCCCCTGTGAAAGGTTCCGAGTGAGCGCACCGCCGAGCGAGCTTGCCCCCGCGACCCGCCCGTCACCCGTCATCGGGCGACAGCGCCGCCTTGATCGCGTGCGCGATTCGCGCCTCGGTCGTGCCCTCGTCCAGTACGGGCGCGACGTCATGCGCAAGCCCGAGGGCGTCGTCCCGGTCGAGCGCGGTGCCTTCACGAAGGTCCTGATCCTCTGGGCCATCGCCCGCGTCGTCAACTTCGGCATGCTGTGGGGCTTCTACTCGATCGCCAAGGCCGCGCGCTGGGGCTTCGGGCCCGACAGCGAGCGCCTCGGCACCTTCTGGGACTACCTCACCGGGTGGGACGCCGACCGCTACGGTCAGATCGCCGCTCAGGGCTACCCGATGTCGCTGCCCATGAACGTCTCGGGTGACATCCTCCCGAACAACTGGGCGTTCCTCCCCGTCTGGCCGACCATGATCCGCGTGATCTCCGGGGCCACCGGTCTCGGGTGGCAGCCGGTGTCGGTGATGATGAGCCTGGGCGCGAGCCTCGGCGCCACCTGGCTACTGTTCGTGCTGATGCGCACGGTCACCAAGCCGCAGGCCGCCTGGTGGGCGCTGGTGTTCTTCTCCTTCGCCCCGATGTCGTTCCTCTTCGTCATCGGGTACAGCGAGGGCCTGTTCATGCTGCTGATGTTCGCGGGCATGCTGCTCGCCATCAAGCGGCGTTACCTGTGGATCCTGCCGATCGGGCTCGTCACCGCGTACACGCGGCCGGGCGTGCTCGCCCTGGGGCTCGCGCTGGGCATCGTCTTCCTCGTGCGCTTCTTCCGCCGCAAGGTCGACCCGTTCCCGATGCGCGAGTGGGCCTCGCTCATGGCGTCGGGCCTCGTGATCGCCGTGGCGGGCCTGTCGTGGAACCACATCGCGCAGTACGTCACGGGGACCCACAACGCCTACATCCGCACCGAGCTCGGCTGGTGGCTCGACTACGTCGGCAACGACGAGTTCACGCCGTTCACGCCGTGGTTCCGCCAGGCGGGAACGCACCTCGGCTTCGTGGGCATCGTTCTCGTGATCGCTCTGCTCGTCGCGTTCGCGGCGCTCATGTGGTCGCGGCCGGTGCGCAAGCTCGGCCTGATGGTCGTGACCTACGGCTTCAGCTACGGCGTCTACATCTTCGCGGTGTTCCTGCCGCAGCAGAGCACGTTCCGACTCCTCATGCCGATGGCGCCGCTGCTGGGCGACGAGCGGTGGTCGTCGACGCCGCGCCGCCGCACGGCGATCCTGGTCGGATGCCTCGTGCTGCAGGCCGTGGCGATCCTGCTGCTGTGGACCCGCGGCAACCCGTGATCCTCATCTGAACGGACGAAAAAGGGCGGTGCCGGAAGGCACCGCCCTTTTCCACGTCGTCGGTCGGTCAGTCGGGGCGCCCGCCCGGGTCCACCGCGTCGATCGTGTCCTGCTCCACGGCGTTGTCGGCGTCCATCTCGGCCGATCCCACGGCTTCGGCGTCGTCGGTGGCGAAAGCGCCGGGTTCGGAGTCATCGGTTGCTCCGCCGTCGCGGCCCGCCGAGGCCACGGCATCCGGTGACGACGTCCCCGCGCTCGGTGCCGGATTCGGCTCGGCCGGGGAAGGGACGGTCGGTTCCGTCGGCGTCGGGGCGAGCGGCTCCGACGGGTTCGGCGGTGTGGGCTCGGACGGGGTCTGGGGGAAGGACGGAGTGCTCATGCCCCGACTCTCGGCGCTGCGAGACGATGGCGCGAGCCCCTTTCGCTTCGGACGGCCGCGGTGTAACCGCCGACCAGTAGGCTTTCCCGGGAACCAGATCGGGGGAACGACGTGTCCACAGCACACGATGTGAGCAGGCGTGAGGCGATCGCGCAGTACCGCCTCGTCGGCGAACCCTCCGAACCCGACCTGCAGGGTCTCGTCGAGCTCGCCGCCACCGTGTGCGGAGTGCCGACGGCGGTCATCAACATCATCGACGACCGCATGCAGCACCAGGTCGCGGCCGTCGGCATCCAGGCCGCGTCGTGCGCGCGGGAAGACTCGATGTGCGCGGCCGTCATCAGCACCCCCGGTCGCGTTGTCGTCCCCGATGCCCGACTCGATGCCCGCTTCGCCCAGAACGCCTTCGTCACCGGCGAGATCGCGTTCACGCGCTTCTACGCCTCGAGCCCGCTCATCACTCCGGCCGGGGTGGCCATCGGCACGCTGTGCGTCTTCGACACCGAGGTCGGAGAGCTGTCGGATGCCAGTAGTCGGGCCCTCGATCTGCTCGCCCACCAGGTGATCGACGTGCTCGAACTGCGGCGGGCGCAGCGCGATCTCATCGAGTCGAACGAGCAGCTCGAGCACTTCGCGGTGCAGATCAGTCACGACCTGCGCAACCCGCTGACGGCCCTGGCCGGCTTCCTCGAGCTCGCCGCCGACAGCCCCGAGATGGTCGACGCCCCGCGCGCGGCGCAGTCGCTCGCGCGCGCGGAGGCCGCCGCCGGCCGCATGACGTCGATGGTCACCGACCTCCTCGACTTCGCGCGGATGGGCGGGGCGCGACCGCACATCACCCAGGTCGACGTCGCCGAGACGGTCGACGCCGTGCTCGAAGACCTCGACGGCGTCGTCGTGAGCGCCGGGGCCGAGGTGACGGTCGACACGTCGACCCAGGTCCGCGCCGACGACACCCTGCTGCGCGTGCTGCTGCAGAACCTCATCGCCAATGCCGTGAAGTTCACCGTCGCCGCCGACCGGGTCCCGCGCATCGTGATCAGCGTCGAGACCCTTCCCGACGGCTGGCGCGTGAACGTCGACGACAACGGCGACGCGGTCTCCGAAGACCAGCGCGAGCGGGTGTTCGAACCGATGCAGCGCGGTCACGGGGCCGAGGTGCAGGGCATCGGCATCGGTCTGGCGACGTGCCGGCGCATCGTCGAGGCGCATCGCGGCTCGATCGGCCTCGACGAGTCTCCCGCCGGTGGCACGCGCGCGTGGTTCGTGCTGCCCGCTGCCGCCTGAGTCCGTTATCCCGCGACGCGCCGGGGCGCAACCTCCGTGCCACGAGTGCGGACGGAGCCGTAGCGTAGGCCGTGCCGGGCGCGAGCCCGCCCCCGCCGACGAGGAGGAGCGACCCATGGCCCGCAATGTGCGCCTCCTGCGCTGCACGCCCGACGACGTGTTCCGCGTCTTGGCGAACGGCTGGCTGTACCCGCTGTGGGTGGTCGGCACCTCTCGCATGCGCGACGTCTCGGAGCAGTGGCCCGCCGAAGGGGCGACCCTGCATCACTCGTTCGGGTCATGGCCCCTCGTGGTGAACGACACGACGGTGATGCGCGAGTGGGACCCGCCGCGCCGCGCGGTCCTCGAGCCGCACGGCGGACCGATCGGCATCGCCCGCGTCGCGATCGACGTGAGGGCACGGGGTGACGCGTGCGTCGTCCGCATCCAGGAGGAGCCGGTGACCGGCCCGACGAAACTTCTGCCCGACACCGTGTTCGACGCGATCACGCGCTACCGCAACGCCGAGACGCTGCACCGGCTCGCCTACCTCGCCGAGGGCGGGGCGCCCGAAACCTCGGGCGGCTCTGCGGCGGCGGGCTTCGCATCCACCGCCGAGAGGGAGCCGATCCAGCGATGAGCGAGAGTTACGACGCCGTCATCGTCGGGTCGGGCCCCAACGGGTTGGCTGCGGCGGTCACCCTCGCCCGGGCGGGCCTGTCGGTCGCCGTGTACGAGCGGGCCGAGACCTTCGGGGGAGCGGCCTCCACGGCCGAGCTCACCCTCCCCGGATTCCGCCACGACGTCGGCTCGGCGGTGCACCCGCTGGCCCTGGAGTCGTGGTTCTTCCGCGAGTTCGGACTCGAGCGCCGCGTGCCCCTAATCGTGCCCGAGGTGTCGTACGCGCACCCGCTCGACGGCGGGCGCGCAGGCCTCGCCTACCGCGACCTGGCCCGCGCGGCCGACGGGCTGGGCGTCGACGGCCCCGCGTACGAACGCCTCATGCGCCCTCTGGTCGAGCACCTCCGCGGGGTCGCCGACTTCACGGGCAATGCGCTGCTGCGCATTCCGGGCGATCCTCTCGCGGCCGTGTTCTTCGGCCTGCGCGCGCTCGAGCAGGGCGGTCCGTGGTGGAACGCGAGGTTCCGCGACGACGTCGTGCCCAGCATGATCACCGGCGTCTCGGCGCACACGATCCTGCACCAGCCGAGTCTCGCCGCGGGTGGGGCCGGCCTGGTGCTCGCGACGTACGGGCACGGACGCGGCTGGCCGATCCCCGTGGGTGGCAGTCAGTCGATCGCGGATGCCATGATCGCCGACATCCGCGCGCACGGCGGAGTGCTGCACGCCGGTGTCGAGGTCACCGCGCTCGACGAACTCCCGCCCTCGCGCGCGGTGCTGCTCGACACCACTCCGCGTGCACTGGTGACGATGGCGGGGGAGCGGATGCCGGAGCTGTACCGCCGTCAGTTGGAGCGCTTCCGCTACGGCGGCGGCGTGGCCAAGGTCGACTTCGCCCTCTCGGATCCGGTGCCGTGGGCCCACCCCGACGTCGCCCGCGCGGGGACGATCCACATCGGCGGCACGCGCGCCGAGATCGCGGCGGCCGAGAACGCCGTCGCCCGCGGCGCACTGCCCGACGCGCCCTACGTGCTGGCTGCCCAGCCCACGCTGTTCGACTCCACCCGGGCGCCGGAGGGCAAGCACGTGCTCTGGGCCTACACGCACGTGCCGTCGGGCAGCCCGGCCGATCGGGAAGAGGCGGTCGTTCGCCAGATCGAGCGCTTCGCCCCCGGCTTCCGCGACACGGTGCTGGCGTCTTCGTCGCGCACCGCGACCGACATCCAGGCGTGGAACCCCAACTTCCCCGGCGGTGACATCTCGGCCGGCGCTCCGAACCTCACGCAGTTGCTCGGGCGTCCCGTCTACAGCCCCGACCCGTGGCGTACCCCGATGAAGGGCGTCTACCTGTGCTCGTCGTCGACCAGTCCCGGGCCCGGCGTTCACGGTCTGGCCGGATGGCACGCGGCGTTGAGCGCTCTGCGCCACGAGTTCGGCACGCGCCTGCGACCCGACCTCGCTCCCCGCGACGACCAGCTGCACGCGGCGGCCTCCTCGGCGTCGTAGCCGTGCCCGAGGGCGACAGCGTCTTCCGGCTGCGGCGACGACTCGACGCCGCCACCCGGGGAGTGCGCATCGCCGACGGCGAGCTCCGCTCGGGCAACGCTGCGGGCAGGAGCCTGGCGGGTCTCGGCATCCGGAGCCACGACACCCACGGGAAGCACCTGCTGACGCGGTTCGACGACGGGTCGACGCTGCACACCCACCTGCGGATGCAGGGGAGCTGGACGATCACCCGCGCGGGCCGGGCGCTGCCGACCGCCGTGCGCGAGAAGGCGCGCGTGCGGTTCCGCCTCGACGACGGGCGCGAGGTGTGGGGCCTCGATCTCCCCGTGGTCGACCTCGTGCCCACGGCCCGCGAGGTCGACGTCGTCGGCTTCCTCGGCCCGGATCCGCTGCGCGACGACTGGGACGCCGCCGAAGCCGTGCGGCGCCTCTCGGTGCACCCCTCGCGGCCCTTCGTCGCGGCGCTGCTCGACCAGTCGCTGATCGCCGGCCTCGGCAACCTGTGGGTGAACGAGCTCGCCTTCCTCCGCGGCATCCACCCCTTCGCACCCATCGGGGCGACCGACCTCGACGCGCTCGTGGAGCTGGCGGCGCGGTGCCTGCGCGTCTCGGCGACGGTGCCCGGGATGTATCAGGTGACCACGGGGAACGCGCGCAAGGGAGCGTCGCACTGGGTGGCCGGTCGAGCCGGGCGGCCCTGCCTGCGCTGCGGCACGCGCGTGCGCGTGCGCGATGAGGTGGCGAACGATCCCGAGCAGCGTCGCACGTGGTGGTGTCCGCGGTGCCAGCCGATGCCCGAGGGGCCCGATGTCGGAGGTTCCGGGTAGAACGGAACCATGGCCGTCGAACGCGAGAACCTGTTGCGGGTCACCCGCATCTACGCCGAAGACGCCGCTCTCGAGCTCGAACGCGGGCGCGAGATCGTGGCACGCTGGCCCGAGGCCGACATCGTGCCGATCACCTCGCACTGGCAGATCCCCGAGGTGCACGGCGACGAGACCAACGTCGCCCGGTGGGTGCGCATCAAGACCGAGGCGCTCGTGCTCGGGGTCAAGAAGAGCGTCGTCACGCGGGTGAACGGCCGCTCGGCGGACTTCATCGCGCCGTCGCTCTCGAACGGGTGCGCGATGGCCTGCAGCTATTGCTACGTTCCGCGACGCAAGGGCTACAGCAACCCCATCACGGTGTTCGCCAACGTCGAGCAGATCTCGCGCCACCTCGCGCGCCATGTGGCGGCGCGCGGGGCCAAGACCGAGCCGAACCAGTGCGACCCCGACGCGTGGGTGTACGACATCGGCGAGAACGGCGATTGCTCGGTCGACGCGATGATCAGCGAGAACGTCCGCGACGTGTGCGACCTGTTCCGCATGATGCCGACGGCGAAGGTGTCGTTTGCGACGAAGTTCGTCAATCGCGATCTTCTCGCGTGGGATCCCGCGGGTCGCACCCGCGTGCGGTTCTCGCTCATGCCGGCCGGCACGGCCCGCGTCACCGACCTGCGGACCACGCCGATGTCGGAGCGCATCGCCGCGATCAACGACTTCGTCGACGCGGGCTTCGAGGTGCACGTCAACTTCTCGCCCGTCATCCTCACGCCCACCTGGCTCGCCGACTGGGAGCAACTGTTCGACGAGCTCGACGCGGCGCTGCACGCGCGCGCCAAGGCGCAACTCGCGTGCGAGATCATCTTCCTCACGCACAACGAGGCGCTTCACGAGGTCAACCTCGGGTGGCACCCGAAGGGCGAAGACCTGCTGTGGACGCCCGAGGTCCAAGAAGAGAAGGTGTCGCAGAACGGCGCGACGAACGTGCGTTATCGCCACCCGCTGAAGGCGCAGAGCGTCGCCGCGCTGACGGAGCTGGTGGCGCGCAAGCTGCCGTACTGCCGGGTGCGCTACGCCTTCTGACGACGCGTTGCGGCGGTCAGCTGATGTCGCCGGCGGGCGAGCCCTCGGTCGTCGCCGCTTCGTCGGCGTCGTGCTGGGCGGCCGCGCCCTCTTCGGGCGATTCGCTGCCCGCGCCGGCGGAATCATGGTCGGGCGTGCTCTTGTCGTGGGTGGTCATCGCTTCTCCTCGCGTTCGACGTATCGGCGACGCTCGCACGCGGGCGCCCGGGTGACAAGGGGGTCGACGCGCCTCTTCGGACACGTCGGGGGTCAGAGCGGGGTGACGCCGTAGCGCTCGCGGAAGTCGGCGGTCGCCGCCTCCTCGAAGTCGTCGGCGTCGTCGCGCAGGTCCATATCGCCCATCGCGATCACAGCAGCGGCGCGAGGGCGCCGGCGGTCAGGGCGAAAGCCAGGGCGGTGCCGCCGACCGCGGTCGCCGTCAACACGCTCGCACGCTCGAAGCGGTGTCGACGGGCGGTGTTCGCGGGGTGGGAGGTGGTGCGCAGCGAAGCCTTCGCGGCGCTCAGGGCGTCGTAGCGCCCGATCGGAATGCCGTGCGCGTCGCGCGAGACATACCCGCCCGAAACGGCGTCGACGCAACCGAAGTACTCGCCGCCGCGGTGGGCGACCCAGAATCCGGTGTCAACGTTGGCCCAGAGCACGCGAGCGGCGCCGAGGGTGGAGGGGATGGATGCCGTGGTCATCTCAGGCCGCCACAGACAGCGAGCGGCGACGCGCAGGCGCCGTCGTTCGCGTGGGGTTGACACGAGGCGACGCCTCGCTGGTGGGGATGTCGACGCGGAGGTCGACCACCAGGCCGGCGGAGGAGTTGGCCATGTCGGCCATGTTCTTCAGCACGGTGGCGTTGAGGGTCTCCGGCTCGGCGCTGTCGAAGACGAAGCGCATCGGGATCGCCGGCTGGAGCCAGAGGGTGGAGCGGCCGGGGGTGCCGTCGACGTGCGTCCAGCTGAGGGTGAAGCTCTCGCTGCGGCGGAGCTTGGTCGTGACGACGACCTTGAGGTGGGACAGCAGGCGGTCCGGGATCTGGATCGACTCGGTTGCGGTGCCGTAGTACAGGTGGCCCATGGGGAACTCCCTTCGGAAGCGATTAGCTGTGTTTAGAACATACTCGATTAGTAACTAGTTTGTCTAACTATTATTTCGGGTGTACAGTTCCGGGAAGAGCGGGGAGGAGTGTGTCATGACAGACGTCGAAACCACGTCCCGCGGACTCACGCCCACGGGAACCGACGAGGTCACCTACTGGTACGGAGACGAGCCGAGCGATCGACGACACCGCAGCAAGGCGGTGCTCGAGGCTTTGCGCATCTATCGCGCCGCCGAGGTGGCGATGCGTCGTCGTACCCGCGACTCCATGTCGATGGGCGAGAACGAACTGCTCGTGCTGCGCTACCTGCTTCGCGACTCCACGCGGCGGGTGCGGCCGGGGGAGCTGACGAGGTATCTCGGTCTCTCCACGGCATCGACCACGGCGATCCTCGACCGTCTCGAGCGGTCGGGTCACATCACGCGGTCGAACAACCCCGACGACCGCCGCAGCATCTTCATCCAGGCCACCCCGCGCGCTCACGCCGAGGTGCGACAGACGCTCGGCAACATGCACGACCGCATGCTCGCCGCCGTCATCGACATGACGCCCGACGAGTCCGCAGCGGTCGTGGCGTTCCTGCAGCGCATGAGCGACGCCGTCGACGGCGTCGCGGTCGAGACCCCGGCGGTCGATTCGCCGTGATCTATGTGCTCGTCGGCGGCCCGCGCGACGGACAGCACGTGGATGATCTGCCCCGCGGTTACCGCCTCTCCCTCAGTGACCCGCAGCCCGCACCCTTCGGCGAGTTCGACACCGTGCGGGCGGTGTGGTTCGAGCTCGACGAGGCCATGTTCCGCACGACGCAGCGTCGCGACTGAGCCGTACTGCACGGGGAGTCGCGAGGCAACCCACCGGCGGTGCGGGGCGCGAGGCCGCAGTGTTGCAGCATGCGATGCGTGACTTATGCCGGCGAGACCGTGATCACCACCGACGACGTCGCGGCGTCACTGGTCGAGCTGACCGCGGCGGTCGCCAAGGAGGGCCAGGCCGAGGCCGTGAGCATTCCGATCGTGACCGACGACAAGAAAGTCGCACAGGCTGAGCTCGTGATCGGCGTCGGCAACGACGTCTTGTCGGCACCCCTCGAGTGGGATGACGAGCAGCCCGACTTCTCGCACGCCGCGAAGGAGCTGAAGGAGCACCGGCTGTTCCCCCGACCGCACCTGCGCGCCGTCGACCCCGATCCTCACGCCGACGACGAGCCCATCGACTGGGACTTCGATCAGCCCACGCAGGCCTGAGAACGCACCGGGTGATTCCGCCGCCGCGCGGGTGAGCAACGAATCGATGCTTGCCCGCCGCGGAGGCATCCGTTATGTTCGCAAGTCCGTGCCGCCGGCACGGAAGGCCGAGAGGACGAGACGATGACCGCCATGCGCGATCTGCGTCAGGAGCAGCAGGGAACGAACAAGTCGTTCCCTCTCTCGTCGTACCCTCCGGCGCCGGTCGTCTGAAGCTCATTTGCTCACGCCCCGCACCGTCAGGTCGGGGCTTTTCTCTTTCCCTCGTGGGGGAGGCGTCTCGATCCGAGGCCGCTCCCGCGACGTCTACGGGACACCCGCACGACGTCAACGCACGAAGGAAAGGAACCATGCAGAAGCTCACCGAACGACTCGTGTCGTGGGCGAGCCTGATCGACGACAAGACCGTCGAACAGGCCCGCACCTCGTCGCGGATGCCGTTCATCCACCCCCACATCGCCCTCATGCCCGACGCCCACCTCGGCCTCGGCGCGACGGTCGGCTCGGTCATCCCCACGCTCGGGGCGATCATGCCGGCCGCCGTCGGCGTCGACATCGGCTGCGGCATGATCGCCGTCAAGACGCAGTTCACCGCCGCCGACCTCGACGGACGCGACCTGTCCGAGCTGCGTCAGCAGATCGAGCGCGCCATCCCGCTGTCGGCCGGCCGCGACAACCGCAAGATCGTCGCGACCGCCGAACCGCGCATCGCCGAGCTCGAAGACCGCGCCGAGAAGGCCGAGTTCGATCCGGCGTCGTACGCGGGGCACTGGCGTCACCAGCTGGGGTCGCTCGGCAGCGGCAACCACTTCATCGAGATCTCGCTCGACGAGAACGACGACGTGTGGATGTTCCTGCACTCCGGGTCGCGGGGCATCGGCAACCGCATCGCGAAGCACCACATCGGTGTCGCGCAGCGCCTGGCGAGGCAGTGGTGGATCGAGCTGCCGCATCCCGACCTCGCGTACCTGGTCGAGGGCACGCCGGAGTTCTCGCGGTACATCCGCGAACTGCGGTGGGCCCAGCACTTCGCGCTGCTCAACCGCGAAGAGATGATGGACCGCGTCGCGAACCAGCTCGGTCGGTTCCTCGACACCCCTGTCGAAGAGCGCGAGCGGATCAACTGCCACCACAACTTCACCGAGTCCGAGATGCACTTCGGCAAGCGGGTGTGGGTCTCGCGCAAGGGCGCGATCATGGCCGACGAAGGTCGGCCGGGCCTGATCCCGGGGTCGATGGGCACCGCGTCGTACGTGGTGGAGGGGAGGGGCGACCCGGTGTCGCTCAACTCGTCGCCGCACGGGGCGGGCCGGGAGTACTCCCGGTCGGCCGCGCGAAAGACCTTCACGCACGAGCAGCTGCGTGAGGCGATGCGCGGCATCGAGTACCGCGACACCGACGCCTTCCTCGACGAGATCCCGCAGGCCTACAAGCCGATCGACCGGGTCATGGCCGACGCCGCCGACCTGGTGAGCGTGCGACACGTGCTGCGGCAGATCGTCAACGTGAAGGGCGACTGAACCGGATGCCACGGGCGCGAGCGAGCGCCCGTGGCATCCGTCTGCGATCCTCCGAATGTCGTTCTTCCGGAGGATGCGGGAGCGTCCTCGGTCGATGAGCATGGAAGGGAGCTCGCGAAGCCGCGCGGGCCGTCACTTCCCCCCTGGAGTGCGAACCATGTCACCTGAGTCCGTGTCACCACAGCAGGTCGCCGACCGGCGAGAACGACAGCGCGCGTGGATCCGTCTCGCGAGGGAACGCCTGTCGGCGTTCGTCCTCAGCTCGGCGGGGGAGGTCGACGCCGCGTCCCGCGAGGCCGAGACGGCCCTGCGCGAAGCCGTGTCGTCGGGAGCCGCGATCGAGACCATCTCGGCCGAGCTCGAGGTCAGTCCGCGAGCTCTGCAGGCGATCGTCGACGGCTCCGTGCCGTTGCGCAGCCTGCACCCCGACGACAGCCTGCGGCCCGCCTGAGTCGACGCCGGCCGTCTCGAGCGGGGTTACGCTCTGTCGAGAGCGTGCGGCGAGGAGGCGACGGCATGAGCGAACGCCGGTTCGAGTGGGGTGGGCTGAGCGCCGACCGCGGCGACTACGTCACTGCCGCCGAGGCGCTGGCCATGCTCGAGGTGCTCGCGCTCGCGCAGGCCGATCTGGCGGTGACGACCGAGCTGCGCGACGGCGCCGCGTGGGCGCGGTTCGCCCGCGGTGACAGGTGGGCGCTGGTGTCGACCCCCGGGTCGCGCTGGTTCTCGGTCGAGACCGACACCGGCCATCGCGTGCAGATCGTCGATGCGAACTCGTCGAAGGACCAGAGCGCGCAGTTGCTCGCGGTGTACGTCGACGTCGCCGAGGCCTACGTGCGCGGTGACGCCGAGCCGGTGCGCGGCCGGGGCCTGGCCGGCTCCACGCTCACGGTCGACGTGAACGGCCGGCAGGTCATCCTCACGCAGGCCATCGGTCGACGCGTGCGGGGACTCTTCGGCCGATAGAGCCGGCGGCGGTCGCGGTCAAGCCGGTGCCTCCGCCGGGTCGCGGTTGCGAGGCTGGGGGTCCACGCGACGAAGGGACCCGCATGAGCGACCAGCAGAACTCCACCCCCGACGACGCCGCCGACCTCGGCGACGACGACACGGTCAAGCCCAGCCAGGAGAACGACGTCGACGAAGAGGCCAAGGCGCCGTCGAAGGACGACCCCAACGCCGACCACCAGGCCACCGGCATCGGCGTCATCGGCGACGAGTGATCCGGATGCCGCGGGGTGGTGCGATCGCACGCCCCGCGGCACCGATCCGCGTCGGGGTGGCGCCGGGCGCGGTGATAGCCTTGACCGGTCCGCCTCCGTAGCTCAGGGGATAGAGCGTTGGTTTCCGGTACCAAAGGTCGCAGGTTCGATTCCTGTCGGGGGCACCGAGAAAAGGCCGCGATCGCATCGATCGCGGCCTTCGTCGTCCTCCGGGCGGTCAGTCCTCGTCGGTGACGGCTCCGGTCGGCTCGGCGTCTTCGACGACGTGCTGCGAACCGAGTTCGTCGGCGACGGCGCGACCCTGATCGACCGCCTCCTCCCGGCTCGAGAAGCTCGCCGAGAGTTCGGGGCGTCCCTCCACGGAGTTCTCCCACTGGCCGCGGTTGGATCGGGTGGTCACGTCGTTCTGGCTCATGGCGTCCATGTCACACCCCCGTGCCGGGAGCCGCACCGCTCTTGACAGCCGTTGTCAAGCGCATACTGCATCCGCCCCGTCCTTGCCATGCTGGGGGCACCTTCGAAAGGGGTTCATCATGAGCATCGGAGCCGGCATCGCGCTGTTCGTCATCGGCGCCATCCTCGCGTTCGCGGTGGATCTGCCCAACCAGTTCGTCGATCTGACCACGATCGGCTACATCATGATGGGTGCGGGCGTCGTCGTCTTCCTCATCGGTGTGGTCATGCTCGTCCGTCGCCGTCAGACCGACACGGTCACCCGCACCGAAGGCGTCGGGGGCGCGCAGGTCACCCGGTCGACCACGCGCTCCGACAACGACCCCCTCGTGTGACGCGGCGGGGCCGCCGCCCCGGAGGACACCCATGAGCGAACCGACACCCACCGTCGCCTACGACCCTGCCGTCGACGATCTGTTCGACGGTCGCTACCGTCTCGGCCGTACCCTCGGCCGGGGCGGTTACGCGTGCGTGTACGAGGCGGTCGACACCGCGCTCGAGCGCACGCTCGCGCTGAAGGTCATCGACGGCGACGGTGCCGACCCTTCCGACGTGGCGCGGGTGCGGTCCGAGATCCGGCTGTTGGCCTCTCTCTCGCACCCCTCGCTCGTCACCCTCTACGACGCCAAGCTCGACGCGACTCCGGCGTACCTCGCGATGGAGCTCATCGCGGGCCCGACCCTCGCGGAGCGTATCGAGCGCGGACCACTCCCCGGCCCGGAGGTCGCGCGCATCGGGCGCGAGATCGCCGAGGCGTTCGCGGTCATCCACGGCCGCGGCATCGTCCACCGCGACGTGAAGCCGTCGAACATCCTCATCCGCCCCGCCGCGCACACGGGCGCGATGCCCCGGGCCACCCTCGCCGACTTCGGCATCGCCTCCCTGGTCGGTGCGACGCGCATGACCAAGGCCGACACCGTCATCGGCACCGCCGCCTACCTCAGCCCCGAGCAGGCGCGGGGCATGCCCGCCGCCCCCGCGAGCGACGTGTACTCGCTGGGCCTGGTGTTGCTCGAGGCGCTCACGGGGAAGCGTCCGTTCGGCTCGCGCACGCCGCACGAGGCGCTCGCGGCCCGACTGGTCTCGGCCCCCGACCTTCCCGCGAACCTCCCGCATGCGTGGCGCGAGGTGCTCGAGCGCATGACGGCGATCGAAGCGAGCGAGAGACCGGATGCCACGGGCCTCATCGTCGCCCTGCGCACCCTGTCCGATGTGGCGGTGCCGCCTGCTTCGGCGGAGGCCGCCGCGCAGACGCGGACCCTGCCCGGGTCGACCGCGCCGACGCGCATCTTCGAACCGGCGCCTCGCGATGCGGGTCGGGCGACGGAGCCGCGGTCGGACCGGCGTCCGTCGCGGCGCACGATGATCATCGGCGCGGTCGTCGCCGCCGTCCTGGTCGCGGGGGGAATCACCGCCGCCGTCGCGATGACCAACACGGGCGCCGCGAGCGAACCCGCTCTGCCGACGCTGCCGCAGCCCCTCGACCAGCACATGAACGACCTCTACGACGAGGTGGCCCCGTGAGGGGACACGGACTTCCCGCGGTCGTCGTGACCGTCGCGGCGGTGTTCGTGCTCGCGGGCTGCACCCCGCCCGCCGCGACGCCGACCGCGTGGCAGCAGAGCGTGCAGACGGTCGCCGAGCAGGCCTCGACGGGCGACTACTCGACGGCCCTGACGAGCCTCGACGCCCTCGAGGCCGAGGTCACCGCGCGCCGCGACGCGGGGGAGATCGCGGCCGACGAGGCCGACGCCATCCTCACGCGCATCGCCACCGTTCGCGCCGACCTCACCTCGCTGGTCCCGGCTCCGGCGTCGACCCCCACGCCGACGCCCGAACCCTCGCAGACCACCGAGTCCAGCACCGACGATCAGCAGGACACGGTGACCGACGACGGCGGCGACGATTCGTCGAACGACGGCCCCGCCGACAAGGCGCCCGGGCCCGGGGACAACGGCAAAGACAAGGGTCCCGGCAAAGACGGCGGCGGGCCCGGCGGTGGTCCGGGCAAGAAGGGCTGAAGCCCGCTCGTCGCGGCGGCCCGTGCGGTGCGCACCGCGTGCGAGGATTGCTCGGTGCCGCGCCGCGTGACCGCCGAACTCGACCTCGATCTGGGGACGTCCGTCGACCTCATCTTCCAGATCACCGCTGCGCGCGGCGTGCCGCTCTCGGAGGAGACGCTGACCTTCTCGAGGGGTGACCTCACGTGGGCGGCCACCGAGCTCGTCGACGCCGCCGGGAGTCGTCTGCACCGGCTGATCGGCGACCAGGGTCCGCTGAGCATCCGGTACGAGGCCGTCATCGACGCGCAAGCCACGCCGCCGGCGACGAGCGCGCTCGACACCATCGCCTACCTCCGTCCGAGTCGGTACTGCCAGTCCGATGAGGTCTTCGGGCAGGCCCGTCGCCAGTTCCGCGGACTGGTCGGCGCCGACCTGATCGACGCGGTGTCGGAGTTCGTGGCATCCACCGTCACGTATTCGCCCGGACTCAGCCTCGGCACCGACAGCGCCGTCACCACGCTGGCGAGCGGTCAAGGCGTGTGCCGCGACTACGCGCACCTCGTGATCGCCCTGCTGCGCGCGATGGACGTTCCCGCCCGCTACGCCGCCTGCTACGCGCCGGGCCTGGTGCCCATGGACTTCCACGCGGTCGCCGAGGCGTACCTCGACGGACAGTGGCACGTCATCGACGCGACGCGCCTGTCGGACCGCCGGTCGCTGGTGCGGATCGCGACCGGGCGCGACGCCGCGGACTGCGCCTTCCTCAGCTATCACGGCGGGTACGTCGGCCTCGAGAGCATGCGCGTCGATGCGGTGCTCGAAGACGAGGCCCCCGTCGGGCCCGACGACCACCGCGGCCTGGTGCAGATCGCCTGAGGGCGAACGGAGGGTCGGGTCGTCCGCTCCGCCTAGAATTGCAGGGTTATGGATCCTGCAGCCCTCTCCGCCGCCCTTCTCGCCGTCATCGCTCCGCTCGCCGAGGCGCGACGCGAGGGCTCGTCGGCGGGGCTGACCGCCGCCGATCTGCCGCTGGAGCGGCCGAAGAACCGCGACCACGGCGACTGGGCGTCCAACGCCGCCCTGAAGCTGTCGAAGGTCGTCGGGGCGAACCCGCGCGAGTTCGCGGCCGAGATCGCCGCGGGCCTCGAGGCCGTCGACGGCATCGCGAGCGTCGAGGTGGCCGGCCCCGGCTTCATCAACATCCGCCTCGACGCCGCTGCGGCGGGCGCGCTGGCGAAGCTCATCGTCGAGCAGGGAGCGGCGTTCGGCACGAACGACACCCAGCGCGGCAACACGATCAACCTCGAGTTCGTCAGCGCCAACCCCACCGGGCCGCTGCACATCGGCCACACCCGCTGGGCGGCCCTGGGTGACGCGATCGCCCGCGTGCTGCTGGCCAGCGGCGCGACCCTGGTGCGCGAGTTCTACATCAACGACGCCGGCGCCCAGATGGAGCGCTTCGGTCGCTCCGTCGTCGCGGCCATCGCGGGCGAGCCGACTCCCGAGGACGGGTACGGCGGAGCGTACATCGCGGCTCTCGCGGAGCGCGTGCAGGCCGCCCGCACCGACATCCTCGACCTCGATCGCGCCGAGCAGATCTCCGTCGCCACCGAGCTGGCCTACGGGTTCCAGCTCGGCGAGATCCAGGCCTCGCTCGCGCGCTTCAACGTGCACTTCGACGTCTGGTTCTCGGAGCGCGACCTGCACGCGCGGATCGAGGGCCAGCCGAGCCTCGTCGACGAGGCCGTCGACCGCCTGCGCGAGCAGGGGCACGTCTTCGACGAGGACGACGCCGTGTGGGTGCGCACGACCGACTTCGGCGACGACAAGAACCGCGTCATCCGGCGCTCGAACGGCGAGTACACCTACTTCGCCGCCGATGCCGCGTACTACCTCAACAAGGGCGACCGCGGTTTCGCGCACAAGATCTACCTGCTCGGCGCCGACCACCACGGCTACGTCCACCGCCTCAAGGCCCTCGCGGGTGCGGCGGGAGACGACCCCGACAAGGACATCGAGGTGCTCATCGGTCAGCTCGTGTCGATCAACGGCGCGCGCCTGTCGAAGCGAGCGGGGAACATCGTCGAGCTCGACGACCTGCAGGCCTGGCTCGGCACCGACGCCCTGCGGTACTCGCTCGCGCGTTACCCGGCCGATTCGCCGCTGACGCTCGACCCCGAGATCCTGCAGAAGCGCACGAACGACAACCCCGTCTTCTATGTGCAGTACGCGCACGCCCGCACGCACAACGTTGCCCGCAACGCCGCGGATTCGGGTGTCGACCGCTCGGAGTTCGCCCCCGAGCTCCTCGCCCACGAGACCGAATCGGCTCTGCTGGGAGCGCTGCAGGAGTACCCGCGCATCGTCGCCTACGCCGCCGAGGTGCGCGAGCCGCACCGCGTCGCGCGCTACCTCGAGGAGCTCGCGGGTCTCTACCACCGCTGGTACGACAACTGCCGCGTCATCCCGCTCGGCGACGCCCCGGTCGAACCCGTGCACCGCACGCGCCTGTGGCTGAACGACGCCACCGGTCAGGTGCTGCGCAACGGCCTCGACCTGCTCGGCGTCAGCGCTCCGGAGCGGATGTAACGATGACCGACGCCGCGGCCCCCGCCCGAGCGCCCCGCCGCCGTCGCGGGCGGTGGATCGCGGTGCTCGTCGTGGTCGTGGTGCTGCTGGTCGCCGCGGTCGTGGCGGCGGAGTTCATCGCGCGCTCGGTCGTGACCGGCACGGTCCGCACGCTCGTGGTCGAGAACGTCGGCCTCCCCGCCGATCAGGACGTCGACGTGCAGCTGAGCGGCCTCGTGCTGCCGCAGGTCATCACGGGGCGGCTCGACGACGTCACGGTGTCGTCCGACGACGTCACCCTCGGCCCGATCACCGGGGACGTGCGCGTGGAGCTGCGCGGAGTCCCCGTGTCGGGTGCGTCGGCGGCCGACGGGGGAGTCGCCTCGGTGAGGTTGGACCAGGACCAGTTGCGGTCGCTGCTCGCGCAGATCCCCGACTTCCCCTCGGGCACCGTCACCGTGGCCGCCCCCGACGTGACGTTCGAGACCTCGCTGTCGCTGTTCGGCATCGCCATCCCCATCGGGGCCACGGTGTCTCCCGGTGCGGCCGAGGGCGACCTGACGCTCACGCCCTCCGCCTTCTCGGTGGGCGGCAACGCGATCGACGCCGACACCCTCCGCGGTCAGTTCGGCGGCATCGCCGACCCGCTCGTGCAGACGCAGAGCCTGTGCATCGCCGATCGCCTTCCGGCCGGGCTCACCCTCACCTCGGCGACCGTGCAGGGGCAGGACCTCGTCGCGACCTTCGACGTCGCCGGCGGCATCCTCGACGACCCCGCGCTGCAGGCCGACGGCAGCTGCGGCTGAGACGCTCTCGCGCGCCGCAGGGGCATCAGGCCTCGACGTGCAGCAGTTCGGCCTCGACGAGCTGATCCAGGATGCCGCGCACCGCGGGACCCGCCGTCTCGTCGCCGAGCCCGTGCATCACCGCGTCTTCGAGGGCGTCCAGCGTCGCGCCGTCGGCGGCCTTCCACAGCGAAGGAGCCAGCCCGGCCAGCACGCGCAGGGTGCCCGCCCCCGCGGAGGTGGCGGTGAGCACGGCGAGGCGCCCGTCGTCGAACGACAGGGAGTCCACGGCATCCGCCAGCCGATATCGCGGGCCCCCGGTCGCCTCTGCGACCCGCAGCGGAACGTCGTCGAGCGGGGGCCGCTCGATCGGCGCGGCCGCGAGGTCGAGGTGGTCGCACAGCGCGAGCAGCTGCTCCGCCTCGGTGTACTCCGCCCGGAGTGCGCCTCCGGTGGCGTCGAGGTGACGCGTGATCGCGTGCAGCGGACGCGGCAGAGAGGTGATGGCGCTCGAGTGCGGGGCGCAGGCGGTGAGGGCCTCGGCCGGTGACACGGGCACCAGTCGGGCTCGCCGCAGGTCGGCGCGGCGGTCGAGCAGCACGATGCGGCCCACCCGCAGACGGGTCGACTCGAGCCCGCGCAGGTCGAGGTCGCCGGGGGCGCGCTGCACTTTGACCTCGTGGCCGTCGGTGATGATCGACAGCGGCTTGCGGTAGGGATGCACGGTGCCGTCGAGGTCGATGCCGACCGTCTCGTCCGAGACGTACCCCCACCGACGGGCGAGGGTGCGCGTCGCGGTGGTCTTGCCCGCACCCGAGGCGCCGACCAGCACGATCACGCGTCCGTCGGAGGCCTCAAGGCCCGCCGCGTGCAGCATCCAGCGCTTTCCGCGCCCGGCGACGATCGCGGCCTGCGTGACGGCGCTCGACAGGTCGGAGAGCATGCGTGCGCGGGAGACCGACGGGTCGGCGACGACCGTGGCGTCGGCAGTGACGACGTCACGGCTGCGGGCGTCGCGCCACGCGCTCTCGACCGCGGCCCGGGCGTCGGGGTCGAGCCCTGAATGGTCGATCGCCACGCGTGATCCGACGGCGTCGACGAGGAGCGGGGGCACGGTGGGGCAGGACGACACCGGGCCACCCTAGGTCGCGGTCCACACGCGGTCGTCGCCCGCCCGCAGGGGGGTGCCCGCGCATCGCCCGCGGCCTCACCCGCGGGTGGTGTCGCCTTGGTCCGCGATCGCTGCAGCGTTCCGCGGCGGCGCCGAAGGCGACCGCGGGGCGCGCGGCCGTATGCTGCCCCGCGCCCACCGGACCTCCCGCGAAGGGCCGACCCCGATCCGGAGGCCGATCGATGAGCATCCCCCTCACCCGCCGCAGCGTGCTCGCCGCCGGCGCCTGGGCCGTCCCCGCGGTGGCCGCCGTCGCGGCCGCGCCCGCATCGACCTCGAGCGCCGTGCGCGGCTGGACGGTGACGACCTCTCCCGCGTGGGCCTATCCCGACGAGGTGGTCGCCGTGCGCGTCACGAGCCCCGACGACGACGGCGCGCCGCTCGGGGGACGGCCCGTCGTGCTCGCGCTGGGCGACCCCGGCCAGGGGGTCATCGACCAGCCCACGGGTCTGACCGACGCGACCGGGGTGTACGAAACGACCCTGCGCGTCCGCGGCGACGCCGCGGCGGGCGGGGGCACCCTCTCTGTGGCCGCCGCCTCGGGAACCGCGAGCTGCGCGTTCGAGGTGCGGGCGCCGCGGGCCTCGACGCACGACTCCTCGGGCGCGACCACGCGTGTGATCGCGCTCGCGCACGGGAGCCAAGACGCCGTCGCCGCGGTCGAGAACCGCCAGTTCGCCCACAGCGACCTGCAGCCGACCGGGCGGTACGTCTTCGCAGGCGACGCGCTCGACGTCGTCGTCGCAGCCGACGCGCCCGCCGACATGTCGCTCGTGATCGGGGTGCGAGGGCCGTGGCGCGCCTTCAACGCGGGACAGCAGCAGGACCTCAGCGTGATCGCCCTGTCGCCGGGTGCCCAGAGCATCACCGCACCCCAGGACGGCCTCGTCTTCGTCCGCAACGGCTCCACCGAACGCTCCGGAGCGCTGACGATCTCCGGTGGAGCCCCGCACCCGGTGTGGGTGAAGGATCAGACCAAGCCCGACGAGTTCGCCGCCCAGCTCGCCGCGTGGGCGGCCGCGCCGGCCGTGACGCTGGTGGGGGAGCGGGCCTTCGCCGACCTGCAGCGACGGGTGATCGACGACCTCGCCTCGCGTGGCGTGGCGTGGGATCCGGCCGACGTCGTCTTGCGCCTGGACCGGGTCGTGGCGTACACCTGCGACGTCTACGGGCTCTCGCGCGCCGCGGTCGGGGTCGCGCGCAAGTACCCGGGTCGCGTGTACTTCGGCGGGCCCGACTCCGGCGGCGGATGGGCGTTCGCCACCAGCCAGTGGGTGTGCTTCCAGGTCGACACCGGGGCCAGCGAGACCCTGCTGACCGACACCGACAGCTGGGGGATCTGGCACGAGGTCGGTCACACCTTCCAGGCGCCCGCGTACCGGTGGAGCGGGCTGATGGAGGTCACCGTCAACATCTCGGCCCTCGCCCTGCAGAACCGGCTGACCGGGCAGAACCGCCTCGACGACGAGGCCGACCGCAAGGACCGCGCCGCGCACTACCTCGCCCGCCCGCTCGACGAGCGCGACCACGCGCAGATGACCGCCGACGATCCGTTCCTCGGCCTCTACCTGTTCGAGCAGCTCCGCCGATCCTTCGGCGACGCCTTCTATCCCGCGCTGAACCAGGAGTACCGCGTTCGGCGAATCCGCGGGCTGTCGATGCCCGAGCCCGACCAGGACAAGAAAGACCTCTTCGCCGAGATCGCGTCGCGGGTCGCCGACCGCGACCTGGGTCCGTTCTTCACCGAGTGGGGCGTGCCCCTGTCGGCATCCGTGCTGTCGTCCCTCTCGGCGTACCCCGCGCTGCAGAACCCGATCTGGGCGGCCGTCGACTCCCACGACGCGGTCGTGGAGCGCTCCGTCGGCTACGACCTGCCCGTCGGATCGCTCTCGCTCGTCGACGGGACGATCGACCTGGGCGAGCACGACGGCTCGTCCGGTCGCGTGACCGGCCTGTCCACGCTCGGCGGGGCGACGAGCGTGGTCGCCGCCGCCGAGTCGACGGCGAAGGACGTCGGAACCGACGGCCGCGTCACGGTGGTGCTGCAGAGCGCCGACGGCACGCTCGAGGCGCTGTGGCGTCCCGCACCCGTCAGCGTCACCTCGGGACTGCAGTTCGTCGGCATCATGGACTGGCTCGCCGGGTGGGTCGGGATCAGTCGCGACGGAACCCACCTGACCGCGACCTCCACCGGCATCCGCCCGCACGACTACTACTTCCAGGGGCGGCTCTACTACGAGCTCACCCTGACGGATGCCGACGGCGCCGAGCTCGTGAGCGTGTCGGTGAACGGCGACGAGACACACGACAAGGTCGTGACCGCCCTCGACGGCTTCCCCGTGGCCGACGGCTTCGTCCTCGTCGTGAACGCCGCGGAGGTCGACCGCGTGCGCGTGTACCGCGACAGCGTCCGGGTCGACGCGGTGACCACGCGGCCGCAGACCCTCGCGATCCGGGGTGGGCGTTTCGTGGTGTGACCGTCGCCCCGGCGTGGGAAAGGTGCGGCATACGACGTGCCCTAGACTGCAAGGACTGCCCGCCGCGTGACTCTCCGCGCGGGTGGGAGCCGTGATCCGCGGCCGTCGCGTCGCCGCAAAACCCGATTGGTCCCCCTGTGTCCGCCTCGCACTCCGCGCTCGTGCCCGCCTGGCTCACCGCCCCGGCCGAAGCGAACGAGCTCGTCGCCTCCGTCTGGCCCTCGTCCGCGCATCGCGTCGCCGACGGCTCCGTCGAGGTCGGCGGGGTGTCGGTCTTCGACCTCCGCGACCGATTCGGCACCCCCCTCTACGTGCTCGACGAGAACGAGGTGCGCGCCCACGCGCGTCGCGCTCGCGCCGCCTTCGACGCCGCGGCTGCGCGCCACGGCATCCGTGCCCGCGTGTACTACGCCGGCAAGGCGTTCCTCTCGACCGAGGTCGTGCGCTGGGTCGTCGACGAAGGACTCGCGGTCGACGTCTGCACGCGTGGTGAGCTCGAAGTCGCGCTCGCCGCCGGTGCCGACCCGGCACGCCTGGGCTTCCACGGCAACAACAAGAGCGTGTCCGAGCTCGAACGCGCCGTCGAAGTGGGGATCGGCTCGGTCGTCGTCGACAGCCCCATCGAGATCGAGCGTCTCGCCGCGATCGCCGAGCGTCGCGGCGCCGTGCAGTCGGTGCTCGTGCGCGTGCGCACGGGCGTGCACGCCGAGACCCACGCGTTCCTCGCCACCGCCCACGAAGACCAGAAGTTCGGCTTCTCGCTCGAGGGGGCGGCCGAAGCCGTGGCCCGCATCCGCGAGCTGTCGAGCCTGCGCTTCGTCGGTCTGCACGCCCATATCGGCTCGCAGATCTTCGACTCCTCGGGCTTCCGCGAGTCGGCCGCACGCCTGGTCGACCTGCACGCCGACCTGCTGGCCGGGGGAGAGATCCCCCTGCTCAACGTCGGCGGCGGCTTCGGCATCTCGTACACCTCGGTCGACTACCCGAAGCCCATCGAAGAGATCGCCGACGGCATCGTCGACGCCATCGCCGACGAGTGCGCGGTGCGCGGCATCCCCATGCCCGACGTCGCCACCGAGCCCGGTCGCGTCATCGTCGGTCAGGCCGGCATCACCCTCTACGAGGTCGGCACGGTCAAGACCGTGACGGCGGGTGAGAACCTCGACCGCACCTACGTCAGCGTCGACGGCGGCATGAGCGACAACGCCCGGCCCGCCCTGTACGGCGCCGACTTCTCGGCGCGGCTGGTCTCGCGCACGAGCGGCGCGACCCCGGCGCTCTCGCGCGTCGTCGGCCACCACTGCGAGTCGGGCGACATCGTGGTGGATGCCGAGTACCTCCCCTCCGACGTCACCCCGGGCGACCTGCTGGCCGTGCCCGCCACCGGTGCCTACTGCTTCTCGCTCGCGAGCAACTACAACTACACCCCGCGTCCGCCGGTCGTCGCCGTGCGCGACGGTCGGGCCCGCGTGATCGTCCACGGCGAGAGCATCGACGACCTGCTCGCGCGCGACGCCGGGATCCCGGCATCCGCCCCCACGAAAACACCCCACGGAGACACCGAATGACCGACTACCGCACGCTCCGCGTGGCGCTCCTCGGCGCCGGCGCCGTCGGCTCGCAGGTCGCCGACCTGCTTCTCAGGCACGGCGACGAGCTCGCCGACCGCGCGGGCGCGAAGCTCGAACTCGCCGGTATCGCCGTGCGCGACCTCGACGCCAAGCGCGACGTCGACCTGCCGCGCGAGCTGTTCACCACCGACGCCGACACCCTGATCGTCGGCAGCGACATCGTCATCGAGCTCATGGGCGGCATCGAGCCCGCCCGCACGCAGGTGCTGCACGCGATCGCGTCGGGCGCCGACGTCGTCACCGCCAACAAGGCGCTGCTGGCCACCCACGGCTCCGAGGTGTTCGAGGCCGCCGACCAGGTGGGCGCCGAGGTCTACTACGAAGCCGCCGCCGCGGGTGCCATCCCCATCATCCGACCGCTGCGCGACTCGCTCGCCGGCGACCGGGTCGTGCGCATCATGGGCATCGTCAACGGCACGACGAACTACATCCTCGACCGCATGGACACCGAGGGCGCCGACTTCGGCGACGTGCTCGCCCAGGCGCAGGCCCTCGGGTACGCCGAGGCCGACCCCACCGCCGACGTCGAGGGCTACGACGCCGCGCAGAAGGCCGCGATCCTCGCGAGCCTCGCCTTCCACACCACCGTCCCGCTCGACGCCGTGCACCGCGAGGGCATCACCGCGGTCGACGCCGCGATGATCGAGTCGGCCCGGCACGCGGGTTACGTCATCAAGCTCCTCGCCGTGTGCGAGCGCCTGGCCGGCGAGAACGGCGGCGGTGAGTCGATCTCGGTGCGCGTGTACCCCGCGCTCGTCGAGCGCACGCACCCGCTGGCGAGCGTCCACGGTGCGAACAACGCCGTCTTCGTGCAGGCCGAGGCCGCGGGCGACCTGATGTTCTACGGCGCCGGCGCCGGCGGCGTGCAGACCGCCTCGGCCGTGCTCGGCGACGTGGTCTCGGCCGCGCGCCGCCACATCGCCGGCGGCATCGGCGTGGGTGAGTCGACCCGTGCCAACCTGCCCGCCGTGCCGATCGGGCACGTCATCACGCGGTACCAGATCACGCTCGAGGTCGACGACCAGCCGGGCGTGCTGGCCACCGTCGCGGGCATCCTCAGCGAGGGTCGCGTGTCGATCGCGACCGTCGAGCAGACCGTCATCGAGGCGTCTTCGGGTGCCGTCGTTTCGACGGGCTCAGCGAACGAAGCGCAAGGCTCAGCGACCGGAGCGGGATCGGCCCGCCTGGTCATCGGAACACACAAGGCCCGCGAGCAGGATTTGAGCGAGACCGTCGAGCGTCTCGCCGCGAGCGGCGTCGTCGAGCGCGTGGTCTCCGTGCTGCGTGTGGAAGGGAACTGACATGGCACACCTCTGGGGCGGAGTCCTCCGCGAATACGCCGACCGTCTGGGTGTCACCGACGCCTCCACCGTCGTCACCCTGGGCGAGGGCGGCACTCCGTTGCTGCCCGCACCCGCACTGTCGCGTCGCACCGGCGCCGACGTCTGGGTGAAGTACGAGGGCATGAACCCGACGGGTTCGTTCAAGGACCGCGGCATGACCGTGGCCCTCTCGCGCGCCGTCGAGCATGGGGCGAAGGCCGTCATCTGCGCCTCGACCGGCAACACCTCGGCCTCGGCCGCGGCCTACGCCGCCCACGCCGGCATCACCGCCGCGGTGCTCGTGCCCGAGGGCAAGATCGCCATGGGCAAGCTCAGCCAGGCGGTGGCGCACAACGGCCGGCTCATCCAGATCCGCGGCAACTTCGACGACTGCCTCGAGATCGCGCGCGAGCTCGCCGACCACTACCCGGTGCACCTGGTGAACTCGGTGAACCCCGACCGCATCGAGGGGCAGAAGACCGCCGCCTACGAGGTCGTCGAGGTTCTGGGCGACGCCCCCGACTTCCACTTCATCCCCGTCGGCAACGCCGGCAACTACACCGCGTACTCGCGCGGCTACCGCGAAGAGGCCGCCCGCGGCGTCGCCACGCGCGTGCCCCGCATGTTCGGCTTCCAGGCCGAGGGTTCCGCGCCGCTCGTGCGCGGCGAGGTCGTCAGGCAGCCCGAGACGATCGCCAGCGCCATCCGCATCGGCAACCCCGCGTCGTGGGATCTCGCCCTCGAAGCCCGCGAGGCCACCGACGGCTACTTCGGCGCGATCGACGACGCCCGCATCCTCGAGGCGCAGAAGATCCTCGCCGGCGAGGTGGGCATCTTCGTCGAGCCCGCCTCGGCCATCAGCGTCGCGGGTCTGCTCGAGCGCGCCGAGGCCGGCATCGTGCCCGCCGGCGCGAAGGTCGTGCTCACCGTCACCGGCCACGGCTTGAAGGACCCCCAGTGGGCCCTGCGCAAGTCCGACGGCACCGACGTGCAGCCGACCGTCGTCGACGCCGCCACCTCGGAGGTCGCCTCCGTGCTCGACCTGCAGCCGGTGACCGCGTGAGTTCAGGCCCCGGCCGTCGGGTCGCCGTCCGGGTTCCCGCCACCAGCGCGAACCTCGGGCCCGGCTTCGACACCCTCGGCCTCGCACTGAGCGTCTACGACGAACTCGTCGTCGAGCAGCTCGAGGGCGACCGCCTCGAGATCGAGGTCGAGGGCGAAGGGGTCGCCGAGGTGCCGCGCGATGCGTCGCACCTCGTCGTGCGCGCGATGGCGCACACGTACGCCTCGGTCGGCCGCACCCTGCCGGGGCTCCGCCTCACCGCGCACAACGTCATCCCGCACGGGCGGGGCATGGGCTCGTCCGGTGCGGCCGTGGTCGCCGGCATCCTGGCCGCGAAGGGTCTGCTTGAGGGCGAGGTCGCATTCAGCGACGTCGACCTGCTGCGCCTCGCGACCGAGATGGAGGGCCACCCCGACAACGTTGCCCCCGGGCTGTTCGGCGGTCTCACGATCGCGTGGATGGATGCCGCCGGCCCCCAGCACAAGCAGCTGATCGTGCACCGCGGTGTGTCGCCCCTCGTGCTCGTGCCGAGCTTCACGATGTCGACGGCGGTCGCGCGCAGCCTCCAGCCGCTGCAGGTGCCGCGGGAAGACGCGGTGTTCAACGTCTCGCGCTCGGCGCTGCTGATCGCGGCGATGACGCAGAGCCCCGAGCTGCTCATGGCGGCCACCGAAGACAAGCTGCACCAGAACTACCGCGCGCAGGCCATGCCCGAGACCGACCGGCTCGTGCGCGCCCTCCGCGCGGAGGGGTACGCCGCGGTCGTGTCCGGTGCCGGACCGAGCGTGCTCGTCCTCGCCGACGGGCCGGGACAGCGACTCGCGGCCGCGGATCTTATGGCATCCGTCGTCGACACCCCGTGGCAGGCGCTCATGCTCGCCGTCGACGTCAAGGGTGGTACAGTGAAAAACGCAGAGGGTTCCGCGTAAATTCGCGAATCTGAGCCTCTGCACCACCTGCGAAATCCGCAACACATCGCGAACCCGGTATCGGCTGCAGTCTCCCGAACCGCTGGTGTCCGTCGTCTGCGATCTGCACGACGACGCGCGATCTGATCACGTTTCATCCTGAGGAGCACTCGTGGAGTCCATCTCCGAGACCCAGCCCGTCGACGCGCCCGAGGGCGCCGAGACCCCCACCGAAGAGCAGCCCACGGCTGCGGTGGAGGGCACCGACACCGAACAGACCGACGCGCCCGCTGCGGCCGAGGGCGAAGCGGCCCCGGAGGCCGACGAGGCCCCGGCCGACGCCGCCCCCGAGGCACTGTTCACCGATGACGCTCTCGCCGCCGAGGCCCCGGCCGAGACGGTCGCCGACGCGCCCGCCGCTGCGGAGGCGCCCGCCGCCGAGGTCGCCGCAGAGCCCGCCGCCGTAGAGGCGGCGCCGGTCGAGAAGCCCGCGCGCGCCCCGCGCAAGCGTGCTCCGCGCCGTGCCAAGAGCGCGACCGCCGAAGAGACGGCCGCCGCCGAGGCCGCCGCCGCTGAAGAGAAGGCCGCCGCTGAGGCCGCCGCCGCCGAGGCGCCCGCCGCCGAGACCGCTGCCGCCGACGCCGTGACCGACGAGCCCGCGACCACCCCGGTCACCACGGCCGCCGACGTGGCCGCCGACGCCGACGCCAGCACCGAGACCCCCGCGGTCGACGAGGCTGCCGCCACCGAGGTTCCCGCCGCCGACGCCGCGACCGCTGACGGCGACGCCGAGCAGGCCGACGCCGAGCAGGCAGACGCCGCGCCCGCCGACGGTGCCGAGCAGGCCGACGAGACCCCGGCCCGTGGCCGTGGCCGCAGCCGCTCGCGCAACCGCAACCGCAACAAGACCGACGCCGACAAGGCCGACGTCGCTCAGCCCGCCGCCGACGAGGCCGAGGCCCCGCAGCAGCAGGGCGGCCAGCGCGAGGGCGGTCGCGACAACGGCGCACAGCGCGACGGCGGCCAGCGCGACGGCGGCCAGCGTGACGGCGGCCAGCGCGACGGTGCCCAGCGCGACAACGCGCAGAACGGCCAGCAGGCGCAGCAGCAGCAGGGCGGCGCAGCCAACAGCCGCAACCGTCAGCGCAACAAGCGCCGCGGCCAGACCACCGCGGGCGATGAGTTCGAGACCGAGATCGGCGAAGACGACGTGCTCGTCCCCATCGCCGGCGTGCTCGACGTGCTCGACAACTACGCGTTCGTGCGCACCACCGGCTACCTGCCCGGCCCGAGCGACGTCTACGTCTCGCTCGGTCAGGTCAAGAAGTACAACCTCCGCAAGGGCGACGCCGTCGTCGGCGCCATCAAGCAGCCCCGCGAGGGCGAGCAGCAGGGCCGTCAGAAGTACAACGCGCTCGTGCAGGTCGACTCGATCAACGGCCTGTCGGTCGACGACGCCGCCACCCGCGTCGAGTTCAACAACCTCACGCCCCTGTACCCCCAGGAGCGCCTGCGCCTCGAGACCGGCCCCGAGAAGCTCACGCAGCGCATCATCGACCTGGTCGCCCCGGTCGGCAAGGGCCAGCGCGGCCTGATCGTCGCGCCCCCCAAGGCCGGTAAGACGATCGTGCTGCAGCAGATCGCCAACGCGATCGCGACGAACAACCCCGAGGTCCACCTCATGGTCGTGCTCGTCGACGAGCGTCCCGAAGAGGTCACCGACATGCAGCGCACCGTGCGCGGCGAGGTCATCGCCTCGACCTTCGACCGTCCGGCCGAAGACCACACCACGGTCGCCGAGCTGGCCATCGAGCGCGCGAAGCGTCTCGTCGAGCTCGGCCGCGACGTCGTCGTGCTGCTCGACTCGATCACCCGCCTCGGCCGCGCGTACAACCTCGCCGCCCCCACCTCGGGCCGCGTGCTCTCCGGCGGTGTCGACGCCTCGGCGCTGTACCCGCCCAAGCGCTTCTTCGGCGCCGCGCGCAACATCGAGAACGGCGGATCGCTCACGATCCTGGCCACGGCGCTCGTGGAGACCGGGTCCAAGATGGACGACGTGATCTTCGAGGAGTTCAAGGGCACCGGCAACAGCGAACTGCGCCTGAGCCGCCAGCTCGCCGACAAGCGCATCTTCCCGGCGGTCGACGTCAACGCGTCGAGCACCCGTCGCGAAGAGATGCTGCTGTCGAGCGACGAGGTCAAGATCACCTGGAAGCTCCGTCGCGCGCTGGCCGGTCTCGACCCCCAGCAGGCCCTCGAGGTCGTGCTCGGAAAGCTCAAGGAGACGCAGTCCAACGTCGAGTTCCTCGTGCAGATGCAGAAGTCGATCCCGGCGCCCTCGCGCGGCGGTGACGACAACAGCATCCGCTGATCGGGGCGGGAGGCGCGATGTCGGAACCCGCCATGTTCGAGTCGGTCCGCGGACTGCTCGACGAGCACAAGGCCGTCCAGGAGGAACTCTCCGACCCGGCCGTGCACGCGGACGCCGCGCGCGCCAAGCGCGTCAACCGACGCTACGCCGAGCTGTCGCGGATCGTCGCGGCCCACGAAGCGTGGACCGCGGCGTCCGACGACCTCGAGGCGGCTCGCGAGCTCGCCCGTGAGGACTCCGCCTTTGCAGAAGAGGTCCCGGCGCTCGAGGAGCGCGTGGCCGAGACGCAGGAGCGCCTGCGGCGCCTGCTCATCCCGCGCGACCCCGACGACGCCCGTGACGTGATCATGGAGATCAAGGGCGGCGAGGGTGGGGCCGAGAGCGCCCTCTTCGCGGCCGACCTGCTGCGCATGTACCTGCAGTACGCGGCATCCATGGGCTGGAAGACGGAGCTGCTCGAACGCACCGAATCCGATCTCGGCGGCTACAAAGACGTCCAGGTCGCGATCAAGGGATCGTCGAGCGACCCCGCTCAGGGTGTCTGGGCGCACCTGAAATACGAGGGCGGAGTGCACCGCGTGCAGCGCGTGCCCGCCACCGAGTCGCAGGGTCGCATCCACACCTCCACCACGGGCGTGCTCGTGTTCCCCGAGGTCGACGAGCCCGAAGAGGTCGGCATCGACCCGAACGACCTGAAGATCGACGTCTTCCGCTCCTCGGGCCCCGGTGGTCAGTCCGTGAACACGACCGACTCCGCGGTGCGCATCACCCACGTTCCCACCGGAATCGTCGTGTCGATGCAGAACGAGAAGTCGCAGCTGCAGAACCGCGAGGCCGGTATGCGCGTGCTGCGCGCCCGCCTGCTCGCCAAGCAGCAGGAGGAGCGCGACGCGGTCGCCGCCGATGCGCGCAAGTCGCAGATTCGCGGCATGGATCGCTCCGAGCGCATCCGCACCTACAACTTCCCCGAGAACCGCATCGCCGATCACCGCACCGGATACAAGGCGTACAACCTCGATCAGGTCATGGACGGCGCCCTCGGCCCGATCATCGAGTCGGCGATCACGGCCGACGAAGAAGCGCGCCTCGCGGCCCTCGCCGACTCCTAAGCTCGGGTGGTGCTCACCGCCGCTCAGATCGTGTCGTTCGACGACACCCCGCCCCCGCCTGGACTCTCGCCATGGGTCGGCGCCGTGGAGCAGGTGCGGCACATCGAGATCGTGGATCCGGATGCCGCCTGGCCCGAGCTCTTCGAGACGCTCCGCGCGGGCATCGTCGCGGCGCTCGGCGAGCGCGCGTTGCGGATCGACCACGTGGGGTCGACGTCGGTCCCCGGGCTGGCCGCCAAGCCCGTCATCGACATCGACCTGACGGTCGCCGACACCGACGACGAGGATGCCTACGTGCCGGCACTCGAAGCACTCGGCTTCGTGTTGCGCGTGCGCGAGCCGTGGTGGTTCGGCCATCGCTGCCTGGTCTCGGCCGAGCCGGCCGCCAACCTTCACGTGTGGCCGCCCGACAGCCCCGAGGCCGCACGGCACCGCATCTTCCGCGACTGGCTGCGCGCCGACGAGGCCGATCGCGAGCGGTACGCCGCGGTCAAGCGCGCTGTCGCGGCCGACGGCCTGATGAGCGAGTACAACGCCCGCAAAGAGGGTGTGATCCGCGAGATCTACGCCCGAGCCTTCACCGCGGCCGGCCTGTTGCCCTGACACCATCCCGAGACCACAACGCAGGATCCAGGGACGTCACCCCGTCTACATGCCGAGGCCGGCGCGGGGATGAAGTCGGATCTCCTGCGCTGTGTCGCAGGGAGCGTCACACGTCCCAGGCGGGCGGATGGGGGAGCGGGCCCCGGCGGGCCTCGAGCTGAGCGGCGAGCGACAGCAGCGTCGCCTCACCCCCCGGGCGGCCGACGAGCTGCACCGACACGGGGTGGCCCGCGGCATCCGTCGTCACCGGCACAGTGATCGCGGGCAACCCGGCGACGTTGACGAAGCTCGAGTACGGCGCGTACTCGACCTGCATCGCGAACGTGCGCTCGGGGCTGTGCTCCGCGTACGAGCCGACCGGCTGGGGCGGCTGCGCGAGAGCCGGGGTGAGCACGGCGTCGAAGGCCGAGAAGTCGGTGATGGTGCGACGCTCGAACGCCCGGGCGGCCGCGAGTCCGCCGAGCAGGTCGAGGGCCGACAGGCGACGCCCCTCCTGCACGAGCCAGGCCGTGAGCGGCTCGACGAGCTCGGCATCGGCGTCGCTCAGCGGAATGCGTGCGGCACTCGCCCGCCAGAGCACGTGGAAGAGCTCCGCATAGCCGAACGGATGCCAGTCGGCATCCGCCACCGCGTGCCCAGAGTCGTCGAGCCAGGCGGTGGCCGTGTCGAGGGCCGTGCGAGCGTCGGCGTCGAGGACGATGTCTTCGTCGTCATCCCACGGTGAGACGGTGGTGACGCCGAGGCGCAGGTGGCCGGGGACGCGTCGGGCGGCGTCGACGAAGGGCCCGGCTCCGGGGGCGGCCGTCGCGTACGAGAAGGGGGCGAGGCCGACGAGGGCGTCGAGCAGGAGGCCCGCGTCTTCCGCCGTGCGTGCGATCGGTCCCGTGACCGACAGTCCGTCGGGGGAGTCGAAGCCCGAGCCGATCGGAAGCCGCCCGCGCGAGGGTTTCAGGCCCACGACCCCCACGGTCGCCGAGGGGATGCGGATCGAGCCGCCGCCGTCCGAGCCGACGGCCGCAGGGAGGAGTCCCGCGGCGACGGCCACCGCCGCCCCACCGCTCGAGCCGCCCGCGCCCGCGGTGGGGCGCCAGGGATCGCGCGCCGGGTCGTGGATCAGCGGTTCGGTGAACCCGGTGAGACCGAACTCCGAGGTGCTGGTCTTACCGACGTTGATCGCTCCGGCGGCGTCGAGTGCCGCGGCGAGGGGATCGGATGCCGTGGGCACGTGGTCGACCCGCGCGCGCGATCCGTACCGCGTGGGCACGCCGGCGCGGGCGACGAGGTCTTTGTCCGCCAGCGGAATGCCCCACAGCGGTCTGTCGGCCGGTCGGGGGAGGTCGGCCGCCCGTCGGAGCGCGGCATCCGGAGTGACCTCGGCGAAGGCGCCGAGACCGCGGTGGCGGTCGATGCGATCGAGGTAGTGGGTCGTCAGCTCGGCGGGTGAGAGATCACCGCTGCGGAGTCCGTCGACCTGGGCCACGAGCGAGAGGTCGTGCAGACGGGGCATTGTCCGAGCCTACGGCGATGCCGGCGCAGGCGGTCGCGATCAGATCCAGTACTCGGGCGTGGTCAGCAGCGCGCGGGTGTCTTCGCCCCCGCGGCGCGTGCGGGCCGTGGCCGGCACCCCCACCAGCACGCTGTCGGCCGGTGCATCCCGCGTCACCACGGCGTTCGCTCCGACCACGGAACGCGCGCCCAGAGTGATCGGGCCGAGGATCTTCGCCCCCGCGCCCACGGCGACCCCGTCGTGCAGCGTGGGGTGGCGCTTGCCGCCCTCGCGCTGACGACCGCCGAGAGTGACGCCGTGGTAGAGCATGACGTCGTCGCCGACCTCGGCCGTCTCGCCCACGACGACACCCATGCCGTGATCGATGAAGAACCGGCGCCCGATGGTGGCTCCGGGGTGGATCTCGATGCCCGTGAGCCACCGGGTCACCTGCGACAGGGCCCGCGCCGGGAAGCGCAGACCCCGCCGCCACAGGCGGTTCGCGATGCGGTACGACCACACGGCGTGAAGACCCGGGTAGAGCACGGCGATCTCGAGAGCGCCGCGCGCCGCGGGGTCGCGGAGCTTGGCGGAGGAGACGTCTTCGCGGATTCGGGAGAGGACCCCCACGTCAGTCTTCGCGCAGGTGCTCGTACAGAGCGGTCGAGAGGTAGCGCTCGCCGTACGAGGGGATGATGACGACGATGTTCTTGCCCGCGGCCTCGGGGCGACGTGCGACCTCGAGCGCGGCCCAGATGGCGGCACCCGACGACATGCCGACGAGGATGCCGTCTTTCGCCGCGGTCTCGCGGGCCAGGCGGATCGCGTCGTCGAACTCGACATCGATGACCTCGTCGATGATGTCGCGGTCGAGGATCGCGGGCACGAAGTTGGGGCCGATGCCCTGGATCTTGTGCGGGCCGGGGTGGCCCTTGGTGAGGACGGGGGAGTCGGCGGGCTCGACGGCGACGATCTTGACCCCGGGTACGCGCTCCTTGAGCACCTGGCCGACACCCGTGATGGTGCCGCCCGTGCCGATGCCGGCGACGAAGTAGTCGACCTTGCCCTCGGTATCGCGCAGGATCTCTTCGGCCGTCGTCTTGCGGTGGATCGCGGGGTTGGCCTCGTTCTCGAACTGACGGGCCCAGACGGCGCCGGGGGTCTCGGCGACGATGCGCTTGGCTTCGTCGACGGCGTGCGACATGCCCTTGGTGGGGTCGGTGAGCACGAGCTCGGCGCCGAACGCCTTCAGGAGGATGCGGCGCTCCTTCGACATCGACGCGGGCATCGTGAGGATGACCTTGTAGCCGCGGGCGGCGCCGACCATGGCCAGCGCGATGCCGGTGTTGCCGCTGGTGGACTCGACCAGGGTGCCGCCGGGCTTGAGCTCGCCCGAGGCCTCGGCCGCATCGACGATCGCGATGCCCAGGCGGTCCTTGACGCTCGAGGCGGGGTTGTAGAACTCCAGCTTCGCCAGGATCTGCGCGTCGGTGCCTTCGGCGACGCGGTTCAGGCGCACCAGCGGAGTGTCGCCGAAAGCTGTCGTGATGTCGGGGTGGATGCCGGGCATGGCTCGCCTTTCGCCGTCGTTCGGGTCGCGATCATCCTAGGTGAGCCCTCCGACACCGACGCCTGTGTGACGCCGTGCGGCAGGATGCGCGCAGGCGCCCCGGCGGGGGCGGGACCCGCACGACTAAACTCGACTCCCGTCATGCCTGAGACAGCTTCCGCGCCCGCGCCCGCGCCCGCCCCCGCCGCCGCGAGCGTCGTCGAGACGGTGCGCGCGACCGCCGCCCGACTGGCCGCCGCCGGGATCCCCGACGCGCAGGTCGACGCCGAACTGCTCGTCGGCCACGTGCTCGAGACCTCGCGCGGGGGAGTGCAGGCGGCGGCCATCCGCGGCGACCGGATGCCGGAGTCCGCCGTTCGCGCTCTCGCGCCCCTCGTCGACCGACGCTGCGCCCGCGAGCCGCTGCAGCACCTCACCGGACTCGCGCCCTTCCGCGCCCTGGAGCTCGCCGTCGGGCCGGGGGTGTTCGTTCCGCGCCCCGAGACCGAGATGGTGGCGCAGCTGGCGATCGACGCGCTGCGCGTCGCGGCATCCGATGCCCCCATCGCCGTCGACCTCGGCACCGGGAGCGGAGCGATCGCCCTCGCCCTCGCCACCGAGGTCCCGCACGCCCGGGTCTTCGCCGCCGAGAACTCCGTCGACGCCTTCGTCTGGACCAAGCTCAACCTCGCCCGCATCGGCGCGCAGAATCTGCAGCTCGCCTTCATCGACCTCGCCGAGGCGTTCCCCGAGCTCGACGGCACGGTCTCGGTCGTGGCATCCAACCCCCCGTATGTTCCGGACGACGCCATCCCGCGCGACCCCGAGGTGCGGCTGTACGACCCTCCCGCGGCGCTCTACGGCGGACCGGACGGGCTGGATGCCGTGCGTACTCTCAGTCGTGTGGGTCTGCGCCTCGCGCACCCGGGCGGCACGATCGTCATCGAGCACGGCGAGTGGCAGGGCGAGGCGATCCGCGCGATCCTCTCGGCCGACGGCTGGAGATCGGCCGCGACGCACCCCGACCTGACCACCCGCGACCGCGCGACGACGGCCGTCCGTCCCTGATCGCGGCCGATCACGGCTCCCACGCGGCCCGACTAGACTGTGGCCCGACATGTCTCCCGTCTACGACTGCCGTGACGAGTCGCAACTGCTGTCCGGGATGCGCCATGCGCGTCAGGCGATCGGCAGAGGCGAACTCGTCGTGCTCCCCACCGATACGGTCTACGGAATCGCCGCGGACGCGTTCAACGCGCGCGCCGTCGCGGGTCTGCTCGAGGCGAAGGGCCGCGGTCGCCAGCAGCCGCCGCCCGTGCTCGTTCCGGGCGTCGCCACCCTGCGCGCGCTCGTCGCCGAGATCCCGCCCGCGGTCGACGACCTCGTGCGCGAGTTCTGGCCCGGCGGGCTCACCATCGTCCTGCCCGCGCAGCCCTCGCTATCGTGGGACCTCGGTGACACGCACGGCACCGTCGCGGTGCGCATGCCCGCGCAGAAGCTCACGCTCGAGCTGCTCGAGGAGACCGGCCCCCTCGCCGTCTCGAGCGCCAATCTGACGGGTCGTCCGGCGGCCGTCGACATCGACTCCGCGCGCGACATGCTGCGCGACAACGTCGCGGCGTACCTCGACGCGGGTCCCAGCGAGACCGGCGTCGCCTCCACCATCATCGACGCCACGACGCTCGTGGGCGGCGCCGAGCCGCAGGTGCGCGTGCTGCGCGAGGGCGCGATCTCGCGCGATCGCCTGCGTGCCGTGCTGGGCGACCTGCTCGAGCCCGACCCGGTCGACGAGGGCCCGACCCCGTCCGCATCCGACGCCGCGTTGTCCGACGCCGCGCCGATCGCCGACGCGACCCCGGATGCCGAGGCGCCGGGTCCGTGACCCAATACCTCCTCACCATCCTCTTCACGGCCGCGGTGACGCTCGCGCTGTCGTGGGTGGTGTGGAAGCTCGCTCTGCGGTTCAAGCTCTATCCCGGCATCCGGGATCGCGACGTGCACAAGACGCCGACGCCGCGCCTGGGCGGGGTGGCGATGTTCCTCGGTGTCGTCGCGGCGTTCGCGCTGTCGAGCCGCAACCCCTACTTCGCGATCTTCTGGACCGATCCGGTCCCCGTGCTCTCTCTGCTCGGAGCCGTGCTGCTCATCGTGCTGGTCGGAGTGGCCGATGACCTGTGGGACCTCGACTGGATGATCAAGCTCGGCGCGCAGTTCATCGCCGCCGGCGTCATCGCCTGGTTCGGGCAACTGCAGATCCTGTCGTTGCCCATCGGAGCTCTGACGGTGGGCTCGAGCTGGGTGAGCTTCCTGCTGACGGTCTTCGCCCTCGTCGTGGTCATGAACGCCGTCAACTTCATCGACGGGTTGAACGGCCTCGTCGCGGGGGTGTGCCTCATCGCCAACGGGGTGTTCTTCGCCTACTCCTACCTGCTCGTGCGCGACACCGGCGCCAGCACCTACTTCAACCTCGCCTCCTTCATCGCGGCCGTGCTGGTGGGGGCGTGCCTCGGCTTCCTGCCGATGAACTGGACGCCCGCCAAGCTCTTCATGGGCGACGCCGGGGCTCTCATGCTCGGCCTGCTGATGGCCAGCTCCGCCGTCGCCATCACCGGTCAGCTCGACCCCGCGGTGCTCGACCCCGAGAAGATCGGCCGTTCGCAGCTCCTCGGTGCGTTCATCCCGATCCTGCTCCCGGTCGTGATCGTGCTGCTGCCGCTGCTCGACTTCGGTCTGGCCGTCGCCCGCCGCCAATGGGCCGGGCGCTCGCCCTTCTCACCCGACCGCAAGCACCTGCACCACCGCATGCTCGACATGGGTCACTCCGACCGCGACGCCGTGCTGATCTTCTACAGCTGGACCGCCGTGGTGAGCCTGGCGTTCCTGCTGATGTACATCGGCACGCAGCAGAGCTGGCCCGGCGACTACGCGTTCGGCATCGCCTTCGGAGTAGTCGGCGTCGCCGCGTGCGCGGTGCTCACCCTCCTGCCCTCACAGCATCGTCTGCGCCGCCTCGCGCGGCGCCCCCGACCCACCCGACCGGAGTCCCCCTCATGAGCAGCACCGCCCCCGCCCATCGTCGTCCCCTCTCGAGCACTCCCGTGCTGCGCACGGCGCTCGTCTGGGGAGGGTTCGTTACTCTCGCGCTCCTCGTGATCGGCGGTGTCGTCGGCTTCCTGGTCGGGGGAGCGGGCGGCCTCGGCAGCGCGCTCGCCGGCGTCGCGGTCAGCGCGATCTTCCTCGCGGTCACGGCCACCAGCATCCTGATCGCCAACCGCTGGTTCGGCGACCCCCTCTACGTGCCGATCTTCTTCGGCATCGTGCTGGGCGGGTGGCTGCTGAAGCTCGTGCTGTTCATCGTCGCGATCGTCGTGCTGCGCGGACAGGACTGGGTCGACCCGGTCGTCTTCTACGTCGCCCTCGTGGTCAGCGTGATCGCCTCACTGGCCGTCGACGTCGTGGTCCTGCTGCGCATGCGTATCCCGAGCGCGAGCGATGTGACGCTTCCGACCGACCCCGATGCGGGCGACCGACGGGACTGAATCGCCCATAACCCACCTCTCGCCGCAGCCGTGCACGTTAGTCCGGCGGCGAGACGATCGGATGCCCGGACTCATGGATCCGCCGGGAGTTTGATAGGGTTGCATAAGTACCCACCCGCGATGGGAAATCTTCTCCAGGTTCGCACTTCGGGTACTCTCACCGACCATCGTCGCAACGGTTCACACCGATGCCCCGAAGCTGGAGCCAGCGCTGTCCACTCAAGCTGCGACCCTGATCACGAACTTCGCGTCTGCGGGTGCGGAATTTCACCCGCCGTCCATTTCGGAGTTCTTCCCTGACGCGGTCATCACCTTCCCGGGGCTGTTCATCTTCGGTGCGCCGTTCGAGATCACGCGCATCAACCTGGTCCAGTTCCTCGCGACCGCCGTCCTGGTGATCTTCCTCGTGGTCGGTACGCGCCGCATGAAGATCGTCCCCGGCCGCTTCCAGAGCATCGTCGAGATGGGCCTGGACTTCGTCCGCGTCAACATCGCCGAAGACATCCTGGGCCGGAAAGACGGCAAGCGGTTCCTGCCGATCCTCACCACGATCTTCTTCATGGTGCTGTTCATGAACATCACGGGCGTCATCCCAGGTCTGAACATCGCCGGTACCAGCGTCATCGCGGTGCCGATGCTGCTCGCGATCGTCGCCTACGTGACCTTCATCTACGCCGGCATCAAGAAGAGCCCCGGCGGCTTCTTCAAGAACGCGCTGCTGCCCTCGGGCGTGCCGTGGCCGCTGTACATCATCATCGTCCCGCTCGAGTTCCTCTCGACCTTCATCATCCGCCCCGTCACTCTGACGCTGCGACTGCTGATGAACATGGTCGTCGGCCACCTCATGCTGGTGCTGTTCTTCTCGGCCACGCAGTTCTTCGTGTTCGGCCTCAGCGGCGGATGGATCGCGCTCGGCGCCGGCTCCCTCGCCTTCGGTCTCGCTTTCACCCTGTTCGAAATCTTCGTCGCCTTCCTCCAGGCGTACGTCTTCGCGATCCTCACCGCGGTCTACATCCAGCTCGCGGTCGCAGAAGAGCACTGAGCGGCCCGGCGCACGCCGAGCCACCCAACGAAAGGAAAAAACCCGTGGACGCAACTACGGTTCTCGCCCAGGTCACCGGTAACGTCGCCACGATCGGCTACGGCCTCGCCGCCATCGGCCCCGCCATCGGCGTGGGCATCGTCGTCGGCAAGACGATCGAGGGTGTCGCCCGTCAGCCCGAGCTCGCGGGCCGCCTGCAGGTCCTGATGTTCATCGGTATCGCCTTCACCGAGGCGCTCGCCTTCATCGGTATCGCGACCGGCTTCATCTTCACCTGATCCGGCCGCTCTCGACTCACTGTAAGGAGACAGGATGCTGAACGCTCTTGTCACTCTCGCCGCGGAACCCGCGGGCGAGGCGCCGCCGAACCCGCTGATCCCGGCGGTGTACGACATCGTCTGGTCGCTGGTGTGCTTCATCATCATCGTCGTCGTGGTGTGGCGCGTCGCCCTGCCCCGCATGGCGAAGCTGCTCGACGAGCGCAGTGCCGCCATCGAGGGCAACATCGCGAAGGCCGACGAGGCCCAGCGCCAGGCCGAGGCCGCGCTCGAGGAGTACACCGCTCAGCTCGCCGAGGCGCGCAAGCAGGCCGGTGAGATCCGCGAGGGCGCGACTCAGGACGGTCGCAAGATCGTCGCCGAGGCGAAGGAGACCGCCGCCGCAGAGGCTGCGCGCATCACCGCCTCCGCCCACGCGCAGATCGAGGCCGAGCGTCAGTCGACCCTCGTCCAGCTGCGCTCCGAGGTCGGGACCCTCGCGGTCGACCTCGCGGGCAACGTCATCGGTGAGACCCTGACGGACGACGCGCGCGCCAACGCCGTGGTCGACCGCTTCCTCGCCGAGCTCGAGGCTTCCGAAACCCTTCGACAGGCTCAGGGACCGGTGGGTAACTGATGGGCAGCGCGACCACTCAGGCGCGGACCGCGACCGCGGAGGCCCTGGCCTCCACCTCGGGCGTCGATCTCGACGTCGCGCGCGAACTGTTCGCGGCCGTCGGTGCCGTGAGCGGTTCGGCGCAGTTGAGCGGCGCGCTGTCCGACTCGTCGGTGCCGCCCGCGGCGCGTGCAGGGCTCGTCTCGGCGGTCTTCGGACCGTCGTACCGGCCCCAGACCGTGTCGCTGCTCAGCAGTGCCGCGCAGCAGCGCTGGTCGAACGCCGGCGAGTTCATCGAAGGACTCGAGGAGCTCGCCGTCCAGGCGACCTCCGTCGCCGAGTCGGCCGACATCGAGTCCGAACTGTTCGCGTTCTCGCGCACGGTCGCCTCGAACGGTGAGCTCGAACTCGCCCTCGGCGGTCGCCTCGGCGACGCGTCGGCGAAGAGCGCACTGGTGTCGACGCTGCTCGGCGGACGCACGAGCGCGGGCACCGAGCTCATCGTGTCGTCGCTGGTCGGGCTGGCACGCGGTCGTCGCGTACGCGCCCTGCTGCGCCGCGCCGAGCGCATCGTCGCCGACCAGCGTTCGCGCATCGTCGCGACCGTCTACACGGCCGTGGCGCTGAACGCCGACCAGCAGACGCGCCTGCAGAACGCTCTCAGCGCGCGTTACGGTTCGGCGATCACGCTGAACACCGTGATCGACACCTCGGTCCTCGGCGGACTGCGCGTGCAGGTCGCCGACGACGTCATCGACGCGAGCGTGTCCGCACGTCTCGCCGACCTCCGCCAGCGGATCGCAGGCTAAGACTTTCCGCCCGAGTGGGCGTGGATCTGGGGGCCCAGTGCCCCACGAACGAAGGAAGACAATGGCAGATCTCTCTATCAGCCCCGACGTCATTCGTGACGCGCTGAAGGACTTCGTCACCGCCTACGAGCCCACCGGCGCTGCGGCGACCGAGGTCGGCGCCGTCGTCGACGCGGCCGACGGCATCGCTCACGTCGAGGGCCTCCCGGGCGTGATGGCCAACGAGCTCATCCGCTTCGCGAACGGCACGCTGGGCCTCGCCCAGAACCTCGACGAGAACGAGATCGGTGTCGTCGTGCTCGGCGAGTTCTCCGGCATCGAAGAGGGCCAGAGCGTCACCCGTACCGGCGAGGTGCTCTCGGTCGGCGTCGGCGACGGCTTCCTCGGCCGTGTCGTCGACCCGCTCGGCAACCCGATCGACGGTCTCGGCGAGATCGCGATCGAGGGTCGTCGTGCCCTCGAGCTCCAGGCTCCCGGCGTCATGCAGCGCAAGAGCGTGCACGAGCCCCTCCAGACCGGCATCAAGGCCATCGACGCCATGATCCCCGTCGGCCGCGGCCAGCGTCAGCTCATCATCGGCGACCGCCAGACCGGTAAGACGGCCATCGCGATCGACACGATCATCAACCAGAAGGCCAACTGGGAGTCGGGCGACGTCGACAAGCAGGTGCGCTGCATCTACGTCGCCATCGGCCAGAAGGGCTCGACCATCGCTTCGGTGAAGGGCGCGCTCGAGGACGCCGGCGCGATGGAGTACACCACCATCGTCGCGGCCCCCGCCTCCGACCCCGCCGGCTTCAAGTACCTCGCCCCCTACACCGGTTCGGCCATCGGCCAGCACTGGATGTACGGCGGCAAGCACGTTCTGATCATCTTCGACGACCTGTCGAAGCAGGCCGAGGCCTACCGTGCCGTTTCGCTTCTGCTGCGCCGCCCGCCGGGCCGCGAGGCGTACCCCGGCGACGTCTTCTACCTGCACTCGCGTCTGCTCGAGCGTTGCGCGAAGCTGTCCGACGAGCTCGGCGCCGGTTCGATGACGGGCCTGCCCATCATCGAGACCAAGGCCAACGACGTCTCGGCGTACATCCCGACCAACGTGATCTCGATCACCGACGGCCAGATCTTCCTGCAGTCCGACCTCTTCAACGCCAACCAGCGTCCCGCGGTCGACGTGGGTATCTCGGTGTCGCGCGTGGGTGGTGACGCTCAGGTCAAGTCGATCAAGAAGGTCTCCGGAACCCTGAAGCTCGAGCTCGCGCAGTACCGCTCGCTCGAGGCCTTCGCGATGTTCGCGAGCGACCTCGACGCGGCTTCGCGTCGTCAGCTGGCTCGTGGTGCGCGCCTGACGGAGCTGCTCAAGCAGCCCCAGTACTCGCCGTACCCCGTCGAGGAGCAGGTCGTCTCGATCTGGGCCGGAACCAACGGCAAGCTCGACACCGTCGAGGTCTCCGACGTGCTCCGCTTCGAGCGCGAGCTGCTCGACTACCTCCGTCGCAACTCGACCGTGCTCGACACCCTGCGCGAGACCAACGTGCTCGGTGACGACACGCTCGCTGAGCTCGAGAAGCACGTCGATGCCTTCTCGAAGGAGTTCCAGCCGGGTCAGGACACCAGCGTCGTCGGTGCCGAGAAGGTCGACGCCGCCGAGGCCGAAGACGTCAATCAGGAGCGAATCGTCAAGGGCCGTCGCTGAATAGCGACGACACGAGGACGTAAATCATGGGCGCACAACTGCGGGTCTACAAGCAGAAGATCTCTTCTGCTCAGACGACCAAGAAGATCACGAAGGCGATGGAGCTCATCGCGGCGTCGCGCATCCAGAAGGCGATGGCGCGTGTGCGTGCGGCATCTCCCTTCGCGCGAGCCGTCACGAGCGCCGTCTCCGCGGTGGCCACGCACTCCTCGGTCGATCACCCGCTGACGACCGAGCGCGAGAACATCCGCCGTTCGGCCCTCGTGGTCTTCACCTCCGATCGCGGCCTCGCCGGCGCGTTCAACTCGCAGATCCTCCGTGAGGCTCTCGAGCTGGCCGAGCTGCTGCGGTCGCAGGGCAAAGAGGTCGTCTTCTACCTGGTCGGTCGCAAGGCCGTCGGGTACTTCCAGTTCCGTCGCATGCCGAGCATCGAGCAGTGGGTCGGCGACACCGACACGCCGCAGTTCTCGACGGCGGAGGAGATCTCGGATGCCGTGCTGAAGGCCTACCGCGCCGGCGGCGACAACGACGGTGTCGACGAGATCCACCTCGTGTACAACCGCTTCGTGAGCATGATGACGCAGTCGCCCGAATCGGTGCGCCTGCTCCCGCTCGAGGTCCTCGAGGCGGACGAGGCTCCGGCTCAGGCCGAGGTCTACCCGCTCTACGAGTTCGAGCCGGATGCCGAGACCGTGCTCGATGCGCTCCTGCCGGTGTACGTGCAGAGCCGTATCTTCAACGCCCTCCTGCAGTCGTCGGCGGCCAAGCACGCCGCGACGCAGAAGGCGATGAAGTCGGCCAGCGACAACGCCGACAAGCTCATCACCGACTACACCCGCCTGCGCAACAACGCGCGTCAGGCGGAGATCACGCAGCAGATCGCCGAGATCGTCGGCGGCGCCGATGCCCTGGCATCCGGCAAGTAAGTTCCCAAGGAGAGAAGAAGCCATGAGCCTCACCGCCGAGAAGACCGACGCGGCCGTCGTCGGACGCGTCGCGCGCGTCACCGGCCCGGTCGTCGACATCGAGTTCCCGCATGACGCGATCCCCGAGATCTACAACGCGCTGAAGACCACGATCACCATCGGTGACCAGTCGACCGAGATCACCCTCGAGGTCGCACAGCACCTCGGTGACGACCTCGTCCGCGCCATCTCGCTCAAGCCCACCGACGGCATGGTCCGCGGTCAGGAAGTGCGCGACACCGGCGGCCCCATCTCGGTGCCCGTCGGCGACGTCACCAAGGGCAAGGTCTTCGACGTGACCGGCGAGGTGCTCAACGGCGCCCCCGGCGAGACGATCGAGGTCACCGAGCGCTGGGGCATCCACCGCAAGGCGCCGAGCTTCGACCAGCTCGAGTCGAAGACCGAGATGTTCGAGACCGGCATCAAGTCGATCGACCTCCTGACCCCCTACGTGCAGGGTGGAAAGATCGGTCTGTTCGGTGGCGCCGGTGTCGGAAAGACCGTCCTCATCCAGGAGATGATCCAGCGCGTCGCGCAGGACCACGGTGGTGTGTCGGTGTTCGCCGGTGTCGGCGAGCGCACCCGTGAGGGCAACGACCTCATCGGCGAGATGGAAGAGGCGGGTGTCTTCGACAAGACAGCCCTCGTGTTCGGCCAGATGGACGAGCCGCCGGGAACGCGTCTGCGCGTGGCCCTCTCGGCCCTGACGATGGCGGAGTACTTCCGCGACGTGCAGAAGCAGGACGTGCTGTTGTTCATCGACAACATCTTCCGCTTCACGCAGGCCGGTTCCGAGGTCTCGACGCTGCTCGGCCGCATGCCCTCCGCCGTGGGTTACCAGCCGAACCTCGCCGACGAGATGGGTGTGCTCCAGGAGCGCATCACCTCGACGCGTGGCCACTCGATCACCTCGCTGCAGGCGATCTACGTGCCCGCCGACGACTACACCGACCCGGCCCCCGCGACCACGTTCGCGCACCTCGACGCCACCACCGAGCTCTCGCGTGAGATCGCGTCGAAGGGTCTGTACCCGGCCATCGACCCGCTGACCTCGACGAGCCGCATCCTCGACCCGCGTTACATCGGTGCCGACCACTACCGCGTCGCCACCGACGTGAAGCAGATCCTGCAGAAGAACAAGGAACTGCAGGAGATCATCGCGATCCTCGGTGTCGACGAGCTCTCGGAAGAGGACAAGATCGTCGTGTCGCGCGCACGTCGCATCCAGCAGTTCCTCTCGCAGAACACCTACATGGCCAAGAAGTTCACCGGCGTCGAGGGCTCCACCGTCCCGATCAAGGAGACCATCGAGTCGTTCGACGCGATCGTCAAGGGCGACTTCGACCACGTCGCCGAGCAGGCGTTCTTCAACGTCGGCGGTATCAACGACGTCGAGGCCAAGTGGGCGCAGATCCAGAAGGAGAACGGCTGACATGTCGTTGCGCGTGAGCCTGGTGTCGGCAGACGCCGAGGTGTGGACGGGGGAGGCGACGCTGGTCGTCGCCAAGACCGTCGAGGGTGAGATCGGCTTCATGCAGGGGCATGAGCCGGTGCTGGCGATCCTCGCCCAGGGCGAGGTGCGCATCACCCGCACCGACGGCACGAAGATCCTGGCCAACGCCGAGGACGGCTTCCTGTCGATGGCCGACGACGAACTCACCATCGTCGCCGGAAACGCCGCTCTCGTCTCCTGACGCCGCTTCATCGCTGACGCGCGTCGCCCGGTTCTCCGGGCGGCGCGCGTCGCTGTTTCTCCGGAGTACCCATGCTCGTCCTGCTTCCCCCGTCCGAGACGAAGCGCCCCGGCGGTGAGGGCCCGCCTCTCGACCTCGAGGGGCTGGCGCTGACCCTGCTGCGCGAGCCTCGCGACGCGGTGGTCGACGCGCTCGTGGCCCTGGCGGCCGACGAGGACCTCGCCGCGCGCGTGCTGAAGCTCAGCGAGAAGCGTCGGCACGAGATCGCCGACAACGCAGCGCTGCGGACCGCCGCGACCATGCCGGCGATCGATCGGTACACGGGCGTGCTCTTCGACGCCCTGGATGCCGCCGGCCTTGACGCCGACGCCCGCGCGTGGCTGGGGGAGCACATCATGATCCACTCGGCGCCGTTCGGTCCGGTGGGTGCGCTCGATGGGATCCCGGCGTATCGACTGGCCGCCGGAACGTCGATCCCGGGGCTCCCCGCGCTGCGGCGGGTATGGGCGCATGCGGTGACCGACGCCCTCGCAGAGCTGCGGCCCGGCTTCGTGCTCGACCTGCGGTCGGAGGCCTATGCCGCCCTCGGGCCAGTGCCGACCGGGGTCTCCTCGGTGTACGTGCGCGTGGTCACCCCCGGCGAGGGTGGCGCCGTGCGAGCGCTAAACCACTTCAACAAGCACGCGAAGGGCGACCTCGTGCGGTCCCTGGCGCTGACGCGGCCCCGGATCGAGAGTCTGGCGGAGTTCCGGAAGTGGGCTCGAGCGGCAGGGTGGGCGCTGCAGGACGCGGATGCCGGAGAGATCGCGCTGATTTTATGACATCGCCCGACCCCTGTCAGGAAAGTCACAGCTTCGCTACCATGTGAGTCGCGGGAGAGCCCCGCCGGTGTCGCGCGACGCGCACGACTCCGTACGAGAGGAACCTCGTGAACACTTCTTATCTCGCCTACAGCGACTACGGGACGACGAGCGGAGCCGAAGCCGCTTTGGTCGGCATCGTCTACCTGTTCATCTTCTTGTTCTCCATCGCCGGGTACGTCATCAGCGCATTCCTTCTGATGCGCATCTTCGACAAGGCCGGCGTCCAGGGCAAGTGGCGCGCCTGGGTCCCGATCTACAACTACATGGTCTTCGCCAAGCTGGGCGACCTCTCGCCGTGGGTCATCCTGGCCCTGGTCGTGGCGACCGCGGTTCCGATCCTCAACTTCCTGGCCGGCATCGCGATCGTGGTCGCGCTGATCATGGTGTCGTACCGCGTCAACGCGAAGTTCGGTCGGGAGTGGCCGATCCTGTTGCTGTTCATCCTCGGCCCCCTGGGGCAGTGGATCTTCCTCGCGATCCTCGCGTTCGGCAACAACCCGTGGAACCCCGCCATTCGCCCCGCCCCGTGGGCCAACTCCTTCCTCGCCGACAAGACGGTGTGGAACGGCATCCCCGTGCAGCCCTCCCAGCAGGTTTCCGGCAACGGCGGCCCGGGTGTCGGCGGCTCCGGCTACGGCGCTCCCGGTTACGGCAGCACGCCCCCGCCCCCGGCCCCGCAGTCGTACAACCCGCCGGCCACCGGCACGACTCCGCCGCCGCCGGCGACGGGCACCACGCCCCCGCCGCCGCCGGCCGGACCCGTGGTCTGACACACGGACTGGTTCACGAAGGGCTCCTCGCACTCGCGGGGAGCCCTTCGCCGTTCCCGCCGCTAGCGTGGAGGGATGACCCCCGCAGACCTGCCTCTCCGTCCCGTCGGCCGCTCCGGACTCCGCGTGTCGGCGATCGGACTCGGGTGCAACAATTTCGGGCGAGCGGGAACCGCCACCGAAACGCTCGACGGAACGCGCGCGGTGCTCGACGCGGCGATCGAGGCGGGAGTCACCTTCCTCGACACGGCCGACATGTACGGCCGCGAGTTCGGGTTGTCGGAGACGTTGATGGGGGAGGCGCTCGAGGGGCGCCGTGACGAGGTCGTCCTCGCGACGAAGTTCGGCCACGCGGACTTCGCCCCGCCCGTCCGCGGCGGCGCGAAGGGCTCGCGCACGCACGTCCGCCGGGCGGTGGAGGACTCCCTGCGGCGGCTGCGCACAGACTGGATCGACCTGTACCAGCTGCACACGCCCGATCCCTCCACGCCCGTCGACGAGACGCTCGACGCCCTGGCGGATCTCGTCCGCGAGGGGAAGGTGCGCTACGTCGGTCACTCGAACTTCGCGGGATGGCAGATCGCCGAGGCCGAGTACGCGGCATCCGGAGTGCGCTTCGTCTCGGCGCAGAACCAGTACAGCCTGCTGGCGCGCGCGGCGGAGCGCGAGGTGCTCCCGGCCGCCGAGCGATGGGGGCTCGGGTTCTTCCCCTTCTTCCCCCTGCACAACGGTCTGCTGACCGGAAAGTTCACGCGCGAGGGCGGACCCGAGGGCAGTCGCATCATGCGTCAGCGCCCGCACCTGTGGCGCGACGCCCCGTGGGACGCGCTCGAGCGATACCAGGCGTTCTGCGACGCGCGCGAGATCAGCATGCTCGAGGCCACGTTCGGATGGTTCCTCGCGCACCCGGTCGTCTCGAGCGTCATCGCGGGCGCGACGAGCCCCGAGCAGGTCCGCGCGAACGTCGCCGCAGCGACCGCGTGGACCCCGAGCGCGGCCGACATCGCCGAGCTCGACGGGATCCTGCCCCTGCCCGCCGACCCCGCAGCCGGGTAAACCTCGACGGTGGATGCCGCATCCGTCATGCAACGCGCCCGCGTATCCGCGGTTCGCGTGCCCTCGTCGACTAAGATGACAGGGCCGTGCGTTTCCGCCGGCGAAGCTGTCGGCCAACCGGAGGATCGTTCGTGCCCGAGGTGACCACCCACACGCGTACCGTCGCTCTCGACGACGCGACGCTCGATCTGTCGTGGGCGGCCAGCACCGACACCGGCCGTCGCCGCGAAGTCAATCAGGACGCGGTCCTCGCGGAGTACCCCCTGTTCGTCGTCGCCGACGGCATGGGCGGGCATCTCGGCGGCGAGATCGCCAGCGCCAGCACGGTCGACCGCCTCCGCGCCGTCGTCGACAATCAGACCGTCTCGACGAAGAACATCGAGAAGGCCCTCTCGCGCGCCGTCAAAGACATCATCGCCCACCCCGAGACCACCGACGAGGGCACCGGCACGACCCTCACCGGTCTCTATCTCGAGACGCACACCGACGAGCCGCACTGGGTCACGCTGAACATCGGCGACTCCCGGGTGTACCTGCTCCGCGACGGCGAGATCGTGCAGGTCACGACGGATCACTCGGTCGTGCAGGAGCTGATCGCCGCCGGGCGTCTGAGCCCCGAAGAGGCCGAGAACCACCCGTACGGCAACGTCATCACGCGCGCGGTGGGCCCGAGCGACAGCGTCAAGCCCGACTACCTCCGCCTCGACGTGCTCGACGGCGACCGCTTCGTCATCTGCTCCGACGGGCTGACGAAAGAGCTCACCGACTTCGGCATCCGCCACTTCCTCGACAACAACGCCGACCCCGCCGCGGCCGTCGAAGCGATGATGGCCGCCGCGCTCGAGAACGGCGGCCGCGACAACATCACCATCGTCGTGCTCGACGTCGCGCGCCGCTCTTCCTGAGAATCCGCTCTTGACCGCGGCTGGCCGCGGATTCTACGTTCGGCATATGACCTCCGCACCCGAACGGACGGCCGGCAAGGGCCTGGCCACCGGCACCCTGGGCCTATGGGGCTCGACCGTGATCGGTCTGGCATCCACCGCCCCCGTGTATTCGCTCGTCGCCACCCTCGGATTCGTCGTGCTGGCCGTGGGCGCTCAAGCGCCGATCGCCTTCGTCGTCGCCTTCGTGCCGATGTTGTTCATCGCCTTCGCCTATCGCGAGCTGAACAACGAGATCCCCGACTGCGGCACCACGTTCACGTGGGGGACCAAGGCGTTCGGTCCGTGGGTCGGCTGGATGGGCGGCTGGGGTGTCGCCGTGGCCGGCATGGTCGTGCTCGCCAACCTCTCGCAGATCGCCGGCATCTACCTCTGGTCGCTGATCGGCGACGGCTCGCTCGCCGAGAACGTGCCGCTGGTGACCGCCACCGGAGTCGCCTTCATCGCGGCGATGACCTACGTCAGCTACCGCGGCGTCGAGATCGGCGAAAAGCTGCAGAACGTGCTGCTCGCGGTGCAGTACCTCGTGCTCGCCCTGTTCGTGGTGCTGGCGCTGTGGAAGTTCTTCGACGGCACGGCTCCGAACCCCACCCCCTTCGACCTGGCCTGGTTCAACCCGCTCGGGTTCACCGATTGGAGCGGCTTCACCGAGGCCGTGCTGCTCGCGCTGTTCATCTACTGGGGCTGGGACACGTGCCTGGCGCTGAACGAAGAGACCAAAGACCCCAAGCGCATCCCCGGTCGGGCGGCCCTCCTGACGACGGTGATCCTGCTCGGCACCTACGTCACCGTCACCGTCGCCGCGATGATGTACGCCGGGGTCGGCGAGGACGGGGCGGGCCTGGCCAACCCCGATAACGCCGACGACGTCTTTCTCGCCCTCAAGGACGGCCTCTTCGGCCCGTTCGGGTGGCTGCTGATCGTCGCCGTGCTCATCTCGGCCGTCTCGTCGACGCAGACCACGATCCTCCCCACCGCGCGCGGCACCCTCGCGATGGCGGCGTACAAGGCGCTGCCCGAGCGGTTCAAGACGGTGCACCCGCAGTACAAGACGCCGTCGTTCTCGACGCTCGTCATGGGCATCGTGGCGAGCCTGTACTACATCGGCATGACGCTCATCAGTGACAACATCCTGCAGGACTCGATCCTGTCGCTCGGGCTCGCGATCGCGTTCTACTACGCCATGACCGGGTACGCGTGCGTCTGGTACTACCGCCGCGAGCTGTTCTCGTCGGCGAAGAGCCTGTTCTACCGCGGCATCCTGCCGCTGCTGGGTGCGCTCATGCTGACCTACGCGTTCATCCAGTCGGCGATCGACATGTACGACCCCGAGTACGGCAACACCGTGCTGCTCGGAATCGGCGGCACGTTCGTCGTGGGCATCGGCGCCCTCGCGATCGGCGTGGTGCTCATGCTCGTGTGGTTCGCGTTCCCCGGGTCGAAGCCCTTCTTCCGCGGCGAGAGCCTCAATCGCGAGACCGAGGTGCTCGTGCCCGACGAGCCGATCGCCTACCCGCGGTCGGTCGACGGCGGAATCTGAGGCGTGACGGCATCCGCTCTCGAAAAGGGCGGGCGGATGCCGTGCGGTGGCCGTGCGTGTGTTCGCGGTCGTGCCGCGAAGCGCGGTGCGGCAGGGCTCAGACGACGGCGCGGATCGAGCCGACCACGCCTCCGCCGCCCGACACCGTCAGGGGCAGCAGCGCGAGGGTGTCGGAGACCGCCTCGGGGGTGAGAGAACCGGCGCGCTCGAGGAGGCGGAGCGCCACGGCGTGCGCGGCGCGGTTGGAGCCGTCGAACATCTTCAACGCGACGGTCGTGCCGTCGGGCGCGGTCATGACCTGCACGCCTTCGGCGCCCATCTTCGAGAACACCCCGAGGCGCTCGATGACGATCGTGTCGGGGCGGCCCGGACCGTCGATGGTCCACGGGTGCTCCTTGACCGCGCGCACGAGAGCGCCGGCGCTGCGGTGCAGGGCGAAGGGCGAGCGCTCCGACGAGGTCGCGATGCGCTGGATCGCCCGGGCGAGGCCGACCATGCTCATCGCGTAGACGGGGGCGCCGCAGCCGTCGATCGCGGTGGTCGTCATGCGCTCGCCCACGAGACGCTCGAGCACCTCGCGGATGTGCACCTGCAGCGGGTGCTGCGGGTCGAGGTAGTCGGTCGTCGACCAGCCGTTGGCGACGCACGTGAGCAGCATCGCGGCGTGCTTACCCGAGCAGTTCATGCGCAGGGGGGAGGGGGCGCCGTGATCGCGCACGAGCTCGTCGCGCGAGGCGGTGTCGGTGGGCCACGCCGCGGGGCAGCCGAGGTCGTCTTCGGTGAGACCGGCCGACTGCAGGATGTCGCGGGCGAGCTCGGCGTGGCGGTCGGTGCCGCAGTGGCTCGCCATCGAGATCGCGAGCCGCTCGTCGGCGAGATCGGCTCCGGCCGACAGGCACGCCAGCGCCTGCAGGGGCTTCATGCTCGATCGCGGGAGGAACGGCGCCGACGCATCGCCGAGGGTGATCTTCTCGGTGCCGTCGGGAGCGAGCACGACGGCGACGCCGAAGTGGCGTGATTCGACGAATCCGTTGCGATCGACGACGGCGAGTTCGACGGAGGCGGGGGGCGTGGCGGGCATCCCTTCATCGTATCGCGCAGGGTCGCTCCGCCCCCGGGTGGACGCCGGTGCGAGTCGCAGGGATCCGTCGCCTCCGGTCCTCTCGAAGGGACGGATTCCGGCGACGCACGCGACGGAGAGGGGCAGACTGGAGGCATGAACGGAGAGCACCACTACCGCCTGCGCTCGACCTGGACCGGCGACCGGGGCACCGGCACGAGCGGGTACCGCGAGTACGACCGCGCCGTGACCCTCGAGGTCGACGGCAAGCCCGCCATCGCGGCATCCGCCGACAAACCCTTCCGCGGCGACCCCGCCAAGTGGAACCCCGAGGAGCTGCTGCTGGGCGCCCTCAGCGAATGCCACCTGCTGTCGTACCTGCACGCGTGCGTGACCACGGGGGTCGTCGTGACCGGGTACGAGGACGACGCCTCGGGGACCCTGCAGGAGGACGGCAACAGCGGGGGAGCCTTCACCGAGGTGACGCTGCGCCCGCGCGTGCGCGTCGCCGACGAGTCGATGGTCGAGGCGGCTCTCGCCGCACACAAGCAGGCGCGGGAGTGGTGCTTCATCGCCAACTCCGTCAACTTCCCGGTGCACCACGAGCCCGAGGTCACCGTCGGCTGATCGTAGAGTGAGCGGATGCAGCTCGAACCGACCCTGCGCCGACTCGACCGCCTGGCCGGCGGGCGGCAGGCCGACCACCGCGTCGACGTCTCGGACGACCCGAAGGTGCGCCGTGCGTTCCGAGCCATCACGCTGCTGCTGGCCGCGGGATTCGTGCTCGGCGTCGCGACCGTCGTCATCGCGCTGGTGATGACGCTGAACGGCGACGACGTCGGCTTCGCGGTGTGGATGCGGTGCCTGGTGGTGCTGGCGATCACGACGACGCTGTTCTACTTCCTCTGGCGCGCTCATGCCGGGTGGTACTGGGCGTTCCGGCGCCTGCAGCTGTTCAGTCGCATCTTCCCGATCGTCGCCCTCGTGCTCGCCGCGATCCCGGGGCTGTATCCCTTCTGGGTCGTGACCGAGCAGATCCTCTTCGCGATCCTGCTCATCGGCGTCTCGGACTACCTGCAGTCGGATCCCGTGCGTGCGGCGTTCCCCAAGCCGCAGCGCTGAGGGCGCGGCATCCGGCCCTTCGACAGGCTCAGGGACCCCCTTCGACAGGCTCAGGGACCCTCTTCGACGGGCTCAGCCCCCCACGAAGAACGACGGAACCCCGCCGGCGCGATGCCGACGGGGTTCCGTATCGTTCGGTGGTGCTTACTGCACGTCGTCGTCGACCCAGTCCATCGACTTGGTGACGGCCTTCTTCCACAGGCGCAGCTCGCGGTCGCGCTCGACGCCGTCCATGTTCGGCTCCCAGCGCTTGTCTTCCTGCCAGTTGGCACGCAGGTCGTCGAGGTTGTCCCAGAAGCCGACCGCGAGGCCCGCGGCGTACGCGGCGCCCAGGGCGGTGGTCTCGGCGACGACCGGACGCACGACCGGCACGCCCAGGATGTCGGCCTGGAACTGCATCAGCGCGTCGTTGGCGGTCATGCCGCCGTCGACCTTGAGCTCGGCCAGGTCGACACCGGAGTCGGCGTTGACGGCGTCGAGCACCTCGCGCGTCTGGAAGGCCGTCGCTTCGAGCGCAGCGCGCGCGATGTGGCCCTTGTTGACGTAGCGGGTCATGCCGACGATCGCGCCGCGGGCGTCGGGACGCCAGTACGGGGCGAACAGGCCCGAGAACGCCGGCACGAAGTACACGCCGCCGTTGTCGTCGACCGAGCTGGCCAGCGCCTCGACCTCGGGGGCCGAGGAGATGATGCCGAGCTGGTCGCGCAGCCACTGGATCAGCGAACCGGTCACCGCGATCGAGCCCTCGAGCGCGTACCGGGCGGGCTGGTCGCCGAGCTTGTAGCCGAGGGTGGTGAGCAGACCGTTCTTCGAGTGGACGATCTCTTCGCCCGTCTGGAAGATGAGGAAGTTGCCCGTGCCGTAGGTGTTCTTGCTCTCGCCCGGATCGAAGGCGGCCTGGCCGAAGGTCGCGGCCTGCTGGTCGCCCAGGATGCCGGCGATCGGCGTCTCGCGCAGCAGCGACGACGACTCGACCGTGCCGTACACCTCGGAGGAGGAGCGGATCTCGGGCATCATCGAGCGCGGAACACCGAAGTCGGCGAGGATGTCGTCGCGCCACTCGAGGGTCTCGAGGTCCATGAACAGCGTGCGGCTGGCGTTGGTGACGTCGGTGGCGTGCACGCCACCGTCGATGCCGCCGGTGAGGTTCCACAGCACCCAGGAGTCGGTGGTGCCGAAGATGAGGTCGCCGGCCTCGGCCTTCTCGCGGGCTCCCTCGACGTTTTCGAGGATCCACACGATCTTGGTGCCCGAGAAGTAGGTCGCCAGCGGCAGGCCGACGATGCTCTTGTAACGCTCGGGGTCGCCATCGGCGAGACGGTCGACGATCGACTGCGTGCGCGTGTCCTGCCAGACGATGGCGTTGTACGCGGGCTTACCGGTGTTCTTGTCCCAGACCACCGCGGTCTCGCGCTGGTTGGTGATGCCGACGGCGGCGATGTCGTGACGGGTGATGTCGGCGCGGCTGAGGGCCAGGCCGATCACCTCCTGGGTGTTGCGCCAGATCTCGGCGGGGTCGTGCTCGACCCATCCCGCGCGCGGGAAGATCTGCTCGTGCTCCTTCTGCCCGACGGAGACGACGCTCCCGGACTTGTCGAAGATCATCGCGCGCGTCGAGGTCGTGCCCTGGTCGATGGCGAGGACGTAGTCAGCCATGGATGGACTCCTTTGTCTGAATCAGTGAGAGGTGAAGAGGTGGAGAAGGGAGGCGGGGGCGCCGGGTGACGCCCCCGCGGAGGTATTACTTGCCGAGGCCGAGCAGCACGGGGGCCAGCAGACCCGCGAGCAGACCACCGACGAGGGGGCCGGCGACCGGGACCCAGGCGTAGCCCCAGTCGCTGGAGCCCTTGCCCTTGATCGGGAGGATGGCGTGGGCGATACGCGGGCCGAGGTCACGGGCCGGGTTGATCGCGTAGCCGGTGGGGCCACCGAGGCTCGCACCGATACCGACCACGAGCAGGGCGACGGGCACGGCCGCGAGGCCGCCGATCCCGCCCGGGACGCCGATGTCGGCCACGCCGTAGTCGCCGAAGCCGAAGATCACGAAGACCAGCACGAAGGTGGCGATGACCTCGGTGAGGAAGTTGAAGCCGTACGAACGGATCGCGGGGCCCGTCGAGAACACGCCCAGCTTGGCGGCGGGGTCGGGCTCGTCGTCGAAGTGCTGCTTGTACGAGGCCCAGGCGAGTACGGCACCGATGATGGCACCGACCATCTGCGCGGCCACGGCCACGAAGAACTGCGCGATGCCGATCTTGCCGGCCACCAGCAGACCGATCGACACGGCGGGGTTCAGCTGTGCTCCGGAGTACGCGGAGACGATGACACCGGCGAACACCGCCAGGCCCCAGCCCCAGTTGACCATCAGGGTTCCGCCGCCGTTGCCCTTGGTCTTGGCGAGGGCCACGTTGGCCACCACACCACAGCCCAAGAGGATGAGCATCGCGGTTCCGACCACCTCCGAGAGGAAGTACAGCCCCAGGTTCACATCTTGCATGTCGTCATCGACCTTTCTCCTACTGCTCGGCCTCCATCGGCTCGAGCGTGATGCGGCTCGGTGATCCGAACCTATGGGTCACGTGCGGGCGCGCAATAGTCGGCGCGCCCGCACGTTCTCTCAGATTCGAGCGACCCCGGCCTGTGCCAGATCCACGCGGTGCGCGGAGCGCAGGATCTCCGTCGAGCGGGCGACCTCGTCGTCGACGCGGGCGGAGTCCCACCCGAGCGGCTCGGCGACGGCCTCGGCGACCTCGCGGAGGGTCCGCTCGGTCATGCCGCCGACGAAGGCGAGGTGCGTACGGCGCAGCAGCACGTCGATGAGGTGCACGACCTGCTCGTTCGCGGCGATCCAGGCGAGCTCCTCGCGGTAGTAGCCGGGCGCGTCGGGGACGGGCGTCGGCTCCGTGGGGAGGGCGGCGAGGATGGCGTCGGCGCGCGTGCCGTAGCGCTCGAGCATGGCCTCGACGATCTCGCCGGAGTGCGCATTCGTGCGTGCGGACACCCAGCGGCGTCGCTGCTCGGGCGTGGCGGGGAAGCCGGCGCCGCCGCCGATCGCGAGACCCTGGGTGCTCACACGGTGCGGGCGACGCAGCTTCTGCAGCGTCTTCATGCTGAGGTGCTCGGCGAGGGCGCGGAAGGTGGTCCACTTGCCGCCGACCAGGCTCATCGCGGGGACGCCGGCGACCTCGTCCTCGACGATGCGGTAGTCGCGCGAGACGAAGCCGGGCGCGGTGTCGTCGTGGCGGGGGAGGGGGCGGATGCCGCTGAACGTGTAGACGATCTGCGAGCGGTCGACGCCCACCTTCGGGAAGACGTGTCCGATGAGGTCGAAGAAGTACTCGATCTCGTCGTCGGTGCACACCACGGGCTTCGAGGGGTCGGCGTCGATGTCGGTGGTGCCGACGAGGACGCGGTCCTTGAGCGGGTAGATGAGCACGATACGGCCGTCGGAGTGCTCGAAGAAGATCTCGCGCCCGCCGGTGGCGGCCAGCAGCTCGGGGTTGTCGAGCACGATGTGCGAGCCCTTGGTGCCGCCCATGAACTTCGTGTCGAGGCCCATCGCGGAGTTGGCCAGGTCGGTCCAGGGCCCGGCCGTGTTGAGCACGACCTTCGCTTTCACGCTGAATTCCTCGCCGGAGACCTCGTCGCGCACGCGGACGCCGTTCGCGTCGGCGCCGACGGCCGAGACGTAGTTGACGGCCTGAGTACGGCCGCCGCCGGCCTCGATGCCGTCGCGCAGCACGTCGAGGGCGATGCGCTCAGGGTCGTGCATCGACGCGTCGAAGTAGGTCGCGGTGTAGCGCAGGTCGTGGTTGAGCTGCGGGAGGGCCTGCAGCGACTTCTTCTTGCCGAGGAACGTGTGGCGGGGAACCGAGCCACCGTCGCGCGAGAAGGTGTCGTACATGATCAGGCCGACCTTGATCAGCAGGGCGCCGCGCTCGTTGGGCTTGCCGCGGCCGTGTGTGACGAGCAGGCGGAAGGGCGCCGAGAGGATGCCCGAGAACGTCTTGTAGATCGGGATGGTCGTCTCGAGCGGCTTGACGTAGTGCGGGGCCGTCTTGAGCAGGTCGTTGCGCTCGGTGACCGCCTCTTTCACGAGACGGAACTCGCCGTTCTCGAGGTAGCGGATGCCGCCGTGCACCATGTGGCTGGAGGCCGAGGAGGCGCCCGACACGAAGTCGCCGCGCTCCACGAGGGCGACGCTGACGCCCTGGAGCGCGAGGTCGCGGAGGGTGGCGAGGCCGTTGATGCCCCCACCGATGATCAGGACGTCGAGGTCTTCGGCGTCACGGAGCGCCTGGACGTCGGCGCGGAGCGAAGAAGTAGGGGACGACATGTCGACTGCGACCTTTCGTAGTTGGTACGTCGACCACATTGCGCTCGTCTGCACGTTGTTGCAAGCCCCTTGAACAAACGTGCACAATGGTGTTCATGCGGGTGAGAAGACCATGACCACACAGGCCGAAGAGCGCTCCCGCGACGCGCTGCGCGCGGCGCAGCTCTACTACATGCAAGACCTCACGATGGACGCCATCGCGCACGAGATGCGGGTGTCGCGTTCCTCGGTGTCGCGGTTGCTGCAGCACGCGCGCGACGTGGGCCTGGTGACCATTTCGATCAGCCCGCCCGACGACGCGCGCGGACAGATGGCGCAGCGCATCGCCGACCGGTTCGGCATCACGGCGCACATCGTGCCCACGCCCGCGCGCACCTCCGAGGCCGAGCGCCTGGAGCGAACCGCTCTGACGGCAGCGCGCATCCTCGCCGAGCGGGTGGAATCGTCGATGACGGTCGGCGTCGCGTGGGGCTCGACCCTGTCGGCGATGGCGCGCCACGTGCCGCAGAAAGACGTGCACGACACGCACATCGTGCAGATGAACGGCGCCGCCAACGTGCGCACCTCCGGCATCCCCTACGCGGGCGAGATCCTGTCGAAGTTCGGTGCGGCGTGGTCGTCGTCGGTGCACCAATTCCCGGTGCCGGCCCTCTTCGACGATCCCCGCACGAAGCAGGCCATGTGGCGCGAACGGTCGGTGCGCTCGGTGCTCGAGATCCAGCAGCGCGTCGGTCTGTTCGTGTTCGGACTCGGCTCGCCCCACGCCGACGTCCCCTCGCACGTCTACAGCGGCGACTACTTCGACGAGCGCGACCGCGCGGTCATCGAGCGCGAAGGCGTGGTCGGCGACTGCGCGACGGTGTTCTACCGCGCCGACGGGTCGAGCGACATCCCCGAGTTGAACGCGCGCTCCAGCGGACCCGACCTCGACACGGTGCGGCGCATCCCGCGACGCTTCTGCGTCGTGTCGAGCCTGTCGAAGCTCGACGGGCTGCGCGGGGCGCTCGCCGCGGGACTGATCACCGAGCTCGTCGTCGAGGAGTCCCTCGCGCGCCGACTCCTCGCCGTCACCCGCTGACCCGCGGGCGTCCGAGGAGCCGGAACGCCCGGATCAGCGCTCGCCGAAGCCGTCGTCGATCAGCGCCCGCAGCTCGTCGAGCGCCTGCCGCGCCTGCGGCCCGGAGGCGCTGACGCGCACGCGCGAACCCTGACGCACCCCGAGGGCCATGAGCGCGAGCAGGCTGTGCCCCGACACCTCGGCGCTCCCCGTGTCGAGGTCGGCGATGCGCACCTCCGCGCCGAAGCGCGACGCGGCTTTGACGAACGTCGCGGCCGGCCGGGCGTGCAGCCCCGAGGGGTTCGACACGACCGCCTCGAACGACAGCGAGTCGCCGGCGGTGTCATCGGCGGATGCCGGGGGCGCGGCATCCGGAACCGTCGACGCCCCGTCGCCGAGCTGACGGCGCTTCGCCTCGCCCGCGGTGGCGCACTCCGCCGCCACCGCGGCGAGATCGGCCCCACCCGCGGCCGTGACCACTGCGGCGACGAGGCCCTCCACGAACGGCGCGGGACTCAGCCGAACCCGCTCCGGCGCCGTGACGAACTCCACCGCCGTCTCGGCGCTGAGGATCGCCGAGCCGAGGTCCATCAGCACGAGCACCCCGTCTCCGGAGTCGGCCTCGTCGATGGCCGCGGCGATCGCCACGGCATCCGTGCCCAGATCGTCGTCGGGCCCGCCCGCGGCCACGCGCACCGCGGGCGGCTGATCCCCGCCCATCTGCAGGGCCAGATGCACGGCGGCCTCCGCGAGCGCGCGCGAGTGCGAGACCGCGACGATGCCGATCACTCCGCGCCCGCCAGTGTGTCGCGCAATGCCTCGAGCAGCAGGGTCGCCGAGGTCGCGCCCGGGTCGATGTGTCCGGCGCTGCGCTCGCCGAGGTAGCTCGCGCGGCCCTTGCGCGCCACGAGCGGTTCGGTGGCGTCGCGCCCGCGCGCTGCGGCGTCGGCGGCGGCGCGCGCGGCGGCGGCCGGTCCGTCGGCGACGGCGGCGTCCCACGCGTCGAGCGCGGGGGAGAGGGCGTCGATCATGGTCTTGTCGCCGAGCTCGGCCTTGCCGCGGGCGACGACGCCCTCGACGCCCGCGCGCAGTGCGGCGCCGAGCGCGGCGGCATCCGCCTCTCCGTCACCCGCGAGGGGCGGACCCATGCGCAGGAAGAGCGTGCCGTAGAGGGGCCCGCTCGCCCCGCCCACCGACGAGACGAGCGTCATCCCGACCGTCTTGAACAGGTCGGACGCGGTGGCCGGCACGGGGTCGAGCTTGGCGACGACCGCGTCGAGACCGCGCGCCATGTTCGAGCCGTGGTCGGCGTCGCCGATCTCGGAGTCGAGCTGCGTCAGCTCGTCTTTGTGCGCGTGCACGGCGTCGCGGAACGCGCGGATCCACGCGACGAGGTCGTCGGTCGAGACGGCGTCGCTCATGCGCCCCACCGCAGGCCGGGGGTGACGACCGGCGCGTCCCACAGGCGGATCATCTCGTCGTCGGCCTTCACCACGGTGAGCGAGGCGCCCGCCATGTCGAGGCTCGTGATGTAGTCGCCGATCAGCACGCGCTGCACGTCGACGCCCGCCTCGGCCAGCAGCGGGGCGATCTCGCCGTAGAGCAGGTACTGCTCGATGAGCGGGGTGCCGCCCAGACCCGACAGCAGAACGATCGCCGGGCCCACGGCCTCGCCGAAGTCGTGCACGATCGGATCGACCATGAGCTTCGCGATCTCGTGAGCGGATGCCAACTTCACCCGCGAACGGCCGGGCTCGCCGTGGATGCCGACGCCGACCTCCATCTCGTCGTCGGGCAGTTCGAAGGTGGGCCGCCCCGCGGCGGGGACCGTGCAGCTGGTGAGCGCGACGCCCATCGACCGACCGGCCTCGGACACGCGGCGCGCGAGGGCGGCGACGGCGGCGAGGTCGGCGCCCTCTTCGGCGAGGGCTCCGACGACCTTCTCGAGGATGACGGTGGTGCCGGTGCCGCGGCGACCCGCGGTCCAGGTGGAGTCGGTGACCGCGACGTCGTCGGCCACGACGACGGATTCGACCTGCACGCCCTCACCGGCGGCGAGTTCGGCGGCCATCTCGAAGTTCAGCACGTCGCCGGTGTAGTTCTTCACGATATGGAGCACGCCCGCACCCGAGTCGACGGCCTGCGTCGCCGCGAGCACCTGGTCGGGAGTGGGGGAGGTGAACACCTCTCCGGCGGCGGCGGCGTCGAGCATGCCGCGACCGACGAACCCGCCGTGCATCGGCTCGTGGCCGGAGCCTCCGCCCGAAACGAGGGCGACCTTGCCGGCGCGGGTCGGTTCGGCCCGCAGGATGACCCGATTCTCGGCATCCACCCGCAGATCCGGGTGCGCTGCCTCGATGCCGCGCAGGGCCTCTGCCAGCACGTTCGCGGGGTCGTTGACGAACTTCTTCACGCTGCCTCCTCGTTGTGGCGTCGACGGTTCGGGCCGTCAGTCACGACCCTGGTCGCCGCGCGGCTTCACGTCAAGGGTCGGTGCGCGAGAGGAGCGGGTTCGTCAGAGACGCTCGTGCGGGAGCACCTGCTTGATGCGCTCGAGAGGGTTCTGCGCGGGGGCCTCGTTGTACGCGTTCGCGAGTTCCTGCCCGCTGAGGGCGTGGATGGCCGCCATGATCTCGTCGGTGGCGCCGCGGCGCGCGCGCCCCGAGGTGGCGGGGCCGTGCGGTGAGAGATCGAGCGGCTTGCCGAAGCGCACCGTGATGCGCTCGGAGGTGCTCGGGAACTTCGCCCCCACGGGCATGGCCTTGTCGGTGCCGATCAGCCCGACCGGCACGACCGGGGCTCCCGTCTGCAGGGCGAGGAAGGCGACGCCGGTGCGGCCCTTGTAGAGGCGGCCATCGAGCGAGCGCGTGCCCTCGGGGTAGAGCGCCACGGCGCGCCCGTCATCGAGGAACGCACGCTGCTGATCGAGGGCGTCGAGCGCCTTCTGGCCGGCGCCGCGCTCGACAGGGATCGCCCCGATGGCGGTGAAGAACTGCCGCGAGGCCCACTTCTCGAAGTACGCCGACTTCGCCATGAAGTGCACCGGGCGGGGAGCGGCCACGGGAATGGCGATCGAGTCGATGAACGACAGGTGGTTGCTCGCGAAGATCACCGGTCCCGTGCGGGGGACGTTCTCGCGCCCCTCGATGCGGGGCCGATAGACGGCGCGGGCAAGGGGGGCGATGAAGAACCGCCCCAGGCCGTAGGCCGCGCCCATCTGCTGCGGCGGTGCGGCGGGGGTCTCGGCGGGCACGTCGGAACTCACTCGACGAGGCTACTCGCCGCAGCATGCCCGCGTGTGCATGGGGGTGATCGGCTGCGCTCTCTCAGCCCCGCCAAAGCCGGATACGCGAGGATGGAGCTTCCCCGTCTTCTTCGAGAGGTCACCTGTGCGCTTCCGCCCGATCGCTTCCCTGTCCGTCGCCGCCGCTGCGGCGTTGCTGCTGGCCGGGTGCGCCGGCTCGCCCGACGCCGCGGAGACTCCGAATGCCACGGCCTCCGCCGACGCCGGCCAGTGCCAGAGCGCTCTGACGGACGCTCCTGCGCCCGACGGCCTCGTCGTCTCCGGCGACTTCCAGGGCAAGGTGAACGTGACCCTCCCCTCGGGGTACGCCCCCACCGAGCTGCAGCGCACGACCCTCGTCGAGGGCTCCGGCCAGCAGGTCAAGGCCGGCGACGTCCTGAAGGCGAACTACACGCTCATCGACGCGGCTTCCGGCCAGGTGCAGCTGCAGTCGCTCGACACCGCGCCCGCCGGCATGGACACCTTGATCAACTCGCAGCAGATCTTCGGAGCCGCCCTCGAGTGCGAGAACATCGGCGCGCGCACGGTCTCGTCGTTCCCCGCCGGAACGCTCGGCGAGGGCTCGCCCGCCTTCGTGCTGGTCGCCGACGCGATCTCGGAGTTGCCCACCCGCGCCGACGGTGCCGAGGTCGCCCCCGTCGACGGCATGCCCACCGTCACCTTCGACGACTCGGGCGCCCCCACCATCACCATGCCCGACGCTCCGGCCCCCACCGACGTGCGCATCGAGAACCTCCGCCAGGGCACCGGCGACGTCGTCAACCCCGGCGACCAGGTCATCGTGCAGTACACCGGTGCGCTGTACGACGGCGGCACCGTGTTCGACTCGAGCTGGCAGCGCGGCGAGCCCGCCCAGTTCGTCACCAACCAGGTGGTCGACGGCTTCCGCCAGGCGCTCGAGGGACAGACCGTCGGCTCGCAGGTCGTCGTCGTGATCCCGCCCGCTTCGGGCTACGGCGATCAGGCGCAGGGCGAGATCCCCGCGAACTCGACGCTCGTCTTCGTCGTCGACATCCTCGGCGTCCAGCACGCGACCGCCGCCGGATAAGCAGGCCGCGTCCGGCGCCCGGCACCCGACGGGCACCGGCTCGGTAGGCTGACGGGATGCGCCGCGTCCTCATCCTCGGGTCCACCGGTTCGATCGGCACGCAGGCGCTCGACGTCATCCGGGCCAACCCCGAACGCTTCGAGGTCGTGGGCCTCGCCGCCGGCAGCGACCGTGCCGGCGTCGAGGCGCAGGCGCGCGAGTTCGGCGTCGAGCACCTCGCCCTCGGCGCGGTCGAGGCCGAGCAGCTGGTCCGCGACGTCAAGGCCGACGTGGTGCTCAACGGGATCACCGGCTCGGTCGGGCTCGGCCCCACCATCGCCGCGCTCGAAGAAGGGCGCACTCTCGCCCTCGCCAACAAGGAGTCGTTGATCGTCGGCGGCGACCTCGTCACCGCGCTCGCTGCCCCGGGACAGATCGTCCCCGTCGACTCCGAGCACTCAGCCATCGCGCAGGCGTTGCGCTCGGGCGAGGCGTCGGAGGTGCGCCGGCTCGTGCTCACGGCATCCGGAGGCCCCTTCCGTGGACGCTCGCGCGATCAGCTCGTCGACGTCACCCCCGCCGAGGCGCTCGCCCACCCGACGTGGGACATGGGCCGCGTCGTCACGACGAACTCCGCGACCCTCGTCAACAAGGGCCTCGAGGTGATCGAGGCGCATCTGCTGTTCGACGTCGACTACGACCGCATCGACGTCACCGTGCACCCGCAGTCGATCGTGCACTCGATGGTCGAGTTCGTCGACGGCTCGACGATCGCGCAGGCATCGCCGCCCGACATGCGCCTGCCCATCTCGCTCGGCCTCGACTGGCCGCACCGCGTCGGCGGCGTCGGAGTGCCCCTGGACTGGACCCGCGCCTCGCAGTGGACCTTCGAGCCGCTCGACGAGGAGGCCTTCGGCTCGGTCGCGCTCGCCAAGCGCGTCGGACGCGCGGGGGCGACCTACCCGGCCGTGTTCAACGCCGCGAACGAGCAGGCCGTCGACGCGTTCCACGAGGGGCGCCTCGGCTTCCTCGACATCGTCGAGCTCATCGAGCGCGTCGTCGACCGCCACGAGGCCCCGGCGCAGCTCACGCGCGCGTCGCTCGCCGAGGCCGAGACCTGGGCGCGCCGCACCGCCGACGAGATCATCGCCGCGCGCTGACCCCGGGGGTAGGAGGTCTCTGAGCTTGTCGAAGGGACCGGGCGTGCGTTGGACCCTCGCGTTCGGGAGGTCCCTGAACTTGTCGAAGGGACCGGGCGTGCGCTGGACCCTCGTGTTCGGGAGGTCCCTGAGCTTGTCGAAGGGACCGGGCTTACATGGGTCCCGGTGGCTTCGACAGGCTCAGCCACCTTGCGTTCGCGCGTGCGTTGGACCTTCGCGTTCGTGAGGTCCCTGAGCTTGTCGAAGGGACCGGGCGTGCGTTGGCCCCGGTGGCTTCGACAGGCTCAGCCACCTTGCGTTCGCGCGTGCGTTGGACCTTCGCGTTCGGGAGGTCCCTGAGCTTGTCGAAGGGGCCGGGCGTGCGTTGGCCCCGGTGGCTTCGACAGGCTCAGCCACCTTGCGTTCGCGCGTGCGTTGGACCTTCGCGTTCGGGAGGTCCCTGAGCTTGTCGAAGGGGCCGGGCGTGCGTTGGCCCCGGTGGCTTCGACAGGCTCAGCCACCTTGCGTTCGGGCGTGCGTTTGCTCCGGTGGCTTCGACGGGCTCAGCCACCTTGCGTTCGGGCGTGCGTTTGCTCCGGTGGCTTCGACAGGCTCAGCCACCTCGCGTTCGGGCGTGCGCCGGCCACGGTGGCTTCGACAGGCTCAGCCACCTTGCGTTCGCGCGCGCGTCGGCCCCGGTGGCTTCGACGGGCTCAGCCACCTCGCGTTCGCGCGTGCGCAGGCCCCGGTGGCTTCGACAGGCTCAGCCACCTTGCGTTAGCGCGTGCGCAGCCCCGGTGCCTTCGACAGGCTCAGCCACCTTGCGTTCGGGCGTGCGTCGGCCCCGGGGCCTTCGACGGGCTCAGCGACCTCGCGTGCGAAGGGGCGCGGCCCTCGCGTTCTCAGGCGGGGAAGTCGACCGGGCGCTCGGGGTCGGACGACGGCGTGCTGTCGGCCGGGTACGGCACGGGCCACTGGGGGTCGGGCACAGCCCACCCTGCGGCCCGCAGGGCACGGCGGGACAGCTCGCGCGCCGAGTAGGGCGTGCGCACTCCGCGGATGTCGCGGTAGTCCTGGTGCCCGGGGCCGGCCCAGAGGATCGCGTCGCCCTCGCCGACGAGTTTCACGGCCTCGAGGATCGCGCGCTCGGGCGGGGTGAACTCATGGATCTCGGCATCCGGACGCGCACGACGAGCGCCCTCGACGAGCACCTCGCGGATCGTGTCGGGATTCTCGTGACGCGGGTGGTGATCGGTCACGATGAGGATGTCGCTGCCCTCGACCGCGGTGCGCCCCATGTCGTGGCGCTTCGTGGCGTCGCGGTCGCCGTCGGCGCCGAAGAGCATGACGACGCGGCCGGGCGTGACGCGGCGCACGGCGGCGAGCGTCTTCTCGAAGGCGTCGGGGGAGTGACCGAAGTCGACGTAGACCGCGGGACCCTCGGGGCCCGAGATGAGCTGCGTGCGACCCGGCAACGACGCGTCGATGCGCTCGCCGTCGAGGGTGCTGAACACGTGCTCCCAGGTGTAGCCGACCTCGAGCAGCATGACGATCGCGAGGCCCGCGTTGGCGGCCATGTGTCGGCCGATCACGGGCACGACGGTGGTCAACGCGCGACCCTTGCCGTCGCTGAGGGTGAACTCGGTGCCCTCCTGTCGTTCGTCCACGATCTCGACGGTCCAGTCGGCGGATGCCGCGGAGGCGGCGTCTTCGGCGATGGCGGGGGTCGCGATGGTCACGACGGGGATCTCGGCCCGCGCGGCGATCTCGGCGCCCGAGGCGGAGTCGAGGCACACCACGCCGCGGTGCGCGCGATCGGGGCGGAAGAGGGGGAGCTTCGCCTCGAAGTACTCGCGCATGTCGGCGTAGTCGTCGAGGTGGTCGTGCGTGAGGTTGGTGAAGCCCGCGAGGTCGAAGACGAGGCCGTCGACGCGGTGCCGGGTGAGGGCCTGCGCGCTGACCTCGACGGCGACGGCTTCGACGCCTCGTTCGCGCATGAGGGCGAGCAGGGCGTGGAACTCCGAGGCCTCGGGCGTGGTCAGTCGAGAAACGATGACCTCACCCGCGATGTGACGCTCGGCGGTCGACGACAGTCCGGTCACGACGCCGAGCTGGCCGAGGATGCCCTCGAGCAGGTGCGAGACGCTCGTCTTACCGTTGGTGCCGGTGGTCGCCAACAGTTGAGGAAGCCGGTCGTCGGGGCCAGTGCCGTAGACCCAGGCCGACAGGTCGCCGAGCAGCGCGCGCGGGTCGTCGACCACGACGATGGGAAGCCCCGTGGGGGCGGCGATCTCGGCGCCCGCGTCGTCGGTGATCACCGCGACGGCGCCGCGCTCGGCGGCGGTGGCGGCGAACTCCGCGCCGTGACGGTTGACGCCGCGGATCGCCACGAAGGCCTCGCCCGCGCGCAGATCGGCGGTGGCCAGCGTGATGCCGGTCAGGGTCGTGCCCTCGACATCTCCCACGGTGCGCACGCCGTAGCGGCGGGCGAGCTCGGCGAGGTCGCGGCGGGGCGGACGCTCCGGTCGGAGGACGGGCGGCAGGTTCGAGGGGGCGTCGGAGGACATCCCCACCATTGTCTCATCCGGGGTCGCACAGACACCGCATCGCGGCCGCACGGGCGGTTCAAAGGCCCGCGGCGGTATCGTCGGCGGGTGACTGCGATCGCGTTCCTCATCGGCGTCGTCGTGCTCGTCGTCGGACTCGCCGTTTCGATCGCGCTGCACGAGATCGGACATCTGCTGCCCGCCAAGCTCTTCGGCGTGCGCGTGGGCCAGTACATGATCGGCTTCGGACCGACGCTGTGGTCCAAGCGCATCGGCGAGACCGAGTACGGCTTCAAGCTGCTTCCCCTGGGGGGATTCATCTCGATGGCGGGCATGTACCCGCCGGCCCCCGACGACGGCACCCCCGAGAAGAAGCGCTCGCGCTTCTTCGCCACGATGGTGCAGGACGCCCGCGACGCGAACGCCGAGACGTTGATCGCCGCCGACGACCGCGTCTTCTACAAGCTGCCGGTCTACAAGCGCATCATCGTCATGCTCGGCGGACCGATCATGAACCTCATCCTGGCGTTCGTGCTCTCTGCCATCGCGCTCAGCGGTATCGGCGTGGCCACGGCCACCACGACCGTCGCGGCGGTGTCGCAGTGCGTGATCCCGGCCAGCGACAACCGCACCGACTGCACCTCGACCGACCCCGTCGCCCCGGCCGCCGCCGCCGGCATCCAGCCCGGCGACAAGATCGTGTCGGTCGACGGGACCCCGGTGTCGACGTTCGCAGAAGCCGCGGCGATCATCCAGAAGTCGCCGGGCCAGGCGCTGTCGGTCGTCATCGACCGCGACGGCACGCAGCGGACGGTCAGCGTGACGCCGGCGCAGACCGATCGCGCCGTCACCGACGCGCAGGGCAAGGCCGTCACCGACGCCTCCGGCGCGCCCGAGTACGAGACCCTCGGCTTCGCCGGGCTCACCGCGCAGCAGACTTTGGTTCCGCAGCCGATCTGGGCCGGCCCCGAGGCGACCATCCAGCAGGTGGGCAGCGTCGCGCAGATCATGACGCAGCTCCCGGTGCGCGTCTACGACACGGCCGTCGACCTGTTCACCGGTCAGCCGCGCGACCCGAACGGTCCGCTGAGCGTCGTCGGCGCCGGGCGCCTGGCCGGCGAGTTCGCCGCCATCGACGCGCCGATCCTCGATCGCGTGGGCGCGATCATCGGTCTGCTCGCGGCGCTGAACATCGCGCTGTTCGTGTTCAACCTCATCCCGCTGCTGCCCCTCGACGGCGGTCACGTCGTCGTCGCGCTGTGGGACGGCATCAAGCGCTGGTTCGCGCGGCTGCGCGGCACGGTCGCCCGGCCGGTCGACGCGACGAAGCTGGTGCCCCTGACCTTCGTGGTGGTCGTGCTGCTGGTGGGCATGGGCGGGGTGCTGTTCCTCGCCGACGTCTTCAACCCGGTGCAGCTGCTCTAGCGCTCCGCGCCGCGGGTGGCGGGGGCTTCGACGGGCTCAGCCACCCTGGGAACAGAGGTCCCTGAGCTTGTCGAAGGGCCCGGGAGTTCGCGGGTGGCGGGGCTTCGACGGGCTCAGCCACCCTGGGAGCAGAGGTCCCTGAGCTTGTCGAAGGGCCCGGGAGTTCGCGGGTGGCGGGGGCTTCGACAGGCTCAGCCACCTCGGCGCGCGTCAGAGCGCGTGGGCGATGAGACGCTCGAGGGTGCGCATGCCGTCGCGCGACAGGATCGACTCCAGGTGGCCCTGCACGCTCGCGAAGCCGGGGCCCCGCAGCGCGTAGACGTCGCCCGTCTCGGCATCCGCGGCGATGTCGACGCCCGGGGCCGCGGCATCCGTCGCCCGTGCCGTGAAGGTGTTGTAGAACCCGATCGAGGCGGGCTCGCCGAACACGTCGACGCTCTTCTGCAGACCCTGGTGGGGCTGCGCGAGCGGGGCGAGGTCGAGGCCGAGCCGGTCGGCGAGGATCTGGTGGCTGAGGCACACCGCGAGCAGCGGGGCGTCGTTCGTCAGCCGCCGCGAGACCACGTGGCGCATCGCGCTCATGCGCGCGCTGTCGTCGCGCGGGTCGCCGGGCCCGGGGCCCGACACGACGAGGTCGGCGCCGTCGACGTCGGCATCCGACGCCTCCGACCAGTGGACGATGCGGGTGTCGAGGCCGAGGTGACGCAGCTGGTGCGCGAGCATCGTGGTGAAGCGGTCCTCGGCGTCGACCACGAGGGCGGTGCGACCGGCGAAGGGACCCGATCCGTCGGGGTCCTGCGGGTTCATCCAGAACGGCGCGAGGCGTTCGTTGCGGGATGCCAGCAGCTCGGCGATCGCGGGATCCTCGGCCAGCGGCCGACGTGCGGTGGCCGGGGCGTCGGGATCGGCGTCGGCGGGGGCCACGGGCACGTCGCGGGGGATGGCGCCGATCGCACCGAGCACGCCGGCGGCCTTGCCGTGGGTCTCGCCGACCTCGCCGTAGGGGTCGGAGTGGCGCACGAGGGTGGCTCCCACCGGCACGCGCAGGCGGCCGTCCACCAGATAGGCCGTGCGGATGAGGATCGGGGCGTCGAGGTCGTGCGTGGGCCCCTCGGCGTTGCCGTTCGGGGTGAAGAGCGCGGCGACGCCGGAGTAGTACCCGCGCGGCGTCGTCTCGTGGCGCGCGATCACCGTGCACGCGTTCTGCATGGGCGAGCCGGTCACGGTGGGGGCGAACATCGTCTCGCGCAGGATGTCGCGCGGGTCGAGGTCGCTGCGGCCGCGCAGCATGTACTCGGTGTGGGTCAGGCGCGACATCTCTTTGAGGTGCGGGCCCGTGATGCGTCCGCCGTCGCTGCAGACGGCGCTCATCATCTTCAGCTCCTCGTCGACGACCATGAAGAGCTCTTCGGTCTCTTTGGTCGAGCGCAGGAATTCCGCGAGGGTCTCGGCGGTCGCCCCGCCGGCGGGGTGACGGAAGGTGCCCGAGATGGGGTTCATCGTGACGATGCCGTCTTTGGCGCTCACGTGCGCCTCGGGGCTCGCGCCCACGGCGATGTGCCCCTCGGTCACGACCGCGAAGGTCCAGTAGGCGCCCTTCTCGTGCTCGAGCAGAGCGCGGAACCACGTGAGGGCGGCGACGCGCGGATCGACGTCGACGCCGGCGACGAAGTCGCGACGGATCACGAAGTTCGCCCCCTCGCCGCGACCGATCTCGTCGGCGATCACCCGGCGCACGATGTCGGCGTAGTCCTCGTCGGCGAGGTCGAAGCCGGCGTCGTCGAGCGGCACGGGGGAGGAGGGCAGGGCGGCCATGGCCTCGGCGCGCGGCAGGGCCACCCGCTCGTCGATCACGAGGCACCGCAGCGGCGCGCCGTCGTCGTGGCAGACGAACCCGCGCTCGCGCACCTGGCGGTACGGCACGAGGGCGAGCACCTCGCGCGGCGCGCCCGAGGCGTCGATCAGCGGGATGTCGGCGAGCAGCTCGACGTCGACGACATCGCCGGTGAGCACCTCGACCGACTCGCCGTCACGGGCGATGAGGGCGAAGGGGGCGGATCCCGCCGCGAGGTCGGCGAGCAGGGTGGAGGGGTCGGGCCCGGTCATCGAGGTACTTCCGTCTGTGATCGTGGGTCCAAAGCGGCCGCCGGAAACAACAAGACCGCCCGGATCTCCAGGGGAGGGGCGGTCTGCGCATGCGTGCTCACCGCCTAGACGGTGGGCCACCAAGACAGGGGTGCATGCATGGCGCCGAACCTACCACAGGGGGCTCTCGGCGGCGGTTCAGGCCCCGTGCGGTGCGGGCGGCGTAGGCTGAGCCCGTGCCTGCTGTGAACCTCGGAATGCCCCGCGTGCCGGAGACCCTCGCGCCTCGTCGCAAGACCCGTCAGATCCGGGTCGGCAAGGTGCTCGTCGGTGGCGACGCCCCCGTCAGCGTCCAGTCGATGACCACGACGCCCACCACCAACATCAACGCCACGCTGCAGCAGATCGCCGAGCTCACGGCATCCGGATGCGAGATCGTGCGCGTGGCGGTGCCGTCGCAGGACGATGCCGACGTGCTGCACATCATCGCCAAGAAGAGCCAGATCCCGGTCATCGCCGACATCCACTTCCAGCCGAAGTACGTGTTCCAGGCGATCGACGCCGGATGCGGCGCGGTGCGCGTGAACCCGGGCAACATCCGCAAGTTCGACGACCAGGTCGGCGCGATCGCCAAGGCCGCGAAAGACGCCGGCGTTTCGCTGCGCATCGGCGTCAACGCCGGATCGCTCGACCGTCGCCTGCTCGAGAAGTACGGCAAGGCCACGCCCGAAGCCCTCGTCGAGAGCGCCGTGTGGGAGGCCTCGCTGTTCGAAGAGCACGACTTCCACGACTTCAAGATCTCGGTCAAGCACAACGACCCCGTCGTGATGGTGAAGGCGTATCGCATGCTCGCCGAGCGGGGCGACTGGCCCCTGCACCTCGGTGTGACCGAGGCCGGCCCCGCGTTCCAGGGCACGATCAAGAGCGCCACGGCGTTCGGCATCCTGCTGTCCGAGGGCATCGGCGACACGATCCGCGTCTCGCTGTCGGCCCCGCCGGCCGAAGAGGTCAAGGTCGGCCACCAGATCCTGCAGTCGCTGAACCTGCGCGAGCGCAAGCTCGAGATCGTCTCGTGCCCCTCGTGCGGTCGCGCCCAGGTCGACGTGTACACGCTCGCCGACGACGTGACCGAGGGCCTCAAGGACATGACTGTTCCGCTGCGCGTGGCCGTCATGGGCTGCGTCGTCAACGGACCCGGCGAGGCGCGCGACGCCGACCTGGGTGTGGCCTCCGGCAACGGCAAGGGCCAGATCTTCGTCAAGGGAGAGGTCGTCAAGACCGTTCCCGAGAGCGAGATCGTGGCGACCCTCATCGCCGAGGCGAACCGCCTCGCTGCGGAGATGGGTCCGGATGCCGCGACCGGGACGGCCCAGGTCATCACGGCCTGATTCACCCGGGCGCGACGCCCGGCCGCCGAACGCACCCGCGTCCGGGAGCGACCCCCGCGGTCCGATAGCGTCGGGATTCTCATGACCGAGACTCCCCCCGCCTCCCTCGCTCGTCCCCTCATCGCCGGGGTCGTCACCGCCCTGGTCGGTTTCACCAGCACCTTCGCCGTCGTGCTGACGGGTCTTCGCTCGGTGGGCGCCTCGCCCGCGCAGGCGGCGAGCGGTCTGCTCGCGATCACCCTCGTGGTCGGCATCGGCTGCGTGATCCTCGCGTCGCGGTATCGCATCCCGATCACCGTGGCGTGGTCGACGCCGGGTGTCGCGCTGCTCGCGGCCACCGGCACGGTCGACGGCGGCTGGTCGGCCGTGGTGGGCGGGTTCTTCGTGTGCGCGGCGCTGATCCTGTGCACGGCGCTGTTCCCGCCGTTGGGGGCGCTCATCGCGCGCATCCCGCCCTCGATCGCGCAGGCGATGCTCGCGGGGGTGCTGCTGCCGCTGTGCGTCGCGCCTTTCGTCGGCCTCGTCGACGACCCGTGGGGTGTCGCGCCGGTGCTGATCGTGTGGCTGGTCGCCTCGCGGGTTCTTCCCCGATGGGCCGTGCCGCTGGCGTTCGTCGCCGCGATCGTCGTGGTGGCGATCGAGCTGGCGCGCACGGGCGTGAACGCGGATGCCGCCTCGCTCCTGCCGCATCTGGAGTTCACCGCCCCGACCCTCACCCTCGGCGCGGTGGTGGGCGTCGGGCTGCCCCTGTTCGTGGTGACGATGGCGTCGCAGAACGTGCCCGGCGTCGCGGTCATGCGCAGCCTCGGGTTCACGATCCCGTGGCGCCCCGCGATGCTCGTCACCGGCCTCGGCTCGGCCGCGGCCGCGGGCTTCGGCGGGCACGTGATGAACCTCGGCGCGATCAGCGCGGCGATCGCCGCCGGCCCCGACTCGCACCCCGACCCGAAAAGACGCTGGGTCGCCGGAGTCTCGGCCGGGGGCACCTACCTCGTGCTCGGCGCGCTGTCGGCCGCGTTCGCCGCGATCGTGCTTCTCGCCCCGGCGGGGGTCATCCCCGCGGTGGCCGGCGTGGCCCTGTTCGGTGCGTTCGGCTCGGCCGTGCAGCAGGCCATCGACGACCCCGGCGAGCGGGTTCCCGCCGTGGTGACGTTCCTCGTCGCGGCATCCGGGATCGCCGTCTTCGGGGTCAGCGCGGCGTTCTGGGCCCTGCTGGCGGGGCTCGTGGTGCGCACCGTGCTGCACGTGGGGCGGCGTCGCGCCGCGTGACCAGGTTGACCAAGTGCGGTTGACCGATGTCGGAGGTGGGTGCGAGTCTGCTCTCATGAAGACGTCGCGAGTGAAGGTGCAATACGCCAAGACGCATCTGTCCGCCCTCATCGCCTCCGTGCAACGCGGCGACGAGGTCGTCATCGCGCGGGGCGATACCCCGGCCGCGCGGCTGGTCGCCGTCGAGCCGCCGGCGGAGCGGGAGTTGGGCTTCGTGGCCTACGCGATCCCGGAGTCGTTCTCCGACCCCCTGCCCGAAGAGGAGCTCTCGGCCTGGGAGGCCGGTGCGTGAGGTATCTGCTCGACACGCACACGCTTCTCTGGGCGCTGACCGCCCCGGATCGCCTCGGCCCGGCCTCCTCGACGATCCTTGCCGACCCGTCGTCGACGATCGTCGTGTCCGCCGCCTCTGCGTGGGAGATCTCGACGAAGCAGCGGATCGGCAAACTCCCGCACGCCGACGCGCTCGTCGGGGGCTACGCACGCCATCTCGATCGCCTCGGCGCGGAGAGGCTCCCGATCGACGAGACGCATGCGCTCCTCGCCGGAGCCCTGCAGTGGGATCATCGTGACCCGTTCGACCGGATGCTCGCCGCGCAGGCGATGGTGGAGTCCCTCACGCTTCTCAGCAGCGACGACGCGTTCTCTCGGCTGGCAGGCCTCGCCGTTCAGTGGTGAGACGTGAGCGGTCGGACTTTTTCCTGTGAGCCCGCGCGCAGGGAGGTGATTCTGCCGCGAGAGCTGGTGAATGCTCGACTACTTCTGTGCTTCGTCGGAGGGCGTGACTCTCTCCGAGTGGTTTCATGAGCCCGCGGCGATCCGGCGAACGCCCGGTGCACGCCGTCGCTCTCCTTCCGATCCCCCGCACCCGAGGTGGCTCCATGTCCCGCTCGACCTCCGGACGCCCGGCCCGCGCCCGAGCCGGTCTTCTCGTCGTCCTCGCCCTGACGCTGACGTCGACGGGGTCGCTGGTGCGCCGGCCGCGCGGAGGTGGCGCGCGCCGTGTTCACCGCTGAAGCCGCGCCGAGCCCGACGCCCACGCCGAGCCCGTCGTCGAGCACCGGTCCCGGTGCGGGTGCCGGCACGGGTGGGGCAGGGGCCACGCCGACCTCCGCCCCGGCCACGGGATCGCCGGCGGGTGCCCTCGCGGTCATGGGAACGGATGCCGCGCCAGCCGGACCGGTGACGGCTGCGTCGCTATTGCTGGGCGGCGGGGCGGCCCTGATGGCCGTTCGACGGGCGCGGACCGCACGACGGACCGCCTCGCGTCGATAGAGGAGCGACGGAGGGGGCCGAAGCGCGATGGCGAATCGGCCCCCTCCGTTCGTGATCGCACGGGACGTGCGAGCACGGCCGTCTCGAGAGCGACGGACCCGTCACCTTTTCGTTATCGAAACCGCCACGTCGGTCGTGAACCGATCGACGGATCGTGGACATTACAGAGTGTGGATGACGACGACGCCGGGCTGTGGACCCGGGTGCGCCAAGGCGACGAGCTCGCGCTCGCCGCTCTGTTCGATCGGTACGACGCGCGGCTGTTCCGGCACGCGTCGCGCCTGCTGACCCATCGGGAGGACGCCAAGGACGCCGTGACCGTGGCGTTCTTCGAGCTGTGGCGCAAACGCGCCTCGGTGCGTCTGGTCGACGGGTCGCCCCTGCCGTGGCTGCTGACGACGGTCGCCCACTGCGCGCGGAACCTCGAGCGCTCGAGCAGGAGGTACCGCGCCCTGCTCGATCGCGCACCGGTCGCGGCGACCGCGACGTCGGGACACGACGACAGCGGAGTGCTCTCGGCGCTCAAGCGGTTGCCCGAGCGCGAACAGGCGGTCGTGGTGCTGTCGGTGCTCGAGGGCTACCCCGAGCGCGAGATCGCTCAGGCACTCGGCATTCCGGCCGGAACGGTGAAGTCGCGGCTGTCCCGCGCGAAGGCGAAGTTGCGCGACGAGCTCGCGCTGGAAGGGGTCCGGGCATGATCGACCAGCTGACACCCGACGAGCGCGCCGCCCTGCGCGCCCGCATCGTGGGCGGAGCCCGCGACATCAAGCCCGCGGGTGCCCACCGCGGCGCCTGGATCGCCGGATCCGTCGCGGCCCTGCTCGTGGTCGCGCTCGCCGGGGGAGTGGCGGCCACGACGACGCTCAGCGCACCGCCGATCGCGAACACCCCGTCGCCCAGCCCCACGGCCACCGTGGCGCCGGTGCCGACCCCGACGGCCTCGCAGACTCCGACCCCGACGGCGCCGCCGGCGCGGATCGTGGCACAACCCGCGTCGCGCTTCTCGTTCGGCTGCGCCGACGTGGCTCCATTCGTCGCGTCGTTCTTCGGTGGGGAGGTGCCCGAGATCGCTTCCACGATTCCGCGTCTCACGGGGAACGCCTGGCTGCCCGGGCCGATGCAGTACTCCTTCGAGCAGGCGGGCGCGCTCTACTGCGAGTTCGGTGAGCTCAACGGGCGCTCGGCGGAGGTTTCGATCGTTCCCGACGCCGAGGGCGTCGTGGAGCATCATCGTGCCGTGCTCGGCGACACCTGTAGCGCCGAGTTCCCGTGCGAACTCATCGAGGGCGCCTTCCTCTCCGTCGTGGGAACCTCGGATGGCGAGGTCGGGCGAACGCCCGAGGACGACGCGCTGAGCGCGGTCGCGGCCTCGCAGATCGGCGATCTCATCCGCGCGTCTCCGCCATCCGCGTCGCGATGGGTCCCGCCGACCGGGTCGAGGGCGCTCCCGGGTGAGTGCGCGACGGTCCTTCCTCCGGAACGGTTGGGACCGATCGTCGGCATCCCCGGCCTCAAATCCGTCGAAGACGGGTGGGGAGGATGGAGCGTGCAGGCATGGATGCTCGACGGCTACTGGGACGCACCTCTCTGCCACTACTACCCCGCGAGTGCCACGAACGATCTCGACACGGAGTCGGTTCGCGTGACCTGGCTGCCGGGCGGCGAGTGGGCCTTCGACGCCGCGGTCACCGGCCAGCCGATTTCGGCGACCGGCGGGCGAACGACCGACGCCGCGCGACTCAGCGAGGGGCCGCTGGGCGGGGGCACCGTCTACTACGCGGACGTTCTCGTCGACGGGAACTGGGTGCGCGTCGCCCTGCCCTGGTCCATGACGGAGGGTGATCGTCCCGCGGCGGTGAAGAGCATCGCCGAGCTGGTCTTCGAGGGCGTCTACGGCTGAGGCCTAGACTCGTCTCTCGTGGTCACCCGTCTGTCGAACTACTTCCTCCGCACGCTCCGCGAAGATCCCTCGGATGCCGAGGTCACGAGCCACCGCCTGCTCGTGCGCGCCGGTTACATCCGTCGCAACGCCCCGGGCGTCTTCGCGTGGCTCCCTCTGGGTCTGAGGGTCAAGGCCAAGATCGAGGCCGTCGTCCGCGAGGAGATGGCGAACGCCGGAGCGTTCGAGGTGCACTTCCCGGCGCTGCTGCCCCGCGAGCCGTATGAGGTCACGGGACGCTGGGAGGAGTACGGCGACGCGCTGTTCCGCCTGCAGGACCGCAAGGGCGCCGACTACCTTCTCGCGCCCACGCACGAGGAGATGTTCACCCTGCTGGTGAAGGACCTGTACTCGTCGTACAAAGACCTGCCGCTGACGATCTATCAGATCCAGGACAAGTACCGCGACGAGGCGCGTCCCCGCGCCGGCCTCCTCCGCGGCCGCGAGTTCACGATGAAGGACGCGTACTCGTTCGACGCGACGGATGCCGGTCTCGACGCCTCGTACCAGGCTCAGCGCGACGCTTACGAGCGCATCTTCACCCGCCTGGGCCTCGAGTACGTGATCGTCGCCGCCGACGCCGGCGCGATGGGCGGATCGAAGTCGGAGGAGTTCCTGCACCCGACCCCGATCGGCGAAGACACCTTCGTGCGCTCGGCCGGCGGCTACGCGGCGAACGTCGAGGCCTTCACGACCGTCGTTCCCGAGTCGCTGCCCATCGAGGGGCAGCCCGAGGCCGTGGTCTTCGACTCGCCGAACACTCCGACGATCGCGACCCTCGTCGACCACGCGAACGCGCACCTCGAGGCCCCCGCGCCCGGCATCGCCGGTCCGGCCACCGCCGAGGCCACCCAGTGGACGGCCGCGCACACGCTCAAGAACGTCGTGCTCGCCCTCACACACCTCGACGGCACGCGCGAGCTCGTCGTCGTGGGCCTTCCCGGCGACCGCGACGTCGACGACAAGCGCGTCGAGGTCGCCTTCGCCCCCGCCGAGGTCGAGGCGGCCACCGAGGCCGACTTCGCGAAGAACCCGCTGCTGGTCAAGGGCTACATCGGCCCCTGGTCGCCGACCGGTCCCGTGCTGGGCGAGGAGTCGGCGACGAACATCCGCTACGTGCTCGACCCCCGCGTGGTCGACGGCACGGCGTGGATCACGGGCGCCAACATCGACCAGAAGCACGTGCACTCCCTCGTCGCAGGCCGCGACTTCGTCGGCGACGGCGTCGTCGAGGTCTCGACCGTGCGCGCGGGCGACCCCGCCCCCGACGGCTCCGGCCCGGTGGAATTGGCGCGCGGCATGGAGATCGGCCACGTCTTCCAGCTCGGCCGCAAGTACGCCGAGGCTCTGGGCCTGAAGGTGCTCGACGAGAACGGCAAGCTCGCCACCGTCACGATGGGCTCGTACGGCATCGGCGTCACCCGCATCCTCGCGATCATCGCCGAGCTCAACAACGACGCCAAGGGCCTGATCTGGCCGGAGTCCGTCGCGCCGTTCGACGTGCACGTGGTCGCGACCGGCCGCGACGCCGTGGCGTTCGAGCTCGCGGCATCCGTCTCCGACCAGCTCGAGGCAGCCGGTCTCGACGTGCTCTACGACGACCGCCCCAAGGTGTCGCCCGGCGTGAAGTTCGGCGACGCCGAGCTCGTCGGCATCCCGCGCATCCTCATCGTGGGTCGCGGCGCGGCCGAGGGTCAGGTCGAGCTCTGGGACCGCCGCACGGGCGAACGCGACACCGTGTCGGTCGACGACGCCGTGGCGGCGCTCACGCGCTGAGCCTTCGCCCCGCCTTTTCATCGCGAGACTGCATCTCGCTGACGACACGGCTGCAGGTTGCAACCGACATGTCAGCGAGATGCAGTTTCGCGGTCTTCGACGCAGCAAGTCGGGGCGGGTGGTCAAGCGACCCGGCACGCGCGGGCGACTCGGTAGCGTGGATGCCATGATCGCCGCACCCCGCCTGTCGCTGAGCGACGGCTCCACCATCCCGCAGCTCGGCGTCGGCACGTACAAGGTGCCCGCAGACGTCACCGCCGGTCTCGTCGAGGGCGCGCTCGCCGCCGGGTACCGCCACATCGACACGGCCGCGCTCTACGGCAACGAGGCCGAGGTCGGCGAAGGGCTGCGCGCCTCGGGCCTCGAGCGCGACGAGGTGTTCGTCACCACGAAGGTGTGGAACGACGACCAGGGGTTCGATGAAACGCTGCGGGCCTTCGACGCCAGCGCCGCGAAGCTCGGTCTCGACCGCGTCGACCTCTACCTCATCCACTGGCCGATCCCCAGTGCCGACCGCTACGTCGACACCTGGAGGGCGCTCCAGCGCCTGCAGCAGGAGGGACGAGCGGCCTCGATCGGCGTCAGCAACTTCTCGGTCGTGCACCTCGATCGCCTGCGCGACGAGACCGGACTGCTGCCGGCCGTGAACCAGGTCGAGCTGCACCCGCGCTTCCCGCAGAACGAGCTGGTCGACTGGCACGTCGCGAACGGCATCGTGACCGAGTCGTGGGCGCCGCTCGCGCGCGGCGGCCTGCTCGACGAGCCGGTGCTCGCCCGCATCGCCGAGAAATACGGCAAGACGCCGGCCCAGGTCGTCATCCGCTGGCACCTCGATCGCGACCTCGTGGTGTTCCCGAAGTCGGTGTCGCTCGACCGCATCCGCGAGAACGGCGACGTTTTCGACTTCACGCTCGACGAGGACGACCACACCGTCATCGCGACCCTCGACACGGGCGAGCGCACGGGCCGCAACCCCGACCTCGACTGAGGCCCGAGCTCAGGCGTCGAGCCGTGCGTACCGCGCGCGGAAGACCGTGAAGACGCCGTAGGCGAGGAATCCCACACCGACGAGACAGGCGAGCACGGGGCCGGCGGGCAGGGCCACGACGGCGGCGGTCGCTCCGTCGAGCCCGCCCGCGGTGTCGGGCTCGACGGTGACGGCGGCGACGACCACGAGCACCCCCACGATCAGCAGGGCCACGCCCTTCGTGACGAATCCGACGACGCCGAGCACCGTGAGGGCGAAGCCGCCGGGGCCTGCCGGCGTGCGCACCCTGGAGTGGAACGACCGGCGCAGGCCCATCCAGACGAAGCCGACGCCGACCGCGGCCACCGCGAGACCGACCACGCCGAGCACGAATCCGCCGATCGGCCAGGTGAGCACGCCCTGGCTGAGGTCTTCGGCCGCCTGCTCGGCGCGTGGACGGGCCCCCAGGGCGACGGATGCCGACACCAGCCCGACCGCGGCGAAGACGAGGCCCTGCGGGGCCTCGGCGAAGATCCGGCCGATCCGGCGCCACACCGAGAGGTGACGCGGGGCGAACGCCTGCAGCAGGTGCCAGGCGCCGAGGGCCACGAGTCCGACGGCCAGGGCCCACAGAGCGGCGGCGCCGAGGGGCGCCGCGGCGACCGCGCGGAACGCTCCGGTCTGATCGCTGTCCTCCTTCGCGCCGAGGCCGACCGCGATCACGAGCCCGCCGATGAGCAGGTGCAGGATGCCGTTGGCCGCGTACCCCGCGCGCGCGGCGATGCGGAACGCGGGGTTGGCCTCCGCGTCTCGGGCGGCGGCGCGGGCGGGGGTGGACACCTCTGCACCGTACGCGGTTCCGTGCCCTACCCCGCGCCGGTTGCGCCGCGCGGCTCCTGGGATGCTTGACCCTGACACCGTGTGAGGGGGGATAACGGAATCATGTTGTCCATCGGAGCGTTCGCGCAGATCGGCCAGGTGACCCACCGGATGCTCCGGCACTGGGACACGGCGGGTCTGCTCGTGCCCGCGCACGTGGACGAGTTCAGCGGCTACCGCTCCTACGACCCGTCGCAGCTGGAGAGGCTGCACCGGATCGTGGCTCTGCGCCAGCTCGGTTTCGGCCTCGACGACGTCGCCCTCATCCTCGATCAGGGGGTGGATGCCGACCGCATCGCCGGTCTGCTGCACGCGCGTCGCGCAGAGGTCGAGCGAGAGCACCGGATCGCGGCCGCTCGACTCGTCGACGTGGAACGGCGGCTCCATCTGATCGAGAGAGAGACGCGCATGCGCGAGATCGAGACCATCCAGAAGCCCCTCCCCGCCGTCCGCCTGGCGGCTCGGCGCACGATCGCCCCGTCGTCGGCGGCAATCGCCGACATCGTCGGTCCGGCCTCCGACGAGGTCGCCGCGGTGATCGGCGACGTCGGCGGTGCACTCGAGACCCCGATCGCGCAGTACACCGCGGTCGAGGACGGGCTCGAGATCGTGGCCGGGTACGTGTACAGCGGGGCGGCGCGGGAGGGGATAGACCTCGTCGATCTGGCCGCTGTCGATCAGGCTGTATGCGGCATCCACCTGGGCCCCATGGACGGCATCGCGGAGAGCTGGCAGTCGATCCACTCCCAGATCCTCGCGCGGGGGTTCGTTCCCGCGGGTCCGTGCCGCGAGCTGTACGTGCGGGCCGAGTCCGACGATCAGTCCGACTGGGTCACCGAGCTGCAGCAGCCGGTCGCGACCGCCTGACCGTGCCACTCTCCGACCGCCGGGGGAGCGGCCGACGGCACCCGCCCGCGAGCCGGTAGCGCACGCGGCGGCCCGCCCGGGTCGCCGCGCGACGGTGCTTATCATTGCCTAATGCCCGCGACCCGCCGACCGCACCTGCGCCGGTGGAACGCTCTCCCCGCGCTCGTGCGCAACGCGCCGCCGCGGGTGCTGCTGCTGGTCGGGGCGATCGTGGTGGCCCTGGGCGTGCTCATCGTGTCGCGTCCGCTGACCTCCCTCGTGCTGCTCGGCGTGTACGTCGGCGCGAGCGCCGTGGCCATGGGCGTCGTCGAGCTCGTGGGGCGGCCCGCGGGCTGGTGGCAGCGCGCGGTCTCGGCCGCGTGGATCGTCGCCGGTCTCGCCGTGCTCGTATGGCTCGGCCGCAGCCTCGAGCTGCTTCCGCCCGTGCTCGCGGTGCTGCTGGTGATCGGTGGTCTCGCCTCGGTGGGGCGCGCGACCGGCGCGGGTCCCGCGAGCGCACGCATCCTCGCGCTCGCGTGGGGCGTCGCTCAGATCGCGTTCGGGCTGCTGTCGTTCACGTGGCCCGATGTCACGGTGTTGGTGCTGGCGGTCGTCTTCGGTGTGCGCACGGTCGTGTTCGGCCTGGGCGTGTTCTGGCGCGGGGTGGTCGGCATCCGGCGCCCGCGGCAGCGGAAGGAGCCCTTCGACGCGCAGCGCGCGGTGCGCCGACGGGTGATCCGCGCCCGCTGGGCAGCGGCCGGTCGCTACGCCCTGTCGCTCGTGCTCGTGGCGACGGCGGCGGGCGGATGGTGGCTCAACGACTGGCTCGACGACGGCGCCCCGGTGGTCGACGCGTTCTACGACCCGCCCGCGCAGGTGCCGAGCGGGCACGGTCGCCTCATCCGCTCCGACGCCTATCTCGGCCGACTCCCCGAGAACGGCGACGTCTCGCGCATCCTGTACACCACGCGCGACGCGCTCGATGGTCCGGCCGTCGCCAGCGCGCTCGTCATCGTGCCCAAAGACCCGCCCGCCGGCCCCCGCCCCGTCATCGTGTGGAACCACGGCACGACCGGGGTGGCCCAGGGCTGCGCGCCGAGCCTGCGCGACGCTTCGGCGACGAAGTGGTCGATCCCGGCCCTCGAACAGGCGCTCAAAGCGGGGTGGGTGGTCGTGGCATCCGACTTCTCCGGCCAGGGGGCACCGGGGGCCTACCCGTACCTGATCGGCGAGGGCGAGGCCCGCTCATCGCTCGACGCGGTGCTCGCGACCGCCGAACTGCGCACCGACCTGACGCTCTCGCCCGACACCGTCGTGTGGGGTCACTCCCAGGGCGGTCACGCGGCACTGTGGACCACCGCGATCGCGAAGGACTACGCGCCCGGCCTCGACGTGCTCGGCACCGCGGTGGTCGCCCCCGTCGCCGATCCGCCCGCGCTCGCCGAGGAGCTGCTGTCGGGGCCGCCCAACGCGATGCTGTCGGTGATCACCTCCTGGGTGCTGGTGCCCTACTCCGACACGTACCCCGACGTGCGCCTCGACGATTACATCGCCGAGGGTTCGCGATCGATCGTGCTCGAGATGACGCAGCGCTGCCCGAGCGAACCCGGCGTGGTCGTGTCGGTGCTCGCCGCCCTCGGGGTGTCGGAGGACAGGCCGCTCTACAGCGCCGACCTCACCGACGGGGCGCTCGGGGAGCGGCTGGCCGAGAACGCGATGACCGCCCCGTTGGGCACGCCCATGCTGGTGGCCTGGGGCGCCGACGACGAGGTGATCCCGCCGAAGCTGCAGCGCGACTACGTCGCGAAGCTCTGCGCCGAGGGTCAGGACGTGCGCTGGGCGACCTACGCGGGCTACGACCACCTGCGCCCGATCCTGCCCAAGTCGCGATTCCTGCCCGTGCTCTACGACTGGACGAAGAAGCTCATCGAACGCAAAGACCAGGTGATCGACGGCTGCGGCCTGCGCTGACACGCGCTCCGCGCAATACGGCGCCGGAGTGAAGATCGTGTGTCGTTCCCGTTCCGCGTTGGCGCAAGGGGGCCGTACTCATTACGGTCGGAGAATGCCCGAGAACACCGCTGAGCTGCGCCCCACTCACCCGCTCGCGATCGCGCCGGTCGTCGCCCCCGCGGCATCCGTCGACGGCTTCGCGAAGCAGTTCCTGCAGAACCTCAACTTCGACCAGGGCGTCACGCTGTCGAACTCCGACGTCAACGACCAGTACCTCGCCCTGGCGTACACGGTGCGCGACTACCTCATGGCGCGCTGGTTCGACGATCGCGCGCAGCAGAAGGCCCAGCAGAACAAGACCGTCTGCTACCTCTCGGCCGAGTACCTGCTGGGACGCCAGCTCGACAACAACCTCCTCGCCGCGCGACTGACCGACATCGCGACCGAGGCGCTCGCGCAGTGCGGCATCGACATCGACGACCTGCGCCAGGTCGAGATCGAGCCCGGACTCGGCAACGGCGGCCTCGGTCGCCTCGCGGCCTGCTTCATCGACTCGCTCGCGACGATGAGCATCCCCACCATCGGTTACGGCATCCGCTACGAATACGGCATCTTCCGCCAGGCCTTCAACGAGGGGCAGCAGGTCGAGCAGCCCGACGCGTGGCTGCGCATGGGCTCGCCGTGGGACTTCGCCCACCCCGAGGCCGCGCAGACGATCTCGTTCGCCGGCACCACCGAGACCTACGACGACGAGGGCGTGGAGCGCACGCGCTGGGTACCCGAGTGGAACGTGCTCGCCGTGCCGTACAACATGATGGTCCCGGGCTACCACAACGGCCGCGTGAACACCCTGCGCCTGTGGCGTGCGGTGGCCACCAACGCCTTCGACCTGCACACCTTCAACTCCGGCGACTACGTCGAGTCGGTGCGCGCGCAGACCTTCGCCGAGAACATCTCGAAGGTGCTCTACCCCGAGGACTCCACGCCCCAGGGCAAGGAGCTGCGCCTGCAGCAGCAGTACTTCTTCGTGGCGGCATCCATCGCCGACTTCATCGACAACGTGCTGCCCGACGACTTCGACATCGAGAAGCTCCCCGAGCGCGTGATCTTCCAGCTCAACGACACCCACCCGGTGATCGGGGTGCCCGAGCTGATGCGCGTGCTCGTCGACGAGAAGAAGCTCGAGTGGGATGCCGCGTGGGCGATCACGCAGAAGTGCTTCGCCTACACCTGCCACACGCTGCTGCCCGAGGCGCTCGAGGTCTGGTCGGTCGACCTGCTCGGTCACCTGCTGCCGCGTCACCTCGAGATCATCTACCGCATCAACGACGAGTTCCTGCTCGAGGTGCGCGAGCGCTTCGGCGACGACGAGATGCTCATCCGCAACATGTCGATCATCGGCGAGCACCCTTCGCGCTCGGTGCGCATGGCCTACCTCGCCACGGTCGCCGGGTCGAAGGTCAACGGCGTCGCGGAGCTGCACTCGCAGCTGCTGCGCGACAACGTGCTGAAGGACTTCGCCACCATGTGGCCCGACAAGTTCACCAACGTCACCAACGGCGTGACCCCGCGCCGCTTCCTGCGCCTGGCCAACCCCGACCTGTCGAGCCTCATCACCGAGGCCCTCGGTGCCGGATGGACCGTCGACCTCGAACGCCTGCGCGGCCTCGAGGCCCTGGCCGACGACGCCGACTTCCGCGAGCGCTTCGCCGCGGTGAAGGCCTCGAACAAGCGTCGCCTCAGCAGCGTGCTCGAGGCCCGCGGAGAAGCGCCTCTCGACGACGGTCACATGCTCGACGTCATGATCAAGCGCCTGCACGAGTACAAGCGCCAGACGCTCAAGGTGCTGCACATCGTCAGCACCTACGAGGGCATCGTCTCAGGCCGCCTCGACGTCGACGAGGTGCAGGCGCGCACGTTCCTCTTCGGCGCGAAGGCCGCGCCCGGCTACGGCATGGCCAAGCGCATCATCCACCTCATCAACGCCGTCGGCGAGGTGGTCAGCGCCGACGAGCGGGTCAAGGGCAAGCTCAAGGTCGTCTACCCGGCCAACTACAACGTGACCCTGGCCGAGCGCATCATCCCCGCGGCCGACCTCTCGGAGCAGATCTCGCTCGCCGGCAAAGAGGCCTCGGGCACGGGCAACATGAAGCTCGCCCTCAACGGCGCCCTCACCATCGGCACCGACGACGGCGCGAACGTCGAAATCCGCAAGCTCGTCGGCGACGACAACTTCTTCCTCTTCGGCATGAGCGAGCCCGAGGTCGAGGAACTGTGGGCCGAGGGCTACCGCCCCGCCGACTTCTACCAGAAGGACGAACGGCTGCGCAGCGCGATCGACCTCATCGCCTCGGGGGCCTTCTCGGGCGGCGACCGCACCGTATTCGAGCCGCTCGTGTCGAACCTGCTGTACGAAGACCGCTTCATGGCGCTCGCCGACTTCTCGACGTACCTCGACGCCCAGGACCGCGTCGACGCCGCCTACGCCGACCAGGACGGCTGGGTGCGCTCGGCCATCCTCAACGTCGCGCGCAGCGGCTACTTCTCGTCCGACCGCGCCATGCGCGACTACCTGGACCGCATCTGGCACGCCACCCCGGTGAGCTGACGCGGCATCCGTCGTTCCGGCGTCTGAATCTGGGTCGGTGACGGGCGCGGTGCGTGCACAACTCCGGAGATTCGGATGCCGCGCCGACCGCGCACCCCGTCATCGCGCGTGCATCACCGCGCGCGGCGCCGTCATCTCCTGCGTTGTGCACGCGCGCTGGCGGAAAGGCTGCGAAGGCTGGCCGACCGGCGACGGCGTCGAGGGGCGACCTGCGCGAGAGTGGAAGCCTCTCGACCCCGGAGGCCCCGTGCGCATCAGCGACTTCCCCGTTCCCGACACCCTCGCCGGCCGCGGGGCCCTCTCGCTCGCCCGGCAGTACCAATCGCCCGCGATCACCGCGCACGCGCTGCGGTCGTGGTTGTGGGCCGAGGCGTTCGCCGTCATCGACGGCATCCGGGACATCGACCACGAGCTGCTGTACGTCGGCGCGGTGCTGCACGACATCGGCACCGTCGGCTCATTCGACAACCACACGCTGTCGTACGAACACGCGGGAGGGCACGTCGGCGTCGCGCTCACCGCGGGCGCGGGGTGGGACCAGCCCCGCCGCGAGCGCGTGCTCGAGGTGATCGTGCGGCACAACTGGCCGCGCGTGGATCCGGCGATGGATGCCGAGGGGCACCTGCTCGAGATCGCGACGGGCCTCGACATCTCGGGCGCCCGCCCCGACGCGCTGCCCGAGGACTTCCGCCGCGAGGTGCTCGCCGCCCACCCGCGCGGAGCCCTCGCCGCGGAGTTCGGCGCGTGCGTGCTCGATCAGGCCGTCCGCAAGCCCGACACCGCCGCCCGACGACTCGTCGACGGGGGAGTGGTGGCCAAGCTCGCCGCGAATCCGCTCGAAACCCTCTGATCCCCGACGTCGCGGCATCCGGGATCGCCCGCCGAGATGCGAGCGGCCGGTTATCCCGGGTATCGTAGGAGGGTTGTCGGCGCCGGTCGTGCCGACGAAAGCTGAACAACGGAGGGCCTTGTGGACATCGATCTCGCACTACTCAAGACGATCGAACGCGAGAAGGAGATCCCCTTCGACGAACTCGCGCGCATCATCGAGCAGGCGATCCTGACGGCCTACGCCAAGCACATCTCGCCGACCGGTGAGATCCCCACGGGAGCGCGCGCCACTCTCGACCGCAAGACCGGTCACGTCGGCATCTTCACCCCCGTCACCGACGACGAGGGCGCGATCGTCGGCGAAGAGGAGCAGGCCCCCGACGACTTCGGTCGCATCGCCGCCTTCGCCGCCAAGCAGGTCATCAGCCAGCGTCTGCGCGACATCGCCGACGACGCCGTGCTGGGCGAGTTCCGCGGCAAAGAGGGCGACATCGTCGCCGGCGTCGTGCAGCAGGGTCCCAACCCGCGCATGGTGCACGTCGACCTCGGCACCGTCGAGGCCATCCTCCCGCCCGAGGAGCAGGTGCCCGGCGAGACCTACGCGCACGGCTCGCGTCTGCGCGTGTACGTGACCAGCGTCTCCAAGGGCAACAAGGGTCCGCAGATCACCGTCTCGCGCACCCACCCGGGTCTCGTGCGCAAGCTCTTCGCCCTCGAGGTGCCCGAGATCGCCGCAGGACTCGTCGAGATCGTCTCCCTCGCCCGCGAGGCCGGGCACCGCTCGAAGATCGCCGTCAAGGCGAACGACCCGACGGTGAACGCCAAGGGCGCCTGCATCGGAGAGCTCGGACGCCGCGTGCGCGCCGTCACCGAGGAGCTCGCCGGCGAGAAGATCGACATCATCGACTACGACGCCGAGCTGCCGCGCTTCGTCGCCAACGCCCTGTCGCCCGCGAAGGTGACCTCGTCGTTCGTGCTCGACGCCTCGACCAAGGCGGTGCGCGCCCTCGTTCCCGACTACCAGCTGTCGCTCGCGATCGGCAAGGAGGGCCAGAACGCCCGCCTGGCCGCCAAGCTCACCGGTGCGAAGATCGACATCCAGCCCGACAGCATCCTCGAAGACAACTGAGCGACCGATCGTCCCCACGATCGCGAGGTGTAGGATGGAACCCGTACGAACGTGCGTCGGATGCCGCGCACGTGCCCCCCGATCCTCGCTTCTGCGTGTGGTCGCGGACGGATCCGTCCTCGTCGCAGACGAGCGGGCGGTTCTTCCCGGTCGGGGCGCGTGGGTGCACGAGACGGACGCGTGTGTGAGCAAAGCGCTCGCACGTCGCGCCTTCGTACGAGCATTGCGTGTGTCAGGCCCGCTTGACACGCAGACCTTCGAATCACACCACCAGCGAAAAGGCTGAACGGCTATGGACACGAAGTGAACGGCTCGAAATGAGACCCGTCCGCAACTAACGGTCTGCCCTGTCCGGGGTAGGCCCTCAGACAGGAGAATTGTGGCAAAACCACGCGTGCACGAGATCGCTTCCGAGCTCGGCGTCGACAGCAAGGTCGCGCTTGCGAAGCTGAAGGAGCTCGGCGAATTCGTCAAGAGCCCCTCATCCACCATCGAACCCCCGGTCGCCCGTAAGCTCCGCGCTGCGCTGGCCTCCGAAGGCTCGTCTTCCTCTTCGGATGCCAAGCCCGCCGCTTCCGCGGCGCGCCCCGGTGCCCGTCCCGGCCCGGCTCGTCCGGCCGCGACCCCCGGCAACCGCCCGTCGGGTCCCACGCCCGGACCCGCGAAGCCCGCGGCTCCGGCCGCTCCCGAAGCGGCTCCGGTCGAGGCCGCCCCCGCGGCATCCGCCCCCGAGGCCCCCGCGGCCCCGTCGGCGGCCAAGCCCTCGACTCCGTCGTCGCCGCCGAGCCCCGGTTCGACCCCTCCGACCCCCGGTGCCGCAGCTCCCGGCGCCGGTGCCCCCAAGCCCGGCCCGAGCTCGCCCCCGCGTCCGGGTGGAGCCCGTCCCGGCAACAACCCCTTCGCCTCGGCGCAGGGCATGGGCCAGCGTCCCTCCGGCCCCCGTCCGGGTAACAACCCCTTCGCCTCGGCGCAGGGCATGGGCCAGCGCCCGACCCCCGGCAACATCCCGCGTCCGCAGGCTCCGCGCCCCGGCGCCCCGCGTCCCGGTGCTCCGCGCCCCGGTGGTGCCGGTCGTCCCGGTGGTGGCGGTCGTCCCGGCGCTCCGTTCCAGCAGCGTCCCGGCGGTCCCGGTCGTCCCGGCGGTGCCGGTGGCGGCTTCCAGCGCCCCGGTGGCGGTCCTCCGGCCGGCGGTTTCGCCGGTCGTCCCGGCGGTGGTGGCGGCCGTGGCCGTGGCCCCGGCGGTGGTACCGCAGGTGCCTTCGGTAAGGGTGGCGGCAAGTCCAAGCAGCGTAAGTCGCGTCGGGCGAAGCGGCAGGAATTCGAGATGCGGTCGGCGCCGGTCGTCGGCGGCGTCAACGTCTCGAAGGGCAACGGCGAGATCATCCGCCTGCGTCGCGGTGCCTCCATCGCCGACTTCGCGGACAAGCTCGAGGCCCTGCGCGGCTACACCGTGCAGCCCGGCACGCTCGTGACCATCCTGTTCAACCTGGGCGAGATGGCCACCGCGACCGAGTCGCTCGACGAGGCCACCTTCGAGGTGCTCGGAGCCGAGCTCGGCTACAAGATCCAGATGGTCTCGCCCGAGGACGAAGACAAGGAGCTCCTCGAGGGCTTCGGTCTCGACCTCGACGCCGAGCTCGAGGCCGAGAGCGAGGACGATCTCGAGATCCGTCCTCCCGTGGTCACCGTCATGGGCCACGTCGACCACGGTAAGACGCGACTGCTCGACGCCATCCGCCAGACCAACGTGGTCGCGGGCGAGGCCGGCGGCATCACGCAGCACATCGGTGCGTACCAGATCTGGACCGAGCACGAGGGCATCGAGCGCGCGATCACCTTCATCGACACCCCGGGTCACGAGGCGTTCACCGCCATGCGTGCCCGTGGTGCGCAGGTGACCGACATCGCGATCCTCGTGGTCGCGGCCGACGACGGCATCATGCCCCAGACGGTCGAGGCACTGAACCACGCCCAGGCGGCCAATGTGCCGATCGTGGTCGCGGTCAACAAGGTCGACAAGCCCGACGCCAATCCGGCCAAGGTGCGCCAGCAGCTCACCGAGTACGGTCTGGTCGCCGAGGAGTACGGCGGAGACGTCATGTTCGTCGACGTCTCGGCCCGAGAGAACCTCAACATCCAGGCCCTCCTGGATGCGGTCCTGCTCACCGCCGACGCCGGTCTCGACCTCACGGCCAACCCGAACAAGGCGGCCCGCGGTGTCGCGATCGAAGCGAAGCTCGACAAGGGTCGCGGTTCGGTCGCCACGGTGCTCATCCAGTCCGGAACCCTCCGCGTCGGCGACGCGATCGTCGCAGGAACGGCTTACGGCCGCGTCCGCGCGATGATGGACGAGAACGGCGAAGCGGTCGACGAGGCCTACCCGTCGCGTCCCGTCTCGGTTCAGGGACTCAACTCCGTGCCCCGCGCCGGCGACGTCTTCATCGTCACCGAAGAAGACCGCACCGCCCGTCAGATCGCCGAGAAGCGTGAAGCGGCCGAGCGCAACGCCCAGCTGGCCAAGGCCCGCAAGCGCATCTCGCTCGAGGACTTCACCCGCGCTCTCGAAGAGGGCAAGGTCGAGTCGCTCAACCTCATCATCAAGGGTGACGTGTCGGGTGCCGTCGAGGCGCTCGAGGAGTCGCTGCTCAAGATCGAGGTCGACGACAGCGTCCAGCTGCGCATCATCCACCGCGGTGTGGGTGCGATCACCGAGTCGGACATCAACCTGGCCACGATCGACAACGCGATCGTGATCGGCTTCAACGTCCGTCCCGACACGAAGGCCCGTGAGCGTGCCGCCCGCGAGGGTGTCGACGTGCGGTTCTACTCGGTCATCTACAACGCGATCGACGACGTCGAGCAGTCGCTCAAGGGCCTGCTCAAGCCGGAGTTCGAAGAGGTGCAGTCGGGTGTCGCCGAGATCCGCGAGGTGTTCCGCTCCTCGAAGTTCGGCAACATCGCCGGTGTCATCGTGCGATCGGGAACGATCACGCGAAACGCCAAGGCTCGCGTCATCCGCGACGGTGTCGTGCTGGCCGACGGCCTGGCCATCGAGTCGCTGCGCCGCTTCAAGGACGACGTCACCGAGGTTCGTACGGACTTCGAGGCCGGTATCGGTCTCGGCAAGTTCAACGACATCCAGATCGGTGACGAGATCGAGACCACCGAAATGGTCGAGAAGCCGCGAGGCTGATCACACCTGGCGGGAGTCGCGTCTGCGGACGCGGCTCCCGCTTCGGCCTGCGGGGTGTGCATTCCCGAGAGCAGAGCGGGGCCCCTACCCCGATGCTCTCGGGAATGCACACCCCTCCGGCCTACGCTGGTGCGGCTGCCCGTGACGGGACTCCCGCCCGGCAATGAGCCACGGGGGCACTCGACTCGCGGCGGTATGAAAGAACGAGAAGGAGAAGGCAGTGGCAGGGGAACGACAGGCCCGAGTGGCGGACCGGATTCGCGTGGTGCTCGCCGAGCGCCTCGAGAAAGGGCTGCGCGACCCGCGGCTCGGATTCGTCACCATCACCGACGTGCGGGTCACGGGTGACCTCCAGCACGCATCGGTGTTCTACACCGTCATGGGTGACGAAGCGCACCGCGCCGACACCGCCGCCGCGCTGAAGTCGGCGACGGGCATGCTGCGCAGCGAGGTCGGCAAGAACCTCAACACGCGCCTGACCCCGTCGTTGGAGTTCATCCTCGACGGCATCCCCGAGAACGCCGACCACATCTCGGCCCTCCTGCGCGAAGCGCGCGAGCGCGACCAGTCGGTCGCCGGTCTCGCCGCCACGGCCGCGTACGCCGGCGACGCCGACCCGTACGTCAAGCCGCGCGACGAAGACGAGAGCGCCGAAGAAGACGACAGCGCCGACGAAGACAACGACGACCTTGACGAGGACGACGCCCCGCGCGCCTGACCTCGGTACGACACGGCCGGACCCCGCCTCATCGGCGGAGTCCGGCCGTTCGTCGTCTCGGCGGCATCCGGACTTCCGTCCTGCGGATGCCAGGAGTGACACGCCGGTTCGGGGCGCGGGCGGGGCGGTGTGTCGGAGGTCGGGTCCGCAGGACGGCGGGTGGGGTGCGGGGCGGGACCGTCGTGCGGATCGGGGGTGTGCCACGCCGGTCCGGGCGAGGGCTGAGGCGGTGTGTCGGAGGTCGGGTCCGCAGGACGGGGGGTGGGGTGCGGGGTCGGGACCGTCGTGCGGACCGGGGGTGTGACACGCCGGTCCGGGCGGGGGCTGAGGCGGTGTGTCGGAGGTCGGGTCCGCAGGACGGGGGGTGGGTGCGGGGCGGGGGCGGGACCGTCGTGCGGATCGGGGGTGTGACAGGCCGGTCCGGGCGGGGGCTGAGGCGGTGTGTCGGGGGTCGGGTCCGCAGGACGGGGGGGGCGCCGGACGGGGGCCGGGTCAGGATGCCGGGTGGCCGGGCAGGCGCAGGTGGTCGTCGTCGGCTTCGACGAGGCCGTCGGCGATGAGCGAGTCGATCGCGCGGTCGCGCTGCGCGGCATCCGGCCACTCGGGGATCACCGCGAACACCGGAACCGCCGCGGGCGCCGCCTCGCGCAGGGTCTTGAGCACCGCCCCGCGGGTCTGGCGATCGCTTCCCTCGTACGTGGCCTGCTTTCGTCGTCGGTCTTCGGATGCCGGGTACCCGGCCACCCGCCACGCGCACTGCGCCGCGAGGGGGCACGCCTCGCACTTCGGCGCGCGGGCGGTGCAGACGATCGCGCCGAGTTCCATCGCGGCGGCGTTGACGATCGCGGCCTCGGCTATGTCGGCGGGGAGTTCGGCCTCCATCGCCTCGAGGTCGCGGCGGTGGGGCGGACCCGGCTGCGCGCGGCCGCCGATCGCGCGAGCGAGCACACGTCGGGTGTTCGTGTCGACGACCGGATGCCGATCGCCGTAGGCGAAGACCGCGACGGCCCGCGCGGTGTAGTCGCCGATGCCGGTCAGGGCCAGCAGGGCGTCGACGTCGCGGGGGACCACGCCGTCATGGCGGTCGCGGATCTCGACGGCGGCGCGGTGCAGCCACAGCGCGCGGCGCGGATAGCCGAGGTTCGCCCACTGGGTCACGGCGTCGCCCGGGGGAGAGGCAGCGAGGTCGGCGGGCGTCGGCCAGCGCGTCAGCCACGCCTCGAGGTGCGGAACGACGCGGTTCACCGGCGTCTGCTGCAGCATGAACTCGCTGACGAGCGTGCCCCACGCGCCGAACCCCTCGCGACGCCAGGGGAGGTCGCGGGCCGCGTCGCGATACCACGCGATGAGCGGGGCGGCGAGTCCTGGCATCCGTCCAGCCTACGGTCGCCGGAGGGGGCCGGACTTCGCGCATGAACGCTGTCCGCGCCGATCCCGTTCCTGCGCGACGGGGAGCACTGCGCCCTGGCCGTCGCGGGGCGGCGGGAGGGGTCGAGTGTCGGTGGTCGACCGTAGGCTGGAGGCATGTCGAGTGAGAACCCCGTCGAGACCCTGCAGCGGAACCTGCGCGACCTGATGCGGCAGAACGCCCGCGCGGGCCGCGTCGTCGTGGCGGTCGACGCGCTCGATGCCGACGCCGCCTCGACCTTCGCCGATGCGTTCGCCGCCGCCATCGAGGTCGAGGGCACCGCGGTGTTCCGTGAGAGCCTTGCCGACCACGCGGACGACGTGCGCGACCGCCTCGTCGCGCCGTTCCGGTCGGGCGAGCCGTTCAGCGGGGCGTCGGCCGCGCCGGCCGACGCCGTGCTCGTCGTGTCGGGCCGCTTCCTCCACACCGTCGAGCTGCGCAAGCTCTGGAACTTCTCCGTCTGGCTCGAGAGCAACCCGCCCGTCGGCGCTGCGCGCCCCGAGCTTCCGGATGCCGAGAAGCACTACCTCAGCGAGTCGCGGCCGCGCGTCGCGGCATCCGTCATCGTCGAGAACTCCGACCCCGCGCACCCGGTGCAGGTGTTCGGAGACTTCTGCTGATGGTGCGTCCCGGAATCCTCCTGGTCGACAAGCCCGGAGGGATCACGAGCCATGACGTCGTGTCGCGGGCGCGGCGCGCGCTCGGCACCCGCAAGATCGGGCACGCCGGCACGCTCGACCCGATGGCGACGGGCCTCCTCGTGCTCGGCGTCGAGGGGGCGACGCGCCTTCTGACCTACATCGTCGGCGCCGACAAGACCTACGAGGCGACCATCCTGCTCGGAGTCGCCACCGACAGTGACGACGCCGACGGCGTCGAAACGGCACGGGCGGATGCCGCTGACGTCGTCGCCGTGACCGATGAGGCCATCGCCGCCGGCATCGCCGCCCTCACCGGTGCGATCGAACAGGTGCCCAGCACCGTCTCGGCCATCAAGGTCGCCGGTCGCCGCGCCTACGACCTCGCTCGCGCCGGCGAAGAGGTCGAGCTGAAGGCGCGGAGCGTCACGGTGTCGCGGTTCGAGGTGCGTGAGATGCGCCGCGGTGAGGGCACGATCGAGCTCGACGTGGTCGTCGACTGCACGAGCGGCACGTACATCCGCGCCCTGGCTCGCGACCTCGGGCGCGCGGTGAGGATCGGGGGACACCTGACGGCGCTGCGCCGCACGCGCATCGGGGCGTTCGACGTCTCCGCCGCAGCCTCCGTCGACGACATCGCCGAGGACGCCCTCGTCGAGCCGGCGACCGCCGCGGCCGTCGTCATGGGCGTCCTCGCGGTGGGCGCCGACGACGCACGCGACCTGCGGCACGGCAAGCGCATCGACGGCGGCGGTCGCCTGACCGGAGCCGTCGCCGCCGCGATCGACCCCGACGGGCTCCTGATCGGCGTCGTCGAGAAACGCGGTACGCAGGTGAAGAGCGTCATGAACATGCCCGTGGAGGCCGCCCGATGATCCTGTGGTTCACCCTCGTGCAGGTGGGCATCGCCGTGCTCGCGGGAGTCGTCGCGATGGTCGCCGGACTCCTCGGCCGGCGCCCCGGCGACGTCACCGTGGGCTCGCTCGCGCTCATCGAACTGCTGCTCATCGTGCAGATCGTCGTGGCGATCATCTCGCCGTTCGCGGGCAACCCGCCCTCGGGCAGCCTGCTGGAGTTCTGGACCTACCTGGTGTCGGCCGCGCTCGTGCCCGTCGCGGGAGCCGCGTGGGCGCTCATCGAGCGCAGTCGGTGGAGCACGGTGATCATGGGCGTGGCGGCGCTGGCCGTCGCGGTGATGGTGTGGCGCATGCACGTCATCTGGACGGTGCAGCTCGCCTGAGCGCGGGCGGATCGGTGCGGGCCCGAGCGAACTAGAATCGACAGGTCATGGCATCCACAGCTCCCACCCGTTCCCGGGGGATGACCGGCATCGGCCGTGTCCTCGTCGTCGTCTACGGCATCATGGCCCTCGCCGCCACCGGTCGCTCGTTCGTGCAGATCGTCCGCGAGTTCGACGACGCCCCCGTCGCGTACACGCTGTCGGCCCTCGCCGCGGTCGTGTACATCTTGGCCACCCTCGCGCTGATCTTCTCGGCGCGCCCCGCCTGGTACCGCGTCGCGTGGATCGCGATCTGCTTCGAACTCGTCGGCGTCCTCGTCGTGGGCACCCTGAGCCTCGTCGACCCGGCGCTGTTCCAGCACCCCACGGTGTGGTCGGTCTACGGGTACGGCTACCTCTTCATCCCGCTCGTTCTGCCGTTCCTCGGTCTGTGGTGGCTGATCCGGCACCGACGGACCGCGTCGTGATCGTCTTCCGCGACCCCGCCGAGGTCCCCGCCGGATTCGGGCCGTCGGTCGTGGCGATCGGCAAGTTCGACGGGGTGCACACCGGCCACCGCGCGGTCATCGACCGGGCGCGCGTCGACGCGGCGGGGGGAGCGAAGGTCGTCGCCGTCACCTTCGACCGCAATCCGCTCAGCGTGCTGCGTCCGGAGAGGTGCCCGCCCGATGTGATCGGACCGCACCAGAAGCTCGACCTTCTCGAGCGCGCCGGAGTCGACGCCACGCTGCTGCTCACGTTCGACGAACAGCTGGCATCCATCCCCGCCGAGGACTTCGTCACGCGCGTGCTCGTCGACGCGCTCGAGGCCCGCACGGTGCTCGTAGGACGCGACTTCCGCTTCGGCGCGGGAGGGATGGGCGACCCCGACCTGCTCGTGCGCATGGGTGAAGAGCACGGGTTCCGCGTCGACGTGGTCGACGACGTCCGCGCGGTGCACGCCGACCGACGCGTGTCGTCTACCTGGATCCGCGAAGCGCTGTCCGCGGGCGACGTCACCACTGCCGCCCGCCTGCTCGGACGCGCCCCCTCGGTCTGGGGCGAGGTCGTGCACGGACTCAAACGAGGCCGCGAACTCGGCTACCCCACGGCCAACCTGTCGCCCGAGCTCGAGGGCTTCGTGCCGGCCGACGGCGTCTACGCCGGCTGGCTGGTCGACGTCGACGGCGGCCGCCGCACGAGCTACCCCGCCGCGATCAGCGTCGGCACCAACCCCACGTTCGACGACGTGCACTCCCGCCAGGTCGAGGCGTACGTCATCGACGAGACCGGGCTCGATCTGTACGGCCACCACGTCGAGGTGCGCTTCGTCGAGCGGGTGCGCGGGATGACCGCGTTCGACGGCATCGACGCGCTGCTCGTGCAGATGGCCGACGACGTCGAGCGCTCGCGCGCGATCCTCGCCTGAAGGGCGGAGCGGGCTGGGGCGCGGGCCGGGCCGGGCCAGCGGGCCGGGCTGGGCGGCGGGCCGGGCTGGGGCGCCGGTCGGGCTGGAACGGCTTCGGGGCGCGCAACGTGGCCCCGGGGCGTTGGCCGTGGCCCCGGGGCCATCTGCAACCGACGGTTGCGGCGTGCTCCCGGCACCGCGCGCGAGCCGAGCCGCCCCGAGACCACCGCGCCCGACCGGCCGCGGAACACCCGGCGCCCCGGGTCAGTCCCCGCGCCTCGCGTCAGTCCTGGCGCGACAGATGATTCCGGATGCCGAAGAACGCCGCCGCGCCGCCGAGCACCATCAGCGCGGCGGTGAACACCGCGGCCCGGTGGAAGCCGTCGAGGTCGAGCGATCCGCCCACCACGGCCGAGACCGCGGCAATGGCCAGCAGGCCCGCCACGCGGGAGACGGCGTTGTTGACCGCGGAGGCGATGCCCGACCGTTCGGTCTCGATGGCGCCGAGCACGGCAGCGGTGAGCGGCGAGACGGTGGCCGTCAGGCCCAGGCCGAACACCACGATGCCCGGCAGCACCTGCGTCCAGTAGTCGAAGTCGGCGCGCACGTTCAGCAGGAGCACGGCGCCCATGGCCATCACGAGCGGGCCGAGGGTCATGAACAGGCGCGGGCCGAACCGACCGGCGAGCGCGCCCATGCGGGAGCTGAGCCCGATCATCAACAGAGTGCTGGGCAGCGAGGCGAGCCCCGCGAGGGTGGCCGACAGCCCGGCCCCCTGCTGCAGGTACACGCCGACGACGAAGCCGTTCAGCGACAGCGCGGCGTAGACGAAGACGGTGACGAGGTTGCCCGCCCAGAAGTTGCGCGAGCGGAAGAGGTCGAGGGGCATCATCGGGTCGGGCGTGACGCGCTGGCGCCAGAGGAATCCGGCGAAGGCGAGGGCGCCGATGATCCCCGGAGCCCAGATCACGGGGGATCCCCAGCCGAGGTTCGGCTGCTCGATGAGGGCGAACACGATGCCGCCGAGGCCCACCGCGCACAGGATCGCCCCGATGACGTCGACGCGGGCACCGGGTCGGCGGTGGTCGCGGTGGCCGAGGCGGGCGAGCAGCCACATCGTCACCCCGATCGGCAGCACGTTGACGAGGAAGACGAGGCGCCACGAGAGGGTGTCGACGAAGATCCCGCCGATGAGGGGACCGGCGATCATCGCGACGGTGGTCGCGCCGGTCCAGATGCCGATCGCGCGAGCCTGCGCGGGTCCGCGGAAGGTCGAGGTGATCAGCGCGAGCGAGCTGGGGACGAGCAGCGCCCCCGCGACCCCTTGCAGGGCGCGCGCGACGATGAGGAACTCCGCGGTGGGCGCGGCGGCGATCGCGACCGAGGTCACGGCGAATCCGATGAGACCGATGCGCAGCACCACGACGCGGCCCAACACGTCGCTCAGCGAACCCGCGACGAGGATGAACGCGCCCAGCGTCACGAGGTACGCGTCGACGACCCACTGCTGGGTGGTGAGTCCGCCGCCGAGGTCGCGCGCGATCGCGGGAAGGGCCACGTTGACGACGGTGCCGTCGAGGAACGACACGAAAGACGCCAGTACGGCGATGGCGAGCACGACGCGCTGCTCTCGCGTCATCGTCTCGGCCATGGCCTCAGCGTACGTCCGCCGTCGCCCCCGCGCGCGGGGTGGACAGGCGCGGGGGTGGAGGACGCGGCATCCGGATCCCCGAGATGGAAATACCCCTAGGGGGTATGCTGTTGTGAAGGGCATGACCGGAGGAGCAGCCATGGGCGAGAACACCGATGCCGCGGCGAACGACACCGCCGAGGCCGTGCTCGACATCGAGGGCATGACCTGTGCGAGCTGCGTCGCCCGCGTCGAGAAGCGACTGGGCCGCGTCGAGGGCGTCGACGCGGCCGTGAACCTCGCGACCGAGACCGCGCGCGTGCGCTACCCCGCGTCGCTCGACACCTCGAGACTCGTCGACGCGGTGCGCTCCGCCGGGTACGACGCCACCGTCCGGACGCGGAACGCCCCGCGAGCGGTGACGGCGGCTGCGTCGGCATCCGTGATCCCGGATGCCGCTGACCCGGTGCTCGCACCCGTTCCGGCCCCCGGCGGCCCGATCGACGCCGTCACCGGCCGGGCCTTGGCGCCCGACGCCGAACCGCACCCGGCGCCGGATGCCGCGGTCCCGGCGCACGGTGACGCCCACGACGACACCACCGACCACTCTGGTGGGCACGTGCACGACACCGCCGACGCGCCCGGCTCCACGCCGCTGCGCGTGCGGCTGTGGGTCTCGCTCGCCCTCGCCGTGCCCGTCGTCGCGCTCGGCATGGTGCCCGCGTGGCAATTCCCGGGCTGGCAGTGGGTCTCGCTCGTGCTCGCGACGCCGATCGTGCTGTGGGGCGGGTGGCCGTTCCACCGCGCGACCCTGCGCAACGCCCGCCACGGCGCGGCCACCATGGACACGCTGATCACCCTGGGCACCTTCGCGGCCTACCTGTGGAGCGTGTGGGCGCTGGTGTTCGGCACCGCCGGGGTCATCGGCATCCGCCACGAGGTCATGCTCTTCGGTCCGGTGCACGACGCGACCTCGGTGATCTACTTCGAGGTCGCGGCCGCGGTGACGGTGTTCCTGCTGCTCGGCCGCGTCATCGAGCAGCGCTCGACCCGCCGGGCCGGGGCCGCCCTGCGCTCGCTGCTCGACCTCGGCGCCCGCGAGGCCGAGCTGGCGGACGGTCGGCGCATCGACGTCGACGCGCTCGCCGTGGGCGATGTGTTCGTCGTACGGCCGGGGGCCACGATCGCCACCGACGGCGAAGTGCTCGAGGGGCGCGCCGCGGTCGACGAGAGCATGCTGACGGGCGAGTCGCTGCCCGTCGACGCGGGGCCCGGCTCGAGCGTCACCGGCGGCACGATCGCCTCGGGCGGCCGTCTCGTCGTGCGCGCGACCGGCGTGGGGGAGCAGACCCGCCTCGCCCGCATCGCGCGCCTGGTCGAAGACGCCCAGCTCGGCAAGAGCCGCGTGCAGCGCCTCGCCGACCGCATCTCGGGGGTGTTCGTGCCCGTCGTGATCGTTCTCGCGGTGCTGACCCTCGTCGCGTGGCTGGTCGCAGGCCAACCCGTCGCTGCGGGGTTCACCGCGGCCGTCGCGGTGCTCATCATCGCCTGCCCCTGCGCGCTCGGTCTCGCCACCCCGATCGCGATCCTCGTCGGTACCGGTCGGGGGGCGCAGCTGGGCATCCTCGTCACGGGACCGGCGGCACTCGAGTCGGCCGAACGCATCGACACGATCGTGCTCGACAAGACCGGCACTCTCACGTCGGGGCGCATGAGCGTGGCATCCGTCACCGTCGTCGAGGGGCAGGATGCCGCCGCCGCCCTGCAGCGCGTCGCCGCCCTCGAGCGCGGGTCGGAGCACCCCGTCGCCCACGCGATCGTCGAGGCCGCGGGTGACGGCGAGGTCGCCACCGGCCTTCAGGCCCTGCCCGGCCGCGGGATCACCGGGCTGGTCGACGGCGTGCGCGTCTTCGCCGGGCGGCCGTCGCTCGCCGCCGACCTGGGCGCCGCGCTCCCCTCTGAGCTGGCGGACGCCGTGGCCGCGGGGGAGGAGCGTGGCACCGTGATCGTCGCCGGCTGGGCCGACGCCGACGGCACCGCGACCGCCCGCGCGGTGATCGAGGTCGCCGACACCGTGCGGCCCGAGAGTCGTGCGGCGGTCGACAGCTTGCGCGCGCTCGGACTCGAACCGGTGCTGCTCACCGGCGACAACCCCCGCATCGCCCGCGTGGTCGCCGACGAGCTCGGCATCTCGCGCGTGCGCGCCGGCGTGCTGCCCGAGGGAAAGGTCGACGAGATCGCGGCCCTGCGCGCAGAGGGGCGAACCGTGGCCATGGTCGGCGACGGGGTCAACGACGCCGCCGCCCTGGCATCCGCCGATCTGGGGATCGCCATGGGCGGGGGGACGGATGCCGCGCTGCACGCCAGCGATCTCGCCCTCATGCGCGATGATCCGCGCGGCATCGTCACCGCCGTGTCGCTGAGTCGCCGGACGATGCGGATCATCCGCGGCAACCTGTTCTGGGCCTTCGCCTACAACGTCGCGGCCCTGCCGCTGGCGGCGCTCGGACTGCTGAACCCCATGCTCGCGGGGGCGGCGATGGCGTTCTCGAGCGTGTTCGTCGTGCTCAACAGCCTGCGCCTGCGACGCGCGGCGTGAGAGCGGGGCGCCGTCGCGGGCGCGGGTTAGGGTCGAGGCGATCCCTGGAGGTTGCATGTCCCCCCTCGCCCGCGTCGGAGCCCTCGGCGCCGCAGCAGCCGTCGTCGCCCTCGCCCTGACCGCGTGCGTGCCCGAGGCCGAGACCGGCACCGCGAGCACGTCGACCCCGAGCGCGGATGCCACGACCCCGGCCCCCGTCGCCTCGTCGACCCCCACGCCCACGCCGACGCCGACAGCGACGCCGACGACGGCCCTTCCCGCCTCGTGCGACGACATCTATTCGCCCACGATGCGCTCCACGCTCGAGGCCCAGGTGCCGCCGCTGAACGACCCCGGCATCACCCTGCTGTCGACGGATCAGGCGCCGCTGCTCGAACTGCTCGCCGCGGTGCCGACCCTGCGCTGCACGTGGGGCGCCCCGGGCGACACCGGAATGGCGACCAACGTCTCGGTCATCGACGCCGCGCAGGCGGCGACCGTGACCGGTGCCCTCACCGACGCGGGCTTCGGGTGCGAGAGCTCCGGCGACGCCACGATCTGCCGCATCGACCAGCGCGGGGTCTCGCTCGACGACAAGCCCTACGAGCGCGGTGAGACGCAGGCCGTGTCGCCGTCGACGGGCCTGTGGATCAGCACTTCGTGGATCAACGTCAACCCCGACGGGTACACCGAAGACATTCTCGCCACGCTGACTCGCTGATCGGCTCGCCGAGCGGGTAGAATGGTCGCGACCCCGTCACCGTGTCCGTGTGAGCCGCTTCCGGCTGAAACCCGCGGTCGGGTCGCAGACCCGCCCCTTTTCGTGTGCGTCGTCCGCGACGATCTGCGGGGTCACTGATCCACCGGCCTCGCGCCGGAACGTTCCGGACCCGGTTCCGGACGAACGCTCAGGAGGAGCATGCCGACCACGGCAACCGCCGCCCGTAGCTCGAGCCAGCGGCGCAGGAAGACCACGTCATCCCGACGAGACGACGAAGCCCCCGTCATCCCGATCCTCGCCCGCAAGGTGCGCGAGGTCGAAGCGAAGGCTCAGCGCGGCAAGCTCGGGCCGACCAACCGCGTCAAGTTCCAGGTGATCGCCTTCCTCGTGCGCGAAGAGCGCGCACGCGTCAAGGCCGACCCCGAGATCACCGACGCCGCCCGCGCCGAGCTGCTGAAGCGCCTCGACGGGGTCGCGACGATCCTCGCCAAGACCGCCGCGCGCGACACCTCGCTGATCCAGCTGCTCGAGGTCGACGCGGCCACCTCGCCGGTCGCTCGTCGCATGCGCCGCGACTGGCTGCTGGAATCCGGCGCCGAACTGCCGCCGGACGAGCTGATCATCACCGACAACGCGCCCAAGATCACCCCCGTGGTGCCGGCGGCGCTGGCCGAGAAGCAGGTCATCCCCGCGTCGATCGAGGCGCGTCAGATGGCCAACCCCTTCCTCGCCCCCGACCTCACCCCGCGCACGAGCGGTGACGCGCCGCGCCGCCGCCTCGACGGCTGGGAGCTCATGGGCCCGCTGTACAAGGCGTTCGAGACCGGCGCCGGCGGGTCGGCCGCGAGCATGGAGCTGCCTCCCGTCCCCGAGTTCGACCGGCTCTCGCCGCGCGGGCTCGAGGTCATGCCGCACCAGTCGCGCTTCCTCGAGGCCGTGCGCCTCGGGCACCGCTCGTTCCTGCTCGCCGACGAGCCGGGCCTGGGCAAGACCGCGGAGTCGGTGCTCGCGGCATCCGTCGCCGATGCCTACCCGCTGCTGGTCGTCGTCCCCAACGTGGTCAAGATGAACTGGGCCCGCGAGGTGCAGCGGTGGACGCCGCAGCGCCGGGCGACCGTCATCTCGGGCGGCGGCGCCGACATCGACGCCTTCGCCGACGTCTTCATCGTCAACTACGAGATCCTCGACCGGCACCTGTCGTGGCTGTCGTCGATCGGCCTCAAGGGCGTCGTGGTCGACGAGGCGCACTTCATCAAGAACCTCACCTCGCAGCGCTCGCAGAACGTGCTGGCTCTGGCATCCCGCGTCCGTCAGCAGACCCGCGACCCGCTCATGCTGGCGCTCACGGGCACCCCGCTGATCAACGACGTCGAGGACTTCGACGCGATCTGGCGCTTCCTCGGCTGGACCAACGGCGAGAAGCCCGGTCCCGAGCTCATGGAGAAGCTGGATGCCACGGGCCTGACCCCCGCCGACAAGTCGTTCTACCCCGAGGCGCGTGAGGCCGTCATCTCGATGGGCATCGTGCGGCGCAAGAAGAAGGACGTCGCCGCCGACCTGCCCGACAAGCTGGTCGCCGACCTGCCCGTCGAGCTCGACGACGAATACGGCCGCTCCATCCGCCAGGCCGAGCGCGAGCTCGGTGCCCGCCTCGCAGCGAAGTACCGTCGCATCATCGAGGCGCGCGGAGACCGCGGTCTCGCCCGCGGCGAGATCGACGAGGACATCGTGCGTCTCGTCGCCCACGGCGAGCTCGAGGAGTCCAAGGCCGCCGGCTCCGGCAGCGAGAACGTGTTCACGATGGTGCGCCGCATCGGCCAGGCCAAGGCGCACCTCGCGGCCGACTACGCCGTGCAGCTGCAGCGCTCGGTGGGCAAGGTCGTGTTCTTCGCCAAGCACATCGACGTCATGGACGCCGCCGAGGCGCACTTCAAGGCCTCGGGCCTGAAGGCCGTCTCGGTGCGCGGAGAGCAGACCTCGACCGCGCGCCAGGCCGCGATCGACGCGTTCAACAGCGACCCCGACGTGGGCATCGCCGTCTGTTCGCTCACCGCCGCCGGCGTCGGCCTCAACATGCAGGCCGCGTCGAACGTCGTGCTCGCCGAGCTGTCGTGGACGGCCGCCGAGCAGACGCAGGCGATCGACCGCGTGCACCGCATCGGCCAGGACGAGCCCGTGACCGCGTGGCGCATCATCGCCGCGCACACGATCGACACCAAGATCGCCGAGCTCATCGACTCCAAGGAGGGCCTCGCCCAGCGCGCCCTCGACGGGCTGGCGGTCGAGCCCGGGTCCAGCGACTCGGTGCAGCTGTCGGCGCTCATGCACCTGCTGCGTCAGGCGCTCGGCAAGGCCTGATCCCGTTCGTCACGAACGCCCCGGTCGCTTCGGCGCCGGGGCGTTCGTGCGTTCCGGCCGGGGTGCCGTCGTGCCTCGCGGCCTCGTGGCTCGCGCCGTCGTTGGCTCGGGCCGTCGTGCCTCGGGCCGTCGTGCCTGGTGCCGTCGTGCGGACGTCGGGGACGACCCGCCGGGGCCGGACGCCCGAGGAACGGCGTGTCGCGGGTGGCGTCCGCACGACGGCGGTGGTGCGGCGTGCGCGGGGCGCCGGGGCCACGGCATCCGCCCGCTCTTCTTCGCCGTGTGGCAGCCGTCCCGCCCGCGGCGATAAGGTCGAAGACGGCAACGGCGCCGACCTCCACCCGAACCACAGCACTTGAGGACTCTGCCCATGAAGATCGGCATCCTGACCAGCGGCGGCGACTGCCCCGGGCTCAACGCGGTGATCCGTGGCGTCGTGCTCAAGGGCACGACCAACTACGACATCGAGTTCGTCGGCATCCGCGACGGCTGGCGCGGCGTGGTCGACGGCGACTTCTTCCCCCTCACCCGCCACGAGGTGAAGGGTCTGTCCAAGGTCGGCGGCACCATCCTCGGCACGAGCCGCACCAACCCCTACGAGGGAGCGCGCGGCGGGGCCGAGAACATCTCGAAGACCCTGTACGGTCACCGGATCGACGGCATCCTCGCCATCGGTGGCGAAGGAACCCTGGCCGCGGCCGATCGCCTGTCGAAGGACGGCATCAACGTGCTCGGCGTGCCGAAGACGATCGACAACGACCTGCGGGCGACCGACTACTCGTTCGGGTTCGACACCGCCGTGAACATCGCGACGGATGCCATGGACCGCCTGCGCACCACCGGTGACTCCCACCAGCGCTGCATGGTGGCCGAGGTCATGGGCCGCCACGTCGGCTGGATCGCCCTGCACGCCGGTATCGCCGCGGGTGCGCACGTCATCTGCATCCCCGAGGTGCCGATGTCGATCGAGGAGATCACCGAGCAGGTCACGCGCGCGCACGACCGCGGTCGCGCGCCCCTGGTCGTCGTGTCGGAGGGCTTCAAGCTCAAGGGCATGGACGAGGCGTTCAGCGACAAGGGTCTCGACGCCTTCAACCGCCCGCGCCTGGGCGGTATCGGCGAGCAGCTCGCCCCCGAGATCGAGCGTCTCACCGGCATCGAGACCCGCTCGACCGTGCTCGGTCACATCCAGCGCGGCGGTTCGCCCTCGGGCTTCGACCGCGTGCTCGCGACGCGCCTGGGCCTGCACGCCGCCGACGCGCTGCACGAGGGCGCGTGGGGCCAGATGGTCGCCATGCGCGGCACCGACATCGTGCGCGTGCCCTTCGCCGACGCCCTCGGCGAGCTCAACAGCGTGCCCCTGTACCGCTACGAAGAGGCCGCCGCGCTGTTCGGCTGAGCCTGCTGCGTCGACGCCCCGTCCTGCTGTGTGTGGGGCGGGGCGTCGCGCTGTGTGCGGGGCGGGGCGTCGTGCTGTGTGCGGGGCGGGGCGTCGTGCTGTGTGCGGGGCGGGGCGTCGCGCTGTGTGCGGGGCGGGGCGTCGTGCTGTGTGCGGGGGTGTCGCGCTGTGTGCGGGGCGGGGCGTCGCGCTGTGCGGTGTGGGCGTTCTGCGGGGCGGGGCAGGCGTTGCGCGCGCCGGGGCGTCCTGCCATGCAGGCGGGGCGTTCTGCTGGGTGAAGCTCGGCCTTGCGCGCGCCGGGGCGACCCGCCATGCGGGCGCGGCCTTCTGTGGGGCGGGCCAGGTACCTTGTCCCACTTTGTGTCGGTCCATGTCCCACTTTTGGCTGCCCAGGCGCCCTCCAGGCAGCCAAAATCGGGACATGGTGGCGACCTCGGCGCGACTTGTCGTGGCGGGCGCCCTGTGGATAACTGGGGACGGGGTCGGCGGAGGCGAGAAGCTGAGGGATGCCGCGTCCTCGACCTCTTCCCGGGCAGCTTCCCGAGCATTTCTCCGTCGGCGCCGCCGCTGAGCTGGGAGTGACGCGTGCTCGGCTGCGAGCCGCAGATTTGGCGTCGCCATTCCATGGCATCCGGTCGTCGACGACCGCTCTGCCTTCGTCTTTGATCGAGCAGTGCCTCACATACGCGCCGCGCCTGATGCCCTGGCAGTTCTTCAGTCACGAGACGGCGCTTGCTCTGCGGGGAGTATGCACTCCGGAGTGGCCGTACGTGCCGCGGATCCATGTTTCCGCACACCGGCCGGCGAGGGAGCCGCGGACGCAAGGAGTCATCGGCCACCGTCTGCAAGCGCGCGCACCAGCGTTCTCTGCGGGCCCACTCGACCTGCCGGTCGAGGACCCCGTGCGGGCATGGAGACAATGCGGGCGGCTCTGGCCCCTTGATGACCTGGTCGCTGCGGCCGACGCGCTCCTGGGCGGGCGGCCGCCGATGGCCGACGCAGAGCAGCTGAGGTCTGAGGTCAGTGAGATGGGCGACGTTCGGGGCGGTGTTCTCCGTACGGCGGTCGACCTCGCCCGACCCGGCGTCCGGTCGCCGAGAGAGACACGTCTGCGCCTCCTGCTGGCCCGGAACGGGCTCCCGACGCCCGAGGTCAACGCCGACATCTTCGACTCGAGAGGCGTGTTCGTCGCGGAGATCGACCTCGCCTTTGCCCGATGGATGGTCGCCGTTGAATACGACGGACGCGTCCACGCCGAGGACGAGCGACAGTTCGCGCGGGATGCCGATCGGTGGGCCGCCATCCGGGCGGCGGGATGGGATCACGTGCGCGTGCTGAAACATCACCTTCGAGATGGAGGCGCTCCGGCCGTCGCTCTCGCTCGCGATGCGCTCGTCAGAGCCGGTTGGAGGCCGGGGCTCTCAGCCCATGTGTGTTGATCCATGTCCCGAAAATGGTTGTCTGAGCCGTGCGCAGACAGCCAAAAGTGGGACACGGTCTGCACAAATCGGGACATGGGTTGTCAACGCAAGGCTGATCGCGGCGTGCGTCACTGCGGGGGCGGCACCGAAAGCCCCGCACGCCGAACGCCCCGCCGCGCGAGGCGACGGGGCGTTCGGCGCGGAGGGCGCGGGTCAGTCGGTGAGGCCCAGCACGTCGAGCAGCCATGCCAGCTCGAAGGCGCGCTCGCGCCAGGCGTTGTAGCGACCGCTCACGCCGCCGTGGCCGGCGACCATCTCGCACTTGAGCATCGCGTCGGCGCCGACCTCGCGCAGGCGCGCCACCCACTTGGCGGGCTCGACGTACAGCACGCGGGTGTCGTTGAGCGAGGTGACCGCGAGGATGCGGGGGTACTCGACGCCCTCGCGCACGTTCTCGTACGGCGAGTACGACTTCATGTAGGCGTACACGTCGGCGTCGTGCAGGGGGTCGCCCCACTCGTCCCACTCGATCACCGTGAGCGGGAGCGAGGGGTCGAGGATGGTCGTGAGGGCGTCGACGAACGGCACGTCGGCCAGGATGCCGGCGAACAGCTCGGGCGCGAGGTTGGCGACGGCGCCCATCAGCAGGCCGCCCGCGCTGCCGCCCTCGGCGACGATGCGGTCGGGCGTCGTGTAGCCGGCGTCGACCAGGTGACGCCCCGCGGCGACGAAGTCGGTGAAGGTGTTGCGCTTCGCACGCAGCTTGCCGTCTTCGTACCATTGCCGGCCCATCTCGCCGCCACCGCGCACGTGCGCGACGGCGAAGACGACACCGCGGTCGAGCAGCGACAGGCGGGGGACCGAGAACCCGGGCTCGATCGAGTGCTCGTACGAGCCGTAGCCGTACAGGTGCACGGGCCGGGGGGTGTCGCCCGGTTCGCCGAACGAGCGCTTCCACACCAGCGACACCGGAACCTGCGTGCCGTCGTCGGCGGGCGCCCACACGCGCGCCTGTCCGTAGTCGGCGGGGTCGAAGCCCCCGAGCACGGGCTGGCGCTTGCGCAGCAGCAGCTCGCCGGTCTCGATGACGTAGTCGTACACGGTGCCCGGGGTGACGAACGAACCGTAGCCCAGACGCAGGACCGGGGGAGCGTACTCGGGATTGCCGCCCGTGCCCACGCTGTACAGCGGCTCGTCGAAGGCGATCTCGGTCACGGCGCCGTCGGCGTACGACAGCATGCCCAGGCGGGCGAGGCCGTCGCGGCGGTAGCCGACCACGCCCCAGTCGCGGAAGGTGTCGACGCCCAGCAGCCGGTGGCCGGGGTGGTGCGCGATCACGGTCTCGCGGGCACCCTGGGGGTCGGATGCCGAGACCTTGACGAGCTCGAAGTCGAGCGCCCCGTCGTTGTGCAGGACGTAGAGCACGTCTTCGCCGTCTACCACGGCGTGCGAGGAGGAGTATTCGACGCCCTCGCGCCGCGGCCACACCACCCGGGGCTCGCCCCGGAGGTCGTCGGCGTCGAGGATCCACTCCTCGCTCGTGATCGACGAGCCCATCTCGATCATCAGGTAGCGGTCGCTGCGCGTGAAGTCGGCGCCGACCCAGTACCGGTCGTCGGGCTCGTGGAAGAGCTTCACGTCGGCATCCGTCGCCGTGCCGATCTCATGCAGCCACACGGTGTCGGGGCGCCAGGCGTCGTCGACGGTGGTGTAGACGATGAAGCTGCCGTCGGGCGAGAAGGTTGCGCCCGAGAACGTACCGGGGATCTCGTCGGGCAGGGTCTCGCCCGTCACCAGGTCGCGCACGCGCACGGTGTAGCGCTCGTCGCCGGCGACGTCGATGCCGTACAGCATGCGCGTGCCGTCGTTCGAGATCTCGAAGCTGCCGAGCGAGAAGAACTCGGTGCCCTCAGCCTCGACGTTGCCGTCGAACAGCACCTGCTCGCCCGGGACGGGCCGGTCGGGCGACAGGGTCGGCGGCGTCCAGTCGTCGGGGGAGTCGAGCGGGGCGCGGCACTGGATGCCGTACTGCGCGCCCGCGACGGTGCGGCCGTAGTACCACCAGTCGCCGCGACGAGCGGGGACAGAGAGGTCGGTCTCGAGCGTGCGGCCCTTGATCTCGCCGAAGATGGCGTCGCGCAGCGGCCCCAGGTGCGCGGTGCGCGCGGAGGTGTAGGCGTTCTCGGCCTCGAGGTGCGAGATGACCTCGGCGTCGTCTTTGGCGCGCAACCACTCGTAGGGGTCGTCGAACGTGTCGCCGTGGTGCGTGCGCAGCGCGGGGCGGCGGGCGGCGACGGGAGGCGTGGGCTGCGAGGCGTGATCGGTCACCGTTCCACGGTAGTGCGCCCCTCCGACATCGGTCTCCGACGGCACCGGATGCCGCCGTGTCGGGCGTTTCCGTCGTGGGCCGTCCGCGCGCCGCGGGGGCCGACGCCCCGGGCGGGTGCCCGCCCCCGCCCGCGCGCGTTTGACCGCCGCCCCCACCGATGAAATGATGACGAGGCGACACCGATGAACAGGTGTCGAACTCCAGGTGAACTCTTCGTTCGTCGCGCCGATCCCGTCGGCATCCCTTCTTCCTTCTCACGGAAAGCGAACGGTGGAGAGCGCAGCCCTCATCATCGTGCTGGTCATCGCGCTGGCACTGTTCTTCGATTTCACCAACGGATTCCACGACACCGCGAACGCGATGGCCACGCCCATCGCCACCGGTGCGCTGAAGCCGAAGGTCGCGGTCCTGCTGGCGGCCAGCCTGAACCTGGTCGGGGCGTTCCTGTCGACCGAGGTGGCCAAGACCATCTCGGGCGGCATGATCCGCGAGGACCAGCTCAGTCCCGACATCTTCCCGCCGATCATCTTCGCGGGCCTCATCGGCGCGATCACGTGGAACATGCTCACGTGGCTGCTCGGCCTGCCGTCGAGCTCGTCGCACGCCCTCTTCGGCGGCCTGATCGGTGCGACCCTCGTGGGCGTCGGCGCCTCGGCGATCGACACCGGCGTGGTGCTGAGCAAGGTCATCCTCCCGGCGCTCATCGCGCCGCTCACGGCCGGGATCATCGCGTTCGTCGTCACCAAGATCGCGTACGGCATCACCCGGCGGTACGACATGAAGGCGGACGGTCGGGACGGCTTCCGTTGGGGGCAGATCTTCACCTCGTCGCTGGTCGCCCTGGCGCACGGCACGAACGACGCGCAGAAGACCATGGGCGTCATCACCCTCGCGCTCATCACGGTCGGCTGGCAGTCGTCGGCGAACCCCGACCCGCAGATCTGGGTCGTCTTCGCGTGCGCGATCACCATCGCGCTCGGCACCTACATGGGCGGCTGGCGCATCATCCGCACGCTCGGCAAGGGCCTGACCGACGTCAAGCCGGCGCAGGGCTTCTCGGCCGAGACCTCGACCGCGGCGACGATCCTCGCCTCCAGTGCCCTCGGCTTCGCGCTGTCGACCACGCAGGTGGCATCCGGATCCGTCATCGGATCGGGCCTGGGCCGCCGCGGATCGACCGTGCGGTGGAACACCGTCGGCCGCATCATGATCGGCTGGGTGCTCACGCTCCCCGCCGCCGGTGCCGTCGGTGCCGCCGCTGCGCTGATCGTCGTCTGGCTGGGTGGATGGGGCGTCGCGGTCGACGCGGTGATCGCGGTCGTCATCGTGCTCGGCTTGTTCCTGCGCTCGCGTCGCGACTCGGTCACCTCGGCCAACGCGATGAGCGAGGTCGCCGACTCGGGCGCCGCCGTCAAAGTGCCCCGCAAGCCCGGCCCGACGCGCCGCCAGCGTCGTCTCGAGCGCGACAAGGCCGGAAAGGACGCCTGATGCTGATCAACTGGGAAGCCTTCCTCCAGGTCTTCGTCGCGGCCATCGTGGGCGCCTCGATCGTCGTGACCTTCTACGCGCTGGGTCTGCGTCTGCTCGTGACCGGCGGGCGCCCGCCCCTGGTCTCTCCGGCGGAGTTCACGGATGCCATCACCGTGATCTCCGACAAGCAGAAGCGCCGCGCCGAGAAGGCGGTGGCCAAGGCCGCCAAGAAGAACCCGCTCAGCGACGGCCAGAAGCGGCTGGCGCTCGTGGCCGCCTACGCGTGCTTCGCGGTGTGCGCCGCGGCGGTGCTGGGCGCGCTGCTGCTCATCCTCTTCAACCACTGAGCCGTCGACGCCGCTGCATCGGATGTCGCAGGCCCCTCCTAGGCTGAGCTCATGGCATCCGTGCAGTTCGGTCAGCACGCGCCCGCGGCGCGCGTGATCCTCCACCTCAGCGACACGCATCTGCTCGCCGGCGACCGGCTGCTCGGCGATCGCTACGACACCGCGCGGCACCTGCGGCGCACGCTCGAGGCCGCCGAGGCGACGGGGGTGAGACCGGATGCCGTGGTGTTCACCGGCGATCTGACGGACCTCGGCGAGCCCGAGGCCTATCGGGCGCTGCGCGCGGAGGTCGAGCCGTGGGCGGAACGCCTCGGGGCTCCCGTGGTGTGGGTCGCGGGGAACCACGACGAGCGTCCGGCGCTGCGCGAGGGACTCCTCGACGGGGAGCCGACGCAGGAGCCGGTGACCGGCGTGTGGGACCTCGGGGGGCTCCGCCTCGTCGCGCTCGACTCCACGGTGCCCGGGTGGCACCACGGCGACCTCGACGCCGCCCAGCTGGAGTGGCTGCGCGCCGAGCTGTCGACCCCGGCGCCGCTCGGCACGATCCTGGCGCTGCACCATCCGCCGCTGCCGACGCACATCCCGTTCTTCGACATCCTCGAGCTGCGCGACCAGCCGGGTCTCGCGGCGGCCATCGCGGGCAGCGACGTGCGCGCGATCCTCGCCGGTCACCTGCACTACTCGACGTCGGGCACCTTCGCCGGCGTCCCCGTGAGCGTGGCGGCGGCCTCCTGCTACACGATGGACCTGGCCCGACCGGGCGACGCGGTGAACGGCATGGACGGTGGCAGGTCGTTCCACCTGGTGCACGTGTGGGACGGCACCGTCACCCACGCCGTCGTGCCCGTGGTCGACGACGAGGCCTCCGGTTTCTTCACCCCGGAATGGACGCAGCGCATGGCCGCCCTCAGCCCGCAGGAGCGGCTCGAGGCGTTCTCGCGAAAGAGGTGAGCGTGCAATAGACGCAACGGACGGTGACGATATCGTCACATGCCGCCGTGTCCAGCGAGCCCATCGCACGGGGTCGTTAGGCTCGGACCATCCCTGCTCGCCGTGACACCCACGAGGATTCCCACATGGCTTTGGACGCAATGACGCGCACCCGCACCGAGACCGATTCGCTCGGCTCGCTCGACATCCCCTCCGAGGCGTACTGGGGCATCCACACCGCCCGTGCGCAGGAGAACTTCCCGATCGCGAAGCGACCGATCTCGGTCTACCCCGACCTCGTGCGGGCCCTCGCGATGGTGAAGCAGGCGTCGGCTCGCGCCAACCGCGAGATCGGCGTGCTCGACGAGGCGAAGGCCGACCTCATCGACCGCGCTGCGCAGCGCGTGATCGACGGGGAGTTCCACGACGAGTTCACGGTGGGCGTCATCCAGGGCGGCGCCGGCACGTCGACGAACATGAACGCCAACGAGGTCATCACCAACATCGCCCTCGAGATGGCAGGTCGTGAGAAGGGCGATTACGCCTTCCTGTCGCCCATCGACGACACCAACCGCAGCCAGTCGACCAACGACGTGTACCCGACGGCGATCAAGATCGGCCTCGCGCTGACGCTGCGCAGCCTTCTCGAAGAGCTCGCGCTGCTGCGGCAGGCGTTCCTGAGCAAGTCGGAGGAGTTCCACGACGTGCTCAAGGTCGGGCGCACGCAGTTGCAGGATGCCGTGCCGATGACCCTCGGCCAGGAGTTCCACGGCTTCGCGACCACCCTCGGCGAGGACTACAACCGCCTCACCGAGAATGCGTACCTGCTCTACGAGATCAACATGGGCGCGACCGCCATCGGCACCGGCATCACCGCGCACGCCGGCTACGCCAGTGCCGTGCTGCGCCACCTGCGCGCGATCACCGGCCTCGACCTCGAGACGGCGACCGACCTCGTCGAGTCCACGAGCGACACCGGCGCCTTCATGTCGTTCTCGGCCTCGCTCAAGCGCAACGCCATCAAGCTGTCGAAGATCTGCAACGACCTGCGTCTGCTGTCGTCGGGCCCCCAGGCCGGTCTCGGCGAGATCAACCTGCCCCCGCGTCAGGCCGGGTCGAGCATCATGCCCGGCAAGGTCAACCCGGTGATCCCCGAGGTCGTCAACCAGGTCGCGTTCTCGGTCGTCGGCGCCGACATGACCGTCACCATGGCGGTCGAGGGCGGCCAGCTCCAGCTCAACGCGTTCGAGCCGGTCATCGCGCACTCGATCTTCCAGTCGATCACCTGGATGCGCCAGGCCATGTGGACGCTCCGCGTCAACTGCGTCGACGGCATCACCGCCAACCGCGAGCGTCTGGGCGCGATGGTCGGTTCGTCGGTCGGCGTCGTGACGGCGCTGACGCCGTTCATCGGCTACGCGGCCGCGGCGGCCCTCGCCAAGACCGCGCTGCTGACGCACCGCAACGTCGCCGACCTGGTCGTCGAGGCCGGGCTGATGACCCGCGACGAGGTCATGAAGCAGATCTCGCCCGCGCGCCTGTCGGGCCTGCAGGCCGTGACGGCGGCGATCCCGATCGTCCGTGCGGCCGACAGCGTCGTCGAAGAGGACTGAGCCCGCTCATCGCGAAGGGCCGGGGCGTGATCGTCCCCGCCCTTCGTCGTGCGGCGTCGCCGTCTGCGCGGCGCCGGGGCTCCGGCATCCGGAACAGACCCCGGATGCCGCGTCAGTCGAGGATGCGGCAGTGCGTGGTCAGCTCGCCGATGCCGTCGATCCCGACGGTCACGGTGGAGCGGTCGCGCAGGAAGATCTGCGGATCGCGCGAGTAGCCGGCGCCGCCCGGGCTGCCGGTGGAGATGAGGGTGCCGGGGAGCAGCGTCACCGACTCCGACAGCTTGTTGATGAGCGTGGCGACCGAGCGCACCATCTGGCCGGTGCTGGCGTCCTGCACGGTGTGGCCGTCGACGACGGTCCAGATGTGCAGGTCCTGCGGGTCGGGGATCTCGTCGGCGGTCACGACGAACGGTCCGGTCGGGGTGAAGCCGTCGAACGACTTGCAACGCGACCACTGGGCCTCGGAGAACTGGATGTTGCGCGCGGTCACGTCGTTGACCACGGTGTAGCCCCAGACGTGGTCGAGCGCCTCGGCCTCGGGGATGTCGCGTCCCGGTCGGCCGATGATGACGCCCAGCTCGGCCTCGTAGTCGACGGCCTCGCTGAGCGAGCGGGGCCACGAGGTGGTCTCGCCGTGCGCGGTCAGGGAGTTCGGCCACAGCACGAAGACGGTGGGACCGGCGTCGGTCTTGAGCCCCAGCTCGCCGGAGTGCGCGGCGTAGTTGAGCCCCACGGCGAGGATCGAGGGCGGAGCGAGGACGGCGGAGGCGTACCGGATCCCCTGCAGCGGATGCCGCGGAGCCGACGCTGCGGCGTCCTTCACCCGCGCGAGCAAGTCGTCGCCTCCCGCGATGAGCTGCTCGAGAGTGCTCGGGGCGCCCGCGAAGAAGTCGTCGACGAACGAGAACTCCTCGCCGTGGACGCTGACGAGACGGGGGGCTTCCGCCCCTTCCTGTGAACGGACGTGGGCGAAGCGCATGCCTCCACGCTACCGGGCCTTGCGCGGTGGCGAGGGCCGCAAGCCCCGGATGCCCTGTCGGAGGCCGCCTCTAGGCTGTGCGCATGAGCACCCCCTCGCCGCTGTCGCGTCCCGGGTCGGCGGAGGCTTCGCGCATCTCGACCGCGCCGCAGCCCGCCGTGTCCGCCGCCCCGCCCCGCACGCGACGCGGGGGAGTGGCGCTGTGGATCGTCGCGGTGCTCCTCGTGCCCCTGCTGGCGCTCCTGGTGCGGTACTTCACCGGCTTCCTCGGCACCGCCGCGACCTTCATCGGGTTGATCCTGGCAGCGATCCCGTTCGTGATCGTGTGGTTCGCCGTGCGCTACATCGACCGGTGGGAGCCCGAACCGCGGCGCCTGCTCGTCTTCGCGGTGGCCTGGGGGGCGATCGCCGCCGTCACCATCGCCCTCGGCGTCGACCTCGTGATCACGCTCCTGGTGGGCCGACTGCCCGAGGCGTTCAGCGCCGTCGTGCAGGCTCCGATCGTCGAGGAGGTCGCGAAGGGCCTGGGCGTGCTGCTCATCTTCGCGTTCGCGCGCCGCGCGTTCGACGGACCCGTCGACGGCATCGTCTACGGCGCGCTGATCGGTGCGGGCTTCGCGCTCACCGAGAACGTGCAGTACTTCGCCATCAGCTACCTCGAGGGCGGGCCCGGGCAGGTCGCCACGACGTTCTTCCTGCGCGCGGTGCTCTCGCCGTTCGCGCACGTCATGTTCACCAGCCTGACCGGATTCGCGTTCGGACTCGCCGCGCGCCGCGGGCTGCGCACCGGCGCGGCGCTGGGCTACGGCATCCCGGGTCTGATCGGGGCGATCGTGCTGCACGCCCTGTGGAACGGCTCGGCCACCTTCTTCGACTTCTTCGAGATCTACGCCGCCCTGCAGGTGCCGCTGTTCGTGCTGTTCATCCTGGGCGTCCTGGCGCTGCGCCGGGAGGAGTCGCGACTCACCCGCGCCCGCCTCGGCGAATACGCAGCCGCTGGGTGGTTCACCCCCCAAGAGGTCGACATGCTCGCGACCGGTCCGGGGCGCAGGTCGGCGCTCGCGTGGGCGCGCACGCTGCCGGGCGACCGGTCGCCGGTGATGAAGTCGTTCATCGCGGATGCCACGGCGCTCGCCGCCGCTCGCCAACGGGCGATCTCGGGTCGAGACCCGCACGCGACCGCGGCCGAACGCTATCTTCTCGAGCGCACCACGGCGGCGCGTGCGACCCTGCTCTCGCGCTGACGCCGACCGACGTGGCCGATGTCACCCGCCGGGGGTCTTGACACCGTCCGAGGTCGGGAGCACCATCGTGTCAGGCCAACTCAGCGCCCGGGAGACACGCAGGCATCGCCGCGGCACCGGGCGCTGAGTCTTTGTCCAGGGGCTTCGCCGATCGGTTCGGCGTGCTTGGATGGATGCATGACTGATCGCACCAAGCCGGAGTTCGACGCTCCCAGCGGCCCCGCCCCCTCCGACCTCGTCATCCGCGACATCATCGTCGGCGACGGCGACGAGGCCAAGCCCGGTGACACCGTCACCGTGCACTACGCCGGTGTCGAGTACGAGTCGGGCGAAGAGTTCGACTCGTCGTGGGGCCGTGGCGAGAGCATCCAGTTCCCCCTGCGCGGACTGATCCAGGGCTGGCAGGACGGCATCCCGGGTATGAAGGTCGGCGGACGCCGTGAGCTGGTCATCCCGCCGCACCTCGCCTACGGTCCGGCCGGAGGACACTTCCTCGGCGGCAAGACCCTCATCTTCATCATCGACCTGCTCAAGGTCGGCTGACCTTCCGTTCGTCACCGGACGTTCACGAACCCGAGGGGGCTGCGGCCTTCTCGGGTTCGTCATTTTCCACGATCGTGGAATACATTCGTGTGAATGGGAGTTGGCCCTCGTCAGGACGCCGAAACGGCTCCCCAGATCTCAAGGAGTGACATGACCGACACCACCGCCCTCGACATCCCCGGCTACAAGACCGGCACCTGGGTCCTCGACCCGAGCCACAGCGAGGTCACCTTCTCGGTGCGCCACATGATGATCTCGAAGGTGCGCGGCACCTTCGGCGTCAAGAGCGCCACCATCGTCGCCCCCGAGAACCCCCTCGAGGCCACCGTCGAGGCGTCGGTCGACGTCACCTCGGTCGACACCAAGGACGAGGGTCGCGACCAGCACCTCCGTTCGGCCGAGTTCTTCGACATCGAGACCTACCCGACGATGGACTTCCGCTCCACCGGCGTTCGCCTCGAAGACGGCGACTTCCTCGTCGACGGCGACCTGACCATCCGCGGCGTCACCAAGCCCGCCACCTTCTCGCTCGACTTCGGTGGCTTCGGCACCGACCCGTGGGGCAACTACAAGGCCGGCGCGACCGCCAAGACGGTCATCAACCGCGAGGACTTCGGCCTCACCTGGAACGCGGCCCTCGAGAAGGGCGGCGTTCTCGTCGGCAAGGACGTCACCATCGAGCTCGACCTGCAGCTCTCGCTCCAGGCGTGATCTTCACGAGGGTCCGGATGCCGCGGCATCCGGGCCCTCGTCGTTTCCGTGCGGTCCCGGATGCCATGGCATCCGGGACTGTCGTGTTTTCGGGGCGATGCGTCAGGCGTGCGCTCGGCGGGGGAGTCGGATCCGCTGCTGCACCAACAGGATGCCGAGGAAGACGACGGCGGCGCCGACCGGTTCGTTCCAGCTGATGGTCTCGCCCAGCACGACGATGCCCAGGGCGACGCCGACGACGGGCGTGATGTAGGTGACGGTCGACGCACGCGTGGGACCCCAGGCGCGCAGCGTGTTCTGGTTCCAGACGTAGGCGACGCCGGTGCCGAGCACGCCGAGGGCGACGATGCTCGCCACGACGGGCAGGTCGAGGCGTGGCGGCTCGGCCAGGATGAACGGCGACAGCAGCACCATGAGGGCGGCGGCGGGGCCGATGTAGCCGAAGGCGAAGGCCACGCCCGAGAGGCCGCTGTCGCCGAGGAAGCGCCGCATGTAGGCGAGGCTGAAGCCGTAGCAGGCGGTCGCGCCGAGCAGCGCGAGCTGGGCGATGGTGCTGTCGCCGACCTCGCCGACGGCCCCGGGGGCGATGATGATCGCCACGCCCGCGATGCCGACGCCGATGCCGACGAGCTGACCGACGCGGAGCTTCTCGACGCGGAACACCGCCCAGGCCATCACCGCCGTCATGATCGGCGTGGTGGCGTTGAAGATGCTCGCCAGGCCCGACGACACGTGCTGCTCGGCCCACGCGAACAGCAGGAACGGTACGACGCAGAACGACACCGACAAGACGCACAGGTGCGCCCAGACGCGCAGGGTGCGGGGGAGTCGCTCGCGTCGGATCGCCACGATCGCCGCGAGGGCGAGGGCTCCGAACAGCAGTCGGCCGCCCGCGACCTGCGCCGGGGTCATGCCGGTGAGCGCGACGGCGATGAAGAGGAAGCTCGACCCCCACACGATGCCCGTGAGCACGAACTGCACGGTGATCGAGACGGGGGAGGGAGCGGGGGTGGATGCCACGGAGCCGACACTACGGCCGACCACCGACATCGCGCGGGCCGGTCGGCTGCGACGGCCGAAATCCGCCGACGATCGGCAGGCGCGTGTCGCGCGGCGCGTCAGGGCTGAGGGTCGAGCGCGTCGTACGCGCGGAACCGCGGCGTGAACCGCACCAGCGTGCCGACGAGACCGAGGATGACGATCCCGCCGAACAGGGGCGGAACCCATAGTGCCGTCAGCGTCGCCAGCGTGCCGGCGTAGAGGGCTCCGATGCGGGGGCCGCCCGCGACCACGACGACGAAGATGCCTTGCAGGCGCCCCCGCATGGCATCCGGGACCGCCGCCTGCATCATGGTCGATCGATAGATCGCGCTGACGTTGTCGGCCGCTCCCGAGACCGCGAGCACGAGCGCCGCGAGCACGATCAGCAGCACCGCCCCGTTCTCTTCGCCGGTGTCGGCGGGGCGCGCCCAGCCCAGGGTCGCGGCCAGGAGCACGACGCCGAACGCGGCGATCGACAGCCCGTACACCTGGATCGCGCGTTCGATGCCGAGCCCCTGGCGACGCACGCGACCGATCGGGCCCGAGAACAGGCTCGAAAAGAACGCCCCTGCCGCGACCGCCGCGGTGAGGACACCCGTGGTGATCGCCCCACCGCCGAGGAGGACCGCGCCGATCGCCGGGAACAGCGCCACGGGCTGGCCGAAGGTCATCGCGATGATGTCGAGCACGTACTGCAGGCGGATGTTCGGCGCGCGGCGCAGGAAGCGCATGCCGTCGCGGAGCGACTCGAGACCGGGCCGCACGATCTCGCCCTCGGGGCGGAGCTTGGGAAGCGACCACAGCCCGAGGAACAGCGACGTCATGAGCAGCACGTCGAGCGAGTAGGTCCACGCGTACCCCGCGAACGCGACCAGGACGCCGGCGAGGGCCGGGCCCGCCATGACCATGATCCCCACCGTCACGCCCTGCAGCGCCGCGGCCGCGGGCAGCAGGTCGCGCGAGATCAGGCGCGGGGTGATCGCCGACTTGGTCGCCATGACGATCGAGTTCGCCGCGGAGTTCACCACGCTCAGCACGAACAGCCACGCCACGGTCTCGAGGCCGGTCCACGCGAGCACCGCCAGCAACGCCGTCGAGACGAAGGTGACCACGGCCGCGAGCAGCGCCACGGTGCGTCGATCGAACGCGTCGGCGAGCATCCCGCCGTACAGGCCCGCGACGATCATGGGCAGCAGCCCCGCCACGGCGATCATCGACACGGCGAGGGTGCTCTGGGTGAGCTCGAACACGTGCAGCATGACGGCGACGACCGTGAGCTGACCGCCGAGGCCGGCGAGCGTCGACCCGACCCACAGGCGCGCGAACGCGGGAGAAGTTGTCAGGGGGCGGATGTCGATGAAGGCGCTCTGGCGCACGCTCATGCGTCGACCTCGATCCGCTTGATGCGCGCGGAGTGGCCGCGCACGATCTCGACGTCGCGCGGGGCCACCGCGAAGTGGGCGGCGAGGGCCCTCACGACGCCGTTGTTGGCCGCGCCGTCGACCGCGCGCTCGCGGACGTGGATCACGAGCCCGTCGGCGGTGTCTTCCACGAGGGGGCCGCGCCGGCTTCCGGGTTTGACGCGGACGGTGAGCTGCACGGATCGAGGTTACGCCAGGCCTCAGACACCGTCGGTCGCGTGCGGCGTCGGATTCGCGGCATCCGGATCCCCTCGAAGAGCACGCTGCGGGGCCGGGCTCGAGCGTCGCCGACCGGTGCGGTCCCGGCATCCGGATGCTGGTAGACTCATGCGGTTGCCGTTCGATCGGCCGCGGATAAAGAGAGCTCGCACATCGTGTGACGGGCGCCGCGCAATGAGAAGGAAGGGGATCCCATCTATGGCACTCGAAGCAGACGTCAAGAAGGCGATCATCGAAGAGTACGCGACGCACCCCGGTGACACCGGATCCCCCGAGGTGCAGGTCGCGATGATGACGCAGCGCATCAAGGACCTCACCGAGCACCTCAAGATCCACAAGCATGACCACCACTCGCGCCGTGGACTCTTCCTGCTCGTCGGTCAGCGCCGTCGCCTGCTGGGTTACCTGCAGGATGTCGACATCAACCGTTACCGCTCGCTCATCGAGCGTCTCGGTCTGCGTCGCTAATCGCACCAGCGTTCTATCGCGCAAAACATTCTTGGAAGGCCGCCCCACGGTGTGGGGCGGCCTTCGTCATTCCCGGATGCGGGGAGAGAGGTCGCTGAGCCTGTTGACGGGGCCGGCGGCTTCGACAGGCTCAGCCACCTGGGTCGCGCAGGGGCCGGTGGCTTCGACAGGCTCAGCCACCTGGGTCGCGAAGGGACCGGTGACTTCGACAGGCTCAGCCACCTCCGTCGCGAAGGGGTGGGTGGCGTCGACAGGCTCAGCCACCTCGGTCGCGAAAGGACCGGTGACTTCGACAGGCTCAGCCACCTGGATTGCAAACAGGGTTCAGGATGCCGCGCGGGCGGCGACCAGGTCGGGGTGCCAGCGCTCGGCCACGTCGGGGTGGGCGCGCAGCCGTGACTTGAGCGCGTTCTCGCCGTAGGTCGCGTGGATGGGGTTCGACGGGTCCTGCGAGACGCCGCGGGCATCGGCGGCGAGCTCGGCGGGAAGCTCGATGATCGGCAGGCGCGCGTCGAGGGCCGGGTTGAAGAAGAACGGCACCGAGATGCGCTCGTCGGGGAAGCGCGGCGAGATCACCCGGTGGTTGGTCGCCGTGAGGTAGCCCTGCGTGGCGTACTCGAGCAGTTCGCCGATGTTGACGACGAAGGCCCCTGAGACCGGGGGAGCGTCGACCCACTCGCCGTCGCGCTCGACCTGCAGGCCGCCCTTTCCGGGCTCGACCCACAGCAGGGTGAGCACGCCCGAGTCCTTGTGGGCGCCGACCCCTTGCTGGGGAGTCGGGTCGTCCTTGCCGGGGTAGCGGACGATCTTGATGAGGGTCTGCGGGTCGCCGAAGTGGCGGTCGAAGTACTGCTCCTCGGCGCCGAGCGCGAGGGCCCAGGCGCGCAGGAGCTTACGGGCGATGCCGGTGAGGTGATCGTGCCACTCGGCCACGACCTCCTGCAGCTCGGGCTGAGCGGCGGGCCAGAGGTTGGGTCCGACGAGACGGTTGTAGCCGGGGCCGTCGGGGTCGGTCACGGGCTCGCGCTCGGGGCCGATGTCGATCTGCTCGCGCCAGTCGACGCGGCCCTGCGTCAGCTCGCCGCCGACGCGGGTGTAGCCGCGGAAGTGCGGGCTCGTGACGTTCTCGATCGACAGCTTCTCGGCCTCGGGCAGGGCGAAGAAGTCCTTCGCGGCCTGCAGCAGGCGCTCCTCGAGGGCGGGGCTCACGCCCGTGCCGGTGAGGTAGAAGAATCCGACGTCGTGCGTCGCGGCGCGCAGCTCGTCGCGGAACCGGGCGGCGGCATCCGGCCCCTGATCGAGGAGCGAGAGGTCGAGGACGGGGAGATTCAGCTCGGACATGGCTAGAGGCTAGATCGGTGCGAGATGACGCGCGCGAATGTTGCCGCGGGTTACTTCGGAGGTTCTGAGGGCGACTTCGAGGTGCGCGAATCGACGAATGTGCGTAATCTGTCACAGTCAGGTGAGGCTGTCCTTACCTGATCCGCACCGTCGCGGCCCCGTCCTCTCACGAAAGTCGGAACACCCGCCCGTGCTTGCCAGCTTCTTCGCCACCTTCCTCATCGGCCTCCGCGAAGGCCTCGAGGCCGCGCTCGTCGTCGGCATCCTCGTGGCCTACCTCACGCGCGTCGGCCGGCGCGACGCGCTGCCGAAGCTGTGGACCGGAGTGGGCCTGGCGATCGCGCTCGCGCTCGCCATCGGCGCCGCGTTCACCTTCAGCGCCTACATGCTCACCTTCGAGGCGCAGGAGCTGCTCGGCGGCGGACTGTCGCTGCTCGCGGTGGCGATGGTCACCTGGATGATCTTCTGGATGCAGAAGGCCGGCCGCACGATGAAGTCGGGCCTCGAAGGCGGCGTCGACAAGGCGCTGCGCGGGGGCGTCTGGGCGCTCGTCGCGATCGGGTTCGTCTCGGTCGCCCGCGAAGGCGTCGAGACGACGCTGTTCCTGTGGGCCATGGTGCAGTCGTTCCAGGACCAGGCGATCGCGTTGATCGGCGCCGTCATCGGCCTCGGCGTCGCCGCGGTGCTCGGATGGTTCATCGCGCGCGGCATGCTGCGCCTCAACCTCGGCCGCTTCTTCACCTGGAGTGGGGGCTTCCTCGTCGTCGTGGCCGCGGGCGTGTTGGCCTACGCCTTCCACGACCTGCAGGAGGCCGGTGCCCTGCCCGGTCCGTTCGGGGCCGGCGCTCCCGTCGATCCCGCGACCGGACTCGTCGCGATCGGCTGGGCGGGTCTGCCCTTCGGCTGGGCCTTCGACGTCTCCGCCGTGATCGCGCCCGACAGCGCGCTCGCCGCGCTGCTGCAGGCCACCGTCGGCTTCATGCCGAAGATGACGTGGCTGCAGGTGATCGCGTGGGTGGTCTACATCGCCGTGGTCGTGCCGTTGTTCATCCGCGGCGTCCGCGGCAACCGTCGGCCGCGCGCCGCGCAGGCCGCTGCAGCCGCGTCGGTCCCGGCCGCCCCCGCGGCCGCACCCTCGCCCGCCCCGGCCTCGCCGACCACCCCTGTCGCGCGGACCACCTCGACCGCGACCCCCGCCACGTCCTGACCCCTCTTCCGCGTGCGCTGGGCGCCGCGGCATCCGCCCCACATCCGAACGGAGCACCCATGAATTCGACACGCCTTCTCGCGGCCACGGCCGTGGCCGGCGCGGCCGTCCTCGCCCTCTCGGGCTGCGTCGCCAAGGCCGACGCGGCCGCCGGGGGAGCGCTCGCGGTCACCTCGACCGCGGACGACTGCGCGGTGTCGGCGAGCACCGCGCCCAGTGGCACCGTCGCGTTCGACATCGCGAACAAGAGCGACCAGGTCACCGAGTTCTACCTGCTGGCCTCCGACGGCCTGCGCATCGTCGGCGAGGTCGAGAACATCGCCCCGGGAGCCTCGCGCACCCTCACGGTCGTCGCCCAGCCCGGCGACTACTTCACCCTCTGCAAGCCCGGCATGGTCGGCGACGGCGTCGGCAAGAAGAGCTTCACCGTCACGGGTGACGCCGTGGCGGTCGAGGGTCCGGATGCCGAGCAGAAGCAGCAGGCCGTCGACCTCTACGCCGCGTTCGTGAAGGACCAGACGGGCCAGCTCCTCCCCGCCGTGCAGAGCTTCACCGCCGCCTACGAGTCGGGCGACGACGCCACCGCCCGCGAGCAGTTCCCGCGCGTGCGGGCGTTCTACGAGCGCATCGAGCCGATCGCGGAGGCGCTGGGCGACCTCGACCCGCGCATCGACTACCGCGAGGTCGACGCGGTCGCCGAGGGCCTGGAGTGGACCGGTTTCCACCGCATCGAGAAGGATCTGTGGGTCCCCGCGCAGGATGCACTCAATGCCGACGGCGAGACGCCCGCGTGGAAGGACTGGGCGCCCTCGACGCCCGCCGAGCGCGCGACCTACGGCGACAAGCTGATCGCCGACACGCAGGAGCTGTACGACTACGTGCACTCCGACACCTTCACGCAGACCCTCGAGGACCAGGGCGTGGCGGGCATCTCGAACGGCGCGATCGCGCTGCTCGACGAGGTCGCGACCGGCAAGATCAGCGGTGAAGAGGACTGGTGGTCGGGAACCGACCTCAACGACTTCGCCGCGAACGTCGAGGGCTCGAAGATGGCCTTCTCGCTCGTGCGCGACTTCGCCGAGTCGAAGGGCGACAAGGGTGCCGAGCTCGTCACCCGCATCGACGCCGGGTACGCCGACCTCGAGGCGGCACTGGCGACCTACGGCTCGCTCGACGCCGGCTTCGTTCCCTACAGCCAGGTCACGGAGGCCGACAAGCGCCAGCTCACCGACCTCATCAACGCCCTCGCCGAGCCGCTGTCGCAGCTGACGGTCACGATCCTGGAGTGAGCATGAGCGACGCCGAGAACGCTGCCGACGAGAAGACTCCGGATGCCGGCGGCCTGTCCCGCCGCGGACTGATGGGGCTGGCGCTGGGCGCCGGCGCCACGGGACTCGTCGTGGGCGCGGGCGGTGGCCTCGTCGGCGGGCAGGCGTTCGCGCGTGAGCAGCAGAAGGCGGTGATGGATGCCGCGGCGCCGGCCAGCGGCATCCATCAGCCCGGGATCACGACGGAGGTGCAGGAGCACCTGCACTTCGCGTCGTACGACATGATGGCGCGCACCACCCGCGACGACCTGGCCGAGCTGCTGTCGGACTGGACGTACGCAGCCACCCGCATGATGCAGGGGCTTGAGGTGAGCGCGAGCGGCGCCGTCAACGGCTCGCCCGAAGCCCCGCCCGACGACACCGGCGAGGCGCTCGGCCTGCCCGCCAGCAACCTCACGATCACCTTCGGCTTCGGTCCCTCGCTGTTCGACCAGCGCTTCGGTCTCGAGGCGCAGAAGCCCGCGGGGCTCGAGAGGCTCCCGGCCTTCCTCGGCGACGACCTCGACCCGCTCCGCTCCGACGGCGACCTGTGCATCCAGGCGTGCGCCGACGACCCCCAGGTCGCCGTGCACGCGATCCGCAACCTCAGTCGCATCGCCTTCGGGCGGGCGACCATCCGGTGGTCGCAGCTCGGATTCGGCCGCACGTCGAAGACCACGGCCGACCAGTCCACGCCGCGCAACCTGTTCGGCTACAAGGACGGAACGGCCAACATCCTCGCCGACGACACGGCCGCTCTCGACGAGAACGTGTGGGTGTCGGCATCCGAGGGTCCGGCCTGGCTCGCGGGCGGGTCGTACCTCGTCGCGCGTCGCATCGCGATGCTCATCGAGACGTGGGACCGCACGCGCCTCGCCGAGCAGGATCGCGTCGTCGGGCGCGACAAGGCGAACGGCGCCCCGCTCTCGGGCGGCGACGAGTTCGCCGCGCCCGACTTCTCGGCCGTGGGGGCGACGGGCAAGCCCGCGATCGACGCGCGCAGTCACGTGCGGCTCGCGCATCCCGACATGAACGGCGGCATCCGCATCCTCCGCCGCGGCTACAACTTCGTCGACGGCACGACCGATCTCGGACGCCTCAACGCGGGGCTGTTCTTCCTGTCGTTCCAGAAGAGCCCCGACCGCTTCATCACCCTGCAGAAGGCCCTGGCGACGGATGCCATGGGCGAATACCTGCGCCACGTGGGCTCGGGACTGTGGGCCGTGCCGCCCGCCGCCCCGGCCGGCACCTCGATCGGCGCGGGCCTGCTCGGGGCGTAGGCTTCCGGTCGGCAGGTGGCTGAGCGTGTCGAAGCCACCGGGCGCGCGCGGGTTCCGGTCGGCAGGTGGCTGAGCTTGTCGAAGTCACCGGGCGCGCGCGGGTTCCGGTCCCTTCGACAGGCTCAGGGACCTCGCTACGAAGCCACCGGGCGTCTGCGGGTTCCGGTCGGCAGGTGGCTGAGCTTGTCGAAGTCACCGGGCGCGCGCGGGTTCCGGTCCCTTCGACAGGCTCAGGGACCTGGGTAGGTAGGTGGCTGAGCTTGTCGAAGTCACCGGGCGCGCGCGGGTTCCGGTCCCTTCGACAGGCTCAGGGGCCTCGCTACGAAGCCACCGGGCGTCTGCGGGTTCCGGTCGGCAGGTGGCTGAGCGTGTCTAAGCCACCGGGCGCGCGCGGGTTCCGGTCCCTTCGACAGGCTCAGGGACCTGGGTAGGGAGGTGGCTGAGCTTGTCGAAGTCACCGGGCGCGCGCGGGGTTCCGGTCCCTTCGACAGGCTCAGGGACCTCGCTGGGTAGGTGGCTGAGCTTGTCGAAGCCACCGGGTCCCTTCGACAGGCTCAGGGACCTCGCCGGGCAGCTGCGGGCTCGCGGCCTGCGCCGAGCGCGCGATCGCGGAAGAGCCACGGCATCCGGGGCTCGACGAGCGGGCGGAAGACGCGCCGCACCGGGCGGCTCGACAGCGCCACGGCGATGGCGACGCTCGCGACGACGACGACCGGGATCCACACCCACATCGGCTCGAGCCCGCGCAGCACCCCCGACTGGCGGAACGGGTAGAGCACGAACGTGTGCAGCAGGTAGACGTACATCGTGGAGCGGCCGAGGTGCGTCCACCGGGTCTCGTGGCGCGGGATCAGCACGAGGAACGCCACCATCAGCACGAGCGCGAGCGCGATGATCGCCAGGCGCACGGCGCCCGCCCACCACTGCGGGGCGTCGAGATCGACGTAGGCGTCGACGAAGAAGAACCACGTCCCCAAGCGCAGGTCCTGCCACGTGTCGACGAACACGAAGGCGAGCACGCCGGCTCCCGCGAGGATGCCCGCGGCGGTGACCCGCATCCATACCGGGCGGCTGGCGAGCAGGCCGAGGCGCGCGACGACGTCGTGCTCGCGCAGCCACCACCCGAGGGTGAAGAACGGCAGCAGACCGAGGAAGCGCGAGACCGAGAAGGTCGAGTCGATGCTCGGCAGGTATCCCGCCGCGATCGAGATCGCCAGTGCCCAGACGACGGGCGCGCGCAGCAGGGCCAGATACGGCAGGGCGACGCGGAACAGCGCGAGAGCGAGCAGGAACCACAGGGTCCACGACGGCTGGGCAGGGTCGAGGTTCGTGCGGCCGGTGACGGCGAACTGCACGATCGTCCAGAGGGTCTCGAAGATCACGTACGGCGCGATGAGATCGGTGAACACGCGCGCCATGCGCCACCGCGTGGGCTCGGCCGCCGACGAGAAGTAGCCCGAGACGAGGGCGAACAGCGGCATGTGGAACGCGTAGACGAGCAGGTACAGTGCCTCCGCGGCATCCGAGTCGGAGGTCAGACGCTGGATCGCGTGTCCGAGCACGACGAGCACGATCGCGGCGAAGCGGGCGTTGTCCCAGAAGGGCACGCGCGAGGTCGCGGGGGTGGGGGTCGCGGCATCCGTCATCTCGGGCGACGCTAGTCGCGAGGCGGCGACGGGTCGACGGGGGCGGTTTCGGGATGCCGATGAGGTAAGCGGAATAAAGCTGGGCGTGGTGCGTTCCACCATGTATATTCAGATGCATACAAACGGAGGTCGCATCATGAACGAGACGAACACCTGGCCCGGAATGCAGTTCGGTGTCATGACGGTGAGCGACATCACCCAGGACCCGACCACCGGCACGACGCCGAGCGAAGCCCAGCGCATCAAGGACACCCTCACGATCGCCAAGCACACCGAAGAGGTCGGCCTCGACGTCTTCGCCCTCGGCGAGCACCACAACCCGCCGTTCTGGTCGTCGTCGCCCACGACGACGCTCGCGTACATCGCGGCCCAGACCGAGCGCCTCATCCTCACGACCTCCACGACGCTCATCACCACGAACGACCCGGTGAAGATCGCCGAAGACTTCGCGATGCTGCAGCACGTCTCGAACGGTCGCGCCGACCTTATGCTCGGCCGCGGCAACACCGGTCCGGTCTACCCCTGGTTCGGCAAGGACATCCGTCAGGGTCTGCCGCTGACCATCGAGAACTACGACCTGCTGCACAAGCTGTGGCGTGAAGACGTCGTCGACTGGGAGGGCAAGTTCCGCACCCCGCTGCAGGGCTTCACCTCGACCCCGCGTCCCCTCGACGGGGTGCCCCCGTTCGTCTGGCACGGCTCGATCCGCACGCCCGAGATCGCCGAGCAGGCCGCCTACTACGGCAACGGCTTCTTCGCGAACAACATCTTCTGGCCCAAGGAGCACTACCAGCGCCTCATCACGCTGTACCGCGAGCGCTTCGCGCACTACGGCCACGGCACGCCGCAGCAGGCGATCGTCGGCCTCGGTGGACAGGTGTTCATGCGCGCCAACTCCCAGGACGCCGTGCGCGAGTTCCGCCCGTACTTCGACAACGCGCCCGTCTACGGCCACGGCCCGAGCCTCGAGGACTTCAGCGAGATGACCCCGCTGACCGTCGGCTCGCCGCAGCAGATCATCGACCGCTACGCCGCGATGCGCGAGACGTTCGGCGACTACCAGCGCCAGCTCTTCCTCATCGACCACGCCGGTCTTCCCACCAAGACCGTGCTCGAGCAGCTCGACATCCTGGGCGGCGAGGTCGTGCCGGTGCTGCGCAAGGAGCTGCAGAAGAACCGCCCGGCCGAGGTGCCCGACGCTCCCACGCACGCCAACCAGATCGAGAAGATCTACGCCGGCGCGGCTCCGCGTCAGGCGGTTCCCGGTGCGAACCGCGGCGACAACATGGTGTCGGGCAGCCCCTACCAGGATGCCGCGCCCCGCTCGGGCAGCGCGTTCGGTGCGGCCGCGTCGAAGGTCGGTGCCTGAGATGGCGGCCCGTCGCATCGCGGTCATCACCGCCGGACTCTCGACTCCCTCGTCGACTCGCATGCTCGGCGACCGGCTCAGCCACGCCGTGCTCGCGGAGCTGCGCGAGCGCGGGATCGAGGCCACCGCCGACGTCTTCGAGCTGCGCGACTACGCCCACGAGCTGACCGACAACCTGCTCACCGGCTTCGCCCCGCCCGCCCTCGAGCAGATGATCAACACGGTCGTCTCGGCCGACGGGATCATCGCGGTGACGCCGATCTTCTCGACCAGCTACTCGGGTCTGTTCAAGTCGTTCATCGATGTGCTCGACCCGCAGGCGCTCACCGGAACCCCCGTGCTCATCGGAGCGAACGCCGGCACCGCCCGGCACTCGCTCGCGATCGACTACGCGATCCGTCCGCTGTTCACCTACCTGCACGCCAACCCCGTGCCGACCGGTGTGTTCGCCGCCTCGAGCGACTGGGGTGCCAACGCCGACGAGGTCGCCCCGCTCGGATCCCGCGTCGACCGCGGCGCCCGTGAGCTCGCGGATGCCATCGCCGCCCGCGAACCCGTGCGCGACGCCGACCCGTTCGACCCCTCGTCGTACCTCGGCGAAGGCCGCTCGTTCGGCCACCTGCTGGGTGGTCTGTCGGGGGAGTGACCCTGTGACGGAGCCCCGTCGCCCGTTCGTTCGGGTGGCGGGGCTTCGTGCTGTGCGCGCGGCGGCGCAGAGTGAGCGATTCGCGCAGGTTCAGTTGTCATCGGGGGTTTCGGGCTGAGGATGTGCGGATCGCTGAGGGTGCGCGGATCGCGGTGTGCGGGCGTGGCGGCGCAGGGTGAGCGATTCGCGCAGCTTCAGTCGTCATCGGGGGTTTCGGGCTGAGGATGTGCGGATCGCTGAGGGTGCGCGGATCGCGCTCCGTGGGACGCAGTCGGGGCAGCGGATGCGGAGCGGTGAGGCGACGGCATCCGTTCTGCCGCCTCGGTTCGACGGCGACGCGGGCGCCGGGGCGCTCGCACGCGGATCTAGGGTGGGAGCGAGCCGGAGGAGACCGAATGGATGCCACGCAGTGGGACGAGCGCTACCGCGCTTCCGCCGGGGGAGTATGGGCAACCCAGCCTCCCGCCGTCGTCCGTGAGATCGCCGGCGCGCTCGCACCGGGTTCCGCGATCGACGTCGCAACCGGCGACGGACGCACCGCCCTCTGGCTGGCGCAGCGCGGCTGGACGACGACGGGCATCGACTTCTCGAGTGCGGGTCTCGCGCTCGCCGCTGCCCGCCCGGGCGGCGACGCGGTCTCGTGGGTGCGTGCCGATGTGCACGAGTTCGAGCCCGCGGCATCCGTCGATCTGGTGGTGTCGTGCTACCTGCATCTGCGCGACAACGCCGCGGCCATTGCGCGGATCGCGGAGTGGGTCGCCGTCGGCGGGACGCTCGTGGTGATCGGCCACGACGTCGACAACATCGCCGCGGGCGGACACGGACCCTCCGACCCAGCGATCCTCTACACGCCCAAGCTGTTGAGCGGCGCGCTCGACGACCGCTTCCGCATCGAGCGCTGCGAGCAGGTGACGCGAGGGACCGCCGATTCCGAGCTGCGCGACGGGCACGCGCACCCCGCGATCGACACGGTGCTGCACGCGGTGCGGGTGCGCTGAGAAGCGGCGGCCGGCGCTGCCGACCCGCCGGTGACCGGGGGCTTCGACAGGCTCCGCCACCTGGGGTGCGACGGGGCGGTCGATCCGCGCGTGACCGGGGGCTTCGACGGGCTCAGCCACCTGGGGTGCGACGGGTCGGTCGGTCCGCGCGTGACCGGGCGCTTCGACGGGCTCAGCCACCTGGGGTGCGACGGGTCGGTCGGTCCGCGCGTGACCGGGGGGCTTTGACGGGCTCAGTCACCTGGGGTGCGACGGGTCGGTCGGTCCGCGCGTGACCGGGGGCTTCGACGGGCTCAGTCACCTGGGTTGCGACGGGTCGGTCGGTCCGCGCGTGACCGGGGGCTTCGACGGGCTCAGTCACCTGGGTTGCGACGGGGCGGTCGGTCCGCGCGTGACCGGGGGCTTCGACGGGCTCAGCCACCTGGGGTGCGACGGGGCGGCCGGTCCGCGCGTGACTGGGGTGCACCTCACAGCACGATGTCGTCGGCGCTCCGCAGCTCGCGTGCGGCGACCGGGCGCAGCCCGCGACGCACGAAGGTGTCGGCGTCGACGAGCGGGCCGACGTCGACGCCCGCTTCGGCCGCGATGTCGGCGATCGGCACCTGGAAGGTGCGGAACGCGCCGAGGGGCGGCACGACGAGGCCCTGCCGGGTGTCGACCAGCTCGCTCTGATCGAGCACAAACCCGGCCGCCGCGAGCGTGTCGCCCTGACGCCACGCGGCGATCTTCCAGAACCGCAGCGGCACCCGGATGCCGCGGTAGGGCGGGTCGTCGTCGGCGAGCACCGGCGCGGTGAACACGGCGATGCGCTGGTCGGTCGCCTCGGCGTAGGCCAGCACGTGGTCTTCGAGTCCGAGCCAGAGCTCTTTCGACTGGTTGAAGCCGGCGGCCTGCGGAGCGGCGTTCGTGTAGAAGAACGTCGCCTCGGTGGCCTCGCGCGCCTCATTGGTGGCGCCCCAGCCGGGATCGCGGCGGCGCACGAGATGCCCGCGGTCGAGGTCGTTGCGGCTATAGACCTCGGGCCCGGCCTGCGCCTCGGCGGGAGCACGCGAGTCGAGACGCCACTCACCCGTGCGCGGCAGATCCAAAAGGCTCGCTCCGTCGATCACCACGGCGGTGACCGCCGCGAAACGCCGCTGCTCGTCGAGCAGCACGCTGAAGCGCGGGTAGTCGAGCCGCGTGGTGGGCTGCGCGGGAGAGGGGAGGGGCAGGGGGATGCCGAGGAAGTCCGGGTCGTAACCGTCGCTCATGCTTCCATCGTGCCGGTGACTCCCGACATCGCGACAGACTGGATGAATGGAACAGCACGTGAAGACCCGCCGCGACGCCCCCGCGGGGTTCTTCACCGCCGAGGCCGCCGGGCTCCGCTGGCTCGCCGAGGCGGCTGGCGCGCGCATCGCCGAGGTGTTCGAGGTCGCCGACCAGCGGATCGTGCTGGAGCGCATCGCCGAGACGCGTCCCTCCGCCGAGGCCGCCGACGCGTTCGGTGCCGCCCTCGCCGCGACGCACGATGCCGGGGCCGAGGCGTTCGGCTCACCCCCGCCCGGGTGGACGGGCGACATCTTCATCGGCAGCCGCTCGCAACCGGCGCGACCGAAGCCGTCGTGGGGCGTCTTCTACGCGGCGCAGCGCGTCGAGCCGTTCGTGCCGATCGCGGTCGCGGCCGGCAACCTGTCGGCATCCGGAGCCGAGGTCGTCGGGCGCGCGTGCGCGTTGATCGCGGCGGGAGCCTTCGACGACGACGAACCGCCCGCGCGCCTGCACGGGGACCTGTGGGCGGGCAACGTGCTGTGGGGCCACGAGGGGGTCGTGCTGATCGATCCCGCGGCCCACGGCGGTCACCGCGAGACCGATCTTGCGATGCTCGCGCTGTTCGGCTGCCCGTTCCTCGAGCGGATCCTCGATGCCTACGACCGGACGCATCCGTTGCGCGACGGCTGGAGCGAGCGCGTGCCGGTGCATCAGCTGCATCCGCTCGCCGTGCACGCCGCCGGCCACGGGCCGTCGTACGGGCGCGCTCTCGTCGACGCCGCCGAGCAGACCCTCGCCCTGGGCTGAGGCGCCGGGCGCCGGCATCCGGGATCTCCGAACGGTCAGGAGCGCGCGGCCGCCCGCCGCTTCGCCCGCCGAGCGAGCACGAGGTCGATGCCGACGCCGATCCCCACGGCCACGACGATCGACACCACCACCGCCACCACCGGGCCGCCCGGTACGAGCGCCGCGACGACCGCGCCGATCACCGCTTGGTACGCCGCCCACGCGAGGGCGGCGAGGGCTGCGACGCCGAGGTACCGCGCCGGATTCACCCGTGCTGCACCCGCCGCGAGGTTCACCGCGAGCCGCGCGAAGGGCACGAACCGCGCGGTGAAGAGCACGACCGCGGCGTTGCGCTCGAGGCGCGCCCGCGCCCAGTCGAGCGCGGCGGAGACGCGGGGTCCGCGCATCCACGCCCAACGCTCCACGCCCACGAGGCGCCCCACCAGATAGCAGCCGAGGTCGCCGGCGAAGGCCGCGGCCCCGGCGACGACGATCACCGCGGCGAGCGGGGGAGTGCCGTGGGCGACGGCGAGGGCGCCGAACGCCGTGACCGCGGCCTCGCCGGGGATCACGACGAGGAACGCGTCGGCGAACACCAGCAACGCCATCGCGGGAAGCGCCCACGGACTCGCCGCGATCGCCTGCAGCCACGCGTCGACACCGTCCATTCGGGTCACTCTCCGCCGTGGATCGAGACGCCCCGCCCACGCGCCGGTGACGCCCGGCGGAGCATCCGGTGAACATCGCGAACGTCGGGGCCGAACGGCGCCCCGCGGGCCCCGGCACGCCTCACCCTGGTGTCGTGAGAGTCGCGCTGCTGGCCGAATCCTTCCTCCCGCACATGAACGGGGTCACCGGTTCCGTTCTCCATGTCCTGCGCCATCTGGCGGAGGCGGGCCACGAGACGCTCGTGATCGCCCCCAAATCCGGCGACGTGACCGCCGACCTGCACGGAGCCCGCACCGAACTGCTGCGCTCGGTGCCGCTGCCCTCGTACCCCGAGGTGCGCGTGGTGTTCGCCCGGGCGGCGCGTCTGGGAGCGCTGCTGCGCGACTTCGACCCCGACGTCGTGCACCTTGCCTCGCCGTTCGTGCTGGGGTGGCAGGGGCTCGCCGCCGCCGACGCGCTCAAGATCCCCTCGGTCGCGGTGTACCAGACCGACGTCGTCGCCTACGCCCAGAAGTACGGCCTGCCCCACGCGACCGCCCTCGTCGCCGGTCACGTCGCCCGCCTGCACCGCCGAGCGACTCTCACCCTGGCTCCGTCGTCGTCGTCGCTGCGGCAGCTCGAGCAACTGGGCGTCGACCGCATCCGCCGGTGGGGGCGGGGAGTGGATGCCGTGTGCTTCGCCCCCGAGCACCGCGACGAGTCGTGGCGCGCGGAGGTGGCCCCGGCTGGTCAGCGCATCGTGGGCTACGTCGGTCGCCTGGCGCCCGAGAAGCAGGTCGACGACCTGCGCGCGCTCGCCGAGGTCGCCGACACCCGGCTGGTCATCGTGGGAGACGGGCCCTCGCGCCCCGCCCTCGAGAAGGCGATTCCGGATGCCGTGTTCACGGGCCACCTGTCGGGGTCGGAGCTCGCGCGGGTCATGGCGGGTTTCGACGTGTTCGTGCACCCGGGGGAGAGCGAGACGTTCGGTCAGACGATCCAGGAGGCCCTGGCCAGCGGGGTGCCGGTGGTCGCCACGGGCGTCGGCGGACCCCTCGACCTGGTGCGCTCCAGCGTCGACGGGTGGTTGTACAAGCCCGGCGACCTCGACGACATGCGCGCCCGCGTCGCCGACCTCGTCGGTGACGAGTCCAAGCGCCGCGCGTTCTCTCGCGCCGCGCGCGACGCCGTGCAGGGCCGAACGTGGGAGGCGCTCACCCGCGATCTCGTCGGGCACTACGCGGATGCCGTGGCCCTGCGCCGCGTCGACGACGTGATGCTGCGACGCGGGGCCGCGCGGCCGGCCGCGCCGGCGGCATCCGGAACCCGAGGGCGGAGGACCCGTTTCGTCGCCCTCGGCGACAGCCTGACCGAGGGACTGTGCGACGCCTCGCGCATGCCGAGCGGGCAGTACCGCGGGTGGGCCGACCGTCTCGCGGAGCTCTTGGCCCACACGAGCGACGCCGGACCGTTCCACTACGCCAACCTGGCCGTGCGCAGTCGTCGCGTGCGCCACCTGATCGACGAGCAGATTCCCGCGGCCCTCACGCTCGAGCCCGACCTCGTGTCGATCCTCATCGGGGCGAACGATCTGGTGGGCCCCGCCCCGGTGCTGTCCGCGCTGGTCGCCGAGGTCGAGTCGGCCGTGCGCGCGGTGCGGCGCACGGGAGCCGACGTGCTGCTGGTCACGACCTTCTTGCCGCGTCGGCCCGCGGCCCGCATCTTCGCCCGTCGCTTCGCCGCCTACAACGTGCACCTGCGGCGCATCGCCGCGGAGCAGGGGGCGATCCTGCTCGACCTCGAAGCGGTGGGCGAGATCGGCGAGACGTCGATGTGGGCCGACGACCTCGTGCACCTCAGCTCGGCCGGTCACCGTCTCGTCGCCTATCGCGCGGCCGAAGCGCTCGGAGTGCCCGACGCGCGCGCACTGCTGGGGCTCGACGAGGCCCTGCACGCCGACGATGGCGACCGGCCGGGCGGAACCTGGCTCACGCGCGACGCACTGCCCTGGGTGTGGCGGCGCGTGCGAGGGCGCACGGCCGGCGACGGCGTGCTGGCCAAGCACACCGGGTACGTCGAGCTGCCCACTCGCGGCGATCGCGAGCGTGCCGACGCGGTGTGATCCGCTGCGGGCCGGCTCGGTCGCTTAGCCGTGCGGATGCGTCAGTACCAGCCGGTCTGCTCCGAGTGCGCCCACGCCCCGCACGGTGAGCCGTAGCGGCCGCTGATGTAGGTCAGCCCCCACGAGATCTGGGTCGCCGCGTTGGTGCGCCAGTCCAGACCAGCGGATGCCATCTTCTCGCCCGGCAGCGCCTGGGGGATGCCGTAAGCGCCGCTCCAGGGATTGAGGGCGTCGGCGCGCCAGCCCGACTCGCGGTTCCACAGCGATACGAGGCACGAGAACTGGTCGTCGCCCCAGCCGTAGCTGCGGATCGCGCCGCGCGCGTAGTCGCGGGCCTGGGACGGGCTCATGGTCGGACCCGCCGGGGCCGTGGACCCGCCGCCTCCCGCGTTCGATCCGCCGCCGGGGTGAGAGCCGCCACCGGAGCTGGACCCGCCGCCGGAGCCGGAGCCGCCACCGGAGCTGGAGCCGCCGCCGGAGCTGGATCCGCCGCCGGAGCTGGACCCGCCGCTGCTCGATCCGCCGCCCGAGCCACTGCCGCCGCTGGAGCCCCCGCCGCCGGAGGAGGAGCCGCCCGAGCCGCTGCCGCCCGAGCCGCTACCTCCCGAGCCGCTGCCGCCCGCTCCGCCGCCCGGGGTCGATCCCGACCCGCCGGAGCCCGACCCGCCCGCGTTCGCCCCGCCGCCGCTCGAGCCGGAGCCCGCGCCGGGCCCGCCCGTCGCGCCGCCGGGTGCGGCGGCGTCGCGCTGCGCCTTCTCGCGTTCGCGCGCGGCGCGTTCGGCGTCGGCGGTCGTCTTCCGCAGAGCGGCGAGCTGCGCGTAGAGGTCGTTGAGCCGGGCCTGCGCCGACGCGACGGTGGCCGCCTCGGCATCCGCATCGCTCTGCGCCGTCGCCGCGGTCGACTGCGCGTCGGCCGCCAGGCGTGCCGCTTCGTCGCGGGCCTGCTCGGCCTGCTCTCGCAGGGAGGCGGCGACGTCGGAGGCGCTGCGGGCCTCGCCGGCGGTGCGCGCGGCCAGCGTGGTGACGCGGTCGAGGATGCCGAGGCGCTGCAGCAGCGAGTCGGGATCTGCGTTCGTCAGCAGCTGCGCCACCAGCGGGCCACCGCCCACGGTGCGCATGAGGCGGGAGGCGCTCGCTCCGGCGCGCGTGCTCGCGGCGGAGAGCGCGGCGTCGGCCGCCTCGCTCTGGGCGGTGAGACCCTCGGCGCGCTGCGCGGTCGTCTCGGCCTGCAGGCGCGTGCGTTCCGCGAGGGCGGACGCATCGAGGGCGCGGCGCGAGGCCTCGGCCGCCGAGGTCTCCGCGGCGTCGAGCTCGGCCAAAACACGGTCCACGGCGGCCTGGTCGACCGCCGCGACGGGGGCGAGGGTCGAGGCGGAGAGGGATGTCGCGCTCGCCGGCGACGGGGCGATCACCGCGCCCAGGAGCACGCACGCGAGAAGCGTGTGACTACTGCGACGAATGAGGCCCATGAGGTCACGGTAGAGCACTTCGCCGTGCCGTGCCCACCCCGCATGGGCGGTCGCTGGTAGGGTGAGGACCGAATGCCGTCTTGGCATCCGCTCAAATAAATACGAGCTCACGGAGCAGGCCGGCAGACGCTGGTCCCCTGTGGTGGACTCCCCGTCGTCAGCGCCGGGTGGTCGAGCACTGGTGGCCAGTCGCCGGGATTCCCTCGCCGATCGCATCGGCGTGCCCTTTCTGCCTGTTCCTGCTCCTTCGCATGTCAGCTCGTCGCCCACACGGGGCGGCGAGCCTAAACAAAGAAGGAGGGACCTCTTGGAAGGTCCAGAAATCACCGCCGCTGAAGCCGTTCTCGACAACGGCCGTTTCGGCACCCGCACCGTCCGGTTCGAGACCGGACGCCTCGCTCAGCAGGCTCATGGCGCTGTCGCCGCCTACCTCGACGAGGAGACCATGCTCCTGTCGGCCACCAGCGCCGGCAAGCACCCGCGTGAAGGCTTCGACTTTTTCCCGCTGACCGTCGACGTCGAAGAGCGTTCGTACGCCGCCGGCAAGATCCCCGGCTCGTTCTTCCGCCGCGAGGGTCGCCCCTCCACCGAGGCCATCCTCGTGTGCCGCCTCATCGACCGCCCGCTGCGCCCGTCGTTCGTCGACGGCCTGCGCAACGAGGTGCAGATCGTCGTCACCGTGCTCTCGATCGCCCCCGGCGAGTTCTACGACGCGCTGGCGATCAACGCCGCGTCGCTGTCGACCCAGATCTCGGGTCTGCCGTTCTCGGGCCCCATCGCGGGTGTGCGCCTGGCACTCATCCCCGGCCAGGGCGAGACCGCTGACCAGTGGGTCGCCTTCCCGACCGTCACCCAGCTCGAAGACGCCGTCTTCGACCTCATCGTCGCGGGCCGCGTGCTCGACGACGGCGACGTCGCCATCATGATGGTGGAGGCCGAGGCCACCGAGGGCAGCTGGAACATGATCAAGGGCGGCGCGACCAAGCCCAACGAGCAGGTCGTCGCCGAGGGCCTCGAGGCCGCCAAGCCCTTCCTGCGTCAGCTCGTCGACGCGCAGAACGAGGTCGCGCGCACCGCGGCCAAGGAGATCCAGTCGTTCCCCGTCTTCCCGGCCTACAGCCAGCAGACGTACGACTTCGTCGCCGGCCGTGCCTACGACCGTCTGGTGCCCGTGTATCAGATCGCCGACAAGCAGGAGCGCCAGAACGCCGATGACGAGGTCAAGACCTCGGTCAAGGAGCAGCTCCTCGCCGCCGTCGAGTCGGGCGAGCTGCCCGCCGTCGCGACGCTCGAGTTCAACGCCGCGTACAAGTCGGTCACCAAGACGATCGTCCGCGGTCGCATCCTCGCCGAGGGCGTCCGCATGGACGGCCGTGGCGTCGCCGACATCCGCCCGCTCGACGCCGAGGTGCAGGTCATCCCGCGCGTCCACGGCTCGGCGATCTTCCAGCGCGGTGAGACCCAGATCCTGGGCGTCACCACGCTGAACATGCTCAAGATGGAGCAGCAGATCGACTCGCTGTCGCCCATCACCAGCAAGCGCTACCTGCACCACTACAACTTCCCGCCGTACTCGACCGGTGAGACCGGTCGCGTGGGTTCGCCGAAGCGTCGCGAGATCGGTCACGGCTTCCTGGCCGAGCGCGCCCTCGTTCCGGTGCTGCCCAGCCGCGAGGAGTTCCCCTACGCGATCCGCCAGGTGTCCGAGGCTCTCGGCTCCAACGGCTCGACGTCGATGGGCTCGGTCTGCGCCTCGACCCTGTCGCTGCTGAACGCGGGTGTGCCCCTTCGCGCCCCCGTCGCCGGCATCGCGATGGGCCTCGTCACCGACGAGGTCGACGGCCAGACGCGCTACGCCGCCCTGACCGACATCCTCGGCGCCGAAGACGCCCTCGGCGACATGGACTTCAAGGTCGCAGGCACCAGCGAGTTCATCACCGCGATCCAGCTCGACACCAAGCTCGACGGCATCCCGTCGTCGGTGCTGGCCGCAGCCCTCACCCAGGCGAAGGAGGCTCGCCTCACGATCCTCAACGTCCTGAACGCCGCGATCGACGCTCCCGACGAGATGGCGCCCACCGCGCCCCGCGTCATCAGCGTGCAGATCCCGGTCGACAAGATCGGTGAGCTCATCGGACCCAAGGGCAAGACGATCAACTCCATCCAGGACGAGACCGGCGCCCAGATCTCGATCGAGGACGACGGCACCGTGTACATCGGTGCGACCGACGGCCCCTCGGCCGAGGCGGCCCGCGCCCAGGTGAACGCGATCGCGAACCCGACCAACCCCGAGGTGGGCGAGCAGTTCCTCGGAACCGTCGTCAAGATCGCGACCTTCGGTGCGTTCGTCTCGCTGCTCCCCGGCAAGGACGGCCTGCTGCACGTCAGCGAGGTCCGCAAGCTCGCCGGTGGCAAGCGCGTCGAGAACGTCGAAGACGTGCTCTCGGTCGGTCGCAAGATCCTCGTGCGCATCACGAAGATCGATGACCGCGGCAAGCTGTCGCTCGAGCCCGTGCTCGACGAGGACGCCGCCGCGACCGAGCCTGCCGACACGCAGAGCTCGGCCGCCGCGAGCGAGGGCCCCGAGGCTCCCGCCGAAGGCTGATCCTTCGCGTCGATCGGATGCCCGTCCCGCCTCGTGCGGGGCGGGCATCCGTCGTGTGACGCGAGTGACGCGTGGGGGAGGCGTGACGACGCCCGTCAAGCGTTACGCAATATTTACCGCCGAGCCGGGCGAAACGACGGGCCGGTCACGGGGACCGCCTACCCTCGGAAGTACGTCGGGGGGCGTGGTGATACGGGTCATCCGTACCGTCGACCCGGCGCCGCGGAGAGGGGATCTCGCCATGAGCGGCTCAGGCGTCGATGAGACGGCCACGCCGCGCCTGCGACGCGATCGAGCCCCGCATCCGTCGACCCCCATCACCCTGCAGGGCCCCGGCCTCGGCTCGCACGTCCGCGTGCCCCTGGGCGAGAGCGGCTTCGAGGTCTTCCCGATGTTCCTCGGGGGCGGCGAGTTCGGCTGGAACGTCGACGCGCGCGCGAGCCACGAGATCCTCGACACCTACGCCGAGCTCGGCGGCAACGCCCTGCACACCGCCGACAGCTACGCCGCGGGACGCAGCGAGTTCATCATCGGCGAATGGCTGCGCAGCCGTCGGGCGCGCGACGAGGTCGTGCTGACCGTGCGCGTGGGCAGCCACCCCGACAACCCCGGCCTCGACTCGGTCAACCTGGTGCGCGCGGTCGAGGCTTCGCTGACGCGTCTGGGCACCGACCGCATCGACGTGCTGTCGCTCGACGCCGTGCGCGGCGACGCCGCGATGCTCGAAGACACCCTCGCCACGAGCGAGTGGCTCGTCGAATCCGGCAAGGTGCGGGCGATCGGCGCCCACGGCTACTCGGCCGCTCAGCTCGTCGAGGCCCGCATCCTCTCGTCGGCCGGCTACCCCCGCATCACCGTGCTCGACGTGCCGTACAACGTGCTGCGGCGCGCGGAGTTCGACGGCGACGTGCGGCTGATCGCCCAGGCCCAGAACATGGCGGTGACGCCGTCCCACCCCCTCGCGCACGGGTTCCTCGCCGGCGAGACGCGCACCCGCGGTCAGTCGACGCAATCGGTGCGCGGAACGCAGGTCGCCGCGCACCTGAACCGTCGGGGCTCGCGCGTGCTGCGCGCCCTCGACGCGGTGGGCAGCGAGCTCGGAATCCCGGATGCCGCCGTGGCGGTCGCCTGGCTGCTCGCGCAGAAGGTCGTCACCGCCCCGATCGTCAACGCCTTCGCACCGCGGCACGTGGTCGAGTGCATGCGCGCCGTCGGGGTGCGCCTGAGCCGCGCTCAGCTGTCGGATATCGCCCGCGCCGCCGAGTGACCGCCCCCTCGTCGGGGTGTGACGTAGGCTGGACGGACCGGCCGGGGGACGGCAGATCGACGACGAAGTGAGCTGACGTGACGCACTACATCTACCTGGTGCGCCATGGCGAGCACCAAGACGCAGAGCACGGACTCACCGACGGCCCCCTCTCTCCGCGGGGCCAGCGACAGGCCGCTCTGCTGGCCGACCGCCTGTCGGGTCTTCCCCTCGACGCCGTCTGGCACTCGCCCCTCGAACGCGCCGCGCAGACCGCGCGGGCCGTCGCCGAACGCCTGCCGTCGGTGGCGCCGGAGTCGTCGGCCCTGCTGTTCGACTGCATCCCGACGGGCATGACGCCCGAGACGCCCGCGGCCTACGAGCCCTTCTTCGGTTCGGTGACGGATGCCGAGATCGAGGCCGGACGCGCGCAGATGGCCGACGCCACGGCGGAGTTCCTCGCGCGCAAGGCCGGCGAGGTGCACGAGCTGGTCATCACGCACAACTTCGTCATCTCGTGGTTCGTCCGGGAGGTGCTGCAGGCCCCCGACTGGCGGTGGATGACGATCAACCAGGCCTACTGCGGCCTCACCGTCATCGCGCAGAAGAAGGGCCGCCCCTGGACGCTGCTGTCGCACAACGACCTGGCCCACCTGCCGGTCGAGCTGCGCACGGGGCTTCCCGACCCGCTGCCGGTCTGAGCGGCGCGTCCGCCGATCGGGCGGAGTCCGCGTGCCCCACCGCGCCTAGGCTGGAGGCATGACGACACGCGTGGCCATCGTGGGCGGGACCGGCAAGCTCGGCGGGGTGATCCGCGAGGTGGTCGATGCCGAAGAAGGGTACGAGGTCGTCGCGGTCCTCACCTCGAAGTCGGCGATGAGCGAGCTCGACGGGGCCGACCTCGTCGTGGACGCCTCGACGCCCGCCGTGTCGATCGACATCGTGCGCGCGGCCGTCGAGCGCAAGATCAACGTGCTGGTGGGCACCTCGGGGTGGTCGAACGAGCGCATCGCCCTCGTGCGTCCGCTCGTGGAGGCCAGCGGCACGGGGGTCGTCTTCATCCCCAACTTCTCCCTCGGCTCGGTGATCGGCACCGCTCTCGCGGCCGCCGCGGCGCCCTTCTTCCCCTCGATCGAGATCATCGAGGCGCACCGCGAGACGAAGGTGGATTCGCCCAGCGGGACCGCCGTGCGCACCGCGGAGCTCATCTCCGCCGCCCGCGCCGAGGTCGGCCCGGTGGAGTCTCCTCACGTCGACCAGCGCGCCCGCGGGCAGCGCGTGGCCTCGGTGCCCATCCACTCGCTGCGGCGGCCGGGCGTCGTCGCCCGGCAGGAGACCGTGCTCTCGGGAGCGGGGGAGTCGCTCACGATCGTCCACGACACCATCGACCCGAAGGCGGCGTACGCCCCCGGCATCCGCATCGCCCTGGCGGCGGCACGTGAGGCGCGCGGCGTCGTCGTCGGCTTGGACAGCTTCATCGACATCGGCGTGCGCACCCGCCCCGCGAAGGCGGAGGCGCCCGTCGCCGACGGCGACGTGTCGGGTCAGGTCGCGAGCGTCACGAGCGCATGAAGGTCCGCGTCGCCGTCGCCGTGATGACGGTGCTGCTGCTGATGTACATCGTGCTCGCCGGACAGCGCGCCGTCGTGCTGCTCGGCAGCGGGCAGACCATCGGCGTGGTCATGGGCGTGGCGCTTCTCGTGCTGCCCTTGCTGGCGCTCTGGGCGATCGGCCGCGAGCTCTGGTTCGGCGTGCGGGCGCAGCAGCTGGGCGAACGGCTCGACGCCGAGGGAGGGCTTCCCGACGAAGACCTGCCCGTGCGTCCGAGCGGTCGGATCGAGCGTGCCGACGGCGACGCCCTCTTCCCGCGGTACCGGGCCGACGTGGAGGCGCACCCCGACGACTGGCGTGCCCGTTATCGACTGGCCCTGGCGTACGACGCGGCGGGCGACCGCCGGCGCGCGCGCGAGGCCGTGCGCACCGCGGTGCGGCTCGAGACCGCCGAGCGCCGCGCGGCCTGACGCGACACGACGCCCTGGCCGCGCCGGGGCTCAGCGCGGTGGACGTGCCGTGCAGCACGCGCGTGCGGAGTGCGGAGATCTCCGGGTCTCGTCGCGCCGGGCAGCCGTCGGCGAGACGGAGCTCGAGGTCGGCCCCGACGCGGAGGTCAGCCCCGCTGCAGCGAGGGCGACCCGATTCGGGCCGCCCTCGCCGCCGTCACGCGGCGTCGTGCGCCGGAACCGCCGAGGCCACGGCCTCTTCGACGGTGCGGTGGGTGAAGGTGAAGCCGCTCTCCTCGAGGACCGACGGCTTGACGTCGGCGTCGGAGGTGAGAAGGGCCTCGGTGGCGTCTTTTCCGAGCGCGAGCTTGACCGCGAAGACCGGGGCACGCAGGGCGTAGGGCCTGTTCATGCGTCGGGCGAGCGCGAAGCCCAGGTCGTTCGCCGTCGCCCGCGTCGGTCCGGTGAGGTTCACGGGACCGACGATGTCGGAATCGATGACGTGGCGGATGGCGCGCACCTCGTCGTCGAGCGAGATCCACGGCCACACCTGCGTGCCGCGACCGATGGGACCGGAGACACCGAGCTTGGTGAGCAGCAGCAGGGGCTTGAGCACTCCCTGCTCGTGGACGACCGGGGCCGTGCGCAGCATGGCCACGCGGGCGTGGTCGCCGGCCTCGCGGGCGGCGGCCTCCCAGTCGACGCAGATGTCGGCGAGCAGGCCCGAGCCGCGCTTCGAGGTCTCGGTGAGCACCGCGCCGGGCTGGGATCCGTAGTAGCCCGTCGCGCTGGCGTTGATCAGCGCGGGGGCGTCGGCGCCGAGCGCCCGGACGGCGGCGGCGAGCGTGCGGGTCGGCGTGATGCGCGACCACAGCAGCGTGCTCTTGTACGACGGCGTCCACGGGAAGCGCCCGATCGATGCGCCGTTGAGGCACACCACGGCATCCGCCCCCGCCAAGACCTCCGGGTCGAGAGGCGCCGCGTCTTTCATCCACTGCACTTCATGCGACCCGGTGGGGGTGTGACGCACGAGAGAGGTGACCTCGACGCCGTCCGCGCGCAGCGAGTCGGCGAGGGCCGAGCCGATGAGGCCCGACGCGCCGGCGAGGACGACGCGTCGGGCGGGAGTCTCAGGCAAGCGTGGCCTCGAGGGTGATCTCGATGCCTGTCAGCGCCTGCGAGACGGGGCAGTTGGCCTTGGCATCGGCGGCGATCTTCTGGAAGGTCTCGTCGTCGAGTCCGGGCACGACGGCGTTGACGTTCAGGTGGCTGCCGGTGATGCCGGTGCCGGGCTTGAAGGTCACCGACGCGGTGGCGTCGACCGACTCGGGCGGGGTGCCGTTGTCGGCGAGGGCGTTGGAGAGAGCCATGCTGAAGCACGACGAGTGCGCGCCAGCGAGGAGCTCTTCGGGCGTCGTGACCGAGCTCGACCCTTCGCTGCGGGCCTTCCAGTTCACGTCGAACGTGCCGATGCCCGACGAGGTGAAGGTGACCTCACCCGATCCCTCGAACAGGCTGCCCTTCCAGGCGGTGGTGGCTTCGCTCGTGACGGCCATGGGAACCTCCGATAGTGTCCGCGACGGTCAGGGGCGACCGCGACGCGGCCAGCCTAACGAGGGCATCCGACACCCGGCGGGACTTGACAGCCCCTTCGTAAGCTCGCCGGTCAGGCGGCGGCCGGACCGCGCCGACCGACGAGGCCCGCTCGCTGCAGCACGAGGTACAACTGGCATCCGAGGCACAATCCGAACACCGCGTTCAGGAACGCTGCGGCGAAGGCCATCGCCGTGGCGATCGGCAGCGCCCAGGGGACCCCGGCGAGGTGCAAAAGCAGTCCCACCGCGGTGACGAACAGGCCGACGCCCTGGGCGAAGCGCGGCGGGCGCGGGTCTTCGAACTCGGTGGGAGGGGCCAGCCGGGGCTGCACCACGCGGCGGTACAGCACGCCCCACGGCGCGGTGCGGGGAGAGGCGACGCCCCACACGAACAGCGCGGCGATCACGAGCATGAGCAGGAAGCCGGGGTCGGCGGCGCGGTCGAGCGGAGAGACCTGCTGCACGATCCAGCTCTCGGGCGCGAATCGCTCCTGCGCGAGTGGCTGGTAGGCGAACCACCCGATGGCGCCGCGCTGGGTCGAGACTCCGAGGAGGGCGAGGGCGGTGGCCACGAGTAGGAGGACGGCGGTGATGGATGCCGCGAAGCGGGGGCCGCGGGCGTCGATGCGCGACACGTCAGGCACGGGTGGACTCCTTCTGCAGGGTGTCGAGTTCGCGTTCGACGACGTCGCGGGCGGGAACGCCGCCGAAGCGCGTGCGCACGATTCCGCGGCGGTCGAGCACGAGGGTCGTGGGCGTCTGCAGCACGCGGAAGTGCTGGGCGATGTCGGGCCGATGGGTGAGGTCGACGTCGAGGTGGCGGACGCCATCGCGGGTGCCGGCGACGTCGGACAGTATCCGGTGCACCCCGGGGCAGCGCGAGCACATCTCGGTGCTGAACTGCAGCAGGGTGGCCTCGCCCCCGAGCGCGTCGACGCCCAGTCGCTGCGGGTCGACGATCTCGACGGAGTCGACGGCGCGGGCGCGGCCCTGACGACGGCGCACGACCAGACCGACGACCGTCGTCACGGCGACGAGCGCGACGAGCAGGAGGAGGGCGACGATCGGTTCCACGAGCGACAACGCTAATGCGCGTCGGCGGGGGAGGGGCCGATGAGTCCCTCCATGACGGCGTTGCTCGGCGTCCTCTCGGCCGAGGGCCGCAGCCGCGCCCGTCCTCCCCAGCGGCGACCCGCGGCGCACTCTCCACGGATCGAGCCGTGGGCCCCGTCTTCACGCTCCGCCCGGGTATCGTGAGGGCCGTGACCGCCGAGATCCCGACGCCCTACGAAGACCTGCTCCGCGACGTGCTCGCCACCGGCGTGCACAAGTCCGATCGCACCGGAACCGGCACGACGAGCGTGTTCGGTCGACAGATCCGCTTCGATCTCGCCGAGGGGTTCCCCCTCATCACCACCAAGCGCGTGCACCTGAAGTCGATCGTCTACGAACTGCTGTGGTTCCTGCGCGGTGAGTCGAACGTGTCGTGGCTGAAGGACAACGGCGTCACCATCTGGGACGAGTGGGCGGATGCCGACGGCGAACTCGGCCCCGTATACGGCGTGCAGTGGCGCTCGTGGCCCACCTCCGACGGCGGCACGATCGACCAGATCTCGCAGGTCGTCGAGCAGATCCGTCGCGATCCCGACTCGCGTCGGCTCATCGTGTCGGCGTGGAACCCGGCCGACATCCCCGACATGGCGCTGGCACCCTGCCACGCGCTGTTCCAGTTCTACGTCGCCGACGGCAAGCTGTCGTGCCAGCTCTACCAGCGCAGCGCCGACATGTTCCTCGGCGTGCCGTTCAACATCGCCTCGTACGCCCTGCTGACCCTCATGGTGGCGCAGCAGACCGGGCTCGAGCCCGGCGAGTTCGTCTGGACCGGCGGCGACTGCCACGTCTACGACAACCACCGCGAGCAGGTCGCCGAGCAGCTCACGCGCGACCCCTACCCGTACCCGACGCTGCGCTTCGCCCGCACGCCCGCGTCGATCTTCGACTACACCTACGACGACATCGTCGTCGAGGACTACCAGCACCACCCGGCGATTCGCGGAGCCGTCGCGGTATGACCACCGTCGGCCTCGTCTGGGCGGAAGCCCACGACGGCGTGATCGGTGCAGACGGCGCGATGCCGTGGCACGTGCCCGAAGACATGGCCCACTTCCGCGAGGTCACCGGATCGGCCGAGGTCGTCATGGGGCGTCGCACCTGGGAGTCGCTCCCGCCGCGATTCCGCCCCCTGCCCGGTCGGCGCAACATCGTGGTGACGCGCTCCGCGGAGTGGGCGGAAGAGGGCGCCGAACGCGCCGGGTCGCTCGACGAGGCCCTCGCCCTCACCACGGGCGATGAGGTCTGGGTGATCGGCGGAGGTATGCTCTACGCCGCCGCGATCGGTCGCGCCGACCTGCTCGAGGTCACCCGCCTCGACCTCGCCGTCGACGGCGACACGCGCGCCCCCTCGACCGAGGGGTGGAGCCGGGTCGCGGCCGACCCCGAAGAGGGCTGGCACACCTCGCGCAGCGGCATCCGGTATCGCTTCGAGACGTACCGCCGACCGGGGGAGTGACATGGCCACCGCGCTCATCACGGGAGCGAGCTCGGGCCTCGGCGCCGAGTTCGCCCGCCAACTCGCCGCGCGGGGAGCGGGGCTCGTGCTCGTGGCGCGCGATCGCGTCGCGCTCGACGAGGTCGCCGCGGGGATCCGGGCGGCGCACGGCGTCGACGTCGAGGTGCTCGCCGCCGACCTGCTCGACGCCGACGCGCTCGCGACCGTCGAGCAGCGCCTGGCGGCCGGAGGGATCGACGTGCTCGTCAACAACGCGGGCTTCGGCCTCGACCTGGCCTTCGAGAAGAACCCCGTCGACGACGAGGTGCAGCACCTGCGTCTGCACGTCGAGGCGGCGATGAGGCTCATGCACGCCGCCCTGCCCGCGATGCTCGAGCGGGGGAGCGGGCGCGTCGTCAACGTCGCGTCAGTGGCCGGGTTCGTGCCGCGCGGCACCTACGGTGCGGTCAAGAGCTGGCTCATCTCGTTCAGCAGGTGGGCGAACGTCGTCTACGCGCCGCGCGGTGTCACCGTCACCGCGGTGTGCCCCGGGTTCGTCCACACCGACTTCCACGCCCGCCTCGGGCTGCCGCCGGGGCAGGAGGGCGTGCCGAACGGCATGTGGCTCGACGCCGCCACCGTCGTGCGCGAGGGGCTGCGCGACGCGGCCCACGGTCGGTCGGTCTCGGTCCCGTCGTGGCGTTACAAGGTGCTCGTCGCCGCATCGCGACTGCTGCCCGACGCGGTGGTGGTCGCCGCGGCGTCGCGCGGGCGCTGACGCGGCCGTCGCGTCGAGCCCGGCCCGGAGCGGCTCAGCGGAAGCGGCCGAGCCGGATTCCGGCCAGGGCGAGCGCGCCGATCGTCTCGCCGTCGGCGATCGTGCCGTCGGCCACGAGGGCGAGCGCCTCGGCGAACGGCACCCAGCGGACCGCGTCGATGCCCTCCTCGGACTGCGACTGCGTGGCATCCATCGTCTTCAGTCCTCTCGCGAGGAAGACGTGCTCGGGGGCGTCGGCGATGCCGTTGAGGGCGTTCATCCGGCCGAGGGAAATCCATTCGGATGCCGTGACCCCGGTCTCTTCGAGCAGCTCGCGCTTCGCGGCCACCAGCGGGTCCTCACCGTCGGAACCGCCCGCGGGGACCTCGAGCGAGCGCCCCGTCGTGTACCGCTCGAGCTCGACGAGGCAGACGCGATCCTCCTCGTCGAGGGCCACGACGAAGACCGCCGGATGCTGCATCCGCACCACGCCGTAGATGCCGTCGCCGTGCGGGCCGGTCACCTCGTCTTCGCGCACGTGGATCCAGCGGTTCTCGTAGACGGTGCGCGACGCGCGGGTGGTCCAGGCCATGACGCCACCCTAGGACGCGGCCCGCGTCACGGATTGTTCACCGACGCTGTGGACGACGCCGAGGGCGGACCTTCGCGAACCGATACCCTGGGAGCATGACGCACTCCGGCAATCCCTTCGGTCAAGTGCTCGTCGCGCTCATCACCCCGATGACCGCCGACGGCGAAGTCGATTGGCCCGCCACCGAGAAGCACATCGACGACGTCATCACCGCCGGGGCCGACGGCATCGTCGTCACGGGCACGACGGGCGAGACCTCCACCCTCACCGACCCCGAGAAGCTGCGTCTCGTCGAGGTCGGCAAGAGCGTGTCGGCCGGTCGCGCGAAGATCATCACCGGCGGTGGCTCCAACGAGACCGCGCACGCCATCGAGCTCTACAAGGCCAGCGAGAAGGCCGGCGCCGACGGCATCATGATCGTCACGCCGTACTACAACAAGCCCACGCAGGCCGGCATCCTGACGCACTTCCGCCTGGTCGCCGACGCGACCGACCTGCCGGTCATCCTCTACGACATCCCCGGCCGCACCGGTGTGCCCATCAAGTACGAGACGATCCTGCGCCTGGCCAAGCACCCCAACATCCTCGCGATCAAAGACGCCAAGGGCGACTTCAGCGAGGTCAGCCGCGTGCTCAACCAGACCGACCTCATGTACTTCTCCGGCGACGACGCCAACGTGCTGCCGCACCTGTCGATCGGGGCCTCCGGCCTCATCGGGGTGACCGCCAACATCGCCGCCGCGCCCTACCGCACCATCGTCGACGCCGTGAACGCCGGCGACCTCGCCTCGGCCACCGCCGCGCACAAGGGTCTCGAGCCGCTCGTGCGCGCCGTCATGACCCACGTGCCCGGCACCGTCGCTGCGAAGTACATCCTGCACGGCCTCGGCCGCATCGGCAGCCCCCGCGTCCGCCTGCCCCTCGTCGGGCCGGAGGAATGGGAAGCCGCTGTCATCGAAGACGAGCTGGCCCTCGTGAAGAACGTGGCCGGCGCCGACTTCTCCAACTTCCGCCCCGACCGCAACGCGGCCGCCGGCGGTGCCCTGCCGAAGGTGCACGGCACCACGAGATAAGCATCGGCGTCCGCCGAACCGCGGCCTGGGACGCCACACGAAGGGATGCCGCGAGGCGGCATCCGAGGAGGCTCATATGCCCACTACCCCGTTCGACCCGCCCGCGCTCGCCGCCGGCACCCTCCGCGTCATCCCGCTCGGCGGCCTCGGCGAAGTCGGTCGCAACATGACCGTGTTCGAGTACGAGGGCAAGCTCCTCGTCGTCGACTGCGGCGTGCTGTTCCCCGAGGAGCACCAGCCCGGCGTCGACCTGATCCTGCCCGACTTCGAGCCGATCAAGCACCGCCTCGACGACATCGTCGGCGTCGTGCTCACCCACGGCCACGAAGATCACATCGGCGCCGTGCCCTACCTGCTCAAGCTCAAGGGCGACATCCCCCTCATCGGCTCGGGCCTCACGCTCGCCCTCATCGAGGCGAAGCTCAAAGAGCACCGCATCCGTCCCTACACGCTGACGGTCAAAGAGGGACAGCACGAGAAGGTCGGGCCCTTCGACCTCGAGTTCATCGCCGTCAACCACTCCATCCCCGACGCCCTCGCCGTCGCGATCCGCACGCCCGCGGGCCTCGTGCTCGCCACCGGCGACTTCAAGATGGACCAGCTTCCGCTCGACGGCCGCATCACCGACCTCCGCGCCTTCGCGCGCCTCGGCGAAGAGGGCGTCGACCTGTTCCTGGTCGACTCCACCAACGCCGACGTGCCCGGCTTCACCCCCACCGAGCGGGGCATCGGCCCGGTGCTCGACCAGGTGATCGCCAAGGCACCGCGCCGCGTGGTGGTGGCGAGCTTCTCGAGCCACGTGCACCGCGTGCAGCAGGTGCTCGACGCCGCTCACGCGAACGGCCGCCGCGTCGCGCTCCTCGGCCGCAGCATGGTGCGCAACATGGGCATCGCCGCCGACCTCGGCTACCTCAACGTGCCCGACGGCGTGCTCATCGACTACAAGAAGGCGCGCGACCTGCCCGACGACAAGATCGTCTACATGTCGACCGGTTCGCAGGGCGAGCCGATGGCCGTGCTCAGCCGCATGGCCAACCTCGACCACGCGATCGAACCGGGCGAGGGCGACACGATCATCCTGGCATCCAGCCAGATCCCCGGAAACGAGAACGCGATCTACCGCGTGATCGACGGGCTGACCAAGCTGGGCGCCACGGTGGTGCACAAGGGCAACGCCAAGGTGCACGTCTCGGGGCACGCCGCCGCCGGCGAGCTGCTGTACTGCTACAACATCCTCAAGCCCAAGAACGTGCTGCCGGTGCACGGCGAGTACCGCCACCTCATGGCGAACGCGAAGCTGGCGCGCGAGACCGGTATTCCGGAGGAGAACACGATCCTCGGCGAGAACGGCACCGTCGTCGACCTGCGCGACGGCGTCGCCAAGGTCGTCGGGCAGGTCGACATCGGCTTCGTGTACGTCGACGGTTCGTCGGTGGGCGAGATCACGGATGCCGATCTCAAAGACCGCCGCATCCTCGGCGAAGAGGGCTTCATCTCGGTCATCGTCGTCGTCGATTCGGCGACCGGCAAGATCGTGTCCGGCCCCGACATCCACGCGCGCGGCGTCGCCGAGGACGACAAGGTCTTCGACAGCGTCAAGCCGAAGATCGCCGCGGCCCTCGCCGAGGCCGCCACGTCGGGCGTCCGCGACAACCACGCGCTCTCGCAGGTCGTGCGCCGCGTGATCGGCCGCTGGGTCAACCAGTCGCTGCGTCGCCGGCCCATGATCGTTCCGATGGTCATCGAGGCCTGAGCGCCGACATCGCCTCACGAAGCGCCGCGGGTCCGCCCGCGGCGCTTCGTCGTTCCCGGCCCCCGCTCGGCGTCGACGCTCGCTATCATGCGGGCATGCCCGGTCTCCCGATCCGCGCGGCGATCGCCTCCGACGGCGCCTTCCTCGCCGACATGACGGTCGAGGCCGCCACCTGGCGCGCGGGCGCCGTCCGGCCCCGGCACGAGGTGCTGAGCAGCTCCGACCACCGGCGCTACGTCGCGGGGTGGATGCGTCCGGGTGACGCGGGCTTCGTCGCGGAGTCGCCGAGCGGCGAGCCGGTCGGGGCCGCCTGGTACCGCATGTTCCCGCGCGACGAGCCCGGCTTCGGGTGGATCGGCACGGGGGTTCCGGAGCTCATCATCGGCGTGCGTCCGCTCTGGCGCGCGCACGGGGCGGGCAGAGCGCTGCTCCAACGTCTCGACGACCATGCCCGCAGCCAGGGCTTCGCCCGCATCAGCCTCAGCGTCGAGCGCGACAACTACGCCGTCTCGCTGTACAGATCGGAGGGATTCGCCGTGGTGCGCCGGGGGATCGGTCGCGACGTCATGGCCAAGCGCCTGCGCTGAACCCCGCGTCGGTACGAGCGAATGTCGGAGGTCCGGCCTACCGTGGAGGAATGGCTCGTACCTCTTCACCGTCCGGCGGTCGCGCCCCTGCGAAGGGGTCGCCACGCGCCAAGGCCGCGGCGCCCGCGCCGAAGCGCTCGGCCCCGGCGCCGAAGCGGTACGTCGACGAGCCCGAGAAGCCCGCCGTGGTGGTGCGCGCGTGGATGGCGGTGGCCCACGGTGTGGGCGGCATGTTCCGTGCGTTCGGCCCCGAGAACCTCGAGCGCGACCAGCGCCGCGACGGCTTCCCCTTCTTCCTGGTGGTCCTCGCCGTCCTCGGCGCCGTGGTCGAGTGGTTCTTCATCGGAACGGATGCCGCGACCCTCATCAGCGCATACAGCTTCGGCATGCTCTTCGGGCGGGTGGCGTTCTTCCTGCCCGTGCTCCTGCTACTGCTGGCGGGCTGGCTCTTCCGTCACCCCGCCTCGGTGCACGACAACGGGCGCGTCGGGATCGGCTTCGGGCTGTTCGTCGTCGTGCTCTCCGGGTTCTTGCACGTTGCAGGCGGTCGTCCCGCTCCGAGCGCCGGCGGTCCGCCGGTCCTGAGCCCCGCCGGCGGCATCGCCGGATGGATCGTCGGAGAGCCCCTCGCGCTCGTCCTCACCGATGTCGGCGCCTACATCGCCCTGTCGCTGCTGGCCGTGCTGAGCGTGCTCATCCTCACCAAGACCCCGCCGAACCGCATCGGGCGTCGCCTGGGCGACCTCTACGCGTGGATGTTCGGGGCCGAGCGCGTCGAACGCGACGACACCGCGACCACCAAGGTGCTCCCCGCCGACGAAGACGAAGAATCCGGCGAGAAGTCGCTGCCGTGGTGGCGGCGCAATAAGTCGGGCCGTGAAGAAGACGTCGACGGTTCCCTCGGTTCCGACGACCTCACCGAGCTGCTGTCGCCCGGCACGCCGGTGGGCGGTTTCGAGTCGGCGGTCGTCGCACCCGAGCCCGCTCCTGCGCGCGCGCACGCTCCCACCCCGCCGCCCGTTCCGCCGACGCCCGACGCCCTCACCGAGGTCTTCGACGCCAGCGCCCTGGCCGGCGCGGTGTCGGGTCGCGGACTCCACGACGATTCCCCGCTCGAGACGCACGATGAGGAGCTTCCGGGCATCTCGGGTCTCGGGGGCGACTCCGCGGGGGCGCCGCCGTCGGCGAACTACCGCCTGCCTGCTGTCACGGCCCTCGCCGCCGGTACCCCGCCGAAGGCGCGGTCGGCGGCGAACGACGCGGTGGTCAAGGCCATCGAGAGCGTCATGGAGCAGTTCAAGGTCGACGCCCGCGTCACCGGGTTCTCACGTGGCCCGACCGTGACGCAGTACGAGATCGAGGTCGGCCCGGGCGTGAAGGTGGAGCGCATCACCGCGCTGACCAACAACATCGCCTACGCCGTCGCCTCGAACGAGGTCCGCATCCTCGCGCCCATCCCGGGCAAGAGCGCGATCGGCGTCGAGATCCCCAACGCCGACCGCGAGATCGTCACGCTCGGAGACATCCTTCGCTCGGACGCCGCGACCACCTCCACGCACCCGATGACCATCGGCGTGGGCAAAGACGTCGGCGGCGGATTCGTCGTGGCCAACCTCGCGAAGATGCCCCACCTCCTCGTGGCCGGTTCCACGGGTTCGGGTAAGTCGAGCTTCGTGAACTCGATGATCACGAGCCTGCTCATGCGGGCGAAGCCCTCCGACGTGCGCATGGTGCTCATCGACCCCAAGCGCGTCGAGCTGACGTCCTACGCGGGTGTGCCGCACCTGATCACCCCCATCATCACGAACCCCAAGAAGGCCGCCGAGGCGCTGCAGTGGGTCGTGAAAGAAATGGACATGCGGTACGACGACCTCGCCTCGTTCGGCTTCCGCCACATCGACGACTTCAACAAGGCGGTCGTGGCGGGCGAGATCAAGCTGCCGGCGGGCAGCGAGCGGGTGCTCAAGCCGTACCCCTACCTCCTGGTGGTCGTCGACGAGCTCGCCGACCTCATGATGGTCGCCCCGCGCGACGTCGAGGATTCGATCGTCCGCATCACCCAGCTGGCCCGCGCGAGCGGCATCCACCTGGTGCTGGCAACGCAGCGCCCCTCGGTCGACGTCGTCACCGGTCTCATCAAGGCGAACGTGCCCTCGCGCCTCGCGTTCGCCGTGACCAGCGTCACCGACTCGCGCGTCATCCTCGACCAGCCCGGCGCCGACCGCCTGATCGGTCAGGGCGACGGACTCTTCCTGCCGATGGGCGCCTCGAAGGCCGTACGCGTGCAGGGCGCCTGGGTGAGCGAGCAGGAGATCGAGAAGGTCGTCGCTCACGTCACCCAGCAAGCCCGTCCCGAGTACCGTGCCGACGTGCAGGCGACGGCCGAGAAGAAAGAGATCGACGCCGACATCGGCGACGACCTCGAGTTGCTGCTCGCCGCCGCCGAGCTGGTCGTGTCGACGCAGTTCGGGTCGACCTCGATGCTGCAGCGCAAGCTCCGCGTGGGGTTCGCCAAGGCCGGCCGACTCATGGACCTCCTCGAGTCCCGCGAGATCGTCGGGCCCTCCGAAGGCTCCAAGGCGCGCGACGTGCTGGTGACCAACGAGCAGTTGCCCGCCGTCATGGCGCGTCTGCGCGGCGACGATGCGCCCCCGGCCGCCCCTGCGGCGAGCGACGACGACCGATACGGTGAAGATCCGATCGAGGCGCAATTCGAGGGTCTCCCCGTCGTGAACGCCGACGACGACGAGGGCAACGAAGACGCCTGGCAGCTGACAGGACGCGACTGATGGCCGTTCACCCGCAACTTCCCAACGCCATCACGATCGCGCGCATCATCTGCGCGCCGATCTTCCTGTGGTTGCTCCTCGCCGACGCGGGCGCCGACGGCGGTCTACGGTGGGCCGCGGCGATCCTGTTCATCGTCGCCATCGCGACCGACGGCATCGACGGCTACATCGCCCGCAAGTACAACATCGTCAGCGACCTGGGCAAGCTGCTCGACCCGATCGCCGACAAGGCGTTGACGGGGCTCGCGTTCGTCGGGCTCTCGATCCTCGGCGAACTGCCGTGGTGGATCACGATCGTCGTGCTCGTGCGCGAGATCGGCATCACCGTGTACCGCTTCATCGTCGTCAGCGATCACGTTCTCGCCGCAGCGTGGATGGGCAAGCTCAAGACGGTGTTCCAGGCCGTCGCGCTGTCGATCGCGCTGATCCCGTTCGCGACCTTCTCCGATTCCGCCGTGTGGCAGGGCGTCGTGTGGTGGGCCGGCGTCATCACCATGACGATCGCCGTCCTGCTGACCATCGCTTCCGGAATCGACTACGTCGTGACCGAGGTGCGCGCCGCGCGTCAGCGGCGCGGCACGCGATGATCGACGGGGTTCCCGACGATCTCGACGAGACCGTCGTGCGGACGCCGTTCGAGAGCGCCTCGCTGCTGCTCGACCGGCTGGCCGAGCTCGGGTGGACCGTCGCGGTCGCCGAGTCGCTGACCGGTGGGCTCGTCGTCTCGTCGCTGGTCGATGTCCCCGGTGCCTCCCGCGTCGTCCGCGGGGGAGTGGTCGCGTACGCCACGGATCTGAAGCACGGGGTGCTCGGCGTCGATCAGGCCCTGCTCGACGCGCACGGGGCGGTACATCCGCGCGTGGCGCGGCAGATGGCTCGGGGCGTGCGCGATGCGCTGGGCCGTGACGGCGTCGCCGCCGACGTCGGCATCGCGACCACGGGGGTGGCAGGTCCCGACGAGCAAGACGGCCAGCCGGTCGGCACCGTGCACATCGCGGTGTCGACGCCGCTCGGCACCCGGGTCGACTCGCTCGTCATCGCCGGAGATCGGGATCGCATCCGCCGCGAGACGGCTCATCTGGCCGTCCGCCGGGCGTTGGCGGCCCTCTGAAACGGGCATCACGGAAACCGCGCGGAATGCGGGGAACAAATGATGTCACATCGCGGTTTCGTTGAGCGATTCCCATCCTGTCCACAGCGCGCGGCGTTAGGGTGACCACACGGTGTTTTTCAGTTGTCCAGTCGGACAGCGACGGAATCAGCAGTGAGGAGGGCCCCCAAATGATCCTGGTTCGTCAAGAGATCGGCGAAGTCCTGCGTGACCTCCGCCAGCAGAAGGGGCGCACCCTCCGCCAGGTCGCCAGTCGGGCGAGTGTTGCTCTGGGCTACCTCAGCGAGGTCGAGCGCGGCCAGAAGGAGGCGTCGAGCGAGATCCTCGCCTCCGTCGCCGAAGCGCTCGATGTTCCGATCTCCACCATCATGCGTCAGGTCGGCGACCGTCTCTCGGTTCTCGAAGGCCTGCAGACCTTCCCCGACGTGGTTCCCGACGAACTCGTCGCGTCGGTCGAGCCCGAGCTCTCGCTGCGCTGAGTCGGCGCCGCCCATGCGTCGCAGTGAGTTCGATCGCGCCGTCTCCGACGAATTCGGGGCGCGCGGAGGGTCGCTTCTGACCGACCTCGTGTTGTCGGCTGTGGGGGGACGGACGAGTGCGGACGCCCTCGCCGCCGGCGTCGATCCGCGCGACGTGTGGCTCGCCCTCTGCGAAGAGACGGACGTCCCCCGCGAGCGGCGTTACGGCGTCGGCAGGCTCGAACCCCGCCGTTCGTGAGTGACACGCCGAACCCGCCGGTGTTCGGTTCTCGATCGACTCGGGTCGGCGTGTCATCGAATCTTCGTTCGATTCCGTCGTAGGCTTCTTCACAACAGGGTTTCTGTCGCGTTCATCCCCATTTCGAGGGGTCTCCGGAGTCAATGTCGGAGGTCCTCCCTAACGTGGTCAACGTCGAACGACACTCTGAACGCCTTGTCGTGTGATCCCACCGTCGGTGGGGGCGCGACAGCCTATAGGCGACCGGAACGCGAGAGAAAGAAGACGTCATGCCCTCACCCGCAGAGCGCGAAAAGGCCCTCGAGTCGGCGCTTGCCCAGATCGATCGGCAGTTCGGAAAGGGCTCGGTCATGCGACTGGGCAGCGACGAGCGCGCGCCCATCGAGACCATCCCCACCGGTTCCGTCGCCCTCGACGTCGCCCTCGGCATCGGCGGGCTTCCCCGCGGCCGCATCATCGAGATCTACGGCCCCGAGTCGTCCGGAAAGACGACTCTGACGCTGCACGCGATCGCCAATGCGCAACGCGCGGGCGGTATCGCCGCCTTCATCGACGCCGAGCACGCTCTCGACCCCGAGTACGCCAAGAAGCTCGGCGTCGACATCGACGCCCTCCTGGTGTCGCAGCCCGACACGGGCGAGCAGGCGCTCGAGATCGCCGACATGCTGATCCGCTCCGGTGCGATCGACCTCGTCGTCATCGACTCGGTCGCGGCGCTCGTTCCCGAGGCCGAGATCAAGGGCGAGATGGGTGACTCTCACGTCGGTCTGCAGGCCCGCCTGATGTCGCAGGCCCTCCGAAAGCTCACCGGTGGCCTGAGCAACACGAAGACGACGGCGATCTTCATCAACCAGCTCCGCGAGAAGATCGGTGTCTTCTTCGGTTCGCCCGAGACCACCGCCGGTGGAAAGGCGCTGAAGTTCTACGCTTCGGTGCGCCTCGACATCCGTCGTATCGAAACGCTGAAGGACGGCACCGAGGCTGTCGGAAACCGTACGCGCGTCAAGGTCGTCAAGAACAAGATGGCACCGCCGTTCAAGCAGGCCGAGTTCGACATCCTCTACGGCGTCGGCATCTCGCGCGAAGGAAGCCTCATCGACTTCGGCGTGGAGCACGCCATCGTCAAGAAGTCGGGCGCGTGGTACACCTACGAGGGCGAACAGCTCGGTCAGGGTAAAGAGAACGCGCGTAACTTCCTCATCAAGAATCCCGACATCGCGGCCGAGATCGAGAACAAGATCAAGACCAAGATGGGTATCGGTGGGGTTCCGGCCGTCACCGAGACGGAAGACGAGCTGGCTGCACGCCGCCCGGCCTGATGACCGACGATCAGCGAAGCGGGGGTCGTCGCCCGTCCAGTGCGACCGGCGACGACCTCGCTCCCGTCATTCCCCTGTTCGGTGGTTCCCGCAGTGCGTCGGCGCAGGGTTCCGGCCCCGTTGTTGCGCGCTCATCGCAGCGTGACGACGTTCGGGATCAACCGTCAGGGGTGTCGGTCGGTCGCCCGTTCCTTGACGTGTCCGACATCGCCGACTCCTCTGACGAACCCGGCGAATCCGTCGAGACGGATGACGAGATGCGCGAGAGGGCGGAGGCCGCGCTGCTGCGCAAGCTCCGATCCCGCTCCCTCTCTCTCGCCGAAGCGCGCACCGTGCTGCGCGGTGTCGAGGGGGCAGACGAGATCGTGATCGAAGAGGCCATCGAGCACTTCGTCGACCTCGGCTACCTCGACGACGCCGCCTTCGCCGATCAACTGGTGATGTCGGCCGTCGAACGTCGGGGCGAGGGGCGCCGCGCAGTCGCCGAGACCCTGCGCAAGCGAGGGATCCCGCGAGACGTGGCCGACATGGCCCTCGAGGCTCTTCCCGACGACGACGCCGAGCGTGCGCTGGAGTTCGCCCGGTCGAAGGCGCGGTCCGTCGGTGGCAAAGACGACGAGGCGTCGCTCCGGCGCCTGGCCGGCCAGCTCGCTCGGCGCGGCTATCCGTCATCTGTGGCTCTCACGGCGGCACGGACCGCGCTGCGTGAGGTCGGGATCGGGGCGGGGCGTTCTCGACCCGGTCCGCGTCCGATGCCGGGTGTGCGCTTCACCCCCGACGAGTAGAAGCGCCGCACCGTCGACCAGTGGTCGGCGAGCGTGGGGTGCGTCCGACGCGTCCGCGAGCGTTCGGTGCAACGGGCCGGCGTCACTGCCCGCTCGGCCGAGTCCCGAGAGTCAGCCGCAGCGGGCGGGATTAGCCGCCCACCGGCCCGCTCCGGCCGGTGCGGCGGACGGTCGTCACCGCCCGCTCGGCCGAGACCCGAGTCGGGAATCGTCGCTTCTCCGCCCCTCCGCGATCAGGCGCCCCAGCTCGCGACGGGTGGCAGCCCCCACCTTCATCCTCGCCTGATACACGTGCGACTCGACGGTGCGGATCGACAAGAACAACCGCGTGGCGATCTCGCGATTGGTCAGCCCCTCGTGGGCCATCAGAGCGATCTCGCGCTCGCGGGGCGTGAGCTCCTCCGAGTGCTCGGGGCTCGCCGAGCGCGACACGGAGTCGGAGGACTCGTCGTTCGCGCCGGCGGCTCCGGAACCCTCGCCCGACCACAGGGCGTGCAGGCGCAGATCGTCGACGGGGAGCTGCCCCTCTTCCGGGGTCCGGGCGGACACACGGCGCACCGCTTCGCTCGAGAGCGGGAGGTCGGTGACGGCCGCGAGTTGCACGAGCTCGTCAATCTCCTCGGCTGTGGCGGCGGAGAAGGCGATGAGGCGGAACAGGTCGCGAATGCGGAACGCCGCAGCCGTGCCGCCGCGGGAGAACTCCGCCGTCGCTCGGGCGGCCTCACGCGCCTCGTCGAGACGCCCCTCCGCGGTGAGGATCGTGGTCTCGACGTACGCGATGCTGCGTCGCAGCAGGGGCGCCGGGCCCGGACTCAGGCTGTCGATGATCGCCCGGGCCTCGTCGACGGCCCCCGCCATGGCCAACTCGTCGGCGACGCCGAGCGCGACCATGGTGCCGTCCGTCGGCGACACCGGCGTAGGGCTCCGGGTCGCCGCCGTGATCAGCTCGCGCTGCGACCGAGCTGGTGACCCCTCGGCGGTGTATGAGATGGCGGCCGCGATTCCGGCGATGGTGAGATCGGCCACCTCTCCCTCGCGGGCCGTCGTGGCCAGTTCGCGTTCCAACCGGCGCTGCAGCAGGGTTCCGTCGGCACCGGCGAGCTGATGACCGGCCAGCATGAACATGATCGCCGCGAGGCGATCCCTCGCGTCGATGCCCTCCGGCTGCGGTCGCGCGTCGAGGATCCGTTCGGTGGCGCGATAGTGGCGCTGGGCGACTGCCCACCGCCCGCGAACGGCCTCCGACGTCCCCGCGGCGACGACGGCGCGAAGGTGCTGCACCGGGGAGGCATCCGTCTCGCCCATCGCGGCCGTGGCGGCGTCGGCCGCCCCCGTCCAGTCCATGTCGGCGCCGAGCTGCGTCGAGTCGGTCAGCAGTCGCTCGACCCGCGCGTCGGCACACGAGGATCCCCGAACGGCGTCATCCGGGTCGTCGGAATTCTCGCTCTCGACCCTCGAGCGCGCGAGGCGGCGCTGGGCGTCGGCGTCGGCATGCTCGGCATCCGGCCACGACTTCGCCACGACCCGCGTCGCGAGTGCGGCCTCCAGCCGCAGGAGGGGGTCGTCCACCGCGTTCAGACCCGCCTGCGCGTACGCGGCGGCGTGCGCGGTGTCGCCCCGGTCGTTGGCGTCTCGAGCGGCATCGCGCGCGATGCGGGCGCGGATCGCCGGGGGAGTGGAACCCTCGGCCGACGAGTCGCTGCCCTGGCGGTGCCACCGCTCGGCGATCGAGACGGCGATGGCCGGGCTCCACCACACGTCCGCCTCGGCGAGCATGCGCGCGCCCGCCGCTTCGACGAGGGAGTCGACGCGCGCGCTGCCCAGTTGCCGCTGCGCTTCGACGGCCAGCAGGTCGTTCACCGTCAGGCGGCGGTGCGCGGACGAGTCGGCGTGCATCTGTCCCCCCTCGAGCAGGGCTGCCACGCTCTCCGCGTCGAACAGGCGCGTGGCGACCGACAGTTCAAGGTGGCGCAGGCGGCGGATGCCGGCGAGGCTCTCGAGGTCTGTGCGGGGCATGTCCGCCACGTGGCGCTCGAGGGCCAGGGCGAGGCGGCTCTGCCGGGCCACGTTGCGCAGCGCCGTCAGCGGGTCTTTGCCGCTGCGCGCAGCGTCGGTGGCCTCGAGGACCAGATGACGCATCAGCGTGCGTGAGCCGTCGGCGCGCCAGACCAGGCCTGCCCGTGTGGCGCTGTCGAGCAGGTGGGCGTCGGGGAAGAGGTCGATCAGCGCGAGGGCATCGTCGTCGTTCAGCTCGTGGAGATCGACACGACGCGCGAACCCGTCGAGCCACAGGTCTAGCATGGCGCGACGGACCACGTCGGCGTCGTCGGGATGGTCGACCGAGCGCGCGCGCGAGGTGCGCAGGCCGATCAAGGCGGTGAGGCGGTTCGACGCGACCGCGCGGGCCAGGGCGACCGCCGTGGCCGTGTCGAGCGCATCCACGTCGTCGAGGATGACCACGTCGCGGACGGGCTCCGCCGGGCGGCCGGTGCGCAGTGCGTCGAGCTCGGGGTGACCGGTCGCATCGAGGACGCCGAAGGGCACATCGGTGAGCGTCGCCGATGGTCGCAGCACGACCACCTGCACGCCGTGGCGCTCGAGCTCGGCGGCGACCGCCCGCAGAAGGTAGCTGCGCCCGCTCCCGCGCGGGCCCGCCACCATCGTCGATCCGCCTGACCGCAGCCGCGTCGCGATCATGTGAGCGTCACGGTCTGCTCCGATGAGACCGCGCGACCACCTCGTCGTCTGTTCCCCCCGCATACGTACTCCCCCCAGAGATAGCCCGCAGGCGGACGGGCGTTGCGTGTCCACCAAACTACCGACACCCCCGACAGAAGGAAGTGCAGATCGCGCATCGCACTGCCGGTTTCCGCCGAAAACTACTGAGAGGGCTACTTAGGTGATTCCTATGACCGCGGCTCGAACGGCCCGGTGGAGGCGGCGTTTAGACTTGCCTCCATCATGACCACCCCCGTTTCGACCCCGACTCTGATCGCGCCGTCCGCCGCCGCACAGGGTGCGGCTGGGCCCCGTACCTACGAAGTGCGCACCTTCGGGTGCCAGATGAACGTGCACGATTCCGAGCGACTGTCGGGCTCGCTCGAGAGCGCCGGATACGTCCGGGCCGATGCCGGCGCCGAAGCCGATGTCGTCGTCATCAACACGTGCGCCGTGCGCGACAACGCCGCCGGCAAGCTCTACGGAACGCTCGGCCATCTGAAGTCGCGCAAGGACTCGCGCGCCGGCATGCAGATCGCCGTCGGCGGGTGCCTGGCACAGATGGACAAGGACGCCGTCCAGCAGAAGGCCCCGTGGGTCGATGTGGTGTTCGGCACCCACAACATGGGCTCGCTGCCCGGCATGCTCGAGCGCGCGCGTCACAACGGCGAAGCCGAGCTCGAGATCCTCGAGTCGCTCGAGATCTTCCCCTCCACCCTCCCGACCAAGCGCGACTCGATTCACAGCGGATGGGTCTCGATCTCGGTGGGATGCAACAACACGTGCACGTTCTGCATCGTGCCCAGCCTGCGCGGCAAGGAGAAAGACCGCCGCCCCGGCGACATCCTGAACGAGATCCGCCTGCTCGTCGACGACGGGGCGATCGAGGTCACCCTCCTCGGCCAGAACGTGAACTCGTACGGCGTCGAGTTCGGCGACCGTCTCGCGTTCGGCAAGCTGCTGCGCGCCGCGGGCGAGGTCGAGGGACTCGAGCGCATCCGCTTCACGAGCCCCCACCCCGCCGCTTTCACCGACGACGTGATCGCCGCGATGGCCGAGACCCCGGCCGTCATGCCGCAGCTGCACATGCCCCTGCAGTCGGGCTCCGACCGCATCCTCAAGGCGATGCGCCGCTCCTACCGCAGCGAGAAGTTCCTCGGCATCCTCGATCGGGTGCGCGAGCGCATCCCGAACGCCGCGATCACGACCGACATCATCGTCGGTTTCCCCGGCGAGACCGAGGAGGACTTCCAAGAGACCCTGCGGGTCGTCGAGGCCTCGCGTTTCTCGAGCGCTTTCACGTTCCAGTACTCGATCCGCGAGGGGACTCCCGCGGCGACGATGGCCGACCAGGTGCCCAAGGCCGTCGTGCAGGAGCGCTACGAGCGACTGACCGCTCTGCAGGACCGGATCGCGGCGGAAGAGAACCGGAAGCAGCTCGGTCGCACCCTCGAGGTGCTCGTGTCCGCGGGCGAGGGCAAGAAGGATGCCGAGACGCACCGCCTCACCGGCCGCGCCGAAGACAACCGCCTCGTGCACTTCGAGCTGCCGAAGGGGTCGGCGGTGCCGCGCCCCGGCGATGTGGTCTCGGTCACCGTGACCCATGCGGCTCCGTTCCACCTGCTCGCCGACGCACCCGACGGCGCTCCGCTGCGCATCCGCCGCACTCGCGCGGGTGATGCGTGGGACCGCTCGCAAGCGGAGTCGTGCGGCGTCCCCGCCCCGGCGGGCGAGGCCGGTGCTCCGCGTGCGGTCTCTCTGGGGCTCCCCACCCTGCGCGTCGGCGTGTGACCGGCCCGGCCCTCTGGGCCGTCGTCGGCGCCACCGGCACCGGCAAGACGGGGCTGTCGCTCGACCTCGCAGAAGCCCTCTCCGCTTGTGGGCGCGCGGCCGAGATCGTGAACGCCGACGCGATGCAGCTGTACCGCGGCATGGACATCGGAACGGCCAAGCTCCCCGAGGGAGAGCGTCGCGGCATCCGTCATCATCTCTTCGACGCCCTCGAGGTGACCGACGAGGCCGCGGTGGCCTGGTATCAGGATGCCGCGCGCACGGCGATCCGCGAGATCCACGGCCGGGGCGCCGACGCGATCCTCGTCGGCGGGTCGGGGCTGTACGTCTCGAGCGTGCTGTGGGACTTCCGTTTCCCCCCGCGCGACGAGGCGCTGCGCACCGCGCTGGAACGCGAACTGGAGGAGCGCGGCCCGGGTGCGCTCTACGCGCGCCTGCGGGAAGAGGATCCGGATGCCGCTGAGCGCATCGATCCGCGCAACGGGCGTCGCGTCGTGCGCGCGCTCGAGGTGCTGGCGCAGGGCGGCCGGACGCATGGAGGGGCTCTTCCCCAGGCGCCGGAGTTCTGGCATCCACAGACCCGGATCATCGCCACCGCGATCGATCGGGCGGAGCTGGTCGGTCTTCTCGACGATCGCGTGGAGGCGATGTGGGCCGCGGGTGTCATCGCCGAGGTCGAGGCGCTCATCCCCGCGGGAATCGAGCACGGCGTCACCGCCGGTCGCGCGATCGGGTACGCGCAGGCGCTGAAGCAGATCCGCGGCGAGGTCACCCGCGACGAGGCCGTCGCCGAGACCCAGGCCCTCACCCGCCGCTACGCGCGTCGCCAGGTGTCGTGGTTCCGGCGCTACGCCGAGGCCGAGTGGGTCGACGCGCGGACGGTGGATGCCGGCACACTGGCATCGGGAACGGAGGAACGCACATGACGGTGGACATCCGTGCTTTCAGGCTCGCCGACGAAGACGCCGTCGTCGCCCTGTGGGAGGAGGCGGGCCTTACGCGCCCGTGGAACGACCCGCGCGCCGATATCCGTCGCAAGCTCACCGTGCAGCCGGAGCTGTTCCTCGTCGCGGTCGACGGTGATCGGGTGGTCGGCAGCGTCATGGCGGGCTACGACGGCCACCGCGGCTGGCTGTACTACCTCGCTGCGGCGACCTCGCATCGCGGGCAGGGGATCGGGCGTCGCCTCGTGACCGAGGCCGAACGGCTGCTCGAGGCGATGGGCTGCCCCAAGGTGCAGCTGATGGTGCGTCCCGACAACACCGCCGCCCGCGGCTTCTACGACGAGCTCGGCTACGAGCCCTTCGACACCTGGGCGACGGGCCGGCGGCTCATCGTCGACGGGCCGGGTGGCCCCTCGTCGTCGGCCTGAGGGGCGCTGCCGTCAGTCGCGGACGCTGATCCCGCGATCGGCCGCCAGCAGGGGAGCGAGCTGCTGCAGCTGCAGTGACGAGATCGTGGCCCCGCGCAGGGCGGAGAGCCCCGTGAGACCCTCGAGATCGGCGCCGCGCAGATCGACGTGCTGCAAGGTCGACTGTTCGACGATGAGCTGCGAGATCCGCGTGCCGGGGGCGGCGAAGCGGGTGACCTTCGACTGCCCGAGGTCGAGCTCGTCGATCGTGCAGTCGGTGAACGCGATGTCCTGCAGGTGGGCGCCGCGCAGGTTCACGAATCCGAGGCGGCAGTTGACGAAGTGCACGCCGTTCCACGTCGATTCGTAGGCCTCGACCGACCCCGAGCGGGTGCCCTCGATCTCGAGATCGCGCCAGCTCGCCCGCGCCGCGCGCAGGATGGGGACGTCCCAGCCGCTCCAGGCCGATTCCGTCACGTTCGCGTACCGCAGTGAGACCTCGGGGGCGCGAACGCCGACGACGCGGCACAGCGCGAGGTCGGCGCTCTCGAGGTCGAGTTCGTCGAGGCGCAGATCGCGGAAAGACAGCCCTTCGAGGGAGGCTCGGGGCGTCAGCTGCGACGGGTCGCCCTGGTCGAGATCGTCCAGCGGCGGCCGGTCGAACGACGGGGCGACGAGGGCGGGGATCTTCGGCATGAGAGCTCCTGGGACGAGGGGAGGGCCGGGAAAGCCTAGCCGCCGCTCGTCCGTAGACTGGAGGCATGGCGACTCTCCCGTTCACCAAGGGCCACGGCACCGGCAACGACTTCGTGGTGGTCGCCGATCCCGACGGCGAGCTCGACCTCTCCGACGCGCAGATCTCCGCGCTGTGCGACCGCCACTTCGGCATCGGCGCCGACGGCCTGCTGCGCGTGGTGCGCTCGCGTGCCATCGACGAGGGGGCGGATGCCGCGGCATCCGGGGCCGAATGGTTCATGGACTACCGCAACGCCGACGGCTCGAAGGCGGAGATGTGCGGCAATGGCACGCGTGTCTTCGCGCGGTACCTGAGCGACACCGGACTCGCCTCGCTCGACGGGGGACTGCGTATCGGCACGCGTGCGGGGATCAAGACCCTCACGCGCAGCGACCGCGGTTACGAGGTCGACCTGGGTGAATTCGCGATCGAGCCGGGCGAGACGCTGGTGCGCGCGAAGGGACTCCCGGTCGCACGGCCCGGCGTCGGTGTCGACGTGGGCAACCCGCACGTCGTGGTCGCGCTCTCGTCGGACGCGGAGCTCGAGGACCTCGACCTGACCTACCAGCCGCTGCTCGATCCCTCGCCCTCGCACGGCGCCAACGTCGAGTTCGTGGTACCCGCCGACCCGCTCGTGCGCGACGGTGTCGGAGCGATCCGCCTGCGCGTGTTCGAACGCGGTGTGGGAGAGACCCTCAGCTGCGGCACGGGCGTGGCCGCGGCCGCCCTGGCCGTCCGCCACTGGGCGGGATCCGCCGCACCGGATTCGTGGGTCGTCGACACCCCGGGCGGCACGCTCGGCGTGCGCGTCGCGAACGGACGCGTCCTGCTCTCCGGCCCGGCATCCCTCGTCTTCACCGGCGAAGTCGCCCTCGCCTGAACCCGGATGCCGGCCACCCGGCCAATCGGTTCGGTCCGAGGGGTCGTCAGGGGACGATGTCGATGAGCTCGCTCGGCGGCGAGCCGTGCTTGCGCACCCGCAGCACGCGGAACCCCTTGGCGGTCGCGGCGCGTTGCACGCTGTAGCCGGTCGGGAACGTCGCGGCGAGCCACCGCTGCAGAGAGTCGGACCCGAGATTGCGCTGCACGACGAACCACCCGTCGCTGCGCTCGGAGAGGCGCGGGATCCAGTGCTCGAGCATGCCGTGCAGTTCGTTCTTGCCGACGCGGATGGGCGGGTTCGACCGGATGGTGCGGAACGACACGTCGTCGGGAACATCCTCGGGGCGTACCGCGTTGATGTTGGTGATGCCGAGGGACTCGGCATTGCGCCTCACGAGATCGAGAGCACGCTCGTTGACGTCGACCGCCCACACGGTCGCGTGCGGTGACGCGAGCGCCAGCGACAGCGAGATCGGGCCCCACCCGCACCCCAGGTCGAGGAAGTTCCCGCCGGCGGGAGCGGGAGGGGTGTTCGCGAGGAGCACGGACGTACCGGCATCCACATGGTCGGGACTGAAGACGCCGCCCGCCGTGACCACCTCGAGTTCGCGACCGGCAAGCGTCACGCGGATGCGGCGGAGCTGCTCGGGACTCGACGGCGACGCGCTGAAGTAGTGCTCGCTCCCCATCACGTCAGGATATCGGACCGGCCCCCTGGGTGCTGGGCCGGATAAAGTGCCAGAACACGCGGGAACACCCGCGACGAAAGGAACCCATGACCGAACAGACCACACCCCCGAGCACGGACGCGTCGCCGGTTGACCCGGTGGACCGCGTGCTCTCGCGCGCCGAAGCGCACCGCGGGGTCCGGGTCTTCGGTGCGGCACAGGCTCTGCAGGACGCCACGACCGCGTACGGCGGCGACGCCGACGGCGACCAGTGGGATCGTGAGGAACGCGCCGCCCTGCGTCGCGTCGCCGGGCTCTCGACCGAGCTCGAAGACGTCACCGAGGTCGAGTACCGCCAGCTGCGCCTCGAGAACGTCGTGCTCGTCGGCGTGCACCCGCAGGGCGAGCAGGCGGATGCCGAGAACTCGCTGCGCGAGCTGTCGGCTCTCGCCGAGACCGCCGGAGCCGTCGTCCTCGACGGCGTGCTGCAGCGGCGCCCCCACCCCGATCCCGCGACCTATGTCGGTCGGGGCAAGGCCGCGGAGCTGCGCGACATCGTCGCCGCGGTCGGGGCCGACACCGTCATCGCCGACACCGAACTCGCCCCCAGCCAGCGCCGTGCTCTCGAAGACGTCGTCAAGGTCAAGGTGATCGACCGCACCACCGTCATCCTCGACATCTTCAGCCAGCACGCGAAGAGCCGCGAGGGCAAGGCGCAGGTCGAACTCGCGCAACTCGAATACCTCCTCCCGCGCCTGCGCGGATGGGGTGACTCGATGTCGCGTCAGGCCGGTGGACAGGTCGGCGCCGGCGGCGCCGGCATGGGATCGCGTGGTCCCGGTGAGACGAAGATCGAGCTCGACCGTCGTCGCATCCGCACGAAGATGGCGCTGCTGCGCAAGCAGCTTCGCGACTTCGCCCCCGCCCGCGAGGCGAAGCGCGCCGAGCGCAAGCGTCACACCATCCCTTCGGTTGCCATCGCCGGGTACACGAACGCCGGGAAGTCGAGCCTGCTCAATCGCCTCACGAGCGCGGGAGTGCTCGTCGAGAACGCCTTGTTCGCGACCCTGGATGCCACGGTGCGACGTTCCGAGACGAGCGACGGTCGCGTGTACACGTTGACCGACACCGTCGGCTTCGTGCGCAACCTGCCGCACCAGCTGGTGGAGGCGTTCCGATCGACGCTCGAGGAGGTCGGCGACGCCGACGTCATCCTGCACGTGGTCGACGCCTCGCATCCCGACCCTGCTGCGCAGCTGATGACGGTCCGCGACGTGATGGGCGACGTCGACGCGAACTTCGGTCAGGAGATCGTCGTCTTCAACAAGGCCGACCTGGTGAGCGAAGACGACCGTCTCGTGCTGCGCGGCCTCGCACCGAACGCGAAGTTCGTGTCGTCGCGCACCGGTGAGGGCATCGACGAGCTGCGGGCCGCGATCGAAGACGCGCTGCCCCTGCCGGCCGTCGAGGTGCAGGCGGTCGTTCCGTACGACCGCGGCGACCTCGTCTCGGCCGTGCACGAGAGCGGGCTCATCGTCGCGCAGGAGCACCGCGAGAGCGGAACGTTCATCCACGCGCACGTGGGGGCTCGCCTCGCGGCCGAGCTGTCGGCCTTCGAGGCCTGACCACCGGCATCCGGAAGGCCCTCTCGCTGCGGCGTGGGGGCCTTCCGTCGTCGAGGGACGTGTTTCGACAGTGGAGCTTCTCCCCTCGGCGGGGGAGCGCAGCGTGCCAGTCTTCGACGGTGCCACCGTTCGTCCCGATCCTCGCCGCCGTCGAGGAGGCCGCCCGGCGCGAGGGATTCGCGGTGGATGCGGCGCAGCTGGCGGTCGCGCGACGGATGGCGCTCGCCGCGACGCGCGCGCTCGAGGGGAGACCGACGAAGGGTGTGTACCTCCACGGCCCTGCCGGGCGCGGCAAGTCCTGGCTCGCCGATGCGGTCTACGCGGCCGTTCCGCCCGGTCGGGCCGCCCGTGTGCACTTCTCGGGCTTCTTCGATGATCTGCACCGGCGCATTCACGCGCATCGCCCGGAGCCGGATGCCATGGCTCGCGCGATCGACGACGTCGTCGGCTCCGACCGTCTGGTGTTCTTCGACGAGCTGCACGTCCACGATCCCGGCGACGCGATCCTCCTCACGCGCCTGGTCGAGCGCCTCGTCGACCGGGGTGGAACGCTGGTGGCGACGTCCAACTACGCGCCGTCCGAGTTGCTTCCCGACCCCGTGTGGCACCACCTCTTCGAGCCCGGGATCGCGCTGTTGACGACCCATCTCGACGTGATCCCGCTCGAGGGGCCGATCGATTATCGAACCCTCGCACCCGCGATGCGTCAGGGGTTCCGCGCGGGCACGTGGTCGACGGGAGCGTCTTCGGTGATGTCGGGGTCGTCCCGGCAGCTCGTCGTCCGCGACCGTGTCTTCACCGTCGCGTCCGCGGGGGAGGGGGCGCTCGTCGCGACCTTCGATCAGCTCTGCGAGACGCCCCTCGCCGCGTCGGAGTACCGGCACTGGAGCCGGCGGTACCCGCACTGGACGATCATCGGCGTTCCGCCGCTGGACGAGGTCGGCCCCGCCGCACAGCAGCGCTTCGTCGCCCTCATCGACGTCCTCGTGGACGCCGACGTGCGCCTCGACGTGCAGGCGGTGGTGCCGGTCGACGAGTTCGTGCGGCGCTGCGCGGGGCGACCCGATGCGTTCCGCATGGCGAGCCGTCTGCGACTGCTGCGCTCCCTCTGAATCGGTCGAGCTCGAGAGCCGGGATGCCGGCGTGGTCAGTCGAGCTGGAGGGCCGGGATGCCCGGCGTTTCGAACCCGAACACCGCGCCGAGGAAGCCGAGCTCGCGCTCGAGCGAGTCGATCACGGTCTCGGAACGACGGAAGCCGTGGCCCTCGCCCTCGTAGAGGACGTACGCGTGCGGCACGTGGTGCGCCGCCAGCGCGTCGCGGATGGCCTCGGCCTGCGATGGCGGGACGACGCGGTCTTCCGAGCCCTGCAGGATCAGCAGAGGAACCCGGAAGTGCTCGGGACGCCCGAGAGGGGACCGCTCGATGTAGACCGCTTCGGCCTCGGGGAGCGGGCCGATGAGCCCGTCGAGGTACCGCGCTTCGAAATCGTGGGTGTCTTCGGCCAGGGCGCGGGCGTCGCCCACGCCGTACCGCGAAATACCGGCAGAGAAGACGTCGGTGCGCGTCACGGCCGCCAGCACCGTCCAGCCGCCCGCTGAGCCGCCCGCGATGGCGATCCTCTCGGCATCGGCGAGCCCTGCGTCTGCCAGAGCGGATGCCGCCGCTGCCACGTCGTCCACATCGACGACGCCCCACTGGCCCTTGAGACGGTCGCGGTAGTCGCGTCCGTACCCGGTGGAGCCGCCGTAGTTGACGTCGAGCACGCCGATGCCCCGGCTCGTGAAGAACGCCGTCTTGGCCGAGGGGGCCGGCCCGACGTGCGAGGTGGGTCCGCCGTGCACGAGGACGACGTAGGGAGGTCGCTCTCCGGCGGGCGCGACGACGTCGGGGTGGGTGGGCGCGTAGGCGAAGGCGTGCACGGTGCCGTGCGGCCCCTCGGTCTCGAGGGCCCGAGCCGTCGGCATCCATTCGTCGCCCCACGACCCGGCGCCGCCGGTGACGAGGTCGACCGCCCCGGTGTCGAGATCGACGAGCCAGAGCCCCGACCGCCCACCGGCGTCGGAACCCGACACGAGCACGCGGGCACCGCGGACGTCGTCGATCGCCGCCCCCGCCACGACCGGGACGTCGACCGGGCGCACGCCGCTGGGCGCGATCTCGACGATCTCGTCTGCGCCGTCGGTGCGCACCGCGACGACGCGACCGTCGGAGGCTGCGCCGAACCATCGGGTACCGAGGACCCAGAGCCCGCCGCCCGTATCGGCGTCGGCGGGGGCCAGGGCTTGCGCGTCACCCTCGAGCGGACGGCGGAAGAGGTTCCAGCGACCGTCGGGATCGTCGGCGTAGAGCAGTTCGTCGTCGGCGATCCACACGGGTTGGAGCGGTGCGCGGCGCGGGCCGCCCGCGACCTGCCGCACCTCTCCGGTCGCGAGGTTCTTGACCTCGATCGAGGTGGCGTCCCAGGGCATGTCGGGGTGGTTCCACGCCACCCACGCGAGGTGGCGGCCGCTCGGCGAGAGCGCCGGCTGGGCGAGGAAGTCGCTGCCCTCGGCGAGGACGTCGCTCGACCCGTCGAGCGGGATGCGCACGATCGCGCGCTGCGGAACGCGGGACGAGCCGTGGGTCTCTCGCACGGCGAGGAGCACGCCGTGCTCCCACCGCAGGCCGCCGTGGCGCACCGCCTCGTCGGCGGGGGTGAGGGGCCGGGCGGCGTCGCCCTGACGGAGGGCGTACACGCGCTGATCGGTCTTCTCGACGTAATAGAGCTCGCCGTCGTCGGACGCGGTCCAGGCGCCTCCGCCGTACTCGTGCACGGCGGAGCGGGCGTTGGCGGGCGCGGGGAGCACCGTCTCGACCGCGCCGTCGACCCGGCGACGCTTGACGGCGACGCGGCCGGCCTCGTGCGGCACGGATTCGCCCCACCACACCTCGTCGCCCACGAGCCGAGCCCCGTCGACGCGCGGTGACGCCTGCGCGACGGACTCCGGCGTGATCGGGGAGGGCCAGGAACCGTAGGGGAGGGTGTCAGCCATGCCTCCACCCTAGGCAGGGCCTCCGACATCCGCGGATGCCGTCACGACGGCGGGGCGGATCTCCGGATCCGGCGCGCCGGGCAACGTGTGACGACGTCGAGGGCCTGATGCCGCTGTGCGGGCGGGCGTCCGACCCCCGATGCCCTGCTCAGACGGCGCGGAGAACCGCGACCACGCGACCGAGGACGACGGCATCGTCGCCCAGGATCGGCTCGAACGCGCTGTTGCGGGGGAGGAGCCACATGTGGCCGTCGCGGCGGCGGAAGGTCTTCACCGTGGCCTCTCCGTCGAGCATCGCGGCGACGATCTCGCCGTTCTCGGCGTTCGCCTGCGACCGGACGACGACCCAGTCGCCGTCGCAGATGGCCGCGTCGATCATGGAGTCGCCCGAGACCTTCAGCATGAACAGCTCGCCCTTGCCGACGAGCTGACGGGGGAGGGGGAAGATCTCCTCGACCTGCTGATCGGCGGTGATCGGCACACCGGCGGCGATCCGGCCGACGAGGGGCACGAGGGCAGCGTCGCCGAGCGCGGGCGCGGTGTCGGCGGGGTTCTCGGCCGCGGCACCGGGGAGGTCGATCAGCACCTCCATCGCGCGCGTCTTGCCGGGGTCGCGTCGCAGGTAGCCGCTGAGTTCGAGCTGGTTCAGCTGGTGGGTGACGCTCGACAGCGACTTGAGTCCGACGGCGTCGCCGATCTCGCGCATGCTCGGCGGATAGCCGTGCCGGGCGATCGAGCGCTGGATGACCTCGAGGATCGCGAGCTGCTTGTCGCTGAGGCTCTTGCGTCGCCGGGTCTGCGGCCGCTCGCGGCCGGCGGCGGTCGTCGCGTCGGTCATCTGTGCTCCCCTCGCGCCGCGGAAATCACGGCGGAAATTCGAATGTCGGAGGTTGGTGGTGAGGTCTCCGTGTCGAAACCGTATCCGGTGGACGACCCGAATGACACGGAGCCTCGCGCGTGTCGCGTTCGATCGGTCTCCGAGACACGGGGTGTTGACACATCGAAAGTATCGAAGATAGATTCGGAATACAGATTCGCACCACCGTCCTCCCGGCCGAGGGCGGGGTGCGAATCTCTCCACCAAGGAGCACATCATGAGCAGCATCGCCCTCACCGCACCGACCACCCGCCTGCGCATCACCGCCCGCGGGCGCCGCGTCGTCGCCTTCCTCGTCGCCCTTCCCCTCGCCATCGCGCTCGGCATCGCGGTCGTCGGTGGCGGGTCCGCCCTCGCGTCCGGCGAGGCCGGCGCCCCCGCCGGTTCGTTCGCCGAAATGACCGTCATGAGCGGCGACACGCTGTGGTCGATCGCCGAAGACCTGGCGCCGGCAGCCGACCCGCGCGACGTCGTCGCCGAGATCACGCGCCTCAACGCCCTCTCGGGCGGAAACGTCACGGCAGGACAGCGCATCGCCATCCCGGCCGCCTACGCCCCCGTCGGCTGACTCGCGAGCTCTCGCCGCGAGCTGTGGTCGTGATCCACGGCCGTCGTCGCCGCCTACCATGGGTGAGGTGACTGTGCGCCTTGACGACCTGCCTCTCCGCGACGATCTCCGGGGTATGACCCCGTACGGTGCCCCGCAGGCGGCCCTTCCCGTCGCGCTGAACGTCAACGAGAACACCCACCCGGTTCCTCAAGAGGTCGCCGACGACATTCTCGACGCCGTCGCCCGGGCCCTGCGCGACGTCAACCGCTACCCCGACCGAGAGTTCACCGGTCTGCGGGAGGCCTTCGCCGGCTACCTGGGTCACGGGCTGTCTCCCGAGCAGATCTGGGCGGCCAACGGCTCGAACGAGGTCCTGCAGCACATCCTCCAGGCGTTCGGCGGCCCCGGCCGCACCGCGATGGGCTTCGCCCCGACCTACTCGATGTACCCGATCCTGACGCGGGCCACCGGCGCCTCCTGGATCGCGGGCGAGCGCGAGCACGACTTCTCGCTCACCGCGGAATCGGCCGCCGCGCAGGTGCGCGAGCGCCGCCCCGACATCGTGTTCCTGTGCGCCCCGAACAACCCCACCGGAACGCCTCTTCGCCTCGACGTCGTTCAGGCCGTCTACGACGCCACCGACGGCATCGTCATCGTCGACGAGGCGTACGAGGAGTTCGCCCCCCGCGACGAGCCCTCCGCGGTCTCGCTGCTGCCCGGTCGCCCGCGCCTGGTCGTCTCGCGCACGATGAGCAAGGCCTTCGCCTTCGCCGGAGCGCGCGTGGGCTACCTCGCCGCCGATCCCGCGCTCGTCGACGCCCTGCGCCTCGTACGGCTGCCCTACCACCTCAGTGCGCTCACGCAGGCGGCGGCGACCGCCGCCCTCGCGCACGCCGACACGATGCTGTCGATGGTCGACGAGATCGTCGCCCAGCGCGACCGGATCTCGGCGACCGTGGCCGCCCTCGGCTACACCGCCCACGAGTCGTGGACGAACTTCGTGCTGTTCGGCGGGGTCGACGACCCTGCGGCCACGTGGAAGGCCCTGTACGACCGGGGAGTGCTGATCCGCGACGTCGGGATCGCTCACCACCTGCGCGTGACGGCGGGCACGGCCGACGAGACCACGGCGTTCCTCGACGCACTGGCCTCGGTAGGATCGCGGTCATGACCGGTCCCGCCTCGCCCCGCACCGCCTCGATCACCCGCGAGACGAGCGAGTCCCGCGTCGAACTCGAGCTCGACCTCGACGGCCGCGGCACCAGCGACATCTCCACGAGCGTGCCGTTCTTCGACCACATGCTCACGGCGTTCGCGAAGCACTCGCTCACCGACCTGCGCGTCCGCTCGACCGGCGACACCCACATCGACGCCCACCACACCGTCGAAGACACCTCGATCGTGCTCGGTCAGGCCATCCGTCAGGCGCTCGGCGACAAGTCGGGCATCGCGCGGTACGGCGACGCCCTCGTCCCCCTCGACGAGGCGCTCGCGCAGGCCGTCGTCGACATCAGCGGGCGTCCCTACCTCGTGCACACCGGGGAGCCCGTCGGGTTCGAGCACCACCTCATCGGCGGTCACTTCACCGGATCGCTCGTGCGGCACTCGTTCGAGGCGATCTCGATCCACGCCGGTCTGACGGTGCACGTGCGCGTCCTGGGCGGACGCGACCCCCACCACATCGCCGAGGCCGAGTACAAGGCGCTCGCCCGCGCCTTCCGTCAGGCGAAGGCCCTCGACCCCCTGGTCGACGGCATCCCCAGCACCAAGGGAGCGTTGTGACCTCGAAGCCCGTCGTCGCGGTCCTCGATTACGGGTCGGGCAACGTCCACTCGGCGGTCAAGGCGCTGGTCGAGGCTGGGGCGGACGCCCGCCTGACCTCCGACCGTTCGCTCCTTCTCGACGCCGATGGACTGCTCGTGCCGGGAGTCGGTGCGTTCAGCGCCGTCATGGGCGCGCTCAACGCCAGCCGCGGCGGCGAGATCATCGACCGACGCCTCGCGGGAGGTCGGCCTGTGCTCGGCATCTGCGTCGGTATGCAGGTGATGTTCGAGCGCGGGATCGAGCGCGGCACCGACACCCCGGGTCTGGGGGAGTGGCCCGGCACCGTCGGCGAGCTCGCCGCACCGGTCCTGCCGCACATGGGTTGGAACACCGTCACCGCCGGAGAGGGCTCGCGCCTGTTCGAGGGCATCGAGAACGAGCGCTTCTATTTCGTGCACTCCTACGCCGCGCAGGAGTGGTCGCTGGAGGTCACCCCGCCCTTCCCTCAGCCCTCGGTCACGTGGTGCACCTACGGTGCGCCGTTCATCGCCGCCGTCGAGAACGGGCCGCTGGCCGCGACGCAGTTCCACCCCGAGAAGTCGGGAGAAGCCGGCATCCGCTTGCTGTCCAATTGGATCGGCGGCCTGCGCGCGACTACTGTGTGACCTCGTGCCCCGGCTCGGCGAGATGCGCCGAAGGGTGCGAGGAGCCATGAACGATTTCGCGTCCACGCCCGAACTTGTGCTGCTTCCCGCGGTCGACGTCGCCGACGGCAAGGCCGTCCGTCTGACCCAGGGTGAGGCCGGTACCGAGACCAGCTACGGCGACCCCGTCGACGCCGCCGCCGACTTCGCTCGCCAGGGTGCCCAGTGGATCCACCTGGTCGATCTCGACGCAGCCTTCGGTCGCGGCAGCAACGCGAGCGTCATGCGCAAGGTCATCAAGCAGGTCAAGGGTGTGCAGGTCGAGCTCTCCGGCGGCATCCGCGACGACCGTTCGCTCGAAGCCGCTCTCGAGAGCGGTGCGAGCCGCATCAACCTCGGTACGGCAGCTCTCGAGAACCCCGAGTGGGCGGCCGACGTCATCAACCGCTACGGCGAGGCGATCGCGGTCGGCCTCGACGTGCGCGGCACCACGCTGGCCGCACGCGGGTGGACCCGTGACGGCGGCGACCTGTGGACCGTGCTCCAGCGCCTCGAAGACGCCGGATGCAGCCGCTATGTCGTCACCGACGTGACCAAGGACGGCACGCTGCGCGGCCCGAACATCGAACTGCTGCGCGAGATGACCCAGCGCACGCCCAAGCCGATCGTCGCCTCGGGTGGCGTCTCGAGCCTCGACGACATCGCCGCGCTGCGGGAGCTGGTGCCGCTCGGCGTCGAGGGCGCGATCGTCGGCAAGGCTCTCTACGCGGGGCAGTTCACCCTCGCTGAGGCGCTGGATGTCGCCGGACACTGACGATCCGCACGACCACGCTCACGGCGCCTACGCGGATTCCGCCGGCGTCCCGTGGGAGGGCCGCCGATTCGAGTCGAACCCGCACTCAGGTGACGACGGATCCGCCGACCCGGCGCTGCTGGCCGCTCTTCTCGCGTTCCGCGCGGGCGAGGGCGATGCACGCGCCATCGTCGACGCCTACCGCACGGCGCGTCTGCTGATCCCGCTGGTCGCCGAGAAGGGCGATCACGGTGTCGGCGCGCACGGCCTCGAGGTCGACAAGACGCAGGAGCTCTCGATCGTCACGGTCGCCGCTCCCGACGGTCGCAAGGTGCTCCCCGTGTTCACCTCGGTGACGGCGCTGCAGACCTGGGACGCCAAGGCCCGCCCCGTGCCGGCGGACGGTCGGCGCACGGCTCTCGCCGCGGCATCCGAAGACACCGAGCTCATCGTGATCGATCCGGCGTCCGAGACGGAGTTCATTCTGCGTCGACCGGCGGTGTGGGCCATCGCCCAAGGAGAGTCGTGGGAGCCGGCGCACACGTCGCCGACCATCTTCACGGGTCTGCACGAGAGCATCTCGGGCGAACTGGCTGTGCTCGACCTCGCGGTGGAGTCGGGCGATCCCTCGGGGCGCCTGCGCGGACCGGAACTCGTCGTGCACCTTCAGCTGATGTCGGGGCTCGAGCAGGAGGAATTGGATGCCGTGCTCGCACGCCTCGCGCGCCGGTGGGCGGCCGATGATCGCATCGCCGTCCTCGTGGATTCCCTGACGGTCAAGCTCCACCGCAGCAGCGAGGCCTGATCGCTCGGGTCCCGGTCCCTTCGACAGGCTCAGGGACCTCCCACCGCCGTCATACCCCCGCGGGTGGCACGGAAGAGGGCGGCCTGCGGAGGGCAGGGCGCAGTGATGCCCCCTCCCCAGGGCAATCGGGGAAGGGGCCCCGCTCTTGCCTTGGGAAGGGGGCATCACGGAGCCCGGTACCCCCAGAACGACGGAATTACGTGACGGGACCCGTCCACTTCTCGCCCGGCCCCTTGCCAATGGGGTCCTGGATCGTCGACGCCTCGCGGAACGCGAGTTGCAGGGAGCGTAGGCCGTCGCGCAGCGAGCGCGCGTGCATGTCGCTGATCTCGGGGGCGCCGGCGGTGATGAGTCCGGCCAGGGCGTTGATGAGCTTGCGGGCTTCGTCGAGGTCGAGCTGCTGGCCCGGGTCGTCGGCCAGGCCGGTCTTGACGGCGGCAGCGCTCATGAGGTGGACGGCGGCCGTGGTGATGACCTCGACGGCAGGGACGTCGGCGATGTCGCGGGTGGCGGAGGACGCCGCGCGCTCCTGTTCCTCCCAGCGGGCCAGACGCTCGTCTCCTGCTCCGTGGCGGTGCGCGGAGTGGTCTTCGGTGGGCATGTCGGGGGGAATCGTGGTCACGGGGTTCTCTCTGCTAGACTATGGCGGGCTTCGGAGTGTTTCACTCCGTACGAAAGAGGATCACATCCCACCCGCGCTTGCCGCTCCAGGCTACCGGGTTCCCGCACTCCGCTCCGTGTTCCACGGGGTTGCCTGGGTGCAGAAGCCGGTGCCGAAAGCACCGTGCCGGGTGGCGTGTCTCTCCTCTTCGCCCGCGATTCCGACGGATCGCGGCGGCCACCACCCGTATGAAAGAGGAGTTCCGCATCAGCGATCCCCGCACCAACGAGCGCATCCGAGTCCCGGAGGTCCGTCTCGTCGGACCCAACGGCGAGCAGGTCGGCATCGTCCGAATCGAAGCTGCGCTGCGCCTGGCCCAGGAAGCGGACCTCGACTTGGTCGAGGTTGCGCCGAGCTCGAAGCCGCCCGTGGTCAAGATCATGGATTACGGCAAGTTCAAGTACGAGGCCGCTCAGAAGGCCAAGGAAACGCGTCGTAACCAGGCGAACACCGTGCTCAAAGAGGTGCGGTTCCGTCTGAAGATCGAGGCTCACGACTACATCACCAAGCTCAAGCGCGCCGAGGGCTTCCTCCAGGCGGGCGACAAGGTGAAGGCCATGATCCTGTTCCGCGGTCGCGAGCAGTCGCGTCCCGAGCAGGGTGTCCGTCTGCTCCGCAAGTTCGCCGAAGACGTCGCCGAGTTCGGCACCGTCGAGTCGAACCCCACGATCGACGGCCGCAACATGGTGATGGTGGTGGCTCCTCACAAGAACAAGTCCGAGGTCAAGACCGAGCAGAACGCGCAGCGCACGGCGAACCGTGAAGCCGCGCGAAGTGCCGCTCGAGGCGATTCGGCACCCACAGACGAAGCTGCCCCGGCGTCCGCCGAGTAAAGCTCCCCGACTCCCGCTCCGCCGGGAACCCCAACGAAGGAAGACAGATGCCGAAGCAGAAGACCCACTCGGGCGCCAAGAAGCGCTTCAAGCTCACCGGTAGCGGCAAGCTCATGAAGCAGCAGGCCGGCATGCGCCACAACCTCGAGGGCAAGGCCTCCAAGCGCACCCGTCGCCTGAACCAGGAGCAGGTCCTGGCCAAGGGTGACTCCAAGGTCGCCAAGAAGCTCCTCGGCCTCTGAGCGCCGACGCACGTTAGGAAAGAACAGAAATGGCTAGAGTCAAGCGGGCAGTAAACGCCCACAAGAAGCGTCGCGTCATCCTCGAGCGCGCGTCCGGTTACCGCGGTCAGCGTTCGCGCCTGTACCGCAAGGCCAAGGAGCAGGTCACCCACTCCCTGGTCTACGCGTACCGTGACCGTCGCAAGCGCAAGGGCGACTTCCGTCGTCTGTGGATCCAGCGCATCAACGCCGCATCGCGCGCCAACGGCATGACGTACAACCGCTTCATCCAGGGCCTCGGCCTCGCGGGTGTGCAGGTCGACCGTCGCATGCTCGCCGAGCTCGCGGTCAACGAGCCGGCCGTGTTCGCCTCGCTCGTCGCCACGGCGAAGGCTGCGCTGCCCAGCGACGTCAACGCCGCGAAGACCGCGTAAGACACGCCTTCCACGAAACGGGCGTCCTCTTCGGAGGGCGCCCGTTTCGCTGTTCCTGCGCGGCCTCCCGGTTCGCATGCCGTCGGCGTCATACACTGAGTCCGTGCTCGAGAACCCCCGTTCGCCGCGGGTGCGCGCCGTGGCCAAGCTCAGCAAGCGCGCCGCCCGTCAAGAGACCGGTCTCTTCCTGCTCGAGGGTCCGCAGGCCGCCCGTGAGGCGCTCGAATGGGCGCCCGACACGGTGCTCGAGCTGTACGCGACGCCCACGGCGCTCGAGAAGCACGCCGATGTTCGCGAGCTGGCCGAGCGCGCCGACGTCGACCTGCAGTACACGACCGAGGCGGTCCTCGACGCGATGGCCGACACCGTCACCCCGCAGGGCATCGTCGCGGTGGCGCGTCAGGCGCCGACGGCGCTGAAAGACCTGCTGGCGGGCCGCCCGCGTCTGATCGCGATCTGCGAGGAGGTCCGCGATCCGGGCAACCTCGGCACGATCATCCGGGCCGCCGATGCGGCGGGGGCGGATGCCGTGATCCTCACCGGCCGCACGGTCGACCCCTACAATCCGAAGGTCGTGCGCTCGACGACCGGCTCGCTCTTCCACGTGCCGATCGCCGTCGATCTCGAGTTGGCCGACGTCGTGGAGCGCGTGCACGAGGCCGGACTCCGCGTGGTCGCGGCCGACGTCGACGGCGCGGATTTCCTGGCGTCTCGCGAGCTCCTCGCGGAGCCGACGGCGTGGTTGTTCGGCAACGAGGCGCGCGGCCTCGACGAGACGGCGCTGGCTCACGCCGACCTCTCGCTGCGCCTGCCGATCTACGGTCGGGCGGAGTCGCTGAACCTCGCCACGGCGGCCAGCGTGTGCCTGTACGAGACCGCTTTCGCGCAGCGCGCGGGTTGAGGCGGCTGTTACAGAACGGTTAAGGCGTGCGCGGGAATGTGGTCGGCCACCCTTCCCCCTCATAGGGTGAACACATGGCATCCGTACCCCCGGCGAGCTCCGAGCCCCTGGTCGTCGTCTCCGACGTGCAGAAGCACTACGGGCAGTTCCAGGCCCTGAAAGACATCGACCTCACCGTCGACCGCGGCGAAGTCGTCGTGGTCATCGGTCCTTCCGGTTCGGGCAAGTCGACCTTGTGCCGCACCATCAACCGTCTCGAGACCATCACGAGCGGCTCGATCACCATCGACGGCAAGGAGCTTCCCAAAGAGGGGAAGGGCCTGGCCGAACTGCGTGCCGATGTCGGCATGGTGTTCCAGTCGTTCAACCTCTTCGCGCACCTGACGATCCTCGAGAACGTCACGCTCGGCCCCATCAAGGTTCGCAAGATGAAGAAGGCGGATGCCGAGAAGGAGGCCCGGGCGCTCCTGGAGCGCGTGGGCGTCGGGCATCAGGCCGACAAGCTGCCCGCCCAGCTCTCGGGTGGTCAGCAGCAGCGCGTGGCGATCGCCCGGGCGCTCGCGATGAAGCCCAAGGTCATGCTCTTCGACGAGCCGACCTCCGCGCTCGACCCCGAGATGATCAACGAGGTGCTCGACGTGATGGTCGGCCTCGCCAGCGAGGGCATGACGATGATCGTCGTCACCCACGAGATGGGCTTCGCCCGCAAGGCCGCGAACCGCGTGGTGTTCATGGCCGACGGGCAGATCGTCGAGCAGGCGACCCCCGAGAAATTCTTCACCCAACCCGAGTCGGATCGCGCGAAGGACTTCCTCTCGAAGCTCATCACGCACTGACGCGTTCCTCATGACGGCGTCGAACGAGGAGGTTCTTCCGCCGAAAGCCGATCGACCGTTCCCCCGGTTCCTTTCGCGCGCCGTCACCCCAGACCTTTCATCCGCACAGCACACGTAACCAAGGAGACATCACATGCGTAAGACACGTTTTCTCGCCGGCGCGAGCATCATCGCCGCCGGCCTTCTGGCTCTGACGGCCTGCAACAGCGGCACCCCGGGCGCAGCACCCGGTGACGGTGCCTCCGACGGCGGCAGCGACGCACCGGTGTACGGCGCGGTCGCCACCGACGTCACGATCGAGAACAGCCCCACCTTCACCAAGATCGAGTCGGCCGGCAAGGTCGTCGTCGGTGTGAAGGAAGACCAGCCCGGCCTCGGCTACCTCGACCCGGTGACGGGCGAGCGCAAGGGCTTCGACGTCGACGTCGCGCGTTGGATCGCCGCATCGCTCGGTTTCGACCCGGCGGACGAGTCGAAGGTGGAGTACAAGGCCATCGCCTCGGCCAACCGCGAGCAGGCCCTCATCAACGGTGACATCGACTACTACGTCGGCACCTACTCGATCACCGACAAGCGCAAAGAGCAGATCTCCTTCGCCGGCCCCTACTTCCTCACCGGTCAGGGCCTGCTGGTCGCCGCCGATGACGACACGATCACCGGCAAGGACTCGCTCACGGCCGAGACCACCGTGTGCTCGGTGACGGGTTCGACGCCGATCCAGCGCATCCGCGAGCAGACTCCCGCGAAGGTCGTCGAGTTCGACACCTACTCGCAGTGCGTCGAGAAGCTCAAGAACGGCGAGGTCGACGCGGTGACCACCGACGAGGCGATCCTCCTCGGCTACGCCGCTCAGGACCCCGACAACCTCAAGATCGCGGGCGAGCCCTTCAGCGAGGAGCGCTACGGCGTCGGCATCGCCAAGGGCGACACCGCTTTCCAGGAGTTCGTGAACACGATGTTCACCGACGGAGGATCCACCTGGGAGGCCATCTTCGAGAAGAACCTCGGCGCCTCGGGCGTCAAGGGCGAGCAGCCGGCGGTCGACCCCGTCAGCTGAGCACCCGTGCGGGCGGCGCATGCGCGCCGCCCGCACTCCCGAGCTCCACGCGACAGACCCGCGACAGAACGGACCGCTTCCGGTGAATCAGATCTTCGACTACCCCGACCTGTGGGGACAGGCGCTGTGGGGGACCGTCGTGCTCTTCGTGGGCGGCGGACTCATCGCCCTCGTGCTCGGCTTCGTCGTCGCGGCGATGCGGGTGTCTCCCGTCCCCATCGCGCGTGCTGTCGGCGCGGTCTACGTCAACTGGATCCGCAACACCCCGCTGACGCTCGTGCTCTTCTTCTTCGCGTTCTGCGTGCCGTTGCTCGTCGACGTGCCCCGCGGCAGCTTCCTGCTGCTGGCCGTGTGCGGGCTCGGCGTCTACACGGCCACCTACGTGGCCGAGACCATCCGCTCCGGCATCAACACCGTCCCGGTCGGTCAGGCCGAAGCGGCCCGTGCCCTCGGCCTCGGATTCGGGCAGGTCATGTCGTTGATCGTCCTGCCCCAGGCCACCCGCTCGGTCATCCCCCCGATGATGAGCGTCTTCATCGCCCTGCTCAAGAACACCACCGTCGCCGCAGGCTTCTCGGTGGTCAACCTCGGCAACATCCGCGCCACCATGAGCGAGAACGGCGAGAACCAGCTCGTCACGATCCTGCTGGTGATGGTCGTGTTCGTCATCCTCGTGCTCCTGCTTGCCGCTCTCCAGAACGCCGCCGAGAAGAAGTGGAAGGTCGTCCGATGAGCTCCTCCGTCCTGTACGACGTGCCGGGCCCGCGGGCGCAGCTGCGCAACCGCATCATCGGCGCCGCCACCCTGCTGCTCGTCGCCGCCGTGATCGGCTTCGTGATCTGGCGGTTCATCGACACCGGGCAGTTCTCCGCCGCGAAGTGGAACGTCTTCACCTACTCGGCCATCTGGGAGCGCTTCGGCCAGGCGACGCTCGCGACGCTGGCGGCGTTCGCCGTCGCCGCGGTCGGGGCGCTGATCCTCGGTTTCGTGTTGGCCATCGGGCGCATGTCCGACCACCGCTGGGTGCGGCTGCCCGTCGGCTGGGTGGTCGAGATCCTCCGCGCCGTCCCCGTGCTCGTCTTCATGCTGCTGCTGTACTACGGTCTGCCGGTCATCGGCATCAAGATGTCGTCGTACTGGGCCGTCGTCATCGCGCTGATCCTCTACAACGGCTCCGTGCTGTCGGAGGTCATCCGCGCCGGCGTCGAGTCGCTGCCCCGCGGTCAGAGTGAGGCCGGTTACGCGGTGGGTCTGCGCAAGGCGGGCGTCATGCGCCTGATCCTGCTGCCGCAGGCGATCCGTGCCATGCTCCCCGTGATCATCGCGCAGTTGGTGGTCACCCTGAAGGACACCGCGCTCGGCTTCATCATCACCTACCCCGAGCTGTTGTACTTCGCCCGACTCCTCGGCTCGAACGGCGAGTACGGCTCTCCGCTGATCCCCGCCGCGATGATCGCCAGCGTGATCTACGTCGCGATGTGCCTCGCCCTGTCGTTCGCCGCTCACCGCGTCGAGGTCGGCCTGCGCCGTTCGCCGAAGGCGGGCAACGTCGCCCCCGCGGAGCCGGCGGGGCAGACCGGCACCGACACCGAGCTCATCGTGGCCCAGCGCGGTCTCGGCAGGAACGGTCCCGGCTCGGCGTCCTGACCGCCGAGCCGAGCGTCGGAATCACCGACGGGCGGGGGAGTGTCCCCGCCCGTCGGTAGACTCTCATCTCGTGTCCGACGCACCCGAGATCACCCCCGAGGCCGTCGCCTCCGCGGTCGATGAGGCCCTTGCCGCCATCGCCGCCGCCGCGACCACCGCCGAGCTGAAGTCCGCCCGTTCCGCGCACACGGGGGAGCAGTCCTCCCTCGCCCAGCTGAACGCCCAGATGCGCAACGTCGCCCCCGAGCACAAGGCCTCTTTCGGCAAGCTCGTCGGGCAGGCCCGTGGGCAGGTGAACCAGGCTCTCGCCGCTCGCGAGGCGGAGCTGGCGGCCGCCGAGACCGCGGCCCAGCTCGAGGCCGAGCGCATCGACGTGACGGCGCTCCCGCAGCGCGCTCGCGTCGGGGCACGGCATCCGATCACCCTCCTGCAAGAGCAGGTGTCCGACATCTTCGTCGGCATGGGCTGGGAGATCGCGGAGGGGCCGGAGCTCGAGCACGAGTGGTTCAACTTCGACGCGCTCAACTTCGACGTCGACCACCCCGCACGGCAGATGCAGGACACCTTCTTCGTCGATCCCGTCGCGCGCCACCTCGTGCTCCGCACGCACACGAGCCCCGTGCAGGTGCGGTCGATGCTCGAGCGCGACCTGCCGATCTACGTGCTGTGCCCGGGCCGGGTGTACCGCACCGACGAGTTCGACGCCACGCACCTGCCGGTGTTCACGCAGTTCGAAGGACTCGTCGTCGACAAGGGCATCACCATGGCCCATCTCAAGGGCACCCTCGACCACGCCGCGCGCGTGCTGTTCGGGCCCGAGGCGAAGACGCGCTTCCGCGCCAACTTCTTCCCGTTCACCGAGCCGAGCGCCGAGCTCGACCTCTGGCATCCGACCTTCAAGGGCGGCGCCCGATGGATCGAGTGGGGTGGCTGCGGCATGGTGAACCCCAACGTGCTGCGGGCCGCGGGCATCGACCCCGAGGAGTACTCGGGCTTCGCCTTCGGCATGGGCATCGAGCGCACGCTCATGTTCCGCAGCGACGTGCAAGACATGCGCGACATGGCCGAGGGCGATGTCCGCTTCAGCGAGCAGTTCGGAATGGTGGTCTGATGCGCGTCCCGCTCTCCTGGTTGCGCGAGTACGTCGACGTCGCGGCCGAGGCCACGCCCGAAGACGTCCTGGCGGCCCTCGTCTCCGTCGGCTTCGAAGAAGAGGACGTGCACCGCTTCGAGCTGTCCGGCCCCATCGTCGTCGGGCAGGTGATCGAGTTCACCCCCGAGCCGCAGTCCAATGGCAAGACCATCCGTTGGTGCCAGGTCGACGTCGGCCCTTCGACAGGCTCAGGGACCGGTGAAAGGGACATCCGCGGCATCGTCTGCGGTGCGGGCAACTTCTTCGAGGGCGACAAGGTCGTGGTGACCCTGCCCGGCTCGGTTCTGCCCGGACCGTTCCCCATCGCCGCGCGCAAGACCTACGGTCACGTGTCCGACGGCATGATCGCCTCGGCGAAGGAGCTGGGCCTCGGGAGCGAGCACAGCGGCATCCTGCGCCTGGTCGAGCTGGGCATCGACGCTCCCGTCGGAACCGACGCGATCGCGCTGCTGGGCCTCGACGACATCGCCGTCGAGATCAACGTCACCCCCGACCGCGGCTACGCCCTCTCGCTGCGCGGCGTCGCCCGCGAGTACTCGCACGCCACGGGCGCGGCCTTCCGCGATCCGGGTGCCGGCCACGACGCGGCCGTCGCCCGCACGCCGGAGGGCTTCCCTATCGCCGTCGACGACGGCGCTCCCATCCGCGGACGCCAGGGTGCAAGCCAGTTCGTGGCGCGGATCGTGCGCGACGTCGACCCCTCGCGACCGACGCCTCCGTGGATGATCACGCGGCTGTCGCTCGCCGGCATCCGTTCGCTCGGGGTGCTCATCGACATCACCAACTACGTGATGCTCGAGTTGGGCCAGCCGATCCACGGGTACGACCTCGACCGACTGCAGGGCGGCATCACCGTGCGCCGCGCGGCGCAGGGCGAGAAGCTCGAGACGCTCGACGGCCAGGTGCGCACGCTCCACGCCGAAGACCTGCTCATCACCGACGAGTCGGGCCCGATCGGCCTCGCGGGTGTCATGGGCGGCGGCCCCACCGAGATGAGCGACGCCACGCGCAACGTGCTCATCGAGGCGGCGACGTTCGACCAGGTCTCGATCGCGCGCACCGCCCGCCGGCACAAGTTGCCGTCCGAGGCCTCGCGCCGCTTCGAGCGCGGTGTCGACCCGCTCGTGGCCCACGTCGCGGCCGAGCGCGTCGCGTCGTTGATGGTCGAGCTCGCCGGCGGAACCCTCGACACCGAGCTGGGCGGATCCCTCCCGTCGACCTACCGTCGTGACCCGATCACGCTGCCGGCCGGATTCGTTCCGGGCCTCATCGGCGTCGCGTACACCGACGACGAGATCGTGCGCGCCCTGCGCCTGATCGGCGGCACCGTCGAGGAGCGCGAGGGTGGGTGGGCGGTCACCGCGCCGTCGTGGCGCCCCGACCTCACCGACAAGTGGACGCTGGCCGAGGAGGTCGCGCGTATCGAGGGGTACGACCGCATCCCCTCGGTGCTGCCGACTCCGCCGTCGGGCCGCGGCCTCACCTCCGCGCAGCAGGGACGCCGCCGCGTCGCCAACGCGCTCGCCTCGGCCGGATTCGTCGAGACGCCGTCGTTCCCCTTCACCACCGAGGAGCAGAACGCTCTGCACGGCTCGCCCTCGGGCGACTCCCTGCCCAGCGTCAAGCTCGCGAACCCGCTCGACGGCCTCGCCCCGTTCCTGCGCCGCTCGCTCGTGCCGGCCCTGCTGCAGGTGGCGCATCGCAACGTGTCGCGCGGCATCGTCGACCTCGCGCTCTTCGAGACCGGGACCGTCTTCCTGCCCAAGCCGGGCGTGCAGTACGGCACGCCGTCGGTGCCGCCGTTGGCGGTGCGTCCGGATGCCGCGACCCTGGCCGCCCTCGACGCGTCGATCCCGCCGCAGCGTCGGCACGTGGCCGTTCTGCTGACCGGTCACACGGTCGCGAAGCAGCCGGGTCAGCCCGCGGTCGTCGCGGACCTCGCGGATGCCGTGGACGCCGTGCGCGTGCTGACCGCCGCCGCCGGGCTCGACATCGAGCTCGTGCAGGCTCAGCGCGCCGCTCTGCACCCGGGCCGCACGGCGCGGGTGCTCGCCTCGGGACACGACATCGGCTACGTCGGCGAGCTGCTGCCCGCGGTGTCGGCTGCGGCCGACCTGCCCGGGCGAGTGCTCGTGGCCGAGCTCGACCTCGACGCGATGCTCGAGCTCGCGCAGTCGCGCGTCGTCGCGGCATCCCTCTCGGGTTTCCCCGCCGCCACGCAGGATGTCTCGCTCACGGTTCCGATCGACGTCGCCGCCGGTGACGTGCGCGCGGCGCTGCTCGAGGGTGGGACTCCGCTGATCGAGGGCGCTCGCCTGGTCGACGACTATCGCGGCCAGGGACTCGCCGAGGGGACGAAGAGCCTCACGTTCGCGCTGCGGTTCCGCGCCGACGACCGCACCCTCACCGCAGCCGAGGCCACCGAGGCCAAGCTCGCCGGTGTCGCGGTGGCCGCCGACCGGTTCGGCGCGGCCATCCGCGACTGAGCACCATCACGACCAGGGGCGCCGCCGGCTCATGCCGCGCGGCGCTCCGGCGTTTCGGGGGTCAGCTCATCGCCCCCTTCGCGGACGCTCTCGCGGGCCGCGGCGATGGCCCGACGCCCGCGCGTGACGAGCATGCCGACCACGGCGCGCACCCGCAACCACGACGCGTCGCGCACGAGCAGCAGGTCGAGTGCGATCATCGCGAGCGAGAACGGCCAGAGTCCGAGCAGCAGGCCGATACCGAAGTGCGTGAGCGAGAGGCCCGCGACCGCGACGTAGCGCGACGGCTTCCACAGCAGCGCCACCGGGAACGTGAGCTGCACGACGAGAGCGAACCACGTGCCGACCATGATGAACGGGGTCACCTGCCACACCGCTTCGCTCAGGGCGGGAAGCACCTGGAACTCGGTGAGCGAGAGGGCGTAGTAGAGGGCGGTCCCGGAGATCCATTCCTCACCCTGCAGCTTGAGGATCGACGACACGAGGTACACGAGCAGGATCTGGTAGCAGCACAGGATCAGCGCGGTGTTGTGCAGCAGCGGCGAAAGCCACTCGGGCACGCGACGTCGGAGCGCGTCGAATCGTCCGGCCCGCTCGCCGCGCCTGCGTCGTAGCCAGGCGTCGACGGAGAAGTGCCGGCTGAGGTCGGCGAACAGCGCGAACACCAGCACGATCCGCATGAGGGTGTCGCCGCCGTTGGTCAGCAGCGTCGTGTTGGCCGAGAGGCCGACCCAGAACAAGAGCAGCACGGGCGTCACCCAACGGGTCTTGAAGCCCACGAGGAACAGCAGCGCCAGGGCAATGAGCGCGAAGTACGCCAGGTCGAAAAGTACCGGATCGTCCTTGGCGAAGATGAGTCGGAAGGGCTCCCACCACCCGCGGCGACGCGCCTCAGGTTCCACCCACCACGATCCCGCCCCCCACAGGTAGTGCCGGTCGGCGAAGCTCGGCAGCAGCACGAGCAGCATCGCCACCGCGAAGATGATCCGCAGCAGCGAGAAGCCAATCGTCGCGTGCTTCGCCGACGTCAGCCAGTCCTGGAAGCCGGTCCACAGCTGCACGGGGGAGAGGCGCTGTCGCCACCCCTGACGTCGGGTGAATTGGATGGTCATCGCCGCTCCTCGCCGGTGTAGCGCGTCTGCACGTCGGCGAAGATGCCGCGCACCGATGGGTCGTCGGCCTGCTCGGCCGCACGCCATCCGAAAGTGAGCTCGTTCAGGTCGAACTGACGCTCGTCGTCGAAACGGTGGAGGAACTCGTTCGGGCGGTCGAACTGCGCTCGCCACCGCACCCTCTCCACGTCGCGCCCGAAGTACGCCTCGGTGAACGCGGTGGAGAAACGGTTCAACATGTAGTCGTACCGTACGAACGGAACGGACGACCCTTCGCCGCTGTCGCCGAGACCGTCGAGTTCGGCGCGCAGCTCGGCATCCGGGGTCGCGGTGAAACCGCCGTCGGAGGCGCGTTCGATGAACGAGTCCTGCACCCGTTGCTGCTGGGCGGGGGTGAGTTCGTCGTAGCGCTCGAGGTAGGTGCTCAGCGCGTTGATGCTGTTCTTCGAGATGCGCGACGGGGTCGGGATGCCGCGCACCGCGGCGAGCTCCATGTCGGTGACGTCGATCCAGTCGCTCGCCTGCAGGTCGCCGTTGTCATCGCGCCACTGCGCCTGCACCTGCAGAGCACTGTTGACGCGGAGGATGTTCGGCGCGAACACGTCCCACCGCTGCGAGAAGTACGGCGCGAAACCGTCGCTCACCATCGCCCGCGCGGGCGATGGGGGAGCGGTGAACGTCGCACTCACGAACACGTACGCCCCCACGACCGCGACGGCAGCCACCGTCGCGATCGCGGGCGCGAGAGGCCCCCGCTCCGCCGGAGCAGAGCGGGGGGCGGGGGCCGGCCGCGTGGTGCGACCGGCCCCTGTCTTCTTCGTGGTCATGTCAGCCGCTCAGCGAGCCGTCGACAGGACCATCGGTGCCGGCTGCTCCCGGCGAACCGTCCCGGCGATGCGGCGAGGCCGATCGCGAGCTGCGTCGGGCCTCACCCCGCGGGGCGGGTGATCCCTCCGCGGTGCGCGGGCCCGCCGCGGTCGCACTCATCGTGGTGGTCGAGGTCGCCGTGGAGGGGCGGTCGACGATCGACGGTGCGGGCGAGACGGGCGGTGCGGTTCGGGCGACGGATGCCGCGGATGCCGAGGCCACGGCAGGACGCGTGCTGCGGCGACGAGCCGCCATCAGACCGAATCCGACCAGGAGCATCGCACCGGCCAGGAGCGAGAACGTCGTGGCGCTGCTGCCGGTGTCGGAGCCGGTCACGGCCAGCTGCGAACCTGTGCGGGGAGCGGCGTAGCCCGCCGGGGTGCCCGAGCGGTCCGAGGAGTCGGTCGAGTCGGTGGCGTCGTGCGAGTCGGTGGCGTCACGGGAGTCCGTGGCGTCGTGCGAGTCGGTGGAGTCCTTCGAGTCGGTGGAGTCCTCCGAGTCGGTCGAGTCCTTGGAGTCAGCGGAGTCCTTGGAGTCGGTCATGTCCTTGGAGTCGGTGGCGTCGTGCGAGTCCTTGGAGTCGGTCGAGTCCTTGGCGTCGGTGGCGTCGTGCGAGTCCTTGGAGTCGGTCGAGTCCTTGGCGTCGGTGGCGTCGTGCGAGTCCTTGACGTCGGTCGAGTCCTTGACGTCGGTCGCGTCGTGCGAGTCCTTGGCGTCGGTCATGTCCTTCGCGTCGGTCGCGTCGTGGGAGTCCTTGGAGTCAGCCGAGTCCTTGGAATCCTTCATGTCCTTGGAGTCCGTAGCGTCCCAAGAGTCGGTCGAGTCCTTCGCGTCCCACGAGTCCGTGGCATCCCACGAGTCCTTGGAGTCGGTCATGTCCTTCGAGTCGGTCGCGTCGTGCGAGTCCTTCGAGTCGGTCATGTCCTTGGAGTCGGTGGCGTCCCAGGAGTCCTTGGAGTCGGTCATGTCCTTGGAGTCGGTCGCGTCGTGCGCGTCCTTCGAGTCGGTCATGTCCTTGGAGTCGGTCGCGTCGTGCGCGTCCTTCGAGTCGGTCATGTCCTTGGAGTCGGTGGCGTCCCAGGAGTCCTTGGAGTCGGTCATGTCCTTCGAGTCCGTGGCATCCCACGAGTCCTTCGAGTCGGTCATGTCCTTGGAGTCGGTCGCGTCGTGCGCGTCCTTGGAGTCGGTCGCGTCGTGCGAGTCCTTCGAGTCGGTCATGTCCTTCGAGTCCGTGGCATCCCACGAGTCCTTCGAGTCGGTCATGTCCTTGGAGTCGGTCGCGTCCCAGGAGTCCTTGGTGTCCGTCGCGTCATGCGAGTCGGTCATGTCCTTCGAGTCCGTGGCATCCCACGAGTCCTTCGAGTCGGTCATGTCTTTGGAGTCGGTGGCGTCCCAGGAGTCCTTGGTGTCCGTCGCGTCATGCGAGTCGGTCATGTCCTTCGAGTCCGTGGCATCCCACGAGTCCTTCGAGTCGGTCATGTCCTTGGAGTCCGTGGCATCCCAGGAGTCCTTCGAGTCCCACGAGTCCGCAGCGTCCTTGGTGTCGGTCGTTCCGTCGGTGTGTCCGTCGGTCGTGCCGTCCGTGTGTCCGTCGGTCGTGCCGTCCGTGTGCCCGTCGGTCGACCCGTCGGTGCTGCCGTCGGTCCATCCGTCCGTCGATCCGTCGGTGTGCCCGTCGGTGGTGCCGTCCGTGTGCCCGTCGGTCGACCCGTCCGTCGTCCCGTCCGTGTGTCCGTCCGTCGTCCCGTCCGTGTGTCCGTCCGTGGACCCGTCGGTATGCCCGTCGGTCGTCGGCTCGGTTGTGGTCGTGGTCGTCGTCGACTCGGCGGTGACCGCCTCACCCACGGCGGACGCGCTCAACGGCGCCCCGAACGCCGCCAAGGCGCTGAACGTGATGACCGCCGTCGTCTGAATGATCGTTCGACGAACCCGCATCGTGCGCGGGACGTGACCGTTATGAAAGTTCGTGCGAAGCACAAGAATCCCCTGGTGTCCTAGGCCCCCCTAAGCACCACGGGAATGAAGATAGGGAATCGAATGAAGTAGCTGTAAGTAGTTGACTTCACCCGTTCGAGGCGGCACACTCACCCGCTGCACTGTTCGTCGATCGACGTAGGATCGCACGCGTGCACCTCCGGGTGCGCAGAGATCTGCCCTCATCGCCGGTAAGGGGGGCAGTCGGAAGTGCCCGGCGATGAGGGCAGGTCTCACATAGTACGGTTCGCGTGTCCCCCAAACGGGGGACACGACACCATTGCGAGGCAGATTCACGGCTGCTATCACGCGGGCGATCTAGAAGTCTCGATTTGCCCCGCGCTCGCCGCGGCGGATACCCTCGCCACATGTCGTCGATCACCGCACGCACCGAGGAGCTCTCCGTGAGCACCGGTGGCGAGCGTCGACGTCGGGTCGCGCGCCGATTCTCGGCGACCTCGTAACCCGCCATCGGTCGGGCATACGGGCGTCGCCGCCCCGGTTCTTGCTGATTCCAGCACCCGTCCGACTCGTAAGGTGGATACATGACCCTCTCGGTCGCCGTTTCCGGCGCTTCCGGCTATGCAGGTGGCGAAATCCTCCGCCTCCTCGCCGACCATCCCGACGTCGAGGTCCGCACCGTCACCGCTCACGCGAACGCCGGTCAGCCCCTCCTCGCCCACCAACCGCACCTGCGCTCGCTCGCCGGACTCGACCTTCAGCCCACGACACCCGAGGTGTTGGCCGGTCATGACATCGTCTTCCTCGCGCTGCCGCACGGTCAGTCCGCGCAGTACACCGACGCTCTGGCCGATACGCGTCTCGTGATCGATGCGGGAGCCGATCACCGTCTCGTCTCCTCCGTCGATTGGGCGGCGTTCTACGGCGGGGACCACCCCGAGCCGTGGGCGTACGGAGTGCCCGAACTGCCGATCGCCGGTGGCAAGCAGCGCGAGAATCTCCGCGCCGCGAAGCGCATCGCAGCTCCCGGCTGCAACGCCTCGACGGTGTCGCTGTCGCTCGCCCCCGGCATCGCCGCCGGAGTCATCGACGGACGCGACATCGTTTCGGTGCTCGCGGTCGGTCCCAGCGGCGCCGGAAAATCCGCCAAGACCAACCTCCTCGCGAGCGAGATCCTGGGTTCGGCCAACCCATATGCCGTTGGCGGTACACACCGGCACATTCCCGAGATCCGCCAGGCGCTGATCGCTGCGGGGGCCTCGGCCGACGGCATCCGGATCTCCTTCACTCCGGTGCTGGTTCCGATGGCGCGCGGGATTCTGGCGACGTCGTCGGCCCCCCTCGTGGAGGGAATGACGGATGCCGAGATCCGCGGCGCGTGGGAGAAGGCGTACGCCGACGAGCCCTTCGTCGAGCTGCTACCCGAGGGCGTCTTCCCGCGGACGGCCGACGTGCTCGGCGCGAACGTCGCCTCGATGGGTCTCGCGATCGACCGCGCGGCGAACCGGGTCACCGTCGTCGCTGCCGTCGACAATCTCGTCAAGGGCACCGCCGGCGCCGCTCTGCAGTCCATGAACATCGCGCTGGGCCTCGCCGAGACCACCGCCCTTCCCTTGAACGGAGTCGCCCCGTGAGTGTGACCGCCCCCGCTGGATTCGAGGCGGCCGGCGTCGCCGTCGGCTTGAAGTCGACCGGTGCCCGCGACGTCGCCCTGGTCGTCAACCGCGGACCGCTCAAGGTCGGCGCCGCCGTGTTCACCTCGAACCGCGCGAAGGCCAACCCGATCCTGTGGTCGGAGCAGGTGGTGAAAGACGGCGTGATCGAGGCGGTCGTGCTCAACTCGGGCGGAGCCAACTGCTTCACGGGCTCGTTCGGCTTCCAGACCACCCACCAGACGGCCGAACGCGCCGCCGAGCTCCTCGGTGTCGGCGCCGGAGACGTCGTCGTGTGTTCGACGGGTCTCATCGGCACCGGTGACGAGGTCTTCCGCGCGAAGGTGCTCGACGGGGTGCAGCAGGGCGTCGCCGCGCTGTCGTCCGATGGCGGCGAAGACGCGTCCCTGGCCATCATGACGACCGACTCGCGTCCGAAGCGTGCGGTGCACGTCGGCGACGGCTGGTCGATCGGCGGCATGGCGAAGGGCGCCGGCATGCTGGCTCCGGGTCTGGCGACGATGCTCGTGGTGCTCACCACCGACGTGGTGCTCGATGCGGCTGGAGCGGATGCCGCTCTGCGTCGCGCCACGCGCGTGAGCTTCGACCGGCTCGACTCCGACGGCTGCATGTCGACCAACGACCAGGTGACCCTGATGGCCAGCGGCGCCAGCGGCATCCGCGTGGATGCCGAGGAGTTCGGCGACGCGCTCGCCGCGGTGTGCGACGACCTCGCCGCGCAGCTGCAGGGCGACGCCGAGGGCGCCAGTCACGACATCACGATCCGCGTCGCCAACGCCGCGACCGAAGACGATGCCGTCGAGGTGGGTCGCTCGGTCGCGCGCAACAACCTCTTCAAGGCCGCGATCTTCGGCAACGACGCCAACTGGGGGCGCGTGCTCGCCGCCATCGGCACGACGCAGGCCGCCTTCGACCCCTACGACGTCGACGTCTGGATGAACGGCGTGCGCGTGTGTACGGCCGGTGGTCCGGACCGTCCGCGCGAGGACGTCGACCTCACCCCGCGGGCCACCGACCTCGTCATCGACCTCAAGGTCGGCGACGCCACCGCAACGATCCGCACCAACGACCTCACGCACGAGTACGTCCACGAGAACAGCGCCTACTCCTCATGACTCACGTCGATCTGCAAGACACCGATCCCGCCGAAGCCAGCGAGCGGGCGGTCACGCTCGTCGAGTCGCTGCCGTGGGTGCGCAAGTACCGCGACCAGGTCGTGGTGGTGAAGTACGGCGGCAACGCGATGGTCAGCGACGAGCTGCAGGACGCCTTCGCCGCCGACATCGCCTACTTGCGGTACGTGGGCGTGAAGCCCGTGGTCGTGCACGGCGGCGGACCCCAGATCTCGTCGATGCTGAACCGCCTCGACATCCCGAGTGAGTTCCGCGGGGGCTACCGGGTGACCTCGACCGAGGCGATCGGCGTCGTGCGCATGGTGCTCACCGGGCAGATCAACCCGCAGCTCGTGGCCAAGGTCAACGCGCACGGTCCGCTGGCGACCGGGCTCAGCGGCGAAGACGCGGGCCTGTTCGGCGGTCGGCGTCGCGGTGTCGTCGTCGACGGCGTCGAGCACGACCTGGGCCGCGTCGGCGACGTCGTCACGGTCGACCCGCAGCCGGTGCTCGATCACCTGGCCGCGGGGCGCGTGCCGATCGTGTCGAGCATCGCGCCCGACCTCGACAACCCCGGGACGTCGTTGAACGTCAACGCGGATGCCGCGGCGGCGGCCCTCGCGACGGCGCTCAACGCCAAGAAGCTCGTCGTCCTGACCGACGTGCCGGGCCTGTACGCCGACTGGCCGAACCGGGACTCGCTCGTGTCGCACCTGACCTCGAGCGAGCTGCGCACGATGCTGCCGACGCTGGAGTCGGGCATGATCCCGAAGATGCAGGCGTGCCTCGACGCCGTCGACGGGGGAGTGCCGACCGCGGCCATCATCGACGGTCGCGTGCCGCACTCGGTGCTCGTCGAACTCTTCACCAACAAAGGAATCGGAACGGAGGTGGTCGCGTGAACGCGGACACGACTCAGGAACCCGCGGCGACCCGCGCCCCCTGGCAGGAAGATGCCGGACGCGACCTCGTCCGTAGCTTCGGCGACCGCATGGCTCTGTTCGTCCGCGGTGAGGGCGCCTACATCTGGGACGGCGACGGCACGAAGTACCTCGACTTCCTCGCCGGGATCGCGGTCAACGCGCTCGGGCACGCCCACCCGGTGTTCGTCGAGGCGATCACCGCGCAGGCGTCGACCCTCTCGCACGTGTCGAACTACTTCGCCACGCCCCCGCAGCTGGCGATGGCGGCGCGCCTGAAGCGTCTCGCCGGAACGGGCGAGTCGGGCCGTGTCTACTTCGGCAACTCGGGCGCCGAGGCCAACGAGGCCGCGCTCAAGCTCGCGCGCCTGCACGGTCGCGGCACCGACCGCACCCGCATCCTGACCCTCAAGGGCGGCTTCCACGGTCGCACGATGGGGGCCCTGGCCCTCACCGGCAAGCCGGCGCTGCAGGCCGACTTCCTGCCGATGGTCCCGGGCGTCGAGCACATCGATGCCACGATCGAGGCCCTCGAAGCCGCGATGGACGAGCGCGTCGCCGCCTTCCTCGTGGAGCCCATCCAGGGCGAGGCGGGCGTCGTCGAGCTGCCCGAGGGGTACCTCCAGGCGGCCCGCGAGCTCACGGCCCGCCACGGGGCGCTGCTGATCATCGACGAGATCCAGACCGGCGCGGGTCGCACCGGCGCGTGGTTCGGTTTCCAGCACGCCGGGATCGTTCCGGATGCCATCACGGTGGCCAAGGGCATCGGCGGCGGCTTCCCCATCGGTGCGCTCATCACCTTCGGCGCGGCGAGCGACCTCTTCTTCCCCGGCACCCACGGCTCGACCTTCGGCGGAAACGCCCTGGGCACGGCCGTCGGCGGCGCGGTGCTGCAGGAGATCGAGTCGGCCGGCCTCGTCGAGAACGCCGCGCGGCGCGAGACGCAGCTGCGCGAGGGGATCGCCGCCCTCGGCTCGCCCCTCGTGGCGGGCGTACGCGGGCGCGGGCTGCTGCTCGGCATCGCACTGTCGAGCCCCGTCGCCAAGGCCGTCGTGGCCGCGGCGCAGCAGCACGGCCTGATCGTCAACGCCGCCAACGACGACACCATCCGCATCGCGCCGCCGCTGACGATCGGGGATGCCGAGGTGGCCGAGTTCCTCGAGCTGTTCGGCGCCTCTCTCGCCACCGTGTCCGACGCACTGATCATTGGAGCATCCGCGTGACCCGTCACCTTCTTCGCGACGACGACCTGAGCCCGGCCGAACAGGCCGAGATCCTCGACCTCGCGATCGAGCTCAAGAAGGACCGCTGGGCGCAGAAGCCGCTCGAGGGTCCCCAGACGGTCGCCGTGATCTTCGACAAGTCGTCGACGCGCACGCGCGTCTCGTTCGCGGTCGGCATCGCAGACCTCGGCGGCTCGCCGCTGATCATCTCGACCGCCAACAGCCAGCTCGGCGGCAAGGAGACCCCCTCCGACACCGCGCGCGTGCTCGAGCGCCAGGTCGCCGCGATCGTGTGGCGCACCTACGCCCAGGCGGGTCTCGAAGAGATGGCGCGCGGGACGCGCGTGCCCGTCATCAACGCCCTGAGCGACGACTTCCACCCGTGCCAGCTGCTGGCCGACCTGCTCACGATCCGCGAGCACAAGGGTGAACTGAAGGGTCTGACCCTGTCGTTCTTCGGCGACGGCCGCAGCAACATGGCGCACTCGTACGTGCTCGCCGGGGTCACCGCGGGCATGCACGTGCGCGTCGCCGCCCCCGACGATTACGCCCCGCGCGCCGACGTGATCGCCGACGCCGAGCGGATCGCCGCCGAGACCGGCGGATCGATCACCCTCGTCAGCGACCCCGAGGCAGCGGCATCCGGAGCCGACGTCGTCGTCACCGACACCTGGGTGTCGATGGGCAAAGAAGAGGAGAAGATCGCGCGCATCCGCGACCTGGGCGGGTTCAAGGTCACGACCGAGCTCATGACTCGCGCCGACGACGACGCGATCTTCATCCACTGCCTTCCCGCCGACCGCGGGTACGAGGTCGACGCCGAAGTGATCGACGGTCCGCAGAGCGTGGTGTGGGACGAGGCCGAGAACCGTCTCCACGCCCAGAAGGCGTTGCTGGTGTGGCTTCTGCGCCAGGGCTGACCGCGCACCTCCGCCGCTCCTGGACGCGCTTCGACGGGCCGGGGCGGCTGGTCGGCGTGGACCTGGCGCGCGCGCTCGCCGTGCTGGGCATGCTGGCCGCGCACCTGCTCGACACCGACCGGGTGCTCACCTCCGACCCCTCGACGTGGATCACCCTCGTCAACGGACGCTCGTCGATCCTGTTCGCGGTGCTCGCGGGCGTGTCGGTCTCGCTCGTGACCGGCGGTCGGCGTCCGCTGACTCCCGAGCGACGCCCGCGCGCCGCCGCCCGCTTGGCGCTGCGCGGAGCGGTGCTGTGGGTCATCGGCATGATGCTGGTGTTCACCGGCGTGCCGGTCTACGTCATCCTCCCCGCGTACGCGTTGCTGTTCGTGCTGGCGCTGCCCTTCCTCGGGCTGCGCGCGCGATCGCTGTTCCTCGTCGCGGCGGGCATCGCCCTGGTCATGCCGTGGATCCAGCCGGTGCTGGATGCGGCGCCGATCTGGTCGGGGCCGGCGGGAGACGACCTGTCGGCTGCCGTGGGCTGGCACTATCCGTTCCCGGTGTGGATCGCGTTCGTGCTCGCGGGGATGGGTGTGGGCCGGCTCGACCTGCGTCAGCTGTCGGAGCAGGCCTCGCTCGTGCTCGCGGGCGGCTCGCTCATCATCGTCGGCTATGGCGGGGCGCTGCTGACCGCGCCGGTCGTGACCGATCGCTACGCGCGGACCGTGCTGACGGCGGGAGATCACTCGTCGGGGCTGTGGGAGGTCATCGGCTCAGGCGGGTTCGCCCTCGCCACGATCGGGATCTGCCTGCTGCTGTGCCGCACCCCGCTGCGGTGGGTGGCCGTGCCGCTGCGCGCCGTGGGCTCGATGCCGCTGACCGCCTACGTCGTGCAGCTGCTGGTGTGGGCATTGGTGTCGCTCGAGCTGTTCGGCGACACGTCCGAGATCGTCGGGGTGCGCGAGTCGGGTCTGTTCTTCCCCCTGACGATCGGTCTCATCATCGGGTGCACCGCGTGGGCGCTGCTGGTGGGCCGCGGGCCGCTCGAGATGTTCATCGACGCCCTCGTGCGCGTCGTGGTGGGGGCGGATGCCACGACCCCGGGCCGACCGTCGTCCGCGGCGTCCGAGGGGGCCGACGTCTCCGGCGGTGTCGGTGGCCCTCGGTAGGCTGGGGGGATGAGCAGCGAGACCGGTCAGTCGACGAACGAGGGTGCCCTGTGGGGCGCCCGTTTCTCGGGCGGGCCGTCTCCCGAGCTGGCGGCGCTGAGCCGCTCCACCCACTTCGACTGGGACCTCGCGCTCTACGACATCCAGGGTTCGCACGCCCACGCCGCCGCCCTCGAAGCCGCCGGTTACCTCACGGCCGATGAGGCCGCGGCGATGCACGACGGTCTCGACTCCCTCGCCGCTCGCGTGATGGACGGCTCGCTGGTGGCCGCCCCCGGCGACGAAGACGTGCACGGCGCCCTCGAGCGCGTGCTCATCGAGACCGTGGGTGCGGCGGTGGGCGGCAAGCTCCGTGCCGGTCGCAGCCGCAACGACCAGATCGCCACCCTCGTGCGGTTGTACCTGCTCGATCACTCGCGCACCCTCACCCGCGAACTGCTGCGTCTGATCGACGCCCTGGTCGCTCAGGCCGAAGCGCACGAGAGCGCCATCATGCCGGGGCGCACGCACCTGCAGCACGCGCAGCCCGTGCTGCTCGCGCACCACCTGCAGGCCTACGGTTGGGCCTTCGTGCGCGGCATCGAGCGCCTGCGCGACTGGTCGGTGCGCGCGTCGGTGTCGCCGTACGGCGGCGGGGCGCTCGCCGGAGCGACGCTCGGGCTCGACCCGCAGCTCGTGGCCGACCGCCTGGGTCTCGCCCGTCCGGCCGAGAACTCGCTCGACGGCACCGCCTCGCGCGACGTCGTGGCCGAGTTCGCGTTCATCACCGCGATGATCGGCGTCGACCTGTCGCGCCTGGCCGAAGACGTCATCCTCTGGAACACGCGCGAGTTCGGCTTCGTCACCCTCGACGACTCGTACTCGACCGGGTCGAGCATCATGCCGCAGAAGAAGAACCCCGACATCGCCGAGCTCGCGCGCGGCAAGGCCGGCCGCCTGATCGGCAACCTGTCGGGTCTGCTGGCGACGCTGAAGGGCCTGCCCCTCGCGTACAACCGCGATCTGCAAGAGGACAAAGAGCCGGTGTTCGATTCGGTCCGCACGCTCGAGCTCGTGCTGCCGGCGTTCTCGGGCATGATCGCGACCCTCGTCTTCCACACCGACCGCATGGCCGAGCTCGCGCCCCAGGGCTTCTCGCTCGCGACCGACGTGGCCGAGTGGCTCGTGCGCCAGGGCGTGGCCTTCCGCGACGCGCACGAGATCTCGGGCGCACTCGTGCGGGCGTGCGAGCAGCACGGCATCGGCCTCGAAGACGCCGACGACGCCCTGCTCGCCTCGGTGTCGCCGCAGCTCACGCCGCAGGTGCGCGAGGTTCTCACCATCGAGGGCTCCGTCTCGAGCCGGACCGGGGTCGGCGGCACCGCCCCCGCGCGCGTGGGCGAGCAGCGCGAAGAGCTCGTGTCGCGGGCCCAGGCGGCCGCGCGACCGATCATCGACTGAATATCAGTCTTTTGCTTATCGTTTGCGAAGAATAAGTGAGAGACTTATCTTATGACCGTCACCGTCATCGCCGACATCGTCGCCTCGCGCCGCCTGCGCGACCGCGCGGGGGCGCAGCGCACGATCGCCGAGACGGTCGACAGAGTCCAGCACGATCTGCCGGTGGCGTCGAGCCCCCTGACGGCAGTCGTCGGCGACGAGCTGCAGGGGGAGTACCCGACCCTGTCCGACGCGCTCGCCTCGCTGCTGCTCGTGCGCCTCGCCCTCCCCGATGAGATCGACTGCCGCTTCGGCATCGGCGTCGGAGAGGTGCGTCCCATCGCCCTCGCAGAGCGCATGGTTCCCGAGGGTCCTGCCTGGTGGGCGGCGCGCGAGGCGATCGAACACGTCGAACGCCTGCAGCAACGCGCCGCGCCGCACGCGCGCACGTGGATCGTGGGGGCCGAAGGGGAGGATGCGACCATGTCCGAGACCATCGCGCTGGCCGCGGCCTACGCCCTGAGCCGCGACCAGCAGGTCTCGACCATGAGCGAGCGCACCCGCCGGCTCACCTACGGCCGGTGCCTCGGCAGATCGCAGCGCGAGCTCGCCTCCGCCGAAGACGTCAGCCAGTCGGCCGTGTCGCAGGCGCTCGCCGCCGCCGGGTCGACCGCGCTGGTCGAGGGCTTCCTCGCGCTGACCGCGCGGAGGTCGGCGTGATCGCCGCGGGCCTGCTGCTGGTCGCGGTCGGCGCGGTCGATCTGCTGCGGCAGATGGTCCGCTCGCGACGATGGATCGCCTTCGCCGCGGCGGCCGTGGCGCTCGTGCTCGTCTCGGCGGCGCTCGACGCGGTCATCGCCGGTCTGCTCGCGGTGGCGGTCGCCTCGATCTGGACCTGGGTCGTGCCCGAAGACGGACCGGCGCGCGCGGGACTCTGGCCCGTCGCGTTGCTCGCGCTCGCCGCCGCGGCGTGCGTCGTGATCGCCCCCGGGCGCGCGCGACCGGGTCTGTTGGGAGCGGCGTGGGCGACGTACAGCCCCGGCAACGCCGTGTCGATCGACGTCGTCGTGCTGGTGATCGGGTGCCTGGTGTTCCTGCTCGAGTCGGGCAACGCCGTGGTGCGGATCGCCCTGCGCTCCGAGATGGGCGGCCGGGTCGAACTGAACACCCGGCCCGTGGCATCCGGAACCGCCCCCGTCGGAGTCGACGCGGCGGCCCCCGTCGCCCCCGCGCCGGGGCTCAAGGGCGGTCGCCTGATCGGCCCCCTCGAGCGCATCCTCGTGTTCGTGCTCACCCTCACCGGCGCCTACACGCTGCTGGCCGCGGTGCTCGCGGCGAAGGGCATCGTGCGCTTCCCCGAGATCTCGCGCGATCGAGACGACGGCGACCGCGCCGAGTACTTCCTCATCGGGAGCCTCGTCAGCTGGGTCACGGCGCTGGCTGCGGCGTTCCTCGTGTGGTGGGGCGTGCGCGCCGGCTGACGAGCCCCGCACGGGGCCCGGCGGGCGCCGAGTACGGTCGACAGAGACACGGGGGAGTCGAGATGAGCAACGCACGACCGGGCTGGTACGACGCGGGCACGCCAGGGCGGGTCCGCTGGTGGGACGGAGCGCAGTGGACCGCGCACGAGGCGCCGGTCCCGGCGTCGGGTGCTCAGCCCGCGGCGCCGCCATCGACGGCGGCCCAGCCTGCGGACGCCCATCCCGTGGCGGCCCAGGCCGCGACCGCGCAGACCGCCGCGGCCCCGCAGGAGCAGGCCGTTGCGCAGCCCGGGTGGTACCCGACCCGAGCGGGAGAGCTGCGCTGGTGGGACGGGCGCGTCTGGACGGGCTCGCGTGTGCGCGACGGACGGCCGGGGATCGACTGGGCCACCATCGAGCAGCCGACGCTCCCCTGGGTGGCGGGGACGATCTTCCTCGCCCTCGCCGCGATGCAGACGGTTTCGGGCATCGCGTTCGGCGGGGTGTCGATCATGCCCGTGCTGTGGCTCGTGCTGTCGGGACTGTGGTTCGCGATGGCGATTCAGACGACCCTCGTGCGGCGCATCCCCGCTCCGACCGGCACCCCCGAGGCGCCCGCGGTCGTGCGACCGCTGCCCGGCGAGGCGGACGGGCCCGGCGCCGGGTGGTACCCGATCAGCCGCCAGGCCGGCAGGTGGTGGACCGGCACGCGATGGGCCGACTACGTCACCTCGCGGTTCGGGGTGCGACCGACCTTCCACGCGGCGCAGGCGCTGCTGACGCTGCGAATCGTCGCGTTCGCGATCGCCGCTCTCGCCGTCTTCGTGCTTGTCGCGGGGATCGTGGTGCTCGCCGTCGCCGGCGGCGAGACCGTGCGGACCGCCATCGGGTGGGTCCTCGTCATCGGCGCGATGCTGTTCGCGGGCCTGACCGCGGTGGTGCTCGCGATGGCCCGGACCCAGACCCGCCTGCTCCTGCTGCCGACCGACCCGCCCGCCGGCGTACCCACCGCAGACGGGGCCCGGCCCGCCTGACCGCCCGGGTCGCGGCATCCGGAGCCGTCCCGCCCCGCTGGTACCCTGAACCGGTGTCCACCTCCACCGATGCGGCGCCGCTGAGCGCCCTCGCACCCGCCAACGACCCGACGTTCGACAACGTCTGGGACGAGCTGCTGTGGCGCGGCCTGGTCCACGTCTCGACCGACCAGGCCGAACTGCGCGAACTGCTGTCGGGGGACCCGATCGTCTATTACTGCGGGTTCGACCCGACCGCCCCGAGCCTGCACCTCGGCAACCTCGTGCAGTTGCTGCTGATGCGCCGCCTGCAGCTGGCCGGACACCGCCCGCTCGGTCTCGTCGGCGGCTCCACCGGCCTGGTCGGCGACCCGCGGCCCACGGCCGAGCGCACGCTCAACACGCGCGAGACGGTCGCCGAGTGGGTCGCGATCCTGCGCGCGCAGGTCGAGCGCTTCTTGAGCTTCAAGGGCGAGAACGCCGCGCGCATCGTCAACAACCTCGACTGGACGGCACCGCTCAGCGCGATCGACTTCCTGCGCGAGATCGGCAAGCACTTCCGCGTCGGCACCATGCTGAAGAAGGACGCGGTCAGCGCGCGCCTCAACTCCGAGGCCGGCATCAGCTACACCGAGTTCAGCTACCAGATCCTGCAGGGCCTGGACTACCTCGAGCTGCACCGCTCGTACGGCTGCGTGCTGCAGACCGGCGGCAGCGACCAGTGGGGCAACCTCACCAGCGGCACCGATCTGGTGCGCAAGGTCGAGGGCGTTTCGGTGCACGCGATCGGCACGCCGCTGATCACCAACAGCGACGGCACGAAGTTCGGCAAGAGCGAGGGCAATGCCATCTGGCTGGATGCCGAGATGTGCAGCCCGTGGACGATGTACCAGTTCTGGCTCAACACCGACGATCGCGACGTCATCGAGCGCCTGAAGGTGTTCACCTTCCTCACGCGCGCCGAGATCGAGGAGTACGCGGCGCTCGTCGACGCGGAGCCCTTCCGCCGCGCGGCGCAGAAGCGTCTCGCCCGCGAGGTGCTGACGACGGTGCACGGGGCGGAGATCACGGAAAGCGTGATCGCCGCGACCGAGGCGCTGTTCGGCCAGGGCGATCTGACCGCGCTCGACGCCGATGTGCTCCGCAGCGCCCTGAGCGAGCTGCCGCACGCGACGGTCGCCGCCGGTACACCGGTCGCCGAGGCGCTCACCGCCACCGGCCTCTCGTCGAGCCTGAGCGACGCGCGCCGCGCGATCGCGCAGGGCGGCGTCTCGCTCGACGGCGAGAAGGTCGCGGGCGACGACACGGTCGTGCAGGGGACCCTCCCCGGCGGGGTGTCGGTGCTGCGCCGCGGCAAGAAGACGCTCGCGGGACTCTTCCTCAGCTGACATGCCGTTCACGCCAAGCCACGCCGTCGTCGCGCTTCCGTTCCTGCGCACACGGCTGGTTCCGGCGGCGATCGCGATCGGGGCGATGACCCCCGACCTGCCGCTGTTCGTGCGAGGGATGTGGCCCGACTACGGCCTGACGCACGACTTCGCCTGGCTGCCGCTCACGGTCGTCGTCGCCTTCGTGCTGCTGCTGGTGTGGCGGTGCGTGCTGCGTCCGGCGACGCGCGAGCTGCTGCCGCGACCGGTGGCGGAGCGGTTGCCGGCGCAGTGGGATGCCGGCGCCCGCGCGGCCCTGCGCGAGAGCGTCGGCGGGGGAGTCGTCGGCATCGTGTGGCTCGTGCTCTCGCTCGCGCTGGGAGTCGCCTCGCACATCGCGTGGGACCTGTTCACGCACGAAGGGCGGACGGGCGAACAGCTCGTCCCCGCCCTCGCCGACCGCTGGGGTCCCTTCTCGGTGACGAAGTGGCTGCAGTACGGGTCGGGGGTCTTCGGGCTGGCCGTGCTGGGGATCTTCGCGCTCGTGTGGCTGTCGCGGCACGCGCCCGAGCCCCTGCGGAGGGTGCTTCCGGATGCCGCCCGCTGGGCCTGGTGGCTCTCGCTCCCGGTCGCGTTGGTCGTGGCATCCGTCGTCGCACTCGGTCTGAACGGCGGGTTCGACGAGGAGTACACCACCACGCATCTCATCTACGGCGTGCTGACGAAGGTCGCCGCCGCGTGGGCTGCGCTGACGCTCGCTCTGGCGCTGTTCGTGCAGACGCGACGCGCGCGGTCGGTCGTGCGCGCGGCCTAGCGCTGCGCTGTCGGGAGGGGGCTGAGCCTGTCGAAGCCACCGGGCGGGCGCGGGGTCCGGTCCCTTCGACAGGCTCAGGGACCTGGGTGGCGGAGGGGGCTGAGCCTGTCGAAGCCACCGGGAGAGCGGTGTGCGGCGGGGGCCGGTCCCTTCGACAGGCTCAGGGACCTCGTCGCGAGGCTCGGCGACCTCGGTCGGGAGGTGGCTGAGCCTGTCGAAGCCACCGGGGTGCGCGACCTCGGCGGCGCCCGCGGGTCACACGGGCGCGGCGACGGGCGGCGGCTAGACTCGGGAACGTTATGACGAAGGCGGGAGACTCGGTGTCGGCGAGCACAAAGGGCAAGAAGACGGGCGCAGACGAGGTCATCCTCGGACCCACCGGTCGCCCCTACCAGGGGTTCCCCACCCCGAAGCCGCTCGACAGTCACGGCCCCGCCCGCATCATCGCCCTCTGCAACCAGAAGGGCGGCGTCGGCAAGACGACGACCACGATCAACCTCGCGGCCTCGCTCGCGGGTTACGGCCGCCGAGTGCTGGCCATCGACTTCGACCCGCAGGGCGCGCTGTCGGCGGGCCTCGGCATTCAGACGCACGACGTGGAGACGATCTACGACCTGCTGCTCGACACGAAGCGCGATCCGCGCGAGGTGATCGTCGAGACCCGGGTCGAAGGCCTCGACATCCTCCCCGCGAACATCGACCTGTCGGCGGCCGAGGTGCACCTGGTCAACGAGGTCGCCCGCGAGACGATCCTCGCGCGCGTGCTGCGCAAGGTCGCGTCCGATTACGACGTGATCCTCATCGACTGCCAGCCCTCGCTCGGTCTGCTCACCGTCAACGCCCTCACGGCGGCGCACGGCGTGCTGATCCCGCTCGAGTGCGAGTTCTTCGCCCTGCGCGGTGTCGCGCTGCTCGTCGAGACGATCGACAAGGTGCGCGACCGCCTCAACCCCGCGATCGAGCTCGACGGCGTGCTCGCGACGATGTACGACCCCCGCACGCTGCACTCGCGCGAGGTGCTGGAGCGCGTGGTCGAGGCGTTCGGCGACGACGTTCTCGAGACGGTCATCGGTCGTACGGTGAAGTTCCCGGATGCCTCGGTCTCGGGCATGCCGATCACGGAGTTCGCGCCCGAGCACGCCGCCGCCCAGGCCTACCTGCGGTTGGCGCGGGAGCTGGTCGCCCGTGGCGCCGTCGCCTGACGACACCGCCGCCCCCTCCGGTGGCTTCGACAGGCTCAGCCACCTCGCAACGGAGGTCCCTGAGCGTGTCGAAAGGCCCGGTATCCGCGCGCCCGGTGGCTTCGACGAGCTCAGCCCCCTCGCAACGGAGGCCCCTGAGCCTGTCGAAGGGCCGGGTACCCCGCAGACCGGTGGCTTCGACAGCCTCAGCCCCCTCGCAACGGAGGTCCCTGAGCTTGTCGAAGGGCCCGGGACCCGCGCGCCCGGTGGCTTGGACGGGCTCAGCCCCCTCGCAACGGAGGTCCCTGAGCCTGTCGAAGGGCCGGGTACCCCGCAGACCGGTGGCTTCGACAGCCTCAGCCCCCTCGCAACGGAGGTCCC
>NZ_VEFS01000001.1:0-181421 GCF_007679045.1 Microbacterium sp. BH-3-3-3 | reverse complement strand
CCTGAGCTTGTCGAAGGGCCCGGGACCCGCGCGCCCGGTGGCTCTGACAAGCTCAGCCCCCTCGCAACGGAGGTCCCTGAGCGTGTCGAAGGGCCCGGCCCCCGCGCGCCCGGTGGCTCCGACAAGCTCAGCCCCCTCGCAACGGAGGCCCCTGAGCTTGTCGAAGGGTCCGGCCCCCTCGCGCCCGGTGGCTTCGACAAGCTCAGCCACCTCGCAAGCGATCCCCCGGCGACCGGTGGCTCCGACGAGCTCAGCCGCCTCGCGGACGACGCCCCCGCCGGGTTCCGCGTCTCGCTGCCCGATTTCGACGGGCCGTTCGACCTGCTGCTGACCCTCATCTCGCGCGCCGAGCTCGACGTGACCGAGGTGTCGCTCAGCCGCGTGACCGACGAGTTCATCTCGTATCTGCGCGCCATGGGACCCGACGGCGACCTCGACGAGGCGTCGGAGTTCCTGGTGGTGGCCGCGACCCTGCTCGACATGAAGATCGCGGGTCTGCTGCCGCAGGGCGAGTTGGTGGATGCCGAGTCGGTGGCGCTGCTCGAAGCGCGCGACCTGCTCTTCGCGCGTCTGCTGCAGTACCGGGCCTTCAAGGAGGTCTCGGCGTGGTTCGCGCGCTGCCTGCAGCGCGAAGACAAGCGGCACACGCGCAACGTGCAGCTCGACGAGAAGTACCGCAGTGCGGTGCCGGAGCTGAAGTGGACGCTCAGCGCCGACGATTTCGCCGCGCTCGCGGTGGTCGCCTTCGCGCCGAAGGAGATCCCGACGGTGGGGCTCGACCACCTGCACGCGCCCCTCATCAGCATCCGCGAACAGGCGGCGATCGTGGTGACGCTGCTGCGCTCCGCGGGCACGCTGAACTTCCGCGACCTCGTCGCCGGCGTCACCGAGACGGGGGTCGTCGTCGCGCGGTTCCTCGCGATCCTCGAGCTGTACCGCCACGCCGCCCTGTCGTTCGAGCAGCTCGAACCGCTCGGCGAACTCACACTCCGTTGGACCGCCGAGAGGTGGTCGGAAGAGAACCTCGCCGCCCTGGGAGCCGACTATGACCGATGACACCGTGATCGACACCGCCCCCGCGCAGGCCCCGATCCCCGCACAGCGCCCGAGCGACACGGCATCCGTCGCCCGTCGCCTCGAGGCGATCCTGCTGATCCTCGACGAACCGCAGAGCCTCGTGAGCCTCTCCGCCGCCGTCGGTGCGCCCGTGCCGGCCGTTCGACAGGCCGTCGAGACGCTCGTGGCCGACTACGACGGTCAGACCGGGGGACCGGTCCGCGGCTTCGAGCTGCGCGAGGTCGGCGGGGGGTGGCGCCTCTACGTGCGCGAGGAGTACGACGACGTGGTGGGGGAGTTCGTCAACACCCAGGCGCCCTCGCGGCTGTCGCAGGCAGCGCTCGAAACGCTCGCCGTGATCGCCTACAAGCAGCCCGTGACCCGGGGGCAGGTGGCGTCGATCCGCGCGGTCAACGTCGACTCGGTCGTCCGCACCCTGCTTGCCCGCGGCTTGATCACCGAGGTGTTCACCGACCCCGACACGGGCGCGATCCACTACGGAACCACCGACCAGCTGCTGGTCAACCTCGGCATCAACTCGCTCGACGAGCTGCCGCACATCTCGCCGTTGCTCGACGACGGCTCAGACGGATTCGACGGAGAGGTACTGAAATGAGCGACGCTTCGACAGGCTCAGCGACCGGGGGCTCATTGAGTGACGGCACGGCGACCGAGGGCGCGGGTTCCGCGAGCGATGACGGCATCCGCCTGCAGAAGGTGCTGGCCAACCGCGGAGTGGCCTCGCGCCGCGTCGCCGAGCAGATGATCGTCGAGGGCCGTGTGCGCGTGAACGGCCTCGTCGTCACCGAGCTCGGTCGCCGCATCCACCCCGAGACCGACCTGGTCGACGTCGACGGCACGGCCATTCAGCTCGACGAGTCGAAGCGCTACGTCATCCTCAACAAGCCCACCGGGGTGGTCAGCTCGATGAACGACGACCGCGGCCGCCCCGACCTGCGTCAGTTCACGCAGGAGTGGGACGAGCGGCTCTACAACGTCGGGCGACTGGATGCCGACACGAGCGGCCTGCTCGTGCTGACCAACGACGGCGACCTCGCCCACGTCCTCGCGCACCCCTCGTTCGGGGTCACGAAGGTGTACATCGCCAAGGTCGAGGGGCAGGTGCTCCCGCAGACCATCCAGCGCCTGATCCGGGGCGTCGACCTCGAAGACGGACGCATCGCGGCCGACAAGGCGCGCCTGCTCGACGCCTCGCGGGGAGAGAGCCTGGTCGAGCTGACCCTGCACTCGGGCAAGAACCGCATCGTGCGGCGCATGCTCGCCGAGGTCGGTCACCCGGTGATCGAACTCGTGCGTCGGCAGTTCGGGCCGCTGCACCTGGGAACTCTCCCGGTGGGGAAGGCGCGCGAATTGACTACAGTAGAACGCGGTGCCCTTCTCACGCTGTCGCGCACGTCCGACAGCGCTCCGGCCGATCCGGCCGAGTGAGTCTCGCGGGCGCCCGCGGCGCGTGAGGCGTCGCCCAGGGCAGCAGGAGACCCGATGAGCGAACCGAACGGAACGTCCGCGCGCGCGGCCGGGCCTTTGGCGACCCGCACGAGCGGCACCGTCCGCATCGTCGGCTCGGGTCTGCTCGGTGCCAGCATCGGCCACGCGCTGACCGCCCGCGGTGTCGACGTCGTGCTCGTCGACGCGTCTCCCTCGCAGCTGCGCCTCGCGATCGACTACGGCGCCGGTCGCGCCGAGCGCCCCGACGACGAGCCCTCGCTGATCGTGGTGGCCGTGCCGCCCGACGTGACGGCCGACGTCGTGCAGCGCGAACTCGAATCGCATCCGGATGCCGTGGTCACCGACGTCGCGAGCGTGAAGCTCGAACCGTTGCGCAACCTTCGCGAACGAGGGGTCGATCTCACGCACTACATCGGCTCGCACCCCATGGCCGGGCGCGAGCGCGGGGGAGCGATCTCGGCCCGCGCCGACATCTTTGTCGGCCGCCCGTGGGTCGTCTGCCGCGACGGCGAGACCTCGGCCTACGACCTCTCGCTCGTCGAAGGCCTCGCCCTCGACCTCGGGGCGACGCTCCTCGAGATGACGCCCGAAGAGCACGACGAGTCCGTGGCGCTCATGTCGCACGTGCCGCAGTTGGTGGCGAGCCTGCTCGCCGGTCGCTTCGTCACGGCCCCCGACGGATCGCTCCGTCTCGCGGGCCAGGGCGTGCGCGACACGACGCGCATCGCGGCATCCGCTCCCGAACTCTGGGTGCAGATCCTCGGAGCGAACGCGGCCCCCGTGGTCGCCGTGCTCGACGAGCTCGCGTCCGACCTCACCGAGGTGGCCGCAGCGCTGCGCGACCCCGACGCCCCCGGCGCCCGTCGCGCGGTGGCCGACACCATCCGCCGCGGCAACGAGGGCGTCGAGCGCCTGCCCGGCAAGCACGGTCAGAACCGCCGCTTCGATACTTTCGTCGTCATGATCGACGACACCTCCGGCCAGCTGGGACGCCTGTTCGGCGAACTCGGCGACCTCGACGTGAACGTCGAAGACCTGCGTCTCGAGCACTCACCGGGGGCTCCCTTCGGTCTGGCCGAGATCAGCGTCGTCCCCGACGCCGTCCGCCGAGCCGTCGACGGGCTCGAGCAGCGCGGATGGCGGATTGCGAGCACCACCCATGACTGATCCGACCCCCGCCCTCTTCCGCCCCGGCCTCGCCGCGCCGGGCTTCGCGGCCCCCGCCGAGGGCTCGGCATCCGCCCCCGTCGTCGTCGCGATCGACGGTCCCGCCGGCAGCGGCAAGTCGAGCGTCTCGAAGGCGACGGCGGCCCGCCTCGGCTACGGATTCCTCGACACCGGCGCCGCCTACCGCGCCCTCGCCTGGCACGCCCTCGAGCACGGGGTCGACACCTCCGACGCCACCGCGGTGCTCGAGGTGTTCGGCGACTTCGACTACGCGATCTCGCTCGACACCACCGACCGCTGGGTGCGCGTCGGCGGCGTCGACGTGACGACCGCGATCCGCGAGCCGCGCGTGACCGACGCCGTCAGCGGGGTCGCCCGCGTGGGCGCCGTGCGTCAGGCCGTGAACCAGCTGTTCCGCCGGCTCGTGGCATCCGCCGCTCTTCAGGGTGTCGTCGTCGAGGGCCGCGACATCACCACGGTGGTCTTTCCCGACGCCCCCGTGCGCGTTCTGCTGACGGCCGCCCCCGAGGTGCGCGCCGCGCGCCGCAGCGCCGAGCTCACCGACCAGGACGCCGCCAAGGTGGCCGCTGCGCTGCACAAGCGCGACGCCGCCGATTCCACGGTCGTCGACTTCCTCACCGCCGCCCCCGGCGTCGAGGTCGTCGATTCGACCCACCTCGATTTCGAACAGACCGTCGACGCCGTGTTCAACGTCGTCGACTCCACGATGGGAGCCCGCGATGGGCGTTGAAGACGAGTACGAAGGCGGGCCCGACCAGCTCGCCGAAAAGATGGAGAACCTCGACGAGGTGCTCGCCGAACAGCGGGCCGAAGCGCTGCGCGCGGGCCTGGCCGACTTCGACCTCGATGAGGACGACGCCGAGCTGCTCGCGGGCCTGGCGTCGGGTGACGGAGAGATCGAGTTCCTGCCGGCGCTGCCGGTGGTCGCGATCGTCGGTCGCCCGAACGTCGGCAAGTCGGCGCTGGTGAACCGCATCCTGGGCCGGCGCGAGGCCGTCGTCGAGGACACCCCCGGTGTCACCCGCGACCGCGTGACCTACAAGGCCGAGTGGCTCGACCGCCGCTTCTCGCTGGTCGACACCGGCGGGTGGGAGCCCGACGCGAAGGGCATCGACCGCTCGGTGGCCGCACAGGCCGAGGTCGCGATCGACCTCGCCGACATCGTGCTGTTCGTGGTGGATGCCACGGTGGGGGCGACCTCGACCGACGAGCACGTCGTGAAGCTGCTGCGCAAGAGCGGCAAGCCGGTGTTCCTCATCGCCAACAAGGTCGACGACGCGCGCCAGGAGCCCGAGGCCACGGCCCTGTGGAACCTCGGGCTCGGCGAGCCGCACCCCGTCTCGGCCATTCACGGTCGCGGTGTCGCCGACCTGCTCGACGAGATCATGAAGGTGCTGCCCGAGGTCTCGGCCGTCGCCAAGTACGAGATCGGCGGCCCCCGCCGCGTCGCGATCCTCGGTCGCCCGAACGTGGGCAAGTCGTCGCTGCTGAACAAGGCCGCCGGTGAAGAGCGCGTCGTCGTCAACGAGCTCGCGGGCACCACCCGCGACCCGGTTGACGAGGTCGTGGAGCTCGGGGGCAAGCTCTGGACGCTCGTCGACACCGCCGGCATCCGTCGCCGTGTGCACCTGTCGCAGGGCGCCGACTTCTACGCGTCGCTGCGCACCTCGACCGCGCTGGAGAAGTCGGAGGTCGCCGTCGTCGTGCTCGACGTGTCGCAGCCGATCAGCGTGCAGGACCTCAACATCATCGACCTCGTGCTCGAGTCGGGTCGCGCGCTCGTGCTGGCGTTCAACAAGTGGGATCGCCTGAGCGACGACGACATGGAGAACCAGGACCGTCGCCGTTACCTCGAGCGTGAGATCGAGCAAGACCTCGCGCACGTCGCGTGGGCCCCGCGCGTGAACATCTCGGCCCGCACGGGTCGCCACCTCGACAAGCTCGTGCCCGCCCTCGAGCAGGCACTCGAGTCGTGGGACACCCGCATTCCGACCGGAAAGTTCAACGCCTTCCTGTCGGAGCTCGTCGCCGAGCACCCGCACCCGCTGCGCGGAGGCAAGCAGCCGCGCATCCTGTTCGGCACGCAGGCGGCCACGCGTCCGCCGACATTCGTGCTGTTCACGACCGGGTTCCTCGACCCGGGCTACCGCCGGTTCATCCAGCGACGCCTGCGCGAGATCTACGGCTTCGAGGGCACCCCGATCGTGCTCAACATGCGCATCCGCGAGAAGCGCCAGCGCTGAGTCACGCGTCGCGAGCGCCCCGTCCCCGTCGTGGGGCGGGGCGCTTTCGCGTGCGGAGGGATGCCGGTCGCGCCGTCGTGACCCCGCGTGCGGGCGGGTCTGCGGGCCGGGACTTCTCGCGAGACTGCATCTCGCTGACAAGCCGGGCGCAGCCTGACACCGGTTCGTCAGCGAGATGCAGTCTCGACCGCTCGCCGGGCCGTGGAGCCGGCGCGCGCCGGGCCGTGGAGCTAGCGCGCCGCACCGGCGCAAGCGGGCCCGCACCCGACCGGGTGGTCGATACAGTGCTCTCGCGACGGCGCCGCCGTGGCATCCGCCCTCTTCTTGCCGGGAGACCACATGACCACCGTCGCGCCGCCCCTCGACCAGCCGTACTACGGCGCTCCGTTGGGCGCCGCGATCCGCCGCGTCTTCGCGAAGTACGCGACCTTCCGCGGGCGCGCGAGCCGCAGCGAGTACTGGTGGTGGGTGCTGACCGCCGCCGTCGTGGGCACGGTGCTGAACGCGCTGCCCACGCTGACCGACGGCATCCGCGTCGAAGCCGACGGCTCGATGACCGTCACCGGTCCGCTCGGGGTGATCCTCGGGTTGATCTGGCTGGTGTGGGCCCTCGCGACGATCGTGCCGACGCTGGCGGTGCTCGTGCGGCGCCTGCATGACACGGATCGCAGCGGATTCTGGATCTTCATCGGGCTGATCCCGCTGATCGGACCGGTGATCCTGCTCGTCTTCACGGTGCAGGCATCGCGCCCCGGGGGAGCGCGTTTCGACCGCTGACCGGCGCAAGGTGCCCTCGCGCGACCGACCGAGTCGATAGGGTTCACTCGCGCCGGTGACCTCATCGGCGTGCATTGCACTCGCCATCGTGTCAGGGGGACACACATGACCGCTGCTTCTTCCGCCGTTCCGCTCAGCCAGCCGTACTACGGCGCGCCGATCGGAGCCGCCGTCCAGCGCTTCTTCAAGAAGTACGCCACCTTCACCGGGCGGGCCAGCCGCAGCGAGTTCTGGTGGTGGATCCTCGCCAACGCCGTGATCTCGTTCGTGCTCAGCATGCTCGCGCTGATCACGGGCGGTGGCGGCGGCGTCGACGCCGCGGGCAACCCGGTGCCGCCGAGCGGCCTCGGCCTCGTGTTCCTGATCGTGCTGTTCCTCTGGGGCCTCGCGACGATCGTGCCGCACCTCGCCCTGATCGCGCGCCGCCTGCACGACAGCAACCGCAGCGCGTTGTGGATGCTCATCGCCTTCGTTCCGTTCGTCGGCGGGATCGTCCTGCTGGTGTTCGAGCTCATGCCGTCCGACCCGCAGGGCGCGCGTTTCGACGCCTGAGCCCGTCGAGCGAACGCCCCGTCTCCCGCGTGGAGTCGGGGCGTTCGTCATTGGGGAGGGGGCGGATGCCGTGGCGGCGGGCTGTCGCGGGGTCGCGGCGCCCGGGGTGTCGAGGGTGAGGGGTTCGGTGGCCGGGGTGTCGCGCGTGCGGGGTTCGCTCGCCGGGGTTCGCCCGCCGGGGTTCGCCGAGACTGCATCTCGCTGACGAAACCGTCGCAGGTTGTCGCGGGTTCGTCAGCGAGATGCAGTCTCGCGCGTCCTGTGCGGCCGCACCGGGGGCCTCGGCAGGCTTAAGCCGGAGCCGCGGGGCGCACCAGCGCGGTGCGATCGGGCTCGGCGAAACCGAACTGACGATAGAGGCCGTGGGCGTCGCTCGTGAACAGCGTCCAGCGGAAGTGCGGGCCAGGACCCTCGTCGATCATGCGCGAGACGATCGCCTTGCCCAGGCCGTGACCGCGGTGTTCCTCGACCACGAAGACGTCGGCGAGGTAGGCGAAGCCCACTCCGTCGGAGATCGCGCGTGCGAAGCCCACGAGCCGACCGCTCTCGCGGTGGTAGGCGGCGACGACGCGCCATGCGCTGTCGAGCTGCGCCTCGACGTCGGCCCGCGTGCGCCAGCGGCCCCAGTAGGCCTCGGTGCTCAGCCACGTCCACACCGCGTCGCGGTCGATGCGTTCGGGGTCGTCGTCGAGGTCGTAGTCCACGCCTCCAGTGTCGCGGCGGCGGCGTTCGAGGCGCGATGTGACGCGCGGCGGAGCTGCGGCGCGGCGGGTGTGCCAGGCTGGAGGGGATGACGATCCAGCCTCCCGCCCCGGGCGAACCGCGGCGTCCGCACGGGCCCCGTGACCCCGGCGATGCGTGGGTCGTCGCGCCCACCGGCGAGAAGTACTGGGGCCGCTTCGGCGCTGCGGGTCTGCTGGCCCTCGATCCCGTCCGCGGCGTGCTGCTGCAGCACCGCGTGTCGTGGAGTCACTTCGGCGACACCTGGGCGCTGCCCGGCGGTGCCCGTCACGAGGGCGAGTCCGCCCGTGACGGGGCGCTGCGCGAGTCGGGTGAAGAGGCGGGAGTTCCGGCGGATGCCGTGAGCCCGCGCTTCGAGAGCGTGCTCGACCTCGGCATCTGGTCGTATTCCACGCTGGTCGCCGACGTCGCGACGCCGTTCGAACCGGTGATCAGCGACCCCGAGAGCGTCGCGCTCGAGTGGGTTCCGGTCGATCGGGTCGACGGCCTGCCGTTGCATCCGGGTTTCGCGGACTCGTGGCCGGCTCTGCGCGCGGCCCTCGCCTCGCGACCCGCGATCGTCGTCGACGTCGCGAACGTGATGGGCGCGGTGCCCGACGGCTGGTGGAAAGACCGCGCCGGCGCCGCCACCCGCATCGTCACCAAGGTCTCGCGACTCGCCGAGCGGGGAGTGGATGCCGAGGCACTCGGGCTTTCCGCGACGCGCTGGTTTCCGTCGGTCACGGCCGTGCTCGAGGGCCAGGCCCGGTCGGCGGAGCCTGTCGCACCCGCGATTGATGTGCGGCACGCGCCGGGCGAGGGCGACGACGAGATCGTGACCGTTGTTCGCGAGCTGGTCGCTCAGCACCGACCGGTCGTCGTCGTGACGAGCGACCGAGAGCTCGCGACGCGCGTCGAGGAGCTCGGCGCGGTCGTCCACGGCGCGCGCTGGTTGCTGGAGCAGCTCGACTGACCCGCGCGCGGGTCGGGAGGTGGCTGCCCTTCGACAGGCGCAGGGACGTGGGTTACCGCGCGCGGGTGGGGAGGTGGCTGAGCTTGTCGAAGCCTCCGGCCCTTCGACAGGCTCAGGGACCTGGGTTACTGCGGGCAGGTGGGGAGGTGGCTGAGCTTGTCGAAGCCTCCGGTCCCTTCGACAGGCTCAGGGACCTGGGTTACCGCGGGTCGGTGAGGTGGCTGAGCTTGTCGAGGCCTCCGGCCCTTCGACAGGCTCAGGGACCTGGGTTACCGCGGGTCGGTGAGGTGGCTGAGCTTGTCGAAGCCTCCGGCCCTTCGACAGGCTCAGGGACCTGGGTTACTGCGGGCAGGTGGGGAGGTGGCTGAGCTTGTCGAAGCCTCCGGCCCTTCGACAGGCTCAGGGACCTGGGTTACTGCGGGCAGGTGGGGAGGTGGCTGAGCTTGTGGAAGCCTCCGGCCCCTTCGACAGGCTCAGGGACCTGAGTTACCGCGGGCAGGTGGGGAGGTGGCTGAGCTTGTCGAAGCCCCCGGTCCCTGCGATCAGTCGAGCTCGCGGCCACGCAGCTTCTCGATGTCACGCCGGTCGCGCTTCGTGGGGCGTCCGGCACCGCGATCGCGCACGGGCACGAACGGCATGCTCTCCTTCGACGGCGGCGGGGGAGTGCGATCGTCGACGGACTCCGCGACCAGGGCAGCGCCGACGCGTTTCGCGATCGTCTTCTTCACCACGAGGATGCGGTCGAAGCCCTGGATACGCACCCGCAACTCATCGCCCGGCCGCACCGGCTGCGCGGCCTTGGCCCGTTCGCCGTTGACGCGCACGTGACCGGCGCGGCACGCGGTCGTCGCCGCGGACCGGGTCTTGTAGACGCGCACGGCCCAGAGCCACGCGTCGACGCGCGCGGTGGTGGGGGCATCGGTCATGTCAGATCCTCGGTGGGCGAACCTCCATCGTAGGTCGGGCGGTCAGTCGCGCAGCGCTAAGGAGACGAGCGCGCGATCCGGCTTGGGTCGATCGACGACGTCGAAGCCGGCGTCCTCGAACACCGACACCGTGCCGCGGTACAGCTGGTTTGCCGACCTTTTCGAGACGGCGGGGTCGAGGGGGTACGCCTCGACGACTCGTGCCCCGGCGTCGCGGGCGGTCGTGACCGCGGCATCCAGCAGCTTCTTCATCAACCCCTGACCGCGGTGGGCCGTGCGGATGACGAAGCACGACACCGCCCACACGTCGTCGGCGTCGAGCGGCTCGGCCGTGGAGGTCGTCACGTCGCGGGTGCGCAGGAGTCGCGCCTGATCGGTGCGGAGGCCGACGCGCACCCATCCTGCCGGTTCTCCGTCGACATAGGCGATGAGCCCAGGGGGCCGCTCGCCCTGCATCTCGGTGCGGAAGCGTTCGGTGAGCTGCTCGCGGGAGTTCTTCTCGAACTCCGCGTTGGTGAGCAGCCACCATTGGCACTGGCATCCGGGACCATCGCCGCTGTCGAGCGCGACCTCGGCGTCGTCGAAGCGGTCGGAGGTCGCGGGCAGGATCTCGATCGTCATGTCGGCGACCGTAGCGAGGGGGTCCGACATCGACAAGGGGGCGGCCACACGCCCGGGCCGTGCGCTGGTTCGCGGCACTGTCGGCGAGGGGCTAATATAGGGGAGTTGCCCGCTCGCGGGTAACGGGATGTGGCGCAGCTTGGTAGCGCACTTGACTGGGGGTCAAGGGGTCGCAGGTTCAAATCCTGTCATCCCGACAGATCGGGCCGGAATCCTTCGGGATTCCGGCCCTTCGTCGTTTCACGCGCGAAGCGCGCGGCAAGCGCACGCATGGTCCGCCGAACGTCCCGCTTCGTGTCACCCCAGGTTGAGCAGCGCGAGGACCGTCACGATCGCGACGCACGACGCGATCAGCATGACCCACTCGGCCCTGCTGCTCGTGGCGCCGGCGCCCGGGGCCGGCGGGAGGCCGAGTTGTTCGCGAAAGCGCGCCTGTTCGGCATCCAGTTCCTCCCGCCACACGTGCGCACCGGGGTCCCAGCGGGCCAGGCTCATGGTGGACCGGAGCAGTTGGTCCTCGACCTCGTCGAGGCGACGGAGAGCCGCCGCGCGATCCTCGGCGTTCACGAGGTCGCATCCATGAACGAGATCACGAGACCGGGTCCTGATCCCGCTCGGCCGCCTCGTAGCGAGCGGCACGCGCGAGCGCCTCGTCGGCGTCGCGGTTCCGCTCGCGTCGCACCGACCAGATGAGGGAGGCAACGGCCACAGCGATGACGATGACCGCGAGGACCCATAGCCCGTTCACCGCGAGCACGAACGCGACGACCGTCAACGCGGAGAGCGGAACGGTCGGAAGCACGATCCGCTTCACCTCGGCATTCGTCATCCCCATGTCCCCAGCCAACAGGTCGCGTGCGCGGTAAGTCCAGCCATTGACCCCCGGCGACGCGGCCGCGTAGGCGGCTGCGAAACCAGTAGGACGCCCCACCATCCACCCGCCCCGCCGCCACGAACAATCGACGTGGCACAGACAGACGCTCGTGAGTTCCTGATCAACGTGATCGATCGGGCCGCGGCAACAGGACGACCTTTCTGGGACGCGACGCCCGAAGAGCGTGCGGCGGTGCGCGAGCGCTTCGGCACTCCCGCGGCGGCCATCCGCGCTTCGCGACACCCGTGCGATGACGGGCAGGGTGTCGTCGCGGCCGACCTCTTCCTCAGCACCGCAATCCTCGTCGAGGTCGCCGTCGACCTCCTTCACGAGGATGGGGCGGGGCGTTCGCGCCAGGAGGCGACAGCGGCGTTGCGCCAGCGGGTCCACGCGCTGTTGGGGTAACGCCTCGCAGCGTCTCCCGGATCGGCGTGACCCGGTGCGGCAGAGTGGACGCATGCTCACCGCCGCAGAACACGAGGAACTGACGGTTTTGCGCGCCCGCGCCTACGGCCGGGGTGCGGACGCGCAGCCTCCGCTCACAGACGAGCACGTCGAGCGACTGCAGGAGCTCGAACACCGCGCGCGGACGACGGCCCGCGGGGAGGCGCCCGCGGATCGAGACCCCGACCCCGAGTCCGACCCCGAGCCCGACCCCGACCCGGAGTCCGAGCTCCGCCCCGCGAATACCGGGCGCGGCCTGAGCAGACGACGCATTGCGATCCTCACCACTGCTGCGCTCGCTCTGGGCCTGCTGGCAGGGATCGTCATCGGAACGACCCTGCCGACGCTGCGCAGCGCGGCGGACATCCCGGAGCTGCGATACGCCGCGACGGGCGAAGACAAATTCCCCATTCCGGAGGCCATGGGGTTGTTGGATGCCGACACCGTTCGCTACGTCGCCTTCTTGGACGACAGTGTGATCTACATCGGGCGCCAGCCCGACCAGCCCGACGAAGTGTGCCTGGCCGTGGTGCAGACGAATACCGGCGGCAATCAGACGACGGCGCAGTGCGGTGCCGCCGACGTCACGGCCCAGGCGAGCGACGACACATGGGTGGTCATCGGGCAGCCCGACACGACCAAGATGAACAACATCGTTCTCGGTCGCTTCGACGCCCGCCAGCTCTCGCCGAGCGTCACCGCATACGTCCTGCGCGACTGAGCGTCGCCGCCCCGGAATACGACCCCCAAGCGGCCCCAGCCTGGCAATCGCCTGGGCAATCGCCCCTGTTCACAGCCACGACCCGCGTGATTCCGGGGCTCGGCACCGCGAAGTATTCGCGATCGCGCATACGCCCCCAGTAGCGTCGCGAACAAGTCCTCGGCATCCGCCTTCGGCTTCGGGCCGCTACGGTCACCCCCACCCGAGGAGCACGCAATGGCTGCACCCGTCATCGAGTCCCGGATGGGGCCGATCCGTCAGACCTACAAGGGGACGACGGACTTCCCGCCCATGGCGAAGGCCTACACCGAGCTCTCGCAGGTCGTGCGCGAAACGGGCCTGCTGGTCCGCGCCCGCCGCTTCTACGCGATGGTCGGGGCCGTGCTCACCCTCGGCTTCGCCGGCTGCGTCACTGGTTTCATCCTGCTCGGCGACAGCTGGTTCCAGCTGCTCATCGCCGCGGCGCTCGGCATTCTGCTCACCCAGGTGGCGTTCCTCGCCCACGAGGCCGCGCACAAGCAGATCTTCGCCTCGGGCAAGGCCAATGACCGTCTGGCGCTGTGGCTCGCTGCCGGCGTCGTCGGCATGAGCCTGTCGTGGTGGACCTCGAAGCACACCCGCCACCACGCCAACCCCAACCGCGTGGGCAAAGACCCCGACATCGAGATCGACACGATCTCGTTCATCGAGGTCGACGCCGCCAAGGCGCGCGGCCTGCAGCGCTGGATCACGCAGCGCCAGGGCTGGGCGTTCTTCCCCCTGCTCACGCTCGAGGGTGCCAACCTCCACTTCATCGGTCTGCGCCACCTGTTCTCGAAGGAGCCGGTCAAGGGTCGCTGGACCGAGCTCGGCCTCATCGCCCTCCGCTTCGCGATCTTCGTCGCTCCGGTATTCGTCTTCCTGCCGCTCGGCATGGCCTTCGCCTTCGTCGGCGTGCAGCTCGCCGTGTTCGGGCTGTACATGGGCGCCTCGTTCGCCCCGAACCACAAGGGCATGGCCGTCATCGCTCCCGACGCGAAGCTCGACTTCTTCAGCAAGCAGGTGCGCACCTCGCGCAACATCACCGGCGGCTGGTGGGCCACGTGGCTCATGGGTGGCCTGAACTACCAGATCGAGCACCACCTGTTCCCGAACATGCCGCGCCCGCACCTCAGCAAGGCCCGCGCGATCGTCAAGGAGCACAGCCAGACGCTCAACGTCCCCTACGTCGAGACCACGCTGCTGCAGTCGTACGGCATCGTCATCCAGTACCTCAACCGGGTGGGTCTCGCGGCCCGCGACCCGTTCGAGTGCCCGATGACCTCGGCGGCCGCTCGCGCCTGACGTTCTCTGATCCACCACCCCGGAGGGGCCTCGCACAGAGCGGGGCCCCTCCGGCGTTACCGATGGAGCCCCGCTGCGAGATGGTCGAGCCGAGTGGTCAGCCGCTGAACGGCTTCAGCTCGGAGTCCACCCAGGTGGAGGTTCCGGATGCCGGATCCGCGGCGTACTGCGTCAGCGACAGCTCCCGCGAGTCGTTCCACCCGCGTCGGGCTCGCACAATCGTGAAGCCCTGGCCGCGGAGGTCGCGCGCGAAATCCGCGGTGAGCGGGTGGTGCGGGACCTTCTGCCAGCCGCCCGGAATGCGATAGGCGTGAGTGGCGGTACGCGGTCGAGTCATGGTGTCCTCCTGACGAAAACCCCTCGGGGCCACGTCGTTGGAGCGGGGTGGCCAACCTTACGCCGGCTCCGGCGCGCTGTCTGTCCCCCGTTCGGTGGTGTAGGGCCGATCGCGCGTCGCCGACAATGGTCGGGTGACAACCGCACGCATCATCGTCCTCTTCCTGCTCGCCGCCGTGGCCGAAATCGGGGGAGCGTGGCTGATCTGGCAGGCCGTGCGCGAGAACCGCGGATGGTGGCTCGCGCTTCTGGGCATCGTCGCGCTGGGGGCGTACGGATTCATCGCGGCGCTGCAGCCCGACGCGCAGTTCGGCCGGGTGCTCGCAGCCTACGGCGGGGTGTTCGTCGCGGGATCGCTGGCGTGGGGCATCGTCGTCGACGGGTTCAAGCCGACGACGTGGGACTACGTCGGCTCGGCCGTCGCCCTGGTGGGGGCGGCGATCATCGTGTTCGCCCCGTCGGCGGACACGGCCGGCACCTGACGCGCGGTCAGCTCGGAACGGTCGGTGCGCCCGCGCGCTGCGGCGGATAGTCGCGGAGCGAGATCTCGCGGGTGTCGAACATGCCGCGTCGCGCGCGCACCATGGTGAATCCCTGATGGCGCAGTTCTTCGGCCACCTCCGGGGTCAAGGTCTCGTGGGAGGTCTTCTCCCAGCCGCCGCCGAGCGAGTACACATGTGTCACAGTGCGAGGTTTGGTCACGGTCTACCCCCTTCGAGGGAACCGTAGTCCTCGAAAGACCAGTAGTACCGATATTTTCCCTATGCGTAATCTGGGTATCGATTGCCGGACGCAGACATTCAACGTCTCGACTGATGAGTAGTTAGCTAGGCGTACTTTCCCGTTCCTGTCAAGGACCGTTTCCGCTCCAGGCAGGTCAGCCACACTCGATCCATGCAGAACGACAACGCGCCTCACGAGGGCATCGCCGACGACTTCGCCGCCTCCGACACCGCACGTCCCTTCGGGTCGTATCTGTCGGTCATCAACGGCGGCGAGTAGTCGTCCGGAACCTCCGCTAAGGGGTTCGATACGAGAGGGCCGGATGCCATGGCATCCGGCCCTCTTGCGTTCGCGGAACTGCGGTCACTCGTAGCGGAGCGACTCGACCGGATCCGCCCGGGCAGCCCGTGCCGCGGGGAGACTGCCGGCCAGGAACGCGATCGCCATGATCGCCACCGTCGTAACCAGGATCGACGTCGGATCGAACGCGATCAGCTGCAGCCCCGGCAGGTCGCTGAACAGGCTCTGACCGAGCTGTGCGCTCACCGCGGTGCCGACCGCGATCGCCACCGCGGCGCCGATGAAGCTGCCGAGCAATCCCAGGAACACCGCTTCGAGGCTGAAGAGCGAGAACACCCGCCCGCTGCCCATGCCCATCGCCTTCATCAGCCCGATCTCACGGGTGCGCTCCTGCACCGACATCAGCAGGGTGTTGACGATGCCGAAGCTCGCCGCCAGCAACGCGATCACGGCGAACGCGTTCAGCACGAGCACGATGCCGTCGATCACGGCCTTGAAGGTGCCCAGCTGGTCCGAAACGGTCTGGCCGGTGTATCCGGCATCCGTGAGCGTCGTCTTGATCTCGTCGATCTGCGCCGCGGTGGCCGTCGGCGACACGAAGGCGCTCGCGCTGGCGTACCGGTCGAGCTGGTCGGAGGGCACGCCGGTGTTCTGCGCGGCGAACAGGGCGTCTTCGAGGGCGGGATTGGTGGTGAGGGAGGTGGCGTTGGCGAAGGCGCCCTCCGTCACGCCGGTGATCGTCGCCTCGACCAGGTGCGGGGTGCGCACCGGATCCGACACGGCGACGGTGAGGGTGGCCCCGACCGCGTCATCGGCGCTCGAGAACCCGAGCGGCGAGACGAGCGACTCGGGGATCGCCGTCTGCAGGGTCGTGCTCGAACCGTCGGGCGCCGTTCCGGCCGCCAGCTGCGGGGTCTGACCGCTGATCAGCGAGCCCGCCGACGCGACGTAGGGCTGCCCTCCGTCGTACTGCACGAAGTCGATCTTCACGGCCTTCGCGGGGACGACCCGCTCGATGCCCGACAGGCCCTCGATGGTCGAGATGTCGGCATCCGTCAGCGCCGAGACGGCCGTGCTCGCGCCCGGTCGACCGGGGTTCGTGGTGCCGCCGGCGACCGAGTCGGGGTCGTATTTCTGAGGGGCTCCGGATGCCGCATCGCTCGTGCTCGTCTTCGTCACCGTGAGCACGTCGCCGGCACCGATCGCCGAGACCGTGTCGTCGATGAACCGGTTGATGCCCGTGCCGAGCCCGTTTGTCAGGGTGAGGGTGAACGCGCCGACGAAGATCGCGAGGACGGTCAGGATCGTGCGGGTCTTCGAGCGGAACGTGTTGGCCGCCGCGGTGGCGACGAGGTCGGTGGTCTTCATGCCGCACTCCGTTCTTCGGCGACGATCACGCCGTCGCGGATCTGTACGCGGCGATCGCAGCGCGCGGCGAGGTCTTCGTCGTGCGTGACGACGATGAGGGTGATGCCGTGCTCGCGGTTGAGGCGGAACAAGATGTCTTCGACGACGGCGCCGGTGGCGGTGTCGAGATTGCCCGTGGGCTCGTCGGCGAAGATCACCTGCGGGTCGTTGACGAGGGCGCGGGCGATGACCGCGCGCTGCTTCTGGCCGCCCGAGAGGGCCGTGGCCTTGTTCTTCGCCTTGTCCTGCATGTCGAGCTCGGCCAGGGCCGCCAGTCCCCGACGCTTGCGCTCGGCCCGGCCGACCCCGGCGATCTTCAGCGGCAGCACGACGTTGTCGAGTACCGAGGCGCTCGGGGTGAGGAAGAACTGCTGGAACACGAAGCCGAACGTCTTGTTGCGGGTGCGGTTCAGTCGACGACCGCGGAGGGTCGCCGCATCCGTCCCCTCCAAGACCACCGAGCCGGTGGTGGGGGCGTCCATGAGGGCGAGCAGGTGCATGAGGGTGGATTTGCCCGAGCCGCTCTTGCCGACGATCGCGATGCTCTCGCCGCGTCGGATGTCGAGCGACACTCCGCGCAGCGCGTCGAAGCGCGCCGAGCCGCGGCCGTACGACTTGTGCAGGTCCACGACGGAGAAGAGCGGGGGAGGAGGTTCGGTGGTCATGGCTCCACTGTCGTCGCGCGGGCTCGCCGCCGCGTCGCTCAGCGGGGGTGCGGGCATACCCCGGTGGGGGGAGATCTCGTCTGCCCCGAGCGGGCGATGGTCAGACGCTCGCGTGCGCGTCAGACTGGGACGATGCGACCCGACCCGACGACGGACTCCGCGCCGCGTCTGATCCCGGCCGGTCGCGCGTGGCTGCTCGACGTCGTCGCCGCGATCCTCGTGATCGCGCCGGTCTTCGCCCCCGTGCCGTTCCCCGAGCTGCGCCCGTCGAGCCCGCTCGTCTACGCGATCGCGATCGTGCCCGCGCTGCTGCTGCCGTTGCGGCGGCGCTGGCCGCGCACGGTGCTGCTGGCGTGCATCGCGCTGTACGTCACCGCGCTCGTGCTCGGCACGCTGCTGCCCGGGGTCGCGCTGTCGATGGTGATCGCCTCCTACGGCATGGCCGACCGGCTCACACGGCGCGAGGCCGCCCCGGTGGCGATCCCGGCGGTGGTGGGCCTGGTCGGGGTGAGCATCGTGATCGAGCTCACGACGGGGCTCGACACCCGCTTTCTCCAGGTCGGGCTCATGGTGACGCTCGCGGGCGCGCTGGGCGACGCCGCCCGCTCCCGCCGCGCTTACGTCGAGGCCGTGATCGAACGCGCCCGCCGCGCCGAGCAGACGCGCGAGGCCGAGGCCCGGCGCCGGGTCACCGAGGAACGTCTGCGCATCGCCCGCGACCTGCACGACGCCGTCGCGCACCGCATCTCGGTCATCAGCCTGAACGCGGGAGTGGCGTCGTCGACGCTCGAGACGCGGCCCGAGCGCGCCCGCGAGGCGCTGGCGACCATCCGCACCGCCTCGCGCGACGTGCTCAGCGAGATCGGATCCCTGCTCACCGTGCTGCGCGCGCCCGACGAATCCGCTCCGCGCGAGCAGCCCGGCCTCGCGCGCCTCGCAGACGTCGTGGAGTCGGTGCGTGTCGCGGGGTGGGACGTCGTCGTCCGCGATGAGCTCGACCGCGACGACCCGGCCGACGCGCTGCCCCTCTCGGTCGACATCGTCGCCTACCGCGTCGTGCAAGAGGGACTGACCAACGCCCTCAAGCACGGCACCGCGCGTCGCGCGCACGTGCTGCTGCGCCGCGACGGCGACGAGATCGAGATCGTGGTCACCAACCCCCTCGACCGCACGCCCGAGACCGCGTCTCCCTCCGGCTTCGGCCTCGTCGGTCTGCGCGAACGCGTCGAGTCGGTGGGCGGTCACCTCGATGCCGGGCTCGCCCCCGGCGGCTACCGTCTCGCCGCGCGTCTTCCCCTCGCCGTCACCCCCGGAGGTGTCCGATGACCCGCGTGCTCGTGGTCGACGACCAAGCCCTCATCCGCACGGCCGTGCGCGACCTTCTCGATGCCGCGCCCGGCATCGAAGTGGTGGGCGAAGCCGTCGACGGAGAAGAAGCGGTCGCGCTCGCCGCATCGCTGCGGCCCGACGTGGTGGTGTGCGACATCCGCATGCCGCGCCTGGACGGCATCGAGGCCACTCGTCTCATCTGCACCGACCCCGCCCTCGCCGAGACGCGCGTGCTCATCCTCACCACGTTCGAGGAAGACGACTACGTCGTCGCGGCCCTGCGGGCGGGGGCCAGCGGCTTCATCGGCAAGGGAGCCGAGCCCGACGAGATCGTGCACGCGGTGCTCGCCGTCGACGACGGCGGCGCCCTGCTGTCGCCGGTGGCGACCCGGGCGATGATCGAGAGGTACGTGCGCCGCGTCGAGCCGGCGGCCCCGCGGGACGCCCCGTCGCTGGCAATGCTGACCGAGCGCGAGCGAGAGGTGCTGCTTCATGTTGCGCGCGGCCGGTCGAACGACGAGGTCGCGGCCGCGCTGTTCATCTCGCCGCACACCGCGAAGACCCACGTGAAGAACACGATGCTCAAGCTCGGCGCCCACGACCGCGCGCAGCTGGTGATCGCGGCCTACGAGAGCGGGCTGCTCGTTCCGGGGGAGTGAACTCCCGTCACGCGTGGGCGGTGGCGCCTTTCGCCATGCGGTCGACGGCGTTGCGCGGGCCGCGCATCGCGATGCCGACGAGATCGAGATCGGATGCCGCGACCGCGGCCACGGCCGCGCGGTTCGCCGCATCGTGGGACGTGGCGAAGAGCTCGCGCGTGTAGACGGCGAGGGCGACGTCGTCGCGCGCGGCCGCCTTGGCTCGCGCCCTCGTCAGCGTCTCGGCGTCACCGCTCAAGACGATCACCGGCTGCCGCAGCATCGGCAGGTACGTCGTGCCGTCGGCGTCGAGATACGGGTCGCCGACCAGATCTGGCGCGCTCGTGGCGATCCCCGACATGAGGAACGCGGTGACGTTCAGCTCCTGCCAGGGGGCGAGGTCGTCGCGCAGCATCACGATCACCTTGGTGTCGAACAGGGGGACGGTGTTCTCTTCACTCACCCCTTCAGCATCGGGCGGCGGTGTCGGTGGGGTCTTGTACGTTTCTCACATGGTCGATCGCGTGCGGGCATGGCATCCCGAGGTGCCGCTGCTTCGTGAGAGCTACCACGCCGAGCTCGACCACGCCTACCCGGTGCACACGCACGACGACTGGGCCGTCATGCTCGTCGACCGCGGAGTCGTCTCGTACGCGCTCGACGGAGGCGCCTATTACGCGGCTCCGTCCGCGGTGACGGTGCTGCCGCCGGGCATCCCGCACGACGGACGCTCCGCCCGCGCGGGCGAGGGCTACCGCAAGCGCGTGCTGTACCTCGGTGGGGAGTGGCTCTCGAGTGAGACGGCGGCGCGGATCGCGCGGCGCCCGACCCTGGCCGACCCGCAGGCCATGACCGCGGCACGGCGCGTGCACGCCGCCTTGCGGCATCCGGGAGACGCACTCGCCGCCGAGCACTGGCTGCTCGCGGTGCGCGAGGCCGTGCTCGCCCACGCTGGGTCGGGGATCGCTGCGGCCGCGGACGCCCCGCTCGCCCGCCGCCTGCGCGCGCTGCTCGACGACCGCACCAGCGAGTCGTTCACCCTCGCCGACGCGGCGCGCGAACTGAATGCGCACCCTAGCCATCTCGTCCGGGTGTTCTCGCAGACCTACGGCATCGCTCCGCATCGCTACCTCGTGACGCGTCGCGTCGACACGGCACGCCGATTGCTCGTCGACGGCGTGCGCCCCGCCGAGGCGGCCGTGCGCGCCGGCTTCCACGATCAGTCGCACCTGACGCGACACTTCCGGCGGGTGCTGGGCGTGACCCCCGCGGCCTTCGCGACGTCGGGTGGACGGATGCCATGACCCGGCCGACCTTCGAGATCGACGGAGCGGCGGTGCACGGCATCGCGTCGCTCTACGTCGAACTGAACCGCGTCTTCATGCCCGACGAGGACTGGACCCTGGGCGAGAGCCTCGATGCGCTCGACGACCTGCTGTACGGCGGCTTCGGCGATCTGCGCGGGGCCGAGCCGGTGCGGGTGGTGTGGCGCGACGCCGAGGTCGCGCGCGGGGCGCTCGGCGTCGAGACCACGCGGGAGTACTACCGCGCGAAGCTGGAACGCCCCGAGGTGTACGCCGCACCTCCCGCGCAGCGTGCGCTCGACGCGCTCGACGCCGGTCGCGGCGAGACGTACTTCGAGCTGGTGCTGCGGGTGTTCCGCGATCATCGCAACATCGAGCTCGTGCTCGCCTGAGCGCGACGGGCCTCAGTCGACGAGCGCTCCGCCCTCGCGCCAGTACCCGAGGAACGACACCCGTTCGCGCGCGACGCCGAGCTCGCGGACCAGCACGCGCCGCGCCGCGGTCACCACACCCGACTCCCCGGCCAGCCAGGCGTAATCGACCTCCGTCGAGCCCCACGCGCGGACGGCCGCCTCTGTCTCGCCGCGTCCGACGACGCGCACGTCGACCTGGTCGCCCAGCGCCGACACGGTGACGTCGTCGGCGGCATCGCCGATCTCGACGATCGCGACCCCCTGCGCCTGCGCCGGGAGGGCGGCGGCGATGTTGCGGACCGCGGGGATCGCCGTCTCGTCGGCGACGAGCAGAAAGGTGCCGAGTGCGGGCGGCTGCCAGTGGATGCCGTACCCCGTCCACCCGTTGCGCGCATCGGGGCCCGTGATGACGAGCGTCTCGCCGATCTCCGCGGTGCGCGCCCAGCGCGAGGCGGGGCCCTCGGGGGAGTGCAGGTAGAAGTCGACGTCGATCTCGCCGGCCTCGGGCCGGATCGCGGCGGGGGTGTACGTGCGCAGGACGTTGCGCTCGTCGACCGGCAGGGCCTTCCAGCGGGCGTACCAGTCGGAGGGGTGGGGCGTCGGCTCGGCGAGCAGACCGAAGTCGGCGAGGCCGCCGCCGGGCAGCGGGAGCACGAGTTTGATGCGCTGGTCCGCACCCCACGGGGCGAAGTGCCGCAACGTCTCGCCGCCGAAGGTGAGGCGCAGGAAGTGCGGCGAGAGCGCTCGGCGGGCACGAACGGCCACGGGGAACGCGCTGTAGGCCCAGGGGCGCGCGAGCAGGTGGGGGGTGTCAGGCACGGCGGCGGATCTCCGAGACGATCATGACGATGAGGTACGCGCCGCCGACCGAGACGGTGACGACGCCGACGGGAAGGGTGACCGGCAGCAGATGCTGCGCGACGGCGTCGGAGGCCAGGAGCAGCAGCGCCCCGACGAGTCCAGAGAGCGTGAGCGACAGTGAGGGCGAGCGCGCGAGGCGCCGGGCGATCTGCGGGGCAGCGAGCGCCACGAACGCGATCGGGCCGGCGATCGCGGTGGCGCCCGCGACCAGCACCACACCGATCAACAGGGCGAGGCTGCGCACGAGGTGCGGGCGCACGCCCGTAGCGGTGGCGAGGTCGTCGCCGAGCTCGAGCTGGCGCAGGGCGGGCACGAGCGCGAAGGCGGCGAGGGCGACGGGCGCGGCGATCAGCAGCACACCGCCGAGAGCGTCGCCGGTGACGCCGTTGAGCGAGCCGTGTCCCCAGGCCGAGGCGAACATCGCGGTCTCGAGCTCGACGTGCAGCAGCATCCACGTGTTGAGCGAGGCCAGCATCGCCGAGACGCCGATGCCGACGACGATGAGACGGAACCCCTGGATCCCTCCGCGATACGACAGCAGCCAGATGACGACGGATGCCGCGAGGCAGCCGACCAGCGAACCCGCGGCCCGCGCGGGCCACGACGGCGACACGAGCACCAGGGCGATCAGCATGCCGGTGAACGCGCCGTTCGACAGGCCCAGGATGTCGGGGCTCGCGAGGGGATTGCGCGTCACCGTCTGAAACAGCGCCCCCGCGATCGCCAGCAGCGCGCCGAGGGCGACCGCCGCGAGCACGCGGGGCAGTCGCCACCCGACGACGACGGTGGTGTCGAGGGGCGTCCCGCCTCCGAGGAGCGCGCGGACCACGGCATCCGGAGCCACGGGGTAGGTGCCCCACCCCAGCGACAGCACCGCGAGGGTCAGGATCGCGGCGAGGGTGGCGGCTCCGACCACGACGCTGCGCGGGCGCAGGCGGACACCGCCCCGCGCGAGACGCGGGGAAAGAGCGACGATGGTCACAGCGCCGCCGCCCTGCGTCGACGCGCGAGGGCGATGAGCACGGGGGCGCCGACGAACGCGGTGACGATCCCGGCGGGAACCTCGGCGGGCGCGATGATCACGCGGCCGAGGACGTCGGCCAGCAACACGACGATCGGGGCGGCGAGGGCGCTCAGCGGCAGGATGAGGCGCTGATCGGGGCCGGCGATCCAGCGGGCGACGTGCGGCACCATCAGTCCCACGAACGACAGGGGTCCGACCAGGGCGGTCGCGGCCCCCGCGAGAACGGTGACGGCGGCGATGGATGCCACGCGCACTCGGCCGACACGCACGCCCTGCGCCTGCGCGAGATCGTCGCCCAGGGCGATCGCGTTGAGCCCGCGCCCGAGGCCGAACGCCACGAGCAGACCGAGGGCGACGAACGGAGCGACCGGCAGGATGACCTCGAGCCCGCGGCCGAGGAGCGATCCGGCGTTCCAGCCGCGCATCGTGTCGAAGGCGTCGGGGTCGCTCAGCATGAGCCCCGAGGTGATGCCCGAGAGCACGGCACCCACGGCGACTCCCGCGAGCACGAGGCGGATCGGGTCGGCCCGACCGCGCCCGGCCGATCCGACGAGCGCGACCGCGACGGTCACGACCAGCGCCCCGAGGAACGCCGGCCACACCAGCAGGAGCGAGTTCTGGATGCCGAAGACCGCGACGGTGAGGGCGACGGCGAACGCCGCCCCCGCGTTGACGCCCAGCACGCCCGGGTCGGCGAGCGGATTGCGCGAGAACGACTGCATGAGCGCTCCCGCCACGCCCAGGGCCGCTCCCGCGACGACCCCCGCGATCGTCCGCGGGACCCGGAGCCCTTGCACCACGAAGTCGGTGTCGGGGGTGCCGGCGCCCGTGAGCGAGGCCCAGACCGCCGACAGGGGGAGCGGGTTGGCGCCCATCATGAGCGACAGGGCGACGGCGACGGCGAAGACCGCTGCCAGCACGAGGGTGCCGGCGGCGGTCCTGCCGAGGCGCGCGGGGCGGGCGGGGGCCGCCGCCTGCACGGGCGCAGACGTCATTTCGCCGAGGCGAGGAAGGTCTCGATGTCGTCGAGCACCGACTGTGCGCCCTTGGGCCCGACGCCCGCGACCCAGGTGCTGTTGTCGACCAGCGTCACGACGGGGAAGGCCGCTGCGTTCTGGACGATGGCCGCCGGGATCGTCGAGCGGTCGGTCACGTCGGTGGTGGTGACGAAGACGGCGTCGGCGGTGGCGCTCGCGATGTTCTCGGGCGAGATGTCGGCCTGCAGTCCGTCCTCCCACTCGTGGTCGGGGATCGTGTAGCCGACGCACTCCAGCAGGCTGCCGGCGAACGAGACCCGACCGTACAGGCTCAGGGTCGTCTCATCGCGCGGGCGGATCATCTCGGCGGTCTTCCCCGCGAGCTGGTGCGCCGCCTCGATCTCGTCGCAGCGGGTGTCCACGGCATCCACCGCCTTCTTCACCTCGTCTTCGCGGCCGAGGGCCTCGCCGATGAGTGCCGCGTTGTCGCGCCAGGGGTCCGCCTGCGTGGCGATGAAAACCGTCGGGGCGATCGCACTGAGCTGGTCGTAGAGGGCGGAGTGGCGGGACTCGGTGCCGAGGATCAGGTCGGGCTGCAGCGCCGCGATCGCTTCGAGGTCGGGCTCGCTGACGGTGCCGACGGGAGCGACCCCCTCGACGCCGAGGTAGCTGGGCACCCCGTTGACCATGTTCGCCACGGCCGTGCCGACCGGGGTGATGCCGACCGCGACCGCGGTGTCGAGCTCGAGAGGCTCGAGCGTGACGACGCGCTGGGGAGCATCGGTCACCGTGGTGGTGCCGCGGGCGTGCGCGACGTCGTGCGTGGCGGCGGTGGCATCGGGGGCGGATGCCGCACCACCGGCGCACCCGGAGAGCACGAGGGCGAGCCCGGTGACGGTGGCGAGGGCGAGGCGGGAGGAGGCGCGCGAGGGCATGGCGAGATGTCCTTTCGGGAGGGGATGCCGTGGCTTCGAGTTAGGCAAGGGTTACCTTACTAGACTCGAAGAACGGCGCACATCGCCCGCTCATCGCCACGCGTGCGCTTCGGCATTCGCGCCCGGCCCGTCGGGGCCTCGCGAAGGCGGCGAGGGCTTCGCCGCGGTGGCGCCTAGGCCAGCCGCTGCAGTAATCGCGCCGCGAGGAAGCGGGCGCGTCCCCGCGGGCTCAGCGGGTCGTACCCGAGCTGGCGCGTCCACGTCTCGTGGCGCGACTGCAGGCTGCTGTGGTGCATCGACAGACGCGTCGCGGCCGCGCGGATGCTCTCGCTGTCGACCACCACGTCGAGGGCCTCGAGCGCCCGGGCATCGAGGGCGTCGAGTGCTTCGACATCCGGATGCCGCGGCGCCGACGCCTCGAACGATCGCGCCAGCATGATCAGCACACCGAGCTCGGCGGCATCCACCACCCGGTGTCGATCATCGGCGAGGCGCAGCGCGAGACGCGCATCGGCGCAGGCGCGGGGGAGATCGTCGAGGTCGCGCGCGACGCTCGTTCCGACGGGTCCGTCCGGCGGCACGACGTCGCCGAGACCGATCCACACCGCCCCCTCGTTCGTGGCGAGCACGGTCGAAGCCGTGAGCACGTGGCGGGAGGTGGGCGGGGCCGCCACGACGCGCACGGCACCGCTCAGGCGCAGGCGGTGGGCGGCGGCCTCGCGATCCACTCGCGAGGCCGTCGGGTCGATCACGCGTTCGACCGCGCTCATCGTCGGGTCGGCGCGCGCGACGATGATCGAGAGGGCGACCTGCGCGCGGTCGATGATCATGGCGTCGTTCAGGCCGGCGCCGTCGGGGCGCTCGAGCCACACGCGCGGCGCGTCGGCGGCATCCGCCCCCTCGGGCTCTCGCGGTGCGGTCCGCCCGCCGTCCGCATCGACGCCGATGAGACGGCCACGCACCCGTGCGCCCGCGGGCACGCCGCTCAGGATCGCCGCTGCCCGCACGACCGACTCGGCACCCGCGCCGCCCGCAACGAGCGAGTCGAAGTATCCGATGATCTTCACCGACTCGCTCGCTGCCGGGTCGAGCACCCTCAGTCGTCCCGCGAGCTCCTGCATGGGTCACTCCTTCGTCGCGCCCAGCCTAAGACCGCGGCTCAGCCGAGCAGGCGGCGGATCCAGCGATCGCGCGCGTCGACGGCGTCGTGCGAGAGGGCGGCCTGCGGCGCGAAACCCTCGAAGGCGTGGAACGCGCCCGGCCAGACGTGCAACTCAGCCTGCCCACCGGCCGCCCAGATGGCCGAGGCGTAGGCGACGTCCTCGTCGCGGAACACCTCCGCGCTCCCGCAGTCGATGAACGCCGGGGGCAGGTTCGACAGGTCGGTGGCCCGCGCGGGCGCGGCGTAGATCGAGACGTCGTCGGTGCCCCGGCGTTCGCCGAGCAGGGAGTTCCAGCCCAGCAGGTTGCTGCCGCGGTCCCACACCCCGACGCCGTCGATCTGGTGCGTCGAGACCGTCGCATCGCGGTCGTCGAGCATCGGGTACATCAGCATCTGCCCGACGAGGTGGGGTCCCCGCCTGTCGCGGGCGAGCAGGGCGACACCCGCGGCGAGACCCCCGCCGGCGCTGCCGCCGGCGATCAGCAGACGCTCGCTCTCGATGCCGAGCCGGTCGGCGTTCTCGGCCGTCCACACGAGCCCCGCGTAGCAGTCCTCGACGGGGTAGGGATCGGGGAATTCGGGGGCGAGCCGGTACTCGACGCTGACGACCACGGCGTTGTAGCGGTGGATCCACTCCGCGAAGGCCTCGACGGCCGTGAACCTGTCGCCCATGATCATTCCGCCGCCGTGGGTGTGGAAGATGCCGGGTCCGGTTCCGGTGCGCCCCTTCGCCTCGATGACCGAAACGACGATGTCGGCCCCCTCGAACCCGGGTATCGTCACGTCGCGCGACTGCAGCTGCGCCGACTCGAGGATCTCGGCGCGAGTGGGCAGACCGGGCAGGGAACCGGCGCGCATCGCGGGCAGCATCTCGGCCGTCAGGGTGGACGGAAGCATCTGGCTGATCACCTCGAGCATGGGGGCGAGCTCGGGGTCGAAGGGCGGGCGGGGCAGGATGCCGGGGGCGGTCACGGTGACTCCTTCGTCGGGGACGCCACGTCGCGTCCGCTTCGATCATGCGGCTCCACGTGCGCTGTGCGTCCCCGCCGGACGGCGGGAGAATCGCGGGCGGATGCCGCCGGGTGGCGGGAGCGGGGTTCGGTCGCCCCGCCGCGGCTACTCGCTCGCCTTTTCGAGCCCCCGCGTGCGGATCTCCTCCAGGTCGAGACCGGCGAGGATCTTGCGCGCGACGAGGTCGTCGATCGTGCCTTCGCGGCGCAGGCGCAACAGCACCTCGCGCTTGCGGTCGAGGATCGCGAGCCGCAGCCGCTGCGCCTCTTTGTGCCGCAGCAGAGGCGAGCGCTGCGTCACGTCGATGTCGTCGCTCACGGCGATCATCTGCAGCGGCCCGGTGAAGGCCGTGCCCTCGTCGTCGGTGCCCGACGAGGCGCGGTCGGCGTTGCGCTTGTCGGACTCGGGCGCCTCGGGCGGGAGCGGCCCCGTCGCCGAGCTGTCGTCGTCGAACGAGGCGTCGAGCTCGGCGAGGCCACGCTCCTCGATCGCCCGCTGGCGGGCGACGGCGCGCGCGTTGGCGAGCTCCAAACGTTCGTACCCTTCGCGCCGCGCACGGTCACGGACCCGGTCGCTGATGCCGTGCTCGACCGCGAGGTCGTCGAGGGCCGAGAGAGCAGCCCCCGAGATCGCGCGTTCGGCGAGTTCGTACTCCTCGATCGCGGCGTCGTCGTTGGGGAGCTTCGCCCACTTGATGACCGCCGGCAGCAGCGGCCCCTGCACGAGCAGGGTGAGCACGATGACACCCGCCGTGACGAACACGATCGCGTCACGACCGGCCACCGGGTCGCCCGCGGCCGTGGTGACCGGCACCGACAGGGCGATGGCGAGCGACACGGCTCCGCGGAACCCGGCCACGGTGCTCACGATGCGCGATCGATGCCGCAGCGACCGCGACGATCCGGCGGCGGGACGCGAGAACGGCGAGAACAGCCATTGGAACAGGTAGCGCACGACGAACAGGGCGATCCAGGCGGCCACGGTCACCAGGAGCAGGATGCCGATCTCCGACCCTGAGATCTCGTGCAGCACGAGCTGCACCTCGAGCCCGATGAGCACGAAGAGGGCGCCGTTGAGGAGGTAGACGCCGAAGGGCCAGGTGGCATCCGCCGCCCTTCTCGACATGGCCGTGGTGATGCGCGGCGACACCCACGCCATGATGAGGCCGGCGAACACGACGGCGAGCACGCCCGAGGCGTCGATGATCTCGGCGATGAGGAACGACACGAACGGAACCAGCACCATCGTGAGGTTGATCGTCAGGGTCGACTGCATGCGCCGCAGGGCGAAGAACGCCGCGGCGGCCACGGCGATGCCCGCGGCGGCTCCGCCGAGGTACGACAGCAGCACCATGCCGGTGATCTGCAGAGGGGTGATCTGGTCGCCGAGCAGCAGCGCGACGGCGATCGCGTAGAGCACGAGGGCGGTGCCGTCGTTCGTCAAGCTCTCGGCCTTGAGCTTCATGAAGGTCTTGGCGGGCAGCAGTCGGCCGAGGGCGGCGACGGCCGTGGCGTCGGGCGGGGCGACCGCGGCGCCCAGCACGAGAGCGGCCTCCCACGGCACACCCATCCAGGTCGCGACCCCGGCGACGGCGAACGCGGATGCCACCACGAGCAACGTGCTCATCGGGATGATGTAGCGCAGCGAACGGCGCACCGACCGCAAGGAGGTCGTCCACGCCTCGCGGAACAGCATGACGGGCAGGAACAGCAACAGCACCGTCTCGGGCGGAAGCTCGATCTGGCGCAGCTCGGGGATGAAGCCGAGCGCGAGGCCGATGACGAGCAGCACGAGCGGTGTCGCGACGCGCAATCGGGGAGCCAGGACGGTGCCCACGAGCATCGCCAATCCCAGCAGAACCGTGATCTCGAGTCCTTGCATGCCTGCCACCTTCCGCCGTGCCCCTGAGCACAGCGTAGAGAGGGTCGCGGACATTCCCGAGGGTGGCATTTCCGCCGGCCCGATTCACACCCTCCGAGATCCGCGCATCTTCAGCCGCGACCCCCGGATTTCCGCTGAGGTTGCGCTGATTGCGGAGGGTGTCTGAGGCGCGCCAAAAAGTGCTCGCCTCACAACCTCCGCGATCCGCGCACCCTCAGCCGCGATACCCCCATCCCGACTGAGGTTGTCCGATCCGCTGAGGCTGCGCCACGGCTCACGCCGGCAGCGCCACCTTCGCCTTCGCCCACGAGCGCCCGCGGGTGTCCTTGAGGATGTCGTACTCGACGTCGACGTGCGGCTCGATCGCGCTGTACTTGTCGTTCGGCGCGCCGATGACGAGCTGGAATCCGAGGCCGCGCCAGGCTCCGATCGCGCGCTTGGTGAAGTGCGCGTCGGCCTTGATGAGCGCTTCGTCGAGGAAGACGGGGGCGTAGCGCGGGCGCTCCGACCCGGCGTCACCGAGCTGGTAGCGCAGGGCGGCACCGACGATGAAGGCGATGAGCTCCTGCGATTCGCCGCCCGACTTCTCGCCGATGTGGTCGTACAGCGCCACGTGCTCGCCGGTGTCGGCGCGGAAGCGCTCGGCGCTGACGCGCACGTGGTTGCGCACGTCGACGAGGTCGGCGAAGTCGGGGGCGGTGGGGCGGATGCGGTTGATCAACCGCGCCATGCGCCCGTACACGGCCTCGCGCTCCTCGTCGGAGGAGGCCGCGTCGATCGCCGCGCGCACGTCGCGCAACTCGCGGCGGAACCGCTTGCGCACCTCCGACTGGCTCTCGCGCGGCACGATCTGCAGGCGGTGCTCGTCGTCGTAGAACGGGAGGTCCTGCATGATGTCGTTGATCGGGGCGATGCGCTCGCGGATCTCGCGCAGCGCGCGCGTGAGCGCGGAGTCGAGGCTCGTGAGGTCGTTGCCCGAGAGGCGCAGCAAGGAGTCGCGCCACTCGGCCTCGAGCTCGTGCAGGCCGCTGGCCTCGAGCTCGCTGAGGATCCGCTCGAAGTCGCAGAGCGCCTCGTCGGGGTCCGCGAGCAGGTTGGGGCTGGGCCACCGGTCGGTGAACGCGGTCATCGTGCGGCGGAGGCTCTCGCGCTGGTCGCTCCACGTCTCCTGCGCCGCGCGCTGCTCCTCGAGCAGCCGCTTCGACGCCGACTCCAGGGCCGCGTCGAACCGCGCGAGCCGCTGCGAGGGCGAGACGTCCTCGCCGGAGGGCGCCACGAACAACCCGTCGAGGTACGCGACCTCGTCGTCGGTGAGCGTCATCTCGCGGTCTTCGGCCCGTTCGAGCAAAATCTGTGCGGCATCCACGTCGTCGGTGATCTCGGCCCAGCGTGCGGCGAGGGCCTGCTGCTCGGTCTTGGCCCCGCCGATCTCTTCGCGCAGGCGCGCGACGCGGGCCTTCGCGCCCGAGATCTGCTCCTGCAGTTCGGCGATGCGGGGGTTCCCCGCGGTGACCTCGACGACCGTTTCGTTCCAGCGGTCGAGATCGCGTTCGACGGATGCCACGTCGACCTGGTCCCACGACAGATCCGCGATCTTCTCGAGGGCGCCGCGCCGGTCGTCGAAGGCGTCGAGGGCGGCGGCGGCCTCGTCGACCGCGGCCTTGGCCGAGGTCAGGTCGCGTCGCACGGTGACGATCTGCTCGCCGAGCTCGGTCAGGCGCACGCGCGACGAGAAGCCGAGGATGCTTTGTCGCGCCGACCCGCCGTGGGCGCCGTGGGCGCCCTGGCTCGTCTGGCCCGAGATCGTGAGCGCCATGCGGTGCTGCGAGAGCTCCGCCGCGGCATCCACGCACACGAAGGAGAACTGCTGCTCGAGGCGGTCCTGCAGCCAGCCGGTGAAGGGGGAGGAACGGAACTCCAGGCGTCCGGGCAGGGTCGCCGGGTCCAGTGCGCCGCGCTCGGACAGGTCGGTCGGCACGCCCTCGAAGCGCAGACGCTCGCCGAGGCGTACACCGTCGATCGCGGAGCGGAACGAGGCCAGGTGCGCGGCGTCGACGAGCAGCGTCGTCGCGAAACCGCCCAGGGCGAGGGTGAACGCCCCGCGCCACGGCTCGAACTCGGTGCGCACGTCGACGAGCTCGGCCACGAAGGGCAGCTCGGCGGCGGTGAGTCCCGCGGCCGCGGCCAGCGCCTCGCGCGCCTCGTGCAGGCGCGGGGGGATGTTGTCGTCGCGGGTCTGCGTGCGCCGGTGCTCGGCCTCGAGAGCCGCGAGCTGCTGGCGCAGGTCGGTGTGCCGGCTGCTGGCGGCGACGAAGGCGTCGCGCACGGCGCTCTTGGCATCCGTGTCGGCGAGCGTGCGACGCGCCTCGGCGACGAGCGCGGCGAACTGCTTCTCGGTGGTGGCCTCGACCGAGAGCACGGCGAGGGCCGCCTCGAACCGCTCGCGGTCGCGCTGCATGCCGGCCAGGCGCCGCTCGAGGGTCCGCAGCTCGCGCTGCGCCGCGTCGAGGCGGTCGCCGCCGGCCGCGCGCAGCACGTCGCCGAGGCCTTCGCGTTCGGCCTCGGCCGCGTCGGCGAGGGCCTGGCGCTCGCGAACCAGCGCGTCGGTGGCGTGCGTGCGGTCGCGCAGCTCGGCCTCGACCGCTTCGAGCAGGTCGACCCGGCGCTGCGCGCGCCAGAGCGAGGCGCGCGACTCGGGGTCGCCGAAGCGTCCGAGCGCGTCGATCAGGCGCAGGCGCTCGGCGGCGTCGTCGATGCGCGTCTTCATGCCGCGGATCGGCTGCAGGGCCCGCACTTGCTGGCGGGCCTCGAGCATGCGCGTGCGCGTCGATTCGAGCCCGTCGAAGTGCGTGACGACCGCGTCGGCGACGGAGAGCGTCTCGGGCTCTTCGAGCACCATGCGCTTGTACAGGTCGTCGACGGTGGTGATCTGCTGCCCGGCCTGGATGCGCGCGAGCAGGCTCATCGCCTTCGCGCCCGCTCCCGCCGCGCCGATGCCGAGCACCGTGTGCAGTCGCGCCGAGAACTCGCGGTCGGTCGCGAGGGTGTCGAGGCCGGTGGCCCGCACCGCGGAGTCGGAGAGGTGGCTCTGCGCCGCGCGCTCGAGCTGGCGCAGATCGAACGCCCCGTGCACGGTCGCGCGCACCTTGACGGCGTCGTCGAGGGTGCGGGCGGCGGCGGGGAAGTACCAGGCCCGCACCGCCGTGAAGCGCGCGCCGTCGTGATCGGCCCAGGTCATGCCGATCGCGGTCCACGTGTCGACCCCGTCACCGCGCAGCACCCGCACCTTCGTGCCCTCGTCGGTGCGCGACTCGTCGAGCTTGCCGCGGCCGTACGAGAGGATGTTGCGCTGCTCCTGCCCGCGCGGGCGCCCGACGACCGCGCCGTTTGAGGCGCCGTTGAAGGGGGTCGTGTGCGGCATCATCAGCGCGACGTACGCGTCCATGAGCGTGGACTTGCCCGAGCCCGATCCGCCGCACAGCAGCGTCGCGGTCGGCGCGAAGCGCACGCGGTGCGTGCCGTCGTACCCGCCCCAGTTGATCAGCTGCAGGTCTTCGGCGACCCACTGCTGCCCGCGCGAGGCGGCGGGGATCAGCCCGAACAGCGTCTCGAGCATGGTCATACGAGTTCCTCCTCGAGGGCGTCGGCGGGGGCGGATGCCGCGGCATCCGTCACCTGCTCCTCCAACCACCGCTGCAGGTCGCGCAGCACCTCGGCGCTGAGCACGATCTCGATGAGCGGCCCGATGCGGTAGCGCCCCTCGGACTCCTCCTCGATGATGCCCTCGCGGTCGAGGCGCGCGATCGCGGTGCGCACCGCGCGCTGCTGGCTCGCGCGGGTGCCGTCGCTCTCGCTGAAGTAGGTGAGCACCGTCTGCTCGACCTCTTCGACGTCGACGCGGGCGGATGCCGTGCCGGCGGTCGTCTCGCGCTGGAACACCGTGCGCAGGTAGACGAGCACCAGCGTCTCGGCGCGCGAATACGCCTCGTCCTTCAGCAGGATCGGCACGTCGAGCTCGTCGCTGCGCACCTGCTCCTTGTAGGCGACGCCGCGGGCGTGGTCGACGACGAGCCGCACGAACAGGTCGTTCAGGCGCGACTCGATCATCTGCTGGTGCTCGAGAAGCAGCTTCCACTCGGCAGGGGAGTTCTCGGCGACGAGGAAGCGCCGCTGCAGAATGCGCACGAGCACGCGCCGCACGGCGGCGTCGAGCGTGCCGCGGTCGCCCGCGAACAGCGCGTCGGGGTCGTTCTCCATCGCGACCGGGGCGATGAACGCGGGGCTGTCGTCCCCGCCGGAGGGAGCGTCGACGTCAGTCATCGGCATCCGTTTCTGTGTGGAGCTGGGCGGAGACCGCCCCGAAGGCGAAGCGTCGGGTCGTGCCGTCGGGGCGCACGGCCTCGACGATCGAGACGTCGTCATGCTCGACGAGGCCGGCGCGGTGCACGATCTCGAGCAGTCCCACGAGGTCGACGGGGCGTCGCGTCTCGGCATCCGCTCCCGCGAAGGCGGTCGCGAGGTCGAAGCCGTCGCCGAGCGATGCGACGTACTGCTCGAGCTCGGCGTAGTGCGGGCCGCCCCACGCGCGCGTGTCGGCGTCGACGAACTCGACGTCGGAGTCGCCGGATGCCAAGGGCTCCGGCGCCCCGGGAGGACGCACGTCGCTGAGGGATCGACGCAGGTGCCCGATGTCGGCGAGGGGGAGCGTCCGCACGGGCTCGACGCGGCCGGGAGAGCGGGTCTGGCTCCAGCGGTGAAGGCCCGCCATGACGCCGCGCAGCAGGTCGTCGACCTGTCGGTCGCGGATCGGGTCGTGCGTGCGCACCTGCGCGGTGATGACGTGCGAGGCGCGTCGCTGGGCGGTGAGCACCTCCTGCACGCCGGCCTCGACGCGCCGCGCGATCGCGTCGAGCTCGCCGCGCTGCTCGGGCGTCATCAGGCGCGAGAACGGCTGGGTGAGTACGGCGTGCAGCTGGTCGGTGAGGTCGTCGATGTTCTCGGGGTCGCCGATCAGGCGCAGTGCGCCCTGGAACGCGCGCCCCTCGGGGGTCGCCTGCATCACCTGTCGGCCGCGCTCGAGGTATTCGCGCAGCACTTCGCCGGTGGGGCGCACGTCGCGTCGCAGCTCGGCGACCACGTCGCGCTGCATCGCGGCGATCGACTCGGCGACGCGCGAGAAGTCGGCGGGCAGCTCGCGTGCGAGGTGGATGACGTTCTCGGCCTCTTCGAGCAGGTGGTCGTCGTCGAGAGGCTCGACCACGCCCTCGTCGAGAGCCGCGATCTCGGCGTCCAGGGCGGCCCGCTCCTCGAGCAGGGCCTCTCGGCGGCGGGCGGGATCGCTCTCGGCGTCGCGCGCGAGCCGATCGACGGCGTCGAGCAGCGTCCGCACGCGCGAGCGCGAGACACGGGCACGGCCGCCGCCGGCACGCCCGGCGATCTCGAGGGCGCCCACGGCGTGGGCGGAGAGGCGGTAGACCTCGACGTCGTCTTCGATCTGCAGGCCGAGCCAGCCCACGCGCACCCATCCGCGGCAGATCTCGCGCGCGGTACCGGCGGGGATACGTCGATCGTCGTCGGTGTCGATGCCGGCGGCCCGCAGCTCTTCGATCGCCTCGGCGACCTCGACGTGCGCGTCGGCGACCGCGACGGCGGGGCGGTCGGGGGTGAAGACGACCGACAGGACGGCGACGACGAAGGGGGCGAAGCGCCCGTGCAGCAGGTCGAGCGTGGGGTTCTTGAACGCGGTCGCCGAGCGCAGGTACGCGGCTTCGGCTCGGGTTCTGCTCACTGGCTGAAGTCTACCGGGGGCGCGCGGCGTGCCCCGGCGAGCGCCGGGCAGGTGAGAGCACGGGTGAGCACGAGCCCCGCACGCGGATCGCCCGCGCGGTCGTCTGCGCGATGCGATCCGCGCGGAACGGCGACCGGATGCCGTCGGCCCCGGCCTTCACCCCCCGTCGCGAACCGCGCTCCCAGCGCGTCCCTCGCCGACGCATAGGGAAATGTCACCCGCACGTCGTGGGTCCTCAGCCGTGACGCCCACCGGCCCGTCAGGAAGGACGACCTGTGCGACACTCCGTCGATCGCCCGCTCCACCTCCCCGCCCACCCCACTCGCCGCGTCATCCTGCACGGTGCCGCGTGGGCGGTGCCCGCGGTGGCCTTGGTCGCCGCGACCCCCGCCTTCGCCGCCTCGGGCAAGACGCTCTCGTTCTCGGCGGCGTCGTACTCCGGCGTGACCTGCGGCACGATCACCACCGCCGTCGTCAAGGCGGCGAACGGCGCCGCGGCCGCGGCCGGGGTCAGCATCGCTCTGCAGCTGTCCGGCGGATACACCTTCGACGGGGGCGGCACGTCCGCGACCGTCGTGACCGGCTCAGACGGCTCGGTGTCGTGCGGCACGATCCACGTGCCCGGCAACGGAGCCACCGGCACGCTGTCGGCGTCGTCGTCGGGCGCCACGAGCGCCTCGGCCTCGCTGACGGCAACCGATGCCCGTATCCTCACTTCGCCGAGCGGCCTCGCCGACGCGACGAGCGTCCCCACCGGGTCGACCCCCGTCGGCCAGGACTACTTCCTCGCGGGCGGCGTGCTCTACAAGTCGGGCACCGGGGCCGTGGCCACCGGCATCGCGGCCGTGGGTCGGCTGGTCGAGTCGCCCTCGGGCAACGCGACCTTCCTGCTGCCGGTGCGGCGCGACGACGGCTCGGCGGCGGTGTTCAGCACGAGCGCGGGCACGTTGACCACCGTCAGCGGTACGCCGTCGGGAGCGACCCCCCTCGCCGCCGACCTCTTCCTCTCGGGCTCCTCGATCTACCGGGGTGGCGCTGCCGTGGCCACCGACGTCGCCGAGGCGGGTCAGCTCATCTCGCACGACGCGGGCAGCGGCTCGTCGAGCACCTTCTTCCTGCCGTATCGCTCGAGTGTCGGCTCACCCCGCATCCTGCGCCTGCCGAACAACGACGTGCGTACCGCGCCCGAGTACGGCACGGCGAACGGTCCGGGCGGTGGCGCGACGCCGATCGCCGACGACCTCTTCCTCTCCTCCGGGAACATCTACCGCGTCAGCTGGGACGGCACCAGCGCCTACGGGACCGGCATCGTGGCATCCGGGATCGCCGCGTTCGGGACGCTCACACCGAACCCCTACTACTCGGGCGAGCGGTTGCTGCCGGTCCGTCGCACGAGCACCGGCGAGGCGGCCCTCTTCATGGTCTCGGGCAACAGCGTGCGCACGGCGACCAACGTGCCGACCGGCAGCACGCCGCTCGGCGCCGACTTCTTCGCGTCGAACGGAACGATCTACCAAGACGTCTCGGGGGGCGTCGCGAGCTCGGTCTCGGCTTACGGCGCGGCGGGTCCGGCGGCCTTCGGCTCGAACAAGGTCACCGTCCCGTTCACCGTGTCGAGCTCGTCGTGCTGAGCGTCGATCCCTCCCGACGTCACGGTCCGCGCGGCGCTCTGCGATGGGTGGCCGTCGGCCTGACCGGCGCGCTGCTCGTCGCCGGGGGAGTGACGCTCGCCGTATGGCCCGCAGCCGACCACTCCGCCCCCGCCGCTGCGGCGGCGGCCGGCCCGGCGCCGTCGAGCACTCCCTCGGTTTCCGAGTCATCCGATCCGTCCACCGCCACCGAGGGGTCGGGCGTCGCGGCGGCCGACGAGTGGGTCCACGCCGTCCAACTCCCCGCCGATGCGACCGACGACCAACGCCTGCAGGCCAAGCTGGCGTACGACCTCATCACGGTTCCGCTCAGTCAGCGCGACGCTCTGTTCTCGCTTCCCGGCGTCGAGGCCGTCGCACCGGTCGTGCGCGATGACACTCTGTCGGTGGCGGTCCTGCGCGAGCAGTCCGACCTCGTGAGGGCGAGCATTCCGGATGCCGTGGTCGAGCCGAACGAGGTCGCCAAGGTCGAAGCCGATCAGACCCCCGTCCCGTCGTGGGGGCTCGACTCCGTTGACAACGCCGGCGGGGCGCAGGACGGTCACTACCGCTACGACAACGACGGAACCGGCACGACGGTCTTCGTGATGGACAGCGGCGTGCAGTCGAACCATCCCGATTTCGGGGGCCGCGTCGACGTGGCTGCAGGGAAGGACTTCATCAACGACGGTCGCGGCACCGAAGACTGCCTCGGCCACGGCACCCACGTGGCCGGAATCGTCGGCAGCACCACCTACGGCGTGGCCAAGAAAACCCGCATCATTCCGGTGCGAGTGTTCGGCTGCTCCGGAACCGGCTCTGCGATGGACGTCTATTACGCCCTCAACTGGATCACCGACAACAACCGATGGCCCAGTCAGATGGTCATCAACATGAGCCTGAGCGTGCCCAAGTACTTCCCGATCAACAACACGGCATCGTTCGCGAACAGTCGCGGTTTCGTCGTGATCGCGGCCGCGGGCAACGAGTCCGAGGATGCCTGCAACTCGTCCCCCGGTTCGACGTCGTCGGTCATCACGGTGGGGTATTACACCAAGGCGCTCAACTACAGCGGCTACAGCAACACCGGCCCGTGCGTGAAGGTCGTCGCCCCGGGTGGGGAGATCACCTCCACCTATCTCAACAGCGGGACGGCAACCGCCAGCGGAACGTCGATGGCGGCGCCGCACGTGTCGGGCCTCGCGGCGCGCCTGCTGCAAGCGCACCCGTCGTGGGTCGGGTCCGACGTGTTGAACTCCTTCAACACGGCCGCCTCGACCGGCCGCCTCGGCAACATGCCGGCCAACACCGTGAACCTGATCGCGACCATCCCTGTGGCGGCTGCGCAACCGCAGGTCACCTCGTTGACGACGAGCACCGCCTCAGCCGGCATCGGGCTGTCGTGGACGACCAACGGCGTCGGAACCTTCACCGCCTTCTCGCTCACCGTCACCGACACCGCGACGGGGCTCGCCTACCCGGTGACCGTGTCGGGCACCAAGGCATCGACGGTCTTCACGAACGTCATCCCGGGCCACGCCTACTCGATCAAGATCATCGGCACGGCGACGCTCTCCTCGGGCGCCTCGGTGACGACCGACCCGGTCACGGCCACCGGTCCCTGACCTCGGGAGGGCCATTCATGTCGTTCGTCACCCTCCCCTCCCGTTCTCGACGGGCGTGGTCCTTCGGCCTCGTCATCACTCTGCTCGCATCGGGCGGCGTCACCGCGGCAGTGATGTCGTCGTCCTCGGCGGGAAGTTCCGTTGCTTCGTCGATCTCACCCGTTCCCGGCGACAGCGCCGCCGAGCCCCAGGTCGCTGTTGCTGCCCCCGCCCCTGCCGAGGACGCGCCGTCGTGGTCGGCGCAGTTCGGCGTCCCCGCCGACGCCACCGATGAGGAGCGCCTGCAGATCAAGTCGTCGTTCGACATCGTCACGGTGCCGCTCGCCGACAAGGACGCCCTGGCGGCGCTGCCGGGCATCACGCTCGCCGGCCCGATGACCTTCGGCGACACCTTCATGGCCGCCGTGCCGCACGCGCAGACCGAGCTCGTACGGGCGCAGTTTCCGGATGCCGAGATCGAGCCGAACAGCGAGGTCACGCCCGACGGAGACCAGACGCCCGTCCGCTCGTGGGGTCTCGACGTGGTCGACAACTCCGACGCCGCACAGGACGACCACTACCTGTACGACGCGACGGGTGCGGGCACCACGGTCTTCGTCATCGACAGCGGTGTACGAGGGTCGAACGCCGACTTCGGCGGGCGCGTCGACACCTCGATGGGGCGCGACTTCATCAACGACGGTAACGGCACCGACGACTGCTCGGGGCACGGCACGGCCGTGGCCGGCACCGTGGGCAGCACCACCTACGGCGTGGCGAAACAGGCCAAGATCGTTCCCGTCCGCGTCTTCGGATGCACGGGCGGTGGGCTGGCCTACGACTTCGTGAACGCGGTGAAGTGGATCGTCGACACCTACCCGCCCGACCGCATGGTCATCAACATGAGCCTCGGCATGGGCCGGTGGGCGACGTTGAACACCATGGTGAACTACGCCGCCACGCACGGTTTCGTCGTCGTCGTGAGCGCGGGCAACAACAGCCGCGACGCCTGCACGCAGTCGCCGGCGGCGGCCGAGAGCGTCATCACCGTCGGCGCCTTCAACGAGCAGCGCAGCTACAGCTCGTACAGCAACTACGGCAAGTGCGTGAAGACCCTCGCGCCCGGCGACAACATCGCGACGATCCCGATCCAGGGGGCCATCGCGTACGCCACCGGCACCTCGATGGCCACGCCGCACGTCTCCGGGCTCGCCGCGCGTCTGCTCGAGCAGCACCCGACCTGGACCACCGCCGACGTTCTGGCGTTCCTGAACACCCCCGCCGCGGCCGGACACATCTCGAACGTGCCGGCCGACACGGTGAATTTCACCGCCGCGATCCCGATGGTCCCGCGGATCACGTCGCTGACGACCGGCACCGCGGCGAGCGGCATGTCGCTGACCTGGACGACCAACGGCGTCGGCACCTTCACGTCGTTCTCGATCACCGTCACCGACACCACGACGGGTCGCACTCACCCCGTCACCGTGTCGGGCGGGCGATCGTCGACGGTGTTCACCGCCACGCAGAGCGGGCACGCCTACAGCGTGAGCATCACCGGCGCGGCGCGCATGCCGTCGGGCGTCGAACTGACCGCCGACCCGGTGACCGCGACCGGTCCGTGACAGAAGAGAGCGCATGATCGATCGTCACCGTTCCACCCCACGCCGACGCGGCGTCATCGCGGCCGTGGCCGCGGGCCTCGCCCTCGTCGGCGCCGTCACCGCGACCGCGTGGTGGGGGCCCGTCTCGGCGGCACCCGACGGGGCGCGCGCAGCGACCTTCGCACCGGCGCCGCAGCCCGAGGGGTCGTCGGCGGTCATCGACGACTTCCCCATCCCGGCGGATGCCACCGACGCCGAGCGCGAGCAGATCAAGCTCTCGTACGACATCGTCGCCGTCCCCGTCGACCAGCGCGACGAGGTGCTCTCGGTTCCCGGGGTGTCCGCCGTCGCACCGGTCACCGTGGGCGACACCTTCGTCGTGGCGGTGCCGGCGTCGTCCGCCGACCTGGTGCGGGCGAGCGTTCCCGACGCGATCGTCGCGCCGAACCCGGTGGTCACCGTCGCGAGCGACGAGACACCCGTTCCCTCGTGGGGTCTCGACGTCGTCGACAACACCGCCTCCGCCCACGACGACCACTACCTGTACGACTCCACCGGGGCGGGTGTCACAGCCTTCGTCATCGACAGCGGGGTGCAGTCGACGCATCCCGACTTCGGAGGCCGGGTCGATGCGGCCGCGGGCAAGGACTTCGTCGGCGACGGGAACGGCACGGAGGACTGCTTCGGCCACGGCACGCACGTCGCGGGGACGATCGGCAGCACCACGTACGGGGTGGCGAAAGAGGTCCGCATCATCCCGGTGCGGGTGTTCGGGTGCCAGGGTCAGGGGTCGGGCTACGACATCCTGCGGGCTCTCGACTGGATCTACCGCACCTATCCGACCGGGACGCAGTCGGTCATCAACATGAGCCTGGGCATGCCGACGTTCTCGTACGTCGACGCCTACGTCAATGCGCTGAGCGACCGGGGATTCGTCATCGCGGCGGCCGCGGGGAACGACGCCAAGGACGCGTGCACGTCCTCGCCGGCGAGTGCGGCGAAGGCGATCACCACCGGGGCCTACGCCGACGACAACGCCTTCGCGTGGTACAGCAACACCGGCCCCTGCGTGAAGATCCTCGCCCCGGGGAGCGACATCACCTCCACCTGGATCGGCTCTCAGGTGGCGGTCGACAGCGGCACCTCGATGGCCAGCCCCCACGTCGCCGGTCTCGTCGCGCGGCTGCTGCAGGAGCATCCGACGTGGAAGACCGCCGACGTGCTGCAGTACTTCGGCACCTCTGCCGCGACGGGGCACATCACCGGCGTCCCTTCGAACACCGTCAACCAGGTCGCCGCCGTTCCCGGCGTGCCGCGCGTGAAATCCCTCACCGCGACCGCAGCCGCCTCCGGCATCGCCCTGTCGTGGACGACCAACGGCATCGGCACCTTCACGACGTTCTCGCTCGAGGTGACGGACACCACGGCGGGCCGTTCCTATCCGGTCACCGTCTCGGCGCTGCGCTCGTCCACGGTCTTCACCGACGTCGTGAGCGGGCACGCCTACACGATCACCCTCACCGGTTCGGCGCGCATGCCGTCCGGCGCCCTCGTCACGACCGACCCCCTGACGGTCGCCGGGCGCTGACCCCCGTCCCGCACCGCGCCCACTCGAACACCCTCTAGGAGACCCCGTGACCGACCGCACCGCTCTCGATCGACTCCGCCGGTGGGGCGCCCTCGGACTGGCCGGAGGGCTTCTGCTCGGCGCCGGCATCGTCGTGGCGGTGTCCGCACCGGGCGGGGCGGACGCCCTCCCGGCCACCGCCGCGAGCCTCGCCGTCGACCCTGCTCCGACGAGCGACGCGACGCCTCCCTCGGAGGCGGTGGTCGACGACTTCCCGATCCCCGCGGATGCCACCGACGCCGAGCGTCAGCAGATCAAGCTCTCGTATGACATCGTGACGGTGCCGGCCGACCAGCGCGAACAGGTGCTCGCGATCCCCGGGGTCACGGCCGCGGGCCAGGTGACCCTCGGCGACGAGTTCTACGCGGCGGTTCCGGTCGCGGCATCCGACGCCGTGCGCGAAGCGCTCCCCGACGCGCGGGTCACCCCGAACCCCGTGGTGCGCGTGGCAGCCGATCAGTCGCCCGTGGGGTCATGGGGGATCGACGCGGTCGACAACGTCGCCGGTGCTCAGGACCAGCACTACCTCTACGACTCCACCGGCGCCGGCACGACGGTGTTCGTCGTCGACACCGGTGTGTGGGCCGATCATCCCGACTTCGGCGGCCGCGTCGACGCCGCGGCGGGCAAGGACTTCATGAACGACGGCCGGGGCACCACCGACTGCCAGGGCCACGGCACGATGGTGGCGGGCGTGGTCGGCAGCTCGACCTACGGCGTCGCCAAGCAGGCGCGGATCGTGCCGGTGCGGGTGTTCGGCTGCTACGGAGAGGGCAACGGCTGGGACGTCATCGCCGCCCTCGGCTGGATCTCCGACAACTTCTCGGGGCAGAAGGCGGTCGTCAACCTGAGCCTCGGCACCCCGGAGTGGGACACCCTCGACAACGCCTCCAGTGCCCTCGTCGACAAGGGCTTCGTCGTCGTGGCGGCCGTCGGCAACGACCAGGTCGACGCGTGCACCGTCTCGCCCGCGCGGGCGCCGAAAGTGATCGCGGTGGGGGCGACCGAGCCGGCGGGCGACTTCCTCTATATGAGCAACCGGGGTCCGTGCGTCGACGTGCTCGCCCCGGGCGGCAGCATCACCTCGACCTCGAAGGACGGGGGATCGGGCCTCGCCAGCGGCACCTCGCTGTCGAGCCCCCACGTCGCCGGCCTCGCCGCCCGCCTGCTGCAGGAGCACCCGACGTGGAAGGCCGCCGACGTCTCGCAGTCCTTCGCGAACACCGGGGCACGCGGGCACGTCGGGAACATGCCGGCGAACACCACCGACCTGCTCGCAGTGATCCCCGCCGAGCCGAAGATCACCGCGCTGACGGCGAGCACCGTGAGCGCGGGCACGAAGCTGTCGTGGACGACCAACGGCATCGGCACCTTCACCTCGTTCGCGGTGACGGTGACCGATACGACGACGGGTCGCTCCTATCCCGTGACCGTCTCCGGTTCGCGCTCGTCCACCGTTTTCACGAACCGGGTCTCCGGGCACGCGTACACGGTGAGCATCTCGGGGTCGGCGCGGATGCCCTCGGGGGCCTCCGTCACGCCGGCGACCGTCACGGCATCCGTCCCCTGATCGCGAGCGGCGTCACCGGCATTCGTAGAGGGTGACTCCCGTCGCCTTCGACGCGGGTCGACCGTCGCCGGCCTCTTTCGCGGGGGCGAAGGTCACCGTCGTGAGGGTGCGGCAGTCGGGGCCGGTCGCCACCTCGCGCACGGGATCGCCCTCGGGTGCTCCGTAGGCCACGGCGAAGAGGTGCACGCGACCGGCCGTCACCATCGCGGCGAGCTGATCGGCGGTGAAGACCGGCACGTGTCCGCTGTAGCCGCCGTCGGTGAGCACGCTCGCACCGGTCGCATCGATGATCTGCGCCGAGATCGCCCACGAATCGGTGACGAACAGCGGCGTTCCGTCGGCACCGCCGCCGTGCTTCTGCGCGAGCGACACGAGCTGGGCCAGCGCGGGCGTCAGCGAAGGATGACCGCCCCACGGCGCCGGGGCCGACACCGTGAAGACCTCGTTCCTGTTGCCGCCGACCGCCGTGACGCCCACGTACGCGTCGCCACCGCTGCCGTCGCGGGCGTCGTCGAGCACCTGCAGACTCGTGGCGACCGGCAGGCATAGCAGCGCGACGGCCAGAGCGAGGGGAGCGGCTCGTCGCAGCGGCCGGGGGGCGCTGCGCCCACGCAACGCCGCGACGAGCCCCATCAGCAGACCGGCGGTGCCGACGACGATCGCGGGGATCAGCAGCACGGTCGGAAGCAGTGCCTGCGCGATGAGCCAGACCCACCACGCCGCCTGCGCGACGACGACGGCGGGGAGGACGAGCCGCGGGGCGAGGGTGCGCGCGCGCAGCAGCCGGACGCCCTCGCGCCAGGCGACGGCGGTCAGCAGCACCATCGGGACGCCCAACGACGCGACGTACGCCGTGTGCGGCACGCGCGTGAACGTCAGCACGGCGGCCGCCGTCGCGAGCCAGACCGACGCTGCGACGACGACGGCGAAGCGCAGTCGATGAGCAGCCGTCATCACGCGGCCGCGGCGCCGGTAGCGCCAGAACCCCAGCACGATGCCGGCGAGGGCCGCGGGGTAGAGCCACCCGATCTGCGTCACCAGCGGCAGTTCGACGAGCTTCGACAGGGTGGGGAGGCTGCCGTGCTGACCCGTCGAGGCGGGGGCGGTGAGAGCGTGCACGATGCTCGACAGCGTCGAGCCCAGGCCCCCCGCGCCGCCCGACGAACCGACCGATCCCGGGTAGGCGCCGGGGGCGAGACGATTCAGCCCGTTGTAGCCGAACACCATGGCGAAGATGTCGTCGTCGGTCGACCCGTCGACGTAGGGGCGGCTGCCCGCCGGTACCAGGGCGAAGACCACCATCCAGGCCACCGAGGTCACCACCGACACCGCGGTCACCACGCCCGCGCGCGAGAGCGCACTCCGCCGGTCGGGTATCGCGACGAGTGTCGCCACCACGAGGGCCGGCAGCACGAACCACGCCGACATCATCTTCGCCTGGAAGCCGATGCCGACGAACAGGGCCGCGATCAGCAGCGGCCACCAGCGCGCGGTGAGCATCGCACGCTGCCACCACACCACCGCCACCGCGAGCGACATCGTCAGCAGGCCGTCTTCCATCGGGTGCGCGAACATCGACACGAAGATCGGGGTCGACGCTGCGGCCGCGGCGGCGACCAGACCCGCACCGCGTCCTCCCCAGCGCAGCGCGATCACCGCGCACGCGACGACCGTGATCACGCCCTCGATCACCTGCGGCAGGGCGACGGCCGAGATCGACATGCCGAAGACGCGGATGCTGAGCGCCTGCGGCACCGCGAAGCCACTGAGCTTGTCGAGGGTGACCGTGGCCGCCGGGTCGAACGCGCCGAAGAACAGCGCGCGCCACGACTGCGACATCGACCGCGCGGCGGCCTCGTAGAACGAGAAGTCGCCGCCGCGCGAGAGATTCCAGCAGGTGAGCACGACGAAGACCGCGACGATCACCACGAGCGAGAGGCGCGCCCACCACGGCTCGCGCCACCAGCGCGCGAGAGGCAGGGCAGGGGTCACGATGCACAGGGTCGCGCGTTCAGGACGGTGGCGGATATCAGCCGGATATGAGAGCGCTGTGGGTTGGGCATGGCGCGCGGGACGAGCTGTCGGGCGCGGTCTCGGTGGGTCGGCCCGAGCGCTGGATGACGGTCGCCGGAGCCCGCGTGAGGTGACGGGTCGCGGCATCCGGAACCTGCCCTGATCACGGCCGGACGCGCGGAGGCCGCGGCATCCGGAGAGCGATGCCGCGGCCTGCGCGCGGGCGGGTCAGATCTCGGAGCGGGGCCCCGGCACGGTCTTGTTGAAGCCGGTGACCGGCTCGTTCTCGTCGAACGAGGCGATCGGGCGGCGGAATCCGCGGGTCAGCACGAGCAGGTAGACCACGCCGATGCCGGTCCAGATGAGACCGCCGATCAGGGCGTGCATGTCGAGGTTGACCCACAGCAGACCGGTCAGCAGCATGCCGATCGTCGGCATGACGATGTAGCTGAGGATGTCGGCCGGGGTCCTGCGGCGTCCCTGGCGCACCGCGAACCACGCGATGACCGAGATGTTCACGAAGGTGAACGCCACGAGTGCTCCGTAGTTGATGTACGCCGCGATCTGCTCGAGCGTGAACGCGATCGCGAGCAGGCTCACCAGACCCACGATGACGATCGAGAAGGTCGGCGTGTGGGTCTTGGGGTTGATGAAGCCGAAGATCCGGCGCGGCAGCACGTTGTTGCGCCCCATCACCATGAGCATGCGCGAGACCGAGGCGTGCGAGGCGAGCCACGACGCGAGCGTCGCCGCGAAGCCGGCGGCGGTGAGCACCGCCTGCAGCACCGGGCCGCCGACCTGCACGCCGATCTCGGGCAGGGTGCTGTCTTCGATCGCCTCCTGCGGGAAGGCCGTCGAGTCGGGGAAGCGCAGCTGCGTGACGTAGGCCGCGATGAGGAAGATGACACCACCGGCGACGAGGGTCAGCAGGATCGCGCGCGGCATGATCTTCGGCGTCTTGGCCTCTTCGGAGTACATCGAAACCGCGTCGAAGCCGATGAACGAGAAGCACACGACGGTGGCTCCGGCCAACACGGCGCCGAACTGCACCTCGCTGTGGGCGAAGGGGGCGATCGAGACCGGCGTTCCGGCGCCGGCGCCGCCGACGAGCTGCACCACGACCATCACGACGAATACGGTCATGACGAGGATCGAGAACACCAGCAGGATCATGTTGACGTTCGAGGTGCCGCGCATCGTCAGGTAGATCACGCCCGTCACGCCGGCGGTGAAGACGATCACCCAGATGAAGCCGGGCACGTCGGGGAAGAGCGCCTCCATGTAGCTGCGCAGGATCAACGCGTTCACCATGGGCAGCAGCATGTAGTCGATCAGGGCGGTCCACCCCACGACGAAGCCGACGCCGGGGTGGATCGACTCGCGGGCGTAGGTGTACGCCGAGCCTGCGCTCGGGATGACGCGGACCATCTTGCCGTAGCTGACGGCGGTGAAGACGAGCACGACGAGGGCGACCGCGTAGGCGGCCGGAACGACGTTGTTCGTCTTCTCGGCGACGAGGCCGAAGGTGTCGAAGACGACGGTGGGGGTCATGTATCCGAGGCCCAGGCCGACGATCGACCAGAGTCCGAGGGTGCGGGCGAGTTTCGCTCCCGAGTGGGGTGCGGCCGTCGTGGCGGCGAGGTTGTCGTTCGTGGCTCCTCCTAGAGGGTGCGGTGCGCGATCGGGCGTCGCGTCCGTGGGGCTGATGTCGGGGTACAGCGGGCGGAGCACCGCTCGGGGTGGGAGCGGGGGAGTCGGCGCGGGTAGCGCCGGGAGGGACCGGATGCCGACGTGGTGCCGCCGGCATCCGGAACAGGTCAGAGGCGGGTCCAGGCCTCGGTCAACACCGAGCGCAGGATCTGCTCGATCTCGGTGAACTCCGCGGGGCCGAGGGTGAGCGGGGGCGCGAGCTGGATGACGGGGTCGCCCCGGTCGTCGGCGCGGCAGTACAGGCCCGCGTCGAACAGGGCCTTCGAGAGGAATCCGCGCAGCAGGCGCTCGGACTCGTCGTCGTCGAAGGTCTCTTTGGTCGCCTTGTCTTTGACGAGCTCGATGCCGAAGAAGTACCCGTCGCCGCGCACGTCGCCGACGATCGGCAGGTCGAGCAGCTGCTCGAGCGTGGAGCGGAAGACGGGGGAGTTCGTGCGCACGTTCTCGAGCAGGCCCTCTTCTTCGAACACGTCGAGATTCTCGAGCGCGACCGCCGCCGACACCGGGTGTCCGCCGAAGGTGTAGCCGTGGGGGAAGCTCGCGTCGCCGTGGGCGAAAGGCTCGTAGATGCGGTCGCTGATGATCGTGCCGCCGAGCGGGGAGTACCCGCTGGTCACGGCCTTGGCGAAGGTGATCATGTCGGGCTGGTAGTCGTAGGCCGAGGCGCCGAAGTAGTGGCCGAGCCGGCCGAACGCGCAGATGACCTCGTCGGAGACCAGCAGCACGTCGTACTTGTCGCAGATCTCGCGGACGCGCTGGAAGTAGCCGGCCGGGGCGGGGAAGCACCCGCCGGCGTTCTGCACGGGCTCGAGGAAGACGGCGGCGACGGTCTCGGGGCCCTCGAACTGGATCATCTGCTCGATGCGGTCGGCGGCCCACAGGCCGAACTCCTCGGGGGTGCCGCCGCCGAAGCCCGACTCGGCGGCGCGGTAGTAGTTGGTGTTGGGCACGCGGAATCCGCCCGGGGTGACCGGCTCGAACATGTGCTTCATCACCGGCAGGCCCGTGATCGCCAGGGCGCCCTGCGTGGTGCCGTGGTAGGCGATCGCGCGCGAGATGACCTTGTGCTTGGTGGGCTTGCCCTGCGTCTTCCAGTACTGCTTCGCGAGCTTGAACGCGGTTTCGACGGCCTCTCCGCCGCCGGTGGAGAAGAAGACGTGGTTCAGATCGCCCGGTGCGAGGTTCGCCAGGCGCTCGGCGAGCTCGATGGCCGCGGGGTGCGCGTACGACCACAGGGGGAAGAACGCGAGCTCCTCCGCCTGCTTCGCCGCAGCCTGCGCGATGCGGCGCCGTCCGTGGCCGGCGTTCACCACGAACAGGCCCGCGAGCCCGTCGATGTACTTCTTGCCCCGGGCATCCCAGATGTGGTGGCCCTCGCCCTTGACGATGATCGGCACCCCGGGACCGTCGGTCATCGTCGACTGACGGGAGAAGTGCATCCAGAGGTGGTCGCGGGCCTTGGCCTGGAGGTCGGCATGCTGGTCGGTTTCGATAAGAGTCATCGCGTTCCCCAGTTGTAGAGCTGACGGTGGAGCTTGAGATAGACGAACGTCTCGGTCGAGACGACGTCGGGCAACGACCGGATGCGGTCGTTGAGCACGTCGATGAGGTCGTCGTCGCTCTCGCAGACGATCTCGACGAGCAGGTCGAACGAGCCGGCCGTCGACACCACGTAGGTGACGCCCGGGATCTCGCTCATGGCCCCGGCGACCACGCGGGTGTCTCCCGACACGCGCACGCCGATCATCGCCTGGCGGGCGAAACCGAGCTGGAGCGGGTCGGTGACGGCGACGATCTGCAGGACACCGGCCTCTTGCAGCTTCTGCACGCGCTGGCGCGTGGCCGTCTCGCTGAGACCGACGGCTTTGCCGATCTCGGCGTACGACCGGCGCCCGTCTTCCTGCAGCTGTTCGACGATCGCCTTCGAGACGTCGTCGAGCACGGCGCTGCGCTCGATCGGAGGAGTCATGATCGGCGACGGTATCAGCGGATTGTCAGGTGTATCAATGGTGATCTCGACATTTCACACGCGGAAACACGACGGAAACCGTCGCTGATCGCGGACGCGGCGACGCCGAATCGCGCGAGGCGGTCCCGTGCGGGTCAGAGCAGGGGGCCGGATGCCGGGATGCCGGCGTTTCGCGCGTGCGCGGGGCGGCGCCGGGCACCGCTACGATGACCGCGGGGGTGCCGATGTCCGGATGGCGCGCGCGGTGGGCGACACTGCGACGATCGGCGCGCCGTGTTTCCGCGATCACGGTGGCGCTGGTGCTCCTGGCATCCGGGGTCGTCGCCGCTCCGGCCGCCTCCGCCGCCACCCTTCCGGGCTGGTTGTCGACGCGCGGAGCGAGCATCGTCACGGCATCCGGAACGCCCTACACGATCAAGGCCGTCGCCTGGTTCGGCATGGAGACCTCGAACTGCGCGCCGCACGGCTTGTGGTCGATCTCGCTCGACGACGGGCTCGACCAGATCGCGCGCATGGGCTTCACCACCATCCGCCTGCCCTTCTCGAACGAGTGCCTCGCGGCGAAGTCGTCGAACTCGATCAACAGCTACGTCAACCCGCAGCTGGCCACACTGTCTCCGCTGAAGCTCATGGACGCCTTCATCGCCCGCGCGAAGGCGCACGGGCTGTCGGTGATCCTCGACCGGCACCGGCCCGACTCGGGCGCGCAGAGCGAGCTCTGGTACACCGCGCAGTACAGCGAGAAGCGGTGGATCGACGACTGGAAGATGCTCGCGGCGCGCTACAAGAGCGACTCCACCGTCATCGGCGTCGACCTGCACAACGAACCCCACGGCCCCGCCTGCTGGAACTGCGGCGACCCGAAGCGCGACTGGCGGGCCGCCGCCACGCGTGCGGGCAATGCGGTGCTCGCGGTGAACCCCAAACTGCTCATCATCGTCGAGGGCGTCGAACGCCAGAACGACGGCTCGAGCACCTGGTGGGGCGGCGGCCTGAAGGACGCGGGCGCGGCTCCCGTCTCGCTCACGGTGAAGAACCGCGTCGTCTACTCGCCCCACGACTACCCGGCCACCGTGCACCAGCAGTCGTGGTTCTCGGCGCCGAACTACCCCGCGAACCTCGAGTCGCTGTGGGACGCGAACTGGGGCTACCTCGTGCGCACCAACACGGCGCCCGTGCTGCTCGGCGAGTTCGGCACGAAATACGAGACCGCGAGCGACAAGGCGTGGCTGAAGTCCCTCGTCGGCTACCTCGCGAAGACGAAGATCAGCTACGCGTACTGGTCGTTCAATCCCAACAGCGGCGACACGGGCGGCCTGGTCACCGATGACTGGAAGACGCCGCAGAAAGCGAAGCTGGCGGCTCTCGCGCCGATCCTCACGCCGGTGAAGACACCGGCACCGAGCCCGACGCCCAGTCCGACGCCCAAGCCGAGCACGACGCCGAAGCCGACCGCGAGCGCGACGCCCAAGCCGAGCACCACGCCCAAGCCGACGGCCAGCGCGACGCCGAAGCCGAGCGCAAGCGCGACGCCCAAGCCGACCGCGAGCACCACCCCCAAGCCGACCGCGAGCCCGGGCCTGGCCGCGACCTGGATCCCGCAGAGCGCGTGGGGCGAGGGCTACGTCGCCGAGCTGTCGCTGACGGCCTCGGGAGCGGTGAAGCGCTGGACCGTGTCGTTCGACGCCCCCGGCACCACGGCCGTCACCAGCGCCTGGGGCATGAGCTGCGCGGTCAGCGGCACGAAGGTCACCTGCACCGGCAGCGACTGGGCCGCGGCCCTGGGCGCCGGACAGAGCGTGCGGGTCGGGTTGCAGGCCTCGGCCACCGCGGCGCCGAAGGCTCCGAAGCTCTCCGTCTCGGCCTCCTGAACCGCCTGAACGCGAGAACGTGACCGGCGCGGATGCCCGGGGAGTCGGCATCCGGACCCTTCTTCTCCGGATGCCGCGGCCGCCACTCATCAGTCACGCATAAGAACCGCTAGGCCGCGGTGAGGGAGCGCCTGCCTACGATGCGCCGGTGACCGCCACTCTGCCCGCATCGTCCGCCGCCGCCCCCGCCCTCCCGGCCCTGCGCCGCCCCGGCGGCTGGACCCTCGGCCTGCTCGCCATCGGCCTCGGCGCCCTGGTGCTGACCGGGTGGCAGGTGTGGGCGGGAGCACCGAGCGAGTACTACGCCTCGATCGCGCTGTCGATGAGCAGGAGCTGGTCGAACTTCTTCTTCGGCGCCGTCGACCCGGCGGGCACTGTCACGCTCGACAAGATCCCCGGCTCGTTCTGGATCCCGGCGCTGTTCGTGCGCGTGTTCGGCTACTCGGCGTGGGCCGTGATCCTGCCGAACGCCCTCGCCGCCGTCGGTGCGGCCCTCGTGACCGCCGTCACCGCTCGCCGACTCGCGGGGGTGCGCGCGGGCCTCATCGCCGGGGCGGTCGTGGCGGTCACGCCGATCCTCGTGGCGGTGGCCCGCTCGAACCAGCCCGAGGCCTTCTTCGTTCTCGGGCTCTCGCTCACCGCGTGGGCGGCGGTGCGGGCCGTCGAGCAGCGCAGCCTCGGCTGGCTGGTCGCGGCGGGGGCGCTGGTGGGACTGTCGTTCCAGTTCTACATGCTCGAGGCGTGGGCGGTGTGGCCGGCGCTGGCCGCCGCCTACCTGTTCACGCGGCAGTCGTGGGCGCGGCGCCTCGGGCACCTCCTCGTCGCGGGTGCGGTGAGCGCTGCGGCCTCGCTGTGGTGGGTGGCCATCGTCTCGCTCATCCCGGCGGGGAGCCGCCCCTACGTCGGCAGCACCCTGTCGAACAACCCGTGGGAGATGGTCTTCGGCTACAACGGTCTGGGGCGCTTCTCGGCGACCGCCGACATCGGCTCGTTCGAGTCGTTCACCCCGCCGTTCTCGGGCGACCCCGGAGTGCTGCGCCTGTTCAACGCGCAGCTGGCCGGGCAGATCGCGTGGCTTGTCCCGGCCGCGCTGGTGGCGATCGTCGTGCTGTGGGTGCTGCGGTTCTCGCGGCCGCTGACCGTGCTACTGACGGTGTGGACGGCGACGTTCGCGGCGATGTTCTCGGCGGTCGCCGGGATGCACCAGTTCTACACCGCGGCCCTCGCCGTTCCTCTCGCGCTGACGGTGGCGACCGCGCTGGCCGTCGCGCATCGCGCCGGCAAGACCTGGCCCCAGGTGGTGATCGTCGGCGCGGCCGGGGCGACGGCGCTGGGCATCGGTATCGCCATGGGCGGGTACAGCGTCCCGGTGTCGATCGTGCAGGCCCTCGCCGCCGCCGCCGCGATCGTGCTGCTGGTGCTGCATCGCGGATCCCGGCTGCTCGTGACCTCGGCGCTGATGATCGGGCTGCTGCTGACCCCGGCGGTGTGGTCGGCGGTCACGATCGCCCACCCCAATTCCATCAACCCCGTCGCCGGGGGCGTGTCGGAGGTCTCGGGCGGAGGCTTCGGCCGCGCCGGCTTCGGGGGCGGAGCGCCGGGCGCCGGACAGGCTCCGGGGCAGGGCTTGGGCGGCGCGCCCGGGTCGGGCACCGCGCCGGGCTCGGGCACGGGTCAGGGCTTCGGGGCGGGGCAGGGCCGATCCGGTCAGGGCCTCGCGCAGGGCGGCACGGGACAGGGCCGCACGCGCGACGGCGGCGCGGCCTTCCCGGGCTCCGGTAGCACGGGCGCCGATACGGCTCTGCTGTCGTGGCTTGAGTCGCACAGCACCGGCGGCACGTACCTCGCCGCGACCTTCGGGGCGCAGTCGGCCGCGCAGCTGATCGTCGCCTCGGACGGCGGGTCGTTCCTGCCCATCGGCGGCTTCAACGGCACGGATGCCGTGCCCACCCTCGACGCGTTCGTCTCGATGGTGCAGTCGGGTGAGGTGCGCTATGTCATCGGCGGCGAGCAGCGCGGGTCGGGTGCCCCGGGGTCGTCCGCGTCGACGACGTCGAGCTCGGCGCAGATCCGCGACTGGGTCACGCAGCACTGCGCGACCGACAGCTCGGCTCCCTCGACCGTGTACGACTGCGCCTGAGGTCGCGCGAACGCGTCAGCGGCCGAGGAACTCCAGGCCCGCCTCGCGGAACGCCCGCGAGCCCGGCGCGTTGACGTGGTGCCGCTTCGGGATGTCGGCGAACTCGCCGCGGGGGAGCAGGCCCGCGAGGTGCGCCGACTGGTCGTGGATGGGGTCGTCGGTGCCGGTTGCGATGAGCACCGGCTGCTGCGGGGGCGACGAGGGGTCGGGGTCGGTCTCGCCCAGGCGCATGCCCTCGGCGATCGCGACCAGGGCCCGCAGGTCGTTGCCCGGCACGCGCTCGGCGAGCGAGACGTAGCGCAGGGTCGTGGCATCCTGAACCGGCTCACCGTGATCCAGGAACGCGCGCGCCTGATCGACCCGCAGACGAGCGAGGGGACGACCGTCGGGAATCCCGCCGAGCACCGCCCGCTCGACGTGCTCGGGGGCGTCGACGGCGAGCTGCCAGCCCACGCGGCCGCCGAGCGAGTAGCCGAGGTAGCGCACCTGGTCGACGAGGTAGGTGTCGAGCACCGCCACCAGGTCGGAGACGAGCGTGGGCATCGTGTACGACGCGGCGTCGTAGGGCTTCTCGCTCGCGCCGTGACCGCGCTGGTCGACCGCGATCACGCGGTAACCCGCACGCAGCAGGTCGCGCACCCAGCCCGTGTTGACCCAGTTGTCGCGGGTGCTCGAGCCGAAGCCGTGCACGCACAGCACCGGATCGGCCTCGACATCGCCCCACGAGTAGGTGGCCAGGCGCACGTTGTCGCCGACGATGACGAACTGCGCGGGAGGGATCTCGGTGAGGGCGGGCACGGCATCCATTCCTCCGATCCTGGCAGACGCCCAGGGTCGTCCCGAGGTAGTGGTCATAGTGGTCTCATGGGATATACGCGCGCCGAGCTCGAGTCGTTCCGGGATGCCACGCGGCCCGACCTCGTCGAGCCGGGCGTCCGCCTGCTGTTCGTCGGCATCAACCCCGGCCTGTGGACCGCGGCCACCGGCACCCCCTTCGCGCGACCCGGAAACCGGTTCTGGCCCGCGCTGGTGAAGGCGGGCATCCTCCCGCGGTTGCCCGCGTACTCCGAGCCGCTCGGCGATGACGACCGCCGGCTGATCTTCGACGCGGGGGTGGGGGTGAGCAATCTCGTGGCCCGCGCGACGGCCCGCGCCGACGAGCTGTCGCGCGGCGAACTGCGCGAGGGTGCCGCAGCTCTCGTCGACCGGGTCGCCGCGTGGAGCCCGCGCGCCGTCGCCGTGGTCGGCCTCACCGCGTACCGGCAGGGCTTCGGCCGCCCCAAGGCCGCGGCGGGGCGACAGGACGAGGCGATCGCCGGAGTGCCGACCTGGGTGCTGCCGAATCCGAGCGGGCTCAACGCCCACGACACCGTCGACTCGCTCGCCCGCGCCTACGCCGAACCTGCGCGGGCGGCGGGGATCCTCGCGTGAGGCGGCGTCGTCTCGCGGCCCTCGTCGCGCTCGCCGCCGTCATCGCCGCGGGGCTGCTCGTGCACAAGGCTCTGCCCGGGTCGACGGCGACCGACGTCGCGGGCGACGCGCTCTATGCGGTGGCCGCCTTCACCGGACTCGTCCTGCTTTTCCCGCGCGCTCCGCGCTTCGCGCTCGCCGGGGCCGCCGCGCTGTGGTGCGTGGGCGTCGAACTGCTGCAGCTGACCGGGGTGCCGCTCGCCCTGGCCGAGCGCGTGCCGCCGGTGGCGCTGCTGCTGGGCACCGGGTTCGATGCACGCGACCTCGTCGTCTACGTGTGCGCGGTGGCGGTCGCCGTCGCGGTCGACATCGCGGTGTCGCGGCTTCTCCCCAGGGGGACGACGCGCACGGGTGTCGGAGCACCCGGGTAACGTGACCGCCACATCACCGAGGAGGTTCCGGATGCCGAGGGCAGTGTCGTGATCGTCGACTTCGAGGGCGACGTGTTCCGGTGGGAGGCCCGTTCCGACAGCGACTGGTACTTCGTGGCCGTACCGCCCGAGCTGAGCGAGGAGATCCGCGAGGCGCAGACCTTCCGCCGGGGCTTCGGGGGAGTGCGCGTCGACGCGACCATCGGGGCGACGACCTGGCGCACGTCGATCTTCCCGCAGGCGAGTGACATGTACGTGCTGCCGCTCAAGCGTGCGGTGCGCGAGGCCGAGGGCATCGATCCGGGGGCGATCGTGCGCGTCGGTCTGTTCGTGCTCGACGCCTGACCCCGGATGCCGGTGGCACTCCTGCTCGCGCTGTCGGTCTTCGGCGTGGCCGGTGTCGTGCTCGCCGCGATCGACGCGCGCACCCATCGGATCCCCGACGTCGTCGTCCTCCCCGCGACGATCGCGGTGCTCACGCTGATGGCGGTCGCCGCGGGCGTGCTCGGCCAACCCGGCCGGGCGGTCGCGGTGGCCGGGGGAGCGCTCGCCGCCTTCGGCGTCTGTCTCGTGCTGCACCTCGCCCGCCCCGCGGCGTTCGGCGGGGGAGACGTCAAGCTCGCCGCCCTCGTCGGCGCGACGCTGGGCTGGTTCGGCCCGGGCGCCGTGGCATCCGCCCTCTTCGTCGCCTTCGCGGGCGGAGCCGCAGCGGGCATCGCGGCGTGGGCGGCGGCAGGGCGCCGGGCCGAGGTGGCCTTCGGGCCCGTCCTGGTGCTCGGGGCGGGGTGGTCGCTGGTGCGGGCGGCGCTGTGAGGGGCGGCGCAGACTGTCGCGCCGCCCCGGATCGGTCAAGCCCCGCGGTGCGAGGCGTCTCGCGCGGATACCCTGACCACATGGCCGACCTCATCCGTCGCGTCACGGCGTGGGCTCTGTCGCTCCGCCTCGTGCGCGCCTTCCTCGTCTACTCGGGAGCGCGTGGTCCGATGCTGGCCGACAGCGTCACCTACCGCACCCTCTTCAGCCTCTTCGCCGCGGTGCTGCTGGGCTTCTCGTTCGCGACCGTGTGGCTCGCCGGCAACCCCGACGGGATCGCCGCCCTCGAGCGTTCCGTCAACAGCGTCGTGCCGGGTCTCGTGGGCCCCAACGGGCTGCTCCAGCTCGACGGAATCAAGGCACCCGAATTCACGATCGCCGGGATCATCGCGATCCTCGGTCTGCTGGGTGCAGCCATCGGCGCCATCGGGTCGCTGCGTTCGGCGTTCCGGCAGATCGCCGGGGTGACCACCGACGACACGCTGCCGATCCTCGTGATCGTGCGCAACCTCCTCGTCGCGCTCGGCATCGGCGTCGCGCTGGTGGGTGCGGCGATCGTGACCTTCCTCGCCACCGCGGGGCTCACCTTCGTGCGCGAGCTGCTGGGGATCTCCGCCGACTCCTGGGTCTCGGCGGTGCTGACGTGGCTGCTCTCGACCGCGGTCGTGCTGGTGCTCGACACCGCCGCGGTGGCCGTGGCCTTCGCGGCGCTGTCGGGAGTGAAGACGCGTCGAAGCACGCTCCTGCGCGGAGCCCTCCTGGGCGGTGTCGGGCTGGTCGTCCTGCAGCAGCTGTCGGGACTGTTCGTCGGCGGCGCCACCAGCAACCCCCTCCTGACGACGTTCGCCTCGCTCATCGCGTTGCTGCTGTGGCTCAACCTGTCGAGCCAGGTGATCCTCATCGCCGGGGCCTACATCACAGTGGCCACCGAGGAGGATCTCGACCGCGTCCGCGCGAAGTACGGTGCGTCGACCCTCACCCAGTTCCGCGTGCGCCGGGCCGAGAAGGCCGTGCGCGCGGCGACCGGTGAGCTCGACGCGGCGCGCGAGGCCGAGAAGAAGGAGCGCGAGACGCTCGCGAAGAGCGATCCCGCCGCCGCCGAGCGCGAGAGCGCTGCGGAGGCGAAGTCGCATGTCTGAGCGCGCGGCCCCGCTCGCGGCCGAGCGCACACCGGCCTATACGGCCGACGCCGTGCGCGCCGCCGAGAAGCCGCTGCTCGAGCAGGGCGTGCCCCTGATGCGCCATGCGGCGGCGGCTCTGGCCGACGTGGTCTCCGACGAGCTCGCGGCCCATCCGGGGCCGGTGCTCGTCCTCGCGGGCGCGGGTGACAACGGCGGAGACGCCCTGTACGCCGCGGCCGAGTTGGCCCGCGCGGGAGCCTCGGTCGACGTCGTGCTCGTGCGCGACCGCGTGCATCGCGCGGCGCTCGACGCGGCTGTCGCCGCGGGTGTGCGCGAGTGCTCGGGAACCGACGCGTGCGCGCGGATCGCCGACTACCGCGTCGTGGTCGACGGGATCCTCGGCATCGGCCGTCTCGCCGACCGGCGGCTGCGTGGCAGCGCCCGTGCGCTCGTCGAGAAGATCCTCGCGCTCGACGCTCGTCCCCGCATCGTCGCCGTCGATCTGCCCAGCGGCCTCGACCCCGATGACGGGACGGCGGATGCCGCCGTGCTCGCCGCCGATGTCACCGTCACCTTCGGCGCGGTCAAGGCCGGCCTCGTGCGCGGGCGCGGTCCCGAGCTGGCGGGGAGCGTGCACCTGGTCGACCTCGGGCTCGAGCCGTACCTGCGGCTCGCGCACCCCGCGGTCACCGCGCCGATCGTGCTCGCACGCTCGACGGTGCGCGTGCGCTGAGGTCAGCGCCGAGCCGCCGAGGTCAGCGGGCGTAGCGCTCGACGAACGTGCGCAGCATCCGCGACGGTTCCGTCACGGGGGCGCGGCGCACTGCCGAGAGGGTGAGGTCGAGCTCGTCGGAGGCGAAGTAGCCGTACTCCGCGTAGGCGTGGATACGCGTGACGATGCCGTCGACGTCGAGCTCGGGATGGAACTGCGTCGCATACACATGGGATCCGAGACGGAACATCTGCACCGGGCACGTCGGCGACGACCCCAGCAACACCGCCTCGGGCGGGAGGGCGCTGATCGCCTCTTTGTGGCCGACGAAGGCGGAGAAGGTCGAGGGCAGGCCCGCGGCGAGCGGATCGGCGCGCCCCGCCTCGGTGAGGGTCACGTCGACGACGCTGATGGGTTCGGCGAAGGTGCCGTCGATGGGGGCTCCGAGGTGCGTCCCGAGAGTGCCGACGCCGTAGCACGCGCCCAAGAAAGGCAGGTCGCGAGCGACCACCTCGTCGACCAGGGCGGCCATCTCGGCCTCGACTCGGCGCTGCACCGCCGACTTGCGCTCGAACGGGTCGGAGGCGTTGAAGGGGCTTCCGCCGACGAGGATGCCCGACACCTCGTCGAGATCGAGCGCGGGGAGGGCATCGCGTTCGAGACGGATGCGGCGCAGCCGTTCGGGTGGGAGGCCCGTATACCGCAGGAAGAGCGCGTACTCCTCGTCGGCCGGGCGGTCCTCCGCGCGCGTGGCCAGCAGGACGAACGGGCGATCTCCGGGCAGGTCGGTCGTCGTCACCCGAGCGATTCTAGGCGAGCCCTGTCAAGTCACCGGCCCGCACGGAGGGCGCCGTCTACGCTGAGGTCATGGCTATCGCACGACTTTCCGGAGGCCCGCTCGACGGGCAGGTCCTTCCCCTCGACAACGAGTCCGACGACACGCTGATCATGCCCTACAGCGAGGGTCAGCTCGTCTACCGCCGCGACGGCGGTCTCGAGAACACGGGCGACTCCGACGGCCCCACGCAGGCGGTCTTCGTGTTCGCCGAAGAGACCGAAGACATCAACCCCGACGCCGACGGACGCGACGATTGAGCGCAGGCCCCTCGGGCGGCTCGGCATCCGGGGCCTCGAACGTCGAGATCGAGTCGAAGTACGACGTCGATGACGACACGCCCCTTCCCGATTGGTCGGCGCTGCCGGGTGTGGTGAGTGTCGGGGAGCCCGAACCGCGCGACCTCGACGCCCGCTACGTCGACACGGCGCACCACGATCTGTCCCGCAAGGGCATCGCGGTGCGCCGCCGTCGCGGCGGGCCCGACGAGGGCTGGCACGTGAAGGGCCCCCGCGAGGGCGGTGGGCGACGCGAGACCCAGTGGCCGCTCGGCGAGGTGGCCGACGACGACGCCGATCCCGTCGTTCCGGCTGGGATCCAAGAAGCCGTCTCCGCGTGGGCGCGACCGCCGTTCCTCCCGCTCGCGCGCGTGCGCAACCAGCGCACCGCGTACGCGTTGACGGATGCCGAGGGCGCCCTCGTCGCGGAGTTCGTCGACGACCGGGTGCAGGCCCGTGACGAGCGACGCGGTGTCGACTCGTCCTGGCGCGAGTGGGAGGTGGAGCTCGGCCCCGCCGGCCCCTCCGACGATGCCGGGCGCGCGGAGTTCTTCGCCGCGGTCGACGCGGCCGTGGCCGCCGCCGGGGGCCGCCCCGCGGCATCCGGATCGAAGCTCGGCCGCGCTCTGGGGCACTGAGCCCGCGCGTGAGCCGGCACTCTGGGGCACTGAGCCCGCGCAAAGCCCCCGGGTTCGCTCTCGCGGGCGCTCCTGACGCCGAGACTGCATCTCGCTGACGAGTTCGTTGCAGCGTGACGCAGAGTTGTCAGCGAGATGCAGTCTCGCGGTGTTCCTCGCGCCGCGAACGACGTCACGGCCGCAGCCCAGACCCTCGAGATCACGAAAGGCCCGCCCGGGCGAACCGGGCGGGCCTTTCGTCGATCAGCTGATCAGAGGTTGATCATGTGGCCGGTGAGGCCGTGGAAGGCCTCCTGCAGGCCTTCCGACAGCGTCGGGTGGGTGTGCACGTTGCGTGCGGCCTCGAGAGCGGTGAGGTCCCACTTCTGCGCGAGGGTCAGCTCGGGCAGCAGCTCCGACACGTCGGGGCCGATGAGGTGGCCGCCGATGAGCTCGAGCGTCTCGGCGTCGGCGACGAGCTTGACGAAGCCGACGGGCTCGCCGAGGCCGTTGGCCTTGCCGTTGGCCGAGAAGGGGAACTTCGCGACCTTGATGTCGTGACCGGCGTCGCGCGCCTGCTGCTCGGTGAGGCCGAACGAGGCGACCTGCGGGTTGCAGAAGGTGGCGCGGGGCATGTTGCGGTAGTCGCCCAGCGTCTGCGTCTCGGCGCCGGCGATGGTCTCGGCGGCCACGACGCCCTGCGCTTCGGCCACGTGGGCCAGCTGCAGCTTGGCGGTGACGTCGCCGATCGAGTAGATGTGCGGCACGTTGGTGCGCATGTGGTCGTCGATCTCGATGGCGCCGCGCTCGGTCAGCTTGACGCCGGTGTTCTCGAGACCGAAGCCGTCGACCTTGGGGGCGAAGCCGATCGACATGAGCACGCGGTCGGCGTCGATCGAGCTCTGCGAGCCGTCCTTCGCCGTGTAGGCGACGGTGACCTTGTCGCCGTGGTCGGTGACCGACTCGACCTTGGTCGAGGTGAGGATGTCGACGCCGTAGCCCTTGTACTGCTTCTGGATCTCCTTCGAGACCTCGGCGTCTTCGTTCGGCAGTGCACGGTCGAGGAACTCGATGATCGTGACCTTCACGCCGTAGTTCGTCATGACGTACGCGAACTCCATGCCGATGGCGCCGGCGCCGACGATGACGATCGACTCGGGGAGCTCGCGGGTGAGGATCTGCTCCTCGTAGGTGACGACGTTCTCCGACAGGGTGACGCCGGGGAGGAGGCGCACGGTCGAACCCGTGGCGATGATGACGTTGTCGAACGTGACCTGCTCCTTGGAGCCGTCGGTCTTGGTCACGTCGATCGTGTGGTCGTCGGCGAAGAAGCCGCGGCCCTCGTACTCGGTGACCTTGTTCTTCTTCATCAGGTAGTGGATGCCCTTGACGTGGCCGGCGGCGACGCTGCGCGAGCGGTCGAACGCCTTGCCGAAGTCGAAGGTGACGTCACCCGAGATGCCGAACAGGTCGGCCTTCGCGTGGAACGTGTGCGCGAGGTCGGCGTTGCGCAGGAGGGCCTTGGAGGGGATGCAGCCCACGTTAAGGCACACACCGCCCCAGTACTTCTCTTCGACGATCGCGACCGACAGTCCGAGCTGTGCGCCGCGGACGGCGGCGACGTACCCGCCGGGACCCGCACCAAGAATGACCAGATCGTAATGAGGCATGGTTCCAGCCTATCGCCCGGCGGTGCCGCCACCGGCGGTCTTGCGGCCGCTGCGGGAGGCGAAGACGTAGACCAGCACCCCGGCCACGATCACGAGGATCACCGCGAGCAGGATCCAGGGCAGGGGAGAGGGTGCGGAAGCCTCGTCGACCGGTGCCGCGGTCGCGCTCGAGGTCGGATCAGCGCTCGGTGCGGACGTCGCAGACGGGGTCGGGCTCACTGCGGGGGTGGTCGTCGTGGGAGTCGCCGAGGGGGTGGGCGCTGCGGCCGGCACCGTGAAGGCGAAATCGCCGCTGATGGGGTGGCCGTCGCTCGACACGACGCGCCAGACGACGCTGACCGCTCCGGATGCCGCGCCCGCCAGCGACTGCGTGACCGTGGTGCCCGAGACCTCGGGCGCGCCATCGGCCAGCGAGGCCCCCGATGCGTCCTTCACCTCGACGACCGTCGCCCCGGCGTCGGTGAGGACGTCGGCGCTGAAGGTGAAGGTGATCTGCGCGGGAAGGGCGTCGAGCACGGCGTCGGCGGAGGGGTCGGTGGAGACCAGCTCGTCGTGCGCGGCGGCGGGCAGAGCGGGCACGAGCAGAGCGGCTGCGGCGAGCAGACCGGCGGCCAGCGCGGCGGTCCAGCGGGGCAGGCGGGCCCGGCGGTGCGGGGTCGGAGAAGAGGTCACTCCTCGACCCTACTGACGACCTCCGACACCGGGCCTGGGAGCGGGCTGCGGCCGATGCGCGGCCCCCGATTCGGGAGCGCTTTCGCGATCGTGGGCGTGTCGGGGTGAAGCAGACTCGACACGGCCCCGCCCGGGTCGATAGGTTCGAGTGTCTCGTCGGTCGTCTCCGCGGCCCGAACCGCGGTGTCGGTGTCGACGGATCGAGACGTAAACACGCATCGCCATGGCCCGCTCGAGATCGGTCGACCTCCCCCTCGTCGACCGATCGGTTATGGTGAAACAGAAGGAGAAGCCGTGGACGAGACCAGCCGATTCGAGCGCGACGACATCCGACGCGCGGCCGACGCCGCAGCGAACGACCGGGCGCACGACACGACCCAGACCCACGACGCCGATCTGTCGTTCGTCCCCTTCGGGGCCGACCTCAGCGAGGCCGAGCTCGAGGCGATCGACGCACTGCCCTCCGGCGCCGCGTTGCTGATCGTCCGCTCCGGCCCGACGACCGGCGCCCGCTACCTGCTCGACACTGACGTCACCACCGTCGGACGTCACCCCGAGGCCGACCTCTTCTTCGACGACGTGACCGTGTCTCGTCGTCACGCCGAGATCACCCGCACCGGCACCTCGTTCGAGATCGTCGACCAGCGCTCGCTCAACGGCAGCTACGTCAACGGCGAGCGGGTCGATCGTTCGGCGCTCGTCAACGGCTCCGAGGTGCGCATCGGCAAGTTCCGCCTCAACTTCTTCGGTTCGCCGGTCGATCTGCCCGCGGCTGATCGCTGATGCCGGCAGCCCCCTCCCGTAGTCGTCAGGCGGCTGCGGGGCTGCTCAGCATCGGCCAGGTGCTCGCCCGCCTCACCCCCGACTTCCCGGCGTTGACCTCGAGCAAGCTGCGCTTCCTCGAGGTGCAGGGCATCGTCACGCCCACGCGCACCGAGTCGGGCTACCGCAAGTTCTCGCCCGCCGATCTCGAGCGCCTGCGCATGGCGCTCACGCTGCAGCGCGACCACTACCTGCCGCTCGTCGTGATCCGCGACTACCTCGCCGAGCTCGACGCGGGCCGCAATCCCGCTCCGCCGACGTCGATCCCGTCGATGACGAACACGCCGCGCCGCTACCGCCGCGACGAGCTGCTGGCGGCCGCGGGTTCCGCTCCGCAGCTGCTCAACGACGCGATCAGCACCGGCGTCATCACGGCATCCGACACATATCCCGAGCAGACGGTGACGCTGCTGCGCTCGCTCGTGGCGTTGGATCGCCACGGCATCGAGCCGCGTCACGTGCGCGCCCTGCGCCAGAGTGCGGAGCGCGAGGTCTCGCTCGTCGAATCGGCTCTGTCGGCCCTGCTGCGGCGCCCCGACGCCTCGTCGCGCGCGAAGGCGAACGAGCTCGCTCCCGAGCTCGCGGCGCGTCTCGACGAGGTCCGCGGCATGTTCGTGCGCGAGGCGCTGGAGCGGATCCTGTCCTGAGTGCGACACGCCGCGGCCCTCGGAGCGGATGTCATTGCCGGGGGACCCTCGCTGATCTAGCGTGGAGGAAACGACAGATGAGGAGGGCGCGAGCATGAACGCTGGCGACGCAGTCGGCGAACCCCGGTTCGCCACCGACCTCCTCTTCACCGACGGTCTGCCCGAGATGGACGACGACACCGGTTACCGCGGTGCGGTCGCCGCTCGCGCCGCCGGGATCACGTACCGCCAGCTCGACTACTGGGCCCGCACCGAACTCGTCGTCCCGACGGTCCGCGGTGCGAGCGGCTCCGGGTCGCAGCGTCTCTACGGCTTCCGCGACATCCTCGTGCTCAAGCTCGTCAAGCGCCTGCTCGACACCGGTATCTCGCTGCAGCAGATCCGCACCGCGGTCGACCAGCTGCGCGCCGCCGGCATCCGCGACCTCGCCGGAACGACCCTCATGAGCGATGGCGCCTCGGTCTACCTGTGCACCTCGAACGACGAGGTCATCGACCTCGTCAGCCGCGGTCAGGGCGTCTTCGGCATCGCCGTCGGCAAGGTGCTGCGCGAGGTCGAATCCACGCTCGTCGACTTCGAGAAGGCGACGCCCGACGCCGTCGACGAGCTCGCCGCCCGCCGGGCCGCCCGCACCGCCTGACGCGTTTCATCTTCGAGATCCCGGATGCCATGGCATCCGGGATTCTGCTTTGTGGAGCTCGAGGTCCCTGAGCTTGTCGAAGCCACCGGTGCCGCGGCGGGTCCCGGACCCTTCGACAGGCTCGGGGACCTGGGTTCGTCCGCGGCGGGTCCCGGGCCCTTCGGCAGGCGCAGGGACCTGGGTTCGTACGAACGCGGGTCCCGGGCCCTTCGGCAGGCTCAGGGACCTGTGTTTTTGCGGACGCGGGTCCCGGGCCCTTCGACAGGCTCAGGGACCTGAGTCCGTGCCAGTGGCCCGGGCGCGAACGAGAGACGCCGCCCGGCTGCGAGGCAGCGGGACGGCGTCTTCGTGGAAAGGATCAGGCCTGCGGGGCCTCGGACTCGACCGGGATGCGGCCGGTGCGCACGATCCGGTCGAGAAGCGCGTCGAAGTCGGCCGCGAGTTCCTGCGCGGAGTCGCCGGGCCACACGTGCAGCGGCTTGGCGGCACCCTGCGCCTGCTGGAGCGAGGTGCGCTCGGGCAGCTGCGGGTTGAGCACGAGCGGGCCGAACATGTCGCGCAGTTCTTTGATGCGGAACTGGTGCTCGATCGACTGCGGGCGCACGCGGTTGACCACGACGCCGAGGGGCTGCAGGCGCGGCGAGAGACCGCGGCGGATCTCCTCGATCGCGCGCAGAGCGCGGTCGGCAGCGGCGACGGAGAACAGGCCGGGCTCGGTGACGACCACGACGCGGTCGCTCGCGGCCCACGCGGTGCGCGTGAGGGCGTTGAGCGAGGGGGCGCAGTCGATGAGCACGAGGTCGTACTCGCTCTCGATGGTCGCGAGGGCTTCCTCGAGCTTCCACACGTCGCGCACGCTGGGGTGCGGCCCGTCGAAGTTGATGGCCGACGGGCTGCCGATCAGCACGTCGATGGTGCCGGGGTGCACCTTGGCCCACCCGCTCGAGGTGATCGCCTGTCGGACGACCTTCTCTTTGGGGTTGGCCAGGACATCGGCGATGTTGAGCCGACCGGCGACCTGGATGTCCATCCCGGTCGACACGTCGGACTGAGGGTCGAGGTCGACGACGAGAGTGCGAACGCCACGTGCGAAGGCTGCGGAAGCCAGCCCGAGTGTCACGGTCGTCTTGCCGACCCCGCCTTTGAGAGAGCTGACGGAGAGTACGTGCACGAGAGTCCACGTTACCGTCCCCTAGGCTGTGAGCACATTCAGCTCCGCCAGCTTGACGTGAGGTGCGCATGTTCTCGAAAATCCTGGTCGCCAATCGCGGAGAGATCGCGATTCGCGCGTTCCGTGCCGCCTACGAGGTCGGAGCGCGCACCGTCGCGGTCTACCCGTACGAAGATCGCGCCTCGCTGCACCGTCTGAAGGCGGACGAGGCGTACCAGATCGGCGAGCGGGGACACCCCGTGCGCGCCTACCTCGACGTCGACGAGATCATCCGCGTGGCTCGTGAGTGCGGGGCGGATGCCATCTACCCGGGCTACGGCTTCCTCTCCGAAAACCCGGAGCTCGCCGAGAAGGCCGCCGCCCACGGCATCACCTTCATCGGGCCGCCCGCCGAGGTGCTCGCCATGGCGGGCAACAAGGTGACGGCCAAGGAGCACGCGATCTCGGCCGGAGTGCCGGTACTGCGCTCGACGCCGGCGTCCGCCGACATCGACGAGCTGCTCGCGCAGGCCGACGAGATCGGCTTCCCGATCTTCGCCAAGGCCGTCGCCGGCGGTGGCGGGCGCGGAATGCGCCGCGTGGAGTCGAAGGGCGAGCTCGCTCCGGCCCTGGCCGAGGCCATGCGCGAGGCGCAGAGCGCGTTCGGCGACCCCCGCATGTTCCTCGAGCAGGCCGTGCAGCGCCCGCGTCACGTCGAGGTGCAGATTCTCGCGGATGCCGCGGGCGAGACCGTGCACCTGTTCGAGCGCGACTGCTCGGTACAGCGTCGCCACCAGAAGGTCATCGAGATCGCGCCCGCGCCGAACCTCGACGACACCGTGCGGCAGGACCTGCACCGCTACGCCGTGGCCTTCGCCCGCTCGATCGGCTACCAGAACGCCGGAACCGTCGAGTTCCTTCTCGAAACCGCCGGCCCCCGCACGGGCGAAGTCGTCTTCATCGAGATGAACCCCCGCATCCAGGTCGAGCACACCGTGACCGAGGAGGTCACCGACGTCGACCTCGTGCAGTCGCAGATGCGCATCGCCGCGGGCGCGACCCTCGCCGAGCTGCACCTGCAGCAGGACGACATCCACCTGCGCGGTGCGGCGCTGCAGTGCCGCATCACCACCGAAGACCCCACGCAGGGCTTCCGCCCCGACACGGGCAAGATCACCACGTATCGCTCGCCCGGTGGCGCCGGCATCCGCCTCGACGGCGGCACGACCGCCGCGGGCTCGCAGGTCAGCCCGCACTTCGACTCCATGCTGTCGAAGCTGTCGTGCCGCGGCCGCGACTTCCCGGCCGCGGTCGCCCGCGCCCGCCGTGCCCTGGCGGAGTTCCGCATCCGCGGCGTCTCGACGAACATCCCCTTCCTGCAGGCCGTGCTCGACGACCCGGCGTTCGTCGCGGGCGACCTGAGTACGTCGTTCATCGACGAGCGTCCCGAGCTGCTGAAGGGGCGCGAGTCGAAGGACCGCGGCACGAAGATCCTGTCGTGGCTCGTCGACACCACGGTCAACCGCCCGAACGGCGAGAACCCGCTGTCGATCGACCCCGCCGCCAAGCTTCCGCGCGTCGATCTCGCGGATGCCGCTCCGGCGGGCTCGCGCCAGCGCCTGCAGGAGCTCGGCCCGGTCGGCTTCGCCCGCGCCCTGCGCGAGCAGACGGCCCTCGCCGTCACCGAGACCACCTTCCGCGACGCCCACCAGTCATTGCTGGCCACGCGCGTGCGCACGCGCGACCTCGTGCGGGTCGCCCCGTACGTCGCGCGCATGACGCCGCAGCTGCTGTCGGTCGAGGCGTGGGGTGGGGCGACCTACGACGTCGCCCTGCGCTTCCTCGGCGAAGACCCGTGGGAGCGCCTCGACGCGCTGCGCCAGGCCCTTCCGAACGTCGCGATCCAGATGCTGCTGCGCGGGCGCAACACCGTCGGGTACACCCCGTACCCCACGGAGGTCACCGATGCGTTCGTGGCCGAGGCCGCGGCATCCGGAGTCGATATCTTCCGCATCTTCGACGCGCTCAACGACGTGTCGCAGATGCGCCCCGCGATCGACGCCGTGCTGGCCACCGGCACCGCGGTCGCCGAGGTCGCGGTCTGCTACACCGGAGACCTGCTCGACCCGGCCGAGAAGCTCTACACGCTCGACTACTACCTGGGCCTGGCCGAGCAGATCGTCGACGCGGGCGCCCACGTCCTCGCGATCAAAGACATGGCGGGCCTGCTGCGTCCGGCCGCCGCCGCGAAGCTCGTGACGGCGCTGCGCGAGCGCTTCGACCTGCCGGTGCACGTCCACACCCACGACACCGCGGGCGGGCAGCTCGCGACGCTGCTGGCCGCTTCGGCGGCGGGGGCGGATGCCGTCGACGCGGCGTCGGCGCCCATGGCGGGAACCACGAGCCAGCCGTCGCTGTCGGCGCTCGTCGCCGCGCTCGCGCACACCGATCGCGACACGGGCCTCGATCTCGGCGCCGTGAGCGATCTCGAGCCGTACTGGGAGGCCGTGCGCCACCTGTACCGCCCGTTCGAGTCGGGACTCGCCGGTCCGACGGGGCGCGTGTACCATCACGAGATCCCGGGCGGACAGCTGTCGAACCTGCGGCAGCAGGCGATCGCGCTGGGCCTCGCCGACGACTTCGAGCTCATCGAGGACATGTACGCCGCGGCCGACCGCATCCTGGGCCGGGTGCCCAAGGTCACGCCGTCGTCGAAGGTGGTGGGCGACCTCGCGCTGCACCTCGCCGCGGTGAAGGCCGACCCCGCCGACTTCGAGCGGAACCCCGAGAAGTACGACGTGCCCGACTCGGTCGTGTCGTTCATGGCGGGAGAGCTCGGCGACCTGCCGGGCGGCTGGCCGGAGCCGTTCCGCTCGAAGGTGCTCGCAGGACGCGAGGCCAAGATCGGCGTCACCCCGTTGACCGACGACGACGCCGCCGCGCTGGCGGGGGAGTCGGCCGAGCGCCGCGCCCGCCTCAACACCCTGCTGTTCCCGGGGCCCACGCGCACCTTCCTCGAGACCCGCGCGACCTTCGGCGATCTCAGCGTGCTCGACACGGCCGACTACCTCTACGGCCTGCAGGCCGGCGGCGAGCACACCGTCGAGATCGAGCGCGGCGTGCAGCTGTTCGTGGGCCTCGAAGCCGTCGGCGACGCCGACGACAAGGGCATGCGCACGGTCATGACGACCTTGAACGGTCAGCTGCGTCCGGTGTTCGTGCGCGACCGGTCGATTGACGTCGAGGCGCGTCAGGCCGAGAAGGCCGACACCTCGAAGCCCGGTCAGGTGGCGGCGCCGTTCTCGGGCGTCGTGACGATGAAGGCCGCTGTCGGCGACCGCGTCGCAGCCGGTCAGGCCGTCGCCTCGATCGAGGCCATGAAGATGGAGGCGGGCATCACCGCCCCCGTCGAGGGAGTGGTCGAGCGGGTCGCGATCGGTACCACACAACAGGTGGAAGCAGGAGATCTTTTGCTGGTAATCCGCCAAGCGCAGTAGCCTGGGAGGGGGCGCTTTCGCGCCCTCTTCCCGTTTGGAGACTGCAGTGACCCCCGACCGCACCGATGCGAACCACGACGAGAGCGCCGAGCACGGCGTTCTCGACGACGGCGGCAATCTCGACACTGCCAGCATCACCATCCTCGGCGGACACATCGCACAGGTCAGTGTCGACCTGCCGATGGCCGCTGACGACGATGATCTCGATGACGACGTCATCGAGGACGAGATCCCGGTCGGCGACGTCGACCTGCCCGCGTTGATCACCTCCCACGACGTCTACGAGCCGCACGACGACGAGACCGACCACCGTGAGGTCGAGCAGCTCGACACCGGCGACATCATCCTCGAGCCCCACGACGGCGAGGAGTCCTCGTCGACCGAGGGCGACGCCGACACGGTGACGCACGATGACGTGCACGAGGCGGAGCTGGTCGACGAGCCCGAGCACGAAGGCTTCTCGCACGACGCTCGCGCCGACGACCTGCACGACGCCGAGGTCGTCGACGACGTCGAGCTCTTCGAAGCGGATGCCGCCGAGCCCGCCGACGAGGCGCTCACGCACGCGCCGTGGATCCCCGAGCAGTCGGACGAGACGGATGCCGCGTCGGACGAGACGATCGTGGGCGATGACGCCGGGCACGAGGGCGTGGAGGGCGACGCCGACCACGCCGCCCCGCGTGACGATGCCGAGGGCGAGTCGTTCGTCGCGGAGGAGGACGCGGCCGTCGAGGTGGCCGAGCCCTCGGACGAGACCGCCGTCGAGGAGGACGACGCCGACGCCGGCGACGCTGAGGAGCCTGTCGCCGCGGACGCGGAGGCAGAGGCTTCCTCCCCGGAGGACGAGCTCGAGGCGGGTGACTTCCACGAGGTGGAGGGTGATTTCACCGCTTCTTCGGAATCGTCTTCCGACGAGCCTGCCGCTGAGGAGTCGATCACCGACGACACGTTCGTCGGGGACACGTTCGTCGGGGACACGCTCGTCGAGGAGCCGGTCGCCGACGAGCAGGCTGCTGACGAGCCGATTGCTGACGACCCGATCGCCGACGAGCCGGCGGTGGAGGACGTCATCGTCAACGAGGCGTCTTCCGACGAGCCGGCGCTCGATGAGCCCGCCGTCGAAGAACCCGCCGTTGAAACCCCTGCCGTCGACGGACCTGCCGTGGTCGAGCCCAACGTCGACGAGCCTGTCGGCGCCGAGCCCGCCGTCGAAGAGCCCGCCGACGCGGGCTCGAGTGACGCCGAGCTTCCGGCCGCGGCGTCACCCGCCGCACCTGCAGCCCCGAGCGCGTCGGACGAGGCCACAGCCCCCGCCACCGGTCCTGTCGCCCCGCCGAGCGTCGCGGCCTCGGTCGTCGCCGCCTCGGTCGCCGCGGCCGCCGGCCCCCGCGCGGCCGCCTCGACCGGTCCGGTTTCGACCGGAACCGTCCCGACGGGCTCCGTCCCGACGGCCCCCGCCTCGACGGGCCCCGTGACGACGCGTCGCGAGCGGGCGGCGACGGGTGTCATCGGCACCGTGCCCCTGACGCGCCGCAGCGCCCAGCAGGCCGACGACGCCACCCGCGGATCCGACGAGGCCGCGCGCGTCGACCGCGCCCACGCCATGGAACGCGTGCGCACGCAGACGCCCGAGGTGACGCTCACCTCGAAGCGCATCGGGCAGATCGACGATGCCCGCGAGAGCTCCGACCTGCTGACCGCCGACCGCCTGCTCGACCCGCGTCAGATCGCGCGGCCCGAGCCCGAGGGCGCCTGGCAGCAGCTGGTCTACTCGGCGACCGGAGGCCGGGTCAACCTCGGCGACGGTCGTCGCGCGCGCCAGCGCAAAGACCTCGACCGCCGCATCTCGACCCCGTTGACCGGCGGCGCGCGCTTCGTGCCCGTGCTCTCGCGCAAGGGCGGCGTCGGCAAGACGACCGTCACGTCGCTGCTCGGCATGGCTCTCGCCGACGCCCGCGACGACCGCATCATCGCCGTCGACGCGAACCCCGACCGCGGCACGCTGGCCGATCGCGTCGGTCGGCCCAACGGCCGCACCGTGCGCGACCTGGTGCGCGCGCACGACGAGATGGTCGGGTTCAACGACGTCTCGGCGATCGTGGCGCGTGACGCGACGCGGCTCGACGTGCTGGCATCCGATGCCGATCCCCGGGTGTCCGAGGCGTTCAGCGACGACGACTACCGCCAGGTCGCCGACGTCGCCGCGCACTACTACTCGATCGTGCTGACCGACACGGGCACCGGCATCGTGCACTCCGTGATGGGGGCGACCCTCGAGCTCGCCGACACTCTCGTGATCGTCGCGGGCCTGTCGGTCGACGAGGCGCGACTGGCCTCCGAGACGCTGACCTGGCTCGAGACCAACGGCTACGCCGCGCGCGTGCGCGACGCGATCGTCGTGCTCAACAACTCGCGCCCCGGCACGCCGCTGGTGCGCGAGAGCGAGCTCGAGGCGCACTTCCGCTCGCGGGTGCGCACCGTGATCCGCATGCCGTACGACGCGCGCATCGCCGCGGGAAGCGCCATCGCCTTCCGCGACCTGCAGCCCTCGACCCGTCAGGCCGCGCGCGAGCTCGCCGCCGCCGTGGTGGAGGGTCTGCGCGCCCCGGTGTCCGCCGCATGACCGTCCGCCCGATCCGCCTGTTCGGCGACCCCGTCCTGCGCGCCACGAGTGCGCCCATCGAGACGATCGACGACGGCATCCGCGCCTTGGTGCAAGACCTGCTCGACACCGTGGAGCTGCCCGGCCGCGCGGGCGTCGCCGCCCCGCAGATCGGCGTGGGACTGCGCGCCTTCAGCTACAACATCGACGGCGACATCGGCTACGTGCTGAACCCCGTGCTGATCGAGACCCGCGGTGAACCCGAGGCCGTGGGGGAGGGCTGCCTGTCGGTGCCCGGCCTGTGGCACGACGCGATCCGCTACCCGTGGGCCAAGGTCGTGGGCATCGACCTCGACGGCGAAGAGGTCGTGCTCGAGGGGGAGGGGCTGCTCGCTCAGGCCCTCCAGCACGAGACCGACCACCTCGACGGCATGCTCTACCTTTCGCGGCTCCCCGCCGAGACGCGCCGCGAGGCGATGCGCCAGGTGCGCGAGAGCGACTGGTTCTGACCTGATCTTTGCGGAAGGGCCCGGATGCCGGCATCCGGGCCCTTCGTGTGTCTCCGCTCGCGCATTTCCTCCGCGATTCGCGCAACCTCCGTCGGTTTCGACCCTTCCGAGCCGAGGTTGTGCAGATCGACGAGGGCGTGCGATCGGTGACGGTGTCCCGGGGCGCACACAACCTCCGCGATTCGCGCAACCTCGGTGATTGTGCCTCGTTCCGGACTGACGTCGTGCGGATCGCTGAGGCTGTGCGCTCGAGAACGAAACGGCCCGGCCCCGCGAGGGGACCGGGCCGTCGTCGTCCGCGCGTCAGGGCAGCGAGACGTTGGTGGTGTTGACCGGGACGGCGTAGATGTCCTCGATGTCGTCGGCGAAGTCCGACGTGATGACGTTGCGCTTGATGCTCATCTTCGGGGTGAGGTGGCCGCTGGCCTCGGTCCACTCGGTCGGCAGGATCGTGAACTTGCGGATCGACTCCGCGCGCGAGACGCGCGTGTTGGCCCGGTCGATCGCGCCCTGCACCTCGGCGCGCACCTTCTCGTTCTGTGCTGCCTGCTCGAGCGTCATGTCGGCGGGCAGGCCGTTGTTGGCCAGCCACGTGGGCAGCATCTCGGGGTCGAGGGTGATGAGGGCGGCGATGAACGGCTTGTGGTCGCCGACCACCACGACCTGGCCTACGATCGGGTTCGCGCGGATGGGGTCTTCGAGAGCGGCGGGGGCGACGTTCTTGCCGCCGGCGGTCACGATGATCTCCTTCTTGCGACCGGTGATCGCGAGGAAGCCGTCGCTGTCGAAGGCGCCGATGTCGCCCGTCTTGAACCACTCGCCGTCGAAGGCCTCCGCCGTGGCATCCGGATTCTGCCAGTACTCGCGGAAGACGTTGATGCCGCGCACCTGGATCTCGCCGTCGTCGGCCAGGCGCACCCCGACGCCGGGGAGCACCGGACCGACCGTGCCGATCTTCGACTTCGTGGCGAGGTTGACCGTGGCCGGGGCCGTCGTCTCGGTCAGGCCGTAGCCCTCGAGGATCACGACGCCGAGGCTGCGGAAGAAGTGCCCCAGGCGCGGGCCGAGCGGGGCCGAGCCCGACACGGCGTAGACGACGCGGCCGCCCATGGCCTCGCGCAGCTTCGAGTAGACGAGCTTGTCGAACAGGGCGAACTTGACCTTGAGCGCCAGCGAGATCTTCTTGCCGTCCTGCAGGCGCTGCGAGTGCTCGATCGCGGTGTCGGCGGCGGCGCGGAAGATCTTGCCCTTGCCGCCGGCCTCGGCCTTCTGCTCGGCGGAGTTGTAGACCTTCTCGAACACGCGCGGCACGGCCAGCAGGAACGTCGGCTGGAACGTGCCGAGCGCGGGCAGGAGCTGCTTGGTGTCGGGCTGGTGGCCGGTCTTCACGCCCGCGTGCACGTTGAGCAGCGAGATGAAGCGGGCGAAGACGTGCGCCGTCGTGATGAACAGCAGCGTCGAGGCGCCGGGGGTCTCGACGACCTCGTGCAGCGCCTTCGCGGAGTTACGTGCGAGCTCGACGAAGTTGCTGTGCACCAGCACGCAGCCCTTGGGGCGGCCGGTGGAGCCCGAGGTGTAGATGAGCGTCGCGATGTCGGAGGCCTTGGCCAGGTGACGACGGCGCTCGATCTCTTCGTCGGTGATGTGCGTGCCGTTCGCGACGAGGGTGTCGAGAGCGCCCTCGTGCATGGCCCAGACCTCGCGGACGAGGGGGAGGTCGCTGCGGACCTCGTCGAGGCGCGCGGTGTGGTCGGCCGACTCGACGACGACGGCAATGGCGCCCGAGTCCGACAGGATCCACGAGATCTGCGACGGCGAGCTCGTCTCGTACACGGGCACCATCACGGCGCCGGCGTAGAAGAGGGCGAAGTCGACCAGCGTCCAGTCGTAGGTGGTGCGGGCGATGAAGCCCACCTTCTCGCCCGGCTGGATGCCGGCGGCGACGAAGCCCTTGGCGAGCTTGACGACTTCTCGCTCGAACTCGGCGGCGGTGATGTCGCGCCATCCGTCGGCGTGGGGGATGGCGAACAGGGGGCGGTCGGGCGTCGAACGCACACGGTCGGCAAGCAGGTCGGATGCGTTGGCATCCGGGTCTGCGGCGACGACGGCGGGGAGGTCGAACTGGATCACGGCAACTCCTTTGGCACCGGAAGAAAGGTCGAGCGGGTCTGTCGAGTCTATGCGCACGGATGCCATGGCCCCAGGACGTCGCATTCCGATGCGGGTCGCGCGGCATGGCTAGACTTCTCCGGGCCGAGCCGCACGGTCGGCCCGGAAGGGAGCGCGGTGCGCAACGTCGGCATCGACATCGGGGGCACGAAGATCGCGGGAGGCGTCGTCGACGACGACGGCACCATCATCGAGAAGCTCCGCGTCGACACCCCCATCGACCCTGCAGCCCTGGTGGACGCCGTAGTCGACATGGCCGACCACCTGCGTCGAGCGCACGAGATCCACGCGATCGGCGTGGCCGCGGCGGGCTTCATCAGCCGCGACCGTAGCACCGTCATCTACGCGCCCAACATCGACTGGCGCGACGAGCCGCTGCGTGCCCGCCTCGAGCAGCGCCTGAACGCCCCCGTCACGATCGAGAACGACGCGAACGCGGCCGGGTGGGGCGAGTACCGCTTCGGCGCGGGCCAGGGCGTGCGCGACATGGTCATGCTCACGATGGGCACGGGCGTCGGCGGGGCCGTCGTCACCGACGGCGAGCTGTTCCGCGGCGGCCACGGCATCGGCGCTGAGCTGGGGCACATGCGCTTCGTGCGCGGCGGCCACCCGTGCGGGTGCGGGCAGAACGGCTGCCTCGAGCAGTACGCCTCGGGACGTGCCCTGCAGCGCGAGGCCAACGCCATCGCCGACGAGGGCGGCATCGGCGCGGCCCTCGCGGCGATCCGCGACGAGAAGGGCGCGATCCCGGGTCCGGCTGTGTCTCGCCTCGTGCTCGCGGGTGACCCGGGCGCCGTCGAGGCACTGCGCCGCGTGGCCACGGCGCTGGGTGAGGCGTGCGGCGGGTTCCAGGCCGTGCTCGACCCCGAGCTCTTCGTGATCGGCGGCGGTGTCGCCCAGCTGGGCGCGGATCTGCTCGTGCCGGTGAAGCTCGCGTACGAGACCTCGCTCCCGGGGTACGGTGAACGTCCGGTCGCGGAGTTCGCGATCGCGCGCCTGGGCAACGACGCCGGTCTCATCGGGGTCGCAGACCTCGCCGGGAAGGAGCGCTGACGATGTTCTACTGGCTCATGAAGTACGTGGTGATCGGGCCGGTCATCAAGGCCGTGTTCCGCCCGTGGATGGTGGGCCGGCGCAACATCCCCACCGAGGGTGCGGCGATCCTCGCCAGCAACCACCTGTCGTTCTCGGACTCGATCTTCCTGCCGCTCATGATCGACCGCCGCATGGCGTTCCTCGCCAAGAGCGACTACTTCACCGGCAAGGGCCTCAAGGGCTGGGCGACCCGCATGTTCTTCACCGCGACGGGTCAGCTGCCCATCGACCGCTCGGGAGGCAAGGCGTCGGAGGCCTCGCTCAACACCGGCCTCGGCGTGCTCGGCCGCGGAGAGCTGCTCGGCATCTACCCCGAGGGCACGCGCAGCCCCGACGGCACCCTGTACCGCGGGCGCACCGGCATCGCCCGCATGGCGCTCGAGGCCCGCGTTCCGGTCGTGCCGGTCGTCATGGTCGACACCGGAGCGGTCATGCCCATCGGCCAGCGCCTGCCGCGCGTGGGGCGTGTGGGCATCGTGATCGGCGAGCCGCTCGACTTCTCGCGCTTCGAGGGCATGGAGGGCGATCGCTACGTGCTGCGCTCGGTCACCGACGAGATCATGGTGGCCCTGCAGCGCCTCGGCGAGCAGCGGTACGAAGACGTCTACGCCTCGACCGTGAAGGACCGCCTGGCCACCGCGCAGGCGGCGAAGGCGCCGACCTCGCGCCACTAGACTTCAGGGGTGAATCAGCAGCTCCACGACCTCGACCACTGGCGAACCCTGCCCATCAAGCAGCAGCCCCAGTGGTATGACGAGGCCGCTGTGGCCGCGGCATCCGCAGAATTGGCGACCCTTCCTCCGCTGGTGTTCGCCGGCGAGGTCGACATCCTCCGCGACCGCCTCGCGCGTGCCGCCGCCGGCCAGGCGTTCCTCCTGCAGGGCGGTGACTGCGCCGAGACGTTCGCCGGTGCGACCGCCGAGCAGATCCGCAACCGCATCAAGACGGTGCTCCAGATGGCCGTCGTGCTGACCTACGGCGCCTCGATGCCGGTGGTGAAGATGGGCCGCATGGCGGGTCAGTTCGCCAAGCCCCGCTCGAGCGACGTCGAGACGCGCGGCGACGTGACGCTGCCGGCGTACCGCGGCGACATCGTCAACGGCTACGACTTCACCGAGGAGTCGCGAAAGGCCGACCCCGCGCGCCTGCTCAAGGGCTACCACACGGCCGCGTCGACCCTGAACCTCATCCGCGCCTTCACGCAGGGTGGCTTCGCCGACCTGCGCGAGGTGCACAGCTGGAACAAGGGCTTCGCGAGCACTCCCGCCAACCAGGCGTACGAGTCGATGGCGACCGAGATCGACCGCGCCATCAAGTTCATGGAGGCCGCCGGCGCCGACTTCGACGAGCTCACGCGCGTCGAGTTCTACACCGGTCACGAGGGCCTGCTCATGGACTACGAGCGCCCCATGACGCGCATCGACTCGCGCACGGGCCTGCCGTACAACACCTCGTCGCACTTCCAGTGGATCGGTGAGCGCACGCGCGAGCTCGACGGCGCGCACGTCGACTACTTCTCGAAGATCCGCAACCCCATCGGCGTGAAGCTCGGCCCCACCACGACGACCGACACGGCGCTGGCGCTCATCGACAAGCTCGACCCCGAGCGCGAGCCGGGCCGCCTCACCTTCATCACGCGCATGGGTGCCGGCAAGATCCGCGACGCGCTGCCCCCGCTGCTCGAGGCCGTGCGCGACTCCGGCGCGACGCCGCTGTGGGTCACCGACCCGATGCACGGCAACGGAATCACCACCCCCACCGGCTACAAGACCCGTCGCTTCGACGACGTGGTCGACGAGGTGCGCGGCTTCTTCGAGGCGCACCGCTCGGTGGGCACGCACCCCGGCGGCATCCACGTCGAGCTCACCGGCGACGACGTCACCGAGTGCCTGGGCGGGTCCGAGATGATCGACGAGGCCACCCTCGCGACGCGCTACGAGAGCCTGTGCGACCCGCGCCTGAACCACCGTCAGAGCCTCGAGCTGGCGTTCCTCGTGGCCGAGGAGCTCGAGAAGCGCTGACTTGCGTCCATCGACACACGACGCCCCCGACCCACGCGGTCGGGGGCGTCGTCGTTTCCGAATGCCGCCGACGCGGGCGTGGAGGCATGTGAACGCTCGGCGACACGAACGGTGCCGCGTCAGGGCGAAGCGTGCGACTACAGCGTCGGCGTGATCGTGATGGTCGAGCCCTGCGGAGCCGTCGTACCGGCCTTCGGATTGGTCGAGCGCACCTTGTAGATGTCCCAGTACTTGAACCCGAGGGGGAGGGTGCCGTCGTCGATGCCCGCGTTGACCTCGAAGCCGAGACCCTGCAGGGTCGTCACCGCCTCGCGGATCGACATGCCCACGATGTTGCCGGGGATCTCGACCGGCTTGGGACCGATCGAGACCGTCAGCGGAACGGTGTCGCCGGGGCGCCAGTTGCCGCCGCCGTCGCGGTCGCCCATGCGGATGACGTTTCCGGATGCCACCGAGTTGCTGTACTCCTCGGTGACCGAGCTGTCGAGTCCGACCTCCTCGAGGGCGTTCTGGGCACGGGACTGCGAGTCGCCCGTCACGTCGGGGATCGGACCCAGCGAGGTGACGAACGCCGACGCGTCGCCCTCGTAGACGGTGCAGCCGCCCGTGCAGTCGAAAGCGTCTCCGCCCGAGCGGGGGATGATCGACGCGCTGAGGACCGTGCCGTCGGCGGCATCCGTGAACTGTCTCTCCGGGTCGCCGACGCCGACGAACGCCTGCTCCATGACGGAGCGAGCCTCGTCGAGGCTCAGCCCGGCGAGCGAGGGGATCTGGTGCGTGGCGGGACCGGCCGAGACGAGCACGGTGACGACCGTGTCCTTATCGAGGCGTGATCCCGGGTCGGGGTCGGAGCCGAGGGTCGTGCCCGCGGGGATCTCGCGATCGTTCACGTCCTGCTGCTGCGCGATCAGCTGCTGCTGCGCGAGCAGGGCCTCGGCGTCGGCGAAGCTGCGGCCGGACACGTCGGGCACCGACACCATCGAGCCCGGACCGGAACCGAAGTACCACCCGGTGAAGCCGGCGCCGCCAGCGAGCAGCAGCACGATCACGAGGATCCACGCCCCGCGGGCGGTGCGTCGGCGCGTGCGGGCGCGCAAGCGTGCCGCGTTGTCGGGCTCTTCCGTGGGGACCGGCGGAAGCGATGCGGTCTGCGGGAGCACCTTCGTCAGCTCGCGCGACTCGGCGGCCGAGGCGGGGGAGGTGCTGCCGACCGAGACGGCGCGCGCCACCTGCGGGGCCAGGCCCAGCTCCTTCTCGACGGCGCGCAGACGCTCGAGCATCGCGGCCGCATCGAGGGGGCGGTCGTCGGGCTCGCGCTCGGTCGACCACAGCACGAGCTCGTCGAGCTGCTCGGGGACCGACGGGTTCTTCGCGCTGGGGCGGGGGACCGAGTCGGTGGCGTGCTGGTAGGCGATCTGCATCGGCTGCTCGCCTTTGTAGGGCTGCTCGCCGGTGAGCATCTCGTAGAGCATGATGCCGAGCGAGTAGATGTCGCTGCGGGCGTCGGCGGTGCCGCGGGTGACCAGCTCGGGGGCGAGGTAGGCGATCGTGCCCATCAGCTGCGCGCCGCTGGCGGTGTTCGCCGTCGTCGCGCGGGCGAGGCCGAAGTCGCCGATCTTGATGCGGCCGTCTTCGGCCAGCAGCACGTTCTCGGGCTTCACGTCGCGGTGCACGATGCCGGCTCGGTGGGCGGCCGCGAGGCCCGACAGGATGGCATCCATGATCGTCAGGGTCTGATCGACCGTGAGGCGGCGGTGCTCGCGCAGCAGCTCGCGCAGCGTGATGCCCGGCAGGTACTCCATGACCAGGTAGGCCATCTCGCCGTCCTGGCCCTGGTCGAACACGTTCACCACGTGCGGATCGCTCAGGCGCGCGGCCGATCGGGCCTCCTGGATGAACCGGCTCTGGAACACGGTGTCGTCGCTGAGGTGGCCGTGCATGACCTTCAGCGCGACGCGTCGCTCGAGGCGCAGGTCGGTCGCGACGTACACGGTCGCCATGCCGCCGCGCGCGATGCGCGCGCGGACCCGGTACCGGCCGTCGACGAGACGGCCGATCAGCGGGTCGGCCTGCTGACTCGTGCTCACGTGTCGAGTCTACGGAGAGCCCCCTGTGAGGCCGGGCAACGGCTCACCCTCACCTGGGGATTCGAGGCGGGATCAGCCCAGAACGGCGAGCCATGTCGTCGCGGGCTGCTCCCACTGCGCGTACCGGTCGGGGTAGGCCGAGATCTGCACGGCCTGAGCGGCGTCGGCGTAGGGCAGCTGCTCCCAGCCGGGGATGTCGAGCAGGCCGCGCGTCGTGGCGCCGTTGGGGTCGGCCGAGCCGCCGAAGAACACGCGGGTCGAGCGGTCGCGGTCGCGGATCTGCTCGGCCGTGCCCCAGCCCTGGCTCGGACGCTGCTGGAACAGTCCCAGCGAGTCGCGGTCGCCCCAGTCGAGGTTGCGCAGCCACGACTCCTGCATGGCGGTGCCGAGAGCGATGACGATCCCGCGGTCCGAGACGCCGAGCTCGCGGCCGATGCGGATGATCAGGCGGGCGTTCTCGGACTGCTCGGCGTCGAGACCCGGGGCGGTGACGGGCGCGACAGAGGCGGGAGCGGGCCCGGCCGCGGGGATCTGCAGCACCTGCCCCGGGTAGATGATCGAGGCCCGGGTCAGGCCGTTCGCCGACAGCACGGCGTCGATCGACACGCCGTTGCGCGCGGCGATCGCCGACACGGTGTCTCCGGGTCGCACCTCGGCGGTCGCTCCCACGGGCGCGCTCTCGGGGGCGGGGGCGGATGCCGCCGGCGCGGCGGTCAGCGCGAGCACCTGTCCCGGGCGGATGACGTTGTCGGCGCCGATGCCGTTGGCGGCGCGCACGGAGGCGGTGTCGAGCCCGTGGGCGCGGGCGATGCCCCAGACGGTGTCGCCGGGCTGCACGACGTAGGTGAGCGCGGCGGGGGCGGCGGCGAGTACGGGGGTGCCCAGGGAGCGCGGTTCGAGCGCTCCCGTCGGGGGCACGAGGCTCGACGGGGTGAGAAGGGCGGTCGCGTGCGCGGCGTGCTCGCCGACCAGGCTGAGCGCGATCGAACCGACCACCGCGGCGGGCCAGACGGCGGGGGAGCGGCGGGGGGTCTCGGTGGGCAGGGGGGACAGCGTGAGTCGTCGCATGGTGGGGGATTCCGTTCTTCCGACTGCCCGCCACCGTCCCATGCCGTGGGGTGGATGTCAACGAATGAGGTGCATGTGACTCGTGTGACAGGCGAGCATGGGGGTTGATGAGCGCGCGGGGTGAGATAGTGAATCAGTGACCGACAACACCCGTTACGCGACCGACTGGCTGACCATCCCCGATCTGGTGGAGCTGCTCGACGAAGCCCACGGGCGCGTGCGCCGCCTGCTCGACGAGCAGTATCTGGTGGGCACGCGTCGCGACGGCGTCTTGAAGGTGCCGTCGGTGTTCATCGTCGACGGGCGTCCCCTGGCCTCGCTGCGCGGCACGATCATCGTGCTGCACGACGCCGGCTTCGACTCCGACGAGATCATCGACTGGCTGCTCAGCCCCGAAGAGACCATCGGCATGCCTCCGATCGAGGCGCTGCTGGCCGGTCGCAAGAGCGAGGTGCGTCGGGTCGCCGCGACCCTCGCCTGATCGATCCGGATGCCGCGGGCTCGCCCCCGCGGCGCCGTCGCCGGGTCTTCCGGCCGAGGCGTCTCGACTCAGGCGGTGCGCTCGGTCGCCGCTCGCGCCAGCGCGCGCAGTTCGTCGACCGCCCCGGCAGCCAGACTCGCCCCGTCGAGGGCGTCGTCGGCGCGCCGCGCGTAGTCGGCGATGAGTTCCTCGGTGCGCGCGAGGGCGCCGCTGTCGACGATGGCGCGCTGGAGCGTGCCGATCTGCTCGGCGGTGAGGGCCGGGTCGCCGAGCAGCGCGTCGATCGCGTGGCGCTCGTCGGCGGGCATCGCCTCGCGGGCGTAGGCGACGAGCACCGTGCGCTTGCCCTCGCGCAGATCGTCGCCGACGGGCTTGCCGGTGATCGCGGTGTCGCCGAAGACCCCGAGCACGTCGTCGCGCAGCTGGAAGGCCATGCCGACGTCGTGACCGAAGCGGCCGAGGGCGTCGAGCTGCCCGTCGTCGGCGCCAGCGAGCGAGGCCCCGATCAGCAGGGGCTGCTGGATGCTGTAGCGCGCCGACTTGTACGAGGCGACGCGCAGCGCGCGCTCGGCGTGCGTCTCATCGAGGTAGACGGTGTAGGCCGACTCTTCGGCGACGTCGAGGAACTGCCCGATCGTCACGTCGCGGCGCATCTGCGCGTACGCGCGACGGGTGGCCGCGGCCGTGGGGGAGCTCGAGGCGAGCCCCTCTTCGAGCAGGTCGTCGCTCCAGGCCACCAGCAGGTCGCCGAGCAGGATCGCGCCCGAGCGGCCGAAGGCGTCGGAGTCGCCCGCCCAGCCGGCGTCGCGGTGGGCCGCCTGCAGGGCGCGGTGGGCGGCGGGCTGCCCCCGGCGGGTGTCGGAGTTGTCGACGAGGTCGTCGTGCACGAGGGCGGCGGCGTGGAAGATCTCGAGCGAGGTCGCCACGGCGAGTGCGGCGTCGTCGAACGAGGCGCTCGAGCGGCCGGCGGACCGCCAGCCCGTGAGGCAGAAACGCGCACGCAGGCGCTTTCCTCCCCGCAGGGCGGAGGCGCCCGCACGGGTGAGGGATTCCGCCTCAGGGCCCAGTGCGGAGGCGTACGATAGCTGTTCAGTGAGGAACTTGTCGAGTCGCTGGGAAACAGCTTCGATCGGTTCCGGGGAGGTCGGCACGGGCCTAGCCTAGTGATCCACGCCGCGCGTAGAATCGTCCGCAACGAACAATAGAGGGGGATGCATGCCACTGTCAGAGCAGGAGCAGCGTCTGCTGGATGAGATGGAACGCCATCTCATGAGTAACGACACCGACGTCGTGACCGCCCCCAGTCGTGCCCTCAGCTACCGCAACATCGTCCTCGGTTCGATCCTCGTGCTCGCCGGCCTCGGCGCCCTCGTCGTGGGCGTGTCCGTCGGCTTCAACACGGGCGTCCTCGGCATCGCGATCGGCGTGCTCGGCTTCCTGCTCATGGTGGGTGGTGTGATCTTCGCGGTGACGCCGATGCGCGGCGCCGTGGCGTCCGCTCCCCGCTCGACGAAGCCGCGCGCCGCGCGCGCCTCGGGCGGATCCTTCATGGACCGCATGAACGACAGGTGGGATCGCCGCAACGAAGGGCGCTGATCCCTCGCAGATTTTTTGAAGCACCGGCTCTTCGGAGCCGGTGCTTTTTTTCGTGCCCTGGGCGCGGCATCCGGAACGATCTTCCGACGCGTCGACGGGGCGCGCTCGCGAGGGGGCGAGCCGCGGGGGGAGGAAGGGTGAGGCGCGTTTTCCCTCCCTTTCGCTCCACTCGCGGTGGCGCCACCGCCCGCTGAGCCCGCTGAACCGCGGAACCACGCGGATCTTCGACGTGCGCGGTCAAGCGTCCGGACACAGTACACGGCGACGCCCATCGCGAGAAGAGTGGGTTTTCGATAGCAAAGTGGAGGGCGGTGGAGTAAAGTGGGGGAAACTTCGCAGGCCGGACGAAGGGGGTGGACGCCCGAATGCTGCTCGGTACGCACACACCCAAGCTCGACGACAAGGGTCGGGTCATCCTGCCGGCGAAGTTCCGTGACGATCTCGGCGCCGGAGTGGTGATCACGCGCGGGCAGGACCGCTGCCTCTACGTGTTCAGCACCGAGGAGTTCGAGCGCGTGCACGAGCGGATCCGCGAGGCCCCGCTCAGCAATAAGCAGGCCCGCGACTTCCTGCGCATGTTCCTCTCGGGGGCCAGCGCCGAGAAGCCGGACAGCCAGAACCGCATCACCGTTCCGCCGGCGCTGCGCACCTACGCCGGCCTCGGGCGCGAGCTCGTCGTCACCGGCGTCGGAGCCCACGCCGAGATCTGGGACGCCGAGGCCTGGAACACCTACGCCGAGAGCAACGAAGAGACGTACGCCGAGATGGAGCAGGAGGTGATCCCGGGACTGTTCTGACCCTCCGGCTGTGATGCCCAGCCGCACGCCCTGACGCACTTCCCCGGCGCCAGGTCGAGCGGATGGGGATCAGAGCCGAAGGATCGGACCCCGACATCATGGACATCCGCGACATCCACACTCCCGTTCTCCTCGAGCGCTGCGCCGAACTGCTCGGTCCCGCCCTGCAGAAGCCCGGATCCGTCTTCGTCGATGGCACGCTCGGCATGGGCGGGCACTCCGAGGCCTTCCTCGAGCGCTTCCCCGAGGCCCGACTCATCGGCCTCGACCGCGACACCGACGCCCTGCGCATCGCGGGGGAGCGCCTCCAGCGTTTCGGCGACCGCGTCACCCTCGTGCACACCGTCTACGACGGCATCGCCGAGGCCGTGGCATCCGCCGGCGTCTCGAAGGTCGACGGCATCCTGTTCGACCTGGGCGTGTCGTCGCTGCAGCTCGACGAGGCCTCGCGCGGGTTCGCCTACGCGCAGGACGCCCCGCTCGACATGCGCATGGACCAGACCACCGGCGTGACCGCCGCCGAGGTACTCGCCACCTACGGCGAGGGCGACCTCCGCCGCATCTTCGAGCGGTACGGCGAAGAGAAGCTCGCCGGCCGCTACGCCCGCGCCATCATCGCCGCCCGCGCCGAGGCTCCCCTCGAGCGCTCGGGTCAGCTGGTCGACGTATTGCAGGCGGCGACGCCCGCGGCGGTGCTGCGCGAGCGTCACCCGGCCAAGCGCGTGTTCCAGGCCCTGCGCATCGAGGTCAACGCCGAGCTCTCGGTGCTCGAGCGCACGATCCCCGCGGCTCTCAACGTGCTGGGCGTCGGCGGCCGCATCGTCGTGCTGTCGTACCAGTCGCTCGAAGACCGACTGGTCAAGCGCGTGTTCGCCGACGCGTCGACCTCGACCGCGCCTCGCGGCCTGCCGGTCGAGCTGCCCGAGCACGCGCCCAAGTTCACGCTCCTCGTGCGCGGTGCCGAGCTGGCATCCGAGGAAGAACGCGCGGTCAACCCCCGCGCCACCCCCGTTCGCCTGCGGGCGGCCGAGCGAATCCAGGAGGACGCATGAGTGCACCACAGGCCATCGATGCGGCTTTCCTGCCCGACTTCCCGACGCCGGTCCGCGAGCGTCGGCTCACCGTCGTCCCCGCGACCGCCCGCCGCCGCGCCCCGCGTCGCCTCTTCGGCGTCATCGCGGTCACGGGTGCCCTCCTGATCGTGCTCGTGCAGATGGGTCTCGGCATCCTGACCACGCAGAGCTCGTTCGAGATCGCCTCGCTCACCCAGCAGCAGCGCGACCTGACGTACCAGAAGCAGATCCTGAACGACGAGAGCGCCGGGCTCGCGTCGCCGCAGTACCTCGCCGCCAACGCCGCCGCGCTCGGCATGGTGATCGACGAATCGCCGACCTACCTGCGCCTGAGCGACGGGGCCGTGATCGGCTCCGACAAGCCCGCCGACGCGGTGTCGTCGGTGGATGCCATGGGGCGCGGTTCCGTGCGCAACGCGCTCATCGCCGGCGTGCCGCTCGTGACCGACCCCGCTGCCTCGACGACGGCGGACGGCGCCGCGACGGAGGCTCCCGCCGCCGACGCCACGGCCGGGACGACGACGACCGGTGCGGCCACCCCGCCCGCCGGATCCGCGACACCCCCGTCGATCAGCGACGGTCTGCCGACTCCCGCGACACGATGAGAGCCATGACGACGACAACCTCCCGGTCCCCGCGGCGTCGCACCGTCGTCGCCCTCTCGATCGTCCTCGTCGTCCTGCTCGCCTTCGTGGTGCGCCTGGTCGACATCCAGGTCGTCAACGCACGCACCCACGTCGACGACTCGCTCGCGATGGGCCTCGAGAGCTCGCGCACCGAGTACGGCTCGCGGGGCTCGATCGTCGATGAGAACGGCGTCACCCTGGCATCCGCCGTCAACCGCTACGACGTACAGATCGACCCGAAGCTCGCGGTCGAGGGCATCACCACCCGCACCGACGACGACGACGAAGACGGCACCACCACCGCGTGGCCCGTGCTGGCCGCGCAGATCGCCGCGGTCACGGGCCAGGAGGCCTCCGACGTCGAGAAGATCGTCACCGACGCCGTGGCCGAGAACCCCGACTCGCGGTACGCCATGATCGCGCGGAGCGTCTCGACCGAGCAGTACCGCGCGCTGGTCGACCTGCACCTGCCGTTCCTCAGCTTCCCTCCGCAGGCCGGACGCATGTACCCCGACGGCGCGGTCGCCGGCAACCTGCTCGGCTTCGTCGGCAGCGACGGACAGCCCCTCGCGGGCCTCGAGGGGGCCGACAACGCGTGCCTGGCCTCGAGCAACGGCAAGGTCGTCTTCCAGCAAAGCCGCGACGGCGTCGTGCTTCCGGGCACCGAGGTCGTCACCCAGCCCGCCGTCGACGGCGGCACGCTCACGCTCACGATCGACCGCGACCTGCAGTGGTACCTCCAGCAGCTCATCGCCGAGCAGGTGCAGAACACCGGCTCGCTGTCGGGCACCATCACGGTGGTCGAGGCGAAGACCGGCAAGATCCGCGCGCTCGCGGAGTACCCCTCGGTCGACCCCAACGACCCCACCGCGACGCCCGAGAACGACCGCGGCAGCGCGGCCTTCGGCAACCCCAACGAGCCGGGTTCGACGATGAAGGCCATCACGGCCGCGATCGGTCTGGACAGCGGGTCGTTCACCTCCGACACCACCGTGACCGCGTCGTCGAGCGAGACGCTCCCTGGCGGCTCGCGCGTCTCGGACTCGTTCTCGCACCCCGCGAACAACTACACCCTCACGGGCGTGCTCATCGACTCCTCGAACGTCGGCATCTCGAAGTTCGGCGAGATGATCCCGCTCGACACCCGTGTGTCGTACCTCGAGAAGTTCGGCCTCACGCAGCAGACCGCCGTCGGGTTCCCCGGCGAATCGGGCGGCATCATGCGCGACCCCGCCGGCTGGGACAAGCAGACCTTCTACAACACGACCTTCGGCCAGGGCATCTCGGTCACCGTGCCGCAGCTGGCCGGGGCGTACCAGACCATCGCCAACGGGGGAGTGCGCATGCCGCTCTCGATCGTCGAGGGTTGCACCGCGGCCGACGGCACCGTCACCGACGTGCCCGACGCCCAGGGCGAGCGCGTGGTCTCGGCCGACGCGGCGCACCAGGTCGGACTCATGCTCGAGAACGTCGCCACGCAGGGGACCCTCGCCAAGCAGGTCGCGATCCCCGGCTACCGCATCGCCATCAAGACCGGTACCGGTGAGAAGACCGACCCCACCACCGGGGCCTACAAGGGCGACGCGTACTTCACGACGATGATCGGTTTCGCCCCCGCCGACGACCCCCAGTACGTGGTCGAGGTCAACCTCGACGAACCGCGGACGGTAAAATCGTCCGCGGCCACCGCCCCCGCGTTCCAGAAGGCCCTCACGCAGGTTCTCAAGACCTACCGCGTGATTCCGTCCGGAACCACGACCCCCGAACTGCCCAAGTTCGGCTGAGACACCGCCGACGCCGGTCTCGTCTCGGTAACGAATGCGACACGGAAAGGGCGTCCGCACAGCAATGATCTCCACCAGCCTCTCCCACCTCGCCGACGTGCTCGGCGGGCGCCTCGTCGTCCGCTCCGGCGACACCCCCGACACCACGGTCTCGGGGCTCGTCGACACCGACTCCCGCCTCATCGAGCGCGGCGACATCTTCGTCGCCAAGCCCGGTGAGACCACCGACGGGCACCTGTTCGTCGGCACCGCCGTCGAGCGGGGAGCGGCTCTCGCGATCGTCGAGCGCGAGGTCGAGGCCGAGGTGAGCCAGATCGTCGTCGCCGACGTCGTGGCCGCCCTCGCCGACCTGGCCCGCGACGTCGTCGCGCGCGTGCGCGCGCACGGCGACTTGAAGATCGTCGGCATCACGGGCTCCAACGGCAAGACGACCACCAAGAACCTCCTCGCGCGCATCCTCGAGGGCGAGGGCGAGACGGTCGCCCCGCGCGCCTCGTTCAACAACGAGGTCGGCGCGCCGCTGACGATGCTCCGGGTGACGGATGCCACGCGCTACCTCGTGAGCGAGTTCGGCGCCAGCGCCCCCGGCGCGATCGCGCGCCTCGCGGGCCTGGTCACCCCCGACATCGGCGTCGTGCTGATGGTGGGCATGGCCCACGCCGGAGGCTTCGGCGGCATCGAATCGACGTTCCACGCCAAGAGCGAGCTGGTCAAGGCCACCCGCGAGGGCGGCCTCGCCGTGCTGAACGCCGACGATCCCCGCGTCGCGGCGATGGAGCCGATCGCGCGCGAGCGCGGCCGGCAGGTGCGCTGGTTCGGCCGGGGCGAGCGGGCCGAGGTGCGCGCGGTCGACGTCGAGGTCTCGGCATCCGGCACCCGCGCCGACCTGCTGGTCGACGGAGAACCCTTCACCCTCACCCTGCGGGTGCTCGGTGAGCACCACGTGATGAACGCCCTCGCCGCCCTGGCCGCCGCCACCGCCCTCGGCGTGTCCGCAGCCGACGCGGTCGCGCGCCTCGAGACCGTCGAGATCGCCGAGCGCTGGCGCATGCAGCCGCTCGGCTCCGACCGCGTGCGCATCATCAACGACGCCTACAACGCCAGCCCCGACTCGATGGCCGCGGCCCTGCGCACCCTCGCGCAGATCACCGGCCCCGACGAGCGCACGGTGGCCGTGCTGGGCGCGATGAGCGAGCTGGGGGAGTACGCCGACGAGGAGCACGACCGCGTCGGCCTGCTCGCCGTGCGTCTGCGCATCCAGCGCATCGTCGTGATCGGGCCCGAGGCGCGCCGCATGTACCTCGAGGCGATCGCTCAGGGCTCGTGGGACGGCGAGGCGGTGTTCTTCGCCGACGCCGACGCCGCGTTCGACTACCTCTCGACCGAGCTGCGCGACGGCGACCGCGTGCTGGTGAAGTCGTCCAACTCGGCCGGGCTGCGACACCTCGGCGACCGACTCGGGGAGCTCTTCGCGTGAGATCACTTCTGACCGCGGCGGCGATCTCGCTGGCGTTCACCCTGTTCCTCACGCCCGTGTTCCTGCGCTGGTTCCGCAAGTGGGGCTGGGGCCAGGTCATCCGCACGCCCGAGAACGTGCACAACCCCTCGCACGGGGCCAAGCGCGGCACGCCCACGATGGGCGGCACGATCTTCATCCTCGGCACGATCGTCGGCTACCTGATCGGCTCGTTCGCCGGCAACAACCCGCCGACGATCTCGGGTCTGCTCGTGCTGTGGCTCATGCTCGGCTTCGGCGTGGTCGGCTTCATCGACGACTACATGAAGGTGCACTACCAGAACAGCCTCGGACTGTCGGGGTGGCGCAAGATCGCCGGCCAGGTGATCGTGGCCGTGCCCTTCGCCATCGTCGCCCTCAACTTCCCCAACGCCATCGGACAGACACCGGCGTCGGAGTACATCTCCGTGTTCCGCGACATCCAGGTGCTCTCGCTGTTCGCCCTGGGCCCCATCCTCGGCTGGCTGCTCTACCTGGCATGGATCTCGTTCATCGGCACGGCGGCATCCAACTCCGTCAACGTCGCCGACGGCCTCGACGGCCTGGCCGCGGGCTCGGGCATCTTCGTCGTGGGCGCCTACAGCCTCATGGCCTTCTGGCAGAACAAGCAGATGTGCGCCGAGGCTCTCGACCCGACGGTCCAGGCCGGCTGCTACGCGGTGCGCGATCCCTTCGACCTCGCCATCGTGTCGGCCTCGTTCGTGGGCGCCCTGGTCGGGTTCCTCTGGTGGAACGCGCCCAAGGCCAAGGTCTTCATGGGCGACTGCGGCTCGATGGCGATCGGCGGCGTCATCGCCGCCATGGCGATCCTCACCCGCACCGAGATCCTGCTCGTGCTCATCGCGGGCGTCTACGTCATCGCGTCGGGCTCCGTGATCCTGCAGCGGGCCTACTTCAAGGTCACCCGGGGCAAGCGGCTGTTCCTCATGAGTCCCCTGCACCACCACCTCGAGATGCGCGGGTGGCCCGAGGTCACCATCGTCGTGCGCATGTGGATCATCGCGGGCCTGCTCGCCGTCTCGGGCATCGGATTCTTCTACGTCGAATGGCTTGCACGCGTATGACCGACCTCACCACCCTCACCAGCTGGCACGCCGACTGGAAGGGCCTGCGCGTCGCCGTGCTGGGCCTGTCGGTCACGGGCTTCTCGGTCGCCGACACCCTCGCCGAGCTCGGCGCCGAGGTGCTCGTCGTGACCGAGCGGGCGGATGCCGAGTACGCCCGGCTGCTGCCGGTGATCGGCGTCGCGCTGCACGAGGGGTCGCTCGACACCGTGCCCGAGGCGCTGACCGCCTTCGCCCCCGAGGTCGTCGTCGCCTCGCCCGGCTTCCCGCCCCACCACCCGGTGATCCGCTGGAGCCTCGAGCACGACATCGCGCTCTGGGGCGACGTGGAGCTCGCATGGCGCGTGCGCGACAAGGTCGTGCGCGCCGACGGCCGACCCGCCGACTGGGTGCTCATCACCGGCACCAACGGCAAGACCACCACCACGCGCCTCACGGCCGAGATGCTGATGACGGCGGGGATGCGCGCCGTACCCGTTGGCAACATCGGCACGCCCGTGCTCGACGCGGTGCGCGACCCGAGCGGCTTCGACGTCTTCGTCGTCGAGCTCTCGAGCCACCAGCTCTGGTACCTCAACCGTCAGAGCGGCGCCGACGCGCTCTCGCCCCACTCCGCGGTATGCCTGAACCTCGCCGACGACCATCTCGAGTGGCACGGCGGAGCCGACGCGTATCGCGCGGCGAAGGCCGGCGTCTACGCCCGCACGCGCGTGGCCTGCGTCTACAACAAGGCCGACGCCGCCACCCGCGAGATGGTCGAAGACGCCGAGGTCGTCGAGGGCGCCCGCGCCATCGGCTTCGACCTCGGCGTGCCCGGCCCCAGCGACCTCGGTGTGGTCGACGGCATCCTGGTCGACCGCGCCTTCCTCGAGGAGCGCGCGACCTCGGCCCTCGAGCTCACGACGATCGCCGACCTCGCCGAGCGGGGTCTCGCGGCGCCGCACATGGTGGCGAACATCCTCGCGGCATCCGCCCTCGCCCGCTCCCTCGGAGCGACACCGGCGCACATCTTCGACACGCTCGAGCGCTTCCGCCTCGACCCGCACCGCATACAGGTCGTCGGCGCCCACCGGGGCGTCACGTGGGTCGACGACTCCAAGGCCACCAACCCGCACGCCGCGGCCTCGTCGCTGGCGGCGTATCCCGGAGCCGTGTGGATCGTGGGCGGGCTGCTCAAGGGCGTCGACCTCGGCGACCTCGTGCGCACGCGCGGCGCGACGGTGCGCGCGGCCATCGTGATCGGCACCGAGCGCGATGACATCGTCGCGGCGTTCGCGCGACACGCCCCGGCGGTGCCGCTGTTCGAGGTCGACCACGCTGAGACTGAAGACGTCATGGCGCAGGTCGTCGAACTGGCGGCGGGTGTGGCGCGGGACGGAGACACGGTTCTCCTGGCTCCGGCGGCGGCATCCTTCGATCAGTTCGCGTCCTACTCCGACCGCGGCACGCGATTCGCCGACGCGGTGCGGGCCTGGATCGCCGGCCACGACGGAGCATCACGACCGCAGGACTGAGAGGACACGCGTGACCACGACGGCGCCTCGTCCGCGGCAGAGCCCCGACGAACCCGCGCGCGCGGGTCTCGCGGCCCGCGTCTCGCTGGGCCGGGCCTTCCGCCCCGTGCCGAGCGAGTTCCTCCTCATCGCCTCCGCCGCCCTGCTGCTGACCGGATTCGGCCTGGTCATGGTGCTCTCGGCGACCTCGGCGCTCGACAACGGTCAGACGCCGTTCGACCACGTGCTCAAGCAGGGCATCTTCGCCGTGGTCGGCATCCCGCTCATGTTCGTCCTGAGCCGGATGCCGATGCAGTTCTGGAAGCGCGTGGCGTGGCCCGTGCTGATCTTCGCCACGGCGTTCCAGATGCTGGTGTACGTGCCCGGGCTCGGTATCGCCTCGTACGGAAACCGCAACTGGGTGAACATCGCGGGCTTCCAGTTCCAGCCCGCGGAGTTCCTCAAGCTCGCCCTGGCGCTGTGGATGGGCGCGGTGCTGTACCGCAAGCGCCACTTGCTGACGTCGTGGAAGCACGTGTTCATCCCCGTCGTGCCCGTCTCCGTGCTCGTCATCGGCACCGTGCTCGGCGGAAAAGACCTCGGCACCGTGATGATCCTCGTGCTCGTGGTGCTCGGCGCGCTGTTCTTCGCCGGCATCAAGCTGCGCATGTTCGTCATCCCTGCCGTGCTCGCCCTCGCCGTCGTGCTCGCCTCGGCCGTGGGCAGCGAGAACCGCATGGCGCGTATCGCGAGCCTGTTCAACCCCGACGACGCGTCGTGCTACTACACCTCGTGCTACCAGTCGCTGCACGGCATCTGGGGGCTCGCGAGCGGCGGCCTGTTCGGTCTGGGCCTGGGCAACTCGAAGGAGAAGTACGACTGGTTGCCTGCCGCCGCCAACGACTACATCTTCGCCATCATCGGCGAGGAGCTCGGACTCATCGGGTGCATCGTCGTGCTGCTGCTGTTCGCGATCTTCGCGGTGGGCGCGTTCCACATCGTCCGTCGCACCGACGACACCTTCGTGCGCATGATCGCCGGCGCGATCACGCTGTGGATCGTCGGCCAGGCCCTCGTCAACATCGGCGTCGTGCTGCGCATCTTCCCCGTGCTCGGTGTGCCCCTGCCGTTCATGTCGCAGGGCGGAACCTCGCTGCTGTCGGTGCTGATCGCGTGCGGCGTGCTGCTGTCGTGCGCGCGCACGTTGCCCGATCGCCGCACCGAGGTCGTCTCGGCGCCGCGAGCGCCGCGCCGTGGGGCGGCCCCGCGCTCGCGCGGCTGAGCATTTCGCGGCGACACCCCCGTACCCGCTCACGTGGCCGGGGCGCCCCGGGCGGGAACGCCCCGCGACCTCGTTAGGGTCGTACGGTGACGACTTACCTCCTCGCCGGCGGCGGTACCGCCGGGCACGTGAACCCCCTGCTGGCCGTCGCCGACGGCCTCCGCGCGCGCGACGCCGCGGCCGACGTGCTGGTGCTCGGCACCCGGGAGGGTCTCGAGGCGCGGCTTGTGCCCCTGCGTGGCTACGAACTGCTCACGGTCGCCAAGGTGCCCTTCCCGCGTCGCCCCGATCGGGCGGCGGCGGCGTTCCCGATGCGTTTCGTGCGCGCGATCTCGCACGTGAGGCGCCTCATCCGCGAGCGCGGAATCGACGTCGTGGTGGGCTTCGGCGGCTACGCGGCGGCGCCGGCGTATCTCGCCGCGCGGGCCGAGCGCGTGCCGTTCGTCGTGCACGAGGCGAACGCGAAGCCGGGCCTGGCGAACGTGCTGGGCGCGCGGTCGGCCGCGGGCGTGGGCGTCGCGTTCGCCGGAACCCCTCTGCGCGGCGCCCGCGAGGTCGGGATGCCGCTGCGTCGCGAGATCGTCGAGCTCGACGCCGAGGCTCTGCGCGCCGAGGCGGCCGCGCACTTCGGACTCGATGCGGCCAAGCGCACTCTGTTGGTGTTCGGCGGTTCGCTCGGCGCGCTGCGACTGAACACCGCGTTCGGCGGTGCGTGGCAGGACGTGCTCGACGCCGGATGGCAGCTGCTGCACGTCACCGGCCAGAACTCCGACCTGCCCGACCCGGGCGTCGAGGGGTACGCCGTCGTGCGCTATGTCGACCGGATGGACCTCGCCTTCGCCCTCGCCGACTTCGTGGTGTCGCGCTCGGGCGCGGCGACCGTCAGCGAGATCAATGCCCTCGGCATCCCCGCCGTCTACGTGCCGTACGCGGTCGGCAACGGCGAGCAGAGCCTCAACGCCGCCGCGGCCGTGCGCGCGGGCGCGGCGCTGCTCATCGCCGACGCCGACCTCACGCCGGAGCGGGTGCGCGCCGAGATCGTGCCGCTGCTCGCCGACGACGAGCGCCGCGACGCCATGCGGGCCGCTGCCGCGCGCACCGGCATCCGCACCGGTACCGAGAACGTGATCGCCCTGGTCGACGAGGCCCTGGCGCGCTGAGCCCCTGACCCCACCCGCCGTCCCCGGTCCGCCCCGGCGCCGTCCGCTCCGGCCCGGCCGTCCTGCGGATTCCGCGCCCGACACGCCGTCCCGGGACGCGGGACCCGCGGCGTGTCGACGGTCGACTCCGCAGGACGGTGGCCGCCCCGACCGCGCCGCCGCCCCGGATCACCCGGCGCCCCGCCCGCCAGCGCGCCGAGGCCGACGCGCAGGATCGGCGACGTAAACTCGCTACGCCATGATCAGACCCGACCTGAGCCTCCCCATCCCCGAGACCATCACCTCCGCGCACTTCATCGGCGTGGGGGGATCGGGCATGTCCGGACTCGCCCGCATGTTCCTCGACCGCGGCATCCGGGTCTCCGGCTCCGACCGCTCCGACGGCGCGGCCCTGCGCGACCTCGCCGCCCGCGGCGCGACGGTGCACGTCGGTCACGACGCGGCTCATCTCGGCGACGCCGACACCGTCGTACACACCGGGGCGATCTGGCCCGAGAACCCCGAGTTCGTCACCGCCAAAGAGCGCGGGCTGCACGTGATCCACCGCTCGCAGGCCCTGCACTGGCTCATCGGCGGGCGCCGCCTCGTCTCGGTCGCGGGTGCGCACGGCAAGACCACCTCGACCGGCATGATCGTGACGGCCCTCCGCGCCCTCGAGGTCGACCCGACCTTCGTCAACGGCGGCGTCATCGCCGACCTGGGTGCCTCCAGCGGCACGGGCTCCGACGACCTCGTGGTGATCGAGGCCGACGAGTCCGACGGCACGTTCGAGCTCTACGACACCTCGGTCGCGCTGATCACGAACGTCGACCCCGACCACCTCGACCACTACGGCTCGCGCGACGCGTTCGACGCCGCGTTCGCCCGTTTCGCGAACGCCGCCCGCGAGGCCGTCGTCATCTCGGCCGACGACCCGGGCGCCCGGTCGGTGCGCGAGCGCATCACACACGCGCACGTGGTCACGTTCGGCGAGGACGCCGCAGCCGACGTCCGCCTCAGCGGCATCCGCACCGACGGACCCGTCGCCTTCACCCTCACCGCCGACGGCGAGAGCGTCGACGTGCAGCTGCGCGTGCCCGGCGCCCACAACGCGGTCAACGCCGCCGGCGCGGTCGCCGTGCTGCGCGTGCTCGGGCACTCCCTCGCCGACGCCGCGCGCGCGGTCGAGGGCTTCGGCGGCACGGTCCGCCGGTTCGAGCTGCACGGCGTGCAGCACGGGGTCAGCGTCTTCGACGACTACGCGCACCACCCCACCGAGGTCGCCGCGGCCCTCTCCGCCGCCCGCACCGTCGTGGGCGAGGGGCGCATCATCGCGATTCAGCAGCCCCACACGTACTCGCGCACGCAGGAGATGTACCGCGAGTTCGCCGAGGTGCTCGAGTCGCACGCTGATCACACGGTCATGCTCGACGTGTACGGCGCGCGCGAAGACCCGGTGCCCGGGGTGACGGGAGAGCTGGTGAGCGGAGCGTTCGCCGACCCCGCGCACGTGCACTACGTGCCCGACTGGCAGCAGGCGGCCGACTACACCGCCGGCATCGCCCGCCCGGGCGACTACGTCATCACCCTCGGCTGCGGCAACGTGTACCAGATCATCCCGCAGGTGCTCGACGCGCTGTCGCGCACCGAGGCCGCGGCGGTCTGATCGTGGAGCGGCCCTCGCCCCTGCCGTCGACTCCGGCCTCCGCTCGCCCGGCCAAGACCCCGCGCGAGCCGGTCGCCGCGCCGACGGCCGACGAGACCGCTCCGATCCTCCCTCTCGCGCGCACCGAGGTTCCGCCCGTCGACGAGCGGGTTCCGGATGCCGAGGGCGCGAGCCTGCGCGACGTCTGGCGCGCGTCGAGAGCGCGTCGGCGCGCCCTCTCGGCCGAGGTGCGCCGGTTCACCGTGCGCCAGCGCCGTCGTCGCCGCGTGTGGATCGGCGTGGGTGCGGCGTTCCTGGTGATGGTGCTGGGCACCGCCGGAGCGGCGTACAGCCCGCTGTTCGCGGTCGAGAAGATCGACATCGAGGGCGCGTCGTCGCTCGACGTCGCCGCCGTGACCGACGCGCTCAGCGGCCAGATCGGCACTCCTCTCGCGATGGTCGACGACAGTGCGGTCAAGGCCGCGCTCGTGCGCTTCCCGCTCGTGGAGTCGTACACGCTCGAAGCGCGTCCTCCGCACGACCTGGTGGTGCGCATCGTCGAGCGCACGCCCATCGGGGCGATCCAGGGTCCGGCGGGCTTCACGGTGGTGGATGCCGCCGGGGTCGCCCTGTCGACCACGCCCGAGGCTCCGGCCGGTCAGCCCGTGCTCGATATCGCGGGCGGTCCCGACTCCGCGGCGTTCCGTGCGGCGGGCCGGGTCGTCCGGGCTCTCCCCGACACCGTGCGCGCGCAGGTGACCGCGGTGTCGGCATCCACCCCCGACGACGTCACGCTGACCCTGGGCGCCACCGGGTCGCGTGTGGTGTGGGGGAGTGCCGACCGTTCGGCCGAGAAGGCGATCGTGCTCGACCGGTTGATGGCCAAGAGCCCGCCGGATCGCGTCAAGGAGTACGACGTGACCTCGCCCGAAGCCGGCGTCGTCCGCTGATATCCGAAGCGATCCTCCGACACTCCGCGTGTCGGTCCCGTGGCGTGCGCGCGGCGACCTACCTTCAACTTAAGGAATTGCATACCGGGCAATTCTTTAACCCTCAACATGAGGTTTAGAGTTTCGGGTTCGGGGACAAACGGAGGCCGGCATGAGCCACAACCAGAACTACCTCGCCGTGATCAAGGTCGTCGGTGTGGGCGGGGGCGGCGTCAACGCCGTCAATCGCATGATCGAGCTCGGCCTGCGCGGCGTGGAGTTCATCGCGATCAACACCGACGCACAGGCGCTGCTCATGAGCGACGCCGACGTCAAGCTCGACGTCGGTCGTGAACTGACGCGCGGCCTGGGTGCCGGCGCCGACCCCGAGGTCGGCCGACGCGCCGCCGAGGACCACGCGGAAGAGATCGAAGAGGCCCTGCGCGGCGCCGACATGGTCTTCGTCACCGCGGGTGAGGGTGGCGGAACGGGCACCGGCGGTGCTCCCGTCGTCGCCAAGATCGCCAAGTCGATCGGCGCCCTGACCATCGGTGTCGTCACCAAGCCCTTCTCGTTCGAGGGTCGTCGTCGTCAGAGCCAGGCGGAGGCAGGTGTGGGCCGGCTGAAAGAAGAGGTCGACACCCTCATCGTCGTCCCGAACGACCGCCTGCTCGAGATCAGCGACCGCGGCATCTCGATGATCGAGGCGTTCGCCACGGCCGACCAGGTGCTGCTCGCCGGTGTCCAGGGCATCACCGACCTCATCACGACCCCCGGTCTCATCAACCTCGACTTCGCCGACGTCAAGTCGGTCATGCAGGGTGCCGGCTCCGCCCTCATGGGCATCGGTTCGTCCCGCGGGGCGGATCGCGCCATCAAGGCCGCCGAGCTCGCCGTCGAGTCGCCGCTGCTCGAGGCCTCGATCGAGGGTGCGCACGGCGTGCTGCTGTCGATCCAGGGTGGCTCGAACCTCGGCATCTTCGAGATCAACGACGCCGCCCAGCTGGTGAAGGAAGCGGCTCACCCCGAGGCCAACATCATCTTCGGTACGGTCATCGACGACACCCTCGGCGACGAGGTGCGCGTGACCGTGATCGCGGCCGGCTTCGACGGCGGCGAGCCCTCGCTGCGCATCGACGCGGTCGGCGCCCAGCGCCCGGCATCCGCCCCGGTCGTCCCCGTCATCCCCGCCGAAGAGGTCGCGCGCGACCTCGACGCGGCCGAGGAGCAGAAGGGCTCGACCGAGCGTGCGCCCGAGCGTCGCCCCGAGCCCGCGCCGGTCACCGCCCGCGTGCCCGAGACCTCGTACGACGCCGGCTACGCCGACGACGACCTCGACGTTCCGGACTTCCTCAAGTAAGCACGACCGCCTCGACGAGAGCGGGTCCGGTCTCACCGGGCCCGCTCTCGTCGTCGAAGGAGCCTCATGGACAACGCCCTGGCCGACCGCCTCGCCGCCGTCGACGAGCGCATCCGCGACGCCGCCCGCGCGGCCGGACGCGACCTCGACGAGATCACCCGCATCGTCGTGACGAAGTTCCACCCCGCCGCGCTGGTTACCGACCTGTACGAGCTGGGCGTGCGGCACGTCGGCGAGAACCGGCAGCAGGAGCTCACCGCCAAGCGCGCCGAGCTCGACGGCATCCGGGATCTCACCTGGCACTTCATCGGCCAGGCGCAGACGAACAAAGCGCGTGCGGTGCGGGCGTCGGCGGATGCCGTGCACTCGGTCGACCGCGCGCGCATCGCCGACGCGTTGCACGCAGCGGATCCGGATGCCGCGCCCCTCGACGTGCTCGTGCAGGTCAACCTGACCGACGACCCGGGCCGCGGCGGGGTCGACCCCGACGGTGTCTCTGCGCTCGCGACGCACGTGGCGGGCCTGTCGAGCCTGCGACTGCGGGGCGTGATGGCCGTCGCCCCCCTCGACGAAGAACCCGCGCGGGCGTTCGAGCGCCTCCGTCGCTGCGCCGACGCGACACGCGCGGTCGTGGGCGACGCGACGTGGATCTCGGCCGGCATGACCGGCGACTTCCCCGAAGCGATCGAGATGGGCGCGACACACCTGCGGATCGGCTCCGCAATCACGGGCCCGAGACCCGCGCGCCAGTAGCCTCGAACCAGACGAGCGAACGGAGGATGCGATGTCGAACCCCCTGAAGAAGACCATGGTGTACCTGGGCCTCGCCGACGAGGAAGAGACCTATGAGGAGACCGCGCCGCAGCCCATCGCGCGCAAGCAGGCAGCGCCCGCAGCTCCGGTCGAAAAGGCCGCGCCGGTGACCCCCCTGCACCGTCCCACCGTGGTGCGCCAGCCCTCGGTCGGACCCGTGAGCGAAATCCTCACGGTGCACCCCAAGCAGTACCGCGACGCGCAGCTGATCGCCGAGAACTTCCGCGAGGGAATCCCGGTCATCATCAACCTGTCGCAGATGAGCGACGCCGACGCGCGTCGCTTGATCGACTTCGCGAGCGGACTCTCGCTCGGACTGTACGGCCGCATCGAGCGGGTGACGAGCAAGGTGTTCCTGCTCTCTCCCGAGAACATCGCCGTGTCCGGCGACGGTGCGATCGCGCAGGCCGACCCCGAGGGTGCGCCCTTCGCGTCCCAGTAACAGTGGCCGTCCTGAGCCTCATCGGCTCCATCCTCAGTGCGATCCTGTTCGTCTACATCGTGTTCCTGCTCGCGCGCCTGGTGCTCGAGTACATCCCGATGTTCAACCGTGAGTGGCGTCCCCGTGGCGCCACCCTCGTGATCGCCGAGATCGTCTACACCGTGACCGATCCGCCCATCAAGCTGATCCGTCGCGTCGTCCCACCCCTGCGCATCGGGGGGATCGCGATCGACTTCGGTTTCGCGATCGTCATGTTCGTCTGCTTCCTGCTGCTGGGCGTCACGCGGTCCCTCGCGGCCGCGTAACGCCCTCACCGCCGCCCTTCGTCCGTGCCCTTCGACACCGATGGAGGGCGGCGGCTATGCTGTTCCGAAGCGGTACGCCCCGGTGCGACACCCCCATACAGTTCCGATTCAGAGCTCTCGAAAGAGGAAACACCATGGCACTGACCCCCGATGACGTCGTCACCAAGCAGTTCCAGCACGTTCGCTTCAAGGAGGGCTTCGACCCCGATGAGGTCGATGACTTCCTCGACGAGATCGTCGTGGAGTGGCGCAAGACCATCGCCGAGAACGATGAGCTGAAGACCAAGCTCGCGGCGTACGAGTCGGGCGAGGCCGCCCCCGCCACCACCGAGGCCCCCGTCGCCGAGGCGCCCAAGGCCGAGGAGCCCAAGGTCGAAGAGGCCGCTCCGGCCCCCGTCGCCGCCCCGGTCTCGGCTCCCGCGTCGTCCGACGTCGAGCCCGCCGCGCAGAGCGCCGGCATCATCGAGCTCGCGCAGCGTCTGCACGACGAGCACGTCGCCGAGGGCAAGGCCCAGCGCGACCAGCTCATCGGCGAGGCGCAGGCGCAGGCCGCGTCGATCGTGGCCGAGGCCGAGCAGAAGGGCCGCGAAGAGCGTTCGCGTCTCGAGAAGGAGCGCGTGACCCTCGAGGCCCGCATCACCGAGCTGCGCAACTTCGAGCGCGACTACCGCTCGCAGCTGCGTTCGTACATCGAGGGCCAGCTCCGCGACCTCGACACCAACGCGTCTTCCTCGGGCTCGACGCCGGTGTCGGCGATCGGTCTGTAGGCCGACTCTTTGCGCAGTCGATCACCCCTGCGTTCGGCGGCGGCCGGCATCATCATCGCGATCCTCGCGGTACTGGTGCTGGCCGCCGACCAGTTGGCGAAGACCGCCGCGATCGCCTCGCTCCCCGCTGAGCGCGTCGTGCCGATCATCGGCGAATTCCTGCAGTTCTACCTCGTCCGCAACCCCGGAGCGGCGTTCTCGCTCGGCGAGAGCGTCACGTGGTTGTTCACCATCGCGCTGGCCGTCGTGGCCTGCGTGATCATCTACCTCGGCATCCGCCGCGTGCGCTCGCGCCTGTGGGCCGTCGTGCTCGGCCTCCTGCTGGGCGGCGTGCTCGGCAACCTGACCGACCGACTCGTGCGCGAGCCCGGCTTCCCGGTCGGACACGTCGTCGACTTCATCTCGACGCCGTGGATGATGCCCGCCATCTACAACGTGGCCGACATGTTCATCGTCACGATGATGATCTCGGTCGCGCTGCTCGTGCTGTTCGGCCTGCGTCTCGACGGCACCCGCGAGACCCGCGCCTCGCGCGCCGCCGAAGCCGACGCGTCCGACGACGTCGCCGCGCCGCACGACCCGGGCACCCGCTGACATGGAGTCGCGGAGCCTGCCCGTCCCCGACGGGCTCGAGGGAACGCGCATCGACCAGGCGCTGGCCAAGATGCTCGGCTTCTCGCGCACGTTCGCGGCGGAGGTCGCAGACGCCGGGGGAGTGAGCGTCGACGGACGCATCGCCGGCCGCCGCGACCGCCTGCACGCGGGCGCGTGGTTGAGCGTCGAGTGGGAGCCCAAGCGCGACCCCGAGATCGTTCCGGTGGAGGTGCCCGACCTGGGCATCGTGCACGACGACGACGAGATCGTCGTGGTCGACAAGCCCGCCGGTGTCGCCGCTCACCCCTCCGTGGGGTGGGAGGGCCCGACCGTGCTCGGCGCCCTCGCCGCCGCCGGATTCCGTATCGCCACGAGCGGCCCGGCCGAGCGTCGCGGCATCGTGCACCGGCTCGACGCCGGCACGAGCGGTCTCATGGTGGTGGCCAAGACCGAGCGCGCCTACACGCTCCTCAAGAGCGCGTTCAAAGAGCGCGAGGTCGACAAGATCTACCACGCCGTGGTGCAGGGGCACCCCGATCCTCTCGCCGGCACCATCGACGCGCCGATCGGACGGCATCCGCACCACTCGTGGAAGTTCGCCGTGACCCCCGACGGCAAGGACTCGATCACCCACTACGAGACCCTCGAGGCCTTCCCGCGCGCCTCGCTGCTCGAGATCCACCTCGAGACCGGGCGCACGCACCAGATCCGCGTGCACATGGCCGCGCACCGGCATCCGTGCGCGGGCGATCCGCTCTACGGCGCCGACCCGACGCTGTCCGCGCGCCTCGGCCTCACCCGCCAGTGGCTGCACGCGCATCGGCTGGCGTTCGCGCACCCGGGCACGGGGGAGCGGGTCGAGTTCGAGTCGCCCTACCCGGCCGACCTCGCGCACGCGCTCGACCTTCTCGGCGACGGCGTCTGATCCCGGCGCGACCGGCGCCGACACGCCGCCGGCGCTGACTCGGCGCCGTCCGACGCGCCCGGTGAACACCCGCGAGCAGGGAGTCCGCCGCGAACATCGAGGGGCCGATGTCGGAGGCCGAACGTAGACTCGATCCGTGGCAGCAGACTCCTTCGTTCACCTTCACGTGCACAGCGAGTATTCGATGCTCGACGGCGCGGCGCGCATCGGTCCGATGGTCCAAGAGGCCGTCACACAGGGCATGCCCGCGATCGCCGTGACCGACCACGGCAACACCTTCGCGGCGTACGAGTTCTACAAGACCGCGAAAGACGCCGGCATCAAGCCGATCATCGGCATCGAGGCCTACGTCACCCCCGGCACCCACCGTTCCGACAAGACGCGCGTGCGCTGGGGCACCCCCGAGCAGCAGAGCGACGACGTGTCGGGTTCGGGCGCCTACACCCACATGACCCTGCTGTCCGAGACGACGCAGGGCATGCACAACCTGTTCCGCCTGTCGTCCAAGGCGAGCATGGAGGGCTACTACTTCAAGCCCCGCATGGACCGCGAACTGCTGCAGACCTACAGCAAGGGCCTGATCGCGACGACCGGCTGCCCCTCGGGCGAGGTGCAGACGCGCCTGCGCCTCGGGCAGTACGAGGCCGCCCGCGCCGCCGCGGCGGAGTTCCAGGACATCTTCGGCAAAGACAACTACTTCGCCGAGATCATGGACCACGGGCTGTCGATCGAACGCCGGGTCATGAGCGACCTGCTCAAGCTGTCGAAAGACCTCGACATCCCGCTCCTCGGCACGAACGACCTCCATTACACGCACCAGCACGACGCGACCAGCCACGCGGCGCTGCTCTGCGTGCAGTCGGGTTCGACCCTCGACGATCCGAAGCGCTTCAAGTTCGACGGAGACGGCTACTACGTCAAGTCGCCCGCCGAGATGCGGCAGGTCTTCCGCGACCATCCCGAGGCCTGCGACAACACCCTGCTGATCGCCGAGCGCTGCGAGGTCGAGTTCGACACCTCGGCCAACTACATGCCCCGCTTCCCCGTCCCCGAGGGCGAGACCGAGGGCAGCTGGATGATCAAAGAGGTCGAGAACGGCCTGAACGACCGCTACCCCGACGGCATCCCGGATGCCGTGCGCAAGCAGGCCGAGTACGAGACCGACGTCATCCTGCAGATGGGGTTCCCGGGCTACTTCCTCGTCGTCGCCGACTTCATCAACTGGGCCAAGCGCAACGGCATCCGCGTCGGACCCGGTCGCGGGTCGGGCGCCGGCTCGATGGTCGCCTACGCGATGAAGATCACCGATCTCGACCCCCTGCAGCACGGTCTCATCTTCGAGCGCTTCCTCAACCCCGACCGCGTCTCCATGCCCGACTTCGACGTCGACTTCGACGACCGTCGTCGTGGCGAGGTCATCCAGTACGTCACCGAGAAGTACGGCGACGAGCGCGTCGCGCAGATCGTGACGTACGGCACCATCAAGGCCAAGCAGGCGCTGAAAGACGCCGGTCGCGTGCTCGGCTTCCCCTTCAGCATGGGCGACAAGCTCACCAAGGCCATGCCGCCCGCGGTGATGGGCAAAGACATGCCGCTCGACGGCATGTTCAACCCCGAGCACCCGCGCTACAAAGAGGCGAGCGAGTTCCGCACGCTCATCGAGACCGACGCCGAGGCGAAGACGGTGTTCGACACCGCGCTCGGTCTCGAGAACCTCAAGCGCCAGTGGGGCGTGCACGCGGCCGGTGTGATCATGTCGAGCGAGCCGCTGATCGACATCATCCCGATCATGCGCCGCGAGCAAGACGGTCAGATCGTCACGCAGTTCGACTACCCGGCCTGCGAGTCGCTCGGCCTGATCAAGATGGACTTCCTGGGGTTGCGCAACCTCACGATCATCAACGACGCGCTCGACAACATCGAAGCCAACCGCGGCCACCCCCTCGTGCTCGAAGAGCTCGAGCTCGACGACCCCGCGTCGTACGAACTGCTCGCTCGCGGCGACACGCTGGGCGTGTTCCAGCTCGACGGGGGGCCGATGCGCTCGCTCCTGCGCCTGATGCGCCCCGACAACTTCGAGGACATCTCGGCGGTGCTCGCGCTGTACCGCCCGGGCCCCATGGGCGTGAACTCGCACATCAACTACGCGCTGCGAAAGAACAAGCAGCAGGAGATCGAGCCGATCCACCCCGAGCTCGAAGAGCCGCTGGCCGACATCCTCGACACCACCTACGGCCTGATCGTGTACCAGGAGCAGGTGATGGCCGTCGCCCAGCGCGTCGCCGGATACACCCTCGGCCAGGCCGACCTGCTGCGCCGCGCGATGGGCAAGAAGAAGAAGAGCGAGCTCGACAAGCAGAAAGAGATCTTCTTCGGCGGCATGACCGAGCGCGGCTTCGGCGAGGTCGCACAGCAGACGCTGTGGAAGGTGCTCGAGTCGTTCGCCGACTACGCCTTCAACAAGGCGCACACCGCGGCCTACGGTCTCGTGTCGTACTGGACGGCCTACCTCAAGGCGCATTACCCGGCCGAGTACATGGCCGCCCTGCTCACCAGCGTGGGCGACTCCAAAGACAAGATGGCGGTGTACCTCAACGAGTGCCGCCGCATGGGCATCAAAGTGCTGCCGCCCGACGTCAACGAGTCGATCCGGTACTTCGCGGCCGTCGGCGAAGACATCCGCTTCGGCCTCGGCGCCGTCCGCAACGTGGGCACCAACGTCGTCGAAGGGATCGTCGCGTCGCGGCAGGACGCCAAGTACACGTCGTTCCACGACTTCCTCGCGAAGGTCCCCGCGCACGCGGCGAACAAGCGCACCGTGGAGTCCCTCATCAAGGCGGGGGCGTTCGACTCACTCGGGTCCACGCGCCGCGCGCTCATCGAGGTGCACGAAGACGCCTGCGAGGGCGCCGTGATCGACAAGAAGCGCGAGGCGAACGGCGAGGTCGGTTTCGACTTCGACTCGCTGTGGGACGAACCGCAACAGGTCGTCAAGGTGCCCGAGCGACCCGAGTGGACCAAGAAGGACAAGCTCGCGTTCGAGCGCGAGATGCTCGGCCTCTACGTCTCCGACCACCCTCTGGCGGGTCTCGAGGTGCCGTTGGCGAAGCACGCGTCCACCTCCATCCACGATCTGCTGGCGTCCGAAGACGTGCAGGACGGCGATCAGGTGACCGTGGCGGGTCTGCTCACGAGCGTGCAGCACCGCGTCGCCAAACAGAGCGGCAATCCCTACGGCATGGTCACCGTCGAGGACTTCAACGGCGAGGTGACCGTGATGTTCATGGGCAAGACCTACGCCGAGTTCGCCCCGGCGCTGGTCGCCGACTCGATCATGGTCGTGCGCGGGCGCGTGTCTCGTCGCGACGACGGGCTGAATCTGCACGCCCAAAGCGCTTTCGCCCCCGATCTCGAAGGACTCGACGAGACCGGGGGACTCACGCTGGTCGTCCCCGAGCAGCGGGCCAACGAGGCGCTCGTCGGCGAGCTCGCGCAGATGCTCCGTCGCCACGCCGGCTCGACCGAGGTGCAGCTCAAGCTTCACAAGGGCGGCACCGCGAAGGTCTTCGAAGTGCCGATGCCCGTGCGCGTGACGGCCGACCTCTTCGGAGAGCTCAAGGGCCTGCTCGGCCCCAACTGCCTCGGCTGAGGTCACCGCCGCCTCTTCCTCCTGCTTCCGCCGCAAGCCCAGCGGATGCCGTAGACCACCTGGTTAGGATGACCGGGCGCTTCGGCGCCTCTGTCGAAAGGACCACCGTGACCGATCAGAACCCCCACGACGGCGTCACGTCTCCCGATGCCCCCGACGAGCGCGACACCGTCGCCCCCGTCGTCCCCGATGTCTCCGCGCACGAAGCCGCGGAACGCGACACCTTCCCGCACACCGGCACCCGTTCGGCCGACGCCGACGGCGACATGCTCGACGACGATTCCTCGTCCTCGGCCGGCTACGCGGCCGCCGCGAGCGCACGCTCCTCGCGTGCCGAGCACACCCCCGTGTCATCCGTCCCCGCGGCGTCTCACGCCAACGCCGCAGCGCACGACCGCGACCGTGAGCGCCCCTCGGGCGACGTGCAGTACGGCGTCGGACCGTTCTCGATCCGCGAGGTCAGCCTGCTGGGCATCTGGGTCGTGGCGTTCTTCGTCTCGTTCTTCCGCACGAACATCCTCGACTCGCCGTCGGGGGTGCTGATCGGCGGACAGAACGTCTGGCTGTCGGGGCTGTGGTGGATCCCGACCGTCGCGCTGCCCACCGTCGCGGTGGGGCTCCTCGTGCTGCGTCGCCTGTCGCCGCAGGGCATCCGCCGCGTCGGATCGCTCGGCATCGACCAGTTCGCCTCCGTCGCATTCACGGTCTCGGCCCTCGTCTGGGTCGCATGGGTGTGGGACACCGTAGCCGTGTTCAACGAGACGGGCATCTGGACGCGCTCCTGGGTCATCTGGGTCGAGGCGGTGCTCCTCCTGGCCGGAGTCGTGCTCACGGTCTTCGCGCCGTTCATTCCTCCGTTCTCGGCCGACTTCCGCGGCCGCGAAGAGGTCGCCGCGCACCGCAACGCGCGCCCGATTCGCCCCGTCACCGCGCGTCCGCGTACGCCGCGACCGGCCCGCACCGCGGCGACGACGCATCCGGCACCCGTCGAGGACGCACCGACGCCCGGCAGCTACACGGGCTCGACCGATCTGCCACACGCCGAGGCCGAGGCGCACCCGCGCACGAGCGTGATGCCCGCCGCGCACGACGACAACGACACCGACGTGTTCGCGTCGCTGCGCGACGACCACGACGCCGACGAGCACCGCACCGGCTACGCGCGTCGCAGCAGCGACGCCCACACCGCGCTCTCGGAGCAGCCGAGCGACCGCGACCACCACGAGCACGCGCGCGACGAGCGCGAGGCGCACCCGCACGCGCAGGCGTTCTGGGCGCTCGTCCCCGAGGAGCGCGACGTGGTCGACGATTACGGCACGCCGATCTTCCGCATCGGACCCACCGCGTGGGCCCTCGTCATCGAGGACCGCGGAGAGGCGTTCGTCGTCCGCCACGACGACGGTCGCATCGGCTACCTGCACGACGTCTCGGGAGTGACCCGCGGCTGAGGCCGACCCGAAAGGGGTCGCTGCGTTTCTCGCAGCGGCCCCTTTCGTCGTTCCCGGGTCGGAGCGGGGCGACCTCGGTGCCACCATCCTCCCCGGTGGGCTTCGATGCCCTCCTGGCGTCGAGCTGACTGCCGCGCCGCGCGCCTGAGCACACGCTGCGAGCCCACGCGGGCGCGCGAGGGCGTCCGCGGGCGGCCGGTAGCCTGGACGCATGCTCCGCACGATCGATCTCCGCGGCCGCGTGCTCTCGCCGGCCGAGCTCCTCGCCGTCGTCCCCCGCGCCGACGCCGCCCGTGACGAGGCCCTCGCCACGGCCGCGCGACTCGTCGACGACGTCGCCCGTCGGGGCGAAGAAGCCCTTCGGGAGCAGGCTGCGCGCTTCGATCGGGTCACCGACCACGCCCTGCGGGTTCCCGCCGACCACCTCGACGAGGCGCTGCGCGACCTCGATCCCGGCATCCGTTCCGCCCTCGACGAGGCGATCGCGCGCGTGCGTCGGGCCTCGGCGGCGCAGGTGCCCGCCCCGGTCGTGACGGAGCTCGGCGAGGGAGCGCGCGTGACGCAGCGCTGGCAGCCCGTGCGCCGGGTCGGTCTCTACGTGCCGGGCGGCAAGGCCGTCTACCCCTCCAGCGTGGTGATGAACGTCGTGCCCGCGCAGGTCGCCGGGGTGCGCGAGGTCGCGCTCGCCTCCCCGCCGCAGTCGGAGTTCGGCGGTCGCGTGCACCCCGTCATCCTCGCCGCGGCCAAGCTGCTCGGCGTCACCGAGGTCTACGCGATGGGCGGCGCCGGGGCCATCGGCGCCTTCGCCTACGGCGTGGCCGAGATCGGACTCGACCCCGTCGACGTCGTCACGGGGCCGGGCAACAACTTCGTCGCCTCGGCCAAGCGCGCCGTCGCCGGCCGCGTGGGCACCGACTCCGAGGCGGGGGCCACCGAGATCCTCGTCGTCGCCGACGACAGCGCGGTTCCGGCCCTCGTGGCGGCCGACCTCGTCAGCCAGGCCGAGCACGACGAACAGGCCTCCGCGGTCCTGGTCACCGACTCGGTCGCCCTGGCCGACGCGGTCGCCGCCGCGCTTCCCGCCCGGGTCGAGGCCACCCGCCACACCGAGCGCGTCACCGCCGCGTTCCACGGACCGCAGTCCGCGGTCGTGCTCGTCGACGACATCGCGCAGGCCACCGCCTTCAGCAACGCGTACGCGCCGGAGCACCTCGAACTGCACCTGGCCGACCCCCGGCCCGAAGACTTCGTCAACGCCGGTGCCGTGTTCGTCGGGCCGTACACGCCGGTCAGCCTCGGCGACTACCTCGCAGGTAGCAACCACGTGCTGCCCACCGGGGGACAGGCGCGCTACGGCGCCGGGCTGTCCGCCGCGACCTTCCTCCGCCCTCAGCAGGTCGTCGAATACGACCGCGCGGCCCTCGCCGCCGTGCACGAGGCCATCGTCACCCTGGCCGACGCCGAGGCTCTGCCCGCGCACGGCGAGGCCGTCACCGCGCGGTTCGACGCGTAGGCCGGAGTCGTCATGCACTGTCCTTTCTGCCGCAACCCCGACTCGCGGGTCATCGACTCCCGCACGAGCGATGACGGCCTCAGCATCCGTCGTCGTCGTCAGTGCCCGAAGTGCGGTGGCCGCTTCTCGACCGTCGAGACCGCGGGCCTGAACGTCATCAAGCGCTCGGGCGTGGTCGAGCCGTTCAGTCGCGAGAAGGTCATGTCGGGTGCGCGCAAAGCGTGCCAGGGGCGTCCCGTGACGGATGCCGATCTCGCCGTCCTCGCGCAGAAGGTCGAAGAGGCCATTCGCCAGACCGGATCGTCGCAGATCGAGGCGAACGAGATCGGCCTCTCGATCCTCGGCCCCCTTCGCGAACTCGACGAAGTCGCGTACCTGCGCTTCGCGAGCGTGTATCAGGCCTTCGATTCGCTCGAGGACTTCGAGGCGGCCATCGCCCAGCTCCGCGCCGACCACGCCGGCCGGACGGATTCCGATGCGCAGTCGGATGCGGAGCGGACGAGCGAGCACGACACCGTCCAGTAATCTGGCCGGGATGTATCCCCTCCTCTTCCGCACGGTTCTCACCCGCTTCGATCCCGAGTTCGCCCATCACCTGGGCGCCCTCGTCATCCGTGTCGCGGGTGTCGAGCCGGTGGCATCCGTTCTGCGTCGTTTCACCGCCCCGGCTCCCGACCAGCGCGTGCACGCGCTCGGGCTGACCTTCGAGTCGCCGTTCGGGGTCGCGGCCGGCTTCGACAAGAACGTCACCATGGGCCGCGGCCTGGGTGCGCTCGGATTCGGTCACGTCGAGGTGGGAACCGTCACCGCCCTGCCGCAGCCCGGTAACCCCAAGCCCCGTCTGTTCCGGCTCGTCGCCGACCGTGCCGTCGTCAACCGGATGGGCTTCAACAACGAGGGAGCCGCCGTCGCCGCCGCCCGCCTGCGGCGCCTGCGCCGAGCGCGACGTCGCCCGGTCGTCGGGGTCAACATCGGCAAGAGCCGCGTGGTCGCCGTCGACGACGCCACGACCGACTACGTCCGCTCCGCCCGCCTGCTCGCCCCGCTCGCCGACTACCTCGTCGTGAACGTCTCGTCGCCGAACACTCCGGGCCTGCGCGGCCTGCAGGCGGTTGAGACGCTGCGCCCGCTGCTGACCGCGGTGAAGGACGCCGCCGGCGGCACGCCCCTGTTGGTCAAGATCGCGCCCGATCTCGCCGACGACGAGGTGCAGCAGATCTCGCGGCTCGCCGTCGACACGGGGCTCGCGGGCCTCATCGCCACGAACACGACCATCGAGCGGGCCGGGCTGCGCACGCCGGCGGCGACGGTCGAGGCGGCCGGGGCGGGAGGACTCTCGGGAGCACCGCTGAAGCAGCGTTCTCTCGACGTGCTGCGCCTCGTGCGCGCGGCCGTGCCCGCGGAATTCGTCGTCATCTCCGCCGGGGGAGTGGAGACGGCCGACGACGTGCGGGAGCGCGTCGACGCCGGAGCCACCCTCGTGCAGGGCTACACCGGGTTCCTGTACCGCGGTCCGCTCTGGGCTCGCCAGATCAACCGGGGTCTCGCGCGCGGGCGCTGACCTCCGGGGCTTCGCGTCCCGGTCGCTCCGCGACCGCACGTCGAGTGTCCACGACACGCCGCGCCCGGTCGGGTCGAACGGCGTGTCTCGGACGGTCAACGCGGGAGCGGGCCTCGACGCGCGTGGCGCGAAGCGACCCCGCGAACGACGAAGCGGCGCGCCCGGAGGCACGCCGCTCGGTCACATCCGTCGGATCAGACGGGGTACTGTCCGCGCTTGACCTGCGCCTTGGGCAGGCGCATGAAGCGCATCTGCACGGTGCGCATCGCGGCGTACCAGCCCAGGCCCTTCTCGAGACGCGTCTCGCCGAACTTCTCCTTCGCCGCGCGCTTGACGCGAATCGAGGTGATGATCATGTCGCCGACGACGAAGAGGATGAAGATCCAGAGCGCCACGAACGACCAGTACTGGAAGAACGCGACGGGGATCAGCGTCGCCACGATCACGAGCACCATGAAGGGCATCACGCCCTCGCCGAGGTGCCAGCCGGCGTCGACGAAGTCGCGCGCGAACCGGCGCTGCGGGCCGCGGTCGCGGACCGGGAGGTACTTCTCCTCGCCGGCGGCCATGCCGATGCGGGCCTTCTCGCGCTGCGCGGCGAGCTCTGCACGCGCGCGGGCCTTGGCCTCTTTCGTGTCGGGCACCAGCGGACGCTTGCGGGCGGCCTCCTGCTCGGCGCGCGACGGGGTGGCGCGGCCCTTGCCGAATCCACTCACCGTCGGGTCGACGGGGGTGTCGTTGGGGGCGGGGGCGGGGGACTTGGCCACGGGAAACCTCGGTGCTTCGCTGATCGGGAGATTTAAGATTACCCGCATGACCCTCGACCTGTCCCGGCAGGACGCTGTGCAAAAAGCAGCGGACGCCGGCATCCCCTCCGCCCTGGCCGACCTCGGCTCCCTCGTGCGCATCCCCTCGATCGCCTGGCCGGCGTTCGATCAGTCGGCCCTCGTGAAGAGTGCGGATGCCGTCGCCGCCCTCCTCGAGGGCACCGGCGTCTTCGACTCGGTCGAGGTGAAGCGCGCCGCGATCCCCGGAACCGACGAGTTCGGCCAGCCCGCCGTCCTCGCCACGCGCGCCGCGCGCAACGGGCGGCCCACCGTGCTGCTCTACGCCCACCACGACGTGCAGCCTCCGGGCGACGAGGCGCTGTGGGACTCGCCGCCGTTCGAGCCCACCGTCCGCGACGGTCGCCTCTACGGTCGTGGCGCCGCCGACGACAAGGCCGGGATCATGGCGCACGTCGGCGCGATCCGCGCGGTCGCCGAGGTGCTCGGCGACGACCTCGACCTCGGCATCGCCGTCTTCATCGAGGGCGAAGAAGAGTACGGCTCGCGCTCGTTCGCCCAGTTCCTCGCCGACAACGCCGACGTGCTGCGCGCCGACGTGATCGTCGTGGCCGACTCGGGCAACTGGGACGAGCGCACGCCCGGGCTCACCGTCTCACTGCGTGGCAACGCCCGCTTCACCCTGACCGTCCGCACCCTCGAGCACGCATCGCACTCGGGCATGATGGGCGGCGCGGTTCCGGATGCCATGCTCGCCACCGTCAAGCTGCTCGCGACCCTGTGGGACGACGACGGCGCGGTCGCGGTGGAAGGCCTCGCCGTGCGCGACGCCGAGACCCCCGCCTACGACGAGGCGACGCTGCGCGCGGAGTCGGGCCTGCTCGAGGGCGTCAGCCCGATCGGGCGCGACTCGATCCTCAGCCGCATCTGGAACAAGCCCTCGGTCACCATCACCGGCTGGGATGCCACGCCCGTCGAGGCCGCGTCGAACACGTTGGCGCCGCAGACGAGCGTCGTCATCAGCGCGCGGGTCGCCCCGGGGCAGGATGCCGAAGAGGCCTTCGCGGCGGTCGAGAAGCACCTGCGCGCGCACGCGCCGTTCGGTGCGCAGCTGGAGTTCACCGACGTCGACTGCGGCGACTCCTTCCTCGTCGACACCAGTGGATGGGCGGTGGGGGAGGCCCGCGCGGCCTTCGCCGACGGATACGGTGTCGACTCGGTCGACGTCGGCATCGGCGGCTCGATCCCCTTCATCTCCGACCTCGTGCGCGAGTTCCCGTCGGCGCAGATCCTCGTGACCGGCGTCGAAGACCCTCACGCGCGTGCGCACAGCCCGAACGAGTCGCTGCACCTCGACACGTTCCGCAACGCGCTGGTGTCGGAGGCGCTGCTGCTCACTCGTCTGAACGGCCGCACGGTCTGAACGGATCCGCGGGGGCGCGACGGGCGTAGACTCGTGACGTCCCCGCGACCGATCAACCCGAAGGGCATCGCCATGACCGACACCACTCTGTCGTCCTCCGCCGAGACCCGCGAGCACGGCGTGGGCCTGACCGCGGCCGCCTCCGACAAGGTCAAGAGCCTTCTCTCCCAGGAGGGCCGCGACGACCTGCGCCTGCGTGTCGCCGTCCAGCCCGGCGGATGCTCCGGCCTCATCTACCAGCTCTACTTCGACGAGCGCTATCTCGACGGCGACAAGGTCGTCGACTTCGACGGCGTCGAGGTCATCGTCGACGACATGAGCGTGCCGTACCTCGACGGTGCGAACATCGACTTCAAGGACACGATCTCGGAGCAGGGGTTCACGATCGACAACCCCAACGCCCAGGGCTCCTGCGCCTGCGGCGACAGCTTCCACTGACTCCCGACGCCGTTCGACGGCGCCGACACGAGGGCCCCCGTTTTCCTGGAATCTCCTATGGAAAGCGGGGGTTCTCGATGTCTCGGCACTGGACGAATGGCCTGAGAGTGGTGAGAGGTTGCCCTAGACTGTCAGAGCTACATCCACGACCCGGAAAGGTGCATTGTGCCCTCCAAACGTCGCCTTCGCTGGGCAGCGCTTCCCCTCGGAATCGCCTCCGTCGCCGCTCTCTCCGGCTGCACCACGACTCAGCTCCACGGCTTCCTGCCCGGCTTCGTCGATGACGGCACGCCTGCCACGAACCACACCGACATGGTCGCCGGTCTGTGGGTCAACTCCTGGATCGTGCTCCTCGCGGTCGGCGTCATCACGTGGGGCCTCATGCTCTGGTCGGTCATCGCGTACCGCCGCCGCAAGGGCCAGTCCGGTCTTCCGGTGCAGCTGCGCTACAACATGCCGGTCGAGATCTTCTACACGATCGTCCCGCTGATCCTCGTGGTCGGGTTCTTCGCGTTCACCGCGCGTGACCAGAACACGCTCGAGACGCAGTACGACGACCCCGACGTCTCCATCACCGCCTACGGCAAGCAGTGGGCGTGGGACTTCCAGTACAACGGCGAGCAGGAGGACAACTCCGACGCCGTGTACTCCATGGGTGTGCAGGCCAAGGCCACGTCCGACGGTTACGACCTCCAGGACGTGCCCACCCTCTACCTGCCGGTGAACAAGACGGTGAAGATCGACCTGCGCTCGCGCGACGTCATCCACTCCTTCTGGATCATCGACTTCCTCTACAAGAAAGACATGTACATCGGTCGTGACAACGAGTGGTCGTTCACGCCCACCCGTGAGGGCACGTACGAGGGCAAGTGCGCCGAGCTCTGCGGTGAATACCACTCCGCGATGCTCTTCAACGTGAAGGTCGTCAGCGACGACGAGTACGAGGCATACCTCGGCTCGCTCCGTGAGGCCGGCAACACGGGCGACATCAGCGACCTGACCCGTCTGCAGAACCTCACGACGACCGGTACGGCCGAAGGGAACGAGTGATCATGGCCACGACGCTTCCGCTCCAGGGGACAGGGCCTTCGCGCCCGACGACTCTCCCGCCGCGTCAAGCCGCTCTGCTGAGCACCTCGCGTGTCGAGCAGAAGGGCAACCTGGTCGTCAAGTGGATCACCTCCACCGACCACAAGACGATCGGGTACATGTACCTGATCGCCTCCGTCATCTTCTTCATGCTCGGTGGCGTCATGGCGCTGATCATCCGTGCGGAGCTCTTCGAGCCCGGCATGCAGATCATCCCGACCAAAGAGCAGTACAACCAGCTGTTCACGATGCACGGCACGATCATGCTGCTGATGTTCGCGACGCCGTTGTTCGCCGGCTTCGCCAACGCGCTGCTGCCGCTGCAGATCGGCGCGCCCGACGTGGCGTTCCCGCGTCTGAACGCCTTCGCCTTCTGGCTGTTCCTCTTCGGCTCCACGATCGCGGTGTCGGGCTTCCTCACCCCGCAGGGTGCGGCCGGCTTCGGCTGGTTCGCGTATCAGCCCCTCGCGAATGCGAGCTTCTCTCCGGGCGTCGGCGGAAACCTCTGGATGCTAGGTCTCGGCATCAGCGGTTTCGGCACGATCCTCGGTGCGGTCAACTTCATCACCACGATCCTGACGATGCGCGCCCCGGGTATGACCATGTGGCGAATGCCGATCTTCTCGTGGAACACGCTCATCACGAGCATCCTGATCCTGCTCGCGTTCCCCGTGCTGGCCGCGGCGATCTTCGCCGCCGCCGCCGACCGCGTGCTGGGCTCGCACATCTACAGCCCTGAGAACGGCGGCGTCCTGCTCTGGCAGCACCTGTTCTGGTTCTTCGGTCACCCCGAGGTGTACATCATCGCGCTGCCGTTCTTCGGCATCGTCTCCGAGATCTTCCCGGTGTTCAGCCGCAAGCCGATCTTCGGATACAAGACCCTCGTCTACGCGACCATCGCCATCGCGGCGCTCTCGGTCGCGGTGTGGGCGCACCACATGTACGTCACGGGTGGAGTGCTCCTGCCGTTCTTCGCCCTGATGACGATGCTCATCGCGGTGCCGACCGGTGTGAAGATCTTCAACTGGATCGGAACCCTCTGGCGCGGTTCGGTGACGTTCGAGACCCCGATGGTGTTCGCCCTCGGCTTCCTCGTGTCGTTCGTCTTCGGTGGTCTGACCGGTGTCATCCTCGCGTCGCCCCCGCTCGACTTCCACCTCTCCGACTCCTACTTCGTCGTGGCGCACTTCCACTACGTGGTCTTCGGAACCGTCGTGTTCGCGATGTTCGCGGGCTTCTACTTCTGGTGGCCGAAGTGGACCGGCAAGATGCTCAACGAGCGTCTGGGCATGGTGCACTTCTGGATGCTGTTCGTCGGCTTCCACATGACCTTCCTCATCCAGCACTGGTTGGGTGTCGACGGCATGGTCCGTCGCTACGCCGACTACGCGGCCGCCGATGGATGGACCTGGGAGAACCAGCTGTCCACGGTGGGCTCGATGATCCTCGGCGCCTCGATGATCCCGTTCCTGCTGAACGTCTGGATCACGGCCCGCAAGGCGCCGCGAGTGACCGTCGACGACCCGTGGGGCTACGGAGCTTCGCTCGAGTGGGCGACGTCGTGCCCGCCGCCGCGTCACAACTTCACCTCGATCCCGCGTATCCGCAGCGAGCGTCCCGCGTTCGACTTGAACCACCCCGAGGCCGGCATCCCGGTCGGTGTGGGGCCGGCCAAGGACGCCCCCGACGCCCCCGTCGTGGATCACGCAGCCGGAGAGGTCAAGTAAGAACATGCGTACCAACGTCAACCTCTGGTGGATCCTCGCGGTCTTCGCCTTCCTCATCTCGGCCGTCTACACCGTCTGGAGCCTCATCCAGCATGGTGGGGTCGAGTGGGTCGGCACCGTCGCTCTGGCCTTCCTCGGCCTGATGTCGTCAATGATCGCGTTCTACATCGGCCGCGTGCACAAGTCGCAGCGCGGTGAGCTGCCCGAAGACCTGCTGACGGCCGACATCGATGACGGCGACCCCGAGATGGGCGAGTTCAGCCCGTGGTCGTGGTGGCCCATCATCCTCGCCGGTTCGGCTGCGATCGCGGTGATCGGCCTCGCGGTCGGCAGCTGGCTCGTGCCCGTGGGCTTCGTCGTGTTCGCGATCGCGATCGTCGGCTGGGTGTACGAGTACTACCGCGGGTACTTCGCGCGCTGATCCTGTGCCCATTCGGTTGAATGCGGCCGCCGTCTCCGACGCCGGCGCCCACCGTCCCACCAACCAGGACGCCGCTTTCGCGGCGTCCTGGGGTGCGGCGGTGGCAGATGGCGTCGGGGGAGGTCCTTCGGGAGACCTTGCTTCCGCCGCTCTCCTTCATCGGCTCGTCGCCACCAGCGGTGGCGGGATGGATGCCGATGGTCTGCTCGTTCGCATCCGCGAGGCGAACTGGGACATCCGTGCTCACGTCGAGCGCGATCCCGCCCTGCAGGGGATGGCGACCACCTTCACGGGGCTCTTCCTCAGCACGGGTGGCGAGCTCCTTCTCGCGCACACGGGCGACTCGCGTGCGTACCTGCTGCGCGATGGCGACTTCACGCGCGAGACGCGTGACGACTCCTACGTGCAGGCTCTCGTCGACCACGGCATCATTCCGCCGGAGGCCGCGCAGGCGCACCCGCGCCGGAACATCATCACCGCCTCTCTCGGGGGTGCGGAGGGCGATGTCGTCTCGGTCGCCGAGCGTCCGCCGGTCGTCGGTGATCGGTGGGTGCTCTGCAGCGACGGTCTGACGGACTACGTTCCCGAGGCGGACGTCGCTCGGCTCGTCGCCGAGGCCTCGGATCCCCGCGCCGCTGCCGCGTCTGCGGTCGCTCTCGCCCTCGAAGCAGGGACCCGCGACAACGTCACCGTCGTGGTGTGCGACATCGTCGACGACGACGAGCCGAGCGGAGTCGACCCGATCTTCTTCGGCTCAGCCGCGCGGTGGTTCGCCGAAGACGTCGAGACCGCCTGACGGACGCGGGCTCGGCCGTGCGGTGACACGCGTTCGGCACGACCCTCGGGCACGATGCTGCGCCTCGTCACTCGGACGACGTTGTCGCGCTCGCTCCCGGAGGCCGGATCGTCGCGAGGACGAAGACGAGCGAGCCGATCAGCAGTCCCACCGGCACCAGCAGGAAGACGGAGGTCGACGGGGTCTCTGCGGCGGTCACCGCGGAAATCCACATGAGAGCGAACGAACCGGTGAGCACCGTCAGACTCCCGAGTCCGATGCTGCCGAAAACCCGTCCGATGTCATCGCCGACGAACACGACTACCGACGCCAGTGGTCGAGCGTCACCCGTGTGATCGACCACTTCGCGCTCTGGGCCGGAGGGAGCGTGGCGCGCAGCGCGAACGGCGACGACTGCGGCCCACCCGAGGGCGCCGATCATGACGATCACGACCAGAATGGGCTCCAGCACGGAGTCGGATCGTCCGAGCGCTGACACGGCGAGCACGAGCGCGCCGACAAGAGCTCCGGCACCGGCCGGTCCGACAGCGGCCGAATGCCCCGCCCGCCAGGCGGCACCCGACGCGAGAAGGGCTGGCAGCCGGATACCGACGACGCGGTTGCGAGGGACGACGTCACGCCCGCACAGTCACAGCAGGAGAACCGACGCGAACGTCGCGACCACGATGATTCCAGCACCGACCAGCACGAGCGCACGCTAGCAGTCCGGCGAGCGGTCGGGGTCGTCGGTGTCGCTCACCGGTCGCCGCGCGCGAACGCGTCCATCGCCTTCTGAGTCAGTCCGGCGCTTCGAGGGCCCCCGTGGCCGTCTTCTTCGACGATCTCGAGCCTGCTCCCGGGCCACGCGCGGTGGAGCCGCCACGGCGTCTCGACGGGACCGCTGATGTCGCGGCGCCCGTGCACCAGGACGCCGGGGATGCCGGCGAGCTCATGGGCGCGTGACAGCACCGACCGATCACCAGGGAGGAAGCAGTCGTTGGCCCAATAGTGGGACGTCAGGGTGGCGAAGTTGAGTCGATGACGGGCGTCGTCGTGCAACGGACCTGGTGTGGCGAGGGGGCCGAGGGACATGTGCGCGACCTCCCAGGCGTCCCACCGTTCCGCGGCATCGCGGCGGACCTCCTCGCGAGGATCCGTCAGAAGCCGCGCGTACCCCTCGATGGTGCGCTCTCCGGGCTCGAGCGGTTCTCTGAGCGCCTCGTGCGCCTCGGGGAAGACCGGTGCGATGCCGTCAGTGATCCAATCGATCTCCCACCGCCGGCCCGTGGTGACGGCGAGATTGACGATCTCGCTCACCCGGTCGGGATGCTCGAGTGCGTACGCGAGCGCGAGCGTCGATCCCCACGACACCCCGTGCAGCAACCATCGCTCGACACCGAGGAAGGCGCGCACCGCCTCGAGGTCGTCGATGAGGTGCGTCATGGTCTGGAAGCGGAGTGTCGACAGGTCGTCGCTCGCCCACGGCGTGCTGAGGCCGCACCCGCGCTGATCGATGCCGATGATCAGATGAAGCTCCGGATCGAAACGACGGCGATAGCCGCGCTTGCCGAGACCACCGCCCGGGCCTCCGTGCAGATAGAGCGCCGGCCGCCCCTGCGGGTTGCCCGACGTCTCCCAGTACAGACGAGCGCCGTCGGGGCGCTCGAGGTGGCCTGAGGCGAACGGTTCGATCGGGGGATGCTGCATCCGGGACTCCTTCGCGACGCGTCCCGACAGCCTAACGATCAGGTGCGGACGACCATCACCGTCGGGTCGAAGACGCGGCCGCAGGGCCCTCCGTCGTTCTCGAACGGCTGTCCCTCGCGCACCCAGTACTCGTAGCCGCCGATCATCTCCCTCACTTCGTACCCGAGCTGGGCGAAGGCGAGGGCGCCCTTCACTCCCGCGTTGCACCCAGGGCTCCAGCAGTACACGACCACCGGCATGTCGATCGGGATCTCGTTCGGCGCGCGGTCGGGGATGGAGCGGTACGGCATGTGCACGGCGCCGCTGATGCGCCCCTGCTGCCATGCGTCGTCGCCCCGGACGTCGACCAGCACGAAGCGCTTTCCGGCCTTCTGCACGGCGTACACGTCGGAGGGATCCGTCTCGTGGGCGAGTCGGGTGGAGAAGAACAGGGCGGCGTCTGACATGACCCTCACGCTAGACAGAGCTGAGAGGGGGAGCCACGACCCCGGATGCCACGAGCGCACCGATCTCTGCCACTTCGCCCCTGCGCGACAATGACGAGACCCCGGTGCCGAAGCGCCGGGGTCTCGTCATTCATGCGGAGTGGTTACTCGCTCTTGTCACCGGAGGGGCGGTTGCGCTCCTCGAGTCCCTTCGGAGCGGGGATCTCGACCTCGACACGCTCGCCGATGGCGTTGCGCGGACGGCCGTCTTCGTCGGCGCGAGCGTTCGCCCCGGCGATCTCGTCGGCCTCTTCGTGGTCGATGTGGTCGAGCTCGTGGTGCTGGTGGGCGACCGCGGCGTCGAGCTCCGCCTGCGTGAGGGGAGCGAGACGGTCTTCGAAGAACCAACGCGACACCGAGGCACGGAAGTTCTCGTGCCAGGGGATCTGACCCTGGTCGTTGGGACGCACGACCAGCGGCTCGTAAGTCTCGTTGTCCACGAGCTTCCAGCGCTCGAACTCGTCGACCGGCTGGTGGACCTCGATGTACTCGCCACCGGGAAGGCGGACGATGCGACCCGACTCGTAGCCGTGGAGAGCGATCTCGCGGTCCTTCTTCTGCAGCGCGATGCAGATGCGCTTGGTGACGAAGTACGCCAGGATCGGCCCGAGGATGAGCAGCGCCTGCAGGGCGTGGATGACGCCCTCCATCGTGAGGTGGAAGTGCGTGGCGATGATGTCCGACGAGGCGGCAGCCCACATGACGGCGTAGAACGTGACGCCGGCCGCACCGATCGCGGTACGCGTCGCGGCGTTGCGCGGACGCTGTGCGATGTGGTGCTCGCGCTTGTCGCCCGTGACCCACGCCTCGATGAAGGGGTAGACCAGCACGAGAACGATGAACAGTCCGAGCACGCCCACCGGGATGATGATGTTCCACGAGAAGGTGCGGTCCCAGAGGACGAACTCGAGGTGCGGCGGGATCAGACGCAGCATGCCGTCGGCGAAGCCGATGTACCAGTCGGGCTGGGTACCGGCCGACACCGGAGACGGGTCGTAGGGGCCGTAGTTCCAGATCGGGTTGATCGTCACGAGCGCGGCGATCAGGACGATCACACCGAACGTGATGAAGAAGAAGCCACCCATCTTGGAGGCGTACACCGGGAGGATCGGGTAGCCCACGACGTTGCTGTTCGTGCGAGCGGGCCCGGCGAACTGCGTGTGCTTGTTGATGATCATCAGCATGAGGTGCACGGCCAGCAGCGCCACGAGGATCGCGGGCAGCAGCAGGATGTGCAGCGTGTACAGGCGTCCGACGATCGCGGTGCCCGGGAACTCGCCACCGAAGAGGAGGAACGAGGTCCAGGTGCCGATGATCGGCAGGCCCTTGATCATGCCGTCGATGATGCGGAGGCCGTTGCCCGAGAGCAGGTCGTCGGGGAGGGAGTAGCCGGTGAAGCCCTCGGCCATCGCGAGGATGAAGAGGATGAAGCCGACCACCCAGTTGAGCTCGCGGGGCTTGCGGAACGCGCCGGTGAAGAACACGCGCAGCATGTGCACGCCGATACCGGCGACGAACACGAGGGCCGCCCAGTGGTGGATCTGGCGCACGAGCAGACCGCCGCGCAGATCGAACGAGATGTGCAGCGCCGACTCCATGGCGGCCGACATCGCGATGCCGCGCATGGGCTCGTACGCACCGTTGTAGTGCGTCTCGACCATGGAGGCCTGGAAGAAGAACGTCAGGAACGTGCCCGAGAGGAGCACGACGACGAAGCTCCACAGAGCGATCTCGCCGAGCATGAAGGACCAGTGGTCGGGGAAGATCTTGCGACCCAGCTCCTTGACCAGACCCGACATGCTCGTGCGCTCGTCGAGGTAGTTCGCGGCGGCACCGACGAACTTGCCGCCGAGCGGCTTGCCGTCACGGCCGGCGGGCGCCTGCGGCGGACCGGAGTAGACGGCCGGCTCGGTGACGACGTTTTCGGTGGGATGGGTACCGGTGCTCATGAGCGCTCCCAGAAGCTGGGGCCGACGGGCTCCTGGAAGTCACTCTGAGCGACGAGGTAACCCTCGGCGTCGACGGTGATGGGGAGCTGCGGCAAAGGACGGGCGGCCGGGCCGAAGATGACGGCCGCGCCGTTGGCGACGTCGAACTGCGACTGGTGGCAGGGGCACAGGAGGTGGTGGGTCTGCTGCTCGTACAGTGCCACGGGGCAACCGACGTGGGTGCAGACCTTCGAGTACGCGATGATGCCGTCGTACGACCAGTCCAGCTTGTTGGTCTCGGGATTGAGCTGCTCGGGCTGCATGCGCATGAGCAGGACGATCGCCTTGGCCTTCTCCTCGAGGTAGCCCTCGTCGTGGCCCAGGCCGGCGAGTTCTTCGGGGATGACGTGGAACGCGGAACCCAGGGTGACGTCGGCGGCGCGGATGGGACGACCGGAGGGGTCGTGGGCCAGGCGCATGCCCTGCTTCCACATGGTGTGGCTGAGCGCGGTCACCGGGTCGACGTCCTGCGGGGCGAGACCGCGGAACAGGGTGATGCCGGGGATGATCGACGCCGCGAGAGCGGCGAAGAGCGAGTTGCGGATGATCTCGCGACGGCCGAAGCCGGAGTCCTTCTCGGCCTCGACGAAGACGTTGACCGCGCCCTCGCGGACCTCGTCGCGACCACGCGTGCCGTGACGGTCTTCGATGAACTCCTTGTCGGACATGACCGACTTGCCCCAGTGGATGGTGCCGATGCCGATTGCGAGCAGCGCGAAGGCGATGCCGAGTCCGATGAAGAGGTTGTTGTACCGGATGTCGATCATCGACCCCGACTCGATCGGGAAGATCATGTAGGCGATGCTCGCCCAGATGCTCGCCGCGACCGAGATGTAGAACAGCGTGTAGACCGTGCGGACCGCGCGCTTCATCTCCTGCGGGTCTTTGTCCGTCATGCGCTGACGGTGGCCGGGGAGTCCCGGATTCGCCGCGGCGTCCGGAACCGCGACGGCGAGGCCCGAGCCGGGCTTCCAGGAAGCCCTCTCGTGCTCGAGTGCGTCGTCCTCGTGTGCCATGGTGCTCCTCGTGCGTTTACGTGATGTCGAAGACGACGGTCAGTTGGACTTCGCCGTGATCCAGACGGTGAGGGCGATGAGCGCCCCGATTCCGAAGATCCAGATGAACAGACCCTCCGACACCGGTCCGAGCGAGCCCAGGGCGTAGCCGCCGGGGGAGTCCGTCTTCTGGAGGTACATCAGGTACGAGATGACGTCGCGCTTGTCTTCGGGGGTGAGGTTGAGGTCGTTGAAGACGGGCATGTTCTGCGGGCCCGTGACCATTGCCGCGTAGATGTTGACCGGGGTCGTGCTGTGCAGGTCGGGGGCGTACTTGCCCTCGGTCAGTGCGCCGCCGGCGCCGGCGACGTTGTGGCACATGGCGCAGTTGATGCGGAACAGCTCCGCACCGTGCGACAGGTCGCCCTCACCGTCGAGGAGTTCGTTCGACGGGTACGACGGACCGGGGGCCGCGGACTGCACGTAGGCGGCGATCGCGTTGGTCTGCTCTTCGGTGAACTGCACCGGCTTGACCGGAGCCTGCGGGCCCTGCGCCTGCAGGGGCATGCGGCCGGTCGAGACCTGGAAGTGCACCGACAGCTCGCCGACGCCGAAGAGCGAGGGACCCTGGTCGCTGCCCTGCAGGTCGAGACCGTGGCAGGTGGCGCAGTTGGCCTGGAACAGCTTCTGGCCCTCTTCGACCGCCGTCGCCGAGTTGGCTTCGCTGACGGGGGTGTCGGAGGTGGCGGCCATCGCGGCCGATGCGCCGGCGTAGACGCCTCCGGTGAGGAGGAGTCCGATTCCGATCAGCGCGGCGGCGGCCAGGGGGCTACGACGCCCGGACGCCCGACGAGTCTTCTTCTCGCGTGCCATGTGAGTACAGCTCTCTTACTTGAGGAAGTAGATGACGAAGAACAGGGCGATCCAGACGACGTCGACGAAGTGCCAGTAGTACGACACGACGATCGAGGTGGTCATCTCTTTGCGTCCGAAGTTCTTCACGGCGTACGCGCGGCCGATCACGAGAAGGAAGGCGATGAGGCCACCCGTCACGTGCAGGGCGTGGAAGCCGGTGGTGAGATAGAAGGCAGATGCGTAGGGGTTGGCGCTGATGGGCATGCCCTCGGCAACCAGCGTCGCGTACTCCCACACCTGGCCCGACACGAAGACCGCGCCGAGGATGAAGGTGAGGTAGAACCACTCGACCATGCCCCACTTGAGGATGCCGGCCCGCGCACCGGTGCGGTACGGCTGGTACCTCTCGGCGGCGAACACGCCCATCTGGCACGTGACCGAGGACAACACGAGGATGATCGTGTTGACGGTCGCGAAGGGGACGTTGAGCAGCTGCGTCTCGTCAGCCCACAGGGAGGCCGAGGTGCTGCGCAGGGTGAAGTAGATCGCGAACAGGCCGGCGAAGAACATGACCTCGCTGCCCAGCCACACGATGGTGCCAACGGCGACCGGGTCGGGTCGCTTCACGGCACGCACGGCCTGGGAATACGTCGCTGAGGTCGTCACCATCCCATTATGCGCGATCCTGCGACGGGATATTCCCATCCTCAACTTGAGATATTCCATCGTCGAGACTTAGGGAAGCCTCAGAATCTGCGGATAATCCCCGGTGCGACGGGTGTTCCGCGGCGACCGTCCGCGCCGCTCGAACGCGACACGCGAGGACAGGTCGCTGTGAAAGGATTGCCGCATGGCGGAACGCTTCACCTGGCCCGATCTTCTCGCCTCGCTGCTCGCCGGCGACGACCTCAGCGTGTCGGAGTCCACGTGGGCGATGCGCGAGGTCATGGCGGGGCGTGCGACGCCCTCTCAATTGGCCGGATTCCTCATGGCGCTGCGCGCCAAGGGCGAGACCGTCGAGGAGATCGTCGGCTTCCGCGACGCCATCCTCGAAGCGGCGGTGCCCCTCCCCGTCCGCGCGGACGTGCTCGACATCGTCGGTACCGGCGGGGACCGCTACGGCACCGTCAACATCTCGACGATGGCGGCCGTGGTGGCCGCGGCATCCGGAGTCCCCGTCGTCAAGCACGGCAATCGCGCCGCGAGCTCGGCATCCGGAGCGTCCGACGTGTTGTCGTCGTTGGGCATCGCGCTGACGCTGTCGCCCGAGAAGGTCGCCGAGATCCTCGACCGCACGGGCATCACCTTCGCCTTCGCCTCGGCGTTCCACCCCGGCTTCCGCCACGCGGCCGCCACGCGCTCGGAGCTGGGCGTGCCGACGGTCTTCAACTTCCTCGGGCCGCTGTGCAACCCCGCACGCGCCGAAGCGAACGCCGTCGGCGTCGCGCACCTCGACCGCGTGCCGCTGATCACGGGCGTGTTCCGTACCCGCGGCGCGACCGCGCTGGTGTTCCGCGGCGACGACGGCCTCGACGAGCTGACCACCACCGGCCACAGCCGCGTGTGGGAGATCAGCCGCGGCGACGTGCACGAGCACGACCTCGATCCGCGCGACCTCGGTCTTCCTCTCGCCGACATGGACGACCTCCTGGGCGGGACGCCCGACCACAACGCCACCGTCGTGCGCCGCGTGCTCGGCGGCGAGTCGGGTCCCGTTCGCGACATCGTGCTGTTGAACGCGGCGGCGGGCCTGGTCTCGTTCCGCCTGTTCCGCGACGCGACCCAGGTGCAGCGGCCCATCCTCGAACGCCTGGCCGAGGCGATGGCCGACGCCGCCGCCGCGATCGACGACGGGCGCGCCGAGGCCAAGCTCGACGCCTGGGTCGACACGTCGAAGGCTCTGGCGGAGTAGATCGTGAACCCGCTCGACGCCCTCACCGAGATCGCGTATCTGCTCGAGCGGGAAAGGTCGTCGCGCTACAAGAGCAAGGCGTTCCGTACCGCCGCCGCCGCGATCGAGGGGCTGAGCGACGCCGAACTCCGCGATCCTGCCCTCCGGCGACGCGCGGGCATCGGCGACTCGACGTACGCGGTCATCACCCAGGCCCTCGCGGGTGAGGTGCCCGAGCGTCTCGCGACCCTCCGCGCCGAGGCGGCGCCCGTCGGCGGAGCCGAGCTGCGCGCGCGCCTACGCGGCGACCTGCACAGCCACAGCGACTGGTCGGACGGGCTCACCCCGATCGAGGCGATGGTCGACGCCGCACGCGGGCTGGGGCACGAGTACCTCGCCCTCACCGACCACTCGCCCCGCTTGACGGTGGCGAACGGCCTGTCGCCCGAACGCCTGCGCGCGCAGATGGAGATCGTTCGCGGTCACCGCGGCGACGGCTTCACACTGCTGACGGGCATCGAGGTCGACATCCTCGACGACGGTGCGCTCGACCAGGAGGACGAGCTGCTGCACGCGCTCGATGTGGTCGTGGCATCCGCCCATTCGAAACTGCGCATGGACCGCGCCCCCATGACGAAGCGTCTGGTGGCGGCGGCGGGGGATCCGCGGGTCGACGTGCTGGGACACGTCACGGGTCGGCTGGTCGAGGGAGCGCGGGGTACGCGCCCTCCGTCGGAGTTCGACGCGGCGGCCGTGTTCGCCGCGTGCGCGGAGTCGGGCGTCGCGGTCGAGATCAACTCGCGACCCGAGCGGCAGGATCCGCCCGACGAGCTGCTGGTGATGGCGATCGAGGCCGGGTGCCTGTTCTCCATCGACTCCGACGCGCACGCGCCCGGACAGCTCTCACTGCTCGACCACGGGGCCGCACGGGCCGAGGCGCTCGGGGTTCCGGTCGACCGGATCGTCACGACGTGGCCGCTCGAGAAGCTGAGGGAGTGGCTCGAGCGCACCCGCTGAGGCTCAGCGCGGGAGCGCGGCGAGCACGCGGGTCATCGAGGACCCGAGGTTCCACGTGTCGGCGAGCGCCACCGCGCCGTCGTGGTCGACGGGACGCAGGCGGTCGTCGAAGGGCGCGAGGTCGAGATCGCGCGCGACACGCACGACCGTCGGCGCGACGTCGAGGTAGTCGGAGGCGGCGAGGATCTTCGCGCGCTGTGCGGGCGTGCCGGCACTGCCGTCGGCGGCGGCCGCGCGGATGCCGTCGAGGGTCGCGCAGGCCGCGAGCAGCGACGCCGCGGACTTCTCGCCGATGCCGGCGACACCGGGGAGTCCGTCGGAGGGGTCGCCTCGCAGAGCCGCGAAATCGGCGTACTGCGCGGCGTGCACCCCGTACTTGGAGACGACGGCCGCATCGTCGACGATCTCGAGGTTGCTCATGCCGCGCGCCGTGTACACGACGCGGATGCCCCGGTCGTCGTCGACGAGCTGGAACAGGTCGCGGTCGCCCGTGACGATGTCGACCGGGACATCGGCGCGGGTCGCGAGGGTGCCGATCACGTCGTCGGCCTCGTGGTCGCTCGCCCCCGAGATCGGGATGCCGAGCACCTCGAGCGCCGCGCGGATGACCGGCAGCTGCGCCTCGAGCGGGTCGGGCACCTCTTCGACGTCGGGTCCGGTCGCGACCGCCTCGACGACGCGGTGCGCCTTGTAACTCGGGAGAAGGTCGACGCGCCACGCGGGACGCCAGTCGTCGTCCCAGCACGCGACGAGGCGCGTGGGCTCGTACGTGGTGACGAGCTTGGCGATCATGTCGAGCAGACCCCGCGCCGCATTGACCGAGGTGCCGTCGGGGGCCCTCACCTTGTCGGGCACCCCGTAGAAGGCGCGGAAGTACAGCGACGCGGTGTCGAGGAGCATGAGGCGGTCGGTCACACCCCCGATCCTGGCACGGGGGTCCGACACCGCGACCTAGAGTGGCGGGATGTCTTTCGGCTCGGCATCCGTCCGCCCCTCCGCCACCGACGCGTGCCCCTGCGGCGAGGGGGAATTCGGAACGCACTGCGGCCCCCTCCTCGACGGAGAACCGGCCCCCGGGGCCGAGCGGTTGATGCGGTCGCGCTACACCGCCTTCGCGGTCGGCGATGCGGCCCACCTCGCGCGCTCGTGGCATCCGCGCACCCGTCCCGACGAGATCGAGGTCGGCGACGGCACCCGGTGGATCGGCCTCGACATCGTGTCGGCGGAGGAGGGGGCGGATGCCGCGGAGGTGAGCTTCCGCGCGCGCTGGCGGCACGGGAGCGAGGCCGGCGAACTGCGCGAACGCAGCCGCTTCGTGCGTCGAGCGGGCCGCTGGGTGTACGTCGACGGCGACGTGGACGAGCGCGGCGGACGAGCGGCCCGGGGCGAGGCGTCAAGCCCGAACGGGCGTGTCGGAGGTTCGGCGTACGGTCGTGAGCGGATCCTCGGCGAAAGGACACGCATGATCCCCGACGCGCACCGCGACCTGCTCGAGAACCCGAACTACGGAAGCCTCGGCACCGTCCGTCCCGACGGAACGGTGCAGGTGAATCCGATGTGGTTCGACTTCGACGGCGAGCACCTGCTGTTCACGCACACGACCACGCGGCAGAAGTTCCGCAACCTGCAGCAGAACCCCTCGATGAGCCTGATGGTCTTCGACCCGGCGCAGCCCTACCGCTACATCGAAGTGCGCGGGCGGCTCGTCGAGGCCGAACCCGATCCGACGGGCGCGTTCTACGTGCACCTCGGAAAGCGTTACGGCAACGCGGAACAGGAGGCGCCACCGGACAGCGCCGACCGCGTGATCCTGAAGATGTCGATCGAGAAAGTCGGAGGACAGTGACATGGAACGAATTGTGATCATCGGCGGCCACGGCAAGGTGGCCCTGCACCTGGCGCGTCTGCTGGCGGACCGCGGAGACGAGGCCACCTCGGTCATCCGCAAGCCCGAGCAGAAGGACGACATCGAGCAGGCGGGCGGCACGCCCCTCGTGCTCGACGTCGAAAGCGCCGACGTCGACGAGATGGCCGAGGCGTTCGCCGGCGCCGACGCGATCGTATGGTCGGCCGGAGCGGGCGGCGGCAGCGCTGAGCGCACGTACGCGGTCGACCGCGACGCCGCGCAGCGGGCCGTCGACGCCGCCGCACAGGCGGGCGTGCGTCGCTTCGTCATGGTGTCGTGGATCGGTTCGACCCCCGACCACGGCATCGACCCCGACGACTCGTTCTTCGCCTACGCCGACGCGAAGCTCGCGGCCGACGACCACCTGCGCGCGAGCGAGCTCGACTGGACCATCCTCGGCCCCGGCACGCTGACGCTCGACCCGCCGACCGGTCGCATCACCACGGCTCCGCAGGGCAAGGGCGAGGTGTCGCGCGCCGACGTCGCCGCCGTCGCCGCCGCGGTGCTGATCCAGCCCGCGACGATCGGTCGCTTCATCCGCTTCGGTGCGGGTGACACGCTGATCGCCGAGGCCATCGTCGACGACGAGACCCGCACGACAGGAGACCACGCATGACCGCCCTCAGTGACAAGGCCCAGGCCTTCGCCCAGCTCCACACCGCTCCCGAGATCCTCCGGGTCGTCAACATCTGGGACGTCGTGTCGGCCACCGCCGTCGCGGCGCTGCCCGAGACCAAGGCGCTCGCCACGGCCGGCCACTCGATCGCCGCGACCTTCGGCTACGAGGACGGCGAGAACATCCCCCTCGACGTCATGCTCGACATGGTCGGTCGCATCGTCGCCGCCGTCGACGTACCCGTCACGGCCGACCTCGACTCGGGCTTCGGAAACCCCGGCGAGACCACGCGGCGCGCGATCGGCGTGGGAGTCGTCGGAGCGAACGTCGAGGACCGCGTCAAGCCGCTGGCCGAGGCCATCGCGGCCGTCGAAGCGGTCATCGCAGCCGGTGAGGCGGAGGGTGTGCCGTTCGTGCTGAACGCGCGCACCGACGTGTTCCTCAAGGGTGCCGATCGGCCCCTCGACGACAAGGTGGCGGATGCCGTCGAGCGCGGCCGCGCCTTCCTCGCGGCGGGCGCCACCTCGGTGTTCGTCCCGGGGCTGCTCGACGCCGAGACGACGCGACGCCTCGTGGAGGGCATCGGAGAGCGCCGGCTCAGTGTGATCGGTGTGCCCGGGGCGCTCACGGCCGCGGAGTACGAGGCTCTCGGCGTCGCCCGCATCTCGTACGGCCCGCAGACCCAGCGCGTGGCGCTGACCGCTCTGCAGGACCTCGCGATCGACCTGTACGGCGACGGCGTGATCCCCTCGTCGGTGCGCGCGCTGAACTGAGCCCGCGCCGCTCAGTCCTCGTCCCCGGGGGTGGAGTCGTCGTCGGTGACGACGATCACGCCGTCGGGGACGGGGTCGCCGAGCAGAGGCTCGGCGGCGAGGGTCAGATCGATCGTCGCCCGCAGGAGTCCGCCGAGCGTCTTCGAACGCAGCAGCTCCATCTGGTCGAGTTCGCCGAGCGGGGCGATCGCGGCCACCTGCCATGCGCGCGGCAGCGGCTCTTCGGCGAGTTCGACCTCGGGGTCCCACCGCGTGCCGCCGAACTGCTGGGCCTTGCCGAGCACGCGGCGCACGATGCGTTCGGCCTCGTCGAGCAGAGGAGAAAGCGCCTCGTTCCATTCGAGGTCGGGCAGGGACCGGACGTCGGCGCGGGGATAGGGCGCGTCATCGAGCCACTCGACGATCTCGAAGCGCTGCGTTCCGTGCGCGAGGACCTGCATCTGGTCGGCGAGGGGCACAACCTGGCTGAGCTGGGCCATCGTGCCCAGAGCGAAGCGCTGGTCGCCGCCGCCCGTCTCGGTCCCGCGTTCGATGAGAACGACGCCGAACGAGGGGTCGGTCTCGTCGAGCAGACGACCGAGCATCACGAGGTAGCGTTCCTCGAAGATCCGCAGAGCCAGGGGCGTGTGCGGGAAGAGGACGGCGCCGAGGGGGAACATCGCGGTACCCATGCGCCCAGTCAACCAGCGCGGGGCGCGGCGCGGGCCGCGTGCGGCGAATCCACAGCGCGCCGGCGGCGTCGGCGGTGGGAGTCCGCGGTTCGGCCGGGGTGTCGGCATCCGGATGCCGTGTTTCCGTCGGTCAGTCGGCGGCGTCGCGCAGTGTCTCGTGCACGCGGTGCAGGTCCATCAGCAACGACCCCACCAGCACCCAGTGCGCGGTCGAGGGGGTCTGGATCTGCAGGGGCCGGGTCAGTGCCGGCTCCTCTTCGACGAGGCGCTCGGGGCCGGCATCCACCGCGAAGGCGAGACGTACGTCGTGGGCCGCGCGGTGCAGTTGCTCGGCGATCGCGCGCACCGCGGGTTCGTCCGCGATCGTGGCTTCGTAGCCGTCGTAGACGGCGCGGGTCATGCCGATCGTCTGCGTGACGACGGGCGAGAAGCGCTCCAGCAGGTCGCGCATCCCGACGAGGTCGTTGCGGTGCCTCCCGCTGCGCGGGTTGAGGGCGAGAGAGTCGGTGGCGTCGGTGATCGCCGTCGCCGCGGCGTCGCGCACGGGGCGCAGCAGGCGGGCTTCGAGCAGCAGCCCCTCGAGCGAGGCGGGTGTCTGCGGAGTTTCGAGGGCCGCGGCGAGACGCTCGAGCGCTTCGGCCAATTCGCGGCCGAGCACCTCGACCTTCTCGCGCGCGCTCGGAACCAGCACGGGCGGCACGAGCACGGCGTTGACGACGATGCCGATCGCCGCGCCGATGAGGGTCTCGAGCACGCGGTCGAGCGCGTAGTTGGGGGTTGCGGTGCCCAGGGCGAGCACCAGCAGAGCGCTGATCGCGATCTGGTTGGTCGCGCCGGGCGAGATGCGCGCGGCCCACGCCACGACGAGGGCGACACCGGCCGACAGCAGCGCGACCCACGGCTGCGACCCGAAGACCAGCCCGAGCAGGGCGGCGATCACGACACCGACGATGACCCCGACGCTGCGCTCGACGGCGCGCGTGAACGACTGGTTGATGCTCGGCTGCACGACGAGCAGGGCGGCGATGGCGGCGAAGATGGGCGGCGGCCCCTGCACGAGCCAGCCGGCGATCAGCCACGCCGCGACGATCGCGATCGCCGACTTCGTCACCTGCAGCAGCGGGACGCGTCGGGGTGCGCGGACGGTGAGCGAGTCGCGCATGGCGCGCGTCGACGGCAGGCGCACGGTCAACTCCGTCGCGCGACAATGTCGTCGGCGTTGTCGGCGACCCACTCCATGAGGGGGATGACGCGCGTCATGAGGTCGCGGCCGCGGTCGGTCAGCGCGTACTCGACGCGCGGCGGCACCTCGGGGTAGGCGGTGCGAGCGACCAGCCCGTCGGCCTCGAGCGTCTTGAGGGTGCTCGCGAGCATCTTCTCGCTGATCCCGGCGATATTGCGCCGGAGGGCTCCCCACCGCTGCGTCCCGTCGGACAGGGCGACGAGCACGAGGATGCCCCACTTGCCCATCACATGATCGAGCACGGTGCGGGTGGGGCACCCGTCGGCGAAGATTTCGGGGTTGCGTCCCCGCAGATCGCTAAGACTGACGCTCATGTAAGTACCTAACCAGAAAGTGGGTACCGGCATTCCGGAATGCGCTCCCGCGCGGGCGGTTGCACCGGGGGAACCCGTCGAAAGGACCACCCCATGACCATTCTCGTCACCGCCGCCACCGGCCACCTCGGCCGCCTCGTCGTCGACGCCCTGCGCGAGCGCGGCGTCGCGGCATCCGACATCGTCGCCGGCGTCCGCACGCCGGCCAAGGCCGCCGACCTCGCCGACAACGGCGTGAATGTGGTCGAGCTCGACTACGCCCGCCCCGAGACCCTCGCTGCCGCCCTCGAGGGCGTCACGCGCGTGCTGCTCATCTCGGGCACCGACGCCGACCGCGTCTCGGGCCACCGCAACGTCATCGACGCCGCACGCGCGGCCGGCATCGAGCGTCTCGTGTACACCAGCGCCCCGCGCGTCGACGAGGTGGACTACGCGCTCGGCGCCGACCACAAGGCCACCGAGCAGGCGATCGCCGCCTCGGGCGTGAGCGCCACGATCCTGCGCAACAACTGGTACACCGAGAACTACCTGGACTCCGTGGCGCGCGCCGCCGACACCGGCGAGATCGTCGCCGCCGTGGGTGACGCGCGGGTGGCGAGCGCCAGCCGTCGCGACTACGCCGAGGCCGCCGCCGTCGCGCTGACGACCGACGACCTGGCGGGACTGACGATCGAGATCGGCGGAGACGTCGCGTGGACGTACGACGAGCTCGCGGCCGCCGCCGCCGAGGTGCTCGGTCGCCCGGTCACCTACACGCGCGTTTCGCTCGAGCAGCTCACCGCCGGACTCGAGGCCGCGGGGCTGGACGCCGGGACCGCGGCGTTCGTCGCGGGCATCGACGACGCGATCGCGCGCGGGGCACTGTCGGAGACCGACGGATCGCTCGCGCGCATCATCGGCCGCCCGACGACTCCGCTGGTCGAGGGCCTGCGCGCGGGTCTCGCCTCGCGCTAAGCCCGACCCTCTCGCGTGAGGGGTCATCATCTTCTGTCGCGTGCAGCCCCGCCGAGGCGACACGAAGTGACCTCTCACGCGGGCTGGGTGGGGGAGGACCGCCGCGCGGTCAGGTGCCGCTGGCGCATCGCGAGGAACAGCGGGAACGTGAACGCGAACGCCGTGATCCCCGACAGCACGATGTACAGCCATGCGAAGCGCATGCCGAGCCGTCGCGCCTCGACGATGATGAACACGCTTCCGGCGATGGCGACGATCAGCAGGTCGACGGTGATGGACGACACCGCCGGTCCGCTCGAGACGAGGTCTCCGAGGAAGTCGCGCATCTGCACGATCGCGAAGACGTTGAAGGTCCAGGTGCCGATGAGTCCCGCGACCGCGAGGGCGAGGAACACCACAGCGGTCGGGGTCCAGTGTCGTCGAAGCTCGCTCATGAGCCGATCCTGCCGCAGTGCCGGTGTCGGCGGTGGGGGCTAGCGTCGAAGGATGGATGCCATGACCGCGGGGCGCATGCTCGACCACCTCGAGCGCGAGGTGGAGCACCGTCTCGCGCGGTTGCACGACGACGAGGAGAGCCTCCGCCACGACCGCGCCGACGGCACCGCCGACGACGAGCACGACCCCGAGGGCTCGACGCTGTCGGGGGAGTGGGCGCAGGTCGATGCGCTGCGACGTGGAGCCGAGGCGGAGCGGGCCGAGATCCGCGCGGCGCGCGAGCGCGTGGCATCCGGGACCTTCGGGGTGTGCGAGGTGTGCGGTCGACCGATCGCCGACGCCCGGCTCGAGGTGCGCCCGTTCGCGCGTCGGTGCATCGCGTGCGCCGCGTGACGGCCGGCCGAGAGGCAGCCCGCGCGTAGGCTCGAGGCGTGGAACCCCTGCTGATCGTGCTGCTCTTCGCCAACGCCGTGTTCAACGCCGTCGTCTGGCCCCGCTTCTACCCGCGCATCGCGAAAGACCCGCGCGCGCGGGACGCCGCCGGAAAGCCGACGCCGTTCCTGATCGTGCACACGGTGCTCATCGCCGTCGCGCTGGTGCTGGCCCTGGCATCCGTGATCGCGGCGATCGCCGCCCTCGTGAGCTGAGCTTCCCGGGCGCTCTTCAGCGCCCCGCGGTAGAATCGTCGAGCGGGTTCGCCCGCCGCACGCTGTGCAACTACCTACCGGACCCGGCAAGGCGGCACGTTCCATCGCCTCCGAGAGACCGCTCCATGTTTGCGCCCGCACACCCACCCGCCTCCCCGGCCGTCGCCCACCGCTCCCTGATCCACCACACGGGGTTCTGGTACTTCCCCGTCGCCTTCATCGCCCGTCTGCCGTTCGCGATGATGACGGTGGGGGTGCTGGCCATCGTCGTCGCCGAGCGCGGTTCGGTCGCCCTCGGCGGCCTGACCTCCGCCGCGGTCGGCCTCGGCGTCGTCGTCGCGGGCCCCGTGCTCGGCGACCTCGCCGACCGCTTCGGACAGCGGCGCGTGCTCGTGCCGGTGGGCCTGGCGAACGGCATCCTGCTCGCACTCTTCCCCCTCGTCGTGCAGGCCGCGAGCTCCGAGGCGCTGCTGCTCGGGGCGGCCGCCGCGATCGGCCTCACCGGCCCGCAGACGGCGGCGATGTCGCGCAGTCGCGTCATGGCCCTCATCGGCGATCGCGTGCACCCCACGCGACGCGAGCGCACCTTCTCGCGGGCCATGGCGTACGAGTCGGCGGCGGACGAGACGGCCTTCGTGATCGGCCCGTTCGTGGTCGGTGTGCTGGCGGCGCTCATCGCCCCGTGGGCTCCGATCGCGGGTGCCGCGCTGTTGAGCTTCGTCTTCGTCACGGCCTTCGCCCTGCACCCCACCGGGCGGGCGGTTCCGGAGCGGTCGGAGCGCACCGCGATGGCGCCGTTCCGCGAACTGCTGCACCCGCGCATGCTCGTGCTGGTGGCGGCCGTCTTCGGTGTCGGGCTGTTCTTCGGGTCGACCCTCACCTCGCTGACCGCGTTCATGGAGGCGCAGGGCGCTCCCGAGGCGGGCGCGTTGCTGTACGGCGTCATGGGCGTGGGCTCGGCCGTGCTGGCACTGGCCGTCGCGGTGATCCCCGAGCGGTTCACCCTGCGCTGGCGCCTGGTCGTGTTCGCCGTGATCCTCACCGCGTCGGCGGGGGCGTACTCGGTCGGCGGATCGGTGCCCACGGTGACGCTGGTGCTGTGCCTGATGGGCATCGGCGTCGGCCCCTCACTGGTGACGCTGTTCAGCCTTGCCGGGCACCGCGCGCCGCGCGGGCGCACCGCCTCGACCATGACGATCCTCGCGTCGGCCCTCACGCTCGCCCAGGCACTGTCGTCGGCGGTCACCGGAGCGGTCGCCGAGAACGATTCGGTGGAGACCGCGCTGCTCTTCCCGGCCGCGGCCGCGGTGCTGGTGCTCGCGATGGCCGCGGTGAACGCGTCGTGGTCGAAGCGGTGGGACGCCCGCTCGGCGCTCACGCCGGCAGCGGGTAGCGCCGCCTGAGCACCACCCGCTGCACGAGCGTCCACACCGTCGTCACCGTGAGGTAGAGGGCGGCGGCCAGAGGCACGAACAGCGCCACCACCGCCGTCGTGAACTGCAGCGCGCCGAAGAGGGGCGTCGTCCATGCGGGGGCGGCCGGGTCGACCGCCGGCCGCAGCAGACGACGGGTCAGCTCGGCGGCGGCGACGATGACGGCCACCAGCACCGCGAAGACCGCCAGGGTCCCGGCATCCGCGGTTCCGGTCGTGACGGCGGCGACGAGGCTCCGCCCGAGCGGTGCGCCCAGCAGATCGTGCGCGAGCAGGGCGTTGGCCTGGCCGCCCACGGTCGGGTGCAGGAAGACGGCGTAGAGCAGCCCCACCACGGGAGCCTGGGCCAGCAGGGGCAGGCATCCGGCCACGGGCGAGGCCCCCTCGTCGCGGTACAGCTGCATCGTCTCGCGCTGCAGGCGTTCGGTGTTGCCCTTCCACCGCTGCTGCAGGGCGCGCAGGCGCGGAGCGAGACGAGCACGCGTCTGTTCGGCGCGGGCCTGCGAGACCCCGACCGGGATCAGCACGAGGCGCACGAGCAGCGTCACGACGACCACCGCCACAGCGGCGGCCGCCCCCGCGGTGACGGGTTCGAGCGCGGTGGTGAGGGCGAGCAGGGCTCGGGTGGTCAGGTCGAGCAGAAGGGCGAGGGGAGGGAAGGCGAAGAGGTCCAACGGGGCGTCCAATCGGTGCGGCGATCACGGCAGGACCGGTCGCCGGCGCGAGCGCGCACGAACGACCGGTGGTCGCGTGAGGGCACCGGATGCCGCGAGGGCGGCGGACGGCGGGCTACGCGACCGGGATCGCGAGCCCCGGAGCGCGCGGGCGCGGGTGCCCCGCGGCATCCGGATCGCTCTGCGCCACCAGCGCGGAAGGGTCGATCGGACGCGGCGAGGGCCGAGGGGCGGATGCCACGAGCCCGGGCACGACGAGCAGCACGACCGCGACCGTGACGACGACCGCGGCGGCCAGCACGACAGCCAGCAGCGGGGCGTCGGAACCGGGGGTGAGCGACAGCTCGGCGAACGCGAGCAGGAGGTTGATGGTCGCGATGATCGACGCGATCATGCGCTCACCTCCTGTCGGGTCGGAAACCTCACGGTATCAGCGCGGCCGTGGGTACGCTGTCGCCATGACCACCCTCGTCCTCACCGTCGTCGGCGATGACCGCGCGGGCCTCGTGTCCGCGGTCGCCGACATCGTCGGCGCCCACGGCGGCAACTGGGAGAACAGCGAACTCGCCGAACTGGCGGGAGCGTTCGCCGGCATCGTCGAGGTGTCGGTGACTCCCGAACGCGCCGACGACCTGCGCGCCGCCCTCGAGGGGCTCGCGGGCACCCTCACCGTCACGGTTCACGCGGGCAGCGGCTCGCTCGCCGCCGCGGCGCCGCGCTCGGTCACCTTCGACGTGGTCGGCAACGACCGGCCGGGCATCGTCCGCGAGGTGTCGGCGGCGCTCAGCGCGCGCGGGGCGAGCATCGAGCGCATGTCGACGCAGACGACGGATGCCGCCATGGCCGGCGGGCGCCTGTTCGAGGCGTCGATCACGGCGACGGTGGCCGCCGACGTCGAGGTCGACGACCTGGTGGCCGAGCTCGAGCGCCTCGCCGCCGAGATCCAGGTCGACGTCACGCTCGCCGACTGAGGCCGAAGCGGCGCTCGCGCGGACGGGCGACGCGCGTCAGGCCCGACGCCGCCGCGCCGCGAGACGCGCGAGGCCGCGCCACCCGAGCAGGAACACCGCGAGGGTGATCGTCGCGACGATGATGAACGCCACCGCCACGCCCTGACCGCTGAGCGCACGCAGCACCATGCCGAGCGCGACGGTGATCGCCCACACCGGCAGACCGGTGCGCACCAGGGTCGTGGGTCGGCGCCACGCGCGCGTGACCGCCCACCCGATCAGCAGCGCCGCGACGAAGGGCCACGCGGTGGTGGCGAGTCCGGAACCGAACGGGCCCAGCACGTCGCCGTCGTGGGTCGCCCTCCCGATCGCCGCGAAGACGACGACCAGCACGACGTCGAGGAGCAGGGCGAGGGCGGGGGAGCGACGCGAAGAGGACACGCCTCCATTCTGCGCGCCGCGCGGCGACGTATCGTCCGTGTATCGCGGTCGCGAGACGTCGGGACAACAGGCGGGTCGGTGGGATGGGATCTCCGCACCCTGGAGGTCACCGTGTCCGATCGATCCGCTTCCGTCTTCTCCGCGCCGCGCCTGCGGGTCGCCGGCGCCGTGCTGGCCGCCGTGGCCGCCCTGACCCTCGCTCCGCGCACGATCGCGTGGCCGGCGCGGACGCTGGTGCTCGATGCCCTCGATCATCTCCCGCCGTGGGGGAGCGCCCTGCTGTTCGGTGCGGGCGCCGACGTGGCGCTCAACGTCCTGTTCTTCGTTCCACTGGGAGCCGCCGTCGCCCTTCTGCTGCCGCTGCGGTGGGCGCCGGCATCCGTCCTCGTGGGAGCCGCCGTGTCGCTCACCGTCGAGATCGCGCAGACGCTGATCCCGGGTCGGGTTCCGGATGCCGACGACGTGGCGTCCAACACCCTCGGCGCCCTGATCGGGACGGTCGTCGTGCTCGTGATCCGGCTGATCGCGCGGCGCTGAGCCGCGCGTCGGCCTTGCGCCCGCTGATCGGCGCGAGGCGGCGAGTGGCGCGTCGGTCTCGCGCCCGCTGCTCGGCGCGAGGTCGACACGGGATCGCGCCGCCGAGCGGAGGGGTGTCAGCGCGGCAGGCGCAGGCGGGCGCGCAGCCCTCCGGCCTCGCCGGGCCACAGCTCGAGGTGCCCGCCGTGCGCGCGGGCGATCGAGGCGACGATGGCGAGCCCGAGTCCCGTGCCGTCGGCGCGCCCGCGCGTGCGTCCCGCGCCCCGCACGAACGGCTCGGGCAGGGTGGCGACGAGTTCTCGCGAGAGCACCTCGCCCGAGTTGTCGACGTCGACGACCACTTCGTCGTCGCGGCCGGTCACGGCCACGCGCGCCCATCCGCCGTCGATGTTGTGTACGAGTGCGTTGCGCACGAGGTTCGCGACGGCCTGACGCATCAACGTCTCGTCGACGCGCGCGATGCCGCCGGTGCCCGGCAGCACGGCGAGGTCGAGTCGCGCGGCGTCGGCGTCGGGGCGCGCTTCGTCAGCGACCGCGGCGATGACGGCGTCGACGTCGACGGGCTCGCGCGAGAGCTCGCCCGCGCGGGTCGAGCGGGCGAGGGCCAGGAGGGCCTCGGTCAGACGGATCGCGCGTTCGTTGGTGAGGTCGAGCCGGTGCAGCAGGCGCTCGAGGTCGATGCCGTCGGGATCGGCGCGCGCCACCTCGAGCAGCGTGCGCATCGTCGCGTGCGGGGTGCGCAGCTCGTGCGAGGCGTTGGCGGCGAACCGCTGCTGTTCGTCGAGGGTCAGCTCGACCCGCGCGAGCATCGCGTCGAAGGTGTCGGCGAGCTCGGTCAGCTCGTCGCGACGCCCCGGCAGATCGACGCGGTGGGCGAGGTCTCCGCCGCGCACGGCGCGCGCGGCGTCGGTGATGCGGTGCAGGGGCCGCAGCATGAGCCCCGAGACGACCCACCCGCCGCCGAGGCCGATGACGGCGAGGGCGAGCACCGCGTACCAGGCGTAGCGGACGAACACGTCGATCAGATCGCCCCGGCCGGGCGTGAACGTCCCGCTCTCGGAGTACAGGTTGCCGTCGGGAACGAACCGCAGCACGAGAAACCCGACGACGAATACCGCGATCCCCACGATCACGACGAACGCCGCGTAGCTCAGCGTGAGCTTGAGGCGGATCGAGAGACCCGGGGCGCGCTCACGCATCGGCCGGCCCCATGCGGTAGCCCACTCCCGCGACCGTCTGGATCAGCCACGGCTCACCGAGACGCTTGCGCAGCGTCGAGATCGTGATGCGCACCGCGTTGGTGAACGGGTCGGCGTTCTCGTCCCACGCGCGCTCGAGCAGGGTCTCGGCGCTGACGACCCCGCCGCCCGCGCCCATGAGCACCTGCAGCACCGCGAACTGCTTGCGGGTGAGTGAGACGTATCTGCCGTCGCGGTAGACCTCGCGGCGGAAGGGATCGAGACGGATGCCGTGCTGCTCGAGCACCGGCGGGGTCGAGGCCGCGGGGCGGCGGGCGAGGGCGTGCAGGCGCATCACGAGCTCGCGCAGCACGAAGGGCTTGGTCAGGTAGTCGTCGGCGCCGCTCTCGAAACCGCGCGCCTTGTCGTCGAGCCGGTCGGCGGCGGTCAGCATGAGCACGCGCGGAGCGGCGGGCTGCGCGCTGAGGTGCCGGGCGATCTCGTCGCCGTTCGGCCCCGGGATGTCGCGGTCGAGTACCACCACGTCGTACGAGGTGTACCCGAGCAGCTCGAGCGCGGTGTCGCCGTCGCCGGCGATGTCGGCGGCGATCGCTTCGAGGCGCAGGCCGTCACGGATCGCCTCGGCGAGGAAGGGTTCGTCCTCGACGATCAGCACGCGCATCCCGTCATCGTAGGCGGGGCGGCATATCGCCGACGTATGCCCGGCGCGCATCCCCACCCGCGTCGGTAGCGTGGGGGCATGGCGACCAGACTGCTCCTCGTGGCCGACACGCACGTGCCGAAGCGGGCGCGCGTGCTCCCCGAGGCGGTCCGGCACGCGGCATCCGGAGTCGACCTCATCGTGCACGCGGGCGACTGGGTGAGCGCGAGCGTGCTCGACGAACTCGAAACGCTCGGCCCCGTGCTCGGGGTGTGGGGCAACAACGACGGCGTTGACCTACGTTCGCGTCTGCCCGAAGTCGCCCGCACGGAGATCGACGGGGTGCGGCTGGCGGTGGTGCACGAGACGGGGGCCGCGACGGGACGGGACAAGAGGATGGATGCCGCGTACCCCGACACCGACCTGCTCGTGTTCGGGCACAGTCACATCCCGTGGGACACGGTGACCCCGAACGGACTGCGCCTTCTCAACCCCGGTTCGCCGACCGACCGACGACGGCAGCCGGCGTGCACGCTGATGACCGCGACGCTCGACGACGGCGCGGTGCGCGACGTCGTGCTGCACGAGGTCTCGCGCGACTGAGAGCCGTCCCGACCGGGTTATCGCCGCCGTATCGTCGCGGCCATACGCCGTGGCAACGCGGCCTCCGCTCGACTGGGGTCATGGCTCCTTCGGCATCCCTCGTCCCTTCGCCCTCCCGTCAGCGACTCGCCCTGCTCGCGATCGCCGCCGCGATCGCCCTCGCCCTGACCGTGCTGGCCGCCCTGCTCGCGGCGAGCACCGCCTCGTCGTTCGCGGCGGGGGTCGCCGCCCACGCGCCGTTCGCCCCCGCCGAGGCCGACGGCATGATCCCGGCCGAGTCGCCGCTCACGGTCGACGACGAGCGTCATCCGGCGATGACCGGACTCGACGGCGAGCTGCGCGAGGCGCTGCGCTCCGCACAGGCGGCGGCCGCGGACGACGGGATCGTGTTCGACGTCACCAGCGGGTGGCGCAGCGCCGACTACCAGCGCTGGCTGCTCGGCGACGCGATCCGCACCTACGGCACCGAGGCGATCGCGCGACAGTACGTCGCCTCACCCGAGGGCTCGAGCCATGTCACGGGCAACGCCGTCGACATCGGATCGCTCGACGCGCAACTGTGGATCATCGAACACGGCCGCGAATGGGGCCTGTGCCAGACCTACGCCAACGAGCGCTGGCACTTCGAGAAGGCGACGGATGCCGGGGGCGAGTGCCCCGAACCGATCGCCGACGCGCGGGGATGAAACGACGACGGCGCCGCCCCTTGCGGGTGCGGCGCCGTCGAACAATCTCACTCGACGTTCAGTTGCCGGGTGGGGGAGGTCAGCGGGCAGTCGAACGGGTCGCGGGCGGCGAGGCCCACGCGGTTCAGGTACGCGATGACGATGCCGTACGACTGGAACAGGGTCGTCTCGACGTAGGGGACGTCCAGCGTCGCGCACTGCTCGCGAACGATGGCGCGGGCCTTGCTGAGGTGCGGGCGCGGCATGTTCGGGAACAGGTGGTGCTCGATCTGGTAGTTCAGACCGCCCATGAGCCACGTGGCCCACCAGCCGCCGGAGACGTTGCGCGAGGTGCGCACCTGCTTGCTGAAGAAGTCGAGCTTGGCTCCGGGCTCGATGATCGGCATGCCCTTGTGGTTGGGAGCGAAGGACGCGCCCATGTAGATGCCGAAGACCGCGACCGAGACGCCGAAGAACGCGAACGCGAGACCCACCGGCAGGAAGATGAAGATCGGTGCGATGAAGAGGGCGTGACGCAGCGTCAGCAGCGCGATCTCGCCCCAGCGGCCCTTGACCTCGCCGCGCGAGAACAGGTGGCGGAAGGCGAGGACGTAGAGGTTGATGCCCTCGAACGCCAGCAGGGGGAAGAACAGGTAGCCCTGGCGCTGGGTGATCCAGCGCTGGACGCCGCGGGCCTTGGCCGCGTCGACATCGAGGAACGAGATCGTGTCGATCTCGATGTCGGGGTCTTTGTCGACGCGGTTGGGGTTGGCGTGGTGACGCGTGTGCTTCGACGCCCACCACGAGCGGCTCATGCCGACGATGCCGTTGCCGATGAGCAGCCCGAGTCGGTCGTTGGCGGGACCGGAGGCGAAGATCTGGCGGTGCGCGGCCTCGTGGGCGAGGAAGGCGACCTGCGTGAACAGGATGCCGAGCACCGCTGCGACGATCAGCTGGAACCAGCTGTCGCCGAGCAGGATGAAGGCGGTCACGCACCCGGCGAGGCCGAGCACGATCGCTCCGGCGACGACGGAGTAGAAGACCGGCGTGCGCACGAGGAGTCCGCTCTCACGGACGACCTGAGACAGCTCTGTGTAGGCCTTCGTGAGCGGGGGGAACTCCTTCGTGCCGGAGTAGGTCTGACGAACGGGGCCGAGGCGGGACTCGACGATGGTGGAAGCGATGCTCTGCTCCTCGGATCGGGGGTGACCGGGTTCTCGAGCCAGGGCGGCTTCCCGGGCTCGGGCCCACATTATCGGGCGATGTATGGAGGGCTCGGCATACGAGCACACGTCCAGCAGGCTCACGGGAAACGGAAGCGCAAGCGTTCGTCCGCGACCGTGAAAACCCGCGGAAAGACAACGAAAACCGGGGCGTCGCCGAAGCGACGCACCCGGCTCTCACGCCTCGAACGGCGAAGGCCGGCGCGTCGCGTCAGCGACGCACCGGCCCTCGCGGTGCGGAGCGATGCTCAGAGGGGGCGAATGTTCGCAGCCTGCATGCCCTTGGGGCCCTGCTCAGCGTCGAACTCGACCTTCTGGGCCTCTGCGAGCTCCTTGAAGCCGTTGCCCTGGATCGCGCTGAAGTGCGCGAAGAGGTCGGCCGAGCCGTCATCGGGAGCGATGAAGCCGTAGCCCTTTTCGGAGTTGAACCATTTCACGGTGCCAGTGGCCATCGTGTTCTTCCTTTATTCATGTTGGGCCGCAGACGCGGCCGTGGGTGCCGCTCCGACGCATGCGGAGCGGACGGGGACGCCGCAACACCGGGAAGGTGTCGCGTACGCGATGCCCGTCGACGGCGGCCTGAGCCGCCACGACGGACGCGTGGACGCCGAGATTCTCGCCGAGCGGACCCTGGGCTTCATAGCCCGAGGTGGCCGCGCCGACGAAACCGGCGTAGTCGGATCCGGCCATCGCGACGAACACGTCGAGATCGGCCTGGCGCCACGCGAGTGGCGAAGGGTGAAGCAGAGACACAGAAACTTTCCGCGAGTGCGATGCGGTGGCGGATGCCATCAAGCGGTGCACGCGATGATTGAGGGAGGGATTGCCTTCGTAAACGGCTCGGCGCCGTGCGCCCGGCATCTCAGCGATGAGGCGGGCGTCGATGAAGCAAGTCCCAGAACGAATAACCTCACCGTAGCACGGAAGTCTGCGAGACGCCCGGGCGATTTCGCGGGGACGGTGGCTGCGCTGCACTGGGCACATGGCATCCGCAGACGACGACGACCGATGGCTGGTGATCGACGGACGCCGGTGGCGTCGCACCGACCCCGCACTGCCCGCGCAGATCGCTGAGCGCCTGCGCTCGCACCTGGGTCGCGCACGGTCGACGGTGGGCACCGCGAAGCGGGCCGGCGACGACGAGGCGGTCGCCGCCGCGCGGCGCCGGGTGGGCCTGGCCAAGCACGGGCTGGGGGAGCGCGGGCCCCGGTGGTGGGATGACGAGGTCGCGGCGCGCGTGGGCCGCGCCGAAGAGGCACTCGACGAACTCGACGCGATCGCGCCGCCGAGAGCAGATGGCGACGACGGCGTCAACGCGTAGCGCCGGACGCGAGGAGGCGGTGGGCTGAAGGTCCACGAAACGAGGGGAAGCCCCATGTCATCCACCGCCACCGAGCTCGAGACGCTCAACGATCTGCTCAAGAAGTTCCGCTTCGCCATGGTCACCACCCGCGCCGAAGACGGCGCACTGCACGCGCACCCGCTGACCGTGCAGGAGAAGGAGTCGGACGGCGACCTCTGGTTCATCGTCGGCACCCACGCCTCGGCTGTCGAACACGTGCGGCGCGACCCCAAGGTCGGGCTGTCGTTCAGCACCGACGGCACGTGGCTGTCGCTCGCGGGAGAGGCCGAGGTGGTCGACGACCTCGCGAAGTTGAAGGAGCTGTGGTCGACCACGGTGGAGGCATGGTTCCCCGATGGTCCCGAGTCGCCCGGGGTGACCCTCTTGAAGGTCTCGACCCTCACCGGCGAGTACTGGGGGAGCGTCGGCGGACGCCTCGCCACCGCGATCGCCCTCGTCACCTCGAAGGTCACCGGCGACCGGCCGCGCGGCGGCGAGAAGCAGACCTTCGACCTGACCGACTGAGCACGGCGCGGACCTCGCGGCCGCGCCGTGCCGCGAGGTCACCCGCCCGAGGGATTGTCGACGGGCGCGTCGTCGTCGTCGGTGGTGTCGGGGATGACGGGCGCATCGGCCGTCTCGAGCTCGTCGGGCTCGTCGGCGGTGTCGTTGCTGCGGTCGTGTGTGGTGTCCATGCCGACACCCGACCACGATCCGCCGCCTCCGCGCGCGGGCCTTGCGCGCACCGGTGTGCTGTGCAGCGCAAGCCCCCGGATGCCGGATGCCCGCTTTGCGACGATGACGGCATGTCACGACCCGAGGTCCGCTCGAAACCCTGCGCCTACTGCGGACGGCCCTTCACCGACCGCAAGCGCTGGAGCGGACGCGACCAGTGGGACCAGGTGCTCTACTGCTCGCGGGGCTGCCGCGCGAAAGCCGCCGCCCAGAGGCGCCACGCATGAGGGCCGCCCTGATCCTCGCGACGCAGCAGTTCGACGAGCATCCCGCGTACACCGACGAGGGCATCGAGGAGTTCTTCTTCATCGAGTCGGCGCCCCGCTTCGCCAAGCTCCCGTACCACCGCCACAAGATCGTGCTGCTCGTGTCGGCGATGCGGCACACCGCCGCACGCCTCGAGGCCGAGGGCAAGACCGTTCGTCGCATCACGCTCGACGACGACCTCACCTTCAAGGCCGGGCTCGAGAAGCTGCTCAAAAAGCACCGGGTCACCGAGCTGACGTGGATGAGCGACCCCAACCGCCCCGTCGACGAGCGCATCGCTCGCATCTGCCAGGCGCACGACATCGAGACCGACGTGCTCTCGGACGGGCTCTTCCTCACCCCCGAAGACGACGTCGACGCCTGGTTCTCGGAGCACCAGACGCCGCTCATGGAGGACTTCTACCACTGGCAGCGCCGGCGCACCGGCATCCTGATGGACGGCGGGAAGCCGGCGGGGCGGCGCTGGAACTTCGACGCGGACAACCGCAAGGCGCTGCCGAAGAAGGGGATCGAGATCCCCCCGCTGCCGCATCTCGAGCACGACGAGACCACTCGCACGGTGATCGCCGAGGTCGACGAGCGCTACCCCGAGCACCCCGGCAGCGCGGCCGACTTCTGGCTCCCCGTGACTCCCGCGGACTCCCGCGACTGGCTCGACGTCTTCGTCGCGGAGCGCCTGCACGACTTCGGCCGCTACGAAGACGCGATGAAGGCCGACGAGCCGTTCCTCTTCCACGCGATCATCTCGCCGATGCTCAACATCGGCCTGCTCACCGTCGAAGAAGTGGTCGCCGCAGCCACGCGGACGGATGCGCCCCTGGCATCCGTCGAGGGGTTCATCCGTCAGGTCATCGGGTGGCGCGAGTACATGCGCGGCATGTACCGGGCGCACCCGAAGCTCGAGCACGTCAACGCGCTGCACCTCGAGAAGAGGATCGAGAAGTACTGGTACTCGGGTGAGCGGATGCCGAGTGACCTGCCGGTCCCCGTGCGCACGGTGCTCGAGCGCGTGCACGAGTGGGGCTACGCGCACCACATCGAGCGCCTGATGGTGCTGGGCAACTGGTTCCTGCTGCAGGGCTACGCGCCCCGACAGGTCAACGACTGGTTCCTCGCGCTGTTCGTCGACGCGTACGACTGGGTCATGGTGCCCAACGTCATGGGCATGAGCCAGTTCGCCGACGGCGGGTTCGTCGCGACCAAGCCCTACGTCTCGGGCGGCGCGTACCTGCAGAAGATGGGGTCGTGGTGGCCCTCGGCGCAGGAGGCCAAGGACTCGGTCTTCACCGACGCGTACTGGGGGTTCCTCGAACGGCACGAGGACGTGCTGGCCGGCAACCACCGGCTGAGCCTCGCGCTGGCGCAGATGCGCAAGCGGCGCGACGCGCAGGGGTAGCGCGGGCGGAGGTGGCTGAGCTTGTCGAAGTCACCGGTCTCGTGGTGGTTCCGGTCCCTTCGACGGGCTCAGGGACCTGGGTTCGGAGGTGGCTGAGCTTGTCGAAGCCACCGGTCTCGTGGTGGGAGGTGGCTGAGCTTGTCGAAGTCACCGAGTCCCGTGGGTCGCGGTCCCTTCGACAGGCTCAGGGACCTGGGTTCGGAGGTGGCTGAGCTTGTCGAAGCCACCGGTTCCCGCGGATCCCTTCGACAAGCTCAGGGACCTGGGTGGGCCGCCGGTCTCCCGTGGATCCCTTCGACAAGCTCAGGGACCTGGGTGGGCCGCCGGTCTCCCGTGGGGTCCGGTCCCTCCGACAGGCTCAGGGACCTGGGTGGGAGGCCCCGCGACCTGGCTCAGCTCTTCAGCTTGTTCAGCGCCGAGCCCTTGTGGGCGGCGGTGGCATCCGTCTTCTCCGACTTCACGATGTAGGCCGGGTCGTCGGCGGATGCCGTGAACTTCTGCCCGTCGTGCTGGAAGTCCTTCGTCTTCTTCTCCACGACCTCACCCTGGGTGCGGCCCTGCGGGGTGTCCCAGCTCACGCGGTCGCCCTTCGACAGATCCTTCGACATGACGCTTCCTTCCGTTGATGTGGGTTCATGGTGTCGAGCGGCGGGAGCGTGCATCGGGGGATTGACAGCAGCGGAGCGCGTCGCGAGCGATCGCTGCGATGATGGACGGCCGGGAACGACGAACGCCACCACACCGGCGTGACGTCCCGCACGTCGCCAGAGAGATGAGGGAGCTCCGCGTGATCGCGACCCTCCTCGTCGAGTACTCGCGTGCCGTTCCTGTGCTGTTCTGGGTCGCCGTCGTCGCGGCGGCCGTCGTGGCGTCGTTGCTGCACCGCCTCGGACTCCGCTCCGTGCTGTTCGTTCTGGCCGGGCTGTCGCTCGTCGCCGTGCTCGCCCTCACCCTGGTGCCCGAGAGCGAGCCCGCGCCGGGCGGGTGCACGGTGCAGTTCTCCGTGCCGTTCCAGGGGATCGACACCCTGGCCAACATCGCGATGACGGTTCCGCTCGCCCTCTTCTTCGGCGTGGCGACGCGGCATCCGCTGCTCGTCTTCGCCGGGGTGTCGGCGCTCTCGGCGGTCATAGAGACCGTTCAGTCGCTCGCTCCCGTCATCGGTCGCCGGTGCGACACCGACGACTGGCTCATGAACACGATCGGTGCGGCGCTCGGTGCGGGGGCGGTGCTCGTCATCCTCTGGATCGAGGGTCGACGGCGGGCGACGGTCTCCGCGTGAACGGATTCACGCGTTCGCACGGCGGCCGAAACGGCATCCGGATGCCGAGGATCGGGGCGACCGTCTGAGAGGCTGCCGTCATGAGAGGACCTGTGTGGGGGATCGTGACGGCGGGCATCGGCGTGCTCATGATCGGGCTGCTCTTGGCGTGGGGTACGGCCTACGGCACGTGGCTCGATGAGATCGGCCCGTTCATCGACGACCCCGGCGCGGCCCCCGAGGCCCCGACGATCATCCTCCCGGGTCTCGTGGGGCTCCTCGCCGTCGCGCTCGTCGTCGGCGGTGCCGTCATCGCGGCGACGACGGGGCCGGAGCGCGAGCCGCGGGGACGGTGAGTCGCGCCGGCGCCGAGTCGCGCGCTCGCTGAACCGCCTCGGTCGCCTTCTGGGCCGCGAGACTGCATCTCGCTGACAAATCGGCGTCACCCTGCAACCAATTGGTCAGCGAGATGCAGTCTCGCGGTGAAAAGAGAAAGCTCAGCGCGAGCCGCGTGGTCGCTGACCGCGACGCCTACAGCGCCGCGCGATCAGCGCGCGTCAGGCGGAACCGGGATGCCACGATGCCCAGCAGCAGCGCGCCCGCGCCTCCCGCGATCATGTCGCCGATCGTGTCGTCGTAGGTGACGAAGATCGCGTCGGTGATGAAGCGGTAGCCGAACCACTCGATCATCTCCCACACGGCGCTCAGGGCGAGGCCCGCCATCGTGGCGACGACGATGGGCGTGCGACGTCGGCCGGTCGGCTCGATCACGCGCGCGTCGTCGAGCAGAACGAGGGCGACGGCGGCAAGCACACCGGTGCAGACGGCGTGGACGATCAGGTCCCACCCGGTCCAGGCGCGGTACAGGTCGATGACGTTGCTTCCCGCGGCGACGAACACGGTGACGCACGTGACGAGATCGAGTCCCGAACGCAGGCCGATCATGCGCGAGAGCATCACCGCCGGCAGCGACATCGACAGCACGGCGAAGTCGGTGAACGGCAGGGTGAACAGCGAGACGATCACGACGACGATCGCCACGGCCCGCACGACATCGGCCAGCCACTCGACCACCGACCGCGGCGGCCGCTTGAGGTTGGCGTACATCGCCCGGATCATCGGCATTCGCCCGTCACGGCGTCGCCGCCGGATGGATGCGCACGATCGCCTGCACCGGCAGATGATCGCTGGGCCACTGCGTGCCGGTCGGGCGCGGGTCGATGCCGACCGCGCGGACTCCCACGTCGGGAGTCGCGAGCAGGGCGTCGATGCGGCGCGCGCCCACGCGCGGGCTGGCGTAGTTGTTGAACGTGCCCCACTCCGCCGTGCGGCGGGCCGGCGCGTACGACCACGTGTCGACGAGCAGGCCGTCGGCGAACATGTCGGACAGCTCCGCCGAGCGGATGTGGGCGTTGACATCGGCGGTGAACAGCAACGGGCGGGTGCGGGCGGCGACGAGGTCGTGCAGCCACGTCGCCGAGCGACGGCGGGCCCGGCGCGAGAACGCGTCGAAGTGCGTGTTGACGAACGTGAAGCGCGCATCGGTCTCGCGGTCGCGCATCTGGGCGATCACGGCGATGCGCGGGATGGTGTTGCCCCACCCGGTGGATGCCGGGGTGTGCGGGGTGTCGGAGAGGGCGACCTGCTCCCAGCTCTCGACCTCGAGGCGGTCGCGGTCGTAGAACAGGGGAGTGCCCTCGCCGTCGAGGCGCGGACCCCGGCCCAGCCCGACGCGACCGTAGTTCGACCCGAGCGCGGACTGCACCCACTGCGCCTGGTCGGGCATCGCCTCCTGCGTGCCGAGCAGGTGCGGGCGGTTGGCCTCGAGGAAGGTGCGCAGGCGCTGCTTGCGCAGGGGCCACCGGTCGGCGGGCGGCCAGGTGATGCGGTCGAACCGTCGGCGGATGTTGAAGCTCATCACGTGCAGGTCGGGCGCGTCGACCTCGCCGAACAGCACGCCGGTCACGACCGCGCCCCCGCCCCGTCGCGGCGCTCGCGCGCGAGCCGCCACCAGCGCACGGGCGGCGCGTCTCCCGGCCAGTGCGCGAACACCGTGCCCGCCCCGCGGCGGAAGCACCGGACGAACCGGCCGGGCTCCACCGTGCGCGACGAGACGCGCATGTGCTCGCCCGACACCCGGCGGATCCGGTGGGCCCGGCCGAGGTGGTACGCCAGATCGAGGTCGTCGTGAAGTTCGGGGTCGAGGTGCACGTCGCCGCGCACCGCCTCCCACGCGCTGCGGCGGAACGCCATGTTCGAGCCCCACAGCGGAACGTGCCCGAGCGCGGGGGTCGCGAACGCGGCATAGGTGCCGAGGAAGGCCCGCGCCAGGCCGACACGGCCCCGCGCAGGACCGTCGTGGAACACGGCGCCGCCGGTCACGGCATCCGTCTCGGGGTCGGCGAGGGCGTCGACCATCGACCGCACCCACTGCGGGGAGGGGAGACTGTCGGCGTCGAGTCGCAGGATCAGGTCGCCGCGCGCGGCGTCGTAGCCGGCGGCCGCGGCGGCGGGGATGCCGCGCTCGCCGCAGAAGACGACGCGGGCCCCGGCGGCGCGGGCGATCGCGGCGCTGTCATCGCTCGAGTCGTTGTCGACCACGACGATCTCGGTGGGGGCGAGGGTCTGCGCGGCGAGAGCGCGTAGGCAACACCAAAGATGCGGGCCGTCGTTTCGTACGGGGATGACGACGGAGACGGTGGCCGAGGCGGGTGCGGCGGGGGTGGGCACAGCGGGGGTCCTCCCGGGGACGAGTGCTTTCACGCTAGGCGATGCGCGCGCCGCGTTTCCCGGCTTGACGCCTGCGCCGTCGGCTGACACCGCTCGGCTTTCGTATCGTGGAGGTCATGGCATCCGTCCTCAACGTCTCGGCGTACCTGTTCGCGCGCATCGACGACCCGGCCGCCCTGCAGGTCGTCCTGCGCGAGCGGGCGGGGGCCGCGGGGCTGCGCGGGACGATCCTGCTGGCGGAGGAGGGCATCAACCTGTTCCTCGCGGGCGACCCCGCGGGGGTGCGCACCTTCGTCGACGCCCTGCGCGCCGACGCGCGTTTCGCCGCCCTGCAGACCAAGGAGAGCTGGTCGGATGCCGTGCCCTTCGGCAAGCTGCTCGTGAAGGTCAAGCGCGAGATCATCCGCATGGACCGGCCCGAGGTGCGCCCGCAGGACGGCCGAGCGCCCGCCGTCACCCCCGACACCCTGCGCCGCTGGCTCGATTCGGGCGTCGACGACGCGGGTCGCGAGGTCGTGCTCGTCGACACGCGCAACGCCTTCGAGGTCGACTACGGCACCTTCGCCGGCGCGAAGGATTGGCGCATCGAGAGGTTCACGCAGTTTCCGGATGCCGCGGACTCCCACCGCGACGAGCTCGAGGGCAAGACCGTGGTGAGCTTCTGCACCGGCGGCATCCGCTGCGAGAAGGCGGCTTTGTATCTGCGCGACGAGGGCGTCGAGGCGTACCAGCTCGAGGGCGGGATCCTCGGGTGGTTCGCCGCGCAGGGCGGCGCGCACTGGGACGGCGACCTGTTCGTGTTCGACGAGCGCGAGGCCCTCGACGCGGAGCTCGCCGCACGGGCCGGGGCCTGACGTGCTCTGGGACCAGCACGCGTGCGCCGAGCTCGTCGAGACCGCCGACCTCCGCGAACTGCACCGTTACCGTCCGGCCGGGGGCGGGCTCGTCTCGCTCAACGTCGGCTTCGCCCCGCATGGGCCCGAGGTCGCGGCATCCGTCCTCCGTTCCTTCCGCGCCCAGGTCGAGTCAATCGAGGGGCTCGAGCTCGCGGCATCCGTCGACGACGTCGATCGGATCGCGGCGGCCGGAGACACCGCGGTCGTGTTCGACCTCGAAGACATCGCCCCTCTCGGCGGCGACCTCGACGCCGTCGCGCGGCTCGTCACGCAGGGCGTGCGCACCCTCGGACCGGTGTACAACCACGCCAACGCCGCCGGCGGCGGATGCCTCGACGCCGTCGACGAGGGACTCACCGCGTGGGGCCGCGACCTCGTCGCCGAGATGAACGCGCGCGGCATGGTGCCCGATGGCTCGCACGTGGGCGCCCGCACCACCTTCGACATGTGCGCCGCGTCGACCCGGCCGGTCGTGTTCAGCCACTCGAACCTGCGCGCCGTGTGGGATCACCCCCGCAACATCACCGACGACCAAGCCCGCGCGGTCGCCGACACCGGGGGAGTGGTGGGCGTGACCGGGGTGGGCATCTTCCTCGGGCCGAACACCCCGACCCTCGAGGCGATGGTGCGCCACATCGAATACGCGGTCGAGGTCGTCGGCATCCGTCATGTGGGGGTCAGCACCGACTTCTCGTTCGATTGGGAGACGTTCCGCATCGCCCTGGCCGACACCCCGGCGCTCTACGACTCCAGCTACACCGCGTGGGGACCCGTGGAGTGGATGCCGCCCGAGACCTTCATCGGCATCGGAGCGGCGCTCGCGGCGCGAGGATGGAACGACACCGACGCCGCCGCGGTGCTCGGCGGGAACTTCCGCCGCGTCGCGGCCGAGAGCTGGGAGCCCCTGTCATGACCGACCTGAGAGACGGCGCCGTCCTGCGCCCCGCCCGCCCCGGCGACGAAGAGGGCATCCTCGCGTGCATCCAGGCGCTCGCCGACTACGAACGCGAGCCGGATGCCGTGGACAACACCGCCGCGATGCTCACCGCCACGCTGTTCGGCGACGACCCCCGCGCGTTCGCCTTCGTCGTGGAGGGCCCCGACGGCGGCATCCGGGCCATCGCGATCTGGTTCCTCACCTATTCGACGTGGACCGGGCGCCACGGCATCTGGCTCGAAGACCTGTACGTGCACGAGCAGTACCGTGCGAACGGCTACGGCGTGGCCCTGCTGGCCGCGCTCGCCGCCGAGTGCGTCGACAAGGGCTACTCGCGTCTGGAGTGGACGGTGCTCGACTGGAACGAGCCCGCGATCGGCTTCTACCGCGCGCTCGGCGCCGAGGCGATGGAGGAGTGGACGACCCGCCGCGTCACGGGCGAGGCGCTGACGGCGCTGGCGGCGCGGGGGTAGCGCGGGCTCTGCGTGCGGGCTCCGCGGATTGCCGGGGCGCACCGTGCGCCGCGGACACCGAGACTGCATCTCGCTGACGAACCCGCGTCAGGCTGCAACGGGGTTGTCAGCGAGTTGCCGTCTCGCGGTCTCAGACGGGTCGCGACGCCGCCCGCTCACCGCGCGAGGTCGGCCAGCACCGCCTCGGCGGCGCGCTGCCCCGACACCAGTGCGCCCTGGATCGACGCGGTGTCGCGGTGGTCGCCGGCGAGGTAGCGGCCGTCGTCGAGCCGCACGGGGCGGCGCAGGCGCAACGGCGGATCCTGCATGGGGAGCGCGTGGGCGATGTCGTCGCGCCGCAGCAGGCGCCACGGCCGGGTGTCGGCCTCCCACACCTCACCGAGCTGACGCCGCACGTCGTTCTCGGTCGCGTCGGACGGCAGCACGCACGTCGCCTGGATGAGGTGCTGCCCGCGCGGGGCGTACGTGGGGGCGGTGTTCGTCATGACCGCGGTGTTCACGATCGGCCCGCGCCGGCGTCCGTCCACGCGCAGGGCGGCATCGGCCGAGGGGGCCTCATCGGCGGCGAACCACCACGTCTGCAGCCCGCGCGTGCGAGGGTGCGGGGCGTCGAGGGCGTGGTCGATGCCGCTCGCGAGCACGAGGGTGAGGGCGGTCACGGCATCCCGACCCTCTACCCCGAGGTGCCAGCCGTGCGCGCGCCGCCGGGTCGACACGACGCGGTGCGAGAGGCGGATGCCGGCACCCGCACGCCGCGCGGTGTCGGCGAGCTGCGCGGGAAGGGCGCCGATCCCCGCGGCGGGGACACCCGGGCGCCCGAGCGCGAAACTGCGGATGAGCAGGCGCACGAAGGCGTCGGAGGTCTCCTGTCGGTCGTCGGCGATCACTCCGGCGAGGAACGGCTCGAGCACCGCCTCGCGGAGGGGGCCGCGCAGGCCCGCCCGGTCCCAGCCCTCGTCGAGCGAGAAGTCGCGGCCCTTCTTGGCAGCCCGGGCGTTGAGCACCGTCGGCGCGGCCCATCGGATCAGCGCCGCGAGGTCGGCGGGCCGCACCAGGCCCGAGCGCAACGTCGTCGGAAGAGATCCCGGATGCCGCAGCGGATGCGCCACCCGCGCGACCCGGTCGTCGAGCCGCACGCCGACGGCGACCGGAAAGCGCCGGAGCGCGAGGGCGTCGACGTCGACCCAGCGCCGCACGGCCGGATACGCCGGGTTCAGCACGTGGAAGCCGAGGTCGAGGCGGAACCCGTCGACGATGTCGGTGCGCTCGCGTCCGCCGACCGCGTCGTTCGCCTCGAGCACCACGACATCGCGCCCGGCCTCGGCCAGGCGGGTCGCGGCGCGGAGTCCGGCAAGCCCTGCTCCCACCACGACGACGTCGTACTCGCTCATGCCGCGAGCCTAGGCAGGCGAACGCGAGCGGACGCGGGGGTTGCGAGCGTCAGCGACGGGGCGCGATGGCCGCGGCGACGCTGTCGAGAGCGCCCGGCACGAGCGAGAAGTACGCCCAGGTGCCGCGCTTCTCGCGGGTCAGGATGCCGGCATCCACCAGCACCTTCGTGTGATGCGAGACCGTGGGCTGCGAGAGGCCGAGAGGCTCCTGCAGGTCGCACGCGCACGTGGCGCCGGCGTCTTGCGCGGCGATGATCGACACGATCCGCAGGCGCGCCGGATCGGCGAGCGCCTTGAGCGTCTTCGCCAGCGTCTCCGCTTCGGCCGGGGCCATCGCCGCGTCGCCCGACGAGACGCAGCAGGGGGCGTCGAGCAGGGGCAGGGCGATGGTCGAGGTCATGGCATCCATCATCGCCTTCACATCGATGAACGTCAATATTGACGAGCGTCGATGTGTTGCGTCATGCTGTTCCCGTTCGACCCGACCCGAAAGAAGCGCCATGTCCGACACCGCCACCATCCTCTTCGTCTGCGTGCACAACGCCGGCCGCTCGCAGATGGCCGCCGGCTACGCCCGCACCCTGGGCGGCGACCGCGTGCGCGTGCTGTCCGGCGGCAGCGCCCCCGGCGACGCCCTCAACCCCATGGCGGTGGCCGCGATGGCCGAAGAGGGGATCGACATCAGCGCCGAGGTGCCGCAGCTGCTGCTCACCGACGATGTGCGTGCCTCTGACGCGGTCATCACGATGGGCTGCGGAGACGCGTGCCCGATCTTCCCCGGCAAGCGCTACGAAGACTGGGAGCTGACCGACCCGGCGGGCAAAGGCCTCGACGAGGTGCGCCCGATCCGCGACGACATCAAGTCGCGGGTGACCACGCTGCTGCGCGAGCTCGGGATCGACGCATGAGCCTGACCCTCACCTTCCCACCGCGTCCCGTGGCCGATCGCCGCGCGGGTCTGCCCATCGCGATCATCGGCGCCGGCCCCGTCGGCCTGGCGGCCGCCGCGCACCTCATCGAACGCGGGCTGCCCGTTGTCGTCTTCGAAGCGGGCGACACCGCCGGCGCGGCCGTTCGCGCGTGGGGGCACACCCGTCTCTTCTCACCGTGGCGCTACGTCGTCGACGCCGCCGCGCGACGCCTGCTCGAGGCCGAGGGGTGGACGGCTCCGGATGCCGAGGGCCTGCCCACCGGAGACGAGCTGGTCGACGGCTACCTCGAACCCCTCGCGCGCACCGCCGCCCTGGCATCCGTCATCCGGTACGGCACGCGCGTCGAGGCCGTGGCCCGCCAGGGCATGGACCGCACGCGGTCGGTGGGTCGGGCGGCCACCCCCTTCGTCCTGCGACTGCACACGGAGGAGGGCGTGGCGGATGCCACGGCTCGCGCCGTCATCGACACCTCCGGCACCACGAGCTCGCCGCGGTCTCTGCTGTCGTCGGGTCTCGCGCACGACGACCTCGGTGATCGCGTGACGACGGCGCTCCCCGATGTGCGCGGACGCGACCGCGACCGCTTCGCCGGTCGGCGCGTGCTCGTCGTCGGTGCGGGGCACTCGGCGGCGAACACCCTGATCGCCCTCGCCGCCCTCGCGCGCGACGAGCCGGCGACGCGGGTGTCGTGGGCGGTGCGCAACGACGGCACCGCGCGTCTGGCCGCCGACGCCGCCGACGACCTCGCCGCGCGCGGACGCCTCGGCACGGCGGTCCACGACCTGGTCGCCGATGGTTCAGTCGAGCAGATCGCCTCGTTCGAGATCGACGACGTGCGGCTCTGCGACGACGGCGTGCGCGTCAGCGGCCGCCGCGCGGGTGAGACGTTCGCCCTCGAGGTCGACGTGGTCGTCAACGCCACCGGATTCCGTCCCGACCTGACGATGCTGCGCGAGATCCGCGTGGGGCTCGACGAGATCGTCGAGGCACCGCGGGCGCTCGCCCCGCTGATCGACCCGAACCTGCACTCGTGCGGCTCCGTGCCGCCGCACGGGGTCGCCGAACTGACGCATCCCGAGCCCGACTTCTACCTCGCGGGCATGAAGTCGTACGGGCGGGCGCCCACGTTCCTGCTGCTCACCGGATACGAGCAGGTGCGCTCGATCGCGGCGGAACTCGCCGGCGACCGGGCGGGGGCACGGCAGGTCGATCTCGTGCTGCCCGAGACGGGCGTGTGCACGACCGACGCGGGGTCCTGCTGCGCGTGAGCGTGTCGCTGCGCCCGCTCGCCGCGGCCGACTGGCCGGAGGTGTACCGCATCTACGCGGAGGGCATCGCGACCGGTCACGCGACTTTCGAGACGGCGCCCCCGGCGACATGGGAGGAGTTCGATGGGGCGAAGCTGGCCGCGCATCGGCTCGTCGCCGTGAGCGACGACCGGGTCATAGGTTGGGCGGCCGTCGCCGCCGTGTCGTCGCGCCCCGTCTACCGCGGAGTCGTGGAGCACTCGGTCTACGTCGAGGCCGACGCCCGCGGCCGGGGGATCGGTCACCTGCTGCTCGACGCCCTCATCGCCTCGACGGAGGCCGCTGGTGTCTGGACGATCCAGTCGTCGATCTTCGCCGACAACCACGCCTCGCTCGCCCTGCACGCGCACCATGGATTCCGCACCGTCGGCGTGCGCGAACGCATCGCCCGCGACGTCGCCGGCATCTGGCGCGACACCGTGCTGATCGAGAGACGCAGTCCCACTGTCGCCTGACATGACGAAGGGCCCGGATGCCATGGCATCCGGGCCCTCCTAACGCTTACGCGGAGGCTTGCTCGCGCTTGGGCAGCACCCAACCGGGACGCACGAAGTGGCACGTGTAGCCGTTGGGGATGCGGATCAGGTAGTCCTGGTGCTCGGGCTCGGCCTCCCAGAAGGGCGCCTCGGGCTCGATCGTGGTGACGACCTTCGCGGGCCAGATGCCCGACGCGTCGACGTCGGCGATCGTGTCGCGCGCGACCTTCTCCTGCTCGGGCGAAAGGGGGAAGATCGCCGAGCGGTAGCTCGTGCCGATGTCGTTGCCTTGACGGTTCAGGGTCGACGGGTCGTGGATCTGGAAGAAGAACGCCAGGATGTCGCGGTACGACGTCTGCGTGGGGTCGAAGACGATCTCGACGGCCTCCGCGTGACCGGGGTGGTTGCGGTACGTCGCGTGGTCGTTCTGACCGCCGGTGTAGCCGACGCGCGTGTCGAGCACGCCGGGCTGACGGCGGATGAGGTCTTCGACGCCCCAGAAGCATCCGCCCGCGAGGACGGCGGTCTCGGTGCCGGGGCGACGGGTGATCTCGCCGGTGTCGGTGGATCCGCTGGTCATGGTGGTGCTCCTTCTGCGGTTGACGCTGCTGCGGGTGAGGAAAGAGAAGAGGTTCATGAGGCTCGGCTTTCGCGGAACAGGGGGAGGTACGCGCCGTACCCCTGGGCCTCGAGCTCGCTGACGGGCACGAAGCGCATCGCCGCCGAGTTCATGCAGTATCTCAGCCCGCCGGCGTCGCGCGGGCCGTCGTCGAACAGGTGTCCGAGGTGGCTGTCGGCTCCGGCCGAGCGCACTTCGGTGCGCGTCATCCACAGCGAGCGGTCGGTCTTGTTCACGACGGCGGCGTCGTCGATGGGCTTGGTGAAGCTCGGCCAGCCCGATCCGCTCTCGAACTTGTCGGTCGAGGAGAACAGCGGCTGTCCCGACACGACATCGACGTAGATGCCGTCCTCGTGGTTGTCCCAGTACTCGTTGCGGAACGGCGGTTCGGTGGCGTCGTCCTGCGTGACGGCGAACTGGCGGTCGGTGAGGCGGCTGAGCGCCTCCGACGTCTTCCGGTACTCCGTGCTCACGGTGCGTATCCCTTCGTCATGTCGCCCTGTGTCGGGCGTCAGTGAGGAGAACGCGGGGGCGGCCGGATTTGGTCCCGTGGGGCTGGGAGCGGGCTGTGAGTTCTTTTCGGGACCGGATGCCACGGGCAAGCCCTGACGTTCACATCGGAGCCCGCAGTAGCGTGGCGCTCTTCGACCCAGGAGGTTCGCATGACCCGCACCATCGTCATCACCGGAGCCAGCGACGGCATCGGCGCCGCATCGGCGAAGCAGCTCACCCAGGTGGGCGAAGAGGTGGTCGTGGTGGGCCGCAACCCCGACAAGACCGCCCGCGTCGCGCGCTCGCTGGGGGTGGACTCGTTCGTCGCCGACTTCAGCGACCTGGCGCAGGTGCGGGAGCTCGCGGCATCCCTCCTCGAGAAATACCCGCGCATCGACGTGCTCGCCAACAACGCCGGCGGCGTCTTCGGCGAGCGCACGCTGACGAAGGACGGCTACGAGACGACGTTCCAGGTGAACCACCTCGCGCCGTTCCTGCTCACCAACCTGCTGCGCGAGCGCCTCATCGAGTCGGACGCCTCGGTCATCCAGACCTCGAGCGCCGCGGCCAAGCTGTTCCCGCGTTTCGACCTGAACGACCTGCAGGGCGAGCGGCGCTACTCCTCCACCGCGGCCTACGGCAACGCGAAGCTCGCGAACGTGCTGTTCACGAAGGAGCTCAACCGGCGCTTCGGCGACCAGGGGGTGTCGGCCGTGGCGTTCCACCCGGGCGTGATCGCCTCGAACTTCGGATCGTCGAGCGACGGCCCCTGGAAGTTCCTCTACGGCGGCCCGCTCGCCAAGAGCCTCATGACCTCGACCGCCGTGGGCGGCGCACGTCTGACCTGGCTCGCGCTCGGGAAGCCCGGCGTCGACTGGGAGCGCGGCGGTTTTTACTCCAGCAACAAGCCCGCGAAGACCAACCGCATCGCCGACGACCCGGCCGTGGCGAAGGTGCTGTGGGAGCGGAGCGCAGCGCTGGTCGGTCTCGACGACTGAGCGGCGGCTCGGGCGGTTTCCCGCCCCGACCCCGCGACCCGGGGCGAGGCGACCGGTCTCGCCCCCGGGTGCGTCACCCTCGGTCGTCCTCGGCCGCGGCCGGTGTGCCTCGTCCCGCCCAGGTCGCCCCCAGCGCGGCCGAGGCCGCTGTCGCGATCGACACGACGACGAGGGCGAGCGGAAGACTCGCTGCGGCCGCGACCGCGCCGACGAGGATCGGGCCGCCGGCGTCTCCGATCTCCCTCCCGAGTTCGGCGCTGCCCATCGTCCGGCCCATCCGATCGGGCGGGGTGGTGGCGGCCAGGCGGGCGAAGCCCAGGGGCGTGACGATGCCGACCCCTGCTCCGACGAGTACCGCCGCGACGATCAGAATGGGAAGGGCCGGGATCGCCCCCGCGAGCACGAGCGACAACACCAGTGCCACGGAGCCTGCCGCCATCAGCGGACCGGCCCGGTGAGCGGCTTCGTCGTGCAGCCGACCGATGCGCGGCTGGACGGCGGCGGAGATGACCGCGATGACGCTGACGAGGCCCATCCCCACGATGGGGTTCAGGCCCAGCTGGGCTCCGATGAGGGGGAAGAACCCGACCGCGATGCCGAGGGTGGAGGTGGCGACGGCGAGGAGGGTGACCGGTCCGAGGAACGCCGGTGCGGTGGACTGTCGGAACAGCTCGACGACGGTGACCCGCTGCTTGGGGAGCACGGGGAGAGCGGGCACGCGCCACGCGGTGGCGATCGCGGCGACGGCGGCGAGCACGGCGAGCACGACGAAGAGCGCCGGCAACCCCAGCCAGAGGATGAGCGCTCCGCCAATGAGCGGCCCGCCGGCGTAGCCGAGGCTCTTCCACGAGCCGTACTTGCCGAAGTACCGACCCGCTTGCCCGGGGCCGACCATCCGAGCGACGGCCGACGACGACGCGGGGGAGAAGGCCGCAGCCGCGCCGCCCTGCGCGAGGCGCGCGAGGGCGAGCAGAGCAGGGCTGGCCGCGAAGACCCCCAGCGCCGAGGCGGCGGCGAACACGAGGAGTCCGCCGACGATCACCGGCTTGGTGCCGATGCGGTCGCTGAGGGCGCCGAAGACGGGCTTCAGAACGACCTCGGCGATGTCGTAGAGCGCCAGGATGAGCCCGAGCCCCCACAGGGTGAGCCCGATGTTCTCGGATTCGGTTCCCAGCGCCGCGGCGACGCCGTGAGCTCCGAACGCCGTGGTGAAGCCGGCGAGATACAGCGGCCCCAGCCGGGGCCGGGGGTCGAGCCGCGGATCGCGGGGGGCGCGGGAGTCAGTGCGGCGCGACATGAGCGACAGAGGAGGCGGGGGTGACGGTGAAGACGTCGACATTGCCGATGGCTGCGCGCACGGCCGCGGCCGCGCGCGCGGCCACGTGTTCGGCGGCGTGCAGATCGGTCGTATCGACCTCGACGGTGGCCGAGCCGGTCAAGCGATGTCCGACCCACCGCAGCCGCAGATCGCGGATCGCCTCGACGCCCGCGGTGCGGGCGAGTGCGTGCTCCGCGGTGTTCACGAGGGCGGGGTCGATGGCATCCATCAGGCGGGCACCGATCGACTTCACCGTGCCCCAGAGCAGGACCATGATCGACGCGGAGATCAACAGGCCGATGAGGGGGTCGGCGAGGGGGAAGCCGAGCAGCACGCCGATCGCGCCCAGGACGACCGACAGCGACGTGAATCCGTCGAGTCGAGCGTGCACGCCGTCGGCCACGAGCGCCGCGGAGCCAATCTTGCGCCCGACGCGGATGCGGTAGATTGCGACCGCTTCGTTGCCGGCGAACCCGATCAGACCGGCCGCGATGAGCAACCACGGGAAATCGATGGGGCGGGGATTCACGAACCGGTCGATCGCCTGCCACCCCGCCACGACGGCGGAGAGGGCGACGACGAACACGATGAACATGCCGGCCAGGTCTTCCGCGCGGCCGAACCCGTAGGTGTGGCGGCGATCGGCGACCCGGCGGCCGAGAACGAACGCGATCCACAGGGGCACGGCGGTGAGCGCGTCGGCGAAGTTGTGGATCGTGTCGGCCAGCAGCGCGACCGACCCGGTGAAACCCACGACGATCGCCTGGAGAACGGTCGTGGCCAGCAGGATCAGCAGACTGATCTTCAGCGCCCGGATGCCGGCGGTGCTGGCCTCCATCGCGTCGTCGATCGAGTCGGCGGAGTCGTGGGTGTGCGGCACGAACAGGTCGTACAGGAAGCCCTTCACGCCTCCGTGCGGGTGCGCGTGCGCGTGGTCGTGATGATGGTCCTGATGATGGTCGTGGTCGTGGTCGTGGTCGTGGTCGTGCGCGTGTCCGTCCTCGTGACCGTGCGTGTGCGGGTGCACGTTCCCGGTCATGACAGGGCCTCCGTCGCGGTGTGGTGCGACGGGTGCCCCAGCACGTGTTCGGCCTGCTTCACGGCATCCATCACGAGTTCCGACGCGTGCTCGTCGGTCAAGCGGTAGAACACCGTCGTGCCGTCACGTCGGGTCGACACCATTCGCGCCATGCGCAGCTTCGCGAGATGCTGCGACACCCCGGCCGCACTCTTGTCGACCATCTCGGCGAGGTGGTTCACGCTCGCTTCGCCCTCGTTGCGCAGCGCGAGGATGATCTTCACCCGGGTGGCGTCCGCGAGCATCGCGAACACCTCGACGGCGAGCTCGACGTACTCGGAATCCGGGCCGAGCCCGCTTATCTGCTTATCTACGTGCACACGAAAATAGTAGCCCGGATGCCGCGGCGAGAGGACCCAGGAGACGTGCCCGGAGGGATCCGCGTGAAGACGTGCCGGATGATGGGGACGTGAACCGCACCGATCGTCTCTACGGCCTGGTGGAGGAATTGCGGGCCGTCTCGCCGCGACCGCGCAGTGCGCGTCGTCTGGCGGAGCGGTTCGAGGTGTCGGTGCGCACCATCGAGAGGGACCTGTCGGCGTTGCAGGAGGCGGGCGTGCCGATCTGGGCGGAGCCCGGCCGCTCCGGCGGGTACGTCATCGATGCGTCCGCGACGCTGGGGCCGGCGGGGTTCACCCTCGACGAGGCGCTCGCGGTGCTGATCGGGCTCGGAACCCTTGGGCGCAGCCCGTTCCGGCAGTCCGCACGCACGGCGGCCCGCAAGATGCTGGCGGTCATGCCGGAGGGGGAAGCCGCGCGTGCCCGGGCGCTCGCCTCCCGCGTGCACGTCCTCGAGAGCGAGGACGAGGCCGTCGTGCCTGCCGAGTTCGCCGCAGCCCTGCGCGCGGATCGCGTCGTGCGCATCCGCTATCAAGACGCCGAGGGTGCCGAGTCGAGCCGCGACGTCGAACCACTGGGGTCGATCGGCAAAGACGGGCAGTGGTACCTCCTCGCATGGTGCCGTCTGCGCGACGGGGTGCGGGCGTTCCGGGGAGACCGGATGCTGTCGATCGAGGTGACCGAGGAGCGCCCCCCGCAGCGGGCTCTGCGTGCCGCCGACCTCGCGATCCCGTACGGACGGTTGCGGTCGGTCGTCGAGGACTGATCTCACGGGACTTCGCGAAACACCGACAGGACGGTGTCGCGATGCCGGGGGAGGCTGGGGTTCTCATCCCGTCGACATCACCGAAGGAAACCCATGCCGTTCGCCTCCATCCGCATCGTGACCGCTGACCTCGACGCCCTCGTCGCCTTCTACGAGCGCGTCACCGGCCAGCAGGCCGAACGGCCCGCTCCCGTCTTCGCCCAGTTCCGCGGTCCCGGCGCGACCCTCGCGATCGCGAGCACGGACACCGTCGCGATGCTGAACGGGGCTCTCGTTCCCGCGGCCAACCGATCGGTGTTCATCGAGTTCGAGGTCGACGATGTCGACGCCGCGTTCGCCGTGCTCCAGACGCCCCGACAGGACGTCGTCCTCGAACCGACCACGATGCCGTGGGGCAATCGATCCGCACTGGTCCGCGACCCCGACGGCAACGTCGTCAACCTGTTCAGCCCGCCCGCCGCGAGGTAACGCCTCGGCGCCCGCTCTTTGAACGAGCGAAGCCGCAATCTACGTGTTCCCTATGCATCACCCCCGGGCGCCCCATTCTTGGAGCCGTCTGGGGAGCGCGCGGGCACGCTGAGCGCATGACCGCAGCACCCGCCCTCGCCGCCCCGCCCGCCGCCGCCGTGCGCCGCGCTCGCCAGGTCTCGCGGAGAAGGCCGGACACCCGTCCGCTGTGGAACCTCGCCGCGATCGTCGTCATCTGGGCGACGAGCCTCGTCGTCGTGGCCGTGTGGGTCGCGGGCGGCGAAGTGCAGTCGCTGCTGGCCGGGGGAGCCGACTCGCTGAACTCCCTCGGTCGCGCCGCGGGCCTGGCATCCGCGAACCTGCTCTTCTACCAGGTGCTGCTGATGGCGCGCGTGCCGCTGTTCGAGCGGGGGTTCGGCCGCGACGGCATCACCCGCATGCACCGCATCGTCGGATTCTGGTCGTTCGCGCTGTTCGCGGCGCACATCGGGCTGCAGATCCTCGGCTACGCGGTGCAGGCGGGCATCAACCCCGTGGTGCAGGCGTGGCAGTTCGTGTGGGACTACCCGGGCATGCTGTTGGCGACCGCGGGCACCGCCCTGTTGCTGCTGGTCGTGGTCACCTCGGTGCGCAAGGCTCGCAAGCGCCTGCGGTACGAGTCGTGGCACCTGCTGCACCTGTACGGCTACCTCGGCGTCGGTCTCGCCATTCCGCACATGCTGTGGACGGGCGCCGACTTCACCGTCTCTCCCGCCGCCACCGTGTACTGGTGGGCGATGTGGGGTGTGACCGTGGCGACGGTCGTCGTCTTCCGCCTCGGGCTTCCGCTGACGAAGTCGTTGCGCCACGGCATCCGGGTCAGCGCCGTCGAACGCGACGGCCAGAGCGGCGTCTCGGTGCGCATGACCGGGCGCCGGATCGACGCGCTGAAGGCCCGCGGCGGACAGTTCTTCATCTGGCGCTTCCTCGATGGGGCGGGCTGGACGCGCGGGCACCCCTTCTCGCTCGCCACCGACCCGGCCGACGGCGAGCTCGTCATCTCGGCCCGTTTCGTCGGCGACGGCACGCAGCGCCTCGCCGCACTCCGCCCCGGTACGCGCGTGCTCATCGAGGGCCCGTACGGCACGATGACCGCCGACGAGCGCCGCGGCGGACACCTGCTCATGATCGGCGCCGGTGCGGGTGTCGCGCCGCTGGTCGCGATGCTCGAAGAGGCCGACTGGGCCCCGGGCGAGGCGACGCTCATCGTGCGCGACCACACCGCCGCCGACGCCCTGCGCGCCGACGCGATCGACCGCCTCGTGCGGGAGCGCGGCCTGCGTCACGCGCCGCTGCCCGGCCGTCGCGCACCGACCACCTCGTCGTGGCTGCCGACCTCTCACGCGCAGTGGGCGGGGGCCGACCTCATCCGCTACGTCTCGCCACGACCCGCCGACACCGACGTGTTCCTCTGCGGCCCCCAGCCGTGGATGGATGCCGTGCGCGCCGACCTTCGCCGCGCCGGCGTTCCCGCCGAGCGCGTCCACCTCGAAGCCTTCACCGTCTGAGGAGATTCCGATGAAGAAGATCGTCTACGCCCTCATGGCGACCGTCACCGGCCTCGTGCTGCTGTTCAGCTACCGCACCTCGACGGTCCCCGAGTCGACGAGCGCGCTCGCCGACGCCCCCTCGTCGGGGGTCGCCACGGTTCCGAAGACCACGGCGACGACGCCGAGCCCCTCGGCATCCGCCTCCTCCGGTTCGACCTCGAGCGGCTCGACCTCGGGCGCGCAGACCTCGTCGAGCGGCCTCACCGACGGCACCTACACCGGGCAGGCGGCGAACACCCGCTTCGGTCCCGTGCAGGTGCAGATCACCGTGTCGGGCGGCGCGATCGCCGACGTGCAGGTGCCGCAGTACCCCTCCGAGAGCGGACGCGACCAGCAGATCAACTCGCGCGCGCTGCCCGTGCTGGTGAAAGAGACCGTGCAGGCGCAGAGCGCCCAGGTCGACATGGTCTCTGGTGCCACCTACACCAGCACCGGGTACCGCACCTCTCTGCAGTCCGCCCTCGATCAGGCCCGCGCATGACCGGGGCGTTCACGGTCGTCGAGCCCGTGATGGGAACGGTCGCCTCGATCACCGTCATCGGCGAGCGCACCGACCGGGTGGAGCGGGCGATCGCCGCGTGCGTGGCGCGCCTGCGCGATGACGAGCGCGTGTTCTCGACGTACCGCGACGACTCCGACATCTCGCGGCTGCGCGACGAGGGGCTCGAACTCGGCGACGTCGACCCGCGGGTGGCCGAGGTCGCCACGCAGTGCCGCGATCTGCGCGAGCGCAGCGGCGGCCGCTTCGACGCGCACTGGCGGGGTTGGTTCGACCCGACCGGGTACGTGAAGGGATGGTCGACGGATGCCGCGACCCGGGCTTTCGACGAGCTGCTCGCCGACGGCGAGATCGAGGCGGTCGGCGTCAACGTGGGGGGAGACATGCGCTTGCGCACGGCAGCGACGAGCGACCACGTGTGGCGCATCGGCATCGCGCACCCGACCCACGAGGGCGAGCTGCTGGCCACGGTCGAGGTCGTCGACGGGGCCGTGGCCACCTCGGGCACGTCCGAGCGCGGCGCGCACCTCGTCGATCCGCGCACGGGCGTGCACCTCGCGGGTCCCGTGAGCGCGACGGTCATCGCCGACGACCTCACCACCGCCGACGCCTGGGCCACGGTGGCGGCCATCGCCGGGATCGACGACCTCGACTGGATGCCGGTGGCCCCCCTGGCATCCGGGATCGTCTGGGAACACGGACGCACGCGCCGCTTCGCCGGCCGGGTCGAGGTGTCGGCGTTCCACGACGCGCTCGTCGGCTGAGCCCGAGCGGTCAGCGGGCGCGGGGGAGGCGCAGGGCGAACACCGTGCCCGTGGGAGAGGTGCGCTCGACCTCGATGCTGCCGCCGTAGCGGGTCGCCGCCTCGCGGACGAGCGCCAGCCCGAGACCGAACCCCCGGCGCCGACCCGACTCCGCCCCGCGTGCGAAGCGTTCGAAGATGCGGGGCAGATCGTCGTCGCGGATGCCGCTTCCCCCGTCCTCCACGCGGATGACGACGTCGCGCTCGTCGGCGTCGGCGGTGACCGTGACTGTGGAGCCCGCGGGCGTGTGCCCGATGGCATTGTCGAGCAGGGCGGTGCACATGCGTACGACGGTGACCGCGGGCACCGCGACGGTCGCGGTCGTCAGCCGGGCCGGGCGCAGGTGCACCCCCGCGTCGTCGGCGAGCGACCCCAGCGCCGCCGTCGCCGCCCGCACGCTGTCGTCGACCCGCGCGGTTCCCGTGTGTACCTCGCCCTCGGCGGTCAGCAGCATGTCGGCCAGCACGTCGTCCATGATCTGCGCATCGCGCCGCAACTGATCGAGGGGGTCGTCGGCCGGTTCGCCGCGGTGCAGGCGTCGCTGCACGATCTGAATGCGACTGGTCAGGGCGGTCAGGGGCGTGCGCAGCTCGTGGCTCGCATCCGAGACGAACGCGCGCTGGCGGCGCAGGGCCTCGTCCAACGGGCGCACCGACCAGCGGGCCGCGGCCCAGCCGACCAGCCCGAGCACCACGACCCCGACCAGACCCAGGCCGATGATCCACGGCAGGACGTCGTCGAGGTCGACCACGAACCGATCGCCCACGGGGGCGCCGCCCGGGCCGTGCCGACCACCGCCCTCGGTGCGGGCCTGCGCGATGAGCACCGAGATCAGGATGCCGACCCCCACGGCAATCGCGACGGCCGAGGCGCCCGCGACCAGCGTGCCCACCCGTAGCGCGGCCCGGCGGACGACCCGCCGGTCGTCGTCGGCGCTCACCGCTCGGCCCCGGCCCGATACCCGCGCCCGCGCACGGTCTCGACCAGATCGGTCGCCGTCTTGCGGCGCAGGTAGTGCACGTACGTGTCGACGGTGGTCACGGCATCCGGAGACGAGAACACCCCGCGGGCGATCTCCTCGCGCGAGAAGACGTGGTCGGGGCTGCGGGTGAGCAGTTCGAGCACGGCGTTCTCGGTCGAGGTGAGGGCGATGCGCTCGCCGGAGGGGCCATAGACGACGGCCGTGTCGGGGAGGTAGGTCCAGTCGGCGACCGCGCGTCGACGCCCCTCGGCACGGAACCCCCGCCGCAGTGCCCGCAGCCGCGCGAGCAGCTCGTCGAAGTCGAAGGGCTTGAGCAGGTAGTCGTTCGCGCCGGCATCCAGTCCCTCGACGCGGTCGGCGACGGCACCCAGCGCCGTGAGCAGCAGCACGGGGGTCGTGATGTGCGCGGTGCGCAGGTCGCGCACGATCTCGGCGCCGTCGCGGCCGGGAAGACGGCGGTCGAGCAGGATGACCTCGAAGCTGTCGCGCAGCGCCCGATCGCGACCCGCCAGCCCGTCGGCCTCGTGCACGACGTCGTAGGTCTCGCGGAGCACCTCGAGCGTCATCGCGGCGATCTCGGCGTCGTCCTCGACGTAGAGCAGACGCGGCCGCGGCGCGGCGGTCTCGCTCACTGCACGCCCGCGCGCGGCGGGCTCACGTTCCAGCCGAAGCGCTCGAGGGCGTCGAACAGGCGCCGGGCCTGCGCCCACGCCACCGCGCCCGACACGTCGGAGTACACGTCGATCGCGAACGGCGGGGGATCAGCGAACTTGGGGATCTCGACCTCGGCCCACGCGTGCGGGGCGAGCCAGACGCGCGGGCTCATCGTGCCCGCACCGTCGACACCCCCGTCGGCGGCGAAGGCGATCGCGTCGAGGGCGTCGATCTTGGTGATCGGCATGTTCACGACGAGGGTCACGGCGTGCAGTGTCCCGGGCATCGCGTACCTCCCTCGTTCATCCTGACACGTGCATCGGGGGCGGGGACGGTGGATCCCGGGCGGATCCGCCGCGCATAGCCGGTCCATAGATTCGGTGAGGGAGGGGGCAGGGTCCCTGCGTCATCGTCGCTTCATCGACACCCGCCTCGACCGATGGAGCAGACCGTGAGCAGAATCCCCGACACCCAGATGACCCCCGACGGCCCCGCCTACGAAGGCCGTCTGCTCGACCGCGCCGACGAACCCGTCGTCGACCAGGGCGCGCCCTTCGACATCCGCACGCTGGTCTCGCGGCGCGGCATCCTGGGCCTCGTCGTGCTGGGCGCCGGCACCGCCACTCTGGCCGCGTGCGCTCCGTCGGCCTCCGGCGCCGCGACGACCGCCGCGACGGCGACCCCGACCGCGACGCCCACGGCGAGCGCGACCCCGAGCGCCATCGCGACGAGCGCGGCCGCCGCCCTCCCCTCGGGCGAGATCCCCGACGAGACCGCCGGCCCCTACCCGGGCGACGGCTCGAACGGCCCCGACATCCTCGAGCAGTCCGGCATCGTCCGCAGCAACCTCCGATCGAGCCTCGACGGCGGAGCCACGGCCACGGGCGTGCCGATGACCCTGAACCTCACGATCTTCGACTCCGCGAACGGCGACGTGCCCTTCGCGGGTGCCGCCGTCTACGTCTGGCACTGCGACGACCAGGGACGCTACTCGATGTACTCCTCGGGCATCGAGAACGAGAGCTACCTCCGCGGCGTCCAGGTGGTCGGCAGCGACGGCGTCGTGTCGTTCACCTCGATCTTCCCCGGCTGCTACGACGGCCGGTGGCCGCACATCCACTTCGAGGTGTACCCGAATGTGGATGCCATCACCGACGCCGCGAACGCGATCGCCACCTCGCAGGTCGCCCTGCCGCAGGCCGCCTGCGACGTGGTCTACGCCGACGCGGCCTACCCGTCCTCGGCATCCAACCTCACCCGGGTGTCGCTGGAGAGCGACAACGTCTTCGGCGACGACGGGGGAGCCCTCGAGCTCGCCACCGCCACCGGCGACAACACCACCGGGTGGACGGTCGCCCTCGGCGTCCGCGTCGACACCACCACCACCCCGACCGCGGGCGCGATGCCCGGCGGTGCGCCCGGCGGGCGCTGACCCCTCCCTCGAAAGGAACCCCTCTCATGCTGCAGAACCTCACCGGCTGGCACGCGCTGATCGTGCTGGCGGTCATCGTCCTCATCTTCGGAGCCGCCAAGCTCCCCGCCCTCGCTCGCAGCCTCGGTCAGTCGGTGCGCATCCTCAAGACCGAGGTGAGTGACTCCCGCGCCGAGGCGACGGGAGCCGACCCGCAGGCCCCGGCCCCGGCGCGGGCCGAGTCCGCCGCACCCGTCCTCGCACCCCCGAGCACGCCGTGACCTCCGCCGCCGCTCCCACCGTCGCGTCTCCTCGAGCCGAGGCTCCCCGGTCGGCCGCCATGCCCGTCGCGGCGCATCTCGACGAGGCGACGCGACGGGCGGTGCGGGCGGCGGTCGCCCTCGCGGTCTGCGCCCTCGCCGGCTGGTTCCTGTACGAACCGGTGATGGACCTGGTCCGCGCCCCGATCGCGCAGATCGCGGCGGAGCGCAACGCGAGCCTCAACTTCGACAGCGTCACCGGGGCCTTCGACCTGCGCCTTCGCGTGGCCCTGATCGCCGGATTCGTCCTGTCGAGTCCGGTCTGGCTGTACGAGCTCTTCGCGTTCGTGCTCCCGGGGCTCACGCGGCGCGAGCGGCGGTACGTCCTCGGCTCGGTCGGGGCCGCGGTTCCGCTGTTCGCCGCCGGGTGCGCGACGGGACTGCTGCTGTTCCCGCACATGGTGTCGGTGCTGGCGGGCTTCGCCTCGAGCGACGACTCCACGATCCTCGACGCGGGCGCCTACATCGACTTCGCCCTGAAGATCGTCATCGCGACGGGCCTCGCCTTCGTCCTGCCGGTCGTGCTGGTGGTGGTGAATCTCGCGGGCATCGTCTCGGCCCGCGCGCTCGCGCGCAGCTGGCGGTACGCGGTCGTGGCGATCGTGCTCTTCAGCGCGCTCGCGACGCCGTCGGCCGATGTGATGTCGATGTTCGTCGTCGCCGTTCCGATGACCGCTCTGTACGCCGCGGCGCTCGCGATCGCCGCCCTGCACGACCGCGCCCTCGCCCGGGCGTCGGCGTCGGAGGAGACCTCATGTTCGGCCTGACTCTCGAGAAGCTCCTGCTCGTGGGGCTCATCGCCGCGGTGGTCATCGGCCCGCAGCGCCTGCCCGCGGTGGTCGCGCGCCTCGCGTCCCTCCTTAAAGGGCTTCGCGCAACGGTGGATGCCGCGCGGCACCGCGCCGCGACCGAGCTCGGGGTCCCCGCCGACGTGACCGAATGGCGCGCCCTCGACCCCCGGCGGTACGACCCGCGTCGCATCATCGCCGAGGCCCTCGCGGCACCGCCCATCGCGATCGCCGCCGACACGGCATCCGCCCCCGTCCCGATCGAGCAGTCGGTTCCGGATGCCGCGGACACCGCCGGTCCCGTCACGCCCGAGCCCCCGAGCGCCCCGATGCGTCGCGTGCGGGTCGGAAGCTCCGCCCACCCGCGCTGGATCGAGGTGCCCGACGCGTCCGAGCCGGCCGCTCTCGCCTCCGATGCACCGGCCGCCACGGACGGGGAAGCGACCGCGCGGGTCGGCGTCACGGCATAGCCTCGAGGCATGTCCTCGCCCCGCGCCCAGCTCGAAGCCCTGCTCGCGCGCGGCCTCGGCGACGTCTCCCCGGCGTTGCAGGCGCTGCCGGTCGAGGGCGAGGCGCGGGCGGCGGCGGTGCTCATCCTCTTCGGCGTGCTCGACGGGGTGCCCAGCCGCCGGGCGTCGAGCACCGTCCCGAGCGATCTCGACGTCCTCCTGCTCGCGCGAGCGAGCACCCTGCGCGCCCACCCCGGGCAGGTCGCGTTCCCCGGTGGCCGGCTCGATCCCGAAGACGCGGATGCCGTGGCGGCGGCGCTGCGCGAAGCGCGAGAAGAGACGGGGCTCGACCCGAGCGGCGTCGACGTGCTGGGGACGCTCGAGAACGTCCCACTGGCGTTCTCCCGTCACGAGGTGACCCCGGTGCTGGGGTGGTGGACCCGCCCGACGCCCGTGCGCGCGGTCGACGCCGCCGAATCGGCCGAGGTGTTCCGCGCCCCCGTCGCCGACCTGCTCGACCCCGACCAGCGCGGGGTCACCGTCATCCGCCGCGACGGCCGCGAGTGGCGCGGCCCCGCGTTCTCGCTCGAGACGCCGCGCGGACCCCAGACCGTCTGGGGCTTCACCGCGATGCTCCTCGACGGCCTGTTCGACCGGCTCGGGTGGACCGAACCGTGGGACGACGCGCGCAAGATCGCCCTTCCGGTGCCCCCGTCGGCCGCGCGCGCCTAGCGCGTCGCGCGGTGTTCGTCATCCGGCCCGCGCGCCGGCCCGATGCTCGCTAGCGTGGGGTCTGTGACTGCGCCTATCGACCCCACCTCCACCTCCGCCTGGTCCCGCCTCACCGCTCTGCGCGACGGGTTCGAGCCCGACCTGCGCGGCTGGTTCGCCGCCGACGCCGACCGTGCCGCGACCCTCACCCGCACGATGGGCGACCTGCACGTCGACCTGTCGAAGAACCTCGTCACCCCCGAGGTGCTCGAGGCCCTCCTCGCGCTCGCCGACGAGACGGGCGTGCGCGAGCGCTTCGCCGACATGCTCCGCGGCGTGCACCTCAACACCAGCGAAGACCGGGCCGTGCTGCACACCGCCCTCCGCCGCCCGGCCGGCGCCGAGCCCGCACTCGTCGTCGACGGTCAGCAGATCGACCACGACGTGCACGAGGTGCTCGACCGGCTGAGCGCCTTCGCCGACCGTGTGCGCTCGGGCGAGTGGCGCGGCGTCACCGGCAAGAAGGTCACGCACGTCGTCAACATCGGCATCGGCGGCAGCGACCTCGGCCCCGTCATGGTCTACGAGGCTCTGCTCCCGTACGCCGACGCCGGCATCCACGCGCGGTTCGTGTCGAACATCGATCCCACCGACATCGCGCAGAAGACCGCCGACCTCGACCCCGAGACGACGCTGTTCATCGTCGCGTCGAAGACGTTCACCACCCTCGAGACGCTGACCAACGCCCGCCTCGCGCGCGACTGGCTGTGGGCGCAGCTCGCCGAGAAGGGCGCGATCGCCGACTCCGACGAGGCCCGCACCGACGCCGTGGCCCACCACTTCGTCGCCGTGTCGACCGCTCTCGACAAGGTCGAGGCGTTCGGCATCGACCCGACCAACGCGTTCGGTTTCTGGGACTGGGTGGGCGGGCGCTACTCCGTCGACTCCGCCATCGGCCTGTCGCTGGCGATCGCCCTCGGGCCCGACGTCTTCCGCGAGCTGCTGGCCGGGTTCCACACGGTCGACGAGCACGTGGCATCCACCCCGCTCGAACAGAACGTGCCGGTCCTGATGGGACTCCTCAACGTCTGGTACACGAACTTCCTCGGCGCGCAGTCGCACGCCGTGCTGCCCTACGCCCAGCAACTGCACCGCTTCGCCGCGTACCTGCAGCAGCTCACGATGGAGTCGAACGGCAAGTCCGTGCGGTGGGACGGCTCGCCCGTCACCACCGACACCGGAGAGGTCTTCTGGGGGGAGCCCGGCACCAACGGTCAGCACGCGTTCTACCAGCTCATCCACCAGGGCACGCGCCTGATCCCGGCCGACTTCATCGCCTTCGTCAACCCCGCGTACCCGCTGGCCGACGACGGGCGCGATGTGCACGGGCTGTTCCTGGCCAACTTCCTCGCGCAGACCAAGGCCCTCGCGTTCGGCAAGACGGCCGAAGAGGTCGAGGCCGAGGGCACGACCGGAGCCCTCGTCGCCGCGCGCACGTTCCCGGGCAACCGCCCGACGACGTCGATCTTCGCGCCGTCGCTGACCCCGTCGGTGCTGGGGCAGCTCATCGCGCTGTACGAGCACATCGTGTTCACGCAGGGCACGATCTGGGGAATCAACTCCTTCGACCAGTGGGGCGTCGAGCTGGGCAAGCAGCTCGCCCTGCAGATCGCGCCCGCGATCGAGGGCGACGCCGACGCCCTGGCGTCTCAGGATGCCTCGACGCGCGCGCTGCTGGACTACTACCGCGCCCACCGCGGCTGAGAGATCGGGGCTCCCCGGGGCTCACGGGGCCGATTCGGCGGATTTTTCTCCGCCGGATCGGCCCTTTCGTTTCGGCGGCGCGCGGCCCCGTGGGTGCCGCGTCGGCCGGAGGTTCCCCGCGCGGGTCGTCGGCTCGGAGAAAGACCAGCTCAGATGCTGTTTCTTCGCCCGTGAACGCAGGGGGCGAACGGATGCCGATTCCGCGGTCTTCCGCGTGTCTGCGCACCCCGCCCGACGCGCCTCGCTTTCATGGGCCTTTCAGGTAACGAAGAGATAACGCTCAGAACCGGCCCCCACACTCGGGGACTTGTGTCGACCCGAACGACACATCTCTCGCTCGAACCCGACGAGCGTGCCCCCGACGAAAGACCATTACTTTTGCTGCGTTCCGACCTCAAGATCACTCACGTCAACCGCGCCCGGCGCACCCTCGTCACCGCCGCCACCTGCGCGGGTCTCGCCCTCGGCCTCGTCGCCACCACGGGTCTGGCCTTCGCCGCGCCGGTGTCGTTGCCCGACGCGTCGGCCGCGACCTTCCCCGCCCCGGCCGCGACGCTCTCGGTGGCGAACGCCCCCACGATCGACGCCGTCGTGACCGGCGCGACCTCCGCTCTCGACGACGCGCAGTCGACGTTGTCGGATGCCGAGGCCGTGCAGGCCGACGTCGCCGCGACCGGCCTCCCGCTCTCGATCGGCGACGCGACGGTCGACACCTCGGCCCTGCGAGACGCGGTCACCCGCCTCGACTCGCGCGACATGCTGCCCGTGCTGCTCGTCCCCGCGCTCAGCCAGAACGCGCAGACCGAGGCCGAGCGCGTCTCGGCCCGTGTCGCCGAGGTCAAGGGCAGCCTCGAGCAGGCGAAGACCGAGAAGGCGGCGGCGGATGCCGCGGCTGAGGCGCAGCGTCAGGCGGAGGCCGTGGCAGCGGCCGCCGCGGCCGCCGAAGCGCAGGCCAAGGCCGATGCCGCCGCCGCGCTCGCCCGCGTCAACACCCCCGACGGTGCTCGGGCGTACGCCCAGCAGTTCATGGCGCAGAAGTACGGCTGGGGTAGCGACCAGTTCTCGTGCTTGTCGTCGCTGTGGAACAAGGAGTCGGGCTGGAACTACAAGGCCTACAACAATGACGGTGGTGCCACCGGCATCCCGCAGTCGCTCCCCGGGAGCAAGATGGCGACCTTCGGCGCCGACTGGCAGACCAACGCCGCCACGCAGATCCAGTGGGGTCTCGACTACATCGATCGCGCCTACGGGGCTCCCTGCAGTGCCTGGAGCCACTCGCAGGCGATGAACTGGTACTGAGTCCTTTTCTCTGCACGAACGCTGCGCTTCCCCGTCGTCGGGGGAGCGCAGCGCTCGTTTCGGCGGTGCCTCGACGTCGAGCGATCGCGGGCCGATTCCCAGCCTCGAGGGGCGTTCAGCGATATATCGTTATGTATCGCTGACTCAGGTCGGGTCCGCGCGAAGGAGGTCGTCATGAGTGGTTCATTCCTGGGAGACGCGTTCGGCGGACGCGGCGGCAACAACACCCCCGGCTGGCCGATGTCCAACATCCTCGAGGGTCTCGAACAGCTGCGCACGCAGTTCGAGCAGAAGGCCTCGACGACGCCCCGCATGAACAAGGGCGACGTGCGTTCGGCCGTGCTCTCGCTGCTGCTCGAGCAGCCGATGCACGGCTACCAGATCATCCGCGAGATCGAAGACCGCAGCGGCGGCTCGTGGAAGCCGAGCCCCGGCTCGGTGTACCCCACGCTGCAGCTGCTGACCGACGAGGGTCTCGTGCAGGCCGAGGAGTCGAACGGTCGCAAGACCTACTCGCTCACCGCCGAGGGTCGCGCCGCGGCCGGCGACGAGACCACCGAGCGCACCGCGCCGTGGGAGTCGGCCGGATCCCGCGACGGCGGTCGCATGACCGCGCTGCCCAAGGCCGGTATCGAGCTGGCTCAGGCGGCGGCGCAGGTCGGCCGCACGGGCGACAAGGAGCAGATCGCGCAAGCGGTCGAGATCCTCGAAGAGGCGCGCCGTAAGCTCTACTCCATCCTCGCCCAGGGGTGAGGTTCACCGCGTTCGACGCGTGCGGGGCGCACGTCGGCATCCAGGAGATTCGATGACCGACGACGCCCTCATGAAGGCCCGTTACCGCCGCATCACGCGTTTTGCCGCACGCTACCTCGTGCAGGCGTGGTGGTACGAGCTGTTCCTGCCGCGGTTCGGCCTCGGGTGGATCTCCGCCCGGGGCCGCACCCGGCGTCTCGAGCGCATCGCGCAGCGCTTCCACGTGCTCGCGGTCGACCTCGGCGGTCTCATGATCAAGGTCGGGCAATTCATGTCGTCGCGCCTCGACGTGCTGCCGCCCTCGATCACGAAACAGCTCGAGGGCCTGCAAGACGAGGTACCCGCGGTTCCGTTCGTGCAGATGCGCGCCCGTGCCGAAGCAGAGCTCGGGATGCCGCTGGAGCGTGCGTTCGCGAGCGTCGACGAGCGGCCCCTCGCGGCGGCGTCGCTGGGCCAGGCGCACCGCGCCGTGCTGACCGACGACCTGGCGGCCGAGACCGGGTTGAGCGCTGTCGTGCTGAAGATCCAGCGGCCGGGCATCGACCGGATCGTCGACGTCGATCTTCGCGCCCTCCGCAAGGTCGGGGTGTGGCTCAGCAAGGTCGCCCTCGTCCGTGACCGAGTCGACATGCCCTCGCTCGTCGAGGAGTTCGCGATCACGAGCCTCGAAGAGATCGACTATCTGCACGAGGCGGCCAACTCCGAGCGCTTCGCCGCCGACTTCGGCGGACCCGACGGCGTGGCCGTGCCCGAGGTCGTGTGGGAGCGCACCACCCGTCGTGTGCTGACCCTCCAAGACGTCACCGCGATCAAGATCAACGACGTCGACGCCCTCCGCGCCGCCGGCATCGACCCCTCCGAGGTCGCCGCCCGCTTCGCGCGGGTGATGTTCGACCAGCTGTTCGACGACGGCTTCTTCCACGCCGACCCGCACCCCGGAAACGTCTTCGTCACGCCCCTCGAGGGCACGACCGACGCCGGCACCCCGGCCTGGCGCTTCACCTTCATCGACTTCGGCATGATGGGCGAAGTCCCGCCGAGCCTGCGCCGGGGGCTGCGCCGCGTGCTCATCGCGGCGGCCTCGCGCGACGGAAAGGGTCTGGTCGACGGCATCCGCGATGTCGGCGTGCTGCTGCCCTCGGCCGACACCGTGCAGCTGGAGCGCGCGATGACGGGCCTGTTCTCCCGCTTCGGCGGAATGGGCTTCGCCGAGCTGCAAGAGGTCGATCCCCGCGAGTTCCGCGCGTTCGCGATCGAGTTCGGCGACGTCGTGCGATCGCTGCCGTTCCAGTTGCCCGAGAACTTCCTGCTGATCGTGCGTGCGATGTCGCTCACCAGCGGCATGTGCAGCGCGCTCGACCCCGCCTTCAACATCTGGGACGCCGTCGAGCCCTACGCCCAGCGCCTCATCCGCGAAGAGAGCGGCAACACCGCCCAGGCCTTCGTGCGCGAGGTCGGAGCGGTGGCCGCCGTGACCGCGCGCCTGCCGCGCCGCGCCGACAACCTCATCTCGCGTTTCGAAGACGGCTCGGTCTCGGTGCAGACGCCGCGCATCGAGCGCCGCATGCGCGATCTCGAGCGCATGGTGCGCCGGGTCGTCTCGTCGGTGCTGTTCACGGGCCTGCTCATCGGCGGCGTGCTGCTGCAGGCCGAGCAGGCGGTGCTGGGCACGATCCTCATGATCGTGTCGATCGCGCCGCTCTCGCACGCGCTGCTCGCGGGGTGGGTCGCTCGCCGCAACGGCCTCTGACCCGGGGCAGCGCCGGCGGGGGTGAAGACGGTTCCGGATGCCGCCGGGCTCAGCGCCCGTCGACGATCGACATGAAGCCGGCGAACGCGAAGACCCCCGGCACGACGTAGAGCCCCGTGCGCACGACGATCCACGTGATCTTCGCGATGACCGGGAGCCGTCCCGTCTGGGGCGTTCGGGCGTCGAGGCGTCTGCCGTCGCGGCCGATCAGTGGCGACGGCGGTCGCCAGGTCGCGACCTCGCGCGCGGCGGCGGAGATCTCCACCGCCCCTTGCCCGGGCACGTGCTCGTCGACGTAGCGGCGCGAGATCGCGGCGAGACGCGGAACGACGTGCGTCAGCGCGGCATCCACCCGCTCCCAGTCGGCTGCGCGGGTGTAGTCCGCGTCGAGCTGCCGGAAGAAGACAACGGTGTCGTCGCGCATCTCGACGTCGAAGTCCGCCGCGTGATCGACGAGGGCGCCCATGACGTCGGGAGTGAGCACGTAGAGCGCGTCGGGGCCATACCCGTCGGGGGCGAAGGTGCGGAACGACCGGTCGAAGTCGCCCTCGAGCGAGAGTTGCTGATGACGGGCGACCGCGGCCGGAAGGCCCGCGCCCCAGCCGTCGTTGCGGCGGGAGTCCAGCACGAGGTGGGGGAGCGGCGAGGCGAGCCGCACGAGGAGGTACTGCCACGGGCGCGCCCGCGGAGCCCGCGCCCGCACGGTCCCGAACTCGGCGCCGGCCGCGACGAACCGCGGATACTCCCGCACACCGACGCTGTGGTCGGTCACCAGCGAGGCGAAGGTCGCGTGTCCGCTCGCCTCGGGGCGGAAGCCGTTGACGAGCGCGGTGAGCTCGCGTCGCCCCTGCCGCAGCCGCGCGCGGGTCGCGAGGGGCTGCAGAGACCAGCGCCAGAGCGCGACGGTGAGGGTGAACCATACGACGAAGACGCCGACGGCCCACCAGAACGCGGTGGCCTCGCGGGGGCCCACGGTCCCGTCGCCGTAACCGTCGACCGCGACCCCGATCGAGAAGAAGACCACGAACAGCGCCCACAGCAGCACGGTGTTGTTCACGTGCAGCAGCACCTGGCGCCCCGTGGGCACCCAGTCCGGTCGGGGGCGGGGAGCGGCGGATGCCAGGGCGGCGGCCACCTCGTCGGCAGGGGCGTCGAGCCACCTCAGGTCCACGTGCACGTCCTCTCCGGGCCTGCGCCGTGTCGCGGCGCAGCGCCTCCCTAGACTGGCGCGGTGTCGACCGATCCGCAGCGTCCCCTGTCGGCGTGGCGGTTCGACGGGACGCTCCGCGCGTACCAGGCCGATGCCCTCGACCGCGTCGACGTCGATGCCGGCGAGCCTCTGCACCTCGTCGCCCCGCCCGGGGCGGGTAAGACCCTGCTCGGTCTGCTACTGGCGATGCGCCGGGGCGGACGCGCGGTGGTGTTCGCCCCGACCACGGCGATCCGCGCGCAGTGGGTTTCGGCCGCCCGGGGGCTCGCGCCCGACTCCGCCGCCGTCTCCGACGACCCCGAGACCCCGGCCGTCCTCACCGCGCTGACCTACCAGGCGATCAGCGTCGTCGACTCCGCCGACCCGTTCGCCGGTCTCGCCCGGCGGCGCTGGCTCGACGAACTGGAGGCCGACGCGCGCACGCCCGGCGAGGCCGAGCGCTGGCTCGACGCGCTCGCGTCGAGCAACCCGCCCGCGCACCGGCGCGGCATCCGGTCCCGCTCCCGTGCCCTACGGCGCTCGCTCGCGCGACACGACGCCGAGGCGCTCATGGCGTCGCTGCACCCGCACGCCCGTGAGCTGATCGATCGGCTCGTCGACGTCGGGGTCGAAACGGTGATCCTCGACGAGTGCCATCACCTGCTCGACCACTGGGCGCTCGTGGTGGCCGCCCTGCTCGCGCGGCTCCGCGCGGCGGGGCGCGCCCCGCTCGTGATCGGTCTGACCGCGACGCTTCCTTCGCCCGACGACGCCGACGAGTACGACAACTACGTCTCGCTGCTCGGAGACGTCGACCTGGAGGTCCCGGTCCCGGCGGTGGTGCGCGAGGGCGACCTCGCGCCGTACCGCGATCTCGTGCACGTCGTCGCCCCCACCGCCGAGGAGCAGGCGTTCCTCGGTGCCCACGCCGAAGCGCTGCAGGTGGCCCTGCACACGACCTTCTCGGTCGGCGAGGGCCGCGACTTCCTGCTCCGCGCCCTGCAGCCCCCCGAGGCGCCCGCGGCGCCCCTCGATCCCCCGTCGGCGGGTACGCCTGCGCACACCGCCGCGGAGACGCCCTCCGGCCCGCTCGCGCCTCCGCCCGCAGCCGCCCCGGACGACAGCGATGCCGAAGCCGCCGCGATCGACCGCCGCCTCGCCCTGGCGTTCGCGGCCGATTTCGCGGGCGCCGAGGCCGCCGCCGCGATGCTCGCGCTCACCGCGCCCGGCCATCCGGTGGTCGCGCGGATGCCCGCCGTCGCGCGACGCGCCCCCTCGACCGACGAGACGGTGCGTCTGATCGGGCGCTACGCCCTCGAACACGTACTGCCCGACCCCTCGCGCGAACCCGATTGGCAGCGGCTGAAGCGCCTGCTCGCCGACTTCGGATACGCCTTGACCGACCGGGGAGTGCGCCGGTCCCGCGACGCGATCGACACGGTGCTGTCGTCGTCGCTCGCGAAGGACCGCGGAGCCTGCGACGTGCTCGCCCGCGAGCGCGCCGAGCTGGGCACGCGTCTGCGGGCCCTCGTCGTGACCGACTTCGTCACCCACGGCAACACGCACGGGGGTCTGCTCGGCAGCGCGGGCGCCGTGCGCACGTTCTCGGTCGTGATCACGGATGCCGCGACCCAGGGCCTGCGAGTCGTGCTGGTCACCTCGTCGACGGTGCGCATCGCGGCCGTCGACGCCGATGTCCTCCTGCCGGTCCTCTCCGCCGAGCTGGGGGTCGAGGCGACCACAGCGCCCTGCGACGACGACCCCGCCGCCCTCGAGGTGCGGGGGATCGCAGGGGCGGGCATCGTCCGCGCGGCGGCGCGACTGCTCGCCTCGGGAGCCGTTGATGTCGTCGTCGGCACGCGGGGCCTCTTCGGCGAGGGGTGGGACTGCCCCGCGGTCAACACGCTGATCGACCTGACGGCGGTGGCCACGGCGTCGGCGACGCAGCAGCTGCGCGGGCGCACCCTTCGCCTCGACCCCGCGTGGCCCGAGAAGGTCGCGCACAACTGGACGATCACCGCGATGCTGCCTCCCTCGTCGTCGTTGCAGGCGCAGCCGGATGCCGCTCGCCTGACCCGCAAGCACGCTCGCCTCTGGGGGCTCGACGTCGACAGACCCACCGAGGTGGTCCGCGGAATCGGCGCGGCGCTGGGGGCGGAGCGCCGGCGGGCTCTCGACGCGGTGCGCGAGAAGACCGCCGGCGCTTCGCACGCGCCCCTCTCCGGTCTCGACGCCGTGCCGCCGCGGGCGCAGACGCGTGCCGAGTGGCGCGTCGGCACGCCCTACGTCGACCGCGAAGAAGCAGCATCCGTCATCGAACGTCCGCGCGGGGCCCCGGCGTTCTCGACCTCGGTCGTCGCCGCGCGGGCGCTCGGGTCGAGCCTGGGCGCCGCGGTTGCGCTGGTCGTGCTGGGGCTGGGGGCGGCGGTGCTCCTGCCGCACCCGGTGGGCTCGCCCGTCGCCGCGCTCGTCGCGCTGTGCGGGGCTGTCGCCGCCGTCCCGTTCGGCCGCGCCTGGGTCCGCACGCGTCGTCAGGTGAACGACGCCCCCGAGACGCTCCGCCGCATCGCGGGCGTGGTGTGGGACGCCCTCGTCGCCGCCGGCCGGGTCGCCCCGGTGCCAGATCGCCCGATCGTCGAGACCGAGCCGCTCGAGGGCGCTCGCGTGCGAGCCCGGATCCGCGTGCCGAGCGCGCCGGTGCCGGCTCAGCGCACGCTGGCCGCAGCGCTCGAGGAGCTCACCGCGCCGATCCGCTCCCCGCGGTTCGTCCTCGAGATCGATCGCGGCGCAGGGCCGTTCCTGGTGCGCGCGGTGCTGGGCCGGGCCGGGCGCGGTCGTGCCCGCACCTTCGTGGCCGTCCCCGCCGAGATCGGTCGTCGACGCGACGACGCCGTGCGCTTCGCCGCGCTGTGGCGGACGCAGGTCGGTCCCGCAGCCCTCCGCGAGGTCTCAGGAGTCGAACACCTCGCCCTCATGAGCGAAGCGCGCCGCTCCGGAGGATTCTCCGAGGCGGCGCGCTCCGTGATGCGCTGGGACTGACGGGTCAGTACCAGCCGACCGACTGCGAGTGGCCCCACGCGGCGCAGGGGGTGCCGTAGCGGCCCGAGATGTAGCCGAAGCCCCAGGCGATCTGCGTGGCGGCGTTGGTCTGCCAGTCGGCGCCGGCCGACGCCATCTTGCTGCCGGGAAGGGCCTGCGGAATGCCCGTGGCGCCGCTGCCGGCGTTGTAGGCCTTGTAGTTCCAGCCCGACTCCTTGTTCCAGAGCGAGACGAGGCAGCTGAACTGGTCGTCGCCCCATCCCCACCCGGCGAGCATGCCGCGGGCGGTCGCCTGGGCACCGGCGGGGCTGTTGTCACCCGATCCGCCGCCGCTCGAGGCCGGGGGAGCCGACGACGTGCCGCCGCCCCCACTGCTCTTGTTGCTGCTGCTGCTGCTTCCGCTGTTGGAGCTGCTGGATCTCTTGGCGGCCTGCTGCTCGGCGGCGGCCTTCTCCGCGGCGGCTGCGGCAGCGGCCGCTTCGGCCTCCTGGCGCGCCTTCTCGGCGGCGGCTTCCTCTTCGGCCTTCTTGGCGACGGCGGCGTCGAGGCCGCCGCGCAGCTCCGACACGCGCTGATCGACCGTCGCCGAGGCGGCGGTGACGTTCTCAGTGAGCGCGGGCAGGAAGGTCTCGGGCAGCACGTACGCCTTCTCGAGACGGTCAGTCGCGGCCTCGAGGGCCGTGGTGTCGACGGTGGCGGGCTGGCCGATGTCGAGACCGGATGCCGCGATGTCGCCCTGCACCTGCGTGGCGGCGCCGAGAGAGGTCGAGGCGGCGGCGGTGGCCGCGCGCGCTTCGGAGATCTCGGGTCCGGCGGAGGCCGCGAGGGCGACGGGGGTGGTCGCCGAGGCGAGCGAGAAGGTGGCGGTCGACAGGTCGGCGGGGGAGGCCGTCGCCGCCGGGACGGTGCCGGTGAGGGCCGCTGCCGCGACGACTCCGACCACGAGGGCGCCCATGGCCGTCACAGGACGACGACGGGTGCGACGGGTGGCCAGGCGACGGGCGCGACGATTGGTAGGGGGCGTCGAATCAGAGCGCATAGAACCGGTTTCACGTGAGGGAGGACGGTGCGGGTGTCACCGTCCGGCCCGCGCACGGCGGGTACGAAATCGGGAGCCTGGCACGGCAGTCTGGATGCCACCTGGGCGTAACGCTCTCGATCGGCCCGAGAAAAGTGCCGATCCGGGGCGAATCGATCACGCCGTTTCCCGGCCTCCGGATGCCGTTCGCCCCGCGTGCGCCGACTCAGGCGACTCGCAGAGCCGGTCACGCCGGCCCACGGAGCGGGGCGGACGGTCGGTGCGCTAAACTGAGGTGTCACACGTATGGCTCTGCTCGTTTCCCGAGTGAGCCCGTGGCATCGCACGAACAAATCCGCTTCGCTTCGACTCGCGGTATTCGTTCGCCCATGGGCGGCCGAATGCCCGAAGGCCATGGTCCGCCGGACCACTGGCACAGGAGTCGGAGCCCGACACCACACCCAACTAGGACAACCCACTACATGACTACCGCAACGACCGCCCCGGCTACCAAGCAGGTCGCGATCAACGACATCGGCTCGGCCGAAGACTTCCTGGCCGCGGTCGAGAAGACGCTCAAGTTCTTCAACGACGGAGACCTCATCGAGGGCACCGTCGTGAAGATCGACCGCGACGAGGTCCTCCTCGACGTCGGCTACAAGACCGAGGGTGTCATCCCCTCCCGCGAGCTCTCGATCAAGCACGACGTCGACCCCAACGAGGTCGTCAACGTCGGCGACCACGTCGAGGCCCTCGTTCTCCAGAAGGAGGACAAGGAAGGCCGCCTCATCCTGTCCAAGAAGCGCGCGCAGTACGAGCGTGCGTGGGGCGACGTCGAGAAGATCAAGGAGAACGACGGTGTTGTCACCGGTTCCGTGATCGAGGTCGTCAAGGGTGGTCTCATCGTCGACATCGGCCTCCGCGGCTTCCTCCCGGCGTCGCTCATCGAGCTGCGCCGCGTCCGCGACCTCACGCCGTACCTCGGCCAGGAGATCGAGGCCAAGATCCTCGAGCTCGACAAGAACCGCAACAACGTCGTGCTGTCGCGCCGCGCCCTGCTCGAGCAGACGCAGTCCGAGTCGCGCACCACGTTCCTCAACAACCTCCACAAGGGCCAGGTCCGCAAGGGCACGGTCTCGTCGATCGTCAACTTCGGTGCGTTCGTCGACCTGGGTGGCGTCGACGGTCTCGTCCACGTCTCCGAGCTCTCCTGGAAGCACATCGAGCACGCCTCCGAGGTCGTCGAGGTGGGCCAGGAGGTCACCGTCGAGATCCTCGAGGTCGACCTCGATCGCGAGCGCGTGTCGCTCTCGCTCAAGGCGACGCAGGAAGACCCGTGGCAGGTGTTCGCCCGTACCCACGCGATCGGTCAGATCGCGCCGGGCAAGGTCACCAAGCTCGTTCCCTTCGGTGCGTTCGTCCGCGTGGCCGACGGCATCGAGGGCCTCGTGCACATCTCCGAGCTGTCGGGCAAGCACGTCGAGCTCGCCGAGCAGGTCGTGTCGGTCGGCGAAGAGGTCTTCGTCAAGATCATCGACATCGACCTCGAGCGTCGCCGCATCTCGCTGTCGCTCAAGCAGGCCAACGAGTCGGTCGACCCCAACGGCACCGAGTTCGACCCGGCCCTCTACGGCATGGCGACCGAGTACGACGAGCGTGGCGAGTACAAGTACCCCGAGGGCTTCGACCCCGAGTCGGGTGCGTGGCTCGAGGGCTTCGACACTCAGCGCGAGGCCTGGGAGCAGGAGTACGCCGCTGCTCAGGGTCGCTGGGAAGCCCACAAGGCTGCCGTCGCCAAGGCCCTCGAGGCCGAGGCCGCCAACCCGACGGACGCCGGTTCGTTCGGTGGATCGTTCTCGTCGGAGACGCCCGCCCAGGGCACCCTCGCCGACGACGAGTCGCTGGCTGCGCTTCGCGAGAAGCTCTCCGGCCGCTGATCCGTCCCGTATCGAAGGCCGGTACCTCTTCGGAGGTGCCGGCCTTCGGTCGTTTCCGGGCGCAATCCCCCGCGCGAGGTGGGGGAGCAGGGCAAGATGGAGTCATGGCCTCTCGACTTCCGCTTCTCATCACCCTCGCCGGCGTCGCCGTGCTGTTCCTCTCGATCCTGTTCGTCTTCGCCCTCGTGATCGGCGCGATGTTCTTCGGGGGCATCGAGTTCTACGGCGGCTTCTCCGAGGCGGCGTCCGCGGTGGCGCCGGTGCACCTCGCCGCCTGACCGGCGACGCGGAAGGGCTCGGGCGACGACACCGTCGCTCGAGCCCTTCGTCGTTTCCGCAGGATTCCGCGGTTCCACGCCCCCGACACGCCCGGGAGGCGCCCGGATTCGACGGGTCGCCGCCTCGCGCGTAACTTATTACTTGTTCGCCCCACAGGGGAGAGCGGGAAGGCCGGAAGGCCACGCTCCCTCTCACGCGGTGAACCACCCAGAACCCCACCGAATGGTGTAAGGTTTTGGTTCTGGCCATTCGACCGGTTCCCGAGGTTGATCTCTCCGTGAGGTCCCACTGCGGAATCGAGTGCTGAGTGGCCGGTGAAGGTAGTGAACTGCCTCACGGGTAGGTCGGAAGACTGTTTCCTGTGGGTGCGTCCGTTCCTTGAGAACTCAACAGCGTGCACT
>NZ_VEFS01000019.1 GCF_007679045.1 Microbacterium sp. BH-3-3-3 | reverse complement strand
GAGAAAATGGATTGATGTTGAGAAGAACTCTTAACTAAACTTGAAGACGAATGTCGGCATAGCGTGAGCTATTAAGCCGACCATTCGACAAGTTTTGGGATTGTTAAGGGTTCCGAGGCTCAACGTCAATAAAGCAATTGGAATAAATCTGAACTTATCGTTTATCGTTAGACTTAACAATGTTTGTAATTGTGCTACAATTAAAAAAAAGCAACGTAAAAAACATTTGGCGATGTTT
>NZ_VEFS01000018.1 GCF_007679045.1 Microbacterium sp. BH-3-3-3 | reverse complement strand
TCCAAAAATAAAATATTCTGGACCATATGGATAATATTGAGCAAAAGCTAGTAGGTAATCTGCATGATTCAAATTGTTATTTGGATGTTTCGTTTTCCATGCATTAATTTGTTCCCATTCAGTTTCATCTTCTTTAAAAAGTAAATCCCAAGCTCTTATTTCAACATTTCCTGCATTCATATTAAATTTTATTTTAGTTTTATTTAAATTCGGTACTTTTATAAATTGGTTAAGTTCAATCATAA
>NZ_VEFS01000017.1 GCF_007679045.1 Microbacterium sp. BH-3-3-3 | reverse complement strand
CGCAACCCGCGCACGCACCCAGGTCCCTGAGCTTGTCGAAGGGACCGGAACCCGCGCACGCACCCAGGTCCCTGAGCTTGTCGAAGGGACCGGAACCCGCGCACGCATCCAGGTCCCTGAGCTTGTCGAAGGGACCGGAACCCGCGCACGCACCCAGGTCCCTGAGCCTGCCGAAGGGACCGCAACCCGCGCACGCACCCAGGTCCCTGAGCTTGTCGAAGGGACCGGAACCCGCGCACGCACCCAGGTCCCTGAGC
>NZ_VEFS01000016.1 GCF_007679045.1 Microbacterium sp. BH-3-3-3 | reverse complement strand
GCACGCTGTTGAGTTCTCAAGGAACGGACGCACCCACAGGAAACAGTCTTCCGACCTACCCGTGAGGCAGTTCACTAGATTGCCGATTCGGCACGACCGACAGCACGAAAACTCCGGAAGGAGATGTTCTGCTGGGGATGTGTGCCGATTGGCAGGATCCCAACTGTAGACCAAAGAGTCGAAACTCTCAACATCTGGTGTTGGGGGGTGGTTCGCTACTTGAGGGGCTGCGGGGCCTTTCGGCCGCTCCGCTCTCCCCTGTGGGGCGAACAAGTAATAAGTTA
>NZ_VEFS01000015.1 GCF_007679045.1 Microbacterium sp. BH-3-3-3 | reverse complement strand
CAGCGCGCGCCCGCCCGCGCCGCGCAACTGGCCCTGAGGGAGGTGGCGTCCGAGCTCGCCGCGGCCGAGAACCTCTCCGACCGGTCGGTGCAGCGGCAGATGTGTCAGGCGATGACCCTCGTCGACGACTACCCCGCCACCCTCGCCGCGTGGGAAGCGGGGGCTCTCACCCGCGCCCACGCCCACGTCATCGCCGACATCGGCTCAGCCCTCCCGCCCGAGAAGAAGGCCGAATTCGACCTTCTCGCCGTCGCCACCGCCGAGGGTCGCAGCCCCGCCCGCCTGCGC
>NZ_VEFS01000014.1 GCF_007679045.1 Microbacterium sp. BH-3-3-3 | reverse complement strand
GATTGCCCTTCGCCTTCAGGTACCCAATCTCGTTCAACGTCGATAAGCTGCTTCAGCCCTTCTAATAATGCTCCTTCATCAACTTCTGGCATTTCTAAACGTGCTAAAGAATTATTAATACGTTTGAAATTTTGGTCTGGACGGAATAATACAACTTCGCCTTTATGTTTATAAGCTTTAAGGCCTTCAAAAACTGCCTGCCCATAATGTAACCCTTGCGCTGCTGGTGAAATTTCAAATGGTGCGTACGGCACAATTTTCATATCATGCCATCCTTGATTAGCGTCATAATCAACACTTAGCATATA
>NZ_VEFS01000013.1 GCF_007679045.1 Microbacterium sp. BH-3-3-3 | reverse complement strand
CGAAGCCTCCGGTCCCTTCGACAGGCTCAGGGACCTGGGTTACCGCGGGTGGGGAGGTGGCTGAGCTTGTCGAAGCCTCCGGTCCCTTCGACAGGCTCAGGGACCTGGGTTACCGCGGGTGGGGAGGTGGCTGAGCTTGTCGAAGCCTCCGGTCCCTTCGACAGGCTCAGGGACCTGGGTTACCGCGGGTGGGGAGGTGGCTGAGCTTGTCGAAGCCTCCGGTCCCTTCGACAGGCTCAGGGACCTGGGTTACCGCGGGTGGGGAGGTGGCTGAGCTTGTCGAAGCCCCCGGTCCCTTCGACAGGCTCAGGGACCTGGGTTACTGCGGGCAGGTGGGGAGGTGGCTGAGCTTGTCGAAGCCTCCGGTCCC
>NZ_VEFS01000012.1 GCF_007679045.1 Microbacterium sp. BH-3-3-3 | reverse complement strand
GCCGACGCGGACGTGCTGGACATCGACGCGGATGCTGCTGACGCCACGGACGTGGTGGACGCGGATGCCGCTGACGCCGACGCTCTGGACGTGCTCGACCTCGACGTGACCGACCTGCTCGACGCGCTCGACATCGACGCCGATCTCGACCTGCTGGACGCTGACGCGGACGTGCTGGACATCGACGGTGACGCTGACGGTCTGGACATCGACCTGATCGACGCGGACGCGCTGGACATCGACATCCTCGATGCCGACGCGGACGTGCTGGACATCGACGCGGATGCTGCTGACGCCACGGACGTGGTGGACGCGGATGCCGCTGACGCCGACGCTCTGGACGTGCTCGACCTCGACGTGACCGACCTGCTCGACGCGCTCGACATCGACGCCGATCTCGACCTGCTGGACGCTGACGCGGACGTGCTGGACATCGACGGTGACGCTGACGGTCTGGACATCGACCTGATCGACGCGGACGCGCTGGACATCGACATCCTCGATGCCGACGC
>NZ_VEFS01000011.1 GCF_007679045.1 Microbacterium sp. BH-3-3-3 | reverse complement strand
GGGGAGGAGCGCGCGCAGGGAGGCGTGGGTGCGGGGTGGTGCGTGTGTCAGAAGGGTGGGGGTGTGCCGTTGTCGTCGGGGTCGGGTGGGGGTGGGTCGTCGGGGGTGAAGCGGACGGCGGGGGAGTAGGGGAGGGGTTCGTCGGTGTAGGTGCGGCCGGTGGGGGAGGTCCATTCGAGGATTCCGCCGGGGAGTTGTCGAACCTGCCAGCGGGTGAACTGCTTTTGGGTGTGGTGGCGTTGGCAGAGGTGGGCGAGGTTGGTGATGGTGGTGGGGCCGCCTTTGGCGTGGTCGTGGGTGTGGTCGACTTCGCAGCGGATGGCGGGGATGGTGCAGCCGGGCCAGCGGCAGTGGCGGTCGCGGGCGCGGAGGTGGCGGTCGATGGCGGTGGTGCGGTGGTAGGTGTCGGTGTGCAGGACTGCTCCGGTGAGGGGGTGGGTGAGCACGCGGTCCCAGGGGGTGGGGGTGGTTTCGGCGAGGGTGCGGGCGGTGTGGGCGTCGATGGGGCCGTGGCCGATGAGTTCGGCGGGGTCGTCGTTTTCTCGGGTGGGGTTGAGGATGGTGAGGGCGGGGACGACGATCTGGACGCGGGCGCGGATGGTGCCGAGGGTGCCGGGGCCGTCGTCGGTGCGGGTGGGGTCGGCTTCCGGTGCGGCGGCCAGCAGCAGGTCGGCGAGGATGTCGGCGCGCAGTTGCGCGGTGGTGCGCTGGTCGGTGGCGAGCACGGTGGCGGGACTGAGAGCCGCCGCGGCAGCGGAGTGGTCGGACCCGAAAACCGGGTGCGGGCCGGGTGCCGCGGTGCCGCCTGCATCGTCGCCGGGCGTATCGACACCCGCGAGGGCGCTGTCCGCCCTGTCGAGCCCGAGCCCGCCGCCGGCCCGGATGTCGAGGAGCGCGCGAGCTTGGTGCGTGAGGCGGTCGTAGATGCCGACGGCGAGCACGGTGGGCAGGGTTGCGATGAGGTCGGACATGCCGTCGGCTTGGGTGACGAGGCGGACGCAGCGGGTGTCGCGCCCGCGCTGGTGACGTTCGGTGAGGGTGGTGGGGTGCAGTTTCTCGGCTAGGACGGCCAGGCGGGAGCGCAGGCGGGCGGGGCTGCGACCCTCGGCGGTGGCGACGGCGAGAAGGTCGAATTCGGCCTTCTTCTCGGGCGGGA
>NZ_VEFS01000010.1:3102-5651 GCF_007679045.1 Microbacterium sp. BH-3-3-3 | reverse complement strand
TTTGGGTGGCCATTTCGACTTAAAGGAAGTCCGGCGGTGTCCTACTCTCCCACAGGGTCCCCCCTGCAGTACCATCGGCGCTGAGAGGCTTAGCTTCCGGGTTCGGAATGTGACCGGGCGTTTCCCTCTCGCTATGGCCGCCGAAACACTATTGATGTTTCAAAAACCAACAACGATATTTCATTGTTGTGTTCCCGACCGTACATCGAGAACCACTCAGTGGACGCAAGCACCAAAAACGGTGTGTTATCAAGTCATCGGCTTATTAGTACCGGTCAGCTTCACGTATTACTACGCTTCCACATCCGGCCTATCAACCCAGTAGTCTGGCTGGGAGCCTCTCACCATAAATGGTATGGAAGTCTCATCTTGAGGCCGGCTTCCCGCTTAGATGCTTTCAGCGGTTATCCATCCCGAACGTAGCTAATCAGCGGTGCTCCTGGCGGAACAACTGACACACCAGAGGTTCGTCCAACCCGGTCCTCTCGTACTAGGGTCAGATCCTCTCAAACTTCCTACGCGCGCAGCGGATAGGGACCGAACTGTCTCACGACGTTCTAAACCCAGCTCGCGTACCGCTTTAATGGGCGAACAGCCCAACCCTTGGGACCTACTCCAGCCCCAGGATGCGACGAGCCGACATCGAGGTGCCAAACCATGCCGTCGATATGGACTCTTGGGCAAGATCAGCCTGTTATCCCCGAGGTACCTTTTATCCGTTGAGCGACAGCGCTTCCACAAGCCACTGCCGGATCACTAGTCCCGACTTTCGTCCCTGCTCGACCTGTCAGTCTCACAGTCAAGCTCCCTTGTGCACTTACACTCGCCACCTGATTGCCAACCAGGTTGAGGGAACCTTTGGGCGCCTCCGTTACATTTTGGGAGGCAACCGCCCCAGTTAAACTACCCACCAGGCACTGTCCCTGAACCGGATCACGGTCCTAAGTTAGATATCCAGAGTGACCAGAGTGGTATTTCAACAATGACTCCACACTCACTGGCGTGAATGCTTCACCGTCTCCCACCTATCCTACACAAGCCACACCGAACACCAATACCAAGCTGTAGTAAAGGTCACGGGGTCTTTCCGTCCTGCTGCGCGTAACGAGCATCTTTACTCGTAATGCAATTTCGCCGAGTTCGCGGTTGAGACAGTTGGGAAGTCGTTACGCCATTCGTGCAGGTCGGAACTTACCCGACAAGGAATTTCGCTACCTTAGGATGGTTATAGTTACCACCGCCGTTTACTGGGGCTTAAATTCTCAGCTTCGCCTTGCGGCTAACCGGTCCTCTTAACCTTCCAGCACCGGGCAGGCGTCAGTCCGTATACATCGTCTTGCGACTTGGCACGGACCTGTGTTTTTAGTAAACAGTCGCTACCCACTAGTCTCTGCGGCCACCACACCCTTTCGGAGCAAGTCCTAATAAGTGGATGGCCCCCCTTCTCCCGAAGTTACGGGGGCATTTTGCCGAGTTCCTTAACCACGATTCTCTCGATCTCCTTGGTATTCTCTACCTGACCACCTGAGTCGGTTTGGGGTACGGGCGGCTTGAACCTCGCGTCGATGCTTTTCTTGGCAGCATAGGATCACCCACTTTTTATCCGCATCGTGTCTCAGCCTATGTAAGTGACGGATTTGCCTATCACTTGGCCTACGCACTTGCACCAGGACTACCATCGCCTGGCTTGGGCTACCTTCCTGCGTCACACCTGTTAATACGCTAGCCGCACCAGCATGGGGTCGAGCGTTCACACGGACGTGCCTTCACCCCGAAGGGATCAACAACATTCCGAGCTAGGACTCTTAGCACCACTGGATTAGCTTGGGCGGTTCTTCGCCGGTACGGGAATATCAACCCGTTGTCCATCGACTACGCCTGTCGGCCTCGCCTTAGGTCCCGACTTACCCAGGGAAGATTAGCTTGACCCTGGAACCCTTGGTCTTTCGGAGGACGTGTTTCTCACACGTCTTTCGCTACTCATGCCTGCATTCTCACTCGTGTGGCGTCCACGGCTGGGTCACCCCGCCGCTTCACTCGCCACACGACGCTCTCCTACCCATCAACACGGCTGGACCACGAAGGCCTACCAAAAATGTCAATGCCACAACTTCGGTGGCGTGCTTGAGCCCCGTTACATTGTCGGCGCGGAATCACTTGACCAGTGAGCTATTACGCACTCTTTCAAGGGTGGCTGCTTCTAAGCCAACCTCCTGGTTGTCAAAGCAACTCCACATCCTTTCCCACTTAGCACGCGCTTAGGGACCTTAGTTGGTGGTCTGGGTTGTTTCCCTCTCGACTATGAAGCTTATCCCCCACAGTCTCACTGCTGCGCTCTCACTTACCGGCATTCGGAGTTTGGCTGACGTCAGTAACCTTGTAGGGCCCATCGGCCATCCAGTAGCTCTACCTCCGGCAAGAAACACGCAACGCTGCACCTAAATGCATTTCGGAGAGAACCAGCTATCACGAAGTTTGATTGGCCTTTCACCCCTATCCACAGCTCATCCCCTCAGTTTTCAACCTAAGTGGGTTCGGTCCTCCACGAT
>NZ_VEFS01000010.1:0-3005 GCF_007679045.1 Microbacterium sp. BH-3-3-3 | reverse complement strand
ACGTCTTACCGTCGCTTCAACCTGGCCATGGATAGATCACTTCGCTTCGGGTCTAGGACACGCGACTGAATCGCCCTATTCAGACTCGCTTTCGCTACGGCTACCCCACACGGGTTAACCTCGCCACGTATCGCTAACTCGCAGGCTCATTCTTCAAAAGGCACGCTGTCACCCCTACTAAGGAGGCTCCAACGGTTTGTAAGCAAACGGTTTCAGGTACTATTTCACTCCCCTCCCGGGGTACTTTTCACCTTTCCCTCACGGTACTTGTCCGCTATCGGTCATCTGGGAGTATTTAGGCTTATCAGGTGGTCCTGACAGATTCACACGGGATTTCTCGGGCCCCGTGCTACTTGGGATACTCTTCACGCCAAGAACAAGCATTTCGACTACGGGGTTCGCACCCTCTATGACCGGCCGTTCAAAACCGTTCGTCTATACTCTCTTGTCACGTCGATCATTCGGCAGAACAATCCGAAAAGTCCCACAACCCCCAACATGCAACGCCTGCCGGCTATCACACACGCTAGGTTTAGCCTCTTCCGATTTCGCTCGCCACTACTGACGGAATCGCTTTTGCTTTCTCTTCCTGTGGGTACTGAGATGTTTCACTTCCCCACGTTCCCTCTACCCGCCCTATATATTCAGGCGGGAGTCACCAGGTACGCACGCGCCCTGGCGGGGTTTCCCCATTCGGACACCCTCGGATCAAAACTCGCTTATCAGTTCCCCGAGGCTTATCGCAGATTGCTACGTCCTTCTTCGGCTCCAGATGCCAAGGCATCCACCGTTTGCTCTTAAAGACTTGAAATCACATGAGTTGAATCGTCAAAAAATTGACTAATGATCTTTAAGATCATCTTCACGACACAAACCCGAAGGCTCATGTCGAAGATGCTCGCGTCCACTGTGTAGTTCTCAAAGTACGGGCGGTACCCCTCCCCGACGCCACAACCGTGACACCAGAAAAAGGCCCTCGAGGAACAGCCACCAACAACGAATCCGAAGACCCCCGTCAGCGCCCGGCCCCTCAGGACCCAACAGCGTGCATGTACCCACCCCTTCGGACCGAACCGTTCCTGCAGACAAGCTGCGTACTAGATCCAAACCATCAGATATGAGCACCAAGTCAAATGTTCCACCCATGAGCTACCAGCAACACACGTGCGGTGTTGAACTGGCGCCTGGACACAAGAGCCCGAAGACCCCAGTGCCAGATGCTCCTTAGAAAGGAGGTGATCCAGCCGCACCTTCCGGTACGGCTACCTTGTTACGACTTAGTCCTAATTACCGATCCCACCTTCGACGGCTCCCTCCACAAGGGTTGGGCCACCGGCTTCAGGTGTTACCGACTTTCATGACTTGACGGGCGGTGTGTACAAGACCCGGGAACGTATTCACCGCAGCGTTGCTGATCTGCGATTACTAGCGACTCCGACTTCATGAGGTCGAGTTGCAGACCTCAATCCGAACTGGGACCGGCTTTTTGGGATTCGCTCCACCTCACGGTATTGCAGCCCTTTGTACCGGCCATTGTAGCATGCGTGAAGCCCAAGACATAAGGGGCATGATGATTTGACGTCATCCCCACCTTCCTCCGAGTTGACCCCGGCAGTATCCCATGAGTTCCCACCATTACGTGCTGGCAACATAGAACGAGGGTTGCGCTCGTTGCGGGACTTAACCCAACATCTCACGACACGAGCTGACGACAACCATGCACCACCTGTTTACGAGTGTCCAAAGAGTTGACCATTTCTGGCCCGTTCTCGTATATGTCAAGCCTTGGTAAGGTTCTTCGCGTTGCATCGAATTAATCCGCATGCTCCGCCGCTTGTGCGGGTCCCCGTCAATTCCTTTGAGTTTTAGCCTTGCGGCCGTACTCCCCAGGCGGGGAACTTAATGCGTTAGCTGCGTCACGGAAACCGTGGAATGGTCCCCACAACTAGTTCCCAACGTTTACGGGGTGGACTACCAGGGTATCTAAGCCTGTTTGCTCCCCACCCTTTCGCTCCTCAGCGTCAGTTACGGCCCAGAGATCTGCCTTCGCCATCGGTGTTCCTCCTGATATCTGCGCATTCCACCGCTACACCAGGAATTCCAATCTCCCCTACCGCACTCTAGTCTGCCCGTACCCACTGCAGGCCCGAGGTTGAGCCTCGGGATTTCACAGCAGACGCGACAAACCGCCTACGAGCTCTTTACGCCCAATAATTCCGGATAACGCTTGCGCCCTACGTATTACCGCGGCTGCTGGCACGTAGTTAGCCGGCGCTTTTTCTGCAGGTACCGTCACTTTCGCTTCTTCCCTGCTAAAAGAGGTTTACAACCCGAAGGCCGTCATCCCTCACGCGGCGTTGCTGCATCAGGCTTTCGCCCATTGTGCAATATTCCCCACTGCTGCCTCCCGTAGGAGTCTGGGCCGTGTCTCAGTCCCAGTGTGGCCGGTCACCCTCTCAGGCCGGCTACCCGTCGACGCCTTGGTGAGCCATTACCTCACCAACAAGCTGATAGGCCGCGAGCCCATCCCAGACCAAAAAATCTTTCCAACCCCCACCATGCGATAGGGGCTCATATCCAGTATTAGACGCCGTTTCCAGCGCTTATCCCAGAGTCCAGGGCAGGTTGCTCACGTGTTACTCACCCGTTCGCCACTGATCCACCAAGCAAGCTTGGCTTCACCGTTCGACTTGCATGTGTTAAGCACGCCGCCAGCGTTCATCCTGAGCCAGGATCAAACTCTCCGTAAAAAAGAAATGCATACAACCACCGGGAAAACGGGGCCGCAGCGAGTTTGAAACTGACCAAAGAGAAACATCATTACTGACGTATCCATATGCCAACCCCCAAAAGGGCTGGTCTTTGATCCAAAGGAATTTCTCGCAATCCGAATACACGGACCGACGAGGAATAAATTGGCATTTGACAAGTGCACGCTGTTGAGTTCTCAAGGAACGGACGCACCCACAGGAAACAGTCTTCCGACCTACCCGTGAGGCAGTTCA